>OZ244918.1:0-2929842 GCA_965221865.1 Candidatus Poriferisocius sp.
TGTTCACGCCATTGCTGAAGCGTTAGACCACATTCTTGTAGATGATGACGGTTGTTAGCCAGCTCTTTACCGCCCTTACACACCGACACCCGACCAGCTTGCAGATCAGCAGATGTTTGAGCTTCACGCGCTTTCAGGCTCTGCAACCGGCGTTGCTTCTGCCAACGTTCACCTACAGACGCGAACCCTCGCACACGACCCTGCCGCTGCCCGACCGGCACTCGAAGACGTTTCTCGATCCTGTTGATCTCTGTCCGATAACGATCAATCGAAGCTTGCATATTACGAACCGCTAAAGCGAACTGATCACCCACACGAAGAGTGATCGGATTTGACCTGCCTCAACACGCTGGCATCATCACCAAAAGCATGAACCTTTGTACGAACAGTCGCACCCGACGGGGCAGGCACCACAAACGGACCCTCCGACCGCCAGCGAGTCACGACACACCCTCACCAGCAGCCGCTAACGCTCTCTGCGCTCTACGAGCAGCAGACCGACGACCATACAAACGCGCACACAACAAAGTCAACACCTCAGTCACATCCCTCACAAGATCATCCTCAAGTTCCTCATCATCCATCACCACAACCCCACCACCACGACCCACCAACGAAGCCTCCAACAACTCAAACCCAAAACCCGTCAAACGCTCCCGATGCTCAACCACAATCCGAGTCCTCCCCGGCAAACGCAACACCCTCAACAAACCGAATACAAGATTGGCTGACTATGCTGTAATTTAGTAGTAGACACGATTTAGTAACCAATATAGGAATAAGCCGCATGCCAGAACAAACATTAGAAGAATGGATTACAGAGAAACCTGAAGCGACCCTGTTTACCCTCGCTGAAGCACAGGCTGCATTCCCAGAGAAATCGACTGCAGCAGTCAAAATGGCGTTATCAAGGTTATGCAAGCAAGAACTGGCACCTGCGCGAAGAGCTGTGCGTGGTATTTACTGTCGCGTTGAAGAGGACTATCAGATAGAACGAGGGCTACCGCAAGATGCTGGTGATACTCTGGTGTGGCTGTTAGCAGGACCTGGGGCGGGTTACACGGAGTTTTGCATTATGAACAGATTATCGTGGACCACTCAAGTGCCAATGCGTACTGTTATTGCCATGGTGGGCAACCTTCCAAGCATCAATCTTGAGGGTGTCGTTTACAGATCGCGCTCAAACAGTCAACGTTTACCCTTGAACGCTTTGGAAGCTTCTTTATTAGAAGCAGTTAGATGCTTTGATGAATGGGCAGAAGTGTCTTGGCAAGAAGCATTGGACACTTATGCGTGCTACAAAAGCAGAGGGGCTATTGGTGGGACTGTGCGTAAAAATTTGTGCTGGCAAGCTGCGTTACACGAACCACAACGTTATTTCAACAAGAACATGTTCAAAGAATTATTAGACATCGCAGCAAATTAGATGAATGCAAGGCAGTAACTGTACATGTCGCAACGAAGATGCAAGGGAATGGTACACCTAAACAGCTTTCTGCTGGTTCCCTCAAGTTGAAGTGTCTGCTTGGCAGCCATGTGTGAGAGGTTATTTCGTGGCGTATGCGGTCTTGTTCTAGCTGGTTAATGTCGAAACGTCCCCAGCAGACGACTTGCTCTGAATGTTCAGCCCATTGCATGAACTCCGCGAAAACCGCTGAAAACGGACGGGCGTTGTCAACTTGTTGTTGTGTGATGTGAGTGAGTTTTACGCAAAAATCGCTTAGTTTGGGGTGTACCACAGGTTTGATGTATGCCTGAAAACTATCTTGAAGCGACATGTCGTAGGCTATTTGCACCGCTCCGATTTCTATGGTTTCCATCTCAGAGCGTTTATGGCTGCCATCATTCCAGCAGGTAGCCTCAATATCTAACACAGTAACGATCTGCTGAGATGACCCTAATTGCGGTTTCTCCATTCCCATAGATTAGAGAATTGCTGGCACCGCGTGTAATGCGGTTACATCAACAAGTGCAGGAAATAGGTGGAATTAGTCGTCCTGTAATCTTAAAACGCGTGGGATGTAACACTTGTTATAATGGTGTTGTGATAATAACACCATATACTTTCACACTTGCTGAAGCCGCAGACATTCTGTCAGTAAGCACAGAACAAGTAAGACGATACGTGTATCAAGGTATTTTGCCAGCGATGAAACGAGCAGGGGTTTGGTTCGTATCAGGGATACACGTGAAGGCTGTGCTGCTGGGGCGGAAACCGACTGGTGGACGTCCATTGTCCCATGCGCGCGTGTGGAAAGATATTTTCGCTGGGAAGTTTGACAGATTAGAGCTAGTCCACGATTTAGACCCTTACACTTGTCGCAATCGCAGCACGATTACGCGGTGGAATGGTACTACAGAAGTTGTGCAAGAGATGCTAGGCCATCCGAATATTGTGATTGGTGGCATCCATGCTGGTGAACTGTATGGAGCGTCACTCCCTCCGCTACCAAATGAAGCCCAAATTTACCTGTCACACACAACTGCATCAGAGGAATCAAACGATCATCCATGCAGTGCTTTGACCCTTGACCCTCTAGGAGAGGTTGTAACCCATGTGGTCTCTGATGATATTTGGGCAAAGCTGGTCCAAGTATCTGTGCATAGCGATCAGGTGGCAGCAAGTTATTGGATTGGGCAAGAAGGATTGTACGCACCTATATCGTTGACAGTGCTTGACTTGTTAGAGTCCCCGCATACCCGTGAACGATCTGCTGTACACGATTTGTGTGTAGCTAGATCGTGAAAGGCCATAAAGGAGCCTGCCGGTCAAAGCGTTGACTGCGAGGTAATTCACCGTTATTTATGAAGTATCATCTTCAAAGAAGTTGTAACACTTGAGATGATTTGCTGCGGTTAGGAGTGCATCGGGTCCTCCTAAATTGGTGTCATGACAAAAGTAAAACCGCTTCCCTCTTTTGAAGGTACTATCCCCGACCACATCACGTTCACAGCGGGAGGGTCGATCACCGAAGTCGACGATCAACCTGACGGCTGCCCGACAATCGGTGAATGGCTAACACTTGAATGCACAGCACAAGTTGTAGGGGTAAACCACACTATCAACAACGATGGTGAACTCACCAGAGCTGTGAAAGTCAAAATGGACACGATGAGAACACTGACAACACCTGTTACTAGCACAGAAGAAACTGAATAATACTCTCAGACGAATTTCAAGGCTTCACACTTCAACTAACCTCAGGTATATCTGAGTGCATCAGCAATCCTCAACTGTTGTCTGCATTCTGCGAAGCGTTAGCAGCTTTCCTAGTACAAGACTGGGGACAAGTCGACGCTGAAACAGCCGAAGCCAATACTGAAGCGTACGAAGCGGATGAAGGGCTTGTAACTGTTAGTTGCTTTTTGGGTTTATGGTTGTTATTATGTTGTTATGGTTGAGGTGCAGCCAAGACGTGGAGACGATATAAGTCCTGTCCGTGGCAACGGTCAGGCAACCGTCAACGAAGCGTGAACTAGAATCATGCAAAGACAGATCAACACAGATCACAACACCTTAGCACAGATTCTAGACACCGGCCAATAGTCGCAGCATACCTAGTGGCAGACATTGCCTCTGTTGAAGAAATATGGATCATCCAAGAACACGCTAACCGCTCAATCCTGCAAGCCTTGCTACCTACAGAATTCAAAGCACCACAACCTGCTACTGATCACTGACCGCTCAGTAGAGCTTGTTCGCTCTCAATCAATGCAATTTCTTCTACCTTGTAGGGAAGAAAAGTTAGGTGATATCCAAGCACTGTATGTGGGGGCATCCTCTCAAGCATGGCACAGACTAAAGAACAAAAACTCAGCAGCCACGCTAAAACGCAACCTCGTCGTAAAGGCAAATTCGCTGAACGTCCCAGCAGGCAAGCCTCAGTGCCTCCAGCGTCTCCAGTCAATCTGGCAGGCGGCCAACAAGCTAAACCGTTGCCTGCCAACAAAATCGCATCGCTGATAACGGGTTTTCCTGATGCTGAGGAACTTCGCATTAAACGCACTGCGGAAGGCACTGAATATTCGGTTGCTACAAGCCAAATGTGTCTCACAATTTTAGACCCCGCTAACCCCACAAACCCTCAGAAACATCAAACAGACATAGATATCGTGGTAGACAAGAAAGCGTTCACGAAAGCTGCTAGAGCCCATAAATCAGTGTTGGAATGGGACGACCAACAAGAAGCTACAGCGTTGTATTTAGGCGCTGATACACACATCCCCCATCAAGACACGCCTGAATACATCAAAAACAAATCTGATCCAAACCTAGTCACCGAATCTTGCTGGGCGGCTCAACCACCTACATTAGAGCAGTGGGAGAATTGGATTACGCCAATACAGTTCGCCAGCAAAAGCAAAACTGCTTATCTACCTCTCCTGCAATCTGCGATTATCACCTCAGACGACAACGAGCCGCAAGGTAAAATGATGGTCACCGATTCTTATAGTGCTGGCATCTCAACTTCGCCAGTGCCGCTAACAGATGTTAGAGCAATCATTCCAACTCCAGCGTTAGCGTCGTTCACGAAAGCGGCTAGACGTTTAGTGGGGTCTAAAAATCAACCTGTCGTAGAGTTCGGTGCTGCAACGCGCGAAAAAACCATTGAAGAACTGACAGAATCGGAAAAAGAATGGCGTGAGAAGTATCCGAAACCGCCGCATCTGCAAGGTAACCCTGGTGTGGTGAGCCTCAAATGCGGCAACGTCACACTGCAAGCAGTCGCTATGAAAGCCGATTTTCCTAATATTGACAATTTGATACGCGGAGAATATTTAGAAGCATGCAGTATGAACCCTGAAGCGGCTGCGTGGGTCGCTGAATCCCCTGCAATAAAGCAGCATAATATAGGAATAATAGCATTACAAAAAGATGACAGCGGAGCTTTCAAACTTGTAAGCAGATACCAAAATCCGCCTATACCTTACCAGCCAGACTCATACGCTAAGCAAACCACAAGCGAAGGTATATCTACCACGCAGTCAGAGCATGACACCACTATGTGCTGTCTGGATGCTCAACGATTCCAGCAAGGCTTAAAAGCTTTCCCTAAAAACACTGAAATAGCATTTCACTTTCCCTCCGAAGCTCAAACAAACTTGTCCGCAAGGTCGCACGCTCCTGGGCAGCTGATGAAACCACTTGTAATCACTGAAAAGGGTAAAGGCATCAACGATCATGGATTCAGGCTGATCCAAATGCCTACGAGAGTAGACCGGTTCTAACCAACCTCTGTTCTGCAAGTTAGGAATACTGCTATTGTTGAACTGCCTCAGGTGAGAACGCCTCTAAACTGCCGATCAGCCTAGAGAAAAACGTTGCTCCGATACACCTAACGCTGCCATAGCCCGACCACCTTCTTCTCTGACCTGCTCATCATCGCTTAAAGACGCTACAAACGCATCTTTGTAAGCCAGTTCATCAGCTCCGCCCTCTAAACAGTTAGAAGGAAGCACAGTGATAGCTGCATCTCCTGTCACTGGGTTAGATGGTAAAGAAATTGTCTTTTCTGAAGGTTGTTGTTTTTTACGAAATAAAGCCATAATCATAGGCTAGCGCAAAAACGTTCTTCACAGGAAACATCATCAAAACACGTGGTCTATTTGCTGCAAGCTTGCCTGTGTCCATAGTATCGCCAACGAACTGGTACACTAACTGAGGTAGGTGATGTTCAGTTGCCTATTTCCAAGTAGTAATCCCACCGAGCTTTATGCGTCCACATCGGTGGGATTACGCTTTTTAGCGGTTTCAACTCAGCGTCTAAAACTCGTGCTCCAGTTCACGCAGTCCCAGCACTGTTTCATCGACAAGAAAATCGCTATGGCACGTACAGTGTGGTATGAAAACTGGTATAAAATCGCAGGCTCTAATCCCTCCACTGGCCTAATGTCAACAGTCCCCTCGAATCAATAACTCCGCTGTACTATGTGAACCACCCGGCGTCAAAATGCACTCACTTCACCTAGCGCCGGGTCTACATTTCTTCATCCGCTTAGAAATCACTAAAATCCGATAAACAAGCGCTCTCAGCTCAGAAAACTCCTTAAATAACACTTAAACGCTCTAAGACTGCACTTTTAAGCAGTTTTCAGTAGCATCAACCGACTTAATCTTGATATCAGCTCAGGCATCTCTAGTAAGGTGCTGCCAGATTATGTGATTTGAGATGGTCTTTTGTTGGCGAGTCTGTTGAGAAAAGCAGTGTTAGCACTTTCCCCATCTCGGTCATAGAACTCCAGCACGAGGTCTTGATTCCATCTAATACCAGCAACATGGCAAGCTAACCACAACCGCACGCATTTGTTTTCTATGCTGCCATGTACTAGAAGCCAATATCCGTTAGGCATTTGAACCGTGTTGCGATAGTCCTTGCCAAGTGTCACTTCGTCTTGTTTGAGGCTTAGAAATCTCCTGCTATCCCGAGAATATGCTTCAGGATGCGCCGCCAATTTCTCGCAAAATAGAGGTGAGCGTTCCGCTAGACGTTGGATAACTGTGCAGTAAGCATCATTGAAAGAGTCAAACTCCAGCGATTCTCCGAAGAGAATAACCTTTTTTAAACGCCAACTATCCTTCCTCTTCCGCTTACTGCTCGCAACGCCGTTAGTCTTAGCGTTGCTACTATTTTCAAGCAATGCAGCTTCACGAATTTGAACTAGATGCTCTGAAAAGAAAGCGCTCACATCCTCAATATCAGGTCTCTGATAGCCGAGCCTCTCCACTTCCTCAGATACTAGCTCTACCAGCAAATCGTTGACAGGATTGCTAGTTAAAGTCTCCCACGCATTAACAATTTGAGTGCGCGACATTTCTTTAGCCACAATAGCTTGATGAGCTTCTTCTGCTGCCCTAGCACTGCTCCCATCCGCTAGACTTGTTCTGCTAAGAAATTTTTGCAATACATTAGCCGATTTATCGTAGGCATCGTTTATCAGATTAATATGCGCAAAACATCTGTCAGAGTATTCAGATGCTGAAGGTTTAGTCAAATAAAAATCCCAATACCCTCCATCTGTTACCACCAAAAAAGCAGCGTTATTACTAACAGCAGCATCCATCAACTTGAGATCATCCTTGCCGCCTAGAGCACCTGATCGTTTCACATCGATAAACACCATGGGCTCATCGAATGCCAAAGCATAATCCACACGCTTGCCGTCCACCGCAAAGTCGGTTAAGACTCTAAGCGGATCAAAAGTATCCCATCCCAACTTATTGATAATAAGCGACACCACACCTTGTTTTACAAGTGGCACAGTATTGCATTCACCCATTATCCAACGTCGCGATGCTATGGAAATGATGTCTCGTAACTCCATGTTTTCTGATGCTAACAGAAGCCAAAACACTCATGTGTTAGCTGCAAAAAGAGTCTAATCACGCGGCACCGAACCTTAGGTAATGTCTTAGTAAATAACCCGCAATCAGGAGGCCAGATGACTGGTGTTATCGTACGTGAAACAGGTCGATTGACCATCAACCATACTTGGGTTGAGAACCTAGAGGAATGGCTAACACATTATCCCTCAGGGGCTGTATGGAAGAAAGTGGTTCAAACTGATGAAGATGAGCAACCTGCATGGCTGATAGGTAAATGGGATATTGTGAAATGGAACGATAAACCAGTTGCAGCAGTCGCATACCTTCTATACGAATCGGGGGAAAGCGTTTACCACATTGTGGATGATGTGATTTGCGCTGTGAAAGTGATAGCAATAAACAATTAAAATTGGTTTTATCTCAAGAGTTCAACCTGCATTTAGCTAAATCCACATACTCACTTTTCACCTCGTAACCAATGCTTCTTCTCTTAGTGTTTTGTGCTGCTAACAAACTGCTTCCCGAGCCCATAAAAGGGTCTAACACCCAGTCGTTTTCAAAGGTGTACAATTCGATTAGCCGCTCAGGGAGAGACACTGGGAACGGCGCTGGATGACCAATGCGAGTGGCGCTTTCAGCGGGTAGTTCCCACACATCGAGAGTAGCCGCTAAAAACTCGTCTTTGCTGATAGTCGGCTTGTGAGGTAAACCTTCAGATGCTCGCTGTGCAACTGTTTTAGCTCTATCAAACCTGCCTTTAGACGCTATTATCACTCTCTCAGTTGTGTCTCTAAGCACAGGATTAGACGGGCTGCACCAAGACCCCCAAGCGCAACTACCACTAGCACCAGCGCTTTTGCGCCACACAATTTCACCTCGCAACAACAACCCCAAATTGTCTTGCAAAATTGCTACAACATCGCAAGCAAGAGACCTGTAAGGTTTGCGGCCAAGATTAGCCACATTAACTGCTATGCGCCCTCCAGGTTCTAACACTCGCACACATTCTGAGAACACCGCGGCGAGCATATCTAAGTACTCAATGTAAGTTTCAGGAGCGGTTTGGTTCTGAGCGTGCAATTCATATTCTTTGCCTACGAAATATGGTGGAGAAGTGACCACTAGCCCAACACTGTTAGAAGGCACCACATTCATATCTCTGCTGTCACCTTCCACAATGTGCGGTGATAACAATTCGGTGATTACGTGAATTTCTGTGCTTTCAGAAATCTGTGGGACAGGAAAACGACTGTAAAAATCGCTAGCATCATGGTTCTGCCTCGATCCTGACCCAAAATTGCGTGTCGATGTCCTCGCACTCACCTAGCAAATTCTACTATCGCACTGGTGCCGCGTAATCAGTATTAACTCTCTTTGAACTGCTGCAAATCCAACAGCAGCCCGCCTTCAACACGAACACTGTCTATTGCTTCTTCTTTGCTATCGGTAAAGAAACCACGCGACAGCTGGTGGTTCAATGGCACAACAAAATAGCGATGGTAAAAACCTGCGTACACAAGATCGGCGATCAGCCACGCAGCGTCCACTCTGTAACCACTGTTGATAAGCCAAACCGCTAAACGTGCTTCTTGTCTAGCTTTCCAAGCCCACCATTGTCGTGTGCCTTGACCATGCTTCGCACTAAAAGTCCCATTTCTGGACCTGTATTTCGGATTGCCATATCCAGCGACAACCCAACTATGCAACTGCTTAGGCGTAACACCAAGTTCAGCCGCCAACGTTTTCGTATCCACACTGCCATCCTATTCTGATGCTTCACACTGTTTAGAGCGCACGCAGTAGACCGCGTTACTCAGCTCACACACAGTGTGAGTATGGTTTAATAGAGGTGTATGGAAATCTCTAATCAAATGCTAACCCCCTCTAATTTTGCTCAAACAATTGCTGCGTGTTTCCACGAACTGCTACTTACTCGTGATAACAGAGAAATACCTGGTTTCCTAGAATCTGTAACCGCATATTTAGTTACCGCAAGCAATGTAGCTGATGAAGACCAAGATCAAAATTTAGCGTTAGCCTGCGCTTATGGTGCTAAAGCAGTGCTCAAAGCGCAAAAAGCTGTGAAAGAAGATTTGAGATTGCTCACTGAAGTAAGCAATGCGTAATATCACCAAAGCAGAGGCATGGTGGGAGGTTGAAAAGTTGAGGAGCGGTTATCGTGATGATCCTCTAATTTGTTGGCAAATAATAGAACCGGGCTGGTATGAGAAACACGATTGGATTTTAAAAAGAATCAAAAGAGGAGTCTGGGAGTTGACCAACGAGGGGGAAAATGTGTGTAAAAGATTTCCTCGTTTACGCGAAGCACAAGATGCAGCTGATTTATACGACTGCGGCTACGAAGCAAATGCTGCTTGCAGCTTTGAAAGCGGGCAAATATGAGCAACATAGATTTGGTTAACGATGCGATAACAAACGCAAGCAACTCGTTAACCGAAGATGAGCGTTTTGTCGCCGCGTTCTGGTTGCGTCTAGCAGGTGCCACAGACGAAGAAATAGCCGAAATTATCGGAATGGAAGACGTGTAATAATGAGCGAAGCTGCTGACGTTTTGAAACTTGAAACGTTGAAAAACTGTCTCAACGCGGTGTGGGATCATTTAATCATTGTGGAAATGAAAGGTTTGGAAATCGGTTTTGAATATGAAGCTCAAGCCTCTGAGATTGTTGCAAATGTGATACTCGCACGAGAACACATTTACGAAGCCCAAAAAACGTTAGCAAGTGGAAGATGAGTGAAATGTCTAAAGGTTTACTATTGCAAGCCGAAGAAGAATGTTATGCCTAATGCTTGACCCAGTAGCTTGGATGGTGCGGCGCTGCGAACTGGACGGCGGTGCGATACCGGATGCCAACTACTATTTAGCCCGCTATCCGATGAGAACACTAGCGGAGTACGAAAAACACCGTGCCGAAGCTAAACGGCGGTTACTGGAAGCAGTGAGGATTGCAGATCAAATCTAACCGAAAGACAAGTTAGGTTTGATCGGTTTACGCTGCGTGGTTTTTCTTAGCTCGTTCTTTGCGTTTAGCAATAGCTCTAGCATCCCATGAAAGCTCTTCAGGCCATATCGCTTTGTTGTTACGCCCGCGAACCATACCTATTTCTCCTTGATCCCAAACAGCGAAAGTAGCTGAGCGGTTATTGTAATACCTTTGATGAGCGTTTCGTAAAGCGGCAGCCATTTTGCACATAGGCGTACCTTTTTTGCGGTGCATTTCGTAAGGTTTAAGCGAGCGTTTCATAGTATCAAAAAAGACGTGGCAACCTAGAGGGCAGGTTTGCGACCAATCGGCTGGATCGTCTTGAGCGATTTTGTCTGCGTATCTTTGCCCAGTCATATGTTTCAATCAGACTGTTGCAACGATCCGAGGTTTTGAGGTTTTGCTAGCGAACCGACTACCTGCCATATTCTCAAGGATGCCACAACAAGGCAACCTTCCAAGCAGACGTAGTTCACAGTCATGCGAATAGCGGATGAGCGTAAAAACGTGGAACACCGCTTAGACCGGGCTCTCACACCTAACCATCTAAACAGTTAAGAGAATGCTCAATGCCATAGCACCTGCGAACAGTGTGCTCTCACAGAACCGACTGAGATGCGACCTCACAGGTTTCATCGGCCACCACACTGCGATGTTTTCTCGATTCAATCCTCCGCTGAACACATCACACTGAAGAACGCTGCTAGCAGGCGGGCTCAACGTGTTCGTAGAACTGTTATGCTCACAGGTTTGGTGACACCTATTTTGTGTGTTCCCACTAAACCGCGGGGCAGCCGAAGCGGTGGCGGTTTCATCTGGTTTGCGTGACCGCAGCACTGCGGAGGTGAGTGGAAATGTGGAGTGCAGCAATCTCAGCGAAATCTGCGAACCTTTTACTGCTAGCCAAATTGATGATGAGATGAGAGCAGCGGAAACATTGATCTGAGACAGCATCAGAGAGGTTGCGAACTGTTAGCGAGCACCTTTATGGAGATTCACTTTCCGACTGACCATTCGAAGGTTCTCGTATGATGTTTCACCGCCTTCACTCCATGGGATGATATGGTCTGCGTGCATTTCCCTGAGAGGTAATTCCTCCCCTGTCTCGGCGCATCGCTTTTGTTGTTCTTCGTATTTGCGTTCTTTGTCTTGTTTGCGGAAGTTCCGCACGTGTAACGCTGTTTCATCTTTCTCACCTGACAGGACGTATTCGTAGACGCCTTCTCGCCTACTGATCGCAGGCAAAGTGAGCAGATGCGCTATTTTTTCTTCAAGCTCATCTCTGTTACGGGGATCATCTTTATGGTTAGAGTACAGTTCTCCCCATTTACGTCCCACAGATTGCAGTAGCGGACGAGGTTTGAATGTGTCTTCTATCCATTCGATCACCGCTTTGAAATGCTGCCATAAAGATGTTGCATCACTATCTTGTCTGTGTGCGGCCATGTGTTTTCTGATGCGCTCATCTGATGTGCTGCCACAAGCCCAGCCGATAGCGACCTCTAACAGTTCTTGGCGCTCAGCGGCAGCTTTCACATAGTCAGACGACATACTGGCAGCAGCACTGTTCTTATTGAAATATCGTTTAGCATCAACCACCCAAGCCCCAACGTAAACAGCGTTTCGCACCTCTTGAGCGCTTAAAGGTTTACTGCCCACATTGATGCGTTCAAACCATTTCAGCCTGTCCTCCCGCTCACCTTTACAAACATAGACACTTAGCTGATGTTCTTGGAACTCACACTGAGACGATTCTGGTAGGTTGTGAAAATACTTAGGAGTCCCATCGACTGGTATTGAGAATTGGCTGTTAACATACCGAACCAGAGTTAGCACTCTCTGCTGCCCGTCTACAATCTCATAGCGAGGCACTTCATCGGTGTGAACCTCGTTATCAGCCCAGTACAAAACGCCTATCGGATAACCTCGTAACACCGAATCTATTAGCGCTTCTTTTTCTTTCTCTTCGTAAATATACTCCCGCTGATACGCAGGACGAATATTCAACTGCCCTGCGTAGCCAACCACACGATCTGTTTCAGGGTCCTCAGAAAACCCATCAACAAGGTCACCTATAGTCACAGTTTTAGGTTCAATCTGCATACAATCACATCTTTCTAATATGGTGTTTTAGTTAGTATCGTTTCTCGCTAAGCACAACCCGGAACAGTTTGAGATAGTAGGCTTAGACAGGCCACTGCTTTATGCTCTCACTGGAAAGGTGAGCCGTTTCCGTTTGCGGGGCGAGGAACTTTATGCCCGAATTGCTATCAGGAGAATAGGTAGGTGAGACTAGGTGCTTCATCGCTGTCTTTTTTTGATAAGGATGCGGTTATATATTTTGCGTCCTTCTATGAGAGTAAAGCATTCATATCCAATCCATCTAGCGGAGTTGGCGATACCTAGTATCTCAAACTGTTCCGGGTTGTGCTTGTCAAGAAACGAAATCGGCACACCCATAACTCCATCAAAACCTTCAGGGATGTTTGCTACTTTGTCTACGTTGATAGCATCGTAGTTGTCGTAATACTCGTATTCGTGTTCGTGCCGTGACCAGTGTTTAGTCAAGATCAAAGGTTGGTGGCGTTTCTTATGATCAAGATTGGTAAACCAGTTTATACTTCCCTTACTGAAGTATTGAATACCATCAACGATTTTCTTGCGTGATTTAGTGTTTATATTATAATTATCAGGTACTTGGAACCATTTTTTGCCGCCATTTTCAACGCCTAACCAAACCAATCCTTTTTTTATAAGGGGAAATACGTCTTTGTACGTGAGATTATTCTGATCCCCCATTATCAAAAATTTTTTGTGATACTTAACTAATTGTGGCAAGTATTGCCGAAATAAAGAAAATGGTGGGTTAGTAACAACAATATCTGCTTGTTTTAGTAGTTCAACACATTCAGCGCTTCGAAAGTCTCCACCCTCTTCTAATTCTTTGACCGAGTTAGGGTCGTTTTCTAGCAGGTGTCTTACGTCGTCTATGTCTATCGCACCATCTTTATTAAAATCATCTACGCTGTGTATGTCAGCGTAGTAGGCTACTCTCTCTCTCTCTCTCTCTCTCTGCTAGCCCTTTGATACCAGCGAAGGGAAGCTCTTGAGCTGCGACTGATGAACCTGCATAACTGGTGGCTATCAAACTTTTCAAACCGAGATGGTTGAAATTGGACGCGAAGTATTTGAAAAAGTTGCTTTCATAAGGATCATCACAATTGCAGTAAACCGTTTTACCAGCGAAATGAGGTTTATAATGCTGCAACTCGTTTTCAATGTCGACAAGCTGGGTGTACCACTCGTCTTGTTTCGCTTCTTTAGCGGCGTGAAGGTTAGTGTTTTGGCTCATACCACCATTATCCTGCGAGGTGTCACAGATAGCATAGGTAGCGGTTTGAGCAGAGTGCCAAATTGTGGTGGTTCTGCTACTACCTTGGCAGTGTGAACGCTGCTATTGCAGCGTCATCATCCAACCCTTTAATGCGTATCTTATGCATCAAAGTTTCTACAAGACTGTGCGTGTTCCCTCCACAGTGTTGATGTGTGGAGGTGAGTGCATCGAGGATTGTTTCTATATCATCGCCTAAAAGCGGATAAGCGCCGTCGCTCATACCTATCACAGTCCAACCATCAGCGTCTGGAGCTGCACCATAATAAGGTCGCGGATTAGCAACACCCAAACAGCCGCCACTGTACATTCTCAAATCAGATTCTTCTAAACAAACTGCTCGACCATCTGGGGCGACAGCGAAAAGCCAACTATCACCACAAACAGCCCATCTAAGCCCTGAGCGTTCATCCCATACTGCTGCTGCCATAGTAGTAGCAGGGTCCCAGCATCCACCACTGTGGTTATCTCTAATGTGCCTATGCTCATCATGGAACACACATGAGGCGGCTAACAGCATGTTAGAGTCGTCTTCTTCAACCTTATTACAAGTCTCATAGCTATCCACGCCTCCGCTCAGCACTTCTTTCTCCCAATCCAAGCGCGAGTGAATGCTAGGAATTGAAAGCACCGCTTGATGTGCTGCTTCGAACATTTGTGTTAGCAGCGGATCAGGATAAGCGTTGTCTACTGCAGCGATAGAAGCAGAATCCCACACCTGCCACGCTCCGAGCACTGCCATAGCTGCGGCTGCACCGAGATCGCTCCCCCCACCACATCCATCAGCGACAACTAGCATCATCCGATCAGGATCGTGGCGTTCAAACACGACAGCACGGTCTTCTAACAAATCACAGGACGGGCCTTTTTCAGCCAAATAATGTGTGTTCGTAGACATGTCTTTCAAATGTTTAGCCTGCCAACTTGCTTTACCTCAGCCATCACCGAAGGCAGCTTACCTAGGAAGCTTTGGAGGATAACCTGCTAATGTTCTTTCCCACTCCGTTTCGCCACCCCAAAACCCGTTTTCCCTACAAGCCCTAGCCCATTCTCTGCAAGGTTTTATCACAGCACAATCAGCGCATATCTCTCGTGCTACCTGCTTTACCCTCTGCCGTTCGCGTGCATTCATATCATTCCAATAGAAAAGTGATATATCGCAGCCTTTACAGTTAGCTTGATCCATCCAATCACATGAAGACAACAAAAAAGTAGGCTTAGGTTTTACTGCAATTTGTTCAATAGAAGAGCATTGCTTTTCGTGAGCTTGTTTAGGAACAGAATCCTCGTACAAATCCTCGTAAGCATATTCTTCAGGATGAAGTTGTAATTCCATATAAATAGCTTATAGTAACCTCTGAGACTTATTAGTTATATCCACGCGGTCGATAAACATATTTAAGACCAATCTTCAACCTAGCCACCATCTTGCAAATATCATCCAGCATATTCTTTATTAATCACATCTGAAAAAGTAAACTTTAGTTCTAACTGTTACACGCTTTTATAGGCTCAGCGAATCTCTTATCACGCGGCACGAGTGTTTGAGTAGGTTTATATGTGTGCGAAAAATGTGGTGCGAGTAAATGTTAGTAGTTCTACCTTGAGGTCAGAATCTGTCTGGTATTCAGAATTTCATCCTCCCGCAGCCGCATGGTTGCGTGAACTCGCGGAACGCGGTCTAATCCCATTAGGCGTAGTAGACGACCGCGATATGCGTGAAGTCTCACCCGCTGATTTACAAGGCATAACACAAGCACACTGGTTCGCAGGTATCGGAGGTTGGGCTCATGCTTTGCGGTTAGCAGAATGGCCTGGCAATCGGCCTGTGTGGACAGCTTCGCTGCCCTGCCAACCATTTTCCCTAGCAGGGTCTCGCGACGCATTTGAAGACGATAGACATTTATGGCCTCATTTCCTGCCGCTAGTAGCCCGCTGTTTACCATCCACGATTGTCGGAGAACAAGTGGCTGGCACCATAGGAAAGCAATGGTTCGAAGGTGTGAGTTTTGATTTGCGGCATATCGTGTACTGGCGGTCGTTGGAAAAAGTGATAGCAGAAATTCGTGCAGCGGATTCAACTGAACACATAGCAGAAATAGTCAGCTCTGCTATAGGTAAAGTCGAACTCGTCTTATCAGAAAAGCCATCTTGTTTCACAGACACTATGAAACTGTTAGAACCCGACAGATGTGCGACTTCACCTCTGCTTGAAAGTTGGGAGCATCCCAAGCAGAGGCAGTGGACACTCAAAACTGTTTCAGATACCGCAAGTTATGTGGGACTAGACACAGAAGCGTTTCAATCAGATTTTATGCTCGCCACATTAGGTGATAACGGGGTAATAGGTGGTGATGGGATACGTCGCGATTGCTACCGTGTTTTAGGTGAAAAGGAAGTGACCAATGAGCGCTCGTTTTCAGAAACATTTAGAACAATCATTGCACGCTCTAGTAGACGTCTCCGCCTCACAGGAATACCAAATGATGTGGAAGCAGCAGGATATGAGGTCGCTGCAACCGATCTGCCAGCTTGCAGTGTCCAAGCGCCCCACTGGAGAAGCCGACTGTACTGGGCGGCTTACATCAGAGACGCAAGTAAGCCTATTCAGTGCGCTCACACCGAAAACGCTCAAACCAGTTATCTCAATACCGCAAAGCTGGCCGACACCGACCTCCAACACGAAACAACAACCAAACAGCAGGCGAGGCAGAAAAACGTTGAACGGCACCGCGAGGCTAGCGACAGGTCTGGTGAAAGGCTGGCCAACACCAACAGTTTGGGATGCGAAGCTGCTGCCTCAAACACAAACAGCGAAACTGGGCGAACAAGCAGTTTCAGCTTCCAATGGGAGCACGCCAAACCACACATCTGGGCAGACGGAAAACCCCGTCGCATTGTCCGCAGATTTTGTTGGATGGCTAATGGGATTTCCCCCGAGTTGGACATCAGCGGGAATAGCAGCGCAGATGAAAATGAGGAAATCGTAGAACTAACCAACTTCTTATCAGCCACTTTCGCAGCTCCCACATGGGTTGACGATTTTGAAGTGTTAGAAGAATCGCATCAACTTTTACAAGAGCTGCAACAAACAGAAACAGGATTTAACACACCTTCAGAAGCCGCTCAAACATGGTTGAAGTTCCCCGAAGAAACTCGCCTAAATCTTGCCTCTATGTTGCACAGCAAAGGTGCGAGACTGCTGCCGCTAAGCCCAATGGCTAAAAAAGATGTTTATCGGAAACAGCTTCTCAAAGGCTACGGCAACGCTATCGTCCCACAAGTTGCAGCCATGTTCTTGGTTGCTGTGATGCGGGCGATAGATAATGCCGAAAAAGAGATGCCCTCGGACAGCACAGCCACGTATTAGTGCTAGTCGTATATTGCTCGCATCGCTGGAGCATCAGAGAGTTATACAGCTCAAGTTCTTCGTAAATGGCGTAAACGCAAATAAACAGTATGAGCGCTTACCATCAACAATCGTTTCAAGCTGCTAAACCTACAATTTCACCTTGATCTGTGGATATTTTGTTGATAATAAAATCAGCGGCTTTCCCTGCTTGTTGCATAGCTTGTTCTAGTTCTTCAACACCATTCTCCGCTCCAAGACTTTTAGCCCAGCTCGCTAGATACGCTTCATGGTCGGATCGACTGCGATAAGGGATACCTAATCGACCGCACACAAGCACAGCACCTAATTCTGCGACTAGCTCTTCACGCGCATAATCTGGGCTAGCTAATAAACCTGGGATAGCATTAGATGAAAGCTTTCTGTTGCATCGCTCTTTATTACCTGTCCAGTGAACTAGCTCATGTGCCATAACTGCTGCGAACTGCTCAGGGCTGTCGAACTGTTCTATTGTGGGCATTTGCACATAATCCTGTGTATACACGTACTTCGCTTGATCACCTTCAAACCGAATATCAGCACCTAGCGGGGCGAACATAGACACAATTTTCTCGGACACGTTCACATCCTCGGAGTCCATCGGCTGGTAATCCTTCAGCAGAGGATGCACAGGCGCATCGCCTTTTACCTGCGAGGCATTATAAACATCTACTGCTTTGAAAAAAACCCCTTTTTCCGCAGCACAGGTAGCACCATGCGAACAACGTTTACCTTTACTTGGAAGCCCTGAACACCAAGAAGCATCACAAGATTTCGAGTATGTGACAGGCACTATCATTGGGGTGCCTTTACACCCTTTTTTGACTTGGCAATCTATTGCTTGCCACTGCTTATACGTCCCCCACACACCTGTCGGTGATTCACCGTGTTCTGCTAGTGCCATAGAAAAACGATTGTAACCACCCGTATAAAAACCTGATTTGATACTGAAAGGCTGTGCGGAACAGCCAAGTTCTTGCCATCCTCTTTCCCACTCGCCTAAATCCCCGTTTTCCAGCATTACCAAAACCCGATCTCGGATAGCTTCCGCCCCCTTCTGCGCCTTCAGTTTATTTCTCTGCCGTCTAGCAGCTTGCTGAGCGGACGACAGTTGGCGTTTCTTAGCAGGCTTTGCGCTAGTAGATGCAATAGCACCAACCCCAGCACTCAAATCAACAGCGGACACATTCGCTGTCGGTGTCACCGCACTATTAGACCTTTGCTTTTTACCTGGTCGTATATCGTATTTACGAAGCGTGCTCTCAGACAAGCTTGTCAAACGTTCCAACTCACTCCAAGTGTGAGCTTTCGGAGCTACAGAACGTGCTTTAGCGATTTTCTGTTGCGTTGATTTGAGCGCCATAACTCTAAGGATGCCACGTGCCGCGAACAGCAGCGTGCAGCTTCAATTGGAGTGCTACAGTGTGAGGTTATGACAAACCTAACTCCCCCACACAACCCCGATTCTCCTCGCAATGGAGACGATGAGCCTCTATTGACCACACATGAAGAGCTTTGGAACGCTTGTATGAATGGGCCTGATTCGTATGAAACAGAGGAAGATGCAAGAGCATACACCTTAGCGGATGTCACCAAAATACAGCTTCCAGACATGGAAAAACAAGTGTGGCTCTGCGGAGTACATCCACTCTTGATCGGGGACAATCTACTAGACTCAAAGTTAGAAGATGTAGCAGTAGAAGAAGGACTGGTGAGCATCAACCGGACATCAGACATCTGGCCTTTTCATGATTCCACAGGGGAATACGTACCATCAGACGAACCGTATATTGATGTTGAAAAAATACGTATCCCTGAAGGCACCATAATCAAAGCGTGGACTGACACTGAGAAACTGCGATGAATAACATTTTGCTGCTACTTTGCCGACCAGTGTTCCAGTCATTCTGTAACTCGAGTGCTTAGGTAGGTACAGCAATGCTAATGAGGGCTCGAAACCTATAGATTTTAGAAAATGCTTCCTTTTTATAACCGCTCGTAAATCTTTGCAAACCAGCAGGTCAAAGCAAAGATTTTAGTCGAGCAGTTCGGCGGGTTTATAAACCCGCCCTTCATTGAAGTTCAGATAAAGAACTAGCATTAGAAAAAGACACTCTTGGTTCGGCGGGTTTATAAACCCGCCCTTCATTGAAGCATGGTAAAATGTGAAACCATGTTTTCTGAAAACGTTTCTCAACCGCGCATTCCTGCTTGTTTGTTGAATCGCAAACAGCGGGTGAGTGCTGTAACAGCAGTGGTTTTCGTCGTTTTCACGCTGCTAGCCGCAGGTTGTGGGAGTGATTCTAATGATTCTGCGACTACCACTGAACCAGTTCAAATCGAGGTAGACAGCAGCGCTGAACCTGCTCCTCCTACCACAGATTTGGGTACACCCGATGATGAAGAAACTGTTAGCGCATCTGACACTGCTTCTACTGTGGGGTCACCTGGTGTGACAGTCGGAGGCGAAATTACTGCCACAGCAACACCGTCGGCTGCGCCTTCAGTAACACTGACAGCTACTCCCTCACCTGTAGAAAAAGCGGGGGACGATATCGTTGAGACTGCTAGCACCACCACCGCTGCTTCTCAGCCACAAGACGTATGCGAACACACCCATGATGATGGCAGTACTCATTCCCATGATGACGTTGAATGCGACCGCGACCATCAACACAGTGTGAAAGTGAAAGTGGAATGCGATGAAGGCATGATCCCTGTTGATTCAGACTACAGCGGGGTTCCTGACACTTGCGGTGCGACCACACCGCCACCTGGAATTGAAACAACAAGCACACAACAACCCTCAACAACCTCTACCCCCACTCCTGCTGCCACCGAGCCGCCTCTTGTCACTCCCGAAGAGCTTGCAGAAATCAAAAAACAAGATGGAGAGGTCATAGAAGTAGTAGAAATTGTGGACATAGTAGAAGTTGAAGAAGACGTAGAAGACGTTGAAAACGGACTTGTTGGGGACACAAAGCCCGTAGAAGTAGAAGCGGAATGGTACGTTGACCCGACTTGCCGCGCTCGGTATCGTTATTGGGACGGGTGGGATTGGACGTCTAACACAGCGCGGCCTCACCATGATTTAGCAGACGATGACGGGCAATGGGACGATCCGCTTCCCAGCAAGAAACAGGCTTTGCTGCGACCTCCTGGTAACGGCTTTGAATGCATAGCCGCTCAAGCGGAGATAGACGCGTTTCCTTGCGCTAATCCTACACCTTCAGATGAGGTGGGGGTTGGTATCGGTGGTGATGGGCTGCCTTGTGCCACACAGATTTTAACTTTCAGGGAACTCAAAAACCGGGGTGTGAAAGTAACAGAGCGAAGCGGCGGTATCAAAGAAGAATGGGCGGATTACGATTTACCTTTCGTGGCTAATGATGCTCAAGCATTAGGTTTGATAACAGCGTGTATGAGAGCAGAACCTGAATGGGTGTACAAAGCGCTTACAGCATCTGATGATGCTTTGTATGGCAGATCGGTTTATGAGGGTTGCAGCCACATGTGGGCTTGGTCTGTGATGCCGATCAACGCTGGTGGCATGTTCCAAAATCAGCGGTGCGTATACCAGACAATAATAAGATGGGGTTTGCATCGTTGGGTGTACTATGATAGGGGAATAACAGGCTGGGCTGAGGAATGTAGGACGTGGATGGACCCTGTGCCTGAAAGAACAACCCGCGAAAAATGTCACTGGCTGATGAGAAGATATTTAGGGGAAGCAAAAACACAATCACGCATAAAAATAGGTGATCATGCATGCAGACAAAATCAACAAGTCGTTGACGAATTTTTTGCGAGGTTCGGGCATTCCTATGAGTATGCAGTTTTAGCAATTACCGCCCAGAATTTGCAAGACGAAGCATGGGAATTAGGCTTCAACCCTAATAATCCTGAAGAGAACGGCTACTCGGATGGTTTGATCGATTTCTACCCAATCTACTTAGACCCAGGTACTAAAGCTGCTCCAATGATTTGGTGATACACAGGTTTTTGGCTAAGCAATAACATTGAGATTGTTCAGTTCTATAATCAGAGGATTATCAGAAAGTTTCACCGCTTTGCCTGTGTGAGAGTCTAAATACACTAAATCAACCTGCTCAGAACGCCACTCCCCCATCACATCTAAGCAATCCCCATAATACAAAGAACACTTGCTCAATTTCCGAAGAGATTCTTAGAGCAGCAGTACTCTCCCTCTCTTTCTCAGCGTTCATTCTGCACCTTCCAAACTGTAGGAAAACCACCTTGTCTAATCTGCTTCTAGCTTCCCACAAACCTGCTAACAAGGTGAACTTCGTCTAAGGTGTGAACTTCGTCTGTTATACTAAAATCACAACATAATCAGGGGACACTTTCACACACAACCGAAAGCGTCGTATGCACAAACAACAATTCCAAACAAATCGCAGTATAAGCGTTCTAGCAGTTCTACTAGTTTTTGCATCAACACTGATCATCGCACAAACAGTTGACGTTGAGAGCGCTGACGCACACCCCCCTAAAGCAATCTATGAACTCGCGACGTATCGAGTAAAAATAACACGGATAGTGACTGTCAAGTATTGCGGTTGGCCTGTTGCGCCACCCGGTGAGTGTCTGATCCTTCCGAAAACAAAGACATACCTGTCACCGCTGCCACTAACATTTCGTGTAACACCAAACACTTATCACAACACGGAGAACACGAAATGAAAACCACCACCCGTCAACTAGCCGCCACACTCAGCGCACTCATCTTAATCACAACAAGCTGCGGCAACACCAACAACACCACACAAACCACCCAACCAACAAACAACCAACCCACCGCAACAATCACATCCCAACCCACCGCAACACAAACCACCACCCCCCAACCCGAACCGGAACCTGAGGTTTCACCGGTGGTTGAGGTTGTTGATGTGGCAACAACTGTTGAACCGGAACCTGAGGTTTCACCGGTGGTCGAGGTTGTTCCGTCTTGGAAAACCATAGAATGGGCTCGCACTATTATTTCTGATGCGTACACTCACATAGGCACAGCAAAAAAAATAGCTGATTGCATAGCACAAACAATCCCCGACCAACACACAATCCCAACAGCCGACGCGCTCATAGGCGCCGCAGATAGTATTCCCATACCTGACAGTCTGCAACAACACTTAGACACGGCCGAACAAACCTGCGACCCGCAACCAACCCCCACACCCACCCCCACATCCACCCCTCAACCCGAAACTCATGATGATGATCATGATCATCATCATGATCATTTCGGAGACCCTAATCCGGTGGTTCACGAAGTAGAAAACCATGTTCACCGCGAAACTCTTTACTCAACAGACGGAAAAATAGCAATTAAAGTAGATTTCCCGCTCGGTAAAACCTCATGGTGGGGACCCTGGGAAGGCTACCAACAGGGAATCTCTTCCATACGGGCTTTAAGTGACTGGAGGGATGTTACCCCATGCATACAGAAAATATTTTGGGGCTTCACACGAGAAGAAGGTGATGCAATATCACAACAAGCATATGAGGAAGCTGACCAGTTGGTTGAGGAGCGTTTTAAAGCTGGGCTAGAACCGTTTGATGACCCTAATTACCCTGATTTCCCGCTTTACGGCAACCACTTCAACGAAGGCTACGACTACTACACAGACGGTGATGAATGGTGGGAAGCGCGGCAACGCTTTTGGAATGAAACCGGTCTCCTCGATGCTATCCACTTTAAAAGGGAAACAGAGTTGAGAATAGAGTTAGCGACTTCAGGTCGTTTCCCTGAATGCTCATAATGCGGTGATGTTGATGAGCGGTTCTATGAAACAGTTGATGATTATAAGTCTTCTAATAACTGTTTTCACCGCTGGTCTTATAACTACTGTTACACAATCTGCTGTGAACGCTGACACGCGAACAACTACTCAAGAGGTTTTGAAACCCGCCTCAGGTAACGGTCGATGCCCGTCTCATGTGCTCAACTGTCGTGAAACCGTAAAAATCGGTACACACACTAATCGCTGGTATAAACTTCAGACGGTTACAAGGATAAAACAGCCACCACAATGTATAGAATTACAATTCGGTAAAAAATCATGCGCAACGGAAACAATTACATCACAATGTTGCCGGGTTAGCAGCAGTTGTGAAGGTCGTGATAATTGTGGTCATAGTAATCCAGGTTACATTTTCGATTCTGTAAACCACCGTCCCGCTCAACGAACTTATAAGTGGTCGGGGTCTGTTAAGCGTTTAGAAACTGTTCCAGTATCGCATTCGCATACGAAGATATGCCCGGGTGGTGAGCGGGTGAACGAGAACGCATCGTGCCCGAAAGTAGTGGAATCTACTCCGCAGCCGACATCTACTCCACGACAGACCGATCCGCCTCCGATCGATCCGCAGCCTATATCTACTCCGCGTTATCAACGACCGTCTAACCCGCAGACGACATCTACTCCGCGTATGAAGATATGCCCGGGTGGTGAGCGGGTGAACGAGAACGCATCGTGCCCGAAAGTAGTGGAATCTACTCCGCAGCCGACATCTACTCCACGACAGACCGATCCGCCTCCGATCGATCCGCAGCCTATATCTACTCCGCGTTATCAACGACCGTCTAACCCGCAGACGACATCTACTCCGCGTATGAAGATATGCCCGGGTGGTGAGCGGGTGAACGAGAACGCATCGTGCCCGAAAGTAGTGGAATCTACTCCGCAGCCGACATCTACTCCACAGCCGACATCTACTCCACGACCGACTGTTGGTGTGCGTGTTAGTGATCGTACTCAGAGTCCTATAGCTGAGGGTCAGACTGCTTGGTTTAATATTGACCTTAACAATGCTAACCCGTCGCGTACTTCTACTGTGTATGTGAATATCACTGTTACTGCTACAGGTGATTACCTTGACCGAACTTTTCGGGCGGCTGGTAACCATCAGCTGGCTTTCAGGGTTGGTACTAACAGTCGTAGTTTTAGTTTGCGGACTGTGAATGACCGTGTTGAAGAAGCTAAAGGCAGGTTGACTGTTACAGTGCGACCAGGTTCTGGGTACACTGTGAATGGTTCTGCTAACAGCGCTTCTGTAGACGTGTTAGACGACGATGCCACACCTAATCAACGACCGTCTAACCCGCAGCCGACACCTACTCCGCAGCCGACATCTACTCCGCGTCCGACATCTACTTCACGACCGACTGTTGGTGTGCGTGTTAGTGTTAGTACTCAGAGTCCTATAGCTGAGGGTCAGACTGCTTGGTTTAATATTGACCTTAACAATGCTAACCCGTCGCGTACTTCTACTGTGTATGTGAATATCACTGTTACTGCTACAGGTGATTACCTTGACCGAACTTTTCGGGCGGCTGGTAACCATCAGCTGGCTTTCAGGGTTGGTACTAACAGTCGTAGTTTTAGTTTGCGGACTGTGAATGACCGTGTTGAAGAAGCTAAAGGCAGGTTGACTGTTACAGTGCGACCAGGTTCTGGGTACACTGTGAATGGTTCTGCTAACAGCGCTTCTGTAGACGTGTTAGACGACGATGCCACACCTAAAGTGTCTATAACCGCTGGCAGCGATGTGAATGAAGGTGTTCCAGCAGGGTTCACGTTGCGAACCACACCTTCAGGGGAATGCGATGTGAACGTGATGGTAAGCGGTGCAACCGGATTTCGCGATCATGCTGGCAGGAAACGAGTAACTGTTTTCCCATCAGGCGTGAGAAATTTTTCTATACCGACTATTGACGATAAAACCGATGAACCTGACGGGGTGATAACCGCTCAGCTTCGAACTGCCACAAAAATAAGTGGCAGCAGTGTTGTCCCTTGTTTGATTGACAGCAACAAATCGTCTGCCAGTCTCACTATCAGAGACAACGATGTGATCCCAGTACCTGTGACGCTCGCTGTGGCTCAAACGCGAAGAACAGTTACTGAAGGCCATTCGGTGGTTGTAAACGCTACTTTAGCGTCACCTGCGACACGAGACATTGAAGTGCCTGTAATAGTGAAAAACGGTACCGCAAAGAAAGGCGCAGACTACGACCTGCCTGAAGGGGCTGTGCATATCAGCATTACCCGCGGTTCAAGTTACGGAGAGTTCAGTTTCGAAACTGTAGACGACAAGATGCACGAAACCGATGAGACTTTGACTGTAGCGTTAGGCGCTTTAGAAAGCCCCTACAGTAGAAGCGGTCCATCTGAAGTGACTATAACCATCAAAGATAATGATGCTAAACCCACTGAAGCTCAGATAAGCATTGAAGGCTCTCCAGTGGTAACCGAACCTAAGGCAGGGTCGCAGACAAGACAGATGATGACCGCTAAAGTCACCCTCAAAGGTGACACCACGTTCTCACATGCCGTGGCGGTCAAGGTGCAAATAGGTGCAACAGGCACTGCTGAAAAGAATATAGACTATTCCCATAGGGTGGGGGACGACAGTTTTCGGGTGCTCATTCACCCAGGTAAACAGTCTGGTAGCAAAACCTTTGATCTGACACTGAAACACAACCCTAGTCTTTCCGATAAAACAATTTCACTGACCGAAGATAGAAGGGGGTCAAACCCACAGGACAGCCTCACCACAGTGTCACCAGCAACGATCACAATCAAAGACTCCACCCAACCTTACATCAAACTAACAATAGCCTCTGGGTATAACTGGTGGTGTGAAAACCTGATAGAAGAAGGCGGCCAAGAGCAAAGCGGCATACGTAGCCTCGCTCACATCCGCGCCACACTGTACAAACAACAAGAAAACGGTCCAGAAGCCCTCCACCCAGCCGACGAGGAAATTGAAGTGAAAGTGACAGTTGGGCGCACAAGTGACACTGCCAAACAAAACATCCACTACCAGTCGACAACTATCGTACCTTCTGCCACATTGACCATTCGAAAAGGCAAAAACACCTCAAATACCGGAACGTGGTCATTCAGACCCCCAACCCTAAACACTCCACCTGATATCACTAGCGATATCACCATCACAGTTCACGGCACTTCCAGCCTTCAGGTGATCCCTACCAAACTCCGGATTTACGATGATAAAAACGAGCTGTGCCAAAACCGCACATCTGAAGGTGATGGCAACACACCCGAAGAAACTCCCTCAAACCAGCCGAAATCAAATCTGATACCAGTTTAACGCAAACAGCTATTTTTCCTGCTACAACAATTGCTCATATCACCTGCTAACAACCTCTCTAAACCAACGCTGTTTTCTACACAGTTACGGGCTTTCGAACTTAAACCCGATTGTATCGTCTTTATAGGTTTAGCTACTGAACGTGGCACACGTCTTTCTGAAGCGGTGATTGCAGCGGCTAAGACTTTATGGGATGACACCAGCAGTTCAGGTGAAGCAGCGATAATCCCACCGATTCAAAGTGTCACACTCATGTGAGATAATAGAAATATAACTACTACTGGTTATCCGAAACAGGAGCTGGCAATGCCATCAAATGTGTTTATAAACGACTTCGTTGATGTTGATCAACACATCAACGTCAGGCGCGAAAAAGAAGTGTTAGAAAAACGATTTGCAGGCCATACGACCTGTCCGCACACCTTACGAATCCTGTCGAAAACGACTCGCAGCATGGCCGAAAACCTTGAAATGTCGTACCACTTAAACTCCGATCAGCGAGAGGTCTTAGACGACTGGCTTTACGAGTTTGTTGACACAATCATCCTAGAAAAACAAGAGGTATCATGAAATCTAAAAGAGAAAGACAGCGACTAGACGATTGGCGCAACGAACCAGGAGGCTACGAGATGTATAGCCTCGATCACGTAGGTGAACTGTTAGACGCATTACTCGCTAGTAAACCTCCTAAACCGCTTTCACCCCAAGAAGCGCAGCGGCAACACTATGAGAATTACCGCTCCCATTACGAGGGCATCAGAACTCATTTCGGTGAAGTTCGGGACTGGTTACGTTCACAAGGTAGCTACCAAGACCTCAACAAATATCCTTACGTCAGATAATGAAACAACCAAAACCTTCCAAGACATTAGGAGCAACAATGACCACAAGACTTCAAGAAGAAAAAGCAAAAATGAGTTTGCTAGCACACTGGACCGATCTTCGCTCACAGTTCCAAGAACAGGGCCTCACAAAAGCTGTTAACATCATCTCAGAGGCAGCAAACCAACTAGCAAAAACCCCTATCTACAGTCCCGACGATTTCAGCGAACTAGCCAACAATCTCCCTTCAAGCGAACTCAAAGATAACCTCACCATCGATTTGCTTGCCTGGAAAACAGTCTTAGAAACAAACACGAAACTCAAGGAAGACACGAATCGTGACGATCAGCTTAAAGTTCTGCAAGCGTGAGATGCGGTGAGACTGTGAGCTGAGCGGATTCATGGACGAATCCTAGCGATGAGATGTCCGCTAGCAAGCAGCTTATGCTAACCACAATTTGAAGCATCAACCCCCCGCTATCTCTCCCCTGATTATAACTAACGACACTACGTCTAAGCTCCCCACAACAGCGGACAAGCTGACATTCGCAGGCGGATAATAGGTGTATGCGAAACACAAAACACCCTTATATTGCACCTATCACACAACCGCATCCTCTACGTCCCGGCTACACACAAACCTTACAAGGAGTGCGATGCTGGAATTGCCACAATCCGATACCTGACTGGTCTATAGCCGCAGGTATGGAACCTATCTTTTACGCGGACGGGACGATTATGGGCTACACCACTCGACCAGCAGGTGACTACCTTGGAACACATTGCAACAGATGCAGCGAAACAGTGTTGCTGCAAGCTGCAGAACTCACAGTATGAGGGCGGCGCTTCAACTACCAGCAACAGATTTCGAGTTGGTGGGGTCGCATCTTGCTGGCGTATCGTCGTTGCCTGATTCCAAGCGTTCACCTTTGCGGTATCCGGGGGGCAAGTCAAAAGCGGTGAAAATCATTCGTGAATATCTGCCAGAAGGACTTAACAGGCTTGCTTCTCCGTTTCTAGGAGGCGGGAGTATTGAGTTGGCATGCGCCGCTGATGGCATTCAGGTATTCGGAGGAGACGCATTCACCCCGCTGGTCACATTCTGGCAACATGCGCAAGAGTCGCCTGTGCTTTTATCAGATCGTGTGCGGCAATACTATCCGCTGACTAAAACAAAATTCTACAATCTGCAAAAACAGATCACACTCTTCAACGATGGGTTTGAACAGGCCGCGGTCTATTTTGTGTTGAACAGGTGCTCTTTTTCCGGGGCGACCCTTTCGGGCGGCATGTCTCCGGGTCATCCGAGATTTACGCTAAGCGCGATAGACAGGCTGCGCGACTTTCGGGCAAGCAATCTGCATGTGTCGTGCGCTGATTGGAGCGAGACGCTTGCTAGACATGAGGACGATTACCTGTATCTTGATCCGCCCTACCTTAATGGTCAAAAGCTGTACGGAGATCGAGGTGATATGCACGAAAGTTTCGACCATGAAGCACTCGCGGAAGCGCTGCGCAGTCGTAAAGGTTGGCTGTTGAGCTACAACGATTGCGACGACGTGCGCAGAATGTACGACGGCTACGATTTTCGTACTCCGCAATGGAAGTATGGCATGTCCAGCGACAAGAGATCAAACGAAGTCTTAATCATATGTGAATGAAGGTGAAAATACGAGGGGAACTCGCGCAAGGCTGAACTGCTGGAATTGGGGAGGTTATGAGCACACGGCATCCTCAAAAACATGCCTACATCTACCAATCAACAATTCGATCAGAAACTAGCGAAAGCTCGCCAAGACGCTTACAAATATAAGACTTGGAAAACTCTAGTCAAAGGGACTGGACTGTCTGAGAGCACTCTACGCAAATACAAAATCGCACCTGGTGGCGCTAACAGCAAGAATGGTAGCAGCGGTGTTACAGCGACCACACCACAAGTTGATTTGAGTAGCGCAGCTTCTGCGGCCACACAAACAGTTACCTCTTCAGAGTACGTTCCAGCGCCTATACCTGCGAGCAAAATAGCCGACATTTTACTGGTAGGCACAAAAGGCTATTTTCCGATCAAAATATCGCGTGACGCTGACGGAATGCTGTATGAAGCTCTATGCGAGAGCACAGGCGACCGGATTTCGGTTAGAGATGCGACCGCTAGCGGTGAAGCTTTTGAAGCGTATATGGCTCGCAGGGATTTCAAAGACCTAGCTAAAAGCACAGACAAAAACACAACATTCACAGTTCATGGCACTGGACTAACAGTTAAAGGAAATCCTATAGGTCAACCTTACAGTCGCACAAAGTATGGCTGGGGTGGCTTAAAGGAAAGTGATTTCGAGGAAGACACAACATCTTTATGGGCAGGAGATGCGCCAACATTACCTGTGTTTGAAGACTGGGCAAACAGCATTACCGCTAGCAACGACGAGCGTAACAGAAGCTATCCAGAATCTAAACTCAACAATCTGCGTGGCGTACATTTTCCAAGCGAAGAAGAAGATTTTGCTGGCAAAACTGTTAGCTGTGATAGTTACAGAGGCACTATTACCGACCCGCCAGTCGACTTGAAAACACTAAACAGAACTGGAGGTGTCACAGTGCCTGGCAGCATGTTGAAAAAGCTAGTAAAAGCATCAGCACGATTAGGCTTGCGCGGCACCAGAACCCAAGCTCCCGCAGCAGTAGAAACACGCATACACGGTGAAGATAATTCTACTATCACCATGAGTTGTGGGCCAGTAACAGTGCAAAATCAACTTATACCGGGTGAATATCCCCCGCTCAAACCATTTCTTCCAAAACAAACAGTCTGCCATTCAGTGTTCACAGACCCCATAGGAGCGAGTAAATGGCTGCAAGACATAAAGAAAAAAGCAGATAAAAACGATTTTATGATTGTGGTAGAAAGCGGAAAAATGGTAGCAAGTCTCAAGGATTTTGATAGGACAAAATTCGGAGAATACAAGTTAGAAGGCAATCCCTCTACACAAGGTGTAGAAACAGCTATCAATCCTAGCTACCTGTCAGATGCGTTGCTTGCTGTATCTGAAGGCGATTCTCGCGATACTGTTTCGCTGAGCCTAGCAGTCAATGAGAAAACCGATGCCGACCAAAAAGAAGGCACTCCAAACGTTCGGAACTGCTTGACTATCACCGCTGGCGATCAAAGGTCAGTACGCTCGCTGCCCAACCCAGAAGGTGAAGGTGTGACTTCTCCCCGCCCTGAAGGACGGGGTTTCTTCAAGCTGCCGCTTGGAAGATTTCTGCGTGTTCCCGACACGGCAGTGCCTGTTTTGCGGGATCACGCGCGACTAGTCCAGCCGCGTGAATGTTGGTGGCTGCGTTGAACCCGGCGTCGTCTTCGTGTCTGCATGTGGGGTTGAGACATTTGAAACGGTTGCCGTTGCGGTTGTGTTTGTGGGTGTATCCACAGACACAACATTTTTGGGAAGTGTACGCAGCGGGCACTTCCTGATACAGCGTGCCGGGGGTGGCTTCTGCTTTCTGACGGACTCTGGTAGCGAGCATCGACCAGCAAGAGCCAGCGATCTCGCGGTTGAGTCCGCGTTTGGCGGCAACGTTTTTGCCTGGGTTTTCTTTTGTTCCTGAAGCGGATTTCATCATTTGGCGAACTTTGAGGTCTTCGTAAGTGAGAACCTCATAGCTTCGCACCTGGCTGGTGCTTTGCTGCTCAACCCAGTTTTTGCGTCTGTCGGCGTCTTTAACGTAGATCTTGGCTATCGACTCTTTCGTTTGTAGCCACCGACGCGACCCGGGTTGCTGGTTCGCTTTCTTGCGTTTCAGGTTGTTAAGATGCTCCTTTTCTTTAGGCGACATTTTCGGGATCGAATACTTCTCGCGATCTGAGGTAGCAATCGTGTCGTCTTTCACGTTGCGGTCCACACCTAGCGAAGATCGCTGTTCGCACACCTTCGTGACCGGACGCTGCTCAGCGCTAAACGACACAAACCAGCGTCCTGCACGATCAACTGTGACATGCGCCATCCCATGCTCCCCTAACGTTTGATGGCGACGGAACTTCACCCACCCCACCTTCGGCACATGAACCGCCGAATGTTTACGGTTCAGTTTCCGTACTCGAACGTCACGGATCGTGAACCCGCCGTCTTCATGCCAGCGTTTCTTTTTGAACTTCGGATAACCGAAATGATCAGGACGCAAACTCCAATTCTTGAAAGCCTGCCGCAAACGACTTAAAGCTTGCTGCTGCACCGACGACGAACCAGCTTTCAGCCACTCAAACCCCTCACTGTTACGCAACTCTGCGAGTTGCTTATCCCACAAATCCCAATCACAGAACTCTCCCATCTCGCGGGCTGTCTCATGCTGACTCAAAGCCCAATTCCACATAAACCGTGTTTGAGCGCAATGCTCCCTACACGCAACCATCTGCTCCGAAGTGGGATCCAAGCGATACTTATACGACATCACCCATATTATAGTTGGTCTCATGCCCAACAACACCAACATTCGCGCAGGCAGACACTGCCTAACCAACCTGCACGTTCATTTAGTCTTCGTCACTAAATACCGTCGGAAAGTGCTCACCCACCAGCACCATCAAAGACTCCAACAAATCTTCACCACCGTCGCAAACGACTTCGGAGCGCAACTAAAAGAATGCAACGGAGAACACGACCACGTACACCTCCTCATCACCTACCCACCCAAAACATCGGTCAGCAAACTCGTCAACAGTCTCAAAGGAGTCTCAAGCCGACTCCTACGAAAAGAATACCCCAACATCCCCACCCACAAAAACCATCTCTGGAGCCCCAGCTATTTCGCAGCATCCTGCGGAGGAGCCCCCCTCCACATCATCAAACAATACATCCAAAACCAACAAACCCCCCGCCGCTAACCCCGCCGTAAACGACGGGGCTTGCGCGGCCAAAAACGGTCATCAGCTGCGAACGTGGTGCAACAGATCGGCACGCAAAGAAACAGTGACGGTAGTTTCAACTTCGCAGGTCAAACAACCGCAGCTTGTAAAGAAGGTGATACAGCTGGGTCTGCTGGGGCTGCTACTGCTTTGCAAGGCAGGCTGACAGGCGCCACTTTTAAGGCGATAGGCGATGGGGATGAGGACGATTTGACACTTGCTAAGGCTACTGCGGGTAGTCCTGAAACAGTTCACGTTTGGGTCAACAAAGAGGATATCCAGTTAATAGATGGTATTACCATCAGCGCTTGCAACATGGCTGTGCTCATTATCAGACCTACAGCTAACCAGTCTTTCTGCGCGATAATAATTAAAGGTTCTAAACACGCAGGCGTTGGGTACGACGCATCAGAAAGCGGGTCAATAGAAGGTGAACCAAGGCACGCTTTATGTATTCCACCCACCGCCAATCTCAAAGCTGATGGTGCTGCTACAGGCGGGTTTACAGAGGAAGAGGTAGCTCACGGGATAGCCCCTAAATGCTGGGCTGCGGGTAAAGCAGTCTCGGCAAAGTGCACCACAACGGACAAGGGTACCAACACTATAATAGGCGCGGGGGGCTCTGTATTATCTTTCTACGAAACAAGCATTCCAGACGCTGAGAGAAAAACTCTGTAAGGAGCTGGAACTGCTGCTGGCAGGTTACTTGATATTGCCATGATAACGGCTTTGGCTAACACCAAGATGGATTAGCTGTCTGTGTTGTCTAAAACCGAATTATTTCGGCTGCCTGCCACCCGTTTTTGGGCAGGATTAACAGCGTTTCTGCTTGCAGGATTGTTGTTTGTGTGGGTGACTTCTAGTAGGAATGTGATCCTCAAAGTTGAAGGCACGTCTATGTCACCTTCCTATGTTGAAGGTGACAGACTGTTAGCAAGCAAACATTTAGATACTAGATCGCTGCACGCAGGGGATGTGGTGAGCATTGAACCTGTTTGGTGGTGTTACAACTACAAACAGCGTTTCGGGTTCTGTCCTAGGTTTGAAGCAGGGCAAGGATTTCTGAAACGTGTGGTAGCTGTTCCTGGTGACGTAATCCTGTTAGACGATTCTGTCGATCCTCAGCGTGAAGGTGTTGTTTCAGTGAACGGGCAGCTTCTAAACGAATCTTATCTACCCGGTGGTTCTACCACGTTTCATGATGGGTTTATAGGAGCACTGTCGTTCTGCCCCGGTATTATCACCACAGGCTGCCAACTAGGTGACAGCCAGTTTTTCGTGTTAGGAGACAACAGGGCTCACAGCGTGGATTCAAGACAGCTCGGCCCTGTCCCAGCCGATTTGATACGCCACCGCGCTGGCGGCCATATATGGCCTGTGAGCAGGGTTTTCTAACCTGTTTTCAAAGGTAGAAAACGGGAATATTCAGATGTTTTGAGTGCATCTGATGCTATGAATTGATAGTTTTTCGGCCATGCTATAAGTTCCTGCACATGAAATCTATGTTCACTGCTTTGGTTTTCATCCTATTGACTGGCTTCCTTGCGTTGGTGGGCGCGGCTTCTACTGTGGCGCAAACCAATGTAATAGAGATACTAGAAGCGAAAGTTGCCACTACCGCGCATTCTCACTCCTCCGCAACCAGCATGGTTTACGTGCGCCCTGGTGCGACTGTCTATTTGAGTGGTGGAGCTATAACAGAGGGAAAAGATAGACTTTTTTTTGGGTGGAAAGTAAAAGAAGGTCCATACAGCTGGATATATGTGTCTCAAGATGACAAATATTCGTTTAATGCTGGAAACGCTACAGGGCAGTTCAAAGTGCCTAACCAAGCTTTTATAGATGGTATAAGTGACAGCGACCCTGGTAAATACAAGATGATCCTGACTTTGACTGCCACGCAGGGGGATGCACAAAAAACAGCTTCAGTGACTGTAAACATTCTTAGCCCTACTGGGGAACCCCCACCCAATTATGATCCTGAATATGAAATAGTGTCTGCATCCGCTTCGGTTGGTAACCAATGGGACGACGTTGTTTATTCTTCTGTTACAGCTCAACCTAACAGCCGCGTGTTTCTTGACGCCTCAGTAATAACGCTGCCTGTAAAGCATCCAGACCTCAGATATCAATGGACAATCAAAACAGATTCATATTCTTGGATAACTATCACTGAAAACAGGCTTTTCAGTAAGGATAATCTGCATACACCTCAGGCCAGTTTTGTGATACCTAACAGTGCCTTCATAGCAGACATCAGTGGCAGTGATGGTACGCCATCCTTAGTTGTTGAGGTTACCTTGACAGCAACACTTGGTATAGCATCAGATACTGCTACTGTGATCGTCAGAATCGATCCTTCTAGTATTACACCTGCAAGCACCCCGCAGCCGCAACCAGCACCCACGTCTACCACCGCGCCTAAAGTGAACCCCACACCAGCGCCCACGCAAACTCCGCAACCAGCTCCCATTCCAGCACCAACACCTACACCTACACCTACAATAAACCCTGCAGACACACCACAACAACCTTCAAACACGCAAACAACAGCACAAATCACACAAGAAATCAGCCGTCTTAGAACAATCGTTCAACAACAACAAACACTGATCGTCGCCCAAGAGAACCTTCTAAACTCCTACAGATGCCTATTCAACGTAGACACCCAAATCGTACCTCAAGGCTGTGAAACAGTGATTGCTAATTAAGTTAGCTCTAACAACCTCTATGAACATTACAGCTAATCGCAGCTTTCAATCACCGTCGTCGTCAGAATCGCACGCTCCGCTGCCTGTTGTGAGATTAGAAGCGAGGCTCCTCAACAGTCGGATTATTCAGAGTGCTGTGTAATGTTTCGTTCTATCCTGTGAGGTTGTGTGCGGTGTTGCAGTTTCAACACCATAAGGTAAATGAGCCACATTAGGACAGTAACACTGCCAAAACCGATCCCGTAGATAGCAAGCGCTTTACCGATGGTATCGGCTGTTACAAATCCCTCGACACCTGTGAAAAGCACGAACGAAATAGCTACGAAAATGCCGAGTATTTCGACTATGCGTAAAACAGCGGCATTGATTTGTTCGGCAGTGTCCGCGCGATTTTTCTGATCGAAATCTGCGGTCTTTTTTTCCACGAGATCGTTGAAATCTTCTTTCGCCGATTCCATTTTGCTATCAATTTGACTTTTTGCTGCCGAAACTACTTCTTGAGTGATATCACTCCGGGCTGCCTCTTCAATTTGAATAGTAAACAAAAGCTGATCGCAACGCTCAATATGCCAAGTCATATGAGGTTTAGCACTTTCAAGTGCCATTTTAACTCGTTTTTCAGCGTCTCCAAGCCGATTACGTGCAAGAAATATGTGCGCCATAGCAGCTTGAAAACGCGAATCGGAACTCTCAAATAGTCCTAACGTTTCGCTGTCAATCTCATCAATCCATTTACTCCAGGTGTAGATTTCATCACGACTATTAGATTGCTCACGCCATTCCCTAGCTGGCAATGAAGTTGATGCTTGCACTAGATGCAGGATCAGTCGTTTACGAGCTGCGTGTGCGTCCGCTTTGTGTTCCTCTGAGAGGATAGATGACAAATCTTGCGTGTTCCGCTCAGCCAAATCTGTGGCATAGCGGAACTTCTTTACAAGCTGCGGTTCGTTGCCGCTATGCTCAAGGTAACTAATAGCACTTGCAGCAGCTAGCGTTGCGTGTTTATCAGGTGTCTCACCTGTGGGTGCTAGCACATTGAACCAGTCTTTGATTTCACCGATTGCTTTGAAGTTGCGGTCGAGGAGAGCGCAATGAGTGGCGATAATTGCAACCGCAACTGTTGCATCCCATTCTGCAAGCGATGTTTTATTTTGAATACAATCACGTAGTGCGTGAAGCGCAGGCATTGCAGCTCCATCTTCTCCGAGTTCCAATAAATCTTCACAACTACTGCTTGGCGGGATTAGCAACTCTCGTGGGTTTCCAGTAGAGCGTAAATCGTTGATCAGGTCGTCGATCACAAAGCTAAGGTACAATGACTCTGCAGGAGAGACGTGTGCAACATTTTTAGCCAGCGTTGCGATCCGCAGTTCATGCCAAGTGTTAATCAGGATTTGAATGAGCCGATCTAGAGGTGCAACTCCCTCGCTGTTAATCATGCTCCTGCACTTCGGCTGGGTCGTGGTGGCATATTGTTGTCATCATTGCGTTCGCGTTCTGCTGATACTTTAGGTTCCTCGGCTACTTGCTGGCTTTGTCCGCTTCTGAACCATCGTTTCATATTTGAACTGTCGCGGCATTTCAAGGCTTCATCGCGAATATCTGGGTTCATTAAATCTTGGTAAAAAAGCTTACCGTCTATGCCAGCGACTGCGAGGACGCTATCAACAAGCACGGTCGGATCATTATCGGCTTTGCCAGCCGTTCCTTAAACAATAGAAGGTTGTTCTATTGTCGACGCTCCGAACGACCTTGAGCGTCTGTCCCGTCTAGTCCCAGGTTTGGCTAACAGGTCGTTGCCGGGGGCGGCTCGCTGTTGTCCTTTTCTGTTTGTAGGGGGCATGTCAGTTGTTCGTGGTTGGGCTGGAACCGAGATTGTCCTTGACGATCCTCTGGTCGTTGCTGGTTCTGGGTTCTTTCGCTTGGCCGCGTGGCCCTGACTTCTTCTGCCGATTACGACAGCAGCAGCGTGATGACCACTACTTTGTTGTCGGCGTGATTTGTTGAGTGCGGGTTTCCAGTATCTGGTTCCCCATTTGCTGGTGTACGCAGGATCGACTGCTACGTGAGTGATCCCATGTTTTTTGGCGTTAGCTGCTACAGCCTCAAAAACTTGTGCTGTGGGTAGTCCAGCGACTTTACGGCGAGTGGTTTTTCCTGCTTGCCCGCGTCGGTATATCTGTTTGCCCAAAGCTTTACTGCGACTGAAATCGAGTTTCTCGGTAGCGACCACTTGTGCGCTTTGGGAGACCGCCCATTTCAGTGCCGCGTCTACTGATTCTCGTAGCCTGCCTCGCCGTTGCTCGCTGGTGCCTTCTTCTAACAGCTCAAACGTTTGAGGGCGACCGGTTGGGTTGCCGTGCTCATCCACGATGAACGCTGCTAGATGATCGGAGTTCAAATCGATGCCCACCGTTTTCGCGGTGGTGGGTATCTCAGCGGGTTCAGAAGGTTTAGGGAACGTCCAGCTAGCCGACAGATACCAGGCTTGTTTATCAGGATCATAAGAGAAGGTGTATGAGATCTTTGAACTAGTTAAACATCGGTGTAACCATTCGGTCGCTCGATGATTCCAGGTAACGGTCCCTTCTAACCGGTAAAAAGGTGCTTTCCTGTCTGGGGTGTTCGATAAATGCGCTAAACCTTTCGGTAACCGGATCTGCACCACACAGTTCTTGTAGCCTGCTGCGGTAGGGATCACCTGAATCATTTCGTTGCCGTACGGTTCACCGGTGCGCCCGTCACAAGTCAAATACCCTCTAGCAGCATCCCACTGTTCACGCCATTGCTGAAGCGTTAGACCACATTCTTGTAGATGATGACGGTTGTTAGCCAGCTCTTTACCGCCCTTACACACCGACACCCGACCAGCTTGCAGATCAGCAGATGTTTGAGCTTCACGCGCTTTCAGGCTCTGCAACCGGCGTTGCTTCTGCCAACGTTCACCTACAGACGCGAACCCTCGCACACGACCTTGTTTCTGCCCGACCGGCACTCGAAGACGTTTCTCGATCCTGTTGATCTCTGTCCGATAACGATCAATCGAAGCTTGCATATTACGAACCGCTAAAGCGAACTGATCACCCACACCAAGAGTGATCGGATTCGCCCAACGCGACGACACCGCCGGTGTCAACTCTTTTTTGCGTTCATTCCGATCTGCATGTTCCAAACCCAGCTTGCAGCAGGCAGCCAAATCCTGCCGGAAATACGAACCCAAAAACTCGCTGACCTGCCTCAACACGCTGGCATCATCACCAAAAGCATGAACCTTTGTACGAACAGTCGCACCCGACGGGGCAGGCACCACAAACGGATCCTCCGACCGCCAGCGAGTCACGACACACCCTCACCAGCAGCCGCTAACGCTCTCTGCGCTCTACGAGCAGCAGACCGACGACCATACAAACGCGCACACAACAAAGTCAACACCTCAGTCACATCCCTCACAAGATCATCCTCAAGTTCCTCATCATCCATCACCACAACCCCACCACCACGACCCACCAACGAAGCCTCCAACAACTCAAACCCAAAACGCGTCAAACGCTCCCGATGCTCAACCACAATCCGAGTCCTCCCCGGCAAACGCAACACCCTCAACAACTTCGAGCGTTTACCGTTCAAACCAGAACCCGTCTCCATCACCACCTCAAAATCAGACCACCCCTGCTTACGCGCGAAAACCTGCAAACGCTCCGACTGACACACCAAATCAAAAGCCTGACCCGAAGAAAACACACACGCATACAACACCACCCGATCAGCAGGCAACTCATCATCAGACACCCTCACATACAACAACTTCCCCACCTTCTCAACCACCAACCCCTCAGGCAAACGACCATCCCGATACATCTGCCAAGAAGCACGCGTAGACAACCCAAACTGACAACCCCAATCAGTCAAACACATACGCTTACCAACAACCTTCATACACATCATTCTACCCCAAACCCAACAGTTGCCAACCCAGCAGACAACGGCTCAGAACACTCAACCCGCACACCACCAGGCGCAACCAAAACAGGCACAACCGGAGACGGAACAGACGGCGACGGAACAGACGGTGAAACAGTCGGTCGTGGAGTAGGTGTCGTCTGCGGGTTAGATGGTGAAACAGTCGGTCGTGGAGTAGATGTCGTCTGCGGGTTAGACGGTCGTTGATAACGCGGAGTAGATATAGGCTGCGGATCGATCGGAGGCGGATCGGTCTGTCGTGGAGTAGATGTCGGCTGCGGAGTAGATTCCACTACTTTCGGGCACGATGCGTTCTCGTCCACCCGCTCACCACCCGGGCATATCTTCGTATGCGAATGCGATACTGGAACAGTTTCTAAACGCTTAACAGACCCCGACCACTCATAAGTTCGATCAGCGGGATAGTGGTTTACAGAATCGAAAATGTAACCCGGCTTACTATGACCACAATAATCACGCCCTTTACATGAGCTTGAAACGTCGCAACATCGTGATGTAATTGTTTCCGTTGCGCAGTCTTTTTTACCGAATTGTAATTCTATACATTGTGGTGGCTGTTTTATCCTTGTAACCGTCTGAAGTTTATACCACAAATTAGTGTGTGTACCGATTGTTACGGTTTCACGACAGTAGAGCACATGAGACGGGCATCGACCTTTACCTGAGGCGGGTTTCAAAACCTCTTTAGTAGTTGTTCGCGGGTCAGCGTTCACAGCAGATTGTGTAACAGTAGTTATAAGACCAGCGGTGAAAACAGTTATTAGAAGACTTATAATCATCAACTGTTTCATAGAACCGCTCATCAACCTCACCGCATTATGAGCATTCAGGGAAACGACCTGAAGTCGCTAACTCTATTCTCAACTCTTTGTTCCTTTTATAGTGGATAGCCTGTTGGAGACCGGTTTCATTCCAAAAGCGTTGCCGCGCTTCCCGCCATTCATCAACGTCTGTGTAGTAGTCGTAGCCTTCGTTGAAGTAATTGCCGTAAAGCGGGTAATCAGGGTAATTAGGGTCATCAAACGGTTCTAGGCCAGCTTTAAAACGCTCCTCAATCAACTGGTCAGCTTCCTCAAATGCTTGTTGTGATATTGCTTGACCTTCTTCTCGTGTGAAGCCCCAAAATATTTTCTCTATGCATGGGGTAACATCCCTCCAGTCAGATAAAGCCCGTATGGAAGAGATTCCCTGTTGGTAGCCTTCCCAGGGTCCCCACCATGAGGTTTTACCGAGCGGGAAATCTACTTTAATTGCTATTTTTCCGTCTGTTGAGTAAAGAGTTTCGCGGTGAACATGGTTTTCTACTTCGTGAACCACCGGATTAGGGTCTCCGAAATGATCATGATGATGATCATGATCATCATCATGAGTTTCGGGTTGAGGGGTGGATGTGGGGGTGGGTGTGGGGGTTGGTTGCGGGTCGCAGGTTTGTTCGGCCGTGTCTAAGTGTTGTTGCAGACTGTCAGGTATGGGAATACTATCTGCGGCGCCTATGAGCGCGTCGGCTGTTGGGATTGTGTGTTGGTCGGGGATTGTTTGTGCTATGCAATCAGCTATTTTTTTTGCTGTGCCTGTGTGAGTGTACGCATCAGAAATAATAGTGCGAGCCCATTCTATGGTTTTCCAAGACGGAACAACCTCGACCACCGGTGAAACCTCAGGTTCCGGTTCAACAGTTGTTGCCACATCAACAACCTCGACCACCGGTGAAACCTCAGGTTCCGGTTTGGGTTGGGGGGTGGTGGTTTGTGTTGCGGTGGGTTGGGATGTGATTGTTGCGGTGGGTTGGTTGTTTGTTGGTTGGGTGGTTTGTGTGGTGTTGTTGGTGTTGCCGCAGCTTGTTGTGATTAAGATGAGTGCGCTGAGTGTGGCGGCTAGTTGACGGGTGGTGGTTTTCATTTCGTGTTCTCCGTGTTGTGATAAGTGTTTGGTGTTACACGAAATGTTAGTGGCAGCGGTGACAGGTATGTTTTTGGACGCGTGTTGGGGGCGCGGTTGTTTGTGTTTAGGTGTGCAACGGTGAAATGTTGCCGGGTTGTTAGCTGGTTAGTGTCTGCTGGGGGGGGGGGGGGGGGCAGGTTGTGTTAGCAGGCTGACCGGTTGTGTGACCGGTGTGTGGTTCGACTGCTTGTTTGCTGCTCATTAACAGAAATAGTATCTGTGTTGGGTTTGGATTGCAACTTTGTTGTTTTACTTTTAGTGTGCAACACCAATCTCAGATCGTGAAGTGTGGTAATGTTTACCCAGCGTAAAGACGGTTTATGGGCTGCGGGTTAGTGTTGTGGCGTACACTGTTTGTGAAGGTGTTCACCGCTGCGGGTGGGTGGAAAGCAGTTAGTCGGGTTGCGGGTGAACATAAAGTTTTTTCGGCTGATACTTGACATTGCTCGTGCAGCCCGCGTGTTATGTTTAGTGATAACAGCGTTTTTTAAAGTAAAAAGCGCCCCCCCCCTACAGGAAGGAGAGACGCTTTTTAGCCTTACGGCTAAAGGTAAATATCTAACAGTTCAACTAAGAACCGCTACACAAAACCAAACTAAACAATTTATGGTGTTTAGTGTAGCGGGGGTTGAGGGGTTAGGTCAAGTCTTTAACCAAATTAGGTTTATAGTGCGCATCGTAAATTGGTTTCTCACCTCAACACACCGCTACCAGCAGCTATCTGCGGTTCGGCATGGTCGAAAGCGTTGAACACTCAAACAGGTTTCCTGCTACACCGTTTATGCGAGAAAAAACGGTTACACCCCAACGATCTTTTAGTGTTCTGCGCTGAAGCTGTTGCCATCGCCGATCGTGGGTCGCATAGTTTACGTCGCTGTGACATCGCCAGGTTAGCAGGCGTCGCTGAACGTTACGTCACCGCTGCTCGCCGCCGTCTCACCGCTGAACGCTTACTAATCGTAGATGAACAAATATCCCGCAGAAACGGGCGGCGACCTCACCGTGTGCGTCTAGGAACGCGTGTGCCGCAATGCGACGGCTGGTCACCGCTGATAACAGCTAACATGATCGCTTCACTCCCCCGTCTAGCATCACAATACGAAGCCGGCCGGCAATGGCTTGTTCTAGCGTTACTAACCGGCGATCACGCTGGCCACTGGCAAACCACTATGAGCCGCCAAACCAAACAACAATTAGACAAAGCAATCAAAGCCAGCAAAATGCCCACACTACAACAACGACTCAAATGGGCTGCCAACCGTAGCCGTGCTGAACAAGGAAAAACGCGCCACCCACAATTTAAAAAAAGATTAAACTTTACATCGAATAGACAAAATAAAGCTTATGTAATTTTAGGGGTTGAGAATATATAAGATATGATAGTTTTGGGTGTTGTGTGTTGGTGGTTTTATGTTTGTTTTCAGATTTCAATGTCTAGGTTAGGGTGGTCTCGTGGTTTTGGTGGGAACAGTGAACGTGGAGTGTTTTTACCAATATCGCAGGCTGTTAGTGCTGTTTCGGTTTGGGTAACAATGTGGACTAGGTCGCTAACAGCTTCTGTGAGGCTGGCGAAATGGGTGGTCAGCGCAGCAGCAGTTGTGTGAGCCATGTGTGCTAGTTCGATGGCTGTGTCTTCGATTTCTTCTAATGTGAGCGCTGGTCGGGCTTTTGAGTACGGTCCAGCGGTGTGCCATAATGTGATAGCACTAGGTTTGATCCGGTTCAACCGAGACATCGCCGGGGCGGTGACGTTGTTGTATCGGTCAGGGATAGCTTCTGCTAGGTCTGCTATGGAGTGGGTGCGCGCAGCTTTAGTTCCTATAAGGCATATAACAGCTTTGAAAGCGCATTCAATAGTTTTTTGGGAATCAGCACACAAGCTAGCCATACGCTCATAACGAGCATCAGCCCACATTCTGGTGTCTTGCCGTTGTTTTTCTAAACGCTCGCCAAGACTCTCATGCAAACCATTGAGCACCTGTCGCAACGCGTTTTTTGTGTCTTGCAGCCTTTCTAGGGCTTCATCATAATTGTTTGCGGGCATTCCAATCTCCTTGTCCCAATCAATAAGACCTTGCACTGGACGATCGCATAACACGATGGCATCACATATAACTGCTGCTTCAAACGATGAAGAAACTTTAGTAGTACGATGCTGCCATTCAGGTCGGTCTGTGACCCACACATCAACAGGCGTTTTAGTCACCTCATCAATACCATGTTGAAGACAACCCCTAACACTTTCACGACACGAATAATCACCTAAATCATCAAACACAGCGACCATATCAATATCACTGCTCCGATCAGCAGTACCTTTAGCAACCGACCCAAACACTAAAACCAAACCAGCACCATGACCAACAAGCACATCACACACACGACGAGCATCATGCAACGAAGGAACCACCACCGCAGACGCTGCTGTTGTCATTGTTGTAACTATAACTGTTTAGTGCGATTTACAAGTCAAACAGGCAGGACTGGTTGTAGGTTTGGATGCTAGCTGAGCGGGATGTGTATTCAAGTTTCGCTGCTTGTTCAACTGTGTTTAGCGTGATGATATGCAGGTCGTCTAAAATCGCTGTGACAGCAGCAGTGTCGGGGTTGTTTTCATCTTCTGGGGTGTGCGGGCAGATCTTGAGTATCTGTAAGGCTAGGCTTCAACCACCTTGAATAAGGTTATGAAGGGCATCTTCGTCACGAGACATCTTTGCGATAGTAGTTGCATCTACATTAGCTACGATAATTTCTCCCACCTCATCTGACACTGAAGTGAAAAACCCTAACTCCTGCATGCGGTTAGCTTGATGGTAATTATCTTCGGTAGGAGTTAGATACTGAATTGAGATTGCCTTATATCTACAAATTAAAAAGAGATGCATTAGTGCCATCAAGCGTTTGCGTCTTAGCGCAGAACTATGAGTGTTTTGATCACGCACCGACAAGATTGTTCTGCTTTGACGATCGTGGAGAACCCCAAACACTATGTTGGCCAGATCTTTGGTCCCGGTGTAAACCACCAGCTCTAAAATCTCCGAACCTGAGGTGTAAGGCTTCAACCGCACTTTCAAAGTAGTGTCTATGCTGTTGTAAGCAGCCCAGCTTGCTAACCAATTTTCTAGCTCATCGGTGGGCACCTCAGTTTGAATTAGATGCTGGAACTGTGTAGAGCCCTTGCCCATTGCTTGTGTGGTAGCCGTGCGCCCCGAACTCGCCATCAAAGCTGCATCTAAACGCGGGCCACCAACTAAGGTTTGGGGTGTTTTATAAGGAGAATCAACAAGTCTAAGTTTTCGTTGCAACCGTGCTAATGCCAACATGCCGTCTTCAAGTAGTGCTGCAGCGAACTCCTCGCCAGCTAAACCATCTATTTGATGTCCACCATAAGTGATGAAATTGAAAACGTAACCTAGCTTTGCTAGCTCACCAGGAAACTGCACCATCTCTGCTTCGCTCATGCCGGTAGTATCCCAGTTAAACGACGGAGAAAGGTTGTAGGCCAGCATCTTATTGGGATAGACAGCGTGGATTGCCTCTGCAAACTGTTTAGCGTCCTGTAGATCAGCGCTTTTTGTTTCCATCCACAGTAAATCGCAATAGGGTGCCACAGCTAAAGACTTAGCTATCGCGTAAGGTATGCCACCTTGCACTTGGTAATAGCCTTCGTTAGTGCGAGCTATTTCTGGATCCCAAATCACATCAACACCCATTTCGGCTGCTTTATCTCGTGCGGTAACAAAATCTACACTGTGGGCGAAACTCAACCACTGAGCAACATCTAAGGCAAAGCTTTCCCCCTCTGAGATGCGTCGCGATATTTGTTCAGCTACTGCCTGAGGATAGGTCATTAGCCCAGATGCTCTGTACCAAGCATCCACAAGAGCATCTGAAGATCGAGCTAAAGCCTCTTCTGGGTTGGGATCAGGTGAAGAATGATACACAACAGCCATTTTTTCAATCACCTGATTGACACCAGTTTGATCTAACCAGTCGATAGCTCTTTTATAACGGTCTTCACTAACTTTGTACAGGACATAACCGTTTACCCCTTCAACCCCAGCCTCTGTTAAGCGGCGCAGCACTGCCAAATAGGCATCTTTATAAGAAGGCACAGTTAGCTGTGTAGCCCCCAGAATAAACGGCTGATCCCGCTCATCGTTACCACCATCTAACAAAGTGGCAGCCTCAGCATCGGTTCGAGCCACAATGATGCCAGCCACACCCATAATATCTAACTGAAATCGTGCAGCATTTAGGCGCTTAATTTGCTCATCGCAAGACACAAGCACTTTGCCGCCTTGGTGTCCACATTTTTTCACCCCAGGTTTTTGATCTTCAATGTGATAACCTGGCACACCGGCTTCCACAAACCGCCTAATCAAATTACGCACATGAGCGTCACCACCATGTCCGGTATCTGCGTCGGCGATGATATTCGGTGTGTAATCCACCTCTGTGGTGGCCATGCGTTCAGCTTGGCTCATACGAGACAAAGCAAAGCGCTGATTGCGATCGGCAGTCAACAAAGCTCGAACTATCCCCGCTGCTTCATCAGGCACCATGCTTAGCGGATAGCTAGCAAGATCAGGGCCAGGATCTTCATGTAATGAACCCTTAGCCGATGTTGCCCATCCTCCTAAATAGATGCCTTCAATGCCGGCACGTTTCATAGAGACTGCCTGGCCTGGTGAATAAGGCCCAAAAGTAGAAATTGAGCGCCTTTGCCTAAACAACTCCTTGAGACGCAAATAAAACCGCTCGGCAGCTACTCGCGCTACGGTGTGATCTGGCTGTATAGCACCTCGTTGCTCAACCACCTGCTGAGCAGAGTAAAGCCGTGTAATCTCTTCAAAACGGGGCGAGCCCATCCACGTTTGTGTGGAACGTACTTCATCACCCCACGAACCGACAGCACTGGCGGTCATGATGGCACCTCTTTTGTTATAGAAATTTGTTGTATACAGATTGTATGCAACTAGACACAAACAATAGTGACACAACACACTAGCGAAACTTATGTCAACAATTAGTACAAAGCACACAAAACTTTTCGTTTTGGTTGTCGCAATTCTGTCTCGGACAACAACTATGAACTCTGGAACTTCTACCGTAGAGGTGTGCCACTATCACAACAACATCTACAAACTCCCGCATATCAGCAGTTTGGCCAAGTTGAAGTAGCCACTGAGCTAGCCAACTTCGTAGAACACCAACTAGCTACTTCTGCAAGCAGCGGTCTGAGTTCTGAGCAGTTCTGGCAACATTTCGCCACTGTCGCAGAGCAATTCAAGCCATCGATTGAGACATGCCGTCTTGAGCGAGACATCATGCAAACCAAAATCGACAGCTGGCTGTTAAACAACGGTACAAAACCTGTTGAAGCAGAGACGTTCTTGCGTTCTATTGGCTATTTGGTGGATGCTCCTAGTTCAGTGCAAGTAACTACCGCAAATGTAGATCCAGAGATAGCACTGTTAGCAGGTCCGCAACTTGTGGTACCGCTAGATAATGCCCGTTATGCCCTTAACGCCGCTAATGCCCGCTGGGGCAGCTTGTACGATGCCTTCTACGGTACTGATGCCCTTGACGCCGATGTTTTAACAAAATCTACCACTCACACCAGTGCTGCAAACACCACAAACGAACAGGCCACCCAAGCACGCTCTGCTAGCAGCCCCATAAACCCTGATGGCTACAACCCAGAACGTGGCCAAAGAGTTATTGCTCTTGTACGCGAACTGTTGGATACACATTTTCCGCTAGCACAGGGTTCCCATAAAGATGCGGTAGCTTACGCTATAGCCGCTGGCAGCTTAACGGTGAGCTTAGAAAATGGGGCGATCACTTCTTTAGCAGATCCTGCACAATTTATTGGCTACAACGGGGATGAGTTGGCACCGCGAGCGGTGTTCTTACAAAAGCACGGGCTTGGTTTGGAGTTGCTAATCGACCCGAACCACAACATTGGCAAAACCGACAAAGCGCACATAGCTGATGTGAAGTTGGAGTCAGCGCTTAGCACCATCATGGACCTTGAAGATTCAGTGTCGGCAGTAGATGCGCAAGACAAAGCAGCGGCTTATGGCAACTGGCTGGGACTGATACAAGGCAACCTGAAAGCTAGCTTCACGAAAGGCACTAAAACACTTACCCGCAGCCTCCAGCCAAACACCACGATTGTTGGACAAAACGGGCAACAACTACAAATCAAGCGTCGCAGCATCATGTTATTGCGCTGTGTGGGACTTCACATGGACACCAACATGGTTCGCTACGACGGTCACGCAGTGCCAGAAACCATAATAGATGTAGCTATTGCAGCTTGGTGCGCTGCTGGCGATCTAAACAGCCACCAAAACAGCGCCACAGGGTCTATCTACATAGTACTACCAAAGCTGCATGGCCCGCAGGAAGTAGCTTTAGCACGCGATTTGCTAGCTGCGGTAGAAAACCTGCTGTGCTTGCCTGTCAATACAATCAAAATGGGCATTATGGATGAAGAGCGCCGTACCTCCGTTAACTTGGCAGCTTGTATAGCGCAAGCATCCGAACGGGTGGTGTTCATCAACACCGGTTTTTTAGATCGTACAGGTGACGACATTCACACCAATAACGAAGCCGGCCCTGTGCTACCTAAAGCTGAGCTCAAATCTGCAGAGTGGCTCAATGCCTATGAAAATGCAAACGTAGCTGTTGGTCTAAAAATGGGGTTGGTAGGTCACGCTCAAATTGGTAAGGGAATGTGGGCTCGACCTGATGACATGGCTGCCATGCTGGCACAAAAAAGATCTCATCCTCTCTCGGGTGCTAGTACTGCATGGGTTCCCTCCCCCACTGCAGCAACGCTGCATGCTCTACACTACTTAGAAATCGATGTACGCAGCCGTCAAGCAGAGTTGTTGGAAGTGCCACATGATTATCATGATGGGCTTTTAGCTATGCTCACACCTGCTGTTATACCGTCTGAGCGCAAGCTATCATCCGCAGAGATACAACGTGAGCTAAACAACAACGTTCAAGGCATCTTAGGGTATGTAGCCCGTTGGGTTGGACAAGGTGTGGGCTGTTCAAAAGTGCCTGACATTGACAACGTGGCTTTAATGGAAGACCGCGCTACGTTACGCATCTCTTCACAACACATTGCTAACTGGCTTCATCACGGCTTAGTAAACAAAGAGCAGGTTATACAAACAATGCAGCAGATGGCCTCAGTTGTGGATGCCCAAAACGCTGGCGACCCCGGCTATCAAGCAATGTCCGCAAACCTTGATAGGAGCAACGCATTTCAAGCGGCGCTTAGATTAGTTATGAATGGACGGGCTCAGCCAAACGGTTACACCGAAAGTATTTTGACCACTTATCGCCGCCAACAAAAACACACAAACAGCTATAGCTAGTAAAAAATACTGTTAAGACGTAGCCGAAGGTTTGTTGCGAAACAAACGTGGATCGTACGGCTCCCCACAGCGTTCTAGAGCAGCTTGCCAAGAAGGGCTGTGCTGCATAATACGCCGCAAAGCTAAAACCATCGCTGCGCAAGCTGCACGGGAACCAGCCGGTGCTTCTAACTCCAGCACTTGTTTGACACTTTGAGGGATGGTAGTGATTGCACCGTTCATCAACACCTGATATCCAACTTTTTGTGCAAGTGGGATTGGAGGATTTTGTAGGAACTGCAAAGCAGCGTACATACCCGAACATGCCTCAAGTTCTGAATGGCAGGTAATCCAGCTTCGTAGTTCTCGGGCGGTTTTAGGCATAGGTGATGCGCCAAGCCTCTCCCCCACTGCGGTTTGTTCTGTAACAAACTGGTCGGCTTCAGCTTCGCTTAAGCGACCCCGAAAGGTTTGGTAAGCCTCCAAAAAGGAATCGGTTAGGGTGTTATGCACCCAAGCAGCAAACTCTGGTGTGGAAGCGCTGTAAGCTCGCCCCCGCGCCGAAGATCCGCTCACTCCTTTATGTGCTGTTTTCACTTTGCTGATGGCGTCTTCAACCTCGGCCATAGCACCATAAGTAGCTGAAGTCACATAAAAAGAGGTTCGGCTTAACCGTCCTAGTGGATCTTCACGGTAGCGACTATGATCGTCTACCCCCGCAACTACTTCAGGATGAGCAGCTTGAATCAACAGCGCTCGTACACCCCCCACAAACACGCTGACATCCCCAATTACCCGCCAACTCACCGAATTAGGCCCACACAATCCTGGGTCGCCAGCATAATCTTGAGTATGTGCTAGCGGTATCTCGGCATGGGCGAACATTCCGCTAATGGAATTAATAATTCGCGATCTCACAATGTTGAGCATGTTTGGGTAATCCTATCGCTGACTACCATCGAAAAAATCGCTATTGTGCCTGCATATGAAACTTTTACCTGAGCCCATTACATTCCTTGATGGTTTAGATTTTGGCGAAAGCCCCCGCTGGCACAAAGGCCGTTTATGGTATTCAGACCTTTACCAGCACACAGTGCAGGCAGCTTCTTTGACTGGCTCTACAGAAACCATTGTGGAAGTTCCTCAGCAGCCTTCAGGTTTAGGATGGCTACCAAACGGCGAACTCTTGGTGGTGTCTATGTTAGACCGCCGTGTGCTGCGATTCGATGGCTCAAAGCTACAGCAACACGCCGACTTAGCGGATATAGCCACATCGCATTGCAACGACATGGTTGTAGATAGTTTAGGACGAGCATACGTAGGCAACTTTGGTTTTGACCTGCATCAAGGAGCTGATGTAACTACAGCTACCGTAGCGCTGATACAACCCGACGGTTCAGTGCAAGCAGCTGCTCATGACCTGCAATTTCCCAATGGAGCAGTGATCACACCTGATGCTGCAACCTATATTGTGGCTGAAAGTTTTGGTTGTCAGTTCACCGCTTTTGATGTTGCAAATAATGGGGTTTTATCTAACCGTCGTTTATGGGCAGCGGTACCGGGAATGATTCCTGATGGCTGTTGTTACGATTCACAAGGAGGCATTTGGTTTGCCGATGCAGTGGGTAAAGCAGCAATGCGTGTACTACAAGGCGGCGAGGTAACCCACCGGATAGAAACGGAACTTAACTGTTTTGCCGTGATGTTGGGGGGTGCAGACAGACGCACCTTGTTTTTGTGTACAGCTCCAAGCTCAAGCCCCGAAGAAGTACAAGGCTTAGGTTCAGGTCGCATAGAAATGGTACAAGTGGAGGTGCCGGGAGCCGGTCTTGCATAGTTCCACAGTTCAACAAACTCGGTCATTTCTAAAACGGTAAGGTATGAGTACTGTTCAAGCTCGGCCCTGCGGCGCCACAGATGCCAACAAGGAGGCAAGTCATGCAGATCGGCGTCCCCAAAGAAGTTAAGAGCGAAGAACACCGCATAGCGCTAACCCCGGGCGGTGCGGCCGATTTAGTAGCACGCGGCCATCAAGTGTTAGTGCAAAAAGATGCTGGTGTTGGCGCTGGCTTTACCAATGAGGAATACCAAGCCCGGGGCGCAAAAATTCTTGATAACCCCAAAGCTCTATTTGAACAAGCCGAACTTATCGTAAAGGTTAAAGAACCAGTTGCCGAAGAACGTTGTATGCTGCGTGAAAACCAAGTGCTGTTCACCTTTTTGCACCTAGCCGCTGATTTGGCGCAAACCCGAGACCTTATGGCGCAAAAGGTCACTGCTATCGCTTACGAATCTGTGGTAGGGCCCAAAGGTGGGTTGCCGCTGTTAGCACCGATGTCGCAAGTAGCTGGGCGGATGTCAATTCAAGCTGGTGCCCACTGTTTGGAATCTGCGCAAGGAGGTCGTGGCGTCCTACTAGGTGGCGTGCCAGGGGTGGCACCTGCAAAAGTAGTAATTTTGGGTGGAGGTGTAGTAGGCAAAAACGCTGTGCAAATGGCAATCGGACTAGGGGCCGATGTAACGGTTATAGACCAAGACGTTTCTGTGTTAGACACCCTTAGTTCGCAGTATCGTTCAGCTTTGCGCACTTTGCATCCTAGCGGTGGCAAATTAGAAGAAGCTGTTATCAACGCCGATCTTGTTGTAGGAGCAGTGCTGGTGCGCGGTGCTAGGGCGCCACATTTGATAAATGCTGATCTAGTGCAGGCTATGCAACCTAACTCTACTGTGGTTGATGTGGCGATTGATCAAGGAGGCTGCGTGCAAACTTCTAGAGCTACCACCCATCGCAACCCAACTTTTGTGGAATACGAAGTTATCCACTATTGCGTAGCTAACATGCCTGGCGCAGTGCCGCGCACCTCTACTCTGGCTTTGGAAAACGCCACATTGCCATATGTAACAGAGCTAGCTGAAATGGGAGCTATAGAAGCAATGCAGGTTGATTCGGGTCTACGCTCAGGGCTGTCTGTGTACCGTGGTCAGGTAACCGATGTTGCTGTAGCAGATTCGCTAGGTCTACCTTTTACATCCCCCGAGGAAGTTCTTGGGTTAGACAAAGCTGCCTAACCTAAGTTGCCTAAGCGCGCAGAACGCTAGAGACACGCCTCCAAAACTATGCATCTGAGATTTAGCGCAAATCAAAGCGATCTAAGTTCATTACTTTGTCCCAGGCAGCTACAAAGTCGTTCACAAACTTAGCGGCACCATCATCGCAGGCATACACCTCGGCAATGGCTCTTAGCTGAGAGTTAGAGCCGAACACCAGATCTGCTGCTGTAGCTGTGTAGCGTAACTCACCGCTGCTACGGTCTCTGCCTTCATATACACCAGCTTCATCAACAGACACTTTCCAAGCGGTGTCCATGCTCAAAAGGTTGGTGAAAAAGTCGTTGCTAAGCGTTCCAGGGCGGTTGGTCAACACACCATGTTGAGAGTGTCCTGCATTAGCATCTAAGGCTCGCAGTCCCCCCACCAGCACTGTCATTTCAGGCGCAGTGAGGTTCAATAAAAATGCTTTGTCCACTAAAAGCTCTTCAGCTGGACGCTTATGTGAATCAGCAAGGTAGTTGCGAAAACCATCTGCAGTCGGCTCCAATACGGCAAAGCTCTCTACATCTGTTTGTGCTTGTGTGGCATCGCTACGACCAGGCGAAAATGGAACTGTCACACTGTATCCAGCGTCGCGCGCAGCTTTTTCCACTGCTGCACAGCCGCCTAAAACAATTAGGTCAGCCAAAGATACCTGAGCGCCACCTTGAGCATTAAAGTCTGCTTGAACCTGTTCTAAAACAGACACAACCTCGCTGACACCAGCACTTATGTTGACATCCCAAGTGTTTTGGGGAGCCAAGCGTATGCGAGCACCGTTAGCCCCACCACGCATATCAGTACCGCGGAAAGTTGAAGCCGAAGCCCAAGCAGTGCTGACTAGTTGCGAAACAGACAGCCCAGAGCTAACCAGCCGCTCTTTTAGGTCTGCAATATCGGTGTTGCTTACTTGCTGAGCGTGTGCGGCTGGGACTGGGTCTTGCCAGATTAGTTCTTCAGCAGGTACCTCAGGGCCAAGATACCGTGATATTGGTCCCATGTCACGGTGGGTCAGTTTGAACCATGCCCGTGCAAATCCATCAGCTAACTCATCTGGGTTCTCATGGAAACGACGCGCGATTGGCTCATAAATTGGATCAAAACGCAAAGCCAAATCTGTGGTTAGCATAATTGGGGCATGTCGCTTATTAGGGTCGTGCGCATCTGGCACGGTGTCGTCGGCGGCACGGTCTGTGGGCCGCCACTGCTGCGCGCCAGCCGGGCTTTGGGTTAGCTCCCACTCATAGCCAAAAAGGTTGTCGAAATAGCCGTTATCCCATACAGCAGGATCACTTGTCCAAGCTCCTTCTAAACCACTGGTGATGGCATCACCCCCAACACCGCTACCAAAGGTGTTCTTCCATCCAAACCCTTGATCTTCAATAGCCGCCGCTTCAGGGTCATCACCAACATAAGTGTCAGGTGCCGCACCATGTGCTTTACCAAAGGTATGACCACCTGCAATCAGTGCTACGGTTTCTTCGTCGTTCATAGCCATTCGCGCAAATGTCTCACGAATGTCTATGCCTGCAGCAACAGGGTCAGGGTTAGCGTTGGGACCTTCAGGATTCACATAAATAAGCCCCATCTGTACCGCACCTAAGGGAGTTTCTAGATCCCGTTCGCCGCTATAGCGCTCATCACCAAGCCACTCGTTTTCTGAACCCCAGTAAATATCTTCCTCTGGTGCCCAGATATCTGCGCGACCACCTCCAAAGCCAAAGGTCTTTAAGCCCATAGATTCTAAAGCTACGTTGCCTGCCAAGATCAACAAATCAGCCCAAGATAACTTGCGTCCGTACTTTTGTTTGACAGGCCATAACAGACGACGGGCTTTATCTAAGCTGGCGTTATCTGGCCAACTGTTTAGCGGGGCAAAACGTTGTGCTCCTGTTCCTCCGCCACCGCGACCATCACCAATACGATAGGTGCCTGCAGCATGCCAAGTGAGCCGAATCATTAACGGCCCGTAGTGCCCATAGTCGGCTGGCCACCAATCCTTGGAGTCAACAAGCACATCGGCTATGTCTTGTTTAACCGCTGCAAAATCTAAAGACTCGAACTCAGCTGCATAATCAAAGCCTGTCCCCAGAGGATCTGCTTCGGGAGAATGCTGATGCAAAATCCGTAGGTTAAGCTGCTCAGGCCACCACTGTTCTGTGGCTGATGTGCCTTTAGCAGTATTTGCACCTGTAAAGGGGCACTCACTTGCTGTGTCCGTCATGGCATTCTCCTTTAAACTGTTTTGGCAAACTGTTTTGGTGTTTTAGTTTATAGGGTGTCGGAGGGGGGACTTGAACCCCCACGCCCGTAACGGGCACTAGCCCCTCAAGCTAGCGCGTCTGCCGATTCCGCCACTCCGACTTGTTTGCAAAGCTCCACAAAATGCTTTCTGCTTGTTTGCTTTTTGCTTGTTGTGCAAAACAAACAATAGCCACTGTAGAAGCTAACTAGCATCTAGCAACAATGCTAGCGCTAGCGTGCAAAAAGCAAAGATGAGCGCTGTCACGATGGTCAGACGATCTAAGTTCTTCTCAATTACAGTGGAGCCAGCTGCTTGAGTTCCTAAGCCGCCGCCGAACATGTCTGATAATCCGCCACCTCGACCGCTGTGTAGCAACACTAAAAACAACAGCCCCAGCGCAGCAATAACATCAATCACCACTAATGCAATGGTCACAGCCAGTTAGTCTACCTGATCGGTAACGCTTCTGCTATGTCCACAACTTCAGGTTTGCTAACCGCTACTGTTTTGGCACAGGAGGTCTCTTGCCATTACACAAAATTGCGGCCACCGCATTAACCGCATTAATAGCCGCACTTAGCTTGCTCATAGCAGCTTGTTCCACATCTGATTCTGCCGATTCCACAAGTCCTAGCAGCAATAGCCAAGCTGAAATCCCGTTGCCAACAACAGTTCATGCAACAGCTACTGTTACTGCTACCGCTAAGGTTGCTAGCCACACAACAACCCCTACTATCACACCCACCCCTGCGATAACTGCTAGGCAGGCAGCAGCAGAACTAGCACCTCCACCGCTGCCTGACCCTACGCCTGTGATTGTTGTACTAAACCAAGAACCGCCATCTTTTACAGATGCGCTAGCAGTTGCGCAGGTTCTTGCGCCAGCAATGGTCTTACCTAGCGATTGTGGAAACCCTTTTCCCAGACCAGATTTGTTGCCTAACTCTCCTAGATACTATCGCTCAGGCACACATCAAGGCGTCGACTTTGTGTGCCCTTCTTTGGGTTACTCAGCCGTAGCAGCAATGGACGGACGAATAGTGCAGATAATTGGAGATTTTCAAGATCCAACCCCTGCCAGCCGCCAACAGCTGCTAGATATTGCAGCCGAATTAAACGCTACACCTCCGTTCACCCTGCTATCACTGTACGGCAACTATGTGGTGATTGATCATGGTGTGCTCCCGTTTGTTGGCCATATCATTTCCATTTATGCCCATTTACATGAGGTTGACCCCAACATTCGCATAGGCCAAGCCATCAATGCTGGCGACAGAGTAGGAGAAATAGGCAACAAGGGGACTTTGTTAGCTGCACAAGGCAATTTCTATGTGAGCGCGCATCTTCATTGGGAATTGCATTTAAATAACCTTTACTTAGGTGCAGGTCTATCTACACAACAAACTCGTGATGTATACACAGCTCTGTTTGCAGATGCAATGGGCTAACTAGACCACAAAAGTGTCACATAAGCTACTGAAAGCGAAAGCGGACTATACGCGAAAAGCTGTCTGCTTGCAGAGATGCTCCGCCCACCAACGCCCCATCTATGTCAGGTTGTGACATAAAATCGGCAATGTTGATCGGCTTGACCGATCCCCCATATTGAATCCGAACCTCAGTGGCAGCTGTTTCTCCAAATATTTCACGCACCTTGTGGCGGATAGCAACACAAGCAGCTTGTGCATCTGCGGGGGTGGCGGTTTTACCTGTGCCAATAGCCCAGATCGGCTCATAGGCGATTACTATTCCAGCGGCCTGTGGAGGCGTTAAGCCAGCTAAGGCTGCTTCAACCTGTGCAGCAATTTTAGCCTCAGCTTGGGCGGCTTGGCGTTCTTCTAAAGTCTCACCGCAGCACACGATTGGGGTCATGTTTGCCGCTAAAATAGCTTTCACCCGCCGGTTCACATTCTGATCTGTATCTCCAAAAAGCTGACGACGCTCACTATGGCCTGCAATAACATAGCTAACCGCCAATTTGGCCAGCATAGCTGCTGAAACTTCCCCAGTAAAAGCGCCTTTTTGTTCCCAATGGCAATGCTGAGCACCTAAAGCAATTGGAATCTTGTCGGCATCTAGCAACGTTTGAGCTGAACGCAGGTTGGTGAAAGGCGGGTGTATAGACACATCAACCACTTCGTAATCACTACCATCAAGACAATAAGATAGCTTTTGAATAAGCTGAATAGCTTCTAAGTGGTTCATGTGCATTTTCCAGTTACCGCTAATTAACGGCTTGCGTTCTGCTGACATGCTTGCTCCTAGTTCTTTTGAATGGATTCCCTAAGTGCTCTAAGACCTGGCAAGTCGCCTTTTTGAATTAACTCCAGCGAAGCACCCCCACCAGTAGATACGTGATCCATATCGGCTACTAAACCAAGTGTTTTTGTAGCCGCCGCACTATCGCCTCCACCCACTACTGTGTAAGCACGACTACAAGCTAAAGCCTCTGCCACTGCTTTAGTGCCTGCAAGAAACCGTGCATCTTCAAATAACCCCATGGGACCATTCCACAACACCGTGCCTGCGGCTGATATTACATCGCTGAACTCGGCTGCTGTGCCAGGGCCAATGTCTAGCCCCTTCCACTCAGACTGCAAGTTTACCCCGGCTTGAACCACCGTGTTGTCTGCGCTGAGAGCTGTGATGTCACTTGGAAGGCGAATAGGGGCTCCGCTAGCTAACAGTTCAGCACAAGCCTTAACCTGTTCTGTTTGCAGCAAAGACTCCCCCACGCTGTGGCCTTGTGCTGCTAAAAACGTAAAACACATCCCGCCGCCGATAAGTACCTCATCAGCAACCGTTAGCAATGCTTTGATAACCCCCAATTTGTCACTCACTTTGGCTCCGCCTAGCACAGCTATAAAGGGTCTACGCGGCTTTTGCTGTAGCTGGGTCAACACCTCAACTTCTTTAGCTAGCCCACGTCCGGCTGCGCTAGGTAACAAAGCTGGTGGACCTACCACAGAAGCATGAGAGCGGTGCAATGCCCCAAACGCATCATTCACATACCCGTCACAGCCTTTTATTAAGGTTTGAGTAAACACTGCGTCGTTGCTTGTTTCGCCCGGATCAAAACGCAAGTTTTCTAACAACTCTACGTTCGGGACTAGTTTGTTTAGGCGAGTTCGCACTGGAGCCAACAAGTAACGAGAATCAGGCTGACCTTGGGGACGACCGAGGTGACTGCAGGCCACTATCTGAGCGCCTTTGTTGTGTAACCATTTAATGGTGGGCAATGCTGCGCGGATGCGAAAATCGTCTGTTATTTGACTTTTAGCATCTAGGGGCACATTGAAATCTGCCCTCAACAAGATTTTGCGACCCGCAAGGCCACCAAGAGCCTTCTCTAAGCCTTCAAGAGTGGGTAGCGCTGCGGTACTCAAGAACCTGTTGTGGCACCCACGATGTGGACTAAATCCACCAAACGATTGGAATACCCCCACTCATTGTCGTACCAGCCCGACACCTTTACCAAATTACCCATAGCCAAAGTTAAGCCCGAATCAAAAGTGCAAGAAGCAACAGAACCACAGATGTCGCTAGACACTAGCGGCGCATCGCTGTAATCCAACACACCTGCTAAGGGACCGCTTGCGGCAGCATGAGCAAAAGCAGCGTTGATCTCCTCCACGCTAGGTTCAGTACTTAGCACGGCTGTAAAGTCGGTAAGCGAACCCACAGGTATTGGGACTCTTAGCGCGATGCCGTCTAGCAATCCTTGCATAGCTTGCAACACCAGCCCTGTAGCACGAGCTGCACCAGTAGAGGTGGGTACGATGTTCACTCCTGCAGCTCTAGCTCGTCGCAAATCAGAATGCGGCCCGTCTACTAGCGCTTGATCCCCTGTGTATGCGTGTACGGTGGTCATCAAACCCTTATCCACACCAAAAGCATCATCTAGCACTTTCACCATAGGTACAAAGCAGTTGGTAGTACACGATGCATTAGATACTACGAAGTGTTTGTGGGGGTCGAAATCGCTGTCGTTCACCCCTACCACAAAGGTAGCATCAGCACCTGAGGCTGGGGCAGAAACGATCACCCGTGGCGCACCTGCTTCTAAGTGCGCTGCCGCTTTGTCTCTAGATGTGAAAAACCCAGTGGACTCAACCACCACATCTACCCCTAAGTCATTCCACGGCAAGTCTTTTGGGTTGCGCTCTGACAAAACACGCAACAACTTGCCTCCCACTTCTAAACCACTATCTGTTACTGAAACTGTTTGTGATAACTGCCCCATAACCGAGTCATACTGCAAAAGATGAGCCATTGTTTCACGGCTACCAAGATCGTTTACAGCTACAAAATCTAAATCAGCCTCGGCTTTGCATGCTGCTCGAAAGAAATTACGTCCGATACGCCCAAACCCATTTATTCCCACACGAATACTCATACTGCTGAGGCTAAAGTAGTGGAGTGGCAATCAGCAACACCGACAAGTAATTGTGTGCGAGTTGTAGACCTACTAGAGCGAAACGCAAACCTGTTTGGGCAACGTCAAGCAGTAATAATCGCCAACAAACAACAAAGCAGCGCTCTAGAAGTTACAGAGTTGACCTTTGAGCAGCTACGAAACCGTGTGTTACACATAGCTGCAGGATTGCAGGCTTTAGGGGTCGGCTCAGGTCAGCGGCTAGCACTACTAGCCGATAATGATTTGGTGTACTTTGATGTGTACCTTGCAGCTTGTTACTTGGGGGCTGCGGCTGTGCCTTTAAGTACGCAATGGACCGTTTATGAACTGCAAGCAGTCCTAAGCGACATTAAACCAACCACCACTGTGGTAGATGACAAGCACGCTGCCAAGCTGCAAGGGCTAGCAAACTGCGGACAAGTGTTGCCCACCAACAGCGCTGCTTATGCCGATTTGTGTACCCACACAACTTCTTTGGATTTACTGCTGACAGGTTTAGATAATTCCAGACCAGACGATACAGCACTAATCCTTTACACAAGCGGCACCACCAGCCAGCCTAAGGGAGTGTGCTTATCGCAGCAGGCACTTGCTTTTAACGGCATCACCATGGCATTAGCGCAGCGCTTTCTGCCTGATGATGTGGTTTTATCTACCACCCCGCTTTATCACACTGCCGCTGGCACAAGAGTGTGTTCAATGCTTGCCGATGGGCAGACTCACGTTGTTTTGCAGGACTTTTCGCCTGAAGCTTTCTTTGCTGTGGTTGCTAAACATCGTGTAAATGTAGCAGTAGTAGTGCCAACACAGCTACACCGTATTCTTGAGCACCCACATCTAGCTGCAGCTCAGCTTGAAAGCTTACGACTGATTGTTTACGGAGGTGGTGCAGCCCCTGCAACTCTTATTAAAAAAGCGCAGTCACAGCTAAGGTGTGAACTCTATCAAGCTTATGGGTTAACCGAGTGTGTTACGCATCTCACTGGGTTGGATGCTCACGACCATCAGCTAGGTCTGTCAGTGCAACCTCAGCTTTTGAAATCTTGTGGGAGGGCTGTGCTTGGTGTGCGTATTCAAATACGTAGCACCGAAGGGCTTACTGTTCCTGTGGGCCAAGTTGGAGAAATTTGGGTGCAAACACCAAAGATGATGTCTAGGTATTGGAATAAACCCACTTTGAGTACTCAAACTTTGGTTGATGGATGGCTCCGAACCGGTGATTTGGGTCATTTGGATTGCAACGGCTACCTCTATGTTGCCGGGCGTATCGATGAGATGTTCAAAAGCGGTGGCGTTAACATCTACCCCAGCCAGATTGAGGCTGTTTTGCGTGACCACAGGGCAATTAGCGATGTAGCTGTGGTTGGTCGTCCCGACACAAAATGGGGAGAAAGACCGGTTGCATACTTAGAACTAACAAACAACCAAGATATCCAAGCCATACTTGCGGAGTTACCTCAGTGGTGTGGTGAGCGTCTCTCCAAACCGCAGGTGCCCGATGAGTTTATTGTTCTGCAACATTTGCCGCGTACTAGTACAAACAAAATACAAAAACACAAATTGCACAAACTTCTGTAAAACTTATTAGATGCCTATGCAGCTAGTTGCCTGCGCTTAACGCTCTAAGTCCCTGTGAAAAATAAACGGGCGCGCTCGCAACTCTTTCATGCCCCCTAAGCGCTTGTGAATGTGTTCAGCTGCAAAAACTGAACGATGGCGGCCTCCAGTACATCCAAATGCAATTGTCAGATACGACTTTCCTTCGCGTGCGTAGGCAGGAATCAGGGTTGTGAGCAAATCTTCGGTTTGTTGTAAAAACGTGTTGGCCATGGGTTGGCCGTTAACCAAAAAATCTTTTACCGCTTCGTCTTTACCGCATAAACCCCGCAAATCTTCCTCCCAGTATGGATTAGGCAAGAACCTGCAATCCAAAACTAAGTCGGCATCTAAGGGGATACCGTATTTGAATCCGAAAGATAAAATCCGCGTTGTAACCGCTTCAGGGCCAGCTTCTAAGCCGAAAACCTCGTCTATCAAATGATTCAGCTGATAGATATTGTATTCGGAAGTATCAACCACCACATCGGCTTCACCACGTAAAAAACCTAAGGACTCACGTTCAGCATTGATAGCATCCGACATCCCCATGGATGAAGAACCTACAAAAGGATGGCGACGCTTGGTGCTCTCAAAACGCTTGACTAGCACCGGTGTGGAAGCATCTAAAAACAAAATGCGGACTGAACCCGTAGCAGAAGCTTTCAAATCGGCTAACGCAGGTGCAACCTCAGCATGAAACAAGTTAAGCCCCAGTACCAGCCCGACTTTGCAAATATCACTGTTAACAGCATCTGCAAACTCCCGCACCTTAGGCAACAAAGCGGGCGGCAGGTTGTCCACCACATACCAGCCTTTATCTTCAAAATGATTAGCTGCCTGTGAGCGTCCTGCTCCCGACATACCGGTTATTACCACATATTCCGCCACACTTCTAGGTTAGTACTTGCACACACCTGCAAGGGCAGCTTTTGCAAATCGCAAAAATGCTAGCTAGGAGCATGTAGCTTATTGAAAACTGCTTGAGCTACCGTATCAGGGAGCCAGCTAAGCGACTGTAGTTGTTCAAGTGAAGCTTTTTGAACTGCTCGTACTCCCCCAACTTCTTTCACTAAACGTGCTTTGCGGGCAGAACCCAACCCAGCTATATCGTCTAAAACAGAACGAGTCATGCGCTTGTTACGGAGCTGGCGGTGATAAGCATTAGCAAACCGGTGACTCTCATCTCTGATTCTTTGTAGCAAATACAAGCTCTCTGAAGGACGCGGGATGGCTACAGGGTGGCTGTCCCCAGCTACATATACTTGCTCGAACTCCTTAGCTAATCCTGCTGCAAAAATTTCGTGCTGCAAGCCCAAATCGCTCAACACCTGCTGTGCCACCCCCAGCTGCCCTTTACCCCCGTCTACAAGCAAAAGCTGAGGAGGATAGGCAAATTTACTTTGTTGCTCAGCTGGCAAATCCCGCTCAGCTATGTAGTTGCTAAGACGACGGATTAGCACCTCACCCATAGCTGCGTAGTCGTCATTGCCATGCACAGCACGCACCTTAAACCTACGATACTCAGATTTGCGCGGTAGGCCGTCTTCCATGACCACCATAGAGCCTACATAATCGGAACCTTGCAGATGGCTCATGTCGTAACACTCAATCCGCAGCGGAGCCTCAGCCATACCGAGATAGGATTGCAGGTCGTTTAGTGCCTTAGCACGAGTGTTGTGATCCGACATTCGCTTCAGACGGTGGCTTGCAAACGCATCAGCCGCATTGCGGGTAACGGTGTCTTGCAGTTTGCGCTTAGCTCCACGCTGAGGCACGGTGATGGTTACCTGAGACCCTCTTTGTTGGTGTAACCAATCTTCGTATAACTCTTGATTATCTGGCAGCTGTGGCACCAAAACTTGTTTTGGGGTTCCAAGAGGATTCTCTTCAAAATACAAGCGCTCCAAAGCGCGGCTTATTAGCTCAGCGCTGCCAAGATCGCCTGCTTTATCTACAATAAACCCACGTCTTCCTAGCACCTTACCCTTACGTACATAAAACACCTGACAAGCAGCTTCAAGCTCATCGTCTACCAATCCGACAACGTCAAAGTCTTCGGAACGCGTTCCCACCATTTGTTGAGACTCGATAACCTTATAAATGCTCGCTAAACGGTCGCGGCAGCGCGCAGCTTGCTCAAACTCTAACGAAGCCGAAGCCTGAGCCATATCTTGTTTTAGCTGTTTAACGAGATCATCGGAATCACCTCCCAAAAAGCCCAGCAATTTTTGTACCATCAGATCGTAGGAATCACGCGACACCTCCCCCACACAAGGCCCAGCACATTTTTCTATGTGAAACAACAAACAAGGTCTACCTAGTCGTACATGGTGTTTGAACTTGTTATCACTGCAAGTTCGAATAGGGAAAGTACGCAGTAACTCATCCAAAGTATCTCTAATGGCATAGGCATGCCCAAAAGGTCCAAAGTAACGGTTACCTTTGTGTTTACGACCACGCACAACCATCGCTCGCGGCCACTCATCTACCAACGTGACACATAAAAATGGGTAGCTCTTATCATCACGGTACCGCACATTAAAGCGGGGCTGATGGCGCTGGATGAGGCTGTACTCCAACATCAACGCTTCTACCTCATTGGCCACCTGAATCCACTCAAGAAATTCGGCTTCACTTACCATCTGAGCTGTACGCTGCGGCATGTTTGCAGGATTTTGAAAATAGTTTGCTAGACGAGAACGCAGATTTTTGGCTTTTCCCACATAAATTATCCGCCCGCGACGGTCTTTGAATTGATATGAGCCTGCGGCTTCGGGAATCGTGCCACTAGAAGGGCGTTGCAACATCTAAAATCACAGCCTAGTAGCGTATTGTTCTTTGACATGACCTCAACAATGGGTAAAATACATTGCACGCTGGCCGGGTATCCAGCGACATATCCAACACCGAGGCCGACACCCCCGTGGCGAGGCGACCCGGCTGCCCCCACCGGCCTTTAATCGGAGTTCTTTTACCTCATGGAGGTTCCCAAAATATGCTGCGCATTCAGCGACCGCTTCCCGAGCGGTACACTCAGGCATCGCCCGAGACACTACAACACTATATTGGCGAAGCTAAACAAGCCTTAGGTGATCGCTTGTTCATTTTAGGACACCACTATCAGCGTGACGAGGTGATGGCTTGGGCCGATGCTAGAGGTGACTCCTTCCGATTGTCGGTATTGGCTCAACAGCGTAGCGAAGCCGAATACATCGTATTCTGCGGTGTGCATTTTATGGCTGAATCTGCCGACATTTTGACTGCTGAGCACCAACAGGTGCTGCTTCCCGACCTAAACGCTGGCTGCTCTATGGCAGATATGGCAGACATCGATCAAGTAGAAGAAGCGTGGGAAGCCTTGTCTTTGATAACTGATATTGAACAAGTAGTGCCTATTACTTACATGAACTCTGCTGCCAACCTTAAAGCCTTCACTGCTCGTAACGGTGGCGCTGTGTGTACGTCTTCGAATGCAAAAGCAGTGTTGCAATGGGCATTGCAACAAGGCCAACAAGTTTTGTTCTTTCCTGATCAGCATTTAGGACGTAACACTGGCTTTGCTATGGGCTATGACGAAGAACAAATGGGTGTGTGGAATCCTCGCCTCGAACTCGGTGGCCTTAGTGAAATGCAATGTAAGCAAGCAGTGCTGTTGTTATGGAAAGGGCACTGTTCGGTGCATCAACGCTTTCAAACCGAACATCTCACAACATTTCGAGCTAAACACCCCAAAGGCATCGTGGTTGTACACCCTGAGTGTAGCCGTGAAGTCTGTGCGTTAGCCGATGAGGTTGGCTCTACCGATTACATTATCCAAGCGATAGCTGCAGCACCATCTGGCTCTGTGATAGGCGTTGGCACTGAAGTACACCTTGTGAACCGTCTTAACAATGAAACCCCTGACAAAACAGTAGTTTCGCTGGATCCGTTAGTCTGCCCCTGTTCTACTATGTTTCGTATTGATGCTGCTCACTTGGCATGGGTGCTAGAAGGGCTCTTAGAAAACAAAGTACATAATCGCATCACCGTACCGTCCGAGATAGCTGCTGATGCTCGCATCGCGTTACAACGAATGCTGGCAATTACCTGATAGCGCTTGCTTATTAGCGCACTTAGCGGCGGGCAACGGTTTCAAAAACAGTATTGGCAGCAGCAGTTTCTCCCGCAAAGAAGTATCTAATATGTGAGCTGCCATCAGCTTGAGCAGCAATGTTGATGTTCAAAATGTTTATTTCACCGTCTACAGCTTCTTGTTGGGCGACGCCGCGCAGCGTGCGGTGCTCGGTCGTATGCACCGCTTCTAGCTCTAAGCTATATAGCTCTTGAGCGACCGCACTTAAACATTCGTCTAGGTTGTGTGTAATCCCCGGTGTCAAACAAGCGACCACGAGACCCGCTTGTTCACCGCACCACAAAGGGGTGAGCGCTGACCTAGCACTGCTTGGGTCTAAGCTGCGGCTGCCTGGCCTGGCGATAAGGGAACCTTTAGGATCGTAAACCCAATTATGGTTAGGGCATACAAAACGTCTTGCCTCACCTTCACCTACCTCACATATCTGGGCTGCTTGATGACTGCAAATATTCAAAAAAGCTCGCACATGCCGGTCTGCTGCACGCGTTAGCAGCACTGGCACTCCTACAACATGTAAGGCTTTGTAGGTGTTGGGTTCGGGTAGGGCTGTACTCAGAGCTAGGACTAACGGTTGACGTTTGTAACTGCTGACTAGCTCCTGATGATCTGCTTCTGGGCTCAAAACTACTCTCCGTGTTTATGTTACTTGTTGCGTTTTTTGTTATTCGCAACCTTAATGCGCAACAATAGTTAGCGATGACAGCACTTAAGTTAGACGGCGAGATGCTATCGCAAGAAGTAAAAGAAGACCTTAAAGCGCGTATCGCCGCATTAGCTGAACGAGGCATAACTCCCGGCTTGGGTACTCTTTTAGTGGGTGATGATGGGCCTTCGGCCAACTATGTAGCAATGAAACACCGGGACTGTGCCGAGTTAGGTATGCATTCTAGAGAAGTTCACCTACCTGCTAAAGCAACCCAAGCTGATGTGGATGCTGTCGTAGATGATTTTAATGCTGACCCAGCTATAGATGCCTACATCATGCAATATCCCTTCCCAGCTCAGCTACATTATGAAGCAGCCTTACTGCGGGTTTTACCTGAAAAAGATGCTGACGGACTGCACCCCGTGAACCTCGGAAAGCTAGTGCAGGGGGTAAGTGCTCCTTTAGCTTGCACCCCCCGAGGTATTCAGATGCTGCTAGAACGCTATGCAATTCCTATTGCAGGTCGCCATGTGGTGATTATCGGCCGAGGGCTAACTATTGGACGCCCATTGGCCAACTTGTTGTCGCTAAAACAGCCGGGGGCTAACGCTGCTGTAACAGTAGTGCATACCGGTGCTGGTGATATTGCTAGTTATAGCCGCAATGCTGACATCCTGATTGCTGCAGCGGGAGCCCCTCACATGGTCAAATCGCATATGGTGAAGCCGGGCGCTGCGGTTGTGGCAGCAGGAGTGAGCTTTGTGGAGGGTAAATTGCTATCAGACGTGGCAGACGAAGTAGCAGATGTAGCAGCTTGGCTATCCCCTAGAATTGGTGGAGTAGGGCCAATGACCCGCACCATGCTCATGTCTAACACTGTGAACGCAGCCGAAAAATCAGTAGACTAGTTATAGGATGTACTAGTACTCGCTATTATTGCTCGGGTAGCACTCTAACAATCTGAATGTGCTGGTTGGGGTTCAGTGCTAGCGCAGCCACTTCTTGCACCTCTGACAGAGTTAAGTCATCTAACGCAGCTATTAGCTGCTGATAGGTGATTGTGTCCTTTGTACCTACTAACCCCCAAGTAAACAACATCTCAAAAATCATATCATCGTCTAGAAATTCTAGATCGTCTCCAATCACAGATAGGGCTTGCGTAAACTCTTCAGATGTGATTTGCCCCAAGTGTAGTTCGTTCACGATTCGTAAGATTTCTGCTTCAACTTGAGGCATCTGTTCAGGGTCACCGGTTGCAACAATAGTGGTGTTTATAATAGGTCGTGGGAAAATCCTTGGAAGCACCAAAGCCTCCGCAGAGTAGGTGTTACCTAAGTCTTCACGTACACTTTTAACCAATTGAGTGTTAATAATAACATTCAGTACTCTAGCAGCAACAAGCTGCTTAGCTGTTGGCTCAAATGACGTTTCATAAATGTAAGTAGCCCTTGTAGAGCGATTATCTGGTCCTAGAAACACCTCATCACGCACCACTCCTTCAGGCAGCGTGCCGCTACGGTCTACAAAAGTATCAGCTTGCTTGTTCGGCAAGGTACCCACATATCTTTGCGCTAAATCAGCAACCACATCGCGCTCCACGTCTCCAACAACAATCACAATCAGATCATCTACACCTCCAAAACGGCTTTGGTATATCTCTAGTAACTCTTCAGCCGTTAGCTCAGCTAATCTCTTTTTGGTTGGTACCAGATTGTACCAACCAAATGCATCACCGTGGCGGGCTTGCAAAGTTGCTAAATACTCCTGCACACCGGGGTCTGAAGCGGCCCACGATCGTAGAATTTCACCAAAACTTACTGCCTCTATAAAAGCCTGCTCATCTACCCGAGGTTCAGTAAAGTACAAATGCAGTAACTGAAACAAGACTTCTGTGCCGGCAGTATTGGTAGAGCCCGCGACGCCTTCTGTGTTTTCTCCAATATAGGCACTTGCAAATGTGACGCGTTCAGACAAAAAAGCATCTAACTCACCTCTGCTATAGTTGCCCAAACCGCTCGCATTCACTGCTCTTGTGCTGAGATATTGCGCTATAGCCCCTTCCCCTTGCGGCAGCACTGACCAACCTCCGAAGCCAGTTGCTTCTAAGCTCACCTCATTTTTGGCTATATCCGAATAGGCATACAGAACTCGAGTTCCGTTAGCAAACGTCCACTCATAGGGATCATCTAGCTCGTCAGCTAGAAACTCAATTGTCCCTTGGCTGACCGGAAGTGCTGGCTCTAACGGATCTGTGAGCGTCACAATTTCTGCTACTTGTTCAGGTAATGCGCCTGGGGTTGCTGCTTGCAGAGCTGCTTGCAGTTCCGCTGTGGAAGGCAGCGCCGATTCGGTTGGCGCCACTCCAATGATTATTGGCTTACTTGTTGCCAAAATCTCGCGGTAACGTTCGGTTAGTTCTGCTACCTGCAATTCCGCCAACAAAGCCGTGATACGCTCAAGACGATCTTGGGGCGCAGATATGTCTTTTCCTTCCAAGAAATGTTCGACATATACACTAGCAAAACCAACGTCTTGGCGTGTGGGAGCAGCTTCAAACTCCGCTTGCAATCTAGCTGCAATAACTCGAGCAGCTCTGTCAAAATCTGCTTGGTCAAAACCTTGTTCGGCTAGACTCAAAAGCAACGACCAATAGTCGGTTAACGCTTCAGACAAGTTCTCAGCCCGCAAGTTAGTCCCGTTGTAACGCAAACCACGGGTATGAGAAAAAGTTATCCAAAAAGCTTTATCAATTTGCGATAAAAACCCTTGTTCGTAAGCATCTTCAAGTCGATTGTTGACTATTTGAGCAATAATTTCTTCTATCCAAAGCTGGCGATTACCAAAAACTGTGCTGGGGTTCCAAAAAGGCAAACGTATGTCCAACGAAAGGTAAGGATAGGACTGTTCTGGTGTAATAGCATGTGCAACGATTAGGTCATGTTGAATGGCTGAATAGTTCGCAGGTATAGGTGGAGTGTCTTTGCTTGCAAGGTTGCCGAAGTGTTGTTGTACTAAGGATTCCAACTCAGCTGTATCTAAATCCCCTACTGCTATAACCGCCATGTTGGATGGCACATACCACCTCTCATAGAAATCTCGTAGATCTTGTGCTGTGGTTGCTTGGATGTTTTCTACTGTGCCAATCGGGCTACGCCCCTCATAAGGTGTGTTGGCAGTGTAGATGTCGTTAAAGATAGTTGAGATTACTCCTTCTCCGGTTTCTACACGCAAGCGATACTCATCGCGAATGATGCCCCGTTCTTCTTCGGTATCTTCCGGCGTAATGGTTGCTGCATGCGCCCACTCTGCAAGCACCTCAAAAGCAGTATCGACAGACTCCTCTTGCTCATCAATGACTATATCTAGCATGTACACGGTTTCATCAAAGGACGTGTAAGCGTTAATATCTGGTCCAAACTCCACTCCAATGTCTTGCAGTACCTGTGTGATCTCATTTCCCGGGTACTTCGCGGTTCCGTTGAACAGCATATGCTCCAAATAGTGGGCATACCCTGCCCCCGCAAAGGGTTCATTCAAAGAACCCGCATTCACAGCTAAGCGCAACGACAACGCCCCGCCCGGGGAGGCATTAGAGCGTACATAATAGGTCAGCCCATTGGCTAAAGCCCCTACGCGTACCTGCGGGTCGATGGGCAGCAACTCTGGTGATGCTTGGGTATCATCGCCGCTGCTGCTTGTAGAGCTGTCCGCAGAGTTGCTGTCATCTGACGTAGGCATACGACCGGCTGCGTCGCTTACAGTTTGTGAACGCAGCTGCCCAGTTACAGACACAGCTAGATCGCTGCTAGCGCAGCTGCTGAACGCCAAAACTGCACACATCAAAACAGCTAGAGTTTTTCTAAACATCATTAAACATAGTACAGCAGCCCTAAGACAGTTTCCGGCACCACCACAAGGTATGGTTATCACTGTGCAGTTTGCGGACTCAAACATGCCTCGTCCTTCTTTAGCTGATTTAGAGAACTCTCAAGAGTTTCAAGCTCGTCACATCGGCCCCTGCACCCAAGAGCAGACAGAAATGTTGACGGAATTAGGTTTTGACAACCTAGATTCGCTTGTAGACGCAGCTATGCCCGCCAATATACGCTCGCAAAGCTGCTTAGATCTCCCACCTCCAAAAACCGAGGCAGCCACAACAGCGGCACTTCGCGCGCTAGCTAACCGTAACAACGTGGTTACCTCGCTTATCGGTATGGGCTACTACGACACCATCACCCCGCCTGTAATTAGGCGCAATGTACTAGAAAACCCTGCATGGTACACCGCATATACCCCCTATCAGCCTGAAATTGCACAAGGCCGCTTAGAGGCTTTAGTGAACTTTCAAACCATGGTTGCAGATTTGACTGCGATGGACATGTCTAACGCCTCTTTGTTAGACGAGGGTACAGCCGCAGCCGAAGCAATGACATTGCTACGTCGTCTCAACCGCAAAGCTACAGAGAATCGCTTTGTGGTAGATGCCGACACTCATCTACAAACCATTGATGTTATTCGCACTCGTGCTGTGCCGTTAGGAATTGAGTTAGAAGTTGCCGATTTGTGTGAGTCCAATACCGCAGAGCGCGCTCACAGAGCGTTTGGAGTTTTGGTTTCATACCCCGCAAGCTCGGGCAAAATCTGCAATCTTAAAAGTATCATTGCCGAAGCACACGCCGCAGATGCCTTAGTAGCCGTAGCTAGCGACTTGTTAGCTTTATGCCTGCTAACACCCCCGGGAGAATTGGGTGCCGATGTGGTAGTAGGTTCCGCGCAGCGCTTTGGAGTGCCAATGGGTTTTGGGGGGCCTCATGCTGGCTTCATTGCGGTAGCAGAATCAGCTAAACGCTCTTTGCCGGGACGCTTAGCAGGTGTGTCAGTAGACGATACCGGTGCTGTTGCCTACCGTCTCACGTTGCAAACCCGCGAACAACACATCCGCCGTGAACGTGCCACTAGTAACATTTGCACAGCGCAGGTGTTGCTAGCCGTTATGGCTGCAATGTATGCCACCTACCATGGCCCTGAAGGACTTAGCAGGATTGCTCAACGAGTTCATCGTTTGAGCACCATTGCTGCTGAAGGGTTGCGTGCAGCAGGCTATGAGCTATCAGCCGCACACTTTTTTGATACGGTCACTGTAAAAGTACCCGGGCTTTGCGCCCAAATACTCAAAGCAGCGCTAACAGAAGGTCTGAATTTGCGTTTCGTAGACGAAAACACGCTGAGTTTTTCGTTAGATGAAACTTCTACCCAAGCTACTGTCAGCTCGTTGTGGAAGGCGTTTGCTGTTGATCACAGCACTCATAAACACAACGGCACTGCCAACAGTATTGCTACTTTAGATGCCACCACAAAAGATGCAATACCACAAGATCTGCGTCGCAGCAGCAGCTTTTTAACACATCCCACTTTCAATCGATATCACAGCGAAACCGAAATGCTGCGCTATCTGCAACATTTGTCTTCCAAAGATTTAGCTTTAGATCGCACCATGATTCCGCTGGGGTCATGCACCATGAAGCTCAACGCCACCACACAAATGGAACCGGTAAGCTGGCCCGAATTTGCCAACATCCATCCCTTTGCTCCTAGCGACCAAACACAAGGCTACAAAGCACTCATCTCCGAACTAGAACAAGCGCTGGTTGCTATTACCGGTTATGCAGCTGTTTCGCTGCAACCCAATGCCGGTGCCCAAGGTGAGCTGGCTGGACTGCTAGCAATCCACGCCTACCACGCAGCCCAAGGCCAAACAGAACGCAATATCTGCCTCATACCCGCTTCTGCTCACGGTACCAACGCAGCTAGCGCTGTGATGGCAGGCATGCAAGTAGTGGTGGTGGACTGCGACGAGAGTGGCAATGTCGATATGGTCGACCTCAAGTCTAAGGTGGTCGAACATGAAAAGCAGCTCAGTGCATTGATGATTACCTACCCATCTACACATGGGGTATTTGAATCACATGTCACCGAAGTGTGCGATCTGATCCACCTTTACGGTGGCCAAGTGTATTTAGATGGCGCCAACCTTAATGCCCTAGTGGGCATTGCGCAGCCAGGACGCTTTGGTGCCGATGTGTCGCACTTAAACCTGCACAAAACCTTTTGCATCCCGCATGGTGGTGGCGGCCCTGGTGTTGGGCCTGTAGCGGTGGGCGCACATCTAGCCCCGTATTTACCCAACCACGCAGTAGTAGCTGCTGCGGGCCCTGCTAGCGGTGTAGGTGCGGTATCTTCAGCGCCATGGGGCTCAGCAGGCATTTTACCAATATCGTGGGCTTACATAACCGCAATGGGCGCTGAGGGACTCACCCAAGCCACCCGGATAGCTCTGTTGAACGCCAACTATCTTGCAGCTCACCTAAAAAAACTGTTTCCGCTGCTTTACGCAGGTGCTAACCACCTTGTGGCCCATGAGTGCATCATCGATCTGCGTCCACTGCACGATCGCACAGGAGTAACTGTGGATGATGTTGCTAAGCGGCTCATCGATTTTGGATTTCATGCACCTACCGTATCGTTTCCAGTGCCAGGAACTTTGATGGTGGAACCCACCGAGTCGGAATCCAAAGAAGAACTAGATCGTTTTTTGGCTGCAATGACAGTGATCCGCGCCGAAATCGATGAAGTAGCCGCTAACAAGATTTCTATAGAACAAAGTCCGCTACGTAGAGCTCCTCACACAGCTGCTGCTATTGCTGTGTCCGATTGGGATCGCCCCTACTCACGCGAGCAAGCTGTATATGGTCTACGCGGCAGTCAAGAACGTAAATATTGGCCACCTGTAGGGCGCATCGACAGTGCCTATGGTGATAAAAATGTGTTCTGCGCTTGTCCGCCTATAAACGCTATGACGGGAGATTCACCTGATGTCTAACGCATCTGCCCCATCTTTGGAAGAGTTTCGCCAACAGGTTCGAAGCTTTCTTGATGCTAATGCCGTGCCTGCTAGCGAACCTGATGTGGAGTGGGCAACAGAAACGGTTGTAACCGAATGCCGCCGTTTTTTTGGCAATCTAAGCAAAGCCGGTTTAGGAGGCATTACCTTTCCTGTTGAATATGGTGGTTTAGGCTTAGACATAAGTTATCATGAGGTGTTTAACGAGGAGTTAGCCAACTACCAAGTCCCCTTGGTGCCTGCAGTGATTTCACACGGCATGTGTTTGCCTGTTATCAACGACTTCGGCACTCTAGAACAGCGGCAACGTTTTGAAGCTCGCATAATCAACTGTGAAGATCTTTGGTGTCAAATGTTTTCCGAGCCCGGTGCAGGCTCAGATGTAGCATCGCTGGCTACCCGTGCTGTAAGAGATGGTGACGAATGGGTACTAAACGGCCAAAAAGTTTGGACATCAGGTGCCCATTACTGCGATTATGGCCTGTGCATCGCCAGAACCGACCCCTCGCAACCTAAACACCGTGGGCTTTCTATGTTCATTGTAGATTTGTCTTTGCCCGGTGTTGAGATTCGCCCGTTACGCCAAAGCACTGGTGGATCCGATTTCAATGAAGTCTACTTAACTGATGTGCGTATCAGCAGTGACAGTCTCGTGGGCACAGAAGGTGACGGTTGGAACATTGCTGTAGCAATGCTCATGTATGAGCGGCTAGCCATTGGTGCTAGCGGTAATCCTGCTATGGCAGGGCGTATGTTGAGCGCAGAATTAATTGCTGAAGCGCAACAACGCGGCTACAACAACCACCCATTAATTCGGGATTCTCTGGCTGATTACTACATTCGCGAGCGAATTCAAGAATATATCGGCATGCGGATACGCGAAACTGCTGAGGCAGGGAAAACCCCCGGGCCAGAGAGTTCCGTGCCCAAACTCAACACATCGTCTTTAAGCAAACAAGCTGCTGCCATAGGCATAGCTATGGCTGGTCTATCTGGGCAGGCCTGGAGCGAAGACGTAGCTGAAGATGGTTCTTGGGCCCGTTCGGTTATCGGCGCTTTGGGCATGGGCATAGCCGGAGGCACCGACCAAGTGCAGCGCAATATCATCGGCGAACGAGTGTTGGGTTTACCTAAAGAGCCCGACCCATATAAAGGCAAACCGTGGGACTCAGTTCCTCGCTCTTAATTTTGCGGTAGTTCTAGTTTTAGTTAACTCTGGGTTAGCTGCTGCCAAACTCGGTCTACTTCAGCCTCCAAGTCCGCAACAGTACCATCATTAAAAATCATATAATCTGCTAGCAAGCGCCGTTGGGAATCGCTAGCTTGTTTGGCCATACGATTTTTAGCTTCTTGTTCGCTGAGACCGCGTTGCAAGAGCCTAGCAATGCGTAAGTCATATGAAGTTTCTACAACTACTACTTGACTATAAACCTTGCCTGTAGAAAGTTGCCCTAAGCTGCTCTCAGCTAGAACAGCCATGTCCAAGATCACGACCTCAACGTGTTCACACTCAGCTAATGTTTGCAGCCGCTTTTCAAGTTCAGCGTTGATAGCGGGATGGCTAATAGCTTCTAAGGTCTTGAGATTATCTGGCTGGGCGAACACCTCAGCAGCCAACTTAGCCCGATTAATGTGCCCATTGTCGTCAAGTATCTTTGCACCAAAAGCTGCTACCACTTCTTGAGCTATCTGATTGTGAGGTTCTAGCACTTCTCTACCTAGCGCATCGACATCGATAATCGCAGCTCCTAGCGCAGCAAAACGCTTAGCCACAGTAGATTTGCCTGCTCCTATGCCTCCGGTAAGTCCAACAACTAACACATCTTGAGACTAGCAAACACACAGCCGTAACAGTTGCGGGTAGCCTCAGCAGTAATGACTACGCTTACTCAAGAGTTTGATTTGGTTGTGGTGGGAGCAGGTTCGGGTAACAGCGTGCTTACCTCTGATTTTTCTGACTGGCAGATAGCCATCATAGAAAAAGATACTTTTGGTGGTACCTGCTTGAACAGGGGCTGTATCCCGTCCAAAATGCTTGTCTACGTAGCCGATATGGCCCATCAAGCTAACAACACGGCGCACTTAGGTATAGATACTGTCTTGCAAAGCGTGCGTTGGCCTGACATCGTTAAACGAGTATTTGGGCGAATCGACCCCATAGCTAAAGGTGGCGAAGAGTACCGTCTGAGCTTAGATAATGTGACGGTGTTCAAACACCAAGCTCATTTTGTTGGACATAAGACTCTAGATGTTAACGGCCAGCTGATTCGTGGAGAACACATTGTGCTAGCTGCCGGTGCTCGTCCTTATATTCCGCCTATTGCTGGTTTAGCTGAGGTTGATTACCACACTTCCGATTCTATTATGCGCTTAGCTGAGGTGCCAGAACGTCTGTTGATCTTAGGGGGAGGATACATAGCCGCTGAGTTAGGACACGTTTTTGAAGCTCTAGGTAGCAAAGTATGCATCATCAACCGTTCTGAAATGTTGCTTAGAGCAGCTGATGAAGATGTGTCGGCTGCGTTTACTGCAATTATGGCCGAAAGGATGGACTGTGTTTTAGGTCTACCGGTTACTGAAATAACCCAATCCGGTGCAGAAATCACCGTCCACACCACAAAACAGTCTGTAACTGGTGATGCGTTGCTTGTAGCTACCGGTAGGGTGCCCAACGGAGACCAACTTGAGGTAGCTCGTACTGGGGTGCGACTAAACAACCACGGCTATGTTGTAACCGATGAGTTTTTACGCACCGACACTGCAGGTATTTGGGCTTTAGGCGATATTTGCCATGCCGCTCAGCTCAAGCACACCGCTAACGAAGACACACGAGTTGTAGCGCACAACATTGCTCATCCTGAAGACTTGCAGCGGCCAAATTATGCAGGCATTCCCCATGCTGTTTTTGCACACCCACAGGTTGCTGCTGTGGGTGCTACCGAACAACATTTGCGGGCCACAAAGCAACCGTATAGCCGAGCTGTGCGCAGTTATGCCGATACTGCTTATGGTTGGGCAATGGAAGATACGCATAGCTTTGTCAAGTTATTGGCAGACCCTGCTACGCGCCTGTTGCTAGGAGCTCATATTCTGGGCCCACAAGCACCAACCTTGCTGCAACAGCTCATACAAGGTATGCAGTTTGGGCTAACTATCGATCAAATGGCTCAAGGGCAACTTTATATTCACCCGGCGCTTACCGAAGTGGTAGAACAAGCGCTTTTGGAGCTGTGAAATGTTGGTTATGCCTTGTTTGCTAAGGCTTGTTCGGCTACCTGTTTTGCCCATTTGTAGTTAGGTTTGCCGTTCACATTACGTCTAATTTCTTGGGCGCGTACAATAGTTTTGGGAAGCTTATAAGAAGCAATACGGCTACGAGCATCTTGTAATATCTCCTGATCTGCTGCCTCACCATTCATCTGCACCACAGCAGTAACAGCTTCTCCCCATTTAGGATCTGGCATGCCCACCACTAAGCAGTCCAACACGTGTGGATGAGCCTTTAAAGCTTCTTCTACTTCTTCTGGGTAAATTTTTTCTCCAGCGCTGTTGATACAAACTGACCCTCTGCCTAACAGTGTAATTGAGCCGTCAGCTTCTACTGTGGCCCAATCACCAGGAATCGACCAACGCTGCCCAGCTATGATGCGAAAAGTGGCTGCAGATTTTTCGGGATCGTTGTAATAGCCGATAGGAATCGGCCCTCCTACTGCTAACAAGCCTTGCTTGGCAGATCCTGGCTTTACGGGTTCATCGTGTTCATCAAACACTGCGGCGTTTGCGCTTAGCTGAAAGTTGCCTGTAGTTGAGGTATTTTCGCGGTCGCTCACCTTGACTGCGGTGCCAGTACCTTCGCTAGAGCCTAGTGTGTCGACAAGCTTCATATTCTTGTGTGCAAGCAGTGCTTGTTTAACTGGCTGACTCCAGATAACGCCCGAAGATATGATCATAAATACCGAAGATAGGTCGTATGGCTTGCCTTTAGCGGCAGCAGCATCTAGCGCCTCGGCCATAGGGCGTGCAAAGGCATCACCCACAATCGTGAGCACTGTTGCTTTGTCTCGCTCCACACAACGCCACAGCGCATCAGCACTAAAGTTCCGCTCAGGCATGGTGATAACCGTGCCACCCATGGTTAATGTGTTTAGAGCGTAAATGCTCGCGGTAGCGTGCATAAGAGGTGAAGCTGCTAGCTGTCGGGTTACTTTTTTAGCTGCTGCTATGGCTTGAGCGTTATCTTGTACTTGTTTAGTTGTCTCTGGGGTAGACAAACGTAGGGCAGCAAAATTGGCGGCCATGATGCCAATCAGAGAACTATGAGGCCACATGACTCCTTTTGGTTTGCCGGTGGTGCCACCTGTGTAGAGAATCCATAAATCGTCAGAGCTGCGTTTGATGGGGGGTGCAGGGTCGTTTTGGGTGATGAGCTCTTCATAATCTAAAGCCCAGTCAGGCACCTCTTCATCTGGTGCAGCTACACAGATAGCAGCACGAAGCAGTGGCAATTTGCTGCGGGCTTGTTCTATCTGGTGGCTTAAGCTGGCAGAAAAGAACACCGCTTTAGCATCGGCATCAACAAGCAGTTCCGCAAGTTCTGTAGCGGTATAGCGATAGTTCACATTGCATGGCGCAGCCCTAACTTTAAATGCCGCAAACGTGGCCTCGCTGTAGGGGTTGGCGTTGTATAGGCACAAACCAACATTGTCGCCAGCGCCAATGCCTAGACCTTGCAGTGCTGTTGCTAGACATGCTGCCCGATTTTCAAACTCATCCCATGAGCACTTAACAGGCCCGCACACTAAAGCATCAGCGTGAGGAACAACCTCAGCTACAGACTCCCAAGCATCAGCCAGATTTAAAGACATTGCCTTTTAGCCTACTAGCCGCGCCCATGCTCGCGCCTATGCTCACTCTGAGCTTCCCCCACTAGAGCTTATCCATCTACCGCTCACTCAGTGGAGGATTGGTTGATGGCATCAATAATTGGATCTGACTCTACGCTCGGCAGCCCCAGCATTTCGCCAGGAGCGGAGTCCATGGTCGGATACACGGCCATACCTACCGTATTCAACCTAGCTAGCAAGACGGTTGCAAGATAGTCAACGGCATAGAGTGCAGTCTGCATCAACGTAGATGAGTCAGGTGGCAGCTCGTCGGTTTTCTCTTGAAATGAACCTAAAAGATTGAAGCGCGCATCCACGACTTGCCTTAGTCTGTACGTAAACGTGTACTTTGCGACATCGTCTTCCCAGCCTCGGTCAATCGTCTGAATAGCTTCAATAGCGAAGGCTCGGTCGTTTTGGCTTCCGCTAGCGATCACCCTCGCCAGAGCGTCCCGAACAGCCGAGACGGCCTCGAGTTCTTGTCGGTCGCCCTCCTTTTTGGATAACTTACTAGACATTTTCTTAAGGTCAGCGCGCCATATCATGCTCAGATACCTCCTGATTGCTTCTTATGAACTTATTATAGTCATTAACAAGAGTATATCAAGCTTAATTCAATGCCGACTTTCAATAAGATTAACTTTCAAGCATATTTGGTTCATACAGTCAAACCAACTGCTAAACCATACGCCTCTAACGATGCTAAAAGTTCGACATCAACAAGCGAGTGATGCTGTAGCAGTTACTCTGCAAATCGCGCATTAGCTAATCGACAAATCGCGCGGTAGTTTGTAGATTAATCGCGCATTAAAGTATTCTAATATCGCGCACTAGAGCAGTAAAGAGAACTGAGATGAAGGCTACATTGAAGCAACAACTCTAGAGCTTGAACATACAGTTCTGAGCGGGACTGCTCTTGGCTACAAGCTAGAGATTCAACCTTTTCATACATATCATCAGGAATACTAACGGTTACATCCACAATGACAGTGTACCTGCTCTATGCTTCATAGCCAGCAAGGGGAACTCGCACATCAGCTTGGCGGTGCTGAGGGGTATGCACTTGTAGCCGAAGCCGAAACTGTCACACCCCCTTTGTATGGTGTAAGGTATGGTGAAATTTATTCATACTGCCGATTGGCAGCTAGGCATGACCCGTCATTTTCTAGCCGGAGAAGCACAAGCCCGCTTTGATGGTGCTCGGATAGATGCAATTAGCAGTATCGGAGCTTTGGCCACAGAGCAGGGTTGCAGCTTTGTGCTGGTGTGCGGAGATGTATTTGAGCACAACCAAGTATCGCAGCAGGTGGTGGCGCGTGCTGTGGAAGCAATGTCAGCTACCCCGGACGTCACCTTTTATCTCCTGCCCGGCAACCACGATCCGCTAGATGCTTCCTCGTTATACACCTCTGCAAGGTTCACGCAACACAAACCAAACAATGTGGTGGTGCTAGGCAGCTCTACTCCCATAGAAGTAGTCCCGGGAGTAGAAGTAGTTGCAGCACCTTGGCACACTAAACGACCGCTTACAGATTTACTTAAGAAGGCTTGTGCCAACTTGCAACCTGACGGAACAATTCGCATCGCAGCGGGGCATGGAGCGCTCGACACGCTTTCACCAAATGCAAACGATCCAGCTCAAATCAACCTAAATCAGCTTGAAGTAGCTCTGACAGACAAACGCATTCACTATGTCGCATTAGGCGACCGCCACTCAACTACCGATGTGGGCCATACTGGTCGGGTTTGGTACTCTGGCGCCCCCGAACCCACCGACTTCCGTGAAGATAACCCTGGTAACACGCTTGTTGTCACCTTAGATGAACAAACATGCGAAGTCACACAGCATGAAATCGGTAAATGGCGCTTTATTACCTACAACCAAGATGTCACAGCTGATACAGATATACATGCCTTAGAAAGTTGGCTAAGCAATTTAGCAAATAAAGATCGTTCTATTGTGAAACTATCATTGGTAGGACATGTGTCTTTAGCGCAAAAAAATCGCTTAGATGAACTGCTTGAACGACATACTCAAGTTCTTGCATCTCTGAATATCTCAGAACGTCACAGCGACCTATTGATAATCCCTGACGATGCCGACCTTACTGATTTAGGTTTGTCAGGCGCCGCTCAACAAACTCTTGACACGTTGGTTGAAATATCAAAATCTTCAGGAGAAAAAGCTGGGGTTGCCCAAGAAGCACTAACCCTGTTCTATCGACTAGCTACCGCAGGAGCACAGCAATGAGAATTCATAACATTTGGCTCAAAAACTACCGAGGTGTTAGCAGCTGTTTCGTGGAGTTTCCCGAAACCGGCGTAACCGTGATTGAAGGCGACAATGAGGTTGGCAAAACCTGCATTCCCGAAGCCCTTCAATTGATATTGCAATTTCGCGATGACTCCAACCACAGGCACATAAAATCCATCCGCCCTGTGCACCGCGATGTTGGAGCAGAAGTGTATGTTGAGCTATCCACCGGCAACTATCACCTTAAGTACTTTAAGCGGTGGCATCGTGACAAGCAGACCACCTTGGAGATACTCAAGCCTCGCCATGAACAACTCAGCGGCCGTCAAGCCCACGAAAAAATGGAAACAATTCTTGTCGAGACCCTTGACCAAGATCTTTGGAGTGCTCTGAGCATTCAACAAGGTGTTGGCATAGGTATGCCTAGCTTTGCTGGTTCAAGTCTCGGTCAAGCCTTAGATGTAGCATCAGGCAGTTTAGATATTAGCAACGATAGCGAAGACGATTTGTGGCAACGCGTAGCAGTCGAACAAGAAAAATACTGGACAGCAAAAGGACAGCAAAAAGCTGACAGAAAAAAACAAATCCAAGACTTAGATCAAATCTCTCATAGCGTTGCAGAGTGCAAAGAACAACTTCGCATTCTTGAAGGCAATGCAAACGCAGCAGAGCGTTTGCAACAAGATGAGGTGAACTTGTTAAAGCGTAGCGAACAAGCCGCACAAGATGCAGACAACCTCAATGAACAGTGGCAAGCTACCGAAACCCTGCGCTCGCACCTAGAGCGGCTGTCGGATGCCTACCAAACTTGCGAAGCCAACCTAAAAGTAGTCGAAGAACAACAACAAAAACGCCAAGATTTAATTGCAGCAGTAGAATCACACCGCAGTAAAAGAGACAATCTGCAAGCTGAGATAGAAAAATTAACCCCCGAGCTAGCTTTGGTTACTCAGCGTCATCAAGCAGCTAAGGAAACATTTGAATCTGCTCAAATTTCCTTCACCAAAGCACAAGACACATTACGCCAAGCCAACAACGATCGCGACTACCTGCGCAACATCATTGAAAAAGATCAGCTTGCCGAGCGTTACGAACGTATTATAGAAGCACAAACCACGCTAAAAGAAGTGGAAGCGCTTTTAGATGCCTCAGAGATTGACGAGGGGTGGCTTGAACAAGTTGAAGAAGCTAACTTACAAGTGGTCAAAGATAAAGCTGCGCTGAGCGCCGCATCAGTGTTAGTAGAAACCACGGCTTTAGCACCTATCTCAGCTTCGCTAGGTGGCCAAGAGGTTTCCTTGCCAAGCGGAGAGGTGCGGCAGGTAGAGATAACCAACGTTTGGACATTAGAGATTCCCGGCACTGTACACGTCAAAGTGCAACCTAGTCGCAACCATCAAGACCTGATCACCGCGCTACAAAGATCACAAAACCATTACGACCGCCTGTGTCAACAAGGTGAGGTAAGCAACGTTGAACAAGCACGCCGCAGGATGGCAGAACAACAAGACGCCAAAAATCGCCGCGCAACCGCAGTTAAATCCATCAATGAGAACCGGAGAGACCTCACCCCAGAAGTATTACTACAGAAGAAACAAAGTTTGGAAAAACGTGTTGCAGAGTACCCTGCCCAACGTTCTAATGGCAGTCCCCTACCGGATGATTTTGAGCAAGCCAAGCAAATCGCGTCGACAGCCGAAAACGCTGCTAACCAATACCGTATTGCTTTTGAAAGCGCTCAAGAGATATTGAATAAAGCTGATCAAACTAGCCAAGCAAGTAAGGTCAACCAAGCAGCAGAAGCAGCAAGGCTAGAATCGGCTCAAAGTAGTTATGAACTTGCTCAGCAAAAGTTGCAACAAGACCGCGCCGTACAAGCAGATGAAGCTCTGCAAGAAGCATTAGCTGCTGCTACCGTAAAAATGCATGCTGGTGAAGCTGCGCTTTATGAAGCTACCGAAAAACTACAAGCACATGATCCAGACACCCTCAAAACCAAGTTAGACAACGCCAACAATGTTAAAATCAAAGCCGAAAAACTGCTACAAACTAATCGTGAACGCCAAGTCGAACTGCGCGGCTGGCTAGAAGCTCAAGGCCAGTCGGGGCTGCATACTCAACTTAACGACCTCCAAAGCAACTATGAATACCAGAAACAAAAAGTGCAAGCAGCTGAAGTAAGAGCAAGCGCAGTGCAGCTGTTACATAAAATCTTTCAACAAAAACGCCAAGAAGCTCGCCAACGTTATGTAGCACCCTTCAAAGATCGTATTGAGCAGTTAGGGCGCATTGTGTTTGGTGCAGATTTTCAAATAGAGCTAGACGCAGAACTCAAGCCCACAAAACGAACGCTGGATGGGATCACACTAGATATTGAGCAGTTAAGCGTAGGCGCCCAAGAACAATTTAGTGTCATTGCTCGTTTAGCTTGTGCCGCTATCGTCAGCCCATCTGGCGGCGGCGTCCCAGTAGTAATTGATGATGCGCTAGGGTGGAGCGATCCCTCACGACTCCAAGCAATGGGGGCAGCTATAGCTACTGCTAGCAGCCAGTCACAGGTAATCCTGCTTACCTGTACGCCAGAGCGTTATAGCCATGTGGGCGATGCTACTGTAATACGCTTGCCTGCTAGCAGCATTTCTGTCAGCAATCAGCTCGTAAGCAATGAAATAGCAACGAACACGTCATCTAACAGTAACCCTGCCACCAGCGCTGCACAACGCTCAGATAGTGTTGAGCTACCATGAGCAGTTCTACAGGGCGGTTATTTCGGGTTACCACATTTGGCGAATCTCACGGTGGGGGCATTGGTGCGGTTATAGACGGCTGCCCACCGCGGCTAACTTTAACCGCCGAAATGATCCAACGAGACCTAGACCGGCGCCGTCCGGGTCAAAGCAAGCTCACCACACAACGTAATGAAACCGATCAAGTGGAGATTCTCTCTGGAGTGTTTGAAGGACACACATTGGGCTCCCCTATAGCTTTGCTAGTGCGAAATGCCGACGCTCGCCCAAGTGCATACGAACATCTTAAAGATGTATACCGTCCCTCACATGCTGATTACACAACCGATGCTAAATTCGGCATACGCAACTGGCAAGGTGGCGGTAGGGCCAGCGCACGCGAAACAATTGGCCGGGTAGGTGCTGGAGCTATTGCCCGTCAGCTTCTTAGCGTTGTTACCAACATAGAAGTACTAGCTTGGGTACGTCAGATTGGCGGTGTTCAAGCTGAGCTAGATCCATCTACTGTCAGTTTAGATGATGTAGAAGCCCACCCAACACGCTGCCCATCCCCACAATCGGCTTTGACGATGGCCGAAGCTATTGATGCTGCACGACGCGATGGCGATTCTCTAGGAGGAATAGTGGAATGCGTCGCTCGTGGCGTACCTGCTGGTTTAGGCGAACCAGTATTTGACAAGCTAGAAGCCGACTTAGCCAAAGCCACTATGTCGTTGCCTGCCACCAAAGGATTTGAGATTGGATCAGGGTTTGCGGCAACAACAATGACCGGTAAAAGTCACAACGACCCGTTCATAGCTGGTCCCGATGGGAAACCCCGCACTACCACCAACCGTTCTGGCGGAATACAAGGTGGCATCAGCAACGGTGCGGACATTGTGATGCGAATAGCATTTAAACCCACAGCCACCATTGCCTCAGCACAAAAAACCGTGAATACACAAAACAAACCTGTAGAGCTGCAAGCAAAAGGCCGTCACGATCCATGCGTATTGCCACGCGCTGTGCCTATCGTGGAAGCTCAAGTGCTTTTAGTATTAGCAGATCATTGGTTACGCCAGCAGGTAACCAATGTGTTGCCCAATGAAATATATGAGAAATAACGTCACACGAATGCCAGCAGCCTCCCCAACTCCTAATGCAACCAGACAAGCAGGCAGCTTCAAACACGCATTGGTAGCTAACAAAGATGTTGCAATCATTGCCGAAATAAAACGGCGTTCCCCCTCGCGCGGCGATATAAAAACTGATTTGAATCCTGCCAAACTTGCTGTTGCCTATCAGCAAGGTGGCGCAGCCTGCTTATCAGTACTCACCAACGAAACTATGTTTGGTGGCAGCAGCAAAGACCTTATAGCAGCATCTGAAGCCTCCGCTTTACCTGTGTTGCGTAAGGATTTCATCACCACACCCCAAGATGTGTGCGAATCTCGCGAAATGGGGGCTGATGCGCTTTTGTTGATTGTGGCCGATCTTGCTAACCCTCAAAAACCTGACTGCAGCCTCGCCAATCTCCACGCCCTTACCTTGTCGTTGGGTATGTCTGCGGTTGTGGAAGTTAAATCAGCTAGCGAACTACAAGTAGCTTTAGACGCGGGTGCTGAAATCATCGGAGTCAACCAAAGAGCTAAACCTAAAAGCCAGCAGTACACGATGGATTACAATAAAGCCGAGCAGCTGGCATCGCTGCTGCCAAGCAACATTGTTAAGGTAGCCGAGTCGGGCATTGGCGTTGCCGGCGGAACGACAATGGCCGCAGTTCGCCAAGCTGGATACGATGCCGCGCTTATTGGCGAAGCACTTTTAATAGCAGAAAACCCTACGAAACGGCTCCAAGAACTGCTGGCATCTGATTAATGCTGTAGAATCTGCACTAATGGCTTATCGCACCGCTAACACTTTCAAACTTGTGTTTCTACTGCTGGGCTTCATCATGCTTGTGGCTGCCTGCGGATCGGACACTTCAACCACTGCCAACACATCCAATTCGACAGCTGTCCCACAGCCAACTACTACACCTGTTACCCCACCTAGCACTCAAACAGCTTCTACTCCAACATCTAGCAGTACTGAAGCTCCCACTCAGATACCTGCCGAAAACCAAGTGTCAGAACAGCCCGATACCCTTACCTCTACCCCACCTCCTACGCAAACCCAAAGTACACCAGCTGCAACTAACAGCTCGCCACAAACTCCCATTCCGTCAGCACAAAGCACCCAAGCTGTTCAGCGTAGCGCACCTACTCAGACCGCCCCAGCACCTACACCGCAGCCAACCGCCCCAGCATCTACACCGCAACCAACAGCTCCAGCATCTACACCAACAGCCACACCGGTAGCTACTCCAAGGCCAACACCCCCACCTACTCCAGAACCCACACCACCTCCCACTCCAATACCAGCATCCGACCTACCGTCGGTCACCCTCATCAACGTTGCTACTGGCAACACTGTCAATTTGGCTAGCTTTGCCCCAAACTCTAAACCAATCGTGCTATGGGCTTGGGCGCCTCATTGACCAACCTGTCGTCGGGAAGCTCCCGGCCTTGAGCAGTTGGCTCGAGAACATAACGATAAGTTCACTCTGATCGGTTTGGGCACCCAAGACGATCTGCCATATGCCGAAAGATTTGTTAACTCGACCGGCACTACCTTCACCATGCTGTGGGATTCTTCAGGCGCATCTTGGAGGGAGTTAGGACTATTCAGTCAACCCAGTTTAATCGTTATGGATCGTTATGGTCGTGAAACAGATCGGCGTGGAGGCGTGTCAGAGAACTGGATTTTAGATGCGGTTACCGCTATCGGCTAGGTGAAACAAACGGCAGCTTAACCACCGTTGCCGGCACCTCAGTGCCCCGCATATTCACTGCTACCATATCGCCAATCTGCACATCAGATAGCACAACTGCTAGCGCTATACCAGCTTCCAACATAGGCGAAAAATTCCCCGAAGTAACCTTGCCCACTAGTTTGTTGTTGCACATCACTTGTTGACCTTGCCGAGGTGGGCGACGACCCTCTAACAACAAACCTCTCAAACGTCTGGGTACTCCCGCTTCTTTTTCAGCTAGAAGTGCCTCCCGCCCACGAAATAATGGTTTCTCCCAACAAACCACCCAGCCTAAACCGGCTTGTAGAGGCGTGATATCTGGGCCCAACTCGTGCCCATGCAAAGGTAAACCTGCCTCCAAACGTAAAGTGTCACGCGCTCCTAAACCAGCAGGAGCTATGCCAACCTCACATACTGCACTCCAAAACGACAACGCAATCTCACAAGGTACCGCAACCTCTACCCCATCTTCACCGGTGTAGCCAGTGCCAGCTACAACTAGTTCAGCATCCTGCCAGCTAACTGTGGCAACACAGTTACGCTTTACCACAGCAGCATCAGCACAAACGCTAGCCAACCGCTCTCTAGCATGCGGACCCTGAATTGCCAACAGAGCACGGCTGCTTGTTGCATCTACAATCGTTGCAACTTCACTACTTAGAGCATCGCTAACCCGCTTCGTATTGGAAGCATTAGGCATTACCTCAAAGTGTTGTTCAGCTAACCACCACACAATGATGTCGTCCAACACCGAACCATCCTCGTCTAACAAATGCGTATATTGGGTTTGCCCAGGCGCAATCTTCGCTAGATCATTGGTTAACGTGTTTTGCAGCCCCCTAAAAGCCTCCGGCCCGCATACCTGCAAGGTTCCTAAATGACTCACGTCAAAAACAACCGCATCACTACGGCACATTTTGTGTTCAGCTAAAGTACCAGCAGGATACGACAAAGGCATGTCCCATCCTCCAAAGGGCACCATCTTGGCACCCAAAGCCCGGTGGCTAACATCTAACGGTGACAAAAACACTACTGCTGTTCGTGAACTACTCGTAGACGACTAGTAGCAAAAATCTCAAAACTGTGAGCTAACCTCAGGTTTGCCCAACTGCACGCTTTGCTGATTGCGCCCCATATTCTGCTGTAGAATGTTCTGCTGGAGACTCTCCGCTAATGCTTTCGTCTTCTGTAACAGGCAGTTCACGCACGGCAGCGTCCACCTGCTGCACTAAATCATCCATAGGTAGATACAAAGCCCCTTGTCCTTGCCGTAAAGCATCTAATAACTGCTCATCGCTACGCACCAACAAAGACTGCTGGCCTCTAATAACCAAATCGGCGCTAGCCAAGTCCTCCCCAAGCTCATCACGCACATAACTAAACACCTGACGTACCCGTTTTAAGCTGATTCCCTCATCCAACAAACGCTTAATGAGCTTCAGCTCTAGCAAATCCCGATAGGAATACCGGCGCCGACTACCACTGCCAACAGCCTCTTGAGCTGTGGAGGTAACCAAACCAGTACGCGTCCAGTAATCCAGTTGCCGATAGCTGATGTTGACAATCTGAATTGCTTGTAGTGAACTGAAATCGTTCGCAATTTGTCCGTAGCTAGTCATTACATCCTCCCATGATGAGACCCCACCCTAACTCGCCTAGCTCCCTGATACGGCTGCTATGTACTACAGCCAAGTAACTACGCTGATAGACTTTTATACAATAAAGCCCTGAAGCACAGATTGTCAAACAGAATCTTTTTTGATGTTTGCAGCTGACAAAACTTTTAGTCATCCAATGAAATACAACCCAGTCCTGTACAAGGCGGTTAGCTACAGCTAGATCAGCCGTTGAAATCCTCGGGATTCACCTGATCCAGAAACTCCCGAAACTGATCTAACACTTCTTCGGGGGGAGGCTCATCTTTAGAGTTTGATTCTTTTTCGAATATATGTCCCGCTGCATCTAGCACTTCTTCTGAAACAAAAATTGGTGCTCCTGCTCGCACTGCTAAAGCAAATGCGTCCGAAGGGCGACTCGGCACACAACGTTGCCCGTTGTCATCTGCAAACTCTAGTTGAGCAAAAAACGTACTATCGCGCAACTCGGTCACAACTATACGCTCAAGGCGCACACCTAGATCATCCAAAACGTTCTTAAACAGATCGTGGGTCATAGGACGAGGAGTTTCAACCTGCTCTAAAGCTAAAACGATGGCTTGTGCTTCGGTGCCACCAATAAAAATAGGCAACAATCGACCCCCACCGTTAGCTTCACGCAGCAGCACAATAGGAGCGTTCGTGGGCATCTCAACACGCACCCCAACCAACTCCATCTCAATCATTGTCATCAGACTAGTAGAGCAACCTAAGAATTGGCATAGAAATAGCTAGCTCTTTAAACAATTTCATCGGATCGCTATAGGTACCAGCTAGTTAGCGACTCGACATGTGGCTGCCAAGTGCCATCCTTAACAGCGACATTCGCAGTTCTGAACCTAAGTCGACTAGGTCCGACAACACAGCATGGGTTTTGCGTTGAGCTGCTGAGGTGCGCTGCATCACTAACGGCATGATGCGTTGCTCCAACAAACCAGCTTCACGCTCTACTGCGGCTTTGTAGGCTCGCAAATGACGTGGCTCTATTCCGTGTGCTAAAAAACCTGCTGCTGCTTTGGCCACTGTTTCTGCTTCAGCGTTGTAATGCGAACGAGTGCCATCAGCGATTAGCTCAATAAGACCAAACTTCTCCAGTTCAGCAATCTGAGCAACATTCAAACCGCTTTTGAAAGCTAACTCTGCTGCAGTAAGCAATTCCTGATTTTTTTGAGATGGGAACAGATTTAAGTCCTGCGAACTTTGCACGTTTGCGTCCACAGCCTTCGGCTGAGCTTGTTCGTGGTCTTTAGCACCGTTTGACGAGCCAGCGTCGATACGTTCCTTAATCACTTTGAGAGGTAGGAAATGGTCACGCTGTTGCTCTAAAATCCAGCGCAGCTGCTTGACATCTGTTTCGGTGAACTTGCGATAGCCAGATTGACTGCGTTCTGGGTCGATCAGCCCTTGACTCTCCAAAAATCTAATTTTAGAAATGCTAATATCGCTGAACTCTTCTGCGAGGAGGTCTAGCACTTGACCTATAGACCGAGTTGTGTTGCTCATCTGCCTGTCCCATCTTGAAACACCATTTTAAAGCGCCCTATTTGCAACTCATCCCCGTTTTTGAGGCTAGTTTGCTCTACCCTCCTGTTGTTTAGGTAGGTACCGTTTAGCGAGCCGAGATCTTTAATCCGCCGCACTAAGCCATCTCGAGCAATTTCAGCATGACGGCGCGAAACCGTGATGTCATCTAAAAAGATGTGGGAATCACCGTGACGTCCAAGCGTCACCAAATCATCCGCTAACTCAAAACGACTTCCAGCAGCTAAGCCCTGAGTCACAATTAAAACCGCTGGACGACGAAACAGGTCAGCTTCTAGTTCCATCTCTGTGGTTGGTTCACCTGCCAAAGCACGCAGATTAGAGTCCACTGCAGCTTGCGTCAGTCTGGCGCCGCAGGCAACACAAAAATTAGCACCCGCTTCGTTGTAGTGCCCGCACGAAGCGCAAACCAGGCCGCTCGTCTTTTGCAAAGGTAAATCCACGTTCAATCTACGCTTTCAGTCAGCTTGGTGTATGCGGCATTGTCCATGAGGTTTTCTACTTCGTCCATGTCACTGGCCTCAATCACACATATCCAGCCGCCGCCATACGGATCTTCGTTAAGCCGTTCTGGATGATCTGTAAGGTCAGAGTTGACTTCAGTCACCACACCTGACACAGGTGCGTATACTTCTGATACGGACTTGGTGGACTCAACTTCGCTAAGAGCCTCACCACGTGTTACCGCCGCACCTACTGTAGGTAAATCTATGTACACCACATCGCCAAGGGCATCTTGCGCGTAATCTGTGATGCCTAACCAAACACGGTTACCATCGCTTTTAGTCCACTCATGATCTTCGGAGTAGCGGAGTTGACTAGGCACATTGAAAGTTTTCATAAGCTTTAAAGTAACCGCTGCAACGAAAAGTCTCAACCACAACTTGAGACGTTCTTATAATTTGTGGTCGTGTGACGACTTTAATCTGTTATTCTGCGACCCGCTCAGCTCGTCCTGTTGCTAGTGCTTGACGGGCTTTAGGTATGTACTCCATGAGGGCGTAGTAGCTAAGTGCTAAAGAGGGAATGCCAATAATCCAACCAGCTGCCCGCAAGCTAGCACCACCTCCCACACTGGAATTTCCTAGCAGCAGCAGCGGCAGCGCAAACATAAGCCCAAAGGTGGCTGTTTTACCTGTCCAAGTAACGTCGATACGCCGCGCTCCTAGCACTCCTAGCACTAAAACTGCCATCGATACTGTGACCTCGCGCACCAGCATGACAGCGCCAAAGCCGATATGCAACGAACCATCAACCATCATGGCTATCACCGCTGCTAAAAACATCAGGCGATCGGCTGTAGGATCCAAGATTTTGCCTAACTCAGATACCTGCTTGAAGCGCCTTGCAATATAACCATCCACCCAATCGGTAGCGCCTAATGCACCTAGTAAGATGGCAGCCCCTGCGCGATTTCCCATCGCCAACAACAAAAAGCAAAACAGCGGCACACATGCCAACCTGAGCGTGGAAACTAGGTTAGGTACTGTCAATACTCGCTTAGTGCTGGCATGGGTAACATCGTTCACAGCCTCAACACTAGCGGTATGCTGTCAGCTGTAATGTCCATAGAGTTTGCTAGCTCTGCGGTTGGACAGTCAGCGGAGGTGGTGAAACCGATTATACATCATAAGCCAAACTCTATAATTCTGGGTAAAAACACTGAGCCTGCTTATAACTTGGCCATAAGTACCACAACCCTCAATCCTATCCTTTTGCTGACGCGAGATACATCCCTAACAGGGGTAAAACATCAATTTCATATGTTGCAGCACTTTGGGTATGTCCTTGGTCTAGCGGGTCTTTTGGTGCGTACCTAGTTTCGCCGGTAGTTGCTGACGTTTGAGGATCGGCAAGTTCTGATACTGGTGCGCATCCTGATGGGTCTACACATAATTATTGTTGAGGGGATGGCTTTGATGTGAACTTGCGTGACAACGTAGATGAGATGTTTGAAAATGCTCTTGATGCCCCAACAGATACAGCTGCTGAGTTCGAAGTCTAAATGTAAGTTTTCTGGCTCAGATGAGACTGATGCTTGATTTTAGTAAGTTTATCTTCAGCTTGAGCAGGCTTGCTTGCATGGCCATTGTACTGATGATGATAACTGTCGCATGTGGCAGAGGGCAGAACCATTCAGTAGGTATGTATTCGCCTGCTGCTACAAACTCAGATGGTCTTGTCTCACTGATGCGTTATATCGGGGCGGGCTATGACTATGAACACCATGATTCGCCCGCCATTTTAGGAAACAATGCATCGCTGACAGTAATCGGAACTGTTTCAGATGTTTCCGATGGTAGGGTTTTTGGTGTTGGTAAAAGACGCGAAACTGAACCAGCATTTTTAAATCTCACATATACGGTGCAAGTTGAGAGCGTGCTTGGGGGTGATCAATCGCTACAGTGAAGGAAAAAACTCCATCGATAACTTTAAAGCCATACACTTTGTTAGCGACGATTTGATTGAAATAGCTAGGTTCAGTTAACCCATTTGCTAAACCTAAACCGAGCTTGACTTTTGTGTGTCTACTAAAAAATTTCGTTCTTGATTCGTTGTGCGGTGTTAGCGAGTTCAGCATCAGAAACCGAGGTTTTAGCGTTGGCGAAGTTGAGGTCTGCAATGCTGAACATGGGAATAACATGTAGGTGAGTGTGGGGAACTTCTTCACCCGCGATTATGAGCCCGATGCGAGGCGATTCAAAGGCTGCTTTTTGTGCATGGCCGATGGTTTGTGCCACTAAAAAGAGTTGTGCTGCTAATTCGGGTGGTAAATCTAGCCAATGATCGATTTCAACACGAGGAACCACTAGCGTGTGTCCCGTTTGAATGGGATTGATGCTTAAGATGGCCACACAATCCTCATCTTCCCAAACAAAATGGCCTGGAAGTTCTTGGTTAATGATCTTGGTGAAAACACTTGACATCCAATCAGGCTAACTGCCCAAATACCTACTTGCAGCCTGCATTCATTGCACAAGCACAAACCCACAAACAGCTAGGTGTAGCTTCTAGAGAGGTTGTTTACGCGTGATGCGGGTGTGCCACCGATGGCGGTGTGGTATCTGTGGGGATTGTAGTGGTGTGTCCATGTTTGGAGTCTACGTTTGCGGTCGGGTTTTGATTTGAATTTGTAGTTGTATAGGAATTCTTCTGTGAGGGTACGGTTGAACCGTTCAGCTTTAGGTGTTGGTTTGGGGTTGGTAGGGTTTGGTGAAGGTATGTGAGATGGCTTGATGGGCGAGTTGGTCAGCGAATTTTCTGGATCTGAAGTTAGCTCCGTTGTTTGTGAGGATTTCGTCTACAGCTACACCAACAGAGCAGAACCATAGGCGGGCTCACCCAAAGAACTCGCATAGTGTGACAGCGGTTTCGTTGTCGAGTGCCTCTACGTAAACCAAGCGGCTGTGATCTGTTTATTGCTACATGTGAGTAGCTGTAACCCAGGTACTGAGTCGCCGGCGGGTTCCACAAGATACGGTGTTAGCTTTGCCGTGAACTTTCCATCCCCCTCCAGGAGAGGATTTTACCTTTATCCACAGTAGCTTGCGACAAACCCATCTGTACAGCCACATGAGCTTGAGGCATCCCAGCTTCAATCCGCTGAACAACCACCAACCTGCCTACAGGAGTCAAGTGAGCATCAGAATGCGACATGAAGCCTCCTTTGCTCAAAGTCATAGTTAATAACCACCTCACTGACACAGGAAGCTCACCCAAAAACGGAGCTAACAACCTCTACGGACACTACAACTAGCAGTCGACCTGTTGCGACCACCGATAGAGTTCACCCAACAACATGCCCAGAAAACTCCACAACCAGAACACAGCTCAAACCATAGCAACCAACTATGTTCTCGACCACCACTAGAGCTTGCCTGATTAGTCATCTTTGCAACCAACTTATTTGTTAGAAAATATCTGTTTTTTCTATAATATATACTAGTTTTGCTATATATTGTCGTAGTGTGCTGGTATACTTATATTTATGAGTTTAGATAATTGCGCTCAAGCTGATTTGAATACTTCAAGTGAATTATCAGATATTTCTGAAGATGCTGTTGGCGGGTCTGGTTTTGACGATTTTTCTGACTGTAATGCTGGTGAGCTTGTGAAACTAGCTTTGCGAGCTAATGATATGCGTCAACGCGTGGAGAGCTATTTGAGTGCGGTGTTGGTTAGGCTTGGCGAGTTGGAGGGTGATGATGCTGTTAGGTCGGTTTGTGAACAGTTTGGTTTGCCCGCTTATAAAACACGCCGACAAGCGCGTACCGTTAAGGGATTATCGTCTTTACCGGATGTGGTGCGTGCAGCTAAAGATGGTTGGATAACTCAAGACCACGCTGAACTACTAGCTGCTTCGCATCATAGAGCACCTATGAGCACAGAAGAACAACTGAATTTGTTGACTTTAGGTGTGCAGCAAGACTGTGATGTTTTCAAAAACACAGTGCTCAAATTAGAAACACAACGCCTTGCGGCACAAGGTTTGAACCCTACAGAACAACAACGAACACGTCGCAGCGCCAAAATATTCAACGGTGACAATGACATGGTTGTTTTACACGCTGAGTTAGATCAGCTAGCAGGCGAAAGAGTAAAAACCGCTATGGATGCTATGACAACACGAATGTTCAAACAAGATTACCGTGTCGGTAAAGATCGTAGTTTTGAACAACGCAACGCGGATGCACTAGTACACCTCATCACTGCAAACACTGAACCCTCAACAGCCAACGAAACCTGTGAACCACAACCTCAACAAACCACCATCATCCTCTCAGCAGACTATGACACCATCACCGGTCAACTACAAAGCGCCAGTCTTATCGACGGCACTCCAATCGGAATAGACGAAATCCGCCGTCTAGCCTGTGAAGCCAACATTGTGCCAGCAATCTTCAACAACCAAGCACAACCCCTATATTTAGGCCGCAGCAAACGAACACACACCAAAACCCAGCTACTAGCCTTATACAAACGCGACCAGCGTTGCACCAAATGCGGTATCCGCGCCACTAACTGCGAAGTTCACCATATTGTGCCCTGGCAACAAGACGGCACAACCAACATAGACAACCTAACCCTCCTATGCCCCACATGCCACCACCAAACCCACAAACACACCCACCCCAAAAAACAACACAACCAACCACCCCAAGAATAAGAAAAAGATGCATAAGAAAAAAATGAAAAAAGGTGGGAAGAACTCACACCGCACAACCCACCAACGCTGCGTTAGCAACCAGTAGCTAACGCTGGGTAAAGGCTACAGCTAGCCAACGATCGCGAAGAGGAAAGTTCACTAGCTGCGTCATCGCGTCTAATAAGAACACAAGCACCTCTTTTGGTTCCCGACCTTCAGACAGCTCATACACCAAACCACGTTTAATGTGATCTTGGCGACGATGCCATCCTTCGGGTTCCACAACCCCACGTTCAGCTAGCAGCGCTGCTGCTTTAGCGCCTGCCCCGTGCTGTAAACCAACCGATGCCCGCTGCCACTTATCTCTTTTATGATGACCCGGCACCCAAGTACCTAGCGGCACAGATGGCCCTTTAGCAGTAAAAAGCTTAAATATGGGCGACTCCACAGGGCGATGCTCATCGGCCACCATCGGCTGCACGTTCACCCACCCCGACCCATCACCGCGAGCAGCAAGTGTCATCATCTCATGCACAACCAACTCAAGCTCTGTGCGATCAAAGCGGATGTAATTTTTATCTAAGGCCACTGCTACTCAATGCTACTGTTGCCAAAAACGCGCTGAACGTCTAACTAAGGTCAAACTTAACGCAAAACTTCACCTGCCTAAGCGATAATCTCAACAAATATGGCTAACCAACCGCTATCTGTCAACAAACCCCAAACATCTCTAAAAGAACCACCTACTACTATCGCCCCAGATCGCCCGCTTCACATAGCAGTTCTAGCTAAGCAAATCCCGATGGTTGAAAACATGCAACTTGGCTCAGATGGCCGCCTGGTGCGTGACGGGGTAGAGATGCACATGAACGACTACTGCCGCAGAGCCGTAGCTAAAGGCACAGAGATCGCACAAACCAGCGGCGGAACAGTCACAGTGTTTACGCTCGGGCCCCCTCTGGCTGAAAACGTGTGCCGCGAAGCAATCTTGTATGGAGCCAACAAGGGTATCCACATTTGCGACCCAGCTTTTGCAGGTTCTGATACATGGGCCACCGCAAAAGCTCTTGCTGCAGCCTTACAAAGGTTTGGGCCGTTTGATTTGGTGCTAATGGGACGCAACTCTGTAGATGCTGATACCGGCCAAGTGCCACCGCAACTAGCCCAAATGCTGGGGTTGCCTTTTTCTACCGGTGTGCGTTACTTCTCACTACACGGAGATCTAGCTGAACTCCGCTTAGAACACGACGACCAGTGGGTAGATGCAAACGTCAAACTGCCCGCAGTACTGTCATGTGCTGAACGCCTATGCGACCCTTGCAAAATCAAAGATCCACAGGCTTGGGCAACCGTTGACGCTGCACTAATCCAAACCGTGAGTGCCACTGAGCTAGGCGCAGGGCCTTGGGGCCAAGCTGCTAGCCCCACAGCGGTTGGTCATGTGCATACCATAGATATACAACGTCAGCGCCGCATGCTTAGCGGCACTCTGGAACGTCAAGCAGAACAAGCCACAGCAATGCTTGTTGATTTAGGTGTGCTTGGCCATTCAGCTAACCCTGACACACGCCAAACACGGTGTTCAACTCTCAACCCAGAGTTGAACACCGTAGCTAATGTAACCCCAGCAGCTTCACAGGCCAACGAAGCAACAATTGCGGTTCTTGTGGAACCAAGAAGAGATCGTGTTACAAAAGAACTTTTAGGCGCAGCAGCAGCTCTAGCCAAAAAAATTGATGGGCGGGTAGCAGCGCTTGGACCAAATCTTGAAGACACCAACCTAGAGCTAGGCTCGTGGGGTGCTGATCAACAAATCGCTATCGATAACACTGACAATAACAACAAGCCCAACAGCAACATTCCCCCACCTGTAGAAGAAGACATCGCCGCCGCTATCAGCGCATGGGCGCACACTACCCAGCCCTGGGCTGTGCTAGCGCCCGGCACAGCTTGGGGGCGTGAAGTGGCATCACGCATGTCTGCAACACTCAACGCTGGGCTCACCGGCGATGCTGTAGAGCTAAAAGTAAACGAACACGGCAGGTTAATCGCTTTAAAACCAGCATTTGGAGGGTTACTGGTTGCCGAAATTCTCTGCTCCTCACCAATTCAGATGGCAACAGTGCGTCCTGGAGTGCTGCCATTGCTCTCCCCAAACCCCAACCGTCCTCAAGCTGTTCGCAACAGTCTTACTAGCCCTCGTAACAGTCGTATAAAAATTATCGCAACCTATAAAGAAGACGATAGCGACGAATTAGCTAACGCTTCGGTGGTTATTGGCGTTGGACAAGGGGTAAACCCACAGGACTACCCCGTCTTAGAAAAACACCGTAACGTTATCGGGGCTGCTTTATGTGCTACTCGCAAAGTAACCGACTACGGTTGGATGCCACGCTCTCGTCAGGTGGGAATTACAGGACATAGCATTAGCCCTCAGCTTTATATCGCCATCGGTACAAGTGGAAAGTTCAACCACACCGTAGGCGTAAGAAATGCGGGCACTGTAATAGGCATTAATCCCGATCCTGATGCTCCTTTATGGGATGTGGCCGATATCGGCATTATAGGTGACTGGGTTGAAGTGTTTGACGTGCTTATTCCACGCCTAGCTAGCTATTGCTAGTGCATTGCCACGGCCCTAACTAAACATGACCTACTAGAAACAATCTTTATGATATGACCCGCCAGAGATGATACGGCAAAAGCAAAATATGCGCTTCGCAATTCTGGTTTTGCTAACCCTTGGGGGCTTAGGTATAAGCGCATGCGGATCAGACTCAAGCAGCGATATTGCCCCCACAGCAACACTTCAACCTGTCGCAACCCCCACATCGAGTATCCCCGCACCTATTCCTAGTTTATTTATAACCCCGGTTTTTCAACCTAACGGCAACCGCCTAGCACAAGGTTCAGGTTTAGCAACAGGCTTCATTCAAGATGTTCCCACCAAAGATATAGAACTAGGCGGTACTCCTACATGGATAACGGGTACTAGCACCCCTGAAGGCGATGTTTGGGTAGTAGCTCTAGATGATGGCTCTACGCAGGCATATCAAATACCCATTGGTGCTCCCCCTCGGCCACTAGAGATTGGCAGCAAGCGCTTAGAACCAGATCAACCGCCTGTCTTAGCGGTGCAAAGCAGTTCGGTTAACGTGGCCACTACGCCAGCAAACGCCTCGGCCAACAGCGTGCCTGTTCATCTAGCAGGCCAACGAATCGCCTACATCGATAACCTACAACGTCTCACCGTGTTAGAACCCGATGGCAGTTTGTGGCGGCCCGACATAGAAGTACTGCCCGACAGCCGCCTCTTACAACTCAGCGAAGAGCAAATAATAGTATTGGCCAAACCCACTAGCCGCCATAGTTATTCTGCGTTGGGCGACGATTTGGAGTCCACAGCGTTAGTAGTTGTAACCGTAGGCAGCAACGAAGTGAGCACCATCTACACATCTGGTGAAGCTGTAATAGAATCTCTTGCGCCAGTACTAGCAGATATTAATGGTGATGACGTAGATGAGGTGTCGCTCACCGTGAGCGATGATACCAACAGTTGGTCGGTTGTGGTATCTACAGCTGGTGAAGGTGAGTTAGCACGAAGCCAACCAACTGATCGGCTTTTTGGCTGGCGCTATATCTTCGCTGTGGGCCCCTTAGGGCCCAACGGACAAACTCAGCTAGCAGAAATGCTCTACCCTAGCGGACAAGGCTCTTTGTCTTTTCTGCAACGACAGGGACAGAACCTTAACGTAGTAGCCTCTCTTAGGGGCTATCGTTCGCATGAGTTTGGTTCCCGCAACCTAGAACAGGCTTTAGCAGCAGATGTTGATCGTGACGGTCTTATCGAAGTGATTGCGCCTACATTTGATCGCCAGCACATTGCTGGCATCGGTCATAGACCAGAAGGTGCAACCGAGATTTGGCGTCGCTCTATTGGAGGCACTCTGGCAACAAACATTGCAGTTATAGAACGTCTTGATGGCACCGTATCTTTAGCGGCAGCCACCAGCCAGGGTTCTTTGCGCATATGGCAGTAAACCCAGCAGTAAACCCAAGCGACATCTTGGCAGATACCACAGTTGACCCACAACAGGGTCTGAGCCAAGAACAAGTCGCTAGCCGCATCGCCAACGGCCAAACCAATCAGGTGCCCGCCGCACCGGTAAGAACGCTAGCGCAGATATTACGTGCCAACGTGTTCTCACCAGTCAACGGCATCATGCTGGTGCTCTTCGCCGCTATTTTGGTGGCGGGGTATCCTCGCGATGGCCTCTTCGTGGGTGTGGTTTTGTCTAACGCTGTTATCGGTGTGGCTCAAGAAATCAGAGCTAAACGAGAGCTAGAACGCCTCGCAGTGCTAAGTGCTCCTAAAGCCAAAGTGGTTCGTGCAGGGCAAACACTTGAGCTACCTGTTAGTGAAGTTGTCGCCGATGAGGTGATGGAACTCCTAGCAGGAGATCAAGTGGTAGTAGACGGTCGGGTGTTGCGATCATTAGGTTTGGAAGCTGACGAATCGCTCCTTACTGGCGAGGCTGACCCCATAGAGAAACAAACAGGTGACGAACTGTTATCAGGCAGCTTTATAGCTGCGGGTAGCGGCCGATTTCAAGCTACGCGTATTGGAGCAACCTCCTATGCCAGCTCGCTTGCGGAGGAAGCTCGTCGCTTTACGCTAGTTAACAGCGAACTACGTCTGGGTATCAATACCGTGCTGCGTTGGTTGATTGTAATCATCCCACCAGCTTCGGCGCTGCTCATAGTTATCTTGTTGGACATAGAACAGCGTTGGCAAGAAGCCCTACAGGGCACTGTAGCGGCTGCTGTAGCAATGGTGCCAGATGGTTTAGTGTTGCTTACTAGCTTGTCGTTCGTTGCAGGGGTGATTGCTTTAGCACGTCGCCGCGCGCTAGCAAAAGAACTAGCTACCGTAGAGTTGCTTGCACGTACCGATGTGCTCTGCCTCGATAAAACAGGCACCATAACAACCGGTCATATCAGCTTTGGGGAAGTAGAAATTTTAGGTGATGCTAATGCCACAACAACGGTTGCAGCACTAGCGGCCATGGCGCACACAGACGAAGCCCCCAACGCCACAATGTTGGCTATACGCGATTTTTATCCTAGCCCAACAAACCCTGATGAAACATGGGATCTTGTAAAAGCCATCGCATTTTCTAGCGCCCGCAAATGGTCTGCAATGGAGTTTGCTAAGCGCGGCACCTACTATTTCGGTGCCCCAGACGTGCTTGCTAGCCAACATCCTGAGATAATGCAAAAAGTAGCTGCTCATGCCGAAGCTGGCAGACGTGCCTTGTTATTTGCCCACACCGTGCAGTCTTTAGCGGACAACAAGCTGCCTGCAAACTACCAACCCATAGCAATTGTGCTGCTTGAAGATACCATTCGCCCCGACGCTGCAGACATTTTAGCTTATTTTAAACGCCAAGGTGTCAATCTAAAAGTGATCTCAGGTGATCACACGGCAACAGTGGCTGCTGTAGCTAAACGTGCTGGTATCCCCCACGCTGAAACCAGCATGGACGCTCAGGACTTACCCGAAGGCCCCGAACAACTAGCTGAAGCACTAGCCACAAACACCGTGTTTGGTCGGGTGACACCGCAACAAAAACGTTCCATGGTTAATGCTTTGCAATCTAGAGGCCACACTGTAGCCATGACAGGTGATGGGGTGAACGATGTGCTAGCACTAAAAGATGCTGATATGGGCATTGCTATGGGCAGCGGCTCGGCCTCATCAAGGGCAGTAGCGCAACTGGTGCTTTTAGACAACTCTTTTGCAACCTTACCTGAAGTGTTAGCGCAAGGGCGTAAGGTGATCAACAATGTAGAAAGGGTAGCTAACCTTTTTGTTACTAAGGCTGCATATGCAGTGTTGCTGACCCTCTTGGTGAGCATCTTTGCAGTAGAGTATCCGTTTTTACCACGCCATTTAACCCTAGTTGGAACCTTTTCTATTGGTGTACCAGGGCTTTTTTTAGCTCTTGCTCCTAGCACAGAACTAATCCGACCTGGATTTTTGCCACGCGTTCTGCAGTTCTCCATTCCTGCAGGAACGCTAGCTGCAAGTGCTGCTTTTTTTACCTATGAAATAGCCCGCCGTCACCAAGAGGTCACTTTGGCGCAAGCTCGTACTATCGCCACGCTCACCCTGCTAGGAGTAGGTTTGGTGATCTTGGTGGTTATCAGTCGCCCGCTACAACCGTGGAAAATTGGCCTAGCTGCAGCAATGGCCGGATCTTATCTGCTGGTGATGATATGGCCATTTGCCCGTAACTTTTTCGAACTAGACCCTCCCCCAGCTTGGGTATGGGTGCCAACGTCTGCAGCGATAGCGATAGCAGGGGCTGGGGTTATACTCATTCCTAGAGCTTTGCAACGCTACCAAAACCAGACAAAACAACAGATTGGTTAACTCCTATGAAAGCAGTTGGTGTAAACACCTTTGGCGGGCCTGAGGCTCTAGAAATAGTAGATTTACCTACTCCTAACGCAGGTCCCGGTGAAGTGCGAATCCGTGTTCATGCCGCAGCAGTGAGCCCTACCGACACTCATGTGCGTGCAGGCAGCCGTGCTAGCCGCCAAGCCGAGGAAAGCCCACCGCCTTATGTGCCTGGTATGGATGCAGCTGGAGTGCTAGACCAAATTGGGGCGGGAACCCAAACTGATTTGTCAGTAGGTGATCATGTGATGGCCGTTGTGGTTCCTAAGGGCCAACACGGCGCCTACTCGGAATATATAGTTCTACCAGCAGAGTCGGTAGCTAAAATACCTCAGGGAGCTTCGTTTGCCGAAGCTAGCACCTTACCTATGAACGGCTTAACCGCTAAGTACAGTTTAGAGCAGCTGGCATTGGTGCCAGGTCAAACGCTAGCCGTTACCGGTGCTGCGGGCTGCTACGGCGGCTATATGGTGGAGTTAGGAAAAGCCGCCGGCTTACAAGTAATTGCCGATGCCTCAGAAGCCGACGAAGAACTAGTTGCTGCTTTAGGTGCCGATGTTGTGGTGCGCCGTGGTGATGATGTTGCCGAGCGAATCCGCCAACATTTCCCGCAAGGAACAGACGGACTAGCTGATGGCTCTGTACAAATGGACATGTTGGTAGCAGCAGTGCGAGACGGTGGGAGCTTTGCTTCGGTACGCGGTTGGACAGGCAACGCAGAGCGCAACATCACTTTTCATAAAACATGGGTGTTTGAGTATGCCAAAGAACAAGCTCAGCTTGACCGCTTACGCCAACAAGTCGAACAAGGGCAAGTAACGCTACGAGTAGCTGGTACGGTTCCCGCCGAGAACGCAGCCGAAGCTCACCGCCGTCTAGAAGCAGGCAGCACGCGTGGCCGCTGGGTGATTGAGTTTTAGCTAAGCGCTTGCCACAGCGGGCACTTCAGACAAGGCTTTGGCGATGGCCTCATCGCTGAGGTCTAGGTCTACTACTGAACCCGACAGGTAGCTTTCATAGGAAGCTAAATCTAAGTGTCCATGGCCGCACATAGCGGTGAGAATCACTTTACTTTCACCAGATTCTTTGCAGGCCAGAGCTTCACGTATAGCCGCAGCTATGGCATGGGTTGGTTCTGGTGCGGGCACGATTCCCTCAGTACGGGCAAACTGAAGTCCCGCAGCAAAGCACTCTTGTTGTGAGATTGCCACTGCCTCAACCAAGCCTTGTTCATATATGTGCGACACAAGCGGTGACATACCGTGATAGCGCAGTCCTCCAGCATGAATCGGATCGGGAATAAAGCTGTGCCCAAGAGTGTGCATTTTCAACAAGGGGGTCATCTGCGCGGTGTCTCCAAAATCGTAGCGGTACTCACCTTTAGTCAATGTTGGACAAGCCGCAGGTTCTACACAGCGGATCACCGGGTTCATACGCCCAGTCAGCTTCTCCCTCAAAAACGGAAACGAAAGCCCACCAAAGTTGGAACCACCACCAGTGCAACCTACAAGCACATCAGGGGTTTCCTCTACCATTGCTAGTTGCTTGAGAGCTTCCTCACCAATAATGGTCTGGTGCAGCAAAACGTGGTTTAAAACGCTGCCTAGCGCGTAACGAGCATTCGGGTCTACCGCAGCTTCTGCTACAGCCTCACTAATAGCAATACCTAAAGAGCCATTGTGGTTGGGGTTTTCGGCTAACAGCTTACGACCGTAGGTGGTCACCTCTGAGGGGCTGGAATACACTTTGGCACCCCAAACCTCCATCATGGTTTTGCGATATGGTTTTTGACGATAGGAAGCTGCTACCTGCCATACCTCACAAGCCATGTTGTATTGAGCACAAGCAAAAGCCAGCGCGCTCCCCCATTGGCCTGCTCCTGTTTCTGTGGTAAGCCTTTGAACCCCCTCTTGATGGTTGTAATATGCTTGCGGCACAGCAGTGTTAGGTTTATGCGATCCAGCAGGACTAACGCCTTCATACTTGTAAAAGATTTTGGCGGGAGTATCTAAGGCTTGTTCTAGGCGTCGCGCTCTAAAAAGCGGACTGGGCCTCCACAGCCGCAAAACATCTAAAACACCACCGGGAATATCTACATATGATTCGGGGGTAACCTCCTGCATGATGAGTTCCATTGGAAAAAGCGGTGCTAAATCATCTGGCCCCACAGGCGCAAGCGTGCCAGGATGTAAAGGTGGGGGTGGCGGGGAAGGTAGGTCGCTAATAACGTTGTACCATTGAGTGGGTAACTCAGAATCAGGTAATACGACACGATAGTAATCGTCAACCATGTGCTATCTCCTTGTGTATTGAATAATTCACAATGTAGGTATGCTGCATACAACCTAATGTTTCTAGCTGTGATTATGAACCGTAGACAGAAACACCTTGAGCATGCTTGGCAGCAAACAGCTCTAGCACCTCACCTGGATTAGCGTGGCGGCCGGTTACATGTTTGGAGTAAAGCATCTCCCCGTTTACCTCCACATCAAAGATGCCTGAACCACCTGTTTGCAAGGTTAAGTTCTCAATGATGTGCTGATAGTTCTTGAGCAGGTCATTAGCAGTGCTCACGGCACGCTCTGAATAGTCTCAAGGTACGCAATAGGTGATTTGAATTGTTTGCTTTTGGTTCATATGGGCATATTAGCGCTTACACGCTCAAATTGGCGATGCAACCAATGCCGTTGATCGGCGAGATATCGTGTAGATACCTCAGCAGGGCGGAACAAATGGGCTCCATGTGGTGCCCCTGGGTAAACGTGCAGTTCTGTGGGAACGCCTGCTTCGTAAAGCCGCATGGCGTAGATGATGGACTCATCGCGAAACCCGTCGGCACCTCCCACACACACATAAGCCTCTGGCAGGCCACTAAGATCATCAACTCTAGCTACAGCTGCTATGGGGGGCACATTATCGGTACCGTAAAGATCGCCTAAATAGCACTTCCAACCAAAAGTGTTGGAAGCCTTAGACCAAATCAGCAAATTATCGAGTTGGCTAGAAGAGGTAATTTGTCGATCGTCAAGCATCGGGCATTCCAAGAGCTGAAACTGTATTGGAATCTCACCCCTATCGCGTGCCAAAAGCGCTACGGCCGCGCATAAGCCGCCCCCAGCACTAGAGCCAGCTATGCCGATCTTGTTGGGGTCTATGCCTAGTTCTCTAGCATTGTTATAAATCCACTTCAGACCGCTATAACAATCTTCTAGTGGGCCGGGGTAAGAGGTTTCTGGGGCAAGACGGTACTCCACAGATACCCCTACTATTGCGAACTTCTTACACCAGCTATCAAACTTATGATCGTCCATGTCACAGCTTCCCACCACGTAACCGCCACCGTGAATGGAATACAAACAACCCAAACCAGATGCTGCGGTTTCTGTATCAAACCCTAGCGGTCGATGCACCCTAACGGTTACTTGCGTGGTTTCATCCACCACATAGTCGGTGCGTTCCACTTCGTCGCTTAGCTTTTTCTTAATCATTGGCATCGTTCTGCGATATTCATGCAAAGATTCAAGAGTAAGTTCAGGAAAATGCATCCTTTTCGCAAGCTCGGCGATTTCGGGCAACAAACTCACCGTTGCCATAACGGTTCCCTCCTTGATGTGTCAAACATGTCCTGTGGCAGCGCAAAATATTTTATGGTGGCAAATCCTACTCGGTGCTACTAAGCCCCAAGGTTGCTGATGCTGCTAGCTCCACCAGGTTATCTGTCTCACAATCCATGGTTCCTACAGTTGCAGGATAACGCCGGATCCAACCACTTGTTGTAGGTGTGACCAGCATAAAACAAGGTGACGGGAGCCCTTCAGCAGGATTGGTCAAGCCATGTAAACCTTGCCCATCCCATTCGGTGATTGTACGCGCAGCTTCAATTACCAACTCGCGTGTCAACCCGCCACCGCTTAGGAACCTCGCACGGTTCACCGCCTCCTCAAACAATAAAGCTGATGCCCAACTAGATAACCCCACTAAGTTCAGTTCAGCATCTGCGTCTACCTGTTCGCGCAGCGACAAAACGTAGCGAACCAACTCAACATTGTCACCTGCTTCTTCGAAAGGTAACAAGTTGATCGCCACCCACACATTTTGACCCAACTCCCCTACCTGTTCTGCCCACTTTTGGGAGTAACAGTTAGCCCCGCAATGAAAAAAAAACTCTGCGGTTGCTAAATCAGTTTCTAGATTGTCAACAACATCTTCAGCTTGTGCAGCACTGCTAAGACGCTCCCAAGCTTCTAGGAGTTGCAGCATACGTTCGCCGTCTGCTGTCCAAGTAATAGCGCGCGCGCCAATGCGTTGCAGCTCTTGGGCTAGCTCATCATAATCTTGATCTACCGCATCAGCAGTAGCACGATATAAGTAGTTATAACCAGCACTAGTGCCGGCTTCAATTTCTCGCTGAGCCTGATAAAAAGCCACCGGCATGTCCACTACCACGGTTGCTACCGCACTTGCAGACTCTGCAAACAACTCGCTTAGGTGTTGAGCGGGGCCAGCGTTAGCAATGCTGTTGGATGTGGGATTAGACACAAAGGTCACCGCGGACTCTCGCCGGTCAGGATTTAGTGCAGCTGCTGGAAAATCAGGTAAACGACAAGACTCAGCGTTGAGTAAATCCACCCCATTGCCATCTTGCAGTGCATACGAACCGACTAAAGCAAAAATATCACTTTCACACGCTCTACTAACAGCATCTGCGTGGCTAAAAACATTGGAATCAAACAACACCACCTCTACATTGCGACCACCTAAACCGCCTCTTTCGTTAACCGACCCGGCCCATGCTTTCATCGCAAACCATGCAGCCTCGCTGCCAGCAGTTACCGCATTGTTGTCGGTTATATCGGCTATGACCCCGAGGCGCATCACCTCTTGACTTAGCCCTGGAGTTGCAGGCTTAGCTATCTTATTAGGAGGTATATCTGCACGCTCAACTGCGTTAGGCGTAGCAGTTACCAACTCTGGCGATGACACGACTGGGCCTTGCAGGTTGGGCTTTTGACAAGCCCCACCCAATAACAAAAAGCCGAGTGCCACCGCCAGAGCGGGTCGTAAACTTCGTGCAGTAGATTGCAAACTACGCGTTTGCATTACTAGGTAAAAATAGCACTAAATAAACATAGCACTACATGGGCAGTTAGCCCCTGGCTGCTGCGAAGCCTTGTTCTAAGTCGGCGATGATATCTTCCACCGTTTCCAAGCCAACAGACAGGCGTACTAACCCAGGGTGTACCCCCGTACTAATCTGTTCATGTTCTGTTAGCTGTGAGTGTGTGGTAGAAGCAGGATGAATAACCAAACTGCGCACGTCGCCAATGTTGGCTACATGGCTGTGCAAGGTAAGGCCGTTCACAAACTTCTCTCCAGCTTCCCTTCCACCTTTGATGTGAAACGCTGGAACCGAGCCATATCCCTTGCCGTGAGCATAACGGTTGATGCGTTCATGCCACGGGCTAGAAACCAGCCCGCCAAACTGAACCGATTCTACCTGCTGGTGGTTATCTAAGTACTCTGCCACAGTTTGGGCATTAGCCAGGTGCCTCTCCATGCGTAAGCTGAGCGTTTCTAGCCCTTGCAGAAAATAGAAAGCATTTTGAGGTGACACAGCCGCACCAATATCACGCAACAGCTGCACGCGCGCCTTGATGATGTAGGAACCGTGTCCTAGTGCAGGCCAATAAGCTAAACCGTGGTAGCTAGGGTCGGGTTCTGTGAAGTTGGGGAAACGGCCGCTAGCCCCAAAATCAAAACTGCCCCCATCTATAATAACGCCACCAATGGAATTGCCGTGCCCACCAATGAACTTAGTCAAAGAATGCACCACAACGTCAGCGCCATGCGCTAAAGGTTGAATCAGATACGGTGAAGGAACTGTGTTGTCCACAAGTAGCGGAATACCCGCGCTATGGGCAACGTTAGCCACACCCTCAATATCTAAACAATCGTTTTTCGGATTGCCGATGGTCTCTGCGTAAAACGCTTTTGTGTTATCCTGAACAGCGTTTTTCCAAGCATCCAAGTCGTCAGGGTCTTCTATGAACGACACCGTTATGCCCAGCTTAGGTAAGGTGTAGTGAAACAGGTTATAAGTCCCCCCGTATAAGGCAGCAGAAGAAACTATGTGATCACCTGATTCGGCTAGATTCAAGATCGCCAATGTTTCTGCTGCTTGTCCTGATGACAAAACCAAAGCACCCGGTATGCCAATGGCTGTTTCCGTGCCACCTTCTAACGCAGAGAGACGAGCTTCTAACACCATCTGCGTGGGGTTCATGATGCGGGTATAAATGTGGCCCACTTCAGCTAACCCAAACAGGGCCGCCGCATGTTCGGTGTCGCGGAACACATAGGAGGTGGTTTGATGAATAGGAACAGCACGCGACCCGGTAGTCGGATCTGGTTCTTGTCCTGCGTGGATTTGCTTGGTTTCAAATCCCCAGCTATCGCTCACTTGTACTACCTACTTTCGTTTGTTGGTCTAGAAATTGCAACCGTAGCAACAAGCAATTAAGCCTTGCAAAAGAATTAATTTTGCCCACCAGAAACTGCTTGTACGCTTTGCCGACCCTCAGAAATCCACGGCATCATGGAACGCAGTTCAGCGCCGATATGTTCAATAAGATGTTTTTGGCCGGCAGCTTCCATAGCCAAAAAGTTGGCACGCCCGCTACGACTTTCAGCCATCCACTCGGTAGCGAATGCTCCGCTTTGAATCTCGCCAAGAATCTTCTTCATCTCAGCGCGGGTAGCAGCATCAATAATGCGGTCACCACGGCTCAAGTCTCCATATTCGGCCGTATCAGAGATGGAATAACGCATACCACCAATGCCTTCTTCGTACATAAGATCCACGATCAGCTTTAGCTCATGTAAGCATTCAAAGTAGGCCACCTCAGGCTGATAACCGGCTTCGCATAAAGTTTCAAACCCAGCGGTCACTAAAGAAGTGAGACCACCACAAAGCACAACCTGTTCGCCAAATAAATCAGTTTCGGTTTCCTCTGCAAAAGTAGTTTCTATTACCCCTGCACGCGCCCCTCCGATAGCATCAGCGTAAGCCAACGCTAAAGCAGCAGCATGACCTGATGCGTCTTGATCAACCGCTATCAAACAAGGCACTCCACCGCCTTCAACATAAGTGCGTCTCACTAAATGGCCAGGGCCTTTCGGAGCTACCATAGCCACATCCACTGCTTCGGGGGCAGTAATAAACCCAAACCGCACATTAAAACCGTGTGCAAAAAACAGTGCATCGCCCGCTTGCATATGCGGTTCCACATAAGTTGTATAAATATCAGCTTGTTCGGTGTCGGGTAACAACATCATGATCAGATCGGCTTCAGCGCAAGCTTCGTCCAATACCAGCACTCGCAAGCCAGCTTCGGTAGCTTTAGCAGCAGATGCAGAACCCGCGCGTAGCCCTACCCGCACATCAATGCCTGACTCTTTAAGGTTTAAAGCGTGAGCGTGACCTTGTGAGCCGTAACCCAAGATTGCTACTTTGCGATTCGCTATCTTTGAGCGGTCTGCATCTTTTTCATACAACACGGTTGCCATCAGTTATCCTTTTGTTAGTGACGGTTTTCTAGTAATTACAAGAAAGATTAAGCAGACGTTTTGAGTGTAGTTTTAGCAAGCTTAGGCAGTGCTACCTTGCCAGTACGCTGTACATCGACAATCCCATAAGGTCGCAACAGGTCTTCAAAATCATCCACTCTGCTCAACGAACCTGTGAGAGACACCATTATCTCATTGTGCCCCACATTAAGCACTGTTGCCTGAAAAATCCTGACCAAATCTAAGATTTGCCCTCGAATTGCAGGATCGGCGCGCACAGTAGCCATCATCAACTCTCGTTCTACACTAAACGACGGGTTCAACTCTTGAATCTCCACCACGTTGACTAGCTTGTCTAGTTGCTTGACCACCTGTTCCATAGGTGCAGAGCTAACCCCTACAACAATGGTCAAACGGCTAAAAAGTTCATCATCTGTGGGTGCCACCGCTAAAGACTCAATGTTAAAACCTCGTCTAGCAAACAGCCCAGCGACGCGCGCCAACACACCCGCTTTGTTCTCAACATGCACTACTAATGTTGTAGTTTCAACGCCCCTGTGACGGCTTACGCGACTGCTCATCGCACTAAATGCTGTTGCGAAGGGTCTACTACAACCTGACTATTTGTCATACCTGATGGGACCATTGGAAACACATTCTCTTCTGCTTCACAACGAAACTCCACCACAACAGGTCTGTCGTTTATCTCATTAGCCTGCTCAATAGCTGGCTGCACTTCTTCAGACGATTCCACCCGAATGCCCACGCAACCCAAAGCCTCAGCCCACTTCTTGTAATCAGGAACATCACGATCCAAATACACCTCAGAGTAACGCTCTTCGTAAAACATCTCTTGCCATTGTCGTACCATCCCCAAATAAGCATTGTTCATCAACGCCACTTTGATGGGAAAACCTTCAGAGGTAGCAGTAACGAGTTCTTGTGCAGTCATCTGAAAACACCCGTCACCATCTACTGCCCAGACCATGCGCTCAGGGCAACCAGCTTTAGCACCAATAGCGGCTGGAATCGCAAATCCCATGGTACCCAGCCCGCCAGAGTTAACCCAGGTGTAAGGGTGATTGAACTTCCAATACTGGCTAGTCCACATCTGATGCTGCCCAACGCCAGAAGCGACAATGGTGTCATCAGGAGTGGCAGCGTTTAGCTGCTCTAACACGTATTGCATTTTTAGCAACTCACCAGGTTTAGATGGCTCATAGGTTAAAGGAAAACGTTCTTGCCATCCGCTGATCTGCGAACGCCACAAGCTCCGGTCAGGCTGGGTTTCAACGCCGCCGTCAGCTTTGAGTACCTTCAGCAAGTCCTCAATCACCAAGCGACAGTCACCTTGGATGGCCACATCGGGTTGGCGCACTTTACCCAGCTCGGCGCTGTCGATGTCTACATGAATAATCTTGGCTAGCGGCGCAAAACCGTCCACTTTGCCGGTTACGCGATCGTCAAAACGTGCTCCAAGTGCTATTAGTAAGTCCGCTTCTTGCATGGCGGTTACAGCTGTGTAATTGCCATGCATACCAGGCATACCCAAACACAGTGGGTGCTCATCGGGAAACCCACCACGATTCATTAGGGTGGTCACAACATGAATGCCGGTAAGTTCTGCTAGCTCACGCAAGACCTCTGCTGCCCGAGCTTTGAGTATGCCCCCGCCGGTGTAAAGCACAGGACGCTCTGCAGCACAGATCAACTTTGCAGCTTGGCTAATCTGGGTTGGATCGCCGCGCAGATTAGGGCGATACCCTGGCAAGTCATGACTGTTAGGCGTATACCAATCCAGCGCTGAACGCGGGTTATTGGGATCCACAATATCTTTAGGAATATCTACTAACACAGGGCCAGGTCTACCGCTTGTAGCAATGTGAAAAGCATCATGGATTATCTGCGGAATATCGGCAGCTTCTGTTACCAAATAGTTGTGCTTGGTAACGGCCATTGTGATGCCAGTGGTGTCGCATTCTTGAAAAGCATCGGTTCCTATAGACGCATAAGGAACCTGCCCTGTGATTACAACCATAGGTATGGAGTCCATGTAGGCGTCACATAGTGGAGTCACGATGTTAGTAGCAGCTGGACCAGATGTGACCAGCGCCACTCCAGGCCGCCCTGTAGCATGTGCGTAACCTTCGGCCATGTGACCTGCGCCTTGTTCATGGCGTACCAGCACATGGCGTATAGAGGAATCTAACAACGGGTCGTACACCGGCAAAATGGCGCCACCAGGCAGCCCAAACAAAATATCCACTCCCTCGTTTTCGAGAGCTTTCATTAGGGCTTGTCCGCCGTTCATCTGCATTTTGGCTCGACCTTCATTAAGCCTCAGTTACGGCGCCTTTATCGGCACCTTGTGCTAAACGAGCGTACTTGGCCAACACACCCGTGGTATAACGGGGCAGCGGTGGTTTCCAGTTAGCTTTACGGTCTGTCATTTCTGCTGCGCTAACCAAAAGATCAATTGAATGGTCTCTAACGTTGATACGAATCTGATCGCCCTCTGCTACAAAAGCAATCGGACCGCCATCAGTAGCTTCTGGCGCTACATGGCCGATGCAAAATCCATGAGTGCCCCCAGAAAAACGCCCGTCAGTTATCAAAGCAGCATCTGCGCCTCGACCTGCTCCTTTCATAGCACCGGTTATCGCTAACATCTCTCTCATGCCGGGGCCGCCTTTAGGTCCTTCGTAGCGAATAACCACAACATCGCCCGGCGCTATTTGGCCTGCTAGCACAGCTGTCATGGCATCGTCTTCGCCGTCAAACACTCTGGCGGTGCCTTCAAATTGCTCAAAATCTAGTCCTGCTACCTTCACAACCGCGCCTTTGGGTGCTAAAGAGCCGGCAAGCACAGCAATGCCGCCTATGTCATGGATAGGATTACTGAAATGATGCACCACCTCACCGTCTGCGGCAGGTGGGTCTAGCAATGCCAGATTTTCAGACATGGTCTTACCTGTAACGGTGATCTCATCACCATGCAACAACCCCGCATCCAAAAGAATCTGTAACACTACAGGAATACCGCCAATGCGGTCTATGTCCACCATGTGGTAGCGCCCGTGAGGTTTAGTATCAACAAGATGTGGAACCCGGGCGGCAACTTTGTTGAAGTCTTCTAGCAATAGCTCCACTTGGGCTTCATAAGCAATAGCCAAAAGATGTAGCACCGCGTTAGTGGAGCCGCCTAGTGCCATAGTGACAGCAATGGCGTTTTCAAAAGCTGCCTTCGTCATGATCGTGCGTGCGCTCATGTTGTTGCGTAACAAGTTGATTACTGCTTTACCGCTTCGGTAGCTGTAATCATCACGGCGCCGGTCAACTGCTGCAGCAGAGGCGCTGCCGGGCAGCGACATGCCCAACGCTTCGCCTATCGCAGCCATTGTGTTAGCGGTAAACATGCCTGCACATGAACCCTCTGTAGGACAAGCATTGCGCTCTATGGCATCTAGTTGGGCATCGGTGATGTTGCCAACTGCATGCGCTCCAACCGCTTCAAACACGCTTACGATATCCAAAACCTCACCATTGTGTTGCCCAGGCAGAATGGATCCCCCATAAACAAACACAGACGGCAAGTTGAGGCGTGCCGCGGCCATCAGCATCCCTGGAAGCGATTTATCGCAGCCAGCAAAACTGACAAACGCATCTAAGCGCTCGGCATGCATGACAGCTTCTATTGAATCAGCAATTATCTCACGACTAACCAAAGAGGCCCGCATGCCCTCATGTCCCATAGAAATGCCATCAGAAACGGCAATGGTATTGAACTCGATGGGAAAACCGCCGGCATCGCGCACACCTTGTTTGGCACGCTTTGCTAGTCGATTTAGGGGCAAATTGCATGGTGTCACCTCGTTCCAAGAAGAAGCGACACCCACTTGAGGCTTATCCCAATCCTCGTCTGTCATGCCCACTGCCCGCAACATGGCCCGAGCTGGTGCTCGAGCCGCACCAGAAGTCACCTCATGCGACCGCAGCTTCATGTCAGCCATGTAGTTAAGTTTACCTGCACCCTAAACAAAATCTGAAAGCTAGCGAAGCTAGCTTTGAACAACGTTACCAAGTTTATAAATGCGTACTGTCTGATCTGTGGGTTCAACCAAAAAATCAACACGCTCAAACCCTCTACGTCGCAAATCTAAATCGAAGCTCTCAACATCTAAAGAACTCCATTGGGGGGCAGATTCTGTGTCAAACACAATCCACTCAACCGCAGTCGTAGCGGCTATAGCAGTAGCACTGGGGCTATCTAATGCTTGCAGCTCATAGAGCCTTGTACGATCTGACAGCAAAGGTAGAACTTGTTCAGAAGCTCTCACGGAAGCTTCAACAGGGATCATATTAGCAGCATCATGCCTAGCAACATCTAAGGTATCTTGTTGACCCCAAGCCCAGGGCTGCTCATATAATGAACTAGGGGCATCTCGTAAAAAGAATAAGCTAGCTGTGAGAACCAATGCGGTAAGCAAGCGGCGATCTACGTTGACACGCTCCACTAGCACCCGTCCTGATCGGGCTAGAGCAAACACTACAGATACAAACACAAACGGCAGCATCGGCACGGTTTGCGATACTTCGGCGGCTTGCCCATTTGGCACATCGGCTACTAAGTAGACAGCAAATAGAGGTAGAACCACCAGCAAATATCGTGGTGCTACTAAAGGTAAAAGCATCACCGGTGCCAACAAAAACACAATCATCTCAAAGTTGGCCTGCGAGAAGGCGTCAGCTAAAACTTGGTGAGGCGCTGAAATAAACCCCCATAAAACCGATCCAGGGTTACCCTCACCAAAATCTGCAAATGCTTCCATGTGAGGAAAGCTGCCAGCGTTGAAACGCGGTTGGATAACCGTTAGCGCCAACAAACCGTAAGCAGCTGCTACTACAGATATAGCCGCTCCTTGGCGTCTTTGCCCTTGCATGCACAACAACACCCCCAAGCCTGCAAACGCAAAAGCTAAATCGGAGCGACATAGCACCACTACTAAAGCCATGGTGCAAAAGAGCTTCCAACGTTGTTTCAAACACCACAACAGAGCCGCAAATAAAGCTGGAACAGCTAAAGCTTCAGGGTGAAAATCGGCGAGATTTAGTGTATGCACGGCTGGGTAAATGCAGTAAGCCAACACCACGGCGGTGGCTCCACCTGTTTTTAGGCACCCCACATCGCGCGCCAACCGCCACAAAGGAACCACAGCTAAACCCAGTGCTGAAGCCTGCAAGATCAACAAGGTGGGCTGCACTGGAAACAATGCAGTGAGCAAAGATAGCGGATACAAAATAAATGCCGCTTGTTCCCATAGCAGGTTGTGTCCCGCAACGCTAGAGAGAGGTTCAAAGCCTTCACCAATAAGCCAGAGCCCCTGAAGATAGCTAGACAACTCTAAACCAGCATCTAGTTGGCGGGCACGGGCTAACGAGAGACTTCCTAAAAGTCCTCCCAACAGCAATGCCACAACCCAGGGAATGGTTTGATCAAGCTGTTTTGTGTCAAAGCGAGCCTGCCAACGCAGTGAGGTTATCTCCATACGCCGGCGTAATTGCGACAGCTTGGCAGTCACGCTTACATTGCTAGTCACTGGATTTTGCCATGATGTTGGCTAACCTTCACTGCTCGCTGCACAAGCAACCCTGCTGCAAAAGGTTGGTGAGAAAAAAAACACATAAAATAGACTACTAAACCTCACTAGCACTCCAACTATGATCTATAACAAGTGGGCGTACCGCCTGCGGGCTGTGGCGCAGCTTGGTTAGCGCGTCGGTCTGGGGGACCGAAGGTCCCGGGTTCAAATCCCGGCAGCCCGACCAAATCTGGTTGACTACACAAAAGCTAAAACAAAAGTGCTATGCCGCCGATAGCACGCCAAGCTAAATAAACAACCGCAGCAGCTAAAAACAGCCAAAAATGCCATGGAGCGCCGGGTTGTTTGGCATCAGAGCGTTGCGGTTCGGGGTTATCCAAAACAGCTCCACAGCGCGGGCATTCACCGTCTAGCGTGAGAGTGCCAGGATTCCAGAATCGTTCGCACGGGTCACACCAAGGCATTTTAGTTAACTCGTTGTCACAGCCTTCAGGTACGACGCACAGCCAGGATAGCTACGTCATCGCTAACCGTACCATCGGCAAAATCACGCGCTGCTTCTAGCAACGTTTTACATAAAACATCTGGCGACACGGTGGGATCGCGGCGCAGATGCTGCGCTATACGATCTTCACCAAATTGGGCATCCCCATAACGCACCTCAGCTAAACCGTCGGTGTACATCAGCACAGTATCGCCCGCGTCTAAAGGAATTTCACGGCTGAAGTAAGTGCTAGAAGCATCCAACATCAAAAGTGGCCCAGTAGCTCGCAGCGGCTGCACCTCTTTTTCATGCCAGATCCAAGCTGCAGGGTGACCAGCTGAGGCATACCGCATAGCTTGGGCTTCAGCATCAAACACCACCAGCACCGCGGAGATGAACTCTTCAGAGCGTTCAATGGATGCCATCTGCGCGTTTAGTTCTTCTAGCGCTTGAGCTGGATCACGAAACTGCCCTAAGAAAACCCGCAGCAAGTACTTGGCCTGAAAAGCTGTAATAGAAGACTCAATCCCCCTGCCTGCTACGTCACCTACTAATGCAGCTACACGCGTTGGGCTAATGCGAAAGACATCAAAAAAATCACCTGCCATAACCCCTTCACCGGCTTGATACACCCTACCCACCTCATAACCTGCGAAATCAGGGAGGTCATCTGGGGCTAGACGATCTGCCCAAGCTACAGGAGCCAGATCACCTTGGCTGAGGGTTTGTTCGGCGCGACGTTCCCGCTCAAAACGTTCTTGCGTAAGTCGAGCTTCAGCTACCGCTCGCCTCCCCCACCAAAGAGGGAACATAGCGGGTATCACCACTAGTGCTAACACCGCTGCCACTACCCTAGAGTCCACAAATGCTGTGACCAGTGCCACTATGGTGATAGCCGCGTAGAGCAAAGCAGCATGAGCATCGCGACGAAAGCTGGACTGAGCTAAGGTGCGAACAGCCTCATAAGCACGCTCACCTTCTTCATCATAATCTTCACCTGCGTGAGTTAGTTCAACGCGGCGTAAGAACCTATAGCGGTGCTGAGCTGCACGTATAAAGACCTCTCCAGCGTACACGCACACGCCCGCGGTGATTAGCAGGAACAAAAGCACCATAAGGTAAGGTTACTCCCCTGAACGGCGCCGCACCCGCAACTTAATTGGTACTGCGCCAAGGTGAAAAGCTTCACGCAAGCTGCGTTCCAAGTAACGAAGATACGTGCGAGGCAAGGTGCGGTTAGCAAATAAGGTAAATGTTGGAGGATCAGATGCGCCCTGTGTGGCATACAAAACACGGGCACCATCAGGAGCCCGATGAGCGGCTTGGGCTTCTCGTAAAACTTTGTTAACTGCCTGAGTGGGAATGCGCCTGCGGTATTCGGCAATGATTTGGCGCAGTTCGGGCAACAGTCGGCTTAAACCTTTTCCTGATAGGGCGCTAGTTCGCAGTACAGCAGCTTCGCCTAAAAAATGTAGACGGCGGTCTATATTTGCAACTATTAGCCGGCGAGACTCAGCGTTGAGCAGATCCCACTTGTTTAGCAGCACCACAACAGGGCAACCAGCGCTGTCTGCGCGTTCAGCTAAACGCTGATCTTGATGGGTTATGCCAACTGTTGCATCGATTACCAACAGCACAACGTCACAACGGTCTACTGCTTGTAAGGCGCGCAATACAGAGTAGTACTCGGTTGGTTCATCTATGCGGGTACGGCGGCGCATGCCAGCAGTGTCCACAAAACAGATGAGGCCTAATTCAGTTTTTACAACGGTGTCGATAGTGTCTCGGGTGGTGCCAGGTTGGTCATGAACCACAGACCGGTTTTCGCCTAATAAACGATTGAACAGAGTGGATTTACCAACATTTGGGCGGCCTACTATCGCCACCGACATCGTTGGGGTATCGCTAGCGTTGGGTTCTGTAACAGCAGCGTTTTGGCTTGCGTTGAGGTCTTGTGGCAAAGATTCAGGCAACAACATCACAGAAGCGTCTAGAAGATCTCCTACCCCTGTACCATGCAAAGCGCTGATCGGAAAAGGATCTCCTAAGCCTAATCTGGTGAACTCCCAAATTGCGCTTTGATGTTTCTCATCATCCACTTTATTTGCTGCTACAAAAACAGTGCCACGGCGCCCTCGTAGCTTGACAGCTACCCCCTCATCATCGCTGGTGATACCCGTTTGGGAACATACCACCATAATCACCGCATCGGCATCAGTCATAGACTTCTCGCTTTGAGCCGATACTTTATCGTCCATTACACCGTTAGCACCGCTACCAACGGGTACCCACCCACCTGTGTCTACCACCGTAAATTGTTGGCCTTGCCAGCTTGCTAACACCTCCTTACGGTCGCGGGTAACCCCGGGATGTTGTGCAACTATTGCCTCGCGCCGTCCTAAAATGCGGTTCAGCAACGTAGATTTACCCACGTTAGGGCGACCAACTATAGCGATTGTTGGTAGAACCAACCGCGACGCAATGGTTGGTGCTGTGCCAGCAGACTTAGCAGCAACTTCACTCATCTAAAGCTTGCCTTAGAGCAATGCCATCAGCTGGTAGCACTTCTATTGCGCGGGGCAAATCTGACGGTCTTGTACCATCTAAAAACATTCCTTTCGACAAGCACACGTCGGGCAGCAAGTAACGATGCCCTTGTGGTTCTTTTTCTAAAGTACGCGCAATGTCTGCTCCCACTAAAAGGCCAGCCACATCGGTGGTGCCCCCAAAAAAACGGTTCTCTACTGTTATCACCCGCACGTTGGTCTTGTTTAGTTGAGCCACTAGCGGTGCTAGCACTTTGGCTCCGTAACCTCCTGTAATGAGCCCTACTGGAGTATCTCTGCGCGATTGTAATTTTACTGGCTGATCTGTGACACGAGGGGTTCTGTATCCTTGTGGTGGGGCCCCGTCTACCCACGCAAAAAAACCGAGGCGAGTGCCAATAGCGTTTTGTCTTTCACCTAAGAACTCCATGCGAAAACTAACAGCCATACCAACACCGTCTTCATGCATGCTAAAGCCCTCATAGGCAGCAGGTGGGGGAAACTCTAAGTTAGCTAGCAGATAGTATTCATCGGCAGCAAACACCACTCGGCGACCTAATGCTTGCAAGTTGAGCTGCTGCCATTGTTCTACTGTGTGTATAACATTTGCGGCTTCGAAGCGGGTGTGAGGGCGCAGACGTTCTTGTGTGGAATAGCGTGATACTCCTAAAGGCACCACACATACGCTAGCTATTTCGGGGTATTCATCGGTGATACCTGCCAGGGTGTCTTCTAAAACATCTTTGTCGTTCACATCTGGGCATACAACCACTTGTCCATGAACTTCTATACCATGATCTAACAAAGCCCTAAGCCAGCGCAGGCTGCTAGCACCACGAGGGTTTCGCAGCATTGCAGCTCGAACTTTTGGATTGGTTGCATGAATGCTCACATTTAGTGGTGAGAGCTTTTCGGTGATTACCCGCTCTAAATCTGCCTCTGTGAAACGCGTCAAGGTAGTGAAATTGCCGTACAGGAATGACAGACGGTAATCATCGTCTTTTAGATATAAGCTGCGCCGCAGTCCTGGTGGGAGTTGGTAGATAAAACAAAACTCACAGTGGTTGTCACATGTGCGTACTCTGTCAAACAATGCCGAATCAACCTGAACGCCGAGCGGTTGGCCTGGGTGTTTAGATACTTCTAGTTCTAATATTATGCCATCGCGCTGTAAATCTAAGCTCAGCTCTGCTTCGTCTATAAGCTGTTGATATTGGATAACGTCTTTAGGAACAACCCCGTTGATAGCTAGAAGCTCATCGCCAGCGCGAATGCCTATGCTGGCTGCAACCGATCCTTCGCTAACTGCTGTAACCCGAGGGGCTGACATAGTTCTTAAGGATACGGCAGATACCTCTAGTGCGGTAGCTTGATAGCTGTGAATGTAGACAAGGTACTTTTGGCTGCCCCCCGAGGATTTTGCGCTGGGGTTGAAATGGCAATCAAAGCCCTCGCTTGGTTAGTGCGTACGTTTGACGGGCCGATTTACTGTTATCACGAGATCGTCCACAACAAACTAGTAGTACACCGCTTTGAAAAGCTAGGAGTGATTTTTGTAGACGACATTTCTAAGGTACCACCCGGATACCCCATCATGTTGTCAGCTCACGGCTCGGCTCCCGAAATTGTGGCAGCAGCTACAAAACAAGCCAGCTACATGGTGGATGCAGTGTGCCCATTAGTTACAAAAGTGCATCATGAGGTAAAAGTACGGGCTAACAAAGGCTACCGGATCGTGTATGTGGGACATCAAGACCATGAGGAAGCTGTCGGTACTATGGCCGTAGCACCTGAATCGATTTATCCTGTTGCAAGCGTGGCCAATGTTGAAGCCCTGGCGCAATTTAGTGAACCGGTGGCACTCCTAGCGCAAACTACCTTATCTCACAAAGACTGGGAACAGATACAGCATGCGGCTCAAAACCGCTACCCAAACATGTGGGTACCAGGACGCAGCGACTTGTGTTTTGCCACCACCAACCGTCAAGCAGCGCTTACAGCTATCGCAAAAGATTGTGAAACAGTGATCATCGTAGGTTCTGCTAACTCTTCTAATACACGCGCCTTAGAAAAACTGGCTATAGAGTTGGGATGTAACAACGTCTACAGGATTAACCAAGCCGCTGAGCTTCCTCAGAACCTCTCAGGAGTAGTAGGGCTCACAGCAGGAGCTTCAGCACCCGAAGAGTTAATTATGGAAGTGTTGGATTATCTTAACCCTGCACAGGGCACCGAGGAGATACCTATCACTGATGAGGATGAGTATTTTCCGCCTCCCCGTAAACTGCGTGAGCTGATTGCAGCTTCTGGGGCAATGGCTTCGTTCAGCCTTGGTGGAGCACCTGCTTGCACACCCATAGCAGATCGTCAAGTGTCTGCTAGCGCTGTATTAGACGGCTTAGCTAAAAGGTAAAAGCTTACACATACATCATCTAGCTAATCATCTAGCTAATCTGCCGCATCATGTGTGCTAACTTCCAAACCAAGTTCTTGTTGCACCTGATCAAACATTGTCTGTAACACCTCGCGCAGTTCGCTAGAGTGTTGCACAAGAACTTCTCTAGACAAACGCCCACGACTGTCCACTGCTGGCGGGCTAAGCGGCTTGCCCCAAACAATACGTACTTTATGAGGACGCGGCACACGCACCCCGATTCCCATAGCCCGCTCGGTACCCCCAATAGCAACCGGCACTACTGGTACTTGTGCTCTAGCCGAAAGCCAGATCACCCCATCCATAAGAGGAAAAATACGCGGTCCTGACTTTCGCTCCCCCTCAGGGAACATCACAAGCGGCTGGGATGCTTGCAACACCGTTAACGCTGCTTTGAGGGCGCTGCGATCTATCTTGTCACGTCTTACTGGGAAAGCGCCCATAGCTACTAACAGCCAGGTGATAATAGGGCCACGAAACAAACCGCTTTTAGCGAAGTACCGCAGCGGACGTCCAGCAGATGCCCCCAACATCGGTGTATCTAAGTTTGAGCGATGGGTTGGTGCGATTATTACGCCACCTTGAGCAGGCAGATTGCTGCGGCCACGTGTGTAACACCGAAAGTACACGCCGAAGATTGCTCGTGAAAAACGTTGTGCAAATATGTGGAAAATAACCGCTGCAAACCGTCCTTTAGCTTCTAAGACATCGGGGCGTAGCTGATCGCCGTGTTCAGGCACAGCCCGCATCCAAGCAAGCCAAAAGTTTGTCGACCACCTCATCAATGGTAAAAAAAGTGGTGTCTAGGTGTAGCGCGTCAGGCGCTTGCGTTAGGGGATCGTGTTGTCGGGTGGAATCAGTAGCATCTCTTGCTGCAAGATCAGCCGCCACTGCCGCGTAATCTAAAGCGGACACTTCTTGCGCACGGCGTTTGGCTCTTACATTCACAGAGGCACTTAGGTACACCTTAAGTTGCGCATCAGGAAATACTGCAGTACCAATATCTCGGCCTTCAAGCACTCCCCCGCCGCGTTCTACTACCCAAGCTCTTTGCAGCACCCGCAGCACTTCTCTCACTCCAGAAACCGCGGCTACCGTGCTAACCGAACGAGTAACCTCAGGACCTCTAATCTGAGTAGTCACATCCATGCCATTTACCAAAACCACATCTTGTCCCACTTCTATATTGCTCTTTTTAGCCACCTCAACTATGGCATCACTATCGGCTAAATCAACCCCGCGCGCTAACACTGCAAATGCCACAGAACGATACATAGCACCTGTGTCCAAGTATTCCAACCCCAAGCGCTCAGCTAGACGTTTAGCAACGGTTGACTTACCTGAACCTGCGGGCCCATCAATTGCAATAACCGTTAGGTCTTTTAACACCCGATCTGTCAGATCGCTCACCGGGCAACTCCATCAGGGTTTTGTGGGCTTTTGAAATTGTCTGTTGAAGTTGCTGCTACATCAATTGCGCTACCGGTGAGGGCAACCAAGTCGTCTGCAAAACCGGGATAGCTAGTAACTGTAGCATCAAACCCTTGCACTGTAGTTGACCCTAAACCTACTGCTCCTGCAATAGCTGCGGCCATGGCCATACGATGATCACCCCTTGAATGAATTGTTGCACTCTGCAAACTTTCTGTACTACCAAGCCCTAAGATTTCTAAGCGCTCTTGGGTGATGCGATGCTCAACTCCTAAAGCGGTGAGAAGATCGCCAATAGCAGCTACCCGGTCGGTTTCTTTGTAACGCAACTCAGCAATGCCTTCAAAGATTGTCACCCCATGTGCGACTGCGGCTGCTAAAGCCAGAATCGGCACCTCATCGATACATCCCGGCAACTCTGCTGAGGTAACTTGCGTGCCGGTTAGCTGGCTGCTGCGGGCTTGGATATTACCTGTTATGGGGTCTGCAATAATGTCTGCGCCCATACGCTGCAAGATTTCCACAAAACCGCATCTTGCTGGGCCCAAATAAACGCCTTCTGTGGTTACTTCACTGTCAGGGGCTAAACACGCAGCTACTAACCAAAAAGCTGCCTGAGATGGGTCGCCTGCCACGTTCATATCTGGTGGGTCTAATGCTCCAGGCCAGATTTTGATTACATTGCCTGTTCGCTTGAGCTTGGCTCCAGCTGCTAACAGCATTTCCTCAGTGTGGGTTCTACTAAGTTGTGGTTCTGTAATTGTGGTTGGGCTTTTAGCGCGCAATGCTGCTAGCAACACAGCACTTTTTACCTGTGCTGATGCAACAGGCAAGACGTAATCAATGCCCTGCAGATTCCCTCCATGAACAACTAAAGGTGCTAGCGAAGCATCAGGGCCGCTACCAGCAACGAAAGCCCCCATAGCTGCTAAAGGGTGCATCACCCTCCCCATAGGGCGGCGGCGTATCGAAGCATCGCCATCAAGCGTTGTTGTAAAATTAAACCCTGCAACTATCCCTGCTAACAGGCGTATTCCAGTACCAGAATTGCCGAGATAGATGACCTCAGAAGTACCCCTGATATTTCCACTGATCCGCAAAGCATTTTTGCTCAGAGGTGTACTGCGGGCACCTAAAGCCGAAAGAGCGCTCAAGGTGTGAGCAACATCTGCGCCGTCTGAGAGACCTCGAATCTCACAAGGCCGCTCTGCGAACGCAGCTATCATCAAAGCTCGGTGCGAGATTGATTTGTCACCAGGCACCTTACAAAACCCGTTAAAACTACGCCCTCCTGTAACGGTGATTTGCGAAGACGCAGCTTTTGACATGGGTTATCTAGCTGCTAGTGCTCGCACAGAGGGGGCATAACCTTGTTCCCGCAGCGCTTCTACTAAACTTTGGGCTTGCTGGTCGTATACAACCAGTATGGCAACACCTTGTCCGCCCTCAACCGAGTGAGCAATTTCTAGGTCGTAAATGTTTACACCAATATCAGTGGTCAAGCTGGTAATACGGGCTAGCTCCCCTGGTCGATCAAACACTGCTAGTCGCACCTCTACTAGTGATACATGACGCTCAAGACCATAAGGCAAATGCGAACGGGCAGAACGAGCTTGCTCTAAAAGCTTCAACAAACTGGCGTGATCACCTGCGGCCACTAGAGAACGTACTTTGCCTAAAGAAGCGATGAATCGGTCCAATGTGGCGCAAATAGCTTTGGAGTTCTCATCACAGATATCAGGCCATATTGCAGGATTTCCTGAGGCTATGCGAGTCATGTCCCGAAAACCTCCTGCAGCTAATCGCAACATTGCGCGGTGTTCTTCGGATCTGTCATCTGCTAAAGCCATCAAAGTAACCGCAGTGAGGTGCGGCACATGTGAGACTACAGCTACCAGTGCATCATGGCGTTCAGGAGCTAGTGAGATCACATCAGCGCCTAACGAAGCCACCACCGAACGAATTTGGACCAAAGAATTGTCTTCAGTTTGGTCGGTAGGGGTGAGCACCCATACTGCGTTGTGAAAAAGATCGGCGCGTGCCCCAGCAATGCCTTCTTGTTCGCTGCCTGCCATGGGATGGCCGCCAACAAAGCGCCCGTTGTTGACTTCGGCCACAATGGAAGCTTTAACACTGCCAACATCGCTGACTAACCCACTAGTAGAAGCTAGGACACGGCGGGCTTGGTTAGCTATTGCTCCAACCGGAGTAGCAATGAAGGTGATCTCTACATCGTCGGGAAAGCCAACCGCGTCGATAGCACCGTTAGCTAGAGCTTGGGTTTCTGATTGCGGATTTTGGTCGCTGCCGCTTACCCACCAGCCTTGGGCGCGCAACGCTAACCCGATAGAGGTTCCTATTAGTCCTGTTCCTACTATTGCTGCACGGCGCTGTACTACAGGTGTGTTCATTCGGGGAGATCGTCGCGCAAGCCCTTAGCACCCTCAAGATAAATGTGATGCAGCTCATGGCGTTGCCGTTCGGTATTGAGATGAATTAGCACGCGTAAACACCGTGGAGTGCTGGCGTTAATATCAAGTTCTTGAGCGCACAATAAAGGCACATCACCGAGGCCAAAAACGCGTGCTGCTGCGGCAGGAAAACTCGCGTGAATATCGGGGGTAGCAGTGAAGATAATGCTAATCACATCTTCATGGTGAATGTTGTTACGCTCAAACAGCTTTGTTAACAGCGCTATCATGCGCTCTTGGATCTGCTCAGGTGTGTCCGCATCTACGGTGGTAGCACCCCTCAAGGCACGCACTGCACTAGTCACGTCAAGATTTTACTGATTCAACACAGCATTTACGTTTCACTGTCTGAAATCACCCATCGACAATCTCCAAAAACTGTTGCCACTCAACGATCTACAGGTTCACAAAAGCTATCTGTAGAGCTCTGGCTAACCCCTTCTAGCAGGCGTAACTCAGCCACAGTGAGTTCTCGCCAAGCACCTGGAGGCAAGTGAGGATCGGTGATGGGGCCGATACGGGTGCGAATCAGGCGCACCACCCGATAACCCACCGCTTCGCACATGCGTCGCACTAAACGGTTGCGTCCTTCGCTCACAACAATGCGCAGGATAGAGGTTTGCGGTAACGACACAGATATCGCTTGAGCTGGGCCATCGGCTAACTCCACCCCTTCACGTAACTGTCTCAGAGCACCGCGGCTAGGGTTTTTCTGCACATGCACCCAATACTCTTTTGCTACACCGTATGAAGGGTGTGTGAGACGTTGCGCTAAAGCACCGTTGTTGGTGAGGATCAACAGACCCTCGCTGTCGGTATCTAAACGGCCTACTGGAAATACCCTGGGAAATTTGGGCACCATTTCTACTACTGTTGGACGATCTTGAGGGTCTGCAGCAGTTGAAACCACACCGCGTGGTTTGTTAAGCAAATAATGTACTAGATCACTTCGGAGGCCAATATGGTTGCCGTCTACTGTTACCGTGTCGGTGCTGGGATCGACTTGTTGCCCGAGGATAGCTAGCTGACCGTTAACAGCGATACGGCCTTGCGTAATCATCTCTTCCACAGCGCGACGACTTGCAACCCCTGCTGCGGCTAATACCTTGTGAATGCGCCCCGGTTGAATATGCTGTAATGATAAGTTAGGTGACATGTTAATTGGATTATTGCAAATCGGGTTTAACCTGCGAAACTTGAGCTTGGTTCACTCTGTAGCTGTTCCTTCGGGGCGACTGTCCACCATCAAGCTGGTTTCTAAAGCTTCAATAACCCCCTCATCTGGAACGAAATCTACTAAGGGAGGAAGCTGTTCAAGCGACTCCAGCCCCAGACGCTCCAAAAAAGCAGTTGTTGTGCAAAACAACCTGGCATTACCAGGGCCGGGATCCCTGCTCACCTCTTGAACAAGACCCCGCTGCTCTAAGGTGCGTATCGCTCCTTCAGCGTTAACCCCACGAATGGCTGAAACCTGTGCTTTAGACAAAGGCTGTTTGTACGCCACGATAGCTAAAGTCTCTAGTGCAGCCGAAGATAAACGTTTGCTTTGACCGCTAACCACAAAACGTTTCACATGCGATTCAGCATCAGGATGACTACGATAGCGATAGCCACCCGCTACTTTTACCAACTCAAAACCACGTTTTTCTAGACGATATTCAGCAGCTAACTCTTCGCAGATCATTTCTATCTGCTGCGTGGGTATCTCAATGAGCTGTGCCATGAGGCCAGCAGGCACCGGCTCATCAGCTACCATCACAATTGCCTCTACCGCTCTACGAGCCTCAAGATTATGGTTATCCACCATAATCGTCTACCCCCAACAAAACCTCTGAGCTATCCGCTTGGCCTATCCACGATATCGCGATGTTCCCAAAGGTAGTGGCCTGAGATACCTCTACCAAACCTTGTTTGTACAACTCGAGAACAGCTAGGAAGTACACCACCACTTCAACAGTTGTGACAAGGTCTTCTGTGAGTTCACGAAAGCTTTTAACACCTACAGCTGTCAGACGTTGCGCTAACTCGACAGCGATCTCTTGCACAGTGAACGGAATATCGGCCATATGGGTGATATCCACCTTGGGGGTTGGCCGTTCGGCAGTTGCACGCAAAAACGCGGCGCGGATGTCATCGGGGAGAACTCTTTCCATAAAATCTGGCACAAGGTTCAAATAACGCTCATCAGGTCCACAACTGCGGCTAACGCTGCGTCCCGCTAATGCTGCAAGCTGTTCTAGCGACTGCGAAGCTGCTTTGAACGTTTGACACTCCAGCAGCCGTGCTAACAGCAAATCCCGCTCCGACCATAAAGCCAACTCTTCGTCTAAGTCCAGCGACTCGTCATCAGGCAACAAACGGCTGCTCTTTAACTGCACTAAAGTAGCTGCAATCAACAAGAACTCTGTAGCAACCTCTAAGTTGAGATTCTCCATTCGTTCTAGCTCCGTCAGGTAGGCATCTACTATGTCGCCCACCTTCACCGCGTAAAGGTCTACCTCGTCACGCAAAATAAGGTGCAGCAACAAATCTAGCGGCCCTGCAAACACCTCAGTTTGCACTGCAAAAGGCTTGTTGCGTATTCGAGATAGCGCCGCTGAACTCACAACGCAAGTGTAAAGCACTCTGAGATACCTAGCGTGCCTTATTGCGAGTACTTAATGAGTAATATGGGTTTGTCAGATAACTTTTATTAGCACTTTGGTAAGCATATGCACTGTTTTCACAAACGTTTCAAGGTATTTTGAGTAAGTGGCTCGTTCTTTTTCAGGAATCCAACCCTCTGGGGGCATGCATCTAGGCAACTATTTAGGCGCTGTAAGCAACTGGGTAGACCTCCAAGCAGAACATACATGCACCTACTGCGTGGTGGATCTACACGCTCTCACAGCTGCCCCCAACCCTGGCAACCTGAGAGCTAATACGCTTGTCACTGCAGCAATTTTGATAGCTGCTGGGGTGCAAACCAATGATTCCACTTTGTTTATTCAAAGTGCTGTTAGCGAACATGCTGAGCTTGCTTGGATGATGGAATGCACCGTTGGTTTTGGGGAACTAAGGCGTATGACACAGTTCAAGGATAAATCCGATAAAGCTGAGTTCATCTCAGCGGGGCTCTTCACTTACCCTGCTTTACAAGCTGCCGATATTTTGTTACACGACACCGATCTGGTTCCTGTGGGTGACGATCAACGACAACATGTAGAGCTATGTAGGGATATTGCTGAGCGATTTAACCATCGCTATGGGGAGACCTTAGTGGTGCCTACCCATGTGATCCCCAAAACAGGTGCCCGCGTTATGGATTTGCAAAACCCAGCCGCCAAGATGTCCAAGTCGCAGGATTCTCCCGGCACGATAGGTATGTTGGAAGACCCGAAATCGGTGTCGCATAAGTTCAAAAGAGCAGTAACCGACAGCGACGGCGAGGTGGTATATGATCCTGCTAACAAGCCTGGAGTGTCCAATCTTTTAGGAATACTTGCTGCTGTAACTAACCGCACACCTGAAACAGTGGCAGAGTCTTACTCTCAGTATGGTCCTTTAAAATCAGACACGGCTGAAGCTGTAATTGAACTCTTAGCACCCATACAGCACCACTACCAAGAACTCATTGCGGACCCTCAACATATTGAAAGCCTGCTTGCTAAAGGAGCTGAAAAAGCTCGAATTGTGGCAGCTGCTACTTTGCAACGAGCGCAAGAAAACGCAGGTCTGCGCCCCCGCTATTGGTAAAGGTGCCACAATGAATCAACAAGTATGCCTAGCCAAATATGCCTAAGCAATACGCCTAGGCAATATGGCCACCAAAGTAGATTATAAGTAAAAGTGCAGTTCGTTCCTGAATCTCTAGCTAGCAGTGCTGCTAAAAGCGCAAGCCATCTATCTAAAAAACTAAAATTAGGTGGAGGCACCACCATTGGTGGTCTGGTGTTGAACCATCTGCGCCCCTCAGCTACCGCTGAAATGGCTCAAGCTATGACAAACGGGGTTATTTTGGTATCGGGAACTAACGGGAAAACCACCACAACTCGACTTATTCGAGCAGCTTTAGATGCCAGCGGACACAATGTTGTGTCCAACACTGCGGGTTCTAACCTAGAACGGGGAGTAACCACCGCCCTATTGCATACAGATGCAGCTGATATAGGGTTGTTTGAAGTAGACGAAGCAGCCTTAGCGGGGCTTAGTAGCAAAACTAAGCCTAAAGTGGTGGTGCTGCTGAACCTGTTTAGAGATCAGCTAGACCGCTACGGCGAGTTAGAACACTTGGTGGAACTTTGGCGAGAATCCGTATCAGCTTTGCCTTGTGAAACCACTTTGGTTTACAACGCCGACGATCCTGGGCTTGCATATATTGCTGCGAACCATGAGCGTAACATCACGTTTGGAATAGACGATCCCAGGCTAAACAGGTCTTATTTGCCACATGCTGTGGACTCGACACGCTGTCGTGGGTGTAGAGCCGCTCAACAAAACCACGCGACAACATGTACCCCCAACACAGATAGCACCACTGGGGTGCTGTCTGAAAATGTTGCTTATAACTCCGACTTTGCATACGACATTTTGACTATTGCCCATTTGGGACGCTGGTCTTGTGTACGTTGTCAACAAAAACGGCCGCAACTCGCTATTGCCGCCACCAAAGTTGAGCTGCACGGACTAAGCGGCCAGCGTCTAGCAATATCTACACCACAAGGTCCTACCGAAGTATCGCTACGTTTGCCGGGTCTGCACAACTCTTACAACGCTTTAGCTGCTGTTGGGTGTGCAGTAGCACTAGCTTTAAATCCTATAGACGTGGGAGCAGCTCTAGCTAAAAGACAAGCTGCGTTTGGCCGAGCCGAGCGCATCACCATAAACAGCACTTGTGTGACCACGCTGTTAGCTAAAAACCCGACAGGAGCTAACGAGAACATTCACACATTATTATTGCAAGACCAACGTTTGCATCTGTTGTTGTTGCTAAACGACCGCACTGCCGATGGCCAAGATATATCTTGGATTTGGGATGTGGACTATGAGCTGTTATTAGCAAACAACCGCCTAGGCACGCTCACCATAGGTGGCGACCGCGCCTACGATATGGCACTGCGCTTCCGCTACGGCGGGGTGGATGCTAACCAAATGCGTGTGATCTCAAAAGTGGCTGATGCTTTTGATGCTGCACTAACCGCAGCGGGAGCAAACAGCAACCTTTACGTGCTCCCCACCTACACCGCTTTATTGGAGTTGCAAGAGCTACTCACCAAACGAGGTGTCACCCCACCATACTGGGAGGACAGTTGAGCCCTGCCAACTCAAACTTAGCCAACAGAATCGCAGAGCCATTGCAGGTTGATACTGTGCCAATCAAAGTTTGCCACCTATATCCCCAGCACATGAATATTTATGCTGATAGAGGCAACATTGCTGTGTTGCGCAAACGTTTGGCGTGGCGTGGGCTGCACATGGAGATAAGCGAAGTTGGATTTGGTGAAACGATTCCTAAAGACTGCAGCCTCTACTACCTCGGTGGTGGCCAAGACAGCGACCAGCTTTTGGTGGCAAAAGACCTCTTAGATACGGCCGATTCTTTGCGCGACGCTGCAGCCAAAGGTTCAGTGGTGCTTGGTGTGTGTGGTGGATACCAACTCTTGGGACATAGCTATATCACAACTGCTGGACAGCGTGTGGCTGGCATTGGCCTTTTGGATGTCGAAACCACAGCAGCCAAGAGCCGTTTAGTTGGAGATGTAGTAGTCGAAGTCACCTTAGCTGGGCAAACACAAACAGTGGTGGGTTACGAAAACCATGCTGGTCGTAGTTATTTGGGGGCAAGCTGCACTCCGTTTGGACGTTTACATGTTGGCCATGGCAACAACGGCTACGACGGGTGTGAGGGGGCAGTCGCCGGAACAACTTTGGGAACTTACCTGCACGGCCCTTTGCTACCTAAAAACCCGTGGCTGGCCGATACTGTGTTGGCTTGGATGCTGCACCATGCTGATGTAGCAACTCATATTCAGCCTATAGACGACCAATTAGAACATGCCGCACATACAGTGGCAAAAAATAGAGCGGGACAAAAAAGATGAGCATTACTGCAAACACCGATTCAATATCGAGCCAACCTCGTCCGATCATCATCGATACCGACCCTGGTCAAGACGATGCTTTAGCAATTTTGGCGGCTCTCGCAGCACCTGAGTTAGAGGTTCTGGGGATAACTGCTGTAGCGGGTAATGTTCCGCTAGCGCTGACTTCTATAAATGCTCTTAAAATATGCGAGCTAGCAGGGCGTTTAGATGTGCCTGTGTTCGCTGGTTGTGAAAGTCCTTTACAACGCTCTTTGGTTACTGCTGAAAATGTGCATGGACAAACTGGAATCGACGGAGCCGACCTTGCAGAACCTAAAGGCTCTCTGCAACTACAAAACGCAGTGGATTGGATAGCTGACATTCTCGCTGCTTCTCAAGAAAAAGAAATTACGATATGTCCGGTTGGCCCCATGACCAATATTGCGAGCGTTTTACAAAACCACCCCGAGTTGTCCCGTAATATCCGTGAGATTGTTTGTATGGGGGGAGGTTTCTTTGCAGGTGGGAACACAACACCGGTGGCAGAGTTCAACGTGTTTGTAGATCCTGAAGCGGCCCAAACAGTGCTGCACTGCGGAGCGCCGGTGACCATGTTGCCTTTAGATACAACGCACAAAGCCTTAATGTCACGCGAATGGATTCAACAGTTACGTGAATTGGGCACACACACCGCTAAGGCTTGCGCAGGCATGCTGGAGTTTTATGAACGTTTTGATGTAGAAAAATACGGTACCTTCGGTGGGCCACTGCATGACCCCCACGTAATCGCCTACCTTTTATGCCCTGAGCTATACAAAGGACGGCACTGCAACATAGAAGTCGAAACCCAATCGCCTCTCACCACTGGAATGACGGTTGTAGACTGGTGGGGTGTAAGCGGCCGTAAGGCTAACTGCCAGTACATTACTGAAGTCAACTCAGATGGCTTCTATGGCTTGCTGCTAAACTTATTAGCCCGTCTGCGCTAGCGCGAACCCAACCTATCCTTCAATCCTGAACACACACGAGCCCTAAAACCCCAGAATGTCAGTTACCTATGTCTAGTGTTGTCACCTTCTTTGTTTTTTTGCTTATCATGTTGGCTTTAGCTGCCCTTGCCATCATCTTGGACTGGATGGGCAAACCCATACGCCGCAGTTTTCGGCCGCGCACATCTGGCACACCAGCGTGGCTAATCCCAGAACAACCAATCACACGCACTCCAAATGCTGTGCAAGCTATTGCTGATGCAAGCCCACAACCTGACACAACTACACTCTCTAAGCTGCCTGCAGCTACGCTCGCCCAACAGGTAAACACTACAATCGCTCCCCCACCATCTCCACAAAATGAAACTGTTCCTGAAACAAGTACTTATGCGGCTGCTGAGGTGGCTGTTTTACAAAGGCCGTGGCAGCCGGGTGATTCTGTTTTTAGGCTCACCCCACGGGGCACACCGCCCTCTGTTGCTACAGTACGCAGACGGTATTGGAAAAACCTATCGGAACGACCTTCAGCAGTATTGTTCGGTGCAGAAAATAAAGCGCTCATGTCTATCGGGCAAGCTCCGCAAAGGTTTAACCCGCGCACCGAAAGCCGCGAAGAATTGCAGTTACCTGAAGAGATGCTGCGCTTTTGCTGGGCTACTAAACGCAGACCTACCCCAACATGGGGCGATCAAGGTTTCGATCCCTACGCCCGTCCATGAGTGACCTTCAAACCTTTAGCAACCGCTTCGCCGACGGTGTGAACAGTATTCGGTATCACAGACACGAGGTGCGCCCGCTGTTGTTATTAGCTGTAGATGCAAACAGCAGAATCAAAGTGAAGCGCATCGCGGCGCGCACAGATAGACGTCAAGCCATCAAATTAGCTGCCGTCAATGGCACTTTAGAGGCTGCCGGGGTTACCTCTGAGGTTATTTCTTTATGGTCAGATACAAGTCCCGAAACTGTTGAGTTGCTAGTACATGGTTCGCAAGTGCGACGTGTGGAGGTTTGGAATGCGTGGGATTTAGGAGGCTTGGAAACAGCTTGGTTAGGCAACGCTGGCATCATCTTGGAATCAGCAGAGAAACATCTCACCTTACATTGCAGCGATGGCATTGGCGAGCCCAGCTTCAGCGACTTAGCTGTGAGAATTGCTGTTGCCAACGCCCCGTAAAAGCTGGCTCGGGAGGGAGGACTTGAACCCCCAATATCGGGACCAGAACCCGGTGTGTTGCCAATTACACCACTCCCGAATGCAACAGTCATTGTACTGTTTTCCGCCACGCTTTTAATATAAATATCTCATGCAAATCACAAACAACAGACGTAAACCGTTCAGCTTTGTTGTGTGGGCAGTAGCGGCGAGTTTTTTGCTGTTGCTGCTTACAGTATCGGTTACGGGCGCGCAGAATGTCACAAAAAGCGACTTTAGCAACGCTGACATTGCAGAACGTGACAACCTGATAGCAGCTCAGGAAACCTTGCTCAACGTTTTCAGATGCCAGTTTGGTGTCGATACCGAAGCTGTGTCTGGTGGCTGCGCTGATATATCTTTCGGCTACAGGTTCTTTTTAGGAGACAAATTTGAGGGGATTCCCTCTGCTGGTGACATCACCGTTCGGGATCGGTTAATCGCAGCACAAGAAACATTACTCAACACTTACCGCTGCCGCTACGGGATTGATGTTAGCGCTGTTTCAGGTGGCTGTGAACAATTTAGCTCTGTCAACCAAACTGCTTTTGCTGCAAAACGTCTTTATTCAGCTACAGAAGCTATCGCTGCGGGGGGACTTCCTAAAGGGCTTGTTACTGCAAACGGCATACCCGTTGCAGTGACAGGGCACGACGGTCACCGCTATAAGGTGATCACCCCGTGCGGCAACTATGCCACCGTAAGCAAAGGTCAGCCTCTGCGTAATGTGAGGGTAGTAATCGATCCCGGCCACGGAGGTAATTTCGACATAGGTGCTGTTGGTCCCAATGGATTAGCAGAAAAAACTCTGAACTTGACGCTCAGTCAAGCTGTTCTGAGCGAACTGTCTAGTCGTGGCATCACAGCAACCACAACTAGGACTAGAGACTATGACAGCTTGTTATCGGTTCGAGCTGGATTGGCTAACGCGTTGAATGCCGAGGTCTTGGTATCTATTCACCATAATGGCCCCGCCCAACCTACAGGATTAGTACCTGGAAGCGAAGTGTTTGTGCAATCGGAGTCGCAGCAATCTGCCCGTGCGGACTCGGCTCGCCTTGGGGGTCTGCTTTACACCGAGATCACAAGAGCTCTTAGCCAATTCAAGCACGTGAGATGGAGTCGGCTTTCTGACGCAGGTGTGCTAAGGGTGCTGCTACCCAACGGGCGCGATGGCTATGGAATGATCCGACGCCCCACAGTGCCTGCGGTGTTAGTGGAATATGGGTATCTAGCTAACCCATCTGAAGCCGCTCTTTTTGCCACTGATGCCTACATCAACACTGCGACCAAAGCTACCGCTAACGCTATTGAGGCTTACCTAAACACCAATCGTTCAAGCACCAGTTCAAACTTAAGAGCACAACCCCGTGTATTCACACCCGCTAGAGCACCTTCGCAATGCACAGAAGTAGACTTAGAATAATTTTGTTTTTGCCTAGCTGATTTCCGAGTTTTTTAAGGGCTGGGGTTGTGGTGGTGTTTGTGGAGTTTGCGGGGCATGCTGTTAATTTGAGTTTTTGATGGTTGCTGCCCGTACTTTTCCAATGTTGAGTACGGGTGTATTACTGACATAGAGGAAACATTTCGCGCATTTCTTGAAAAAAAGTTGGCACTCGGCGAGAATCGAGTAAAAGTTGTTGAAGCAACACATGACGCTAAACGTCGTAGAGAAACCACACTCAAGCAGATTGCATCTGTATGGGAAAACCTTGCCAGCGAACCGGTCAACGATATTCTTGTGGACTTACTCTCAGAAGAGATGGTTCTCCTCACAGGACACAACCCCAACAAAGAAGACGTCCACTATTTTATATCTAAGTGTCTCACATTAAACTTGGAAACAACGCAAAAGCGCCATGTCAACACTAAAACACACAAGAAAAGGCGTAATGACTGGGAAATATCAAAAGCTGTCCTGCTAGGTGAGACTCTCGACAGAACAAGCGTCTCACAAACATACCAAGATGTGTTTGTGAGACTATCCCAACTCTACCCACAGTTTTGTCAAGAATTTGCAGATCATCTAGATGCCTCATTCCGTAGTGGACGTAAACTGCTGAGCAAAAACAAAACCGAAGTTACTGCCAACCAGAAATGGAGAAACACTGTTCAGCTGCCCAACGGTTACTGGCTGCTTGTTCATTCCAACACGTGCGATAAGTGTCGCTGGATGAGCTTAGCGTGCCATGTCGCTGGTATTAGATGGCAAGAAGACCTTATTATTGAGTTCTTTAATCGTGACGGTGAAACCGCTGAAGATGCATTCTTACATAAAATCCCTACAACATGGAATAGCTAAATACTGTAAGCAATAGTCACACCAAAGCTGCTGTACTTACCTCAAAACTAGCCTCGGAGCTTAGCACGGGCATTGTGCAGGCGGCGGAGGACTTCTTCACGGGTGAGGTGCTGGGTTAGTGGCTCAAAAAGCGGGGGACCAACTAAACGTCCGGTTACTGCTACTCGCACGGGAGCCTGCGATTTGGAACGGTTCAGGCCGTGTGCCTCACCTACCGCAAATACAACCTGTTTAACCGCATCGGGTTCCCAAGCACAATCAGCCAAAGCCGCAATCACACCATCAAGAACCTCGCTTGAGGCTTTACCATTTACCATGGCTTTTTCCCATGATGTTTCATCTATTGGCACCTCGGCGCAAAACAGCCAGTCCAGATGTTTAACAATGTCGGACAAAACATGCAGCTTCTCTTGTACAAGCGGCACCATAGCTTTTACCACGTCAGGGCGGTAACGCTGAGCTGGCCAAGGTACTTGCTCAGCCTCTAGATGCGGAGCCAGCAAAACTCGTAACTCCTCGCTGTTAAGCCCACGCAGGTAAACCCCGTTGAAATGCTTCAGTTTGGTGATATCAAAAAACGCTGGAGCTTTGTTTACATCCTCCAACCTAAACTGCTTGATAATTTCAGTCATAGGTCTGATCTCTATCTCGTCGCGTGGACCCCAACCCAAAAGTGCTAAATAGTTAGCCATAGCCGTTGGTAAATAACCTTGCTGACGGTAACTCTCTAAAGACACGTCGTCGCGGCGCTTAGATAACTTTTTACGTTGTTCATTTACCAGCAGAGGCAAATGAGCATATGTTGGCGCAGATGCACCCAACGCCTCAGCTACCAACACAGCGCGTGGGGCAGAAGAAAGCAGATCCTCGCCCCGAATAGCGTGGGTGATACCCATATCTAAATCATCTACTGCGTTGGCTAGCACAAATGTTGGCGAGCCATCAGAACGCCAAATCACAAAATCGCCTAACTGCGTGTGATCTACGGTCACATCACCGCGAACCACATCCTGGATCACTGTGGCCCCCGCGGGTGTGCGAAAACGCACTGCCCGACCGATAGCCATCTGTGTGCCATCTAATTCTTGGTTATCACTATCACACAGATATGCCATACCTGCAGCAAGTAACTGCTGGACTACTGCGCGGTGGCGCTCTCTGCGCTCTGATTGAAAGTATGGGCCCTCGTCATAGTCAATTCCCAACCATTCCAAATACTCAAAAATAGCATCGGTTAGTTCTGGACGGTTACGACTCTCATCGGTGTCCTCGATGCGCAGCACCATTGTTGCTCCAACAGAACGAGCATACAACCAGTTGAACAAAGCCGTTCGCGCACTGCCAACATGCAAATAACCAGTGGGCGACGGTGCAAAACGCACCCGTGCAAGCGTATCTGCGCTCATCTCGCAGCAATCAGACTTTGCTAGCTGCGCGCACAAACAGCTGCGAACGATCCGCTTCACAAGCTGCTTGTAGAGCTTCAGCAGTCATACACAGCACATCAACGCTTACCAAGTCCACCAAACGCCGCACATCAGCATAATGGTGTTGGTGTCGTAAGCCCACAAACAACTCCTTGCGCCACTTTACTAAGGCGCTATCAGGTTTAGGTGGTAAGAAACCAAATAGCTGCAATGCCATCTCCACATCAACCAGAATCGGCGCCCGCCCAAAACTGCTAGCCCTCTTTAGCGCTACTGCCACACAGCCAGCAACAACATCAGCAGAGTTTTCGCCTGCAGCCAACAAAAGTTTGTGTTGCAAGCGCCGCGCCAAACCTAAGCAATAACCCTGATCAGGCCCAGGCGCCCCCAGTCCACTACCTGTTGGCTGTCTTCCCTGTAACTCGCCGGGGCGATCTGCTAACCACTGACCGTCGCGCCGAGGCGGTGAAACATAGTAACGTTGCCTTGCAGGAACTTCCACAGGCACATAGTTGGGAGCTGCCATGTACGATACCTACCCCTGTTCTGCGTGCAGCAGCCCAAACACTAAGCTGTCAACTAAAGCCTGCCAGCTTGCTTCTACAATGTTGGTAGACACACCGATGGTTGTCCAGATGCGATCTCCACAGGCCGAATCAATAATCACCCTAGTAACAGCTGCTGTACCTGAGGCTGTGTCTAGCACTCTTACTTTGTAGTCAACCAACGCAATAGAACCAAACGCTGGATAACGCTTGGCTAAAGCCACATTCAAAGCACAGTGCAAGGCATCAACCGGCCCATTGCCCTCTCCTGTAGCTACAATACGTTCACCTTGGACATGCAGCTTCACCGTAGCTTCAGTATCCATGTCTACAGCTACCTCATTCCAAGCTCTCGCTCCAGCACCTGCACGATGGTCAGTAGACACACGAAATGACTCCAACTCAAAATAAGGCTGTTTCCAACCCGAAGCAGCTCTCATCAACAGTTCTAAAGAAGCATCAGCCACCTCAAAATGGTAGCCAGCGTGCTCTAGTTTTTTGAGGGTGTCCACGATTTCGCCCACTGCGGCACCATCTAAATCCAAACCAATCTCAGCGGCTTTGAGTTCTACTGTGGAACGACCTGCCATCTCTGACACCACAAAACGAGCCCCATTACCCACTGCTTGAGGGTCAATGTGTTCATAGGCATCAGGACGACGTGCAATAGCGCTGGTATGCAGCCCTGCCTTATGGGCAAAAGCTGACGAACCCACATAAGGCTGTTGGGGGTCTGGGGTAAAGTTCACCAGTTCTGCTACATGATGCGATACCGAGGTAAGACGCTCTAAGCGGTCTCCCGGTACTGTTTGAATGCCCATCTTCAAACTCAAATTAGCAATAATAGGCACTAGGTTGCAGTTACCGGTGCGTTCTCCATAGCCATTTATGGTGCCTTGCACCTGTGTAGCACCAGCTCTAACCCCTGCTAATGCGTTAGCTACGCCACAGCCAGTATCGTTATGTAAGTGTACGCCTACTGGTGTATCAAGATAATCCACAACATCGGCAACGATTTGTTCCACGTGGACTGGCAGAGTTCCCCCATTAGTGTCACACAGCACTAAACGGTCGGCACCAGCGGTAGCTGCGGCTTCTAACACTGCAAGGCTGTAGCTAGGATTGTTTTGGTAACCATCAAAAAAGTGCTCGGCATCAAAAAAAACGCGCATACCCTTAGCTTTGAGAAACTGCACCGAATCTGCAACCATCGCCACACCCTCATCCAAAGTGGTACGCAGTGCCTCTTGCACATGATAATCCCAGCACTTACCTACTATGCAGGCCACCGTGGTGCCAGATGCAACTAGGTTAGCTAAAGTGAGATCTGAATCGGTTTTACCCTTAGCACGGCGTGTGGATCCAAAAGCCACCAAGGTGCTGGTCTGCAAAGTGAGTTCGTCACGAGCCCGGGCAAAAAACTCATCGTCTTTAGGATTAGAACCCGGCCAACCACCCTCAATGTAGTGGACACCTAGTTCATCTAGCAGCACAGCTATACGCAGTTTGTCCTGCGCTGTCAATGATATACCGCGCAGCTGACTTCCATCACGCAAGGTGGTGTCATATATCTCTACGACATCAGGCAATGGCCTATGCTGTGTTGTGTGCTTAGCTGTCGACATATTCGTTCCAGTGGCTGTACTGAGCGCAACGTCCTCGCACAGCATCTTGAAACACCTCTTGGATTTTGCGAGTAATAGGTCCTGGGTCGCCAATTTCGCGATCGTCCACCGAACGGATAGGCACCACCTCTGCGGCAGTGCCAGACAAAAATGCCTCGTCAGCTAGATATAGGTCGCTGCGTAACAAATTGTCGGTCACATAGCAGATACCCAAATCGGCTGCCATCTGGCTAATGGCATTTTGAGTTATGCCAGCTAATGCGCCTACCGATGTAGGGGGTGTGATGATAGTACCTTCGCGCACCACAAAAAGGTTCTCTCCAGTACATTCGCTCACAAAACCTTGCGGGGATAACAGTACCGCCTCGTCATAACCTGCTTTAACGGCCTGCACTTTAGCGAGCTGGCTGTTGATGTAATGGCCGCATCCTTTGGCAGCAGTAGGCATGGAATTCGGGTCGTGTCGCTGCCAGGAACTAACCATCAAGCGCACACCTCGTTGCACGCCTTCATCACCTAAATAAGCGCCCCACGGCCACACCGCAATCGCCACATTCACCTTACACGGAAGCGGATTAAGTCCCATCTCGCCATAGCCTAAATAGGCAAGAGGGCGCACATAACAACTAGAAAGTTTGTTTACACGCACGGTTTCTTTTGTGGCTGCGACTAGTTCTTGTTGGGTGTATGGAATATCTATTTGCAAGATTTTGGCGCTCGCAAACAAACGACGAATATGCGGGGTAAGTCGAAAAATCGCAGCACCTTGATCAGTGCTGTAAGAGCGAATGCCCTCAAAAACACCGTTTCCGTAATGCAACGTGTGGGTCAGCACATGCACGGTGGCATCTGCCCAATCCACTAGCTCGCCATCCATCCACACTTTTTCTGTGGTTTTGATTGGCATGTTGCTTTGTTCCTTTCTGAGTTTTCCTCTCAAAGTTTAAATCTAAATTGGCTGATTATTAGAACATTTAGTTTAAAACATTGTACGCAACATCTTGTTTAAGCTTGCAGGCTCAAACCCGTTCAGCTATCAAATCGCCTATCTCTGTTGTTGTGCCTCTTTGGGTGTCTACCTCCGCGCAGGCTCGCCGCATACGTTGCGCAGCAGAAGCCTCGCCCAAAAACTCGGCCATCATAGCGGCCGACAAAATTGCTGCGGTGGGGTTAGCTTTACCTGTGCCAACAATATCGGGTGCTGAGCCATGTACCGGTTCAAACATCGACGGACCAGTACGATCAGGATTTAAGTTGGCTGAAGCTGCCATGCCAATACCGCCTGAAACTGCCCCACCTAAATCAGTGAGAATATCGCCAAATAAGTTGTCTGTAACGATGACATCGTAGCTTTTTGGGTCTTCCACAAAGTAAATGCAAGCTGCATCAACATGATTGTAAGCAGTTGCAACATCGGGGTATTCCAGTGCTACCTCATTAAAAGTGCGTTCCCACAAATCACCTGCAAACGTCAACACATTAGTCTTATGCACCAAAGTAAGGTGTCGCCCTTCACGGCTGCGGGCTAACTCAAAGGCATAACGCACACAGCGTTCCACCCCAAAGCGAGTGTTCACCGAACCCTGTGTAGCTACCTCAGCTGGGGTGTGTTTGCGTAAAAAGCCTCCCTCCCCAACATAGCTGCCCTCGGTGTTTTCACGAATCACCTCAAAATCAAAACCGCTAGTACCGTTTGAGGATGGCTGTTTGATAAAAGGTCTGCGATTCACGTATAAATCCAGCTCAAAACGCATCCGTAGTAAAAGTCCCCGCTCTATCACCCCCGGTGGCACTTCAGGTGTACCCACCGCCCCCAAATATAATGCGTCTAAACCTCGCCACTCCTCTAAAATATCTTCGGTAAGAACCGTGCCGTCACGCAAATAGCGGTTGCCGCCTAAATCGTAAGCAATGGGATCAACCTCGATCCCCGCTGCAGCAAGCACCTTGAGACCCTCCGTTACCACTGCAGGGCCGATGCCATCTCCACCTATAACGCCAATCATGTAAGTCATCGTCCTTTAGGATACGAATGTTAGAGGCGTAGATGCGAACACTAAGCTTAATGGTATGGCTGAGGTACATGAGCTATCGCAAGCAGCGCACGATCGTCTGCAAGCTGAGTTTGAACATTTAACCACTGTGGGGCGCGTGGAAATAGCTCGCAAAATTGAATCTGCACGTGAGCTAGGCGACCTGAGTGAAAACGGCGACTATCATGCCGCTAAAGACGAACAGGGAAAAATGGAAACTCGAATCGCGCAGTTAGGCGCTTTGTTACGCAACTCGCGCATCGTACAAACAGGCGATGTGAATACTGTGGCTGTAGGTGCGGTAGTTACAGTAGCTTTTGACAACAACATGAACGACCAGGAAAAGTACCTAGTGGGATCAATTGAAGAAAGACACGAAGGGTTAGATGTGATATCTCCCACATCGCCTATGGGTTCTGCCATCATCGGAGCCACTGTGGGCGACACCGTGTCGTATGAGAATCCCGCAGGGGAGCTCCTGAGCATCACAATAGTTTCTCTTGAGCAATAGCGGGAGTCCTATCGGACCTGCGCTGCCACCGGGCGAGTGGATCACTTTGCCCAAAAGAGGAAAAGTATTTGTACGTCGTATCGCAGGCCCATCTGCATCGCCCACGGTACTGCTGTTGCATGGCTGGACTGTTACTGCCGACTTGAATTGGTATCCCACTTACACACCTTTGGCGCAAAGAGCCTCTGTTGTAGCGTTTGATCACGCTGGTCATGGTACAGGGCTCACCACCAAACGCTTCAGCTTTTTGGAATGTGCAAACGATGTTTTAGCAATAGCCGATGCTTTAGAAATTGAGCAGTTCATTTGTGTGGGTTACTCAATGGGTGGAGCCATAGCACAGCTGTTAGCCCGCCAAGCACCAGAGCGAATCACCGGATTAGTCTTAGGTGCTACGGCTACAAATTTTCGGGGCAGAGGGCTGAGATCGCTACGGTTTTCGCTGCTTCCAGTGCTAGCTGGCGTCTCCCGATTAACCCCAACAAGCTTGCGCTTGTGGAGTTGGCGGCAAACCGTTTTCAACATTATTGGCAGCAATTTTGGTCGCTGGGCACAAGCTGAAGTGCTCAAAGGCGATCCTCAAGCCATGTTAGATGCTGGCTGTGAGTTGTTTAACTTCAACTCACAGCTGTGGATCGGGGAACTAACTATGCCCGTTGCCCAAATCCATACTCAAGGCGATAACGTAGTGCCCGACTACCTCCAACAGGAGTTGTCGCAGTCGCTTGCTAACATAGCAGTGTTCGCATATCGGGGTGGGCACGCCTCGGTGGTAACAGATTTTGATAGTTTCTGGCACTGCTTAAGCGGTGCGCTAGATCATCTAGGGGTACAAAAAGCGCCTAGCGCAACCCCAAAGTAAACGAACACACCTAGGAGCCCTTATGGGTCAAACACTCAGCGAGAAGATTTGGGAGCGACATCTGGTTCACCGCGGCAACGGTGAACCAGATTTGTTGTACATCGACCTGCATCTCATTCATGAGGTGACATCCCCACAAGCCTTTGATGGACTCCGACTCAAGCAGCGCAGCGTGCGACGCCCTGATCTAACGTTGGCAACCGAAGATCATAACGTGCCAACCGACAGTGTAGCTTGGCCTATTGCCGATCCCATCTCACATCAACAAGTAGAAACGCTGCGAGCCAACTGCGCCGAATTCGGTATCACCCTTTACCCAATGGGGAGCACCCATCAAGGAATCGTACATGTTATTGGCCCAGAAATGGGACTAACTCAGCCCGCCATGACAATAGTTTGCGGCGACAGCCACACCTCCACCCACGGTGCCTTTGGAGCGTTAGCGTTTGGAATTGGTACTAGTGAGGTAGAACATGTGCTAGGTACCCAAACACTGCCGCAGCAACGTCCAAACACAATGTCAGTAACGGTGCAAGGCGAGTTGCCATCAAGTTGCACTGCTAAAGATGTGATATTAGCCATCATTGGCCATATCGGCACCGGTGGTGGTATCGGTTCGGTGATTGAGTACCGCGGCCCGATTATTCGCGCGCTTTCTATGGAAGGGCGGATGACGGTTTGCAACATGTCCATTGAAGCTGGAGCTAAAGCAGGTTTAATTGCTCCCGACGAAACCACTTTTGAATACCTGCGAGACCGACCACATGCTCCTAAAGGCACAAACTGGGATATAGCACTTCAAGACTGGCAAGACTTGCACAGCGACCCTGATGCAACATTTGACACAGAGGTGCTGATTGACGGCTCTGAGCTGGTGCCACACATTTCTTGGGGTACTAACCCGTCTCAAGTAGTTCCTATAGATGGAACTGTGCCCGAACCAGACAGTTTTGCTGATATGAGTGGACGAGAAGCTGCAATGCGGGCCCTAGATTATATGGGTCTTAAGCCTGGAACCTTGCTAAAAGATATCGCTGTAGACACCGTGTTTATCGGCTCTTGCACCAACAGCCGTATTGAAGATCTACGGGCTGCAGCCGAAGTTGTAGAAGGGCGCCAAGTAAGCCCAGGAATGCGTACTTTTGTAGTACCAGGTTCTGGAACTGTAAAGGCACAAGCTGAAGCAGAGGGGCTTCACAAAGTGTTTTTAGCCGCTGGGTTTGATTGGCGAGAACCAGGCTGTTCTATGTGTTTAGCCATGAATCCCGACAAACTATCTCCACAAGAGCGCTGTGCTAGCACATCTAACCGTAACTTTGAAGGTCGACAAGGTAAAGGGGGTCGCACACATCTGGTTTCACCAGCGGTTGCTGCTGCCACCGCAATAGCTGGCACATTTGCTACTCCGGGGGATTTATCATGAAAGCGGTCCGTAGCATCACAGCAAAAGCTCTACCACTAGATCGCAGTGATGTAGATACTGATCAGATCATCCCAAGCGACTGGCTTAAGCGGGTAGAAAGAACTGGTTTTGAAAAAGGACTGTTTTCAGAGTGGCGCGAAGATCCAAACTTTGTGCTAAACAATCCTCGCTACAATGAAGCTCGCATTTTGCTAGCTGGGCCTAACTTTGGTACTGGTTCTTCGCGCGAACATGCAGTTTGGGCTATTCAGCAATACGGATTTGAAGCGGTTATTTCTCCTCGCTTTGGCGATATTTTTCGCAACAACTCCACGAAAAATGGTTTAGTGCCAGTGCAGGTTAGCAATGAGGTGGGGCGCAATCTGCTCAATGCGGTGACAGCAGACCCCTCAATTCAGATCACTATAGATGTTACACGTCTCACCGTGTCAGTGCCTGTTTTAGATGTGCAAACTAATTTCGTTTTAGATGAGGCTGTGCAAAGACGCTTGTTAGAAGGTTTAGACGATATTGGTATAACCCTGGCCCACTCTGAGTTGATTCGTGATTTTGAAGCGCGCCGCTGTATCTGGCTGCCGTCAGTGACATAGTAAAGCGACTTTGCAAACGCACTAGCAGTGGCCAAACTTGACCACTTGGGCCGCAGCACCATATAGCTGTCCTCGTCGGCTGCTATGTGATGGCATACCCTGTGTACCTGCCGCAGGCTGACAGCCTGTCACGCTTGCGCTGTTTGGTGGTAGTGTATAGCCTGTTGCTGCAAAGGAGACCACCTAATGATCACCACTAAACGCACCACAGCGGCTGTAGTAACGCTGCTAACAGCGCTAGCACTAACCACCATTACCACTGCTGCACCGCAGCGCAGCACACAGCGTGAAGGCGTACCAGCAGGCGATCTCACCTACACCATTACAGGCACACTCGATCCCAACACCATTCCTAACATGCATGAGCCCAAAACAGCCACAGCAGTAAAAGTGAATCTGCACGACCTGCGTTTGCGGCCGGGTGTGTACAGGTGGCACTTTGTGACTAACGCTAGCAACGGCAAGACCACGTCTACACACACGCTTTGGTGGCTTGGCGACCTTGCCACCTACGACACCTATTGGCTGCACGAATGGGCCCGTCATCACGGGACGCCTCACTACTTAGAGAATATGATCACCAGCGGCCAGCTGTGCGCCACCAACAACAACCAAACGGGCGCTGCTAATCCCACATTTACCGTTGAGCGTGGCACCGGTTACACAATGGTACCACAACACTTTGGCCTGTTTGCCGCAGGCACACATTACGGTGCACCGGGTGATGGTGTGTGTACAGGCGCCGTGCAGGTGATGGTGGTCAACCTTGGCCACGACCACACCATTGCGCCGCTGCGGTACACGCTAGTCCTCGAGCGTATAGCCGCACCATAGCCGCACCAGCAGCGCAGGCGCACCTTCGAGGCTCGAATTGGTTATTTGAGTGCTGGTATAAAGGCGTTTTAGCAATATGCAAAGTTTGCGGTATTTCGGTAACTGGTTTGTAAACAAAGCACCTGCGATAGCAATCTTGGTGATCTTAGCCGTGTTAGCTGGGGCTTGTTTGCCAAACAATTCCAATTCGCCTGCGATTAGTGGAAACAGCAGCAACAAAAACGACAGCAACGAACCGCTAGAAACGGTGTCGCTAGATGATACTGAGCCGCTTGCAGCGCTGCGTTCTTTTGATAACTGTTCTACTTTATTAGATTATTTGCGAACTGAAACCGTAAAACGGGTTGGCCCTTACGGACTCGCTGACGGGCGTTACGAACTAGACGTAGTTGCAGCAGATTCGGCTGCTAGACGTGATGCACCCGACACCGCTACTGAAGAATCCGCTTCTTCAGACAGTTTTAGAGCTTTTGCACAGGCAGAAAGCGAGGTAAACAGTTTTTCTGAGACCAATGTGCAAGTGGCAGGCGTAGATGAACCCGACATTGTTAAAACTGATGGCAAGCGCATCTTGGCTATAGCTAATGGGCGCTTACACTATGTGGATCTCACAGCGCCAATGCCTGCGTATCAGGGCAATGTAAAGCTTAAGACGCAAGGCTGGGGTGAAGAGATTCTCATGCATGGAGATAGAGCATTAGTCTTCACCAACAGCTACCTACGCTCTCCGGTGACGCCAAACCCCGACGTGGCACAAGACGACACATCAACCGCTACCACTGTAGACGAATCCTTCGCGTTTGAGGGAAATGCTGTAGCTCTCATACAAGAAATAGACCTCTCCACCCCTACAGATATGACCGTGGTTTCTGAGTTGCGCGTAGAGGGGCACTACCTAAGTACACGTGCAGTAGATGGCACTGTGTGGGTATCATTATCAAGCAACCCGTTGCAATTTCAATTTGTGTATCCCAGCGGGCCTTCGGCTTTAGATGTAGCCGAAAGAGTTAACAAAGAGATTGCCGCCAACGCCGAGCTAAACGCTTGGCTGCCCTCCTATCGCTTAACAAACTCACAAGGCACGCAGACAGGTTTGCTGCCAGACTGCAAACACTTATACACCCCGCCAGACTTTTCAGGCTTTACTGTGCTGTCGGCACTCACCTTGAATATGGAAAAACCGCTCACCCCCAAAGATACAGCAGCGGTACTTGCTGGCGGTCACACTTTCTATAGCTCAGCACAAGCCATGTATCTAGCAGAAAGTAAATACCAACAACTAGACGAACCTGCTCCAGCCGAACCTGCAGACGCCAACTCAGATACTAAAGATGTGCCCACCTTTGATATCGGCCAGTGGCGTAGTGAGTGGCTTACAACTGTTCATAAGTTCTCAATTTCACAATCAGGGCCTGCCCGCTATGAAGCAAGCGGCGAAGTTTATGGTCATCTGCTTAATCAGTTCTCTATGGACGAACACAACGGCTACTTCCGAATTGCAACTACCATCGGCGAACCATGGAACACTGAAAACTCCCAAAGCCAAGTGGTAGTGCTGCAACAACAAGGCCGCCGTCTAGCCATTGTTGGCAGTGTTGGTGGTTTAGGCAAAGGCGAGCGCATCTACTCTGTGCGCTATGCCGGCGATGTTGGTTATGTGGTTACCTTCCGGGAGGTAGATCCTCTCTATGTGATCGATTTGTCCAATCCGATGAGCCCTTCGGTAAAAGGCGAACTCAAGATTCCCGGGTTCTCTACGTATCTGCATCCGCTAGGAGATGGTTTGCTTGCCGGTATCGGCCAGCAAACCGACAATCGGGGACAAACTCAAGGAACAAAAGTGTCACTGTTTGACGTGAGTAGCCCAGCTGAACCCACCGAATTGGATTTCTTAGTGTTTGCTGATGCCCACAGCGAAGCCGAGTGGGATCACAGGGCATTTTTGCACTGGCCTAAAGATGAGCTTTTAGTGCTGCCGCTAAATCAACAACCCAACTCTCCTGAAATATCTGAACGCGAAAGTTCTGCAACAACACAAAGTTCTTTTAGCCCAACAAGCCGTTCATTTATTGGAGCAGTGTTGCTGCAAGCAAACCGCGACGGCATAGCTGAAATTGGGCGTATCACTCACCGCCGTCCGCAAACTAACTTTGCGGGGTGTCGGCCTGCCAAAAAAGCGTCTCTAACAGATTGGCTCACAGAAGCCAATGAAATCCACATATGCCCTTCGGCACTTAAAGTGACACATCCAGGCTTTCACTGTGACACATGGAATAGCACCTCAGCTGCTAAGCAATGGCCTGAACTACGAGTCTCACCTACTGAGAAACTGTACGCATGCTGGCTGCGGACTCCATCTATCCAACGTCTTTTGATAACAAACGATGCTCTGTGGTCGATGACCCACCAAGCTATTCAAGCAAACGACTTAAAAACGTTGGACTATGAAACCCAATTTTATTTTCGCACTAACTAAAATATCCGAAATATCGCTTTAAGCCTGCTGACCCTCAACCAAGTCCAACTTGGGACCGGTTAAGAGCGCTTACAATGGCGCGCATAGAGGCAGTGGTAATATCAGTGTGAATGCCGCATCCCCACAGCTCACTACCATCTATTAGCAACTCGATATAGGCAACAGCTTCAGCATCGGTACCGCTGCCACGTGAATGTTCATGGTAGGCCGCCACCGCAATAGGGGTTTCAATTATCTGATTTAGACCACTCACAAAGGCATCTAGCGAGCCCTTACCTTCACCGTGAACAACTACCTGATCGTTGTTTTTGCTAAGTCGGGCAGTTACCACAGTACGATCAGCGCCCTTCGCGTTTTGAGCTGACTCGTAACCATTTAACCGATATGGCTCATCTAAATCTAAATAAGCAGTAGCGAATTCGCTGTGAATCTGATCAGCACTAATTTCTTCGCCAGTTTCATCAGCAATTTTTTGAATCACTTGACTAAACTCAATCTGCATGCGGCGCGGCAAATCTAGCTGGCTCTTGCTTTGCAGCAGATACGCAATGCCTCCTTTACCCGATTGACTGTTCACGCGTACCACATCTTGATAGGAACGCCCTAAATCCTTAGGATCAACAGGGATGTAGGGCACCTCGAAAAGTTCCTGACCTGTGCTTTCCATAGCTGCAAAGCCTTTTTTAATGGCATCTTGATGCGATCCTGAAAACGCTGTGTACACCAGATCGCCTACATAAGGATGACGCGGATGAACCGGCAGCTGGTTGCACTCTTCAGCTATGCGGCGTAAAGCATTAATGTCTGAGATTTTTAGCTCTGGGTCTACGCCTTGGCTAAACAAGTTCATGGCTAGGTTCACCACATCCACATTGCCGGTGCGCTCCCCGTTGCCAAACAAGGTGCCCTCAACTCTGTCGGCGCCAGCCATCAACCCAAACTCTGCTGCAGCTACTGCAGTGCCCCTGTCGTTGTGGGGATGCAAACTCAAAACGATGCGTTCCCGTTGCGCTAGATTGCGATGCATCCACTCAATCATGTCCCCGTAAATGTTGGCTGTGGACATCTCTACCGTGGCTGGAAGATTGATGATTACCGGCCTTTGGTTGCCTGCAACCAAAATTTCTACCACCTCATCGCAAACTTGCTTCGCAAACAACAACTCTGTGCCAGTAAAAGACTCAGGAGAGTACTCGTAAAACACCGCGGTGCCCGCTACCTGTGCTTCTAACTCACGACATAGCTGCGCGGCTTGTGTGGCAATTTTGGTTATCCCAGTGGTATCCAAATTAAACACCACCCGTCGCTGCACAACAGAGGTGGAATTGTAAAAGTGAACAATAGCGTCTGTAGCGCCTGCGATGGACTCATAGGTACGCTCTAAGAGGTCGCTGCGACACTGGGTGAGCACTTGTATGCGCACATCTTCGGGAATGGCTTTTTGCTCGATTATCTCGCGCACAAACCGAAAATCGGCTGCAGAAGCCGACGGAAACCCTACCTCTATCTCTTTAAAACCAGCCTCAACCAAAGTAGTGAACATCTTCCATTTACGGTCGGGATTCATGGGCTCAATTAGAGCTTGATTGCCGTCACGCAAATCCACCGAACACCATCTAGGCGCCGATCTCAAAACAGCATCAGGCCAGCTACGATCGGTTAAACCAATAGGCTCAAATGCCCGATACTTGTGTATAGGCATTCCTGAAGGTTGCTGAGGATGCAAGCTAGCTATCATCGCTACAAGGTTATTCCTGTGTCCCAGCTAAGCCCATGTAACGAGCTGCTGTGACGCCTGCTAAGGCTTCTAGCTGATCTGCCACCTGCTTTGGTAAAGGCTGTGCTGTGGCAATAATCATAGAAGCACCTTCGCCGGAAGGTGAGCGACCTACATTCATATCTTTAATGTTAATACCAGCATCGCCTAACAAGGTACCCACCAATCCAATCATGCCAGGTCGGTCATCATTAGACAGAAATATCATATGTTCGGCAGGCGGCATATGTAAGGTGTGACCATTAGCCGACACCAGCACTGGTTCTTGCTGCAAACCATCTAAGCGCCCTCCAAGGCTGTGTCCTCCACCTCGCACCGTCAACAAATTCACATGATCTTTGGCGGTGGGGTTGTTGTTGCCGTGTACCTCCATCCCACGTTCTTTAGCCATTTGCAAAGCATTCACATAGCTAACATGAGCATCTGTTATAGCACTCAACAAACCCCGCACCACTGACATTACCAGCACAGTGTTATCAAACTTACCTATCTCACCGCTCAAATCTATTTCTAAGCTTTCAGGCAGACGGTCACATAAAGTACCAAACAAACGCCCTAGCTGCTCCCCTAACGGCAAAAACGGGCGCAGCGCGTCGGGTACACCCCTAGCAGGCACATTGACAGCAGCAGGCACAAACTCTCCTGCTAACCCCAAAATCACCTGCTCAGCAATAGCATCGCCTGCTTTGCTTTGAGCTTCGGTGGTGCTAGCCCCTAAATGAGGTGTTACCACCACCGAGTCCAGATCGAACAAAGGTGATTCTGTGATGGGCTCGTTGTCAAAAACATCTAATGCTGCGCCTGCGATACGCTTAGACGCTATAGCTTCAACCAAATCTGCTTCATCCACAATGCCCCCTCTAGAAACATTGATGATGCGCAGATTAGGTTTAGCAAGCTGTAATACCTGAGCATTGATAAGCCCAATTGTGTCGGGTGTGCGTGCCACATGGATGGTGATGAAATCGGATTGGGCTACAAGTTCTTCTACCGACACCAAGGCCATCACACTGCGTAAAGCCACTTCTTCAGAAACATAAGGGTCGCTAGCAATTACTCGCAGCGCGAAACCTAAGGCACGTTCTGCCACAAGCCTACCAATACGTCCAAGACCAATAATGCCCAAAGTTTTGCCGCTCAACTCAATGCCCTGCCAGCGCGAACGCTCCCAACGACCTTGCGTTAGCGCGCCGTGGGCTTGGGGAACATTGCGGGCTTGTGCCAAAAGCAGCGCCATAGTGTGCTCGGCGGCGGAAATGATATTAGACAGTGTGTCGTTTACCACCAATACGCCGCGTTCAGTAGCTGATGCTACGTCTACATTATCTAAGCCGACCCCAGCTCTACCCACGATTACCAAGTTTTTTCCAGCTTCAAGCACTTCAGCAGTTACCTGAGTAGCCGAACGCACGATCAAAGCGTGAGCCCCTGACACTGCTTCCAAGAGTTCCGAAGGCGACATTTCTGTACGCACCTCAACGTTATGACCCGCATGGCGCAGCTTAGCTAAACCGATATCGGCAATTTTTTCTGCTACTAAAACCTTACTAGCAGGCAAAGTTGGAGACTCAGGTGGTGTAGACACTGCCTTTTAGATTAGACCATGTTTTGGGTTAGACCATACTCTCGGTTGGACCATATTGTCGGTTAAACCATGTTGTCGTTTAGGCTAAACCCTAATATATCAGCAAAAAATGCCAGTTCTGCTTCGAGAGCAGCCACAATGTTTTCTGCTTTACGAAAGCCATGCTGCTCCCCTGCAAACAGCAGATACGATACAGGTATTGAGCGCTTCTGAAGCGCATCTACGATCATCTCAGCCTGATTAGGTGGCACCACTGGATCGTCTGCGCCTTGCAATATGATCATGGGAGCTTCAAAGTCGTCAACGAAATACAACGGTGAACGAGCCTCATACACCTCGCTAGCTTCGGGATATGGCCCCACCAAACGATCCATATAACGTGCTTCAAACTTGTGCGTATCTACTGCTAATGCAGCTAAATCGGCAATACCGTAACGACTAGCTCCAGCGGCAAATACTTTGTGAAATGCCAGCGCACACAACGTTGTGTACCCGCCCGCGCTGGCACCTTTAATAACAAGCCGATCTCCATCGGCTTGTCCGCTACGCACCAGATGCAACGCAGCGGCCACACAATCATCAACATCGCTAATTCCCCATTGACCCTCCAGCATCTTGCGGTAGACAGTGCCATATCCAGTGCTACCCCGATAGTTGACATCGACTACCGCTATACCGCGACTTGTCCAGTACTGGATACCAAGTTGCAGCCCGCTGCGAGCAGCTCCAGTAGGCCCGCCGTGGCTCAGTACTAACAGTGGTGGTAGCTCGTCTGCGTGTCCCTTTGCTACAGGATTGGTCGGGCGATAGTACAACGCATGAGCCTCTGTGCCATTAGTAGTTGCAAAGCTAATAGCCTCTGGCACAGATAGGTAGCTAGTAGCAACAGGGGTAGGCGCAGATGCTCGAATCTCTTCATAAGACCCATCAGCCACATCAACGCGCACCACAGTGGGTGCTTGAGTAGGCGATGCCGCAATAGCGCACACAGTGTGGCTGCCAGCTGCACGCACGCTGCTATACGATGTCCACGGCAGATCTAACATCGCTGGCTCAGCGCCGTTAGGGGGAACTACCCAAAGCTCTGCTAACGAACCGCGCATAGCTACTGCTACCACTGTGTTGTCATCACAAACAGCGTAACTAGGGTCGTCAAATACCCAAGCGGGCCGATGTGTTTCGGCATCCATCTCCAAAACAGGCCACAAGGTGTCATCTGTGACGCGGTAAAGGTTCCACCAGCCTTTATGGTCGCTCACCACATATAGGCTGCCATCAGCGCCCCACTGTGGCTCCACCACTGAGCCCTGACCCGAAATGACGCACTTGTTGTCTACCCATAGCTCAGTTTGGTCCCATGGCATATTGGGATGGTTCCACTGGATCCAAGCTAGATGTTGCCCATCTGGACTAAGGCGTGGGGAAGCATAAAAATCTGCCCCAGAAGCAAGCACTTCTAATTCTGACACTTCTAGTTCTGATCCGCTGTCAGCTAGCCGAACAATTTGATTAACCTCTTCGCCGTTTGCATGGTGATCCTCACGCACGCATACCAGCTGCATTTGCTGAGCCCTACCATCGGCGTACCGCCAAGCGTACTCAAATGCTCCAGACGGCGTTACCGGATATGGCTGTTTATCTGCTGGTAGGTGCCATAAGCGACCATCTGAGTCGTCGCAGGCATAAACCCCGTCTACCCCATCAGGCCACCAAGCTCCTCCACCGTAGCTATGTACACGTGTACGTATCGACACATCGCTCCACACGTCCACGCCATCGCACACTAAAGCGTTGCGCCCTGCTTGTTTGGGACGCGATTCTGTCCACCACATGCGGCCCTGTTGCTGCCATACGCTCAAAGGTGTAGCTGCATTAGCTATCAGCGATACAGCAGTAATCGGAGAAGGCCAGCTGCCATAAGGCATAACCTGTTTGCTCAGATTCGCTCTGCTCAAATTGCTCCGTTCACGTCAGTCAGCTGCCCAACAAACTAGCCCAGCAAACTACCAATACGGGCAATGCCTTCTGCTAGGTCTTCGTCACCTAATGCAAAAGAAAGCCGCGCATAACCAGGGCCTGCAAAAGCCTCCCCAGGCACGATAGCCACTTGTGCCTCATCTAGCAGCCAACCTGCTAAATCAACAGTGTTTTTAGGCATTCCATTTTGTCCTAACACACCTTCAAAGGATGGGAACGCATAAAACGCTCCTTGCGGCATCAAGCAGCTCACTCCCTCAATAGCGTTTAGCAACTTATACATGGTTTGACCTCTGCGCTCAAATGCTGTTCGCATCTCAAGCACAGCATCTAGTGAGCCGCTAACGGCTGTCAGCGCTGCTCTTTGAGCCACGTTAGAAACGTTAGATGTCTGATGAGATTGCAAGCTCACCGCAGCTTTAATCACATCTTCAGGCCCAATCATCCACCCTACTCGCCAGCCGGTCATAGCATAGGTTTTCGCCACGCCGTTTAACACCACACAACGATCTGCTAGCTCTGGCACCAGCACTGCCATGGAGGTGAACTTGTTGGCGCCGTAGGTGAGATGTTCGTATATCTCATCTGTTACAACCCACACATCGTTTTCAGCTGCCCAGCGGCCAATGGCTTCTACTTGTTCTTGCGGATAAACCGCGCCGGTCGGGTTAGATGGCGACACAAACACCAAAACCTTTGTGCGGGCGGTACGGGCAGCTTCTAGTTGCTCCACGCTCACCATAAAGCCATTTGCCGCTGTGGTAGGCACCTCGACTGCTATTCCGCCAGCTAATGAGATAGCTTCGGGGTAGGTAGTCCAGTAAGGGGCAGGCAAAAGTACCTCATCACCCGGGTCCAACAGCACAGCAAACCCATTGTAGACGGCGTGCTTGCCTCCGTTAGTTACTACAACCTGCGATGCTGGCACCTCTAAGCCAGAATCTCGTTTTGTTTTTTGGGCGATTGCTTCGCGCAACTCTGGCAACCCTGCTGCTGGGGAATAACGGTGATTACGCGGATCGCCTACCGCTGCCCGAGCCGCCTCCAAGATGGGTTCTGGAGTTGCAAAATCTGGTTCCCCAGCGCCAAAACTGATCACTGGAGCGCCTTGAGCTTTCAATGCTTTGGCTTTGGCATCTACCGCTAGAGTTGCCGAAGGTTTAATTGCGCTAACACGCTTAGATATACGAGCCATGTTTGCAGAGTAATATGTGAAGGGTGAACAACCCCGCGTCAAACTCCAACATAACCATTCCTTGTGACCTTTTACCCGACGATGGCCGCTTTGGAAGCGGGCCGTCGCGGGTGCGTCCAGAAGCGGTTACAGCGCTAGCTGAGATAGCTACAGATTTTCTGGGAACAAGCCACCGTAAGTCCACTGTCAAAGATGTGGTGCATCGTCTTAGGGTTGGGGTAGCCGAGTTGCTACGTCTACCTGACGGCTATGAGGTGTTACTTGGTAACGGTGGTAGCACCGGGTTTTGGGATGCCGCCATATTTAGCTTGATAGAACAACGCAGCGAGCATCTCAGCTTTGGTGCTTTTTCGACTAAGTTTGCCAACGGTGTGGCTGCTGCCCCGCATTTGCGCGATCCGGTAATCATCACCTCAGAACCCGGTACTCATCCTTTAGCGATAGCCGACCCGTCGGTGGATGCTTATGCTTTGACCCATAACGAAACCTCCACTGGGGTATCGATGGAACTGCACCGTCCCAGCGATCATGGTTTGGTGCTGGTAGATGCCACTTCTGCAGCGGGCGGTTTGCTGTTTGAGCCAACAGAAACCGATGTCTACTACTTCGCTCCGCAAAAATGTTTGGCAGCAGACGGTGGGCTTTGGCTGGCCTGCTGTTCGCCTGCTGCTATTGAACGGATTGAGCGCCTTGGTGCTGCTGAACGGTGGATACCGCCGTTTTTAGATTTATCTATTGCGCTTCAAAGCTCTCGCAAAGATGAAACCTATAACACTCCAGCGTTAGCCACGATTTTTCTAACGGTGCATCAGGTGGAGTGGATTAATGAAAACGGTGGGTTAGTGTGGGCTGCTAACCGCTGCGCTGAGTCCGCCAAGATTATCTACTCTTGGGCTGAGAACTGCAGCTTCACCACCCCGTTTGTGTCCGATCTGACTATGCGCAGCAATGTGGTAGCTACCATTGACCTAGACGGTTTTCAAGCAGATGATATTGCCCAAGCCTTGCGGGCAAATGGGATTGTGGATGTAGAGTCCTACCGTGCGCTGGGCCGCAACCAACTTCGCATAGCGCTGTTTCCTGCTACTCCCCCCTCTGACATAGCTGCACTATGCGCCTGCATCGACTACGTGACAGAACACCTGTAGCACCCTGCGCGCACGCTGCTAAGGAGCGGGCTAAAAGCGAGACAAGAAATTTATGTCTGCATCTGATGTGTGTATAGTAGGCGGATGCCAAGAATGCAGGTCTACTTACCAACCGAACTCTACGATCAAGTCAAAACCCGAAAGATGCCCGCATCAGAATTGCTGCAAGCCGCTATAAGAGACGAATTAGAACATGCACGTCTACTTGCTGCTACCGACAAGTATCTTGCAGAACTGTCCGCTGAGATTGGCAACCCTTCATGTGAAGAGATGGTTAGAGCCGAGGCGCTAGCCGACCAAATTTTAAGCGAATCCGATATAGAGCCAAGACTCGCTCGGTGAAACAACTCATCTTAGATTCGGGAGGTTTAAGCTATTTGGCTCGCAAGCGTACTGGTTCTTTATCTATAATTAGCGCATTCAAAACTAAAGGTCTCTGGCCTCCCGTGGTTCCCACAGTGGTGCTTGCCGAGTCGCTTTCTAGGCGTCCGCAAACCGACGCTGTCATTAATCGACTCCTAAAAATCTGCGACATCAATGAACAAATAACCAAGCCAGTGGCAGTAAGAGCTGGCCAGCTTCGAGCTTTGGCTCAAAAAGGTTCAGCAGTTGATGCCATTGTAGTTGCTCTAGCAGAACCCGGTGGAGCTGTGCTCACCAGCGACTTAGCCGACATGCAAGCCCTTGCCGTCTACGCTGACAATGTCCACATCTACCGCTCATGAATGAGTCTCAACTTCAATCTTGTCTGCTTTTCCCGCACCTGCCACAAATCATAAGCCAAAGAGCTTCTTTAAAAACATTATTTAGCTTCAGCGAGGTAATTAAGTGAGAAAAAATATCCTAATTTTCTCACTTAGCACAAGAGTAAGCTGTTGACATGGGCCGTTATACGATCCATCAAGTTGCCACTAGCGCACTAGCACCCCTATCTAGAACTGCTGCCCGAAAACTTGCACTTCCTGCTGGAAGCTTCGCAGCGTACCATCCTGACCTACTACTAAATCCTGGGTTTAACCTCCCCCCGCGCTGGCTGGTCACTGCTAAAACAGCAGCAAAAACACTCGACAACTTTGAGCGCAGCTACGGTAGAGCAGCGGACAAGCTGGACTGGGTGCTACAGCGTTGCGAAAGTGTCGGGTCTAGTACTATTGAAGATGTAACTCCATCGCTGCGCCGCGTGGCGCGAGCTGAGGTTGTAGTCCGCGACGGCAGCAATCCCTATGATGCTACAGCACTAGAAGCGATTGGAAATGTAAAAGCAACCCGTTTAGCTCTAGAAATAGGCGACCGACAAGGTCCGGTTACCTTAGCAAACATCTGTGCTATACACACTGCACTTATGCAATCCACCCCAACGCCTTCACTAAGCGGGCGACTAAGAACAAGCTGGGTACGGATTGGCGGGGTGCTTGGCGGATATCCGCCACCAGCCTATGTGGCACCACCTGCAGATGAGGTTGAGCCGCTTCTCCAAGACCTGCTCGCGTATGTCAACACCACCTCACATCCGCCTATCGTTGCTGCTGCAGTTGCCCACGCTCAGTTTGAATCAATCCACCCTTTCCCCGATGGCAATGGAAGAACTGGGCGAGCGCTAATACAGACTGTTCTGCGTAAAAAGCAAGCAACGCGACTGTGGACACCACCGATCAGCGCTATTTTGGCTCTCTCCCAAGACGCATACATTAGAGCGCTCACCAACAGTCGATACGAGGGTCCACCGGGAACTGCGCAAGCTCAAGCGCTAGATGAATGGGTTGTGCTTTTTGCTGCTATAACCGAGGCGTCTTGCGATCACGCCAAAGGTCTCATGACCCAGGTCAGAGAAATATCTGCTAGCTGGGAGCAAAAGCTAAAAGTTCGTAGCGGATCAGCTGCAGAACGGATTCTTTCCAAACTGCCAGAAACTCCAGTATTCACAGTGCAGCTAATGACAGAAACAGCAGAACTACCTCTATCATCAACCTATAGGGTGGTTAGCACGCTCACTGCTGAAGGGATAATCACACCTGTCAAAGGTAAGTACAAAGGTCGCGGATTATACGAAGTACCAGCCATTTTGGACTTGTTCTCTCCAGAACATAGCTGACGCACACTGACAGCTGACAGAAAGGCTCATTGAATTAACTAAAGAACTCGACGGCAAGATGTTTGACCGCCGCGCCGCGATCATAAAGTTAGCGTACTCCGACAAATTTAAAACCTCTCCTTCAACAAACTTACCCGCACTAGCCAGCAAATCCACACCCCAAAATACTTCTGTGAGAACAGTTTTAGATATCAACTAGCCACTTAAGTGAGAAAAAATACCGCAATTTTCTCACTTAGCGCAGGAACTGCTGCGTGACCTTACCTGCAATATATTATCGACTATTTGCAATATGTCATCAGCAGTATAAATCGTGTTTGGTGATTGTTCATTTGTAGTCACAATCCCACATTCTTGCAGCTCTGCCACACAGCGATCTACTGTCTGTTTAGGGAGACCTGTTTGGTCTTGCAGCACATCAATGGTGAACACTGGAATCCGTAACAATTCTTCTAACACTTGTCGACTAGCAGGTTGTTGGCGAGAATCCGCTAGCTTGTTTTGCCAATCTCGCATCGTAGCTTCAATTGCAGAGGCAGCTTCGCGCATCTGAGCAGCTGCTAAATGCGTCGAATCTGCCATAAGCAACACAATCCCCTCCAAAGCATAAGATCGTTCAAGGGCATCTTCTGCGCCTGTAAAACGTTGATAACGTAACAACGAGTTGTAATAACCCTGACGATTCTGCAACAAGGCGTGGCTAATGGGTAAAGTCGCCCCCTTAGTCACACCACTCCTACCCAAAGACACTAAAATAAGGGCGCGCCCTACCCTACCGTTACCATCAGAAAAAGGGTGTATCGTTTCAAACTGGGTATGCACTAGAGATGCTTTACAGAGGGGTTGCAACCCAGAATAGTTGATCATCGCTACCAAATCGTCTAGCAAATCATCAATCAAATAGGCAGGCGGTGGAACATAGCGAGCTCGCAACGGACCTTGTGAATGATGTTGTTGTTGACCTACCCAACCAGGCCCTTGTCTGAGTTGCCCAGCAATCTGAGGATTGTCGCTCTTAATCATCAATATCTCATGCAGTTCTTTGATGTCAGCAACCCTGAAAGGTTGATAATCATGAGCCATATCTGCTGCAGCGTCTAACATTTCCCAATTACCTAATGCCGTCCGATCAAACATATCCTGCTTTTCGGGACGAGCAACCAAACCTTCCAAACTGGAGTACACGCCTTCAATAGCACTTGAGTTCAAACTCTCGCTTTGCAACATCAAATAATCAGTAGCCCATCTATAGCTAGACACACTCGCAGCATTCTCCACGGCATCGACAAGATCCTTTTCCGCAGCTTCAAGCCGATATTGAGCACGGTGACTCAACTCAGGCTGCCACCCCTCAATCAAATGCGGAACATAAGCTTGATAGCTTTCCCCATCTGTCTCAGACGTTGCTGGAGGCCAATATTGCGTAACGTAATGCCCCATCATCTCTCATATTCGTTGATAGCTATATTCCCGACTGTGCAAAGTGCCCGGAGAGGGACTCGAACCCTCACTCCCTTTCGAGAACCGGATTTTGAGTCCGGCGCGTCTACCAATTCCACCATCCGGGCAGATAGCACACACCATACAGCGCTGCTACCCCATAAGCGTAGCCTGTCGAGCCCCAATCTAGTGATGTCAATATCTAGTGATATCGCTCACACTCTAGTAAAGTGTTGAAACCCCTAAATTGTTTGTGAGGTCTGATACTTGATGATTTGTTTCACCTACCCCGGCCAGGGATCGCAAAAAGCTGGCATGGGTGCAAACTGGGTGGAACACCCTTCTTGGGAATTGGTAGCCGAAGCCTCCCAAGCAGCAGGTCGCGACATCGCTCACCTACTGTTGAATGCTGACAATGAAGAGTTACGCCAAACCCGTAACTCTCAGCTAGCCACCTTTATGGTGTCGATGATTGCCTTAGATGCAGTAGCACGCGTAGGCATAAACACCGCTTGCCACGCCGGCCACAGTCTTGGCGAATACTCCGCATTAGTAGCCTCAGGTGTAGTTGATTTTACCGACGGAGTGCGGCTCGTAACCGAACGAGGTGAAGCTATGCAGGTTGCCGCCGATGAAAAACAAGGCACCATGTCTGCGGTAATGGGACTAGACGATAACCTTGTAGAACAAGCTTGCCAGCAAGCCAGCAGCGAAGTATGGGTAGCCAACTACAATGCCCCAGGGCAGGTAGTTATAGCAGGCTCACCTGCTGGAGTAGACAAAGCCAGCCAGATTGCTAAAGACCTCAGAGCAAAAAGAACATTGCCGCTGCCTGTGGGTGGTGCCTTCCACACTCCTTTCATGGCTTCAGCCCGTGAGCGGCTTCAAAAAATCATTGCCCAAACAGAATTCCGCGTACCCGATCACCCTGTGTACACCAACGTAGATGCCAAAGCTCACACCGATGCCAAAGACTGGCCTGAGTTGCTAAGCAGCCAACTCACAAGCCCTGTGCGCTGGCGCCAATCCCTGCACAACATGCATGATGCTGGTTACACCACTTTTGTGGAGCTAGGACCTGGCGCTGTGCTCAGCGGCACGGTTAAGCGCACAACTCAAGACACCATGTCCCTAAAAGTAAACTCCCCAGACGATATAAACACCGTTTTAGAAGCCTTAGCTGGGCCACCAACTATAGTGGCAGGACCTTTAGAAGGTGAGGCTCTGTTTGCTACCGAAAGGTTGGTGGTTAGCCCCACCACAGGCGTGTTCCACCCTGTTGATATTGACGCCCAGCTAATCGGCAGCGAGGTTGAAGCCGGTCACATACTAGGCAATGTGGGAGATTCAGAAGTACGCTCCCCCTGGGCTGGCATGATTATCGGTTTTTTAGCCATAGACGGTGAACGAGTAACAGCTAGCCAACCTATTGCTTGGCTCCGAACCCGCTGAACCTAAGATACGTTGATGAATAACTCCACGCCGAACCAACCTATCCTCAGTACTACTCAGCTAACAGATACCTCCCCACTTACCCCTAGAGCTGCAATCACTGGGCTCGGCACAGCTCAAGGCAACAAAGTAATCACCAACAAAGACCTTACATTAACCTTAGACACTACCGATGAGTGGATTAGAGAGCGCAGCGGCATCCGTGAGCGCCGCATAGGGGGAAGCTGCTTAGAGCTAAGCAGCAAAGCTGCTCGTATCGCTCTCAAACAAGCTCAAATACAACCCGAAGAACTAGATCTGATCATCTGCGCCACATGTACTCCCGACCAAATATTTCCCGCCGTTTCTAGCCGCTTACAACATGAACTCAAAGCCAGCTGTGGCGCCTTCGATCTGAACGCTGCTTGCTCAGGTTTTACCTATGCTCTAACAGTGGCTGAAGCTCAAATCGCCGCTGGCATGGAACGCGTGCTGGTAGTAGGGGTTGATACCCTTAGCCGTTTTACCGACTGGGATGATCGCTCTACCGCAGTGTTGTTTGGAGATGGCGCAGGGGCAATAGTAATCCAGCGCGCTAGCCATCCTAACAGGGGTATCTTAAGCACCTATTTGGGTTCTGAAGGCCGCTTTGGAGATCTGCTAACTTGCGACTTTGGTGGATATATTCAGATGGACGGCAAAGAAGTTTTCCGCCAAGCTGTCAAAGTAATGGTGTTCGCTAGCCAAAAAGTGCTCACAACCGCGGGGCTAACAACAAAAGACGTGGATGCTGTAGTCCCACATCAAGCCAACATACGCATAATCGAAAGTGCTATGAAACGCCTCGACATTCCCTTCGAAAAAGCTGCCACAGTGCTAGAAACCTGTGGTAATACATCATCAGCATCCATTCCCCTAGCCGCAGATGCTGCGGTAGCAGATGGGCTCATCCAAGATGACAGCCTAGTATTGCTAGTGGGCTTTGGAGCAGGCATGAGCGTAGCTGCAGCTCTGATACGCTGGGGACAGTGAACGCTTCACGGGTTGTCCTGATTACCGGTGGAAATCGGGGCATAGGTTTAGCCACTGCGCGCCAACTAGCTAAACAAGGCCACAAGGTTGCAATCACCTATCGCAGCCAGCCTCCCGCCAGCGAGTCCAGTCTTTACAGCCTCCGTTGCGATGTAACCGATCAAAAACAAGTTGAAGCTGCGTTTAGCAGTGTGGAAGAGAACTTAGGGCCTGTTGAGATATTGATATCTAACGCTGGCATCACCCGTGACAAGCTGCTTATGCGTATGAGCGAAAGCGATTTTACAGACGTAATTGAATCCAACCTCACGGCCGGGTACCGCGTAGCCAAACGTGCCACAAAGTCTATGATGCGTAACCGCTGGGGACGCATTGTTTTTGTTTCTTCAGTTGTAGGAGTAATGGGGCAAGCTGGTCAGGCCAACTATGCGGCTTCTAAAGCTGGCCTAGCTGGTCTTAGCCGTTCTTTGGCTAAAGAATTAGCCAGCCGAAACATTACAGTAAATGTGGTCGCACCCGGGCCTGTTGACACGGCCATGCTCGCACAGCTAACAGATGAACAGCGTAACGCCATTGTAGGTGCGGTACCTTTAGGTCGCCTAGGACAACCCTCTGAGATAGCTGCGACCATCGCTTTTTTAGTATCCGAAAACGCAGGATATGTTACCGGTACAATCATTGCAGTAGACGGGGGTCTTAGCATGGGCTGCTAAGACCCATAAATAAACCACAAACCGCCCAAATATAAACCCAAAAATAAAAGGAGCTACAGCAGCGTGAGCGATGATAACTTTACACGATTTCAAAAATGTGCCATCGAAATACTGTCTTTAGAAGCTGAGCAGATCACCCTTGAAGCTAACTTTGCTGATGATCTGGACTCAGACAGCCTTGACTTAGTAGAACTGGTTATGGCACTAGAAGAAGAGTTCGATGTGACCATCAATGAACAAGAACTAGAAGGCATCGAAACAGTTGGTCAAGCTTTCGACTTGGTAACCCAAAAATTGGGATGACATCACAACGCCGTGTAGCTATTACCGGGGTTGGGGTACTTGGCTGGGCAGGCCTCGGGCAAAAAGCCTTTTGGCAAGGTCTGCTAGAAGCACCTGCTGAGGGCCCTAGGGTGATGGATCATTTTGATCCACTACCCTATTTTGATACCCCTAAAGAAGCCCGTCGCACCGACCGTTTTGGACAAATGGCCTTAGCAGCAGCTGCTGAGGCTTTAGAGCAATCTGGTCCGCTCAGTGCCGATCCTCATCGTATTGGAGTATGGGTAGGCACTGGTGTGGGTGGTCTGCGTTCCCTAGAAGACCAAGTAGAGATACGTCTTAGCAAAGGCGACCGTAGAGTATCGCCTTTTTTGGTTCCTATGATGATGGCCAACGCTGCTTCAGCGGCAATCTCCATGCGCTACAACTACGCAGGCCCTTGCGAAAACACAGTTACTGCTTGCGCTGCGGGCACTCAATCTATCTCAAACGCAGCGCTGCTGATCCGTTCTAATCGCTGCGATGCAGCAATAACAGGCGGCAGCGAAGCCTGCAATTCCGCCACTGGAGTTGCAGCATTTACAAACATGACCGCAGTGTCTTCGCAAAACATAAGCAGACCCTTTGACTTAGAGCGAGACGGCTTTATTCAAGCCGAAGGGGCAGCCATATTAGTGCTAGAAGAACTAGAGATAGCCCGTAACCGTGGAGCCACAGTGCTAGGTGAAGTGTTAGGCGGTGCTAGCACAGCAGATGCTCACCATATCACCGCACCTGCCCCCGGTGGTGCTGGCGCTGTGCGCTGTATGAAATTAGCGCTAGCTGACGCTGGGCTCGTTCCTCAAGACATTGTTCACATCAACGCCCACGGTACATCCACCCCCCTAAACGATGCAGCTGAAGCCGAAGCCATCCAAACAGTATTTGGCAGCCCTGGGCCTTTAGTGACCTCCACCAAAGGAGTCACCGGTCACGCTTTAGGAGCTGCAGGTGCTCTAGAAGCCGCTGCGGTAGTATTAGCCATGCGCCACAAGCTGATTCCCCCTACTTATGGCTACAAAACCCCCGACCCCGAAATGGCACCTATTGCTATTGTGGCACCGGAAGCAGTTGCTTGGACACCGGGGCCGTCGCTTTCGAACTCGTTTGGGTTTGGAGGCCACAACGGGACTTTAGTGATCGGCCCTGAACCTAACTAAAGAACTCTAGCTAAGCTCGGCGTCGACTACCACAAATAACAGCTCGCACTCACAGGCTAGTTCACCAGACACCGAGGCTCGCCCTACACCACGACCCGCTCGAGTGGACATACGGGTAATCTCTACTTCTAGCTCTAAACACTCTGTTGGCATTACTTGACGACGAAAACGGGCTTTGTCTAAACCACCAAATAAGGGCAACTTACCCATAAACCGCTCATCGCATAGAACCACATAAGCACCAAGTTGAGCAATGGCCTCTGCTATCAACACTCCCGGTAAAGTAGGCCGGCCTGGAAAATGCCCAGCAAAAAATGCTTCTTGACCTGTGAGCTGCCAATAGCCCTTAGCGCTAGTACCGCTTATCAATTCGGTGACCTCATCTAAAAACAAAAAAGGGTTACGATGAGGCAAAACCTCTGCTGGCAGACGCATGGTTTAGATGTATTGCTAAGCCTATACCTCAGCTAACGGTAAAACTTCTGCTAGCCGTTTAGCTGTGTTTGACACGCTGAGTTTGTAAAAGGTGTGTTCAATAAGCCCTTCAGCATCAATCACAAAAACCGAACGCACAACTATAGAGAAAGTTTTACCGGCTAACTTGCGTGTGCGCCACACCCCAAAAGCTGTAGCAACCTTATGATCCTCATCGTATAAAAGCGTATAGCCAAGCTCGTTTTTGTCATCAAAACGTTTTTGACGTTCTGGTTTGTCTGCACTTATGCCAACTGCTTCTACATTTGTGGCTTTGGAGATCGTGTCACGCACGGCCTTAGCTTGGATAGTTCAACCCATTGTAAGTGCTAAAGGATAAAAAAATACCACCAGACGTTTGCCCAAAAAATCACTTGGGGAAACCTCTTTCCTGTGTTGGTTTAGCAACCTAAACGCTGGAACAGGATCTCCCGGTCGCAAACGCACGTCAGTCATGACAAAAACTACCGCTTCTAATCTGCTAGTCGCAAATGAGGCGACGTAGCAGAACCGCTAGCAGGTCTACGCACCTTTTACAGCAGATTTGAGGCGAGCGCCAGCACTGACCTTGCAAGTTTTGGCTGCAGCTATCTCAATGGTCTCTCCTGTGCGGGGATTGCGACCTGTGCGGGAACCCCGCTCAGATTGTTCAAAGGAGACAAAACCGGTAATGGCTACTTTCTCTCCTAATATGACCTGCTCAGTTACCACTGTTTCTAAGCTGTTGAGTACTGCCTCAACGCTGTTCTTAGATTCGCCAGTACGCTCGCTAATGGCGTTAACCAGTTCAGACTTATTCACAAGACCCTCCTTAGAGTTAATTACTAAATAACCAAATTGTAATTTTACGGGCTTGAAGAGCGAAAATCAAGGAATCAGACACCGATTCACTCAAGACCCTCTACAGAGTATCATACTTCATGCTCTTCGTTTAGTGCATTACGAAACTGCCCGACCAACTCGCCCACTGCAATTGGGTCATCTGTGTCAAGCATGCAGCGCACCACAGCAGAGCCCACCACCACACCATCAGCTACCTTGCAAACCTGCTGAGCTTGTGCAGGAGTACTTACCCCCACGCCCACCAACACTGGCTTGTTTGTTAGCTGCTTAAGCCGTGTAGCTATCTTCACTGCTGACTGAGACAGCTCACTGCGCACACCGGTCACCCCCAACAACCCAACCCCATAAACAAAACCTTGCGTGCTGTTACAAATCTGCTGTAAGCGTGAAGTTGTAGCTGTAGGCGCTGCTAACAGCACAGACTCTACCCCCGCAGCATCGGCAGCTTGCATCCATGGCCCAGCCTCCTCTAAAGGCATATCTGGTAAGATGGCCGCAGCTACCCCGCAGGAAGCCAAAACCGCAGCAAAACGCTCTAGCCCGAACCGAAAAGCGATGTTGTAGTAGGTCATCACGGCTACTGGAACACCAATATCGGTACGACCAATCGCGTCCAACACTGCCAACGGGGTAACCCCGTCACTCAGCGCCCGGTCGTTAGCTTGTTGGATGATAGGGCCATCCATCACTGGATCTGAAAAAGGAATGCCCACCTCTAACGCGTCGGCACCTGCTGAAGCTGCTGCCGCTAACGCATCCTGCCAATTCCCTAATCCGGCTGTCAGATATGGAACCAATACTTTTTTGCCAGCTGCACGACGGTTACACAATGCTGTCTCTAAAACGCCTCGCTTAGCTGTCACTCAAATGTTCCATCATCTGATCCACATCTTTATCGCCTCGTCCGCTCATATTCAACAACACCGTCTTGCCAGCTAGCTCTTGGCGGTCGCGTATCACCCACCCCAAAGCGTGAGCAGGTTCTAAAGCTGCGATGATGCCTTCAGTGCGCGCCAGCATCTCAAACGCAGCCACTACCTCTGAATCATGCACAGACTCATAACGAGCCCGTCCTATCACCGCTAGATGAGAATGCTCAGGGCCTATGCCAGGATAATCCAAACCTGCCGAAATAGATTCTGCTTCTAACACTTGACCTTGCTCATCTTGCATTAGAAAAGACATAGAACCGTGTACCACTCCAGGAACACCTCTGCTGATAGCAGCACCGCCCGCAGGCTCTACCCCCACCAATGCGGCATCACCATCTACAAAACCGCTGAATATGCCTATCGCATTGCTGCCCCCGCCAACACAAGCAGTGATCACATCTGGGTCATGGCCTAAATGTTTTAAACACTGCTTGCGCGCCTCGTCTCCAATCACCCGGTGCATCTCACGTACCATCCACGGGTAAGGGTGTGGCCCCATAACCGAGCCAACACAGTAGTGAGAGGTTTCTACAGTAGCTACCCAATCGCGCATGGCCTCATTGATTGCGTCCTTTAGGGTGCGGCTGCCAGATGTGGCAGCGCGCACTTCGGCACCCAACAACCGCATCCGAAATACGTTTAAGGCTTGCCGCCCTATGTCTACCTCGCCCATGTATACAACGCACTCCAAGCCCATTAGCGCCGCAGCCGTAGCAGTAGCAACACCGTGTTGTCCCGCACCGGTTTCAGCTACTAAGCGGGTCTTGCCCATGCGCACAGCCAAAAGTGCTTGACCTAATACGTTGTTTATCTTGTGGGAACCAGTGTGATTTAAGTCTTCACGTTTGAGCAACAACCGTAAACCCAGTTCTTCAGATAAACGCTTGCACTCAGTTAGCGGAGAAGGCCGCCCAGCGTAATCGGTTAGTAACCGATTTAATTCACCTCTAAAATCAGCATCAGCCCAAGCTGCACGGAACTCATCTTCTAGCTGTTCACAAGCGGGCACCAAAGTTTCAGGTACAAACCTACCGCCAAAATCTCCAAACCGACCTGCAATCGGCTCGGCCATGCTCACAACAAAGCCTCTTCTTGCCAATCATAGGGCGTCTCATCGCTTGGATATGTGCTAACAGACCTGCTTGAGCGCTGATCACCAGCAAGTAACGAAGTTGTGGGTGCAAGTTGAGATTGAGCTAATTGCGCTTGCCGCACCGTCTTGATGAAGGCTCTTAGCCTAACGGGATCTTTGCGACCTGGGGTGATCTCCACACCGCTGCAAACATCCACTCCCCACGGACGCACCTTAGCTATTGCTGTTAGAACGTTGTTGGGCTCTAGTCCCCCAGCCACAATCAACTTCACCCCTCTAGGAGCGTTTTCTGCTAGTGACCAGTCAAAGACCTGCCCAGAACCTGGCGTTGCAGAATCTACAAGCACCATATCTGCTCCGTATTCTCCAGCGTGAGCCAATGCTAAACTACCTCCTGCAAATGCCTTGATCACTACTGGAACCTGCTTGTTGATCTGCTTGGTTTCAGCAATGCTTTCTCTACCGTGAAGCTGCACAGCTTTCAGCCCGCAACGGTTGGTTATCTCCATCACCCGCTCAGGTGTCTCGTTACGAAAGACGCCTACAGTAAGCACTTCAGGAGACAAACGGCTCACTATGGCCTGCACATGAGTTGGCGATATTTGCCGTGGTGAGGGTGCAAACACAAAACCCAAAGCATCAGCTCCTAAAGCAGATGCCAACAGGGCATCATCTACGCTTGTAATTCCACATATCTTGATGAACACTGTTTTTAAAGCTACCCGTTGCGCTCTATAGCCATTGCATAAGCTAAATGATTAGCCACGTTTACTTGTGCTGGCATTGCTACTGCCCGCTTGATGTAGCCTAATGCCACTGTTTTGTTGGCAACAGCATCTAAAGCTGTGCTTGTAACCGTCCCTATGGTAGAACCTGTTTCCATACTCATTTCTGAACTGTTTGTAACCCTGTTATAGTGACTTGCAGCAGCGGCATAAATCATGTCACCACTTGCAATTTGTGTGGGAGATGCAAAGGTTAACACACGCAAGTAACGAGGCGCAGTGTTGCTGCGCGCATCCATGCGTGCCACCAATTCTTGTCCAGTGAAACAGCCTTTGGTAAAGCTCACGGTGTAGGGAACAACCCCGGCTTCAGCGGGAATAGTTCGTTGATCTATGTCTTTGCCCATGCTTGGCCAGCCGTTAGTGATGCGATGTGCTTCTAATGTTGCTGCAGTCATCTGCACCGTAGCGGCTGCTACTTCAGGGTTTACCCCCAAAACATCAAAACCCCCAACAGGCACCGAAGCTAACACCTCGCCTTTACAATGTTGCTTAACTGTGTCCAACATGGCAGCCGGCCCTCTGATGGACAAACAGCGCCAGCTGTGTGGGTTTAAAGTCACCTTGACACGTAACATAAACCGCTCAAGACGTTGCACAAGAGCCTCAAGTCCACAGTCGGTGTCTAATACAAAATCGTCTGCGCCTAACCGGTTGACACGCACAAACGCGTCAATTCGACCTTGAGGCTGCAATATAAGCGACCAAGCCGATTGCCTAGCCTGTAGCGCTGCAATGTCTTGGCTGAGCTGGCCTTGCAAGAAGACCTCAGCGTCAGCACCGCTTACCCGCAAAAAACTCCGCTCAGCTTCACACCAAGCCACCGTAGTGCTCAAATCTACAAGCTCACTCACTAGTGAGCACTGGCGTTCACTCGCGTTCATTGGCTGCGCTGTTGGCTCATGCGTCGGGCAGCGGGCACTGCAGCTAACAGAGCGCGGGCTTTGTTTTGGCATTCTAAGTCTTCTTGGATGGGATCGCTATCGGCAACAATCCCCGCTCCAGCTTGCACTGATGCTTGCTGGCCTCTAATCACCATGGTACGAATGGCAATAGCGGTGTCAATGTTGCCTGAGAAGTCCAAGTAGCCAACCACTCCCGCGTAGGGACCCCGCTTGGCAGGTTCTAAATTGTCAATAATCTCCATAGCCCGCACTTTTGGGGCTCCCGATACTGTTCCCGCCGGTAATGTGGCGCGCAAAACATCGGTTGGAGAACAGCGTTGGGCAAGCACCCCTGACACTTGCGATGTGAGATGCATGACATGGCTATAGCGTTCTAGGGTCATTGTCTCATCCACCCGCTCTGTGCCAAACTCCACCACCCTTCCCACATCGTTACGCGCTAAATCCAACAACATAACGTGCTCGGCTAGCTCCTTAGGATGCTCACGCAGCTCAGCAGCAAGCCGGCGATCTTCGGCTTCGGTTTTACCGCGCTTACGAGTGCCCGCAATAGGTCGAGAAATCACTCTGCCATCTAAAAGCTGCACCATAGGTTCGGGAGAACAGCCCACCAAAGAAACCTCAGGCAAACGTAAGAAGTACATATATGGGCTAGGGTTCACCTGCCGCAATGAGCGATAAACATCGAAAGGTTCTGCCCCTAGTTCAAAGTCAAAGCGTTGCGATAGTACAACCTGAAAAATGTCGCCAGCCAAAATATGTTCTTGAGCTGCCCGCACCGCCTCGCAGTAGCTTTGCGTCCCCATAGAAGACACCACCGCGGGTAGTTCTTCGCCATGGTGTGGAGGTTCTAACAAAGGCTCAGAAATAGCCTGGGCTCCGTCTTGGGCAAGCTGTTCTAGCGAAGCAACCGCTTTATCGTAAGCTGCATCAATATCGCTAGCAGTGGCCGAAGGTGAAATAATTACGTTCTCAATCAGCACTACCCGCTGTCGCCAGTGATCAAAAACCGCTAGCTGACCAATAGCCGACATAACAGCATCTGGTAAACCTTGGTCGTCTAGCGGCACGTTTGGTAGATGCTCTACCTCTCGTACCACATCAAAACCCAAATAGCCCACCAAGCCACCATGCAACGGAGGCAGATCAGCAATAGCTGGCGAACGCCACTGTGCCAACATGTGGTCAATCGCTGCCAAGATACCGCTGTTAGTGGGCAAGCCTTGTGGTACCTGTCCTTGTGCTTTCACGTTTTGGCCATAGGCTGTGAGCACACATAGCGGGCGACGGCCAATAAAAGAAAAACGGCTCCAACGCTCACCATGTTCAACCGACTCCAGCAAAAACCCTGCTTCGGTTCCTACAACCCTAGCAAAAGCCGCTACTGGTGTGGTTAGGTCGGCAACCAACTCGCGCCAAACCGGCACCACAGTCCAATCAGCTGCCAAACTGTGAAACTCGGCCCGGTCAGGTCTAACAGGGCTCATCTACTAGCGCGTTCAATCCTCAAGGGCTACTACAGGCTCATCAAAAGCCCTAAAGAAGCAAGAATATTCACCTGTGTGGCAAGCCCCGCGACCAAGCTGTTCCACCACAAACAACAACGTATCACCATCACAGTCGTAAAAGGCTTTGCGTACATATTGCCGATCCCCAGAAGTTTCGCCTTTGCACCAATACTCTTGCCGAGAGCGACTCCAAAACCAGGTGCGTCCTGTTTGCAAAGTGCGCTGCAACGATTCTTCGTTCATCCAAGCCAGCATCAACACTTGGCCGTCTTTGATATCCTGCACAATGGCAGGAACCAGTCCAGCGCTGTTATAGGTGACCTGCTCTAAAGTACCTGCTGCAACTTCAATGGGGGTAGTTTGGGGCATTGCTCTAGCTTATTGGGTTATCAAGAAACAGGCCGCACCGATATGCCTGCTGCGCTCATATGCGCTTTAGCTTCAGCCACCGTGTGCTCTCCAAAGTGAAAGATGGAAGCTGCTAATACCGCATCAGCTTTGCCAACAAGCGCCCCCTCTACCAAATGTTGCAAAGTGCCTACTCCCCCGCTAGCAATAACCGGCACATTAACCGCTTCTACTACAGCGCTTGTTAGCTCTAAATCGAAACCCTCACGGGTGCCGTCGCGATCCATGGACGTAAGCATTATTTCTCCTGCTCCAAGCTCTGTTACAGACACTGCATAAGCAACAGCATCAATGCCTGTGGGGGTGCGCCCCCCGTGGGTAAAAATTTCAAAAGCAAACGGCCCCCCTTGTGTACGGCGAGCATCAATTGACGCCACCACACACTGGCTTCCAAACTCATAAGCAATGTCGGCTACTAGCTCTTGGCGTTGCACAGCAGCGGTGTTTACAGAAACTTTGTCTGCACCAGCACGTAACAGCTTGCGAGCATCATCCACGCTACGTATCCCTCCCCCTATGGTGAAAGGAATGTACACCTCCTCAGCAGTGCGATGCACTAAATCTAAGGTAGTCTCACGGCGATCTTTGGATGCGGTGATGTCCAAGAAAACCACCTCATCGGCACCTTGAAGATCGTAGCGAGCAGCTAACTCTACAGGATCGCCAGCATCGCTAAGATCAACAAAGTTCACCCCTTTTACTACCCGCCCCGCATCCACATCTAAGCAAGGAATCACGCGCACATTGCTAAGCCCAATCGCTGCTGCTTGAACCGAATTCTGAGATGTGTTCATTGTGTCTTTTGTCCTGCTTTGGTGAGTGTTGTGGCTAATGTGGCGGTGGCTTGGGTCACGCTAAAACACCCCTCATACAACGCCCGACCAACGATCACCGCGGCTAAACCACGGCCATTTGCACTCAGGCCGGCTAACACCTCAAGGTCTTGCAGGTTTGCTACTCCACCAGAGGCAACTATGTCTATGTTTGTGGCAGCTAGCACCTCTGCTAAACCAGCAATATCTGGACCAGACATGGTGCCATCTCGGGAAATCTCTGTGACTACCAAAGCTTCAGCCCCAGATGATTCAAACTTTTTAGCCAACTGCAACAAATTGCCGCCACCAGCTTGTTGCCATCCGTGGGTAGCTACATCTTGTCCTCTAGCATCTAATCCAACTGCAACCGGTTGGCGCGCAGCCACCTCGCTCACCAAATCAGGATTCTCCACTGCCGCGGTGCCGATAACTACTCGTGCTACACCGGCTTCGGCCAAAGCCAAAGCAGCTTCTATGCTGCGCACACCGCCACCTGCTTGTACGGGCACATCTACCGCATTAGTGATGTTTGCTAGCACCGCTAAGTTGGTTAGCTCCCCACTGCGGGCCGCGTCTAAGTCCACCACATGCAGCCAGTGCGCTCCCTGTGCTACAAACTCACAAGCCTGCCCAATGGGATCGTCGCTGTATGCTGTCTCAGCTTCGTAGGAACCCTGATACAGCCGTACACAGCGGCCATTACGAAGGTCTATGGCAGGGTAGAGCTGCATTTTTTGCCTAGTTAGTTGAACCTTGAGCTTGGGATACAAAATTGGCAAGCAACCGCAACCCAGCACGAGCCGACTTCTCAGGGTGAAACTGAGTTGCGTAAACGTTCTTGTGAGCCACCACCGCTGCAACCGGGCCGCCATAATCACACACCGCCATCACGTTGTCAGCTATTGGTGCCGCATAAGAATGCACAAAGTAAACCCAAGCCCCATCTAAACCATCTAAAAGCCGATGTGCAGGTGAGAAATCCCTTGCAACACTGCAGTCCAAGCGATTCCACTGCATCTGCGGTCGCTTTACCTGGCTGCTTAGCAGCTGCACGTTGCCTGCTAGCACACCTAACCCGGCAACGCCAGGTGCCTCTTCAGAGCCTTCATAAAGGAGTTGCAAGCCCACACATATTCCTAAAAACGGCCGCCCATCAGCTATCACAGCGCGCGCTTGTTCATCTAAACCGCTGCGTTGCAAAGCTTGCATACATGGGCCAAACGCACCCACCCCCGGCAAAACCACGCCCGCAGCATCTGCGATGAGCTTGGGGTCTGCAGTTAAGCAGGCATCTGCGCCCATACGTTGCAAGCTCTTTTGAGCTGAACGTAGGTTGCCGATGCCATAATCCAACACCGCTATTAGCGGTTTGTTCATGTACACCGCTCATCTAAAACACTAAGGCCGCTCATAACACGCCCTTAGTGGAAGGAATACCTTCACCTTCTACCTTTACAGCATCCCGCAAAGCTCTAGCCACGGCTTTAAAACTAGCCTCAATAATGTGATGCGTATTGCGTCCTCTCACCAAAGTGATATGCAAGGTAATAGAAGCTGCATTAGCAAAAGCTCGCCAAAACTCTTCGCAAAGCTGCGGGTCAAAAGGAGGATCACCCAGTATCTTCTCTCCTGGCGGCTTCACCTCGTAATGCAAAAATGGTCGCCCCGACAGGTCTACCACCGCTTCAACCAAAGCCTCATCTAAGGGCACAGCAATCGAAGAAAACCGGCGTACACCTGCTTTATCGCCTAGAGCTTCGGCAAAACAGCGGCCCAACAAAATGCCCACATCCTCTACTGTGTGGTGGGCATCTATCTCTAAATCGCCAGAAGCATTAACCCGTAAATCAAACCCCCCGTGACGACCTAGCTGACTCAACATGTGGTCAAAAAACGGTAAACCGGTGGCTACTGTGCTTTGTCCAACACCATCTAATGCAATGGCAATGTTAATGGTGGTTTCAGCAGTAGAACGCGAAGCTGTAGCTGCACGGGCAGGCATTGGGGACTCCGTCATAGCTTAAAGTTTTTCATAAGACCTCGCTTAGAGCAGATAAAAAAGCGTTGTTTTCTGTTGGGGTACCCACAGTTACCCGCAAACAACCCGCTAGGTGAGGCCAAGAGGCACAGTTTCTGATAAGCACCGACCGCTGCAGTAGCCCTTCCCACACTTGGTTACCATCTTTGTTGTTTGGCTTAAACAAAATGAAATTAGCCTCAGAAGGCCATTGCTGTACGTCCAAGCTGCCTAGCGCGGTTGCTATGCGTTCGCGTTCAGCTACCAGCTGAGCAACCCTTTGGGTCATGTCTTGGTTATATTGCAATGCCAACCGTCCTGCAACCTGTTTCAAGGAGTCCAGATGGTATGGCAATATCACCTTATCTAACTCAGCCACCACCCATTCGGGAGCAATCAAATAACCCAACCGCAAACCAGCCATAGACCAAGTTTTAGAATAGGTGCGAACCACAGCTAAAGGTCGCTCTTCAGCTACCAAGTTGATAGCACTATGAGAAGCAAACTGCCCGTAAGCCTCGTCTACTAACAAAAGCCCTGGCAAACCTGACACGATATCTAGCACTGCTGCTGTGAACTCTAATGCATCTACCGTGCCGGTGGGATTGTTAGGTGAGCACAAAAACGTAACCGCAGGTCTGCTCTCAATGAGCAGTGTTGCTGCCTGATCTACCTTGATGCTGAAATCTGCGCAGCGCGGTGCGCTTTTAACTTCTGTTGCAGTAATCCGTGAGATGTGCGAGTGCAACGCATACGTGGGCTCAAATACAAACGCTGTACGCTGTGGGCCGCCAAAAGCCAGCATCACTGCTTGCAACACCTCATTAGAGCCGTTCGCCGCAAAAACCTGGCCGGGAGCTACACCCTCATGTTGTGCTATAGCAGCCCGTAACTCTGTGGCTTTACGGTCTGGATAGCGATTCCACGCAATCTGCCTCTGTGCAGCCACAAGCGCTTCTGTCCATCCTGTTGGTGGCGGCACAGGCGATTCGTTAGTGTTCAGCCGAACTCGCACATCTAGCTGTGGTGAGTGATAGCCATGCAATAACGCCAAGCTGTCTCGCACTGCTAAGCGTTTTTTGCTTTGTGTAGCAGCCATCTACTGAACCACCACTTTTAACATTGTGTTGTAGCAGCAGCTATATCTGTGAGGCGCAAGCGAATGGACTGTGCGTGTGCTTGCAATCCCTCAGCAGCTGCAATAGTGGCTACTTGGTTTCCGCAATGTGCTAGACCCTTTTCAGAAACCGTGACCTCGTGCATTGGTTTGACAAAATCACGCACGCTCAGCACACCAGCAAAACGTGCGCTTGCGTTGGTGGGTAAAACGTGGGATGGTCCGGCTATATAGTCACCAACTGAAGCAGCAGAAAACGGGCCGCTGAAGATAGCGCCAGCATTATGCACATGGTCTATAACATCTCGTGGGTTAGCAGTCATAACTTGCAAATGTTCTGGTGCTATTAAGTCCACTACTGCTGCGGCAGCTTGAGCGTTGTCTACCAACACGATCTGCCCGCTGCTAGCAAAAGTGCTTCTAATGTCATCTTGGCGCGCAGCATCAACTAGGAGCTTGCTAACAGCAGCTTCTATAGATTTGGCGGTATCGCTGTTAAATGTGATCAACCACGCCAAACCATCTGGGCCGTGTTCAGCTTGCACCATTAAGTCCACCGCAACGTAGGTAGCCGGGGCAGAACTATCGGCTACTACCACTATCTCAGATGGCCCTGCAAAAGCAGCGGGCACACTCACCTGAGATGCAACAAGCTGCTTAGCTATAGCCACATACATATTACCTGGTCCAACAATCACATCAACAGGCACAATAGATTCAGTGCCATAGGCCATAGCTGCAATAGCTTGAGCGCCTCCAACGCTGTAAACCTCGTCCACTCCTGCAATCGCAGCAGCAGCCAAAGTAACATCAGCTATGTGACCTGTTGCAGATGGTGGCACACACAAAGCAATCTGTTTGACACCAGCGGCTTGTGCCGGTAGTGCTGTCATCAACACTGTAGAGGGGTAAGCCGCCCGACCACCCGGCACATAGCACCCAACTCGGCTCACAGGCTGATCCCAACTACGCACGGTGATGCCGTTGCGCTCGCTTATGTGCTCCATGGTCACCTGCTGAGCATGAAATTCTGCGATAGAAACCGCCGCAGCTTCCAATGCTTCGCGCAACTCGGGCGCAAGCCTGCTAAGCGCAGCATCTAGCGCACCACTAGAAACTTGCGGTGTGCGCAAACCAACACCATCTAGCTGCTTGGTGTAGCCCAAAAGCGCGCTATCGCCTTCAGCGGCAACAGCTGCAACAATCTGGCGAACTGTTGCTACAACATCTTCGCTAACCGGTTTCGGACGCGGCAAAAGATGCTCAAAATTGCTCACGCCACGTAGGTCTATCCGATTCAACACCATCTTCTAAGCTACCTTGCTGCTTGTCACTTAGGCTGCTACCCCGCCGCCCACTACTAGCTCACCTTGATAAAAAACCACTGCTTGGCCTGGTGCAACACGACGCTGCGGCTGCTGCCAATTAACAATGCCTGTGTCTTGGCTGCCTGCATCTTTCGACTTAATGGTAATGTCTTGGGAAGGTTGCGGGCTGGTAAAACCTAAACTTGCAGCCATAGGGTTGCCATGAGCACTAACTTGCACGTCTAAGCTACCTAGCTGTGGCTTGTCAGCCCACTGGATACGTTCTACTAGCTGAGTATCGGTGTACAGGTCTTGGCGGTTACCCACAGTAACCGTAGCGCTAGGTAAATCTACATTTGTGACGTAGCGGGGTTCTTTGGTACCACCTAAGTTGAGGCCGCGACGTTGTCCAAGTGTTACCGCCTGCACAGAGGCTATCTCGCTTAGAACCTTGCCGTTAGCATCTTTTACTACACCCGGAGATTCCCCAAGGTGACGCTCTAAAAACCCTGTACGCCCGCCTTGCCGATTTGCTATAAAACAAACATCTTGGCTGTCTGGCTTAGCTGAGTTACGCAACCCCAACGCTTTGGCCTGCTGGCGTACTTCAGCTTTGGTGAGATGACCAATGGGAAACAAAAGCCGTGCTAACTGCTGCTGGCCAAGCATGTAAAGCACATAAGATTGATCTTTAGCTATGTCCACCCCACGGCGCACCCTGAAACTCTCACCTGAAGTATAAAGTCGCACATGGTGACCAGTAGCCACCGCGTCAAACCCTAAAGCCTCTGCTCTGTGCATTAATTTGTCAAACTTAATGTGGTGGTTGCATTCAATACACGGATTTGGGGTTAGCCCCACCGCATGATCAGCCACATACGGGCTTATCACCTGCCTGTGAAAAGCATCGCCAAAATTAAAAACATGATGCTGCAAGCCCAACAAATCAGCCACACGACGGGCATCTTCAGTGTCCGACACAGAACAACAGCCTGTATCGGACTCCCCACCCCAAAGTTTTAATGTCACCCCTACAACCTCATGGCCCTGCTTAGCTAACAACGCAGCTGCTACTGAGGAATCCACGCCTCCCGACATGGCAACTAGCACCCGCATATCAACCAGCCGCCAATGCTGTGCTAGCTAACCAAATCCAAAATAAACGACTAGACATCGCTGTACTCACGTAAACGGGACACAGAATCAGCTACAGCTATAAGAGCTACATCCACATCTGCAGTGGTGGTCTCATAACCCAATGAAAGCCTTAAAGAACCACCTGCTAGGTCTCTGCTGTAGCCCATCGCAGCTAACACATGAGATGGATCCTGTGCCCCGCTAGAACAAGATGATGCTGCCGATGCGTATACTCCAGCATCTTCTAGCAAAAACAACAAAGCCTCCGATTCCACACCTGCAAAACATAAGTGCGCTGAGTTAGCTACTTTGCCGCTGCGACTACCGGTTTCTACAGTGTTGGGAACCGTTGCCAAGATTCCGTCTACCAACCGGTCTCGCAAGCTGCTAACACGTAACGTTTGTGCAGCGCGGGCGTGCAAAACCACCTTGGCAGCAGCTGCCATACCTACAATCCCTGCCACGTTGTGAGTGCCCGAACGCAAACCACGTTCTTGTCCACCTCCTAACAGCTGTGGCGCCAACTCTACACCTTTGCGTACTACTAAAGCACCCACCCCTTTAGGGCCGCCAAACTTGTGAGCGCTTACAGAAATCAGATCCACATCGGCTGCTAAAGCTGCCACATCTAACCATGGGAAAGCCTGCACCGCATCAGTATGCAACACCGCATTTGGAGCAGTCCGGCGCACGATTGCGGCCACCTCTGTCAAGGGTTGAATCATTCCAGTCTCGTTGTTTGCCAACATCACCGACACCACAGCAGTGCTAGGGCTTAGCACATCAGCCAAAGCAGCTAAGTCTACTAACCCTGAGTTGTTCACCCCTACCACAACGCCACCCAAACGCTCTACCGGCTCTAGCACAGCATGATGCTCAATGGCCGAACACACGGCTTTTGGTGGCTGTTTGGTAGCTGGTCCACTTCTATGAGTCTTCCCAACCGCTGATGTTGCAGTGTTCGCAGCAGCAGTGCTGAGGGTTCGCGCGCAACTACCAAAAATAGCCAGATTGTCGCTCTCGGTTCCACCTGAGGTAAAAATGATCTCACCAGGCTCTGCGCCTAAGGCTTCAGCTAGCACATCGCGGGCATCGTCTATACGTCGACGCGTATCGCGCGCCATACGATGAGCCCCTGTAGGATTAGCGAAAAGCTCGCTGTAAAAAGGTGCCATAGCTTCAGCCGCTTGCGCACATAGCGGCGTAGAGGCCGCGTTGTCCAAGTAGGCTATTTCTGCTGGTTGTTGCGACACGCCTCAATCTTACGATGTAGAAACGATTCCTACTAGCCACATTTAGACTAAGTCAATGGCTAAAATTCGGGTTTCTACTACCATCGAAGCACCAGTTGCTGAAGTCTGGGCATATGTCCGCTGCATCCAAAGCCACACTGAGTGGATGGCCGATGCTGAGTCTATTACTTTTTGTACCAACCAAACAGAAGGGCTTGGCACTGAATTCAAATGCCTAACCAAAATTGGCCCTATTAGATTGACTGATGAGATGGTCATCACCGAATGGGAAGAGAACTCTGCGATGGGAGTACGTCATCGTGGTTTGGTGGCCGGTGAAGGCCGCTTTACTCTAAGCCCTGCTGGCAGCAACCGCTGCGAGTTCTGCTGGACAGAAGAGTTGCATTTTCCGCTGTGGATGGGTGGCCCGCTGCGCAACATTGTAGGAGAACGCATCTTAGAATGGGTTTGGAGACGTAACCTCAAAACGCTTCGCTCCTATTTTGCTTCAAAGCACTAGCAAAGCTAGCTAACGAACGGGCTCGGTGCTAAACGGTCATCCAACGACTAGCCGCCCACAGCCCCCCAGCTACTGAAACTCCCGACAGCAGCACTGCTGTAAGCGCTGGCAGCATGATCTGAAATTTTTGTACACGCCAAGCTAACACTGCTGTGCCCCCAACTATCACTCCTGCAACCAGCCCACCTAAATGTCCCCCTAAAGATACCTGATCAACCGTCAAGCTGATGGCTAAGTTGATTAACAAAATTGGCCCGATAGGAGTTTGAAAAATACCGACTCCTTGAGCAATAGACAAAGCCAACAAAGCTCCCATCAAACCAAAGATGGCACCTGACGCGCCTGCTACTAAAGCATTTGGTGTTTCCCACAAAGCTCCAAAAGACCCACCCAAAAGTGCAGCACCATACACTGCCACAAAAGGGCTCTTACCCACGACCCGCTCTAAAGGAAAGCCCAGCACATAAAGCGAGAACATATTTACTGCTAGATGAATCACGCCGTGATGCAAAAAACCACCGCTGATCAGCCGCCACCACTCATTATCTAAGTCAATGGCCGCACCCCAAGTTGCAGCCTCTGCAACCAAGCCGTTTGTGGAGCTGCTACCGCTCACTGAGTCGCCCATCGCTACGCTTATCATAAAAACCAACAGGTTTATGGCTATGAGCACATAGGTAATAGCCCAAGTCTCGGTCTTTGTTGTCTCCATCAGCGCGCAGCTACAGGCCGACCGGCGACCCGTCACTCAGAAGGTTTTGTCCCACGTTAACCACCTCTGTAACTCCCGGCACCCGTTCTTTGAGGATTCGTTCCACACCTGCTTTGAGTGTCACCGTAGAAGCAGGGCAACTCACACAAGCTCCCACTAACTCCACAGTTACCAAACCGCTTTCTTCATCCACATCTCGTAAAAAAATATCTCCATTATCAGCTTGGATCGCTGGTCTAATAGCTTCTATTACTTGAGCGATGGCTTCTTGCACAGTCTTTTTGTCCTCTATTGGCGCAACTCAAACTAAGATCGCCAACACTAAATTAATATATTAATATGGCACAATCGCAGCTATGGAAATGTTTGCTCATCAGGGGGGTTGGGACGAGATCCTGCTAGTTGCTACGCCTTTGCTGATGTTGGCTGCACTGTTATTTTTGGCTAACCGACGAGCCAAACGCAAACAAAACACCCCATGAAGCTAGCTCAAGCCAAGATGACGTTTAACAAATCCGATTCGCTCTTTGAACATCTCCCTATCTTCGGGAGATTTACCCCCGAAACCACCATGAGACAATGCTTCCCAGATGTGTAACTCAGCTTCCACACCGACTCTGCGCAATGCCCGATGCATCAACACGGTGTTTGACAAAAACAGGTCACGTGTACCGCTTTGTAGGTAAGTGGGCGGGAACCCTGACAAATCGCCAAACAAAGGCGACAAATAAGGGTGGGACAGATCATGGCCGTCGGCATATAACAAGTTAATCTCCATCAAGCTTTGTAGCACCTGATCTATACCATCGTTGGTCACAAAGCTGTCACCGGACTCGGTTAAGTCTACTTCAGGTGTAGATAGCACTAAGGCCGCGGGCATAGGCAGCCCCTCATCTTTGGCCCGCAACAACAAAGCCGGAGCTAAATTGCCACCGGCTGAAGCTCCATGAATCAAAATAGTCTTTGGATCCCATGCCTCTAATGCTTTGCGGTAAACCGCCACTAAATCGTTCAATCCGGTTGGATAAGGGTGCAAAGGAGGCATCCGATAGTCAGGTGCCCAAGTAACCATCTCAAGACCCAGATACCCAGATTTGGCCATAGCATCACAAACTTCCCCCGCTCCAGATACCAAACCACCACCATGAATGTCGATATACAACGGAGCAGAAGAGCTATTTGCTACTGACTCAGGTGTGTAAACGTATGTGGTCGCCCCATCAATCTCAAACTGGGTTTGTTGCACCGAAGGATCGAAATCTCTTTGATTAACAAAAACTGTCATGATGGTTTGATTTGTAGAAGCAATCCAATCTAACCATACTTGCGTGCCAGCATCATGAGCTGGCATGTCGCTCGTAGGAAAGTCTGCCAACATATTTATGTAAGCTTGTGCCTGTGGGCTAACAGTGCTTGGGGCTGGTGGTGCTGTTCTAGGGTTGCTTTTTGACATGTGCAAAGTTCCTTTACGTTTATCGTTTGCTTTGTGATCAGATATTAGTGGCTCAGCAATTTGTCTGCCACAACCACTCCTAAATCGGCTCTGCACCAGTCAACTACGCAAGTTACACAAAGCGCCTGATATTGGCACCTAAGTTGCTGAGCTTGCCCACTAGATCCTCATATCCCCTATCAATATGGTGGACATCCAAAACAGTGGTGACACCTTCAGCTGCCATCCCAGCCACCACCATTGCAGCACCGGCACGAATATCATGGGCTCTAACCGGGATGCCGCTCAGTCGCTCTACTCCGCGAATCACCGCGTGATGTCCCTCAGTGCGAATATCGGCATCCATGCGTATTAATTCATCAACGTAGCGAAACCGTCCTGAAAACAGATTCTCTGTCACAATGCTCACCCCGTCAGCTACCGACAACATCGCAGACAGCAAGGGTTTGCAATCGGTAGGCAAACCTGGATAGGGCAATGTGGATACGTCTGCTGCACACAGGCGTCTGTGACAACCGGCCCACACGCCGTTGTTATCTGCTGTAGTGCGAACTCCCATCTCACCAAGCTTGCGACACAAAATAGCCATATGCTCTAGGCGGGCACCCTCAAGGCTGATCTCTCCGCCTGCTACACCTACTGCTGCTAGATATGTTGCGGCCTCAATCCGATCTGCTACCACAGTGTGATTAGCAGCATGTAATTCCTCTACACCCTCCACAACGATGGTAGAAGTGCCAGCGCCGCTCACCTTAGCTCCCATTTGGCATAAGAAACTGGCTAAATCGGCTATTTCTGGCTCTCGTGCTGCGTTGTCTATCGTCGTGGTGCCTTTGGCACAAGTTGCTGCCATTAGAACATTCTCGGTAGCGCCCACACTGGGAAACTCCAACAAAACATGATCACCCACTAGATTGTCGGCATGAGCGTGTATTTCACCGGCTGCAAACTGAATGCGACAGCCAATAGCTTCTAAGCCCGCCACATGCATATCTATGGGCCGCAACCCAAAATTGTCCCCACCAGGTAAAGCTACGATGGCATGACCAACGCTTGCGAGAAGCGGGCCTAACACTGCAGTGGATGCTCGCATCTGTTCGGTTAACCCATAAGAAGCGACAGGCGTTATTTCAGCGGGTCGCACGATAATAAGCGTATTTTCATTTTGGGTAACGACAACGCCCATAGCACGCAGAACATCGGCCATGGCTATCACATCTTGGATTTGTGGAACGTTGCGAATCACAAATGTGCCTTCAACTAACAAACACGCTGCCATCAGCTTTAGCACCGAGTTCTTTGCCCCACTGATCGCAACAGATCCTTCTAGCGGCCCGCTTGGCCTTACCTCAATGCGTTCTGTGCCTTCTGTCGCCGCTTTTAAGTTGTTTACCACCTAATAATTATTATCCAAACCAAAGCAACACAAGCACCAGCACTAAACTTTTTGTAATCCATGGCTCAGCTGTTACATCATCGTGTGGTTAGCACCCATGTTGTTCCACAGTTACTAAGCGGCCAGAATGGATTACTTGCTCCACGCTCCGACATTGTCCAAGAACGCCGTGACGAACTTGTGTGCCCTACAGCAGTCCAGCCAAATCCAGCAGAGGAAATCCTCGGCACTTTCAGCGCTACCGAAGGACCATTTAAGCATTACCAGCGCACCGTCAGCATCAAACATCTGCCAAACAACCAAACCCAGATAACCGAAAGTTTTCACTACCGCTTAGACATCGCAATTTGGGGGGCGCTGTTTGCTGTACCCCTGCGTCGTGCGCTTTGTCGGGGGCGCCAGCTCCCGTGGTGGCACCCTCCAGAGCGTTTCAGCGCCCGCCAAGCCCGTATTATCGCTCTTTTAGCTACCGTGGCTGTATTAGCAGGGTTTTTAGGAACTCTGCTAGGTCAAACCATCACCTTTGCCCGCGAAGAGTTTGGGGTTTCTAAGTCTGCGCAGGGTTTTGCACTGTCGGTAATACGGCTAAGCATCTTGCTAACTATGGCCCTAGCCGCTTTAGCGGACCGTCGTGGTCGTAAACATATTCTGCTAGCTGCCGGTGTAGGGGCTGTTATGTGTTCGGCTGCGACAGCGTTAGCACCAAACTTACCTACAATGGCCGCCCTACAAGGGTTAGCACGCGGCTTAGCGCATGCTATGGCTCTTTTGTTGTTTGTGTTCGCATTAGAAGAATCTCCTGCTGGTTCACGAGCTTACGTAACTTCGCTTTTAGGTCTGGCAGCAGGATTGGGTTCAGGAATTGCTGTGGGGTTCGTACCATTAGCAGACTTAGGCACAAGCGCTTGGCGGTTAATCTTTCTTATGGCTTTAGGGGGGCTGCCTCTGCTTGGTTACGCTGCCCGACACCTCCCAGAATCGCAACGTTTCACAGCAGCTCAACAAGTCGCTAAAACTAAAACGCCGCCAGAACATCGTCGCCGCCTGGTTCTGTTTGCTGCTACATCTTTTGCTGTGTTGTTGTTTACATCGCCTGCTTCACAGCTTCAGAACGATTTTTTACGCGACGAACGCAATTTCAGCGCTACCAAAATTACTGTTTTTGTTTTGCTAACCACCTGGACTGCTGGCCCGGCAATGCTGGCAGCCGGCAAAATGGCAGATCTACGGGGCCGCAGGGTGCTAGCTTGTTTAGGGGTGTGTGGTGGTGCGCTGTTAACCTTATGGCACTTCACTGTGGCGGGCTGGCCTATGTGGGTGTTGCTTGCCGCTGGCACGTTTATGACTGCCACAACCGTGCCTACCTTAGGTGTATACCGAGCTGAAATGTTTGGCACCACCCGCCGCTCCAAATCCAACGGCCTCATCGGTTTAGCTGGTGTTGCTGGCAGTGCCACAGGGCTTGCTGTAGCGGGTGTAATGGCAGATGCTTGGGGTTATGGCAGTGCTTTTGCAGCTCTAGTAGTTGGCCCACTGCTGATAGCTGTGCTGGTGCTCAAGTTCTACCCTGAAACCACCAAACGCTCACTCGAAGAACTCAACCCTGAAGAACCTCTATAATCTCATCTACCTCTGCTTCGTCGGCCACACGCACAATCAACGTTGGGCCTAACCAAGCGTGCTGAAGTTGACGATTACGCAGCTCAGCTTCTAAGCCATTGCGCTTTTCATAAGGCCACTCATGACATTCATATGCCAGCTGTTCTTCGTCTTGGCTGCCAACATCTTCGGGTTGCTGAGGTGGACTCGCAAATGTGGCCACGCCACACTCCACGCACTCCACCACACCATCTATGAAATCATACCCGCATTGATAACACCAGACCATCTTCAAATAGTGCCAGACCAGACTACGAGACTACGGTTGAACAATGTGAAAACATCTTCAGAAACCAAGCTGAACCATCTTGCAGCTCAAAAAGATAGGACTTTCGCACACTCTGAGCATAACGCCTCAGCCGAGAGTCAAAGAATAGCCGAGAACCCAGATCGTAATCTGGCTATGGAACTGGTACGAGTTACCGAAGTAGCTGCGCTAGCTGCGTCCCGCTGGATGGGGCGTGGAGATAAAAATGGTGCCGATCAAGCAGCAGTAGAAGCTATGAGAGTACTTTTGCCAACCGTGCCGATGGATGGCCGAGTAATCATTGGTGAAGGGGAAAAAGACGAAGCTCCCATGCTGTATAACGGGGAGTTAATCGGCGACGGCTCGCCTCCAGCATGTGATATTGCTGTAGACCCTATAGACGGCACTACCCTCACATCTTTGGGGAGAAGCAACGCGTTGGCAGTTATCGCAGTGTCAGAGAGAGGCACCATGTTCAACCCTGGACCTTGTGTATACATGAACAAGATCGCTTTTGGGCCTGAGTGCGTAGGCTACGGTATCTCTTTAGCAAACACTCCCACCAAGAACTTAGAGTTAGTGGCGCAAGCTAAAAACAAGCCGGTTAGAGATATCACAGCCGTTATTTTGGATCGTGATCGCCACGCAGATTTGATCGAAGAAGTACGTGAAGCTGGGGCGCGCATCCGCTTGATTGCCGACGGGGATGTAGCTGGATCGATATCTACTGCGTGGCCAGATTCTGGAGCCGACATCTTGTTCGGAGTGGGTGGCACGCCAGAGGGAGTAATCGCTGCTGCCGCTTTGAAGTGCATGGGTGGCGAGTTCCTCGGCCAGTTGTGGCCCCGTAACGATAAGGAGCGTAAAGGAGCAGAAAAACTGGGACGTAATGTGCAGCAATTGTTGACTTCTAACGATCTAGTGCGTGGTAACAACTGCTTTTTTGCTGCTACTGGTATCACCGATGGCGACCTGCTAAAGGGTGTGCATTATAAACAAGGCCGTGCTAGCACACAGTCGCTGGTGATGCGCTCTAAATCGGGTACTGTGCGCCTTATAACTGCCGAGCATCAAATGCAAAAGCTGAACAGCTTTGCAGCAGTAGAGTTTGGCTAGCTGCCAATCGTTTCTGAGCGCCAACTGCGGCGTGCAGCCCATCCTAAAATCGACCGACGCACGCCCCGAGGGGCTTTTCTAGATAAAAACGCTAAAAACCAGTTATGACGACTAGTTAGAGCGCAGGGCTTGCGGCGAGCTGTCGCTTTTATTACTTCATATGCGACCACGTCGGCATCTTGCCAGCCTCTAGAAGGCCAATTATTAAGATTCCAGCGGCCTTGTGAATGAAAGTTAGTGCGGGTTAGTCCCGGCATCGCTGTAGTAACTGCTACCGGTGAGCCTTTGTGCTCCTCATACAGTGCCTCTCCTAGGCTGCTTACATACGCTTTAGTCGCTGCATAAACAGCCACATTTGGTAAGGGTTGCAACGCAGCCATAGACGACAACAACACGACATGGCCTCCTTCACGCTCTGTAAACGCTTCAACAGCCACACGGGTGAGCCGCGTGAGAGCAGTTACGTTTAGCCCGATGGTTTCATCTATTTCGGCCTGATCCTGCTGATAGAAGGGACCCTCATAGCCTAACCCTGCGTTGTTAATCACCAAATCTATAGGAGCTTCAGCGGCTCGTAGCCGTTGCTCTACTAAGGCTAAGTCCGCTGAATCGCATAAGTCGGCAATAATAATTTCCGTACCAGCTACATCGGCTAAAACAGGACGTTTGTCTACCAACACTAACTCCACTCCAACGGCTGCTAGCTGGGTTGCAATGGCCTCGCCAATGCCTGAAGCGGCACCAGTAACTAGCGCACGCTTCCAGCGCGGCGGATGCGATCTTGTTACAATCGGCCGCAACAAAGTTGCTATCTTCTCTACCGTTCTGCTCACTAACTAATAACCTAGCGCTTGCTGCAAAACAGTGGAACGCCTTTATATACGAAAATGTATGCAGCAAGTTATCTATCTCTGCTTGTCTGGTGACGATGGCCTTAGAGGCTCTGCACCCACGCCAAAACTGCGTTCACAATATCGTGGTCAACACCTTTAGGCTCGTGGCCTTGTCTGGGAAGCCATATGCTGCTCACCGGTCCCGTGATGGTTGCTAAGCGCTGTTCGAACTCCTCGGGACGACCAAACGGATCACGGTCGCCAGAAATAAACAAACAAGGCACATTGATGTTTGGGAAATGTTCAGTCCGCAGATTTTCAGGTTTGGTTGGCGGATGCAGCGGATAGCTCAACAGCAACAAGCCAGCAGCAACAAGTCCCTTAGCCACCGCTATGGAGCACATCCTCCCGCCCAGCGACCGCCCGCCTAGCACTAAGCGTTCAGGGCTAGTACCTAACCGGGCTGCAATAGTTGGTATCTCTGTGTGTAAAAACTCCAGTAGCTTGGGAGCCCTGTCGGGAGGTCTACGTCTGTGATTACGATAAGGAAAGTTGATTCGCTCCACCGGCAACGGGGCTAGCCCCTCAGCTATAGATACAAGCGTAGAGTGGTTACGATCTCCACCAGCACCGTGTGTTAGCACCATTCCCTCTACTGCCTCTATCGCTAGCGCATCTAGCCGCACAGCGGTTCCCGATCCATTTAGCTAGCGTGTTCGCCCGCATCCAAACGCTGTGCCATAATAAACCCTCCATCGGTTGGTTGCTAATACTTCAAGCCAACCATAACAGTCGACCTGTTGCTACTACCGTTGGAGTTCACCTTTTAATTTAGAGAAAGGATGTCACTAAAGATGGCTAGCCGAGAGAGAGAGAGAGAGAGAGAGAGAGAACGGGGATCCCAATTGGGAGAACCGTACTTTGTTCCACGGTGACAACCTTCATTTTTTAAGGGGAATGAACTCTGGCACAGTTCACCTAATTGCTACCGATCCGCCTTTCAACAAAAACAAAGACTTCCATGCTACTCCAAACAGTCTTGCTAAAGGAGCAAAATTTAAGGACAGGTGGAGATGGGATGAAGACATCCATGAGGACTGGGTAGACCAAATTCAAGATGACTGGCCAGCTACATGGGCGGTAATAGACGCCTCTAGGCAATCATTTGGCAGCGATATGGCAGCTTTCCTCTGCTGGCTCGGCGTGAGGCTTATGGAGATGCACCGGGTGCTTCGAGAAGATGGCAGCATCTACCTTCACATCGATCACACCGCACACGCTTACGTCAAAGCCTTAATGGATTCGATCTTCGGACAACAGAACTTTCGCAATGAAATTATTTGGAGCTATGGGTTAGGAGGTTCCTCTCCCAAACGATGGCAAGCTCTAGTGGTGGTCGCGACATAGTTGGTTGTATATGGTTTGGGTTGTGTTCGGGTTGTGGAGTTTTCTGGGCATGTTGTTGATTTGAGTCTTTGATGGTGCTAGGTGTGGTTTTTTGATGTTGAGGTTGGTGTGTTTGGGTAGCGGGCGGCGTAAGATAGGTGTTGGTTTGTTCGTTTGTGGGATTGTTGCCATGGTGAGCGGGGTTCACAGAAGTAAATCTTGATTTTGAGGTTTTTCTCAATGTCTGCCCATCGGGTCATTTCTCTGCGGTGGTCCCAGGTGAGGGTTTTCACCATATGTGATGATTGCCAGGCTAGTGCTTGGGTGACGGCTTTAGCAGTGTTAGCAGCGTCGTAACTGTCTGGTAAAGCTGCTAACAAGGTGTGGCGGCTAAACCGTTCAACTAGGGTAACCATCGCAGTTTGGTTGTGTTTACAGACAATCAGATCGCCTTACTAATGACCAGGCTCTTGACGGTCTTGCACACACAACGGACGCTCACATATACGACGTCAATCACCTAAAACCGAACGTTTAGCCTGCGAACAGCGTCCCCGAGGTTTACACCGCCGGGCACGGGGTAGCAAAGCCCAACTGTTTGGTGGCACACCACTGCTGGTAGACACGTCGTAACAAGCACAGTAAATCGTTTCAACACAAATCTGATAACCCAGCTCAGCTAACTCCACTGAAATAACGTGAGACGATAAACACTCACCAAACCTATCTGCCACCTGCTAGCCAAGCTCACCATCTACAACCAACCCACACAACCCCGGCCGTAACGCTTTCATGTCAGCTTCATTTTGAACGGTTTGCGTGCGATACACGCCCTGAACACAACGTTTCTACTCCCCTCCAAACAGTTACCCTACTCCTACCAAAACACAAAGCAATCTCAGCGTTGGTTAAACCCTGCCGCAACAACACCTCAACCCGTGCGCGCATCCACACACCCAAACGCTGTGCCATAATAAAACCCTCCACCGGTAGGCCGTAGATACATCAGACCGACCATTATGGCCGATCCGTCGCGACCACGGATGGAGTTCACCGTGGGTAACAATTCTCAAAACTAACTACCTCAGCTGATTTCTTGTAACCACCGATGGAGTTCACTTTACTTGATTCATCATAAAATATCTTTTTATTTTCATATTTTCTCATATTTTTAGTAGGTATTGTCGTAGTGTATGGGTATACTTATATTTATGAGTTTATATAATAGTTCTCAAAGTAATTCAAATGTTTTAGATAGATCACCTGCTGATACTGGTTTTAGTGTTGACGGGTTTGGTTTCGACAATTTCTCAGACTGTGATGCTGGTGAACTCGTGAAGTTGGCTTTGCAGGTTAACGATGTGCGCCAACGCGCTGAAAGCTACCTGAATGCGGTGTTGGTTCGGTTAGGCGATTTGGAAGGTGACGAAGCTGTGATGTCTGTTTGTAAACAGTTTGGTTTGCCTGCTTATAAAACACGTCGTCGTGTTCGCACTGTGAAAGGGTTAGCTTCTATGCCCGATGTAGTGCGGGCAGCTAAAGACGGTTGGATCACCCAAGACCACGCCGAACTAATGGCTGCTTCACATAGTCGAGCACCAATGAGTGTTGAAGAGCAATTAGATTTGTTGGCTGTTGGTGTGCAGCAAAACTGTGATGACTTTAAAAACACTTTGTTGGAATCAGAAACGAAACGTCTCGCAGCAAAAGGTTTGAACCCTACAGCACAACAGCGTGCGCGTCGCACCGCCAAAATATTTAATGGTGATGATGACATGGTTGTTTTACACGCTGAGCTTGATCAGCTAGCAGGCGAGAAAGTGAAAACCGCTATAGACGCTATGACCACACAAATGTTCAAACAAGACTACCGTAGTGGTAATGATCGTAGTTTTGAGCAACGCAACGCTGACGCTTTAGTACACCTCATCACCCACACAACCAGCCGCAATCACACCACAAACCCTACAACAACAGACGAAACCACAGAACCGCAACCTCAGCAAACCACCGTCATCCTAACAGCAGATTACGACACAATCACCGGCCAGCTTAAAGCCGCAAACCTCATAGACGGCACCCCAATCAGCATAGACGAAACACGCCGTCTAGCGTGTGAAGCCAACATTCTGCCCGCAATCTTCAACAACCAAGCACAACCCCTCTACCTCGGCCGCAGCAGACGCAAACACACTAAAACACAGTTACTAGCCTTATACAAACGCGATAAACGCTGCACATCTTGCGGTATCCGTGCTACAAGCTGCGAAGTCCACCACATCCAACCCTGGGAACACGGCGGTACCACAGACATTAGTAACCTCACACTGCTCTGCCCAACATGTCACCGCCAAACCCACAAACACAAACACAAACACAACCCCTAAGCTTCCTCCCACCAAATCGTAGCCCGGCTTCTATCCAACAAAATAGCGCTCTCTGCTTCCTTTTAGTTTTGTGGGCTGCCCGACATTACTCAACCCAGTGACACTTCATGGAAATAGCTAGAGACTCTGTAACAAAAACGTCTTTTAACTAGACAATCTCTTAGCCAACTTAGGCAGTCAAAGCAGTAAGGGGAACTACGGCTACTCCATCGGGGCGGTCATATCCATAGCCACTAGCAGTAATAACCACTTTGCGGACAAGAGTGCCCGACAGAACAGGATCAACCTTTGTACAAACACGATTGAGGGTATCAGCAGCGGTATCTACAGCAGCCATTGATCCGAGCTTCACTTCCACCGCCATCCATCTGTTATCACCCCAATCCAAAATGGCATCAATCTCGTTCCCATGAGAATCCCGAAAATGCCAAACCGAAGCCTCACAGGTTTGCGCATAGACCCGAAGATCGCGAACCACAAGCGATTCAAACAAAAACCCTAACGTCTGCAAATCACCAAGCAAGCGATCTGGTCCCGCACGAAGAACGGCTGCTGCTAAAGATGGATCCACAAAATGACGTTTCGGCGCCTGTTGCAGACGCGCCCGTGAGCGAAGATTAGTAGACCAAGCTGGCACATCCTCCACAACAAACAACGATGCGAGAGCATCTACATACTTGGCAGCAGTCCGCTGGTCTTGTGCAAGCTCGTCTGCACCACCAGCGGTGTCTGCTGCAAGCTTAGCTAACGAAGCAGTAGTTGCCGTATTGCGGGCAAATGACAGCAATGAACGCTCTACCTTTTGGGTATCACTGCGCTTAAAAGCGCCTTCTGCTTGGGCAATATCCAACCTAGCAATCTCACTCAGATACGAACGCAACCGACGCTGTGCAGACCTTACCGAAAGCCCTAAGTGTTCAGGCCATCCGCCTCGGCAAAGCTCTTCTATCACATCCGGGACTTTGTACTCAGGGCGAGCTGCCACACATGCCTTCCCGTCTGCTAACCCTCGTAAAGACACTTCACCCGTGGATACCCCCGACTCGGCTAGCGACATAGGACGTAAGCGAACGCGCATAATTCGTCCTGCCCCTGAATGACGAATACCATCTTCTGTGGGACGAGCAGTGCCGGTGAGGATAAACCTGCCATTACGACGCTCCTCGTCAGCCATGTAACGAATGGTGTTCCATATTTCTGGAACAATCTGCCACTCGTCAATTAAACGAGGCTCTAAACCATCTAAGAACTGACGAGGCAAAAGCCGGGCTTGAGCTCGGGCTTGTTCATCTTGTTCAAACGAAACTTCGCTGCACGCATGGTTGCGTGCAGCCCATGTCTTGCCACAAGCCTTGGCACCTTCGATGACCACAACTGGGGCGCTCATTAGTGCCTCGGCGATTTCCCGATCAGCAAAACGAGGCATATATCCGACCGGGGTTAGTGCAGCATTCACATCATTCAATGTAGCACTTTCAGTGCGTATAATGTCATAGATTCAGTGCGTATAATGTCATAGATTCAGTGCGTATAATGTCATAGATTCAGTTTTATCCTAATACCGTGCGAACGCTCTAGCGGTACTTTGCGGCCACTGAAAAGGAATAGTCACCAATCGTAAAGTACCTTGGCAAACCGCAAAGGAGACCCCACTCAGGTCAGCTCACAACAGCAGTGTCACTCAAAAGGGAAACATTATCGTTGGCAATCTCCACAAAACCCCTCTCCACAGCGATAGTAGTCTTCTCACCAGCAGTTGTGTACACCCGTATATCACCGGGCACTAACACCCCTAAAAAAGGCACGTGACCAGGCTGAAACGCAATCTCACCATCGGTAGTACGAGCTATGAGCATCTCGGCCTCTCCAGTGTAAACAACCTGTTCAGGAGAAACCAACTCCACCAAAAGTGACATAGCTAAGCAGCTTGAGCTTCTAGATCGGCAGCCTTACGCTGGGCTTCTTCAGCTCCACCCACCATAAAAAATGCTTGCTCAGGCAAATCATCCAAATCCCCATTTACTAGAGCCTCAAATGAGTCCACCGTCTCACTAACCGAAGTGAAAACGCCTGACATACCGGTAAACACCTCTGCTACAAACATGGGCTGCGACAAGAAACGTTGCACCTTACGAGCCCGCGACACAATCACCTTATCGGTTTCAGACAACTCATCAAGACCCAAAATAGCGATGATGTCCTGAAGCTCTTTATAGCGCTGCAATATCTCCTGCACACGGCGGGCCACACTGTAATGACGCTCCCCAACCACCTCAGGAGTCAAAATAGTAGAGGTAGATGCAAGCGGGTCTACAGCAGGGTAAATACCCAACGCAGCAATGTCCCGGCTCAGCTCGGTGGTTCCATCAAAATGAGTAAACGAGGTGAACGGTGCCGGGTCGGTGTAATCGTCAGCGGGCACATAAACTGCTTGCAAAGAGGTAATAGAACGACCGCGCGTGGAAGTGATGCGCTCTTGCAATTCACCCATCTCGTCGGCCAACGTAGGCTGATAACCAACCGCGGAAGGCATACGTCCCAGCAAAGTAGACACCTCAGAACCAGCCTGCACAAACCGAAAAATGTTGTCGATGAACAACAGCACATCCTGATTCTGCACGTCACGGAAGTACTCGGCCATAGTCACACCAGCCAAACCCACCCGCAAGCGCACACCAGGAGGCTCATCCATCTGACCAAATACCAATGCGGCCTTGTCTAAAACGCCCGACTCCTCCATCTCCAAAAACAAGTCAGTGCCCTCACGAGTGCGCTCACCCACCCCGGCAAACACCGAAACACCACCATGCTGGGTTGCCACACGGTTGATCATCTCGGTAATGAGCACTGTTTTACCCACACCAGCACCACCAAACAGACCAATTTTACCTCCCTCTTTATAGGGGGTGAGCAAGTCTATTACCTTGATGCCGGTCTCAAACATGCGAGTAGAGGGCTCTAACGAATCAAATGAAGGCGCAGGCCGATGAATCTCCCACTCCTCGCCCACATCTAAAGTGCTGCGATCAACATCTAGGCACTCTCCCACCACATTCCACACATGGCCTAATGTGACATCACCAACCGGCACCGTCATGCCTTGACCTGTATTGCGCACAATAGTACCACGGGTAAGCCCGTCGGTAGGTTTCAGCGCAATAGCTCGTACCCTGCCTTCCCCAATCTGCTGAGCCACCTCTGCTTTTACAGCTATGGTCTCATCATCTACCACCACATCAAACTCCAAAGCGGTGTTGATCTCTGGCAAGGCATCTGAAGGAAACTCAGCATCAATAACAGGGCCAGCAATAGCTACCACCCTGCCATCTTTGAGATTGTCTTTTTGGTTCTCCGACATTTCTGCTTATACTCCTGTTGGTTAGCTCAACTTATTGACCAGGCGAGTTAGCTTGTCTGCGTTGTAAGAGCAGCTAGGTGCCCGGCAATGTTGCTAGCGACATCGTCGCCCACATCACTAGCATCGTCTTTTTTGAGTGCTTCAGCTCCACCTACTATCTCCATAATCTCGGTTGTAATAGCATCTTGACGCGCACGGTTCATAGCGCGCGTGAGTTTCGTGATTAGCTCCTCAGCGTTGTCAGTAGCTGCTTTCATGGCTCTTTGCCGGTTGGCATGCTCAGATGCTGCTGCGTCTAGCAATGCTGAAAACAGCCGCGACTCCACATAGCGAGGCAAAAGCGACTCCAGTACCCCCTCTGGGGAAGGCTCAAACTCAAAAGCCGCCCGCGGCTCGCCTGAACCAGCAGTAGCTATAACTTCAATGCTCTCCAGCGGCAAAAAACGCCTTACTGCCACCCGCTGAGTACCAATGGTGACGAACTCCATGTAAGTCAAGATCACCTCATCGATGTAGCCGCTCTCAAACTTCTCTGCCACAATCTCTGCTACCTGTCGGGCATCTTCATAGGTAGGAGTATCGCTCATTCCTTCAAAAGCCTCATCTACACGGTAGTTGCGAAACCGAAAGTAATCCTGAGCTTTCTTACCAATGAGCAACAACGAATAATCGCAACCTTTAGTTTGGGTGTCCATCAGCTCTCGCTCAGCAGCCTTGATAACCGAGCTGTTGTATGGGCCAGCTAGCCCCCTGTCTGAAGTGATAACAACAAATCCAACCCTGTTCACAGCCTCGCGCCGCTCTAGTAAAGGATGCGAAGCTTCAGCACCACCTGCTGCCACATCCTCAATAACACCGGTAAGTTTGGTGGCATAGGGTCTAGCAGCGTGGGCCCTCTGTTGAGCCTTGACTACCCGAGTGGCAGCAATAAGTTCCATAGCGCGGGTGATCTTCTTAGTAGACTGCACCGACGTAATACGCCGTCGCAAGGCCCGCTCTTGACCACCAGGCACTGCTACGGGCTCCCTTATTCCTCTTCAGAACGCTGAATGTCGATCTCTGGCAGCGTGTGATCTGCGTCTATCACATCTGCTTGAGCATCGCCTTGAGCTTCGGCTTCTGGTTCTTCGCCCGCAGGGGCAATAGAAGCCTCAAACTGCTCCGCAAAAGCTGCCACTGCTGTTTGCAAAACCTGTTCATCTGCTGAGCCGGTTTGCGCGATGGTTTCTAGCAAGTCTGCGTGACGTGCTCGCACCCACTCCAACAGCTCAGATTCAAAGCGGGCCACATCGGTAACAGGAATGTTATCGAGATAGCCACGCGTGCCTGCATACAAGGTCACAACCTGTTCTTGTACTGGAATTGGCGACTGGATTCCCTGCTTCAAAAGCTCGGTGAGGCGATAACCCCGATCCAGTTGAGCTTGGGAGACCGCGTCTAAATCGGAACCAAAAGCCGCAAAAGCTTCTAACTCGCGAAACTGCTGAAGGTCGGCTTTAAGCGTACCCACAGCTGTCTTCATGGCGCTCACCTGTGCGGCTGAACCCACACGAGAAACCGAAATACCCACATCCACTGCTGGGCGCACACCAGACTTAAACAAGTCGTCTTGCAAGAAAATCTGCCCATCAGTGATGGAAATCACGTTTGTTGGGATATAAGCCGATACATCGCCTGCTTTGGTTTCGATAATAGGCAGCGCGGTCAAAGACCCAGCCCCACGTTCGTCGCTTAGCTTGGCTGCACGCTCCAACAAACGGCTGTGCAGGTAAAACACATCACCCGGGTAAGCCTCACGTCCAGGGGGGCGACGCAACAACAATGCCATCTGCCGATAAGCCTCGGCCTGTTTGGACAAGTCGTCGTAAACCGCTAAAGCATGACCACCGTTATCCATCCAGTGCTGTCCCATAGCGCAACCCGCATAAGGAGCTAAGTACTTAAACGGGGCTGGATCGGAAGCTGGTGCTACCACCACCACTGTGTATTCCATAGCCCCTCGCTCAGCCAAAGTAGCTACAGCTTGGGCTACTGTGGAGGCTTTTTGCCCAATCGCCACATACACGCACTTAACGCCTTGACCCTTCTGGTTGAGGATCGTGTCTAACGCTATGGTTGTTTTGCCTGTCTTGCGGTCGCCAATGATCAACTCACGCTGACCTCGTCCAATGGGAATAAGCGAATCGATAGCTTTAATGCCCGTTTGTATGGGTTCATGTACTGGTTTGCGGCCAATGATGCCAGGGGCTTGCACCTCCATACGGCGGTTTTCCGCACCGCTGATGGGTCCTTTGCCATCTACCGGTTCTCCTAGCGCATTCACCACCCTGCCTAACAAGGCATCGCCCACCGGTACAGCCAAGATGTCGCCAGTGGAACGCACTGCTTGGCCTTCTTCAATTTCATCTACCTCGCCTAGCACAACGGCTCCGATGGAATCGGTATCTAGGTTTAGCGCTAAACCAATAATGCCGTTTTCAAACTCCAACATCTCATTTACAGCAGCTCCAGGCAACCCTGAGATACGGGCGATACCGTCTCCTACTTCGGTTATGCGTCCTACCTGCGCTTTTTGCACCTCAGGTTGGAAGCCCTCTAGATTGCGGCGAATAGCCTCAGCAATAGAGGTGGTTTGTATGGTCAACTCTGCCATATTGCTCCTCGTTAGAAAACTTTGCTCATAGGACTAAAACGAGTCCCGCAGCTGACTCAGGCGGTGGCGCACCGAGCCGTCAATCACCTCATCGCCTATGGTGGCTACCAAACCACCCATCACACTAGGATCTACAATCACTTTCACATCCACCTGATGACCGGTGGCTTTTCTAAGTGCTGTTGCTAAACGCTGAGTTTGGTCTTCGCTTAACGCCACTGCTGCACGTACTTCGGCAACTGCACGCCCTCTATCTCTCGCATTTAGCTCTACTGTCTCAGCGGCGATGCCAGAAATATCCGAAGACCGGCCCGCAGCTATAATCATGGAAACCATAGCTGTAGTTATGTTTGAGGCTTGTCCACCTAGCAAGTCTTCAATAATCTGCTGACGGCGAGCAGCTGGAATCTGACGATCAGACAAAGTCATTCGCAGATCATCAGAACCTTCGATGGCTCTAGCTACTTGAAATAACTCATCGGAAACTAAGTCCAAGTTGCCTTCTGCTTTAGCTACCGAAGCTACCGCATCGGCATAGCCCACAGACCGTTCAGACATCAGCTTAGCCTTGCTGAGTCTCGCCCACGCGGGCGATGTAGTCGTCGATTAGCTGACGTTGCATTTCAGGATTTTCCAAACTCCGCCCGATCACTGCCTCAGCAGCACCTAAGGCAATATCGGAAACTTCCGATTGCAAATCAGAAATAGCTTGACGTTTAGATGCCTCTACATCGGCCGCAGCCCGCTCACGCATCTCGGCAATGTCTGCTTCTGCTTTAGCTTGCAAATCGGCTCTAACTACTCCAGCTTGTTCGCGGGCTTCATCCACTATGCGGGCTGCCTCATTTTTAGCATCAGCTAACTCAGCTTCGTAGCTAGCTTTCACTTCAGTAGCTTCAGCGCGAGTTCTATCGGCTTCATCTAAAGAGTCCTGAATACGTTGCGTACGTTGTTCCATGAGGTTTTTCACTACCGGAAATAGCTTCCAACGCATTAGCACCAACAACACCACAAAAGCGCCTCCACCCCAGATGATCTCTGTGGCTTCAGGCAGAATAGGGTTGGGTGCTTCTAGGCAGTCTTCCAGATCGCTTTCAAAATCTTTTTTAAGGTCTTCTGCACCAGCTTGTTCGTTTTTGTAGGCTGTTTTTAGGTTCTTAACCGCGTCGAAACCTTCGCCGTCAATCTCTGCAAAACTAGCTTGCTCCAATTCCTCAAAGATGCAAGATCCCACGGTCTCACCGACTGCAGCAACTGCCGAGGCGCTGAATGCTACTGCGGCCAGCGCCAAAGCTACCATGGCCCAAAGCCGTCGGCTCATGGCAGTAGCAGGATAAACACGACGAAACCAATAAGAGCTAAAGCCTCGGTAAAGGCAATGCCCAAAAACATAGTGGTACGTGCCACACCTGCGGACTCAGGTTGACGAGCCATTGCTGTAATGGCGTTGCCTACCACGATACCGATACCGATACCAGGGCCGATGGCAGCTAAACCATAGCCCAAACCTGCGCCTATGGCGCTCAATCCAGCTTCACCGTCACCGGTCAGCTGTGCGAAGATGGTGGAAATCAGTGCAAGCAAAGTAAATATCTCCTAGTGCTCGGGGTGTAAGGATCCGCCGATGTAAACGGCGGTGAGAATAGTGAATATGAAGGCCTGAAGAGCTGACACAAAAATCTCAAAAGCAGTAATCAAGATGAGAGCGAAAAACGGCAACGCTGCTGGGATAAACCCAGCTCCCCAAAGCGCAGCAGATAACACGGCAAACGCCACTAACAACAGGTGACCGGCGACCATGTTAGCCCAAAGCCGGATTGCTAAAGACAAAGGTCGGATCAACAATATCTGCAACAACTCAATGGGTGCTACCAAGATATAAAGCGGCCACGGAACCCCAGGGGGAAACAAGGCACCTTTTAGATAGCCAAAGAACCCTTGTGTTCGAATGCCTACAAAGTGATAGATAGCCCATACCACTAGTGCAAGTGTTAGAGGTATGGCCATGCGCGAATTGGCCGGGAACTGGAATATGGGGATAACCCCAAAAATGTTGCTAAAGAAGATAAAAAAGAACATAGTTGTCAACAGCGGCAGATAGCGACGACCATCAGGGCCAATAGTCTGCATAATGATGTTGCTCTCTACGAATTCAATGCCACTTTCAGCCACAGTCTGTGCGCCTGTTGGCACCAACGCACGGCGTCGTCCTGCGGCCCAAAACAACCCAGCGGTAAGCAGCAACGCCAGTATGTAGATAAGTCCAGTCTTGTTGAGCGCTAATGGAGAATCGGTGAATAAGAAATCGGGCCACTCAAACAAGTGCGTAACAGGGGGAAACTCCAACGCCAATACACTGTTCACGACCACATACAACTCTCTAGTAGCGCACCTGCAAATTTCACGAACGGGCTCCTTGTGGCTTCAAGCCTGGGTAAGCAAGGGACATGGATACATAGCGGGTTTCCCAAACTAGCAACACAATATGTGCTGCGATGAGGGTAATGACAAACGGCAGCACCTCAAACCAACCAATATTTCTTACTAAGAAATATGCACCAGTCAGAATCCCTAGGCGGATGAAGTACCCACCCATGACACCAGCTATTAACATTGTGGGAGAAATACGTAGCGACCAGGTAATAAGCGAAGCTGCTAGCCAGAAGTTAAACAAGATCAAACCTAAGGCGTAACCGCTAGACCAAAGCCCAGCCCACCCCCATATCCCAGCGCAGATGCCCAGCAAAACTGGTCCGCCAATCACGCCACGGCGCAACATATCAACCGCCATAGCTCGCTCGGGAGCTTGCTGTGTAGTCTCAGAAACAACGTTTGGTTGCTGTGTCATGTGTCTGCGCTTCGATCGGCTTCATATCGGTAGCTTGGTAGCTGCTGTTTGTAAGCATCCATCCGCTCTGTGTAAGTACGAAATGCCCTCCACCCGGCATAAACGGCAGTAAACAAACCCAACAACAACGTAAATAAGGGCTTAGTGTCTAACGCAGAGTCAAGCAACCAACCAAAAAAAGCAAACACTGCTGGTGTTGCCACTAACTCAAACGCAACTGAGAGAGCATCCCCAGCGCGGTAACGATCTTTGTTTTGGCTATGCTGCGTTGTTGCAGTTGACAAAGTTTAGGCCCCTATGGCATGCAGATTAGTCTTAGGCAACTAACCTCAGACCATTGATTTCTGCTTAATGGTTTCCTATAAAACTGCATAAGGCCAAATCATGCTAAAACCTATCGCAAAAATCAGCGGCTTTCCTGCTAACACTGCAGCCGTCTCAAGCAACTTTGCGGCGTAAAACCGAATAAAACACCGTGTACAGCATTAACACCAGCACTGCTGCAGCTGGCAAAACAATAGCTTCTCCCCCGCCAGCATAAGTTGGGTACAACACCAAAGCAGACATCAAAGCTGTAAACAGCCACAAGATCAAAACGCTGCGGCGGTGACCATGACCTAAACGCATAAGTCGGTGGTGCAAGTGTTCTTTATCAGGAGTAGTAATGCTGGTTCGGGCGCGGGCACGTCGCAGCACTGCCCACAACACGTCAACCACCGGTACAGCCAAAATGATGAGCGGCACCAGCATGGGAACAAACAAAAAGTAGGTTTGACCGGTGAAAGGTTCGCTGCTGCGTCCACCTACCGCTACCGTAGCCGCAACCAGCAAAGTGCCCAAAAATAACGCTCCGCCGTCACCCATAAAAATGCGGGCACGATGAAAATTTTGCGGCAGAAATCCTAATGCCACGCCGCTAGCAATGATTGCCACCAGCGGCCCAATGTTATTAGATAACAGCACTTCAGAATCGCTGAGCTGGATGGAGTACACAAATAAGGTGATACCCGCAATGACTACGATACCGGCTGCAAGACCATCCAAACCGTCAATCAGGTTGATGGCATTAACGATTGCTACCAGCCATAGAACAGTCACCACAAAAGCTATGTCTTGCGACAAAATCAGCGCGTCTATCAACGGCAACCGCAAATTTAAGATAGTCACCCCAGCAAAAGCCAACACACTGCCAGCTAGCAACATGGCAGCAACCTTGGCAGGCGCAGACATCTCCCGCACATCGTCATAAGTACCAAATCCCACCATCACCAGCGCAGCAATCATTACACCTACCGGCTCTGATGCGGTGGCGAAAACCACATCGAAGTCGCTCATAAACCAAGCCGTACCCATAGCTGCGACAAAACCGATAAACATAGCTACACCGCCTAACACCGGCGTAGCGCTTTCATGAACTCGCCTAGCATCGGGTTCTACCATGATCCCCATACGCTGGCTGATGCAACGCATAACCGATGTAGCTACAAGCGATACCCCAGCAGCCACACCAAAAACTATGAGGTAGCTGCTGATGCTAGGAGCCACGGCTTTGGGTAGCTAGATAGCTAGTTGCAATAACTGAGCTAGCTAATGGCTCTCGCTGAAGCAGCCATAAGGCATAAAACGCCCGCACAGCTCGGACACCTCGGCACACACCGCAGCTATGACGCTCTCATCGCTGCGATTACGTAAGGTGCGGCTAATCAACTTAGCGATCTGTGCCATCTGAGTTGCATCCATGCCCTGAGTAGTGGTTGCAGGAGTACCAATCCGCACCCCACTAGTAACAAAAGGCGACCGTGGGTCGTCTGGCACGGTGTTTTTGTTAAGGGTGATACCCGCCCGATCTAGCACTTCTTGAGCTTGCTTACCTGTGAGATCTGTATCAAAAGAACGCAAATCTACTAAAAGTAAATGATTATCGCTACCACCAGATACCAAACGAAAACCTTCAGATACCAACCCCTTACCTAGCGCAGCGCTGTTTTGTATAATCCGAGCGGCATAGTCACGAAACTCTGGTGTTGCAGCTTCTCCAAATGCCACGGCTTTAGCCGCAATAATGTGCTCTAGTGGGCCACCCTGTAACCCCGGAAAAATAGCTTTGTCAATAGCTGAAGCTAACTCTTTAGTGCATAAAATCGCGCCACCACGCGGCCCACGAAGCGTTTTATGAGTAGTAAAAGTAACGATGTCAGCATACGGCACCGGGCTAGGGTGTACACCTGCAGCAATAAGCCCAGCAATATGGGCTGCATCAAACATATACAGAGCACCTACTTCATCGGCAATAGCTCTAAACGGTGCTGGATCAATTGTTCGAGAGTAGGTGGTGGCACCTGCCACGATGAGCTTAGGTTGGTGCTTGAGAGCTAAATCTCTTACTTGGTTGTAGTCAATGCGCTCCTCATTTGCTGTAACACCGTAGGCCACAAAGTTGTAGTTGCGTCCGCTGATGTTCACCGGCGAACCATGAGTTAGATGACCCCCATGATCCAAGCTCATTCCTAAGACCGTGTCGCCAGATTCCAGTACTGCAAGGTAGGCAGCCAAGTTGGCATTGGCACCTGAGTGGGGTTGTACGTTGGCATGATCTGCTTCAAACAAGGCTGTGAGACGATCACGAGCGGTGGATTCAACCTCGTCAATTACCAGGTTGCCACCGTAGTAACGTTTAGTAGGGTATCCCTCGCTGTACTTGTTGGTAAGCGCCGAGCCTGACGCAATCATTACCGCAGGGGACACAAAGTTCTCCGAAGCGATTAACTGCAAAGTGGTGTTTTGACGCTCTACCTCGCGCTGGATCATCTCAAAAACTGAATCTGTGCTGCTGTCAGGCCACATCCTGTAACTACCTTCCGTGGTTAATGCTCGTTACCTAAGGCTACGCGGTTGATCTCGGCAACATGGCATCAATCTTTGCCACACGGCTGACGTGTCGCCCGCGGTCAAAAGATGTTTCCAAAAAAGTCGTTACAATGTCTATAGCCACAGCGGTTCCTGTCAACCGCTCTCCTATACAGACAACGTTGGCATCGTTATGGGCGCGAGCAAGACGCGCTGAGGTCACATCGTGAACAGTGGCAGCGCGCACGCCAGGTACTTTGTTAGCTGCCATGGCTATGCCAATACCAGTTCCGCACACACATAACCCTAAATCAACTTCGCTTGCAGCCACTTTATGGCCTACAGCCTCCCCATAATCGGGATAATCTACCCTGTCGCTGCTGTAGGTGCCACAATCGATCACCTCGTGACCTAGCTGCTGCAAATGAGCCACAAGCGTATCTTTCAAATGTACTCCAGCGTGATCAGAACCTGTGGCTATTCGCACCATAAAAGCCAATCTAGCTACCTAAGTGAACGAAATGGGTGATTGCAACCACCATGGGCGATTGCTAGTTCTAATCTCGGTTACCCACTTCACCCACCACAAACCGCGCCTGCCTGGAGCTACTAGGCGAGCTGGAGCACCATGTCCCCGCGAAAGTAGCTCGCCGCCCAATTCATAGGCCAGCAACATATTGTTGACATCGCTAAGCGGGAAACGGCGTGTATAGCCGGTTGCAGAACGCACTTGGATGCTGCGACCCGAAACATCTGGCCCCAAAAGATCGGCCAGTTTGGCACCGGTCCAAGTCTGTGTGCTGTACCAACCGTTAGTGCAGTCAAGGGTTGCCACTTGCGAAGCTGCGTGCGATAGCAACTCTTGGTAGTCCACATCACGCTCTGTTGACCCACGCAAGCGCAACACCCAACTATTGGGGTCAATGCTAGGAGGAGAGTCGTCAAACCACTGCACCACTGGCATTTGGTTAGGATCGCCCGATGCGACTTCGTGTGAACCGGTGAAACGTCGGTCGGCGCTTACCCAGCGATCAAACCCTGTACGAAGCCCCAAAGCTATAGCAGCTACTCCCAAAGCCTGTAACCAAGTGCGCCGTGACAGATCCATCGGGCGAACTCGTTGCGGGCGGGTCACCATATGCATGGCGACTAAAGGCACCGCTACTAAAGCAAAAATCAGATGCAATCCCATAGGCGACCACACCCCAAAAGGTTCCCAAACATTTACCGTGTGTATTAATCCGGTGCCAAATGCACCAACCACAACAACAGCTAAAGCAATCGAGGCAAAACGATTAGAGCGACGGCGGCTAAGACCCCGTTGAATGATCGGCGATTTAGGTCGAGCTAAAACTAAAACTGCGAAACCCACCACACCATGCACTGTTACTAACCACGCTGTAGAGGAACTCCCCAACAAAAACGAAGCACCTCCAGTTATCCAAGCCAATGACAATGTGATTAGCAAAGCCACGTTGGTCTTGCGGCTTCGTGCAGCAACACCTTCAGAGCGGCTCATTGGGCTAGCGTATCCACATCCACCGCTCCCCGGCGCAAGATGCTGAACCCGGCTTGTGTCACCTCTACAACGGTAGACGCTAAAGCGTCAAGACGACCACCGTCGATCACCACCGATACAGCAGGAAATGCTGTTGCTGCAGCTTGTGCAGTGTGGGGTGTGGGCTGGCCGCTCAAGTTGGCGCTGGTAGTGGCGATGGGGCCAACTTCTGTGACCAAAGCCTGCACTAGCTGATGGTCTGGGCAGCGCACACCTTTACCATCTTGTATGATGGTGAGCGCTCCCGGCCAGAACTGCTCTATAAGCATGCGGGTAGCAGGCAGCGGATCAAAGAACTCTGCAACACTGCTAGGATCTGCAACCAAAATAGCTACCGCCTTGTTGGCAGGCCGCTGCTTTAGCTCAAATAACAAGGCTTCATTGTTGGGTAAAGCAGCTAATCCGTATACCGTGTCGGTGGGGATGATCACAGCACCGCCTGCTCGTAACTCGGCTGCGGCTTTTGTGACTAAATCTGCTACGCCATCGTTTTTGTTTGCAGCGGTGTCCTGCTCAAAAACCGCTGCCATCATTACATCTTTCGGCAGTGCAACACCCGTTTACGGCCAGCTAAATCGGTGTGTACTGCTTCTACAACAAGCCCATTTTTTTGGGCTATGTCTGCTGCTGTTGGCATCTGAGTAGGGGCTAACTCCAACAGCACCGAACCTTTTGCGCTAAGCCAACTAGCGGCCTCAGCCAAAATACACCTAGCGCTGTCTAGACCGTCGGCGCCACCCCGCAATGCTAGCTCAGGCTCCCAGCAAGCCACTTCATCTGACAGAACATCTTCATCGCACACGTAAGGTGGGTTGCTAACAATAACATCTAACTTCCCCACTAACTGCTCTGGCAAAGCTTCGTACCACGATCCTTGCCTCACTGTGACCCGAACTGCTTGTCGACCTAATCCCGCTAGGTTTGCTCGAGCTACAGCCAGCGCGTGTGGACAAATATCTGTTAGCACCACCTCTGCTGTAACGCATTCTTTAGCTACCGACAGCCCCACCGCACCACTGCCAGTGCCTAAATCCGCTACGCGAATAGCTCTTTTCCTGTCACTGCGGTAAGCGGCTTTTTGGAGGCGGTGTACCTCATCTACAGCTAGCCCTGCTAAACCTTCTGTCTCAGGTCTTGGGATTAACACCGCAGGGTTGACTAGCAAATCTAAACCCCGAAAACCCCAACATCTGAGCACATACTGCAATGGCTCGCCGGCTAAACGGCGGTTAAGCATCCCCTCAAACCGAATCATCTGCTGGCTAGTTGGGCTTACATCACACAGCTCAAAATAATCTGTGCCACAAGCCTGTGTAACTAAGCGGCGTGCTTGCATGGCGGCATCGGCAAAGCCCTTAGCTGCTAAATCGGCTTTAGCAGCATTAGCAACCAAGCGCCACACAACACGCTGACCTTTTTGCGCAGCATCTTTTAGCTGGGCATCTTCTAGTGCCACGTTAGCTGTAACTGCAATCATTGCTGATGTGATGCTTCATGGCTTTCGGCTGTAGTTAAAGCTTCTACCACCTCATCCAAATCACCTGCCAAAATCCGATCCAGCTTGTACAAAGTCAGCCCAATGCGATGATCAGAAAGCCGATTCTCTTTGAAGTTATATGTGCGAATTTTTTCTGAGCGACCACCACCGCCTACCTGATCTCGCCGCTGTTCAGATAACTCATCTTGTCTACGTTGTTGTTCTGCTTGCAACAAACGAGCGCGCAGCACAGCCATAGCTTTGTTGCGGTTCTGGAGCTGACTTTTTTCATCCTGCATAGACACCACAAGACCAGTTGGTTTATGGGTAATACGCACCGCAGAGTCGGTTGTGTTCACCGACTGCCCACCAGGGCCTGAGGACCGATACACGTCTACTTGAAGATCCTTTTCTGCAATCTGAATCTCCACTTCCTCTGCTTCGGGCAGCACCGAAACTGTAGCTGAAGAAGTATGCACCCGACCCTGCGATTCAGTTACTGGAACCCTTTGCACTCGATGCGGTCCACCCTCAAACTTCATCTTGCGCCATACGTCTTTGCCTCGCAACATGAAAACCACGTTAGTGTAACCGCCCATGTCAGAATGCTGAACATTCATCATCTCTACCTTCCAACGATGCTGAGCTGCGTAAGCCTCATACATCGCAAACAGATCGCGTGCAAACAAGTTAGCTTCCTCACCTCCTTCGGCTCCTTTGATCTCCACAATTACGTTCTTACCATCGTTGGGATCTTGAGGAGTCAATAGCAGGGTTAGCTCTGATTGCAGTTCCTCAGATGCACTCTGTGCTTGTGTAATTTCGGCCTCAAGCAAAGCTCTGTCGCTTGTATCGGCCTCAACTAACATCTCGGTAGCAGCCTCTATGTCGTCTTGCAACGCTTGCAGCCGACGCACACAGCCCGCTACAGCCTCTAACTCTTTATAACGGCGAGCTACAGCCGCATAAGCATCCCGGTCAGAGTGCAGGCTTGGGTCTGCAAGTTGATTTTCAAGCGCGCTGAACTCTACTTCTATGTCTTTGTAAACAAGATTAGGCTGCAGCTCACTCAGAGGTAGCGGATTTTGAGACAGCACTGGCAACATCACCCGAATTGCTAGCAGCATTAGCGGGCTTAGCTGCATCAGCTCGTCTAGCACGTTTACGCTGGCCATAGCGACGCTCAAACCGCTCCACCCGCCCAGCAGTATCCACAATGGTCATCTGCCCGGTAAAGAAAGGATGGCTAGCGCTTGAGATGCCCACCTTAGCTAGAGGGTACTCATTACCGTCTTCCCACACTGTGGTTTCTTTGGTCTTGATGGTAGAACGGGTCAAAAACGAAGTACCTGCGGAGGTGTCTTGGAAAACTACCAAGCGGTAATTGGGATGAATATCTGGTTTCATTTGTCTCCTAGCTTCACACCCCAGCAGGGCCCTTGGCTACTTCCTCTAAAAATGCTGCGTTATTGGGGAAGGTTCGCAACCTGTCCATCAACAATTCTAAACCTGCGGCTGCGCCACCGTCACCGTCACTAGAAAGACCGTTTAGCACTCTTCGCAGCTTCCATACTTGCTGTAGTTGCTTGCGTTCAAACAGCAACTCTTCGTGTCGGGTAGACGAAGCATCCACATTGATTGCTGGATAAATCCGCCGCTCGGCAATATGGCGATCTAAACGTAACTCCATGTTGCCAGTGCCCTTGAACTCCTCAAAGATAACCTCGTCCATACGCGAACCGGTCTCTACCAACGCGGTAGCCAAGATGGTAAGCGAACCGCCTTCTTCTACGTTTCGTGCCGCACCAAAGAACTTCTTGGGTGGATACAAAGCACCTGTGTCAATACCACCAGACATGATACGGCCAGTAGCGGGAGCTGCCAGGTTGTAAGCCCGTGAAAGCCTGGTAATGCCATCTAGCATGATCACCACATCGTCGCCTTGTTCTACCATGCGCTTGGCCCGTTCAATAGTCATTTCTGCAACATGGGTGTGTTCATCTGCAGGTCGATCAAAGGTGGAGGCTGCAACTTCTCCTCGTAACAACCAGCGGCGCATGTCTGTGACCTCTTCGGGACGCTCATCCACTAGTAGCACCAGCAGATGAACTTCAGGATTGTTCAGCTCAATCGAGCGTACTATCTCCTTCATAATCGTGGTTTTACCAGCTTTAGGAGGTGACACAATCAAACCGCGCTGCCCTTTTCCTATCGGCGACAACAGATCGATTATGCGACATGTCATGTTAGTGGGATCATCTGTGCGCTCTAGTTGCAACTTCTGATCTGGAAACAACGGTGTGAGGTCTTCAAACTTGGGCCGCTGCTTTACTGATTCTGGAGGGTGCTCATTGACGGTATCAATTTGCAGTAATGCCGGGTTTTTCTCGTTGCGAAACGCAGGTCTGCAACCGCCTTGTAGATAATCACCTTTGCGTAACCCAAACTGACGCACCTGCTTGACAGATACATAGGCATCATCTTTGCTGGGCTGAAAACCCTTAGTACGCAAAAACCCGTAGCCATCTTCCCGCAAATCCAAATAGCCTGCAATTGGAATAGGGTCTCCCTCCCAAAGTTCATCTGAGCGGTCGCGGTCACGGCCCCGACCGCGACGGCGACGACGGTTGCCTAATTCTGGTAAGTCTTCTTGACGCCCCCTATCACTACGTTCTCTAGGGTTACGATTGCGCTCTGCGCGATCCCGCTCGCTATCTCTATCGCCACTATCGCGGGCGCGCGCAACTCTGTCACGCCCGCCCCTTTCACTCCCACGATCTCGCCCTGAGCCACGATCGGTAGCTTGCGAATCTTGTTGGTCGGCTACATTTACATCAGCTAAACGAACATCAGACGTTAGCTGGCCATCTGCAAGCTCTGCTGTAGTGCTGGTAGGGCTATCGGCAGCTGCTATAGGTTCTATAAGGCGATTCGTAGGTTCGCTGGGTGCAACACCGTTGGTTTCTACTACACCGTTGGTTTGAGTGGTGTCCCTGCCTTCGGCAATACCCGCAAGATCTAAAATCATATCCACGATGTCGGCTTTACGTGCTTTAGCATCTGGCCTAGCACCCATTGCCATTGCGATGGTCTGTAGCTGAGCCCGATCCTTGCGTTGTAACTTGGAACGAGACAACTCAGTAGTCTCTACGCTCACAATTCTCCCTTGAAGTACCAAAAATGAAGCTGCACTTACTATCCGTTCGCAGCATTGCTCACAAATGTGAGCAAACGATTCGGGCAGCTATGCACCACCGCAATGCTGACAATGTGTTTGCCTGACAAAACCGACTGGTTTGCAAGCCCCCGAAGGATTACGAGGCAATTCGCAATCCCAACTGTTCATAATCTACAACAAGTCACAGCTAATAGCAACATCTTAGCAATTTCTGATGAGGATTCCGCTGCTGCAACCTTACCCGATACCCAAATTGCTGCTAGCTGAGCAGCCTCGACATAAGATGATGGCCCTGCACAAGCTCAGTGTCAGCAGCTCCTCGTTCAGTGTAGATGCCACCCGGGCCATCGTGTTCGGAGTCCACTAGAAGATACGGCACTGGCTGGTCTGTGTGACCTCGTAAAGTCAACGGTGTGGCATGGTCGGGCAACAACAGCAACCGCCACGGCCCCATGTCATCCAAGCCTTCTATCAGACCTGCTAATATGCGGCTGTCCCAGTTTTCTAGGCAACGCACTTTTTCGGTCACATTGCCTTCGTGTCCCGCCTCATCGCTTGCTTCCACATGGATTACGTAAAGGTCGGCACCAGCGTGCAGCCCTGCTAATGCTGCATCTCGCTTTCCCTCGTAGTTGGTGTCATACCAGCCGGTAGCACCTGGCACATCGCTGATGGTCATTTGCGTTAGCACACCAATCCCGCGCACCAAGTCCACAGCAGTAACCATGCCTGCGTACACACCATGTTTGGTGGCAAACGAGGGCATTTTAGGTTGAAACCCTTGTCCCCATAACCAAATCCGGTTGGCTTTAAGCCCAAAACGGCGAACTATTGGCTCGGAAGCTGCCTCTAAGGCAGCTAGCTTGGCCGCTGCTGGCCCTACAGGCCCCACTACAGGCTTATCGGTTATCTCATGGGGTGGAGTACATTGGGCGTCAGCCCAGCTAGCTGGCGCAACCATGGTGTGGCGATACTGCACTCCAGCATAAAAACTCACCTCGCCGCCCAGCTCCTTGTCTAAGGCGGCGATTACTTCAGCGGCCGTGTCGGAGTCGGGATGACCACCAGAAAAATCAGCCATGATGCCGTTGTCGGTTACGGTCACAAGGTTGCAGCGATAAGCCACCTGTTGTGGTGTGAGCTTTAGCCCCAACGCTGCAGCCTCTATCGGCGAACGACCAGTGTGGTAACAAGCCGGATCGTACCCAAAAATAGACATGTTGCCCACATCACTGCCTGGAGCCATACCAAAAGGAATCACCTGTGCACGCCCCACAGTGCCCCGAGAGGCTAGCTCGTCTAGAACTGGAGTGTGGGCAGCCTCTAGGGGTGTGGCTCCATCTAACTCGGGCACCGGTAAATCTGCGCACCCATCAGGTATGCACACCACGTATTTCATTATGGCCGATTATGTCGCAATTTCTAGCAAAATCCACACTCATACAGCAGGTAACCTGTTGGCGCGCCTAGAGCTAAGGCATTTCGGGTGAGTTTGTTGGTGGGGCTGGGTTAGCTGCACCTATCCATATGTGATAGTTTGTTTCAGGGCTAGCGAGTGGTAGCACTATTTTGAATTCCCCGAAATGCGATTGTCCTAATATGTCACCATCAAAACGTGCATATTCTAGATGAGCCGGGTAGGGTCCGTCTAGATACGGGGTGAGGTCTACTATGTCGGTTAGTGTCATTTTTACGGTTGCTTCGTTAGGAACACCAGTTGGCACAATTTCTGAGTTCCAGAACATTGCAAAAGCTTTAATGTCGAGTTTATTTAAGTCTAGTTTACTGATACGGTTTTTTAGGCTTGGATGCGATTGAGGTAACCCTAAATATGCTCCTATATCTATTGTCCATCTTTCATACCCGGTTTCCCAGTAATCTGGCACCTTTCCATTGACTAGATCTTCGGGATCCAGATCTTCAGGATACAATTCTTGCAGCAAGCCAATAGGAATGTCCACTGTGTTCCAGTATGTGAATATACCGCCTCTAAATGAAAAACTTCGTGTTATGTCAAGGTAAGGTGACATGTTTGCGGTGATGTTGAAGTTGATTTTGGAAGCGTCGGTGTTGCCTTGCCAGTTTTCAATTTCAAATGGGGCAAACTCACCGGGCTGTATTGTTAATGGCCATGACCATGAACTAGATATTGTGTTTTCTTTCTCATCTATGCTGCTAGCAGTTACTACAACATTGCGGGCAAACAAGGTTTGCGACTGATTATGCACCAAACCGCGTAAAACATTTTCAGTAATAGTTGTTGCTTTTTCAGCGAGCACAACCTTATCGTTAGGTTCAAGTGGAAATCTTCTACCCGTTTCATATTCACGTCCCTGTCCATGATAGCCAGCTATGCGCCTCCACAACAAGGTATTGTCATCAGGGTAAAGTCGACGCGCTTTAAACAGCCCCTTAGGGTTACGCTTCAATATTTCTTCTAACGCATGTTCAGGGGTTACATGCGCTTTAGTGGGCTTATCAGCATACCAGCTAGGTCCAACAGCAACATAACGTTTCGACCACGATTTGTTATTATTGTTATAACAGGTAACTCCATATTCTTGTCTTGTCTGCTCAATCACTTCAAGGTCGTTATCTGTTAACTCCTCCCCCGGTGCAAGGTTTCTACCATAGACAGAAAACCTCAACAGTTGAGCATCATCGCACAGGTCATAAGGTTTATCATCAACACGGCTTGTCCAATGTTCATTGAGATACGTACCATTTATATTACTTCGATTATCAAACCACAACGCAACATCACGGTCATCTAAACCCGGTAACACACCATTCACTGGAGGCTCAACCCCAGTATTACCAACCGGGCCTACTGGACCGCTTACATCCCCAGGCGTTTTACCGGCATAAGGACTCTTCGTAGTATAATAACCTTCATCCAACAATGCAATAGCTTCTGCATCTACTTCGCTGATTACTGGTGGAACCGGTGGTATAAAAGGTAAAAATATTGGTAAACCTTCTCCACCACACCCCGCCAAATTTGGAGGACACCCGGGCACACAATACGAGTTCACATCTTCTTTATACATTTTTGAATACTCAGCTTCAGCACAAGGAAGAGGCTTTGGATCTAAATTATTTAGTTCCTCTAATGAGATTACCAGATCAGAATCACTTGAGATTCTTCCAGGTATTTGAGATGTAACCGTAGAAGGTGTAGCGCTTGGGGTTGCAGATACTTGAGTAGGGGTTACATCTGGTACAGGCGTTGCTGTAGTTGCTTCTGGAGTCGCATTATTTGAGCTAGTAGCTGGCATTACTTCGATTTCATCACTGGGTTCTTCAGGTGGTTGAGTCGTAACCGTAGAAGGTGTAGGGGTTGGCGTTGGAGATTCTTGAGTAGGGGTTACATCTGGTACAGGCGTTGCTGTAGTTGCTTGTGGGGTTGAAACTGCAACTGGTATAAGAATATCTTTTAGATCAGGTGTTGCTTCTTCTTCAGTAGGAAAAAGTGTGCTACCCACAACTTGCAATGGCTGGCTATCCTCGCTGGACTCACTAGCACAAGCAGATGCCAGCAGCAGCAACAACAATAATACTAGTCTAAAATTATAAAATTGCATTGAATTTTTCCTTAATCATTTGAGTTTTATTTTTAAAAATCATTGCAAGCATAAGAGGATAAAGTAGTGTTGTTTGTTGTTACCCATTTATATGAGTTCTGAGTTGCTGAAGTTGAATTCGGAATTAGTATTTGAAGATCCCACGTAACTGTACCGACTTTGTTGTCAGTATGAACAATAGTGTTATCAAACCAACCTTCAGATTTGATCTGCTCATTGACTAGCATTGTGTCTTGTAGTGTAAGATTTTTATTAGTATCAGCCAAGAAATCTTTTCTGCCTTCTTCATTATTTGTAAAAACATAATTAGTGTAATCAAACCCAGGACTGTGTCTTACATCTTTATTCATTGGCACGGATCTAATAATTGTTCTAGAATATCCTGTGCATTTAGCAGGCCAAACTACATATTTTCGCATTGAATCATTATGAAAAAAAGATATAAAAGGAGCAGACAACGGAGTCTTACTACCAAGTACAAGAAACTGATTAGAAGACCCGGTAGCTGTGTTTGTTAAAAAACCAGTTGGGAAAATACTTCCAGTATCATAAATTGAACATTCAAATGCTTCTCCTGTATCAGTCCATCGACATAATCTATCTACCAAACCAAGATCTTCAACAGTCTCCAACCCTGATGCTCCAGGTGTAGCTACCACTTTTACATCTAAAGAATCACTAGCAGATCTATAAATATCAAGATACGTAGATTTACAAATTTGCCCTGTTGTTCCACACGCAAACCATCCTACAAAATAATTTTGCCCAGGCTTACAATAGTTCTTCTGGATAATACGGGCAACAACTATCCCACTTCGAACTACATTAGCACGATCTGCATGACTCCATTTGACTACCTCTCCTGCGGTGTCTAACTGCCATAACCCAACACCAGGATTCCAAAAAGCTCGCCTATAATTATTCTCACTATTGCGATAAGCAAACAGCTTAATATTATTTCTTCTGACACCAATATTATCAGAACGAGATAGCGCTAAAGGTGATACCGCTGTTTTAGCTGCACCTGCTAATTCATGCACAGGAATTGACAGCATAATCGCCACAAGCCTGTTAACAGTTAACGCTTCACGGTTAGATGCCACACGTTGGTTCTTACATTTGTCAGTAACATCATTAGCATAAACAGTTGTTGCAGCATAAATTACGTTAGCAAGCACTTTCTTATTAACTTGATACTTACCTGTGCCACCCAATGGAAAACAAACTAAAACATGCTGCCATGTATTTGCTTTAGCAGCGTTACTAGCTTGCTTCATTTCTATATCACTAGCATTATCAGCGAGAGGATTGACTCGAGCAAACTCCCCACCACTCGAACAATTCATAGCAATAGCATTACTCAACGTGCTCTGCTGCGCTCCTGTCAGCGAACATTCTGCCTGCCGCCGCTGCGTACTAACAATCTCAGTTACTTGATTAGCCCGCAACCACACACACTTTCCCCGAGATTCGCTTGTAGATTGAGATTGGCTTGTACCTGAACTAACTTTACTAGTTTTACATATAAAGTCAGCTGTGGTTCGTATGAAACTTATTGAGCTTGTGACTTGCTTAAGAACCCTTATAGTGTAAGGTGTATCTGGCTTTAAACCTGTAAACAGAGTTGAAGTTTTCCTGTCACTTATATAATCCCAACCACTAGCAGAACCATTTGTTTGCTCATAACTCACAAACCATCCATATAAATTTGCAGCATCTAGATATTCCACAGTGATTGATGTTGCAGTAACTGACTTACATCTTGGTAAACCAGAAGCTTTACTATTAGTTGTTGGAGCAGGTGGGGAAGTTGGTGTAGGTGTAGCTGTTGGGGTTGGCGTAGGGGTAATAGAAACAGTTGTACACTCTGCTGAGCCACTGCTGCTCCACCCAGATGACTTGTATGCTTGCACCTCAACACTGTACTTTGTCCCTGCCGAAAGCCCCGTAAGTGTCACAATAGTACTTCTAGTTGTTGTCCAACTACCTCCCTTCAGGCGATATCGATATGCAGTTGGGTTCCCAGTAGGAATACTCCAACTAAGCCTGATAGACGACGTAGTAGGTGCTCCACACACTGGTGCTGGCGCCAACGGTGGTGGAGGGTTACACACTGATACATACCACCAACCCACACCATCATTGCCTGTATGCTGAAAACTACCCCCATAAACACACGCAACCCCCAACGACGACTGCGGCACAACAGGCGCCGCCGGACAAGACCCCGACCGCACACGACGCGTAATCTCCCTGTGGGGCACCTCCGTATACCACAAACACCACTTCTGAGGGGCGGCATTGCACACTGACACATACCACCAACCCACACCATCATTGCCTGTATGCTGAAAACTACCCCCATAAACACACGCAACCCCCAACGACGACTGCGGCACAACAGGCGCCGCCGGACAAGACCCCGACCGCACACGACGCGTAATCTCCCTGTGGGGCACCTCTGTATACCACAAACACCACTGCTGTGCTTGTGCATCAGCCACAGATTCAAACGAAAAAACATTCGGCATAAAAGGCGGACGGCTAACATCAACTGCCACGAAAGTGCCTAAGCAGCAAAGCTGCGCTCGCAAACAGCGCAAATAAATGCTTTACCTTCAACCTGTGAACTACTAGTTTTTCACCCACAATTATCAACTATAACATCACAAAAAAAACACGTAAACAACTTTAAACTATTGTTCAAGCCGTGGCTTGGCCAACAACTACAGTCAAGCTGATCCGCCACTTTGATGATTATTAGGCATGGTAACTAGCAGCTAGCCACAAAATCTTTGACAATAGCAAGATCATTAGGCAGGGTTACATAATGCTCAGGCAAGTTAGCCATATCTTGCAGGACAGAGGGCACAGGGGGTGGCTTGCCTATGGCATATTCCACAGTATCAGCAAACTTGGCTGGATGAGCAGTGGACATCACCACCATTGGGCCATCTTGCGCTTGCTGGTTGCGCTGTGCTGCAGATAGCCCTACCGCTGTGTGGGGGTCAATAATCCGACCGGTATTTTGATAACACTCGGCAATAGTTTGGCTGGTGGCTGCATCATCAACCTTAATGCCTGTCCAAGAACGCTTTAGTTCCTCATAAATCGGCTGGGATAAACTCATCGTGCCGCTATCCCTAAAGCCTTCAAGCAACTTGGCAGTGCGTGAGCCGTCTCTACCCAAAAGCTCAAACAACAAACGCTCTAAGTTAGACGAAACCTGAATATCCATACTTGGCGACAAAGTAGGGTGTACTTCACCAATAGTCATCGAACCGGTGGTAAAGAACTGCGTAAGTATGTCGTTACGATTACTAGCTACAACCAAGCGCTCTACCGCTTGGCCCATCTGACGAATCGCATAAGCAGCTAGCACGTTGCCGAAGTTGCCGGTGGGAACACAAAACGACACTGCCCGGCCCCCATCTTGGGTTGCACCCTCTATAGCAAGCCGCCTTGCCGCAACCACGTAATACACCATCTGAGCCATCACTCGAGCCCAGTTGATGGAGTTCACCGCTGATAAACGCTGCTTCTGCTTGAACTCAGTATCCGCAAACATAGCCTTCACTAAGTCTTGGCAGTCGTCAAAAGTACCATCAATTGCCACGTTGTAAACGTTGGGGCTAGCCACCGTGGTCATCTGCCGACGCTGGGTCTCAGATACCCGTCGGTTGGGATGCAACATCACAATCTGAATGTTAGGACGCCCTTTTACCGCCTCAATAGCCGCCGACCCGGTGTCTCCCGAAGTAGCACCCACAATGGTTACAGCGGTGTTGCGGTGTTCTAACTCCTCAGCAAACAAGCGCCCCACAAGCTGTAAGGCAATATCTTTGAATGCCAGCGTGGGGCCGTGAAACAACTCCATCAACCAAACCCCACCGCCCAACTCCACCATGGGCGCAATCTCTAGATGATCAAAACCGCCGTAGGCACAGCTATAGGTTTTTTGCACCAACTCCGCAAAACGGTTCCGTGTGTAAGCGCCCTCCACAAAAGGCCACATCACTTCAACGGCTAGCTCGGCATAGTTATCTGTAACAGGGTTCCAGCTCAATGCCTGAGGCGACAACACTGGCCATGACTCAGGCACATAAAGTCCGCCGTCGGATGCTAAACCCGTTAGCAACACATCCCCAAACTCCAAGACAGGGGCCTTGCCCCGTGTGCTTACGTATCGCAAAACCTTGCTCCGATCAGCCAACCACTCGCAACAACGCGGGCGTACTACGCACAGCATCCAACTCCCGTAAATCATCCAATGTGGCTTGCACAGCGCGTTCGGTAGCCCGATGCGTGATAAACACCAACCGTGCTTGGTTGCCTAAACCTTCTTGTTCCATTGAACGAATGCTGACCCCATGTTTCCCAAACACCCCAGCCACTACCGCCAGCACACCCGGACGATCTATCACCTCCATGTTAATGTAGTATTCGGATTCTAAATCATCTATGGGCGCTAGCACCGTATCAGCCAAAGTACCCACCGAACTGAAAGTGCCGCGCTGTAGGTTGTTAGCAGCATCCACCAAATCTCCCAACACAGCACTAGCGGTAGGCCGTCCCCCCGCTCCTCTGCCGTAAAGCATCAAATCACCTAACGCAGCGCCTTCTACAAACACTGCATTATAAGAATCCCGCACAGAGGCTAACGGATGTCCTACAGGTACCATAGCTGGATGCACACGCACCGCTAATTCAGGGTTGTTACCCACCTCACCTACCCGCTCCACCACAGCCAACAGCTTGATCACATACCCTAGCGCACTGGCGTGAACAATATCGGCTGCTGCGACTCCTGAGATGCCTTCGCGATACACACTACCTGCCACCACCTGAGCCCCAAATGCAACCGTAGCTATAACGCAAGCCTTAGCAGCAGCATCAAACCCCTCCACGTCGGCGCTGGGATCCTGCTCGGCAAAACCTAACGACTGAGCGTCAGCCAAAGCATCATGGTAGCTAGCGCCATGTTCGGTCATTTGACTCAAAATGTAATTAGTGGTGCCGTTGACAATACCCATTACCCGTTGAATCGGCTCGGCAACCAGCGATGTACGAAGCGATCTAATCAAGGGAATACCCCCACCCACAGCAGCTTCAAAAAATAAATCTACTCCTGCTGTCTCGGCTGCTGCGTAGAGTTCGGTGCCATAGTTAGCCAGCAGCTCCTTATTAGCAGTAACCACCGGCTTTTTTTGGTGGAGGGCGGCCAGCACAAGCTCGCGAGCTGGCTCAATGCCCCCAATCAACTCCACCACCACATCTGTATCAGGATCGTTGACCACCGATAACGCATCAGTGCTTAGCATGCCGTCGCTCAGATTCACGTTCCTATCCAATGAGGCACTACGAACCGCTACCTGCTGCAACTCCAGACGTAAACCCGTGCGCTTGGCAATCGCTGCCTGCTGTTCTGCCAACAAAGCAATCAAAGCCGCGCCCACATGCCCACAGCCCAACACACCTACGCCAATACGCTCTTGTGGAGGATTACTCACCTTCTAAAGGCTACAAGATGCCAGCAGGCGTTATGAGGCCATTGTGTTCTAACAGTATGGATTCCTGCCATGCTTGGCCTACGCGTGTATAGACTCAACTTAGCTGATACATATTTTAATAACTTCTAAATAATATAATGTTTTTAAGATTGTATTTGTTATATTACAAATTATGTCATCTTACGAGCTTTTATCGCTAGCGGAAGACCTACGCCGCCAAGCAGCTGCCTGTGCGCGAGCGGCCGTAGCCGTAGAACGCGTGTGTAGAGGGCTAGATAACGTACTAGATGCACCAGTAGCCCTACATAAGCCAAGTACTTGGCAATCGACCGCAGCAGATGTAAGCCGCCTGCGTCTACATCAGCGCCGTAGCCACCTAATCCTACTGCACTACGACATTGCGCGAGTGGCCAAGCAGCTGCATGCCCGTGCTGCTGAACTCCAAAACGATGCTAAAAGAGTTGAGATGGCCGCTGCAGCGATGCTCTCAGCAACCACAAATAATGATGCTGCTAACGCAGGCCCTCTCCAACATCTAAGCCTTAGCAATATTGCACGCAGACAATCCACAAATCTTCAATAACAGTATATTACTAATTATTTTTAGCTATTTTATTGTTTTTCTAAAAATTACAGTGTATAAATATTTTGTACGGTTTTTTCACCTACATACTCACAACAACCCTCTTAGAGGATCCTCCCTAGTGAAAGGAACTACTAAATATGTCTGTGCTATCCATGAACACCGAAGAAATGGATCATCTTCAACAACAGTTCAACTTATTTGCCGGGCAAGTAGAGGATTTGCGTAATCGTCTTAGTGCCACATTGGAGAGCACCACTTGGACAGGTAGCCGTGCGACACGTTTCCGGGGTGCTTGGCATGAGCAATGGTCACCATCTTTAGCGCAACTACAAGAAGCTCTCTTAGAACTAGCCTCCGCTGTGTCTATAGAACGTCAAAACACCATCGCAGCTTTGGACTCCATCTAGTGAGGTGGCACTTATACGCCTACTTGTTGCACGCCCAGAAGGTTCTGTAGAGATAGCGGTTAGTGGTACACCTCCCACAAGCATCGCTGAACTAGCCGCAGCTCTCGACCTTACAAAAAATTGCCCAGGGCTTTGGGTTGATGATCACTGGGCTGATGCCAGCAGCACCCTAGATGAAGCACAAGTAGTAGATGGAGCAAAAATTGCAACATCATCCAAAACACTAACAAACACAAACGGTGACAACACCGCTACCAAATGGTGTGTTGAGATCATCGGCGGACTCCGCGCAGGAACACGCTATAACATCTCTGCGTCTGCGCCTACAGCATCACATCTGAACTACCTGACAGCCGGAGGTTCTCCCAAGTGTGATATTGCTATCTCTGGAGTTGGTTGGCGGCCTCAGCACGCACAGCTACAACTCATGCAAGAACCCTCACAGCAACCTGAATTGCTCATACACGCAACAAACAGAGACAGCACAAACAAAACTAAAAAAGCCGTTAGTAGCAGCACGCCGTTTAAGCTTGGCAACGCCTTAGTGCAGATATCCGAGTCGCCTCAGGATGTACCAACCGCCATCGGTACTTCTAAATACACTAAATCTGGCCGTATTGCTTTTAACCGTCCCCCTAGACCCGCATTACCAACACCACCACAACCTATCGCTGCTCCTGCAGCTGAAGCACAAAAATCGCTTAAACCAGCTGCTTTTGGTTGGGCAGCACTAACAGCCCCGCTAGTAATGGGAGTGCTAATGGCGTTGATCTACAGCCCTTACATGGCTCTATTTGCGCTGCTAAGCCCGCTCATGATGGCTGCAAGTTGGCTTGATAATCGTCGCCGTAACCGCACTGAGCAAAAGCATTCACGGCGCAAAAACCAAGCCTGTATCGCTGAGTTCACACTCTCAGCTCAAAAAGCCTATCAAACTGAAACAATCAGGTTGCGGCAGATGCATCCCCATCTCGCAGAGATCAACCGCAGGATTACTCACCCCAGCATGCGGCTCTGGGAGCGCAGAACCCCCCACAGCGACTTTCTGACTATGATGATAGGCCACGGCAACCGCCCTTTTAACCCCGAACTCAGCTGTGAAGGCTCTCACGTCAGCACTGTGGCGCAAAACGTGCTAACCCAGATAGGTCTGCTCCAAAATGTGCCCATCACCGTTAACCTCGGAGCTAATAACCTGCTCGGCCTCACCGGGCCAAGAACCGTAAGCACCGCCATCGCCCGGGGGTTGCTGTTGCAGGCTGCGGCTATGCATGGCCCCGGTGACCTTGCCATCGTTATAGCTACCAGCCAAACCACTATGCCAGCTTGGGCTTGGACTGCCTGGCTACCCCATACTGAAGCACCGTTTATGGGCTCGGCGCGTCTCGTCTTTCAACAGCGAGAAGCACTTGAGGGTTTTGTCGCTGAGTTGATAGCAAATCGGTATGCACAACAAAGTACTAACCAACCGCATCTTTTACTTCTGATAGATGGTGAAAATCTAGCTACCGGTCGCGTTCCTCCCCTACGCCCCCTACTGCAACAAATAGCTGGGCCAGCTTCGGCCATCGTATTGTCGCCCAGCAAAGATCAGCTGCCAGCAGCAACTACTACCATTGTGGAAGCTAGCGATACGACAGGCATTGTGTCGCTCACCCAAGATAGCAAACCTGCTCAGTCGCTGCTCGCTTCAGGTATGAGCTTGCAACTAGCCCGCCGCACTGCACGCCAACTAGCTCGCTACGAAGACCCCGAACAAACTGCAACAAACTCTGTAATAACCCACCATGTGAGGCTCTTAGAGTTGTTGCAGTTACAACCCGCTATCTGTAACACATCCGCCCAAGCAATGGCTGCAGCTATTGTTGAGCGCTGGCGCTCAAACCGAGATTCCAACAATCTAGCCTCGGCCATAGGTAGCAGTGCTCATGGCACTGTGGTAGTCGACCTTGCAACACAGGGACCTCATGCTCTAGTGGGCGGCACTACCGGCTCTGGCAAAAGCGAACTGCTACGAACCTGGGTGTCTTCACTAGCAGCTACTTACTCTCCTACACAGGTCAACTTTGTGCTTCTGGACTACAAAGGCGGTAGCGCGTTTGATGCGTGCGCTTGTTTGCCTCATGTGGTGGGTTTAGTTACCGATCTAGACAGCCACTTAGCTGAAAGAGCGCTGCGTTGTTTGGAAGCCGAACTACGGCGCCGCGAGCAGCTTCTGCGTGCATATAACGCTAGTGATCTAGACCAATACCACCTATCCGCCCGCTCCAATATTAAATCATCGGGTACTGAGGCTGATACGGCCAGCCACACCCACCCACCACTAGCTCGTCTGGTGGTGATAGTTGACGAGTTCGCAGCCTTAGCAAATGAGCTACCTGAGTTTATGGATGCTCTTGTGAATGTAGCTCAACGCGGTCGTAGCTTGGGAATGCACCTCGTGTTAGCAACCCAGCGGCCCACGGGCGCAGTAAGCGCCAACATCCGCACTAACACTGCTTTGCGTATAGCACTGCGAGTGCTAGATGCCAACGATTCGGCTGATGTGTTAGATAGTCCTGATGCCGCCAGCATTCCCCGCAACTTGCCGGGGCGCGCTATCGCGCGGTTTGGCCCGGGCGAACTTGTACAGTTTCAATCTGCTTTAGTAAGCGGTACCAGCGTCATCACACAAGCACCCCAAATAATGCCAGCCCCTGATGGTATGCTGACATTTGAAGATGGCACACAATGTACAGAAACAAAAGATTCACCGCCAAAAAATGACTCCAGCAACACTGCTGGCTCTGACACCGCAGACTTACAGCTTTTAGTAAAAGCCACCCAAGCGGCGTGGCAGACTTTAGATGGCACCCCTCCCCGCCAACCATGGCCCGACCCGCTGCCTACACAAGTCAACTTAAATTCGCTAGATGCCCGCCCGTTAGATGCGCCACAACGCGATCAGACACATAAACAATCAGCTCAAGCCATAGCCTTTGGTTTAGCTGACGACCCTAACAATCAACGGCAATACCCCATTGCATGGAAACCAGCAAAGCAGAACCTGCTTTTAGTGGGTGATGCCAACAGCGGCCCCGGCACCACGCAAACCACGCTGGCTATAGCTTTAGCTAGCCGCCATCCACCTAGCTGCTGTCATCTTTACGTAATCAGCTCTAACACCCAAGAGTTCTCAGCTTTGACTGCTCTGCCGCACTGCGGTGCAGTTATAGTCCCCGATGAGCAGGAACGACTACACCGCCTGATCACGCGCCTCATACAAGAACTAGAGCACCGGCAGACAGCACCACCCCCAGATCATGCCAGCGCTAATCCGCTATCGGTGCCACTCGTGGTTACCTTCATTCAAAACTGGGGAGGATTAGCTAAAAGACTAGACAACGTAGCAAATCATACCTTGTTAACATCGCTAGAACGATTGTGGGCAGAAGGCCCCAAAGTAGGGCTCAACATGGTTGTTGCTGCGGAGCAATTTTCGACAGCTAGCAGAAACATACAAGCTCAAAACCCGCTAACCGTTGCTTTTCAACTAAGCGACCCTGGGCTTTACCGTCAATGGGGACTAAACGTAAACGACCCAACACAGCTGCCTGTAGGACGAGGTTTTTTAGTGCCAGCGGGCTTAGAAGTACAGATTGCTGTACCAACTAATGGCCTAACAAAAGCGGTAGACAACTTGATACGCAACCACGCTGCTGAGGTTCAAAACAACCGCCACAGAACCCACCACGGCCCAACCCCAGTGGAGTGCTTACCGTCTGTGGTAAAAGCCGATGTGTTACCACAAACCCTTTTGACGCAAGAGCCTATACATCTGCCTGTTGGGTTAAGTGGGGCTACGCTGTCGACTGTTGGCCTGAACCTTCATCGTGGCGAGCACGCGCTCGTTTTAGGTCCTGCCCGTTCTGGTAAAACCTCCGCTTTGCAGCTTTTGGCGGCCAAGTTCACAGAAGTTGGCGGAAGTGTTCTAACTTTGGGTTTAAGTAATCCTCCGCTGGTTGCTGAAGCAGCAGATACCAACCATAGCCTCATCAAAGTATGTAGCGATGCAGACGACTTAGTTGCAAAAGCTACTTTCGCCCATAATCCCACCTTGGTTGTAATTGACGATGCCGAGGCGGTGCTAGACCCCTTAGGGCACCTAAAAACCTTAGCTACACAACACAAAAGTGACCTGCACATTGTAGCTGCTGGTAATGCCGACAGATTGCGTACTGCTTACGGGCATTGGACAGCAGAACTCCGTTTCTCACGAACTGGGGTACTGCTGCAACCTCATCTGTTGGATGGCGACTTCTTCAACGTCCAACTCCCAAGCCATTCATCCCTACCCAAACTCGCTGGGCGCGGCTACCTGATCCAAAACACCACCGTAACACTCCTACAAATGGCCTACCAATAACTCTTTAGAGCTGTTAGTAAGCACAAAAGGGCCATCAGCAGTTCACGCCATCCATTTAACACCGAGCATTGCTATTGCGCCAATTAACAGTACAGCGCCGAGTCCTGCTGTGATTATCTGCGGGACTCTTCTGTCTTCCCATGTTGCTAGTTCTAGGCGCCACCCTGGCGGCTGATTATCTTGAACTTGTGCGGTTTTACCTACCTCACGAAAAACAGGTGTATCAGCTTCCCGTCGCTTATCAACAAGATCAAACCCCAAAAACAAAAAAGCTGCTGCGATTGTCACAGACACCGAATCATGTATCCATCTCGCAAATGGAACTGTCATAGCCTCGGGTCGTGCCACTATCGCCAACGCAGCGGTAACTACAGCAAACATCGCTAATACTGCAGGTTCGGCAAAACCCCGGCCTTGCTGACGCAAGCCAACCAGCCGCTCCACATCTATCAGTAGCCCCGAGCAGCGCTTTGCCTGTTCGACGTTAGGCGCATTGGCTGTACGGGACGCCAAGAGGCGGCGCAAATCTAAATAAGCCTTGTTGAAAGACTGTCCCGACTTTTCATCAATCTCACGCAATAGCGACATACACATAGCAGCCTCCTCACTTGTGAGAATTGCCTTCTCATGGAGACGTATCACATCAAACTGATGATGCAATCGCAACATCAATTCATCAGAGTCGCGACGCAGAACCTCTACACGGCTCTGCCGGAACGAGTAAACCAAAATAAATACGGTTGCAAGCAGTCCAAGTATACCCCAGTACTCAACCACTGACCAGACCTGCCAACTAGCGAACAGCCAGTCGTCACGGAACAGCACCATCACCCCCGACCCCCACAATGCCAGCACAAGCGCTCTGTAGCCGTAACCGCCACGGCCGAGCCTGGTTAGAACTCCTTCTGGGTCAAGATGTAAGACCATATTCACAGCTACAACACCAGCAGCACCAGCAATCAAACGATCTGTTCTCACGATGTCAGTGCCAGCGAAGCCGGCCAGAAGTAGTAATGCAGCTACAGGCGTCAAATAGTAAAGAGTGGTAATCCCTGCTGCCTTATGTCCATGATCGTCAGTAGCGAGATGAATGGCTCGCAGATAGGCCCAAGCACCAATCGCATGAAAGAAACCTGCACATAAAGCTAGTAGTAAGCCAGACGTAGTAATCCCCCAGCCAGAATCACCTGATACAGCCAAACCAATAATGAGAAAAACAGGCACTAGTATCAACTGCGCCGCTGCATTACCAGTTGAAGAAACAGAAGTCCGATCTCGCGGTGATACTGCTTTATGCTGATCAACTCCCATAACAGCAGCATTGATATCAGCAGCAGCCGATAGCGCCCCTGCTGCAAGAGCTAACAGAACTCCCAATGCTGACTCCAGTGTCCAGTCTGACAGTGCAGCTTCTTGGTTGCTGAACACTACAAGCGCCACACCAACAGACCCTACGACAAGCAACACAAGCATTGACCCCAAGCGACGATCTTCACGCTCAGCATCATCAAGCATTTTGTTGCGCCAAAACCCGGTCATTGTGTACAAGCCAAAAAATATGGGCCAAAACTCAAAAACTACAGTTGCCACCGATGGGTCAGTTAAGCTTAAAGCCGCTGCAAACAATAGCCAAGTCAGATTACCGACCACTGCCGTTACCAGATACCCACCTTTAGCAGCCCGTAAATCTTCAAGCATTGCCACCCCACGCCTATCAGCCTTAGCATCTCCAACTCTGAAAGCCTGCTGTATTTGAACAAAGACAAAGTGCAATACCCCCCTTACTGAATATTGAACTGCGACAAATAACCACAGCGACATGTTTTGCGTCCCTGCCCAAATCACAAGAGGCAAAGTCGCAAAACCGGCTACTGCTATAAGCATCCAAGCCACAGATGCACTTATGGCATGAGATCTCCCGGTCACTGCGTTACCCGCAAGATGTGAACACCAGCAACATCTTTAGGAGAATCTCTAAGAGCAGCAAAATTTTTAGGATGAGTCCATTTGATTGCCAAGTTTGAACTTTGGCCTCTACCTGAGCTTGGGTAATCTCTTTTTCTGCTTGGGTTTCGTAACGCCGATCAGTTACCAGCACCATATCCTCAAGTCCCAGCCACAGCACCCCGTTAGACCCAGTGAAACCGCATAGATAGCGGACGTTCACCAAGTTGGTTACTAACAGGCCATCACAGTTGCTTGCAGCCAGCCGCTCGCGCACACGGTCAGCTCGTGTTTGCACTTCCATGGGCTCATCTGCCAAAGCCCTAAGCGCGTCTTTGGTTATTTGCAGTGTAACGCTCACGACAGCAAACGGGCTACTGCTTGTACTGCTAAGTCATAGCCGTGTGATCCGAACCCCATTATGGTACCGGTAGCCACAGGGCTCACTACCGAGGTGTGGCGCCATAGCTCACGTGCGTTGGGATTAGATAAATGCAACTCCACAATCGGCCCTTCAAAAACTGCTAGCGCGTCATGAATAGCCCAAGAGTAATGCGTGAACGCAGCAGGGTTAATAATAATCGCCGCGCAGCGATCACGCGCTTGCTGTATTAGCTCAACTAAGGCGCTCTCTGCGTTTGACTGGTGATGCTCTATTTCAAGGCCATGCTCAGCACCCACAGCGCTAGCAGCTGCCACATGGTCTTCTAAGGTTTCGCAGCCGTAGATGCCAGATTCACGTTCCCCAAGCAAGTTCAAGTTAGGACCCGATAGCAGTAAAACAATTTTAGATGGCAATTTCTCGGGTTTTTCTGCTTTGCTCATTGATGCTTGCTCACTTAACGGCCTCCAAAGATTCCAACAAAAGCTCAGGTGCTAAGCCGGTTACCGGCTCAACCCCATTTGGTCCGTCCAACATAAAGGTAACACCATGAGTTGCTTTTTTATCTCTACTAAACAATCCCAACAAAGCATTGATATCTATGCCTGTGGGCAGGCTCACAGCCAAACCGTATCGGTTTACAACGTCACGGTGTTGTTGCACTCTAGCAGTGTTGATGCGCCCTGCCCGTTGTGCTACCTCTGCAGCGTAGATCAACCCGATTGCCACTGCCTCACCATGGCGCAGCTGATATGTCTGTTGTTGCGCAAAGGTGTGTGTCTCTAAAGCATGCGCCAAAGTGTGTCCATAGTTGAGTATTGCCCGCTTGCCAGACTCCCGTTCATCTTCTGCCACAACTTCAGCTTTAATCTGCACACAGCGTGCAATGCGCTCGGTAAGGTCTAAATCTGCTAACCCAGCAGCTAAAGCACCACCGATAAAGTGATACTTGGCCATCTCGCCTAAGCCAGAGCGCATCTCGGCTTCAGGCAAGCTGTTCAAGGTTTCAGTATCGCAAAGCACCGCTGAGGGTTGCCAAAACGCTCCGACAAGGTTCTTACCCTCCGCCAAGTTCACCGCAGTTTTGCCACCTACCGAAGCGTCTATCTGCCCCAACAAAGTAGTAGACACATACACAACCCGAATGCCACGGTGATACACCGCAGCAGCGAAACCAGCTAGATCAGTAACAGCACCCCCACCCACAGCAACTACAACATCACTGCGGGTGAGCCCCCATTGAGCAAACTCACTACATAGCTGTTCTAGGTAACTAAGAGATTTAATCTGCTCACCGTTATCGGTGATAAACACCCGATGTTCTACATCAAGCTCTACTGTGATACCAGCATCAGCTACTGCTTGTTGTGTCACCACTGCCACACGGCGAACACCGCTAGGTATCACTTCAGCTAAGCGGTGCCGCACCCCCGGACCTACCCAAACATCATAGGAGCGCTCCGCTAACGCAACCGGCACGCATACAGAATCAACGCTCACTATCTAGCTCCTGACAAAAGGCCCAACCTCACGGATTATCTCACCCACCTGCTCTGCTCGCAGGTCGTCTACGTCGATAACCTCATCTGCTGCTTGTGCATAAAGCTGTGCGCGACCTGTACTGATTGCAGTAATGCTAGCTAACGGGTCGTTGCCTAAAAGTGGTCGCCCACGGCTCTGTGCAACCCTGTGAGTAAGAACATGAACATTTGCACGCAACCAGCAAACCCAAGCCTTTTCTCGCAAGACCTTCAAGTTAGGCTCACTCACCACCACCCCACCACCGCATGCCACCAGCAGCGGTTCATTCACATCTAAAACTTCGGCTAAAACCTGTTGCTCTATCACCCGAAAAGTCTGCTCTCCCTCGCCTTGAAAAATCTCTGGGATGCTTTGACCCTGCCGTTGTTCTATGGCTACATCTAAGTCCACATAGCGGAGTTGCTCCACTTCGGCCAGCCAAGCACCAACGGTTGACTTACCTGCTCCCATCATTCCAATAAGTGCTATATGACGTTGCAGCTGGCTTTCACACTGTCGCTTAGCATCCATAACACGATACTACTGTCTGCACGGCAAGCATCTAAGCAGATTAACCAAACTGCGCGTTATAGCGTATTAGAACCATATAATATGCTCTATTTAAGTTTTGCGATATGCTATATAAAAATACAGTTTTATGATGCAACATTATGCAGCATCAAGGATTGGTAAGAGTGCCAAATATTATTGAGCCTCAAGACAACAACACTCCTCGTATTAGCCTGCACGCCTCAAATGCACCTTTACGTAAAGGTTTTCCCGAAATAAGACCCCGCATAGCGTTGCCCTCTCTACACAAGCATCTTGATACATCTCCAGCTGTAATGCTGCAAGGACCCAGAGGAGCAGGCAAAACAACATTGGCGCAGCAGGTGGTAAAATCTAAAATTGACTTCTCTAATAGAACCGATTCTGAGCTATTTGAGATTGATCCCAAAGGCCTGTTAGAAAACGCTGCAAAACCAGTACTAATTGACGAATGGCAACTGAACCCCTCCTCGCTTTGGCACATCAAGCATCTTGTAGACGAAGGTAGGCGCGGATTTGTCATTGCTGGCTCCGCAGGGCACTACGAGCCCAATAATGCTCACAGCAGATTCCCTCTTATTGGAAGATCGTCCATTCTGGGGGTACCTGTGCTGTCTTGGGCTGAACAAAATGCCATTTCCCCCCGATCGCTTGCTGAGGGTCTACTTGCTGACGACCTGTCATGGGCGCAACCAGAAAACCTAAGCCACGCCGAATATTTGTCAGCTGTCATGCATACCGGTTATCCGGCCTACATGCATCTGCCACGATCCGAGGCAGCTTGGGCCATGCGTAATATGGGTCAACAAGTCTTGCAGTTCTACATGTTGAAGTCCGAGGCAATAGCTGAACGAGGCGAGTCGCGTCGTGCTCAGCAAGACTTCCTTCGTGCTCAGGCACGCATGTCTGGTCGTATCGTTTCACTGAGCACCCTAGCAAGGGAAGCTGGCATAGCAGATCGCACAGCTGCTAAGTATCGTGCGATGTTTTCGGACTGCTTCATTTGCGATGATATCGATGTTTGGCGGCCATCACCTGACGCTAGACCTTCGCGCTATCGCAAGATTTTCATCAACGACCCTGGCTTGCAGATTGCATTATCTGGTCTCTCAGAAAAGGAGTTCCTATCTGCGCCAGTACTAATTGGCGGGCTGATGGAAACTTTTGTGCTCACCCAACTTAGAGCACAACAATCTGGTGCCAACAGCAGCTACGACATCATGTGCTATAACGAAGTTAGAAACAAACAAAACTCTCGCAGTTCATACCCTACCGGCGAAATTGATTTTGTACTACTCGACCAGGCTAGCAACGGACTTGTTGCTATTGAGGTCAAATCGGGTGTTTCGGTTGGCAAAAGTTCGTTTAAACGCATGCAAAAGCTGCGCGATGCCATGGACTCCCGCATAGCAACAGCTAAAGCTATCCCACATCGCAGATTCAGCGGCGGGATAGTCCTCTACTGTGGCCAAGGCCCAATCCTGCAAGCAGACGACCGTATCTGGGTAGCCCCTCTGTCTATCCTCTGGTCTGGGTAGCTACAAGTTTTAGCATTAGTCAGCAAACATTTCACGAGCCACCGCTAGTACTTGCAACGTAGACGAAGGAGACAATCTGCCTAAACGCTGAACTAAGCGAGCCACATCAACAGCCCTTATCTGATCCACCACAACATGGCCTGCAGTACCGCGGAATTTACAAGCCACCCAAAAAGGATACCGATGAGCACCTGTTGTCATCGGTGCAATCAAACAAGTCCCCCAATATTCATTTAACTCGTCTGGTGACACAACCAAAGCAGGTCTTGTCTTGCGGATCTCAGAGCCAATCACGGGGTCTAGCTCACACAAATAAACATCACCCCGCCGCGGGAACATCAGTCCTCCATACCGCTAAGCTCCCACTCCCACTCAACAGCATCAAAGCGAGTCTGAGGCCAACGCTCATAACTTTCAGAAGTATCTTCAACATCACGGCTGTGTTGTGCCGCTTCAGCCCAACCTGCCCTGACCTCGTCTCTAGGCTCAATCAACAATCCACCTGCGACAACTGTCAATTTTACCCGCTCTCCCAACCCTGCTTGCTCAATCAGAGGCTTAGGTATACGTATACCCCGAGAATTCCCCACCTTCACAATCATCGCATCCATAGCACACCTCCAACGTGACTATCTCATATTAGGCTCATATCAGGCAATAAGTAATAACATAGTAATTACGCATTACAAAGTTTTACAACCCCAAGGCCAAAACTTATAGCACCAGCACTGAGATGGCGGTAGCTACAGCCATAGGCGGAGCAAAGGGGAACACAGTAGGACGAGGGTTATTCGGATCAGCCATAGGATCGGGCAACACCTCAAAACCTCCAGCACGCAACCCCCACACCAACAAACCCATCACAAGTCCAAGCACCGATGCCAACCCAAACGATAACACCACCACTAAAAGCGCCTGCCCATAGCCCGAACTCAGCCAGCCAAGCACCAGACCCACCGGCAATGACAGCTTGACATCCCCTAAACCCAAGTCGCCAGAAGAGCCCAGATACAACGCAACCATAATCCCTAAATACAGACCCCCGCTAACGGCTGCTTGACCAATAACACCAGGTTCGCCTCGCAGCAATGAGATCAGCGTTACCACAGCCACTAACGCCCCCAAAGCAGGAAATACTATGGCATTAGGAATAATGTAGTGATAAAGGTCCACAGCTGTTACACCAACTAAAGCTAAAAACAACAGCCAAACTGGGATCACATCCCACGTTGTGCCCATTGCACCCCCCGCTGACCCAAATGAACCCGCAGCAAAAAGCGGCACGTTGAAACGCAGCGAACGACTATCTCGCACCCCAAACCTGCGAACCACCCGAAGGAGATGTCGCCCCGCTACCGTACCAATAACAACTCCAGCTAAAGACATTGCTAATGCGCTCACAAGCTAGCGCCTCCGCAATTCGGCTAGAGCCGCTTCTAACATGGCAGCAACAGGCGGCTCAACACCAGTCCAAATCCGCACCGCATGCACAGCTTGATGCACCAACATCCCAACCCCTGTAAAAAATGGTACTCCTCGCACCTCACACTCGGCTAACAGCGGAGTGTGCAAAGGGTTATACACTAACTCTGCCACATACAGGTTTGGATGCAAAAGATCAGGATCGAATGGCAACTCATGTGCTTGAGGGGTTTGAGCCATCCCCACCGGTGTTGCGTTAACAATAAGGTCATACTGTCCCACAGCATCTAGGTGTGCTATAGCACCACGCTCACCTGCTAATGCAGCCGCAGCTTGTGCTTGGCTAACACGGCGGGCAATCACCGCCACCTCTCGCACCTGGCGGCGAGCCAACTCAAATATCACCGCACGCGCAGCACCTCCCGCCCCCAAAACAACGCAGCGCAAGCCTTGCAAATCAACGCCTTCGCACACCAAAGCATCACAAAACCCCGCTCCATCAGTGTTGTGGCCAACTAAAATATCGCCTTGACGGGACACACAATTAACTGCCCCTAACGTTTGCGCAGCATCGCTAAGCTCATCTACCTCGCTGCCAACAACCGCTTTATGAGGCATAGTCACCGACAAGCCCAGCATTTTACGATTTCTCATATCTACTAAAGCCTCAGGGGCTTTACCTTTAGGAACCTCAAATGCCCCATAGGTGTAACCCAAACCCAACTCATCAAAAGCCGCTTGGCAAACTGCCGGCGATAGTGAATGAGCTATCGGATACCCTATTACACCAGCAGCAATCGGAATGTCTTCTAACAAGCCAACAGGAGTTAGCACCCCAAGTCCTTAGCTTGACATACAGCTACAGCTTCTAAATGTTGTTCTGCGGTAACACTAAAAGTGTGCGCACCCACCTCGGGGTCATCCGTACGGGCATAAAACATCCAAATGCCATCTGCAGGGTTAAGCGCTGCCGCTAACGATTTACGCCCTGGCGCCGCTATAGGCCCAGGGGGAAGACCGGTGCGGTTGTACACATTATATGGATTGTCCACTTCTAAGTCGGCCAGCGTCAACGAGTCGGAGGGCTTATTCACCGCGTACCGCACCGCAGCATCAATTTGCAACGGCCACCCTGCCGCTAACCTATTGTAAATAACACGGGCAATTTTGGGGCGATCAACATCAAGCAACGCTTCGCGTTCAATCATAGATGCCACAATGATCGTTTCGTAAGGGCTTACCCCCAAGTTTTGCGTTGCAGTGGTAAGACCAACTTCGCCAGCCACTTGATCGAAACGTCGCAGCATCCGAATTATCAAAGCATCCTCATCAGCAGCCGATGCTTCGTCTAGCAAATAAGTATCAGGAAAAAGCATCCCCTCCAAGGTGCTATTAGCTGGTTGATAGACAGAACGAACAGTTGGCAGTGCCAACGCCCGTGCTAAATCGTCGGCGCTAAAGCTAGGTACCTGTTCTAAGAGTCGATCACTTATTTGACTCAAAGTTAAACCTTCAGGCAACAAAACGCTGATGGTCTCAGCTGCTGATCGGTTTGTGGGCCCAGCTAACAAAGCATCTTTAGCTCTCCAAACTGCCATGTTCTCATTCAAAATGTAGCTACCAGCTTGAAAATCGCCTGCATCTTTATACCGTAGGTAATAGCGAAACACTGTGGAGTTAGCTACCACCCCGCTGTCATCCAAGATGCGTGCAATATCGTTAACCGAAGCTCCTTGCGGGATAGTCACCAACAACTCCTGCCCCTCAGCACCCGGGGGATCTAAGCGATCGTCAATCCAACCTTTGATGAGCAGTGTAGGCACCAAAAGCACTGCGCTAAGCAAAACGAAGATAACTAAGGTGCGGGTTAATCTAGAGGTGCGACGCGGTAACCAATCCAAATCTTGAGAGCCAAAAGTGTCGTTGTTCAAAAGGCGCACCTCATTGCTTGGTGTCGGCAAATCCGCGCCCTGATCGTAGGGCTTATCTGAGGGCATTTTGAGTGTCTAGCCAGCCTTGCAGAATCACCGCAGCCGCTACCATATCCACCCGCTGTCTGCGGGCTTTAGCGCTAAGACCACTAGCAGCTAAAGAACGTTCAGCGATAACCGTAGTGAAACGTTCATCATGGGTTATTACTGGCACCTTCACAGCATCTGCTAGCTGCTTTACCTCTGCTGTCGTTCGTTTAGCAGCAACACCCATCTGTCCGTCTAAAGATATTGGCAAGCCCACTACCAGAATTTCAGCTTCATATTCACTAGCTAACTTGGCAATCTGGGCGTGGTCACATTGGCGACTACCAGCTCTTTGGATCACCGCTAGAGGAGTGGCAACATGTCCACCAGCAGCAGCTAAAGCTATCCCAATGCGACGGTCGCCCAGATCGATACCCAGCGCTCTAGCGCTCATTCGTCAGCGATGCCTGCTGCGGTACGTACTTGTTCTAAAGCCCTGGCGATTTGCGAGGGGTCACGGCCACCAGCAATGGCGAGTTTTGCGTCTCGCCCTCCCCCGCCACCAATGGTAGCTGCGGCTTCCGCTATAAGCGTGCCTGCATGTAAGTCGCAGTCTGAGGCCACCGCCGCCACAATCGCAGCACCACCACCCGCAGGTGCTGCTGCTAACACCGCTGCTAACACTTCAGGATGATCACGGGTAGCTAAAGCTAGATCTCTCAGCTGCGCGCGATCCACACCTTGCACCTCTGCTACTACCACACCGTTGATGACTTGTTTCACTAGTAACGCAGACTGATCAACCGATGCGGCTTGGCGAAGCTGTTCTAGCTCAGCGCGTAACGTTTTGATTTCGGCCATTCGCTTGTCTATACCAGCCAACAAGTCCTCTGTTGGCACGCCTACACGATCTGCTGCTTGGGCTAGCTGTTTTTCTATGCCGGACAGTAATTCTAACGGACGCGTTCCCGACACTGCCTCAATGCGGCGAATGTTGGCTCCCACAGAACCCTCAGAAATTATTTTTATCAGCCCAATGTCGCCTAAAGCTTTCACATGAGTTCCACCGCACAGCTCAATAGAATGAGCACCAGCTTCTAAAACCCTCACCCGTGCCCCATACTTGTCGCCAAAAAAAGCCATGGCTCCTGCTGCGGTTGCTTCATCCATAGATGTCTCATAATTGCGCGTAGCCGGGTTAGCAAGCACTTCTGCGTTAACCAAACGCTCAATCTCAGCTATCTGTATAGGAGTTACCCCCTCAAAGTGGGTAAAGTCAAAACGCAATCTATTAGCGGCTACAAGCGAACCCTGCTGTTTGACATGGTCGCCTAAGGTTGTCCGCAAAGCCCAATGCAACAGATGCGTAGCAGTGTGATTACGGGTAATAGCTAAACGACGCTCTACATTTATAGCAGCAACAACCTTTTGGCCAACCTTGATCTGGCCTTTTGTCTCGGCTACATAATGCAAGTGCAACTCGGGCACCACATAAGTGGTATCTGATATTTGCGCGCTGCCAGTTTCGGAGGTGATGGTACCGGTGTCACCTACTTGACCACCAGCTTCAGCATAAAACGGAGTGCGATCCAACACGATTCCATCAGTGGTAACAGCTAAAACAGTGGCGTCTATGCTGTTATGCTCGCGCCCCACAAACTCGGTTGCACCGTAAGCAGCCACACACTCTACATAAGCCGACACATCCGCAGCAGTACCATGACGCGCTTCAAAATCTTCTCTAGCCCGTAATCGCTGCTTTGCCATCAAATCATCAAATCCGCTGCGATCTACTGGTACTTGACGCTCGCGTGCTGTTTCCTCAGTTACCTCAAAAGGAAATCCGTAGGTGTCGTGCAGCAAAAAAACTAACTCCCCCGCTAGCTCTTCACCGTTTTCTAGGTTATTGAGAGCATCATCTAATACTTGTGATCCCTGCGCCAAAGTACCCCTAAAACCCTCTTCTTCGCGAGCTACCACCTCTTTTACAAAACTGTGATTAGCAACAATATCGGGGTAATCGCTGCCCATAATGTCGACTACTTTGTCTATCAGCTGAGGCGTGATCACATCAGTGATTCCCAACAAATACGCTCTGCGAATAGCTCTACGCATGATGCGACGCAGCACATAACCCCTATCCTCATTGGAGGGAAACACTCCGTCAGAAATCAAAAATGTCATAGTGCGAGCGTGCTCAGCCAAGATACGCAAAGTGATATCACTTTGCGTACTAGCGCCTAGCCTCACCTTAGTGACTGCTGAAGCTTCGCCTACCAACGCTGCCATCTCGTCTAAATCAAACACAGAATCCACGCCTTGAATGAGAGTCAAAATACGTTCTAAACCTGCACCTGTGTCAATACTTGGTCTAGGTAATGGCACCAAACCATCGTGGCGCTGATCGAACTGCATAAACACTAAATTCCAAAACTCCAAAAACCGCTCATCTGCACCATGTGACGGACCACCATCAGCACCAAAATTGGGCCCCTTATCAAAAAAAATCTCAGAACAGGGGCCACACGGACCAGTGTCTGCCATACGCCAATAATTATCGGCGTCCATACGTTGAATTCGCGCAGGTGACACCCCAGCCGCATCACGCCAGATCGCAACAGCTTCGTCGTCGCTAAGATGTGTAGTTACCCAAAGCTGGTCGGGATCAAAACCTAAACACTCTGTTACAAACTCCCATGCCCACTTTATGGCTTCGGCTTTAAAGTAATCCCCGAAGCTGAAATTGCCTAACATCTCAAAGAAGGTAAGGTGACGTTTGGTGCGACCGATCTCATCTAAATCGTTGTGTTTACCCCCAGCGCGCACACACTTTTGTACGGTCACCGCCCGCGAATGCGGGGAGACTTCCTCGCCCAAAAAGTAAGACTTAAACGGAACCATGCCAGCTACTGTGAACAGCACCGTTGGATCTCGCGGAATCAAGCTGGCTGAAGGCAGCACTGTATGACCCCGTTCAGCAAAAAACGAAGTAAAAGCGTTGCGTATCTCATGAGCTGTAGTAGGCACAGAAGACACCCCCTAGCTACCTTAGCGCCCTGCTACATCGTGGTTTCTAGAACCATTGAAGGCTTGATCTCCAAGCGCCCGGCGGGCTGCATCAGCACGGTAACGCCGCACCGCGGCTGTGCCCTCTGCTAGTGCCGCGCGCGCCTCAGACGCACTAGCACGCAGCCGGGCATTTACCCGATGTCCCGCTGCAGCAGGTGCTGTACGGCGGGTTGCTTGGCGTAGCTTGCGCCGCAAATAACTAGACCCAGCCATTCCAGCTCCAGCTCCAGCGGTGAACCATACAAGTCTCTTTGGCATAATTGCGCTCCTCAATAATCCGCTACGGTTAGGTTCAACTGTAATTGCGAATTAATCTTAATCTGAGTCAAGCCTAATCTGAGTCGACAACACGCAAACCCAACTCCTCTAAGTGCCCGCTAGCCAAATGGGTAGGAGAGTTAGATAACAAATCGGCTCCTGATTGTGTTTTGGGAAAAGCAATCACCTCGCGAATATTCTCTTCACCTGCCAAAATAGCTACCAAGCGGTCTATGCCAAACGCAAAACCAGCGTGAGGTGGCGCACCATAGCGAAAAGCGTCTAGTAAGAAACCAAAACGTTTCTCAGCAGTTTCTTCGCTGATGCCTAACACACGAAACACAGCTTTTTGTATGTCAAAACGATGGATACGCACGCTTCCAGAACCCAGCTCCCAGCCATTTAGAACCAAGTCGTAAGCCTGTGACCGCACATCAAGGAGTTTGTCTACAACTAAAGTATCTGTGTTGGGCGAGCCAGCTTGCAGTAACAAATCTACATCGTCTGTATGTGCCATCGTAAAAGGATGATGCGCTGAAATCAGACGACCCTGCTCGTCAATTCCTTCGAACAAGGGGAAATCTGTCACCCAAACAAAGTGGAGCCCTCCTTCGCTAACCGGTGGACGTCCTAGCTCTAAGCGCAACAACCCCAGCACATCGCGTGCTTTGCGGCGCGTATCGGCAATTAACAAAAGTAGGTCACCTGCGGTGGCTGACATGGCTTGTACTAGCTCAACCTGTTCTGATTCAGATATAAACTTGGTTAGGGCTCCTTCTAAAACGCCGGTTTGTCCTACCCGAAACCACGCTAAACCTTTGGCTCCCCACTGCTGACATTTGCGGGTTAGTTCATCAACAGCGTTACGACCTAAGCTGGCACCTCCTTTGTGGTTGATGCCTTTAATGCATTCGGTTTGAAACACTTTGGCATCAGTGTTAGCAAAAATATGTGATAGTTCAATTAGCTCTAATCCAAAACGCACATCGGGTTTGTCAGAGCCGTAGCGTTCCATTGCATCTATCCAGCTCATAAAAATCGGCTCGGGTGCAGCGTTGCCGCTCACAGCTTCTACAGCAGCACTTACCGCCTCGCTTATGAAGGCCATAATGTCTTTTTGGCTTACAAAACTGGCCTCGGCATCTAGCTGCATAAACTCAAACTGCCGGTCAGATCGCAAATCCTCGTCACGTAAACAGCGGGCTATCTGATAGTAGCGATCTATGCCGCCTACCATGCAGAGCTGCTTGAATATTTGGGGCGACTGCGGCAGTGCGTAAAACGACCCTTGATGTAGTCGCGAAGGTACCACAAAGTCGCGCGCTCCCTCAGGAGTAGAAGCTACCAGCATGGGTGTTTCTATCTCAGTAAAACGCTGGGCTTCCATAGCTTGGCGAATAGCGCTGTTTACTTTGGCACGCAACAACAAATTGCGTTGTAAACGCTCTGTGCGCAAATCCAAGTAGCGATAGCGTAAGCGCACATTTTCGTCCACCTCACTGCGCGCATGTAGTGGTAGCGGAGGTGGTTCTGCGACTGAAAGCACTTCAACGGTGCAATCGCCAATTTCAATATCACCGGTGTCTAGACTTGGATTGACGGTTCCTTCGGGACGCGGTCGCACTGTACCGCTTATGCGTACTACATACTCAGAGCGCAGGTCGTGACGTTCGTCTACAACGCACTGCACCACGCCAGTGCGATCGCGTAGGTCTATAAAAGCTAGATGGTCGCCATGTTCGCGCCGACGATCCACCCAGCCACACACCGATACCTCTGTGCCTGCATCGCTAGCACGCAGCTCGCCGCAATAGTTAGTTCTCAAAATAAAGCCCTCAAGGAATAAGAGTGATTTGGGAGTCCAACCAGCCTAACAGAATGGCAATGCAGCGAGGGTCAGCGTGCAAACGAGGGCCTGCACCGCTAATGATGCGCAAACCTGACCCTCCATGAGCTTCGGCAATAGCTCGAGCATCCAACGCGGAAACCTCGGTGTCTTGCTCACCGTGAATTACCAACATAGGACGCGGCGCGATCGCCACTGCACAGCGATCTACCCGCAATTCCTTAGCAGCTTGAGACCACAGATCAAGTTCGTGTTGTGTCTTGGGATAACCGTTAGGCGAAATAATGCCTAACGTGCGGGCATATTCCAGCACACCTGTGACAGAAAAATCCCAATGAGCTAAATCTACAGGTGTTCCTAAACAAGCCACCCCCCTTACCCTATGATCATCTTGAGCTACCTTTGCGCCAAGCGCTCCGCCTATGCCAAAACCAGCTAGCCAAACGCCCTCTATCTCGCTGTGCTGCGATAGATACTCCACAGCACTGGCCACATCTTCTACCCAACCCTGTATCGAAAAATCCCCTTCGCTCCTATCACAACCCCGATAGTTGATCACCAACGCTGCCCACTCCATATTCTGGGCAATACGTTCTGCTAAGGGATAAATCATCTGCGCTGCCTTTGACCCACCATTAGCCTGTGAAGGAAACCCAGGACACAACAACACACTTGGTAATGCTCGCGCCACACGGGTGTTGGGCAGAGCTAAATGGCCTGCTAGCTCTAGCCCGTCAGATGTTTTCCAGCGAGTCACACCGCCTGGAACCGATAGCCCCTGTTGCGGGCCTCATCCAAAGTGTCAGGCCCGAACACCAAGTACTGTTCTGATGTGAGCAGCTCCTCAATCACCGACTCATCTGTTATCTCATCTAAGTCGTACACCCGCTGTGAGCGCTTGTCGCCCACAAAACGAAAACCTTCTAAAGAACGTGGCCTATTCATAGCTACACCGTACTTTGTGGGTCATCTAGATCGCCCGCTGGCGGTCCTAGCGCGCCAATCATTTCCAAATAAACCCGCTCTAAATCTAGCACCACCACAACATCTAGCGCCTCTATGTCTCTGTCTGACTTGTCAGCCTGCATAAGCGCATAGTCCACAGCATCATCATCGCTGGTAACAATATCTGCGCCCGACGGTGTAGCTTCAGCTTCACGAGCTGCTATATCACCCCTGCCGTAAGTGGCCGATCCCGACAAACGCAAATAGTCCAACCGCCATAACAACACTGCTTCCACATCTTCGTAACTCAATTTGGCGGTGAGAGCTTCAGGCAACCTCTCCGATATAAAGTCCACCGCTTCAGCTAGATCGTATACAGCCCGCGCCCGACTGTGTGCTAAACGAGATGACACCCGCAAGACCGCGTACGCGGCTATTACTAGTACCAACAAAACCGCGAGCAAGATAAAAATGTTCAGATACCGATACGCTGAGCTACAAGCTCGCGGTGGTAGGCGGCATCACCAAACAACAGCTCTGAGGACTTGGCTCGTCTCATGTACAAATGAGCAGGATGCTCCCATGTAAAGCCAATGCCTCCATGAACCTGAACGTTTTCAGACGAAACCTTAAAATACGCCTCTGAGCAATAGGCTTTAGCAAGGCTTGCCACCGAGGGCAACTCCTCATTTAGCTCGCAAGCACACCGTGCAGCATAGTAAGCAGCAGACCTAGCGGACTCCACCTCTACTAACATGTTAGCGCACATGTGCTTGACGGCCTGAAACGAACCTATAGGCCGTCCGAACTGCACGCGATCCTTAGCGTACTGCACTGCCATGTCCAAGCACATCTGTGCTCCACCAACCTGTTCGGCAGCTAATGCAACCGCAGCTAAGTCCAACACACGCTCTAACACTTGCGCTCCCGCACCTTCTGTGCCAATAAGCGTGACAGGTGTGTTGTCAAAATGCAGTTTGGCTTGCTTGCGAGTTTGATCCATAGTGGCTAAAGCTGTGCGTGTAAGACCCTCAGCATCACCTGAGCACCAAAATAAGCTAATGCCTTTAGCTGTGCGCGCGGCCACAAACACCACATCTGCAGTGTGACCGTCTAACACATAAGTTTTTGTACCGCTAATACACCAGCTTGCACCGTTTGCTACGGCCTCTGCGGTAATCCCCGACTCGTCTAAACGCCCCTCAGGTTCTGTCAAAGCTAGAGTGGCCACAGATTGTCCGCTTGCTATCTGCGGTAACAGCTGCGCTTGAGCTTGTGTATCGTCACTATGAATAAGCGTGTTCGCTGCAAGCACCACAGTGGAGAAAAACGGTGCACACAAAAGCGCTCTACCCATCTCTTCTAAAACTATGGTTAGCTCTACATAACTAAAACCGCCACCACCGTGTTCTTCGGGGATGATTAACCCTTGCAAACCCAGCTGCTCAGCCATCTGCTGCCACACCGCAGCGTCGTATCCAGCTTCGGTGTCCATCTGAGCCCGAACTTGTAGTTCGGATGATTTTTCTTCTAGAAACTGCCGCACAAAACGCCGCAACTCTTCTTGTTCTTCGCTGAAAGCCAAGTTCACAGACTCTTTTCTACTACACCAGCCACTAGACCAGCCACCTTCAAGCTATATCTAAATCCTATCAGCTGTAAAACAGCTTCATTTGAAGCAGGCAACCTGTTAGCTAATGTGACAACATTATGAGCTATGACGCTTTTTTGGCAGGATACACAAGCTGAAATCCACAAGGTGGTAGTAGGTCCGCTAGACAACAATGTCTACGTAGTGCGCTGTCGCCAGACCGGTAATGCTGTGCTTATTGACGCTGCCAACGAACACGAACGACTGCTGGAACTTTGTGAGAAATTGCAGGTGTCAACAGTGTTGGAAACCCACGGACATTGGGACCACATCCAAGCCATCCCCGCTGTACGCAATGCTGGTTACGACGTTGGGGTAACCGCCGAAGATGCCGCCATGTTGGACTCCTACGATTACCTACTGCAAGACGAACAAGCCATTGAGTTCGGATACCTACGGCTGCACTGTCTGCACACTCCAGGGCACACACCCGGCTCAATGTCGTTTCGCTTAGAAAACTCGCCAATCTTGTTTTCGGGAGATACTTTGTTTCCCGGAGGCCCTGGTGCCACCAAGTTTGAAGGCGGCAACTTTGCCACCATCATCAACTCTATTGAGCAACGAATGTTCTCGGCTTTAGACGCCGACACCATTGTGCTGCCTGGTCATGGCGCACAAACCACCATAGGAACCGAGACCCCTCACCTACAAGAGTGGATTGACCGAGGCTGGTAGTAAACTAAATAGGATGAGCCCCCCCGACGAGGCTTTCAGTCCTAACACTGAAAGCCCTGCAGTTGCTAACGCTGCACCACTGTTTGAGATAGAAAACCTTCATGTAGCCACCGCAGAAGGCAACATCGCAATATTGTCGGGAATAGATTTAGTAGTACACGCAGGTGAAGTGCATGCCCTAATGGGGCCAAACGGTTCGGGGAAATCCACCTTGGCCAACGCTTTATTAGGCAGTCCTGAGTACGTGGTCACCAGCGGATGCATCCGCTTCAAAGGTGAAGACATCACCGCTTGGCCCCCAGATGTCCGTGGCAAAGCTGGCGTGTTCTTGGCTTTTCAATATCCGCAAGAGTTCCCTGGGGTGTCGGTTATGAACTTCTTGCGGCAAGCACTATCGGCTCGCAAAGGCATTGACTTGTCCGTGTTGGAGTTGCGTTTAGCGGTGATGGAGTGGATGGAACGGTTTGACATGAACCCGTCTTTTGCAGACCGCTACCTTAACGACGGGTTTTCTGGCGGCGAGAAAAAGCGCAACGAGGTTCTTCAACTAGCCATCTTAGAACCTGAAATAGCTATTTTGGACGAAACCGACTCTGGGCTAGATATAGATGCCCTAAAAATCGTAGCTAACGGTGTGCAGGAAGTGCGCAAAACCCGTTCGGCTATGGGGGTGCTCACCATTACCCACTTCCGCCGCTTGCTAGATCATCTTCAACCTGACCATGTTCACATCTTGATGAACGGCAAGATTGCGGCTAGCGGAGGTTTCGAACTAGCCGCAGAACTCGATGCTAAGGGGTACGAAAAATGGCGTTAGATACCACTTCTATTCGCGGCGATTTTCCGATTATGAATCGCCAAATCAACAACAAACCGCTGGTGTATTTGGACTCTGCGGCAACCTCTCACAAACCCCGACCGGTGATTGATGCCATTACACACTACTATGAGCAATATAACTCCAATGTGCATCGGGGGTCTTATCAGCTTGCTGTAGAAGCTACCGAAGCCCTAGAACAAGCCCGCAAAAAGGTGGCTAACTTTATCGGCGCACGTAACGATGCAGAGGTTATCTTCACAAAAAATGCTACCGAAGCCATCAACTTGGTGGCACGAACTTGGGGGTACGCTAACCTCAGCTATGGCGAGGTTGTAGTAATCACCGAATTAGAACATCACGCCAACATCGTACCCTGGCAAATGCTGGCAAAAGAACGTGGCATAGAGTTGCGTTGGATACCTATTACAAGCACCGGGCACCTTGACTTAACCAACTTAGATCACATATTAGACGGAGCTAAGCTGCTAAGCATAGCTGCTGTTTCTAATGTGTTGGGCACCATCAATCCTGTACGCCAACTAGCCGATGCTGCGCACGCTGCAGATGCTTTGCTGCTTGTAGATGCCAGCCAACACACCCCGCATCTAAAAACTGATGTGGCCGCTATGGGAGCCGATTTCGTGGCTTTCACTGGCCACAAGATGTGTGGCCCCACAGGGATTGGGGTTCTCTGGGCAAAGATGGAGCTGTTAGATGCCATTCCGCCTTTTCTTGGGGGTGGTGAGATGATTGCGAACGTCACCAAAGAGGGTTTCAGCACCGCAGATGTACCCTGGAAATTTGAAGCTGGTACACCTCCTATTGCCGAGGCCGTGGGCTTAGGAGCAGCGGTGGACTATCTGAACACTCTTGGAATCCAACAGGTGCGTGAACACGAGGTTGCACTTATTGGCTATGCCCTACAAACCCTAAAAGAGCGCTACGGCGACGCTATTACCATTCATGGTCCCTCTGAACCTGCTATCAGGGGCGGTGTGTTGTCTTTTGATTACAAAGGCATACACCCTCATGATGTAGCTCAGGTTCTAGACCGCGCTGGCATATGCGTAAGAGCTGGGCATCACTGCGCTAAGCCTCTAATGCGAGCAATGGGGTGTGCTGCTACTAGTCGGGCGTCACTGTACCTATATAACGACGAATCTGATGTGGATGCCTTAGCAGATGCCTTAGCAGATGCGGATGCACTGTTTTTTGGGTAATAGATGCCTGATTTAGAAGACTTATATCGCGAGATAATCCTCGACCACTACCGCAACCCTCGCAACAGAGGCGAACTGCAATGCCCTCCTGCGGTGCGTGCGGAAGGTTTTAACCCTTTATGTGGTGACGAAGTAATCATCTATGTCGAGATGGACAACAACATTATCAAAGACATCAAGTTCGCGGGTCATGGCTGTTCTATCAGCCAAGCTTCATCATCAATGATGTCAGCAGCTGTCAAAGGTCGCTCTAAAGATGAGATAGCTCAACTAGACCAAGCTTTCAAAACCTTAATGTCAATCGAAGCAGCCCCTGAAAAAAACTCGGCCACCAACATCAAGTTAGGCGACATCGAAGCCCTCCGCGGTGTGGTGAAGTTCCCTGTGCGAATTAAATGTGCCACCCTAAGTTGGCACACCCTCACCCAAGCTCTGCAAGACCTGCCTTGTGTTTCAGAAGGTGAATGAGAGCCTTACCGTCAGCTTTGCCCTTAGTGGTCTGCATAGCTTGGCCTACGAAAAAGCCGCTGAGCTTAACATCACCTGCACAAAAGCGTTGCCACTCTTGTGGGTAATCAGCTATTAGAGCGTCCACTACAGCTTCTAACTGCTCTGCGGGCATAGCTTCAAATCCCATTTTCTTAGCTACCTGAGCTGGTTTACCGCCATCTGCCACCAAAGTAGTAAGTACCGTTTTAGCTTGGGTAGCGGTTAGCTCAGCGGCTTGTTCCATCTGGGTTAGCTCAGCTAATGCCTGTGCGGTGATCTTGCCTGTGTCGGCTGTCACATTATGGACTAAATGGTTCAGCACCCGCTCTGACACGGCTCCCGCAACAATCGCATCTTTAGCTAGGTAATCCATATCACGCTCTACCACCAAAGCGATGTGAGACAAGTTTGCTTCAGGAATTAGCGCAGCAAGTTGTTGGCGACGATCGGATGGCAGCGGCGGCAAAGCCACACGAATCTCTTCTACCCATTCCTCAGAGGGTTCTAACGGCAACAGATCAGGTTCGGGAAAGTACCTATAGTCATAGTCATCTTCTTTGGAACGCAAAGCATGGGTACGACCTTCGCTTTCATTCCAGTGACGGGTTTGTTGCACAACAGCCTCACCGTTGGTAAGCAACTTAACTTGGCGATCCGCTTCATAATCAATAGCACGACCTAAAGAACGCAGAGAATTCACATTTTTGATCTCACAGCGGGTACCTAAGCTATTGCTTCCCAATGGGCGTACCGATACATTGCAATCCACCCGCAGCGAACCCTCCTCCATCTTGCCATCACAGGCACCCACTGCTATCAAAATGGCCCGCAACTCGGCTACGTATTGACGGGCTTGGGCGGCTGAGCGCAACTCGGGTCGGCCCACGATTTCAATTAGCGGAACACCTGCTCGGTTATAGTCAACTAGGGAGTAACCTGCTTCATGGATGCGCCCGCTGCCACCAATATGAGTGGTTTTACCGGTGTCTTCTTCTAAGTGTGCACGTTCAATACCAATTCTCGTGCCGCAAGGCAGCTCTAGCCAGCCGTCAACGTTGATGGGCTGGTCGTATTGACTGATTTGAAAATCCTTCGGCATGTCTGGATAGAAGTAGTTCTTGCGAGCAAAAACTGAAGATTGCACGCGGCAGTTCAAAGCCAAACCAACCCGAATAGCTAGCTCTACGGCCTTTTGGTTGAGCACCGGCAAAGACCCAGGTAACCCCAAAGATACGGGGTCAATGTGAGTGTTGGGCTCACCACCAAAACGGTTGGGACTGGAGCTAAAAAGCTTGGTTGCTGTAGCTAGCTCTGCGTGGACTTCTAAACCAATTACCGTTTCCCATTCGGCATCAGCACTAGCCCCAAAGCCTGGTATATCTAACCCAGCTGCGGCTACATTAGCTTGCGTCATAGGTTTCTCATTTTAGGCTTGCCTCTAACACAGCAGCTGCTTGAAACATTTGCAGTTCGCCTAGCGCAGGAGCAAAAATCTGCACTCCTACAGGTAAACCATCTTCACCTTGTCCATAGGGCACAGACATAGCTGCTTGGCCAGTTAAGTTAACCGGCACAGTGCAAATGTCGCTCATGTACATGGCCATAGGATTAGCAGTACGCTCACCTAACCGAAACGCAGTGGTAGGCGATGTGGGGCTTAGCAACAAGTCGAACTCCTTCCATGCTTTAGCAAAATCCGCAATGATGAGCGTGCGAACTTTTTGCGCCTTGCCATAATAAGCATCGTAATAGCCTGCAGATAATGCATAAGTACCTAGCATGATCCGCCGCTTCACCTCCTCACCGAAACCAGCCGAACGGGTTGCAGTGTTCATCTCTGTGGTGCTAGCCGCATCTACTCGCAAGCCGTAACGCACTCCGTCATAACGGGCTAGGTTGCTAGAAGCCTCTGCTGGGGCGATGAGGTAGTAGGCCGATAAGCCATAAACTGTAGCCGGTACGCTGGTTTTGCTAATTTGCGCTCCTGCAGACTCAAAAGCTGCAACCGCTTTGTTGAAACAAGCTGTTACATCTAGAGCTATGCCTTGGCCGCAGAGTTCGTTGATGATTCCTATTTTTAAGCCCGCAATGCCATCACCAAGATTAGGGGTTATAGGAAGTACAGGTTCGGCAATGGAGGTGGAATCACGGGCATCAAACTGGCTAATAACATCGGTAACTAATGCTGCATCTGCAACAGTATTAGTGAGCGGGCCGATTTGATCTAAAGAAGAAGCAAAAGCAATTAACCCATAGCGCGATACCCGGCCGTAAGTGGGTTTTGCTCCAACCACCCCACAAAGAGCTGCTGGTTGACGGATTGAACCACCAGTGTCGGTGCCAAGAGCTATTGGGGCAAAACCGGCAGCTACCGCTGCAGCACTACCTCCTGAAGACCCACCCGGCACCCTCGTGATGTCGCGCGGATTACGTGTAGGCCCGAACGCCGAGTTTTCGGTGGAACTGCCCATAGCAAACTCGTCCATGTTGGTTTTGCCGATGATAACCGCACCGGCTTGGCTCAATAACTCCACAGCGGTGGCATCGTATGGAGGATGCCAGCCCTCCAAAATGCGTGAAGAACAAGTAGTGGGGATAGCGCGAGTGCAAAGATTGTCCTTAAGAGCAACTGGCACTCCAGCTAGCGGGCCTGGATCTTGGCCTGCAGCTATTTGAGCATCTATAACATCGGCCCGGTTGCGAGCATGATCTGCTGTAACAATGTTGAAGGCGTTGATTTCATCTTCGTTCGCAGATATTTGCGCTAGATGCTCATCTATCACCGAACGAGCCGAGCACGTTTGCGAACGAACTGCTGCGGCAATGTCGATTGCGGTTTTATAGGTTAGGTTCACGTTGGGCATTGCGCTTTAGCTAGATCCCGGGGGCTTATGAGGCTTCGCCTAAAACAGGGGGCACACGAAACTGGCCACTTTCAGTGTGCGGAGCCTGTGCGAGAACTTCTTCACGGTCTAGCACTTCAGCAGGTTCATCTAATCTCAGCATATGCGACAGCCCAAAAGGATGCATCGTAGGAGTTAAGCCGTCAATGTCGAGAGCTTCAACCTCGGCTACGTGCTCTAACAACTCTCCTAGCTGTTGGCTAAAGCGTTCTAGCTCATCGTCTGTGAGTTGTAAACGTGCCAAAGCCGCCACATGAGTGCATTCATCTTTGCTAATGCGTTCTTTGGTCATAGCGATTCCCTATCGTATCGCTCAACCAACCCGTTGGTCTTGCCCCAAGACCAATACCATAAACTGCATGACACAAGACACAGGTCAACATGTGTTCTTAAGCACAGACTGGTTAGCAGCAGCACTGAAGCTACGACAAGAACTAACAAATGCAGCCCCTCCCACTACGCGCAAAGCCAAAGTCAACCTCATTGTTACTAATCTTCCTTGCGAGCAGGACTTCAACGGCACTGAACTACACGCACATATCGACACTCAAGCTGGTGGTTTGTTGCCTTTGCTCGGAACGCTGGAAGATGCTGCTGCCACCATTCAACTTGATTATGCCGCAGCGCTAGGAGCCTTTATAGCTGACGACCCTCAGGTGATAATGCACGGCTTTTTGAACGGCACACTCCAAGTTACAGGAGACTTGTTGTTAGTTCTCACCATGTTTGAGCACCCTGATGAGTTGCTAGACACTCAAGATGAGGCTGAAACTGCCAACCTTTTAGCTCAAGAACAAAAAGAGTTTACCCGCTACGTGCAAGCTCGTCTGCGAGCAATAACCAAACTGTAAGCGCACAAGTTCACATTAGGTACTTGTAGGTATTTACCCACCCAAAAAAGCTAGAAGCTACGGGCGGGTGATCACATCCACACAAGTACCGCTTGCCACTGACAGGTCAGCAGGCGGATTAGAAGCCACAATTTCTGTATCTTCAGGGCCATCTATCTCGCCTAAGCACAACAAGGCTTCAGTAAGAAGCGCATCGGCTTGTTGCACTGTTAAGGTAGCTAAAGCGGGCACTGCTACTTGTAACGGGCCTAAAGAAATCGCTACCACAACAGTTGAATCAGCAAAAACCTGCACACCCGCTGGCGGGTTGATGCTAACCACCCGACCGGCAGGAATGTCGTTGCTGTGCTCTTGCGACTCCAAAATGCTAAGACGTGCGTCTTCAAGCATCTCTCTAGCAAGTGCGAGCGATGCGCCTGGGGCAATATAAGGGATAATTCTTGGCTCTGGGCCTAGCGAAACTACCAGATCCACAGTGCTAGCTGGCTCCACTTCCAAGAAAAGCTCATCCACCTCTATAACGGCATCTGCGACTACTTCCTCATGATGCTGTCTTTGGATTTGACCCACGGCCAAGCCCAAGTTGGCTAAAACCAATTCGGCTTGCGCAACAGTGCTGCCTTGCAGATTTTGAGGAATTCGCACTAACTCTGGCCCTAAAGACACGTACACGGTTAGTATCTGACCTCTGGCTAAACGTGAACCTGCCGGAGGATCTTGGCGTACCACTTGACCTGGTGTTGTGCCGTCTTGGCGCACTTCGCGGCGTTCCAATATCCAGCCTGATTCACCAGCAACACCAAGCAAGTCCCCCTCTACAACTTGAGTGAGGTTGGGCACTGTTGGATTCCCGGTTCCAAAAAAATTATTCCACAGCACATAAGCAAAAAACCCTAAACCTCCTAGCAATACTAAAGCCACAACAGTTATAACTGCTTTAGAAATTCTTTTAGATTTGCTGGCAGGAAGATCGCCTTGCCCGGTAGCTGTGGTGGCAGCAACCAGTGGAGGCGCAGAGACAAGCTGTTGGCGCGCGCTGCTGTCGACAGGAGTTGTTGTGGCAACGGAATCCTCAATGCTTGTTTTGTTTGCTGTTACAAGATCATCAGAGGTGTCCCCTAGCGGCCTCTCAGCATGTTGTGTAATGTTGGCTTGAAGCTCTTCGGGTGCTGCAAGGTCTGAGTCTTGATTGGGTACCAGCAACGGCTCAGGACGAGGCAGAGCTTCCGCAGCGCTCAACAACAAAGCAACCAGCTCAGTAGATGTTGGGCGCGTATCTCTTGTTGGGCGAACGCAAAGTTCAAGAACTCGTCCTAAGCTGCCAAACTGACCGGCTAAATCTAAATGACAGCTCATCTTGGACACCTGCATTGCTTCAGGGTCTGTGGAGTAGAAAGGCACCGTGGCTGTGAGTGCTTCGGTGAGCACCAAAGCTAAAGAGTAAACGTCGCTTTTGTGATCGGATTCTAAGCCTTGAGATTTTTCTGGAGATGCATATCGCAACGCATCATGAGACGAGAAATAAGGCCGCGGCTGCAAGATATGCGAATCTGCTGCTTGCATCAGTATCTGGCTGATTCCCATATCAGCTAAACGGGTGCGACCTGATCTGTCGAACAGAATGTTTTTAGGGCAGATGTCATCATGAACTAAATCCCAGCGGTGGATTGTTTGCAGGGCTTGGGCAGCTTCTAAACCCACCACAAGCGCTTGCGATGCGGTAAGCAAGTACCCGCTTGCTAGCATCTCTGCAAGGCTGCCGTTACCAACAAACTCGCTGACTATGTAGGGGCCAAAATCGGATTCTCCCCAGTCCTTAGTCACTGCTAAATGAGGATGTTTGAGATGACTGCTAGCTTCAGCAGCTGCTAGGAACCTGCTGAAAAGGGCTTCACGGAAGTGAGTTTCAGCAAGTATGCACTCGCTGCACAGCAGCTTTACAGCAACTCGGCGGGATAATGAAAGGTCGTAACCCAAATACGTGTCCGTAAAACGTCCCGCGCCCACACGCTTTATCAGCCGGTAACGACCGTCTATGACTTGGCCTATCACATCGACAGCATTAGCGGCGGTATTTGCATTATCGGGAATACGAGGTTGGGGCACTCTTTAAAAATACTTGCTATTTTTGGTAAGTCTGTGTCACTCGGGGTGTGTTCGGCAACTGTAAGCGGGCACACTAGTGTGGTAATGGCATCTGCGATTTTAGAATCTGTAGTCCTGCGAAGGGTTGTTTTAGCTTTAGCGGCTCTCGCAGGAACTGCTGCTGTCATCATGGCATTGTTACTATCCGATACAGACGGCAACGATGTTTCAGTTACTGGCAATCCGTCTGTGGATGCGCTAATTCCACCTCGCAACGCCGAGGTGCTTTCACAAGAAACAGTAGGCATAGATTTAGCTCCTGGATATGAAGTAAGGCTCGTGCTAAACGGTGTGCAGTTGCCTAGTGATCAAATTCGCCATTCCCCCGACATCAACCGCTACAGTTTTCGCCCTGACCAAGGCAAGGTTGTAGAACGCTTGCAGGCTGAACGTAATTGCGTGCAAGCCACTTACTGGCGACAAGAAATCGGGCCCAGCGAGTCGGACAACATCAGCTGGTGCTTTACTGCTTTTTAGTTCCTCAAAGTGATACACATAAGGTTTTTAGATAGCTGGACTGTTGTTGCCCACAAGACGCTTTTGAGCTAGCTGGATAGCCAATCCAGGTCTAGATGGGGCTATCAGCAGAGCTTCGGTGTGGATTTGGCAGCTATGTGTGGCGTCTTTTAGTTGAGATGGATTCTTGAGGCGCAGCTGTAGTTTGCGGCGTGCCCAAGTGGGCCCAGATGGTAACAACAGGCTTATTGCCTGATTAGCACTCACCTGTAAAATCAAGCCTGCGGCACCTTGAGAAAGGTCGGTTGCAGTAGAGTTTTGTGGCGCTGCCGCGAAGCTAGCAATGGCCCTACGGCGTAGAAGCAATGGGTCTTGTACAGCTAAGTGATCGTGAATCACCACGCCAGCAGGCACAAACACCAACCAGCGCTGCGTAAGCGCGTACAGCGAGCGGGTGCTTACCGCCACTAATGGTATTCCCACTAAAGTGATCGCAGCACCAAGAATCCAACGTTCAGCGGCTAACAGTAATGGTCCTGCTGCTAATCCTCCGATGCTCATAATCGCTGCAATGGGTATAACCCCCATCACAATCACCGCAGGTGGACGCAACATAAGGCGAATTTCGTCACCGTAAGAAATGCCGTTCACATAGAAATGCCCCACAGGTGCGCTGAGTGCTGCTGTGGCTGCTGTGGCTGTGATCGTCATGGCGGGTAATACATCAAGCCAAACAGCAGAGCCCATAACAGCCCACACCAATGCGACTACAGCTGTTGGTAAAGCTAAGCGGATCAAAAGCAAAGTTTTGGGATGTGGCAGCAAAGATCCCAACAACACCACAGCCCAAATCGTCCACAAACCCAAAGAAGCAGTAGTACGCCATGTCGAGCTGGTGTTTTGCAGCCCGTCGGCCAGCAGTGGACCTGCGGTAAATGGTAATGCAGCCCACCAAGCTCGTAACCCCCAAACCCACACCCGCTCCCATGTTGCAAAAGCAGTTGCAAGAGTAGTTGCGCTGGGGTTGCGATTGCGGGCTTTTGTACTGCTTTTTTGGCCTAGCACTATAAGTCGTTTTGCAGAAGGTTTTGGTAGGTTTCACGACGCACTACCAAGCGAGCGTTCCCGTCGCTAACAAAAACCACTGCTGGGCGCGGAACTTTGTTGTAGTTAGAACCCATCGAGTGGCCATAAGCCCCGGTAACTGGTGTAGCCAAAATGTCGCCTACAGAAATATCGCTCGGCACTTTAGCGTCTCTCACCAGCAGGTCTCCAGATTCACAATGTTTACCTACCACCCGTACATGTTTGTTGCGAATAGCATTAATTGCTCTCGGCAAAAATGTCTCATACCCACTTCCATAAAGCACCGGGCGAGGGTTATCGCTCATACCGCCATCCACTGCCACATAGGTGCGTATGCCATCTAAAGGTTTGATTGTGCCAACTTCGTAACAAGTAATCGCAGCGGCTGCTACTAAAGCTCGGCCCGGTTCCACGCTCACTGGAGCCCGAAAACCAACTTTGCGGCAAGCACTCGCAATCACTTGAGCCCAATCGGCAATGCTAGGTGCCACCTCATTTGCTGTGTAAGCCACTCCTAGCCCACCGCCTAAAGACAGTTCTGGCAAACCGTAAGGCGCCGCAAAGCTAACAACAACTTCTGCTGCTTGTTGAAATGCACGCAGCTCAAACACTTGGCTACCAATATGAGCGTGCAAGCCCACTAAATCTACAGAGTTAGCTTGGTTAGCACGCATGATAGCTTTATCTGCTAACCCCGAAGAAGCAGTGAAACCAAACTTAGTGTCATCCACTCCAGTAGTTACATACTCATGGGTATGTGCCTCCACTCCAGGTGTGACACGCAACAAGATTTGGGGACGTTGGCCGGTTTTTTTGTGCAGCTCATCTAAGCGGTCTAACTCGTCAAAAGAGTCAACTACTATCCGTCCCACTCCAGCGTCTAGCGCAGCTTCTAGCTCCGCAGCAGACTTATTGTTACCGTGCATTACCAAACGATCAGCAGGTACCCCAGCAGCTAAGGCCACGTACAGTTCACCGCCAGTAGCGACATCTATGTTGAGGCCCTCTTCGTAGACTAAGCGAGCCATTGCTAAACATAAAAAAGCCTTAGACGCATAAGCTACCGAGCCGTCAAAAGCCTGCTTGGCTTCACGACAACGCGTGCGAATGTGGTCTTCGTCGTAGATAAAAAGCGGTGTGGAGAACTCTTCTGCTAAAGCCAAAACATCGCAGCCAGCAATAGATAGCCCGCCGTTTGCGTTTACGCTGGCATTGTCTGACAACAAGTGTTGCGGTACAGGCGACATTGTGAACCCTCTACATGGCCTCAGAAGCGCTTACACCCAAAGTGTTTAACCCCACTGCTAAGCCCACTCTGCCAGCATCTGTTAGCACCAGCCTGGCTTGGGTGAGCCGTGGGGATATGCCTGTTCCTACCACATAACAGTCGTGGTAAAAACCATGTACGGTGCTTGCGAAATCTCGCAACCACATACCTATCCGATGCGGTGCCCGCTCTTTAGCTGCAGCGGCTATAACCTCACTCAGCAGCGATAGCTGGCGCATTAGCTCATGTTCCCGCTCATGCACTAACAAGCTGAGATCTACTGTTTCAATAGCATCTCTTTCGATGCCTTGTGCCCGCGCTCTTGCAGCTATGGAGCAGAGGCGAGCATGTGCCATCTGCACATAAAACACGGGGTTTTCCATGACCTGTGCTGCAGCTTTTGCTAAATCAAAGGTAGGTGCGGTGTCCATTGACTGAAGCAAATATGTAAAACGAGCTGCATCTGCGCCAACCTCTTCAAGCACTTCACGCAGCTCTATTAACTCGCCGGTGCGTTTAGATATGCGTACTTCCTCCCCGTCGCGCTCTAAGCGCACAAGTTGGGTTATAGCCACCTCTAGCTGCGCAGGGTCGTAACCTAATGCTGTGAGCGCCGCTTTCATACGCGCTACATAGCCGTGGTGATCTGCGCCCCAAACGTTAAGCAAAAACCCATTGCCCCCAACCCGTTCTAGTTTGTTGCGGTGATAGGCAATATCAGGCAAAAGATATGTGTACTCACCGTCAGTTTTGATAAGCACCCGATCTTTGTCATCACCATAAGCAGTAGAACGCAGCCACAAAGCACCCTCAAATTCGTAAGTAGCATCAGCTTTAACTAAAGCTGTGAGGGTCTGTTGGATCGCGCCGTCATCTAGCAGCGACTGCTCGCTAAACCATGTGTCAAAGCGCACCGACATAGCGCGCAACGTGTCCTGTTGATCTGCTAAAGCACGCTCACAACCCCACTGGCGCACATCAGCATCTGCGGGCATCTCCACAGCCCAATCGGCAATGTAATGACCCTTATAACCATCTTTGGGGATTGGCTTTGCGTCACGTCTAGCAGCCAAAGAAGCTGCGTAAAGATCCATCTGCTTGCCACGATCGTTTATATAAAACTCACGGATCACCTTGTAACCGCAACGCTCTAAAAGGCGCGCCGTAGCATCACCGTATGCTGCTCCCCTGCCATGTCCTGCATGCACAGGGCCAGTAGGATTAGCGCTTACAAACTCAATGATGACGGTTTGGTTTTCACCAAAAGTATGCCGACCATAAGTATCTGTTCCTGCGCTTATAGCATCAATTACCACGTTATGTAGCCAACTAGGCGCCAGAGTGAAGTTCACAAACCCAGGACCTGCCACATTGACTTCGGCCACATGTGCTGGTTTGTGAACGTTAATTTGAGCAGCTAGCTGTTCTGCTAACTCTCTAGGGTTGCGCCCAGCTGATTTGGCTAAAGCTAAAGCAACATTGGATGACCAATCCCCATGTGTGCGGCGTGCGGGACGCTCAAGGCTCGCTTGAAACCCAGCGGGAAGCTCCACATCAGCAGCTTGCAAAGCGTCATGCAAAGCATCAATTAAACAAGTACGAATGTCAACCATGAACTGCCTCATTTTAGTGGTGTGTTGCCACCTTTTGGGTAGACTAACGGTCTAATCAGCCCACGTAGCTCAGGGGATAGAGCACTTGCCTCCGGAGCAAGGGGTCGCAGGTTCGAATCCTGCCGTGGGCGCATTTTGTATTTTGCAGTTAAACTAACATTTAAGACTAATATTTAAATGTGGTTTGCTGGCTAAAAGCTTTGTTTTTGGGCACAACTCTTACGATAGTTAGCTGTAGCAATACCACAAACGAGTCTGCTACATCTGAAACCGTGTATTTAACCCAAATACCAACAGTGTCAATCCCGACATTAGCATCTACATCTACCATCACAGCCGCAACACAAGAACCAGTTCCCCAGCCCATCCCAGAACTGCTGATTTGGCCAAGATTTGAGCCGGAGGTCTGGCCCCGCACTCCTGATGAAGCTGCAACAGCCTTTGCTGCACAGATCACAGAAACCACAGTTCAACCAAGGCCCGCTGTGGTTGATGGGCAAACAGCCACAGCCCAGCTACCCCGTATTGCAGAAGATGGCTCTTCTTTTGGATTGGCCTCCACCATTTACTTGCAACAAGTGCAGCTCCCAGATAGCACTTTGGTGTGGGTAGTTACCAGCGCACTGTCGCCCGACATCGTGGTGGAATCACCAGCAGTGGGAGAACTCTTAGCCGGTGGCACGGTTGTGGTTGGGGAAGGTAATGGCTTTGAAGGTACGATCATTCTTGAAATAGAAGACCAAGATGGACTGTTGGGTTTAGCAATAGCAGATGGTGGAGCATTAGGAGAGAACCTTCCGTTTGTAGCCCAACTTCCTTTTAGTGAACGCCCTGCATCTGGTAATTGGGCAAACTTGATTGGCTTCACCACCTCGGCTGTAGATGGTAGCCTTTCGGCTCTAACTATGCTCCCAATGCGACTGCTAGACGGATCGTAGGCGCATTTAGCTTCCCCTCACCATCAACTCAGGGACGGCTTCAAGCGCGGCTAGCTGCCTCTTTAGCGCTGGCTAAGATAATGGCTGCTTGGTCTTTAGTAAAGCGGGCTATGGCAACGATGCTTACTTTTTCAGACACCTTGTAGGCTAAAACACCAACCGTCACGCCAACCACTAGCACCAGCCCCGCTGAAGCGCCCGCTGTACCTGCCGCTGCAATAGCAGCCAAACTAGCACCTGATGTGGCTGCACCCCTGAAACCGCCGTCAACCAACTCCTCAAACTCCTCCGCGTTGTTGGCTTTGTTAAAAGCCCGTGCTAGTGCTACTAACGAAACTACCAAAGACAAAGGATTACCACTGACCGCAGCTGCTGTTCCAATAACCGATGCCAGCCGGGCAAACTCCTCGGTGTCTGCGGTATTCCAACGATAAATCACCGACACCACCCCAATGACACCGCCAAACAAATCACTAACATCGTAGGTGTTCAACTCATAAAACCATGTTTTGGGAATCCCGAACTTAGATTCAAATCCCGCAGCAACCGAATCAAATGTGGATTTGTCCCATGTAGCTAGCGGCAAACCCCTAGTTGTAGATGCATCACGCAAAAGCGCTTTGACTGTTCCAGCCGCCTCTTGCAGCACAGAATCGTCTGCCGGCAACTCCCCTTGCTGCCTTAAACGCTCCAGCAATGCTATGACCGCCATCAAAAAGTCGGTGATAGCTGCCACCCAAACCAGCACGCAACGCTGGGTCTAGATAGTTGGCGTCCATGGCCTTGTCGTAAACCGTTGGTGGACCTTTTAACGCCACAGCCACCAAGCGATTTATGTCACCAGATAAATCACTTGCCACCAATGCTTGCGCTGCCGACACAACCTGTCCAACGCGCTCTTTGGTGCCATCAACCGCTGCTGAAGCGCTAGACCGAACCCGCCAAGACATCACCATCCCAACCCCTGCTGCTTTGGCGACTGTCTGCCGAGTACTCGCCACCATCTTAGTTTTGCAGTTCTTAACCTTTGACTTTTTCGCTGCTGGCTCCTGTGCTTCTTCTGGGTTCTCCTGTGCTTCTTCTGACTCCCCTCGAATCTGCGTCACATCTACAACTGTATCTACCCCAATATATCTGCCCAAAACGCTTGATGATTAAAGCGCTTGATCAGCTAGCAAAGCAGAGTTTTGTATAAGTCCTAAACGGCCACCGCTTAGGGGATAACCGCCAACCAGGTGATGAGATAAACGTCTTCTGCGGTGATCTCGGGGAGGGGATCGGGCGGGATGTAAGGCTCAAGGCCTAAAAAACGGATCACCTCAAGTACTGCGCGGGCTTGTTCTGCGGGGTCTTCGGTTTGCTTCATAGCGGCTACAAAGGTACGAATGGTGCGCTCGGGGTAAGGAGCGTTGATGGTGTCAATGGCTCGGTCGATCTCTTCTTGAGTGAGTTCAGGGGGTGGATGCTGGCGAACAATGTCGGCGGCGCGGCGCAGACGTGGAGCAATTTGAGGCTCCAGATTGGCTTTGTCTGCTAGGTGGTTCCACTTGTCTACGATGTCGGCTCTAGCTTGTTGCCAAGCAACATAAGCACCTTGTAATGCTGTGTCTTCTAAAAACCGTTGAGTATCGAAGCCGCTAGGCGGACGGGCTATATCTAAACAAGCGAGGGTTTCGTTGCTGATGTCAGCTTGGGTATCGCTGTGAGTTGCCACGAAGCGGAAGATAGGTCGGGGGTGGTCGCCTATCCGCGCGCAAAACACATAGCCTGTTTGGTCCTTGCCAGACGCGGCTGCAGCCATACCAGACCCGGCCCCCCACGGCAGCGCCTTGATTTGTTTAGCTAGGTCAGGGTCTTCCATAGCTTGGCGCAGCTCTTGGCGGAACTGCTCTCCCGACAAGGTGCCGCGGACCGTACCGCCTCGTTCAAATATCTCGGGGTTCTCGCGTCGCAGTCGCTCAATCTCTTCGCGGGTCTCAGTAAAGTTCACATCGGTTTGTGCTGTTTGGTTGGGCAATACTTCACCCACCCCAATGCTGGCAGCAGCTTGAGCGATTTTTGTCTGGAGCCGCTCTTGTAAGCCCAGCAGGTCGTCTAAGCGGTCGTCAGGGAACACGCAACGTAAAAACACCTCAGAGTGATGCGAACCAATACGGTCGATGCGTCCGTGACGTTGCACAAGTCGCATCGGGTTCCAGGGCAGGTCGTAGTTGATAATGTGACGAGCCTGCTGAAGGTTGACTCCTTCAGCTAAAACATCAGTACATACCACAATGTCAAATCGATCATCGTCAGCACCCAAAGGAGCATCGGTGGTAAGCGGAGCAAACCCCCACAAAACGCTCTCTTTGTTCGCAGAACCGCTATTACCCGCCAAAGAAGCAATGCGACCCCGGTAGGGCGTTAAGCGCTCATCAACCTCTGCAACAGCTAACAAGTGCTCATATACCCAGTCCACCGTGTCGGCGTAGTAGCTAAAAATCAACACCTTGCGCCGGTTACACACATCAGCTTCACCTATGCCTTCTGTGGCAGCTTCAGCTGCAATGGCAGCTAGTTCTGCAACTAGAGCAGCTAAATTGGGATCTTCGCTGCGGGTAACCATGCGGGCTTCGGCTGCAAACGATCGCAGCAGTTCTCGATCTCGTTCGGTGTGCTCCCGCAGACGCTGCACATCATATAGTGCAGCGTCATCGCTCACGCTGACTATGCCGTCACAAAAACCGTCAAGCTGTTCTTCTTCTGCTTCGTCAGAGTCTGTGGCAATCCAATCAGCCAGAGCTTCGCCGGTGGCTACCCGTCCATTGTGTAGCAGCGCCATAAAGGCATCGTGACTCTCAGCCATCCGCTCGCAAGTTTCGGCAAAAGCGTGGGGTGAGGATTCAAATCGTTTCAGCATCCCCGAACGCAGCAAGCCTGCAAGCTGCACCTCATAGGAATCTACCGCACGATCAATCCGATACTGCGAAGGACAGTAACGAGCTAAGCTCAACACATCGGTATCTGCTGTGCCAGTGCCCGGCTCTAGGGCGCGAGCAAAACGCTCAAAGAAGCCGGGCATCACCTCATCTAAGTTATAGCTCACTTTGCGGACTCGCGGTGTGGGAAACACGATGAGTTTTTCTTTCCCGTCTACTTTGATGGTGTCGTTGGGATAGAAACGTTTCACAAATGCCCGGGTGCGCCGCACTGCCACAGTGTCGAGCACATCAAAGAGGTGCTCGGGGGTGAGATCATCGGGGTTTGCAGACATAGCTTGGGCGAAGTGGTCGCGCAGCGAACCGATACCAACATCAGCAAAAGCAGCATCGTTGCTCAAAAAGTAGCCCAGCAGGTGATATAAGTCCCACAAGCTGTTGTTTACCGGGGTGGCAGTTAGCATGACTAGCTTTTTGGGTGGCAGCCCGGCCAGCAGACGACGCAGCGCCTGGGCCCGCTGGGTGCTGGGATTGCGCAGGTTGTGTGCCTCGTCTATCACAACCATTGCGTAGGTCTTAATATCTTTAGCTTCGAGCGTTGTGTTATCGGTGTGCTCTTCATTTAACCTGCGGTCGCCCAGCAGCTGTTCGTAAGATACCAACTCCATTGGCAAGTTGTGCTCACTCCGAAACGCCCGCCACGGCCCGTCACGCAAAGTGGCTGGAGCGATGACCAGCACATTCTGACGGCGATCTAATGCTGCTTCGCTAATTAGCTCACCGGCTAAGAAAGTCTTGCCTAGACCTACTTCATCGGCGATGAGTACTCCGTTGCGTTCTTCTAGGATGCGCCGCGCCCGCCACAGCCCATCGGCTTGAAACGAGGTTAGGTGGATCTGTGGCGTACCTTCAGCGGCAGCCTCAGCTTCTAGCTCCGCACCGTATAGTTCCCATAGCATCCGCAAGTACACAAGCTGTGGGGAATGAGGTTCAAAACGGGCTTCGAACACCGCAGCTAAGTCGTACTCGGTGGCCTCAACCCACAGTTCTGTAAACCAGTCTTGCACTTGGCCCACCACATGGGGTGAGTAGTTGCCGAGGTTCAGCTCCAAGTTGGTGGCTAACCCTGCATAGGTGAAGTTAGACGACCCGGCTATCACCCCGTGAGAACGGTCCCCCATCAAGAAAGCCTTGCCATGCAAGAATCGTCCCTCTAAGCGGCGTACCTGCACCCGTCTTGAGTGCAACCACTCCACCAAGCGCCGCGTGGTGGCATCGGCCATGGGTGTGAAACCCAAGTGGTTTCGCTCTGCTAGTAAGTTCTGCTCGTGACCTTCCAATGCTTGGCGTAAACGGGTACGCTCTGCCCGCTTGGGATTGACCGACTCTGCTCTTAGTGCGCGCCGACGACTTTCTGGCTGTGTAGGCTCGGTTCCCAGCAACAGCCTTACACTGCTGGCTTGATCCAAAGAATCAGCTAAAAGCTCATAGCCACCCAAATTAAAATAGGCAGTAACAATATCTACACTCGCCCCACCTACAAAACCAGTTGCGGCATGGGATATAAACCCGTTTATAGCCGCCGCTACTGTCTGGCCGTCGCGGTTAACGGCTAGCTCGGGCTTTTCAAACCCAGTCATAGCACCAACCCAAGAGATTTTACTGAAAAAGCATTGAAACTAAATAAAAGGGTTGACTTTTGGATTTTTAGATGTAATGTTGCAACTATGTCGGAAACAAGCCGCCCCACCAGCAATGACCCCGCCCTATTTCGCCAAGAAGCTGAACTAACCCCACTTGAGGAACGTTGCAGCGACGGCACCCCCGATCTTGACAAAAACATTGATTGGTATATAGAAGAAAGGCGAGCTCTAGCACATCTATACCCCAACAGCCTTGTAGACCTCGGGCGGCAAGGAATCGTTAAAGTTCGTGCTTTCAGGCCAGACGGCTGGTACGACGTAGAACCCGAAGAAACAGAACTTTGCCCAGATTTCGCCCCCAATCTTGACGAAAACATTGATTGGTATATAGAAGAAAGGCAAGCTCTAGCACATCTATACCCCAAAAGCCTTGTAGACCTCGGGCGACAAGGAATCGTCAGAGTTTGCGTTTTGGGGCCAGACGGCTTATACGAAATAGAACCTGACAAAGTACAAGAGGAAGAATCCTGAAATCTAAACGCTCCCCAGTTGTGCTTGATGCATGGCCACTGGTGCGCTATGCCTTCGAAGAACCTGAATATGTTGGCATCCTCCAAAAACTGTTTGGAAGCTCCACTCAAGTTATTGTGAGCAGCATCAACCTGGGAGAGGTTTACTACGTAGTCGCCCGTCGCAAAGGAATTGCTGCTGCAGAGCGTACATGGACGGATATTTGTAATCGCGCCCAAGTTGAAGCACCTACGTTGGAATTGACACGCGAAGCTGCCAAACTGACAATTCGCAGCCGCATTCCATGGGCTGATGCGCATGCTGCAGCAACAGCGCTGGCGCACGGTGGTGTGGTGTGGGCGGGAGATACGCACCTCAACAAGCCTGATCCGTGGAAGCGGCGCGACCTGCGCCACACAATCTAAAAAACGATCATAGGCTACAACGTCGAATATAAACCCGTTTATAGCCGCCGCTACTGTCTGGCCGTCGCGGTTAACGGCTAGCTCGGGCTTTTCAAACCCAGGCATAGCACCGACCCAAGAGATTTTACTGAAAAAGCATTGAAACTAAATAAAAGGGTTGACTTTTGGATTTTTAGATGTAATGTTGCAACTATGTCGGAAACAAGCCGCCCCACCAGCAATGACCCCGCCCTATTTCGCCAAGCACTCGCTGGTGCTACTGATTTCATAGACTTCCTAAACAGACTGCTCGAGTTGGGGTATGAAGACACAGAGTTGATGGAAGTGTTTATGGCTGAGCGCCACGGCGATGGATGGGTTCCCAAAGAAACACACCCTGATTGATGGCTACTAAAACTAAAGTTGTTCTCGACTCTTGGCCTGTACTCGAAGCATCCGAAGGTTCGCAACATGCCATCTCGGCAATGAATTCTCTGCTGTCTGAACAAATACCGATTATGAGTGCAATAAACTACGCCGAAACTTACAACTCTGTACTTGTGAAAAAGGGAATATGGGAAGCCAGAGATATCGTTAAACTTCTCGGTCAGGTTGTTGCACTCGACATCCCAAACCTTGAAATCATCATGCAAGCTGCACACCTCAAATCGAGTTACTACATGGCTTTGGGCGACAGCTTTGCGGTAGCAACGGCGTTGTATCACGATGCTGAACTTTGGACCGGTGACGTTGAGTTGCTTTTTCGAGGATCCCCATGGCGAATTCGTGACCTCCGTCCTGGCAATATTACAAGCCGACCCCTAACCCGAAAAGAACAATCGGGAAAAATAGGACCACGACCGCGTTCAAGAAAACGTCCAAATAATGAACCCGACATCGCACTCAACGACCTGATGACGTTTCTTGAGAATTCGCCGGTACTCTAGATGCACCCAAAATATCTGCTACTAGTACGGCCGTCACTTTGGGAGTCTCCTGAAGTGGGTTAGGACGGCGGCGTGGCGCTCGGAGTAGTCGACGGTTTTGCTGAAGGTGTCGTAGATTACAGCTAGGTCGTCCTCATCAAGGCCATAGAGGTGTGCCACACAAGCATCAAGCTCACAGATGAGGTCTTGCTTGACGGCCTCATCGTTTGCCGACCCAACCGGTACCCCCACTTCTGCTGCCCACTCTGCAAACCGCTCATCCACTGCTGCTAGTCGTCCAGCTATTTCTGTGACACGATCGCGCACCGGGTGACCCTCACCAGGATCGGGAATTGATAACTGGTTGATCTGCTCAAACGTCATATGCAACTCAACAGTCCGCCTTGTCTGCCAATCGAAAGGCATTGCTGATAGCACCCCAAGCACATAAGCTTCATCCGTTGTTACTCCGTTAGTACGCAGCAAATAAGGTGCCTGATTCACGATTACCCGATTACCGGGCACTAGCGCCGCAATAAGGGTGCGTGTGTTAGTGGGGTTAGTCACATCTCTAAACGCAATACGAGGATGCAGGCAGGGCAGCGTTTCAGGGTCAGCAGTAAATGCTTCATCCTGTTCGGCAAAAGCCGAAGACCGAGTATTCTGTTGCGCAAGCCGCTTGTCTTGTAGATGAGCGAGCATGCTCTTGGCATCGGCGCTGTCGTAATAAACGCCGGTATTGGGCTCCCAGAGGTTGAACGACGTACCTTTATAGACAGGCCAGACTTCGCTCATAGTCGCTGCTCCCGAGCCGATTTTCCATCATCGTTCACAAACTTGCTCCTGTCGTTGGTGGCATCAAATTCGCGGACTGGGCGGAAGCGCCATCGTCGTTCACGAACTGGTGCCTGTCGTGGGTGGCGTGAAACTCTGCGACCGGGCGGAAACGCCATCGTCGTTGATAAATCGGTGTCGGTCGGTGGTCGCGTTGAAGTCTCCCTGTACTGGTCGGAACCTCCAACTCCTGACTCTCCGAGAGAGAGAGAGAGAGAGAGGTTCTGCTTCTTCTATATCTGTGCCGTCAAAGCGAGGATGTTGTTTAATTTTGCGCCAAACTCGAAATGCAGCACGGCTAGGTATTTGCGGAAAGGCTGCTGTACTAGACCAGCTAACAAACTCCGATACCGGTATTAGCTCGGGTTTACCATCTACTTTTGAGCGAAAATCTGCCAGCGAGTTAGCCGGACCAGGATAAATAGCCACACAAGGCTCATCGGGGTCGCCCTCAAAGCCACCCCCGTGGCTCGGCTCTGGGGTTGAGCTTGCAGACGGCAACAAGTGCGACTGTGTAGCGACCATCGACCCCGTCAAAGGCCCACTGCTTGGTGTTGAGGCAGGTAACAACCGAAAGCACCGGGTAACCGCCACCAACGCCACCGTGTAAGAGTTGTGAACCCCCTCGAACACCCAGCCTTTGTGATTGATTACCGTTGCTACCGACAGCAACGGTGCTAGACTTAAATGATTCTTGTGAGGCTGACTGAGGCTGACTGAGGCTGACTGAGGCTGACTGAGGCTGACTGAGGCTGACTGAGGCTGACTGAGGCTGACTGTACTAGCTCATTGCGCCAGTTAGCCATCCCAGCATCTGAGACTGCTGTACGAGGTAGCACCACTCCAATCTTTCCACCCTCCCGACACAACGCGAGGTTAGCCCAACTAAAAGCCTTATAAAGGTCTGTTTGCCCACTGCCTAGATTAGGAAAAGATGCCCGCAAAACTAGTTTTAGAGCTTCCGCACGGTCTCTTTCGCTTACAAACTCCGCGGCTAAGTCTGGCCTTCTGGCTTCTAGCGCAGCAATGCGTGCTCGTCTTTTGGCAACCGGTAACGAGCGCACACCAGGCAAATGCATCCCCCACCAAACCTCACGGTCTGCTACTACTTTTTCCCACGGAGGATTACCGATGAGGCAGTCGAAACCAGGGCGGTCTCTCAAGAACACCTCGGGGAATGTTGCGGGAAAGTGGACAGGCTGAAATGTGCTAATAGTGTCAACAACCCCCTCCGCCTGTGCCCTCGACAAAAAAGACGCTTCGTCGAACCTCTCCGGAAGCGCCGCCCTTCCCGCCCGGTGAGCAACCAGCAGGTCAAAAAGCGCTCTGGCTCCAGCCACGTCCGATTGGGCTTGGAGATGCGCTTCACGGGCCTCTTCGATCTCCCGCTTAGTAGCGCCTGAAGTGCGTCCGAGCATGGCCAAGGCCGAACGGGAGCGGTCGAGCATCTCCGCTATCTGTCCACGGAACATGCTCGGACTGTGAGAAGCGTCCTGCGTCTCGAAAACTGCTGACACCTCGTCAAGAGTACCCACTCCCGTGAGGCTGTCACCGCACACCAGGTTGTGGTCTAAGAAGCTGAGGGGCAGGCCAGCCACAAAGGTGTGGACCCAGATAGCCAGCCGGGACAACTCCACGGCAACCCGGTTCTTGTCCACGCCGTAAATGCAATGGCGGGCCACCTGACGGCGCAGAAGCGAGCTGGACTCGATCTCCACTCCATTGGCCAGCTCTCCCAGAGCACCGAGGGCGGCGGCGCGCAGGCGATTCAGCTCAGCAGTCACCGCGGCAACAGGGTTAAGAGCCAACCAAGCTGATAAGCGAGCCTCAATGCGATCCACCGCGGCCACCAAAAAATGTGCTGAACCCATAGCTATATCGGCACAACGGAAATCAAAGAAAGCGTCAGCCAACGAAGCCTCATCGCCCTGTGACCGTAGCGCGTCTAAACGATCAATATGTTCGCCTAAAGCTGGCTCTAAAGCGCTATCTAACAAATGTTCTACAGCAAAAGGCTTTGTAAAATACGACCCTGTGGATTTACGCACACCAGAGCGGTTGTGAAAATAAACTGCGCCTGCCTCAACCACCACCTCATCACCATCGCTAGCAGGCTCATACTGCTCTTTCCCCTTCACCTGCTTGACGGTGAGGTCGTCTTGAGCTACCGACAGCTTAGACTCCAAAAGCCCTTCATAGATGGTACCAAACTCGCGCACCGAAAGCGAGCGGAAGTCCACTGGACCATAACCCTCTGCCGTTCCTTAAACAATAGAAGGTTGTTCTATTGTCGACGCTCGGAACGACCTTGAGCGTCTGTCCCGTCTAGTCCCAGGTTTGGCTAACAGGTCGTTGCCGGGGGCGGCTCGCTGTTGTCCTTTTCTGTTTGTAGGGGGCATGTCAGTTGTTCGTGGTTGGGCTGGAACCGAGATTGTCCTTGACGATCCTCTGGTCGTTGCTGGTTCTGGGTTCTTTCGCTTGGCCGCGTGGCCCTGACTTCTTCTGCCGATTACGACAGCAGCAGCGTGATGACCACTACTTTGTTGTCGGCGTGATTTGTTGAGTGCGGGTTTCCAGTATCTGGTTCCCCATTTGCTGGTGTACGCAGGATCGACTGCTACGTGAGTGATCCCATGTTTTTTGGCGTTAGCTGCTACAGCCTCAAAAACTTGTGCTGTGGGTAGTCCAGCGACTTTACGGCGAGTGGTTTTTCCTGCTTGCCCGCGTCGGTATATCTGTTTGCCCAAAGCTTTACTGCGACTGAAATCGAGTTTCTCGGTAGCGACCACTTGTGCGCCTTGGGAGACCGCCCATTTCAGTGCCGCGTCTACTGATTCTCGTAGCCTGCCTCGCCGTTGCTCGCTGGTGCCTTCTTCTAACAGCTCAAACGTTTGAGGGCGACCGGTTGGGTTGCCGTGCTCATCCACGATGAACGCTGCTAGATGATCGGAGTTCAAATCGATGCCCACCGTTTTCGCGGTGGTGGGTATCTCAGCGGGTTCAGAAGGTTTAGGGAACGTCCAGCTAGCCGACAGATACCAGGCTTGTTTATCAGGATCATAAGAGAAGGTGTATGAGATCTTTGAACTAGTTAAACATCGGTGTAACCATTCGGTCGCTCGATGATTCCAGGTAACGGTCCCTTCTAACCGGTAAAAAGGTGCTTTCCTGTCTGGGGTGTTCGATAAATGCGCTAAACCTTTCGGTAACCGGATCTGCACCACACAGTTCTTGTAGTCTGCTGCGGTAGGGATCACCTGAATCATTTCGTTGCCGTACGGTTCACCGGTGCGCCCGTCACAAGTCAAATACCCTCTAGCAGCATCCCACTGTTCACGCCATTGCTGAAGCGTTAGACCACATTCTTGTAGATGATGACGGTTGTTAGCCAGCTCTTTACCGCCCTTACACACCGACACCCGACCAGCTTGCAGATCAGCAGATGTTTGAGCTTCACGCGCTTTCAGGCTCTGCAACCGGCGTTGCTTCTGCCAACGTTCACCTACAGACGCGAACCCTCGCACACGACCTTGTTTCTGCCCGACCGGCACTCGAAGACGTTTCTCGATCCTGTTGATCTCTGTCCGATAACGATCAATCGAAGCTTGCATATTACGAACCGCTAAAGCGAACTGATCACCCACACCAAGAGTGATCGGATTCGCCCAACGCGACGACACCGCCGGTGTCAACTCTTTTTTGCGTTCATTCCGATCTGCATGTTTCAAACCCAAACCCAGCTTGCAGCGGGCAGCCAAATCCTGCCGGAAATACGAACCCAAAAACTCGCTGACCTGCCTCAACACGCTGGCATCATCACCAAAAGCATGAACCTTTGTACGAACAGTCGCACCCGACGGGGCAGGCACCACAAACGGACCCTCCGACCGCCAGCGAGTCACGACACACCCTCACCAGCAGCCGCTAACGCTCTCTGCGCTCTACGAGCAGCAGACCGACGACCATACAAACGCGCACACAACGAAGTCAACACCTCAGTCACATCCCTCACAAGATCATCCTCAAGTTCCTCATCATCCATCACCACAACCCCACCACCACGACCCACCAACGAAGCCTCCAACAACTCAAACCCAAAACCCGTCAAACGCTCCCGATGCTCAACCACAATCCGAGTCCTCCCCGGCAAACGCAACACCCTCAACAACTTCGAGCGTTTACCATTCAAACCAGAACCCGTCTCCATCACCACCTCAAAATCAGACCACCCCTACTTACGCGCGAAAACCTGCAAACGCTCCGACTGACACACCAAATCAAAAGCCTGATCCGAAGAAGACACACACGCATACAACACCACCCGATCAGCAGGCAACTCATCATCAGGCACCCTCACATACAACAACTTCCCCACCTTCTCAACCACCAACCCCTCAGGCAAACGACCATCCCGATACATCTGCCAAGAAGCACGCGTAGACAACCCAAACTGACGACCCCAATCAGTCAAACGCATACGCTTACCAACAACCTTCATACACATCATTCTACCCCAAACTCAACAGTTGCCAACCCCCACAAAGGCTGGATCAAAGCAATTCGTGAGGCTCTAGGCATGACAAGCAATGATCTTGCCTCACGCATGGGTGTACGACAACAGACAATAAGCAACCTCGAACGCAGCGAGCAACATAATACCATTCAGATGAAAACTCTGGAGAGTGCCGCTCAAGCAATGAACTGCCAACTCATATATGCGTTGGTGCCCGTCACCACCCTTGAAGAAACCGTCATAGCTCAGGCTAGAAACAAAGCGGTTCACCATCTAGAGGTAGTCTCCCAACACAGTCGACTAGAAGATCAAGAAGTAAGTCCACAAGAGCTACTCATCCAACTAGAAGAGTTAACTGCACGCCTCGCTAGCCAGCGGGGTCTTTGGTCCGAAGACCTGCCTGCTTCACAATGACCAATGCTTTCATGCCCATTGGCGAGAGCCACACAGAGCTATCTCCCGAAGATCACGATGGGCTGATCCCTAGCTACATCGCAACTCGAGGCGACTTGTTCGACGCCGAACAACGAAACATTACTCAAGCCCTGCTACAACGAACACCCCTCCTCAAAGAATTGCTCGACGAAAAGTATCTCCGCGACCTCCATAAAGCGATGTTTGGTAAGGTCTGGAGTTGGGCTGGTAAATACCGAATCCGCGAAACGAACATCGGAATAGAACCAACTCAGATTGCTATTGCCATGCACTCACTCACCGAGGACACTGCCTGGTGGATCTCCTCACAAACCTTCACAACCGACGAAATCGCATTACGATTCCACCATCGACTCGTTGCAATTCACCCGTTCCGCAATGGAAACGGAAGACATAGCCGCGTGGTAGCCGACTATCTCGCTTGTGCTCTCGGCTCCCGAAAATTTAGCTGGGAACGTAACCTCAAACTTGGCACCAAAGAACTCCGCACAGCTTACCTATCTACGCTAAGAAAAGCTGACAGCGGTGAAATCGGCCCACTGCTAACCTTCGCTCGAAGCTAATTGTTCGAAGATATATCAGGTCAATCTAACGGTGAACTCCATCGGTGGTCACGGGGGATCGGCCGTGCTGGCCAGTTTCAAGCCTGCTGCAAGCAAGGCTGAGACTAAAACGATGACAACAGCAATGCCACAGCAACGGGTAAAGTCGGGGTATGGCTGCTGATTTTCAGATTGCACCTTCGGTTTTACCTGCTGATTTTGCCTGTCTAGGCGAAGAGTGTGTGGGCTTAGAAAAAGCTGGAGCCGACCGCATCCATTGGGATGTTATGGACGGGCGATTCGTGCCTAACCTTACCTTTGGTCCAGACATCATTGCGTCGGTTCGCCCGTTAACATCACTCCCCTTTGAAGCCCACTTAATGGTGGAAGAACCTCACGAGTTAGCACCACGCTATAAAGAAGCTGGTTGTGAGTTGCTGATCGTTCACGCTGAAGCTTGCCCGCATCTGCATCGCACGTTAGATGCAATTTTGGACTTAGGAATGGATGCAGGGGTAGCCCTGAACCCTGCCACACCTGCAGCGGCAGTAGCCAATGTGCTGGATTTATGCCGCCTAGTGTTGGTGATGACGGTAAACCCTGGTTGGGGTGGGCAACGTTACATCTCCTCAATGGAAGCAAAAATAGCTGAGGTCAAAGACATGATTGCCGCAAGCGGCCAAACCATTGAACTAGAAGTAGACGGCGGCATCGACCACTCTACTATTGCTGCAGCAGCCACAGTCGGGGCACACGTATTCGTAGCTGGCAGCGCTGTTTTTGGGCACAAAGATGGATTTGAACCAGCCATCAAAGCGCTGCGCTCGGCAGCAACGACAGCAACGGCTGCCTGAGTCATACGCGTTGACGCTTATCTCTGCTTTATTGATGTGCCGAACCTAGCCGCAACAGCAGTTCTTTTGTGTGCCATCTTGGGGGTAGCGGCTTGTAGCAACAACGACCAACCCAGCATTGAAGCTTTCTGTAGTCGCCTAGAAACCGCATTTGGCCCACAAGGAGCACTGTCAGCCGACTACTCTGAGGATACTAACAGCGCCCAAGCAGTAGTTGACGAACTTGAAGATATACGCCGAGTAGCTCCGCTGGAAGTTGAACCATCACTGGTGATAATAAACAACATGGCCAACCAAATTGTTGCCGCATTTGGGGATCCAAACACAACAGCAATAGACCCTCAACATCTGCAAGAAAGCGGGTTAGCAGCAGCTGAGTTAAGCAACTACTCAACCCAAAACTGTGGCCTTGACTTAGATTGGAACAACCCAGTGGTGTTAGAAGAACCTAACAGAATCCCTGGCGAAATCAACCTAGAAGTCCGCGGCTAACAATCTAACGTCGCATCGGTGAACTCCATCGGTGGTTGCGGCGGATCGGCCGTAATGGTCGGTTTGATGTATCTGCAACCTACTGGTGGGGGGTTTTGTTATGGTACAGCGTTTGGGTGTGTGGATGCTCGCCCGGGTTGAGGTGTTGTTGCGGTAGGGTTTAACTAACGCTGAGGTTGGGGAGTGTTTGGGTGGGGGTAGGGTGACGGTTTGTGAGGGAAAAGAAACGTTGCGTTCAGGGCGTGTATTGTGCGCAAACCGTTCAAAATGAAGCTGATATGTAAGCGTTACGGTCGGGGTTGTGTAGGTTGGTTGTAGATGGTGTGCTTGGCTAGCAGGTGGCAGATCGGTTTGGTGAGCGTTTATCGCCTCACGCTATTTCAGCGGAGTTAGCCGAGCTGGGTTATCAGATATGTGTTGAAACGATTTACCGGGCTTGTTACGACGTGTCTAATAGCAGTGGTGTGCCACCAAACAGTTGGGCTTTGCTACCCCGTGCTCGGCGGCGGTGTAAACCGCCTAGCCGCTGTTCGCAGGATAAACGCTCGGTTTTAGATGATTGGTGGCGTATATGTGAGCGTACCAGCGAAGCTGGTAACCGGGTTGAGCCTGACCATTAGCAAGGCGATCTGATTATCAGCAAAAACAACCAAACCGCGATGGTTACCCTAGTTGAACGGTTTAGCCGCCACACCTTGTTAGCAGCTTTACCAGACACGGTTACGACGCTGCTAACACCGCTAAAGCTGTCACCCAAGCACTAGCCCGGTAACCATCACATACGATGTGCATCCTCACCTGAGACCACCGCAAAGAAATAACCCGGTGGGCTGACATTGAACAAACCGTAGATATCAAGGTTTACTTCTGCGAACCCCGCTCACCAAGACAACAACCCCACCAACAAACAAACCAACACCTAACCTATGTCGCCCGCTACCCAAACACACCAACCCCAACACCGCCAAACCCCTACCAACAACCATCAAAAACTCAAATCAACAACACACCCCAAAAACCCCACCACCCAAACACAACCCAAACCATATACAACCAACCATGTCGCAACCACCACTAGCGCTTGCCGAGGCTCAAGTTCGCATTCTAATGCTCGTTTAATTTCTGTGGACAGGTTGTTGATTGTTCAGCGGATTCAAGCTGGGATGCCGCAGGCTCATGTGGCTGCACAGGTGGGTGTTTCGCGGGCTACTGCGGGTAATGCTTAACGGTTTGAGGTATCTCTCAGGGATTGATCGGACTACTGGTAAGGTGATACGCCGTTACGAGCAAGTTGAACCAAGTGTTTTGATACATATTGGATATCAAAAAAAGTAGGTAAAGTCCTTTCCTGTAGGCGGGTGGAAAGTTCACGGCAAAGCTAATACGACATGTCGGGGAACCTGCCGGCGATTCAGACTGGGTTGCAGCTGCTTACAGGTAGCAATCAACGGATCACAGCCGTGTCACCTACACGGTTCCGCTCTGTTAGTGTGGCTGTAGGCGAAGTTATCAACAGTTGACATGTTGCAACCACTGGTGGAGTTCACCAGTTTATTGAGTAATATTTCTTTTATTTCTATATTTTCTTATGTTTTTGGTAGATATTGTCGTAGTGTGCTGATATACTTGTGTGTATGAGTTTATATAATAGTTCTCAAAGTAATCCCAATGTTTTAGATAGGTCATTTGTTGATACTAATTCTTTGTCTAGTGCTGGGTTTGGTTTCGATGATTTTTCTGGTTGTGATGCTGGTGAGCTTATAAAGTTGGCTTTGCAGGTTAACGATGTGCGTCAACGCGCTGAAAGCTACCTGAACGCTGTGTTGGTTAGGTTAGGCGATTTAGAAGGTGACGAAGCTGTAGCTCATGTTTGTAAACAGTTCGGGTTGCCTGCTTATAAAACACGGCGTCAAGCGCGTACCGTTAAGGGATTATCTTTGCTGCCCGATGTAGTGCGAGCAGCTAAAGACGGTTGGATCACCCAAAACCACGCTGAGCTAATAGCAGCTTCACATAAACGCGCTTCGATGAGCGTTGAAGAACAGTTAGATTTGCTGGCTATAGGTGTGCAGCAAACCTGCGATGATTTCAAAAACACTTTGTTGGAAGCAGAAACACAACGACTAGCAGCACAAGGTTTGAACCCTACAGAACAACAACATAAGCGTCGCACCGCCAAAATATTCAGCGGTGACAACGACATGGTTGTTTTACACGCAGAGTTCGACCAACTAGCAGGCGAAAAAATCAGAACCGCTATAGACGCTATGACCACACAAATGTTCAAACAAGATTACCGTGTTGGTAATGAACGGTCTTTTGAACAACGCAACGCCGACGCGCTAGTACACCTCATCACCCACACAACCACCAGCCGCAATCACACCACAAACTCTTCAACAACAAACACAAACCCAGCAGACGCAGCCTCATCAGATGAAACACCAGAACTAATACCGCAGCAAACCACCATCATCCTCACCGCCAACTACGACACCATTGTTGGTCAACTAAAAACAGCAAACCTCATAGACGGCACCCCAATCAGCATAGACGAAATCCGTCGTCTAGCATGTAAAGCCAACATCCTGCCAGCAATATTCAACAACCAAAAACAACCCCTCTACTTAGGACGCAGCAGACGAACACACACAAAAACACAGCTATTAGCCTTATACAAACGCGACAAACAATGCACCAAATGCGGCATTCGTGCCACTAACTGCGAAGTCCACCACATCCAACCATGGCAACACGGCGGCACCACCAACATAGACAACCTCACCCTCCTCTGCCCAACATGCCACCACCAAACCCACAAACACAAACACAACAACCCCTAATTCCTAAGCCCCCCCCCTTTTCGTGGAAACATACTAAACTTACTCCCACACCAAAACGCCACCCAGCATCTAAAAATACTATCCATTGAGCTTCCCCCTTTTTTGTGGTGGGGTTGGTTGTGGTTTTTTGTTTGTGGTTGTGTTTGTATTTTATTGGTGGGGTCATTGTGATTGTGCTGTGAAGTTTTTGGGTGTTGTATCAGGTGTGTGCTTATAGGCTGGTTTTTTGTTGTGTTTGGGTTTTGGTTGCCTAAGCTTGGTGGTTGATGAGTTCGTGTTGTGGTGTGGGGAAGAGTAATTTTGTTGGTGTGTTGTCTAAGGCGGTATCAGTTTTGCCGGTGGGTTGGTTGATGCTAACTTTGTTGCAAGCAGCAGTGAATGCTTTAGCTGTGCAGTTGTGAGCTTTTATCAGAATGAAAGATCACGTCAGCAATGTTTTCGTCTCTAGTTGCTACGGTAGTGTTGATAGCAGCTTTGGCTAGTTCAGTTGTCGGGTAGGTATCAGATGTGGCGAAACCGATCACACGCCGCGAGTAAAGGTTTAACACTGTGGCTAGATACACTGGGCCTTCTAATGTTTTGACAAGTCCCCGCACCATTTCTGGTTTATTCTGTCAGCACGGAAATCGCGTTTTATTAGGTCTGTGGATGCTGTGTGAACAGGGTTTTAGCTGGTCAAACCCTTCTTTTTCTGCGGGCAAGCGCATAACCTTTGCCGGATCGTTGATGTTTCCACTGTTTTTTTTAGACACTAAAACACCGTCACAACGGAACTGCGCGCGCAGTTCTCGGTGACCCGTAAATCTGTTTAGATTGGGTAAACACTTCTCACACTAACCCATCTGTTACCCGACGGCGGCACTACAATCGGTGTCACCTGCTGGTTTAGATGCTTATAAAACGTTGAAAGAAACAGCATTTAACGCTCGCAGCAACACTATGTGAGACACACCACGATCGGTCCTTTCAGCATCAATGAAATCGGCTAACTCACCGGTCACCTTGTAGCCTCATTCACCCAACCGACCACAGATCGTTTGAGAACATCACACTCCATCCACAAAATCGTGTTCTCCTTGCATAACCAGACCAGCTCACAACGCTCATCAGCTAATAAACCGCCAACACGCTCAACACAATCTTAGCGCACCCACCGACCGAGAGTACCCTCACTAACACCCAACCCACCTGCCACATGAAACACCGATCTACCAATCCCACTCACAAACCGAACAGCCCCATCACAAAAACCCCCCATCAAAAATTCTTTTAACTCTAAACACAACTCCTCCTCAAAAAATATGTCCCCACAAAAAGGGGGAAAGCGCACAACGTAACTTCGCTGAAATAACGTGAAACGATAAACACTCACCAAACCGATCTGCCACCTAATAGCCAAGCACACCATCTACAACCAACCCACACAACCTTGACCGCAACGCTTACATATCAACTTCATTTTGAACGGTTTACGCGCAACACACACCCTGAACACAACGTTTCTGCTCCCTCACAAACCGTCACCCTACCCCCACCCAAACACTCCCCAACCCCCACGTTAGCTAACCCCTACCACAACAACGCCTCAAAACAAACACGCATCCACACACCCAAACGCTATGCCATAACAACCCCCCCCCCCCCCCACCAGTAGGCCGCAGAAACATCAGGTCAACCCCAACAGTCGACCCGTTGCAACCACCGATGAAGTTCACCGTTTTACTTAAGTTTATCAAATAATATTTCTTTTATTTCTATATTTCTCATATTTTTAGTAGATATTGTCATTGTTTATGGATATACTTGTGTTTATGAGTTTATATAGTAGTTCTCAAAGTAATCCCAATGTTTTAGATAGGTCACCTGCTGCTACTAATTCTGTATCTGGTGCTGGGTTTGGTTTTGATGATTTTTCTGGTTGTGATGCTGGTGAGCTTGTGAAGTTGGCTTTGCGAGTTAATGATGTGCGTCAACGTGCTGAGAGTTATTTGAGTGCGGTGTTGGTTAGGTTAGGTGATTTAGAAGGTGACGAAGCTGTAGCTCATGTTTGTAAACAGTTCGGTTTGCCTGCTTATAAAACACGGCGTCAAGCGCGTACCGTTAAGGGATTATCTTTGCTGCCCGATGTAGTGCGAGCAGCTAAAGACGGTTGGATCACCCAAGACCACGCTGAGCTAATAGCAGCTTCACATCAACGCGCTTCGATGAGCGTTGAAGAACAGCTAGACCTGTTGGCTATAGGGGTGCAGCAAACCTGTGATGATTTCAAAAACACTTTGTTGGAAGCAGAAACACAACGTCTTGCAGCACAAGGTTTGAACCCTACAGAACAACAACATAAGCGTCGCACCGCCAAAATATTCAGCGGTGACAACGACATGGTTGTTTTGCATGCTGAGCTTGATCAGCTAGCAGGAGAGAAAGTGAAAACCGCTATAGACGCTATGACCACACGAATGTTCAAACAAGACTACCGTGTTGGTAATGAACGTAGTTTTGAGCAACGCAACGCGGATGCGTTAGTACACCTCATCACCCACACAACCAGCCGCAACCAAACCACAAACCCTAAAACAACAGACGCAACCCTAACAGACGAAACCACAGAACCAATACCGCAGCAAACCACCATCATCCTCACCGCCAACTACGACACCATCGTTGGCCAACTAAAAACAGCAAACCTCATAGACGGTACCCCAATCAGCATAGACGAAATACGCCGCCTAGCGTGTGAAGCCAACATCCTGCCAGCAATCTTCAACAACCAAAAACAACCCCTCTACTTAGGACGCAGCAGACGAACACACACAAAAACCCAGCTATATGCCCTTTACAAACGCGACAAACAATGCACCAAATGCGGTATTCGTGCCACTAACTGCGAAGTCCATCACATCCAACCCTGGGAACACGGCGGCACCACCAACATAGACAACCTCACCCTCCTCTGCCCAACATGTCACCACCAAACCCACAAACACAAACACAACAACCCCTAATTCCTAAGCCCCCCCCCTTTTCGTGGAAACATACTAAACTTACTCCCACACCAAAACGCCACCCAGCATCTAACAATACTATCCATAAAAGTTGAGTGAACTCCACCGGTGGTCGCGACAGATCGACTGTTAAGGTTAGCCTGATGTATTTGTAACTTGCCGGTGGAGGGTTTTATTATGGCACAGCGTTTGGATGTGCGGATGCGCGCACGTATTGAGGTGCTTTCGCAGCAGGGGTTACCCAACGCTGAGATTACTGATTGTTTGGGTAGGAGCAAGGTAACGGTTTAGAGGGAGGATAAACGTTGCACTCGAGGCGCGTATCATGCGCAAACCGCTCAAAGATCAGCTGATACCAAAGCGTTAAGGCCGAGGTTGTGTAAGCTGGCCACAGATCTTGGTTTAGCCGAGCAGGTGAGTGATCGGCGTGGTGAGCGTTTGTCGTCTCAAGCTATTTCAGCGGAGTTACGTTGTTTGGGTTCTCAGATTTGTGCTGAAACGTTTTACCAGGCTTGTTACGACGTGTTTACCAGCAGTGGTTTGCCGCCAAACAGTTGGGCTTTGCTACCTCATGTGCGGCGGCGATGTAAACCGCTTAGCCGCTGTTCGCAGGTTAAACGTTCGATTTTAGGTGATTGGCGTCGTATATGTGACCGTCCGTTGTGTGTGCAAGACCGTCAAGAGCCTGACCATTAGCAAGGCGATCTGGTTATCAGCAAAAACAACCAAACCGTGATGGTTACCCTAGTTGAACGGTTTAGCCGCCACACCCTGTTAGCAGCTTTACCAGACACGGTTATGATGCTGCTAGCACTGCTAGTGTAGTGTCCGTAGAGGTTGTTTACGTGTGATGCGGGTGTGCCGCCGATGACGGTGTGGGGTTGGTGGTGTGGTGTTGGTGTGTTCATGTTTGGTGTCGATGTTTGTGGTCGGGTTGTCGTTTTGAGTTTGTGTTGTATAAGAATTCTTCTGTGAGGGTACGGTTGAACCGTTCAGCTTTTGGTGTTGGTTTGGGGTTGGTAGGGTTTGGTGAAGGTGTGTGTGATGGCTTTTCGTGCGAGTTGTTCAGCGAATTTTTTGGATCTGAAGTTAGCTCCGTTGTCTGTGATGATTTCGTCTACAGCTACGCTTACAGAGCGGAACCATAGACGGGCTGGTCCAAAGAACTCACAAAGTGTGTTTGCGGTTTCGTTGTCTAATGCCTCTACGTAAACCAAGCGGCTGTGATCCGTTTATTGCTACATGTGAGTAGCTGTAACCCAGGTCCTGTGTAACCGGCGGGTTCCAGGAGATACGGTGTTAGCTTTGCCGTGGACTTTCCATCTGCCTCCAGGAAAGTATTTTACCTACTTTACACCCTAACCTCAACCCCAGCACTGATACGCCTCGGGGACCGGTGAGGCTTTGATGACCGATCCACCAAACCAGCATCACCGTGCTCACAAAAACGATGCCACCACTTAGCCACAACAGCCCGCGAAACACCCATCTACGCAGCCACATAAGCCTGCAGCATCCCAACTTGAATCCGCGCAACAAGCACCAACCCCCCAACAAGAGTCAAACGTGCATTAAAATGTGAGATTAAGCCTCCTTAGCTCAAAGCAACAGTTAATAACCACCACACTGACACAACAGGCTCACCCAAAAACGAAGCTAACAACCTCTACGGACGCTACACTTAGCCACTTAATTTCAAGCGTAGCCCATTCATCTTTTACTGGCTCTTGTCTATTAATCTGGGACTTGGGGTTTTGTGAGGGTCTACCATTGAGGTGGGGTCTTCGCCGATTCTTGTGATTGTAAATTCATCTAAGAGCCGGGAGGCCCCTGATGTTTCAGTCTAGTTATGTTGTAGGTTTCGGTATGTTCGGGTTGGTGGTTGCCGCTGAACGCATTGAGTCGGGCGAGTTAGTAGTGGAGATGGAATCACCCCGTGAGCAAGCAGTGTTTTGTGTTGGTTGCGAGATCAGGGTCAGGTCTAAGGGGCGGCGTCTGGTGGTGTTGCATGACATGGAGACTGTAGGAAGGTTGGGTGATGTTGAGGAGTCAGTGGCGTCGCTGGCTAGCAGGCTGGATGTGGGGTGGCAGACTTTGTGGACTGCGATCGCTCAGCAAGCAGTGGCTGAGCATGGGAGGGTCACTGCTGGTGCTCAGGTTGGGTTTGATGAGACTGTTATATCGTCTACCAACACGCACACGGCGCTGCCGGTTCGTGTCCGCAGCGGTTGGACGTTAACACCGGTCAAATCGTGGACGTGTTCTATGGCCGCGATGGGTGTTGACATGGGGAAATGGGCATATCAGCAGCCCGATACGCGGATGACTGCTATAAAGGTAATCTGCTTGAATCCGGTGTCTAGAATCTGTGCTAAGGTGTTGTGATCTGTGTTGATCTGTCTTTGCATGATTCTAGTTCACGCTTCGTTGACGGTTGCCTGACCGTTGCCACGGACAGGACTTATATCGTCTCCACGTTTTGGCTGCACCTCAGCCAGTAGATTTCTTGCAGCGTTCAGGTCACGATCTATGGTGTGACCACAACTGTGGCATCTGTAGGTGCGTTCCGACAGTTGTAATACCGCTTTTTTGTGTCCGCAGGCGCTGCACGTTTTTGATGACGGCAGCCAACAGTCTGCGCGCTTGAACTCTCTTTGATGCCATTGGGCTTTATGTTCAAGCGTGGTCAACCAACCTGACATGCCAGCGTCTGAGATCGCTCTTGCTAGTCGTCTGTTTCGTTTCATGCCTTCAACGTTTAATGTTTCCACTCCCACAGAACCAGCACGCTTGGCTATCGACGTAGTGGTTTTGTGTTGATGGTCGCCACGTTTGTTAGCAATCTGCCGATGCAGACGACGGCGTTTCTCGTAAAGCCGGTTACGTCTGTTGGATGACTTGTTTTTGCCATGCACTTTCTTAGAACGCGCGATGGCTTTATCTGTTTTTCTGAGTTCTCGCAAAGCATGCTGCAAATGTTTCGGGTTCTCGATCCACTCAGTCTGGTTGTCTGAGTAAGCCACCACCGCTAAATGGGTGATCCCTACATCCACCCCCGCAGCATCCACTTGTGGGGGTACCGGTTCAGGAGCTGCTGTTTCCACGATCACGCACGCGAACCAGCGGTGGCCGTCGTGTTTGACTACCACTTTCCTCACAGAGCCCTCAAAACGTAAAGCTTCACGCATTTTGATAGCCCCAACCTTCGGCAACATGATCCGCCGACCCTCGATCTTGACAGTCCCCGGACCGTTATCGGCTTGATAAGACTGCGTAACATCGTGTTTCGATCTGAACTGGGGATGACCCACAAACCTCGGTTTCTTGCCTGCTTTCAAAGCTTTCCGATACGAACCCCACAACTCAATAGCTTTATGCAAATCCAATAACGCGTTCTTGGAAGCGTTCTGACTCAAAACGGTTCCCCAGGCCGCTATCTCACCTTTCGTTTGGTTGAACTCAGGACGCAACACGAACCCGTTCAACCATTCCCCCGCATCCTTATCACGTGCCTCAAACCGCGCTAAACCCCAATTCCAAGCAAAACGCGCGTAACCCACATGCTCCCTCAACAACCGCTCCTGCTCACGATTCGGCACTAAAGCAATCCGATGAGTCCTCAACATCACAAACCACCCTCACCCTTGCCTGGCGTTTCCTCGGTCAACACACTCAACAAACGTTTCGACTTATGAGAACGAACCCCATACAAGCGCGCAGAAAAAACAGTCATAATCTCCAGCACGTCCTGAGCTAGCTCCTCCTCAAACGATGGCGGATCCCCCTGATGAATCACCACCACCTCAATCCCCTGCAACTCACACAAAGAAAACACCAGCTCCGACCCGAACCGCAACAACCGATCCTTATGAGTCACCACCACCCGCCGCACCTGACGCTTCAAAATCATCTCCAACAACCGCTGCAACCCCTTCTTACCATAATTCAATCCACTACCCAAATCACGAATCGTTTCCGTCTCCCAACCCTTAACCGCACAAAACGCCTCCAACACCGCCTGCTGCCGATCCAAATCGGCCCCCTGATCCCGAGACGACACACGCGCATAACACACAGTCGGAGCCGTCTCAATCGTGCTCGACCCCAACAAATCCGCAACCGAATAATACCTCGTCCCCCCACGCGTTCGCCTAGTCGCAGGCAACTCACCCGACGCATCCCACTTACGCATGATCTCCGGACTAGTGCCCATCAACCTAGCCGCTTCACCGATCTTCACCAATCGCTTCCCCATAACAATATAATAACAACCATAAACCCAAAAAGTAACGAACAGTTACAAGCCCCACGAGGTTTACCGTAAAGCTGTTCGCTGTCTCAAAGCAAAAGGTGTGCTTAACGCAAATGTGAAAATCGCAGCGGACCCGTTCCACATTGTGCGCTTAGCGAACCGGGCTCTCAACGACTGCTGCCGCAGAACCCAAAACCACAACCACCGGACACCACAGCCGTAAAGGCGACCCCCTTTACGCCACACGCAAACTGTTGCTAAGTGGCGTAACGTTTTTTCTCCCTTGCAAACCGTTACCCTAGTCCTACCCAAACACTCAGCAATCTCCGCTTTGGGTAACCCCTGCCGCTACAACACCTCAACCCGTGCGCACATCCACACATCCAAACGCTGTGCCACACCAAAACCCTCCACCGGTAGCTTGCACAAACATCAGACCGACCCTAACAGTCGACCTGTTGCAACCACCGATTGAGTTCACCTGGTCTCAATCAGTGATCTAAGAACGCTACGCATCTCTTGGCGAACTTTTGCTGGTACAAAATGCTTGGCACGCTCAAATCCTTTATGCACAATTTTTTTACGCAATTCCGCATTGCTCAACACAATATCAATAGCTTTTGCTAAAGAAAGAGGATCTTCGCTGTCTACCAGCAAACTAGCATCTTGAACAGTTTCAGGCAACACAGTAGAATTATGAGCAACAACAGGAAGCCCCGCTCGCATAGCTTCTACGACTGGCACGCAAAATCCTTCGTGAGTTGAAGCAGATACATATACCGAGGCTTCTGCATAAAATGAATCTCTAACAGATGCAGAAACTGTACCGACAAATTCAACACAGGTATCTAAGCCAAGTTTTGTTACTAAGTGTTGCAAAGCTGCAAGATATTCTGTGGGTACAGCAATCCCTACTATTACCAAACGAGCTTGCTTCCACTTACTCCTTAGCAACGCAAGAGCTGCAATGATGCACTCAAGTCTTTTATTAGGAGCAAGCCGCCCAACAAACAACAGCGTTGGTGAATCATTTTGTGTTTGTGCTGAGGTATTTGATCTCACAATATCAGCAAAAATAACTGGCACTACGGATACATTAGAGATACCTAACTCATATAGATCTTTTGCGTTAAACTCGCTATCTGCAATCCCTGCATATGCTTTTTTACTCAGCAAAGCTAGCTGCTGTCTAGCTTGTTCAAGTACATAAGCAATTTGAGGAACCCAAGGGTCAAAAAATTCGCTGGGTGTAATATTATGGTAGTTGAGAATAAGAGGTTCAGAACGAGTAGCTAAGTACTCACCTACAGGTGAGCCAGTTGACACTTGATATAGTACTAAATCAGGTGGCTTATATCGAGTATGCTTTTGAAAATTAATAACTTTTATTTGAGAATTCTTAAAACTTTTCTCAGCAAAAATTAAGGCTTTATATCCCATATCTTGTAAGAGCTGATGAACTGCTAAAGTATGTTGACCTACAGCATCATGTTCTGCATACATGGCCGTAAAATGATGAACTACTAGTGGTTGTGTCACAGGAGTTCTGCAAATACTAAATTGGATATACGAGAGTCATTGGTGGGAACTAATCGAGCTTCAAAGCCTAGTTTATCCATAAGGTATTGCCACGAATGTGGAGACAGGCCACGTCCAAAACATAATTCTTTCTCAGCTAATGTGCGGTTTTCTAATGCAGTAACTGCAATAATAGCTATACCAGAAACATCGAGTACTCTTTTTACTTCTTTAGACAAGTTAATTAAGTTGCCAACCGAATAAAGCTCTACTATACCAGATATTACAATAGCATGTAAAGAGTTATCTTCTAATTGCTTTATATGATCTAAAATATAGCCTTGCCGAACATCGATTCCACGGCTACTGCATTCTGTTACCAACTTTACATCTTGCTCAACCCCATATCCACTGCCTCCCTGATCATAAATTGAATCTAGAATTATACCGTTACCAGATGAAAGAACTGCACAGTACTTTGAACCTACTTTGTTTGCTACTGCAGATGCTATATCTACAGATACATCTGGTACTGCACAAAGATTTTGGATATCTTCATTGATCAAACTTGTAGCAATTTCAAGTTCTGTTAACCTCGAATCAAACTGCTGGTAAGATTGACTTAGAAACTTAAAGATTCTATTAATCTGTCCTACTAAATGCTGTATATACCAAAACGTGACTCGATATATTATTTTTTTAATAAAACGAATATGTCTACGTTGCTCTTTAGGAAAATCAAGTGCTATTAACCCAATATTAGGTAACTTTTCTAATAATTTTTGATCATTTGCTATGGCATGTTGCGTTACTATACCTAGCCATTCTTGCTCTATAGCATGCTCAAGTTTTATAATTTCTGGGTTACTTTGCCGCCACTTCTCAGCTTCAATATCTATTGAAGCTCTTACCTCATTAATATCAAGGCTAGAGTTTTCATTTTGGCTATCTTTATTCTGGATATCTGTATTGTTGTTGGTTGGTGTCTCACTCATATTTCTAGGCTACCAACTTTAACTACAAAATCTTGTTATTACGTTCTACTTTAAAAATATATTATCAAAGTTGCTCTAGTAGTCGTTTATAGCGCAATCTCACAGCAGGCCATGAAAAAAGACGTTCTGCATAACGCTTGCCAACCTCACTAATGCCAACGCGTAGAAGTGCATCTTCTAACAACCAACTTAATGAGGCAATAAAATCTGCTATTCCGTTGTACCATAGTCCAGCTCCAGAAACTTCGCAATGCTCTCTAAGCGGCATACATCTGCCATTAACCAAAACAGGAGTGCCTACAAGCATAGCTTCAGCAACTACATTCGAGAAGGATTCGTGTGGTGAGGGGTTGATCAAAACATCTGCTCCCGCCAAAAGTCCAAACTTATGCTGATGCGAAACCGGGCCGAGCACTGTTACGCCATCTGCTTTAGGTGGCTTGCCGACAACAGGCCCCGCTAGAACTAAACGACATGGATTGGGTCCATTGCGATATCTACTATACAAATCCAGCAAATCACCAGTCCCCTTACCAGCATCAACTCGTCCCAACGTCAAGACATAAGGTTCATCTCCCAGTCCAAGTGCAGACCTCGCCGGTTTTGGGTCTGCTGGTCCATCAACTTCTACTGGCAAACCTATAACAGCTTGGGGGGTGTTGTTTATTGCTGGAAACCTCTCAAGCACCAGTGCTTGTTCAGCACGGCTGTGATGAGCTAAGGCATCAGCTGAACTAAAAACTCTGTCATAAACTGAAAGATCTAAAAGACTTTCCCGGTGACAAGCTGGATGCAACACCGCTGGCACCTGTGCTAAACCAATACCACGTGCAGTTGGTTGATATAGGTACGGGTAAAATGCCAAAACCCCATTTTCTACCGCCGCAACAGCTTCCAAAAGCGTGCTGCTGTCGGGCCCTTGTCGATCTATCCAACTCCAAGCAGTAAGGTCATCTACAGATTTAGCGTTTGCCAATAATTGTGTACTTTGCGCGTTGAACTTCCGGTTACGCTGACGATCTACAGGGCACCGTAAAACTTCAACCCCTTCCTCTACAGTTACCCCAGAGGGATAGTCATCTGCCCATGTTGTATGTGACCTAGCACACGAGGTGATAACCCTAACCTGCCAGCCATCTTTAGATAATCGCGTTGCCAATGCCCGAGCACCCTGCTCAGCGCCTCCAATTACCTCTGTTCCATAGCGAGGGGTTACAAAAGTGATCGTAGTGCTCATAAAAACTGAAATAACAGCATGGGGATGAACTCTAGCTGTAGTCAACTTGGTTCAACCAGTATCTATAGCGAACACAAACTACCTATACTTCGGGAATTATATTCGAGGTATTCGTGTTTGCGGGGACTGCCCACGTGTCGCTTGCTTATTTTTGGTCTTTCGGGTCGATTTCAATGATTCTCCATGCTGCTTTGTCGGCCAGCTTCTGGTAGCTGAGCCGGACTCGGAAGTCCTCGCCAAGAGTAGAGGCATCGCGGCCAACTAGCCAGATGCCGTCGTCAACCGCCGGGTTGTAGCGGTCTTGCAGCAGGCCGTTGGGGATGCTGGCGACGATGATGCGGTTTAGCGAACGTGGGCTGCTCTTGCCTGTGTAGACGAACTTGGCGACAACGGTGACGACTAGGAGCTTACGCCCGTTGCGTGTGATGAAATGTCCCAAGCCACCGGGAACCCCTACTTCCTCGCCCTTGCGCCGCATCCTGACCATCATGGAGGTCTGCGACATCTGAATGGTGGCGGTGCGGACATCGCCCTCTTCGGCTTTGGCGTCGAGCATGAGCGCCACAGACTCGGCATTTGGGGCGAACACGTAGATCGCCTTCTTGAGATCGACTTTACCGTAGAGCCGCTCATGCATCTCGGACAGTCCCATAGCGTCGATGGCTTCGCGCAGCACGTCCTCGGCTATGTCCTGAACCTCGTCAGTTTCCTCGGCAAAGATAAGGGCCGCATCGTGTCGGTAGTCGGCAAGGGCTTGGGCAACTATGTTGAGCACAACCTCCTCTAGATGCTCTACGCGATCAGGCTGCACTGCTGGGCAAAGGTGCGGTTGCGGGCTATTGTGGCCGCTCGGGCGTTAAGCTCAATTCCCATCCAGCGGCGGTTCTCTTGGGCGGCGACGGCAGTGGTGGTGCCCGATCCGACGAACGGGTCCAACACCAGTCCGCCGACTGGTGACCAGAGGCGGATAACTCGACGGGCGAGTTCTTCGGGGAATTCGGCCTCGTGGCGATCGTTGCGGGACACCGACGGTATCTCCCACACGCCGTTCCTTAAACAATAGAAGGTTGTTCTATTGTCGACGCTCCGAACGACCTTGAGCGTCTGTCCCGTCTAGTCCCAGGTTTGGCTAACAGGTTGTTGCCGGGGGCGGCTCGCTGTTGTCCTTTTCTGTTTGTAGGGGGCATGTCAGTTGTTCGTGGTTGGGCTGGAACCGAGATTGTCCTTGACGATTCTCTGGTCGTTGCTGGTTCTGGGTTCTTTCGCTTGGCCGCGTGGCCCTGACTTCTTCTGCCGATTACGACAGCAGCAGCGTGATGACCACTACTTTGTTGTCGGCGTGATTTGTTGAGTGCGGGTTTCCAGTATCTGGTTCCCCATTTGCTGGTGTACGCAGGATCGACTGCTACGTGAGTGATCCCATGTTTTTTGGCGTTAGCTGCTACAGCCTCAAAAACTTGTGCTGTGGGTAGTCCAGCGACTTTACGGCGAGTGGTTTTTCCTGCTTGCCCGCGTCGGTATATCTGTTTGCCCAAAGCTTTACTGCGACTGAAATCGAGTTTCTCGGTAGCGACCACTTGTGCGCCTTGGGAGACCGCCCATTTCAGTGCCGCGTCTACTGATTCTCGTAGCCTGCCTCGCCGTTGCTCGCTGGTGCCTTCTTCTAACAGCTCAAACGTTTGAGGGCGACCGGTTGGGTTGCCGTGCTCATCCACGATGAACGCTGCTAGATGATCGGAGTTCAAATCGATGCCCACCGTTTTCGCGGTGGTGGGTATCTCAGCGGGTTCAGAAGGTTTAGGGAACGTCCAGCTAGCCGACAGATACCAGGCTTGTTTATCAGGATCATAAGAGAAGGTGTATGAGATCTTTGAACTAGTTAAACATCGGTGTAACCATTCGTTCGCTCGATGATTCCAGGTAACGGTCTCTTCTAACCGGTAAAAAGGTGCTTTCCTGTCTGGGGTGTTCGATAAATGCGCTAAACCTTTCGGTAACCGGATCTGCACCACACAGTTCTTGTAGCCTGCTGCGGTAGGGATCACCTGAATCATTTCGTTGCCGTACGGTTCACCGGTGCGCCCGTCACAAGTCAAATACCCTCTAGCAGCATCCCACTGTTCACGCCATTGCTGAAGCGTTAGACCACATTCTTGTAGATGATGACGGTTGTTAGCCAGCTCTTTACCGCCCTTACACACCGACACCCGACCAGCTTGCAGATCAGCAGATGTTTGAGCTTCACGCGCTTTCAGGCTCTGCAACCGGCGTTGCTTCTGCCAACGTTCACCTACAGACGCGAACCCTCGCACACGACCTTGTTTCTGCCCGACCGGCACTCGAAGACGTTTCTCGATCCTGTTGATCTCTGTCCGATAACGATCAATCGAAGCTTCCATATTACGAACCGCTAAAGCGAACTGATCACCCACACGAAGAGTGATCGGATTCGCCCAACGCGACGACACCGCCGGTGTCAACTCTTTTTTGCGTTCATTCCGATCTGCATGTTTCAAACCCAGCTTGCAGCGGGCAGCCAAATCCTGCCGGAAATACGAACCCAAAAACTCGCTGACCTGCCTCAACACGCTAGCATCATCACCAAAAGCATGAACCTTTGTACGAACAGTCGCACCCGACGGGGCAGGCACCACAAACGGACCCTCCAACCGCCAGCGAGTCACGACACACCCTCACCAGCAGCCGCTAACGCTCTCTGCGCTCTACGAGCAGCAGACCGACGACCATACAAACGCGCACACAACGAAGCCAACACCTCAGTCACATCCCTCACAAGATCATCCTCAAGTTCCTCATCATCCATCACCACAACCCCACCACCACGACCCACCAACGAAGCCTCCAACAACTCAAACCCAAAACCCGTCAAACGCTCCCGATGCTCAACCACAATCCGAGTCCTCCCCGGCAAACGCAACACCCTCAACAACTTCGAGCGTTTACCGTTCAAACCAGAACCCGTCTCCATCACCACCTCAAAATCAGACCACCCCTGCTTACGCGCGAAAACCTGCAAACGCTCCGACTGACACACCAAATCAAAAGCCTGATCCGAAGAAAACACACACGCATACAACACCACCCGATCAGCAGGCAACTCATCATCAGGCACCCTCACATACAACAACTTCCCCACCTTCTCAACCACCAACCCCTCAGGCAAACGACCATCCCGATACATCTGCCAAAAAGCACGCGTAGACAACCCAAACTGACGACCCCAATCAGTCAAACGCATACGCTTACCAACAACCTTCATACACATCATTCTACCCCAAACTCAACAGTTGCCAACCCCTTGATCCCCACTGCGACCACTCGATCTGCTCCAGCCGGTTGCGGTCGTAGGTGACCACGCCTGGCTGCCAGAACACCAGTAGGTGCTCAAACTCATCGACAGAGCGGTAGCTGTTCGAATGCCACTGACTGTTGGCCCAGCAAGGGTCTTTGTGCCACACCCGCCGGTCGTAGAGGGAGAGTCCCGCGTCAAGCGCCCCCTGCTCCACCAGTCCCGCCGTGAGCTTCACCCTGGTCGACGTCTTGTGCTTGCCGCCCCTCACGTTGTTGCCCTCGATCCGTCGCTGGATAGTCTGCTCTGAGCAGCCCAGGATGTTGGCTAGCTGGTGGCGGTTGGCTTCGGGGTGGGCCGACATAGCGGCCTCCACGTCGGCCCTAGTGATCGGGCTGGTCTTGCGGGCCACGTTGTCGGCCTGGAAACGGGGCATGGCCTCGTCGCAAAAGCAAAGGATATCAGCGATGTTCACCACCATGAACCCGCCTGGTTTCATCACGCGGGTATGGGCGGCGATCACGTCAGCTATGAGGCTCTGCCAACCGTCGAAATCCAGGTGGGCCTCGTAGGATTTGCCGACGAAGTAGGGCGGCGACCACAAGCTCAAGTCTACGCTGGCAGAGTCGATCCGCTCCATCTGCTCACGGGAGTCGCCCACCACTACCTGCCCAGCCTCTAGCCGGTTTGCTGGGCGACTCATGACACTTCCAGTGCAGATGCGGTTAGCACATCAAACAGGAGGTAGCAACCTTCCATCGCCCGCGCTGTATGGGATATCTGATCGATGATGTCCTTCGATCTGATGGTGTGCCTTTCGGCGAACTCGTCCACATACCGCTGCAATTGCTTAGCCGATACGTGGTGGAACGTCCCATGGTAGCCCCTTTTGAGCATCGCCCAAAGCGACTCCATGCCGTTGATGTGAGCCTGCCCGTTGACGTACCCCGGCACTGAGTAGGCCACCGTCCGATGGTTCGTCAGACCCTTACAGGAAGGGTGGTCGTCAGTAAACACGTCAGCGCCCCCAGCCGAGTGCGCGGTCACGAACCCTTGCAAGATGACGGCTTTCCTCGGCCCATTTTTTGATTTCCTCATTCATTCTCTGACCTGCCTTTATTGACACCACAAGAGTAACACCATGAAGTGACAGTCTCTCGGCACCTGATTACTTACATCTATAATTCCCTATACTTCTGCCTATACTTATTTTTTTGTGACTTCTTTTACCACTCAGCGCCTGCACGCACGTCTGCGTGTAGTTTGTGTCTGGCTTGTGAGCACATTGCTTGTACTGCCTGCGCCCGGTGCGGCCCAAGACTATGCTGCTAATTCGCCAGTACTCATTGTTGATCCCTTAGCCACCATTACATTCAATGGCAACGGCTGGGGGCATGGAGTGGGGATGAGCCAATGGGGAACCCGCGGGCGAGCCGAAGCTGGCCACAACGTGCAAGAAATATTGGATTTCTACTATCCCGGCACACGCATCGCCGACAACTACAACTACCCCATCTCACCTGCTGCTACCCAAACACCCAACCCCACAACAGCACCAAACCCTGATAACACAAACAGTCGCCCACCAACCACCAGCCCCCAAGATGACACCAGAGTTCTGCTAGCTACAACCACCTCCACAGTATTGACCCCTGAAGGATTCAACCGTATTACCATCGACAATCACAACACACCCTCTAACAATCAACCCACCCGTGCCCCAGCTAACACACCAATATCTTTCAGCCGCGCTTCAGGAGCATGGCATATTTCTTTCAACGGCAATGAGGTGTGTGCGGGTGGCTGCATAGGTCAATCGGCACAACTACATTTTGCTACAGACACTGCTGTTGCAATTTCTACCACCGGCCGCTCATATTCTCATGGGCGCATCCACCTTGTGGCTGCTGCTAACGATCCCAACTCCTTTCATATCACTCTGGATTCTCTGTCGGTGGAAAAGTTCTTAGGCGACCAACACAACGTAATACCCCCCAATCCACAAAATCCGCAACCACCTGAAACCATCAGCGTTGTTCTAGCTCAAACCGCCCAAACAACCCTCACCCCGCAAGGACTGAACCGCATAACCTTAGATGACCAAAACATAACTGTAAATGGCGTAGCCGAAGCCCGTGCGCCGTTTGGAAGCAACATCACCGTAAGCCGCAGCAACGGCTGGAACATCCAATTTAATAACACCAACCTCTGTGGCGAGGGTTGTGATGACGTAGCCACAGTGCAACTTCATTTTGCGACTGGCACCTCTGTGGCTGTATCTAATACCGGTCGTGCGTATACCCATGGGCGCATCAACCTCATCGCTGATAACAACAGTACCACAGGGTTCACCATCACTTTAGATTCGCTAACCATTCCCAAGTTCTTTGACGATCCACAAGGCTATGTACCTGCTGCAGCAGGCGACTTGCCTACCAGGCCTTTGGAGTTGGACATCACAACCCCACCCCCACGGTACCCCGAAGATGCCATCGGCATTCACCTCGCCACAACTACTCAAACTACGTTAATACCTCATGGAACCAATCGCATCACCGTAAACAACCAGGGTTCTTTAGCTGTCATACCTAACACAGCGACCACGTTCACATTTCACGGAGATCACTGGCATATCATCAACAGCGGAATAGATATTTGTGGAGCTGGCTGTTTTGGAAACAGTGTGCAACTACATTTTGCAACCGGCACATCCGTGGTTGTATCCAACACCGGGCGATCTTATGCGCATGGTCGCATCAATTTAGTTCCAACCGCAGCTAACTCAACAGAGTTCTATGTGGTGCTAGACAGGCTTACTTTAGAGGAATACCTCAGAGGGATTGCAGAGATCCCAACCAACTGGCCTGCGGTTACCCAAGATGTACAAGCTATCGCTGCCCGAAGCTATGCAGTAGCTTCACTGCGCGAACGCCGCTCGGCGTCTAGCTGGAATCGCCCCTTTGACCTGTATGCAACCGTTCAAGATCAAGCTTATGTGGGTAACACCCGTGAACAAGCCCTTATGGCTGCACCATGGTTAGATGCTGTGGAACGCACTAAAGGCAAAACCCTGTTTTACGAAAACAATCCGGTAAAAGCCTTCTACTCGTCTTCAAACGGAGGGCATAGTGAACGCAGCGGGTACGTTTTTGCCCAAGATCTCCCATACCTAGTTGCAAAACCCGATCCATTTGACAGCCACACAGACAACCCCAACAGTTCTTGGACACACCAATACAGCATTGCTGATTTCAACCGCTGGCTAAACGATCACCCTGACACTACGGTTGGCAGGCTTATCTCCATGGAAGTTATCGATGGGCTAGGCAGTTCGGGGCGCACCAACAAAGCCAACATCAAGATAACCGGCACAGACAAAACCGTTGTTGTAACTGGAACACGGCTCAACAACAGGCTCTACACTGCGGCCGGTCAAGCCAAACAACCTAGACCTTTGTCAACTAAATTTACTTTCACTCTGCCCGCAGCCAACGTAGAAGCAGCTAACGTGGACACAACAAGTCCAACAGAAAACTCCCAAGATTCCACCTCTCCCACAAGCCCCGGTACCCAAAACAACTCAGATTCACAGCTAGCAGCTACCTACTACTCAGGTATTATCACCGGCCCCGATTTTTGCACTCAACGCAGCTTGGGAGGCCCCCTCACTTACCCACATGACACAGACAAAGACGGCATCGCCGACATCTGCTCACTGCGCTCAACAAAACGCGAAGAGGCTGCCCGCCAAAGAGCGCTAGACAAGTTTGAGCTAGCAGCACCGGCGGTCTATAGGTTTTTATTAGCCGAAGAATGCTTAGGTTTGTTATCTGAATCTTTTGGAGAACCAGACAAAGAACCTCACGACCAATGCGCCCGCTTCCATAACCCGAACCTAAGAGCTAACTCTCAGGCAACCAACGTAAATGATGCCAACGCTGCTGCTAGCGCTAACCCTGAGCTTTACTTTTCGGGGCCTGTGATAACCAGCCCCGAGTTCTGCACCAGCTTCAGCTTAGGGGGCCCCATCACCTACCCGCATGACACAAACAAAGACGGCATCGCCGACATCTGCTCACTCAAAAGCACCCGCAGGGTGGCAGTTGCCCGCCAACAAGTGCTAGCCCGGCTAACAGCTACTAATGCTGCAGAAAATTGGGCAACACTGTTTTTGGAACTTTTTGCGGTAAGTTGCAACGAACTTGGTGGAGGTTTTGATGAGGCTGCTAAAGAATCCGTTGATAAGTGTGCATCCTATGGTACGACCTCATCTTGATGGCTCACAGCTGACCAAGCCCATGTGGGGTGGCTGGTGCTCAAGCAACTAATGCTTTTACTAACCTGTCTAGAGACTCTACATAAGTCGGCGGTTGAGCAAAGTTAGCTAGCTTAAGAGCCCGATTTTCTAATACCGAGTAAACCGGACGCGAAGCTAACCGAGGCGGAGACAACTCAGCAGTGGTCACCGGCGCAACAAGCTCTAAGTTGTGGCCTGCGGCTTTCAACACTTGTTGGGCAAGCTCATACCATGTGGCCGCGCCCTGATTAGCCACATGATATATACCGCTACAGCGCTCTACACATAAACGTTGTATAACAGCTGCCACATCTACAGCAAATGAAGGTGAGCCTCGCTGATCGGTAACAAAGCTCATTGTCTCACCTTGACTTGCTAACCGCAACACAACTTTGACGACATTGTTGCCTTGTGTGCCACACAGCCAAGCAGTGCGAACTATGGTGGCAGCCTCTCCCGCCTCTTGTTCTCCTGATAATTTACTAGCCCCGTATATGGATAAAGGCGCAGGCTCATCCCATTCGTGGTAGGGCTCTGTTTTTTTGCCAGAGAAAACATAATCAGAAGAAATGTGACACAAGTGAGCCCCAGCATGGCGGGCAGCTTCGGCTAGATATCGTACAGCTAAAGCATTTGTTGCATAAGCTGTGTGCTGATTTGTTTCACAATCATCCACAGCAGTAAAAGCTGCACAATTCACAACCACATCAGGTTTGGCTGCGCCAACAGCCGCTAATACTTGCGAACGGTTGGTGATATCTAGATGGGACCTGCTTATAGAAACAACATCGTGACTATTTTTAGCAAAGCAACTAACCACCTCTGAGCCTAAAAGCCCACTAGCACCAGTCACTAGAACCCTCATTTAGTTGCCCTCACGCTAAGGACATCAGCGCACGGCTTGCTTAAGGGATTTCCACCAGCCGGGGTTGTCACGATACCAATCTACGGTAGATGCTAAGGCTTCTTCTAACCTCAGCAAAGGCTGCCAACCAAGCTCTTTAATTTTGCTGGCATCAATGCCGTAACGGAGATCATGGCCAAGACGATCTGTTGCATAAATAATGCGCGATTCGTCCGTATCAAACATAGCTAGCAACTTCTTGGTCAATTCCAAATTAGTTATTTCGTTGCCCCCGGCAATGTTGTATATCTCACCAGGTTGACCATACTGCAAAACAGTTTGAATGGCTGCACAGTTATCTTGTACATAACACCAATCGCGAACGTTGCTACCATCGCCATACAACGGCAACGCAGCATCTTGCAACAAATTAGTAATAAACAACGGAATAAGTTTTTCGGGGTGTTGATATGGGCCAAAATTGTTACTAGAACGAGTGATTGTTACTGGCAAACCAAAGGTTTTCCAATAAGCCATAGCGATGAGATCAGAACCTGCTTTAGAAGCTGAATACGGTGAACTAGGAACCAAAAATGCAGTCTCGCTAGCCCAGCCAGACGCTATAGACCCATACACCTCATCGGTTGATATATGAACGAGCTTGGTAACTTCTAGCTGACGGGCAACGTCGCATACCACGTTGGTTCCATCACAGTTAGTTCGCACAAAAGCATCAGGGTCAACTATAGAGCGGTCGACATGGCTCTCAGCGGCAAAATGCACCACAACATCACAACCAGCCATTGCTGCTTGCACTGTAGTACGGTCGCAAACATCCCCATGTATAAAGCTCATACGTTTATTGTGTTGACAGTCTTGCAGGTTGGCCTTGTTGCCAGCGTAAGTGAGAGCGTCAAGCACCACCACCGAATCGTCTGTATTAGCTAACACTCTTCGCACATAGTTTGAGCCAATAAACCCGGCACCGCCGGTAACTAGCTGCCTCACGTTAAAAATCTAAGCATTAGAAAACTGAGGCATAAGATGTTCAGCAATATCGGCACGCAAAGGATTCGCACTATCGCGCTCGGACAAAATAGGTCTGTCTAACAACCAATCAGCACCAATAACTAAGTCATTATAAGCAACGCCTAACTCGTCGGCTGGATCGTAGTAGCCGTCTACCAAATAGGTAATGGTCATATCTGTCAACGCCGCAAAGCCATGAGCCACCCCTGCTGGAATATAAACCCCACGATGGCGGCTGTTTACGTCTGCGGTAACTCCCAAATCCAGCATTAACGTGGCTCCATCTGTAGGGGAACCGCAACGCAGGTCATGCAAGCCCACCCGGGCGCTACCGTGGGGGACGTACCAATAATCGGCTTGGTGCAGATGATAGTGCAGCCCTACTAACGATCTTGCACAGCGGTCGGCGCGATTGGCTTGCACCATCTCGCGTGCTGCTGGAATCCATTCTTTGCGATAGGTCTCCACAAACATGCCACGCGCATCTTCATAAACATCTGGGGTAACCACAAATACCCCTGCGATTTCTGGGCTTTGAATGATTGTGGCCATCGCTATCAGCTCAACTCCAGCTGTGAGTGATCCCCCAACATAAGCTGCGAAGTGCTGCGGCGCTCTATCGAACGAACTACCTGCACATGCTGACCTAAAAGTGAGTCGGTTATGCGGCTAATACCCACTATCCGACAACCCTTTAGCACCACTGAATGATCTAGTTCAGCATCAGAGATCACGCAATCATCGCCTATCGAAGTATAAGGGCCAATAAAAGAGTTAGATATTTGGCTATGAGCGCCAATTACCACCGGCCCCCGCACAGTAGAGTTGACGATCTTCGCCCCTTGAGCTAAAATCACACGACCTTCTACCTTAGATGCTGCATCTACAGCACCATCTACCTGTCGAATGATGGTGTCTAGCACTAAACGGTTGCATTCTAGCAACGGGTCTTTTTTACCGGTGTCAATCCACCAGCCTTCCAACAAGCGGTGGGTGACACGATAATTGTTGTGTATGAGCCAGCTAATTGCATCTGTTATCTCTAACTCATTGCGGGAAGAAGGCTTGATAGCACGAACAGCCTTATGAATAGATTGATCAAAAATGTAAACCCCCACCAGAGCTAAGTTGGAACGCGGGTTCTTAGGCTTTTCAGCCAAGTTAACTACATTGCCGGCTGCATCTAGCTCCGCTACTCCAAAGGCTGAGGGATTATCCACCGGCGTAAGCAGAATTTGAGCGTTAGGGGTATTTTGGGTGGCCTCATTGCCTGCGATCAGATCAGCTAAACCCTGCTCTAACATGTTGTCGCCCAGATACATCACAAAACGATCATCACCCAGAAAATCCTGAGCAATCAGCACACAGTGTGCTAACCCAAGAGGTGCATGTTGAGCAATGTAGGTCACGTTTACACCAAAGTGCGATCCATCGCCTACCGCTTGGCGAATCTCGTCTGCAGTGTCGCCTACCACAATGGCAACGTCACTAATACCAGCAGCTGCCATATCTTCAATGCCGTAGAACAGCACCGGCTTGTTAGCTATAGGCACTAACTGTTTAGCACGCGTGTGAGTGAGCGGCCGCAACCTTGTGCCCGCTCCCCCTGCCAAAATCAACCCTTTCATATGCTCCAAAGTTTAGGGCTTTGCGCGGCAAGTACTCACAGCGGTGCCTTCTGTGTTCCAGCCATCGGCATTTCCTGCTTGCACATACAACACCGCCTCATCTTGTGAAGAACCAGATCTGCGCGCTAGCTGTGTGAACCTGTTGACTAAAAACCAGGGATGGGCAAGATCGTTCTTAATCCTGTAGCGCGTTGCATTAGGAACTACATCCCACTCCCACATAAACGCATCAGGCAAAACAGAACACATCGCATTAGGTTTACCACCCGGGGCAGTGCGACAAGTGCGGCTTCCTAACGGTTCACCTGCCGCGTTCAAATGCTCATCACCTGATGCCGCCCGCTGCACGGACATCACATGCAATGTGGCCTCGGTATTGGGTGGCTGTGCCTCTAAGGTAAAAACAGTGCCTTGATGTTGTTGCCAAGACCAGTTATCCAAACTGATCCAATAGCTGTGGATGTTTTCAGACTCATTCCATCGCCAAACATAAGTTGTTGCGGTAGTGGAACACCAAATGCCCAACTTAGTTTCACTATCAGGCGATACTGCCACTGTCGGGGTAGTCCCATACCAGAGAACTCCATAAAGCATCGCAGTAGCAGTTGCTAAAGCCAATGCACCCACAATCCCTCTAGCGAACAAAAAACGACACAAGACAGGGGCAACAGCCACCGCAGCTAAAGGCAGCAAAGCCAAACCGTAACGACCTGGAATGATGGTGTCGCGCTGCATGGACCAATAAAACGAAAACATCCCGACCAAACCAGTTGCCACCATTGCAGCAAAAACCCCCACTGCTTGAGCACGCGAAGGTGAACGAGATGCTGCATAAACCGCTGCTAACCCCAACAGCGCTAATAATCCAATATCTGCGATACCCCCCAATGGTTCTAAAAGACTTTGCGGTAAAGCATCGGGCACCCACTGATTACGAAACGGGGTAACTACTGCTCGTAGTTGATCATCCACAGAAGTCCACGGAAAGCCGTAGACGCGCTCATCGGTGTGTATAGGGAGATCTTTTTCTGCGTCTAACTGACGTTGCATCTGCCAGAATCGCCACGCACCTATAGATACCAATGACACCCCGGCTGCACTAGCTGCTACCAGCACGCGCGCACGCGCATCGGGAGCGCTTTGTGTATGACCTAAAGCAGTACCTGTTGTTTTTTTTGCGCTTCGGTCTTGGTAGATTCTTACTAACAAGTAGACGCTCAAAGCCCCTACTACGGCAACGTTTGTGAGCTTTAGCCAAACCGCTAAGCCACAAACCAACGGCACCACCCACCAAGGCCAACGTTTGGTTTCCCATTTGAGCAACGCCAGCAGAACCAATGAACCCCCTAAGATGGCAGTAGCATCAGGATTTATAAAAGCTGAAGCATGCACAACCATTGGCGACACCCCCAGCAAACCCACCAAAGCTGCTCTGCTAGCCACACTCACATGCGCTACACCCAACGTGTACCAAAGCGTGATCAGACCTGTTGCAAGCCAAATCGCTCCCACTAAACGATACGCAACTAAAGAGCTTTCCACCCATGGCAGCCACAACACCGCCTCTCCAACTAACCCAGTCACCGTGTAATACAGCGGAGTATGAAGATAAGCGGTGTTATACCCGGTGGAATGCGACAGGCTCGGCTCTGGCAACGGATCACCACATTCGGGCAACATCGTCGAACCGGGAACCCACCCACCCAAATCAATACCACGGCACGCCACCTCACGCATAGCAGCTAACCCGTACTGTTCCCCAATGCGCACACCCGCAGAAGGCGACTTCAGCACGTAGTCATAGTGCTGAAGTTCATCAACCCGTGAGAATTGAGGGTGATCGGTAATATGAAACGCGACTATAGAAAGCGCTACGGCCAAAATGCCGAGCAAAGCCGCCGGGCTAGCTAACCAATTGGCGCTGGGGCGCAAAGGCCGTCTAGTTCTACTACCTGGATTTTGTCACGGTTGTCCCATGTAATGGGCTGGTTCGGATCGGGACGTAGTTTGTATTCCCGAAACGACATCTCGCTGGCATCAAAGGCAAGCAGCCTTCCAACTAAAGTGTCGCCATGTCCTAAGATAATTTTTATGGCTTCTAGTGCTTGAATAGACCCCACAATGCCGGGCAACACACCTAACACTCCCGCCTCAGCACAACTAGGTGCTAACTCAGCAGGTGGTGGCTCGGGAATCATGTCGCGATATGTAGGACCGTTGCGGGGGTCAAATACTGTTACCTGTCCCTCAAACCGAAAGATCGACCCGTGAACAACGGGAATGCCCAACTTGACTGAGGCATCGTTCAGCATATAGCGCACCGGAAAGTTGTCGGCACCATCTACAATCACGTCGTAGTCTGCGATGATGTCGATAATGTTGTCTGCGCCTAACCGCATATCGTAGGTCACCACATTCACATCAGGGTTCAAGTCGTTGAGGGTCTTTTTTGCTGAGTCCACCTTGCGATGACCTACCCGATCCACGTTGTGAAGTATTTGCCGTTGTAGGTTGGATTCGTCTACCACATCCATATCCACAATGCCGATTGTGCCCACACCAGCTGCTGCCATGTAAAGAGCTGCAGGAGAGCCAAGTCCACCTGCTCCAAGACACAGCACCTTCGCACCTAGCAGCTTTAGTTGACCTTCCTCGCCTACCTCAGGCAACAACAAATGGCGGTGATAGCGATTGCGCTGTTCAGCGCTTAATGCTTGCGGCAAAACCCACGGGCGACCTTCATTCTTCCAAAGATTGAAACCGCCATCCATCGACACCACATCTTGATAGCCGAACTCTTGCAGGGTTTGAGCTGCAAAAGCAGAGCGCACACCACCAGCGCACATAACCACCACGGTGGCTTGCTTGTTGGGTAGCAGGTTCTCCACATTGGACTCAAGATGGCCACGGGGTATGTGTACCGAATCTTGCACTGCGCCTTGTACAAACTCATCGGGCTCTCTCACATCTAACAGCACAGCACCTTGCGACAGCATTGCTTGCGCACCAGCAGGGTCGGTTTCGCGGATTCGTGCTTTAGTTTGCCTTAGGAAGTCTCTGAAGGTTGTCATCAATCAGCAATCCTACCTACATAGTCTGGAATCGTAAAAACCCTCGCTTCACGTAAACAAATAGCTATTGACAAATATATTAGAAATAAATAGGATATATTCTAATATTATTTTGCTTATCTAATAAGACTAAGCATAGCAGAAATAGTAGAAATAAAGGTTTATGACTGATACAAACATTAGCTTTCACAGCTCACACCAGCCAGCATCTTTGTGGATCGAGCCGTGGCAGGATCCAATCACAGAACAAACAGGCCATGATCCCCGCTCACGGTACGTAGAGCAATACTGGCTAAGCGTGATCGGGCCCACATCCACATGGTTACTACGTTATGTAGCGCATCAATTTGACCACTACCCCAACGGCTTTGAGTTATCGGTGCCAGAAATATCCTTGCAGCTAGGCATTAGCCCGAGACGTGGGAATCGCGGCAGCCTGATTCGCACCCTAGATCGGCTTGTACTATTTCGTCTCGCCGCCCAAGCCCATGCTGGGTTCGCAGTGCGCCGCAGCGTGCCGCCCCTCAACAGCGCTCAGATCCGCCGCCTGCCACAGCATCTCAAATGTTCTCATTCCAAACAACACCACCATCAACCCCGAACTGCTGCCTGAACGCGCTAGCACCCACAGCGACGCTCACAAGCACCAATCACCTATCTGAAAATATTTTGCAAACGTACTTAAGTAAAATCTAAATGGGTAAAATCTAGGCAGCAAAACCAATATGGCACAGCACAGTGCGACCTAAAGCGTCTGTGGCGTGTAAAACAACAACGTGGCATATCTTGCAGCACCATATTTAATGGCTGCCGTTCTTTTGGGGGCAGCAGGTGCATCCAAAACCATCACCCCAGCCCCAGCCACTTTTGCTTTAGCACAACTCACAATCAAACCACCATTTTGGGCTGTGCGACTCTTAGGGCTCATAGAGCTAACAGTGGCAACAGCAACGTTGGTTTTGGGAGGCGCAGTGGCTGCAATGGCTCTAGCTGTGCTGTACGGTGGCCTCACTCTAGTAGCACTAGCAATGCTACGCTTAAAACCAGGGACACAGTGTGGCTGTTTTGGGCGTGTGCAGATGTCAATCAGCAGCCGTCATGTGATTGTAAACCTGCTAGCACTCACAGCAGGCATCGCAGCGATTCTGTGGCCTGTAAACACTATTGACGAAATGTTTACGGTTAACCGTTGGCTTTATGCGCCCTTTGCTGTGGTAGTTGTTGGAGGTGCTTATAGCGCCTTTGCGTGGCTCAGCCAAACCCCACCACAGCCCAAAAACTCTAGTCCACGCCAATAACATGAATCTGGCTGCTAGCAGGCAGAGATCGGGCGATGCGTTTATCAGCAGTAACCAAGCAGCAGAAAAGGCTTTCTGCCAAAGCAACATATAAGGCATCGTAGAAGCTCACGTTCTTATAAAGTTCCCATGCCCGAGCAGCTAAACTCCCGTGGTAAGGGTAGCGGCGCTTCACCATACGCTCTGCCAATAACCTGGCAACTACGGCAGTCTTCTCGCTAATTTCGCCACGTAAAACTATAGATCTAAGGGCGCTGCCTACCTCTGCATCAACCAGAAACGGTGCGACAAGCCGACAATCAGCCAGACGCTCACGTGCTTGTCGACCGATTGATCCAGCATCAACAACTGCGGCTACCAAAGCCGAAGCATCAACAACGACAGTACCTCGATTCACCGCCGTTCAGCATCGAGATCGTCAAGAAGTGCTTCAACATCAAGATGAATACCATGGGTATTTACAAAACGTTCAACTGCCGCGAAGATTACATCTTCATCAGGTTCAAAAGCCATGCGCTCAATCTCTTGCTTCATGTAACCTTGAATTGACTGCCCCTGCAATTGGGCACGTTGACAGATAGCCTCATGAGCTTCAGCAGAGACATTTCGTATTTGAATAGTAGGCATGCAAGCATTTTAGCGCTGTAGCGCTAAAATGCAAGCTTAATATGAGGTTGTGTTATGAGGTTGTGTTTAAATAAATCTCTTCTGCTGACATTAACCACAGTTCAACAGCATTTCACTTCTAATCTGAAACGACTGCGGGTGGTTCAAAATTGGCTAGCGCGTCTAACAGCATTCTTACACCAAAACCGGTGCCGCCTTTGGAGATCTCACCATCTTCTGCTTCGGTAAAGGCTGGACCAGCTATGTCTAAATGTGCCCAAGGAATCTGCTCGTCTACGAAATGTGATAAGAACAAGCCTGCCGTTAGCGCCCCTCCGTGAGGCCCGCCAATGTTCTTAACATCGGCTACCGATGAATCTAGTTGGCTCTTGTAATCTTTAGGCAAAGGCAAACGCCAAACCCGCTCGCCTGTGCGCTCGGCTGCACTGTCAAGTTGTGTAAGCCAAGCCTCGTTGTTACCCATTAACCCTGCCAGCTTAGGCCCTAAAGCCACCATGCAAGCCCCTGTAAGGGTAGCTAAGTCTACGATGGCATCAGGGTCGGTAGCACACGCTCGTTCCAACGCATCGGCCAACACAAGCCTGCCTTCGGCGTCTGTGTTGAGAACTTCTACTGTTTTGCCACTAGCCATAGTCAACACATCACCAGGTCGGGTTGCATCGCCGCCTAGCATGTTATCGGTCATAGGTATGTAGCCTGTCACTTGCACCGGTGGCCTTACAGCAGCTACTGCCGACATTACCCCTAATACCGCAGCGCCACCACTCATGTCGTACTTCATGGTCATCATGCCGGTACCAGTTTTGATGGAAAGCCCCCCAGAATCAAAAGTAAGACCCTTGCCTACCAAAGCCACTGACCCGCGACTTTGAACTTGCGCATCTGGGGTGTAGGTCATCTCAACAAAACGTGCTGGCTGTTCTGAACCTCGATTTACACCTAACAAACCACCCATCTTGGCTTTGCGAATTGCCTTTAAATCTAAAACTGTTACGCCCAAACCTTCCCGCTCAGCCACCTCGCTAGCAATCTTGGCAAACTTAATCGGAGTAAGCGATCCGCCAGGCTCGTTAACTAGGTCGCGTGCCAAACACACCGCCTCAGCTACGCGCCATCCTTGTTCTAGAGCAGCGTTTGCTGCCTTACCACCCGGGCCTATCACAGATACCCTAGAAAGCTCGTTTGGCTTGTGTTCAGACTTGAAATCGCCGTAGCTATAGGCTCCCAAAACAATTCCCTCCGCTAGGGCAGTTAACATCTTGTTGCGCTCTAAATTGTTGGTAACCGCATCTGTTATGGACACCGTAATACGTTGCATACGCGTAGCAGCACGCGCCAAAACTGCTCCAGCTTTGCGAACCTCGTTCAAACAAACCTGGGTAGCTATCCCAAGACCAACAACAGCTATGGGGTATTGTGAACCCGATACGATCTCAACTTGCCCAGCTTTGCCTTCAAACCCTCTAGCTTTGAGTACTGATATATCTAATTCTGGTGCGTCTAAGTCTTGCAGCCTTGCTTGATCTCCTTGCGAACACACACCCATAGCATGCAGCTGGGTATTAGCAGGAATCTTGGTTGCAGTTCGAAATGAGATCAAAGCGGCTCCTCTACCACGGCTTTAGCTTGCATGAATCCTATATGCTATGCGTTTGTTGTTCTGCAGGCATCTCATCTTGTAGTTGTAAGCTTTCCACGGTCTAGGGCAACAACATCGCTTGAAATACACATTGAGTTCGGGATGCAGATGTGTTAGCCACAGAGCATACACTCATTGCTGTGATCGGGCTTCAGCCAGCTACCTTGCTGTTACAGCTAGCAGTAGGTGGATTAGCGTTCACTTGGGTCACCACTAGAAGACGTGAAGCCGGGTTAGGGTACGGCTGGCTGATGCGTGGTTTGTTTGGGGTTCTAGCCGCTAGCAGTGCTTGGCTGGGTTTTGCGAGCAATCCAGTACCAGTACGCGACTGGGCTGCTGCGGCCACAACCACAGCTACCGCTTTGGCGCTGGCATTGTCTGTGATCAGGCGACGAGCCGGGGTGAGCGGTCAACGCGAGCGAGCGCAACGGCGCAGCGCTGCAATTGCTGCAAAAACTGGCATCGACCGTTCCGAACAACGCTTTGATCACACCCAAGCTGAGTTCGCACCTGCGCTAGATCTGATTGCACCTACAGTAGGGCTGATTGGACTTGCAGCAGGTGGCCTAGACGCTGGAGATCCAGCAGCGCTAGCTGTGGCTCGTACCGTAGTTGGGGCGTTCTTTTTGGGTGCGGTGACCGATGCCATGCTGTTAGGCCATTGGTATTTAGTGCAGCCAGGTCTAACACGAAAACCGCTGCTAGAGCTAGTGCGGTGGACAGGTTTATTGTGGCTACCTGAACTGATCGTAATGCTGTGGCCTACCGGCATGGCATCGGTGCTAAGTGGCGCCATAGACGACGGCTACAACGGGCTTTTGGGCTGGTTTTGGGTGGCTTGTGTCATCACCACAGTCGGGTTAGTAATACTAGCTAGGGCCGCTCTAACCGAACGCTTCTACTCTGCGGTCATGGCTGCTACAGGTTTGCTATATCTAGCCATCCTAACCGGATTCGGAATGGACTTAATAGCAAGAGTCCTACTCGACACTACGTAACCTACCGAGTTGATCGGCTGATGTTGCCAACCACCAAACAAAATGCACCCACGCTACAACTAAGCTGAACCTCGCCTACTTTGTTGCGCTTTGGTTGCGGGTGTGTTCGTCCACAATCAAATGATCGTTGGTGGTTGTGCGGTGAACTGCGCGAAACATCATGTGAACCCCTAGCGGTAAGGTAAGCGTCATAGCTACCGCCGCTATTAGCAAATGCACGCCATTTGCCCAGCCAAGCTCCAACGCTGCGCCCATAGCGACTACTAGAAAAGCCACTGGGCTAGCCTTGCCTGCGGAATGAAAACGCGCATAAGGAGTACTAAAACGCAATAGCCCAACACCTGCTAATAGCGCTACAACACCACCAAGCAGCATCAAGATTGAGGCCAGCAAGCTCATCAGTTAACCCTCCTGATACACCCATTCCAGATCACTGTTGGCTCCCCTGATTCGTCTCAGCTTCATCTTCTACAAAACGACTAGCAGCTACTGTGGCAGTAAAACCTACGATAGCTAGCACTACCAACAACACTAGGTAAATGCTTTCCCCGCTGCGCGCTGCATGCACGGTTATGCCCCCCATCAACGACACCAAAATCACATCTAAAGCAATCACCCGATCTGCTAGGTCAGGGCCGATGAAAAGCCGCCAAGCTCCACACAGGCTTGCTAATCCAAAACAACCAAAAGCAAAAGCCGCAATCATCAGTTCACCTTCTGCGATGTGACCTTTGAAGGTGCAGACGGTAAAGCTACAGAGGCTAACTCTGCTAACTCCTGAACATGAGCAATGGTCTGTGCGCGGCGTTCGTGATGCAACAAATGCAAGTAGATGATGCTGTTTTGCTCATCGGTTTCAATCACTGCAGTGCCCGGGGTCAAAGTTATGGTTACCACCAGCAAAAGAAAATGCGCTCGCCCAGCGGCTGCAATACGCACCGCTACTATTGATTCGGCCGTATTATCGGCCCGAGTTAACACCTCAGCAGCTACATTTATTGTGGACTTAACCAAGTCCACCAATACCAGCCACACCAAACGCAGCAAAGGCAACAACCGCACACCTAACCTGCTAGGCGCACCAAACCCCAAACCTAAAGCTATGGTTGCAACTAACAATCCTGAAACCACGTTAGCCACCGACACAGCTCCCCATAGTCCACACCAAATTGCAACAAGGCCCGCTACAGCAAAAATGTAGCGAGGTGCCATCAATATCCTCACGACAAAACCTCGCTCACATAGCTAGCAGGGTTTTTCAGGTCTTCAGCAGCGCGGGTACACAAATCGAACAACGGCCCTGCTAAAAGCGATATCACCAAAGTGCCGCACACAGCCAACCCAGTAGCGCCCAACATGGTTTTCTGGTTGCGGCGATCCACAGCCACAGGATTTCTTTCTTTAGCCGGTGTGCCCCAAAACACGCCCAACCATATTTTGGCCATCGACAACAAGGTAAGCGCTCCTGCTAGCAATGCGGCTACCACAATTACAGTAGAGGTTTCTGCGATAGCAGCAGCTATCACCGCCAGTTTGGCCACAAACCCCGAAAACGGAGGAATACCAGCCAAGCTTAAAGCTGGAATTGCGAAAAGCACCGCTAACACAGGTCTGCGGCTTGCCACTGCCCCAGAGCGTTCTAGGGTGCTAGTACCTTGATCGTTTTCGATTAGGCCACCCACCAAAAATAAAACGGTTTTTACCGGCATGTTATGAATTAAAAACAAGATTGCCCCAGCAATCCCTGCAACCGTAAAAAGCCCTAAGCCCATCAACATATAACCAATCTGGCTAATGATGTGAAACGACAAAATACGCTTCACATCTGATTGAGCAAGCGCCCCTAATCCACCAATCACCATGGTGATGCCAGCAATAACCAACATTACTGTGCCTAAGTCATCCATCTGAGTAAGAGTATGGAAACGAATCATGGCGTAAATGCCAATCTTGGTGAGCAGCCCGGCGAACACAGCTGTGATGGTGGTAGGAGCTGTGGGATAAGAATCTGGCAGCCAAGAAAACAGCGGGAACACCGCAGCCTTAGTGCCAAACACCACAAAAAACCAGGCACCTAGACCAACACGCACACCATCAGATAGTTCAGGAATGCGCTCTGTGAGCAATGCTAAGTTGACGGTGCCGGTCGCAGCGTAGGTAAAACCCACCCCAAACAAAAACAGCGCCGAAGCAAACAAGTTCATCACCACATAAGTCATGCCAGCACGAATTTGGCTGGGACGACCTTGGTTGGTGAGCAACACATAGCTAGACACCAAGATCAGCTCAAAAGCTACAAACAAGGTGAACAGATCGCCGGTTAAAACCGCTAAAGACACCCCAGAAGTGAGCACGCAAAGCAAAGGACCTGCTAGTTCTACATTGGCACCCCATAAAGTGCGTCTCTGCCCAATAGCAAAGATCTCCACCACAAAAATTACTGACAAAGCTACCGGCAAGATCAGTACAGCCAAAAGGTCGGCTACCAGCACGATACCTAAATCGGCTTGCCAACTGCCCACTTGTACCACATACGTACCCGAGGCACTCACTTCAGCTAACACCACAAAAGAACTGATCATGGCTACGGCTAAACCAATAATGGTTGTACCATCACGTATCACGGTATTGCCTCGCCAAAATAATCCACCTGCGGCAGCTACTAGCGGGGCCATAATGGTCATCGCCACCAAAGTGCTCATGGAATGCCACCTGTAATGCTCTGCGTAATCTCGGTGGCTGCTGCTTTTTCTTCGGAACGGGCCTGCAGGGGTGTGCCTTGGGCAATGCGCTGATCTTCTAAGTCGTCTTCAACCTGATCATCACCGGTTAAGTCTTGTTGTCGCACTGCTAAAGCCAACAAGAACAAAGTCAACCCAAAGGAGATAACAATTGCAGTAAGCGCTAAAGCTTGCGGCAACGGATTAGATACGTCAACCACCGCTACAGTGCCTTCGATAGGAGCGTCTCCAGCGGCCCCGCCTGCTACCAAAAGCCCCAAAACCGTTGCGTGCCCTAAAAGCGAAAAACCTAAGATGATCTGACTAAGCGAACGCGCCATAATCAAGTAGATACCCACCGAGGTAAGCCCACCCACCGCTACCAAAAGCGCTACGCTCACTTAGAAACTTCTTCTGTTAGCTGCGACGTTGAAAGCCCATTAATGATGGCAGCCACCAAACCGACCACAATGATGCTTACACCAATGTCAAACGGCAAGGCTGTTCCTGTTTTCACCGTTCCCAAAAGTGGCATATCAAAGGTGGTGACCTGCTGATCTAAAAGTGGGTCACCCCATAGCACTGGCAAAATACCCACCACAGAAACCAAGAGCACGCCAAAAGCTATAAGCGCAGTAGTGTATTTGGGTCTTTGCAGCCCAGCAATGGTACGCAAGATTGCTACCGCTCCAAACACCAATCCAGCAGCAAACCCTCCACCAGGAAAGTTATGTCCTGCAAACAACAAATACACTCCCAACACGATGGCCAAAGGGCTCACAACACGAATTCCTAGTTGTATGATTGGTATTTGATTGAATTGCACGTTTTTATGCTTCTTGTTGCTCTAGACGAGTTCGCACCCTGGCTAAAGCCAAGATGCCAACTGCTACGGTTGCTAAAACCACCACCTCACCGAGGGTGTCTAAAGCCCGAATGTCGGTGAGCACCACGTTTACAATGTTTTTACCTCCGCCCTCTGTCACAGCTTCAGCGCTTAAATCTTGCGTTGGTGCCACACCGGTGGGGTTAGCACCTGCTGTTGCTAATGCCACAGACACTAAAACCCCGCCAGCTAAAGCAACCATAATCCGCACCGAGCGCCAAGAGCCTCTAACAGGTGGAAAACGCCTAGCTAAATGACCCAGTCCCAGCACAAAGCCAACCACCACAACAGTTTCCACCAACAACTGAGTTAACGCTAGATCAGGTGCGCCGTGTATTACGAACAACCCAGTAACCCCAAAACCAACCGATCCAAGAGCTAAAGCAGCACCTAACCGTGAACCAACAAATGTGGCAGCCAAAGCTGCGCCCACAACCACCAGAGCTAACGCGCCTTGTACTGGATGATCCCACCAAATAAGGTGTCCGCTGCTGAAGTCGCTAGTAAAAAACACAGCGGCCGACATTGCTACAACCCCCATTACAACCAAATACACCGGCAACGAACCATGTTGTATCCATGCGATCAAACGCCCAGAGTTACCAATCACCCCGTCTACCACACCGTCTACCACATTTGCCCCATGATTTAGAGGTGTTCGCTGAGGGCTTTTTTTCACCAGCACAACACCTAATACAGCACCTACGGCCACAATCAACAAAGAGATCACAAAAGCTGTTTTCAACCCAGGCCAAGCAATGAGCTTATAAACGCCAGCCGAAGGGTTGAGTTCGCTAGCTGCAGGCACTACCACATCGTTAACCACACCGATGGCTGCGTAACCCATAACGCCAACCACGCTTAGCACAACGGCTGGAGCAGCCATCAACCACGTTCGTTGCACCACATAGTTAGGTGGCGTTACCGATGTAGCAGGACCCGGGCCAAAAACTCCGTATAACAGGCGAATGGTGTAAGCCACGGTGAGCACCGAACCCCCAACAATGGCTATAGCTACCACTGCTTGTGTGCCACCTGAGAGTTTCAGGACTGCTTCGATTGCAGCCTCTTTAGCTGTAAACCCCAAAAGCGGTGGCACCCCCACCATAGAAGCGCCCGCTAACAGTGCCACCACAAAAGCCCGCGGCATGGAACGTGCTAAGCCGCCAAGTTGGTTGATATTACGCGTGCCAGCTCTTACGTCTACCTCACCAACAACCAAAAACAAAGCTGCTTTAAACAACGCATGGCTGAACAACAACGCAACAGCAGCAAAAACCGCTTTAGGGGTTCCTACCGATAAAAGCGTGAACATTAAACCCAGCTGCGACACAGTCCCCCACGCCAAGATCAGTTTGGCATCATGATGACGCAAAGCCCCCACTGCTCCCCAAATAACTGAGGTTGAACCTAAAGCAATACCCACCCACTGCCACGAAGCAACATCTGCAAATGCCGGACCTGCTACAGCCACCAGCAAAATACCTGCTTTCACCATCGCTGCGGAATGCAAATATGCACTTACCGGTGTGGGTGCTGCCATCGCTGCTGGCAGCCACACATGAAAAGGAAACTGCGCTGATTTAGTAGCTGCTCCGATAAGTATCAGCACTGCAGCTACAGCCGCATCAGTGCCTGCAATGGGCACTAGTGTTGAAAGGCTAGCTGACCCAGCAGCGCGTGCTAACAAAACGAGTCCTGCTAACAAAACCAAGCCACCACCTGCTGTGATTACCAATGCTCGGCGAGCAGCCAGCCTCACTGCGGGGTCGACATTTTTGTGGCCCACCAGCAAAAAAGAAGTTACGGAAGTAAGTTCCCAAAATATGAACAGTGTCCAAATGGAGTCTGCCCAAACTAAACCCAACATTGAAGTAGAAAAAGCCAACATGGTTGCGGGAAAACGGGTACCGCCCGCAGCGTTGCTTTGGAAGTATCCACAGGCGTAAACCAGCACTAAAGCGCCCACTCCCGACACCAGCAAAGTCATCAGCAATGCCAATGCATCTGCCCGCAAAGCTATCGCTACATCTAAACCTTCTACCCACACCAACTCAGCAGTAGCAGGATCACCACCTGCTATTAGCCGTGTAATCGCCCACACAGCGCTAGCTAAAGGAGCAAGAGATGCAACAGCTAAGCCAGCTTGCATGGAGCGTCGGCCTGCGTACACAGCAGCAGGCACAGCAAGCAGATGAGCTACAAACAACACCCAGAGCATTAGCTGCTAGCGCCCGGCGAAGTGCTGTAGAAGTGCTGTAGCGGCAACTTACTCCACATGAAGTTAAACCGCATCTAAGCGTCGATAATTGCTAGACGGCGATCGGCGGTAGACAAGTTATCAGGGCCATTGCTTGTGGCCACCACGATGTCTTCTAACCGCATGCCCCAACGCCCAGGCATGTAAATGCCAGGTTCTATGGAAAATGCTTGACCACCAAGAAGTTCCTGCGAGTTACCCTCCACGATGTAAGGGTGCTCATGTGCTTCAGTGCCAATGCCATGACCTGTGCGGTGGATGAAATACTCTCCGTAACCAGCATCGGCAATTATTTTTCTGCCAACCCTGTCTACATCTTGACACCGCTTACCCACAACGGCTGCTGCTACTTGTGCTGCCTGAGCCTCATGCAGCACATCATATGCAACCGCTAAATCTGTGGGGGGTTCGCCTAAATGCACGCAACGGGTGATATCAGAGCAGTAACCCACACCGTTAGCATCTTCCATTGTTCCACCTATGTCGCACAACACCACTTCGCCGGGCGCAATAACATGCTCGCCAGGTTCATGATGAGGGCTAGCTGCGTTTTTTCCTGCTGCCACTATTGCAAAGTTCACCCGTTGATGGCCTTCAGCCAACAAACGTGTACCCAACTCAGCCGATACTTCGGCCTCTGTGCGACCCAGCAAATCTATGTTGCCAGCACGCAACTCTGCAACAACCCTGCTAGCAGCTTCAGCAGCAGCTCGCAAGGCGGACACCTCGCCAGCGTCTTTAACTGAACGCAACAAGCTGGTGATCTGCGACGCTCTGCAAAACTCCGCTTTTGGAAGTGCTTTCAGCAAATCCACCAAAAAACCTGCCCATGTATGATCGCCAATGGCCACCGTTTGAGCCTTGCCAATCAAACTGCTGGCAATTTGAATGGGATCTTCGGTTTCGCTCCAAGCACGCATCTCAAATAAATGAGGCCGCTGCACGACCCGATCAACCTCTAAACGTGGCACGATTAGGTGTGCGGGCTCTTGTTGGGGTACTACCAGCATGGTCAAGCGTTCTAATGGCATGGCCTCATAACCACAGAAATATGGCAAATCGGCTCCAACCGACAGCAACAAAACGTCTACTTGCTGTTCTGCCATTAGCATGCGGGCACGATTTAGGCGCTGAGAAAACACCGTCATATAACTAACCCGCAGCTACTGAAGTAGGTAGACGAGAGGCGCTCATGCCAACATCAGCACAAACAGCATCTGTTATATGAGTCGCCGCAGCAGAATTGTTGGCAGCTAAGTAGGCGTCTTGGGCGTGGTGGGAGCTGCGTGTCAACGGGCTGGCCTCAACATGGCTTATACCTAAAGCCCTACCCTCGTAACGATAATGCGCAAAAGTATTGGGCGACACCCAGCGAGACACCGGTAGATGCTTTGCAGAGGGACGCAAATACTGTCCGAGGGTAACTATGTCAACGCCTACTGCGGCTAAGTCGGCCATAGTCTGGATGACTTCGTGGTCGGTTTCTCCCATTCCTACGATAATTGAGGACTTGGTTAGCAACCCTGCGTTTTTAGCTCTAGCCAACACCGCCAAACTACGAGCATAGCTAGCCGAAGGGCGCACCAGCCGTTGCAAACGTGCCACTGTTTCTATGTTATGGTTTAGCACATCAGGTTTAGCCGCGAAGATCGTCTCGAGAGCTAAAAGATCGCCTTTGCAATCTGGAATGAGCACTTCTATTTTCAAATTAGGTGTTATGTGATTAGGCACATCTACTTTCTGCTGACGAACTCGCAACGCCGATATGGCAGCTGCAAAACCCCCAGCCCCGCCATCGGCCAAATCATCGCGTGCAACTGCGGTTATCACCACATAATCTAAACCCATCGCTTGCACCGCATCAGCTAAACGCTCAGGTTCATCTAGATCAGGAGGTAGCGGGCGACGCGTATCTACCATGCAAAACCCACAAGCACGAGTGCAGCGGTCACCGTTAATCATAAACGTAGCTGTACCCTCATTCCAGCACTCATAGATGTTGGGGCAACCGGCTTGTTCACAAACGGTCACCAAATCTTTTTTATGCAAAAGCGACCGCACCCGCCGAAAATCAGGTCCCGTATGCAAACCCACCCGCATCCACGCGGGCTTGCGGGCATTCAAGTTGACAGATACCGGCATATCGGCCACACGTTTTGTGTACACATCGGCTCGATCCACGCCTGAGGGTCCCCAGCGTTGGCCGGCACGCGCAGCCACAGCATCAACAACCTCGGCCATGGTTACATCTACACCTTCAGCAGCTAACGATGTAACAGCCTTGTCGGCAATCCCGCACGGCACAATACGCTCAAACCACTTCAAATCGCAGTCCACGTTCAACGCAAAGCCATGCATGGAACGAGTACGCGTAAGCTTTACCCCAACAGCAGCAATCTTGCGAGGGTTAGTTCCCTCTGGTTCTACCCAAACACCCGGGTAATCGTTCAAGCGACCGCAACTCGCCAACCCTAAGTCGCCTAAGGCGTCTATTAGCAGCTGTTCTACTGAGCGTACATAGGCCACTGTGTCTGCCATGCCGCCTCCGCGTTTGCCAGGAACCGTCAATATGGGATAGCCCACTAGCTGACCAGGCCCATGGTAAGTTACATCTCCGCCACGATCTGTGTGTACCACCTCAGCGCCGGAAGTGGCAGGGTCTACCAATATGTTGGCCTCATCACCACGGACGCCTAGCGTAAACACATGCGGATGCTCTAACAGCAACAAATAGTTGTCGTTATGGTTAAACACTGCTTGTTGCACAGCGTGGGCGTCGTTGTAAGACACACGACCTAACCAGCGCACCCTCAATAAACTAGATTGTGCAGTACTGTTTGTAGTGCTGTTTAAGGTGCTGTTCATAGAAGGTGTTTCATCGGGGCATGAAACTTAAACAATTTCTGAATGCCAATCACGAGTTTCGATGATTCGGCGCAAATTGTCTAAAAAAGCTGCCACATAGGCACCATCAAAAGCGCGATGATCCCACGCTAAAGCCAACACTCCTACTGAATGAATAGCTATGGCCTCGCTACCATCTAAAGCAGTTACCACCACTGGACGACGGCGGATACCGTCGGTTGACAAAATAGCTACCTGCGGTTGGTTGATGATAGGGAACTGCATCATCGTGCCCCACTGTCCTGGGTTGGTGATGGTAAAAGTTCCGCCAGACATTTCGTCGGGATGTAGCTGTTTAGAACGTGCCCGACGCGACAAGTCGGCTATTTCCTCAGCAATCGGCACCAACCGCTTGCGGTTAGCATCAACAACTACTGGCGCTAGCAGACCCTCAAAGTTAAGGTCTACAGCAATAGCTAAGTTCACGTAATTGTGTACCACCAGTTCATTAGCACCCACAGTGGAGTTAATGTGAGGATAACTAGCTAGAGAGTCACATACCGCCCGAGCAATAAACGGTAAATAGGTGAGGCTAAAGCCGTGCTGTGCTTTGAAATTTTGACGATGTTTGCGACGCACTTTTTCTACAGCTTCAAAGTCGACCTCTACTGCGGTTAGCACATGCGGTGATAGTTCTTTAGAGCGCACCATATGCTCGCCGGTTATGCGGCGAATGTTGCTGAGGGGTACAAGCGTCTCTCGACCCCCTGGGTGCAAACTGCTTGTAGAAACATGAGGGCGCAGTGCTTGTTGGGGTTGTTGAGATTCTTGGGGGCTGTCAGTCGAGCGGTTCTGAGCTAGATATGTTTCAACATCAGCACGGGTAACGCGACCGCCTTTACCGCTACCTGCAATTTGAGAGGGGTCTAAATGGTTTTCGCTGATCAGCTTACGAACCACCGGTGAGAGCACGAGCGAAGCAGCGGCAGCAGATACACCAACATCTACGTTCGGGCTATCAGAAGTTGGAATAACTGGAGCTACTACAGATGTATCGACTGCATCTGTACCTGCTGCACCGGTGTTGTGAGGAACTGAAGCTGTGGTAGTGGGAGCAGCTACCGCTGGTGGGTCTGTATTTGCAACAGATGCTGCATTGCTATCCCCCACTAGAGCAATAACCGCCCCTACCTCTACTGTTGCGCCTTCGTTAGCTACTATCTCGGTGAGCACCCCCGCTAAAGGGGATGGCACCTCAGAATCCACTTTGTCGGTAGACACTTCAAAAAGCGGCTCGTCTAATGCCACCACATCGCCAACACGTTTAAACCATTGAGTTATGGTGCCTTCTTCTACGGTTTCACCCAAGCGGGGTAACTTCACCTCAGCCATGCAAATCCCTTCCAGTTAAAGATAACGCAGCCTCACCAAACAGTTCGCTCATGGTTGGATGGGGCTGCACAAACTCGGCTACCTCAGCCGCAGTTGCTTCCCAGTTAACAGCTAAATAACCCTGTCCAAGCTGCTCTGTAACCCATGGGCCCATCATGTGAACCCCCAGTATTCTGCCTGTAGAACCATTATCGTGAAGCTCAGCAATGACCTTCACCAAACCTTCTGTCTCACCCAAGATCATGGCCCGCCCATTTCCCATATGTCTATGAGTAGAGGCGGTAACTGCTAACCCTGCTTCAGCGGCTTTTGCCTCGCTATACCCCACATAAGCTACTTCGGGATGGCAATAAATAGCCCACGGCACCTTGTTGTAATCTAAAGCTGCTACCGGTTCACCTAACATATGCTTAACCGCCATTATTGCCTCAGCAAAAGCCACATGAGCTAGTTGCGGTGTGCGTACCACATCGCCCACCGCGTATATCTGAGCCGAAGTGCTTTGACAATAATCGTCTACTTTTATGTAGCCGCCCTCATCCAACTCTACACCTGCATTCTCCAAACCCAGTCCCTCGGTAAAAGGGCGCCGTCCAACGCACACTGCTATCAAATCAACCAACAACGGCTTGTCATTGGTAATCTGCAACTCCACTTTGTTGTGATTCTGAGGATATGTGGCTTTTATATCTGCTATATCTTGGCTCAAACGGTAACCGCTTACCGACACACCGGTACGAACCTCGATCTTGCGCTTCTTGAAAGCTCTCAAAAGTGCTTTGGTTATATCAGTGTCCACCCCTGGTAAAATCTGCGGTAAGGCTTCTAAAACCGTTACTTGCGATCCTAAGTCGCTCAGCATGGAGGCAAACTCTAAACCAATAGCTCCACCACCGATTATCGCCACCCGCTCTGGTACCTCAGCTAGCGACAAAAGCTCATCGCTGCTCACCACTTGTTTCCCGTCTATGTCAAAACCAGCCAATGTGCGCGGCACCGACCCGGTGGCCAAAATAACATTCTGAGCGCTGAGCTGGATGTGGTCTGAGGTTCCATTAGCTACCGTAACCGTGCGATCGGCATCTAGCGACCCCCAACCATCTAAAACAGTTACCTTGCGTCCCTTCAGAAGCTGGCTGACTCCGGTATTGAGTTGCTCTATGACTTTGTTCTTGCGGGCTTGAGCTTTAGTCATATCAACTTGAGGTGTGTTGGTGCTAATGCCAAACTCTGCTGCGTGAGCTACGGTGCGGTACACAGATGCAGTCTCTAACAATTCCTTAGCAGGGATGCAACCAACATTTAAGCAGGTGCCTCCTAGCTTTTGTTTTTCCACCAAAGCAACGTTTAACCCGGCGCCAGCCCCATACAACGCAGCTGCATAGCCACCGGGGCCCCCACCAATTACCACCAAGTCGTGGCTGTTGCTCATAGCTAAATCTTACCTAGTTTCTGATCTATACCGTTATCTACCCTCACCAAAAGCCCTATCTTGCAGGCTTATTCGTCTGCCAGCACCGTAACAAGCTGCTCTAACAACTCTAAGCGAGACACGCTGGTTTGTGGCTGTTGCGATCGCAAATACCGCAAAGTAACAGTATTTGCGGCTAGTTCGTCTTCACCGATTAATAGCGCCACTTTAGCTCCAGAGCGATCTGCTACTTTCATCTGTGCCTTCATCGACCTTTGATTAAACGCCCTATCGGCTGAAATACCATTACGTCGCAGCTCAAAGGTAATGTCACGACCAGCTTCACCACCGCATACATCCACCACAAACACTGCCACTGTGCCTTCAGTTTCTTGCAGCGAATCCTCAGCTTGAAGTGCTAACAAAATGCGTTCAATACCAGCCCCAAAACCTACTCCCGGTGCTGGATGACCCCCTAAAGATTCCGCTAGCTTGTCGTAACGCCCGCCGCCGCCTACAGCGTTTTGAGCCGTGTGCAAAGCCTCAGATGCAAACTCCCAAGTGGAATGAGTGTAGTAGTCTAAGCCCCTCACCAAACGAGCATCCATTGTATAAGAAACCCCTAAAGCACGCAGGCCAACTTGGACTCGCTCAAGATGTGTTTGCGCTTCAGCAGACAAAAAGCTGGTAATGCTAGGGGCATCAACAGTGACTTGCATGGTGCGTTCTCGCTTGGAATCCAAAACCCGCAAAGGGTGCTGTGAGACGTTTAACCTGTCGGCTGTATGCAAATCGCCTAAATGTTGTCCTAACCAATCTGCTAAATGCTTTGTGTATGCTTGGCGATCCTCGGCACTACCCATCGAGTTCAAGCGCAAAGACAAAGATTGCAAGCCTAATGACCGGTAGAAATCATGCTGGGTAGCAATCACCTCAACATCTAAATCTGGGTCTTGAGACCCAACAGCTTCGGCTCCTACTTGATGGTGTTGACGGAACCGCCCGGCTTGGGGTTCTTCATAGCGAAAACAAGGGGTCACATACCACACCTTCCACGGTACGGTTGGCCGATATTGGTTGAAGGCGCGCACTATCGAAGCTGTGCCTTCAGGGCGGAGTGCTAGGTGGCGGTCGCCTTTATCGTAAAAATCGTACATCTCCTTGCTTACCACCTCGGTGCCCTCACCCAAACGCTGAAAAACCCTGATGTCTTCAAACATGGGGCTCTGCACTAGACCGTAACCTGCTTGCCCCATTATCTGTGCAAACGCAGCTACCAAATCCTGCCAGCTTTGCGATTCTGGCGGAAGCACGTCACGCGTGCCTTTAGGAGCTTGAAACTGCTCAACCACAAACATCTAGCTTAGTGCTGTGCCCGCCCAAGCTGGTTCAACTCCACATTACGAATTATACTGCAGGCTGAAACTTCTTGGTAGCCACGCTGTGGTGGCGATTTTTGGATACCAACACACAACTTTGGCTGAACGGAAGAAAAACGTTGCTCTCAAGGCGCGTATTGCGCGCAGCAAGCGTAGGTGATTGCCGGTCAAGCAGTGTTGCAGTGTTACGGCTGTGGTTGTATAGGTTGGTTTCTGCGGCAGTTTTAGGGGTCGTTGTGTTTGTGGGTTTGGTGGTGGCATGTTGGGCAGAGGAGGGTGAGGTTGTTTATGTTGGTGGTGCCGCCGTGTTGCCAGGGCATAATGTGGTGGACTTCGCAGTTTGTGGCGCGTATGCCGCATTTGGTGCATTGTTTGTCGCGTTTGTATAGGGCTAGTAACTGTGTTTTAGTGTGTGTTCTGCGGGTGCGGCCGAGGTAGAGGGGTTGTGCTTTGTTGTTGAAGATTGCAGGCAGAATGTTGGCTTCACAGGCTAAACGGCGTGTTTCGTCTATGCTGATTGGGGTGCCGTCGATGAGCCCCGCTGTTTTTAGTTGACTGGTGATGGTGTCGTAGTCGGCGGTGAGGATAATAGTGGTTTGCTGCGGTTGCGGTTCACAGGGTTCACCTGTTGAGGTTTTAGTTTGATGTTGACTAGTACTAGTGATGAGGTGTGCTAGCGCGTCGGCGTTGCGTTGTTCATAAGACCGTTTGTTGCCATTACGGTAGTCTTGTTTGAACATTTGTGTGGTCATAGCGTCTATAGCGGTTCTGATTTTTTCGCCTGCTAGTTGGTCTAGCTCTGCGTGTAAAACAACCATGTCATCATCGCTATCAAATATTTTTGCGGTGCGACGCTTATGTTGTTGTTCGGTTGGGTTTAAACCTTGTGCTGCAAGACGTTGTGTTTCTGCTTCCAACAAAGTGTTTTTGAAATCATCACAGGTTTGCTGCACCCCTACAGCCAGCAAATCTAGTTGTTCTTCAACGCTCATCGAAGCGCGTTTATGTGAAGCTGCTATTAGCTCCGCGTGGTCTTGGGTGATCCAACCGTCTTTAGCTGCTCGCACTACATCGGGCATAGAAGCTAACCCTTTCACAGTGCGAACACGACGACGTGTTTTATAAGCAGGCAAACCGAACTGTTTACAAACATGAGCTACAGCTTCGTCACCTTCTAAATCGCCTAACCTAACCAACACCGCACTCAAATAGCTTTCAGCGCGTTGGCGCACACCGTTAACCTGCAAAGCCAACTTTATAAGCTCACCAGCATCACAACCAGAAAAATCATCAAAACCGAACTCCTCAACACTAAAACCAACATTAGCAGGCAAACCTTCTAAAACATTGGGATTACTTTGAGAACTATTATATAAACTCATACACATAAGCATACCAACATACTACGACAATACCTACCAAAAACATAAAAATAATAGAGATATTCTTCAATAAAATCAGATAACAATAGATATAATGTTAGGTATAAATGGATACTACACTGAGTGTCACGCTAAGCTCACTATGCGATGGGCCGATTAGAAGACCTCACTAAGGGTGCTCGAGTAAAAGGCATCACCCCAATTGGTGTAATCACAGTGATAGATGCCGAATGGATCGGCGCAGATGCTGTCAACCTCACCTATGAGGACAACAGCGGGAACGTGCAGCGGGAAATCGTCTACCGCTCCAAAGAGACTGAGTTTTTCCTCGACGGTGGCAGTCAACCGTGGCTATTCGATGCCGACCCAGAACTGTTTACCCTAGTAGCTGAGGCCAAAAGAATCAGCATGGCACACCTGTTCGACCCCTATCTAGCAACCCAAACCAGCGATGTGGATCCGCTCCCCCATCAGATTGAGGCTGTCTACAATGAAATGCTGCCTCGACGCCCCTTACGATTTCTGTTAGCCGATGATCCCGGTGCGGGCAAGACCATCATGGCCGGACTGTTTATCAAAGAACTGATTGTTCGAGGTGATCTGGAACGCTGCCTGATCGTGGTTCCCGGTGGGTTAGCCGAGCAGTGGCAAGACGAACTAGGCGAGAAGTTCGGCCTCGAGTTTGAGCTGCTTACCCGAGCAATGGTGGAAGCCACCCGCTCGGGCAATCCTTTAGCTGAACGCCCCTACCTGATCGCCCGCCTTGACATGTTAGCCCGAGACGAAAACCTACAAGACCAGCTTGACCGCACCGACTGGGATCTTGTGGTGGCAGACGAAGCTCATAAGATGTCTGCCACTTTCAGTGGCGATGACGTTAAGCAGACCAAACGCTACAAGCTGGGACTACGCCTCGAAGCCGTTGCCCGACACTTCTTGTTGATGTCGGCCACACCCCACAACGGTAAACCTGAGGACTTCCAACTATTCATGGCGCTTTTAGACGGTGACATGTTCGCAGGCAAATACCGCAAGGGTACACACAGCAACAAACCGGCCAAAGACCTAATGCGCCGGCGCATCAAAGAAGATCTGCTTCGCTTCGACGGCACTCGTCTTTTTCCCGAACGCGAGGCAACCACCGCTAAATACACCCTGAGCCCTGCCGAACACGACCTGTATGAACACGTAACTGAGTATGTGCGCAATGGTATGAACCGAGCCGAACAGCTCAAAAAAGAAGGTGATGGCCGCCGCTCGGCAGCGGTTGGTTTCGCCCTAACAATCTTGCAGCGGCGCTTGGCGTCTTCACCTCGAGCTATTTTGCGCTCTTTAGAGCGTCGCCGCGACCGCCTATCGGCTCGTTTAGCAGAAGCTGAGCAATACCGAGCCAATCCCATTTCAACAAACAAAACCCCAAACATCAAAATGCTAGACAAAGTTCCAGAGGGCTATCGCCCATCTGATTTTGACGAGTTCGATCCCGACGAACTACTAGCCAGCGAAGAAGAGGATTTCGAAGCGCAGATCGAAAGCGAAGCCACCTACGCCCGCACTGTTCCCGAATTGAAAACCGAAATCAGCGAACTTGAAGGCCTCGTAAAAAGCGCTCAAGTGCTATATACGCAAGGTGCTGACCGCAAATGGGACGAACTATCCAATCTCTTACAGAACACACCCGAAATACTTGATGAAAGCGGGCATATCCAAAAACTGATCATCTTCACCGAACACCGCGACACGCTCGACTATCTTGTTGAAAAACTGAGCCGTCTACGTGGGCGAACCGACGAAGTGGTCAAAATAGACGGCAGCGTTCGCCGTGAAGACAGACGCCGCGCACAAGATCAATTCACCCAAGACGACAATGTACGTATCTTGGTGGCAACCGATGCCGCTGGCGAGGGTCTCAACCTGCAGCGCGCTCACCTAATGGTGAACTACGACCTCCCGTGGAACCCAAATCGTATCGAGCAGCGGTTCGGGCGTATTCACCGTATCGGCCAAACCGAGGTATGTCGATTGTGGAACCTTGTGGCCGAGAACACCCGCGAAGGCCGAGTATTTGAGCGATTGTTGGAAAAGCTAAACGAGCAGCGAAAAGCCTTAGGGGGCAAAGTGTTTGATGTGCTCGGAGAAGCCTTTTCGGATAAATCACTGCGAGAGCTGCTCATCGAAGCGATCACCGCTGAGAACCCAGACGTCCAGCAACTCCGCATGGCTGCGGTGCTAGATGACACGGTAGGAGCACGAACGGGGGAGCTAATCAAAGAGCAATCGCTCCTTGCCGATGAGTTGGGTGATGCAACGATCGCCGACATTCGTGAACAGATGGAACGGGCTCAAGCCATGCGCCTACAACCTAGCTTTATACGCCGGTTTTTCTTTGAGGCATTCGAGGTGCTTAACGGCAAACTCGCCCAACGAGAAGCAAACCGCTATCAGATATCACGTGTACCACAAGCCTTACGGCACTGGGACAAAGAACGTGGCCAAGCCCGACTGCTTGAGAGCTATGAACGCATCTGCTTCGATAAAGCACAGATCAGCTTGCCCGGTAAGCCTCTGGCAGATTTAGTGTCGCCTGGCCATGCCCTGCTTGATGCCGCGATAGGTGCATTGTTAGAACGCCACAGTTCACTCCTTGAACAAGGTTGCATTTTGATCGACCCCAACTCCACCGCCGAAATCCCCAAGGTGCTGGTGTTTTTAGAGCATGAGATCGTTGATGGCTCCGCCACCGACAGCAGGCAACGCCGGGTGGTGTCTAAGCAATTTGAATATGTAGAGGTAACCAAGGACGGCAAAGCGGTAGATGCTGGTGAGCACCCTTACTTAGACTGCCGTTGCCCCGAGCCTGATGAGTTGAAATTACTGGCGCCGTTAGCCGCCGCAGAGTGGATTCAAAAAACGCTGGTAACCACTGCTCTCAACCATGCGGTTACACACAATGTTCCCACCCATATTGCCGATGTGGAGGCCCGTATCCACTCCCAAGTTGATCGTACTTTAGAGGCGGTAAACCAACGGCTGAATGAGGAAAGAGACTATTGGGACAAACGAGTGTTGCGGCTAAAAGGCGACGAGCTAGCTGGCAAACCTAATGCCCGCATGAACTCTGCTAGGGCTCAACAGCGCGCCGAAGAAGCGGCACTTCGGCTGAATCGGCGGCAAGAAGAACTAGCTCGGCAGCGCAAGCTATCACCGTTACCACCGCGCATTGTTGGAGCTGCCTTCATCGTTCCCGAGCGCTTGCTAGCCAAACTTGCTGGTAAACCACCGCCCGAACACCCTGTTGATACCGCCCGAGTTGACCGCCTAGCCGTAGACGCAGTGCTAGCAGCTGAACAATCGCTCGACAGAAAACCCGTGGAGATGCCCCACAACAACAAGGGTTTTGACATTGAGTCCCACAACCAAAATGGCTACATACTGACTATCGAAGTTAAGGGCCGAGTGGAGGGAGCGCGCGACTTTTCCATCACACGCTCAGAGATTATCTGCGCCCTCAACAAAACAGACCACCACATCCTCGCTCTCGTAAAAGTGGCCGACAACAACAACACCGATGTCCGCTACCTCTACAACCCCTTCACCAACCGAGAGCACGAGCCCAGCGGTGCCGAATACAAGCGCACCCTCGACTGGAACACCTATTGGAACCTAGCCAAACCGCCGAGCTAAAAATCGTTACAATGAGCTTAGCCCTATGTAATCTTGGGAATTGTAACAAGCCGACTGTTATGGTTGGTCTGAAATACCAGCGCTCACCGATAGAATGCGTCACCTCTAAGGTAATGCAATTAGCATCTGCTAAGACAAAATCGGAATGCCTCTCTTATCCAACTCTGCATATAACGGATGAAGGTTGTCTGGAGTCACCCTCACAACTGAATCTTCTTCACAAATCTGATCCTCAAACCTAACTACTGCTGCCTCGCTTACTCGTTCAGGATTAATAGCGAGTATAAAGTTTGACTTCTCATCAAATGGTCTAACCTTACCCATTGTTATTATAGAAAGAGTTGTTTTATAATCAGTGCTCGCTAAAAGCATATTTACTGGCTGTAGTCCATTCTGTGAAGAATAAATTCTTATATCGATTGAATACTTACCGTTTGATTTTGATCTTAATTCTTGACAAGTCCAATTATCGTCAATACTTAAGTTTGTTACTGATACATCAATAGCCTTTCTGAGTGATTCACGAATTGTCTTTATATATGTTCTTTGCTCGCGTTCTGTATGAGATACAATAGCAACTACTTGTATCTGAGATATAAGTTGTAAAAAATCGCCTATGTCATAGGGAGTTGGGGCAGCATCAAGTGGCATTATAATCTCGTACTCTTTCGAGATTTCAGCATAGTGATAATCTGCTACTTGCATGATACTACGATATCTTGCTTCGCTATACTCGAACTCGTCAAAGTACAGATGAGATACAGTCATGCCGCAATCTCTTAGCGCCCAACGGCCGTCTATTCTTGAGATAAATACTGGCAAGCTGTCACCGTCAGAATATGTAAACGGAGAACGTACAATCCACATCTCATCTTGGTATTGCTGAATGTGAAAAGAACTTTCCATACTTGAAATGAGTGTTGAGAATGTCGAATCTATCATTAGAAATCCAAAGTCAGTGATGGCTTTAGATTGACAAGATCGATAAGTTGAGTCACTGCATCATCTGCATTCACATAAGCGTTAGTTACCTCTGCATATCCATCAGGCTTTGGTCTCTTTAGTCTTTGATAACGCTCAGTAAGATAATGAATATGTGTACTACCTGATGGAATATGATTGCTTTCAATACGATTTGTATGAATTGAAAGATGTGGGCCATTACAGCGAATTACAGGATAAGAATAACTCTCAATATTTGTATAAATTAAACCGACCGACCAATCACCTGTCTCTTCTACTTGTAGGCTCCTGCGATAATAGAGATGTAGTTTTCCTTGCAGTAATCCTTTATTGGGCAGATCGTTGAGCTGAAATCTCCCTCTGACATCACTGCCAGCATTTTCAGGCCGTGATGAGGAACTAGGTGGCAGCAACTTACTGCGCCACCGAGCGTCATGGATCGGCTTCGGGACATCCCTGAGATATTCAATCTCGGCTTCCACAAGAATTCGTCCTCTTTTCACTGCTGCCACACTAGCAGCGGGACAGCAAGAGCCGCCCAACAAAAAATATTCTGATATAAAATTGAGTACCGTGGGTTGTGTAAGTAAGGCTGTTGGGTGATGGAGTATCGACGGAAGTTGATTGAGGTGGCGTTGCCGCTAGATGCGATTAATGCGGCGTCGGCTCGGGAGAAATCAATCCGCCATGGGCATCCATCAACGCTGCATTTATGGTGGTCTCGCAAACCGCTGGCAACTTGTCGGGCGGTGTTGTTTGCTTCGTTGGTGGATGATCCTTCATCTCGGCCCGATCTGTTCCCAACGGTGTAGGCGCAAGATGCAAAGCGTGAGCGGTTGTTCACGATTATTGAAGAGTTAGTTTTATGGGAAAACAGTAACAACTCCGAAGTTTTGGGGCGGGCGCGAGCGGAGATTGCTAAAAGCTGCGGTGATGACTTGCCCGCAGTTTTGGATCCGTTTGCCGGTGGGGGCAGCATCCCACTAGAGGCACAAAGGCTGGGGTTGGAAGCCCACGCATCAGATTTGAACCCTGTGGCTGTGTTAATCAACAAAGCTATGATCGAAATCCCGCCTCTTTTTGCAGGACAAGCACCGGTAAATCCGCAAGCCGGTCACGGCGTCTCCCTTGCTGAACATGATGGTTAGAACCCTCCTCTGCCAGCCTCATAATCCGCTCTGGAGCGCTCTCCAAAACATCCTTGTATGCGGCGAAGTCTGAGGGTGAAGGTAGAGGGCCGCTCCATTGATATTCGTATAGAATGCCTTGCAAAACCTGCTGAACGGCAACAGCTATTTCCTCGGGTAGTGGCGCCTTGGTTGATTCAACTTCGCCAGAGGCATCCTTAGAATCGTTGCTTTCAGATGGGGAGACGGAGCTGCTCTTCGGATCTTTCGGCATATTTGTGATGCTCTCTAAAGACTCGGTCAAAAACATTCAGGACATGCTTTAACGAGGCTTGTTGGTGAAGGCTGACTGCCCTAAAGTGTTCTTGAATAGCTCTATTTGGAGTATTTAAGCTAGAAACAGGAGAATACCCGGCTAATCCATCACAGGCATCACCCAGCACAGAAAACGACTCTTCGATAGAGTTAATACTCTCGTATAATATGGTCATTGACTGTCTCCTCACCCTTTGTTTCAATAAGAAAACTACCAGCAGAACAAACCTTTGACAAGCAATTCCTACTCTTGTCTTCCCCAAAATCCAAAAACACACACAGCTATTTCTATGCTAGAAATGCATAACAAGTTGAGCTTGGCTGACGAAATGGGCAAGGATTACTGGTGATGGAGTATCGACGGAAGTTGATTGAGGTGGCGTTGCCGTTGGATGCGATTAATACGGCGTCGGCTCGGGAGAAATCAATCCGCCACGGGCATCCATCAACGCTGCATTTATGGTGGTCTCGCAAACCGCTGGCAACTTGTCGGGCGGTGTTGTTTGCTTCGTTGGTGGATGATCCTTCATCTCGGCCCGATCTGTTTCCAACGATTGAGGCGCAGGACCGCGAGCGTGAGCGGTTGTTCAGCTTGATTGAAGAGTTGGTAGTGTGGGAGAACAGCAACAATGCCGATGTGTTAGAGCGGGCGCGAGCGGAGATTGCTAAAAGCTGCGGTGATGACTTGCCCGCAGTTTTGGATCCGTTTGCCGGTGGGGGCAGCATCCCACTAGAGGCACAAAGGCTGGGGTTGGAAGCCCACGCATCAGATTTGAACCCTGTGGCTGTGTTAATCAACAAAGCTATGATCGAAATTCCGCCTCGGTTCGCAGAACGAGCACCAGTAAACCCGCAAGCACAACAAACAGCATCTACGGTGAACTCATGGTCGGGGGCGCAAGGCTTAGCTGCCGACGTGAAATACTACGGTAAATGGATGCGCGACCGTGCTGAGCAGCGCATCGGCCATCTCTACCCTCAAATCACACTCCCAGCCAAACATGGCGGAGGCGAAGCCAAAGTAATCGCCTGGCTATGGACACGCACCGTGCAATGCCCAAATCCTGTGTGTGAAGCAACCATGCCGCTACTCAACTCGTTTACGCTCTCGCGCCGCAAAAACAAACAAGCATGGCTCGAGCCCACAGGAAAACTATTAGATGGGATGGTTCAGTTTCGAATAAAGAAAGGACCTGGCTGCCCCAAGAAAGGCACGGTAACCCGCAGCGGTGCCACCTGCTTGGCGTGTGGGTCGGCAGTGCCATTATCTGATGTGAGAAAAGCCGCCCAAGAAGGTGGTTTGGGCTCGCAACTTGTGTGCATTGTTGCCGAAGGAGACCGGCAGCGCGTTTACCTACCACCCGCAGCCAACCACAAACAGATCACCCCCTCTGCAAAGTACACGCAGAGAGAGAGAGAGAGAGAGAGAGAGAGATCAAGCTACCCGATAAAGCGCTAGGCTTCAGCGTACAAAACTATGCATGACCAAATGGGCAGACCTGTTCACCGCTCGCCAACTCACAGCCTTATACACATTCTCTGATCTTATAAATGAAGCCAAAGAGCAGGCTTTAGCCGACGCTTTGGCTGCTGGGCTCGCGGACGACCCCACACCACTAAGAGAGGGTGGCACCGGCGCTCAGGCTTACGCCGAAGCCATCAACGTTTATTCTGCGTTAGTCGTCTCTAAAAGTGCCAATTACTGGTCCAACCTCTGCGTATGGATCAACCAATTGGCCGCTATTGGACAAATTTTTACCCTTCAGGCTATTCCAATGAAATGGGATTTCGCAGAAGCAAACCCCTTCAGCGATCAAACAGGAAGTTGGTCAAGCATGGTTGAATGGACTAGCAAAGCACTAGCATGTACTCCTGCAAAAGTACCAACAAGCACAGCGGTTCAGCGCGATGCTACATCACCCAATGTTTCACCTGCGGTGGTGTCTACCGATCCGCCTTATTACGACAACATCGGCTATGCGGATTTGTCCGACTTTTTCTATGTGTGGCTGCGCCGCAGTGTTGGCAAGGTGTTTCCGGAGGTGTGCTCCACGCTGCTGACACCCAAAACCAGCGAGTTAATCGCGGCACCGTACCGACATGGCGGGGACAAACAACAAGCCGAGCGGTTTTTTGAGGAGGGCTTAGGCCAAGTATTCACAAAACTTAGCGAGACCCAAGACCCGCGTTTCCCGATGAGCGTGTACTATGCGTTCAAACAGTCCGAGACCACTGACTCGGGCGGCACGGCATCCACGGGGTGGGAGACGTTCTTGGAAGGGCTGGTTGGAGCTGGATTACAAATCACAGGCACTTGGCCCATGCGCACTGAACGCTCCAACAGACCCAGGTCAGTTGACAGCAACGCCCTAGCTTCATCAATCGTTTTAGTATGCCGCCCCCGTCCTGCTGCTGCACATCCCACTACACGGCGCGATTTCCTAGATCAACTCACCAAAGAACTACCTCAAGCCCTAACCCACCTGCAAAAAACCAACATCGCCCCAGTAGATCTAGCCCAAGCAGCTATCGGCCCCGGCATGGCCATCTACTCCCGCTACTCAAAGGTAATCGAAGCCGATGGCAGCCAAATGACAATCCATGCTGCACTAGCCGCCATCAACCAGACACTAGATGAAACCCTAGATGCCTCAGATGCCGACCTTGACTCAGACAGCCGCTGGGCATGCACATGGTTCGCCACACATGGATTCGAACACGGCGACTACGGGCAAGCCGAACAACTCTCCAAAGCCCGCAACACCTCTGTGGCCGGGCTCGTTGAGGCAGGTATAGTCACCTCTCACACCGGCCAAGTCCACCTTCTCGCCCGAGAAGAACTCGATGAACACTGGAACCCTGCCACCGATCGCCGTCCCACGGCTTGGGAAGCAGTCAACCACCTCGCCCACGCTCTCGAAACCGGCGGTGAACAACCCGCCGCCGTGCTGCTAAGCCAACTCGGTGGTCTCGCTGAAGCTGCCCGCGAGCTGGCCTACCGGCTTTACAACACCTGCGAACGCAAAGGCTGGGCTTCTGACGCCCTCGCCTACAACGCCCTCATCCAAGCCTGGCCAGAACTCACCCGCCTCGCCCAAAAACCCTCGTCTGGTCAAGCCAACCTCGGCTTCGCTGAGCAGTAAAACCGCAGAAAGCTTGACAGCAATTTAGCGGGTAGCTGCAGCAAGTATCTGTATAAAGGAAAAATATAATATGGCACTTTCAAATCATGAACGAGTGGGCAAGGCAATGGCACTTTTAGGTGAGGGGCTAGCGCCTTTCGTAGCCCGAGAGTGTGCAATAAAGTTCGGGGAGGACTGGACTGCTGATGTACAACGGGCTGACACCCGTGGCGGTGGCCACACCCGCGCAGTAAACCCGCTGGATCCTCAGTTCTTACTAAAAGTGATGTGGGATGAGTGGCGGACAATCTTCAGCAAAAAGTTAGGGCGCACAGAACGCAACTACATTTCTGAGTTACAAGATATCCGCAACAAGTGGGCTCACAACGAGGCTTTCACTGCCGATCGCGCTCTTCGGGCAATGGAAACAGCCAAGCTGCTGCTGGAATCAGCTGGAGCTGGCACTCATGCCACCTCGGTAGACAAATTCTATCAAGAACTCCTGCGACAGCGGTTTGAAGAACAAGCCCGCAAGGTACGCAAACAAGCATCAGCAACTACCAGCGCTACTCAAGAAAAAAGCCTAGCAAACACCGGTCTTCCCGCGTGGCGGGAGGTAGCAGAACCTCATGACGATGTGGCATCAGGTAAGTTCCAGCTAGCACAATTTGCTGCCGACCTGCACAAAGTACAAGCAGGCGATGCCCTCCCCGAATACGGTGACCCAGCCGAGTTCTTTCGGCGCACTTACATCACCGAGGGCCTCGCAAGCCTGATTGTGGGAGCAGCCCGCAGGTTTAGCAACAGTGGCGGCGACCCTGTCATCCAGCTGCAAACAAACTTTGGTGGTGGTAAGACACATGCACTCATAGCCCTATATCACTTAGCAAGCAACAAGCCAGCCGCACAGCTACCTGGCATAGGTGAGCTACTTGAAAAGCACGGTTTAGAGTTACCAGCAGAGCCGATTCGTCGAGCCGTGTTGGTGGGCCACCAGCTTCCAGTAGGCAATACATCGGTAAAAGAAGATGGAACTGTGGTACATACCATGTGGGGAGAACTCGCCCACCAGCTTGGGGGCGCCGCGGGGTACGCACTTGTAGCCGATGCCGACCGCACCGGCACTAACCCAGGAGCTGCTCTCACCAACTTGCTCCGACAGTTCTCGCCGTGTCTGGTGCTCATTGACGAGTGGGTGGGCTATGCCCGTCAGCTTTATGAGCAATCTGGCTTGCCTGCTGGGTCGTTCGACGCGCATTTCAGCTTCGCACAAGCCCTTACCGATGCCGCTAACAATTCTCCAAGCGCTCTGTTGGTAGCCACCATCCCATCATCGCAAATCGAAGTCGGCGGTGAAGGAGGCCAAGCCGCGCTCAAGCGTTTAGAAAACCTGTTTGCCCGGATGCAAGCCAACTGGCGCACAGCTAGCGCCGAAGAGAGCTTTGAGATCGTGCGGAGACGACTATTTAAGGATCTATCATCCGAAGCAGCAACCAAACGTGATGCAGTGGTCAAAACCTTTGGTGAGCTATATCAAAAACATTCCAGCGAGTTACCTTATGAGTGCAAAGAAATCGACTACCAACGCCGGATGAAAGCTACCTATCCAATACACCCAGAGTTGTTTGACCGCCTGTTTGAGGAATGGTCTGACCTCGAACAATTCCAACGTACCCGCGGCGTGTTGCGCTTAATGGCTGAGATAGTCCACAGCCTCTGGATTAATAACGACCCCAACTTGTTGATCCTGCCTTCTACCATCCCTACCGACGACAACAAGGTATCTGAAGAGTTATTGCGCCATTTACACAACGACTGGCGTACGGTAGTGGAAACTGATGTGGACGGCGATAATGCCCTGCCACTAAAACTCGATAAAGAAAACTCTAATCTGGGACGTTTCCTAGCTGCCCGCAAGGTAGCCAGAACAGTGTACTTCGGGTCGGCCCCTTCGCAGCAGGCCGCCAACAAGGGGCTTGATGATCGGTCGATCAAACTTGGCTGCATTCAACCTGGTGAAGAACGTCCCGCCGTGTTTGGGGATGCCCTTCGGAAGCTATCCGACCAAGCCTCTTACCTTTATCGCGATGGTGCCCGCTATTGGTACTCTCTCCAAGCCAACGTCAACCGCATCGCCCGGGACAGAGCTGAAGGCCACTTCACCGCTGCCGATGTGGACGATGAAATTCGCCGCCGCCTTGACACGGCTCTCAAAAAAGGGCGTGGCGAGTTCTCTGGTGTTCATAATTGCCCGCGAACGCCTGCTGATGTGCCCGACACCGACGAAGCCCGCCTTGTGGTGCTTGACCCCACATCACCCCACACCAACAAAACCGAAACGAGCGAAGCCCTGGAGATGGCAAAACAAACTTTAACAGAGCGCTCAGGAGGAGCAAGGCAACACCGCAACATGATTGTGTTCCTAGCTGCTGACGCAACACATTTGGAGGAGCTACGCGAAGCAGTTCGCAACCACTTAGCATGGCAATCTATCCGCGAAGATACCGAGTCTTTGAACCTGGATCCACCAAACATCCGTCAAGCCGAATCGAAGGCTGCCGACGCCAACGAGACCGTCACCGCGCGAATCCCAGAGACATACATATGGATCCTGAACCCATCACTTCCCCAAGACAAACCGACTGGGGAAATTCAGTGGGAGAAAACCCGTGTAACAGCGTCAGGGCCGCTGGCTGAACGGGTATCCCAAAGGCTTGTTCATAACGAGGCGCTTATACCGGCATACAGTGGCACCCGCCTGCGCTGGGAGCTAGACCGAATCCCCCTCTGGAGGGATAATCCCGGCCAAACCGACAGCAAGAAAGTAGCCATATTGGTCAATCAACTTTGGAGCGACATGACCGGATACCTTTACCTGCCACGCCTTGTGCGACGCACGGTATTAGAAGATGCCATCCGTGACGGCGTGCTATCCACCACTTGGGCTACCGACGGAATCGCCTACGCAGACGGGCACGATGGTGAGCGCTATAGCGGCCTTCGTGCTGGTGAGATGCTCTCAGCTATCGCCCCAAGCGGCTTAGTGGTGCATCCCGACGCAGCTAGCTCCCAAATCGAAGCCGAGAAAGCCACCCACACAACCACAATGATAGACGATGCAGGCAACACTGTAATCGTCCCTGTCAACACTGAGCCTCATGCAGCCGGTAATGAGACCACTGTAACGCCTCCTACTCCTAGCCCCACAACACCCACCCGCTACTACGGACGGGTTACCTTAGGCTCTGACCGTTGGACCCGAATCGCGGCCGACATTGCCGATGCCGTCGTAAACCACCTAGCCCAAGCCAAAGACGCCTCAATTACCGTCACCATCGAAGTAGAGGCCACCGCCGACGGCTTCAACGAAAACATCCAACGCACCATCACCGAAAATGCCGCTACCTTGAAGTTTGACGACAGCGACTTTGAAAGCTAAGCAACAAAATACCCCACCTAGACACTACGCCCGCTGAGCTGCAACAAGTTACAAACAGTAGGTGCCATATACTGTCGCTGTAGGGTTGTAGGTTAGAACCATGTTGGTTGTAGGAATTGACCCCGGATTATCACGCTGTGGCTATGGCGTGGTGCAACAAGCTGGCCGGAATACCCGAGCATTAGCAGCAGGCATTATCACCACCGACACACAAGTATCAGTTGCTCAGCGCCTGCACCATCTACAAAGCGAACTAAACGCGCTAATGCAACAACACCGCCCCAACGCTGTAGCCATTGAACAAGTGCTTTTTCAAGTAAACGTGCGCACTGCAATGAGTGTAGGCCAAGCTAGCGGCATAGCCATGGCTGCGGCTGTGGGCGCAGGTGCCCAAGTATTTGAGTACACCCCCACGCAAATAAAAAAAGCCGTTAGCGGCTGGGGTGCTGCCGATAAAACGCAAATGTCCAAGATGGTGCAAACCCTCCTCAACCTACCCAAGCCCCTCAAACCTGTGGACGCTGCCGATGCTATGGCCGCTGCCCTGTGCCATCTAGCTCAAGGCCCTAACGTTACACTCTCTTCCCGAACCCAAAAGGCAAGGCTATGATCGGGTCGCTGCGTGGTACGCTGCTGTTGCGTGATGACAATGAGCTTGTTATAGAGGTAAACAATATTGGCTACCGGGTGCGGGTCTCCCCCAACACATCAGCAGTTGTGGGGGAACTTGGGCAACAAATACACCTACACATTCAGCATCACATCCGCGAAGACGGTCAAACGCTTTTTGGCTTCTGCACACCAGAAGAACGCCGCTTGTTTGAAGGGTTGCTTGCCGCCCACAAAGTAGGGCCCACTTTAGGCTTATCCATCTTGTCGGTGCATGGCCCTGCCGAACTAGCAGCAATTTTAGCTTCTGATGATATTGACGCTTTATGCCTAGTACCGGGAGTTGGCAAAACAACCGCTGCCCGCCTGTTAGTAGAACTAAAATCCCGCTTAGATATTGGTGATGTAACTAGCGCTATATCTGCCACCGATACCACACCCAACCCCCAAGCCAACACCCAAAGTGAGGTGCGCCAAGCCTTAGCAGAGTTGGGCTACGCCCCAGATGAAATCAAAGATGCCATCGCAGCCCTGCCCGCAACCAACCTTGAAAACGATGATGTGAGCGCTCTGTTACGCGCCTCATTACAACATTTAGCATCCCGCTGATGAGCACAAACAACAAAAAACCCAAAAGAACTGGCCGCTTAGAGCTGCTCAAAGGAGATGCCCAACCCACCGAAAAAGTAGCCGAAATTGGCTTACGACCTAAACTGCTAGAAGATTTTATAGGACAAACACAGCTCAAAGAGCACTTAGAAATCATCCTCGGAGCTGCCCGCGCACGCATGCAACCTGCCGATCATCTGCTGTTTGCTGGGCCACCCGGACTAGGCAAAACCACTTTAGCCCACATAGTGGCCGAAGAGATGGGCGCAGGACTGCATATTACCTCAGGCCCAGCTTTAGATCGCCCCGGCGATCTAGCAGCCATCTTGTCCAAACTAGAAGAAGGCGACGTGCTGTTCATAGACGAAATTCACCGCCTACCCCGACCTGTTGAAGAAGTGATGTACCCTGCCATGGAAGACTTCAACATCGACATTGTGCTAGGAAAAGGGCCGGCAGCCCGCTCCATCCGCTTAGAACTAGCCCCATTCACCCTAGTTGGGGCTACCACCCGCACTGGCCTAATCACCGGGCCCTTGCGCGACAGGTTCGGATTAGTAGCACGACTGGACTACTACACCCCGACAGATTTAGAAGCTATCGTTACCCGCGCAGCATCCATTTTAGAAATCCAAATTGATGCTCAAGGTGCAACCGAGATTGCTCGTAGAGCCCGCGGCACGCCACGCATAGCTAACCGCTTGCTGCGTAGGGTACGCGATTATGCAGAGATGCGCGCTAAAGGAATTATCGACCACCCCACCGCTGCGGCAGGTCTCAAACTATTTGCTGTAGATCAAATCGGCCTAGACAAAATAGACAGAGCCATTTTAGACTCATTGTGTACACGTTTTGGTGGTGGGCCAGTGGGCTTATCCAACCTCGCCATAAGCGTCAGCGAACCCGCCGAAACAGTAGAAGATGTGTACGAGCCATTTCTCATACAACAAGGCTTACTAATGCGTACCCCCCGCGGCCGCGTGGCTACCCAAAACGCTTGGCAACACTTGGGATTAACACCCCCAGAAAATCCACCAGACCAATCCCTGTTGTTTAACTAACAACACCTCACAGCGCTAACAACACCCCACACACAAATGACAATCAACTAGCTGCTGCTTGCAATATCTCATCTGGCACATCAAAGTTTGCAAACACATCCTGCACATCATCATGATCATCCAAAGCATCAATCAGCCGCAAAACAGCCCTAGCATCCTCAGCGTTACCAATATCTATCACCGAGGTAGCCAGCATAGTAGAGGCAGCCGAAACGAAAACTATGTTGCTTTCTTCCAATGTCTCACACAACGCTGCTAACTGCGAAGGATCACAGGTGAGCCGCCAAGTATCGCCCTCATCAACCAAATCCTCACCACCAGCTTCTAAAGCCGCCATCATAAGCGCATCTTCATCTATGGTGCGATCTAATATCACCACACCTTTACGCTCAAACTGCCATGCCACAGCACCAGGTTCGGCCAAAGAACCGCCGTTGCGGGTAAACAAAGTACGCACTTCCGAACTCGTACGATTGCGATTATCGGTAAGCGCTTCCACATACAAAGCCACCCCACTGCTGGCATAACCCTCATAAAAAACCGGTTCATACCTAACACCTTCTAGCTCGCCAGTGCCACGTTTAATCGCCCGCTCGATAGTGTCTAACGGCACAGAACTATCTCTAGCCTTTTGAAACATGGTGCGTAACGTGGGGTTAGCTTCGGGATCACCTCCACCTTCTCTAGCGGCCACCTCTACTTGGCGGATCAGCTTGGCAAACAACTTCCCGCGACGTTTATCTGCCGCGCCTTTGCGGTGCTTGATAGTTGCCCACTTGGAATGCCCCGACATATCTGCCTCCTCTACAGTTCTAAAAACCAGCGGTGAATGCGCGTATCTGCTGTCAACTCAGGGTGAAACGAACACACCACCACAGCACCCTGACGACACATCACTGCCACACCATCTAACTCTGCTAACACATCCACAGCATCACCAAGCTCACACACTTTAGGAGCACGTATGAACACTCCTGTAAAATCATTCTGGCTAGCATCTAGAGTTACCTTGAGTTGCGTGTGAAAAGAATCGGCTTGACGACCATACCCATTACGCCGCACAGCTACATCTACCGCCCCAAAACAATGCTGTGACGGGTACCCATCCAACACATCTGAAGCTAGCAAAATCATACCCGCACAGGTTCCCAGTGTGGGCATACCAGCCACAAGGCGCTCAGCTAGCGGCTGAGCTAGATGATTAGCATCTAACAGCTTGGACATAGTGGTGGATTCCCCGCCACCAATAACCAGGCTATCCACCCCAGCAAGCTGTTCGGGAGTGCGAACTTGCACAACCGCTGCTCCTAGTTCTTCCAACACTTTTTGATGTAGACCAAACGCCCCTTGCAGGGCTAGCACTCCGACCTTCACCAACAAATACCGTTGCTCTAAAGCTCTACCAGCCGCGCTCTGCTAAGCGAGCATCCAAACCGTCTATCTCAAGGCCAACCATGGGCTCACCTAAATTACGGCTGACCTTGGCCAAGATGTGAGGGTCGGCAAAGTTGGTGGCGGCCTCTACAATGGCTTTAGCTCGGGGTTCTGGGTCGGACGATTTGAATATGCCCGAGCCCACAAACACCGCTTGCGCGCCAAGCTGCATGACCAACCCAGCATCAGCAGGGGTGGCTATACCTCCCGCACAAAACAGCGGCACCGGCAGCCAACCAGTTTCAGCTACTTCGCGCACCAAAGGAAGCGGGGCTTGCAGCTTCTTAGCCCAGTCAAATAACTCTGCTTCATCAGCTTGAGTAAGCTTACGAACATCACCGATTATGGAGCGCAGGTGACGCACTGCTTCCACAATGTTGCCAGTCCCTGCTTCGCCTTTAGAGCGAATCATGCAAGCGCCCTCAGAAATCCGCCTAAGAGCTTCACCAAGGTTGGTTGCACCACACACAAAAGGCACGTTGAAAGCCCACTTATCGATGTGGTGAGCTTCATCAGCGGGTGTAAGAACCTCGCTTTCGTCGATGTAGTCCACATCTAAAGCTTGAAGAATCTGTGCCTCCACAAAATGCCCAATACGGGCTTTAGCCATCACCGGAATGGTAACTGCTGTTTGAATGCCAGAGATCATCTCGGGGTCGCTCATACGTGCCACCCCGCCGTCGCGTCTAATGTCGGCAGGAACCCGTTCTAAAGCCATGACCGCCACAGCACCAGCATTTTCTGCAATCTGAGCTTGTTCGGGGGTGACCACATCCATGATCACACCACCTTTAAGCATCTCTGCAAGACCTCGCTTTACCAAGACCGTGCCAGTTTCGCGATTAGTAGTCACCTCATCAGCCATATATCGCATTCTAAAGGAATAAAGATGACTCTAAACATTCATTTTTAAAGCATTAGCTCAGATCCCAAAAATGGTTTTGCCCAAAGCTAGCTGTACAAACAGCAAGTCTTAGCGATTCTTCAGCAAATCTTCAGCCAACTCAGGCACAAGCACAAAAGTATCTCCCCCTGGAAGAGCAATAAATGTTTGACCTGGGGTGAGCCGCACAGGGTTGCCGTTACTATCGGTTACCTGCCACGGCTGACTAGGCGATGAGCGAGTCCAGCGTCCCCTGATGAGATGCCCATCAGTGAATACCATGGCAGAGCCACCTTGAGGATCTACGGTGATGGCCTCGGGGCAATAACTGCAAACCGCACTGCTGATGTAGGGGGTTTGCAGCACCACAACGTTAGCTGGAGCTACTTGGGCTGTTTGACCAGAGATATTAATCGTACCGTTTGGGTTGCGGGGCAAGTCCACATGAGGGGTGCCATCTTGCCAGCGGGCCCAGCCTTGCAGCTGCTCATCCCAAACAAACTGCACCACCGTACCGCCAAGGTAACGAATCTCTACTCCCGGCACTGGCTCGGCGGTGCTAGGCAAGGCTTCGCTGCTGTGACGATACTCAAATAAAGGCTCAGGGGCTTTGAGAGTGCTAGGAGCAGCTTGGCGAATAGCCGATGTTGAGGTGTAAAGGTTCCACGGAGGCACCCGATCCCCAATACGCCAGTAGGTGTTTGGCAAGTTATCCCAACTCAGTTCATAGAGCTTGCCTTGGCGTTGTCCTTGCGAGATTTGCTGTAAAACCCCAGGATTAGCTCCCGAGTGCCCGAACACTGGTTGACCGAAGTTAGCCAAAATATCGGGGTCGGAGCTACGAGCCGAGCGTACCGGGCCCAAAGGTTCAGCGTTTTGGCTGTGAAATACAGCCATCAGCCTTGTGATGGACTCCACCCGGAACTCCAAAAGCATATCAGCTTGGTTGATGCCAGTCTGCGGGCGACCTACGCTGCTTGTGCCGATTTTTACTGCTAAAGCTGGACGCTCCAAAATGCTGATATCTTCTATGGGCTTACCAGTAAGAGGTGCTACTGGCCCAAGCGGAACAACGGTTGGCTCGATAACTAAAGAAGTAGCATTAGATGTTGGTACGGGTAGAGGAGTTGCAGTTGAAGGGCTTGTAGTTGAGGTGCTTGCAGTAGAAGGGCTTGCAGTTTGCGTGGGGGTCTCGACAGCAAACGTGGCCTCTGGAGATTCCGAAACTTTGCCCGTAATTTCTGCAGGTGATTCGCTGCAAGCTGCAAACAACACTACGGCAACACACACCAAGGCGGCTGTACGCCACCAGTTAAATCTTGTCACAAATACTCCTGTTAGCAAAGCTCCTCCAACACAGCAATACGAATGCCTAATGTGGGATGACGAATAGTGTCTCCCACACCCCATGAAAGCTCATCAACCCACATGTGTAACGCTGCCACAGTTGCCGATTGTACTTGAGAACTGCTAGCACTAAACGGGTTGGCTGCCATGGTCTTTAGCGCACGCATAAGTCCAGGCGGGTAGCGAGTTAGCGCTATAGCATCCATGTCAGCGTGCAAACTACGCCCTTGGGGCAACACTTTGTTCATCACATAGCGGCGTAACGGCGCCAATTTAGCCAAAGGCCAAGCCACTAGCATTCCTGCCAAAGTGTCTAAAGCTGCATCACCACGGCGAATACGACATAGCAAATGCGCCAGCAAGCCTTCTAGCTCGATGCGCTCAAGCTGTGTAAGAGTACCGGAGGTAATAACTATGACAGCGTCGCCAACAGATCGAGCTATCGCTGCAGCATTGACAGTCTCTTCGGGAATCACCCGCAGCTGTGGCACTGCTAAACCATGGCTAAGACATAGACCTTCTAAGGAGGTTTGCAACGAATCCTCAACATTGCCTGTAGGTGGCTGCCCACCCAACAAAGCTAATAACCAACGCCACGCCTTATTGCGACACACCAGCGGCACAACAATTGCTACCGGCAGAGATATCACCAGTGCTGCTAGCCATCCCAAACCCGTTGCTAAAACAATTACTAGCACCACCAAGCCCGCAAAGATACCAACACACCCTAATAGCGCAAGCACCCTGCGCTGATTTTTGTTGGTTGGCACTACAGCAACTTGAGGTTGATGATGCTCAACAAGCATCTTATGGGTGGAACTAGTTTGCGGCATTTTTTTTGATTCTCTACTTAATTCTAAAGATTTCTTGTTGAAGATTGTTCAACAGAGACTGCTGCACACCTGACAGGGCGCTGCGCGGCTAAGTCTTCATATATGTCAGCGTAACGAGCTGCTAAAGCATCCATTGAGAACTGTTGAGCACGTTGCAAGCCAGATTCTACTAAGTTCTTAGCTGTCTCAGGCTCAAACAACACTTTTTGTAGAGCAACAGCCAAAGCTTGAGGCTCAGCAGATTTAGCCAACAAAGCATCAACCCCAGGACGCGCTACTACTGCATATGCTTGCAAATCAGAAGCCACTATCGCAGTGCCTGCAGCCATAGCCTCTAAAAGCACCACCCCAAAAGACTCTCCATAAAGTGACGGCGCGCAAAAAACATCAGCACTGCGTAAACGGGCTAGCTTTTCGGCCTCAGAGATTTGCCCCAGCCAAACCACTCTAGGGTCTTGTGCTGTTTGTAGCTGTAGCGTTGCTGTTTCGGGGCCTTCTCCTGCCACCCAAAGTTGAATATCACTAGGTAAATACTCGAGCGCACGCAACAAGTGCAGCAAGCCTTTGCGTGGCTCATGTCTTCCCACAAAAAAAATTGTGGGAACAGGCGTTTCATAAACCTTGCTATTAGGCACTTGCAGTTCAACACCGTTGAAAACCAGCTCATAGGTGCCGCCTAGCTGCTTAGCAGCTAAATCTTTAGCGTCTTTTGATACTGCACAGCGGTGATCTAAACGATTAGCTACCCAGCGTACTAATGGTGCTAACACCTGATAGGTGGTGCTATGACCGGCTCTATGAAAAGTGCCGAGCAATGGGGCCGACTTAAAAACTGCAGCAGTGTTGGTAGGCCCAGGTGCTAAGGGTTCATGGAGATGCAAAACATCAAAATGCTCATTGCGCAGCACTTGAATGGTACGAAACTGCGCGGGAGGATCAGGTGCTATAGGCGCTATGGAACCATTAGCAGCGGTAGGCAAGCTGTTTCCTAGTGGGGTGACAGACTCATCGGGTGGAGGGCCATCGCATGGGGCTAGCACACGCGCCTCCACTCCCATACCACGTAAAGAACGAGCTAGTCCCATTACTTGGCCTTGTACACCCCCAGGAATGGTTAGAGAATATGGGCAAACCAAACCAACCCTCATCTGCTACTGCAATTTGACACCGCTTTTTTAGCAAAGCGCTTTTTTTGACGAAACTTCAACAACGCCTCATGATCGCTGGGCCAGTTGGGTTGCGCTAGATGCCATTGCTCTGGTGCTGCACGGATTAACTGCTCCAAATGTAAGGCTAAATCTTGAGTAACCCGAACAACGTCAGCACGTAAACGACCGCGACGCTCAACAGTAAGCGGTGGCAACACCACGCCGGTATGTTGCGGGGGAGCCTTTTTTACAGCGAAACCTTTACGTCTTGCTACTAGATGACCAAAATGCTGTTGTTGGCCACCTTGTTGATATACCGCAACAGGCAAAAGTGGAGCACCAGTGCGCAACGCAATAAAAGCTGGACCTGCTGGTAAAAGAGTTTTCTCCCCAAAAAACTCCACCTCCACCCCGCCTTGGCCTACTTGACGGTCTGCCAACAAACACACTACCTGTTGATTTCGCAACGACTTAATCAACTTGGCAGCAGCATTAGCACCTAGTGGCACAACCTCGATACCTAAATGCTGACGCTGAGCCAGCATCCAAGCAAAGAGCCTCTGGTTGTTTGGGGGCTCAACTACCGACATGACTGGATAGCCAGCAATCCGTGCCATCCAAGCTCCAGCTAACTCCCAACCTCCTAAATGCGGCAACGCCAAAATCGGGGCAATCCCAGTGTCTAAAGCAGCTTGCACATACTCAAACCCCTCTACAGTGAAGCTGTTTTGCATTTGAGCATCTGTGTAGTTGCATATGCGAGCGCTTTCGTACCAATAGCGAGCGTAAGAACGAAATGAGGCCCGCACAAGCTGTGCTAGCTCCTCATCGGCAAGCCTAGAACCACACACCCGACGCAAACGGCGCTCAATCACAAAACGACGTTCAGGTAGAACCCGCACTGCCGAGCTGCTGATAGCACTGGTGAGCCCGGTGCCCACAGCCTGCGGTAATAATCTGGCAAAAGTAGCTCCACCGCGGTAAAGCACTTCATCAAACCAGCTCACTTTGTAGGCACCGCATCAGCTTGGCGCCAGACCTTAAAAAAGCGATACAACGCTGTAGCAGCAGTGAGGGTCAACATCGCCCACAAAACGGGTATCAACATAAAACTAAAAGCGAGCCCTGCTCCTAACACCACGAAACGTTCGGCTCGTTCCATAAGCCCGCCTTTAGCATCCAACCCTAAAGATTCCGCTTTAGCACGCTGATAGGACACCAACGTGGCTGCAGCCAGCAACGCTACCGGCAACATGAAGATGCGGCCCGGCTCATTAGAACCTAGATACCATGCCACCCCTGCAAACAACAGAGCATCGCTAGCACGGTCGCATACTGAATCAAAAAATGCACCTCGCACCGAACTGGTCTTACCAGCTTTAGCTATGGGACCGTCTAGAGCATCGCAAAAGCCAGCTAAAATCAAAAACACTAAACCTAAAATCAAACTGCTACGACCTATAAATATCGCAGCGGCTAATGAGAAACCCAGCCCAGCTACGGTAACAGCATTGGCGTTGATGCCAATGCGAGATGCTACAGCGCCCACAGGGTCTAGAACTCGGTTAACTGCCGAGCGCCAGTTGCCGTCAAACAAAGTTACCCGCAAACATAAAGCTACCTACAGCTCAGCCCAGTCTTCAGGGTTTGGCTGCACAAGCTGATCGATAACCGTGCCGCTAATACCGTCTACAAAAACCAAACCCCGCTGTGCAGGCTGCGGCTCATTTGAGTAAAGCAGAATGCGCCAGATTGGTCGGCTCAACCAGCCCCTCCACCCCATCTGAGCCGAAGCGTGACCAACTGGAAAGCCTACGGCTGCTACAGCTACCAGCAAAGCCTCCGATTCGTCTACCTGCAACTCCCGGCCACACACTAAACCGTAAACCCCAAAAGCTGCTAATGCGATGCCTACACCTAAAAACCCGCTGTTCACTAAAGGACTATTTGATGCCACAGCCCACAAAACTATACAAACCGCTGCAATCGACAGGTAAATGATGGCAGGAATGCGTCGGCGACTGTTATTTGGAAACAGATACGGGCCAACATACTCGCTCATATTTAAGTCTTTAGGCAGCTCGTCGGTGATGTCGGCAACCAAACCAGCATCAGCCTGTGTAAGAGTTGCAGTATCTTCGATACTTACATCTTGATTATCAGCTTGATTAGCAGCTTGATTATCAGCATCTTGAGAATTGGGCACGCCCTTACAGGCTACTTGGTACATGCGACTATTTTGGCCAAGCGTTAGTGAGTTTGGCCCAAGATTCGCTAAGTGGTTCAGGTAGCACACGCGTCTCAGCCACAGTGGTGGTGAAGTTGGTGTCACCTTGCCAGCGGGGCAAACAGTGAACATGGAGGTGATCGGGTACCCCGGCACCAGCTGCGGCCCCAATGTTGATACCAACGTTTACTCCCTCAGGGGTGTAGGCACGGCGAATAGCTGCCACAGCAGTCACAACAGTATCCCAGAGTTCGTGGCTCTCAGCTTCTGTGAGTTCGCTTAAATCAGCCACAGCACGGTTAGGCACAACCATTAGATGACCGCTGCCGTAAGGATGTGCGTTTAGTACCGCAAAACAACTCTGGCCGCGCCACAAAATGCCGGTTTGAGAATCAGGCTCAGATGAAGCCAAGAGGCGCTCAAACAACGTCCCCTCCCCCGCATCTTCATCAGCTACAAAAGCATCCTCGCTACTAGCGGTAGCACCAGCTAGCCCAGACACATACCTACTGCGCCAAGGCGCCCAAAGTCGCTCAAGCATCAGCGGTGGGTTTGTACGTCTTCAGCTAGGCGGGCGGTGAAATCTGCTAGCGACACACCCCGTTCGGGATTATTACTGCCCCGCGCGTTTACACCTACTGTGTTGCTTTGCAGATCTTCATCGCCCACCACCAGCACATAGGGCAGCTTTTGAAGCTTAGCTGCCCTGATACGGCGACCTAGCGGCTCTTGAGCTGCAAGTATCTCTACCCGAAAATCCTCTTTACGCAGATGCTCAGCCACCTCTGCGGCGTAGTCATCATGAGCAGCAGCAACCGGCAAAACAGCAGCTTGCACTGGAGCCAACCAAGCTGGGAAAGCGCCCCCATAATGCTCAACAAGCACACCAAAAAACCGCTCTATTGAACCCATCAAAGCTCGGTGAATGATTACCGGGCGGTGGCGCCCCCCATCGGCACCCACATACTCCAACTCAAACCGCTCAGGAAGCTGAAAATCTACCTGAATAGTAGAAAGCTGCCATGTACGGCCAATAGCATCTTGCACATCAATATCAATCTTGGGCCCATAAAATGCCCCACCCCCATCATCAACTTGGTAATCCAAACCTGCAGACTCTAAAGCCTGACGCAACGCAGTGGTAGCCAACTCCCACTCAGCAGCGGCACCAACCGATTTAGATTTTGGCCTTGTAGCTAGACGAGCTTCAAAGTTTTCAAACCCAAACGCCCGCAAAACTGACAACACAAAATCCACCAACGAAGCAATCTCGCTATGGGCCTGCTCACGAGTAACGAAAATGTGGCTGTCGTCTTGAGTGAAGCCCCGCGAGCGCATTAAACCATGCACGACACCCGACAGTTCATAGCGATACACCGTGCCCAACTCAAACAAGCGGATAGGCAAATCCCGGTAAGAACGCTGACTGCTCTTATAAATGAGCATATGGAAAGGACAGTTCATAGGCTTGGGATAATATGAGGCACCGTCCATTTCCATAGCCGGATACATCGACTCCTCATAAAAATCTAAGTGACCGCTAGTTTGCCAAAGCTCAGAACGAGCTATGTGCGGGCTGTACACAAACTCATAGCCCCCCTCGGTATGACGCGAACGGCTGTAATCCTCGATGATGCGCCGCACCACAGCCCCTTTCGGGTGCCATACTGCTAGCCCTGGGCCTAATTCGGTGGGCCACGACACAAGGTCTAGCTCGCGAGCCAAACGACGGTGATCACGTTTTTCAGCCTCAGCTAGCCGATGCAAATGAGCTGCCAAATCTTTACGCGAAGCCCAAGCCGTGCCATAAATGCGCTGCAACGAAGGTCGGCCAGCATCACGACGCCAGTAAGCCCCGGCCACACTCATCAACTTGAAATGCCCTAAACGGCCAGTAGAAGGAACATGAGGTCCACGACATAAGTCGATAAACGCATCAGAGTTGCGGTAATAGCTGATCTTGCCTTCGGTAGCTACCTGCGCGGCTAGTTCTTCGTTTAACTCCCCTACCCCATCAGAATCCGACGCCATAGCCACCGTTTCTATAATCTCGCACTTGTACGGGTGATCAGCAAACAACTTCAAACCCTCCAAAGCCGAAACCTCGTACCGCTCAAAAGGCTGATCGGCAGCAATAATCTCACGCATCCGAATATCAATTGCATCTAAATCTTCATCGCTAATAGTGGCACCGTCGGGCAGGTCAAAGTCGTAGTAGAAACCATCTTGAATGGGCGGGCCAACCGCGTAAGTAGCACCCGGGTAAAGGTCTAACACTGCTTGGGCTAACACATGAGCTGTAGAATGGCGCAACGTTTCAAGCCCTAAATCACTGTCGGCAGTTACAATGGCTACTTGTTGGCCTGCGCAGAGCGGGGTGTTGAGGTCTACTTCTTGGCCATCTACCTGAGCAATTAGGGCGGCTTTAGCTAAACCTGAACCAATGCCGGCTGCTAAGTCGCCTGCGGTGGCACCCGAAGCCAAAGTGCGTTCGCTGCCATCTAGAAGTACTACGCTTATATCACCCATAACACAAAAAACTACCCTTCAAAATGTCAGATTAACGCCTAATAAAGCTGCTGCTGCACCAATACCACCACCTGTAGCAGCTTCATCAATAGCCTGCACAGCTGCTGGTGTATCTAGATCGTTGTCTAAGCAAGCTCGCACCTTAGCTAACACAGCCTTGGCAACAGCAGTAGTACCAACGGGGGCGCTCAACCATGTGTCTAAGCGCCTAGCAGCACTGGGCATCACCTCTTTATGCCACTCCCAAGAATCCCTGTAATGATGTGCTAACACCCCAAGACGCACTGCGCGAGGGTCGTAGGTCTGCAAAAGATCGGACACAAAAACTAGATTGCCAAGCGACTTAGACATCTTTTTACCATCCATATGGACCATGGCTTGGTGCATCCAGTGACGCACAAATCGTTCACCTGTTACAGCCTCAGACTGTGCTGCTTCACATTCATGGTGAGGATAGATGAGATCTGAACCACCGCCGTGCAAGTCGATGGTTTGACCTAACTCTCGCATAGCCAAAGCCGAGCATTCAATATGCCAGCCGGGTCTGCCCAGTCCCCATTTGGAATCCCACGCAGGCTCATCGGCTGCTGAGCTTTGCCAGAGCACAAAGTCCAGCGGATCTCGCTTATTAGGGTCTTGGGGATTACCACCATGTTCGGCTGCAAGCACCAACATCTTGTCGCGGTCTAGCCGACTAATGTTTCCAAACCGCTCATAAGTGGAAACAGCAAAATAAACCGAACCACCAGACTGATAGGCATAACCCCCTTGCAGTAGCTGACCAATGAGCTTGCGAATATCAGCAATAGCAGAGGTTGCCCGGGGCTCCGACCAGCACTCCAACATCCCCAAAGCCGCCATATCGGAATCAAACCGAGCCGTCTCCACAGCGGCTAAATCAAGATAATGCACCCCGACTTCACGGGCTTTACGCAAAATATCATCGTCCACATCGGTTATGTTGCGTACACAACGAGTTTCGTGGCCGATATCGCGCAAACGCCGCTGCAGCACGTCGTAAGTCAAATATGTTGCAGCATGACCAATATGAGTTGCATCATAGGGAGTAATGCCACAGGTGTACATGGTAACCACAGGCCCAGGCTCAAAAGGCACCACCTGGGTACGTGCAGTGTCGTATAAGTGCATTCGCTCGGGTGATCTAGCCGTCACAAAAAACTATTTCGACTCGCTGGCATCGCTAAAACGGTATATGAACAACACGCTTGTTCCCTAGTAGACAGTTCACAAGGAGTAACCTCAACAACCATATGAGACTTCTAGAAGATAAAAAAATTCTGGTAACCGGGGTGCTTACCGATGCTTCTTTAGCATTTGGTATTGCCAAACTAGCTGCTGAAGAAGGTGCCGAGTTGGTTTTAACCGGTGCTGGGCGCGGTTTGCGTCTAACCGAACGCACAGCCCGCAAACTGCCCGGGTCGCCTTTAGTGCTAGAACTAGATGTAACCAACCCCGAACATCCCGCTAAAGTGCGCGAACAGCTAAACGAACTCTGGGGCACCTTACATGGTGCAGTGCATGCCATTGGCTTTGCCCCGCAAGCGTGCCTAGGTGAGGACTTCATGGCAGCTAGCTGGGACGACGTGCAAATAGCTCTAGAGGTTTCGGCCTACTCTCTAAAAACAGTGGCCGAAGTTGTGGTGCCACTCATGGATCAAGGAGGCTCAATAGTTGGCTTAGACTTTGATGCCACGGTGGCTTGGCCTGCATATAACTGGATGGGTGTAGCTAAAGCAGCTTTGGAATCTACCTCCCGCTACTTGGCTCGTTCTGTAGGTGGCAAAAACATACGGGTCAATCTGGTAGCTGCAGGGCCAATACGTACTATGGCAGCCCGCTCTATCCCCGGTTTTGAAGTGTTTGAGAAAACTTGGGCTCAAAGAGCGCCTTTAGGGTGGAACATCGCAGACAGTTCTGCTGTGTCTAAAGCAACCGTAGCGCTTTTATCGGATTGGTTTCCGATGACAACCGGTGAGATGGTACATGTGGATGGCGGATACCACGCTACAGGAGCTTAACGTTTAGCAGTTTTAGTTAGTGATGTGGGCTAGGTCGGTCTCATCGTTGAGTTCGCCCACAAGCACCTCTAATAAGTCTTCTAAGGTGACTATGCCAGCTGTTGAGCCCATTATGCGCCTACGCCCACTTCTGCGCACCACTGCTAAATGCCTTTGACTTTTTTGCATCAGCGACAAAGTCTCTTCCAAAGAGGCACCCTCTACAACGTTAGGCACATCGCGTATCAAACTATTCTTGAGCGGCTGCAATGCTTGTGTACCGGTTACCTCTAATAGATCTTTGGCATGTACAAAGCCAACTACACGATCCAAAGAACCGTTGTACACAACCACCCGAGAATGCCCGCTGGTGTTCATAACATCTAACACCTGAGAGGCTGACGCTTGACGATCTACACCAACTACTTGACCTCTAGGAACCATCACAGAACTAACCGGCCTGCGGGCTAATGCCAATGCGCTTGATAGCAGCGAATGATCAAAATCGTCTAAGTAACCCTCTGCTGCGGAGTGCTCCACTAACGCAGCAAACTCTTGAGCAGTATGAGTGCTAGACAGCTCATCGCGCGGCTGCACCCCCACTAGCCTCACCAAACCTCTGCTAAGCCAATTCAACAAACCGATGAGCGGCCCAAACAACAACACATAAACCCTGTTGATAGGTGCTAACCACATCGCGGTTCGCTCGGCCCCAGCTAAAGCAATGTTTTTAGGAACCATTTCGCCTAAGACCATGTGCAAATAAACCACTATTGCCAAAGAAACAGCGAAAGAAATTGTGTGCAATACCCCTGAGGGAAGATGCACAAAAGACTCCACCATCTGTTCAATCAGGTGAGCCACCGCTGGTTCAGCTACAAACCCCAACCCTAAAGATGCCATTGTAATGCCTAACTGCGCGCCAGCAAGCTGCAAGTTAAGGTCGCTCATAGCACGCAAAGTGATGCGTGCCCTCCTATTGCCAGCTTCAGCTAAAGGTTCTAAGCGAGATCGGCGTGCTGCTAAAAGCGCAAACTCCACAGCCACAAAAGCCGCGTTAGCTGCTAACAGCACAAAAGCCACGGCAATATACACCAGGGTCATCAACTTACCTGCACACTTTGCTGGCTGGGGTGCGCGGCTGGATGCGGACGTAACCGCACGCTATCTATGCGGTTGCGTTCTACAGCTTGCACCTCAAACTCCCAGCCTTCGAAGCGGAACACCTCACCAGCTATAGGAATGCGCTGCAGATGCATCAAGATAAATCCAGCTAAAGTTTCATATTCACCCTCAGGTAACCGCAGACCTGTCATATCTTCTAGCTCATGGGGGTGAATACCACCTTGCACTACCAACTCTCCAGCATGAAGTGACACCGCTGGCAGCTCTTTAGCATCATGCTCATCTGCTATCTCGCCCACTATCTCTTCTAGCAGGTCTTCTTGAGTGACAATGCCTGCAGTGCCACCGTGTTCGTCTAACACCACCGCTAAAGGACTGCGTTCGGCTCGCATATCTCTTAGCAGCGAGCGTAAATCTCGGGTCTCAGGTACGACCAAAGGAGGTTGCATGATGGTGGTCACTGGTGTGGTTGCCCGCTGTGTTTCAGGTACCCGATACACATACTTTGCTACAGCTACACCCACTACATCATCAATGTCGTTGTTGATCACTGGAAACCGGGAAAACCCTGTTTGCACAGATAAAGCTACTAAATCGGCTACGGTTTGTTGATGGCCAATCACATGAACTGACACACGGGGCACCAACACATCAGCTGCATCTCGGTCTCTAAATCCAATAGCTCTGGTTAGCAGCCGTGCTCTAGCTGGATGTAAAGCTCCTTTTTGGCCTGACAACCGAAAAAGCCACGCCAACTCTTCGCGGGAACGGCCCTCGCTCAACTCTTCTGTGGGTTGAACACCTAACCAACCCACCATCTTGTTGGCAGAACCATCAAAAAGTCGGATCACCGGTCCTGCCGCAACCACAAAACCCCTCATTGGGGCTGCTAAACGCAACGATGTGTTCAACGGGCGAGCAATCGCCAAGGTTTTAGGCACCAGCTCGCCTAACACCATCTGCACAACTACAGCAATAACCAACGCAGCAACAATGGAAAGTCCTGTAGCCCCGCCAGCCACAAAATTATCTACTAAAGGTTCAAGAGCTTGAGCAATGGCTGGTCTAGCAATGAAACCTAAAACCAGTGAGGTAACAGTAATCCCAAACTGAGCGCCAGATAGTTGAAACGACAGCGATTTCAACAAACTCAAAGCTGTGCGAGCAGCCCGCTTACCATCGGCGGCTAGCTGCTCCACACGAATACGGTCTACTGCGACCAAAGCAAACTCAATAGCCACAAAAACACCATTGGCAGCTACTAGCAAAGCCGCCACTCCCAAACCCAAAGCAGTTGTCCAACTCATTGCACAACAATCCAAATTAAAAATGGCTTGAATGCCCAATAGTGCCTGCTATAGCAGCGGTGATATTGGCAAGGTTGCCAATCTTTAGAAAAACTAAACATATTCAAGATATGAGGTGGCATCCATTCCTACCACAGTAGCCGCACAATACGATCCTCCCGCTGCTGGTATTGATCCAGACCAATCTAAGGGTTGGATTAAGCGGCTTATGCCGCTGATTCGAGCCCACCGCAACCTGCTAGTTGTTGGGGTGATTACCGGTGTCATCGGATTAGCCGCACAAGTGGCAGTTCCCGCTGCAGCACGTCATGCCATAGATGCCGCAGGAGTTGGCGACCGCCAAACCCTCTGGGTGTCCACAATGGTGATAATTTGCCTCGGACTAATGCGCATGACATTTGGCGGAGCAAACCGTTATCTGCTGTTGAAGCTGGGCTGGAACATAGAAACTGACATGCGTGCAATAATGTACGAACACCTTACGCGACTGTCGTTCTCATACTACGACCGCACCCAATCTGGTCAGGTCATCTCCCGTGCCAACAGTGATATACGCTCGGTGCAGATCTTGTTGTCATTTGGGCCACTTATAAGCATAAGCGTGCTGTCTTTTGTGTTGGCTTTTGGCTACATGCTGTGGGTACACCCGTGGTTGGCTTTGGTCGCCACAATCCCGCTTCCGGGTGTGTACTGGCTTGGGGTGAGGTTCCGCAATGAGGTACTGCCACTGTCGTGGGTAAGCCAAGCACGTATGGCCGATTTAGCTACCATCGTGGACGAAAACGTCAATGGTACCCGCGTGGTGAAATCCTTTGCAGCAGAAGAACGGCAAATTTCTCTTTTAGGTCGCGCAGCTCAACGCATCCAATGGACTAATGAACGCATAGCAGATTCTAGAGCCCGCTGGAATCCGCTCATCGAAGCCTTACCCCGTGTTGGCACCGCTATGGTGTTGTTGTACGGCGGTTGGTTAGCAATTCAAGACCAGGTCACTGTGGGTACGTTGTTGGCTTTTAGCGCCTATGTGATCTTGCTGCAGGCACCTTTTCGAACAGCAGGCTTTTTGTTGCTGCAAGCTCAACGTGCCAGCGCTGCGGCGCAAAGGATTTATGAGGTTCTAGACGAGGTTCCTGAAATCGCTGATGCTAATGATGCAACCGATCTTGTAGCATCTGCTGGTCGGGTGGATTTTACAGATGTGAGCTTTGGCTACGACCCCGATATAGCGGTTTTAGAGGGCTTCAACTTGCATATTCAACCCGGTGAGCGGGTAGCCCTAGTGGGGCGCACTGGCAGCGGTAAATCTACCGTAGCCCGCTTATTGAATCGCTTTTATGAAACTAATCACGGTTCCATTCAGATAGATGGCCAAAATATTGAAAATGTAACGCTAAAAAGTTTGCGTGACACAGTTGGCCTAGTGCTAGACGAGCCGTTCCTGTTCTCAGTGTCGGTACATGACAACATCGCCTATGGGAGACCTGATGCGAGTCGCAGCGAAGTTGAAAAGGCCGCTAAAGCAGCTCAAGCTCATGTTTTCATCTCAGAATTGGCTGAAGGTTACGACACTGTTGTTGGTGAACGGGGTTACAACCTCTCTGGTGGCCAACGTCAGCGCATCGCCATCGCCCGTACGCTGTTAGCTAACCCTAAAATCCTTATACTAGACGATGCCACAAGCGCTATTGATGTGACAGTGGAAGAAGCTATTCACCAAGTCTTAACTACGCTGCTAGAAAATAGAACCACCCTGATTATTGCCCACCGTCTGTCTACCATAAGCCTGGCAGAACGAGTAGTGGTGCTAGCCAACGGGCAGATAACCAACATGGGCACCCACGCAGAGCTTTTAGCCACCGACCCTGAATACGTAGAAATTCTGGCTCGCAGCAACGAAAACAGCAACGAACATCTTCGCCGCAGCGAAAGCGCTCAAACATGACCGGCTGGGGCGGAGGCTATTTTGGGGGGTCACAAGCTCAAAACGCGGCACGCGATGCTGGCCTACCCCATGCGGGGGTACCTGGGAGCCTGCGCAAACAAGTAGAAACAGTGCTAGCACAAGAACCTGAATATCCAGATGTAGAGGTGGCCTTTAGCCATCGCCAACCCAAAGATCCCCCATTTACATTGCGCACTTTTTTGTGGCCGCACCGTCGCTGGCTGTTTGTAGCCCTTGCTTTGGTGATCTTAGAAACCACAATGATGCAAACAGGCCCGCTGCTCACACAGGTAGGCATCGACCGTGGGGTTATCGCAGGGAACTTTGGGGTGCTGTTTGTGGTGGTAGCTGCGTACTTGGGTTCTGTTGTTACTGGAATGATTTGTTCGCTAGCGAGAATCCGTTTTACTGGCAAAATGGGCGAAAGGCTTATGTACGCCCTGCGCATTCGAGTGTTTTCCCACTACCAACGCCTATCGCTCAACTTTTACACAAATGAAAAGGCGGGTGTTTTGATGACCCGCATGACCAGTGACCTAGAAGCTCTAACCATCTTGTTTCAAGAAGGTCTCGTTAACTTCGCTGTGCAAGCGCTCACCCTTGTAGTGATCTCGATAGTGCTATATGTGCTCAACCCCTCTCTAGCCACGCTGACTTTAGTGGTGGTAGTGCCTGTTACCTTCGTTTTGAGCATCTGGTTTAGACGCATATCAGACCTCTGTTACAACCAAGTCAGAGACCGTATTGGCGAAGTTTTGGCAGACCTTCAAGAAAGCTTGGCAGGTATCAGGATAATCACCGCACACAACCGCAGACCTCACAATGTAGAGCGCCACAACAACGTGGTAGGTCGCCACAAAGATGCCAACCTGCAAGGAGTTAAAAGCTCTACTGTGTACGGTTCATCCGCAGAAGCTATCGGCATAATCGGCCAAGCCATTATCTTAATAGTAGGTGGCTACATGGTGTTTAGAGGATCGCTCACCGAAGGTGAGTTAGTAGCCTTCGTGCTGTATCTGACTGCTTTTTTTGCTCCCATCGCCCAGCTCGTCCAACTTTACAACGCCTACCAGCAAGGGCAAGCAGCAATACGCAAGCTGCGAGATTTGTTGGCAAACGAGCCCTCAGTTGCCGAGGCCGCAGATGCTGAAGAACTGCCGCCTCTTAAAGGAGAAATTATATTTAAAAACGTCAACTTCGGGTACAGCCCAGAGGTACCAGTGCTAGAGAATATCAACTTGCGGCTAACCGCTGGGCAAAGCCTAGCTATCGTAGGCCCCACAGGCGCAGGGAAATCGACTATAGCTAAGCTCATCAGCCGTTTTTACGATCCTCAACAAGGTGTTGTATCTATCGATGGGTACGACCTGCGCAAAGCAACACTAACCTCACTACGCCGTCAGCTAGGCGTTGTTCCCCAAGAGCCTTTTTTGTTTTACGGTTCAATCCGCGACAATGTGGCCTTTGCCCGACCTGATGCAACTACAGGTGAAGTGCTGCAAGCCTGCCGTGCGGTAGGGCTTAACGAACTGTTAGAACGGCTGCCAGACGACATCAACTCGCAAGTTCACGAACGTGGAGCTTCCTTGTCGGCAGGCGAACGACAGCTTTTAGCTTTAGCCCGCGCATTTTTGGCTCGACCACGGATTTTGGTTTTAGACGAGGCAACTTCCAATCTGGATTTGCGTTCCGAAGCTCAAATCGAAGCTGCCTTAGATGTGGTTTTAGAGGGTAGAACTGCCATCATCATTGCTCACCGCTTAGCAACAGCTATGCGCGCAGAGCGTATCGCTGTGGTAGAAGATGGCAGAATCACCGACATTGGTTCCCATAACGAACTGCTAGCCAAAAGAGGTCATTATGCTGAGATGTATTCCACATGGATGACCCATGCCAGCTAATCAAGCTCTCCAAAGCAACAGCGCTATTCTGAGATTTTCGAGCAATCATCAGCAGGCATCACTCGCAACTCGAATCTCTACTATGAGTTCAACTGATTTGAACTTGATGTCGATGGCCTCCGCTAGAACTTCCAATCCAGCGTCTAGCTCAAGCGCGAGCGCACGCGCTGCATCGGCCTGTAGATAACCCAGCGGTTCTCCATCAGCCAAGATAAGCACCGCATTACGGTTGAGTTGGCTGTCTGTGTCACGTTGAACCTTAAGCCTATCCCCTCTTGCAACCCGAAAAAAAAGACCAGAGCGAATGGCACACCGCAACAGATAACATGAAGCCTGAAGAGGCAGCAGCTCTCCACCGCAGTCGAGCTTGGTGAGGTAGTCGTTTGGTTGCAACTTAAGGATCGTCCTAGCGGTGGACTCAAGGTCGGTTCCCGTAAATCCCAAACGCTCTGCAGCCATATCGGGATCAAGTTGACCCAACCACCTTCTAAAAGCAGCGACCGAGCCCGGGCCGGCAGTCTGATAATAATCATCAGCAACCGCCATTGCGGCGTTTCGCGAGACCACACCTGCACTCATTGCCCACGCCGCCTCAGGTGAAGGAACGCCGTACTTGACCATCCCCGCGAGATTAGCTGCAAGGCGAGACTCAGCCTGTGCCCCTGTCAGCGCAGAGGCCAGCCGAATATAAGAGGACACACCCCAAGGCAATCGATAGCTGAAAGCATCCTCAATAAACTCCGTAACATCCTGAGGATCTTCCACGATGAACGCATCGCATATCTTTTTCACTGCCTCTCCACTAATCCATACAGAGAGCAGCTCTCGAGCATCAATCGAAACGGCTGAGATTGGTTCCATCTCGCTCACCCCAGCTAAACCTTCCAGCACAAGATCGAGACTATTTTCCAGATATCCAACCTCAGAAGCTAAAAACTGCTCAACCTCAGCCGAGTTCGCCTCAACGTGGGAAGCAATAGCTTTACAACTTCGTGACGACAGTCCCGTTGCCGCAAACAGCCGAAGAGTCTCCATATCTGCTACCGTCTCACTAATTCGGCGCGCCGTGGATGTCATCACCTCTATTAGTGGTTTGACCTCAGTATCTTTCTCAACAGCCTGTATCTGAAACAAGCTCGCAGGCAAAGTCTCAACAAGCACCTGATCATAAAGTTCATCCCTCGCCTCCTCAACCAGCAGCGCCAACAAGTCGGCATCGAGCTGGCGTGCTGCTTGCTCCGAGCTGATTCGCTCAGCCACAAGATCTCTGAGCATCCGATACAGCGCGCTCTCCACCCGCTCAACTTCGTTCCTTTGACGCGCGTATTTGTTGAAATCCTCCACATCATAAGAAGTTGTAGCGATGTGAACTACAGTGCCCTCTGTTTCTGAACCAGCTCGTCCCGCCCTACCCGCAATATTCCAATATTCGCGCGCCGATAAGACTCGCGGCGAGCCGTCTGCTTCACGACTACGACAGCTATGAATAACAACGGTCCGAACCGGCAGGTTCACGCCCTGTGCTAATGTACTGGTCGCGACTAGCGCACCAAGTCGCTGCTCTCGGAAGTCGGCCTCAAGAGCATCACGCACAGCCGAAGGAAGTCGACCATGATGAAAAGCAATACCTCGACATAGCAGCTTGGTAACGAGGTGTTCCTCACCAAGCCATTCAGCTGCGACCGACACTGCGCGACCTTTTGTTCGCATCCGAAACTCATCAGGCACAATCTCAACTGTTAGCTCTGCAAACTCAATACGGCGAAGCAATGCTCTTGCTATAGACTCAGCCCAGTTGGTTTGCATAGCAAACACAAGGACAGACCCAAGCGGCGCGAACCGATACGCAACTTCCGCTGCAACTTCCCCCTTGCTCGTCCCATTCGGAAATTTAGGCCGGCGCATACGTCTAGTGTCTTCGGCAACATGAGGGTACTCAGCCTGCTTGATCAGGTTTGAGATAGACTTAATTCCACCCTCAGAAGCATCATCGTCCGAGAATTTCAGCGTTCCGCTCTTTCCATTCCAATCTAGTAGTCCAAGCTTCAAACCCGAAGGCCGCCATTTGGTAGAAATTATCTGCCCTGAGCTTCCACCCAGCCACTTGGCAAAATCCTTGAGCGTTGCATCAGGAACTACTGCCGACATCATCAGGAATCTTGCCTCTGGAATCTTGCGACGAAGACGCGACACCAAAAGCTCGAACTTTGGACCGCGCTGCCGATCAGCAACTATATGGCTTTCGTCAAAGACAATGAGCGCAACCTTCTCAAGCGATTCGGGTTGCAGCCTCAACAGAAGGTCTAACTTCTCTGGGGTTAGCACAAGAACATCACTACACTCCACAAGATTCTCACCCATTTCGTCTTGGTCATACCCACCCGGCACGGTGGAAACTCCATAACCGAGGTCGTGAAACAGGTTTGCGAACGACTGTTCTATCTCATTCGCTAAAGCACGGTAAGGGGCTACGTAGACACACTTCAAGCCCGGCTTTGCAATAAGTGAATACACAATTGCTAGCTCTGCCACCCGCGTTTTACCAGCGCTGGTCGGCATACGAATCACATGACTCTCCTCTGATGTCAACAACCCAGACTCAACAGCCGTAACCTGTGATGGCCACAAATCAGAAATTGACCTACTCGCAAGAATGTTGTCGCCGAGACCACGGGCTAAAACCTTCAGATAACGATGCCAGCGAGGTAAAGGGCTAAGTGCTTCAAGGTTGCTCCATGTGGAACGCTGCACCATCACAGGAACAATCTTCTTTAAACCGACAACAGTGTTGTAAGCAGCTGCGTCCCCGCTTTGAGCTAGTCCTGCACAAGCAAGATCAAACGACCGCTTGGCCGACTCAATGTGCTCGCTCTGCCCAGTAAGAAAATACGAAGACATTGCAGACAAAGCGATTGCAGCCACCGCAAGAGCTGCACGCCGGTCAACTTCCGCATCTGTGCGCAGTAGCTCTGGACTGGGCAACTCGGTCAGTCTTGACTCTAATGACTTAACCCGAACGAATAACCTTTGCAGAAAAGCGCTGACAAGTCCGTCAAAGCTAGGGTCTGTCGTCCAACGACTCTCAGATGCAGCAAGCCGAGCTAGACACGCAGCGTTGGCTTGATAGCCTGCCCACTCATATGCAAGCGCCGCGTTAAGCAACGCTGTGGAAGAATGTACCATTTCATCTTCACCGAGCGTGGCAAGGTTCTCCCACGCACGAGCGACAAAAAACATCCCACTCTTTTGCGTGTCATGGTGATCGCCAACCTCTAGTTCTGCTGTAATCGCGGTTAGGTTCCGTATGATGCGCTCTGCGCAATAGCGCCACTTGGTCGAAACAACCCCATTTTGACCAAGAACATTCAACGCTGCACGTTCCCCAATCTGCGAGAGATCCTTGCGGAACTGGGGAAGATCAAGCAAGCTGGCGTGCTCAGCCATCTTCACTCACATCCCAACACAGCTTTGTGTAGACCTCATCAATAAGCGCAACAGCGTTCTCAAAAGGCAAGATGCGTAGCCGGAGACCTTGCAAATGTTCCTCAACCTCATCAAGATTTTCAGAAATCTTCTCCGACCAATTTGTCGCTTCGAACGCAAGCACAGCTGTGTGTCTACATTCCTTGACACTTTGCTGTTTCAAGAAGTTCAAAAAAAGTTTATACAGGTATAAATCTGTCTCCTGCAATCGATGTGTCAGAAAATTTATAGTTGTTGCATAGCCCGACTTGCGGTAATCAGCCAGCTGAGCATGGGCATCAACGGCTATTCCTGAAGATGGCCTGGTACGATATTTGACCTCCACAAATTCAAGGTCTTCAATCCTCGCGGAATCATCTGCCATCACAAAGGCAACGATATCTCCGCCCGGCAAGGTCTGGTTCGAATCAATCTGATACCGGAGCTTGCGAATCGGCACCACCCGGCCATCGATATCTTCACACGCCTCTGCTGCAATGGCTTCAGCGAAATCCCCTCGTCGAACTGCAGGTCTGCCTGGCCGTAAAGCCGTGACTGCGGTTTTCCACCCGGCAGCGTCCACCAACTCGGCGGTAACAGTCGGATCAGACTTCGCATTCACCAACACTTCGGCAAGTACTTCAACAAGTGTTGTGTGGTCACAAACGGGCGTAAGCTTTGAAAGAGTGAAACGATATGTACTTTCATCTATCTCTTCATTGAAACAATCACTGAAACGATTTATCAAAACAAGCCACCTGTTTTCAATCTAGTACTGATTCCATCACTGGCACCTACTCAAAATCTTTTAGTTTAGGTTAACTCCATCGGTGGTGACAACGGGTCGAATTATTACGATCAATCTACAATATCTGTGACCGACCGATGGAGTTCACCCACCTGTAACCCTAACCCGGCCTGATGTTGTTGAAGAGTTAGTTATAGGTTTTCAGCTTCTATGTCTAAACCTGAAAAACCGTTGCTGCGGATTGCCGCACCTAACCAAAAAGCTGCCAGCAAACCACCGTATAGCAACACAGCAAATCGTACAGACAAAAAGTCACCTAAAAAACCTGCTATCAACGAACCTATGGGCAGCCCCGATAAAACTGACATGAGCCAAACAGACATAACCCTGCCCCGATAATTTTCGTCTACTTGCACTTGTAAAGCACTGCTTACGGTGACACCATGAGCCATCTGCCCGGCACCCAGAATGAAATAACCTAACAAACCCAAAATCAACCAAGAAGTAGACCCAATTAGCAGCAAGCCCAACACGCATAATCCAAGCCCTAACATCTCAGTTCGAGAGCGCAAATGACGGTCACCGTTAGAAGTGACATAAAGCCCGACCGCTAAAGACCCAAAACCAAAAGCCGCGGTTAACCATGCCAACCCACCATCATCTAACAAGTAAACGTCGTCTGCCACACTAGCGACTAAAGCAAAACCAAAAACTGTTCCCAACGAAGCTGCCAAAAAAGAAGTAGCCACAACTAGACGCATCTCTGCGCGTTGGCGGATGTAGTTCACACCTTGGCGAAACTGCTGCCAGAATGGTTCAGCCTCAATCGGCTGAGCCTCCCGCAGTTGCATAGGCGACATAATGATTAACCCCACGCATAACCCTAAGATGGTAATAGCAAAAGCTGGCCCAGGACCCAAAAAATACAAAATCAGCCCAGCTAGCACCGGCCCAACAGCTCTACCTGCAGTAAACGAAAGCGAAACACACCGCACCGCACCTAACAAATCTTTGGGTGGCACCAACAAAGCTGCCATAGCTTGGGTGGGTGCCCACTGAAAACCTGATCCCAAACCAGCCATTACCTGAATCAACAAGATGAGCCACGGGGTCAACAAATCCAAAATAAATAGCACTAAAAAAATAGAGGTAGCTACTAACTGCACACTAAGCGCACCAAACAAGATAGTCTTACGGCTAATACGGTCGGCCCATATTCCTGCTACCGGGGTCATTAGCAGCGCTGGGACCAGCACAGCAAATGCTGCGGCACCAACCCATGCGTTAGAATCAGTTAGATCATTCATATAAAATGGGACAGCCAGAGCCTGCATAAACTGACCGCTTGTAGCTATGGATATACCCACAAAGAACAGGAAAAAATTTCTATTAGATAACGCTCGTAACGCTGAAGACTGTTGTGACACGACTTGTTGATGGTACTAGCCTGAACACCCAAAATGGCCTGCGAGTGTGGCAACATCAAGTAATGCCAAAATTAACCCCCAGCTAGCAAAGACGCACGTAAATGTCGATCCCCCAAACAAACCAAGTTCGTTTCGCTGAACATTTCAACTCCATAGTGGCCAATGTTGGCCAAGCTATTTTTGGCAAATCAGAAGTATTAGAGCTAGCTGTTACGTGCCTGTTAGCAGAGGGCCATCTGCTTATTGAAGATGTGCCTGGTGTCGGCAAAACAAGCCTTGCGAAAGCACTAGCCATATCCGTGCAAGCCGACTACGGACGCATCCAATGCACACCAGACCTTTTACCGTCTGATGTGGTTGGCACAACCATCTGGAACCGCGCAACAAACAACTTGGAGTTTCAACCTGGTCCAGTTTTTGCTGGCATCGTTGTGGCAGATGAGATTAACCGTGCTTCTCCTAAAACGCAAGCAGCTCTTTTGGAAGCGATGGCAGAACGACAAGTAACCGTAGATAGAACCACTCATTTGCTGCCACGGCCATTCATGGTGATTGCCACTCAGAACCCTTTAGAACATGAAGGCACCTATCTGTTGCCTGAAAGCCAGCTAGACCGGTTTATGATGAAAATTCCGGTGGGCTACCCCTCCACGCAAGCCGAATTAGATATCTTGGACACCCACGGCACTCACAACCCTATAAATGCTCTTAGCTATGTGGTTGAACCTGAAACAATCACCTATTTAGCTAAGCAAACTTGTGGGATATATGTTGCTCCCAGCATAAATAACTATCTGGTGCAAATCGCCACAGCTACCCGAAACCACCCAAGTTGTGTAGCTGGCATTTCTACTAGGGCTACGCTAGCCTTACAAAGAACAAGCCGGGTGTGGGCAGCTTCTCGAGACAGAAACTTTGTTTTGCCCGATGATGTGAAGCGCTTAGCTGGACCGGTACTAGCTCACCGCCTGTTATTTGATACTCCAACACACCCTCAAGACGATTTAGCTCACGAGGTGATAACAGAAGTCTTAGGTTCTGTCCCTGTTCCAACGGACTAAACAAATGTTGCCTAGACATCTGCCGCGGCTTACCACACAAGGTTGGAGGCTGCTTGCAGCAGCGGTACTTCTAGGCACAGCAGGGTACATCTTTAGCATTTTTGTTCTCTTAGCAATAGCCGTAGCGGCCATAGCAATCGTTGTGACATCAATAGCTTATGTGAGCTTACGCCCACCTTTGCAGCTAATCAGCCAGTCGCTACAGCCCAAAAGGATGCATTCTGGAAGCCACAGTCACATTACAACTCGCCTCTGCAACCCAAGTCGTTGGAGTTCACCAGTGCTGCGCCTCAACCAGAACATCTCATATCAACCAACATTGCTTGTGCAATCACCTGGTTTAATTGTGCCACCAGTCAAACCAGGCCAGCAGATAGCGGTTACATACGATCTGCCCACACAACAGCGGGGCAAAGCTTTTGTAGGCCCAGTGACGATTTCCATCACCGATCCGTTAGCAATTGCTCTGCGAAAGTTTCAATTAGGCAAGCAACTACAAGCATGGATTTATCCAATACTTACACCCTTGACACTACCGACATACAAGCTCATAAAATCAGCAGATGCTATGTCTGGCAGCCCTGCTGTAAAAGGTGATGAAGAGCTGTACGGCCTACGCCCTTTTCAAACTGGTGACGACCCAAGACATATCCACTGGCGATCTTCAGCTCATCAAGGCGAAATCATCGTGCGGCAATTTGAACAGGGCACACAAACCCGCACCACAGTGCTTTTAGATACTGTAGGAGCCCAAAGAAGTCACACCAACAACCATGAACTCTTTGAAGCTATGGTGACAACAGCGGCAAGTTTTTGCAACACTGCTCAAAAAAACAACAACTCCTACCGCTTAACCACTACAAGCAACTTTGACAGTGGCTACGGCTCGCATATCACACACCTGCACCACATCTACGAATACCTAGCGCTAGTCACACCCGAGACTGATATTGGAAATACAAACAGTAATCTCATAGCAACCATCAAACGGCTTAACCAAGAGCATACAAGCGGAGTTGTAGTGGCTGTAACAGCAGAGATGACAGACGCTGACGTGCAAATGCTGCGAGCTGTGGCACCAAAGTTAAACCTCAAAACCCTAGTTGTTGTGGATTCGGTTGGTTTACCGCGTGACTGAACCAAGCCACCACCAAAACACAGCTGTCCAAGAGCTTGTTGGTCCAATCCTCACAATCGCCACTGCGATAAGCCTCATTGGCCTGTTATCAGGCACCAGCTGGGTGACAGCAGTACTGCTAGCAGCCGTCATAAACCACTTGCTGTTGCTGGTTATGCGCCTGCTGCGCCTCCCTTTGCCGGTAGCAGCTTTGGGGAGCGCAGCTGGCTTAGCGCTGCTAGTGACTTGGACTCACTACCAGCACACAACCTATTGGGCTCTGCCTACAACAAACACCGCCTCAAATCTAGGTGATGACATAGCTAATGCATGGGAGAACTTTGGTAACATCAGCACTCCAACAGATCCCACTACTGGCTTTGTAGTAAGCGCTATGGCCGCGCTATGGGTTATTGCTTTTTTTGTGGACTGGGCCACAATGCGAGCTAAAGCCCCATATGAAGCGTTGTTTTTCCCCATCTGTGCAATGGCTTTTGTGGGCGTTGTAGGAGATGGCAGCTATCAAGTCCTTACTGTGGGACTGTTCTTAGCAGCGCTACTGCTGCTGGTATGTGTCCACAGAGTTGCCAACAACACCGCAAGCTCAAGATGGTTGGGCGGCCATAAACAGGCAGTATCCGCTAAAGGAGGTTTACTAGCTGTCAGTGGTTTGATTGCTGTAGTGGGGCTCAGCACAGCTTTGGTTACAACACCGGTATTGCAAAGCAACGACAAGCCCATCATAGACCTAACCGATCCTAGAAGCGGTGGGAGCGACTCCCCCCGCAGGGTGGTTATAAGCCCGCTGGTAGATATCCGCAGCCGTCTAGTGAACCGTTCGGAACTCGTTATGTTCGAAGTACAAGCCACACAGCGCTCATACTGGAGGCTCACAGCCTTGGATCAGTTTGACGGACAAGTTTGGACATCTAAAGCAGACTATGCGTCTCGCCCCACACAGTTGCCTTCGCTATTTCAATCTGGTTCAACAGTGCAAGAATCCACCCAAAATTTCACTATAAAACAGCTAGGAAGCGTGTGGTTACCCGCAGCCTTTGAGCCACAAGCGGTTACATCAAAGAGCAATCAAATCAGCTATGAAGCTTCCTCTTCTACGTTGATTGTGGATCGGTCTTTACCTAACTCCAACAATCTGAGCTACACAGTGCAATCTTTGTTGCCTCGCTTCGATCCTGATGTGCTGCGAGCTATTCCCTTAGAGACCACTCTTCACCCACAGGTTTCTGCCTACACCACGTTACCGGGCGATTTCAGTCCACTAGTTCAAAATTTGGCGGCTCAGATCACCAGCTCGGCTAACTCGGGCTACGAACAAGCGCTAGCACTGCAGGATTACTTCCGCAACGGCTCATTTATCTACGACGATAACGTAGGTTCGGGACACTCCATTGACAACATAGAAGACTTTTTAGTGGCACGGCGAGGCTACTGTGAACAGTTTGCTAGCACTTTTGCGGCTATGGCCCGTGCAGTGGGACTTCCAACGAGAGTGGCGGTTGGGTTTACCGTAGGGGAAAATAGCCCAGATAATCCCACTCAATATTTCGTCAAAGGCAAACACGCCCATGCCTGGCCGGAAGTCTATCTTGAAGGCACAGGTTGGGTAGCTTTTGAACCTACCCCAGGTCGAGGAGCTCCGAACGCCGAAAACTATACTGGTTTAGTTGAAAACCAAACTGCTAGCTCCCCTCTAGACACCTACGAACTTACCCCAGAACCTGCCTCTGCCCCATCTACTCCAACAGAAGAAGTTGACCTCTTAGCAGAAATTGAAAATCAAGCTTCTACTAACAATGCAAACAATCAAAGAACCAATAATAACGGTGCCACCATGTGGTGGGTGTGGGCCATCCTTTGTGCTGGCATAGGGCTCATTTTGGTTGGACTCGGAGTGCCTTTCGCCCGCAGATTATTGCGTAGGCGCAGGTTTTTGCAGCTACCTGGTAGCCGTGAAGAAATCAAGCTCCTCTGGGCCGAAACCACCGATGCTTTAGGGTTTTTGAACATTGTGCCCAAAGTTTCAGAAACACATGGGGAATTTGCTCTTAGAGCAACACAGCAGAGTCAGCTAAACGGCACCGATCTCTATGAGCTAAGTCAGATCGCTGCTGTAGCTGCCTTTTCTTCAACTGCTCCTAACCAACACCAACAGGAGCTAGCACGCAAGTGGGCTATGTCGGTTTCTGAACAAGTACGCTTTCACCTGCGCCCCTCAAAAAAACTACTGGCCGTTTATCTTCCCGCAATATGCAAACGTCTAGCTAAGAGAACCTCGCTACGCTAAGCGTTAACAAAAGCAGTTGAGCTTAGTTCTGTTCTGGCCTAGTTCTGTTCTGGATCACCCCGACGTATCCGATTAACGATGCGTTGCTTAGGAGAACGTAAGAATTTGCTGATATCCCCGCGGTTAATGCTTTCGCTGATCTGTTGCATGCCAAAACGCCCTAGCTGGCGTAAATTCCTCCAAGCCCACAGCGATGCGAGCAGCATCACCACAAACCCTATGAAAGACAACCAGTACGAAGTAGACAGGGTTAAAATCATAAAAACCAACCCACCTATGCAACCCAAAATCGCTAACCGAAGGTTGCGGGCTGGGTGAGTGAACACCGTAGTCCGCCCCACCTCTCTGGCTAAGGCTGGATCGGTCTCGTAAAGGTTATCCTCAATTTCGCTGAGAATACGTTGTTCGTCCTCCGAAAGTGGCACGCCTCTAGTGTCTCACAGGTCAAGCAAATAAACAATACCGAAGCGGGCTATCTAATCAGCAAACAGCGGTAGCGCCAAGCACTGCACGGGCTTGAGCTACATCTACGCGCAGCTGAGCAATCAGGGCTTCAACGCCGTCAAAGCGATGCTCGCTTCTAAGCAACTCTACAAACGTAACCTTGGCTTGCGCCCCATAAAGATCACCTTGAAAGTCCAACAGATGAGCCTCTAAAAGGGATTGCTGCGCATGCTCATAAAACGTAGGTCTCCGCCCAATGTTGATGGCAGCCATATGACGAGTGCCATCTGGATGGGTATACCAACCAGCGTAAACAGCATCGGCTGGCCGAGCCATCTCCATAGGCACTGCAATGTTGGCGGTGGGAAAACCAATTTCTGCGCCTCTGCGATCGCCTTTTACAACTGTGCCTCTAGTTTCATGGTTACGACCCAACATTGCAGTGGCACCTCTCACATCCCCACCCGCTAATACACGCCGCACGGCAGTTGAAGACACTGGCTCAGGCCAATCATGCTGGTGATGAACAAGCGGCAAGCCTGTCACTTCAAAACCCATATCCATACCAAACTTCTCTAAGGTGTCAACATTGCCTTCACGGGCGCGGCCGAAATGGAAATCCTCTCCTACCACTACACACCGCACCTGCAAACTTTCCACAAATACTTGACGTATGAACTCCTCTGGGGTAGTGCGAGCCCGTTCTGAAGAAAACTCCACTAAATAGACATACTCAATCCCCGCGCGTTCTAGTAACTCCAATTTTTGGTCTAAAGAAGTCAAAAGTTTGGGAGCATTTTGCGGGCGTAATACTAAAGCTGGGTGGCGGTCAAAGGTAACAACAGCTGGGGCTACTCCTAGGCGATCTGCTTGTATGAGCAGTTGCCTCAATAGCTCTTGATGGCCAACATGCACACCGTCATACACCCCAATACTTACAGCAGTAGGCTCAACTCTTTGGCTGGGGGTTTTATCTTTTATGACTTGCACTTAAATCAAATTTTATCAGCAACACACTGCTAGTTTGCTACAACCACGCAAGGCTTGACATTGCCTGAGGTGTGATCTTCGTAAACTGCTAAAAGCTCACCTTCAGAGTTCAAAATAGCCCACGGACCATTGCCTGCGACACCCACGTGGGTAGCACGCAAAACCTGACCATTAGCGACATTTTGTGCTATTGCTGCGCTAACTACAACAGACTCGTAATCTCGCATAGCTTCGGCCATCGACAACAACTCAAGGCTTGTTAGCGGTTTAGCCTGCTTTTGCACAAAAGAGCCAATAGCTTCACGACGTAAAGACCGCAAATAGGCTCCCCCGCCTAAAGCCGTGCCTACATCAGCTGCTAACACACGCACAAAAGTTCCCGAAGAGCAACTAACTTGCAACCGGTAAACCCCAGATTTGACATCTGTGGGAGCAACCTCGAAGGAATAAACGGTTACAGGCCTGCTAGCACGCTCCACTTCTTTACCTTCACGAGCCAACTCATAGAGGCGTCGGCCAGCTACCTTTACAGCCGACACCATTGGAGGAACTTGCATGATTTCACCCACAAACTGCGAAGCAGCATCAGCCACCTGCTGAGGTTTCACCTGCGACATGTCGTAAGTAGCTGTTATATCTCCCGAAGAATCCAATGTAGTTGTCTCGCTGCCTAACACGATTTCGCCCGAGTACTGCTTACGAAGCGGTGTTAAGAACCGCAGCAAACGAGTGGCTCGACCAACGCCTAACAGCAAAACCCCTGTAGCATCTGGGTCTAGCGTGCCTGCATGCCCCACTTTGCGAGTGCCAAAAATACCCCTGGCCTTGGCCACCACATCATGGGAAGTCCAACCTGCAGGTTTATCAACTATTGCCACGCCATCTGGCATTTTTAGCAATGTTCCTCATCAGCTAAACCCTTCAGGATTTGATCTACCCGCTCTCCAGCAGCAATAGACGGATCTATAGCGAACACTAAATCTGGCACCCTGCGAACCGCAGCAGACCGAGCTACCGCACTTTTAAGCGCTAAACGGTGCTCATCTAATGCTTCTAAAACGCCTGGCGCATGTTCAGAATCTAGCACGCTTATATACACAGTTGCCCTACTCAACTCAGCACTGGTATCAACGCTAGTGATGCTCGTTAAATCCAAACGAGGGTCTTCTAGCCGCGTTAACTCTGAAGCCACAATCTCCCGCAGTAATTCACCAAGACGCGCTGAGCGGGAATAGTAGGAAGGACGGGATGTGGAGCGACGAGCCATCAGGAGTCAAACCCGAGCGATTTCTCGCTCCTCAAAGGTTTCTATAATGTCGCCCTGTTTGAGGTCTTGGAAGTCGGACAACCCAATACCGCACTCATACCCTGACTGCACTTCACGTACATCATCTTTGAAGCGCTTTAGCGAGGAAACTTGGCCTCGCCAAATAATCGTACCATCACGCAAAAACCGCACCTTAGAGCCTCTTGTAATAGCACCATTAAGCACATAGCAACCTGCTACAGCACCTACACGTGGTACCCGGAATATTTCCCGCACCTCTGCATCACCGGTCACCACCTCTTCAAACTCAGGAGCCAACATGCCCACCATAGCGTTTTCTATGTCTTCTAAAAGCTTGTAGATAATCTCATAAGTGCGTATCTCTACCTTCTCTAGCTCGGCCATCTCACGAGCCTTACGATCAGGTCTTACGTTAAAACCGATAATCGTTGCATTAGAAGCAGCAGCTAACTGAATGTCGTTAGCTGTTACGCCACCCACGCCGCGATATACAAAAGCTAGCTTAACATCCTCGCGCTCTAAGCGCTTGAGACTATCCACCACTGCTTCTAATGAACCGTTGACATCTGCTTTGATAATCAGATTTAAGGTGGCTGTCTCTCCTGCTTGTATTTGGCGGAAAATGTCCTCCAAGCGGGCTCCGCCAGCAGTGGCCGCAGCATCTCTTCCTATGCTGGCAAGCCGCTGCGAGTGCTCACGGGTTTGAGCAACCTTTGCAGCCACCTTTTCATTGGGTGCAACAACAAAGGTATCGCCAGCGTTAGCTACATCAGAAAGGCCCAGCACCTGCACTGGCTGTGAAGGACCGGCTTGGGCGATCTGTGCGCTTGTGTCGTCTAGCAGTGCCCTAGCTCTACCCCAAGCAGCTCCTGCTACTACCGGATCGCCACGTTTTAGAGTACCTTGTTGCACCAGCAAAGTAGCTACAGGGCCTCTCCCAGTGTCTAGATGAGATTCCAGCACCACACCCTGGGCCCGACCCTCAGGATTAGCAGTTAGGTCTTCTACCTCAGCTACCACAGCTAGTTGTTCTAAGAGATCGTCAATGCCAAGATTTTGTAAAGCCGACATCTCTACGGTGACAGTATCGCCACCCCACTGCTCAGGCACTAGGTTCTGTTCAGACAGCTGCTGCATAGCACGGTTGGGGTCAGCATTATTGCGATCCACCTTGTTGATAGCTACCACAATGGGCACCTCAGCGGCGCGAGCATGGCTAATAGCCTCTAAGGTTTGGGGCATCACCCCGTCATCTGCTGCAACCACTAAAACTACAATGTCGGTTGCATCAGCACCCCTAGCACGCATCGCAGTAAATGCAGCGTGTCCAGGCGTATCAATAAAGGTAAGCATTCGGCCGTCTTTTTCAACTTGGTAAGCCCCAATATGCTGAGTAATCCCTCCAGCTTCGCCAGCAACAACATTGGTGCTACGGATCTGATCCAGCAGCTTGGTTTTACCATGATCAACATGGCCCATCACGGTGATAACCGGCGGGCGCACAGGAAAATCTATGTCATCTACGCTGGCATCTAAATCGGCTTCAAGAAGCTTCAAAAGCTCTTTCTCTTGCTCTTCACCAGGATTAACAAGACGAATCTCGGCACCTATCTCTGCTGCAAATAGCTCGATCATGTCATCGGTTAAAGATTGTGTAGCGGTAACCATCTCCCCCTGCTGCATCAAAAAACGCACTACGTCTGATGCTGTTTGGTTGAGCTTAGGGCCCACCTCTAAAGGTGTGGATGACCTCTCTATGACTACCTGACCAACAGGTGCTGGTGCTTGCGTCGGCTTGTGTTCCAGCACGCTCATAGGCTGTAGTTCTTCGGCTACCCGCCGCCTACGCCTGCTTTTACGCCTCCTTTGCTGAGGACGTTGCGGGCTGTTGCGACCCCGCCCACCCCCAGGGCCACCACGAGGACTTGCAGTGCCACCTGGTGGTGACGGTAAAGGTGCTCTGGAGTTTTGGGTGGAGATTGGATCGGGTCTTTTAGGGGCTCGAGAAGAAGCGCCTCCCGAAGGCGCAGTTTGTTGGCGACCTAACCCACGAGAATTACGGCGCGGAGGCGCAGGAGGTGGCTTTTGGCGCCCACCCCGCCCTGGCGGTGGAGGTATGGGCTTACCTGAGGCAGAAAGGGGCAGCTTAGATGGTATAGATGCTGTAGAGGTAGTAGATGTAGGTTCAGCCTCAGCACGGGGAGCGGGACGAGACGCGGCTTTTCGCTGTGCCGTAGTAGAAGACTGTGAGCCTTCGGGTTCAGCTGCTGGCTGTTCCGATGCTGGTGCTGCGGGATCTGATTCTGCTGGTGGGGTTACCACACGCTGACGATGCGACATATCGCCTCTAGAGGTAACTACCCGTTCGGTTTTAGATGCAGTTTGGGATGTAGAAGATGGGGCTGGTTTTGATTTACTTCCTATTTGGGTTTCTTCTGATGGTGGATGAGCTGGTGAGGCTGAGCCTGATTCGGAATCTGCAGCCGCAAATGTGGGTTGTTCATCTTCAGTAGACACAGGAGGTTCGGATACCTCAGAACGGGGAGCAGGTGGAACCGTATCTGGTGCAGCATCTGTTTCAACTTGCGGGGCTACATCATCTTGGGCTGGTGATTGAGGTTCAACAACAGCCGTTGCGGATTCCGACTCGATCTCTAGTGCTGGTTCAGGCTCGAGTTCAGGCGCACCAAAAACACCCAATCTGTCTTTTTGGGCGCGACGACGAACACGATCGGCTTGAGCAACCTCGATGCTTGACGAGGCGCTCTTAACTCCAATCCCTAACTGACCGCAAAGTTTGAGGGTCTCGGGATTTTCAAGACCCAACTCACGAGCAAGCTCATACAACCGTATTTTTGCTGGCAAAAACTTCCTTAAAAATTAATCCGCAGTTAGCGGTCAACTCATCTGAGCTGAATGTGTATTTTCGCACGCGTAGACTCAAGATTAATAAATCAGTCTAAAGCCTAAGCTACTAAGCCGTAGACGACACTCCTTCAGATTCTCCAATTCCCTCCTCAGTAGCATTAGCTTCACTACCTTCAGCAGCCCAATCCTGAGCCGACAATGCTGGCCCACCTTCGGCTGGTTTCCAAACCTGCTCGCCGGTCTCATCGTCTACTACCCATTCCCCTTCTGCCCATTCCATCTCTGCATATTCAGCTTCTTGAGCTAGCTGAGATTCGCTTTTGATGTCAATACGCCAACCAGTTAAACGAGCCGATAAACGAGCATTTTGTCCTTCCTTACCAATAGCCAAAGACAGCTGATAATCGGGTACCACAACTACGGCTATCCCAGCGGTTTCATCAATGGTGACCTCTTTGATCTTGGCGGGCGACAAAGCTTTAGCCACAAAATCGGCTGGATCATCAGCAAAAGGTACGATGTCGATCTTCTCACCACGCAGTTCATTGACCACCATGCGCACCCGCGCTCCTCTAGCTCCCACACACGCTCCCACTGGATCTACGTTGGTGTCGTTAGAAAGCACAGCAATCTTGGTGCGATGACCTGGTTCTCTAGCACAAGCCTTAATCTCTACAATGCCGTCAGCAATTTCAGGTACCTCAAGCTCAAAAAGCCGCTTAATGAGGCCCGGATGGGTTCTGCTAACCACAATTTGCGGCCCTTTAGCTGTTTTGCGAACCTCCACTATGTAAGCCTTGAGACGACTGTTGGCATCGGGTCTCTCAAAAGGCACCTGCTCAGCTTGCGGCAACAATGCTTCTACCCGACCAAGGTCTAGCAATGTATACCGAGAATCGTTTTGCTGAATAATTCCAGTAACGATGTCGCCTTCACGGCCAGCATACTCTTCATACTTCAACTCTCGTTCTACTTCACGAATCCGCTGCATCATCACCTGCTTGGCGGTCTGCGCTGCAATCCGACCAAAACCATCAGGTGTTACATCAAAAGGTTCACCAATAGGCTCCCCATCGGGATCGAGCCTTTGGGCATACACCTGAATCGCCGCGCTATCAGGATTAATGGTGACCCAAGCGTACTCCTCGCTGTTAGGCATGCGCTTATAAGCCGACTCCAAAGCATCGGCTAAAGCCGCTAGCAAAGCATCTACTGAAATACCCTTATCGGCAGCTAAGGCCTGAAGGGCTTCTAGCATGTCAGGATTCATTGGCTGCTCGTCTCCTTCATCTTCGTGTCTACAGAAGTATTTGTGGGGTCTACATCTCTGGTATGCACAGCAGTATTAGCACCTAAAGACTTGCTTCTAACTGAGGTTTTCTTAGATGTTGGACCCCACTCAAACTTAGTTTTGGCTTTAGCTATATCATCAAAAAGCAAGTGATGCGTTACCCCGTTTTGTGCCACGCTGATGCTGTCTTGCGTACAGCTCAGCAAAACACCCTCGATGCGACGCTCGCTGTCAACATGAGGGCCTAACTTGACGTTAATAGTTTCACCAACAGCTTTAGCAAAGTGCTCAGGACTTCGCAAAGGCCGCTCTAAACCAGGGCTGGTGACCTCTAAAGTGTAACGCCCACTGCAAATTTCATGATCATCCAATAAGCGAGAAACAACCTTAGAAACGTCTGCTACCTCATCAAGAAGTACCCCACCGGGTTTGTCTACGATAATGCGCAAAACGCCTCCACCGTAGGTGAGGTCGTAGATATCTAGCCCTCGGCCCTGAAAAATAGGCGCGAGCAAGTTGTGTGCGGCCTCGGCTACAGACATCTTGACCCCTTTTTGTGGACTTACCCAAGCGTCTAGCCTAACCGCTCAAAAGCACAAAGCCTGTGTGCTGTCAGTAGCTTCTTCCACAAATAGCCATAATGTCAGGTTCGTCAACGCGATCAGGCAAAGACCCATCGCTGCGTTGCAAACACCGCACCGTGATAGCGTCTTCAGCTAAAGCTGCTTCGCCCTCAGCACCAAGTGCCTCCCAAGCAATACGCGCAAAACCCACCTCAGATGCTTCACGCACCTCGGCCACGTTAGCAACATCGGCAATTTTGGAATCCCGCCATGCGGTAGCAGCAGTCAAAATATCGGTTTGCATTTCGTCTAACAACCCCACCAGCACATGAGACGTTTCTTGCAACCTTACGGTTGTTTTAGCACCGCTCGTGCGGAGCGCCAAAGTTGCTTGCTGTTGTTCTAAATCGCGCGGGCCTATCTCCACACGAATCGGTACTCCTTTAAGTTCCCAGTCAGTGGCTCTACGACCAAAACCAGTAGCAGTCTTGTCGTCTACAAGCACCTTCAGCCCTGCAGCTGCAATATCTTTAGCCAAATTATGGCAAGCCGTTATCACATCGCTGTCTGCGCGCACGGCAATTATGACAACTTGCGTAGGAGCGAGACGCGGCGGCACCACCATTCCCTTGTCGTCTCCGTGGGCCATGATCAAGCCCCCCAACATACGCGAAGACACACCCCACGAGGTTTGCCACACATAGCACTGATTACCATCAGCATCTAAATATTTAGTGTCAAACATGGTTGCAAAGCCTTGTCCAAACTCATGGGAAGTACCCATTTGCAGGGCCTTGGTATCGCGCATCATGGCCTCCAAGCACATGGAATTAATCGCACCTGGGAAGCGCTCCGCAGCGGTTTTGTAGCCAACCAACACTGGGATGGCCAAAACTGACTCCATAAATTCCTGGTATACCTCATGAAGGATTTGTGCGGCATACTCACGAGCTTCTTGTTGACTAGCGTGAGCAGTGTGGCCTTCTTGCCACAAAAACTCGGTGGTACGCAAAAATATACGGGGTCTCATCTCCCAACGCACTACGTTGGCCCACTGATTAATTAAAAAAGGCAGATCGCGGTGGCTTTGAATCCACTTTGATAAATAAGCGTTGATAATCGTTTCAGAAGTAGGGCGTACAACCACTGGTTCGGCTAACTCCCGGCCTCCACCCACAGTCACCACAGCTAGCTCAGGGCTAAAACCCTCCACATGGTCTGACTCTTTTTTCAAATAGTCCTCGGGGATAAACAAAGGAAAATAAGCGTTTTGGGCACCTGCTGCCTTAATGCGCTGATCCACCTCGGCTTGCATACGCTCCCACAAAGAATACCCGTAAGGCCGAATTACCATGGTGCCCCGCACTGGACCGTTGTCGGCAAGTTCAGCTTTGTTGAGCACATCTTGATACCAACGAGGAAAATCTTCGCTTTGTGGTGTTAGCACACGTTTTTGAGCCACCTAGTTACCCCCTGTTGCGGATTAGTTCTATCTTGTGCTGGGCCATGTTGGCATCACTGCCTTGTTCAGCTAGCAAACGATTACGATCCCGCTCGGCCTCACGTTGCGCCGCCACAGTGTCTGCTTTAGCAAATGCTGCTTCGACCCCATGTGTATTAATTAACTCTGCCCATTCCACTAAAGCCGCCACCATGTCTTGTTCGGCTACTACTGCCACGTTGCGACCCTTCACAAACAAATGCCCCCGCTTGTTGCCAGCAGCAATCCCTATGTCCGCATCACGAGCCTCTCCTGGGCCATTCACCACGCACCCCATCACAGCTACCTGAAGAGGAATTTCTTTTTCGCCAAAAGCAGTCATAGCATTTTCAGCCACCTCATACACATCTATTTCAGCTCGCCCACAACTAGGACAAGCAATGAGGTCTACGTTTTTGCGTTTACGCAACCCCATAGCCTCTAGCAGCTGGCGAGCGGCTTTTACTTCTTGCACCGGATCTGCAGTCAAGCTATAGCGGATAGTGTCGCCGATGCCCTCAGCTAACAAAGTGCCTATGCCTACAGTGGATTTAATCAAACCTGTAGGTGGTGGTCCCGCTTCGGTAACGCCTAAATGCAGTGGATGATCGGTAACATCGGCAAGCTGACGATACGCCTCGATCATCAACGGCACGCTAGAAGCCTTAACTGAGATCTTGACATCGCTAAAGTCCACCTCAGCAAAGTAGTTCAACTCTATCTGTGCCGATTCCACCATAGCTTCAGGCGTAACCTTGTTGCCGTACTTGCGGTATAAGTCTGGATGCAACGATCCACCATTAACTCCTATGCGGATAGGAACTTTTCGGTCTTTACACTCTTTGGCCACAGTACGAATGTGCTCGGCTTTACGAATGTTGCCTGGATTTAATCTGAGACAATGAACACCAGCATCCAACGCTGCTAAAGCCATCCGATACTGATGGTGAATGTCTGCTACTAGCGGTACTGGGGAACGCGGCACGATCTGCGCTAAACCTTCAGCAGCTTCAATCTCATTGCAGGTGCAGCGCACAATATCGGCACCAGCTGCTGCTAGGGCATATACCTGCTGCAGTGTGGCTTCCACATCGGCTGTGCGGGTGGTGGTCATGGATTGCACAGTGATTGGCGCTCCCCCACCGACAGCCACATCTCCCACATAGATTTTCTGGGTCTGACGGCGTTTGAAAGAAGCTTGCACTTCCACGATCAACCCGGCAACTCTATGGGATCGGTGATATCCAAATACAACGCGCCTATACCCACAAAAAGCAGTACCAAAATTACCGTATAAGCAAGGGGCACCATCTTAGAAACATCCGCGGTGTAACGGCGGCCACGGCGCGAGCGCAACCTCTCATAGGTCGCAATCACCACATGTCCGCCGTCTAAGGGCAATAGCGGAATCATATTGAATACTCCTACAAAAACGTTGAGCAATGCCAAAAACAACAACAAATTGACGTAGCTGTTCTCGGTCAAGTCTGCCCCTATTTGCAATGCCCCGAATATAGAAATCACGCGACCCTCGCTACTGGCAGCCTCACCACTTCCCACAACAGCTTGCGCAGATGACCGCGGTGCTTGCTCGTTGGGCTGGTTGGTAATGTCGCGATAAAAATTGCTTAATCCGCTAGGTGAAAAAAACCTGCCGATACTAAGCACCGACTCTTTGATCAAATAACCAAACTCCGCGAACGTTTCAGGTACTGCTGTAAACACACCGAACTCCACCGACTCAGAAACATAAGCCGAAGCAGATCCAAACCCAATATATCCCCTATCAGCATCTAACGGATGCGAACCAAGTACCACAACACGCTCAATAAGATCGTTGCCTCTTTGAATTTCTAAAGTCACCGCTGATCCTGGGCTTGGTAACAACGCAACCATCTCAGGAAGAGTTGCAACCGGAGCCCCGTTAACCGCCACAATACGGTCACCGATTAGCATTTCAGCTTGGCTAGCTGGAGAATCAAGCGCAACCCCGCTGATAGCCCAATCTGGCGAAGCAACCCTTTCGGTTTTACCACCAACAACTAGAAAAGCAAAAATAAGTCCAAAAGCCAACAAAAAATGCATAGCCGTACCTGCTACTGCAACCGACATGCGTCGCCAGTACGGCTTGGAACGGTAGGTGCGATGCTCTTCTGCGGGCGGCACCTCATCTAGGTTGTTCATGCCGATAATACGCACATAAGCACCCGCTGGAATCAGTTTAAAACCATAAAGTGTTTCACCGCGCCGAACCGACCATAACTTAGGGCCAAATCCCAAAAAGAACTCTGTTACCTTCATATCCGCAGCCCGCGCAGTAAGGTAATGGCCTACCTCATGCAAGTAAACCATTGCGATTATTGCTAACAACACAATCAGCAAAGGCAAACCGTAAAACACTCCTACCGCAGCCAAGCTAACGATTAGCACAACTAGCCCAGCCCAGCTTTGACGATTTGCCCAAACAGCAGCTATCACAGAAGCTGCACGCTGCTCAGGTCCTTGTGTAGTGGAATAATCTGTTATCTGGTTGCCTTGGTCTGAACGCATTCACTCAACCAATCTTGGCAACTATGCGCTCTGCTTGGCTGCGGCCTAGATGATCTACTTGCATAACAGCCTCTAGAGAATCGGCAGGGGTACCGTTGTAGTTGTCCAACACATTTTGAAGCACATGGGGAATCTCTGTCCATCGTATCCGTTCGTTCAAGAAAGCTTGCACAGCGACCTCATTAGCTGCGTTTAAAAGTGCCGGCGCTGTCTCGCCCATCCGCCCCGCTTCATACGCTAATGCCAAGCAGGGAAAAGCTTCGGTATCAGGAGGCTCAAAATCTAAGCTACCAAGCTCTGCCCAATTAATTTGCCCATAAGGCACTTGCAAGCGAGCTGGGTAAGCCAACGCATATCCAATACACAGCCTCATATCAGGCATCGAAAGCTGCGCTACGGTAGCACCATCTGTGTACTCCACCATGGAATGCACTACCGATTGAGGATGAACCACCACTTCAATTCGCCCGAACCCAACACCAAACAGCTCATTTGCCTCAATCACCTCTAAACCCTTGTTCATGAGAGTAGATGAATCCACCGTAATTTTTGTTCCCATTTCCCATGTTGGGTGAGCTAAAGCGCGCTGCACTGTCACATCAACGAGCTGTTGAGGGCTCAAACCTCTAAACGGGCCACCACTAGCAGTAAGCAAAATGCGCGACACGCTAGCAATACCGTTGTCGTTAGAGCGCAAACACTGGTGTATGGCACAATGTTCACTGTCAATCGGCAAAAGCTCAGCACCTGGAGTTTGACGCATGCGTTGCACCACCGGCCCGGCTGCAATCAACGACTCTTTGTTTGCCAAAGCTAAACGCCGCCCAGCCTGCAAAGCAGCCACAGTTACAGGCAACCCTGCAAAACCCACTACTGCGTTTACCACTACTTCACCCATTGCTGCAGCTTCCGCTAAAGCCTCAGGTCCCGCAGCTACCTGCACTGTTGGCAACTCAGCTTGTACGTACGGCACCAGATCCGCATCTGCTACTACCACCATCTGTGGCTGCCACTTTTGCGCTTGTTGTATAAGCTCAGCTACAGAGCGTCCTGCTGCTAGTGCTACAACATCCCAAGATTCAGGCTCAGCCCGCAGAACATCTAAAGTTTGGAGACCAATAGAACCAGTAGAACCCAGAATAGATAGCGATTTCATAACCTTGAGTTGCTAAAAGCACCGCTAAAAGATCAGATCACTCCCAGCATAAGGCCGGTGAAATAGGTAGCTGGCAGCACAAACAACAAAGCATCAATCCTGTCTAAAACACCTCCATGCCCAGGCAAGATGGTGCCCATGTCCTTAACCCCTAAATCACGCTTCAGAGCTGACTCGAAAAGGTCGGCTAACGGTGCCACTACTGCAACCACAATACCCAAAATCACACCGTCAGAACGACTACCTGTGTCTCCAAACGGGCCGATTTCCAGTACTGATATAAAAATTAAAGCAACAGCAATGGTAAGTATCACACCGCCCACTAAACCTTCAAGCGTTTTGTTGGGGCTGTGTTGCGATAAACGAGTGCGGCCTGCTGTTTTGCCCACAACAAAAGCACCAACATCGTTGGCTGCTGTTAGCAACACAGCAGTTAAAACTAACTGTGCTCCATCAGATGCTCCCAGCAACAAACCACCAAACGCTCCTGTTAAGCCCACATAGGCAATACCTAAAAAGGTGATGCCTATGTTAACTAGTGGACGATCTCGAGCTGCTCCGCTTACGTACCACATGCCTGCGCCAAACAAGCCAAACACCAACACCAGAACCACACCTTCAGTGCCACGCCAAAACGCTGCGATTGGCAAAGCTGTTATAGCTACATAGCCCAACAGTACAGGTGGCTGAAAGCCTGCTTGGCGCATGGTAGTAAACCATTCGGCCGCACCAATTAATAAGGCAATTGCCAGCAACGCCAGAGTAACCCTTTCGCCTAAAGCGACAGCCCCAATAACAATAGATCCGAGCGCCAGACCTACCAACACTGCGGTGCTAGTACTAACGCTGCGCGGTGCCGCCCCCCTGCGGGAACCCATTGTCCCCGCAGATACAACCGCAGTGTCACGAGTGCTGCTGAGTTCGGTAACTGGGCCTGCAAGCGGCTCATTGAGAGACAACACTTCATCCACCCGACCAACTGATGGCAGATCAAATACCTCAGTTGGCTCTGGATCTGCAAAAACGCTAGTACCAGGGCTTGGCGGCGTTGCTTCAAGGGGATCGGAGAGTCCACCGAGTGTTTCCGTTCCAGCACTCGCATCGGTGATTCCCTGTGACGACATAGCTACATCTTCTCGCCACCTAGGTGTAGCATCAGCTGCGCTCTCCCAGCTTTGGGCACTAGAACGTTCAGAACCAGAAAGCTCAGATACTTCCTGCTCCGATCCTGGGGGCTCTGATTCAGGCACAGACTGGCTCCAAACACCGAGGGTCGAATCTGCTTCGGCCTCTTCATCAAACAGCGATGTCAAATCTTGTAAATAATCTGCCTGCTGCTCCTCAAGCGATTGCTTAGAAGTCTCTTTTGGCCTTTGGAAGGTAGTATCTTCGTCCACTGTTTCTCCTGTAAATCAGATTTCCAATAACTCTTGTTCTTTAATCTTGAGGGCATCGTTGATGAACTGCTCACGGGCATGTGTCAATTCATCAAGTTCTTTATTAGCCCTAGCAGCAATATCTTCTGAGATATCACCATCTTTGTTTAGTTGATCAATATCTTGGCGAGCACTGCGCCGGGAATTACGGATTGCCACCCGACCTTCCTCGGCCATCTGCTTAACTAACTTTACTAGTTCCCGACGCCGCTCTTCGGTAAGGGGTGGAAACACTAAACGCACCACGCTTCCATCGCTGCTTGGATTGATACCAATATCAGCTTGGGTTATGGCTCGCTCGATGGATGGAATAGCTGATTTATCAAAAGGCGATATCACCAACAGCTGCGCCTCCGGCACGCTGAAGTTAGCCAGCTGATTAAGGGGCACTTCGGTGCCGTAATAATCCACCATAAAACGTTCAAAAAGCGCTGAGGATGCCCGACCTGTCCTAACAGAGGCAAACTGCTGCCGAGCGTGGCTCACTGCTGCGGTCATCCGCTCCTGTATCTCTTCTAAAACCATGTCGGTTAGTTCATTGCCGGTCATCATCTGCCACCAGAGTACCGATTGGCTGACCATTAAGTATGGCACTTACATTCCCTGGTTTGAGTAAATCGAAAACTACTATCGGTAACTGATTATCCATACACAACGAAACAGCAGTGCTATCCATAGCTCGCAGACCTTGTGAAAGCACGTCCATATAACGCACTTCGCTTAATTTTTTAGCATCAGGGTTGGTGCGAGGATCAGCTGTGTAAATGCCGTCGGTGCCACTATGGGTACCCTTTAGCAACACACCAGCTTCTATTTCAATAGCTCTAAGCGCTGCAGTAGTGTCGGTAGTAAAAAACGGGTTACCAGTACCAGCCGCAAAGATAACTACACGGCCTTTTTCTAGGTGCCGAATAGCTCTCCGGCGAATGTAAGGCTCGGCTACTTGCGCCATATCTATGGCGGTTTGCACTCTAGTTGGCTGCCCTAGCCTTTCTAATGTGTCTTGTAATGCTAGAGCATTAATAACAGTAGCCAACATACCCATATAGTCGGCTTGGACACGGTCCATACCCGCCCCAGCCCCAGTCATGCCCCGCCAGATGTTACCCCCGCCCACCACAACAGCTACGTCGGTAACAAACTCAGATCTGACTTTAACAATTTCGTTAGCAATCTGTGCGGCAATCTCGCCGTCTATGCCGTACCCAACCGTGCCTGCAAAGGCCTCCCCTGAAAGCTTGAGAACAATACGATCCCAACGCCCATCTCGCTTGACATCAGCAGAGTTCACGCCACTAGCTACCAATGGCAGCCAGCGCGTAACGGACAATCTCGCCGTTCCCTAACTTAGACTGCACGGTTTCTTTCTCACCAAACATTCCCTGCTCTAAAAGAACTCTTTCCCCATACCAGGCTCGCAACCGGCCAGTGACGATTTTGTCCCAAGCCTGTTCGGGTTTTCCTTCAGCCTTCGTCAACTCAACAAGCGCTACCCGTTCGCGTTCCACCTCATCAGGATCAACCTGATCGCGGTGCAAGACCGAAGGTTTAGCGAAAGCAATGTGTAAAGCCACTTCATGAGCTAGCTCTTGGCTGATCCCGCGCGCTTCAACCACCACAGCACTAGTGCCTCTACCATCTTGTGTGTGCAAATAGGTGTCTAACAAGTTGCCTGCACCAGCTTGGAACCTAATCACTTTGCCTAGGTGAACGTTTTCTTTTTTAGACAAACTAAGTTCTTGTATGGCATCAGCTTTAGATTCCACCACCTGTTCACCCTCGGCTAAAACTAAAGTAGCTAGCTCGTTGGCAAGAGCCACAAAATCTGCTGCTTTGGCCGAAAAATCTGTCTCGCAACGCAACTCAACAATGGCTGCGCTTTGTTCGCTGACTGCTAAAGCTACAGTACCTTGATCGCTGTCACGTTCAGCTCTAGCAGCTACTTTGGCAATGCCCTTCTCGCGCAACCACTGAGCTGCAGCTTCTGGATCACCGTTGGATTCGGTAAGCGCACGTTTACAGTCCATCATGCCCGCACCAGTTGCATCACGCAGGGACTTCACGTCTTGAGCTGTAAAATCGCTCATACTTGCTCCTCAGGCTTGGTTTCTACAGATGATTCATCAGCTACTACAGCTGACGGCTCAGACCGTTCCTCTGGCTCTTCGCCTGCTATGACAGGCTTGGTTTCTACAACTAATGACTCAAGCTGTGTCACTGGTTCTTCGCCTGCTGTAACAGGCTTGATATCTGCAGATGATTCATCAGCTACTGAAGCTAGCGGCTCAAGCTGTTCTGTAGCTTCAGCGTACATAGCGGTTTCAACCTGCGCTGCCACTTCAGCCTGTGTAGCAGCTTCACTATCTATCTCAGATGCAGCCTGAACATCAGCTTCATATTGTGTGTCGGCAACTATCTTAGGTTCAGCTGTGGCTTGTTCTTCGGCTGTAACAACAGACGTTTCTGTTGCTATTTGGGCGTTCAGATCAGCTGAGTCTTCGGCTGTAACTACTGGGCCCGTCTGTGCAGTTACAGGTGTATCTGACAGTTCCGTTTCTGTTGACGGCACATCTTGCTTTGGCGGCGCAACGCTTTGATTGCCCCGTGCCATATATCTGCCCTCAATAACAGCTTCGCTGATAACCCGGCACATCAACTCCCCAGAGCGAATGGCATCATCGTTACCAGGAATAACGTATTGGATTTCATCGGGATCGCAGTTTGTATCCACGACTGCTATCACCGGAAGCTTGAGCTTGTTAGCTTCTGCCACCGCAATGTGCTCTTTTTTGGTATCCAATACAAACACCGCATCGGGTGGACGGGTTAAATCTCTTATGCCACTCAGATTGCGCTCTAACTTGGCTAACTCGCGCGATATTAGCAAAGCCTCTTTTTTCGGCATCACATCGAGTTCACCAGAACTACGCATCCGCTGGAACTCTTTCATTTTGCCCGTACGCTTGGAGATAGTCTCAAAGTTTGTCAGCAAACCACCCAGCCAGCGCTCATTGATGTAGGGCATGCCAACCCGTTCTGCGTAGCTTTGTACGCTGTCTTGAGCCTGCTTTTTTGTGCCTACAAAAAGAACCTGACCACCGCGCGCAACTAAATCCCTTACATAAGAGTAAGCCGATTCAATATGAGCCAAGGTTTGATGCAGGTCGATAATGTAGATGCCATCTCGCTCTCCGAAAATAAAACGTTGCATCTTCGGATTCCAGCGACGGGTTTGGTGTCCAAAATGAACCCCAGCATCTAGCAGCTGACGCATTGTCACGACAGGTGCCATATTCTCTCCTTTCCCAGCGGTTCAACGAAACCCGAGGTCAGCACCTAACGGCGACCGTGGGATGCCTCGGGCGATAATCATTGCAGGCTGAAACTAATATGCAGCCCACCTCAAACAATAGCGAACCTGTGGGCTATCCAACTAGCCGCACACGCCCAACTGCAAACACATGTGCCGGATCGATGTAGCTATCTCCTACCCGCACGCTAAAGAAAAAACGCTTAGAAGTGGTGCCCACAATGTGTCCAGCTTCAACTACCTCGCCTTTTCTAACCGTAATTTGAGATAAATATCCGTATGTGGTTCGCAAACCATCGGGGTGCAACAAAGTAACAAAGCGGTTGGCAGCTACTGTACCTGCAAACAACACCTCACCTGGGGCTGCAGCACGCACATGCTGCCCTGGCTCAGGAGCATATTCCCAACCACGATTACCCGGTGCTCCAATATGGGCCGGTTGACGAAAATAATCAATAACCTCTGCTTGTAATGCCAGCTGATAGCGCAGTACCTGTGCTTGCGGCGGATCAGCTGATTGAGCTAAAGCTGCATCCCCAAAACTGGACCCCTGTATATGAGCAGCCACCACCAAACTACTCACCCCTATTACAACTACAAAAGCCACACAGAAAAACTTGGCAGATGCAGATGCGATGCGTTTGGCCTTTTTCGTTTGGGCTTTCGCTGGGGTGCTTAGCATTTTATTGCTTGTGCGGATTGGGCTCATCTTGTGCCCACAAACGACTCATCTTAGAACTCCAAAAACTGTTAGGCCCGCGGGTGGGTAGCGTGTACCACCTTACGGAGGCGTTCTTTGCTGACATGGGTGTATATCTGCGTGGATGCCAGATCGGAATGGCCTAAAAGCTCTTGCACCTCACGCAGATCAGCACCCCCATCCAAAAGGTGAGTAGCAAAAGTGTGGCGCAAAGCATGTGGGTTTGTTTTGTGAACAGCACGTCGATCCACTAGCCGCCGCACTGCTTGCGTGTTAAGCGGGCGACCATACAAGTTTACAAACACTGCTTGGCCAGCAACTTCTAGATCGGCCATCTCTAAACGCCCCTCACTTAACCATGCTTGCAAAGCTGCAACTGCCAAATCGCTTAGCGGCACTAATCGCTCTTTTGACCCCTTACCATGAACGGTTAAGCGTTTCTGAGATAACTCTATGTCTGCAATTTGCATTGCGCACACCTCGCTTACCCGTAAACCACTGCCGTACAGCAACTCTAAAACCGCATCGTCACGCTGACGGCGAGCCTTGCTGTCTTGCTCAATGGCCGCACGAGGCTTGTCTAAAAGCACCTCCAATTCCTCTGCACGCAAAACCCGCGGTAAACGTCGCTTACCAGCTGCCACCACAGCACCAATGGTTGGATCCGATGAGATGCGACCGGTTCGCTTTAACCAACGAAAGTAGCGGCGCAAGCAAGAGGCTTTACGCGCCACAGTTTTGCGGGCATAACCTTGAGTGCTCAAATACGCTAGATACTTACGAACCACTGGGGTTTGCACATCACGCGGATCGTCTACGCTAGAGCTGGCCACGCTCACTTTGTTGTTTGCTTGACTGGGTGCTTGCGCTGCCCATTGCACAAAAACGCTTACCTCGCGCCGGTACATCTGTGCTGTTGCAAGCGACACCGACTTCAAAGAGTCCACAAAATCATCTAAATCCCATGACATCTGCGTACAAGGATACTTGCTCCACGAACTTGTCGGAGACCATACCCAAACCCACGCACGCTGCCACGCACGCTGCCACAAGTGTTGCAGCCTCATAAAACCCTGCGTGGTAACCAGCTGAAAAACTTGCGCTCGGATCATGGAGCCACCTGCTCAATCCAACGCCCCGACACTGCCACCCATCCACAAGCACGTAGTTCTTCAATTGCACTCGCCACCTGAGCCATCGTCAAACCGCTGCGAACCCTGATTTGTTCAGCGTTAGCTGGCTGCCAACCCAGCGCTTCTAAAACTTGCAGCCCAACGGCATTAGGTGTTTCCCTAATATCGGTTTTAGGAGCTTTAGGCAGCGACTGTCCAAGAGCCAACAACACATCTCGCGCATCTCGACAAGGAGCAGCGCCTTCGGCTAGCAGGTCAAAACAACCATCTGAGGCTGCGCTCCGCACAGGCCCGGGCACAGCCATAACGTACTTGTCTCGCTTAAGTGCTTCTATAACCGTGTGCATAGAACCACCTTTGGGATGCGATTCCACCACTACAACCACAGCAGAAAGACCAGCAATAATGCGATTACGAGCTGGGAACCTCCAACGCTCTGGCGCGGCTCCCAAAGGTGCTTCGCCTAATAGCACCCCGACGCTGGCAACAGCGTTCCACAAAGAACGGTTACGCTCGGGATATACCTTGTCTAAGCCACTGCCTACTACGCCAATAGGCGGTGTAGCTTCGGCTGCCAACGCGCCTGCATGAGCGGCACCGTCGATGCCCAGCGCTAACCCAGATACTACCGCTACACCTGCTTTGGCTAAATCTCGCCCTAAGTCAAAAGCAACCTCGCTGCCGTAACGAGTGCAGCGACGTGTGCCCACTATGGCAACGCACGGAGCAGAAACCACGTTGAGGTCTCCCTGATGAAATAGCACAACAGGAGGCTCCACATCGCCTAACAACAGCTGCGGATAGCTAGGCGTACCCAAAGCTGCAACTCCAATACCCAACTCGCGGTACTTATGCCACAGCTCAGCTATATCTATATTTGCTGCAAAGCAACGCCAACTCTCTAACCGGGAATCGCTGCCTGCAATCTGTGCTAAATCTTTCGATGCAGATGACCGCAAACAACCCCACGCAACCTCTGGCGATGCAAAATCCAAAAGAGCTTTGAGTCTTGCCGGGCCAACCTCTGGCAAAGCAGCTAATGCAACCAGCCAGGCTTCTAGGGGCAACTCTGTAAGCGAATCAACGTTAACGCTGCTAGCCGCAGCCAACCCAGAATCAGCTAAACCACGCTGTGCAATGGAACTGTCGTATGCATCACAACCAACGTGTCCAAAATATTGCTCATTATTAACAAAACAACTACCGGGCATGAACCAACCTCACCGGATCTTGGGCAACCGTTACCGGCTCGGTTCGCATGAACAAAGCTTGCGCCACATTGTCGCTGCTTAAAGGTGGCGATTGACCATGTAGATCTGCCATTGTCAACGCCACACGCCGTACCCGCTGAAAACCCCGCACAGTTAAGCGCCCATCAGCAATGGCTTTAGAAAACAGGTTTTTTGCTCCAGGATCTAGTGGAGCAAACTTTTCTAAAACATTGTCTGGTAGTTCGCTGTTAGCTGCTACACCACGCTCGTGTGCCACAGCACGAGCTTGATCTACCCGCATCCGTACCTGAGCAGTGGATTCTCCAGGGGTCACATCGAACAACTCGCTAACCTCTGGGCGACCTACATGGATACGCAAATCAAACCGATCTAACAAAGGGCCGCTTAAACGGCGGGCATAACGTAGCCGAGCTAAAGGGGTGCAACGACACATTCCCGGCTGTCCCAGCTCTCCACAAGGACAAGGATTCATCGCCCCTACAAGCAAAAACCTAGCAGGAAAAGATGCGTAAGCTGTAGCCCGATTTACCCTGATAACCCCTTCTTCAAGGGGTTGTCGCAATGCGTCTAAAGCCTGAGGAGCAAACTCTCCCATCTCGTCTAAAAAAAGTACCCCACCATGAGCACAGCTAATAGCCCCTGGCCGCAGCGTTCTGCTGCCACCGCCCACTAACGCAACCATCGAAGCCGAATGGTGGGGTGCTTGCCATGGAGCGAGACGAATGAGCCCATCAGAGGGTAAATCCAATCCTGCCGCAGAATGAACCATTGTGGCTTCAATAGCAGTGGAGTCATCTAGCAAAGGCAACAAACCTGGCAACCTTCTAGCCAACATTGTCTTACCGGCTCCCGGCGGGCCAATCATCAAAAGGTGGTGACCACCCGCTGCAGATACCTCCAACCCTAAACGGGCAATTTGTTGTCCTTTAACATCGGCTAAATCAGCTACGGCTTCTGAGCCTGCTGAACAAGCAACCAATACAGGATCAGACCACGTCTCATGCCCGTTTAGTGCAGCAACTAACTCCGCTAACGTGGCTGGCGAACGTACCAACGGGCCGCTGGCCAGTGCTGCTTCTGCAGCGCTATCAGGTGCTACTACAACCGTGGACTCAGTTAGACAACGCGTTTGGGGCAGCACCCCAGGTACCCCACGTAACCTACCGTCTAATCCCAACTCAGCTATAAAAGCCATATCGGCAACTAATTCGCCAGACAGCTGTTTATCGGCAACTAGCGCTCCAATAGCGATGGCCAAATCCAGCCCAGAGCCTTCTTTGCGAATACCTGATGGGGCCAAGTTGACAGTTATACGACCAGGCGGCCACTTAAGGCCGCTTGAAAGCAGAGCTGCTCTCACCCGATCGCGCGCTTCTCTACAAGCTGCATCAGGTAAACCCACCACAGTAAAGGTGGGAAGCCCAGACGCAACATGTACTTCTACGGCCACTTTATGACCATTAATGCCGGCAAGGACAGCGGCTGAAATTGTGGCTAGCACGAGTTTGTGCTTTCTCGGGGGTATTCCCCGTACCAGCAAGGTGTCCTCTAAGGCGGGTCACGAACGCCAATCACACCCTACCCGAAGGTAGTGACAATTACCGCAGACTACAACACCTCGCTGATGTAACGCAGCACTGCATCGATCTCTGTGGCAGCAAGTGAGCTAGAAAAACCTGGCATGCGGTTCTTACCCTCCGCCACCACCACAGCAGCCGCTGTAAGGTTCGGATAAGCCTCTAGCAAACGTCCATTGTTAAGGCGAGGTCCAATGGTGTTGCCGCTCCCATCGGCATCATGGCAAGCAACGCAACGATCCATATACACCACCCTACCAGCAACAAGCACGGCGTCTATATCCCCATCAGCCCCTACGCTCACCTCTGGTGAAGATGCTGTGCCACAACCTACGGTTGCTAACATTCCCACCAACAAAACCGATAAAACCGGCCAACGGACTTTTTTCAGCATCACCACTGACACAATACTTACCTATGGGCTTTGATCCCACCCGTCAGCACAAACGCAGTAACTTTGACTATTGGTTCGTTGCTGCAGGATTGCTTATATGTGTTGCACTTCTGTTGTGGGCTTTGTTTGGCTAAGTTGCTTATCTGCGGATATGCCACTAATTGAGATTGCTCTTTAAGGTTAAAGTTTCCTAGTAGCCAAAACAGCAGCTGCAAAACGTTGCCTACAACGGTGCTGAATAAACTGAGCGGCTGATAACTGTCGATTCAGAAGACCATAAACATTAGCTTTCAACACAAACAAGCGAGCCTCAGAACGGATGGCATCAGCAGTTGGATACACATCTATCCTATCTGCAAGGGAGCGCAGCTGTCTTGCTTGAGATCGTATGAAATGACGGTTGCAGGTGCCATTTTCTACTGCGCGCCCGATGTCTGTTCGAACCGCCTCATAGGTGTCGGCAATATCATCTAACATAGCGCTGGTCAGACTTTCAGGAAACGCCTTTAAACGGTTCTGTGCAGCAAAAGAGGGCAGCGTAATAACCCCATCAGGATAATGTTCGCTAGCTAGTCTGCTCAGCGCGCAAAATACTGTAGCAGAGGCCAAAAAAATCGCAATAACAGCTATTGCAACAAAAAATGCTGGGTGAGGCTCGCTCTGTCCAGCAGGACCAGTACAAAACAAGGGCAATGATGTGGCACTCACTGCTATGGCGGCAGATCCCAGCAAGATGGCAGGGTGAGCGCTATCGCCTTGCCAGCGCACAAATATGGCCCACACTGATCCAGCCGCATAAACCATGGCCATTGCTGTACAGGCGATACACAAAAGTTGCTGTACCCCACCAAGGCTAGAACTGTTGCCCCAGCCTAAAGGCAGCGAAATGAACGAAACCGAACAACTCGCCAATGCTAGTACCACGGTGGGGTGAGGGTTGCTTAGCATTGCGATGCTTTCGTCAAGCACGCGCTTATGTGCCTACCCTCCCACAAGCTCATATCGAAAAAAATAGGCTAACCAGCAGAATTGCCTGATGCAACCTATTAGTACCTCGGCTATCTAAAGACTCTATTGCTTAGTATCTCAAATGCGTGAGGCAAGTGCGTGTGGCAGGGTTGCAGTAATCGCAGCGCAGACACAAACTGTCACTTGCTTCAATATCCTTACAAACATGTGGTTTGGCTTGTCAAATACTAACGTCGCTCACGGCTTTAATAGACTTGGTCATACAAGGTGGCTCAATCTACTCTAAAGCCGTTCGGGATGCACAAGACCGAAATCAAGTCGGTCGCACATTGGTTCGAAATGGGACAGATTATTGGTAACCAGAGAAAGCTCATGTGTTAAAGCAGTAGCAGCAATCCACATATCGTTCTCATCTACCTGATTACAAAAGATTCTTTTGACGCGTCCATACTGTTTAGCAACATCGTAAGTGCCTGGTATCACTATGTAGCGTTGAAGTATAGTCTGCAATTTTGCAACTCGCGTTTCTCCCCAATTTGCCTTTTCGGCACCGAAATACATTTCACCCACAGTTACGAACGAAATCAACAGCGACTTACCCAACAAAAGCGGTGCGAATAACTCAGCTTGAGATCGCTCCCATGCAATATACGAAAGCACATCGGTGTCAACCAGGAGTTCTTCGGATGACACTGCTTACAACTCAAGGGCGGAGAGAAAAGCTTCTGCTTCCTCATCAGAAATGGTATGATCCTGTATATCCTCGATTCGACTTACGACTTTAACTCCTTGCGACTCGGCCAGTTCTTCCAAAGACTGCGAGATCCAGAAATTCTCAAAGTCTGACACCAGTTCCAGCTGCACCGCCGGTGCTATCTTTGAAAGTTCTACTGACACTATCGCCGTTGTCGCTTCGTTGTAGGTGATACTCCCTTGGATCTGTGCCTGCTCTCGCAGGGCTCCCTTGATGCTTTTGGCGTGGCTGTCGTCAAAACGGACAGCAACTGAGTCTCCGAGCGGTGTCCTCACTCGGGCTGTGTTCTTCTCAAAGTCGGCCTCATAGAGTATCCCGGACAGAGTTCCACTGTCATCAATGTGAGTACGTCGCTGAACGGCTCTAGACAACCGACTGCGAGCGTTGGCATTCAGCACCGCCTCGCGTGGCACTTCTCCAGGTTGAACAAAGGCCAACATCTCATAGCGCTTGCCGATGTCCAGGTTCTCGGCAAGCTGTTTCAGCACGGCGGCAGCTTCGGGGAAGCCAGTTTCAGAGCCATCAATCACGTCAATGACTGTGCGGATTGCAGAATCTGCAAGCTGCCGATCGTTCAGAGCCAAGACCTCTTGATCAGAACGCTCATCGGGGGGAGCAAGCTCCAACACCAGACTGCCTTCCCTGATTGCAGTTAGCCGCAATTTTGTAGCATCAATGATCATCTGAGAGAGCCTTCCTCTGCTGCGGGGGGCTCGTCCAACGATCTGAGCCGCCGTCCGGCTAACAGCACGATCTACGCTCTCAAGAAGACAAGCAAGGTCAGATGCGTAAACCTCGCCAAGCTTAGCATCGTCCCCAGTGAGGCGAAGAACAAGCCGAGCAGCCATATTACCATCTCCTTCTGCGTCCGACCGCATAGCTTACACAGCTCATCAAGTAAGCCGAAAGCAAATCTACGCGTTTCTATTCTAGATCAAGCAAACAACAGATCGCTGATTGTGCCCAATCTAACCCCAAGCCTCAATACGCTGATTGCAGCAACCGCACTAGCCAACAATTTGACTGAAGAGAATCGAGCGTCGATCCCCTGAGAAGGTCTCTAAAGCACTAACTGCAAGAGCTTTGGACACTTAGGTCCGACCTAAAAAGTTATTTTGACAACAAAGAGATCATATACACAGCGTGGTTGATGTGTAGAGTTAGATAATACGAATGCACATTCAACTTGAGGACGAACTAGTCGCAGAACTGGATTGTAGAGCAGGGACACGTCGCAGGAGTGCATTCATAGCAGCACTGATCCGCCAAACCCTCAATGACGAGCAACGATGGGATGAAATCGAAGCTTCTTTGGGGTCTATATCCGATGCTGGCCATGCGTGGGATGACAGCCCTGCCGAGTGGATTCGTCAGCAACGCCACAGCGATCCAAGACGCTCAGGCTGAAAATGCCCCGACTCCTTCTAGACACAACTGTTTTAATCGACGCGCTCAGAGGGAAAGCCTCCGCAGAACGCTTGCGAGCACTAAGAAGCAAGCAACCTTATCTATAGATTTGGTGTGCTTAATCTATAGATTTATAGTGCTTAGCCTGCTGACAAAACACTATAACAAAACACTATAGTAGCAACGTTGCTACAAATCAGATACATAAGATAGGAGAAGCACTAGTATGGCGAATGCGATCACCAATATCAGCAGCCGAGAATTCAACCAAAACACAGGTGAAGCAAAGAGGGCCGCAAGCAATGGTCCCGTATGTATCACTGACCGCGGAAAGCCTGCCTATGTATTGCTGAGCTTTGACTACTACCAGCAACTCCTAAACAACCAATCAAACCTTATTGAGATGTTAAGCAACACCCCTGGAGTGGGCGATATAGATCTTCAGATTACTCAATTAGATGAAATCGCCCAACCATTTATCTTCAGCTGATGTATGTGTTTGACACCAACATCGTCTCGGAACTCCGCAAAGCCAAAACCAACAGAGCCGACCCTACAGTCGTTAACTGGTGCCACCAAATACCAGCCGAGGACAGCTACATCTCCGCCACAAGAGCGACACCGTTTTTTCGACCTGTTGAAGCAAGTCCCGGCCCCATAAGATAACGCCGCGGCACACCCTCTCCCCTGATTCCCGGGCAAGCTCTGCATACGGGATATTCATGTCGATCCGCTCCCCAGGCACGCCCTCCGGCGACCACTGCACATGCCGAGCGAGCACCGCGTCCACCCCGCGTGGCTCACGTACCTGTACACCAGCTGCTAGCAGCTTCTCCAGAGTAAATATGAAAATCAGATAGGGTTATCAAACACAGAGCGGTTCAAAACGATAACCCTGACTAGACAGCTGACTAAGAGCAACATCTAAGGCCAGAATGGTTTGGGTTCGGTTGCCGCCACCGTCGTGCAGCAACACAACGCCACCATCATGGGCGTGTTCGGTAACGTGCTGGGCTATCTGTGCAGCTGGAGGGCTGCGCCAGTCAGCGGGATCAACGTTCCACAGGGCGATTTGCAAACCGTGGTTGGCCGCCCAGTCACGAGTGAAAGCATCAATAGTTCCATATGGAGGCCGAAGACAAGGTGTGGCCAGAGCGCCGAGCAAATCCTGAGTACGTCCCACTGTGTCATCAAACACATCTTGGGGCAGGCCAGCTAAGTTCTCATGATTCCACGTGTGGTTGGCCACAGTATGACCCTCGGCAACAATGCGCTGGATTATGTCGGGATAGCGTTCAGCCAACGAACCGAGAACAAAAAATGTAGCCTTAGCCCCATAACGGAACAAAATATCCAGCACCTGCGGGGTGTAGTTGGGGTGGGGCCCATCATCGAAAGTCAAATACATGACCGGGCCAACTCCCTCTGAGGGTGCCGCAGGTACCAAAAGAGGCACAGCAGGTACAGTTGGAGTGGCCACTGAATCGAAGGCAACTGAGTTGGAATCGTAGCCCTGCGGCAGGGCCTCCACATAAAGACTATAGTCAACCTGATCGGCATGAGCGGAAACCACTGTCACCTTCCACGACCCGGTAGCGGGGAGGTTAGTGGCCACCGACTGGAGTCTCTTGGACGCTGAAGTCAGCACAAAATCGCCCAACCTTACCTCCAGCCACACCCCAATCGGGGCTTTTAGGGTAGCAGTGAACGCCTGACCCTCAGCCATGTGAGCCCTGTAGGGCTGACGCTGTTGGAAAGCAATCGACCCGGTCACCTCGCCACCCACGGCGCCTGGATCGAACCGAATGTCGATCTCGGGCGCTTCGGCCTCAGGAAGCGGGATATCCTCTAGCAGCTGCGACTCGACGATCGAAACTGCGGGCTTAGGCCCAGAGACGTCGATCTCGAGTGTCTGACGCCGGGAGATCACGGTAAAAGGCTCGTCCGGCCTGCGATCTAGCAACGACACCCTCACCAGACCTTCTTGCACTTCGATGTCCTGCATCACGATTCGGTCGCCCACCAGCACGGGCGGTTTGGCTACCCCGCCCCGCCCGTCGTCCAAGACCGGGACAAGCAGATGGAATACCCCCGACCCAGCCGGGTTCATGGTGACGTGAGCCACCACATCTTCAAAGCCGTCATCGTCTAGATCCCCCTGAGCCACCCGGTTTTGGAGCACATATCTGTCTCTGGAGGCACCATCGTAAAATATTTCGGCCTTGCCGCCTTCTAGCTGGATGGACTCCCCGTCCACCTCGAAGGCAAGATTCTCAAGGTCCTCCCACCTCACCCCCGTCCGCTCTATCTGCACCACTGGCGTAACGGTTGAGGTTGGCAAGATAGAAACCGGCAGCAAAACATTCTGTGATACAGAAGCATCTTGTGCCACAGAAGCATTTTGTGAAATAGAAGAGTCCTGCATGGCACACCCTCCACAAAGCAAGGCCAAAACTACCCCAAATGTTATGAACCTTTGAAAAACCACGGTCAATCACCTGCAAAGCGGCTCAAATGCATACCCACGACCAGATAACTCGGCAAGGGCGATATCAAGCCCAAGAACCGTCCAAGAGCGATCACCACCGCCATCATGCATCAAGATATTAACGCCATCACGGGCGTGGGACACAACTTTTTGAGCGACCTCCTGAGGTGATTGCGGAATCCAATCTTGCGGACTGAAATCCCATGTAACCACCTCCAATCCGTGCTCTGCAGCCCATGGACGGGTGAAAGCATTCATCGAGGCATACGGCGGCCGTAAACAGTTCGTAGCCCAATCGCCAAGCTGAATTTGGGTTCGGCTTACCGTCTCATCAAACTCCTCACGAGACAGTTCCCCTAACGCTTCGTGGTTCCAAGTGTGGTTACCCACAGTATGCCCCTCAGCAACTATACGTTGCAGCAAGTTAGGATAAGCCGCAGCCCTTGAACCTAGAACAAAAAAAGTGGCTTTCGCCCCGTACTTTTCTAAAACATCTAAAACTTGAGGTGTATACATAGGATCGGGGCCATCGTCAAACGTGAGATACATCACCGGCGCAACCACAGCAGATGTGCTAGGGCTCTGTGTAGAAGTGTCTAGACTTTGTGCCACGGCATCGCCTAAATCGCCTGATATGGCAGCATCCCCTGTTAGTGGCCAAATCGTAGAATCATGTGTCCCATCACCACCTCGTTTGCAATCAACACCTACATCTGCTGCAATCAACGCATACAGACGACATGCCGCAAACGATACCCACCTGATTGTTTGATCAAAATAATCTCCCCGCGCGCTCACTATCGCTAACGAAAACCAGCCGCCACCAGGTAAAACAATCACCCCTGCATCCACAATCTGACGGTACTCTCCCCTACAACAGCCTGGCGTCAACCAGCCACCTTTGTGCAATGAGCCAGCAGCCACCTGCTGTGGTAAACGATCTAGCAAAACCCCGTCTAGTACCTTAGGACCGGTTAATGAACGGGCGGTGGCACGCAGCCATCTCTGCAAAACAGCGGTGCGGGAACTGTCTAAAAGCTGACCTCTGAAAAGCCGCGCATAAAACTTGGCTAAATCCGATGTGCTGGTGCGATTTCCAAGAGGATTGTCCGGATTGAAACTGCTTGACTCCCTGTTTTCATCACCAAACCGCCAAGCCTCTAGCCGAGTTTCCCGCAACCCAGCTGTGTTGGTAGTCCAAGAGTTCACAGCATCCACCCCACCAGCTAGATCGATTAGAGCGCCGCTAGCAAAGTTATTTGAGCCAACCAAAGATGAACCACCTAGTGGCTCCACAGCGTCTATACCCGCAGTGTCTAAAGCTGCAGCTACCCAAAAAGGCTTAACAGCACTAGCAGCAAAATTGCTTTCTTGCGGCACAAAACCATGACGAGAGCCATCGGGCATTTCCACAGCGATAGACAAACTCGCTTGCGGATTCCAAGAACGAGCAACCGCAATCAGCTCATCTATTTCTTCAGCCATCACAAAGTGAAACTCCTCAGTTAACGATCCCAAAAAGTCTCGACTTGCAGCTTTGGTATCTTCGGGTATCTCTTGAGGCGTTTCTTGGAGAGCTTGAACAGTAGGCTCAACTAAAAAATCAGCCTGTGTTGTAGGAGTGAGCACACCTGTCGGCGTGGGAACGACATCACCGTCAGCAGAGCCCGAGGAATTGTAGCTAGACGTAGCTCCCACACTAGACCCTGGCGCAGCCGTGCTGGCAGGACGTCCAGCATCAGCATCTACACGCTGAGTCGTTAGAGTCTGGCTAACCTCAATACCACCCCCACATCCGCTAACCATCATTAACCCAACCACCAGCAAAATTGCTGCAATCCTATGCCAAATCAACAACACACCTCATAGGATAAACGCTTGCAGCTGCACAAATTGCACACACTCTATTAACCGCAATGAACCGCGATTAACCACACCAGCCCCAGCGAGTGGACGCTTTGTCGTAAGCTTTATCCATCGCATCTTGCATGCCTTTCTGTAACTTGTCTGTAAAATCAGCCCGCATCTCAGCACTAATACGGCTGCTGCCAGCAGTCAAAAAATCCAACGGTTCACCCACAACTATCGAAACCGGTACAGGCCGCAAGAACTTGGCCTTAGGTGCCATGGCCTGCTCTGTACCTGCAATGCCAACAGGGATAATAGGCACCTTAGCGCGCGCTGCCAAATAACCCGCTCCACTATAAATAGCACCCACCTGTCGCCCGCTGTGACGAGTGCCTTCTGGAAACACTAAGAGCGGCTCGCCTTGTTCCAACAAACCAACTGCTGCTTGCAACGAGCGGCGATCACCAGTACCACGGCGCACTGGAAACGCTCCACACATAGCGCTAAACCACGTACCCAACCCGCCCGGAAACATCTCCTGTTTAGCTAGTGAGCGTACAACCCGCGGGCACAAAACATTAACCAGCGGGCCATCTAAGTTGGAACGATGCACAGGAGCCAAAATAAACGCGCCATCTATCTTTAACTTGTGCGCCCCATCTACCCGCATCCGCAAATACAAGCGGCCCACCAAAAACACCAACACCCGCAGCAATCCATAAAACCAACGAGCACGTCTGGTCTTCCAAATGCGCAGCACTTGCTGGGTAAGCAAATCTTCAGACATTACACTCTGACATCTGCACAAATATTCAAATCAAACATAAAAATGTGGGTTCTTTCTAGCGCTCCTTAGCAACAGTGCTTTAATAATGCCACCACTCGGTTTGATAATGATGGCTATACCCACCCAAAAACTAACTAACCTTAAAGGGTGATTTCGCTCTATGACACCCGCCAAAGAGCAGTTCTTCAATTTGAACCGATAACACCGGGCCAGGTGTCTATGTATGTATGCGGTCCAACCGTTTACGATGTGCCGCACATTGGTCATGCCCGTACTGCCCTTACCTTTGACATGATCCGCCGCTACCTCAGCTGGCGAGGCTACAAGGTTACTTTTGTTTCAAACATCACCGACATTGACGACAAGATAATTGCTCGCGCAGCTGCCACAGGAACTACCGAAACCGAACTAGCCAAACGCTACAAACAAGACTACGTAGCGCAAATGGAACGTTTCGGCATTACCCAGCCAGATCATCAACCCCATGCAACCGAATACATACCGCAAATGCTGGCTCTAATCGACCAGCTTGTTAAACGGGGTGCGGCCTACATTATTGAAGGCAAAGGAGTTTATTTCTCGGTAGCAGCACATGAGCACTACGGCAACCTCATCGGACGTACTCCCCAAGAGCTACGAGAAGGCGCAAGAGCACGCGTAGAGGTAGATGAAGACAAAGTAGACCCACTGGACTTCGCCCTTTGGAAAGCAGCGAAACCTAACGAACCAACGTGGGACTCCCCGTGGGGCCCCGGCAGACCTGGCTGGCATATTGAATGCGTAGCTATGGCCACCGACCTTTTGGGCGAAGTTTTCGACATTCACGGGGGAGGTGATGATCTGGCATTTCCTCATCATCAAAACGAGATTGCCGAAGCTGAAAGTGCCGACTGTAGGTTTGCGCGCTATTGGGTTCATGGTGCCATGTTGAATGTAAACGGCGAAAAAATGGCCAAATCACTAGGCAACTTCACCACACTGGCCGACTTATTGGATTCCTGTCCCCCGCAAGTGCTGCGCTTGTTGATGCTACAAACTCATTACCGCACGGTACTGGAGTTAAGCGACGACTCATTAGCAACAGCTAGCGGTGCAATGCAACGCCTTGAAACCTGGCACCGCCGCTTTCAAACCATGTTGACCACACAAGCCAATGCTACAAACATAAACCCCAGCACTCAATGCCCTACAAATACATATCTGGCAGACACAGATAGTCTTGCTAACACAGACACAGAACTTGTGAGCATAGACGCAAAAGCAGTGGCACGCTTTACTGCAGCAATGGACGAAGACTTCGCCACTCCAGCTGCGCTAGCAGTTATTTTCGACTTGGTACGAACTGGCAACGCCGCGTTGGACGCTCAAAACACCAACAAAGCTGCTCAAGTGTTTGCCACGATCAACCATCTATGTGCAGCCCTCGGCTTAGAAATTCCAACGAAACATCCTGTTAGCAACAACTCTGAGAGCGATTCTAACAATGCGCAAACCCGGCGAATAAACGAGATGGTGGCGCAACGAAACCAAGCTCGTGTTGCCAAAGACTTTGCCACAGCCGACAGCATCCGCAATCAGCTAGCCGCAGAAAACGTAGTGCTTGAAGATGGTCCTAGTGGCACAATCTGGCGAAAAAAGACAGAAATACACACTCAGTGACAAACTCAGCAATGGACTCATTTCCACGTCAACACGCTCGCACCAAAGGCTTCACATTAGGAGCGCCCCGCAACTTCGCTGTGTCCGATGATGGCCGTTACGTGACATTCCTGCGCAGTAAATCTGGCGATGATCCAATCAACTGCCTATGGCTTTTAGATACCGCTGATAACCATGAGTATCTGCTAGCGGATCCAAACCAAATCTTACGTAACCCTGATACAGAAGAACTACCTGCCCCTGAACGCGCCCGCAGAGAAAGAGCTCGTGAAGCTGCTGGAGGCATTGTTTCTTATGCGGGTACCTCAAAACTAGATAAGATCGCTTTCTGTTTAGCTGGCACTGTATACATGGCAGAACATAACAACGGGGCTCAACCACCAACCATCACTGCTCTGCGGTGTGACACAGGGGCGTTTAACCCCAGACCGTCTCCTAACGGTAAGCGCCTTGCTTACATAGCAGAGGACTCTCTTACCGTTGTTGACATCTCATCTCTTGCTACCCGAAATAACTCAGCAGAACGCAAAAGCAGCCTTTCTGGCAGCGATGCGGCTCAACAAACGCTCCTCACTGTAAAAGAAAACAGCCCAACGATAAGTTGGGGTTCAGCCGAGTTCATCGCTGCTGAGGAAATGGGTCGCAGCCAAGGGTTTTGGTGGTCGCAGGACAGCTCTCATCTGCTAGTTGCACGGGTGGACACCACCCAAGTACCAACATGGTACATCCCCTATCCCGCCAACCCCGAAAGAGCGCCGCTGCCGGTGCGCTACCCGGCTGCGGGTACCACCAACGCAAAGGTATCGCTAGCTATCTTTGGGATAGACGGCAGTCGCGTAGATGTGAACTGGGACAACAACAGCTATGAGTATTTAGCTAGAGCTAGTTGGGCACCTCGCCAAAAACCAACTATTGCAGTGCAAACCCGCGATCAACGCTGCTTGCTGTTTCTAGAAGTCAACCCTGCAGCCGGTGCTACACAAGAGATATCTCTACAAAACGATGAACACTGGGTGGAGTTGGTGGCAGGCACCCCAGCATGGATGGGCGAACATCTAATTACAGTGCAAGATATAGGAACTGCCCGCAGGCTTGTGGTAGATAACCAAGCGGTTACACCCGACAACCTGCAAGTACGCAATATAGTAGCTGCTAACGCGCAGCGAGTGGTTTTTACAGCCTCCGAAGATCCCACCCAAACCCATGTTTGGCAGCTCAATGCCAACCATACCCTAGAAAAACTCACATCAACACCTGCAATACACACAGCAGTTGTGGGTGCCCAAACTACAGTTCTGACCCGCTCGGCTACAGCGCAACAAGAAGCTGCCACCGAAGTTTTAACCCCAACAAAGCGCTTTACTATCAGTTCCAAAGCCGCCACCCCCTTAGTCTCGCCCAAACCTCAGTTTGGCGTAGTTGGCAAACGAGACCTGCAAACTGTGGTGCTATACCCTTGCGATGATAACGCCTGTAGCCAAACTACTCAGTCAGGCTTGTTACCGGTGCTGCTAGACCCTTATGGAGGTCCGCATGCACAAAGGGTGCTGAATGCTCGCGCTCCGTATTTGGTGTCGCAATGGTTTGCTAACCAGGGTTTTGCCGTTGTTATAACCGATGGCCGCGGCACCCCAGCACGAGGCCCGGCTTGGGAACGGGCTGTAGCTAACGATCTAGCCAACCCAGTGCTGCAAGATCAAATAGATGCCCTAGATGCCCTAGCAACCCAACATGGGCGCCTAGATTTAAACCGGGTAGCCATCAGAGGCTGGTCTTTCGGCGGCTATCTGGCAGCGTTGGCAGTGCTAGCACGCCCCGACCGCTTCATGTGCGCTATAGCTGGAGCACCGGTTACTAACTGGCTGCTATACGACACCCACTACACCGAACGTTACCTCGGCCATCCCCAACAAAACCCCGCAGCGTACAGTCGTACTAACCTCATCGAGCTAGCGCCCACCCTGCAAAGGCCATTGCTGCTAATCTGTGGCTTAGCAGACGACAACGTTTTCGCTGCTCACACACTGCAACTTTCAAAAGCCCTGTTTGAAGCTGGTCGACCTCACCAAGTGCTGCCTCTACCCGATGTCACGCATATGACCCCACAAGAACAAGTTGCCGAAAACCTGCTGTCAGCACAACGCAACTTTCTCTTCGACAGCTTCGGCATCAGTTAGCAAGAATAGCTAGATGGCAAAACCATTAACCGGTATGCGTGTGCTAGAAGGCTCAGCTTTTGTAGCCTGCCCATCAGGCGCTATGACATTGGCACAGCTTGGAGCAGATGTGATTCGCTTTGATGCCATAGGCGGTGGCATCGATTTTAAACGCTGGCCGCTTACACCAAAAGGCCAGTCGCTTTACTGGCAAGGGCTCAACAAAGCTAAGCGCTCTATCCAAGTTGACATACGCTCAACACAAGGCCAAGAGTTGATCACACAACTAGCCACTGCGCCTGGGCCTGATGCGGGCATCTTTATGACCAACTTTCCTGCTGCCGGCTGGCTATCTTATGAATCTCTCAGCTTGCACCGCCCAGACCTCATTATGATCGTCATCACCGGAAACCACGATGGCAGCACCGCGGTGGACTACACAGTCAACTGCGCTATGGGCTACCCCTGGCTAACCGGCAACGCAGGCACAATCAACCATGTGCTACCTGCTTGGGATGTAATCTGCGGTCAAACAGCCGCTTTGGGTGTGCTAGCTGCCGAGCGACAACGTTTGCGTACAGGCAAGGGCACCTTCGTAAGCTTAGCTTTATCTGATGTAGCTCTAGCGGCGGTGTCGATGCTAGGACACGTAGCCGAAGCAGAGCTGCTAGGCACTCAGCGGCCTCGCATTGGCAACAACCTTTATGGAGCATTTGGGCGGGATTTTGAGCTAGCCGATGGCCATCGTATTCAGCTTGTAGCAGTAAGCGCACGGCAGTGGAAATCAATCGTGGCAGCTTGTGACATAGGTGCCGAAGTAACAGCAATAGAAGCCGACACAGGGTTGGACTTTACCCAATCCGACGGCGACCGCTACTTAGCTAGAGATCGTCTTAATCCTCTAATAGAGCGTTGGTGTGCTGCGCGTACCTTAGCTGAAGCACAAAACTTGCTAGATGCCCATGGGGTCTGCTGGGGTAAATACCAATCAATGCTGGAATTGATAGCAAACGACAGCCGCTGCTCTACTGCTAACCCATTGTTTAGCCAACTAGAACACCCTGATACCGGCCAATACCTCACACCAAGAGCACCACTGCGTTTTATAAACAATCTAGAAACAAACGAGATGATTGCTGGCACAGCACCTAGCCTCGGACAACACACCGATGAAGTGCTAGCCGAGGTACTTGGCCTCTCAGCCGCTGAAATTGGCCGCCTCCATGATGCTCAAATCGTTGCCTAGCAAAAATACAATAGATACCAGCAACAATAAGTGACATGACTACCAGCACGCGCTATAGTTTTTGTGTCTGTACAGATAGGGGCCAGTACCTTTAGGTCCAAGGAGTGTTTAGCATGACAAAATCTAAGTTTGTCCTCATCGCATTAGCATTAGCTCTTGTGGTGTGGGCAGGAGCAAGCGTGGCGTCGGCACAAGATGGACCATCCATCACTGTCACACCATCAAATGTAGACAGCGCTGGCCAAACAACCTTTGAGGTAAATGGTAGTGGCTGGACTGCAAGTGCTATTACCATAGTACGTTGCGGCTATGGAGCAGATGTTGATCCAAAATCACTTGATATAACTGCTCACTGCGGAGCAGGTGGCTTTGGAACCAACTACACAAGCGATGATCTAACGCAAGATGTTCCTGTTACAGATGGAAGCTTTAGCCGTACAATCGTAGCCGATATACCCGAGCAAGGTCTTGTCCTTGTTGCTGGAGCACTAGCAACTCAAGAGAACGCACACGTCTTAATAACAGTTGGTGATGACATGATGGATGATATGTTGGCTGATACCGGTGTGAACACCTCTTTGTTGGTCATCATTGGCATCGGTATCGCTTTAGCTGGTATCATGGTGTTTGGCTTTAGCCGTCGCCTACAGGCTGTGCGCTAAAATCTGTAAGTTGGCACATTTCAAATAGCCAGTTTCAACTATTATAAATCTGAACACTCGATGGCCCGGGCCTCACGGCTCGGGCCATCGGTCGTTAACAACCTCAATTTCCCTCAACAAAAATTCACGCAAGTTAAGCAACTAGTTCATTTATGCGCTAAGATACAAGCATCAATCGGAGTAGGTGCCACACTTTTGTACATCTGTATGTGCGGGTGGCATAAGGAGTATCAACATGAAAAAGTCCAAGCTCATTTTTCTTGCCCTTATATTGGCTCTTATAGCCTGGGTAGGAGCGGGCACCGCAGCAGCACAAGACTCGGACGAAGAAACACAAGACACGTCCGAAGAAGCAACGTCCGAAGAAGCAACGTCTGAAGAGGCAACGTCTGAAGAGGCAACGTCTGAAGAGGCAACGTCTGAAGAGGCAACGTCTGAAGAGGCAACGTCTGAAGAGGCAACGTCTGAAGAGGCAACGTCTGAAGAAGAAACGGAAGTAGACGAAGGCACGGACACAGCAGGCGAAGGCACCTCCGAAGACGCTGACGATGCAGATGCTGATGATGCACCGGGGACTATCGTTGATGTAGCCGTAGCCGCTGGCAATTTCTCAACCTTAGTAAATGCAGTACAAGCTGCTGGCTTGGTAGATACTCTAAGTGGCCCAGGCCCATTCACCGTGTTTGCTCCCACAGAAGAAGCATTTGCCACTGCCCTGGAAACGTTGAACCTGAGCGCAGAAGACCTATTAGCAGATACTGAGCTAGCCTCCGTGCTTAACTACCACGTTCTGCCACAATCGGTTCCTGCTGCAACAGTACTAACGTTAGACGGCCAAAGCGTGCAAACTGTTCAAGGTGCCAACGTGACTATCTCCGTTGATGGTGACGCCGTACAAATAAATAATGCCAACGTTGTTACCCCTGACATTCAAGCATCAAACGGCATTATCCATGTGATAGATGCAGTGCTGTTGCCGCCTAGTTTCGATGATGCTAGCGATGATATGGACATGGCTGACGACATGTTAGACAGCATGGATGATATGAGCGGAGAAGAACTAGCCGCTACCGGTGTGAATACATCTCTATTGACCATCATCGCTTTGGCTGTGGTGCTAGCCGGTGCAATGCTGTTCGGCCTCGGTCGCCGCCTCCGCAACCTGCAATAACAACCTACTCAAAATCTAAAAGACTTAGTGTCCCGGGCCTCACGGCTCGGGACACTAACCGTTAAAAAGCAAAAATTGCTGCAACGGGAGCTTCGTCAAGTAGGCAGATCCGGACGAACAATCACAACAGGGCAACTACCATGCTGTGCGATTTGCTGACTAACAGAACCTAATAAAAGCCCTCGGAAACCACCGCGCCCCCTAGAACCCACCACCAACATTGCAGCATCCACCGATTCTGCAATCAAAGTATCGGCCGCTCGGCCTCTAATCATGCGACGCTTTATTTCCACTCCTTCAGCATCAACGGTTTCAAGCACAGTATCGATCACAGTGTCTTGCATCTTCTTTACCTCAGCTTCAAGGTCTATTGGATCAAGCGGCAAATAATTAAAATCAGGCGAAGACGGAACATATGTGGTGGTGTAAGCCGTTACCACATCCACAAAAGCTCCGCGGTGGCGAGCCTCTTTAATAGCCCAGCGAAGGGCTGCTCGAGCACCACCCGAGCCTTCAACCCCAACCACAATCCGATTCTCCGGCTCGCTGACTTGTGAAGCCATAGCCATAGTGTAGCTAAATCCCCCTCACCTCACACGCTCTACCTCACACGACAAGGCGGTGTAGGGACACGCTGAGTTCCAAGCTCGCTCAAAAAAGAGTCAATTTCTGTCACATCTAAGGCATAGCCGTGGTTGTTCTGGCGCGAACTTACCGAAAATACCATACCCCATAACTCCCCAGCTGCATTTACCAGCCCCGCCCCCGAGTCACCTGCTGCCAACATTGAACCAATCTCTAATACTTGATGCCCTAAAACTTGATCACCATAAAAATCCTGCCCTGTAGCAGTGACTCTGCGTATCACACTAAAGGGCACAAAATCTACCCCTGAGTCGCGATCAACCCTAACAACATCTCCCGCATCGTTCGCCGTAGCCACATTTTCGGCCAACTTTAGTGGGGTTAAATCCAACCCTGAAACCGTTATAGCAGCTACGTCTCGGCTCGGATCAAAACCCACAAGCGTACCCATTGCTGTACTAGTTCCTAAAGTAACCACAATCTCCTCTACCCCTGCCACCACATGAGCATTGGTAAGAACCAGCCCTGGCTCTACAGCAAAACCAGCGCCCTCAGAAAACTGCTGACAGGCAATCCCTCCAACATGTACCGCTGCTTGGGGCACTTCAGCTAGTTGGGCTAACACCGGGCGTTGTGGGGCATCTAATGCCCATGTCAAAATCCACGTTAACAACAAACCCAGCACTGCTAAGCGCAACAGCCACCGTCGCCAGCGATGCCACATAAGCATCGGCACTTCCGATGCTTCCTATGCCTGTAGGCCGAACAACACGCGGCTATCGCTGGCCTAGCAGCTGCTATAGGTATCGCTCACGCAACTTGCGAGCAATAACCATCTTTTGTATCTCGCTGGTACCCTCGCCGATAATCATCAAGGGTGCATCACGAAAATAGCGCTCTACAGGATATTCCTGGGTATAGCCATTACCACCATGAATGCGTAACGAATCTGCAGCAATCTCAAAGGCAACTTCAGAAGCAAACAGCTTGGCCATACCTGCTTCTAAGTCGATGCGCTCACCTGAGTCAAAACGCCGTGCAGCATCATAAGTCATCAAACGAGCTGCATGCAGTTTTGTGCCCATCTCAGCTAGCTTGAAAGAAATAGCCTGATGATCAAAGATGACACGGCCAAAGGTCTCTCGCTGCTGCGAGTACTCCATTGCTGCATCAAAAGCAGCTTGTGCCACGCCAACTGCGCGAGCTGCAATGTTGATGCGTCCCAATTCCAAAGCAGACAATGCGTAGCTTAAACCATTTCCCAAACCATCAGACCCGCCTAACAAGTTAGCTCCCGGCACATGGTAGTCATCATATGCCATCTCCACAGTTTCGATGCCTTTGTAACCTAACTTAGGGATAGTGCGCGAAACCGTAAGGCCGTCAACCCCAGAACCTGGCTCTTTTTCTACGATAAAGCAGGTAATTTTATTGTCTGGAGTGCGTGCTAAAAGCATAACCATCTGAGCACGCATTCCATTGGTAACCCACATCTTGGTGCCGTTGATAACCCAATCATCTCCATCTGCAACAGCACGGCAGCGAATGTTGCGAGTGTCACTACCTGCATCGGGTTCCGACAGCGAAAAAGCAGCGCGCACCGAGCCATCACACATACACGGCAAAAACCGTTCTTTTTGGCTGTTGGTACCGTAACGGCCAATCATGGTGGCAGCAATCTTGTGGGTATTCAAGATGCCAGCTAACGACATCCATCCCCGAGACAGCTCCTCGATGATGCGAGCATAAGTGGTTACGTCTAATCCCAACCCACCGTAGTGCTCTTCGATGGTTGCCCCAAACAACCCGAACTCGCACATCTGCGAAAACATTTCTTCAGGAAACTCATCAGCATGTTCTAGTTCAGAAGCGTTAGGAATTACCTCCCGGTTCACCCAGCTGCGAATAGTGCTTACTAGCTCGTCGGCTAGTTCAGAGTCGGTAACAGAAACAGTCATAGCACAACAACAATAGAGCCTAGCGGTAGCTGATCAAACAAACGTGGGCTAAGCATATTTACTCTTGTACCAGTTCTATGAGAGTGCCAAAAGCACCTTTAGGATGCATAAACGCCACTGTGGTGCCACGCGAACCCGGCCGGGGCTCAACATCAATTGGGGTGGCACCCGCAGCTACCATCGCTTTAAGCGCCACAGCGCAATCTTGCACTCTGTAACCCACATGGTGAATACCCTCACCACGTTTCGACAGGTACTTTGCTATTGGAGATTCCTCATGAGTAGCCGCGGTAAGTTGAATATAAGAATCGGCTACCTTCAACAGAGCCTCTTCTACCCCGTCGCTTTCCACCACCTCACGGTGCTCCACGGTTGCACCAAACGCAGACTCATAAAAAGCCACCGCAGCTTCTAAATCGTAAACAGCAATCGCAACATGGTCAATTTCAGTTAGCAACATATTGCATTCATCCTACTAAGACAGCCACCAGAGTTGCTATGCGACTTAGCTCAACCAGCCAGCTACCAACTCAGGACCACGCACCTGCCATTCCTCTACGGTAATGGCATAGCGAACATGATCCTCCCAACGACCGTTAATTTCTAAATAGCGCAACGCAACCCCCTCATTGCGTAACCCCAACTTTTCTACCACCCGACGGCTGGCATGGTTGCGCGGAATAATGTTTATCTGCACCCTGTGTAAACCTAAAATTTCAAAAGCATAATCCAACATCACCACCAAAGCTTCTGGCGCATACTCGTGGCCTGCAAAACGCTCATCAATCCAATAGCCCACATGAGCAGTTTGAAAAGGGCCACGTTGCACATTTGAGAGGTTCATCTCCCCTATCAAGTGTCCATCAGCAAACACCCCAAAGCCGTAGCCGATGTCTATTTCGCGTTCGCGAGCGCGGGTACTACACCGGTTAGCAAAGGCCAAACGGTTTTCCACTACATCAGGCTGTGCTGGTTGTGCCTGCGGCTCCCAGGGACTAAGCCACTCGCGATTAGCACGGCGCACCGCCTGCCACTCTCCAAAATCGGCTTCAACTAAAGGCCTCAACTCTACACGCGTGCCTATGAGCACATTGCGCTTTGCAGAACTTCGAAGCCGCGACCAAGTACGCATTAGGAAACCAATTTAGTCAACAACGCTCAACCAGACTGTCCACCATTCCATCTAAGATGTCGGACTCCGAGACTAAGCAAGATTCAAACCCAAAATGGCGCATGATCTTCACCAATATGGTCATACCACCTACGATCACATCCACCCTTGCTTGCTCTAACCCAGGATTACAAGCCCGGTCTGTGCGGTTCTCAGTGGCTAAGGTACGGAAAACATCTTCAACAGCCCGTTTAGTTAGCTGAAAATGATGAATCTTGTTGCGCTCATAGAAAGACAAACCTTGCTCTACCGCAGCAGCTGTAGAAACTGTTCCTGCTAACCCTACAAAGGTGCGAGCGCTGCGCGCTTGAGGCATCTCTATGTCTACGTCATCTAGATGCGTGCCGATTACTGATATACAAGCATGCAACTCTTCGGGTAAGGGCGGATCGGAGTGCAGGTACTTTTCGGTGAGTCGCACGCAACCAATATCTAACGACATAGCCGCTTCGCACACAGTGGTACCAACACATAGCTCGGTTGAACCACCCCCAAGGTCTACAACCAGAAATGGCCCTAAGCTGGGGTCTAGTTCAGCTGTGGCCCCACGAAAAGACAGCTCGCCTTCAGCTAGCCCACTTAGCAACTCAGGTCTTACCCCTACCGCTGCAGTTGCTTGATCAAAAAAATCTTGACAGTTTGTTGCATCGCGAGCAGCAGAGGTAGCAGCTATGCGTACCGAGCTAACTCCATAGTTATCCATCACCTGCCGGTAACCATTGAGACACTGCACAGTACGTGCAATTGCTTGTGCGTTTAGCTCGCCGGTTGTATCAACACCTTCGCCAAGCCGTGTGATGGTCATCAAACGCTCAAGGGTTGTGGTCCCCCCACGGCTCACCAACAAACGCGTAGAGTTAGTGCCGCAATCAATCGCTGCTACTACCGGTGCTTTCACCGTTTCAGCTTTCAATCTTGCAAATAGCTGCAAGCTGCTCAGCTACCCAGCGGCCCACTGGATCTGCGCCACCTGCAAGATGCCATGCATAGTGAGCATGTAAGCATTTCACCCCTTGACGGGTTCCCCCAACACCTCCATAAGGGCGATGCCCTTCGTAGGTTTCAGGAATTGCTAAATCCCGCTCAGCGGCATAGCAACGATGCGCTTCGGCTAGTTCTTCGCTATCAACTGCGTCCTCAGCCAAGTGGACTCCTCGGTTAGATTCTAGACGACTAACCCGTAAAACATCGGTTGGATTAAGCAACCAGTACAAGGTGGGCATAGGCGTGCCGTCATTCAAAAAAGGAGCATTGCGTATCACGCGTGGTGTCCCATCAGGGCTGCGCACAACTACCTCATAAGCACCCTGCGGGTCGCGCCCTAAGAGGGCTTTAACCTGCTCGTGGTCTGTACTCCTCAGGCCCGCTTGTTCCTTTTACGTTTGATAAGCCTCCGCAGCAACCATAGCAACCCAACCACACCTGCTAGAGGACCAAGCCGTTTGGCCATGGGAGCGCCTGCAACATCTAGCAAGTCCACTGCTTCGGCTTCAGGTGAGTTCACAGCACGAAGCCCAGGTGCTTGTTGATTTGAGCCATCTGTTTCGTTGCTTGCAGATGTAGAAGTCTCAGCAGAATCCTCCACAGCAGCATCGCTACTACCATCATCTGATAAAAGAGCCTCTAGGTTGTCGGCAAACTGCCCCATAATTTTGGCACTCACATCTGGAATTAGGTTGCGTCCTATCTGAGCTACCTTGCCAGTGATCTTAAGATCTGTAGTTACGCTCACCTTAGTGCTGTCATCACCTATAGCTTCTAACGCAGCGGTGATTTGAGCGCTGGCATTCCCCTGGCCTCTGGTTTCGCGTCCTTCTGCCAAAATCACCACCTTCAGAGCTTGCTCATCGCGCTCCAAAAAGGTGGCCTTACCCTTGTACTGAGCATTCACCGGGCCAACCTTTACCTTAACTACCCCGCGATACTCTTCACCATCAATCTCAGTTAGCTGCGCCCCCGGCAAACAAGGTGCTATGCGCTCCACATCGTTGAAGGCTTGCCAAACATCGCTCGCAGAAGCGCTTACTTGAATTTCGTTGCTCATTTCCATCTTTGTTGATCCTCTCAGGTTTAGATGCCCAAACTAGCGGTTAGCTTCTGAATTTCAGATCCTCCAGAGTGTCAAAATCCACAGGCTCTCCTTCACATGATACTTCGGTAACCCGCTCAGGGCTCATTTGCATCAACACTCGAGCACCTGCGTCACCACTAGTTGGCAAAAGCGGCCACACAGCAGCACCCAACTTCACTGGTGGGCTACGGCGAGAACCAAAAACTGCGGTTACTAGATCGCCCGGAAATTCGGCTACAGCCTGCCAAGCATGAGCGCCTACAAGCGGTTGATCTCCTAAACCGATTACTACAGCATCAAAACCGTCGTTTTCAGCAACAAACACCCCGGCGCGCAGCGAAGTGGCTTGCCCCAACTCCCAAGAGTGGTTCTGTACAACGATCACATCTTCAGGCAACAAATCACGCAGCTCCACTGCTCCTGTTACAACGTAAATGACATCAAACTGAGCCTGAAGGGCACCAGCTAAAGAATGTTGTACCACTGTGGACCCACGAAACGGGGCTCTTAGCTTGTGGGTTGGCCCATCAAAACGACTGCCTGCACCAGCAGCTAGCAAAACAGCAGCCAGGCTCACTGAGTATACACCTCACCTTGGGGATTGAAAGCAGACCAGGCAAACCAAAACTCGTTAGTGTGTAGGACTTTTTGTAGTTGCGTGCCTGTCAGATCACCTGCAAGAGCTTGACCAAGCAGGTTCCACTCCGAGCCCGTATTGTTATCGATAAACTGACCATCACCATTTGGCGAGAACTCCAACACAGTGCCGTCTGCTAAGCGCCGGTCAAAAGCCAGCGCAGCGCCTATGTCTTTGCCTTGCCCCGTTTCAAAGGCATCTAACGCATCGGAGGTGCCAGGCGACCACCACACCACTATCGGCACCTCAGCCACAATATCGTTGATAACCTTTGCGGCCTGCACAGTGCTAAACAGATAACCTTTAGCAAAACCGTTGCTGCTAACTCCCACCGTTCGCTCAAGGGCGGGGTAACGATCGTCTAGCTGCGCAGCATCAAAGAAAGCGTAAGGAACATCACGTGAGGAATAAAGCACATAAGGATTACCGCCATAGCTGCTTGTTGGCCGCCCTGGTACCGCTAACACCTTGCCGTCGGGGTAAGCATCGGTAAAATCACTCCAAGAAACGATCGCCGATGCAATGACCTCTAAGCGGTAACCTGCATAAGCACCAACTAGCCCCGTCCCGCCAATTTGTTGCCACAACGACTCGGTAGCGTCATCCCACATCACTAGGTCGCTGTTGCGTAAAAGCCCTGAAGTGCCGAAACGCAAGGTTCGCCCATCCACAACAGGGTCAAACACCAAAGCACTGTTACAAAGCGGGCAGTAGGTTACAGTAACAGGGCGACCCGCAATCTCATCGTTGACTATCTCATGGACGATAAGCATTGCTAGTGGATAAAAACGAGCCTCTTGATCTGCTACTAGCACCAACCCAGGCTCTGAGTTAGCCCAACTTACTTCTGCTGTAGACACAAACTCTGGGTTATCTATGGGTGGGATACGATCGCGAATAGGCACGGTCTGAATGCCGATTAGCAGCTCATCTAGTTCTATAACACGGTTAGAAAAATCGGTTGCCCACCCTTGTGTTACCTCAGCTAACCTCCCAACAGGGACATCGTTAGCAGCCACTACCGTAGCTGTAACTGCGGGCTCTATGGTTTGGGAAGAAGCTACAGGTGGCGCAGCCGTAACAGACGGTGCAACAGTAGGTGAAGCCGTAACTGCTATTTTGGTGGCTGCGGAAAAAGCAGAGCTATCATTAGTGCTATCTGAACATCCAAGCATCACCAATGCAGCTAACCCTATCGCTAAAGCGGTCTGTGTTAAATCGAAGTTCATTGCCTAGCAAAAGGGCGGTGAATAGGGCCTGTTCCGTCTCGCAATGAAGGTGCAGCATGCCCACTGCGATTAGCGATGATCTCAGCGCACACAGATACCGCTGTTTCTTCTGGGGTGCGCGAACCGATATCCAAGCCAATCGGGGCCATCAAACGTCCTATAGCGTCTTGGCTTACCCCCACCTCTTGCAAACGCTTCAAACGGGCAGCGTGAGTACGTCTGCTACCCATCACCCCTATGTAACCCACATTGGTGGCCACCGCCCGCTGCACTGCTGGAACATCAAACTTAGTATCATGCGTCAAAATGCACACTGCATCGTGGCGCCCCAAACGATCTGCATAAACATCAAACACCTCATCAGGCCAAGCAACCATCACCTCATCGGCCATTGGAAACCGTTTCACAGTGGCAAACATTGCCCGCGCATCAGCTACAACCACCTTGAAGCCCAACAGTTTGGCAGCCCGAGCTAGCGCTGCGGTGAAATCCACCGCACCAAACACCAACATGATAGGTGGTGGCGCAAACGACTCCACAAACACTGTCAGTTCGCTCTCGTTGGTTTGACCCTCAGCCCCGTAGTGGCGCACACCAGTGCGTCCTGCGGCTAGTTCTCCTAAAGCATCACCGCGCACAACCTCATCTAAATGTAAATGCCCTAAACTCCCCACGTTTTGTTTATCAGGTTCTACAACTAGCTTGGCACCTGCATTTGGGCCTTCAACCACAGTGACTAGAGCAACAGGGCGTTCAGCAACTATCGCGTCTCGCCAATGCTGGTAAACCTGCGACACCTCTACCAATCCCACGGTTCGATAAATAGGTGGATGGTACCGCCACAAGTAAGCCCTACAGCAAAAGCCTCATCATCGCTGTAACCAAAACTCACCATACGCCTTGCACCGGTAGCAAGAATGTCTAAAGCCTCAGTAACCACCGCAGCTTCCACACACCCCCCTGATACTGATCCGATCACATCACCATCGCTGCTTACTGCCATAGCTGCACCTGGGTCTCTGGGCCCAGAACCTTCCACGTTTACTACCCGAGCTATTGCCACTTTGCGACCTTCGGCCCGCCAGTTATCTAGTTGAGTCAAGATTTCTTTCATACTGTTAACACCTCAGCTAGGCGTTCTAAGGATCGCAGCGAATGTCCCTCGATGAACTCGTCTACATGTGGCAAAGCTGCAGCCATACCTTGAGCCAACGGCTGATAGCCTGGGGTTGCTTTAAGCGGGTTCACCCACACCAGTTTATGTGTTACCCGGTGTAAACGGTTCATCTGCTCGGCCATCACCTCAGGGCTCCCCCGATCCCAACCATCGCTTAGCACCACCACTGTGGCACCCCTCGCCATACCTCTTATTCCCCACAAATCATTAAACTCACCCAGCGTCTCCCCAATCCGCGTACCACCAGACCAATCGCTCACCGCTGTGGCGGCTGCACTCAAAGCTCTATCGGGATCCCGCCACGTTAAATCACGCGTAATACGAGTTAAACGAGTACCGATAGTAAACACTTCCACCTTGCCTCTACCCACCACCGCAGCATGTACAAAACGTAAAAGAGCTCGTGCATACGACTCCATAGAACCAGAAATGTCCAACATCAGCACCACTTTGCGTAAACGCTCACCAGCTTCATTGCGCCTAAGATAAATTGGCTCTCCACCGCTGCGAAGAGCCAACCGCACTGTGCGGCGCAAGTCGAGATGACCAACAGGCCGTTTGGTAGGGTTACGCCTGCGCGATCTCCGCGTGCCCCCTATATAAGCCATTGCTGTCATCAAACGGTGAGCCTCGTCTAGTTCTTCTTTGCTGTACTCGTTGAAGTCCTTTTCGCGTAACACCTCATAACGGCTCCACCGCAAAATAACCGATGGATCTATCTGCTGTGAATCTGAACTGTCATCTAATTCACGGGAATCTTCGTTGGCATCATCTACCGCTAATGTGAAAGGTTGAGGGGCTTCTACAACCGGGAAAGTAACCAAACCATCGCCGTCGTAATAGGCAGCAAAGATTTGGTCGTATAACTCTATTTCTTCTGGGTTGGTTATAAGAGTAGCCCGACCTGCCCAGTAAACAGCGCTGCGTTTTGCTAGCCCTAACGCACCTAACGCACAGCAGTAGTCAACCGAAGAACCCACCGCCACCTCGATACCTGCGCTACGCAGAGAGTACACAAAACCAACGGCTAACTCTGCTGCTTGCATGAAGACAGGTTTAGCTAGCTTTAGCGATGGCCTGTTCGATCAGCACACCAAGACCATGGTCTGCAACCCTTTGCTGATCTTCACGGTATTTAAGCACAGCTCCCAAACTTACTTGGACTATTTCGGAAGTTAACTCGGTTGCACCTAGCCTGCCTAAAGCCAAACTCCAATCAATGCTCTCTGCTACCCCGGGCGGCTTATACAAACCCAAATCCCTAAACGCTGCCACGGCCGCTGCTACCTGTTGCGCTAAACGTTGCTGCACCTGAGGGACTCTACGGGTGATAATGGCTACCTCTCGCTCAAAGCTGGGGTGATCTACCCAGTGATATAAGCAACGCCGCTTCAACGCATCGTGAACATCACGAGTGCGGTTGGAGGTGATGATCACTTTAGGAGGTTTAGCAGCCACAAAGCTCCCTATCTCGGGCACCGTCACCGCGTAATCCGACAAAATCTCCAGCAAAAAAGCTTCAAACTCATCATCAGCCCTATCAACTTCATCAATCAATAGCACTGGGGCATTACCAGCCGGCGCAGAAATTGCCCGCAGCAGTGGCCGCTTAATCAAAAACCGCTCCGAATAAAGCTCATCTTCTAAAATAGCGGAGGTTTCACTAACTGCAGAACCGGTGGCTTCTTTAGTGCGGAGATGTAGAAGCTGCCGGGAATAGTCCCACTCGTATACGGCTTGGGCAACATCTATCCCCTCATAGCACTGCAAGCGGATTAGCTCGGTGCCATACCAAGCAGCTAAAGCCTTAGCTGTTTGTGTCTTACCCACCCCGGGCTCGCCTTCTAGCAGTAACGGACGATCCAATTCCAGCGCCAAAAACAACGCGGTGGATAGCCCCTCATCGGCTAGATAGTCTACGCTGGCTAACCCGTCGGCTACCTCTGCGGCTGAAGTAGGTGCAGGGTTCACCGATTAGCCTGTCTGTGATATCTCTGCTCTGGGCTAGGTGTGGGTTTAGCGGCCAGCGGTTTCAAGTGCCCGGCGGGTAAGCACGCGCGCCAAATGCTCACGATACTCTACGCCAGCGTTTAAATCAGAAGGTGGGTTGGTGCCCTTGGCTGCGAATTGTGCGGCATCAGCAGCTGACGCACCTTCTGCAAGAGCGACCTCTACACTTGCGGCACGGATTGGCATGCTGTCCATGTTAACCAAGCCAACGCCTGCAGTTCCGTTATTGAGTACTGCAGACACACCCACAATAGCCCAGTCTTGAGCACGACGGTTGAACTTCTGAAAACCCCATGTTGCATTGGGCATCTTAGGCACTCTGATCTCTGTGAGCATCTCGTCTTCTGCCAATGAGGTTTCCAAAAAACCGGTGAAAAAATCGTCTACAGCTATTTCACGCTGCCCCGACGGCCCTGCGGCCACAAAGGTGGCACGCATAGCCAGCATCACCGAAGGGAGGTCTGAGGCTGGGTCTCCGTGTGCAATAGAACCGCCGATCGTACCCATATGACGTACTTGGGGATCGCCTACGTGGCTTGTTGCTTCAGCCAAAAGCCCTGCTTGCGAACGCACCAGATCGCTGGTTTCAACATCACGATGGCGAGTTAAAGCGCCAATGGCTAGATGGTCGCCAGCGTCGTTGATGTAGCTAAGATCATCAATACGCCCGATGTCTACTACCACTTCGGGAATCGCTAAACGCAGCTTCATTAGTGGCAGCAACGAGTGCCCACCCGCTAACAGTTTGGCTTCATCACCGTGTGCGGCTAAAGCTGCTAAAGCTTCGGCAGCCGATTCTGCACGAATGTAATCAAAAGATGCAGGAATCATGCTGAAGCCTCCGCACAGTGTAAAACAGCTTTAACAATGTTGTGGTAGCCGGTGCAGCGGCACAAGTTACCTTCTAGGCCGATGCGTACCTCACGTTCTGTGGGAGAGGGATTCTCATCAAGCAAAGAAATAGCTGCCATAACCATGCCTGGGGTGCAATAGCCGCATTGCAAAGCGTGGCACTGCCGAAATGACTCCTGCATGGGATGCAGCACATCACCATCAGCTAACCCCTCGATGGTAGTAAGATTATGCCCGTCAGCCTGCACTGCCAGCATGGTGCAAGACTTCACAGACTCTCCGTTCATATGAATTGTGCAAGCTCCACAAGATGAGGTATCGCAACCTATGTTTGTGCCGGTGAGCCCTATCACATCACGGATGTGATGTACTAACAGAGTGCGAGGCTCTACATCGTGGGTATAGTTTTCACCATTGATGGTGACCGCAACTTCCATGGTTTCCCCCTAGTCGTTGTCCGCTTTTATGAGTACTCTAGTACAACAAGAAGCAAGCCATCATCGTAAAGTGCAAGTGTTCTGCAATTTTAATCAATGCATTATGCTTGTGCGTAACAGAGTAGTTGTAGAGAAGTTACCGTGCTGCTAGCTCCAGAACTCGTTCCATGTGGGCCAAACTTGGGGAAGCTCCCGCATAGATAGCCCCGGAGATTCGGTGGCTTCTTTAGTGCGTACCACTTCATCTACAGCCTTCCAGCGAGTATAGATGCGTCTTACAAAATACCACCGCCCGTCTCTGCGCTCATAGGTATCCCAATACTGGATATGACCGAGTGTCCAGTAATCAGGCCTTTCCACTTCATCGCGGCAATAAACAACCCCAGTTGCGTGATCGGCATCACTAAAGCTCAAAATGTGGTTGCCCACTAGGTGAATGGTTCTTTGCAGATTGCTGAGGGCTCTGATGTACCAATCCTTGAGTGCATCTCGACCGTATAAATCTTTGCCTATCCGCACATCTTCTACAAACAGCTCCGCCAAAGCATCCATGTCACGAATATCTACCGCTAGGCCATAGCGGAACGGCAACTGCTTTATCTGCTGCGTGGACAAAAGAAAATCTATCTTTTCTTCAGGACTTGAGGGCTGCCACTCCTCATCGCGGGCAACAAAAAAAGATGCTGTCATCTGTACCTCCAAAATTGTTTATACTTCTAAAATTAAATCGCCTACTTGTTCGCGCACCCGCACCAAAGCGTCTAAAAGCTCCGCACCGCGCCCATCTCCAAGCTCTACCGAAGCATGCGTACCCCCCACCTCAGCCCAAGCGTTAGCTCTATCCACAAAACCTTCAGCCTCACCTAAGCTGGATTGAAAACCAATCGCATCAGGGTCACGACCCACCTCAGCAGCTCGTTGGCGAATAAATTGAATGCCTTTGCGAGACCAGCTGGTATTACCAGCCCACATAAAACCATCACCTAAGCGGGCGCAGCGGTCTTGTTGCACTTGGGCAAACCCGCCAAACCAAATCGGCACAGGCTGTTCCAACAAAGGATTCAGACCTGCTCTGTCAATGCGATGATGATCCCCGGTGAAATCTACAACCGGCTCACTCCAGAAACGACGCAGCAATATCACCTGTTCTTCCAAGCGACGGCCTCTGCTGCGATACTCGGTACCCAAAGACTCATACTCGATGTAATTCCACCCGCTACCTACCCCTATCTGTAAGCGGTGGTTGCTCAAAATAGCTAGCTGTGCAGCTTGCTTGGCTACCAATGCGGTTTGCCGCTGTGGTAAAACCAGCACCGAAATGGCGAAGTTGATGCGGCTGGTTACGCCAGCCCAGTAAGAAAACAGCGTAAACGGCTCATGGAAAACACTTTTTTCATCGTAAAAGCCACCTTCGTGGAACGGAGGATCGCGCCTATCATGAGGTGTGCCCAACACATGATCCACACAGGTTATGAAATCAAAACCCAACTCTTCAGAACGAACGGCAAACTCTTTGATGACACCGGGATCAAAGCCAATCTGTTGTTCGGGCATACGTATCCCAACCTTCACGATGCTGCTCCTTGTGTGTGTGTGGCACCACTAGCAACAAAGTCCGGTTGCAGGCGGGGATCTTCTGGCAACAAGTCCTCCACCAAAAATGTGGGCAAAGGTACTTCGCTAGGGCCAAAATAAGCCATGGAATCAATCTGTGCAGTTGGCTCTACCCCATGTGTAGCAAGCTTGGCTAAAGCCTCGGCCAAGTTGTTTACCCGCAACCCATGAGCATGAAAGCGATTGCGGTTGATTTCGCTTCCCCAAAGTTTTAATGAATGCCCTTGCGGTGGTACGGCAAACAGTAACAACAAGCAATCTGCTAGCGACACAATAGCAGCTATCTCATCGCTAGCAGTGGTGTGGTTGCTGCGTAAAACCGCCGTGCCAAACACTTCGGCCAACCGTTCGGCTACTGCTAACGGGTCATGCACAACAGCTGTCACAAAAGCGTACTGCAATATTGGTACAACTGGTTCTGTAGATACGGGGGTAAGTGCATAGCCCCAACGAGGATCATCGTTAGTTTGATAAGATGACCATTCCAACAAAAGCCCAGCAGTGTCGGCAGGCTTCGTAAAAAAGATATTCTCGGCCAGCCAAACCTGTGGGTTTACGCCAATGTCAGCCAACCGCTCTGCTGTGGCCTTAGCATCTGCAACTTGCACTGCAATTGAGTGCATCCCGCCACCCCATTTTTCCACAAAGTTGCGAACCGGCGACTGCTCACCTACTGGTGCCCCCACCTCAAGGGAATTATCACCTAGCCAGGTCATTCCACCTCGGCGACCAATTCCAGGGGCGTCAGAAATATTATCGTGCATTGGCGTGGCACCAAACAGCCGCTGCAGCGGGCCAAGTAACTCGTCGTAATCGGCACCCATGGCCGTAGTGTGCCAAAGCATGGTGATTGCTGTCACGGTTGATACTTTGCCACGAACGCGCTCTTAAACGCTAACTTGATGGCCACACAAAGCAGAAACTGTCTCTGAGCTAGGTACCTTGTTAGGGTGCCTTTATCAGAGTCCCTGTTAGACGGACTAAACGAAACGCAACGCGCTGCAGTATGTAGCCCTAACACCCCGCTTTGTATTCTGGCAGGGGCCGGGACAGGTAAAACCAGAGTGCTCACCCGCCGCATCGCTTACCAAGCAACTTGTGGCAACATTGCAGCTAAACACACCTTGGCTCTTACCTTTACTCGTAAAGCTGCTAGAGAGCTGCGCGAACGGTTACATGTCTTAGGAATGCAAAGTTCGGTTAGCGCTGGCACATTCCACAGCGCAGCCTACGCGCAACTCAAAATTCGTTGGGCAGAACAAAACAAACGTCTGCCCCAATTGTTAACTGATAAGCGGGGACTGATCAACCGAGTAGCGCACAAAGCTGGGATACGCCTAGCCAAACCAGAAATACAAGAAGCTGTTACAGAGTTGGAATGGGCCAAGGCTAGGCGGATAGCACCCGATGATTATCCGTTTATGGTAGGTGTTCTTGCACGCACAACTCCACTAGAACCGTCTCTGCTGAGCAGGCTTTTAGCTAGCTACGAAGCAGAAAAAACTAAACGCGGTTTGTTGGATTTTGATGACCTTTTAGTTCTGGCTCTTTGCGAACTAGAAGAAAACCCTGACTACGCCGAAGCTCGCCGCTGGAAATTTCAACACTTATTTGTAGATGAGATGCAAGACGTGAACCGCCTCCAGTTTGATCTGCTGCGAGCTTGGCTAGGCGAGCGCAACGACTTATGCGCGGTGGGTGACCCCAATCAGGCCATCTACACTTGGAATGGGGCAGATTCTGGCTACATTCAAAACTTTCAGGATTGGTTTGTTGACGCCGATCTCAAGATGCTTAAAGACAACTATCGCTCAACACCGCAAATCCTTACAGCAGGACATGCTGTGTTAGGCAAACAAGCAGCCTTGCTGTATGCCCACTGCCCTGACGGACCTACCCCTAAGATAACCGCTCATGCTAACGACGCTGATGAGGCTACCTGTATCGCACAGGCGCTGGTGGCTGCAAAAGATACTGGTACTGCTTGGTCTGCGATGGCGGTGCTAATACGCACCAATGCTCAGACCACAAGGATTGTTGCCGCGCTGAACCATAAGCAGATTCCCTTTAGACTTCAAGCAGACAAAGAGCAGTCTCAGAACCAACCCCAGAACCACAACGAGGTAACTGTTAGCACCTTCCACGCAGCTAAAGGGCTGGAGTGGCCCATCGTGCATTTAGCTGGCATAGAACAAGGTTTCGTGCCCATCGCCCAAGCCCAAAGCACCGCAGAATTGCTTGAAGAACGGCGCCTACTGTACGTAGCTATAACTCGTGCGCAACAAGAACTGCATTTTCACTGGGCAGCCGAACGCTGTTTTGGCAACAAAACGGTTAAACGCGCCCCCTCACCGTATCTGCGCGCTATTTTGAGTGCAACACAGCCCTAAAGGCGAGCCAACTGTCAACCCACAAACTATGCTGAATTAACTTAAAGTGAATTAACACAAAGTCCACTCAACAAATCACATTGCAACTCATTGTTTCATTTTTACCTTAAAATGTCGCTAGTTTACTAAACTGATGAATGTGCATATGCCGTCCTGCTTAATCGCTGTAGACATTCAGTCTGGCTTTATAGACGAACACACTGCCCAAATTCCTATGGCAATTCGACAATTCTGTATACATGCTCCAATTGAGCATCGAATATTCACTCGATTTATCAACCCAGGAGAAGGAGGTCCTTTCATAGAAATTCTGGGTTGGCCACAATTACAAGAAAATAGAGAAATTGTCTTAGCACCTGAAATAGATGACTGCCCTACACTAGTGGTCGACAAGTACTCTTACTCACCTTTCATAGACACTAAACTGGAAGATATCTTGAGGCGTTTAGAAGTCGACGAAGTCCTAGTCTTTGGTATCGACACTGATGTCTGCGTGCTCACCACCGCTGTTGATTTGTTCAACCGAGGATTTCATCCCATAGTCGTCAGCGATTTATCAATGAGCCATGCAGGCATCGAGTACCACAATGCTGCATTGTCAATACTTCCCCGATATATCGGTGCTAACAACATTGTCACAACCGCAGACCTCCATAACTAGTGATCACTAGAATTTCAATCATTCCCTTCGACCTCGGAGGTGCAGTTGACGAAACGGTGATAGAAGCGCTTGATCACGAAGGATTTAGCGAGCTACCACTTGAGGAAACAGCTAAGCCACTAATCGGCCTAAAAGTAAGCCAGTGGATATCGAACGATAACGAAGCGAAAACAGTTCTATACGTGGAATCTCGTGGATTTGGAGTCGCAGTTGACAAAGAAACTCATAACGCAGAGTTCAGCAACCACAAAGATGTCGTCAATCTCTTAGAGCAGCGCTGGCAACTACACAAACAGGTCTGTGAAGGCAGCCACCCTCTTGCTCAAAAGATAGAAAATCTTCGTAACCAGCTGACAAGGAGGTTTGGAGACACCATACGCTGGTCTACTTGGAGTGGTATTCTTTATGTGTTTTCCTTCTACGTCGCTGAAGACGCAGACCCTTCTCAACTGCTCAAACACCGAAATGCTCTATTAGGTATTGCAGCGTTGTCCGAGCCCAGCAAGGTCGGATATGGAGACCTCGAGTTCAAAACACAGAATGACGAAATTGCTCATAATAAAGTCATAGAACGCATCCAGAAGCTTGATCCAGCGGATTTACCACCTGACGTAGAAACCAGTACTGAGATCTACTGCGGTGCAACTTGGGCAAGCTTGATTGTTGTTGGGTTAAGCGACAAGCCAACAACAACAATCCGAACCTACGAATTGTTAGAAGTTAGGACGCAGATTGCTTGGTTCGTTGCCTACCAAGTTCGCCGCTGGTGTGAAACAACCTTAGCTCAATGGACAGAGATCAAATCATCTGCCCTAGACGAGCTGCGGTGGCAAGTTCTTCCTCTGCTGCTTGAAGTCAAACAACTCAGTCATGCAAGCATGTCTACTAGATACTCAGAAATTCTTCAGACACTAAGGCACACAAGTCGACTAGAACAAGAAATCGAAGCTACCGAGCAAGCCTTAAAGTGGGCATACGAAATTGCCGAACGTGTCGAGCGTCAGAAGAGACATCGCTACGAACGAGCGGTTGAGGCACTTTTAGGAGTACTTGCTGTACTGCAGCTATCCACACTCATCCATGAGGTGCCTCTAGTAGCGTTATCAACTCAGACAGCGTCCCTAATCCTAGCTGGAACCGCAATCGGGATTGCTCTGCTGGTTGCACGCAATCGAAGCGCGTAGCTGAGTAATAATTAGATTTTTACTATAAAAAAGTTGCTACACAAACAACAACAGCAACGAAACAATCCAAAACTCGCCAACACAACACTAAAGGTCAAAGGGGATTAGCACTACCACTACAGTGGCATCGCATTCACGCAACACCTCTTCCACACGATGACCTAAAAACGGACGATCCCCAACACGGCGTAAATGCGCGCCCATAACCACCAAATCAGCATCAATTTCTGTCACGAGTTGCAATATCTGCTCAGCAGGTGAAGAGCCTTCGCGCACAGCAGTACGAGTGGTTGCTCCTAACTCATCAGCTAGGGTCATGGCTTGCTCTACCACTTTTTGACCCACGTTCATACCCGGACGATGAATAATTCGGCGTCCCAGCAAAGACGGCAAACCCGTAGACTCGCCTATAGCACTTTCCACATGCGTAAGATGCAACTCAGTGCCCAGCTGGGCGCTGAGATTAAACGCCACCTCTTGAGCAGCTCGTGAAACTGGGCTACCGGTTACAGGCACCACAGCACGGCTAAAAGCCCCCGGCAAAGGTCTATCTAAGTTACGAGCCCGGCGCACCACAACCACAGGAATTGGGCTCTCAGACAACACCCCGTCTACCAGAGGAGAAATCACCCTGCCGGTATCGGCATAATCAATAGCACCAAGACCAATCACACCAAACCCAAGCTGACTCTCATCAATAATAGTACGCACGAGATCAGTGTCGCGTACCTGACGATGTTCTAAAGGCCGATCGTGTAGCACATTCTGCAATGGTGTGATATCAACCTCGCTGTCTTTTTTACCCACTGTCAATACTGTGGCAGCAGCTTCGACAGGCCATGCAAAATGCAAAACTTGCGCGGCGGCAATGGACTCTGGCCCACCTCGGGTAGGCAGCAGCAAGCGGGATGTGCGCACAACCAGATTACGGCTAAGAGCCTGCTCACGCCCTAAGCGCTCCTGTTCATCAGGTGTTCCTTGCCAGTTGTTCACCACCCCCCGCAAAGTGACCGATGCAAATAACGAAGTTAAAACCGGCACCAACACAATCACCGAAAACGCTGTTGCGCTAAACACCCCTACAGACAGCCCTACAGTTGCAATAACAATCTCTAAAGCTCCGCGAGCATTTAACCCAGCGCCCAACGCAAGACCCGCACGATGAGTGCGTCCCGCTAAACGAGCCCCACCATAAGCTCCAACAAACTTAAAAACAATACCCACCACCAAGATAACCAGCGCCCACAACAGTGCCTCGGCATCATCTAACAAACGTAGATCTACTTCCAGCCCAGCAGTAGCAAAAAATATTGGCGCAAACAAAGCTCCGGTTATGCCCTCTAAATGCTGCACAACATCTTCGTGCTGAAAACGCGAACGGTTTAGCACCACCCCAGCAACAAACGCGCCCAACACAGCCTCTACACCTAACCACTCCGTTGCAACGCCAAAAGCCAACATAACCAAAATGCATACCAGCATCGCTGCTGCTAGGTTGCTGCCCCGACGGCGTACCTGCCGCAAACACAAATCTACTAAACGCTGCCCAACTGTGAGCGCTAAAACCCCAAAAACCACTATCCCCGCAGCAGTGCTCAACACTTCAATTACCGACACCTCACCAGAAGTTGCTAAACCGGTAAACACTCCTAAAAGCACCCAACCAATAACATCATTGCCCATGCCTGCAGCCACGGTGATCTGCCCAATATCGCGACGCATCAAACCCAACTCACTTAAAATCTTGGCCACCACCGCAAGCGAAGACACGCTAAGGGCTAACGCTACAAACAAAGTGAAGGTCAACCGCTCTGCCTCCTCACCCAAAAACACTGCAGGCAAAAAAGCTCCCACCACTAAACCAGCGGCCAAAGGCACTAACAAGCTACCCGCTGTAACCCACACCGCAGGACGACCCAACTTGTTGATTAACGTCAAATCAGTTTCAAAACCGGTAACCACCAGCAACAAAGCCACACCCACCCAACTAACCGCGCTAAGAGCTGCTTGTTGACCAGAATCATCAGGCAAAAACCATTCAAACCCCGACTCCCAAACCACACCAAAAACAGAAGGCCCAAGCACTAAGCCAGCTAAAAGTGCCCCCACCACAGCAGGCATCCCAACCTTACGCATCACCATTCCAAACAAATGCGCTGTAGCAACTAAAACTAAGATTTGCACCCAAAACACCAACAGGTCAAAACCAGCAGATTCAGCAGCAAACACCATCAGCTCATACCACTGCCACTTAGCGCAGGATCATCCCAAGCAAAATCCACTACTACTGGAGCATGATCTGATGGCTTTTGACCTTTACGAGCGTTGCGATCCATAAACACAGAAGCCACTTTTTGAGCAAGCAGTTCAGAAGCTAGCACCATGTCAATGCGCATACCTTGCCGCTTGTGAAAGCGACCAGCTTGATAATCCCAAAATGTGAAAAGGTGATCTTGCGGCCAACGCTTGCGGAACACATCAACCAAACCCCAATCTAAAACCGCTTCTAACGCTTCACGCTCTGGCTCACTCACGTGCGTCAACCCTTCAAAAGCGGCTATGTCCCAAACATCATTATCAGCAGGTGCCACGTTAAAATCACCAGCCACCACAACAGGCACATCAACACTACAGTTGGCTTCTAGATGGGACCGCAAACGGCCTAACCATGCCAACTTATACTGGTAGTGATCGTGACCAAGTTCGCGTCCGTTAGGTATATAAGCACTAGCTACCCTTATCCCCCCACAAGTGGCCCAAAGAATGCGAGCATCAGGGTCGGGGTCTTCACCATCTTCAAACCCAACACAGATATCGCGTATGCCTACCTTGCTCAATATCGCCACCCCGTTCCAACGTCCTTGACCATGATGTGCCCACTCATAGCCCATATCGGCAAAAACCAGCCCGGGAAACGCCTCATCGGCCATCTTGGTTTCCTGCATGCACAAAACATCTGGACTTGCTAACTCCAGCCACTCTTGCACACGCACTAACCGAGCATTAAGCGAGTTCACGTTCCATGTTGCTAGCCGCATAAACCCAACACTAACGCACAAGCACCCCCGTACTAGCTGCCACTAATTTAATACTGCACGCGGATGAGCTTTCCGATATGCCTCCCACAACTTCTCTTTAGCCACCAAAGTGTAAACCTGAGTAGTACTAATAGAAACGTGACCCAAAAGTTCCTGTACAGCTCGAATGTCGGCACCATGATCTAACATGTGGGTTGCACAGGAATGGCGAAAAACGTGCGGGAAAACTTTTGCCCCCAAACCAACCTGTCGAGCACGCTTTTTTACCACAGCATATGCCCCTTGGCGTGACAGACGGCCACCACGCCGATTTAGCCACACTGCTGTTTGATCGCTTTGCGTTGCCCAACGATGTGGTTCCATGAGACCTCTACCGCACGGAGCTAACCATGCAACCAGCGCATCATAAGCACAATTGCCCAGCGGCAGCCAGCGCTCTTTATTACCCTTACCCAAAACCCGCACAAGCGCAGCGCTTACATCTACATCAGCCAACGACATACCCACTAGCTCGCTCACGCGCATCCCAGTACCGTAAAGCATTTCCAAAATTGCTCGATCCCGCAGATCGACAGGCTCTGATCCTTGCACTGCCCCAATCACAGCTTCTACCTCAGCTTCGCTTAGCGCTTTAGGCACTCCTTTAGGAACCCGTGGAAGTTCCACATAAAACCCCGGATCGTCTTTACGAATACCCTCTAGCACCAAAAACTTGTGAAAAGTACGCACCACCGTCATCGCCCGAGCAACCGATGCAGATGTCTTGCCTAACTGCTGTTCATAGCTTAAAAACGCTAAAATATCTTCTTCGGTAGCATCTTGAGTGGTAACTCCCCTGCTGCCTAGAAAATCGCAGTAACGTCCTAAATCTCGTCGATACGCCTCATGTGTGCGAACAGAACGACGCTGTTCTAACACAAGCCAAGTAAAATACTCCTCAACCCCAACACTGTTGACACTCACCTGAGATGCTCGCGGGCCAACATTAGCCCAACAATGGACTTGGCATCGCGTATCTCTCCTAGCGCCACCAGCTTGGGTACATCTTGCAGCTTAATCCGTTCAATGCTCATATGCTGCTCCTCAATACTGTGAGGCTCACGCTCTGCGTCAATAAGCTGGGTAGCTAAATAACAGTGGGTTACCTCATCGCAAAACCCTGGTGAATTGTGAAACACTGCTAAAAGCTCTAACTGCTCGGCGCGCTTGCCGATCTCCTCAACAAGTTCCCGTTGTGCTGTCATCTCTGGAGGCTCATCTGGAACATCTAGCTTGCCCGCTGGGATTTCCAACAACTCTGCATCAACAGCGGCCCGATATTGGCGCAACATAATCACCTCTTGGCCGTCTAACGCTACTATCACCGCAGCACCGGGATGGCGCACTATCTCTCTTTCATACACCAACCCGTCGGGGCCTTGAACCTCCGCAATGCTTAAAGACACTACGGTGCCATGCCATAGTTCTCGCTCGTTTACCCAACTAAAGCCTCCCTGTGGGCTAGGACTTGTTGCTGGTTTCCGCATAAGTGTGATTGTGGTCTATAAAGGTTTGAGCGCAAGGAGTATTGGCTGGAGTATGGGCTATAGCCGCAGCTAGCAAACCAGAAAACAGCGGTGCCGGCCGATCGGGGCGGCTCTTGAACTCGGGATGAGCTTGAGTTCCCACCCACCAAGGATGACTAGCTAACTCTATGAACTCCACCAAACGCCCATCAGGCGACTCACCTGAAATCACAAAATCCTGTCCAACAAACCGACTACGCAGCTTAGGGTTAAACTCATAACGATGACGGTGACGTTCAGACACCACCTCAGCACCATAAACAGCAGCCACTTTGGTGCCAGGGTGAAGTTTGGCTAAACACGCTCCCAAACGCATGGTACCCCCTTTATCTGTGATACCGCGTTGTGAGTCCATCAAATCGATCACCGGCCAGGGCGTGCTTGGGTCAAACTCACTAGAATGTGCTTTGTTCAACCCCAAAACGTTACGGGCATAATCAATAGCCATAGCCTGAAGCCCGAGGCATATTCCCAAACACGGCAGCTGATTCTCCCGAGCATAACTAGCAGCGTGTATCTTGCCTTCCACCCCTCGTTCACCAAAACCCCCGGGAATCACGATGCCGTCTAAGCCACTCAACAAGCTGTCGGCCATAAGCCCTTCCACACTTTCAGCTTGGATCCACTCAATATCTACCGCAACACCGTGATGAATCGCGGCGTGATTTAAAGCCTCCACTACCGATAGGTAAGCATCAGGCAACATAACATATTTGCCGATAAGTCCAATACACACTGTGTCGCTAACATCACCTATACGCTGGTTTAGTACCTGCCAAGCACTCAAGTCAGGCTTGTCTCCACCGAGACGCAAAATGTTACACACCACATCATCAAGCCCCTCTTCGTGCAACACCAGAGGTATCTCGTAAATACTGTCAGCATCAGCGGCATTGGTTACCGCAGCAGGATCCACATCGCATAAATCAGATATCTTGCGCTTCAACGCATTTGAGATAGGAGCTTCACTGCGACACACAATGGCATCAGGCTGCACACCGCGACTACGCAACTCAGTCACCGAATGCTGTGTAGGTTTAGTTTTCTGCTCACCTGTGGGGCCAATAAACGGCACTAAAGTCACATGCACATAGCAAACATTGGCCCGACCTACGTCTAGGCGTACCTGACGTATTGCCTCCAAGAAAGGCAATATCTCAATATCGCCCACCGTGCCGCCTATTTCAGTGATCACCACATCAATATCCTCAGCAACCAAACTGACAATACGGTTTTTAATCTCATCGGTGACATGAGGAATCACCTGCACTGTTTTACCCAAATACTCACCGTGACGTTCTGCGGCGATCACAGACGAATAGATAGAGCCGGTGGTGGCGTTAGAAAGTTTGGTGAGGCTTTCGTCTATGAAACGTTCGTAATGTCCTAAATCTAAATCGGTTTCGCCACCATCATCGGTAACAAACACCTCCCCATGTTCATAGGGGTTCATCGTGCCAGGGTCTACATTAATGTAGGGGTCAAGCTTTTGCATTGTCACCCGTAAGCCTCGCTGCTTCAGCAGTCTCCCCAATGAGGCAGCGGTTAAACCTTTACCCAACGAACTAGCCACACCACCTGTGACAAAAATATGTTTGGTCACGTCTGCTAATCCTAGCGTCTATAGATGACAAGTTTTAGTGTCTAACAGAAGCTAATAGTTCAGAGGCGTGTTGACGAGCGGTTTTGCTGTTGGGAGAACCAGACAACATTCGCGACAGTTCCACTACACGGCTTTCGCGATCAAGAGGCTTAGCAGTAACGGTCACCGAAGTTCCATCATCATGTTTGATGATGCTCACATGATGGTCTGCACATGCGGCTACCTGCGGTAGATGAGTTACCACCAGCACTTGATGGTTGAAGGTAAGCCCAGCCAACGCTTGGCCTACCGTTTGAGCTACCTGACCGCCGATACCAGCGTCCACCTCGTCAAAAACCAAAACCGGTGGGCCAGCGCTTACCACCAGCCGCAAAGCCAGCATCACCCTAGCTAGCTCTCCCCCCGAAGCTGCAGAATCCAAAGCTAAAGCTAAAGAATCGCTGTTAGCTGCTAACAAAATATCTACCTCATCGCCAGGATCATCACCTACCGTTACTTGAATCTCAGCACGTGTCATTGCTAAATCCCGCAACCGTGCTGTTACATCTTTACCAAGCCCAGCTGCAGCACGTCTGCGAGCAGCACCCACCTCTGCAGCCGCAGCTGCTAAGGCTGTAACGCACCATTGTTTTTCTTGGTCTAACTCTGCACCTAAACGGTCAAAGTCCTCAAGTTCTGCTAAACGCTGCGACAATTCCTGATGAAAGGCCATAACATCGCTAAGCGTCTCACCGTATTTGCGACGCAAATCTGCTAACAAAGCGCGGCGCTCACGCACCTCAGCTAAGCGCACAGGGTTCTCCTCTATAGCTTCACCTGCGATGCGTAATGCTGTCGCAACATCGGCAACTTCAGCGCTGATGCTGCTAAGCCGCTCATGCTGGTCACACAGCACAGAACAACCTCTTAGTGAAGCAATTATTTCAGCTAACTCAGTGCCAACAGTTCCATCAGTGCCTAACAAAACAGCCGCCCGAAGAGCAACATCTTGGGTGTTGGCAGCATCGCTTAGCAACGCTTCTTCGCTCTTGAGCATCTCATCTTCTGCAGGGTTTTCTACATTAGCCTCATCTAGTTCTTGCAGTTGGTAGCGACACAGTTCGATCTCACGTGTACGCGCCCGTTCATCGCCGTCTAAAGCAGCTTGGCGACGCTCCACATCTGCTAGATGTGCCCTAGCCTCATTGAGCGCAGCTACATCCACTTTTGCGTAACGATCCAAAGCTGCCCGCTGCTGTGAGCGTTTTAGCAGCGACTGTTGAGCATGCTGACCATGCAGATCTACCAACTCGCCGCCTAACTCCTCCAAAGCGGCAGCTGATGCTAAACGCCCATCCACATAAGCTCTTGCCCGACCTTTAGCAGGCACCACCCTTCGCAACACAAACTCTTCACCGTGATGAACAAACCGCCCTTCCACCACTGCTTCATTGGCGCCTTGGCGTACCATAGTTGGCTCGGCGCGCCCTCCTAACAGCAAATCCAAAGCTGTTACCACCAAAGTTTTACCAGCACCAGTTTCCCCTGTAACAGCAGTCATGCCAGGCTCTAACACCAAGCTAAGCCGCCCAATAACCCCCAAGTTCTCAACCGAAAGTTCGCTCAACATAAGCCTGCGTGGATTCTTGTGGCACTACCCGAAACAAACATCACCTAGTCTTTGTGGTTCAATCCAAAAGATGATTTAAGCGCTTGATGAAAGCCACGTTGCGCTAACCTCACCAAACGTGCAGGGTAATCGCTAACGGTCACCGTCAAGGAGTGGCCTACCCCAACTTGGCCAAGCAAATGGCCATCTACCGCCACCGCTGCAGGCCGCTGGCCTAACACCTCCACTATCAACTCGCTAGAAGCTAACAAAACTAAACTGCGATCAAACAAGGTGTGGGGTGCTACTGGAGTTAACACAATGGCATTCATGGTAGGTGCCAAAATGGGGCCCCCTGCCGACAGTGAATATGCTGTAGACCCTGTCGGGGTAGACGCAATCACACCGTCAGCTGCATAGCTTGTAAAGTACTCTTTGTCGATGTAAACACCCAACGAAACAGTGCGCCCACTGTCTATCTTTTCCACGATTGCTTCATTTAGAGCAACCGCCTCACTGCCGTCACTAAGCCGACAACGTAACCTAAGGCGTTCCTCGATTAAGTAGTCCCCAGCCAAAAAACGATCTACAGCTTCAGCAGCTTGATCTGGTTGCACTCCCGTGAGATAGCCCAAAGAACCATAATTTACCCCCAAAACTGGCACACCGTGATCAGATACAGCGGTAACTGCCCGCAACATAGAACCATCACCACCTAGGCTCAAAGCAAGATCTAAATCTGTACAAATCTGAGAAACTTCAACATCTTTGCTATCAAACTCAGGCGCTACACAAGCTAGGTGGCTATGTTCCAATAATGCGGCAACTTCTTCTGACACATAAATCTGATGACCTTGAACGCCAAGCCGCTGGAGCAGCTCAGCAGCTAAGCTGAGTGCTTCAGGCCGATCTGCATGGACAAAAAAAGCTATGTTTGCCACAACAACTCCGTTATTGCACTAAAGCCGATAATTCGCTTGATTCTGCTGTCAAAATAGCCTGGGAAACATCTAGCGGCACGGGTTGGCCATCACGAATACAGTACAAAAAAAACTCTGCATTGCCTTTAGCGCCGCGCAAAACAGATGGCACAACGGATTGGGGGGCTAAACCAGCATCGTCAACAGATCGCAACACCATGTCTAGCGCCTCCTGCCAAAGTTCGGGATCGCGGATTACACCCTTGCTGCGTGCCACATAACGGCGACCCACCTCAAACTGGGGCTTGACCAACACCACCAAAGGTGCTTTTGGTGCTACCAAACTAACCAAGCTGCTCATCACAGCACTAAGTGAGATAAACGATAGGTCTGCGGTAACTAAATCAAACGGCGCTGCAATTTTAGATACATCCAGCTTGCGAACATCGGTTCTTTCAAGAGCTGCCACTTTAGGGTTGGTTAGTAGGCGCTCATGCATTTGTGCGCGCCCCACGTCAATCGACACCACCGAAGCTGCACCATGTTGCAGCAAACAATCGGTAAAACCTCCTGTGGATGCACCAACGTCGCAACAGCGCAAACCGTTTGGGTTTATCTTGAAAGCTGTTAGAGCGCTTTGCAACTTGTCACCACCACGACTCACATAACGCGCGGGACGACCTGCCAGCTCCACAGCATCGCCGGGTAGCACTAGCTGCGCCGGTTTTTGGGCAACCGCCCCATTTACCAGCACACGGTATTGCGCTACTGCTTGTTTAGCTTGTTCTCTTCCCGATGTCAGGCCACGCCGCACTAACTCAGCATCTAGCCGGCGTCTGCGACTGCTCACGATTACCTAAATCGCGTATATGCGCTTAGCAAGCTACTTGACAGCTCATCAGCTGGGTTTAGGAAACTTCCCAAGTGGCTCGAGAATGTAACAACGCATGCAAATCGCCTGGCCCCGACTGCTCTTGGGCCATAGCTAACTGTTTGCTTGTTTCAGCAGAATACTCAGAACGCTCAACAGCTCGATACACCCCAATGGGGGTAGGCTCAAACGGGCCAGCAGCTAAGCGCGACAACGCAAATGCCAAGCTAGGGTCTTGACGAGTCTCGTCGTGAACCAACAAAGCGTCCTCGCCAACATCGGCAACGTTGACGATTTCAGCGCTGCCAGAACTATTTAGGATTACGCCTTTTTCGTTGTTGTCCCCAAAGCGAATGGGCTGACCGTGCTCTAGAGGGATAAGCATGGAGGCCCGCTTATCTTTTTTGGTGATAGCACCGAACGCCCCGTCGTTAAAAACGTTGCAATTCTGAAAAACCTCCACAAAAGCAGCACCCGGAAATTCATGTGCTCGTCTAAACATTTCCATCATATGGGCACGGTCCATGTCGTGCGTGCGTGCCACAAAACTGGCTTCCGCGCCAAGAGCCACCGAGATAGGGTTAAAAGGTTCATCAATACTGCCCACAGGAGTGGACTTGGTGACCTTACCAATCTCACTGGTCGGAGAATATTGGCCTTTTGTTAACCCATAAATCTGGTTGTTAAACAACAAGATGTTGAGGTTCACGTTGCGCCGTAACGCATGCAGCAGATGATTACCGCCTATAGACAACATATCTCCGTCACCACCTACTACCCATATGTGTAGGTCGGGGCGAGTCATAGCTAAACCAGTTGCTAGAGCAGGTGCGCGTCCATGTATTCCGTGTATCCCATAAGTATTCATGTAGTAGGGAAAACGCGCTGCGCAGCCAATTCCAGAGATGAACACGGTGTCTTCTCGTTTCACCCCAAGTTCGGGCATGAGCAGCTGCACCGCAGTCAAGATGGAGTAGTCCCCGCAGCCAGGACACCAACGAACTTCCTGATCGCTTGTCCAGTCTGCTTTAGTGGTTGCGGGCACATCAGCCTCAACATCTGTGGGCACGTTAACGGTTGTGGGCACGTTAGTCATCTAAAACTCCGATGATATGACGGTGAAGTTCGGCTGCGGTGAAAGGCACCCCTTCTACCTTGGATATTGGCTGAGCGTCTACTAGAAACTCTGACCTTAAAATGCGGCAAAGCTGACCCATGTTCATCTCGGGCACAATCACCTTCCGGTAACGGCACAAGATGTCGCCTAAATCCTTAGGCAACGGGTTCAAATGTGTAATGTGCGCATGAGCTACCTTGCGACCTTCTTTGCGGGCTCGCATCACTGCGCTAGCTATAGCACCCCAAGTAGACCCCCAACCCACAACCAAAACATCAGCATCTTGGATGTCGCCTTCCAGCATAGTTGGGGCGATGTCGTTAGCTATGTGGGCAATGCGATCGCTGCGCAACCTAACCATATGAGCGTGATTTTCTGGTTCGTAATTGATGTTGCCGGTACCGTCTTCTTTTTCGATACCACCAATACGGTGCGTAAGATCTGGGGTACCTGGTATAGCCCACGGCCGAGCCATGGTTTCGGGGTCACGTAAATATGGCCAAAACACCTCAGACCCGTCTTCGTTAGTATGGTTGGGCTGATTAGCAAACTCCACAGCTAAGTCAGGCAGGGTCTTCACATCTGGCAGGCACCACGGCTCGCTGCCGTTAGCTAGATAGCCGTCTGACAACAAAAAAACAGGGGTACGATACTTGAGGGCAATTCTGGCAGCTTCAATTGCGGCAAAAAAACATTGCGATGGTGAATAAGCAGCCACTATGGGCACTGGTGATTCCCCATGACGCCCATACATGGCCTGTAGTAAATCGGCGCTCTCAGTCTTGGTGGGCAAGCCAGTAGAGGGGCCGCCACGCTGAATGTTAATTATCAAAAGCGGCAACTCTAGGCTCACAGCTAAGCCAATTGTTTCGCCTTTTAGGGCAACCCCCGGCCCGCTAGTGGTGGTCACACCGAGGTTCCCCCCAAATGACGCACCAAGCGCCGCGCAAATAGCAGCAATCTCATCTTCGGCCTGCAAGGTGCGCACACCAAAGTTCTTACGTTGGCTTAGCTCGTGCAAGATATCGCTAGCTGGCGTGATGGGATAGGAGCCTAAGAATAAAGGCACCTTAGCTTGCTGGCTAGCAGCCACCAGCCCCCATGAAAGAGCGGTATTTCCGTTCACATTGGTGTAAGTGCCGGGCTCTAAAGCTGCGGGACGCACCTCATAAGTGAAGTCAAACAACTCGGCAGTTTCACCAAAAGCCACACCCGCCTTAAAAGCAGCAGTGTTGGCATCCACCACAAGTTGCTGACGTTTGAACTTAGCCTGAATCCATTCCAGCGTAGGCTCAACAGGACGACTGTATAGCCAAGAAACCAAACCTAAAGCGAAGAAGTTCTTGGAACGTTCAGCATCGCGAGGCTTTACACCTAAGTCTTTGCATACTTGTTTAGTAAGAGTGGTCATAGGCACCTTAAACAAGGTGTAGTTATCTAAACTGCCATCTTCTAAGGGATCACTGTCGTAGCCAGCTTTGGATAAGTTACGCTCCACGAAAGCATCTTGGTTCACAATCACGGTGCCACCCACCTCTAGTTGACCAAGCTCTTTGCGTAATGCTGCAGGGTTCATAGCCACTAACACATTGGGAGCATCCCCCGGGGTGGTAATGTCGTGGTCCGATACTTGCACCTGAAATGCCGAAACACCTGCCAAAGTGCCTTGCGGTGCCCTGATCTCAGCGGGGAACTCTGGCAAAGTGGCTAAGTCATTACCAAACATAGCACTAGCGCTGGTAAAACGATCTCCGGTGAGCTGCATTCCGTCACCAGAGTCTCCTGCGAAACGAACAACCAAACGATTTAGCTCACGCGTCTGCACTGTGCGCAGCAAGGTGTCTGTCACGGAATCCTCCTTGATCCCAAGATGGCACCCGCCTATGCGATGCCAAGATTTGAGGCTACCCTATGGCCTGCCATAAATGGCATCATTAGGCAAAAAACACCCAGAAAAAACCTCAACGCACAAAGGCTCGTGCTAAATCACCACTAGATGTGTTATCGGCTAAAGCGTTGTTTCGTGCGTTTCAAGCTATGCCACAGTTACAGCAGCATCTAAATACACATCTTGGATGGCGTTGAGAAGTTCCACGCCCTCGCCAACGGGTCGCTGAAAAGCCTTACGTCCGCTGATCAACCCAAGTCCCCCAGCCCGCTTGTTAATAACTGCGGTGCGCACTGCTTCAGCTAAATCACCTGCTCCAGATGAAGCACCACCAGAGTTAATCAACCCGATACGACCCATATAACAGTTAGCAACCTGCCAGCGGGTTAGATCGATTGGGTGGTTACTAGTTAGCTTGTCGTAAACAAGCTGATGGGTCTTGCCAAACCTTACAGCGTTATAACCACCATTGTTTTCGGGCAGTTTTTGTTTGATGATGTCAGCTGCAATCGTTACCCCAATGTGATTGGCTTGGCTAGTGAGATCAGCCGCTGTGTGATAGTCGGTGCCATCAACCTGAAATCCAGAGTTACGCAAATAGCACCACAAAACCGTGAACATCCCATACTCGTGTGCCTGCTGAAACGCCTCAGCCACCTCACAGATTTGACGAGTGGACTCTGCAGACCCAAAGTAAATGGTGGCACCCACACCCGCAGCACCTAAATCGTAGGCTTGTTTCACCGAACCAAACATCACCTGATCAAACTTGTTGGGATATGTGAGCAGCTCGTTATGGTTAATCTTCACAATAAAAGGAATACGATGCGCATACCGCCTAGAAGTAGCTGCCAACACCCCAAAAGTAGAAGCTACAGCATTACAGCCACCTTCAATTGCTAGCTCCACAATAGCTACAGGATCTAAATAAACAGGATTAGGGGCAAACGAAGCTGCCGCTGAATGCTCTATGCCCTGATCCACCGGCAATATAGATACATACCCAGTACCACCTAAGCGCCCATGGTCATATAAAGATTGCAAGCTGCGAAGCACTTGGGGAGAACGGTCTGTGTCTGCCATTACCCGCGTAATGAAGTCAGGACCCGGCAAATGCAAATGATCGCGGGGAATGGTTTGAGATTGATGCTCTAGCAGCAATTCAGCTTCGCCCCCTAACAGTGCTTCAATATCCACGTTCAGCTTCTCCTTCAAACATGATGACAATCTTTTTCACTATATGCGGTTTATAGCGCACATACTAGGGTGGGACGCAATCAGTCAATAGGGGTCAAGTGAGGTTTGCCGGTCTTTGCAGCCCATTGTCTTATTACCCTATCTTTAGTAGCGAGAATACTGTCCTGTCTATTCTACAGCCCGAAGAACACCGAGAAGGGAGCCAGGCTTTCCGCTACCTGTGAGTGAACCCCGTAAAAAGGCAATGAGAATATGAGTATGAAGTCTCATTGCGGCGGCTGCCACAGGGTGCTAAGGGGGAGTGCCCAGAGCCGGTCGCCGAGCTGGACGGGGAACTGCCCGCTATACAACACGATACCTAGATGAAAGCTGTCTCCCAACAGATCGCGCAGCCATCGCAGGTGTCGGGCATCTTCTCGGCCCGCAGAGGGGCCAGATTTGACTTCGATCCCGACAAAGCGACCGCGTCGTTCGATCAGCAGATCGACTTCGCGGCCCGAGTGGTCGCGGAAGTGGTGCATAAACGTCGGCTCAGCACCGGCATCGAGATGGGGCAGCAACTCTGACGCCACGAACGTCTCGAAAAGCTGACCCACCGCAGTGGCATCGAGCGACAGGCGTGCCGCGTCGAGGCCCAGAAGATGGGCGGCAGTCCCCGGGTCAACCACATACACTTTGGGTGAACGGGTGAGGCGGTGGAGGCGCTTGTGGTGCCAGGCGGGAACACGAACGATGATCGCCAGATCTTCGAGCAGGCTGATATGGGCCTCTGCGGTCACTGCGGTAACGCCGGCATCACGAGAAGTCGCCTGCTTGTTCAGCGATTGGCCTGTGCGCGCCGCACAAGACGACAGCACAGTCCGCAGCTTCTGCGGCTCGGGTCGCCCTCCGGCCACTTAGCGGGCATCAAGGTCGACAAGCTGCTCCAAGTAGCCCTCATGCCAGCGCGAGCGGCTCCGGCTCGGCAAACCCACTACCTCAGGAAAGCGGCCGGCCACGACTCGCTCAAGGAGGTCGCTGCGGTTCAGCTCGCTGCGGCCGATTGGCGGCTGATCGGAAAACAATGCATCTATAGGGTTATAGAAGTTGTCGCCTTCAAGCTCGCCCTGGGTCAGTCCCCACATGCGCGTCCTGATCAGACGACCCGTTCCAGGCCACGTGGATGCCTGGCGGGCCGCCCGCACCGAGCCAGTCAACAAATATCTGTCGGCGTCGACACCAGCATCGACAGCCCGCTTGACAGCGCCGACGATTTCGGGAGCCTCCTGCCACTCATCGATCACCAAACAGCCCGAAACGGCGCTGAGCACACTGTCGGGGTCTTCCCGGGCGGCGCGTGCCATGCCAGGACGTGAGAGATCTACGGTCGCATCTGCGAACTGCGCCGCCGAAGTGGATTTGCCGCACCCCCGCGGCCCCACCAGCAAAATAGCCGGAAAATCGGGCAACGTTTCGTCGCGCAGCACGCGCTCAACAATCCGGGGATATCGTGGCGAAGCAGTCAGCACAACATGACTATAGACTATGTTCCAAGCAATTTGCTATAGATTTTTCAAACCAAGGTCTATATGATTTTCTCTATATCAATTATATGATTCCCGCTTCCTACGTCAGCTGCCCAGGAAAATGCTGATTACCTATCCCATCCATGTGTGGGTTGGTGGGTGGGTTGGTGGTGGTTGTGTGGGTTAGTCGTTGTCTTTGATTGTGATGGTGGCGGTGCTGTTTTTGATGGTGGCGTTTTGTGGGTTGGATAGTATGATGCGGAATGTTTCGTTGGGTTCTCTGGTGTTGTCGTTTTTGACTGTGACTAGGCCTACGTTGCGGGTTAGGCCGGGTCGGAAAAAGAGTGTTGTGCTGGTAGCGAAAAAATCTTCGCCTGCGGTGGCATGACCGGGGCTGTTGCCTGTGGCTTCAATGGTGTAGCTCACCCGTGTTGGTTTGTTGACTGGTTTGTTTAGGGTGACAAAGAACACGTAATAGCCACCACTGTTGCCTTCGGTGTAAGTACCATCGGTCACTGAAAACGCTGGCAAGTTCGCTGCTGCCGGCGGTGGCGGTGGTGGCGGGTTGTCGTTGTCTGCGATATTTACTGTTGCTGTGGCAGCGGAGGTGTCAGGGTTATAACCGGTGCCATCGGTGATGGTGGCAGTGACTGAACCGTCAGCTTCGTCGGTGCTGTCATCGGTAGTAGCAACACTGAGCGTGACAGTGCCAGCTGTAGGAACCGTCACCGTATGAGTGCTAGCAGCCACACCGTAATCACCCGACGCAGTGACGTCTACAGTCACATCCAATGGTGCTGTGGGTGCTGGAGACGCTGTAAACGTGAACACCGCATCGGAACCCTCAGTAACATCTGCACCAGCAGTAACACTCACCACAGAATCAACCGGAGGTGGATCAGCTGGGGGTGGGTTAGGATCATTGTCGTTGCTGGTTTCATCAGTGCTGGTGTCGTCGCTGGTTTCGTCTGTGCTGGTGTCGGGGACAGGTTGTGCTTCTAGGGCTGTGAGCGCTGCTGCTACCGGGTCCCAACGAACACTCCAAAACGTCTTCGCGTGCCGTGTTGCTTCTGCAGCGGTCATAGCTGTGCCTAAAAACCCTGGTACATCCTCACCGAATGCCACCAATACTCGCTTCCAACGGTTCACATGCGCATCACCATTAGTAGTCTCCGCCGCGTAACCCCACACATCCGCGATCACCTGCGCCGGCACGGTGTAAGTTGGTGTTGACTGCGTCTGCGTCTCGGTGGTTTCGGTTTGGGGTTCAACTGTGTTAGAACTCTGTTGGCTAGGGTTTTGTTGCTGTGATTTGGCTGTTTCTAACGTTGTGAGTGCTGCTGCTACCGGGTCCCAACGGACACTCCAAAATGTTTGCGCGTACTGTGTTGCTTCTGCAGCGGTCATAGCAGCACCTAAAAACCCTGGTACAGTCTCACCGAATGCCACTAGCACTCGTTTCCAACGGTTCACATGCGCATCACCATTAGTAGTCTCCGCCGCGTAACCCCACACATCGGCTATCAACTGCGCTGGCACTGTGTACGCTGACGTGTTAGTTTCAGAATCAGTTTCAGAAACTATCTCATCTTGAGACTGCTCACCTTGCACAGACTGTGCTTGCGGGCAAGCTTGGCTCGGGTTCAACATCTTCACATCAACAACCGGACCAAACTGCGCCAATACCTCCACACTGCCGCTAGGTCCTATAAAGCGCATGCCACCAACGAACCTCTCCATACTGCCTCTGGTTTGCTTGACATGCCTGACACCACCCAACATATCATAGACCTGATTAGCATCCTGGCTAGCTACAAGCTGAAACGAAAACTCAATCGGATTATTCCCAACAGGAGTGTTCCGGTCCGTAGTAAACGTAACCTCATGCACCCGCTCACCCGCATGAGAGCCAATCGGAATAGCCAACCCAACATTACCATTCAAATACGTCTTAGTGCCATCCACATCCAAATACGGAACACTCAACCGTAAACGAGAATTCTCCGGCCCAGTGTTATGCCAACTCGTACCCCTAGTAGACACCACCCACACATTAGGCCTCGAAACACCATCAAACTGCCAATTCAGTGTTCGAATCCTAAACGTGCCAGTCTTACCACACGGCACAGTAATCACCCGAGTACCAATCACATTCCTAGTATTATCAGCGTTCTCAATAAACGCAGCAGCCCCACCCCCAAACTTCGCTGAACAATACCTAGCAGGAGCAGTAGGCCAAACAACAGTCCTCATATAAATACGGCCGCCCTCCCTAACCACAGGCTTTTTTTGAGTATCAACCTCTTTACGATGACACGCAAACTCAGTACCATCCGAAGACAACGGCGGCGCACCATCCAACACCGACACCGGCCACGACGGCTCCTCCACCACATACACCGGCGAAATACCATACATCGGCAATAAGGCACTTGAGAGACTTGGCGTACCCGAGCCACCATTCATCGGACCTGATGATCCGTCACTCCCACCACTCACGACATTCAAAAACTCGCCCAACGAATTGCCGGAACTCTTCGTGCCGTCTTCGTTTGTACCTGTCCACACCCTCTGATTACCAGACCGGCTACCCCCGGACTGATCGCGTCGATCGCTCAACGCCCAATTCTCCCAAGCAGAAGACCAAAACCCCTCCCCCGCAGTGCTCCCATAATCTTGGCTCACACGCGCCCCACCCAACCAATACACCGGTGCCACCACATGAGCAGAATTAGTCGGATTCATACGCACATGATCACGCGCGTCCACCGACGCAGTAGACCCTACCGTCCGGTACGCCGACGAATGACCACGAATAGCAACATGGCCACTAGCCGCCAAAGCTTGCAAAGTAGAGTCATAAGCTCCGATATCTGTTGACCCAGCGTGACGCGCACTCGACGTCACAAACAACAACCGGAATTTGTCACCCGCTCCAAGGCCGCTGGGAATCAACACCCAATCACCGGGCACAGTAAACGTACCGTCCCCATTATCAACAACTGGCGGAGTCTGCGCCCCAACACGCCCACCCCCACCAACAACAAAAACAACCGACGAAACAAGCGCAACCGCCAAGGCCGCAACAACAAAACGGCGCGCGGTTAACCGAAACCGCGCCCCAAAATTAACAACAAGAGGGGAGGCAAACATGCTAATCTAATTCCAATTTAATCAACATGACACTATCCTATACCAGACCCACACTAACATCAAGTTAAGAACCGCTGCTCGTGGTAACATCCAGTTCTCCCAATTAGAATTAGACGCCCAAAAACCCGTCCCACCAGTAGACCCATAATTCCGACTCACACGCGCCCCACTCAACCAATACACCGGCGCCACCACATGAGCAGCACTAGTCAGATTCGCCCGAATGCGATTCGGGGAATAATCTTTTGAGTTCATAGACGCTGCTCTAGCGTTTTTAGGTGCTTAGCTTGTCTAGGAGTAAACAATTTTTACTAGGTAGCGCTACCTAGTAGGTGTCGCTGTGAGTGTTTCTTGTTGTTTAGAGCTTTTTTTAGCTGGGTTCGGTGAGTTGTAAAGTTTTTGTTCCTATGATTGTGCCAACCATTTTCGTGTTAGTTAGTGCTGGTCCTGTTGCTGTGATTTCACCAATTGATATTGTTATGTTTTCGTTTTCTGTGTCTTTGTCGGTTGGTGCGGTGACTTCTACTAGCGCCCAGCCTTTCACAGGGCCAACAAATGTGAGTAGCCCTGTTGTTGACACGGTTACATTAGCTGGCGAATCTGAGGTTTTTGTTAACATGAAATCAGTGCCTGCGGTGCCGCCTGTAAAGTTTAGCTGCACGGTCACTTTTTCACCGTCTAGTAAGGCTAAATCAACTCCCACCGCTATCACCGCTTTGTCGGCTGTGTTATTTTCTGTTGCTACCCCATCGCGTACCCTCACCAACACTTGCTCGCGTGTGATACCTGACACAGTCACTGGTTGTGAATGAACAGTCTCTTTGTGTTTAGCAAAATCAGTGTAAGACACTTGCAACCGCAGCAATCGTCCAGCATCAACAGTAGCAACCTGATATGTAGCTGTACCGCTTCCAGTGCCTGTTGCGGTCACCCAATTCGCACCGTTATCAGTTGATGTTTGCCACAAAAACGTTAAACCAGTCGTATCAGTTTCCTGCACATTCGGATCACCATCAGGGTCACCATCCAAACTGCCAAAACTCATTGTAGTACGCCCTGCTAACGCGAACCCGTTCACCATCACCTTAGCACCACCTTCATTCACATTAGTCACATTCACTGCCACCGGCTGAGACACAGCGACCTGTGTGGAACTATCAGGCCCAGCCGATGAAGCCACTACAACCAACCTAACTTGCCTATGCGAATACAAAGCTTCATAATCTAAACCAGAACCAGTGTAAGAAATCTGCCCAGAAGACGCATTAATACTAAAATCTGACGGTGAGGGTGAGTCTGCAAGCGAATATGTAACACTATCACCATCAACATCAACAGCAGTCACAGGTGACCCCACCGGAATAGGTGTTGTTGAACCGTCACTGTTTTCAGCAATCATCAAATCAGACGGCAGCTTATTAAACACTGCCACAGAACCATCACGATTATCATCAGTCACAGTCACCGACACAGCAGGCACAGCCACTTTATCATAAGTAAAAGCAACGTTTTCATCAAAAGCCCCCACATCAAAAGCCACCACATCAAACACAAGCTGCCCAGTCCGCCCACTCTGATTCACCTTACTATCATCCACACCTCGCACATACACAGTTTGCGGTGTACCCCAATTATTATCACCAAACACTAACTGAGTAGAAAAACCAAACGGCCCCCCCGCCTGATGACTTACCCGCAAAACCGACTTATCACTCACAGTAACATTCACACCCACACACAGATCAGCAAACACCTCCACACACCGCACCGCAGCACCCAACACCACAGTAAAACTATCCGTATCAGAACCATCCTCTTTCACAGACAACGCACTAACACCCGAAACAATCACACCCGCAGTACTACCAGGATCAACAATCCTCACCACAACCGCAGTATCAATGCCTGAAGCACCACCGTCTAGGTTCGTACCCGAATTCGCGTTGAGTGTGCCGAGGTTGATATCAACCGTTTCACCTTCTGACTCAACATTGTCATCAGTGGTAGCTGACAACGTGATCGTCACCGTCTTAGCCGCGGTAGCACTACCCGTGAACGTCACAGTAGCGGTACCGCTGTTGAGGTTCGCGCACGTCACACCCATAGGCAACGGACTCTCACACGCCAACATGTAATCAGTACCCCGAGTCGCTACGCCAGTACCAGATGCAAACGTGAGCGGCACCGCCAACACCTCACCGCTCACCAGCGCACGACCCAACGTCAGCGTGTAATCAAGTGTGCCACTTTCAGAGAGGGTAGCACCAGCGTCACGAGCCAACGTAACAGTAGTCGCGTCGTTGTCAGTTACGTTCACCGACGCAGCATTAGCACTACTACTTACTGTGTAACCGGTGCCTGTTTGCACGGTGGCAGTAACCGTGCCGTTAGGCTCATCGGTGCTATCAACTGTGGTGTTAACGGTGAGCTTGGCTGTAGTCTGGTTAGCGTTAATAGTAACCGTCTGGTTGCTTTCATCTGCGGTAGTCACATAATCCGCGCCGTTAGAGGCATCAGCCACCGCTACTGTCACAACAAGATTGCTTGTCGGCGCGGGATCAGCAGTAACCGTAAACGTAGCTGCCGTGCCTTCGGTGACCGGTGACGTGTCCGCAGCAATCGAAATCACCGGGTCGGCCGAGCTCACATCATCATCAGTTACAGTCAACGTTAACGATGTGCCGCTAGTAGTGAACCCGGGTGGGGCTGCGCCCGGGGTTACGGTTAGTGTTTCAGCAGATTCCGTGGTTTGGTCTTCAACCGTTGAAACCGTGACCGTAGCTGAGGATTGACCGAACGGAACAGTCACCGACGCTGGCAGCGGATCAAACTCAGCCGCACTGCTACCAGTACCATGCGTGTAAGTGAGCGGTATCGTAACCGGACCGGTCACCCCGTCAGGCAACGCTACTTTGAACGTGTAGTCATCACCTTCGGTGACACTGGCGGTGCTTAGCGCTTTGTCATCAGTGTCAGTAAAAGAAACCTGCCATGCAGTGGCATCATCATCGGTGATCAACACCCGCGTAGTAGCATCATCACGCGTAGCGGGGTCTTCATCGTCGTAAGGAACTAAAAGAAGACCTTGCGACTCAACCCACCCAAGAGCATCAGGTTCGAAAGTAACTTCTACTTGCTCATGATCAGCATCATCTTCAACATGTTGGGGAGAAGTTCCCGCTTCTTGAGCGGTAGACGTAAACGTCAACGTCGCCCGCTGAACAGTATCAGTATCTGAACCCCTAAACTTCAGCTCATAACCATCGTCACGTATTCCTGAGGTCACGCCTTCACCCGAAACCGCTACCCTGAAATACAACATAACATCATTAGTCCCCTTTGGACCCACCAATAAGGCACCACTCGGGAACGTTTCCTTGTCATCAAAGTTCACTACAACCGTCGCCAACTCGCCAGCAGCCAGCGCACGCGACAACTCAACAACCACATTTGTTTGACTATTATCCCCACTACTAATACTGCCATCAATCACACCACCACCACGCAAACGCACCGAGATTTCTTCATTATTGGCTGGATCATCCAACGTCAACGAAACCGAACCAGAACCAGTCACAGCCTCAGCAAAACCTGTCGCAGTTAACTTTGGAGAACCAGAAACAGACGTAGCCGGCACACTTACCACCAACGTCTCATCAACCTCATTACTATCTTCTTTATACGTAACAAAAACAAAAGCCAACTGTGACGCTGAAACCCCACCAGTGAACATCACAAAAGACTCATCAGCATCCGAAAAATCACCAAACGTCACACCAGGCAACTGTGAGGCCATCACAGTAAACGACTCACCAAGCGTCGCACCAGAAAACACTACCGGCACCTTCAACGACTCACCAGACACCAACGCGCGGCTCAAAGCAAAATTCAATACTGTACTGTTCAGCCTACCCTGAGTATGCCTCAACACATTTAACGCACCTTCCGGCGACAACAACGTCACCGTCGTAGCATCATCATCAGTAATACGAATACTCGTGCCAGTAAAAGTGAGACTGCCAGAAGTACCGCTAATCGACAAAAACTCTTCAGGTTCATCGGTACTATCATCATCCGGTGTCAACGTGAACATCACCGACCCCGACGCTGCGCCCGCAGCAATAGTGATCGTCTGATCTGCCACTGTTGTGTAATCAGTGCCCTCGGTAGCGGTGTCGCTGCTAGCGCCAACTGTTACTGTCACGGTCTGGGTTGTGGCGAAACGGGTGTTGCCGTTTATCGTAGCGGTTACCCGCACTGTTTTAGCGCCACCACCTTCGCTAATCGCACCCTGAACGCCGTTAGCGCTAGTATCAGCATCAACCGACAGCGTGATTGCTGTTGGGGCGTCATCATTATCTGTAATCGTTACTTCTGCGCTTGATGGAGTACCAGCACGGTAGCCATCAGGCAACGTACCGAACCCTAACGTGAGCGTCTCTGCGTTTTCATCAATATTGTCGTCGGTAGCAGTGAACGTGAGCGTGCCTGCGGTGTTGCCTGCTGTGATGGTGATATCGCCGTCGTTTGACAACGTGAAATCATTAGCAACCGCACTACCATTCAAGGTAGCACGCACCGGAATCGTCACACCACCCGACGGTGCAGCCGATTCTAGTGTTGCTGTTACTGTGAGCGTGCCGCCCTCAGTTACGCTGCCACTGTTGTTCACGGTTAACGTGACTGGCACATCATCAGCAGCGGGATCGTTGATTGTCACCGCAGCAGCTCTGTCACGACCCCGAGCGCCACCGCCAAGGTTCGTACCCGAACTCGCGTTCAACGTGCCCAAACCAACATCAACCGTTTCACCACTCGGCTCAGCAGTGCTATCAGTAGCGGTCGTTAGTGTGATTGTCACCGACCTCGCCGCGCTGTCGCTACCAGTGAACGTGACCGTCGCGGCACCAACGTTGAGATTCGCGCATGTCACACCGGTAGCTGACGCGCACGCCAAAGTGTAATCGGTGTTGCGGGTAGCGGTACCGGTGCCACGGCTAAAGGTGAGCGGTACCGCCAGTGTCTCATCTGTCACTAACGCTCGGCTTAATGTGAGCGTGTACACCAGCGAAGAACCCTCAACAAGCGTGCTGCCAGCAGCCCGGCTGAGCGTAACCACAGTAGGCAGATTGTCGATAACTTTCACTGAGGCTGTGTTAGCGGAACTATCAACCGTGTAACCAGCACGGGTTTGCAACGTTACTGTTACTGTGCCGTTAGGTTCATCGATACGATCACCCAACGTATCCAAACGGTACGTCCCAGTACCGTCGGTGCCGACCACAACGAGTTTGTTACCACCCTCACTAGCTGCCGGTAGATAATCGCCGCCACCCGTCGCGTCAGCCACAGACACATACACACGCAATACAGAGGTTGGCGCCGGCTTTGCGGTGATCGTAAACGTCGCTGTGCCACCCTCAACTACCGACGAGCTGTCTGCGGTGATCGACAACTCTGGCACAACAACCTTGTCCCTGATCGTCACCGCCCCAGCCCTATCACGACCCCGAGCGCCACCATCAAGATTCGTACCCGAACTGCTGTTTAGCGTGCCCAAACCGATATCAACTGTTTCACCGCCAGTTTCAAGAGTAGTGTCAGCGGTAGCGGTCAACGTGAGCGTCACCTCTTTCGCAGCGCTGTCGCTGCCTGTGAATGTCACCGACGGTTGGCGAGTGCCAAGATCCGCGCACGTCACACCCGAAGGTAACGGATTCTCGCACGCTAACGTGTAATCATTAAGCCTGCTAGTACCCGAAGTTCGTAACGGCACCATCAACGACTCATTAGTCACCAAAGCTCGACCCAACGTCAACGTATAATCCAACGAAGAACCCTCAACGAGTGAGGTTCCCGCTTCACGCGTTAACGACACCCGAGTGGGGTCACTATCAACCAGCCTGATAGTCGCACCGGTGAACGTCAGGTTACCAACCGGCTCACCGATAACACTAATTAACTCGGCTGGTTCGTCGTTAGCGTCTTTTTTAGGTACTACAACAAACGTAACCGAACCCGACAGCGACCCAGCAGTAATAGTGATCTTCTGATCCGCCACACGCTCATAATCAGTACCCTCAGTGGCGCTATCTGAGCTAGCACCCACCGTTACCGTCACCGTCAGATCCCTATCTAAACGTATCGAATCGTCGATTGTGGCAGTCACCTGCACCGTTTTCGCACCAGCACCCTCAGGTATTGACCCCTCCTGCACATCCTTCGTGCTAGTGTCAGCGTCAACACTCAGTGTGATCGCAGACGGTGCAGTGTCGGTAATAGTTACCACCCTGGTACCTGAACCTGTCACACCACCAGTCACATTAGTCGGCCGCGAATCATTATTCAGCTCACTGCCATCCAACCTCACCTCCACCCGCTCATCGTTAGGATCAGCATCGATCACCGATGCTGCTGGGGTGAACGTCAACGTCGCTCTCTGCGCACCCTTACCAGACAACGTCACTATCAGCCTCACCTGATTCCCGTACCTACTCGCCCGCACAAACGGATCCACATCAACAGTGGTGCCAGTACCAGTCACAGCCCAGTCAAGCATCGCTGTTTGCGGCAGCAAATCAGGCAAAAACCGTCTACCAGTAACCAACGGCGCACCAGTCGGACTCACTACCAACAACGGCACCTGCACCACCTCATTTGCCACCAACGCTCGACCCAACGACACCGACACCGCAGCAGACGTAGATGCATCACCCTCAGTAACAGTGCCACCACCAGACACAGTCACCGTAGTGGCGTCATCATCGATCACCCTCACCGACAGCACCCGCGCCGCCACACCACTCGCATACACCGGAGACGTGCCACCAGAAGACGACACAGCATGCGTCACATTTACCAACCGATCAGCAGCATCACCCGCGCTGTTCACACCCGTAACCGTCACCTGTTTCGCAGTCGACCAATCAGACGCATCAAACGTCAACGAGCTACCGGTAGTCACCGTCAACGCGGAAGTTGTACCAGACGACACTGCTACCGTAACCGTTTCATTTGCCACCGGTGCCACCGCTAAGCGCACATCATAGGTTAACGTGCCCCCGTTCTCAGCCACTTCAGCGTCCCCGCTTAATGTGAGACGCACACCAATATCATCATCAACCAACAACACCTGCTGCGAGGTAGCTAACGTGCTACCACCACTACGAATACCTGCACATGTGCCTGAACAAGCGCCGCCAGCCAAACCAACCGACCGCATAAACCCATCACCAGCCTTCGGGGTAGCAACATCAGAACGATCTGCAATGCTCAGCGTTAACTGTTCACTTATAGTGTCGCTATCATCCGAAGCCGAGATTGTGATTGTTGCCTCAGCAGCCGACGGACCAGTAAACGTAACCTCACCTAAACCCTGCGCCACCGCATAAGTCACACCGTTTCCTGCCGCAGCCAACGAGAAATTAGTACCCAAAGTCGCACCCGCAGCTTTGAGCGGCACAATCAACGTTTCACCCGCAACCAACGCCCTGCCTAGCTTGAGACGCAACGTCGCAGTGTCTGCCGTGTCAGCCTCAGTGGCAACCGAATCCACCGTTGATGCTTGCAACAGTTCCACCGACGTTGGGTCGTCATCGATAACACGGAACGGTATAGAGGGCACCACCAAAGAGGTGACCTCTGTTAGATCCTTGCCAGGATCAGTACCCCTGTAAGTTGCGTCGTACTCAACCACCTTCCATGTGATGGTGCCATTATGAGTACCACCCGCAACATCAGCAGTGTCATAACGATTAGCTGTCACATATTGTGTCAATGTCTGAGCATTCTCAGAAGCAAAAAACGTTAACGTAGGCACAGTAACAAACGGCTGTTCAACACCGGCCACCGTCAACTTCAAATCAACCGAAGGCACCAACACAACCGACTTTGACTGGCCCGCAGCCAACGTGACCGTAAACGAATCACGGTTACCAGTACGATTCTCACGCGTGGCACGCTCCAACATCGTGAGCACACCACCCTCCACCGTTACCGTCACACCACTGTCGTCGGTTAGCTCAACAGGATCATCATCGGCAATAATGATCTTTGCGCTAGCACGACTACCCGCCATGTAACCAGCAGGCAAATTACCTAACTCCAACGTTAAAGTTTCATCACCTTCACCAGCAGAATCATCGGTGGCTGTTAACTCCAAAGTGCCAAACGTTTGCCCCTCAGCAATAGTAATAGTACCAGCAAACCTGTAATCACTAGCCTGCGCTTTACCGCCAGCCCGCACACCCACCGGAATCTGCACACCACCCACAGGCGCAGGCTCGGCAAGCGTAGCCGTTATCGTCAACTTTTCTCCCTCAACAACCGTACTACCACTCACACTCAACTGCACAGCCACACCCACACCAGGATCACTAATCGTCAACACAGCAGCGTTGTTAATGCTCGCAGCACCGCCATCAAGGTTCGTACCCGAATCGCCGTCGAGAGCACCCAACTGAATGTTCACGGTTTCACCACTAGGCTCAGCAACATCATCCGCAATAGCAGACAACGTAAACTTCACCGACTGCGCCGCACCACCACCACCAGTGAACGTCACCGTAGCTTTAGCCGTACCAAAACCAGCACAAACAACACCCGCAGGCAACGGACTCTCACACGCCACCGTAAAATCAGCTTTACGGGTAGCACTGCCCCTAATCGTAACAGGCACAGCCAACGCCTCACCATCCACCAACGCACGACCCAATGTGAGGGTGTAGTCGAGTGTGTTGCCTTCAGTGACACCGCCAGCTTCGCGAGCAAGCGTGACGGTAGTGGGATCGTTATCGGTGATGCGAATGGTCTTACCAGCAACCGACAGAGCACCCAACGTGCCGCTAATCGACAACTGCTCGGTTGGCTCATCGGTACTATCATCATCCGGCGTCAACGTGAACGTCACCGAACCAGACGCTGCGCCCGCAGCAATAGTGATCGTCTGCTGTGCCACGTTCGCATAATCAGTGCCCTCGGTGGCGCTGTCACGACTAGCGCCTACTGTAACTGTCACGGTCTGGGCTGTGGCGAAACGGGTGCTACCGTTCACCGTGGCGGTTATCTGCACTGTTTTAGCGCCGCCACCCTCGCTTACCGCACCTTGGTTACCGTTTGCGCTGGTGTCAGCGTCCACTGTCAAGGTGATGCCTGTTGGGGTGGCATCATCGTCGGTGATAGTGATAGTTGTTGTGTTAGTAGTGCCGATGGTGTACGCGTTATCAGCAGTGAGCGTCACAATAATGGTTTCGCCATCATCGTCAATGTTGTCGTCTGAGACAACCACATCAAAAGTTGTGCTAGATGCGTTCGCAGCGATAGTTGCAGTGCCAGACAGAGTTGTGAAATCGCTGCTAGGTGTGGCAGTGCCGGTGGCAGAGTAGTTGACTGTAAGGTTAGTTGACGGTGCAGGTGACGCGTTTATCGTCACCGTGACAGTGCGATTAGCTGACGCTTCGGTAGCTGTGTAGGTAGCAGCAGCGAACTGCACAGTAGGTTTAACAGCTGTTGCTTCTACGGTGAATGGTTGCGACAGGGCGTAGAGGGGCAAAGTGCCATCAGCGGGACTGAAACTGCTGCTGAGCGATGCCAAAACCGGTACCTTTTTGTTTTTTTCATCAACTAGCTCACCTAGCTCACCTGTACCAGCTAGGAGTTTGCCGAGCTCGAAACCGCTACGCCGATTGCCGTCGGTGCCGGTACCAGTCCAGTAGTTCTGAGTGTTGTTCGGGGTGTTAGCGTCTTTTGGTGCACTCAAATTAGCAGCAGTGCCGTTTTCATCGGTTGGGCTTTTTTCGTCGTCCCAACTGTTGTCCCAGAAATCGCTGTAATTGTCAGCGGCTTTGTCACCATCAAGCCAATAGATAGCTTCACCGGTCCCATCAACGCTCACATCAGCCTCGTTATGAGCATCGGCGTCTACGGCTGGTGTGCTAGCTACTGCTCGGAAGAAACCTGCATAAGGCACCAAACTGGCATGACCTGTTGCAGCATGTGAGCGCACGAAACCGTCGTACACACCTATATCAGCAGACGTAGCATCACGTGAACCTGACGTGGTGAACAACAAACGGAACTTGCCACCCGCAGACACCGTAGACGGTTTCAAAGCCCAGTTTGCTGGCACCTCCACGGCTCCGGTTTCATCGTCTAGGATCGCGAACCCGAGTGGTCCGCCAGAAGGTGTGTCAATCGTCACGTTCGTGCCCGAAGGTGCCCGCGCTCCTGTGCCGTAATTTACTGTCACATACGGCTGTGTACGCTTGTCGTTGTTTACCGCAGTGAAACGCAAAACAGCTTGCGAAGCACCCGCCGCTAACCGCAACGCCGGGCTCTGCGCGCTGTGCGGGTTTGCGGTTAGTAAACTCACCCCGGTCTGTGATGACGGTTGCAACGCCCAGGTGAAATCATCAGTAACAGTCACACCAGTTACCGTCAACGGGACAGTCACCGTCTCAGAACCAGTTAACGGACGCTCTAACACAACTACAACATCTTTACTGCCACCGTTTTCGTTGATGTCACCCGCAGCAGCAACCATCCTCACAGAAACCTTACCATCATCATCGAAAATAGGCAGCGACACAGCATCTGAAATAAAACCGAACTCACCGGGCTGACTAGTAGGAATAATAAGATAAACACTCAACCGCTCAACCGGCTCATCGATGCTGTCATTAGTAGGAGTCAGCGTAAACGTAGCAGACCCGCTCGTCTGGTTAGCGTTGATAGTAATAATGTTGACACCCTTCAACACTGTTTCACCGTCAACAATGGTAGGCATCTTATCAACCACCTCAGCATAATCAGTACCCTCAATTGCAGTGTCACCAGCCTTACCCACAACCAACTCAAAACTCACATCCTGAGTGAACCGCGCAGCACCATCTATCGACGCAGTCACTGTCACTTTCTTAGCCCTACCGCCCTCACGCACGAAACGTTGCACACCAGCGGTATCAGCATCAGCATCAAAACTCAACACTAACCGTGTAACCGTGTCACTGCTATCAACAATATGCAAATGTACCCCACGCGACTTATGCGTCCGGGAAACACCATCTTCAACATAGGAATACACCCGGTTGAACACAAAGAACTGTTCCCCTAACATAACACCCACATCAGTATTAGCTGAAGTGCCCGAAATAGTCAAAGACTCGTTTTTTTCAGCTTCGCCATCAGCAGTCGGAGTCAAAACGAAATCAACAAAACCACTCAACTGCCCAGCAGGAATAATAACCGACAACGCACCAACAGTTTCATAGTCGGTACCCTCTTCAGCAGAATCAGCGCTGTCGCCCACTGTTACAGCTACGGTCTTATCAGCATCAAACGGGCCGCCACCAACCACAGTCGCAACCACCCGCACAGTCTTAGCGCCACCCGCCTCAGAAACATGCTGCAAACGACCAAAACTATCAGGATCAACAACCACACTCAACGCCACCGCATCATCATCATCACTAATAGCGACCGTCACCGAAACAGGTGAACCAGCAAGATAACCAGCCGGCAACGAACCAAACCCCAACACCAACTGCTCAGTCAACTCAGGCAAATCATCATCGGTCGCAGACAACGTGACCGTACCCGTAGTCTGGCCACTAGCGACAGTAATACTACTTGCCGACAACTCATAATCAGCGTTGCTCGCAGGATTGTCGCAAACACACAGCGACGACCTCCTAACCGGAATAACCACTTCTGCTGGTGCAGGCGACGGCAACATAGCCGTCAACGTCAACGTGGCACCCTCTGCTACCACACCTTTGTTGTTTACCGACAAAGCGACATTCACCCCGACGGTAAACGGCATCGACAAACCATACAGAGGGAGGTCACGCCCACGCGGTCCCTGAAGACCGCTTGTAGGGCTCACCCCGGATGGAATCGCGTTCAAACCGCCAACCGCAACTTGGCCGCTAGAACCTAACTCTAAGTTGCTGCTGGCCACACCACCGGTCGTGGTGCCAGTCCAATATCCCTGAGCACTAGGCGTAACAACAACGCCGCTCTCGGTAGTAGGAGTGGTTTCGTCGTCCCAGTCGGCATCCCAGAAATCGGCGTAATCGTCGGCAACTTTGTCTGCATCAAGCCAGTAAATGGCTTCACCAGTACCATCAGAGCTGGTGTTGGCGTCATTATGGTTATGAGCGTCAACGGATGATGTGCTACCCACCACCCGAAAGAACCCGGCATACGGTGTCAAGCTGGCTAGGCCATCTGCAGCGTGCGACTGCACGAAATCGTCATAGACACCGATGTTGGTAGACGTGGCATCTCGCGTGGTGGATGTAGTGAACACCAGCCTGAAAGTGTCGCCTGACGACAAACTAGACGGCTTCAGCGGCCAATCCGCTGGTACCCAAATAGTCCCTGTCTCATCATCGGTGATAACAAACTCAACCGGGCCACCGGTTGTTTCTATATCTAGATTAGTACCAGTTGGCGCTGCACCACCGGTGCCATATGCAACAGTCACATACGGCTGAGTGCGACGCTTGTTGTCTACGGGAGTGAAACGAATAGTAGCCGACATTGCCCCAGCAGTAAACCGCAAAACCGGAGTAGAAGTACGCTGCGACGACAACTCAACCCCAGTCGGGAACACTAGTTTTGGATTTTCTGGGTCACCAATTGTTTTAGGCACCCCGTTCTCAATAACAGGCACCAACTCCCACACAAAATCTTCAACAACACTAGCACCAGTAACCGTCAACGGAACAGTCACCACCTCATCGGCAACAAGCTCGCGACCAAGCGTAACCGTGAAGTCTTTTGTGCCAGAATCCTCTGCCACATCGCCTGCGGTCGCCGTCAACGTAACCGTCGTCGCATCATCATCGGTGATAGTAATAGTGGTAGTAGTGCGATCACCTAGCGTGTAACCCGTACCCCCGTCCAACGTCAAGGTAATCGTCTCGGCGGGCTCGTCAGCGTTATCGTCCAAGGCGGCCACTGCGATGGTGGCACTTGTTGTGCCCGCAGTAATAGTGGCAGTGCCTGATAGCGCCGTGTAATCAATAGCAGATGTTGCGGATGTTTTGGCGGCATCAACCGTATAAGAGACAGTGACATCTGAGGTGGGCGCTTGCGTTACGTTGAGCGTGACTGCCGCAGAACGCTTACCGGTCTCTTCAGACACCACATACCCATCAGCAGCAAACTGCACAGCCCCAGGTGTAGGTGTAACGGTGAAATCCGTAGTCAACGCAGCCGTGTAACCGTGCTCTGCGAGTGCATCTGCATCGTCTGTATATGCTACTTTAAGCAAGCCCCGCACATCATTGTTGCTCGCCGCTGCGGGGCCGACTTTCACAGTGACCGTATCATTAGCAGTGAGATCAGCACCAGTATAAGCCAACGTTACCTGCGCTGAAATATGTTTTGATGTGGACGGCCAACCCAACGCAGCTGTACCACCAACCTCACCCAAAAGCCTCACATCACTAATCGACAAACCCGTAGGCGCGCCTTCCAAAGTGAACAACGCTTTACCAGCAACAGTCAAACCAGAATCATCGCTACTATCAAAATACGTTGACACACCACCATCAGCAGCCCAAAAACTAGCGAACTTCGGAGTCACCGTCAAAACAGCACCGTCCAAATCAGCAGAACCCACATTAGCTGGCGACACCGACACCGACGGCGAATCAACAATACCAACAGAATAAAAACGCGAAGTCGTCACCCCACTATTCAGATCCCTTTGAGTCCCAACAATGGGTGTAGCACCACCACCAAGATTAGTGCCCACACTAGAACTAAGCCCCGTAAGCTCATATACGACCACCTCACCAGGCACCTCCGCAGTACCATCATCTACCGCGGTTACCGTCACAGTTGCTTTCTGAGCTGCACTACTACCACCAGTAAACGTAACCGTGGGAACACCCGAGATAAGATTCGTACACGCCACACCAGTCGCACTAGCACAAGACAAACTAAAATCAGCACCCCGAGTAGCAATCGCATCCGCAAAACTATCTAAACTCAACTTCACCGGTAACACCTCAGTAGCCACCAAAACACGACTCAACATCACATCAAAATCAACCCTAGAACCCTCAACCACATAACCATGCCGACCAACCAAACTCACCTCAGTCGCATCATTATCAGCTATGTTCACCGACGCGGTGCTAGCACTACTATCAACCGTGTAACCAGAACCTGACTGCACCGTCGCAGACACAGCACCATTAGGCTCATCAGTCGTATCATCAGTGGTAGCAACACTCAACATAGCTGACGTTTCCCCAGCGCGGATCGTGACCGTCTTATCACCCTCACCCCCTGAAACCACAAAATCACCGCCGTTAGAAGCATCAGCCACCCTCACCGTCACAACCAAATTAGCCGACGGCATAAGACTAGCAGTAACCGTAAACGACGCTGCAGTACCCTCAATAACCGGTGACGTGCCCGCTGTAATAGAAATCACCGGGGGTGTCTGCGCCACAACAGGTGCCGGCACCACCACCCCACCATAAGCCACAACCAAAAGCGGGGCAACAAGCGCAATCGCTAACGCTGCAACAAAAAAACGACGCGCCACCCCTAACCAGGACGAACAACGCAGACAATCAGCTATAGAAGGGGGGGGGGGGGGGGACATGCGAATCCAACTCCAACCTAATCAACATGGCACCATCTTATACCAGACCGCTCCAAAACAAACATCAAGCAGCCAGAAAATACAACGGTTATTCATTACTGCGGCAACACCAATCGTTCATCGGAGTTGAGTGCATCAACGATTTGCTGTAGAGAATCGATCAGAACGTTGCAGATTACAGTTTCTAGGGTGCAAGTGTACGACTCTACGGCTTGTTCCAGAACATCAGTTGCAGCTTTTGCAGCAGTATCTGCTGCTTCAAAACGGGCCTCAACATTGTTTCTGTGGCGCCTTGCTTTCTTCCATTCTCTCTTAGCTGCGTTTTTCTCGTCTTCAAGCTCGGTCAGCTTTGCGGCGGTTAGCCCGTCTGCTTTAGCCTCCCTGAATTTTTCCCTCGCTGTCACAAAGGCGCTGAGAGCCTGCTGAGTGCGCTCGGCGCGTTGATCTGTCAGCGCTTTCATCGCCGCAGCCACTTCAACATCAGCAAGCTGTGCCGTCACCGCAACGTTGTTTACCACTAGAGGTGGAGAGGCTGCTATGTGGAACGTGCCCCCAAACCCGGAGAGGGCGTACTTGGTGGTTTCAGTGACCCTCCCATAGGAGGATATGCCTGACGTCGTCACCGCAAACGCGGCCCTGTCAAGCGACCAAGTCGCCAGCCCGCCAGAGACCGAACCTACGAGGATGGCAATATGCGCCACAGAGGAAGCAGAGGCATTATACGAATCCGACTCGTTGAGATACGCGTAGTGGCTCGCACCTGTAGACATACCCCTCGCCGCACCGCCCAAATTGGGACGCAATCAGTCAATAGGGGTCAAGTGAGGTTTGCCGGTCTTTGCAGCCCATTGTCTTATTGCCGTATCTTTGGTGGCGAGAATACTGCCCTGCCTAATAGCGGTTGCGGTGATGAACTGATCCATCGGGTCTTTATGGAATCCATCGTCGAGTAGGCATACAGCTTGAACAGCTAATTCAGGAGATATTGGTACGATTGTTATCCCCTTTGATCTAATCAAGGAGATTAGGGCATCGGTTGGGGGAAGCGCCCGCAAATCATTGCGCGGGTTTCGGCGGATCAACTCGATTTCCCAAAAGGTGGCCGCCGATACAAGCAATCCACCATCATCTTCTACAGCCCGAAGAACACCGAGAAGGGAGTCAGGCTTTCCTCCACCTGTGAGTGAACCCCGTAAAAAGGCAATGAGGATATGGGTATCAAGTACGACTGGTAGCCTCATCGGGCAGTCCCCAACGTCGGGCGCCGAACGCTATTCGGTGTTGGCATCCCATGCATCAACAATCCCATCCCACTGCTCATTTGAATAGTAAGGCGCAGTGGGATCGGGATAAGAGATCTCTCCATCGGCATAGAGGCCGTAAATGCTGTCCGACACATTCGTGCGAACTGGAGATACCACTGCCAAAGGCTTGCCGCGCCGAGTCACGATGATCTGTCCGCAACTCTCGGCCATCGCCGGTAATAGGGTGAGACACTTCTGGCGAAATTCGCTGATCGGGATGGTCACTACTTCAGAAATCATCGACATAGACAAATTGTACATACTCACCACAAATTGTGCAACTAAATTTATCGAGCTTTTTCCGCCGCACGCTTAGCTGCTGGAAACTCACTATCTGGCTGCCCTTGTGTCAATCCGCCATGCAAGCAAAGAGTAGCCTTAGTGAGAACCTAAACATCGGCAATCCGTGGAGTATCTTTTATTATTGAGTGACAACCACAAACCAAAAAACAAACATCGACTCAAAATGAGCCAGATTGATGCTTGGCAAGATGTAATCAGCAATCAAATGCGTGCGGTTTGGCCCCGGGCAGCAAAAGCTGCAACCACCTGCAATGGGGTACTAGTAGGCGGGGGACTCTGCGGTTGGTGGTTACTGCGGCAACACCAATCGTTCATCGGAGTTGAGTGCATCAACGATTTGCTGTAGAGAATCGATCAGAACGTTGCAGATTACAGTTTCTAGGGTGCAAGTGTACGACTCTACGGCTTGTTCCAGAACATCAGTTGCAGCTTTTGCAGCAGTATCTGCTGCTTCAAAACGGGCCTCAACATTGTTTCTGTGGCGCCTTGCTTTCTTCCATTCTCTCTTAGCTGCGTTTTTCTCGTCTTCAAGCTCGGTCAGCTTTGCGGCGGTTAGCCCGTCTGCTTTAGCCTCCCTGAATTTTTCCCTCGCTGTCACAAAGGCGCTGAGAGCCTGCTGCGTGCGCTCGGCGCGTTGATCTGTCAGCGCTTTCATCGCCGCAGCCACTTCAGTTTTTGTTACGGCATCCTTGATGAGTTTCTCCAGCTGAGCGTAGACAACAACTGGGTCAGAGTCATCACCTGATTCAGTCCCGGAGTCGGACTCATCTAAGTCACCACCGTTTGTCTCGGTCTCATCTTCCGGCAACGTGCCTTCAGGTTCTGGTATCTCAACCTCAGGTTCTGGCGCCGGTGTAGGTTCTGGCGCTGGTTCTGGTGCCGGTGTGTTGACACTGAAATCGCCCGACAAACCACTTAGCTTCTGAGTAAACTCGCCCAGTCTCACGCTGTTAGCGGTTGGATAGCCCAAGATGGTCGCTTGGCTCAGCGCAAACTTTCCGCTCTGTGTGCTTCCGGCTGGCACAGTTAGACAGTACACCGCTGCGGGTTCGTCGCCCTGCTTGCTCTCACCTTTACCAACGGTGCCAAAAATCACACCTTGCTCTACAACAAGAACTCCGCTTGTCACGCTGCCCGGCGAAGGCACAACACTTGCTCTGTAGCCGTCAACTCTGACAGCCTCTAGATCTTTGGTGCTCCCATTTTTGACCGTGAGTTCAAGCTGTACTTGATGGGTTGCGTTCGGTGCTACATTGCGGCATGCATCGGTCACTTCAACGTCAGCAAGTTGTGCCGTCACCGCAACGTTGTTTACCACTGGAGGTGGAGAGGCTGCTATGTGGAACGTGCCCCCAAACCTGGAGAGAGCGTACTTGGTGGTTTCCGTGAACCTGCCATAGGAAGATATGGCTGACATCGTCAACGCAAGCGCTGCTCTGTCAAGCGACCAAGTCGCCAGTCCGCCAGAGACCGAACCGACGGGGATGGCGATGTGCGCCACGGAGTTGGCAGAGGCATTGTATGGATCCGACTCGTTGAGATACGCATAGTGACTCGCACCTGCAGACATACCCCTCGCTGCACCACCCAAATTGGGGAAACCGCCAGAAATAAAGCGGAGTTGCGGCAGACCCGAGCCGCTGACATCAATTCGCAGCTTAAGCCGAGACCCTGGTGTGAACGGACGTGCTTGAGAGCCATCTTGCGTAGCATCGGCTGGATTTACCCATTGTCCAACCACGGACAATTTGAGACCTCCGGCATTCAGAGAAACATTCGCGTACTTCTGCCCGCCCGAGCTTGCCGCAACGGGCACAACAAGCAGTGCCGACATCAGCACAACTGCCAGTACACTGCTAAGCAACGCACGTAGCCGCCGTTTGGCTTGGGGAGAGGTAGGTATTCCCCTTCCCTCCCAAGACGACCGCCTCACAAAATCCAAAACACTCATCGCAATCTGCTCTCTTCTTAAATGCTTCTTAACTGGGGCTTGAAGCCTTGTAGCCCTCAAGCCCCGCGCTCCTCGCCCACTACAGACGGGAATGCACAACAGACAAACTATACCATGTACCCGATCCGTTCAAGTCACTCCTGATTCGTTGACGCAATTCAGCAGGGCTAAGTGGTTTCGAAGCTTGAAGACGACCAGAAGCTTCAAGATCTCGTTCTATCAGTACACCACGCCGTGCGGCACACATTCAATGACACTGGAACTGTCAAGTTGATAGAGAACCACAGCGGACGCGCATACCTGACCATACAAACCCAGTGACGATCAAACGAGAACTGCAATCACAATAAGCTGGCGGCTATGTGAGTGATAGATGCTCGGACACTGAATCAGGTTCAGTTCGCAGCAACCCTAGAACTTCAGCAGCGGCTAGACCGAACCCGTGATCCCGAGATTGTGGTAACTCCAGCGGCCGATGCCGAACGCTTGTCGAGTAAAGGCAACTCGCGAAACCTATCCACAATGTCGTCCAACGCTGGTCGACGTCTACGTTCTAGTAAAAAGCAGAGCTTGGGTTAGTCGTTGTCTTTGATGGTGATGGTGGCGGTTGGTTTAGCTATCGTCGCACCCTTGGGGTCGAAAAGCACGATACGGAATGTTTCGTTGTTTTCTTTGGTTCTGTCGTTTGGGATCACAACTAAACCAGCATTGTTGCTGATACCCGGCCGGAACGACATTGTCCTAGTAACCGCGAAGAAATCAGCACCTGCTGTGGCGTGACCAGCACCGGTGCCTGTGGCTTCGACACGGTAACGCACCTCTATCTGCTGAGCGGATGTTTTGTTTAGCAGCACATAAAATATGTAGAAACCAGCAAACGATCCTTCTGTATACGTCGCGTCAGCAATCGACAAAACCGGCAAATCCGACTGTGGGGGATCAACGGGCGGCGGCGGTGGGGGTGGATCATCATCGTCAGCAACATTCACTGTGGCCGAGGCTGCTGTGGAACTCACCGTGTATCCAGTGCCAGAAGCCAGCGTGGCGGTTACCGAACCGTCAGCCTCATCGGTGCTGTCACCGGTGGTAGCCACCGTCAACGTCGCAGTACCACTAGTAGGAACAGTCACCGTGCGACTGCCTGTGGTGACACCGTAATCGCCTTGCGCAGACACGTTCACAGTCACCGTCAACGACGCGGCAGGCGTCGGATTAGCAGTAAGCGTAAACGACGCGTTGCCGCCCTCAGTGACATTACTGCCAGCGGTAATGCTGATCTCTGGGGTAGCTGGCGGCGGTGGATCATCATCGTCAGCAACATTCACTGTGGCTGAGGCTGCTGTTGAACTCACCGTGTATCCAGTGCCAGAAGCCAGCGTGGCGGTCACCGAACCATCAGCCTCATCGGTGCTGTCACCGGTGGTAGCCACCGTCAACGTCGCAGTACCACTCGTCGGAACAGTCACCGTCCGGCTGCCTGTGGTGACACCGTAATCACCTGACGCAGATACGTTCACAGTCACAGTCAACGACGCGGCAGGCGCTGGGCTAGCGGTTAGTGTGAACGACGCGTTGCCGCCCTCGGTCACATTACTGCCAGCGGTAATGCTGATCTCTGGGGTAGCTGGCGGCGGTGGATCATCATCGTCAGCAACATTTACTGTGGCTGAGGCTGCTGTGGAACTCACCGTGTATCCAGTGCCAGAAGCCAGCGTGGCGGTTACCGAACCGTCAGCCTCATCGGTGCTGTCACCGGTAGTAGACACCGTCAACGTCGCAGTACCACTAGTAGGAACAGTCACCGTCCGGCTGCCTGTAGTCACACCGAAATCGCCTGACGCAGACACGTTCACCGTCACCGTCAACGACGCGGCAGGCGTCGGATTAGCGGTCACCGTAAACGACGCGTTACCGCCCTCGGTCACATCTGAACCAGCAGTGATGCTGATTTCAGGGGTAGCTGGTGCTGGTTGTTGAGGGTTAGCCGCCAACCTCTGCAACGCTGTCACCACCGGATCCCAACGCACACTCCAAAACGTTTGCGCATGCTGTTGCGCGTCAGCAACGGTCATCGGTGTCCCAGAAAACCCGGGAACATCCTCACCAAACGCTAACAACACCTGCTTCCAACGATTCACATGCGCAACACCATTGCCAGTTTCAGCCGCATACCCACGCACATCAGAAACCAGCTTGGCAGGCACCACATACACCACAGGCGCAGGATCATCATCGTCAGCAACATTCACTGTGGCCGAGCCTGCTGTTGAACTCACCGTGTACCCAGCCCCAGAAGCCAGCGTGGCGGTCACCGAGCCATCTGCTTCATCGGTGGTATCACCCGTTGTAGCCACCGTCAACGTCGCAGACCCACTCGTCGGAATCGTCACCGTCCGGCTGCCTGTCGTCACACCAAAATCGCCAGATGCCGTAACGTTCACCGACACACTCAAGGCGCTTGCCGGCACCGGCGACGCGGTCACCGTAAACGACGCACTACCGCCCTCAGTCACATCTGAACCAGCAGTGATGCTGATTTCAGGCACGTCATCATCTGCCACGCTCACCGTGGCCGAGGCTGCTGTGGAACTCACCGTGTACCCAGTGCCAGAAGACAGCGTGACAGTTACCGAACCGTCAGCCTCATCGATGCTGTCACCGGTGGTACTTACCGACAACGTCGCAGACCCACTCGTCGGAATCGTCACCGTCCGGCTACCCGTCGTCACACCAAAATCGCCAGATGCCGTAACATTCACCGACACACTCAAGGCGCTTGCCGGCACCGGCGACGCGGTCACCGTAAACGACGCACTACCGCCCTCAGTCACATCTGAACCAGCAGTGATGCTCACCACCGGAGTAACCGGCTGTTGCTGGGGTGGATTAGCAGCCAAACTCTGCAACGCTGTCACCACCGGATCCCAACGCACACTCCAAAACGTTTGCGCATGCTGTTGCGCGTCAGCAACGGTCATCGGTGTCCCAGAAAACCCGGGAACATCCTCCCCAAACGCTAACAACACCTGCTTCCAACGATTCACATGCGCAACACCATTGCCAGTTTCAGCCGCATACCCACGCACATCAGAAATCAGCTTGGCCGGCACCACATACACCACAGACGTGTCATCATCATCAGCGATGTTCACTATGGCTGAGCCTGCTGTTGAACTCACCGTGTAACCAGTCCCAGAAGCCAGCGTCACCGTCACCGAACCATCAGCCTCATCAACACTATCACCAGAAGTAGACACCGACAAAGCAGCAGTGCCGCTAGTAGGAATCGTCACCGTCTGCGACCCTGTAGTCACACCAAAATCACCCGACGATGTCACATTCACCGACACAGTCAACGACGCAGCAGGCACAGGACTCGCAGACACCGTAAACGACGCTGAACTGCCCTCAGTAATATCACTACCAGCAACAATACTGATCTCCGGATTGGCTGGCGGTTGGGTGCCTCCAGCATCTGTAACCGCTACTGACGCTGACAGTTTGGAGTACACATCATATGCAGCCCCGTCAACCACCGTCACCGTCACTGCGCCTTCAGAGCCAGCGAACCCGTCATCAGAAGTAGATACAGTCAGGTCAACAGTGCCACCGGCAGGGATCGTAGCCGTACGAGAACCGGCAGTTACACCGAAACGGCCGCCAGCAGCAACCATCACCTCAACATCAACATCAGTCGCAGGGCCGGGTAGCGCCCGCAAGGTGAAAACGGCATCATCACCTTCGGTAATAGCTTTGCCAGCAGACACAATCACCGTCGGCGGTGCCGAACGTGCCGTAGCTAGCCTATTCAGCTCAGTGACAACCGCTGTCCAATCAGCCGAATCGTTCTCACCTTGATCCGCGTAAGCCTGCGCCTCGCTAACGGTGATCTTGCCTCCGGTCACACCAGACGGGCTCTCACCCAACGCCAACAACGCCCGCTTCCAAGCATTTCTACGCGCAGGTCGGAAGAAATAAGCAAAATTATTAGACCGAGCTCTAGCCTTTTCTACAACCGCAGTATCAACTGCTAACGCATTGGTGTCGATATCGGTAATCTTGACAGTGGCAGAGTCAATACCATTACGGGGCGCCGGATAGTAACTGTCGTCAGAAGGTGCCTTAACAGTCGCAGTTACCGAACCTTCAGGCTGAGTAAACTTATGCCGCACAGTAGGAATAGAGAGTGTGCCAGTGCCGTTAGTGCCAATCGTTACTGTGCGGGTGGAAGTATCAACACCGAAAAAGCCTGTTTCGTCAACCGCTACCTCAACAGACAACGACGACTTCGGTGCGGGAACGGCCTCAAGCGTAAAGGTGGCATCAGCGCCCTCATTGATATCGCCACTCGAAACAATGCTCACCCGCGGCAACTCATCAGTTATCGTCACATACACATCCCGAGGCCCGGATACCGTATAACTAGCGGTATGTGGAACTATCTCTGCGCGTACTTGACGAGTTGGATCGTCAACTTTGTCTTGAACGGTTTGGAGCTTATACGTCTTGGTGCCCTTAGCTGTAAAAGTAATATCAGGCGTGCGGTTTCCGGGTTCAAGATACGCTGTAGGTGTTGGCATCTCGCTTATAGCGAGGTTAACCACAGTTTGCCTAATAGGGTCACTGTGCATGGTAATTTTGAGTTCAACTGGTTCGCCCTCATTGATACTTGACTTAACTGCACTAATGCTGACTGACGGCCGGTCGTCGTCGTATATAATTACTTGTTTATCTGAATCGGCCGCGTAAGGGATTGGCAGTGCGCCTATTGCGATAGTGATGCCCTCGGTGGGCTCTTGCTTAGCGTCTTGTGTCGTAGAGATCGTGGCTGAAGCTTGCGTAGCGCCTGCAGGAATAGTTATTGAAGCAAGCGCTGTGTAATCGGCACCGGGCTGGCCGGGTGGGGTTGCTAGAGCCGGTGTCACCACTAAAGGAACCACTAACTCATTAGTGGTCGTTGTGCTAGGGCGCTCCACTGTGACGGTGATATCTTGGCCTTCGGTCACTGAATGCGGCGCTGACAGCTTGACTTGCTCAGTGCGGGAGGCGTTATGCCCATACACAGTGACACCGAAACCAGTAAGCGTGGCCGGCACCGAAGTTGTTTTGTAGACCCTTAGCTTCCACGCACCACTAGCGGACTCGCCAAGATGGCGAGTAGAGCCGAACGTGTAACTTCCATTCAATGGGCAGCGACATTTGCCGCCTAGAGCCAGGCTGGAATCGACAAGCAACGACTCCCGCCCGCTAGGAGCCACTAGCACGAGCTTCATAGACCTAAAATGAGCTGTTTGCATACTAACACTGACATCAACATGTTCAATAAAGTTGATATCTGATGTCAGATTAATTCCGAACTCTGTGTATGTTCCGTTCCTCGGTATAGCTTGAGAAAGTTTCACTGATGCCGAATTTGAGACTTCCTTCGGCAAATTCTTCCAAGTCTTGGCTGCAGCCACCGCAGCAGTAGCATCTACAAGACCGAAACCGTACTTGCGGCTATAAGAATAGGAATCGGTGGTTGAGCCGTACTTCTTGGCACCGACCTTCCAACTTGAGTCGCTGCTGTCGTTCTTTTGGGTGGTATTGGCAAGGATCAACTTCACATCACGCCAAGTCAACGCTGAGTTAACACTGCGCAGCAGTGCGGCCACGCCCGACACCACCGGCGCAGCGTAGCTTGTACCGATTAATCTGGCGTGGTATTTGTCTTTACCTATTGGCCCAAACATACCGTGGCGCGTAAAGGAGCCTCCCGGGGCGCATACCCACAAGTTTGAACCTAACTCAGAATAAACAGCATGGGTGCCGGCAGAGTTCACTGCACATGCAACTATGTGGCCGCGATGATATAAGCTTTCTTCAAGTGCAGTTTCAGCGCCATTACCGTCGTTATGACCGTTGCCGGCGGCTTTGACGTGAACAATGCCCTTACCTCCGTAACCCGACTTAAGGCTCTCCTCTAAAGCACGTATAACAAATGGGTGTTCCCGGTCGAGCGGGCCGCCATATGTGTCGCCGTAGCTATGGTTAGCCACGGCAACCGTATTTTTGTTATGTGTATAGCTCTTTTGGTTGTTTATGGTACTTTGAGCATCGAGATAGTTAACATTCAACAACGTGGCCCGAGGTGCTACACCTCGGCCGCCTATATTGTTGTCGCGCGCGCCGATAATCCCAGCTACCGCTGTTCCATGATAAGCCGGGCCTACTTTATCATTTTCGAACTCACCAGTTTTGCCTCCCCAATAGGTGCTTAGAGGCTTACTAGCATTTCCAACCAAATCTTCGTGACCAGCCTCCCATGTCCTGTCCACCACCGATACTGTGATGCCCGAACCTTTAGTGGTATCCCACACATTGCCCATGTTAATATCAACCAGAGGCGACACAATTGTCTTAGGGGCATTGGGTTGTCTACTGTCACTAACCGCTAGGTTGTAAGATGCTTTGCTCCTGTCTATATGCCACAAACACCTAGACAACGCATCACTGTAAGGCGGATTGTCAGATTGGCACCATTCACGCGCGATCTTGTCGCGGTTTTCATAACTCCGCGACACAGATTCTGTGCCGTCAACGGTTATTTCAATGTCACCAGTGGCTTTGGGGGTGAACAAGTTAGGCGTTACCAACTCTACACCCGGTGCGTCTGCTAGCAGTCGCACTAGCTCAAACGACTCTGCATCTGAAGAAGTTGCGATGCTGTAAGCGCCAGGCAAACCTTCGATAGGCGAAACGCGCTCGGGCACCACACCGTTAGCCGATAACACTTGGCGTGCGGCCACCTCATCGAGGCCGACCTCAAACGCTACAAGCACACCGCCCACCGGCAAAAACAACTGCCCCGTGTCAGACACAAACCAGTTGTTGGCTGTTTGCTGCGCCTTAGCGACTGTGCCAGTGTCGTTAGACTGCCCATCGTGAGGCGGCGCGTACGCAACCGCAGCTGAGGTAGCAAGCTCGCTCAGCGTTGTTGCATCGGTACCAGTGGCACCGTCAGAAGTAGATGCAGCCGCGGAACCCAACAATGCTAATGCGGTGGTGCCTGAGGCATCCTCCCATTCAAACAAGCCGTCTTCATCTAATAGCTCGTCGATGCTGGCTGGTGGCAGCACAGACCCAAGCTCGTGACCTTCAATCTCCTCGGGCGACAGTTCGGCCAAACCGTCGGTCACGTCGAAACCATCACCCAAGACCCCATTATTGTCATCATCCGGAGATGCTGGTGTTTGCTCCAACTCATGTACATCCAACAGGGGTTGTGCAGCAATTGATGCCAAACCGCTAACAAGCACAGACGCCAACACGGCTACTACTGCCAAACACCCCAAAACAAGCCGAAGCACCTGAGCTTGAATAAACGGTCGCTGCATTTTTCTCAAAACCCTCTCTGTAAACTCACTTCACAAAGATACTTAATAGCATACTCAAGATTTCTAGTTTAAAAAACCGTTAAACCAATCTATCCGCCAAAACGATCAAAAGCATTCAGTCGTTGTCTTTGCAGCTAGTCAGGGTTTTTGAGGATTATTCCAACGGCTCCCGTGTTGCTGATAGCTACGCCTTGCACGCTCAGTATCGTTAAATATAACCGGCGCTCATTTACTTCATCAGTGGTATCGGTGGAGATGATGGTTTCCAAACTGATTGTTGTGCTTAGCTTGCCTGCAGCAATGCTGGATTTGCCGATATCTAGGTAGTTGTCAAGGGCAGCATCAAGACCCCAAGATGTGGCGTAATAGACCACGACCGGTGCAGAAGAAATCCGATTCAGACTCAGGATAAACTCAAGAGGGCTTCCTGCTAAAGTTTCAGCATCGGAAACTGACAATTCTAATGGCAGCAAGATAGTGAGGTCATTTATCAACGCTACTTGGATCGGGGCGCTATCCGTGTTGAGGCTTTCGGGTACTCCTACGGCGCTGGGGGTTCTGTCATTAGCGCCCAAAGCAATGGTTATAGTACGTTCGGTTGTGTCGGGAGAGGGGCGCCCGATTAATGTTAGTGTTGCTGTTTGTGAACCAGCGGTGAACATAATTTCTGATTTAGTACCTGAAGCGGTTCGTGTGATGCCTGTGTTGGTGGGAGTGTCGCGTAGGATTACGTTCCAGTGCTTGGAAGGCTGACCGCCTGTAATGGTGAAGGGTATTGTCACTGACTCGCCTTGGGTTAATTTGCGGCTGAGCATGATAGTGAAGTTGGTTTCACCGTTGGATTCTGATATTTCTGTTTTCTCAGCTGCCAACGACACATCTAAGGTTGCGTCATTGTCGTTATCGGCGATGCTAACAGTAGCGGTTGATATGGTTGTTGTGTAACCGACTATACCACTGATTTCTACTGTGATCTGCTGATTAGAGTAATAGGTATCATCGTCAATAGTGGGTATGGGGATATCTAACTTTCCAGCAGTCGGCACGGTGACAGTACGTGTTTGCGCTGTGAAACCGTTTTTTTCGGTGCGGATAATTGTTATGGTTACCGGCACCACTGTTGAAGGAGCTGGGTTTAGGGTAACTGTGAAACCAGCGTTTTCACCTTCAATAATGTTTTTGGTGTTAGCCACAATAGATGCTTGTGGTAACGCGGCTGGGTTAGTAGGTGTTGTTTCCTCATTAGGGGTTGCCCAGTTAAACCCGTAACTAGTGTCTTGGCTTGCTTGAACTTCTAGAGGTGCTGGCAACACTATAGCTTGAACTCTGGGACCCCAAACGCTGCCTTCTGCTGATATCTGAGTCAGCGGCAACGACGCACCACCAACATAGGTATCTATATCTGACAAACCGGAATGCCACAAAAGCTGATATGAAATACTACCCGGATTAGCAAGGACGAAACGCAACTTGGTTTCGGTTTTACCCATAGCGATACGGGCGTTGATCCAGCCCGGCTCAAACGGATACGGGCCACAACCATCACACCAAACGTTGCTACCAGGAGCGTAAGCACCAGCAAGGAACGCAAAATCAACATCACGACACATACGCTCACCCAACCGGGTTTTAATCGACAGCGTCGCTACCTCACCAACCACATAAGTGTCTTTATCCCACTCAACTATCACACCACTAGGCGCCGGGAACACCTGCGGTGTCAATAGCGCTTCTGCATACTCAATACGCTCCGCGTGGGTCAACTCATCATAATCTGTTTTGTCTGGGCCGAATAGATCTGCAACGGTGGGACGCTGCGCTCTACAAATCCACAAATCCTCTCGCAAACCACCATAAGCAGCCAACCTGAAATAGTAGTAACCACTTAGTGGCGAATCGTCATTATCCCTCACCGCAACTCTTGCTGTAGCTTGCGAAGCTGTCCCGGGCTCATAGCCAGTACCAGCCACCACCTGCATTGTCACTTGCCCATCAGGCTCATCAACATCATCATCTACAGTAGCCACAGACAACTGCACGCTACCCGACGTTGGCACCGTCACCGTTCGGCGACCCTCGTCGGCTGACGCCACGAAATCACGACCACCACCGCTAGTTTCAGAAACCATAACCGAAACCGTCAACGGTGCAGCAGGCGCAGGCGACGCGCTAACGGTGAACACTGCGTTTTCACCCTCGGTGATGCGCGCGTCATCAGCAATAACAGTCACAACAGGTAACACATCATCATCGGTGAGAGTGAGTGTCGCCGGGTTGATGGTTAGCCCATTTGAGGTGCCTGAGATGGTGATCGTTTCGTTTGTTTCATCGGTACTGTCATCGTCTGGGGTGAGCGTAAACGTGTTGTTCCCCGATGGCGCGCCTGCGCTGATAGTGATGTTGAAGTTGTTGACCGCTGTGAACCCGACCCGACCCGCCTCACCTGAACCAGCAACCGACACTGTTATTGTTTTTGCTTCATCGAACCGGATTGTTGCGTCATCAATTGTCGCGGTCACTGTCACTGTGGCCGCGCCACCACCTTCGCTTACGCTAGTGGGGTTCAAACTGAGATCAATCTCAGGCGTCGCATCATTGTCAGTCACCGTCACAGTGACGTCTTGGTTAGCTATGGCGTTATAGCTAGTGTCATCTGATGTAATGGCGTGGGTGATCGTCGCGCTGCGCGACCCGCCAGTGTTATCAACATTATCGTTCTGGCCTTGCACCGTGATCGTCTGCTCTGTAGACCAGTTCGATGTTGTGAACGTGAGTGTCTCAGACGTCGTGTACACAGTCGCAACATCAGGACCATCAAAAGCGACCGGCCCTGTTGAAGTGACTGCAACCGACACACTATGCGTGGGCTGTGTGTCTAGCACGACGGTGTAGGTGTCGGTGCCGCTGTTTTCGCTCACTGAGGTACTGCCGCCTGTTTGGGTAATCGTCACCCCAGCACCGTCATCATCGGTGAGGGTGAGTTTCGCAGAGTTGATGGTTAACCCAGCAGAGGTGCCTGAGATAGTGATCGTCTCATCAGTTTCATCGGTGCTGTCATCTTGCGGTGTGAGCGTAAACGTGTTGTTCCCCGATGGCGCGCCTGCGCTGATAGTAACGTTGAAGTTGTTAACCGCTGTGAACCCAACCCGACCATTCTCCCCTGAGCCCGCTACCGATACTGTTACTGTTTTTGCCTCATCAAACCGAATTGTGACGTCATCAATCGTAGCGGTCACGGTCACTGTCGTCACGCCGTCACCCTCATCCACCGTTGTGGGGTTCACACTCAAATCAATTTCTGGTGTCTCATCATCATCGGTGACTGTCACTGTGACTGTCTCATCAGCCAACGCGTTGTATTTCGCATCCGTAGACGAAACATTGTGGGCGATCGTCGCGCTGCGTGACCCGCCCGTGTTATCAACGTCATCGTTTTGACCCTGCACGGTTATTGTTTGCGCCGAGTTCCAGTTCGATGTAGTAAACGTTAGTGTCTCAGAAGTTGTATAAGCAGTCGCGCTATCAGGCCCATCAAAGGCCACTGGCCCTGTTGATGTGACCGCCACCGACACAGAATGCGTCGGCTGAGTATCCAACACCACGGTATAAGAATCAACACCCCCATCCTCAGACACCGACGTAGCAGGCGGAGTACCCGTCTCGGTGATTGTCACCCCAGCAGTGTCATCATCGTTGATGGTGATGTTCACGCTTGACGGTGTGCCAGCACGATACCCGGCAGGCAACGTGCCGAACTCTAATGTTAGCGTCTCATTGTTTTCATCAACACGATCATCAGTAGCGGTGAATGTGAGGGTTCCTGACGATGAACCGCTAGAGATCGCGATGTCACCACTGTTAGAAAGCGAATAATCACCAGCAACCGCAGTGCCACCCGAAGCAGCACGCACCGGAATCGTCACGTTCGCTGACGCTGCTGCCGACTCTAATGTGGCTGTGACGGTGAGCGTACCACTTTCTGTGACAGTGCCCGAGTTGTTCACAGCCAAAGTCACAGCCACACCAGCCAACACAGGATCGTTGATAGTCACACTACCCGCGTTGTCTGTAGCAGAAGCACCACCAGCCAGACTGCCAGCGCTCAACGTGCCCAACCCAACATCAACCATCTCACCACCAACCTCAACCGTGTTGTCGGTCTCAGCGGTGAGCGTGATCGACACGCTTGCCGACGCTGAGGGTCCACCAGTGAACGTAACCGTAGCAGTACCAGAGTTAAGGTTCCTACACGTAACCCCTGTCGCAGAACCACAAGTCAAAGAGTAATCCGTACCCCGCGTCGCGCTACCAGAAAACGTCAACGGCACACCCAACAACTCATCAGTCACCAAAGCGCGATTTAGAGTGAGCGTGTAACCCAACGTGTCACCTTCGGTGATCGAAGCCCCAGCGTCGCGTGTCAACACCACCGAAGTCGCATCATCATCAGACACCGACACCGACACCGTCTCATCGCTAACAGCGTTGTACTTCGCATCCGTGGACGACACCACGTGAGTAATTGTCGCGCTACGCGACCCACCAGCATTATCCACATCATCGTTTTGGCCTTGCACCGTGATTGTTTGCGCCGAGTTCCAATTCGACGTAGTAAACATCAACGTCTCAGACGTTGTGTACGCGGTCGCATCATCAGGCCCATCAAAAGCGACCGGCCCTGTTGACGACACCGCAACCGACACACTATGAGTGGGTTGACTGTCCAACACCACCGTATAAGAATCAGTACCAGCGTTTTCAGCCACTGTAGTGTCATCATCAGACTCAGTAATCGTCACCCCCACACTGTCATCATCAGTCAAACTCAACGTCACCGGGTTGACTGTTAATCCTGTTGAAGCACCTGAGACAGTGATCGTTTCGTCCGTTTCATCGGTGCTGTCATCATCTGGTGTCAACGTAAACGTGCCAGTATTCGATGCTGCGCCTGCGTTGATAGTGATGTTGAAGTTGTTTACTGCTGTGAACCCGACAACACCATCAGCACCTGAACCAGCAACCGCCACTGTTACTGTTTTGGCTTCATCAAACCGAACCGTCGCATCATCAATTGTGGCCGTCACCGTCACTGTCGTTGGGCCATCACCCTCGGCCACACTAGTCGGGTTCACAGTGAGATCAATCTCAGGTGTCGCGTCATCATCAGTCACCGTCACCGACACCGTCTCATCGCTAACAGCGTTATAAGCCGTATCAGACGATGTAATAGCGTGGGTGATCGTCGCGCTGCGCGACCCGCCAGTGTTATCAACATCATCGTTTTGGCCTTGCACCGTGATCGTCTGCGCCGAGTTCCAGTTCGATGTCGTAAACGTGAGTGTCTCGCTTGTTGTGTACGCGGTCGCAACATCAGGACCATCAAAAGCGACCGGCCCTGTTGAAGTGACTGCAACCGACACACTATGGGTAGGTTGGCTGTCTAACACCACCGTATAAGTATCAGTACCGCTATTCTCACTCACCGAAGTACTACCACCAGACTCAGTAATCGTCACCCCCACACCATCATCATCAGTGAGGGTGACCGTCGCAGAGTTGACCGTCACACCGGACAGGCTGCCTGAGATAGTGATCGTCTCGTCCGTCTCGTCGGTGCTGTCATCATCTGGAGTCAACATAAACGTGTTACTCCCCGATCTAGCGCCTGTGTTGATGGTGATATTGAAGTTGTTCACCGCTACGAACCCGACAACACCATCAGCACCTGAACCAGCAACCGCCACTGTTACTGTTTTGGCTTCATCAAACCGAACCGTCGCATCATCAATTGTGGCCGTCACCGTCACTGTCGTTGGGCCATCACCCTCGGCCACACTAGTCGGGTTCACAGTGAGATCAATCTCAGGTGTCGCGTCATCATCAACCACCGACACCGACACCGTCTCATCGCTAACAGCGTTATAAGCCGTATCAGACGATGTAATAGCGTGGGTGATCGTCGCGCTACGCGACCCGCCAGTGTTATCAACATCATCGTTTTGGCCTTGCACCGTGATCGTCTGCGCCGAGTTCCAGTTCGATGTCGTAAACGTGAGTGTCTCGCTTGTTGTGTACGCGGTCGCAACATCAGGCCCATCAAAAGCGACCGGCCCTGTTGAAGTGACTGCAACCGACACACTATGGGTAGGTTGGCTGTCTAACACCACCGTATAAGTATCAGTACCGCTATTCTCACTCACCGAAGTACTACCACCAGACTCAGTAATCGTCACCCCCACACCATCATCATCAGTGAGGGTGACCGTCGCAGAGTTGACCGTCACACCGGACAGGCTGCCTGAGATAGTGATCGTCTCGTTCGTCTCGTCGGTGCTGTCATCGTCTGGAGTCAACATAAACGTAGCACTACCCGATGCTGCGCCTGCGTTGATAGTGATATTGAAGTTGTTCACCGCTGCGAACCCGACAACACCATCAGCACCTGAACCAGCAACCGCCACTGTTACTGTTTTGGCTTCATCAAACCGAACCGTCGCATCATCAATTGTGGCCGTCACCGTCACTGTCGTTGGGCCATCACCCTCGGCCACACTAGTCGGGTTCACAGTGAGATCAATCTCAGGTGTCGCGTCATCATCAACCACCGACACCGACACCGTCTCATCGCTAACAGCGTTGTACTTCGCATCCGTGGATGACACGACATGGGTGAGCGTCGCGCTGCGCGACCCGCCAGTGTTATCAACATCATCGTTTTGGCCTTGCACCGTGATCGTCTGCGCCGAGTTCCAGTTCGATGTCGTAAACGTGAGTGTCTCGCTTGTTGTGTACGCGGTCGCAACATCAGGCCCATCAAAAGCGACCGGCCCTGTTGAAGTGACTGCAACCGACACACTATGGGTAGGTTGGCTGTCTAACACCACCGTATAAGTATCAGTACCGCTATTCTCACTCACCGAAGTACTACCACCAGACTCAGTAATCGTCACCCCCACACCATCATCATCAGTGAGGGTGACCGTCGCAGAGTTGACCGTCACACCGGACAGGCTGCCTGAGATAGTGATCGTCTCGTTCGTCTCGTCGGTGCTGTCATCGTCTGGAGTCAACATAAACGTAGCACTACCCGATGCTGCGCCTGCGTTGATAGTGATATTGAAGTTGTTCACCGCTGCGAACCCGACAACACCATCAGCACCTGAACCAGCAACCGCCACTGTTACTGTTTTGGCTTCATCAAACCGAACCGTCGCATCATCAATTGTGGCCGTCACCGTCACTGTCGTTGGGCCATCACCCTCGGCCACACTAGTCGGGTTCACAGTGAGATCAATCTCAGGTGTCGCGTCATCATCAACCACCGACACCGACACCGTCTCATCGCTAACAGCGTTGTACTTCGCATCCGTGGATGACACGACATGGGTGAGCGTCGCGCTGCGCGACCCGCCAGTGTTATCAACATCATCGTTTTGGCCTTGCACCGTGATCGTCTGCGCCGAGTTCCAATTCGACGTAGTAAACGTTAGTGTCTCAGACGTCGTGTAGTCGGTAGCTGAGTCTGGCCCATCAAACAAAACCGGCCCTGTTGAAGAGATAGCCACTGACACGCTATGAGTGGGTTGACTGTCCAACACGACCGTATAAGTATCAGTACCGCTATTCTCACTCACCGAAGTACTACCACCAGACTCAGTAATCGTCACCCCCACACCATCATCATCAGTGAGGGTGACCGTCGCAGAGTTGACCGTCACACCGGACAGGCTGCCTGAGATAGTGATCGTCTCGTTCGTCTCGTCGGTGCTGTCATCGTCTGGAGTCAACATAAACGTAGCACTACCCGATGCTGCGCCTGTGTTGATGGTGATGTTGAAGTTGTTTACTGCTGTGAACCCGACAACACCATCAGCACCTGAACCAGCAACCGCCACTGTTACTGTTTTGGCTTCATCAAACCTGATAGCCGCATCATCAACCGTCGCTGTCACCGTCACCGTCGTTGAACCAGCACCCTCACCCACCGTCGTCGGGTTCACCGACAGATCAATCTCAGGCGTAGCATCATCATCGGTCACCGTCACCGTCACCGTCTCATCACCCAACGCGTCATAACCCGTATCCGTGGAGGACACATCGTGGGTGATCGTCGCGCTACGCTCACCACCCGTGTTATCAACATTATCGTTTTGACCCTGCACCGTAATCGTCTGCGCCGAATTCCAATTAGATGTAGTAAACGTCAACGTCTCACTAGTTGAGTACGCGGTCGCAACATCTGGCCCATCAAACAAAACCGGTCCTGTCGAGGTGACCGCCACCAACACAGAATGCGTCGGCTGAGAATCTAACACCACCGTGTAAGAATCAGTACCAGCATTCTCAGACACCGAGGTACTACCACCAGTTTGAGTGATCGTCACTCCCACACTGTCATCATCAGTCAAACTCAACGTCACCGGGTTGACTGTTAATCCTGTTGAAGCACCTGAAACAGTGATCGTTTCGTCCGTTTCATCGGTGCTGTCATCATCTGGTGTCAACATAAACGTGTTTTCCCCCGATTCTGCACCCGACGCGATAGTGATGTTAAACGGGTCAACCGCTGCGAACCCGACAACACCATCAGCACCTGAACCAGCAACCGACACTGCTACTGTTTTCGCCGCATCAAACCTGATAGCCGCATCATCAACCGTCGCAGTCACCGTCACCGTCGTCGCACCAGCACCCTCACCCACCGTTGCCGGGTTCACAGACAGATCAATCTCAGGCGTAGCATCATCATCGGTGACTGTTACTGTCACCGTCTCATCGCTAACCGCGTTATAAGCCGTATCCGTGGAGGACACATTATGGGTGAGCGTCGCGGTGCGTTCATCACCGGTGTTATCCAGGTTATCGTTTTGACCGGTGACGGTGATTGTTTGGGGTGTGTTCCAGTTTGATGTGGTGAACGTTAACGTTTCAGTTGCGGTTGGGATGTCACTATCAGGAGTGTCAGGGCCGTCTATGAGCGCTGCTGTAGCGGTGTCGGAGGTGACCGTAACCGACACCGCCGCGGTGGGACGACTGTCTAGCACGACCGTGTAAGTGTCAGTACCGCCGTTTTCTGTGACTGTGGTGTCACTGTCGGTTTGGGTGATGGTTATTGCGGCTGCTGGTTCGGTGATAGTTATTTTAGCGGTGCCTGTGGCTGTTATGCCGCCGCCGAGGTTGGTGGGGCGTCTCGGGTTGTTCAACGTGTTCGCTATGGTCAGGTTGATTGTTTCATCGGTGCTATCAGCATCGGTGACCGCAGCGGGTGTGAACGTGATCGTCGCGGTTCGCGCACCCGTGCCACCGAACGTGACAACCAGGTTCACACGGTCGGTGAGTCTGCTTCTAAGCGTGAACTGGTCTAAACCAATACTGGTACCAGTACCAGCGATTTTCCAGTTGACCATACGCGTCACAGGTGGACGGGCGCGTCTAGTCGTTACTAGCGGCGCCCCGGTTGGGCTGAGCAGCGATAGTGGTATTTGCACTGTTTCACCGGCAACTAACGCTCGGCTTAACGTGACGGTCACTGTAATGTTTGTGGACGGGTCAGCTTCGGTGATAATCCCACCACCCGACAAGGTGACTGTTGTGGGCTCATCATCAATGATTGTTACTGTCACCGCAGCCGCTGAAACCACCGTGCCGTAACCGGACACAGTATGTGTAACTTGCAGTGAACGCTGCGTGTTATCAGTGTTGTTATCAGTAGCGGTAACAGTAACAGTTTGTGGTTGCCACCAATCAGACGCAGTGAACGTCAACGTGGCTGTGCCACCTGCGTTGCTGCCAGCAGCGGCCACTTGTAGGCCTGCTGGCGCGGTGGCAGTCACTGTCACACTGCTGCTAGGCGCTGCTGCTAAACTCACCTGATAAACACCACCACTAGTATCACCCTCTGTTACTTCAAGTTGTGTCGGTGAGATAGCTACCGCTGCTGTGTTATCGTCATCCGCGATATGAACGGTAACTGCTTGCGGTTGTGGCGGATCAACACCCGGCTGCGATGCTGGGATCACATCAACAGTGTTCGCGTCTCGGTCGAATAATGTTTTAGCGGCTAACGCGATGCGCGCGGTTTCCGCGAACAAACCCGCCGCAGAACCCTCAGGTGTGCTATCAGCCGTCGCTGTGAACACCAGCGTCGCAACTGACGCGCCCGCGCCGAACACCAACACCGGGGTATTAGTCGTTAGCGGTGCTGCTGTTAGCACACCCACACCCGTGTTCACACCGCCACCAGACTTCAGCGTCAACGTGTAATCCGTGCCTAAAGTGGCAGTACCCGAAATAACTAACGGCACTTCTATGCGACCCTGTGGCGGCACACCTGCTAGCGCATCGTTTTCTGTTAACGACACCACAACCTCAACAACACCAGACGTTTCTAACACCCTCGCTGTGCTACCACCGCCAGCAGTGTTGATGGTTACTGTTGCTTCATCGGCTAAAGCATTCTTATCGGTGATTTGTAACACAACACGACCCGACGCTGTGCTAGTCGACGGCAGATTAGTGACAGTAACAGTGCCGGTAGTGACCGTCACCTTTTCGCTTACCACATCATCATCGGCTAACGCGGTGACAACAATATCAGCCGCATAATCCACCGAACGCCCACTTGGACCAGTAAACGTCACCGACGTACCAGTCAACATCACTGTAGACACCCCACCAGACATGCCACGCAACCGCTCAGAACGCAACCGCAACCCAAAATCATCACCAAACACACCACCCGCGAACACCAACGGCACCGTAACCTTCTCACCAGCACGCAACGGTTTAGACAACACCAACCGCAAACTAGCAGTAGCAGCACTATCGCCCTCCGTGAGCGTAGTATCACCAGAACTCAACCTCGCTGTCAACGGATCATCAACATCAACCAATTTCAACGACACACTATTCGCCACAGAATCCGCTACCACACCACCATAAACGTTCGTGCCACCCCCACGCGCTGCAGCCACAAACGCAGCCTCACCACCAAAACTAACTGTCAACGTCTCATCAGGCTCATCACGACCATCCTTGAGAACACGAACCCAAAACCGCACCGTTTGCTCGGTGAACCGCAAAAACCAGCCACCCAACCCATCAGGAACAACCGAAACCTCCGGCAACGGCGGAGACACAACATTCGGCTGAACAGCAGTAATCTGCACATCCGAACCGCTAACCCCAACACCCGAAAAACGGATCGGAACCGAAAAACGCTCCCCAAACGGAGCACGCGACAACTCTAACTCAAACGCCGCGAACCCCCCCTCTGAAACATCACCAGAACCCACCCGCCGTAACACCACCACCGTCGGATCATCATCAAACACCCGCACCCGCACCACACCAACACCACCACCATAAACCGGATCAACAGAGGTAACCGAATGACCCACCACCACCTGCTCATAACCAACACCCGGGCGATCCACATCATTATCAACCGCAGTCAACGTCACCTCCTGGCGCTCATTCCAATCTTGCGGTGTGAACACCAACGCAGCAGACACCGACACCACCGACGAATCCGCAGACGTCACCGACACCGTCACATCCGCCGTCGGTTCAGCCAACAACCTCACCCCATAGGCCACCTGCTCACCTTCGGTCAAAACCAACGTCGAATCCAAACCCTCAACCTCCAAACCACCCTGACGAACAGGCGCGAAATCATTATCCCGAACCGTCACTGTCACACTCGACACCAGCCCAGCACGATACCCATCAGGCAAAACACCCAACCCCAACCTCACCGTCTCATCACCCTCCACCTCATCATCATCAACCGCAACCAACAACACCGAACCCGACCGCTCACCCGCAACAACTTTCACCAAACCCGCATTAGACAACCGAAAATCACCAGAAGCCGCCGTGCCACCAACAACCCGCACCGGAACCGTCACACCACCCAAAGGTGCCACCTCCCCCAACCGAACCGTCACCGTCAACGACCTGCCCTCACGAATGCGCGCACTATTATTCACACCCAACGACACAGTCACATCACCAACAACAGGATCAACAACCCTCAACACCCCAGCACTATCCATACCAGAAACACCACCAGCCAAAGTGCCAGCGCTCAACATGCCCAACCCAACATCAACCGTCTCACCACCAACCTCAACCGTGCTATCAACCTCAGCAGTCAACGTCAACGACACTGACTCTGACGCTGACAGCCCACCAGTAAAAGTCACCCTAGCAGCACCAGAGTTAAGGTTCCTGCATGTAACCCCTGTCGCAGACGCACACCCCAACGAATAATCCACACCCCGCGTAGCACTACCAGAAAACATCAACGGCACCACAACCTCCTCACCCACAACCAACACACGACTCAAAGTGATCGTGTAACCCAAACTTTCACCCTCAACAATCGAAACCCCCACATCACGCGACAACACCACCGAAGTCGCATCATCATCAGTCACCGACACCGTGACTGTCTCATCATCCAACGCGTTATAAGCCGTATCAGTTGATGTGATGGCGTGGGTGATCGTCGCTGTGCGCGACCCACCAGTGTTATCCACATCATCGTTTTGACCTTGCACCGTGATCGTCTGCGCCGAAGCCCAATTATACGTAGTAAACGTTAGTGTCTCACTAGTCGTATAGGTAGTCGCGCTGTCTGGTCCATCAAACCTAACTGGCCCAGACGAAGACACCGCTATCGACACGCTATGCGTCGGCTGGGAATCCAGTACAACCGTGTAGGTATCGGTGCCGCTGTTTTCACTTATCGACAGTGTCGACTCAGAAATAGTTACCCCTACACCATCATCATCAGTCAACCTCAGGCTCGCCGAGTTCACCGTTACATCAGTCAGAGTGCCTGAGATGGTGATAGTTTCGTTGGTTTCATCGGTACTGTCATCTTGCGGTGTCAACGAGAACGTGTTGCTCCCTGATGCTTGACCTGTGTTGATAGTGATATTAAAATCGTTGACTGCAGTGAACCCGACCCGGCCTGCTTCACCCGAACCAGCAACCGACACTCTCACTGTTTTCGCTTCGTCGAACCTGATCGTTGCGTCATCAATTGTGGCAGTCACCGTCACCGTCGTCGCACCAGCACCCTCACTCACGCTGGTGGGGTTCACAGACAGATCAATCTCAGGCGTCGCGTCATTATCAGACACAGTCACCGTGACCGTCTCATCAGCTACCGCGTTATAACCCGCATCCGACGAGGAAACGTTGTGGGTGAGAGTCGCGGTGCGGGACCCACCAGCATTATCCACATCATCATCTTGACCCTGCACCGTTATCGTTTGTGGCGAGTTCCAATTCGATGTAGTAAACGTCAACGTCTCAGACGTCGTATAATCAGCCGCTGAGTCCGGACCGTCAAAAGCCACCGGCCCAGTTGAGGTGACCGCGACCGACACGCTATGCGTGGGTTGGGAATCCAGTACAACCGTGTAGGTATCGGTGCCGCTGTTTTCACTTATCGACAGTGTCGACTCAGAAATAGTTACCCCTACACCGTCATCATCAGTCAACCTCAGGCTCGCCGAGTTCACCGTTACATCAGTCAGAGTGCCTGAGATGGTGATCGTTTCGTTGGTTTCATCGGTACTGTCATCTTGCGGTGTCAACGAGAACGTGTTGCTACCTGATGGTTGACCGGTGTTGATAGTGATATTAAAATCGTTGACTGCAGTGAACCCGACCCGGCCTGCTTCACCAGAACCCGCAACCGACACCACCACCGTCTTTGTTTCATCAAACCGAATGGTTGCGTCATCAATTGTGGCAGTGACTGTCACTGTCGTCGCACCAGCACCCTCACTCACGCTGGTGGGGTTCACAGACAGATCAATCTCAGGCGTCGCATCATTATCAGACACAGTCACCGTGACCGTCTGGTCAGTTACAGCGTTATAACCCGCATCCGACGAGGAAACGTTGTGGGTGAGAGTCGCGGTGCGCGACCCACCAGCATTATCCACATTATCATCTTGACCCTGCACGGTGATTGTTTGCGGCGAGTTCCAGTTCGATGTAGTAAACGTCAACGTCTCACTAGTCGTATAGGTAGTCGCGCTGTCTGGTCCATCAAACCTAACTGGCCCAGACGAAGACACCGCTATCGACACGCTATGCGTCGGCTGGGAATCCAGTACAACCGTGTAGGTATCGGTGCCGCTGTTTTCACTTATCGACAGTGTCGACTCAGAAATAGTTACCCCTACACCATCATCATCAGTCAACCTCAGGCTCGCCGAGTTCACCGTTACATCAGTCAGAGTGCCTGAGATGGTGATCGTTTCGTTGGTTTCATCGGTACTGTCATCTTGCGGTGTCAACGTGAACGTGCCGGTAGCTGATGGTTGACCTGTGTTGATAGTGATATTGAAATTGTTGACTGCTGTGAACCCGACCCGGCCTGCTTCACCAGAACCCGCAACCGACACTCTCACTGTTTTCGCTTCGTCGAACCTGATAGTTGCGTCATCAATTGTGGCAGTGACTGTCACCGTCGTCGCACCAGCACCCTCACTCACGCTGGTGGGGTTCACAGTGAGATCAATCTCAGGCGTCGCGTCATTATCAGTCACAGTCACCGTGACCGTCTGGTCAGCTACCGCGTTATAACTCGTGTCAGTTGATGTGATGTTGTGGGTGAGAGTCGCGGTGCGCTCACCACCCGTGTTATCCACATCATCGTTTTGACCCTGCACCGTGATCGTTTGCGCCGAGTTCCAGTTCGATGTCGTAAACGTGAGTGTCTCGCTTGTTGTGTACGCGGTCGCAACATCAGGACCATCAAAAGCGACCGGCCCTGTTGAGCTAACCGCCACCGACACACTATGAGTGGGTTGACTGTCCAACACGACCGTATAAGTATCAGTACCGCTATTCTCACTCACCGAAGTACTACCACCAGACTCAGTAATCGTCACCCCCACACCATCATCATCAGTGAGGGTGACCGTCGCAGAGTTGACCGTCACACCGGACAGGCTGCCTGAGATAGTGATCGTCTCGTTCGTCTCGTCGGTGCTGTCATCGTCTGGAGTCAACATAAACGTAGCACTACCCGATGCTGCGCCTGTGTTGATGGTGATGTTGAAGTTGTTTACTGCTGCGAACCCGACAACACCATCAGCACCTGAACCAGCAACCGCCACTGTTACTGTTTTGGCTTCATCAAACCTGATAGCCGCATCATCAACCGTCGCTGTCACCGTCACCGTCGTTGAACCAGCACCCTCACCCACCGTCGTCGGGTTCACCGACAGATCAATCTCAGGCGTAGCATCATCATCGGTCACCGTCACCGTCACCGTCTCATCACCCAACGCGTCATAACCCGTATCCGTGGAGGACACATCGTGGGTGATCGTCGCGCTACGCTCACCACCCGTGTTATCAACATTATCGTTTTGACCCTGCACCGTAATCGTCTGCGCCGAATTCCAATTAGATGTAGTAAACGTCAACGTCTCACTAGTTGAGTACGCGGTCGCAACATCTGGCCCATCAAACAAAACTGGTCCTGTCGAGGTGACCGCCACCAACACAGAATGTGTTGGCTGAGAATCTAACACCACTGTGTAGGTATCAGTACCACTGTTCTCACTCACCGACAACGTTGATTCGGAAATTGTTACGCCCACACTGTCATCATCAGTCAAACTCAACGTCACCGGGTTGACTGTTAATCCTGTTGAAGCACCTGAAACAGTGATCGTTTCGTCCGTTTCATCGGTGCTGTCATCATCTGGTGTCAACATAAACGTGTTTTCCCCCGATTCTGCACCCGACGCGATAGTGATGTTAAACGGGTCAACCGCTGTGAACCCGACAACACCATCTTCACCTGAACCAGCAACCGACACCACCACTGTTTTCGCCGCATCAAACTGAACCGTCGCATCATCAATTGTCGCTGTCACCGTCACCGTGGTCGGGCCAGCACCTTCGCTAACTCTGGTGGGGTTGACGCTCAGATTAATCTCAGGCGTCACGTCATCATCGGTCACCGTCACCGTCACATCTGGAACATCAATAGCGTTATAACTAGCATCACTAGACGTAACAACATGAGAGATCGTCGCGGTGCGCTCATCACCAGTGTTATCAACATCATCGTTCTGACCTTGCACCGTGATCGTTTGCGCCGTAGCCCAGTTAGTTGTAGTGAACGTTAGTGTCTCAGACGTCGTGTAATCAGTAGCTGAGTCTGGCCCATCAAACCTAACCGGCCCGGTTGAAGAGATAGCCACCGACACACTATGCGTAGGCTGGCTGTCTAACACGACCGTGTAAGTGTCTGTACCAGCGTTTTCGGCGACTGTGGTGTCACTGTCGGTTTGGGTGATGGTTATTGCGGCTGTTGGTTCGGTGATAGTTATTTTAGCGGTGCCAGAAGCAGTGATACCGCCGCCGAGGTTGGTGGGGCGTAGCGGGTTATTGAGTGTGTTCGCGATGGTCAGGTTGATTGTTTCATCGGTGCTATCAGCATCAGTCACCGCGGCGGGTGTGAACGTGACGGTCGCGGTTCGAGCGCCCGTGCCACCGAACGTGACAACCAGGTTCACACGGTCGGTGAGACGACTGGTACGAGCGAACGAGTCAACGCTGATGCTGGTACCTGTGCCCGCGACAGACCAGTTGACCATACGCGTCACAGGTGGACGGGCGCGTAGGCTGGTTACTAGCGGCGCACCAGTCGGGCTGACCACCGTTAACGGTATTTGCACCTGCTCACCGGCAACCAATGCTCGGCTCAACGCCACGGTCACCGTAGCAGTGGTGGACGGGTCGGCTTCGGTGATCGTTCCACCACCTGAGACTGTCACGGTTGTGGGCTCATCATCAATGATTGTTACTGTCACCGCAGCCGCTGAAACCACCGTGCCGTAACCGGACACAGTATGTGTAACTTGCAGTGAACGCTGCGTGTTATCAGTGTTGTTATCAGTAGCGGTAACAGTAACAGTTTGTGGTTGCCACCAATCAGACGCAGTGAACGTCAACGTGGCTGTGCCACCTGCGTTGCTGCCAGCAGCGGCCACTTGTAGGCCTGCTGGCGCGGTGGCAGTCACTGTCACACTGCTGCTAGGCGCTGCTGCTAAACTCACCTGATAAACACCACCACTAGTATCACCCTCTGTTACTTCAAGTTGTGTCGGTGAGATAGCTACCGCTGCTGTGTTATCGTCATCCGCGATATGAACGGTAACTGCTTGCGGTTGTGGCGGATCAACACCCGGCTGCGATGCTGGGATCACATCAACAGTGTTCGCGTCTCGGTCGAATAATGTTTTAGCGGCTAACGCGATGCGCGCGGTTTCCGCGAACAAACCCGCCGCAGAACCCTCAGGTGTGCTATCAGCCGTCGCTGTGAACACCAGCGTCGCAACTGACGCGCCCGCGCCGAACACCAACACCGGGGTATTAGTCGTTAGCGGTGCTGCTGTTAGCACACCCACACCCGTGTTCACACCGCCACCAGACTTCAGCGTCAACGTGTAATCCGTGCCTAAAGTGGCAGTACCCGAAATAACTAACGGCACTTCTATGCGACCCTGTGGCGGCACACCTGCTAGCGCATCGTTTTCTGTTAACGACACCACAACCTCAACAACACCAGACGTTTCTAACACCCTCGCTGTGCTACCACCGCCAGCAGTGTTGATGGTTACTGTTGCTTCATCGGCTAAAGCATTCTTATCGGTGATTTGTAACACAACACGACCCGACGCTGTGCTAGTCGACGGCAGATTAGTGACAGTAACAGTGCCGGTAGTGACCGTCACCTTTTCGCTTACCACATCATCATCGGCTAACGCGGTGACAACAATATCAGCCGCATAATCCACCGAACGCCCACTTGGACCAGTAAACGTCACCGACGTACCAGTCAACATCACTGTAGACACCCCACCAGACATGTTACGCAACCGCTCAGAACGCAACCGCAACCCAAAATCATCACCAAACACACCACCCGCGAACACCAACGGCACCGTAACCTTCTCACCAGCACGCAACGGTTTAGACAACACCAACCGCAAACTAGCAGTAGCAGCACTATCGCCCTCCGTGAGCGTAGTATCACCAGAACTCAACCTCGCTGTCAACGGATCATCAACATCAACCAATTTCAACGACACACTATTCGCCACAGAATCCGCTACCACACCACCATAAACGTTCGTGCCACCCCCACGCGCTGCAGCCACAAACGCAGCCTCACCACCAAAACTAACTGTCAACGTCTCATCAGGCTCATCACGACCATCCTTGAGAACACGAACCCAAAACCGCACCGTTTGCTCGGTGAACCGCAAAAACCAGCCACCCAACCCATCAGGAACAACCGAAACCTCCGGCAACGGCGGAGACACAACATTCGGCTGAACAGCAGTAATCTGCACATCCGAACCGCTAACCCCAACACCCGAAAAACGGATCGGAACCGAAAAACGCTCCCCCGCACTGCGGGCACGCGACAACTCTAACTCAAACTCAGCGAACCCCCCCTCTGAAACATCACCAGAACCCACCCGCCGTAACACCACCACCGTCGGATCATCATCAAACACCCGCACCCGCACCACACCAACACCACCACCATAAACCGGATCAACAGAGGTAACCGAATGACCCACCACCACCTGCTCATAACCAACACCCGGACGATCCACATCATTATCAACCGCAGTCAACGTCACCTCCTGGCGCTCATTCCAATCAGCCGGTGTGAACACCAACGCAGCAGACACCGACACCACCGACGAATCCGCAGACACCACTGACACTGTCACATCATGCGTCGGCGCAGCCAACAACCTCACCCCATAGGCCACCTGTTCACCTTCGGTCAAAACCAACGTCGAATCCAAACCCTCAACCTCCAAACCACCCTGACGAACAGGCGCGAAATCATTATCCCTAACCGTCACTGTCACACTCGACACCAGCCCCGCACGATACCCATCAGGCAAGGTACCCAACCCCAACCTCACCGTCTCATCACCCTCCACCTCATCATCATCAACCGCAACCAACAACACCGAACCCGACCGCTCACCCGCAACAACTTTCACCAAACCCGCATCAGACAACCGAAAATCCCCCTCAGACGCCGTGCCACCAACAACCCTCACCGGAACCGTCACACCACCCACAGGCGCCACCGACCCCAACCTCACCGTCACCTTCAACGACCTGCCCTCACGAATCCGCGCACTATTATTCACACCCAACGACACAGTCACATCACCAACAACAGGATCAACAACCCTCAACACCCCAGCACTATCCATACCAGAAACACCACCAGCCAAAGTGCCAGCGCTCAACATGCCCAACCCAACATCAACCGTCTCACCACCAACCTCAACCGTGCTATCAACCTCAGCAGTCAACGTCAACGACACTGACTCTGACGCTGACAGCCCACCAGTAAAAGTCACCCTAGCAGCACCAGAGTTAAGGTTCCTGCATGTAACCCCTGTCGCAGACGCACACCCCAACGAATAATCCACACCCCGCGTAGCACTACCAGAAAACATCAACGGCACCACAACCTCCTCACCCACAACCAACACACGACTCAAAGTAAGCGTGTAACCCAAACTTTCACCCTCAACAACCGAAACCCCAACATCACGCGACAACACCACCGAAGTCACATCATCATCCGTGACCGTTACCGACACCGTCTCATCACCCAACGCGTTATAAGCCGTATCAGTTGATGTGATGGCGTGGGTGATCGTCGCTGTGCGCGACCCACCAGCATTATCCACATCATCATCTTGACCCTGCACCGTGATCGTCTGCGCCGAAGCCCAATTAGACGTAGTAAACGTTAGTGTCTCAGACGCAGTGTAATCAGCCGCCGAGTCAGGACCGTCAAACAAAACCGGCCCAGTCGAGCTAACCGCCACCAACACAGAATGTGTTGGCTGAGAATCTAACACCACCGTGTAAGAATCAGTACCAGCATTCTCAGACACCGACAGTGTTGATTCGGAAATTGTTACGCCCACACTGTCATCATCAGTCAAACTCAACGTCACCGGGTTAACTGTTAATCCTGTTGAAACACCCGAAACAGTGATCGTTTCGTCCGTTTCATCGGTGCTGTCATCATCTGGTGTCAACGTAAACATGCCAGTATTCGATGCTGCGCCTGTGTTGATGGTGATATTGAAGTTGTTCACCGCTGTGAACCCGACCCGACCCGCCTCACCTGAACCAGCAACCGACACTGCTACTGTTTTCGCCGCATCAAACCTGATAGCCGCATCATCAACCGTCGCTGTCACCGTCACCGTTGTCGCATCATCACCCTCACCCACCGTTGTCGGGTTCACCGACAGATCAATCTCAGGCGTCGCATCATCATCGGTGACTGTTACTGTCACCGTCTCATCGCTAACCGCGTTATAAGCCGTATCCGTGGAGGACACATTATGGGTGAGCGTCGCGGTGCGTTCATCACCGGTGTTATCCAGGTTATCGTTTTGACCGGTGACGGTGATCGTTTGGGGTGTGTTCCAGTTTGATGTGGTGAACGTTAACGTTTCAGTTGCGGTTGGGATGTCACTATCAGGAGTGTCAGGGCCGTCTATGAGCGCTGCTGTAGCGGTGTCGGAGGTGACCGTAACCGACACCGCCGCGGTGGGACGACTATCCAACACAACAGTGTAAGAATCAGTACCAGCGTTTTCAGCCACTGTAGTGTCATCATCAGACTCAGTAATAGTCACCCCCGCAACAGACGTGTCAATCGTGAAGTCAGCGGTTAGAGCAGGTGTGTAATCTATAAGCCGATCATCGCCAGCTTCTTCAATCAACAACAAACCGTTGCTGGCTGGCGCGGGACCAACTTTGACAGTCACTGTGTCGTCTGCTGTTAGCTTGGGGCCGGTATATGCCAAAGTGATACGAACGGAACGATGCTTGAGGGCAGTCGGCCAGCCCAACGCTGCTGTGCCGTCAACCTCATCAAGCAATTCCACATCGCTAATGCTCAAACCGGTAGGTGCGCCGACAAGTGTGAATAGAGCTTTGGCGGCGGCGGTCAATCCGCTTGGATCGCTGCGATCAAAGTAAGTGGAGCGTCTAGTACTAACCGACCCAAAGCTGGCAAATTTGGGCGACAACGTGAGCGTGGCACCATTGAGACTGCCTGCAGCAAAGCTGGTTGGCGACAATACCGCCTCGGGCGCTTCTGCAATCGTCACATACCATGTTCTGGCAACTTCCTTCGCGGCACCGCCGTCGAGATTGGTGCCAGAATCCGAATCTAAGTCACCGAGGGATACGCCGAAGTACTCATTTGACACCTCCACAACATCATCTGTAAGCGAAGTGAGCGTAACCGTAACCTCACTTACTGAACCGGTACCACCGGTGAAGGTGATCACAGGGGTCGCGTCTGTGTTTAGGTTTCCGCAGTTCACCCCGTTCGGCAACGGATTCGGGCACGCTAAGGTGTAGTCAGTTACGCGCGTGGCCACTCGACCAAACGTGTCAAACACCAGTGCGACTGGCAGTACCTCCCCAGACACCAACGCACGGCTCAAATAGACCCTAAAACTGCCCGTCCCTCCCTCAAGCATATAAGCGGGTCTGCTGCCACCAAGCCCTACCCTTGTGGCGTCGGTGTCAGCAATGGTGATAACAACACTGGACGGGTCGCCGGAAATGTAGCCATCAGGAAGCGTGCCCAACTCAAGGGTCAACGACTCGTCTAACTCATCAACACTGTCATCGGTCGCGGTGAACGTGAGCGTACCCGAAGAAGAACCCTTAGAGATGCTGATGTTACCGCTGTTAGAGAGACTGTAATCATCACCCGAAGCTGTAGCACCGGCAGCCACCTGCACTGGTATTGTCACATCCGCAGACGCAACCGACCCCAACGTGGCGGTAACCGTCAACGTGTCTCCCTCAGCTACAGTGCCACTATCGCTTACCGACAACGCGACTGCGTTTGGGGGTGAGGGTTCTTTGATAGTGACCTTTGCGGTACCGGAAGCAACAACACCGCCGCCTAGGTTGGTGGGTCGTAACGGGCTGTTCAACGTGTTCGAGATGGTCACGTTGACGGTTTCGTCTGTGGCATCGGTGTCGGTGACTGTGGTGGGCGTGAACGTTACGGTGGCTGTTTTAGCGCCCGCACCGGCGAGTGTAACAACGAACGTTATTCGGTCAGTTTGTCTTGTAGCGCGCGCTAAAGTATCGGCACCGATACTGGTACCAATACCAGTGACTTTCCAGTTGACCATACGCGTCACAGGTGGACGCGAGCGTCTACTGGTTACCAGCGGCGCCCCGGTCGGGCTGACCACCGACAACGGAATCTGAACCACCTCACCAGCAACTAATGCTCGACTCAAAGCCACGGTCAACGTAGTACTCGTAGACGGGTCAGCTTCGGTGATACTGCCGCCACCCGACAACGTCACAGACGTCTGATCATTATCGACGATTTTCACAGCTACGCTGTCGGCAGATTTGATGGTACTATAGCCCGTCACAGTGTGCGTCACCAACAACTCACGGCGCGGATCGTCGATGTTGTTTTCGGTGTTGTCAGTAGCAGTAATTGTTACGCTTTGAGGCTGATAGTAGTTCTTATCGTTGAAGGTCAACTGTACTGTGCTGCTCGCTGGGCCGCCGGCAGTACTCAGTTGCAACCCTGCGGGCGCAGTTGCTGTTACCACAACATTGGCTGCAGTTGTGGCTAGCCGAACTTGATATGTAACTCCGCCACTGTCACCTTCGGTTATATCGAATTTGGTCGGAGTTACCGCAACGCCACGATCATGGTCGTTGTCGGAGATAGTAACAAGCACCGACTGCGGCAGCTTTGTACCTGACTTAACCGCTGGAATCGCATCAACAGTGTTAGCAGGCCGTTCGAATGCCGTTTTATTGGCTAACGCTATTATCGACGTTTCAGTGTAAAAATTACTGGGCGAACCTTCAGCGATTTGATCTGTTATCCCGGCCCACACCAAGGTGGCAACCGACGCTCCTTCGCCAAAAACCAACACCGGCGAGGTACTATTTAGCAACGCAGTGGGCAGCTCACTCACACCTACATTCACGTCGCCGCCAAATTTGAGAGCCAAGGTGTAATCGGTACCCAATGTGGCCGTGCCCGACACAAGCAGTGGCACCTCAATGCGGCCACCCTTTGGCACACTTTTTACCTGACCCGCCTCAGTAAGTGATACCACCATTTCAATTCTCTGAGACGACTCTAGAATTTCTATTGTGTCACCACCACCAAATCGGCTAATCGTCACCGTTGCTTGCGAAACCAACGGAGCAACAGGTTCTGCAACCACCAAAGCAATCGAACCACCTCTAATCACTAAGGTTTGGGTTGTGTGAGTGCCGAGTGTGAACGTGTTAGCGATTCCCTCAGGGCGGTATCTTGTATCTGATGTGGCTGGCAGCGTCAAGGTGACTTGTTTTTTAGTGGTGTCTTCGTCGTCTATAGCAGTGAACACTAATGATGCCGATGTAGCGGAGGGTCCAGTGAACACCACAAGTGCTGCGGTGGGCGTGGACACCAACCTCACTTTTGTAGGTGCACCCGACAAAGCCACGGTGAAATCTTCACCGGCGCGACCGCCGCTGTAATCAACCGGTATGGTAACTGACTGTCCAGCCACTAGCGCACGAGATAACACCACCGACACTGTGGCGGTATCAGTATCGTCGCTTTCTGTGAGAGTCTTATCCGACGCGATGAGCGTAACTGTTAGCGGCAAATCACCGTCGGTGATTGTTACTGTGGCCGCATTATCGGTTGATGACCGAGCAGTGCCGCCTGCCACGTTAGTGGCTTCATCTGCGCCAACCTCAGCAAACAAGCCAGCATCACCTAACGCTACTGTTAGTGTTTCTGACACTCCTTCATCAAAACTGTCGGCATCAGCAGTCACAACAAGGCGAGCCGAGGTGGCACCCTTGGCGAAATGAAGCGTCAACGCCAGGTCGGTGCTGCTAGGTTTTTGGAGTGTCACACCAGCGCTGCGGCCATTAGATTTATCCAACGCAACCGAGATGTCGCTGTCGGTGATACCTGTGCCCGATAGCACTACAGGTACTACGATTCGTTCGCGCGCGAACAATGTGCGATCCAATGAGACATCAAACAAAGCTTGACGGTCAGCGTCGGTGGTGCCTGCTTCTAATATCGCGTCGCTATCAACACGCGTTAATGACACTTCTACCGGCGCGTCGTTGTCGGTTATAACCACATCAAAGGTGTTGGCGTTGGTGTGCGCTACCGCGCCGCCTGCGGTTTTAGTACCCAACGTCTCCGTGGCCAAGTTTCCTAATGCCACAGTCAGCGTTTCGCTAGTGTCCTCAGCGACAGTGTCGTCAACCGCTGTTAGTATGAGCGTCGCGGTTTGAGTCGCCGCACCTACAAACACCACGGTCGGAGTCAACGTCGCAGCATCACTCAACTTGACACCCGTGTTCAACGTCGAACCGCGTTTGCGCTTCAACTCATAATCGCCCGTAGTAATACCTGTGCCCGATAGCACTAGCGGAACATCAATCCGTTCACCGGAGACAAGCGCTCGGCCAAGGGTAATGGTGAACTCCGCTATACGATCTGTTGCCGATAACAATTCAAAAATAGGGCCACTACCAACACGCGCTAGTGTTACTTCGGTAGCGTCATTATCAACAATAGTGATACCCACACTAGATGTGGTGCCTGAAATGTAACCATTAGGCAAGCTACCGAGTTCAAACGTTACCGATTCAGCGTTTTCGTCAAGATTGTCGTCGATAGCGGTAAACGTAAGCGTGCTAGAGGTTTGACCGCTAACAATAGTGATACTTTTAGCCGACAAATCATAATCATTAGCCGCAGCGGTGCCACCAGCTCGCACACGCAGTGGTATTACCACACCAGCAGATGGTGCCGCTGTTGCTAATGTGGCGGTTACTTTGAGCGTGCCGCCCTCAGTCACACGTCCACTGTTATCCACGCTTAAGCTGACCACCGCATCATCGTCAGCCAACGTGAGTGTTGCGGGGTTGATGGTCAAGCCGGTCAGCTCGCCTGACACTGTGATCGTTTCGTTTGTTTCGTTCACCCTGTCAACTTGCGGAATCAACTCAAACGTAGCAGTACCCGTCTTGGCACCCGCTGTGATAGTCACATCAAAAGGAGTGACGGCTGTGAACCCGACCACACCCAAACCACCAGACCCATCAACCGACACCACCACCGTACGGTCCGTATCAAACCGGATTGTTACGTCATCAACCGTGGCAGTCACTGTCACCGTTGTTGTGCTGTCACCCTCACTCACACTGACAGGGTTCACACTCAAATCAATCTCAGGCGTCGCATCATCATCGGTGACCGTGACAGTGACTTTTTGATTAGCGACCGTGTTATAGCTGGTATCGGTAGACGTGACAGCGTGAGTAAGTGTGGCAGTACGCTCATTACCAGTGTTATCAAGGTTGTCGTTAACACCAGTGACGGTAACGGTTTGCGCGGTGGCCCAGTTCGTTGTTGTGAACGTCAACGTTTCAGAGGTACCACCAGTATCACCCGAGTCGGGGCCGTCTATCACCGCGGCTGCTGGTGTATCTGACGTGACCGTAACCATCACACTATGAGAGGGTTGGCTGTCCAACACCACCGTGTAAGTATCAGTACCGCCATTCTCAGCCACCAACGTGGACCCCGAGGATTCCGTAATCGTCACCCCAACAGCATCATCATCAGCCAACGTGAGTGTTGCGGGGTTGATGGTCAAGCCGGTCAGCTCGCCTGACACTGTGATCGTTTCGTTTGTTTCGTTCACCCTGTCAACTTGCGGAATCAACTCAAACGTAGCAGTACCCGTCTTGGCACCCGCTGTGATAGTCACATCAAAAGGAGTGACGGCTGTGAACCCGACCACACCCAAACCACCAGACCCATCAACCGACACCACCACCGTACGGTCCGTATCAAACCGGATTGTTACGTCATCAACCGTGGCAGTCACTGTCACCGTTGTTGTGCTGTCACCCTCACTCACACTGACAGGGTTCACACTCAAATCAATCTCAGGCGTCGCATCATCATCGGTGACCGTGACAGTGACTTTTTGATTAGCGACCGTGTTATAGCTGGTATCGGTAGACGTGACAGCGTGAGTAAGTGTGGCAGTACGCTCATTACCAGTGTTATCAAGGTTGTCGTTAACACCAGTGACGGTAACGGTTTGCGCGGTGGCCCAGTTCGTTGTTGTGAACGTCAACGTTTCAGAGGTACCACCAGTATCACCCGAGTCGGGGCCGTCTATCACCGCGGCTGCTGGTGTATCTGACGTGACCGTAACCATCACACTATGAGAGGGTTGGCTGTCCAACACCACCGTGTAAGTATCAGTACCGCCATTCTCAGCCACCAACGTGGACCCCGAGGATTCCGTAATCGTCACCCCCGCTAACGCCAAATCAACCGTCGCTGATTGGGGTGAACCTCGCAGATAGGCACCCACCCCAAAAGTTACTGTCAACTGTTCACTAGATGACCGAGCGTCAGGGTTAGACGTCGCCAAACTCAACACCGCAGAAGCGGCGTTAGCAGGTACCTTGAACGGCAAACCAACCCTTGCGCCACCAGAAATAAAATTAGTAGCAGAGTGATCATAAATCACTGTCATCGGATACGGCTGCGTCGGGGTTACCGACAACTTGAACTGCGCTGGGTTTCCGACCGTGACCGATGAGTTCACGGCAGCAATCGTCACCGTCGGCGTGTCTTCATCGCTGATGATCCCAAACCGTTGCAACGAATCAGGGTTAGGCACCGCCCCGCCCTCAAAGTTCGTGTCAGAATCAGCGCCGAACTGCTGCAACGTACCCAACCCCAAAGCAGCTACCTCGTAGCTCTCGGCTACATCATCAGCGGTCGCTTCGAAAACGAGTGTCGCCACCCGAGCACCCGCACCCTCAAACACTACAGTAGGCGACAACGAATTCGCTGCTTCAAGAGTCACCCCCGTATTCAACGAATCACCCGATTTCAAGGTCAAAGAAAAATCAGAAGCCGCCACACCAGTACCCGAAATTACCAACGGCACATCAACACGCTCACCAGCTTTCAACACAGCAGACAACGTCACCTCAAACTCGGCTTGACGCACATTCGACGGCGCTGAAGCTCGCTCCAACAAAGACACCACCTCATCAGTCTTCGGGAACAAATTCACCACCACACCACTCACATCAACAATAAAATCTACCTGATGGGCCGGCGTCACCGAAAAACCATCCGGCACAGAAGATACAAAAGCAACCAAAAAATCACTAACTCTAGTAGAAGACACCAAAGTCTTCAACGTCACCGGTACCTCCGACTCCCCAGCCGGAATCGTCACCGACGCAGGCAACTCAAAATCAACCCCAGCAACCCCATCAACATCCAAATCAGCCGTAGACAACGACACCGTCACGGGCCCAACACCAGACACCAAGCGCGCACGAAAACCAAAACTGTCACCCCTCTTGATTTTCGACAAGACAACCCGCGGCAAAACAGAACCGTCAACACCCTCTAACCTCACCTCACGAGTACTGCCGTCATCATCATCGTCATGCACCCGCACCGAACCCGACGAAGGTGACCCCACCACATACCCCGAACCCGCAATCGCCGCAACGGTTATCAAACCATTCGGCTCATCCGTGCTGTCACCGACAGTAGCCAACGAGTATGAAGCCGACATTGCACCCGCTGCAATCAGTACCGATTTAGAGCCCTCATCACCAGCATCAACATGATCGCCGTCACTGCTCTCAGACACCTGCAACGACACCATCAAATCGGCCAGCGGTGCTACATCAACACTTATGGTAAAGCTCGCGGTCGAACCTTCAGTCACAGTTGCAGCATCAGCGACAACAGTCACTGTCGGCAAGGTATCGTTGACCGTGAGACCGAACGTGGTACCTGTGGTAGAAAACCCGGGTGGTGCTCTGCCGGCAGCTACCGTTAGCGTCTCAGTGCCTTCAACCACATCATCAGTAGCAGTGGAAATCGTCACTGTAGACGATTCCGCTCCGTATGGTATGAACACCGACTCAGGCAGCGAATCAAAATCGGTAGCCAAAGTTGTGCCGTGTGCATAGCTTAAGGGAACAGTCGCAGGGCCCGTCACACCATCGGGTAAAACAACCTTAAACGCATAATCGTCCCCCTCAAACACAATCGCAGCACTCAACGCAGCATCATCGGTATCAGTAAACGAAACCTGCCACAGAGCCACATCATCATCAGTTATTAGAACACGAGTTGTCACATCATCTGTTGTGGTGGCATCACCGTCGTCGTAAGCAACCAAATTGATAAACGGCGATATAGACTGCGCAGGTTTGTTGGGGTTAACAGAAATTATCATCACCTCATGCTCGGTGTCGCTGGCGGCTTCGACTTTGCGGGGGTGCGACAATGTTTCCTGCCCAGTAGAAACGAAACTTAGCGTCGCACGTTGAACCGTCTTACCTGACACACCAGTGAACGTGAGCGTAATCTGGGTTCGATTGAGGCGGCTAGATGTCACGCCTGTTCCTGCCACGCTCCAAGTGAAATAGAGCAAAGAGGGCGGAGCGACTTCAAACCACTCTGCGGGCGACGGCATAGTGCCGTTGTCATCGAGATTCAAAAGCACCTCAACCTGTTCGCCTGCAGCAAGCGAACGCGACAACTCCACAACAACTTCAGTTGCGCTACCTGGACCGCTACTGATGCTGCCGTCAATCACGCCTCCGCCACGTAAACGCACCGAGATTTCGTCATTGTTCGCGGGGTCATCCAAAGTCAGTGTCACGGTGCCTGTACCAACCACACCATCGCGCAAACCTGTAGTACCAAGGCGAGAGGTTCCAGCAGTGGAAGAGGTTGGCACGCTAACCACTAACTTCTCGTCAACACTGTTATCGTCCTCAACATATGAAAGAATTAGCTGTGCTACAGGACTGCTAGATGTTGGCCCGGTGAAAGTAACAAATGACTGTGCAGCTGTTGAGAAATCACCAGCGGTGACGCCGGTTGGCAGTGAAGTCGCAGCAGTAACCGAAAAGGACTCCCCAAGTGTCGCACCCGAATACACCACAGGCACCGAAAGCGACTCACCAGCCACCAACGGCCTAGACAGGCTAATAGACAGCAGCCTCCTCAGCGCTGTGTTGTATAAGATGTCAGACCCAGCCAAAGCCGCCAACGTCACCACAGTCGCATCATCATCAAGCACTGAAACAGAAGCCTCATCAGCAGCAGAGTCGACCGTATAACCAACACCAGTGCCAACAGCCACCGACACTGTGCCATCTACTTCGTCAACAGTGTCAGCTGTTGTAGTAACTTCAAACGCGGCAGTCAACTCGCCTGCCTTAATCACCGCCGTAGCGCTGCCCTCATCGCCAGCAGCCACGAAATCGCTAGTAGCGTCATCAGCCACAGTCAAATTCACAGTAATATCAACAGGTGGTGCTACATCGGCAGTTACTGTAAAGCTAGCTGTTGTGCCTTCAGTTACCGAAGCAGCATCAGCGGTAACACTGATCTGCGGGTCGGTGATGTCGTCGTCGGTTATATCGACATCGAATGTGTTGTCTTCGGTAGCAGCGTCGTTGTCGTCATAAGGCGCTGCGCCGCCGCCTACGTTAGTACCCAAACTTGTGTCAGCTAGATTACCTAACGCTACTGTTAGCGTTTCAAAAGCGCCCTCATCAACCTCGTCATCGACAACAGTGATTACTAAGGTGGCGGTTTGTGCCGCTGCGTTGGCAAACCTAAGCGTAGGTGTCAAGGTGGCTGGGTTGGCTAGCGTTACACCGCTGTTCAAACCAGTACCAGTTTTGAGCGCAAGCGAATAATCATCGACGGTTATGTCTTCACCCGACAACACCAACGGAACATCAACGCGTTCGCCGTCTAACAACGCGCGACCCAAGCTCACCGTGAACTCCGCACTTCTTTCGGCTGCTGAAGCAGACGTGTCTTCAGCTATCGCCCCACTATCGACACGCGTCAACCTCACCACGGTCGGGTCGTCGTCGATTACAAGCACCGATGCGACGTTGAAACTAGGATCTACTAGATAGTCGGAGTGAGCTTCTAGCGTGAAGAACACGCTGCCGTCGGGTTCGTCAACGTTGTCGCGATCGGTCCAATAGTCGCGATCAGAGGTGGCTTGGCCTGGACGTATACGTGCAAACTTTTGGGGACCTTCACTAACCGACGAAATGTAGTCAGCACCGTTGGTTGCATCTTCAACATCGAAATACACAAATAGCCGTTCAGAAAGCAGTGGCGACACGCCGAAGACTAGGGTTGGTCGTGTGCCCTCGGTAACCGACTCGGGGGCTGTGATTGATATTGCTGACTTCGACGTAGATGCTACTACAAATGTTTGCGATAAGCCGTATAAGGCCAAGCCGCCTTTAATGTCATTGGGAACGAAACTGCTTTGCAACGGGCCAAAGCCATCGAAGTCGGTTCCCAACTCGCCGGTTCCGGGTGTGTTTGTGCCAAGTTCAAAGCCGCTACGACGCTTACCACCAATACCGGTGCCCGTCCAATAGCTCTGATACTTGTCGTTAGCAGAAAGATTAGTTACGGTGCCACTTTCGTCTGTGGGGGTGTCTGAGTCGTCCCACGAGTTATCCCAAAAATCAGCATAATTGTCAGCAACTTTGTCGCCGTCAAGCCAATAAATGGCCTCACCGGCACCGTCGGTGGCAACGTCGGCGCTGTTATGAGCATCGGCGTCAACGGTTGCGGTGCTAGCTACAGCCCGGAAAAACCCGACATAGGGCACCAAACTAGTGTCACCCACCGCCGCATGCGCACGCACAAAAGTATCATAAGCCCTAATGTCGGTTGATTTGCCATCGCGTGTACCAGACGTAGCGAACAACAAACGGAACTCGCCCCCCGCAGGTACTCCAGACGGTAGCAGCGGCCAATTCGCTGGCACTGCAATAGGCCCAGTCTCATCATCAAGGATCACAAACTCAACCAACTCAGCAGCAGATGTCTCTAGAACAACTCCTCCAGTAGATGAGGGTACGCGGCTACCAGTGCCGAATTTGATTGTCATATAAGGCTGCGCGCGTGCATTGTCATTGATGGCAGTAAAACGCAGCACGGCCTGCGAAGCTCCCGCCGCCAAGCGCAGCGCCGGGTTCTGTGTGCTATGCGGTGCCCCTGTGAGCAGCGTGACCCCTGTTTGCCGAAACGGTTGCAACGAAAGTGTGTAGTCCACAGCGAAGACGGCACCGGAAACAGTCAAGGGGACAGTCACGGTTTCAGTGCCTGTGAGTGGCCGCTCCAAAGCTACGACAATGTCTTTGAAGCCTCCATCTTCGGCTATGTCACCTTCGGCGGCTAGCAGCCTAACGGGGGTATCGCCATCATTGTCGAAAATAGGCAGCAAAACAGAATCAGCAATAAAACCTGGTTCACCGGGTTGGCGGGTTGGGATTATGAGGGCGAGGCTTAATCGTTCTGTCGGCTCATCAACATTATCGTCATTAGGTGTCAAAGTGAACGTAACAGACCCACTGGCCTGCCCTGCAGATATGGTGATCACGTTCTGAGCTGTGTACGTTCTGTCTTCCAGAGGTGTAGTATCATCACCAGAATCCGACCTTACCTCGTCAACTACCGTCGCGTAATCGGTGCCTTCTACTGCGCTGTCACTGCCGTCACCCACAACCAACTTGAAACTCACATCCGAAGAGAACCGCTTAGCACCAGCAATCGACGCGGTAACTTTTACCTTCTTTGCGCCATCGCCTTCAGGCACAAATTGTTGCACACCCGCAGCGTCAGCGTCAGCGTCAAAGCTAAGAACTAGTCGTGTGACCGTATCGCTGCTATCAACGATAAACAAGTAGGCGGGGCGTGACGCATAGAACTTGTTTGCTTCCACTACACCCACAGCTAAATCGTCGCTACTGCCAGTTACAGATAGACGCTCAGTTTGCTCAACTGAGTTGTCGTCGGCTGGATTCAACACAAAATCGGCGTAAGCGCTCAGTTGCCCGGCAGGAATAGTGATCGAAAAATCTGCGACCGAGTCATAGTCGGTGCCCTCAGTTGCAGTATCACTATCACCGCCACCGACTGCCACAACAATGGTCTTAGCAACAGCAAATGGTCCGCCACCGACAACTTTCGCAATCACCCGCACTGTTTTCGGGCCACCGTCTTCTGCCACAGCAAACGGCGGTCCGCTTTCAAGAGGAGCCATACGAACATCGAGAGCTACCGCGTCGTCGTTATCGCTGATAGTGATGTTTAAATAATCTGGCGGCACAACGCGGTAACGGGAAGACAAGCTTTTTATCGACACCCTCACGGTTTCTAACAGTTCTGGTACGTCATCATCAACAGCAGCAAAGGTTACCTCGCCGCTTTGTGTACCCTTCAAAATGGTGATGCTGTCTGCCGACAACTTAAAGTCTCCGATACCCGCAGTGCCAAGAGAGAAGCTGCTCTGCAATCGAAACACCAAATCTGCTGGCGCGGCCACTGGTATCTCCGCCGTTATGGTTGCAGTTTCGCCCTCGGCTAACGCGTCGCTGCTCACCGACAGTGTGACAGGCACCGGCGCAACGGTGAGCGGCCTTGACAGTGCGTAGAGGCGTAAACCAGCGTTGCGAGCTGACGAACCTACGCTTATCGTTCTTACATCCCCCCCGAAGCCAATAACCGGATTACCAATACGAACGACGTCAGAAGAACCTAACTCAAAGCCACTGAAGGCAGCACCACCGGTGTCGGTGCCAGTCCAATAACCCTGTGCATACGTACTGGCATCACCGAGTTTCTCATCAACGGGGGTTCTCGAGTCGTCCCAAGAGTTATCCCAAAAATCTGCGTAATCGTCAGCTACCTTGTCGCCGTCTAACCAGTAAATGGTTTCACCAGTGCCGTCGGTGTCAGGGTTAGCGTCGTTATGGTCGTGCGCGTTGACGGTTGCGGTGCTGCCCACCACCCGGAAGAACCCAGCATAGGGAACCAAACTGCCATTGCCTTGAGCAGCGTGCGACCACACGAACTTGTCGTAGTCGTTAACAGCAGTTGAGGTAGCATTGCGCGTACCTGAAGTGACAAAAAGCAATCTGAATGTGCCGGGAGCAGTCAACCCCTGCGGAATAAGCGGCCAATCATATGGCACCGCAATAGCGCCGGTTTCGTCATCTTTGATAATGAATGAGAACGGTCCGCCGACAGGTGTGGCTAGGCCCAGATTAGTGCCTGTTGGCTTGCGGTTGCCAGAACCATAAGCCACCGTCACATATGGCTGCGTGCGGACATTGTTGTCAACCGAACTAAAGCGCACAACAGCCTTTGAGGCTCCCGCGGCGAGGCCCAATGCCGGGTCTTGTTCGCTGTGCGGGTCTGTGGTTAGCAACCTCACCCCAGTTTGAGAAGCCGGTTGCAGTGTCCAGGTAAATTCATCGGTTACCGTTGCGCCGGTCACCGTCAGCGGAACTGTTACTACCTCATCTGTAGCTAGAGCACGATTCAACGTAACCGTGAAGTCTTTTGTTCCAGAATCCTCGGCTATGTCACCCGCGGTCGCGCTTAACGTCACTGTGGTTGCATCATTATCGTTCACGGTCACCGAAGCAGCGTTAGCTGAACTGTCAATGATGTAGCCAGTGCCGGTTTGCGCGGTTACGGTAACTGTACCGTTGGGTTCATCTGTGCTATCGGCCACGGTCGCAACGGTAAGAGTGGCAGTGGTTTGCCCGGCGGCGATAGTTACCGTTTTGGTTCCCTCATTTGTGGTTGCCACGTAGTCGCCTCCGTTGGTGGCATCTGCTACAAACACTGACACGTCTAGCGCAGCTGAGGGCGCTCTGTCTGCGGTGACGGTGAACGTCGCGTCTGTGCCTTCGGTAACTGCTGATCCTGCTGCTACAGATATGTAGGGTTGGTCGATTATGGTGACACTTGCGGCATTGTCAACAGGCGTAGCGCCGCCATCTATATTTGTGAACGAAGCAGCAGTGAACGTGCCGAGGTTAACGTTGACCGCCTCACCGCTGGCTTCACGGTTGTTGTCAATGTTGGCGGTGAGAGTGATTGTCACGGCTTTGGCGTTGTCAAAATCAGAAGCGCCGCTAAAGGTTATAACTGCGTTGCCAGAGTTAAGATTCGCGCAGCTCACACCTGCAGGCAGTGGGCTCTCGCACGCCAATGTGTAATCGGTACCGCGTGTAGCTTGACCACCAAAGTTTAAGGGCACTCTGAGTACTTCAGCAAAGTCAAGATGGCGTCCCAAAGCGATGGTGTAGTTGAGTGTGTCGCCTTCTGCGACAGTAGTACCGGCCGCTGGGCCAGTGAGTGTAACTTTGGTGGGGTCGTTGTCGATTATAGAAATCCTAGGAGTACGGCCACTTGCTAACTCCGAATCGCTCTGGACAGTAAGTACCTCGTTAGGTTCGTCTTCTGTGTCTTCAGTGGGTGTTAAGGTGAAGTCGACTGTGCCGCTAACCTCACCTGCTTTGATGGTAATAATCTGATCGGGAACGGTTGTGTAATCAGTGCCTTCGGTGGCAGGGTTCAACTCTGAACCGACCTGAAATGTGAAGGTTTGATCTGTGCCGAAACGTGTCGCGCCAGAGATCGTTGCGGTGATTCGAACGGTCTTGGCGCCGCCGCCTTCACCCACACTGCTCTGAATGCCGCTAGTGCTAGTATCAGCATCCACCGAGGTCACAAAGCGGGTGGGAGTAGCGTCGTCGTCTGTAATGGTGACGGTCGTCGTTTTTTGGGTGCCGAACGTGTAGGCAGACCCTGCGGTGAGGGTCAAAACGATGGTTTCATCTGTTTCATTGACGTTGTCGTCGCTGACGGTTACGGTCAAGGTGCCACTGGTCGCGTTCGCGGCGATGGTGGCTGTTCCCGATAATGCCGCGTAATCCTTGGCGGGGACAGCTGTGCCACTGACCGCATAGGAGACAGCAACGTTTGAGGCGGGCGCTTTGGAAGCGTTGATCGTGACAGTAACCGTGCGTTTGCCCGACTCTTCAGAAACCGAATAAGTAGCTGCAGCGAACTCTACTACAGGGGCATCAGGCGTGGGATCCGTGATAGTCAACTCGGCTGCGTTGTCAACACCCCGAGCACCAGCGTTGAGATTAGTCCCTGAGTTAGCATCGAGCGTGCCGAGATTGATATTAACTGTTTCACCGCCGGCTTCAGCGATGCTGTCCACGGTTGGTGTCAAGGTGATAGTTACCGACGTTGCAGCGGTGGCACTGCCGGTAAAGGTAACCGAGGCGTTGCCGCTGTTGAGGTTTGCGCATGTAACTCCTGTGGGCAGAGGATTCTCACACGCCAGCGTGTAGTCGGTGTTGCGGGTGGCGTTGCCTGCAAACTCCAGCGCAACCGGCAAGACTTCGCCGTCTGTGAGCGCACGATGCAAGCTGAGTGTGTAGTCAACAGTGTCGTCTTCGCTAATAGTGGCACCCGCGGTGCGGTCAAGTGTGACTGTGATGGCATCGAAAACGGTGACGGAGACAGTCTTAGTGCCCAACGCGTTGTAGCGAGTGTCGCTAGAGGAGATCGCGTGGCTCACAGCGACAGTGCGCTGATCGTTAGCGTTGTTGACGTCGTCGCTGATGCCGGTGACGGTGATGGTTTGTGGAATGTTCCAATTATCTTTAGTGAACGTGAGCGTTTCAGTTGAAGTTGCCTCCTTAGATGAGTCGGGGCCATCTAGCAGAAGTGCAGCGGGGGTAGCGGAGGTGACGGTAACCGTAACGTCATGGGTGGGTGGTATTTGCAATTCAACTGTGTACGTGTCGGTGCCGCCTCCTTCAGCCACCGAGGTAGAGCCTGAACTCTCAACAAAAATCAAGTCGGCGAACAGTTCTTTGTCTGTGACTTTAGCGGTAACACTTGCGGTGACTGCGTCATAGCCACCACCTGCGAAGCTGTGGCTGATGGTGACAGAGCGCTCAAGGCCAGGGTTGTTCACTGTATCTTCAACACCGGTCACCGTTACTGTTTGTGGTGTATCCCAGGTGGTGGGTGAGAACGTTAGTGTTGTAGTTTTTGCTGCTGCGGCGGTGGTGCTCACCAGAGCAGCGGCAGCGTCACTAGATGTGATAGTTACAGTAACAGTGCTAGACGGTTTACTGCCTAGCTTTACGGTGTAAGTATCGGTACCGCCGGTTTCTAGAAGTTCGGTTGAACCGCCGCTTTGGACTATAACTGCGGCGATATCTTCGTCGTCTGTCACTCGGACGCTCACGGTGGGGCCAGTGCTAACACCGGTGTAACCAGTTACAGCGTGCGTTATAGACACAGTTTCATCAGTGCCGTCGTCATCATCAACCACCGTCACCGTTACTGTTTGGGGCGCGTCCCACGTACCATCATTACCACCTGTGAAGGTGAGGGCACCACCGACTGTTGCTGCGGTGGTGTCGTCGGATCGCGGTGTAACCACAACAGTCGTGCCAGTGCCAGGGTCGGTGGTCAATCGCACTTGGTAACTGCCCGCCGCGCCGCCTTCAACTAAATCAAGTGATCGTGGCGTAACTGATACACCCGGTGGCTCCACAACGATTGCGAACGAACCTTCGATATCGCTGCATTTAGGATTACACGGATTACCTTCAGTGCTGCCTTGACGGCTCAACAGTTGACCTCCCACAGTAACAGTTACGGTGGAAGCTGTAGTGATTGGTTGCCCTGTGTAAGTGAGTACCACCAGTGCATTGGAACCAGTGACTTTGTCGCCACTGCTTGAGTTCTCATCACGGGTCTGCACGAGACGCCCCGAGGTAACAGTCAAGCCGTCGGGAGCGCCGCTGAAGGTGATGTGGCGCAAAGCTTGAGCGGTCAGCTCACCCGTAGCCTGCTTCCAAAGCCTTTCGCCTAGGTTACGGTTGCTGGTGCCGCCGACACCGCCACCGTTACCTGAGCCGGCGAACGACAGACCTTGCGGTGCGAGTTCCATATTGAACGTGGCTCCGTTAGTGAAACGTGAAGAGTTCAACGCGGCAGGCACTACAACTAGACGAGTTCCGTCTGTGGCTTCATCGTCGGCAACGATCACTAACATAGACGGTGCCGTCACCACACCCGCATAACCGCTCACCCGATGCGCAACAAACACTCGCTCAGCGTCGGAGTCGTCGTCTTCGACCGCTGTCACGGTCACCTTCTGAGGTGTCTTCCATGTACCCCCATTGCCACCTGTAAAACTCAAAGAAGCAGGCGAGGTTGTCACAGCGTCAATATCGCGCGAGGTTGACCGTACTGTCACCGTTACCCCATCTCCGGGGTCGGTACCCAAACGTACGTTGTAAGCTCCGACAGACCCGCCCTCAGTCAGCTTCATGCGCTCAACCGACACCAGCACACCCGCCACCGGTGACTTATCGTCATCAATCACCCTAAACGACAACGACCCCGAACCAGTAGCACCCCCTTGCACGGTGGTTGCAACCGAAGTCACTGTGTTTGAGGGCCACACCGAAGGCAAACTCACCGACACAATCTCATCGTCAGCGTCAGAGTCGGACAACAGTGTCACTTCTATTGTCGCTTCGGTCACCGTACTACCCAACGACCCAGTAAACGTGAGAGCCCGACCCGCCAAAGTCACCCCAGCAGGTGCAGGCGACTTCAAAGCCAACGAAATGTTGGTGCCGAGCGTAACGCCCTCGATCACTAAGGGCACTTCAAGAACCTCATCAGCTACTAATGCCCGTCCAAGCGTAACGATGATCTCACGGGTACCCGCCGTCTGGGCTTCGTTCCACACCACCCTAGGTTGACCAAACAAAGTGAACAAACCTCGCACCGACACAGCAGTGGGGTCATTATCGACTACTTGCACGGTCGCGTCAGATGCGGTAGATGCCGGGGTATAGTCCGTGCCAGATAGCACCTCAACCCTCACTGAAGCACCCGGCGCATCAATTTTATCGTCATCTGTAGACACTGTGTAGGTGAAAACACCCGATGTGGGAATAGTCACCGTCGGTGTGGTAGTAGAACCACCGGGGGTAGTGTCTGTAACTCGCAGGTTCACCGACAAAGCAGCCGCAGGCACTGGACTTGCAGTAAATGTAAACGAAGCATCCCCGCCTTCAACAATGTTAGCAACCGCAACGACGCTTACCGTGGTTTCGTCGTCGTTAGTGATACCCACCGATACAGGGTCGCCAGACACGCTGATACCACCACCAGAGCCTGCCACACTAGGTGCCCGCGCGCCAGTGCCTACGGCAATAGCCACAGTGCGCTCTTCGCTGTCGGTATTGGGCACAGCCGTCAGCACGAGAGTAGCCACTTGGGCACCTTCAGCAAACACCACCGCCGGATTTTGGCCGCCATGCGGGGACTCAGTGTCGAGGCTTACCGCAGTGTTCACACCCGCGCCCGATTTGAGTTCTAGCGTGTAATGTTCACCTTCGGTTGCACCGGTCACCACTAGGGGCACCGTAACCGTAACGCCAGTACCCAAAGTTCCACCGAGCGAAAGAGTCACCTCGGTGCTGCCAGCGTTCTCCGCAATGCTGCTAGCCGATGCTGCCAACGTCACCTTGGTTTCATCGTTATCGGCAATAGTGAAGGTGAGAGGAACAACGGGCGTATCACCCGCTGTGCCGCTGATAGTCAAGATACCGTCAGCGCTATCAATCGCGTTATCTGCAACAAGAAACAGCAGTGATTGTGCGGCACCGCTAGTTGCGCCAGCTTTAACCTCTAGCGATGTGGGCGGAGTCCCTCCGCTTGTCCAGCCTACCCGGTTTGTGCCTTCAGCAGCCTCTATCGTCAATGTTACTGTCTGATCAGAGCCGAAAGTAGAACCGCCCTGTACTTCTAACCCAAGGTCAAACAACAAAGCGTCTGTGTTTTGGCCTACACCGTCGTGGCCTTCGGTGTAAGTCTTGGAATCGATAATGCGTTTGGCTGTTGCAGCATCGGCCGCGGTGTTAGCATTGGCGCTAGCAACAAGCACAATCCGTTCGGGCGGCGGGTCATCGTCGATAACTCGAACTGTTATTGGATCGCCAGACGTGTCAGGTTGGTAGTTGCTAGTGTAAGGAAGACGCCGATCATCTTCCTCAAAAACGCCAGGTATCTTGGTGGTGATTACTGCTTGGCGAACATCACCGGGGTTGTCTATGTTGTCGGGTTGGCCTTCTACGGTCACCATTTGCGGAGTAAACCAATTGCTCTGGGTGAACGTTATTACTGCTTCATCGCCCGCCGTGGCATCGCCCGCTAATTTGAATTTCACAGCATCACTGATGGAACTGACACGCAAACCAACTGAATCTACTGAGATCGTAACGCCGCCACCGCCGCCAAAGAGCGTCGGCTCTGGTCTTTGGTTAAGGAGGACAGAGTAAGTGTACGTGCCTCCTGCCTCAGCAATATCGCGGTTTTCACCGGCAATCACACTTATGCCCGCAGCATCATCATCTATCAACAGTACCTGCAAATCGGCTGTTTTGCCCCTGTAGCTTGCTAAGGTGCTACGAGCGGTCGCGGTGTGTGTTATAGACAGTTCGTTGTTGCCAGCAGGGACATAATCGCTGCCTTCTACCAACAGAGTTTGCTCCTCATCCCAATCGCGCGACGTAAAGAACAAATCTTGCGCAGCATTGGCGATGTTGGCCCCGTCTTTGTTCCCATTCTTAGTCCTAAAGACCTTCAGCGGCGAAGAAGCAGGCACCGTAACTCTGACACGTACCTGCGTCCCGACAGGTACCGGGCTGCCTAATCGGATGGTGTATGTGTCGGTGTTGGCTGGTGCGCTCTCGCGCACAGCCGTTATGCCGTCGGTATGTTGCACGCGAATTTCAACAGCTTCGTCGTCAACAACCGTCACCGCCACATCCCCTCCCTTTAGCCCTTGGTAACGACTGTCGCCGCTAGAAGCAGCACTGTGGGTGATCGTTGTTGTGCGCTGGTTCCCGCCGTTGTCGTTGTCGTCGTTTTGGGCTGTTACGGTCACCGTTTGAGGTTCGTCCCAGTTCGCAGAAGTGAACGTCAGCGTGATTTGGCGGGCAGGAGAGCCAGTTCCTTTGCTAACTCGAGCCACACCGCCGGCTGATGAGCGCACTGTTACAGTTACATCGCTGGTGGGTTTAGATGCCAAGGCCACCGTGTAGGTGTCGGTACCGTCAGGCTCAGACACTTTCGTAGAACCGTCTGATTCTACGATCACTAAGCCCACTGCAACCTCATCGTCTAGCACTGTCACCGCCACAGGACTCACAGCGATGTTGTGATAGATGTTGGATGTGTCGGCGACGGTCGCAACGTGGGTTATTCTCACGCTGCGCGAATCAACACCTGCGTTGTCTAAGTCGTCGGCTACGCCGGTAACGGTGACCGTCTGAGGTCTACGCCACGAACCGCTGACGCCGCCAGTGAAGGTCAGCGTCGCGGTGGTGCCCGGATTACCGCCGCGAGCGTTGAGACGCGCCGCAGCCGGATTCGACGAGGTAGCCGTGATGGTAATCGTGTTGCCAGCACCCGGGTCTGTGTTGGGCTGCACCGTGTAGGTGTCGGTGCTGCCGTCGTCGGTAACTTGGGTCGAACCATCGGTTTGGGTGACGGTCACACCGGCGGCATCGTCGTCGCGCACAACGACCGTCACCGTGGCACTTGTGCCGTTGAAGTTTGTATCGGTTGAGGTCGCTGCGTGGGTGATGTTGATACTGCGGTTGCCACCGTTGTCAACAGCTTCTGCAACGCCAGTAACAATAACCGTTTGCGGCTTGTCCCACTCAGTAGGCAAAAACACGAGCGTAGCGCTAGCGCCGGCGTTTCCTGTGGGGCCTTGCACCGTCACTGCAGCAGGTGTTGCTGAGGTAACGGTGACCGTGACCGTTGATATTGGACGGCTTTGTAACGCCAGTGTGTAGGTGTCGGTACTGCCGTCATCGGTAACCTGCGTTGATCCGTTGGTCTGAGCGATGTTGAGCCCAGCGGTATCATCGTCTGTTACGGTCACCTGCACCGATGCCACCTCAATCCTTGCGTAGCTAGTATCAGCAGAGGTGATTGCGTGATTTATTGTCACAGCAAGGTCGGTGGCGGCATTGATAATGTTGTCGTCTACTGCTGTCACGGTAATCGTTTGAGGCTTATTCCATTCGTCGGGTTTGAACGTGATCGCCCCCGACACAGTGACCTTATTGGAGGCAGGCGTCGGTGTGATTGTGACATCGTTGCTGGGCCGCGAATTGAGCACAAGACGGTAAGTATCTGTGCGGCTGCCTGAAGATTCGCTAACTGTTGTGGTACCTCTGGTCTCTGTGATGGTAACCCCAGCCGGGCTGTCCAAAATACGTACGTGTACGTCAGGTCCGCTAGTAACACCGCTCCAACCGCTGACAGCATGACGTAAGGTAACAAGCTCATCATCATTTGTTTCGTCAGCGGCCGCTGTTAGTTGCACCGGTTGCGCTGTTTTCCATGTGCCGGTCGCACCACCGGTAAAAGTCAGTTCCGACGGGCTGACGGTGAGCGCCGTCTCGTCGCTACTAGTGACAGTCACCGTAACGGTTGTGCCGTTGCCGGGATCATCAGATAGCCGCAGGTTGTAACCGCCTGCAGGCGAAATGACGCTGGAAGTTCCCTCGTAAATCTCCACATCAAGCGCCGAAGGAATCACCGACGGATCGTTGTCTTCTACGGTGATGGTTACTGAGTTGCGCGTGGCATGAGGCACAGCACCGCCGGCAACAGTGGTTGCTTGGCGAGCGGCGAACTCGGTGGCATCACCGATCTCTAAGGTGACCTGCTCAGGGCCTTCGCCTAGGTTGTCATCGTTGAATGACAAGATCAACAAAGCAACCTTTGGCTTCTTAGCGCAGATTAAGTTGGAATCACACTGCGTTTTCGGATTCTGGTCGGTGCTCAACTCTGAATGGTCAAACACTGCCACCAACTCCAACGTCGACAAGTCGACGAGATTGCGCTCATATTGCAGTCCCGCGATGGGTTGGGCTTGACCGTCGTGCAGACCCCAAGCCCATTTTGAGGTATCCGACAAAGGCTTATAAATACTGTTGCCGTGCTCCCAGGTAACACCTGGGTTGGCCGCTGCTCGTTTGTCAGGCGTGTGCCCATCTACTCTCGGGCCCCGTCGTGCGCCTTGCCAAATAAATGTGGCACTGACATCGGCAGCGGTGACGTTAGTGCCGGTGATACGAATCGGCACCTCGAGCCGTTCACCGCTGAATTCAAGTTCCCGACTCAGTCTGATCTCTACGCCAGTGTAGGTGGTTCTCGTTCTGTGACAAATAGCCTCTGCTGTACAAAATTTGTCACCTCTGTGCAACCAGTCACCTTCGGTCAGTGTTGACTTACCCGTGTTGACGAGGCTCACCACAGTCGGTTGGGTATCGGTCACTCTGAGCGCCACCTTCGGACCTGTGACCTTCGCATAATCGGTATCGACAGAGGCAACGGCGTGAGAGATCTCAGTGCTACGAGTACCGCCTGGATTATCAACGTTGTCGGCAACTCCGGTGATTGTGAAAACCACTGGTTGATCCCAATTCGTTGCGGTAAATATGGCCGAAGCCGGGGCTATTGTTGCGGTCTTGGTGTCGGCGACAGTCGGGGTGACTGTGACGGTGTTGTTCCCTGAAGGTTGCGAAGTGAGCCGCACCGTGTAGGTCGATTCAGCACCTTCAGCAACAATCAGCGATCCGGTGGAGGCCAAAACAGCGGCACCGCCGTCATCATCGGTGATCGCCACTTGCACCGCAGAAGCGTTGGGGTTCGCAGCTAAAGCCACACCTAGCGTACCGAAACTTATTTGCACCTGTTCGTGTACCGAGTCGGTGTCGTCGCCGGCGGTCGCAGCTAAAACTGCAGTGGCAGTCCCAGCGCCTGTAAAGGTCACCGTAGGAGTGAGAGTTGCCGCCCCTGCAATGGTTGCACCGCTGCCTGAAGTCACGCTCAGCACTAGGTCACCTGCCTCCACGCCAGCGCCCGACAACGTCAAAGGCACTCTAAAGACTTCACCTGCACGGCGTTGGCGGCCTAGTACGACTCGAACAGGACTGCTTGAGGAACTCACTCCCTCGCTGACTTGACCGCCGCCGCGCAGCGATACCGTCACGCCAGCATCGTTGTCGCGTAGCATCACCGCAGCTGAGTCAGCTCCATCTAACTTTGGAGGGTTAATACCCGAAACTGTGACCGTTTTGGAGTTAGTTATGTTGTAGCCAGCCCCCGGTTTGAGGCTCAAGGTTACATAACCATCAGGTTCGCTTATGGTATCGTCAACTGTGGGTACCCGAGCAAGCACTGAAGTCTGGCCGCTCGGGATTGTCACCATGAAATCGGCCTCATCGCCAGAAGCAACGAAATCGCCGCCACCGACAGCATCTGTTACCCCAAGGTTCACTTCCAAGTCGTATTGCACCGCAGGCGAAGAAATCACTTGCAACACGACCGCATTGCCTTCATAAATCGGCGAAGCTTCGACAGGCAAAGGCATCAAGCTGATCGGTAACACCGCGAGATGTGGCGCCAGTGATATCTCTGGGTCGTCGTCGGTGTCGACGATTGCAATCTCTATATGGTCGGGGCTGCCAGTTTTGAGACGGCGCGACAAAGTTCCTAGCTCTAAGGTGAGTGTTTCGGTTGGTTCGTCTGCTGTGTCGTCGGTAGCAGAGAACGTCAGCGTGCCTGAGGTAGCACCCTTGGCTATGGTGATCGTAGCGTTATTGCTTAAAGAGAAGTCTGCCGCAGATGCTGTGCCTGTTCTCGAACGTTGCTGAACCACAAGTTCATGTTCCACAACGGCTGGTTCTGCTAGCGTTGCGGTAACAGTCAAACTGGCACCTTCGTTGACAGAAGCCGCGTCTACCGAGAGCCCTACCGGGAAACGGAGGTCGTCATCGGTAATGGTTATGGTGGTGGTTTTGCGGGTGCCGACGGTGTAACCAGTGCCATCGGCGAGGGTGAGGATGATTGTTTCGCTTGTTTCTTCGTCGGTTTCGTCTAAGACGGTAATGTCAATGGTTGTGCTGGTGGTGTTAGCTGTGATAGTGGCGGTGCCTGATAGGGCTGTGAAGTCGGTTGCAGATGTGGCAGTGCCGGTGACTGTATAAGAGATGTCTAGGTTAGTCGTAGGGGCTTTTGAAGCGTTAAGGATGATTGTCGCGGTGCGTGTACCGGATGCTTCTCCAGCACTGTAGGTAGCCGCAGCAAACTGTATGGTCGGATCGACACCAGCAGCCGGAGCTGTCACAGCGAAATCAGAGGTCAATGCGGCTGTGTAACCTTCGTCTTGTGCGGTATCGGTTTCGAATGATCTGACCTTTAACAGCCCTCTGACTGTAGCGCCGTTAGCAGTTGCCGGGCCGACCTTGATGGTGACGCTGGTGTCTGAAGCGACAGCAGCACCAGTGTGAGTGAGAGTTACACGAACTGACGTATGTTTTTGAGTGGCAGGCCAGCCCAGTGCTGAGGTGCCGTCGACTTCGTCAAGCAACTCTACTTTACTGATGGACACACCCGTTGGTGCGCCTTCAAGAGTGAACAACGCTTTACCTTCAGCAGTCAAACCTGTGGGATCATCAGCATCAAAATACCTAGACGGTCCTTCAGCGGCAGGCCAAAAACTCGCGAACTTCGGAGTCAACTTAAACGTAGCTCCCTCAAGATTTTCAGCCTTTACAGTGACCGGAGACAGCAAAAACTCTGGCGGCTCTACAACAACTACATGCCAATCAGAAGCTATCCGCTGCGTAGCCGAAACACTAGGCTGTGATACACGTTGAGCACCCCCACCAAGATTCGTACCCGAATTAGCATCTAAAGTGCCCAAACGAGCCTCAACATACTCATTACCTATTTCCGCTGTGTTGTCGTCGCTAGCGGTCAACGTAACTGTTGCCTCATCGGCTGCATCAACACCACCGGTAAAGGTCACCATCGCGCTACCGCTATCGAGGTTCGCACACTCCACGCCTTTTGCCGCAGCACACGCCAACATGTAGTCTGTACCCCGCGTCGCGTTCCCCGTAAAACTTAATGGCACCGACAGTGCCTCGTCACTGACCAAACTTCGGCTCAACTTCACCTCAAATTCGGCCGCATCTCCCTCCAACACATATGGCTCAAGACCACCCACCAAACTCACCACGGTAGCATCGTCATCAGTGATAGTCAGCGTAGTTGTTGTAGTGCTCCCAAGCGTGTAAGCAGTACCGGCAGTAAGAGTTAAAATAATCGTCTCGCTAATTTCATCGATACTGTCATCGATAACAGTTACATCAATAGTAGTGTTAGTAGCGTTCGCAGCCATGATCGCTGTACCCGACAACGCAGAATAATCGATAGCAGACGTAGCAGTACCAGAAACCGTATAAGACACAACCCGATCCGCAGAACGTGCAAACGAAGCGTCGATAGTAACCGTAACAGTACGACTACCAGATGCCTCAGAAACACTATAATTAGCAGCAGCGAACTGCGCTGTAAATAATCGCGGTGTGGCTTTGACGGTTGTTGATGCTGTGCCGGCCACACCGCTCCACATTGCTCTTATCTCAAAACTGTATTCAGTGTCATTCGTCAATCCCGTAACAGTGTGGCTTGTGGTGCCGTCATCGCTGTTAGGGATCGCAGTCCAACCACCCCACGTTACAGTAGTGCCTGTTCCCCAGCGAACTTCATAGGCAGCAATATCATCATTAGAAGGGTCATCCCAAGCGAGTGTGACCGTTGTGTTATCAGGATAAGCAGTCAACCCTGAAGGCGCAGGCGCAGCAGCAGGATTATTTACTGCTAAATCAAAAGTTTTGTTCGTGGTATGCGGGTCAGCGCCGCCATCCACGTTTGTGGCTAGCGTTGTCACATCGAACCCGTTCGTACCAGCACCATCCGGCCCCAAACTAACCGTAAACGTTTCAGCACTCGTATCGTCATCTATCAACGCGGATAACACAAGCGTAGCCGTTTGCGCGGCTGCACCCGAGAAACTTATCTGCGGTGTCACAGTAGTCTCACCTGATAACGTCACACCTGTGTTCAAATTCTGCCCTGTTTTCAGCGCTAACGACCAGTCAGTCGTAGACACATTCGACCCGCTAATCGCTAACGGCACATCAATAATCTCACCCGCAACCAACGCACGACCCAACCCAACAGTAAACTCCGCAGTAGTACCTTCGCGTATCGCTCCTGAGCCGACACGAACTAAAGACACCACAGTCGGATCATCATCGGTAATAGTCACCGTAGTTGTTGTAGTGCTGCCAAGCGTGTAACCATTACCGGCAGTAAGGGTTAAAATAATCGTCTCGCTAGTTTCGTCGATACTGTCATCGGTAACAGTTACATCAATAGTAGTGCTGGTGGTGTTCGCAGCGATAGTCGCTGTACCCGACAGTGCAGTGTAATCGGCAGCAGACCTAGCAGTACCAGAAACCCCATAAGACACATCCAAGTTCGCAGAAGGTGCAGCTATCGAGTTTATAGTAACTGTAGCAGTACGACTACCAGACACCTCAGAAACGCCATAAGTAGCAGCAGCGAATTGTGGAGTGATTAGTTGCGGTGTGGCTGTCACAGTGTCAGACACGATGCCTTGAGCGGTTCCGGCTAAGGCACGGATTTGGAAGTCATAGCCGGTGCCGTTCGTCAACCCAGTGACCGCGTAGGTAGTAGTTGTACTGCTACTGCTAGAGATGTTTGTCCATGAACCCCAACTGTTGGCACCGGTTCTGCGTTGACGGTACTGATAGCGACTAATCGCGTCGTTACTAGGGTTGTTCCAGTTGAGTGTTACTCGGGTGTCACCAGCGATAGCACCGACGCCTGTGGGTTTTGCGGGGGGCGGTGCAGGTGTGGCTGTCACGGTGTCTGACACGACACCTTGGAGGGTTCCGGCTAAGGCACGGATTTGGAAGTCATAGCCGGTACCGTTCGTCAACCCAGTAACCACATGCCTGGTGGTGGTGTGACTGTTGGAGAATTGGCTCCATGAGCCCCAACTGTTGGTACCGGTTGCGCGTTGACGGTACTCATAGCCGCTGATCGCGTTGTTACTAGGATTGTTCCAACTGAGTGTTACTCGAGTGTCACCAGGAATCGCACCGACACCTGTGGGTTTCGCGGGAGGGGCTGCGGGTATGGCTGTCACAGTGTCTGACACGACACCTTGGAGGGTTCCGGCTAAGGCACGGATTTGGAAATCATAGCCGGTACCGTTCGTCAACCCAGTGACCACATGTCTGATGGTGGTGCTGCTACTGCTGGATATGTTTGTCCATGAGCCCCACCTATTGGTACCGGTTGCGCGTTGACGGTATTGGTAGCGACTAATCGCGTCGTTACTGGGATTGTTCCAGCTAAGTATTACTCGAGTGTTACCGGAGGTAGCGGTAAGGCCTGTGGGTTTCGCGGGAGGGGCTACGGGTGTAGATGTCACGGTATCTGACGCAACACCTTGGACGCTATAGCTTAAGGCGCGGATTTGGAAGTCATAGCTGATACCGTTCGTCAACCCAGTGACCACATGTCTAGTAGTGGTGTGACTGTTGGAGAATTGTCTCCATGAGCCCCAGTTGTTACTACCGGTTGCGCGTTGACGGTACTCATAGCCGCTGATGTCCTTGTCCTCGGGGTCGTCCCAGCTGAGTGTTACTCGAGCGTTGCCTGAGGTGGCGGTAAGGCCTGTGGGTTTCGCGGGGGGAGGTGTGGTTGAGGGTACGACTTGCACGGTGTCTGACTCGGCACCTAGGACGCTGTTTGGGCCGACTAAGGCGCGGATTTGAAATCCATAGATCCTACCGTTCATCAACCCCGTAACAGTGTGGCTTGTGGTGTCGGCATCGCTGTTGGGGATTGTTGTCCATTCGCCCCAGCCTTCGAAGCCGCGATAATCGCGCTGACGGTATTGGTAGTGGGTGATCGCGTTGTTACCTGGGTTGTCCCAGTTGAGTATTACTCGGGCGTTGCCTGAGGTGGCGGTGAGGCCTGTGGGGTGGAATATGGGTGTGGCCGATACGGTTTCCGCGACTGAGGTGGTGACGGGTTGGCTTGGTATAGCTGCTCTGATGCGGAAATGGTATTGTGTGCCGTTTGTTAGGCCACCTACGGTGTAGCTTTCGGTGTCAGAGTTGCTGTTAGGCACGCCGTTCCAGTCTTGCCATGTGATGCTACCCGATTGGCCTGTGCCCACCCGATACTCAAACCAAGAAATAGTATCAACTTCAGGGTCTGTCCAAGACAGTTCCACCCGACCGTTGCGGGGGTTAGCACTTAACCCGGTTGTTGGTCCGTAAGTAGTGAAACGAACAGTCGCGGGCTCTCCCACTACGAAAGTGCCGTCAGAGTTTTCGATTCTCGCTCTCAGTTCTACCACATATTCGCTGTTAATCTCGAAATTTCGAAGTCTTCCGGGTAGACCCCCACTACTACTAGTTCTTACCGTGCCTGGATTTGATACTTTCCAGCTACGAAACTGATAATCGGTGATCTCAGAGTTCCTCGGGTTGTCAGAAAAGAAGACTCCATTCATGGTCGCTGGATTGTTTTGTGTAGGCTTAACATACTCAAGGTAGCCAATCCTGAAACGTCTCGGCGCAGCAGGCTTAGCCTTTTGTCCCGCCACGGGAGTGGCTTGCACCTGATTTGACAGGTTTCCTATGGCACCTCCAGTGAAAACAGGTCTCACCCTGAAACCGTAGTTAGTGCCGTTAGTCAGCCCTGAAACTGTGTGCGACGTAGTCGACGCACTGCTTGATGGTATACGCGTCCAAGTGCCGCCGCGACCAATGACATTAGAACGCACCTCCCAGCCAACAATAGCATCAGTGACGTTTTCGCTAGTAGGGGTTGTCCATTTTAGTGTTACCTGCCGGTCGCCTACGCTTAAGCTTGACAGTGAAACAGGCCCATTCGGAACCGCTCGCACAGCAAGCGACGTTATACCCGGGGTTGGGCCGCTCGCAGCTCGCACCTGAATTTCGTAAACATTACCGTTAACTAAATTGTTAATCGTAGCGCTAGTCGTTGACCGCGAAGCACCTGAAATATTGATCCAACCCAACCAACCCTGATTGGCTGTCACATTTCTTATACGCCGCTGATAACGAGTAATACTCGCATCGTTAGGATTATCCCACGCAACCTCGAAACCACGATCAAACCAACTAGTCGTCCTCAGATTGGTAGGTGCCGCAGGGGTGGCTGCAGCACCCGCAACAGGGGTGACGGCCCTAGAAAGCGATGCAACTTCACCGGTAGCTGAACGGTCTACAGCGCGAAGCTCGAACCGATGCGAAACTCCGTTAGTCAACCCCGTAACAACATGACTTATAGTAGATGCGTTGCTGCTAGGAATCGGTGTCCAGTCGCTCCATTCGGCGGACAAGCCAAGTTGTCGATACTGAAAACCAGTCACACGAAGATTACCTAAAACATCCCACGATAACGTTACCTGACCGTCACCAGCAGCAGCCGCTAACCCAGTCGGAGCTGCCGACGGAACACCACGCCGCACAGCTGACGCCACACCTTTCACATCACCAACCACAGCCCGAACCTGCACCCTATACTCAACACCATCACGCAAACCCGACACAGTAGTAGAAGCAGTAGACGCATCACTGCCAACAATCGACTCCCAAGCACCCCAACTAAACGGCACACCCGAACCCACACGCCGCTCATAACCATCGATCCTGCTAGAATCTCCGGGCGCGTTCCACGAAAATACCAACTCACCCGAAGCAAAACTACTCAACCCAAAACCAGACGGCGGAGTATATGTCGCCAGTGGTGTGGCGAATAGGGGTTCCGTTAATGAGCCGACGTAGGGTTGGCTTGGTATGTATGCTCTGACTTCGAAACGGTACTGTGTGCCGTTTGTTAGGCCACCTACGGTGTGGCTGGTAGTGTCGGAGTTGCTATTTGGCACACCGTTCCAGTCTTCCCAGTCGATGAGGCTCTGGCCTCTGCCCACCCGATACTCATACCAAGAAATAGCGTCAAATTCGGGGTCTGTCCAAGACAGTTCCACCTGACCGTTGCCGGCTTTAGCTGTTAATCCAGTTGGTATTGCGCGGGTGGTGAAGCGAACAGTCGCGGGCTCTCCCACTACGAAAGTGCCGTCAGAGATTTTGATTCTCGCTCTCAGCTCTACCACATATTCGCTGTTAATCTCGAAGTTAAGTCTTCTGTTTTGACTGAACGTCTCATCACTAATTGCAGTGCCTGGATTTGATACTTTCCATCTACGCCACTGATAATCGGTGATCTCAGAATTCATCGGGTGGTCTGCAGAAAAGCGTCCTCTCATAGTCGCTGGATCGTCTTCCGTGGCCGCAACATACTCAAGGCGGCTAATCCTGAAGTTCCTCAGCGCAGCAGGCTTAGCCTTTTGTCCCGCCACAGGGGTGGCTTGCACCTGATTTGACAGGTTACCTATTACACCACCAGTGAAAACCCATCTAAACTGGCCCACGCTGTCCCTCACGTAGCGCCAGCGCACCTGGTCACCTCTAGCACCACCAGTGAAAACCGGTCTCACCTTGAAACCGTAGTTGGTGCCGTTAGTCAACCCTGAAACTGTGTGCGACGTAGTCGACGCACTGCTTGATGGCATAAGCGTCCAAGTACCACTGCCATCAATGCTAGAAGTGCCAGCGTTATAACGCACTTCCCAGCCAACAATAGCATCGGTAACATTTTCGCTAGTAGGGGTTGTCCACTTTAATGTGACTTGCCGGTCGCCTACGCTTAAGCTTGACAATGTAACAGGCCCATTCGGAACTGCTCGCACAGCAAGCGAGGTTATACCCGCGGTGCTACCACTCGCCGCTCGCACCTGAATTTCATAAACATTACCGTTAACTAAACTGCTCACTGTGGCGCTAGTAGTTGCACGCGAACTACCAGAAACATTAGTCCAATCCTGCCAACTCTGGGTGGTTGTCACATTTCTTATACGCCGCTGATAACCAGTAATACTCGCATTGTTAGGATTGTCCCAAGCAACCTCGAAACCACGATCAAACCAACGAGTCGTCCTCAAATTGCTAGGCGCCGCAGGGGTGCCTGCAGCACCCGCAACAGGGGTGACGGCACTAGAAAGCGACGCAACTTCGCCGGTAGCTAAACCAGCCACCGCGCGAAGCTCGAACCGATGCGAAACTCCGTTAGTCAACCCCGTAACAACATGACTTGTAGTAGATGCGTTACTACCAGGAATCGGAACCCAGCCACCCCCACTTATTTCCAAATACTGAAAACCAGTCACGCGAGGATTATCTAAACGATCCCAAGATAAAGTTACCTTACCGTCACCAGCAGCAGCCATTACCCCAGTCGGAGCTGCCGACGGAACACCACGCCGCACATCTGACGCTACGACAAAGGGATATTCGGCGGAAGCGGCCCGAACCTGCACCCTATACTCAACACCATCACTCAAACCCGACACAGTAGTAGAAACAGTAGACGCATCACTGCCAACAATCGGCTCCCAAGCACCCCAACTAAACGGCACACCCGAACCCACACGCCGCTCATAACCATCGATCCTGCTAGAATCTCCGGGCGCGTTCCACGAAAATACCAACTCACCCGAAGCAAAACTACTCAACCCAAAACCAGACGGCTTAGAAGACCAAGCCGATGGTGCGGCGGATACGGGTTCCATTAAGGAGATGATGGGGGGTTGGCTTGGTATGTGTGCTCTGACTTGGAAACGGTATACTCTGTCGTTTGTTAGTCCACCAACGGTGTGGCTGGTAGTGTCGGAGTTGCTATTTGGCACACCGTTCCACTCTTGCCATGTGATGTTGTCCAGAAAGCCTGTGCCCACCCTATACTCATACCATGACACCGCGTCAATTTCAGGGTCTTGCCAAGACAGGTCCACCTGACCGTTGCGGGCTCCAGCTTTTAATCCAGTTGGTACTGCGAAGGTGGTGAAGCGAACAGTCGCGGGCTCTCCCTCCACGAAATTGCCGTCAGAGATTTTGATTCTCGCTCTCAACTCTACCACATATTCGCTGTTAATCTCAAACTCCTGAAGTCTACTGTCTTGAGTGACAGTATCAGTGAGACTATTTACAGTGCTTGGATCTGATACTTTCCAGCTACGCCAACCGTAACCAGTGATCTCAGCGTTCATCGGGTCGTCTGCAGAAAAGACTCCAGTCATAGTCGCTGGATCGTTTTCCGTAGCCGCAACATACTCAAGTTGGCTAATCCTGAAGCGTCTCGGCGCAGCAGGCTTAGCCTTTTGTCCCACCACGGGAGTGGCTTGCAGCTGATTTGACGGATTACCTCTAGCACCACCAGTGAAAACCGGTCTCACCTTGAAACCGTAGTTGGTGCCGTTAGTCAACCCTGAAACTGTGTGCGACGTAGTCGACGCACTGCTTGATGGCATAAGCGTCCAAGTACCACTGCCATCAATGCTAGAAGTGCCAGCGTTATAACGCACTTCCCAGCCAACAATAGCATCGGTAACATTTTCGCTAGTAGGGGTTGTCCACTTTAATGTGACTTGCCGGTCGCCTACGCTTAAGCTTGACAATGTAACAGGCCCATTCGGAACTGCTCGCACAGCAAGCGAGGTTATACCCGCGGTGCTACCACTCGCCGCTCGCACCTGAATTTCATAAACATTACCGTTAACTAAACTGCTCACTGTGGCGCTAGTAGTTGCACGCGAACTACCAGAAACATTAGTCCAATCCTGCCAACTCTGGGTGGTTGTCACATTTCTTATACGCCGCTGATAACCAGTAATACTCGCATTGTTAGGATTGTCCCAAGCAACCTCGAAACCACGATCAAACCAACGAGTCGTCCTCAAATTGCTAGGCGCCGCAGGGGTGCCTGCAGCACCCGCAACAGGGGTGACGGCACTAGAAAGCGACGCAACTTCGCCGGTAGCTAAACCAGCCACCGCGCGAAGCTCGAACCGATGCGAAACTCCGTTAGTCAACCCCGTAACAACATGACTTGTAGTAGATGCGTTACTACCAGGAATCGGAACCCAGCCACCCCCACTTATTTCCAAATACTGAAAACCAGTCACGCGAGGATTATCTAAACGATCCCAAGATAAAGTTACCTTACCGTCACCAGCAGCAGCCATTACCCCAGTCGGAGCTGCCGACGGAACACCACGCCGCACATCTGACGCCACACCTTTTACATCACCAGCCACAGCCCGAACCTGCACCCTATACTCAACACCATCACTCAAACCCGGCACAGTAGTGGAAGCAGTAGACACATCGCTGTTATCAATCGGTTTCCAATCACCCCAACTAAACGGCACACCCGAACCCACACGCCGCTCATAGGCAGTTACACCACTCAGGGCCGGGGCCTCATCCCACGAAAAAACCAACCTACCCGAAACAAAACTACTCAACTTAAAACCAGACGGCTTAACCGGCGCAGTTTGCGCCTCTGCGGGCTCCACCCCCAACGGCCCCACATGAGGCACCAACGCCAACAACGATGCAGCCATCAAAACGCTCAGCCCAATGGCCACATGCCGACAAAAAATGCTTCGCGACAAACCAAAACCCTTCACGCGAAAACTAGCTACAAACTAGAAATAAAAAAATAACACGGGGGGGGGGGGGGGGGGTTGCCCACACAAATAAAACACCAGAAATGACAATAACACAAAAACAGCAAAAATCAATGCTATAGAGATTGCTATTAAGGTTCGCCCCTTTTCTTGAAAACATACTCTGTGTGGAGGAGTTATGCCTAGATTTCAAAGAAACTTTAATAGGGAGTTCCGAGATGGGGCTGTTCGGATTGTGGGTGAGACTGTTGGAATGGTGTTCCATGTCATCTGCGAGTTGGGTATCTCTGAGGGTACGCTTGGCCTTTGGGCAAGCCGGGGCTGCAACCACCACTAAAAATTGCCTCTTTTTAGCTGTTCCCCACAATTTCAAACTGTTCCCCAACCGCCTGACCCGCTGTCGTTGTCTGTACTGCGGTTTGATGCAGAGGGCAGCTACGGAGCAAGAGCAGTTATAGGAACTACTGCAACACCATCAGGCCATTCATAACCATAGCCCTGTTGCCGTTATCACAACAAGCGTTTTTGGCGAGCCGACAAAGCTGGGATCAACAACTGCGGCAACGCTCTTTAGCGATTCAGCGGCAGCGTCCACTGCGTCAGCACCGCCGAGTTTCACTTCAACAGCTATCCATGCGCCATCAGAGCGGCGCTGGACAATTGCAGTAACTTTAAGCCCTGTTTTATCGCGGTAGCGATGCACCCCACAACCGTTCCCCTCAACATAAACAATGAAATCGCGCAGCACATACTCTGAAAGACAAAGCCAAAATACCTAATCTCTTTACGAAGTTGATCGCTGCCAACTTCATCAGATTCTCTTGCGCTACAGCAGGCAACACATCAATCAACCCAGGCCAGCCTCCGCTAGACGCAAGGTCAACGATATCTGCGAATGAAATATCGGATTTGGCAGCAGTGATCGCCGCTCATGAAAACAACCCACTTAGCGAAACTTCACCAGTAGAAATACCAGATTCAGCTAAAGTCATAGTTCGCATACGAACTTGTCGAACCCGTCCAGCGCCTGAATGCCAAGTGATGCCGTCTGGCGGCACCGCCAAACCCTTAAGCAAGAATATGCCCTTCTCCCGCCGGTCCTCACACGCCCGCCTCATGGCGTTCCACACCTTGGGCCCCAAATGCCACTCATCCAACAAGCGCGGCGCTTCGCTATCAAGTATCCGTGCAGGGTCAACCGCGAGCGCCATCTGTTCTTCGTCGCTGCCGTCAAACAAAACTTCGCTGCGGGCGAACTGCGTAGCTATCCACGTTTTGCCACATGCCCGCGGCCCCTCAATCACTACGGCACCGACAGCATCCAAAGCTGTGTTGATAGCCGAATTCGCGATACGTGGCAGATACCATGGCGTTAGGGTTACAGCGGTCGTGGGGTGCGCAAACGGTCAGGTTTGAGTCTAAACACCGCAGTCAATCTACATAATGGCAGCACCTCAATCAACACTTTGGAACTGTGATCTCTGGTATAGAGGGTTGGCAAGCTCTAGTGGTGGTTGTGACATGGTTGGTTGTGTGTGGTTTGGGTTGTGTTTGGGTTGTGGGGTTTTTGGGTATGTTGTTGATTTGAGTTTTTGATGGTTGCTGGTAGGGGTTTGGCGGTGTTGGGGTTGGTGTGTTTGGTAGCGGGCGACATAGGTTAGGTGTTGGTTTGTTTGTTGGTAGGGGTTGTTGTCTTGGTGAGCGGGGTTCGCAGAAGTAAACTTTGATATCGACGGTTTGTTCTATGTCTTTCCATCGGGTTATTTCTTTGCGGTGGTCTCAGGTGAGGATGCACATCATATGTGATGGTTTTTCGGGCTAGTGCTTGGGTGACGGTTTTAGTAGTGTTAGCAGCGTCGTAATCGTGTCTGGTAAAGCTGCTAACAGGGTGTGGCGGCTAAACCGTTTAACTAGGGTAACCATCACGGTTTGGTTGTTTTTGCTGATAACCAGATCGCCTTGCTAATGACCAAGCTCTTGACGGTTATCAACTTCACAACGGACGGTCACATACACGACGCCAACCACCTAAAATCGAACGTTTAACCTGCGAACAGCGGCTAAGCGGTTTACACCGCCGCACACGAAATAGCAAAACCCAACTGTTTGGTGGCACACCACTGCTATTAGACACGTCGTAACAAGCACAGTAAATCGTTTCACCACAAATCCGATAACCCAACTCAGCTAACTCCACTCAAATAACGTGAAACGATAAACACTCACCAAACCGATCTGCCACCTACTAGCCAAGCACACCATCTACAACCAACCCACACAACCCCAGCCACAACACTTACATATCAACCTCATTTTGAACGATTTCAGCGCAACACACGCCCTGAACACAACGTTTCTGCTCCCTCACAAACCGTCACCCTACCCCCACCCAAACACTCCCCAACCCCCGCGTTGATTAAACCCTAATACAACAACACCTCAAAACGTGCGCATCCACACACCCAAACGCTATGCCAAAACAAAACCCCCCACCAGTAGGCCGCAGAAACATCAAACCGACCATCACGGCCGACCCGTCGCTACCACCGATGAAATTCACCGGTGAAAAGACGGGAGCGTCCCCACGCTCAATACATCTGATCGGGCCGAACAGCTGTATTGATTGGAGCTACAATTTCCAAACCTAGTACACCCACCGTGGCGAGCGCTTTATGCAACGATACATTTGCAAACCATCTGCACCGCTGAGTGTGCCCACTCAGGGCACTAAACTGTAGTCGATTAAAAAACTGCTGGCAGTCTCTGTGCAAAATCTTGGAGTTAGGCAACAGTTAGTGCAATCCTAAAGCGTACAGCCCGGCCAACCACCTCGCCATGCAAGAACCCGTAGAGTTCTTGAGTTACCGCCGCCATGTGCTAACTCACGTTCTTCGAAGCATCCGAATCTCGCACAACGACTGTGGCATCGAGCGCAGAAATCACATCCCCCAAAGACTCATCAGTGCGGCTGCTCTCAAAAGCCTTGAAACCCGCTACTGAGAACGTCCGACGGTAGCAGCGACAACTGCTCTTGGTTCCACCTGTGCTTCTCCCCTTTTTGTGGAGACATATGCTGACTTGTTGTGGCTACCTATGTGGTTTACTGTAATATTTTTCTAATTTTTCTATAAAATACTACTATTTTCAGTGTGTATTGTCACACTATGCTGATATGCTTATATGTATGAGTGTAACCACTAGTTCTCAAAGCAATCTAAATGTTCTCAACACAATTTCAAGTTCTTCTGAAACTGCTGCTGACAGTTTTGGGTTTGATGATTTTTCTGGTTGTGATGCTGGTGAGCTTGTGAAACTAGCTTTGCAAGCTAACGATGTGCGTCGACGTGTTGAGGGCTTTTTGAGCGCGGTGTTGATTAGGCTTGGCGAGTTGGAGGGTGATGATGCTGTAATATCGGTGTGTAAACAATTTGATCTTCCTGCTCATAAAACACGTCGTCAAGCGCGTACAGTGAAAGGCTTGTCATCTTTGCCTGATGTGGTGCGTGCAGCTAAAGACGGTTGGATCACCCAAGACCACGCAGAACTAATAGCAGCATCACATCACAGAGCACCACTAAGCGCAGAAGAACAATTAGATTTATTGGCTTTAGGTGTGCAACAAGACTGTGACGAGTTCAAAAACACAGTCCTCAAATTAGAAACACAACGTTTAGCTGCTGAAGGATTAAACCCTACTGAGCAACAACATGCGCGTCGCAAAGCGAAAATATTTGCTAGTGATGATGACATGGTTGTTTTACACGCTGAGCTAGACCAGCTAGCAGGAGAAAAAATCAAAACAGCTATGGATGCTATGACAACACGAATGTTCAAACAAGACTACCGCACTGGCAACGAACGATCTTTTGAACAACGCAACGCCGACGCGCTAGTACACCTCATCACCCACACAACCAACAACAACAGCAATCAAGCCACAAACCCTGCAACAACAGGCACAACCCCACCAGACGCAGCCTCAGCTACAACAGACCCAGCCTCAGCAGACGCAACCGCAGAACTAATACCGCAGCAAACCACTATTATCCTCACAGCCGACTACGACACCATCACCTGCCAACTACAAAACGTTGGGCTCATCGACGGAACACCAATCAGCATAGATGAAATCCGCCGTCTAGCCTGCGAAGCCAACATTTTGCCAGCAATCTTCAACAACCAAGCACAACCCCTCTACTTAGGACGCAGCAAACGCAAACACACCAAAACACAACTGCTAGCCCTATACAAACGCGACAAGCGTTGCACATCATGTGGTATACGAGCTAGCAGCTGTGAAGTCCACCACATTGTGCCATGGCAACAAGGCGGCACAACCAACATAGATAACCTCACCCTCCTATGCCCAAAATGCCACCACCACACCCACAAACACACCCACCCCAAAAACCAACACAACCACGGCCCCTAACCAAAACAAACCCCGAATAGGGTTCAAGCGCAGGGGACTCTCCAAGAAAAAGATTGAGTGGGGACTACTTGCTCACCCCCCCCCCTCTCTACAACCAACCCCTCTACAAAAAAGAGCGAAAGCTCAAGTTGTCGGTTGGGCTTCTTTGTATCTCTTGTTTTCCCTATAAGCTATGTTGATAATATGAGCACCCAGCACCTCCCACTGCTAGCACAAGCCGTTAAAGCGCCTAAAATGGATGATGCTTATGCTGTGACTGCTGTTGTAAGCGCTGATCCGAGAGTTGAGCAGGTGTTCGTAATCGGCTCGGTGTCACGTGGGGATGCATCTGAGCTTTCAGATATAGACCTGCTTGTATTAACAGAAGATTATCCACAGGGAGAGTTGAAACAAATCTGCTATGAATTAGGCACGAAAATATGGGGAAAGTCAACACATCCTGTGGATATGATAATTAGAAAACGCAGCGAATTCGAATACATGTCTAAACATGTAACAGCATCGTTTGAACATAATGTTACATATAATGCAATATCTTTATACAAAGCTGAACCTAATCCCGATTCGGTGAAGTATAATGTGCAAGTAGTGCCACGAGATAACTTGGTTTTAGGAATGAAAAGAGCAAGATCAGCTCGCAGGTACATTAATTTAGTGTTGAAATTGATCCAAGCTATCCCAAATGAAGAAACAAAAATAGCTGCCATAGCTGCGCGACAAGAAAGCTCTGAAGCAGATATACGTAAAAATCGTTACGCAGAAATCCTAGAACAAGCACATATGGGATTAGAACAATCAGTACGTAGTCTTGCAGCTACTGCTGTTGGCGCAGCGCTAGGCGGCGGCCACCAGCTTCACGCATATTTAGACAACTTCCCTAACTCTCCAGAAAAGGAGTCGCTTACCGAAATCCTAAAGCCTTTATGGCAGCATGAAGCGGGAATCCGCAGCTGGCGGTCAGCAGCATACGTAGACGACGATGAAGAATGGGAAGCCGACATGAACTCTACTAACACGTCGCGGCACCTGACTGCTTTAGTTCAATCATCTATGTTGGCTGTGCAATCGTTGCGAAGCAAAGCAAACGGGCGAACTGATCTGCTAGATGCTGCTAAACAATTAAAAATCGCTGCCGCAGAACTCTTATCATCTCCTATCTCAGCTAAAGAACTTGAAACCGGCATATAAGCATCAGCTATTTTCAGCAGCACCTAGAATAAAATATCCATAGAGCTTGCCACACTACAACCAACCTCTCCACGAAAAGGAGAGAAGCTCACGGGGGGAGTTCAAGTCGAGACAGTTTGTAGATATTTAAGGTTGGAACTGTAAGGTAGTTGTTGCACATATCGTGACATGAACTCCCAATCAGGGTCTCCTCGGCTATCTAATGGTAAAGGAATCCTTGATTTTTTCAATCTTCCCATAACCAGTGCATACCCGTAGTTGTATATGCCTGTGTGGGCGTAGTTCATTACTGTCGCTACGAACAGTCCTGAAGCAGGGTTCAGTTTCGGATGGTGGATAATGTTGATTTTATTGCCTTTCAAAAAAGAATATGACTGGTAAAAAGCAACAATCCCCTCAGCTCCTATAGTAATGCAGTTACCTTCATAAACGGTTTCATCGTTTCCAAACTCAACGGTACCGTTATTAACTGCTGTCCTTGTGATATATGGCAAAATCCCTTCTGACAAAAACTTTCTCTCTGTGTACGGTCCAAGTGACACATTGAATATCTCCCCAATTTCAAAGTGCTGCCAATCTCTTTCTTGCAAGTTGTCTAGGTGAGGATGCATTGCTGATGGGTCAATACCCTGCAACCTGCCTTGAGCGAACATAGCTCGGTGAACTCCACCGGTGGTTGCGACGGATCGGCCATAATGGTCTGTCTGAAGTATCAGCGGCCTACCGGTGGAGGGTTTTATTATGGCACAGCGTTTGGATGTGTAGATGCGCGTTCGTTTTGAGGTGTTGTTGCGGCAGGATTAAGCAACGCTGAGATTGCTTTGTGTTTGGGTAGTAACCGGGTAACGGTTTGGAGGGAAAAGAAACGTTGCGCTCAGGGTGCTTATTGCGCGCAAACCGCTCAAAATGAAGCTGATAGGAAAGCGTTATGGATGAGGCTGTGTAAGTTGGCTGTAGATGTTGAGCTTGCTCAGCAGGTGAGTGATCGGCTTGGTGAGCGTTTATCGCCTCACGCTATTTCAGTGGAGTTGCGTTGTTTGGGTTATCAGATTTGTGCTGAAACGATCTACCGTGCCTGCTACGACGTTTCTAACAGCAGCGGGCTACCAGCAAAATGTTGGGCTTTGTTACCCCGTGCTCGGCGACGGCGTAAACCTCGGGAACGTTATGAGCAGGATAGGTGCAGCGTTTTAGGTGATTATCGTCATATATGTGAGCGTCCCATCAAAGTTGATAACCGTCAAGAACCTGGTCATTAGGTGTAGTGTCCGTAGCGGTTGTTAGCTTCGTTTTTGGGTGAGCCTGTTGTGTCAGTGTGGTGGTTATTAACTGTTGCTTTGAGCTAAGGAGGCTTAATGTCACATTTTAATGCACGTTTGACTCCTGTGGGCAGGTTGTTGGTTGTTGCGCGGATTCAAGTTGGGATGCTGCAGGCTTATGTGGCTGCGCAGATGGGTGTTTCGCGGGTTATGGTGGCTAAGTGGTGGCACCGTTTTTGTGAGCACGGTGATGCTGGTTTGGTGGATTGGTTGTCAAAGCCTCACCGGTCACCGAGGCGTATTAGTGCTGGGGTTGAGGTTAGGGTGTGCGGGTTGTGTTGTTGGAAGCGTTGGGGGCCTGTTCGTATAGCAGTCCGACTAAAAATGTGAGCGTCTACAGTTCACCGTGTTTTGGTGTGTAACGGTTTGAGATGCCTTTCAGGGTTAGATCGGCCTACTGGTAAGGTGATACGCCGCTACGAACGAGCTGAACCTGGTGATCTGATACATATTGGACATCAAAAAAGTAGGTAAAATACTCTCCTGGAGGCAGATGGAAGCTTCACAGCAAAGCTAACACCGTATCTTGTGGAACCTGCCGGCGGCCCAAGACTGGGTTACAGCTACTCACTTGTAGCAATAAACGGATCACAGCCGCTTGGCTTACGTAGAGGCACTCAACAACGAAACCGCTATCACGCTTTGCGAGTTCTTTGAACGAGCCCGCCTATGGTTCCGCTCTGTTGGAGTGGCTGTAGACGAAATCCTCACAAACAACGGAGCTAACTTCAAATCCAAAAAATTCGCTGACCAACTCGCAAGACAAGCCATCACACACACCTTCACTAAACCCTACCAACCCCAAACCAACACCAAACACCAAACGGTTCAACCGTACCCTCACAAAAGAATTCTTATAAAACTACAAACTCAAAACGACAACCCGACCGCAAACATCGACACCAAACATGGACACACCACCACAACCCCCACCAACACCACACCACCACCGACGACACACCCGCACCACGCATAAACAACCTCTACGGACACTACAATTAGCAAGGCGATCTGAACACAGCCCAAACCATATACAATCAACTATGTTGCAATCACCAATAGAGCTTGCCGTTAGAGTTGTGTAATGGTCATAGCAACGCCTTCACAGCTAACACCTTCATTACAAGACGCTCAGCGTGCATGTGAAATCCTTGTAAAATATGGTGCTGGACTGGTTTTAGTGTTCGGTTCGGTCGCACGCGATACAGCCAATGAAAACAGCGATATTGACATGGTCGCTGTGTTCGATGATTTAGGCGACTACACATGCCGCCACAATTTACGTAACCGTCTTATAAACACCATCTACACAACAACCAAGCTGCCTGTTGACGTATGGGTCACAGACCGAGCCGAATGGAAACACCGCACCACCAAAGTCACCTCCTCATTCGAAGCAGCAATCACCAATGATGCCATCGTCCTACACAACCAGCCTGCAACCAACAACACGATCGATTGGAACAAGGAAATCGGAATGCCCAAAAACAACCAAGTCGAAGCCCTAGACAGGCTTAATGATACCGCTAACGCTTTACTTAAAGTGCTTAACGGGTTCTACGAAGGCCCGCTAGAAGGTAGCGACCCAAATCAAGAAGATACTAGCCGGTGGGCCCGATATGAGCGTATGGCTAACTTGTGCGCCGACTCGCAGCTCACTATTGAATGCGCTTTCAAAACGGTAGCTTGCCTAGCTGGTATAAAAGCTGAACGCATTCACTCAATTCAACAACTAGCCGATGCTATACCTGACACCTACAGTGATGTCACCAGCCCAGCTACGTCAGCGCATAACCGAATTAAACCCAGCGGGATTACACTATGGCACACAGCAGGTGCTTACTCAGATGTCCGCCCAGCGCTCACCCTCAAAGAAATCGAAGACACAGCCACCGAACTAGCTCAAATGGCATGCAAAACCGCTGCTGCGCTCGTCACACACTTTACAAACACCAGCGAAATAGAAGTACACAAACTTTTGCGTATCGTTAACCAGGTGAAAACAGCTCTTGGGAACAATGACATAGAATAGCCGTAAGCACGATACTTCAACAACGCTGAGACGGCGCAGCAGCAGGCCACCAGTCATTGCTTGCTAGAAGGGCGCGACAAATCGAAGCAAGCAACCATCTCCAAGTTGAGTTCGGCAAGCACTGCGAGAACCTTGCTCAACGAAGCACGATCGTTACCGGCTTCAAAACGGTTGACCCACTGCCGGGTCGTCCCTGCGCGGTCTGCGAGCTGCTGCTGTGTCAGCGCGGCCGCGAGCCGAGCCTCCCGAACCAGCGCGCCGATATCAACCGCTGATGCAACTTGGCTTTCTTCTAGGTGGGGGTGGTCGGTCATGAGATAGCGGCATTAGGTAGCACTTTGTACCGCCCTGCGAGCATGAGCGACGACGCGTTCGCTAATCATCTGTGCCGCGGGCTGTGCCCACACGGGGCACTGCGATGTGGCCGACTCGAAAGCTGCTGGCAACCTCTGCACCAAATCTTGGAGTTCGTCAACGTTGATAGCGATTCGCAAGCGCGCGGCAGTCTGCGACCATTGCTCCAAAGTCGTAAGAGCCGGGCCGCCGAAATGCATCGCAGGCTGGATGGTCTGCGTGTCAGGCACTGCATACGGGGCGGCAGAACTCAGGTCGTACAGCGGGGCGAGTACCGGAGGGCCGCTGGTGAGCAAGATCCCGTAATTTTTCGAGTGCCCGTCGGTGTTACCAATCAGCCAGTTATAGAACAAAGACAACAAAAAGTTGCGCTGGTCGTCGCGGCTTGTCTCATCTCGTAGCATATTGATAACCGTCACGGCAGACGGGCCGCCGTCCGATTGGTATCTGAGGCTCGGGGGGAATCCCAACGCTTGACACAGATCTTCAAAATGCAAGCGATGCACAGCGGTGTCGCTGTAGTGACGGTCAAAACGCTCCGCGACCAAACATATCTCATCCCCAAACACTGCCACCGATGTGCGAGCCGCTCGTAAACCGAGAGCCCCAGCAGCTTGCTGACACAGGTGCTCGTTGACAGTTATCGAGTCTCTCACGGCCAAATTAAGATGTCCCCGCTGCGGCTTGAGAATGTGGGTCGTTGCGAGCGAGCCGGTCGGCAGGTGCCAGCCATCATCGGTGAGCCTCAGCGCCATCTTCGGCTGGGCACCTGGAAGCGACAGTCGCAGCTCACCCATTCCCGCTGAAGGAACGTTATCAGCATCCTGCGCGATGAGATTCAGCATTGCCGCTAGCTCAGAATCTGTGAGTCTCGTGAGGGTCTCCGATTGCAGGTCGGGCAGCACCGGTTCAGGGTACAACTGCACCGCGCCTGCACACTCCAACCCCGCTTGGGTACATAGCAGGTCGAACGAAGCGGTTGAAGCTGCGGAGAGTTCGCGCATCCAACGCGAGCGCGTACGCGGGTTGTCTGGCAGCAGCCCGTCAAGCCAAGGCAAGATGTCTAAGCGTCCGCGTCGCCTAATAGGAAGTGACAAAGACAACGGCACCACCGACGGGGTCAGATCGTCACGGTACTCAAAATGCACCGCTCCTCGCAGCGAGCGCACAGCGCAGCCGATCATCTCGCCATGCAAAAACACGTAAAGTTCTTGGGGTGCCGCCGTCATGTGCTAGCTTTTCTTTGCAGACGCGTCTGAATCTCGCACGATAATGGTGGCTTCGAGCGTATGCAGCGCGGACAGCACATCACCCAAAGACACGTCGATGCGTCCGCTCTCCAACTTGGACACCCACTGCTGAGAACGCCCAGTAGCGGCTGCTAGCTGTTTTTGGTTCCATCCTCGGCGACCGCGCAGCCAACCAACACAGCGGCGAACAGCACCTGGAGTGGCGAGCACAACCGTTTCACATGTCACATAAATGAGTATAGCGAGTTTACGCTTCTATGTGATAAAACTTTGTAATAGGGCTTTGCCACAGAGCGTCTACGGGTTAGTCGTTGTTTTGGGTGGTAGTGGTTGTGAGGTTTGTGAAGGTGATTTGGAGGGTTTCGTTGGGTTCTTGTGTGTTGTGGTTGGTGGTTGTGATTGGTTTGGGGGTTTTAGTTGTTGGGGCGTGGTAGTCCGGCGGCGGTTTCGAGGCGGTCGGTGTGGTTGGGGTGTGTTGTGTTGATTTCTGCAAGTTTTGTTTGTATGTCGGTGTGGATGCTGTTGATTTCGGTGTGGATGCTGGTTTCTAGGTTGTTCATGTCGGTGCGGATGCTGTTGATTCAAGCTCTAGCTGTAGTGTCCGTAGAGGTTGTTTACGCGTGATGCGGGTGTGCCGCCGATGGTGGTGTGGTGTTTGTGGGGGTTGTGGTGGTGTGTCCATGTTTGGAGTCGATGTTTGCGGTTTCGTTGTCGAGTGCCTTTACGTAAGCCAGGCGGCTGTGATCTGTTTATTGCTGCATGTGAGTAGCTGTAACCCAGGTCCTGGGTCGCCGTCAGGTTCCACGAGATGTCGTGTTAGCTTTGCCGTGAAGCTTCCATCTGCCTTCAGGAGAGTATTTTACCTACTTTTTTGATATCCAATATGTATCAGATCACCTGGTTCAGCTCGTTCGTAGCGGCGTATCACCTTACCAGCAAGCCAGTCTAACCCTGCCAGACATCTCAAACCGTTACACACCAAAACATGGTGAACTGTAGACGCTCACATTTTCAGTCGAGCTGCTATACGAACAGGCCCCCAACGTTTCCGACAACGCAACCCGCACACTCTAGCCTCAACCGCAGCACTAATACGCCTCGGAGACCGGTGAGGCTTTGATGACCGATCCCCACCAAACCAGCTTCACCGTGCTCACAGAAACGGTGCCACCACTTACCCACCGTAGCCCGCGAAACACCCATCTGCGCAGCCACATAAACTTGAGGCATCCCAGCTTGAATCCGCTGAACAACCAACAACCTGCCCACAGGAGTCAAAGGTTGGCAAGCTCTAGTGGTGGTCGCGACATAGTTGATTGTACATGGTTTGGGCTGTGTTCGGGTTGTGGAGTTTTCTGGGCATGTTGTTGATTCGGTCTTCGATGATTGCTAGTAGGGGTTTGACGATATTGAGGTTGGTGTGTTTGGGGGTTTTGGTTGTTGGGGTGTGGTAGTCCGGCGGCGGTTTCGAGGCGGGCTAGGCGGTCGGTGTGGTTGGGGTGTGTTGTGTTGATTTCTGCAAGTTTTGTTTGTATGTCGGTGTGGATGCTGTTGATTTCGGTGCTTAGTTGAGTGTTGGGGTTGTCTGTGTGGTTGTGGAGTGAGTTGATTTGTGAGTTGAGTGTGCTGAGCAGCACTGTTACTAGGGCGACTGGTAGTGTGCTGACCACCGTGTTGAGGGATAGTTCCCATTTTCGTGTTGTGTGTTGTGTGTTACTGGTTTGTGGTTGCACTGGCTTGTGGTTGTGTGGTGTTGTTTATTTTGGTGGTGGTTGTTTGGGTTGGCATGTTTTGTAGCTGCTATCGCACTTCTTGATGTGTTGATATGCAGGATATGTGTGTTGTGTTTGGAATGGTTTGTGAATCTTGAGAGTATTTGATTTTTATTGTTTTGCTTTTTAAGGGGGTGTTTGGGGGTTGGTGTGTTTGTCGCCGGGTGCGGGGTGGTAAAGCTCAACTTTTTGGTGGTGAATTGCTGGTGTTAGAAACATTTGTAGCAGGTCTGGTGAGTTGTTTCAGCGCATGTTTGATAGTTTAAACAGTGTAATTCGGCTGAAATAGTGTGAGGCGGTAAACGCTCTCTGTTTTTCGGGTTGGGTGATCCTTGTTGCGAAAGCATCTCAACTTGTGTGCGTATTCTCGCATTTAAATGTTGTGCGATGATAAAACCTTTTACCAGTAGATTGCAGAAACATCAGGTCGATTTTAACAGTTGACTTGTTGTGACCACCGGTGGAGTTCACTTAACTTTTGTGGATGCTGTAGGTAGCCTACAAACAAGTTAACTGAATTGTGAGTGTGGTTTTTTTGTGTTGGTTTCTGAAATTTTGAAGGTAGTTTTCTGTCGCCTCGGATAGAGCGTTGCGGTAGTAGTTAAAGGTTTTTGATTTCTTGACACACTGTTTTTTGTTTGGTGGTCCGAATCTCGCATGATGGTGATTGTTTGGGTTGTTGTGTGTGTTTGGGGGTTTTAGTCGTTGTCTTTGATGGTGATGGTTGCGGTGGTTTTGGTGAGGGTGATGTTTTGTGGGTTGAAGAACACGATGCGGAGTGTTTCGTCGGGTTCTTTTATCGAATCGTTTTTGATTATTACTAGTCCAGCGTTTTGTGTGTTACCGGTTCTGAATGTGATGGTTCTGGTGGCTGGTGTGAAGTCTGTGCCTGCTGTGGCGTGGCCGGTGCCGGTGCCGGTGGTTTCGATGCGGTATTTGACTGTGGCGGTTGTGGTGGGGGCTTTGTTTAGGCGTGCGTAGAATAGGTAGTAGCCGCCTCTGGTGCCTTCAGTGTATGTTGCGTCTGTGACTGTTAGGACTGGTAGGTTTGGTGTGGGGTTGTCGTTGTCTGTGATGGTTGTTGTTGCTGTTGAGTTGGTGTTGTCGGGGGTGTAGGTGGTTTGGTTGGTTATTGTGACGGTGATGGTGCCGTTTGGTTCGTTGGTGGTGTCGTTTGTGGTGGGGATTGTGAGTGTGGTTGTACCGGTGGTGGGGATGGTAACAGTGCGTTGACCTGTGGTGATGCCGTAGTTGCCTGTGGCGGTTATGTTGACGGTGACGGTGAGTGGGGTTGTGGGTGGTGGGGTGGCGGTGAGTGTGAACGTGGCGTTCGCGCCTTCGGTGATGTTGTTGTTGTCAGCGGTGATGCTTACCACCGGATCGGTCGCTGGTGGCGGGTCGTTTGGCGGCGGGTCGTTTTCGGGTGGTGGGTTGTTTTCGGGTGGTGGGGTGTTGATGTTGATGTTGATGTTGTGGGTGTTGGTGTTTTGGTATTGGTTGGTGATGGTCCAGCAGTCATCTATGTCGGTGCGGCATGTGGGGTTGAAGAGAGGGTTGTTGTTGTTGTTTGTCCAGGCTGTTACATATATTTTTTGTGGTTGGTTCCATAAGATTTTGTTGGTGTCGCGTGTGGTGCCTGTGAAGTTGGGGCTGTAGAAGGTGATTCTGTCAAAGGCGACATAGGTTGGTTGGTAGACGGTTTGCGGGCTGTTACGGTTGATGCTAACAGGGTGTTGGTATTCGGGGGTTTTTTGGTTTTGGTTGTTGGTGTGTTGTGAGCGTACCCACAGGGTTCTTGATCCGAGCGGGTCGTGTGACAACTCAACAGTGTAATAATCGTTGCCACCTGGTTCTAGGGTGATCGTGTGATCTGTGGTGATGAGTTCACCGTCACTGTTTTTCATGACGAGTCTGGCTACATCGGTGTCGTTGATGTGCGCGGTGATAGCAGTGTTTTTGGTTGGCGTGTTGTTGGGGAATCCCGCTAGACGGTGTGTGATCACAAACGTGCCTGAGCCGATGTCATTATCTGCTGGTGCGGTGACGGTGATGGTTTGTTTCCGGTTGGCAGACCAGTTGTTGTGTGTCCATTGTAGTTGTGGCGGGTTGAAGTTGACGTTTTGTACCCAACGGTTTTGTTTGTTGGTTTGTACGGGTGTGACGGTATAGGTGGCACCGGGTTGAGGTTGTTGAGGTAATTCTATGGTGTAGCTGCGTTGGCTGCCTTCGTTGATGGTGAAACATGGTTGGCCGGGTTGTGAACAGTTTGGTGTGACGATGAGATTGGCAGCTGTTGAGTCGTTGTTGAGCACTCGCGCGCCGATTCTTAGGGTGGGATGCCACGCAGTGCGGTTTGATCCGTATAGGAATTGTCGTAGTGAGAACTCGGTGTAAACGTTGATGTCTTCTAAGTGCGGGTTCCAACCGTCAACACTAGCACCCACAGGCGGGGTTTTACCGCCACGCCACGGGCGAGCGTCGCTACTCCACGGATACACCTGGGCTGCTATGCGACCATCTATAGCAGTGTCGGTTTCTTTCGCGTCGACACGCACCCACAGCTGGTTAGCACTGTTTAGTCGTCCGTTGTTTAACAGGGTTGTGTCAAGGAAATCACGCATATCCCACCATGGGGTGTGAACACCCCAGCGGCGGCACACTTCGCCTACCCCCGGGAAAGTTTTGCATTCATAGGGGCCCAAACGGGATTGATCGGACTGCAGCGCTGCTCTGAAAATGTTCGACACATCTGTACCTGTGTCAGGGGTGCGGCTGAACGTGACTACCACATAACGTGATTCGCCTTCTGCCAACGTGAAATCTGTTTTACTAACCACGAATTCGATATCTTTGTGTGCTGTTGTGTAACCGGCTGGCGGTGATGAACATGCTTGCGATCCGCCTGGAATAATATTATTGGTATAACTGTCGCGGCACTGTTTAGTGTCAGTGTCAAAGTAGCGTGGCGATATTTTGTTAGCAGACTCAGGGTCGTTGTCGGTGATGAACACTTGTTGAGCTGATGGTGCTCCACTGCTGTGAGACAGACGGTAGCTGCTACCCGTTGCGGGTTCTAACACTACGAGGGTGATCGACCCGTTAGGATGGTCCCAGCGGTCGTCTACTGTGGTGACCGCAACAGCTGCTGACGGTGTGGATTGTGTTAAAGTTATTGTAGTTCCACCAACGATTCGCGCTCCGAACGGTTGCGATTGCAACAAACGTAACCTCACCGTAATAGTATCTGTGGGCGCGGGTGACGCGGTGACAGTGAAACTCGCGGTGTTACCTTCGGTGATCGTGTTAGCACCAGTGTTGAGCACTGACACTACCGGGGATTCAGCGGTACCCGCGACTGGTAGCGGTATATCAGATTCAACCCGGTAAACCGGTGAGATAGCGTAGAAAGAATGTTCAGCGGTTTTCGCTGCTAAACCTGGTAAATGTTGGATCGGGTTCACATCGTTCGCACCGGCTTGGAAACGGCCGCGCACAACCAGATTATTCGCTGTCACCCCTAACGGATAACTTGACGCTTTGATACCAGTCCACTGTGTACCGGTGAAAGCCCAGTTAGTATCAGCTTGGTTACCAGACTCGTCACGGCGATCAGCGGCCCGCCAGTTCTCCCAACGACGCGCCCAGAAACCAACCCTGTCAGTGTTGCTGTAATTTTGTGACACACGAGGACCGTTCAACCAAAATATCGGTGCCACAATATCGGTGGCACGCAACAACGCGTGATCGCGGGCGTTGACTGTAGACGTTGAACCGACCACTTTATACAACGAAGCGTGACCAGCGATCGCTGTGTGCCCCGCCGCGGCAGCGGTTTGCACATGCGCATCATAAACCGCAATATCATCAGGTTCAGCGTTACGGCGGGTGGAAGTTTTGAACAACAACCGGAAAGTTTCACCAGGTCTTATACCTGAAGGCAACAACACCCAATCAGCCGCAACGTTGTAAGTGCCGTCAGCGTTTATGTTCGGATCAGGATCAGCAATAGTGATTGTCACACTATCAGGATCACCAGCCACATAATCCACAGGCAACGTCCCGAGTTCCAAAACCAACGTTTCACCAGAATCTTCTGCCACATCATCTCTAACCGCCGTGAACATCACCGTGCCAGACGACGAGCCGCTCGCAATAGTCACACTAGCTGCAAGCGTGTAATCATCTGCGGTAGCAGTACTACCAGCAGCAGCTCGCAGACCAATAGTAACATTCGCGGTTGCTGCTGGCACCAGCGAAACAGTCAACGTCAACGTGTCACCCTCAATCACTTCACCGTCGCCGCTGACCGTTAACGTAACAGTTGTAGCTGTCGGATCTTCAACGGTTAGCACACCTGCGTTATCAACACCTGTAGCCCCGCTACCAAGCGAACCCAAACCGATATTTATAGTTTCACTGCTGGTCTCTGAAACACCGTCAGCTATCAACGTTACAACAATGTTCACCGAAGCAGCCGCAGCATCACCACCAGTGAATGTTACCGCCGCGTTACCCGAGTTCAAGTTCGCGCATGTCACACCCGTAGGCAGCGTGGTGGGGCACGCTAACGTGTAATCGGTGCCCCGCGTTGCTGTACCAGAACCGGTACTGAACGTAAGCGGAACCACCAACGACTCTCCTGTAGACAGCGCACGACCCAACGCAACAGTGTAAGTAACAGTAGTGCCTTCAACAGCGGTAGCACCAGGTGAGCGAGACAACGTAACCGCAGTCGGATCGTTGTCGCCGATGCTCACCTCAACACTAGTTGTAGTACCAGGTGAATAACCTGTCGGCAACGTACCTAACTCTAACCTCAGCGTTTCAGCAGGCTCATCAATCGCATCGTCGGTAGCGGTCAACGTCAAAGTTCCTGTAGTTTCACCACTCAAAACAGTGATACTAGCAGCCGACAGTGAATAATCTCCGGCAACCGCGGTGCCACCCGCGGCTGCTCGCACCGGGATAACAACATTAGCCGCCGCTGTTTCAGCCAAAGTGGCTGTAACCGTCAACATAGCACCCTCAACAACATTGCCACTGTTGTTAACACTCAAATCAACAGCCACACCAGGTGTCTCATCATCATCTTCAACACTCACCGTACGACTAGTGTTAGTGCTGCCTAACAAATAGTCAGTTCCCGCACGCAAAACCAACGTAACCGACCCGTCAACTTCGTCGGTGTCGTCTTGCACAGTAGGCACCGAATACGAAACCTGAGTGTCACCAGCAGGCAACGTCACCTGCTTGTTACCCTCATTAGTTGATGAAACATAATCACCGTTGTTGCTTTCAGACACTGCCACGTTCACAGTGATCGCAAACGAAGAAGCAACCGTCGCGTTAACCCTAAACTGCGCTGAGCTGCCCTCAGTTATCGTCGCCACCGACGGAACAGACTGGGTGAGCGTCGGGTCGGCTTCATCGTCGGTCAACGTGAACGTACCAGAATTAACTGTTAACCCACTCGACGTACCAGACACCGTTATCGTCGCGTCACGTTCGTTAATGTTGTCATTCGTTGGGGTAATAACAAACCGCCCCTGCCCCGAAGCGGCACCAGCTCCAATAGTAATATTAAAAGCGTTAACCGGTGTGAAATCCACAAACTCCCCACCAACCGGGCCTGTCAAAGTTACACGCACTGTTTTAGCAACATCAAAACGAGTCGTAGCGTGACCCACCCGGGCGATCACCAAAGTATTAACCGAACCTCCGTTCTCAGCCACTGAACTAGTCGGCGCTACCAAATTAATCGCAGGCGTCGCATCATCATCGGTGACCGTCACTGTGATATCACGGTCCGGTAACGCAAGATACTTCGCATCCCCCGCTGACACATCATGAGTAATCGTCGCCGTGCGAGACCCACCAGTGTTATCCAAATTATCATTGCTACCGGTAACAGTGATCGTCTGCGCGCTGTTCCAAGTCGCCGTAGTGAACTCCAACGTACTGCTACTCAACGTCACCGGCCCTGTCACCGACAAATCTATTGACACAGTAGCAGTAGGCTGCGTGTTCAACCTCACCGTATACGTATCAGTACCCCCGTTTTCAGCTACCGACGTGGAACCTGATGTTTGGGTGATAGTGAACCCGACACTATCATCATCGGTCAACGACACCGTCGCCGAGGTCACTGTCACCCCAGCTAAGGTGCCTGACACGGTCACCGTCTCATTCGGCCCGTCAACACTATCAACAGTCGGCACCAAACTAAACGTAGCCGAGCCTGACACAGCACCAGCTGTGATAGTCACATCAAACGGATCGACTGCTGTGAACCCGACCACCCCGTTGTTACCAGACCCTGCCACAGACACTCGCACCGTTTTCGCCTCATCGAATCTGATGGTCGCGTCATCAACCGTGGCTGTCACCGTGATCGTAGTAGCACCATCACCCTCACCCACCGTTGCTGTGTCCACCGACAGGTCTATTTCAGGGGTCGCATCGTTATCAGTGATCCCAACACTCGTGTCAGTGAACGTCACCCCCGCCAAACCGCCGCCTGTGATTGACAATGTTTGGGTTGGTTCATCAAAACTATCATCGGTTGGCGTAAGTGTAAACGTAGTACTACCACTCGTGGCGCCGGCTGTGATAGTAATAGTCTGCGCGGCGACTGTCGCATAGTCAGTACCCTCGACAGCAGCATCACTGTTAGCACCGACTGTGACCGTGACGGTCTGGTCGGTAGCGAACCTTGTTGTGCTAGTAATCGTGGCGGTTACTTCAACGGTTTTAGCACCACCACCCTCACCAACAGTGGTTTGTGTGCCACCTGTGTTGGTGTCAGCGTCGACCGACAGTGTGATCGCGGATGGTGCGGCGTCATCATCTGTTACTGTGACTGTGATGTCACGGTTCGGTAACGCATGATACTTAGCATCTTGGGCTGACACATCATGGGTGATCGTCGCTGTGCGAGACCCGCCAGTGTTATCCAAGTTATCGTTCACGCCGGTAACAGTGATTGTCTGCGCACTGTTCCAAGTAGAGGGCAAGAACGCAATCGTTCTCGTACTTAGAGTCACCGGACCCGTCACACTCAACTGTATTGCCACCGTAGCAGTAGGCTGCGTGTTCAACTTCACCGTATACGTATCAGTACCACCGTTCTCAGTTACCGACGTCGAACCACTACTTTGGGTGATAGTGAACCCGACACTATCATCATCAGTTAAACTCACCGTCGCTGAAGTTACCGTTACTCCAGCTAAGGTGCCGGACACCGTCACCGTCTCATTCGGCCCGTCAACATTATCATCAACCGGTGCCAAACTAAACGTAGCCGAGCCTGACACCGCACCAGCTGTGATAGTCACATCAAACGGATCGACTGCTGTGAACCCGACCACCCCGTTGTTACCAGACCCTGCCACAGACACTCGCACCGTTTTCGCCTCATCGAATCTGATGGTCGCGTCATCAACGGTTGCTGTCACCGTGATCGTAGTAGCACCTTCACCTTCACCCACCGTTGCTGTGTCCACCGACAGGTCTATTTCAGGGGTCGCATCGTTATCGGTGATCCCAACGCTCGTGTTAGTGAACGTCACCCCTGCCAAACCGCCGCCTGTGATTGACAACGTTTGGGTTGGTTCATCAAAACTATCATCAGTTGGTGTCAACGTGAACGTAGTAGACCCTGACGCTGTACCCGCGCTAATAGTAATAGTCTGCGCGGCGACTGTCGCATAGTCAGTACCCTCGACAGCAGCATCAGAACTAGCACCCACTGTGACGGTAACAGTTTGCGCGGTGGCGAACCGTGTGCCACTAGTAATCCTGGCGGTCACCTCAACAGTTTTCGCACCACCACCCTCTGCCACAGTGGTCTGGGTGCCACCAGTGCCAGTGTCAGCGTCCACCGACAGTGTGATCGCTGATGGTGTCGCGTCATTATCGGTGATTGTGACTGTCGCAGAGTTAACTGTCACACCAGCCAGCGTGCCTGACACAGTCACGGTTTCGTTTGTTTCATCCACATTATTATCAGCCGGTGTCAAAGTGAATGTGCTCGTACCTGTCGCTTGGCCTGCTGTGATAGTGATGTTAACATTAGTGGCCACCACCGCGAACCCGACCACACCAGTACCACCCGACCCGTCAACAGACACTGCTACTGTTTTGTTCTCATCAAACCGTATCGTCGCATGATCAACTGTCGCGGTCACCGTGATCGTAGTAGCGTTATCACCCTCTGCCACCGTTGCTGTGTCCACCGACAGGTCAATCTCAGGTGTCGCATCGTTATCGGTGATCCCAACGTTCGCGTTAGTGAACGTTACCCCCGCAATACCACCACCGGTAACTGATATCTGCTGGGTTGGTTCATCAAAATCATCATCAGTTGGTGTCAACCTAAACGTAGTATTACCACTCGCTGCGCCGGCAGCGATAGTGATCGACTGCTGGTGCACCGTCGCGTAATCAGTGCCCTCGACTGCTGTGTCTGAGCTGGCACCGACTGTGACCGTCACAGTTTGCGCGGTAGCAAACCGTGTGGTGCTAGTAATGGTGGCAGTCACTCGCACGAATTTAGCGCCACCACCCTCACCAACAGTGTTCTGAACACCACCAGTGCCAGTATCAGCGTCCACCGACAGTGTGATCGCGGATGGAGCGGCGTCGTTATCAGCAATCGTAATCGCCACACTCGACGTGGTGCCTGCCACAAAACCAGCCGGCAACGTGCCGAGTTCTACAGTCAAGGTTTCTGATGGTTCGTCTAATACATCATCGGTAGCTGTAAATGTGGCTGTGCCACTAGACGTTCCAGCAGCAATAGTAACAGTAGCAGGCAAACTATAATCCGCTGCTACAGCAGTCGCGCCAGCGGTTACCTGTAGTGGGATGGTCACATCCGCTGCTGCGACTGACGGTATCGACGCGGTGAGCGTCAACGAACCGCCTTCAGTAACCGCACCAGAGTTATCAACCGTTAATGTGACTGGCTCGCCCACGCTGAACGGTTGCGACAAACCATACATCTGTAACAGGTCTTTATCACCGTCACGGTCGCTGGCTCTGCTAGCGGTCGCTAAAAACACGCTACTCAACGGGCCGACACCCACAAAACCGGTGTTCAACTCACCTGTGCCTGCTAAACCGCGGCCAAGCTCAAAACCGTTACGCCGGTTACCACCAGTATCAGTGCCAGTCCAAAACATCCGATAATCACCTGCAAAAACATCATTATCGGTAACAGTCACAGTAACAGTAGTGGTTTGGGCATCTATCGCGTCATAGCTGCTGTCACTATCTGATGACACAACGTGAGCCAACATTGCAGTGCGGAAACCGTTGAGGTTAACAACCGCATCGTTCACACCAGTCACCGTGACTGTTTGCGGCTGGTTCCAGTTAGAGTTAGTGAACGTTAGGGTGTCGGTGTCTAACATAACCGTTTCCGGTGAAGTGTTCGTTATAGCAATGTCCACAGCTGCTGATGGTTGACTGTCCAACACTACTGTGTAGGTGCCGGTACCAGCTTTTTCTGGCACCCGCAACGAAGCTTTACTGATCGTCACACCCACACCATCATCATCACGCAAAATCACTGTGGCAGGATTAACCGTCACCCCATCCAAAACACCTGACACGGTAACAACCTCGTTCACCTCATTCGTGTTGTTACTGGTGGGTGACAGTGTGAACGTGGCAGTAGCTGAGCGTCTACCCGCAGCAATAAGAACATTAAAATCAGTGACAGCGGTGAACCCCACCCTGCCCGACGCGCCTGAACCAGCGACCGACACCACTATTGTTTGATCAGCAGCGAACCGTGCCGACCCCGCAATAGTGGCTGTCACCGTCACTGTTTGTGAACCGCCACCCACATTCTCAGCCACGATTCCGTGGTTCACACTCAAATTAATAATCTCAGGCACCGCTGCGACAGTTAAATCTGTCGCAACACCCGCCTCATTCGTTGGGGTGGTTTCATCATCCCAACTGTTATCCCAAAAATCGGCATAATTGTCAGCAACCTTGTCACCATCCAACCAATACACTGCCTCACCCGCACCATCAGACGTCACATCAGCACTGTTATGAGTATCAGCATCGACTGTGGCGGTGCTAGCCACTGCACGGAAAAACCCGGCATAAGGCACCAAAGCGGCCTGACCGGTCGCAACATGTGAGCGTACGAAACTGTCATAGGAACCAATATCAGTTGCGGTGGCAGCTGACCCACCGGAAGTGGCGAACAACAACCGGAACACACCACCCGACGGCAACCCAGCAGGCACCAAAGTGGCCGGTAACCTGACAGGACCAGTCTCATCATCAAGTATCATGAACCCAACAGGGTCACCAGATGAGGTGTCGATGGTCACACCAGACCCCGACGGGGCTCGGGTATCTGCACCGAAGGTAATGCTCGCATACGGCTGGGTGCGAACACTGTTAGCAACCGCGGTGAATCGTAGTGTCGCTTGCGACGCTCCCGCCGTCAACTGTACCGCCGGGTTACCGACACTATGCGGCGCTGTAGTAACTAAACTCACACCTGTTTGAGAAGCCGGTTGTAACACCAACGTGTAATCGCCACCTGTCACACCAGTCACCGTCAACGGTACTGTCACAGTCTCAGCACCGGTTAACGGTCGTTCCAACACCACCGTAATGTCTTTTGTGCCGCCGTTTTCTGCGATGTCACCCGCAGCGGCTAGCAGCCGCACCGGTATCGCACCGTCATTATCAAAAATTGGTAGCAACACAGCATCAGATATGAACCCGAACTCGGCTGTCTGCGAAGTAGGAATGTCCAACAACATACTCAACCGCTCAGTCGACTCATCATCCATGTCATCAGTCGGGGTCAATGTGAACGTCACCGCCCCGCTCGCTTGGCCCGCCGTTATGGTGATTACGTTCGCGTCTGTGAACGTTCTCACAATGCTGCGCGGATCGTCGCGGATCACCTCCCGTTCCACAACTGTCGTGTCCACCACTTCTGTGTAATCAACACCTTCGGTTGCGCTGTCACCGAGGTCGCCGACTACTAGTTTGAATGACACGTCTTGGGTGAATCGTGTATCACCAACAATCGTGGCGGTGACTTTCACTTTCTTAGCACCACTATCTTCGCGCACGAAAGTTTGTGTACCAGCAGTGTCAGCGTCCGCGTCGAAACTCAACCTTAGCCGTGTCGCCACCTCCGCGCTTTCAATAATAAACAAACTCGCGGGCGCAGCTTCGTAAAACAAATTTCCATCCACCACACCCAACGTGAAACCATCCACGGTGCCTGAAACAGATAAACGCTCAGGATCACCCTCATCAGTGCTATCAACAGTAGGTGTCAACACGAAATCGGTGTAACCACTTAACTGCCCAGCAGGGATAGTAACCATTATGTTGTCGACTGTTTCATAGTCGGTGCCTTCAGTAGCGGTATCGTTGGCACTGTCACCCACCGAAACCATAACCGTAGTATCAGTACTCAACGCTGCTATGACTTCTTGCGTCATCGCTGAGAATCCTGGCGTCGCCGCTGAGTTTACTGTGCCGCATTTCAGTTTTTGACCTTGGAAAACACCGCCCGGGTTAGAATCACCACCGGTTTCGGTGAACGGAGGGACTTGCAATCGCTCAAGGGTCACACAATCAGAGTGTTCAGCTATATCACCTATCAATCTGGCGGTCACACGCACTGTTTGAGGGCCACCGTTTTCGGCAATTAATTGTTGGCGACCAAACACGTCAGGATTAACCTCAGCATCCAACGCTATCCGTGTCGGCGCGACATCACCGTCAGTAATAGTAATATGAGCTGTGTAAAACCCGTCCAAAACATAACCGTCAGGCAAATCACCTAACTCCAACGTCACCGACTCTGTTGGTTCCACCAACATGTCTTCAGTAACGGGAACCCATAACCTGCCGAACTCTTGACCCGCTTTGACCGCAATGTTGCCTACAATCACATTATCAACCGACCGACGAAAATCATCGTTAGTAGCAGTACCACCAGCCACCCGGCGAACCGGGAACACAACATCAGCAGACGCCGGGCCGGCTAACAGCATCCGCAACTCAAACGAAGCACCCTCAGACACAGTAATATCCTGATCAAATTTATCAAACTCTTTACCACCGACTGTGATTGTCCCGTCGACCACATACAACTCAACACCCACAGAAATTAGACTGTCGTCGTCAACAATGAGCACCGCTGCCGGTTCCACAGGCACACCCACCAACGTGCCTGCAACAGATATCGCTTCCTCATTCTCCTCGTCATTATCATCTGTATGTGTCAACGTGAACGACGTCGCACCGCTTTGCGCACCAGCATCAATAGTGATCTGCTGATCGGGTACCGCGGTGTAATCAACACCCGCAGTCGCAGAATCGCTAGTGGCGCCTACTTTGATATTGATAGTACGATCAACACCGAAACGTGCTGAACCAACAATTGTAGCTGTCACACTCACAGTAGTAGTCGCAGAACCGGCTTCAAACACCCTAGACTGTGCCCCTACAACATCGCTTTGAGTGTCAACTGACAGCACAATCCCAGCAGGCAACACCGCGCCGTCTGTGGCATCATCGTCGGTGATCGCGAACGTAAACGGTCCACCCGTTGGTGTGGCAATAACAACACCCCCCGTGCCCGCCGGAGCACGAGCACCCGTACCATAAGCTACTTGCACAGACGGTGGGGCGGCCACATCATCATTTACAGCGGTGAACCGCAAAGTCGCCCGCGACGCTCCCGCCGCTAAGCGCAGCGCCGGGTTTTGTGTGCTATGCGGCGCGGTAGTAACCAAACTCACACCCGTTTGAGAAGACGGTTGTAACGTCCATGTGTAATCGGTGGTCACGGTCGCACCGGTTACTGTTAACGGTACTGTCACCACCTCGCTGGCTGCTAGGGTGCGACCTAATGTGACTACGAAATCTTTCGTGCCGCCGTCTTCAGCCACATCACCTGCGGTAGCGTTCAACACCACCGTGGTGTCATCATCATCTTTCACCACCACTGATGCTGTGTTCGCGTCAGAATCCACTGTGTAACCATCACCGGGCAACAACGTCATGGTTACCGTGCCGTCAGGTTCATCAACACTGTCACCCACAGTAGCAAGCCTATAAGTCTGTTTCAAAGCAAACACTGGCAGGTTAACAACAGTAGCGTTTTCATTGGTAGCCGACAGGTAATCACCACCACCTGTAGCGTCAGTGTAACGAACATTAAACGACCGGTTCCCTCTTGAAGCACCTTCCACCGACAAACCAACACTAAACGTAGCCACCGTACCTTCGGTGACTGCTGGGCCTGCTGTTATCGAAATCTCCGGGAACGCGTCAACAATAAACAACCTCTCACCCTCAGCAGCTTGGCTAACACCGCCACCAAGATTAGTAGCCGTCACCGTGCCCAAACCAATAATCACGTCCTCCTCACGCTCACCAGAATTATCAGCAGTAGCCGACAACGTGATCCGCACCGACCGTGCAGCACTGCTGCCACCAGTGAACGTCACCGCACCGTTAGAAACATTCAAATTCGCACACGTCACACCTGTCGGCAACGTCGTCGGACATGTCAACGTATAATCAAGGCCACGAACCGCTGCACCGCCCGACGTCAACGGCACCACCAGCTTCTCACCGTCAACCAACCGGCGTTCCAACGTCAACGTGTACGTCCAGTTAGAACCCTCAGCCACATACCGGCCCGCAACCCGCGACAACCGCAAAGCAGTTCTATCATTATCATTCACAGTCACCGACGCTGTGCTAGCAGAACTATCAATCGTGTAATCAGTGCTTGACTGTATCGTTACTGTCACCGCACCGTTAGGCTCATCGTTTCTATCTGCAACAGTCGCGACGGTGAACGTGGCTGACGTTTCCCCAGCAGCAATAGTCACCGTACGCGTACCCTCATTACCTGACGTCACGAAATCGCCGCCATTAGTAGCATCAGCCACCGACACCGACACCGCCAAAGCTGCTGACGGTGCGGCATCAGCAGCAACCGTAAATGTAGCCGCAGTGCCCTCAGTCACCGCTGCGCCCGCTGTAATAGACACCTCAGGCAACGTCGCACCAGGATCGTTAATCGTCAGCACCGCTGCGTTGTCGGTACCTGAAGCGCCACCTGAAAGACCAGTACCCGAACTCGCGTTGAGAGTGCCCAAATTGATGTTCACCGTCTCACCGGTAGCCTCAGTGAGATTATCAGTGCTAGCGGTGAGCGTGATCGTCACCTCACGCGCCGCGGTGCTACTACCAGTGAACGTCACCGTCGCGTTACCAGAGTTCAGATTGGCGCATGTCACACCCGTAGGCGGTGTAGTAGGACACGCCAGCGTGTAATCGGTATTCCTTGTGGCGGTGTCGCTGCTAGCAAACGTGAGCGGTACCGGCAGTGTTTCGCCTGTGATGAGCGCTCGGCTGAGTGTGAGCGTGTAATCCAACGTGTTGCCCTCAGCGATAGCAGAACCCACCTCACGGGTCAGCGTCACCGTCGTCGCATCATCATCGGTAACCGTCACCGCAACGGTCTGGTCGGCTAACCCGTTGTAATCGTTATCGGTAGAGGTAATAGCGTGGGTGAGCGTCGCTGTGCGTGTGCCACCAGGGTTGTCAACGTTATCGTTGCGACCTGTCACCGTGACTGTTTGAGCCGTTTTCCAGTTTGATCTGGTGAACGTGAGCGTTTCAGTGCCACTACCTGTAGTGCCAGCATCAGGGCCGTCTATCACTGCGGCTGACGCAGCGTTAGAAGTAACAGTGACTGTTACACTATGAGTCGGACGAGAAGTTAACACCACCGTGTAGGTGTCTGTGCCAGCGTTCTCAGAAACTGTGGTGTCATCTGCGGTTTGGGTGATGGTCACACCCGCCGCTGGGTCTGTGATAGTAACCCGAGCGTTACGCTCAGCAGCAACCGTTGAGTGTGCTAGGCCGCCGTCCAAGCTAGTAGTTTTAGCGGTGAGAGAAACCGGTGCGAGACTGACATTGATGATCTCATCGGTTTTGTCGCGGTCTTTGTTGGTTGTAGCAGCGAACGTGATCGTAGCTGTTTGTGCGCCTGCGCCGCTGAACCGTATGATCGCTGCTTGACGGTTATTAGCACGCAGCGACCCGCTCGGCAACCTCATTGTCACACCAATACCAGCAACCGACCATGTGGCTTCTCTAACCTGCAGGCGGGTTTGTTGCAACACCGCACCCGTCGGGCTCACCAAACTCAACGGCACCTCAGCTACCTCACCAGACACCAACGCTCTCGACAGTTGCACAGTCACCGTTGCAGTAGTCGACGGATCACCTTCAACCAGCCTGCCGCCACCCGACAAGCTCACCGATGTGGGGGTGTTATCTACCACGGTCACATCAAGCGATGGCCCAGCAGTGCCAGACAAATACCCTGCAGACACCGAGTGCGTAACCGTAAGCGTACGGTCAGCTGTTTGATCGGTGCTATCAGCCGTAGCAGTCACCGTTATTTGTTGTGGTTGCCACCAGTTAGACGTGGTAAACGTCAACGCTGCGGTGCTGCCAGCGTTACCGCCAGCAGTGTTGACTTGCAACCCTTCTGGCGCGGTAGCAGTCACCGTCACCGTAGCCGACGGCGCAGTAGCGAGACGCACCGAATACGCATCGCCTTTTGTGTCACCCTCAACCGCTTTAGTGCCACCATCAGAAGCAGTAACCTGCACCGCTGCGGTCGCACCGTCATCATCGGCGATAGTCACCGTCACAAACTCAGACACATCATCAGCAGTTTCAGATGGCACCGCACCACCACCAACATCAGTACCGCTACGAGTAGCGAACTGATGGGCACTACCCAAAGCGATCTTGATGGTTTCATTAGCGTCAACACTGTTATCACCCGTGGCGGTGAGCACTAACGTCGCCACCGCGCTCGCATTAGTACTACCAGTGAACACCAACACCGGATCAGTACCCGTCAACGGTTTCGCTGGGAGCACGCTCACACCAGTGTTAATGCCCTCACCAGACTTGAGCGCCAACGTGTAATCAGTACCATTCGTAGCCGTACCCGATATAGCTAACGGCACTTCCACTACCTCACCGGCGCTAAACCCGCTACGCCCGACCGCTGTGACAGTTATCTCCGCGGTACCTGAAGTTTCACGAACCCACAACGACTGTTGTGAAGTGCCTGCTAAACCTATGCTAAACACCGTCGGATCATCATCAACCAACGTCACCTCCACATCAGCAACCGACACCTTCGCATCCCGCACATTTGATGTGGTCACCGTGTGACTAATCGTCGCGCTACGCGAACCAGCCGGGTCGTCAACACTGTTTTGAGTAGACGCAACAGTCACTGTTTGATACTGATCCCAGTTTCGTGGTGTGAAATACAACGTCCCACCAGCCTGCGTCACCGCACCGTTATTACTAGTAACCGACTTCACCGACACCACACCCGCATCATCGCTTGAGGCTTTCACCGTTACCAAACCAGAAGGCTGACGGCTCAACCGCATCGTATAAGAACCCGAACCACCCTCAGCGATCTGTAGTTCTGTTTTACTTAGCATCGCCGGGTCAGTGTTATCATCAGCAATCATCAACGTCTGAGAGTTCGGGGTGCTCACCGTGAACCCGTTCGGTAACCCGCGGGCCTGATACCTAGACGTATCAGACGGCAACGTTAACTTCACCGTTTCATCAAGCCTGTCAACGTCAGGTAACGCTGTGAACACCAACACCGCTTCGCTAGCAGTCACAGACGCCTCAGACGTGAATTTCAACTCAAACGTGACCAAACCAGACGCAGCCCCAGCAACTAACCTCACACCCTCAGCCGTCGGATCCGACAACACCACCCTAAAATCAACCCCAGCCGTACCACCCGAATAATCTATCGGCACCGCCAACACCTCACCCCGCTTCAACCCACGCGACAACACCACCGACACCGTGGCAGTATCAGCAGGCTTACTACCCTCAACCAACGTTGTGTCTGACGCTGTTAACGTCACCCCCACCGACGCGCCGTCAGCATCATCATCATCGGTGACAGTAACGGTGATTGTCTCATCACCCACCGCATTATACTTCGTATCAGACGACGTGACAGCATGAGTGAGCGTGACTGTGCGTTGATCACCAGTGTTATCAACATTATCATTCACACCAGTCACCGTCACCGTCTGCGCCGTAGCCCAATTCGATGCGGTGAACGTGAGCGTTTCTGTAGCTGTCGGGTTGTCCGGGTTCGGTGTATCAGGGCCGTCTATGAGCGCGGCTATCGCAGCGCTAGACGTGATCGTAACAGTCACATTATGCGTTGGCTGAGAATCTAACACCACCATATACGTATCAGTACCCGCGTTTTCTGCTACCTCAGTAGCTGCCGGTGTGCCTGACTCAGTGATTGTCACACCAGCAGTGTCATCATCAGCGATAGTAACAGTCACAGTAGACGGAATGCCAGCAGCATACCCAGCAGGCAACGTCCCTAACTCCAACACTACTGTCTCAGAATCCTCATCCACCTTGTCATCGGTAGCAGTGAACGTCAACGTACCAGACGTCTCCCCGCTCGTGATGGTAATGTTACCGCTAGCAGACAAACTATAATCCGCTGCCGCAGCAGTGCTAGCAGAACCGGCACGCACCGGAACCGTCACGTTCGCTGCTGCAGGCGACCCCAATGATGCTGTAACCGTCAACGTGGCGCCCTCAGCCACACTGCCGTTGTTGTTCACACTCAACGTCACAGGCAACGGATCGCCAATCGTTAGCACCGCTGCGTTATCAGTACCCAAAGCGCCACCATGTAGGTTCGTACCCGAACTCGCGTTGAGTGTACCTAAGTTAATATTAACAGTCTCACCGGTAGCTTCAATCACGTTGTCGGTAGATGCGGTGAGTGTGATCGTCACCGACCTCGCCGCATTAGTGCCACCAGTGAATGTGACTGTGGGTGTGGTAGCCGTGTTCAGATTGTTGCATGTCACCCCTGTCGGCAAGGTTGTGGGACATGCCAGCGTGTAATCGGTGTTGCGAACAGCAGTGTCTGTGCTAGCAAACGCGAGTGGTACCGGCAGTATTTCACCTGTAACCAGCGCACGGCCTAATGTGAGCGTGTAATCCAACGTGGCACCTTCGGTGACAGTACTGTCGCTAGCACGAGTTAGGGTGACGGTGGTCGGGTCGTTGTCTCGGATAGTTGTTGTCACTGTGTCTGTTGTGCCTTTGGTGGCACCATTAGGTGCTGTGCCTAAGCTTACGGTCAAAGTTTTAGCAGGCTCATCAACATCATCATTAACATAAGGAATCTGCAATTCATGGGTTAACTGTCCGTTAGCTTTCACTGTGTAACTGTTAACCGGTGTGTAATCAACGTTTGCTACCGCTGTAGTAGGCTGCGGATACGACAACGGGAACACCAAATCTCGACCTGTCAAAGCATTCAACCTGATAATCAACGTTAAAAGACCTTCACCTTCAAGGTAGATAAACGAACTGCGCGTAAAGTTCGCTTCAACAGACGCAGGCGCATCATACACCTTATACGTCACCGTCCCCCCACGCCCATCATGTGTTTTTAACACAATCGTCTCATCAACGGCTTCTGTCTCATTATCAGCCGTCACCTCAATAATCAACCCAACACTGTCACGCGTGCGGGTACCAAACAACGTTTTATCAATACGAATCACAGGATTACTCATACCCGCAGTGTTCAACACCGTCACACCCGTGCCACTCAAATTCGCATCAAAAACAAGCGTGTAATCGGTGCCACGCGTAGCGGTACCAGACACAACAACATCAAAATCTACTGTGTCAGGATCATCAGCCGTCAACGCTCGTGACAACGAAAAATTATGTCGTAAAGTTGTTGTACCCTCAGGCACCCGCAACAAAGACAGCGCAGTCAACGTCAACGTTGGTGGTGCCGGTGTAGGCGTCGCTGTCACCGTCGCCGACGCTGCACCCAAAACCGTACCCGCAACAGCGCGCACCTCAAAACTATAAACAGTACCGTTATCCAACCCAGTCACCGTGTGAGTAACAGTGTCAGCATCACTATTGGCAATCGCAGCCCACTCACCCCAAACAACAGGTGAACCCGTACCCTGACGGTACTCATAGCCAGTTATCGCATCTTGATTCGGATCAGCCCAAGCTAACGTCACCTGCGTGTCACCAGCAGTCGCAGCCAACCCAGATGGTGCTGCCAACTCTGTAACATCATCATCATCAGTAATCGTCACAGTAGTAGTTTTAGTAGCACCAAGCGTGTAACCAGCACCATCAACAAACGTCAAAACAACAGTCTCATCATCATCATCAACACTGTCATCTGTTACAACCACCCGAATAGTAGCCCTATTCGAATTAGCAGCAACAGTGACTGTTCCCGACAACGCTGTGAAATCACTACCAGAGTTAGCAGTGCCGTCGACAGTGTACTTGATGTCCAAATTCTTGATAGGAGCCGGCACCGCAGTGACTGTCACATCTACCGTGCGCCCACCCGACGCTTCCGTCGCAGTGTAAGTTGCTTTAGCGAACTGAACAGTCGGCTTAGCAGGATCATTAATCGTTATCACCGCCGCGCTATCAGTGCCCGCAGCACCACCATCAAGCTTCGTACCCGAGTTGGCATTAAGAGTGCCCAAACCAACATTGATTGTCTCACCGCTATCCTCATCAACATTATCAGCAGCAGTCGTTAGGGTGATCGTCACCGCCCTAGCAGTATTACTGCCACCAGTGAACGTGATAGTGGGTGTGGCGGCGGTGTTGAGATCGTTACACGTCACCCCTGTAGGCAACGTAGTGGGGCACGCCAACGTGTAATCAGTACCCCGAGTGGCTACACCACTACCACTACTGAACGTGAGTGTTACTGGTAGTATTTCACCGGTTACTAGAGCACGACCCAATGTGACCGTGTAGTCAAGTGTTTCGCCCTCAACATATGTGCTGCCAGTGTCTCGTGTGAGTGTGACGGTGGTAGGATCATCATCGGTAACAGGAACCGTCACATCAGCAACGCTGAAGTTGTTGTAGCGAGTGTCACTTGACGTGACGGTGTGTGTGATAGTTGAGCTGCGACCCGGTGTCGGGTTGTCGCGGTTGTCGTTTTGGCCGGTAACAGTGATCGTTTGCGGTGAGTTCCAGTTAGTGGGAGTGAACGTTAACGTCTCAACTCTAAACGGTGTCGTAGAGGTGTCGGGGCCGTCGAGAAGCAACGCCGCGGCAGTACCCGACGTCACGGTGACTGTCACATCAGCAGTCGGTTGACTGTTTAGCACTATCGTGTAAGTATCGGTGCCACCGTTCTCAGTCACCGTGGTGTTGCCACTGGTTTGGGTGATGGTGATACCGGCTGTGTCATCATCGGTGATAGTCACATTGAACGTGTTATCAACAATGTTGTTATCACCATCACGAGACACCGACACACCGCCACCAACATTCGTATTCAGCGACGTCGCAGCTAGGTCGCCTAACGTGACGGTTAGTGTTTCCGAGTTTGGCTCATCAACACTGTCATCGGTAGCAACCAGTGTGAGGGTGGCTGTTTGTGCTGCCTCTTCCGCGAACACCACTGACGGTGTCAAACTGTTAGCACCCGTAAGGGTTACGCCGGTGTTCAAACTGTCACCAGACTTGCGTGTCAACGTGTAATCGCCTGCACTAATACCAGCACCAGAAATTAGCAGCGGAACATCAATCTGCTCACCAGCAGCCAGCGCACGGCTTAGCGTGATTGTGAACTCGGCGCTGCGAGCAGCAACCGACTCCGAGGTGTCTTCTGCGATGGCGCCGCTATCGGTGCGAGCCACAGTTACCACAGTCGGGTCATTATCGGTGATGCTCAGCTTGGTGTTTGTGAACGTCACGTTCCCTAACGTGCCGGTAAGCGACACAACTTCCGGCTGCTCATCTGTGGTGTCTGGGGTTGGGGTGAACGTGAACGTCGCCGACCCCGACTCTGCACCCGCCGCGATAGTGATCGTCTGATCTGCGACCGTCGTGTAGTCAGTGCCCGCAGTAGCGCTATCACTGCTAGCACCGACAGTCACACTCACATCCTGGGCAACCCCGAAGCGTGTGCTGTCAGTAATAGTCGCTGTCACTTCCACTGTTTTCGCGCCACCATCTTCTGCCACACTGGTCTGTGTGCCGTCGGTGCCAGTGTCAGTGTCGACGGTGAGGGTGATGGCCGACGGGGGATCATCGTCATCAACCACCGTCACATCAACCGTTTCCAACCGACGGTTGAAAGCAGGATCATCAGACGTCAACCTGTGAGCAATCGTGCCTGTACGCTGATCACCAGGATTATCAACAACATCATCCTGGGCTTGCACCCAAACCGTTTGAGCATTCTCCCAGTTACCCGGTGTGAACGTGTACTCCGACGAAAGACCGAACCCAGACGTACTTGTACTAACCCACGCCCCAAACGGTAACCGCGAAGACACCGTTACAACAACATTAGCCAACGGCCGGCGGCTCAACCTGAGAGTGTACCGGTCTGTTGTAAGATTTTTCTCATTTACGACTGTGCTGCCACCAAACTCATCGAACACCAACCCCGCCCTAGCAGGTGTAGGCTCATCATCTTCAACAATCACAACCACATCATTAACCGACCTACCAGCATACTCACTGTCAGTTGAAGTCACGGTGTGGCTGATAGTCGCTGTGCGATCATCAGGATTATCCACACTATCATTCACACCTGTCACCGTCACCGTCTTCGCGGTATCCCAGTCGCTGTCAGTGAATGTGAGTGTGGCAGGCGACACAGTCGCCGCAGACACTGTGTTTGATTCGACCTTTATAGTTACGTTTGCTGACGGTTGGGTGTTCAACTTCACCGTATAAGTATCAGTACCACCGTTTTCAGAGACTGTTGTGGCACCACCAGACTCCACAACATTCACACCCAAATCAGTATCAACAACAACCAGCCTAGCCGACCCCGTGGGTGTGAAACCGCCACTCACATTCGTCAAACGCTGCGAAACATTGAACTCATCAGCCAACGTAACATTCACAACCTCATCACTAGAATCCGCATCACCCACACCAACATCATCAGACGTATCTAGTGTGCCTTTATCATCAGTAGCTGGCGTGAACGTTACCGTCGCAGTCTGCGCGCCCGCACCACTGAACGTCACCACAAGCTGCTCACGATTACCGAACCTTCTACTCGCCGCCGTCAACGTATCAACACTAATAGACGTGCCAGTACCAGAAACACTCCAATCCACAAACCGATCCTGCGCTGCCACACCAGGAGCGGGACGTTTACCAGACACCAACGGCGCACCCGTCGGACTAAACAAATTCAACGGCACCTCCACAACCTCACCATCCACCAACGGACGACCCAACCCCACCGTCACCGTGGCACCAGAAGACGACGTATCAGCTTCGGTAAACGAACCACCACCAGACAACGACACCCGTGTCGCATCATCATCAATCACTGTTACCACCAACACCCGTGCGGAGACACTCCCATACTTCGGCGACACACCACCGCTAGACGACACGCTATGGGTCACATCCACCACAATATCCGCCGCATCAACAGCGTTGTTCACACCCGTAACCGTCACCTGCTGTGGAACGTTCCAAGTCGACGCTGTGAACGTCAACAAGCTACCAGCCGTGACCGTCAACGCTGAAGTCGTACCAGAAGACACAGCCACCGTCACTGTTTCGTTAGCTACCGGGGCTGAAGCTAAACGCACACCATAGGTTAACGTGCCCGCGTTCTCACCCACCACAGCAGCACCAGACAAACTCAAACGCACACCAATATCATCATCAACAAGCGACACTGTCTGCGACGTCACCAAAGTGCGACCCACCGCCGCGCAACGCGTACCCGAACACGCTCCGCCAGCCAAACCTGACGAACGCATAAACCCATCACCAGCCTTCGGAGCAGCAACATCAGAAACATCCGCAATCGACAACACCAACCGCTCATTTGTAGTATCAGCATCATTCAACGCAGCAATCGTTAACACAGCCTCACGCGCCGATGGACCCGTAAACGTCACCTCACCCAAACCAGCCACCGTCGCATAAGACACACCCTGCGGCGACCCCGACAAAGCCAACGAGAAATCAGTACCCAACACAGCACCCGCCGCTTTCAACGGCACCGTCAAAGTTTCACCAGCTACCAGCGTGCGACCTAACCGCACCCGCACCGACGCAGTGTCAGACGAATCAGCCTCGGTTGCAGACAAATCAGGAACCGACGCTGCTAACAACTCCACCGCTGTCGGATCATCATCGGTAATCCTAAACGGCACATCAGGCACCTTCAGTCCAACATACACCGTAGGACTGTTAGTGCTATAACTCGCAGACGTGTACACCTCCCAAGAAACCACACCCTCATGAAAACCACCCGGCGCATCAGCCACATCATAACGATCAGCAAACACCGTCAACGTCGCAGACTTAGACCCAGACGTGAAAAAATACTGAGGCTGAACAGTCGCAATCGGAAACGACGTCGTATCCAACACACCCGCAGTACGAGTCAACCGAGACGACCGCAAAGCAACCGAACCCACAACCACCACCGTCTCAGACGGAAAAGCATCCAACGTGATATCCAACGAATCACGATTACCACGACGATTCTCACGCGTAGCACGCTCCAACATCTCCAACCTGCCACCATCCACCGTCACCGACAACCCAGTACCAACAAGCGTATTAGAAACAACAGCATCAACAATCCTCACCACAACCGCCTTATCAGTGCCTGAAGCGCCGCCACCAAGACCCGAATTCGCGTTGAGTGTGCCGAGGTTGATATCAACCGTTTCACCTTCTGACTCAACATTGTCATCAGTAACAGCCGTGAGCGTGATCGTCACCGTCTTAGCCGCACCAACACCACCAGTAAACGTGACCGACGCTCGGCGACCGTTAAACGAACAAGCAACACCTGAAGGCAGCGGACTCTCACACGCCAACCCAAAATCAGTAAGATCAGCACTGCCTGTAACCCGCAGCGGCACCTCCAACACCTCACCGCCCTCTAACGCACGACCCAACGTCACCGTATACTCTAACGTGTCACCCTCAGTGACAGTACTACCGGCGGTACGAGCCAACGACACCGTCGTAGCATCATCATCAGCTATGTTCACCGACGCGGTGCTAGCACTGCCGCTCACCGTGTAACCGGTACCATCCTGCACGGTGGCAGTAACCGTGCCGTTAGGCTCATCGGTGCTGTCACCTGTGGTGTTGACAGTGAGCGTGGCTGTGGTCTGATTAGCGCTAATAGTAACCGTCCGATTCCCCTCACCCGCTGAAGCCACATAATCGCCGACGTTAGTGGCATCAGCCACCGCTACTGTCACATTCAAATTAGCTGACGGCGCGGGATTAGCAGTAACAGTAAACGACGCTGCTGTGCCTTCGGTGACCGGTGACGTGTTTGCAGCAATCGAAATCACCGGGTCGGCCACCACAGCAGGTGGTTCTGTGATAGTGATTGCTGCTTTGCCTGTGGCGGTTAGTCCGCCAGCGAGTTTAGTGGGGCGCAGCGGGTTGTTTAACGAGTTTAGTATTGTGATGTTGACAGTCTCAGCGGTGCTATCTGTATCGGTGGCTGTGGTGGGTGTGAATGTGATGGTGGCTGTTTTAGCGCCTACTTCTGTGAATGTGACTACAAGGTTGACTCGGTCTACGCGTCTCGATCTTGATATGAACGGGTCAATACCGATAGTCGCACCGGTCACTGTCCAGCCGAGCAGTGTTTTGACGTCTTCGAATTTTCTGGTTTCCCTGTTGAGTATTCTGTCTGTTCGCAGTGGCGCTCCAGTCGGGCTGACTATGTGCAACGGCACCTGCGCTGTTTCACCAGATGTTAGCGCTCTGCCTAACGTCACGGTCACTGTCACCGAAGTAGACGTATCAGCTTCGGTGACCGTTCCGCCACCTGCCAAAGTGACAGTAGTTGGGGTGTTATCTACCACAGTTACTGTCAACACTGGCCCGGTTGTGCCAGACAAATACCCCGCAGACACTGTGTGAGTTATTTGTGCTGTCCGATCAGCGGTTTGATCGGTGCTGTCAGCAACAGCGGTCACAATGATTAGCTGAGGTTGCCACCAGTTAGACGTAGTAAACGTCAACCCAGCGGTACTGCCAGCATTGCCACCCACAGTGTTGACTTGCAACCCTGCCGGCGCGGTAGCAGTAACCGTCACAGCAGCCGACGGCTGAGTAGCTAGACGTACCGAATAAACATCGCCTGTTTTGTCACCCTCGATAACTTCAGTATCATCATCAGATTCACTAACCAGCACCGCTGCGGTTGCGCCGTCATCATCAGCGATACTAACCGTCACCTCATTAGCAGTCTCAGACGGTTGAGCGGCGCCCTCCAACACCGTAGCAGTACGACCAGAAAACGCTTTAGCATCACCCAACGCGATCTTCACGTCTTCATTAGCATCAACACTGTCATCACCTGTAGCGGTGAGTACTAACGTCGCGACCGCGGTCGCATTAGTGCCACCAGTAAACACCAACACCGGCGACCTGCCTGTCAGCGGATTCGCAGGGAGCACGCTCACACCAGTGTTCACACCCTCACCAGACTTCAACGTCAAAGCGTAATCAATGCCATTCGTAGCCGAACCTGAAATGGCTAGCGGCACTTCCACAACCTCACCAGCAGCAAACCCTCTGCGCGCCAGCGCCGAAACAATAATCTCCGCAGTACCACTAGTTTCTTGAACCCACAACGACTGCACTCCACCCGCCAAACCAACACTAAACACCGTCGGATCATCATCGGTTAGCGTCACAACAACGTTCCCAACACCCACCTTCTCGCTGCTGTCAGTACTCGTAGCAGTATGAGTAATCCTCGCAGAACGCGAACCCGCCACATCATCAACAGTGTTCTGAGGCGCTGTAACTAGTATCTGCTTAGAACTCTCCCAATTTGATGGGGTGAACACCAACGAACCAGACACCGTAACCACACTCGTGTCACTAGAAGTTGGTGTGATGGTTACCGTACCAGCCGGTTGCTCAGCTAACCGCACCGAATAATTAGCAGCAGCACCCTCAACAATCACCAAGCTATCAGTACCCAAAGTCGCAGTCATTGTATCATCATCGGTAATTGTTAACGTCTGCGACGAAGGATCACCCACCGTCACAGCCCCCAACCCGCCACTAACCCGATACTTAGCCGCACTATAATCCGGCAAACTCAACGACACAGTCTCATTAATCGTGTCTCTATCATCAACCGCAGCAAACACCAACGTCGCTGTCGCAGCAGACACCTCCGCAGCAGAGGGCTTAAAAAACTCCACAAACACCGTAGACAAATCAACCCAAACCTTCACCCCCACTGGATCACCATCCAACGCAACAGTTAAATCGTTGAACGGGAAACTACCCGAAAACTCAACAGGCACAATAACCGACTCATCCGCAACCAACCCACGCGACAACACCACCGACACCCTAGCAGTATCAGCAGGCTTACTACCCTCGGTGAGCGTTGTATCCGAAGCTGTTAACGTCACCACCGGCACCGATCCTGCGTCTGTGATGGTCAGTACGAAACTAACGCCTGTGGTAGTGAACCCGGGCGGGGCTGTGCCTGCGGTTACAGTTAACGTTTCAGCAGATTCTACTGTAGACTCATTTATTGGTGAAATCGTGACTGTTGTTGAGGATTGACCGAACGGAACAGTCACCGACGCTGGCAGCGCATCAAACTCAGCCGCACTGCTACCAGTACCATGCGTGTAAGTGAGCGGTATCGTAACCGGCCCGGTCACCCCGTCTGGCAGAGCTACTTTGAACGTGTAGTCATTACCTTCGGTGACACTCGCGGTACTGAGGGCGTTGTCATCAGTGTCAGTAAAAGAAACCTGCCATGCAGTGGCATCATCATCGGTGATCAACACCCGCGTGGCGGCATCATCAAAAGGAACTAAAAGAAGACCTTGCGACTCAACCCACCGAAGAGCATCAGGTTCGAAAGTAACTTCTACTTGCTCATGATCAGCATCATCTTCAACATGTTGGGGAGAAGTTCCCGCTTCTTGAGCGGTAGACGTAAACGTCAATGTCGCCCGCTGAACAGTATCAGTATCTGAACCCATAAACGTCAGCGCATAACCATCCCCACTTATTCCTGAGGTCACGCCTTCACCCGAAACCGCTACCCTGAAATACAACAGAACATCGTTAGTCCCCTTTGGACCCACCAATAAGGCACCACTCGGGAACGTTTCCTTGTCATCCAAGTTCACTACAACCGTCGCGAACTCGCCATCAGCCAGCGCACGCGACAACTCAACAACCACATTTGTTTGACTATTATCCCCACTACTAATACTGCCATCAATCACACCACCACCACGCAAACGCACCGAGATTTCTTCATTATTGGCTGGATCATCCAACGTCAACGAAAGCGAACCAGAACCAGTCACAGCCTCAGTAAAACCTGTCGTAGTTAACTTTGGAGAACCAGAAACAGACGTAGCCGGCACACTTACCACCAACGTCTCATCAACCTCATTACTATCTTCTTTATACGTAACAAAAACAAAAGCCAACTGTGACGCTGAATCCCCACCAGTGAACATCACAAAAGACTCATCAGCATCCGAAAAATCACCAAACGTCACACCAGGCAACGGTGAGGCCATCACAGTAAACGACTCACCAAGCGTCGCACCCGAAAACACTACCGGCACCTTCAACGACTCACCAGACACCAACGCGCGGCTCAAAGCAAAATTCAATACTGCCCTATTCCCCCTACCCTGAGTATGCCTCAACACATTTAACGCACCTTCCGGCGACAACAACGTCACCGTCGTAGCATCATCATCAGTAATACGAATACGCGTGCCAGTAAAAGTGAGACTGCCAGAAGTACCGCTAATCGACAAAAACTCTTCAGGTTCATCAGTACTATCATCAGACGGCGTCAACGTGAACATCACCGACCCCGACGCTGCGCCTGCAGCAATAGTGATCGTCTGATCCGCCACTGTTGTGTAATCAGTGCCCTCGGTGGCACTATCACTGCTAGCGCCAACTGTAACTGTCACGGTCTGGGCTGTAGCGAAACGAGTGCTACCATCCACCGTAGCAGTTACCCGCACCGTCTTAGCGCCACCACCCTCGCTAATCGCACCCTGAACGCCGTTAGCGCTAGTATCAGCATCAACCGTGAGCGTGATACCTGATGGGGCGGCATCATTATCGGTGATAGTGATAGTTGTTGCTTTAGTGGTGCCAAGCGTGTACGCGTTATCAGCAGTGAGCGTCAAAATAATAGTTTCATCATCATCGTCAATGTTGTCGTCTGAGACAACCACATCAAAAGTTGTGCTATTCGCGTTAGCTGCGATAGTCGCTGTGCCAGTCAATGCTGTGAAATCGCTACCAGATGTGGCAGTACCAGCAACAGCATAGTTAACCGTAAGCTCAGCCGACGGCGCTGGTGATGCGTTGATGGTTACTGTGACAGTGCGGTTAGTTGACGCTTCGGTAGCTGTGTAGGTGGCAGCGGCAATAGAAATCTCTGGGTTGGCCACAACATCATCATCAGTGATCGTCACAGTAGTAGTTTTAGTAGTACCAACCGTGTAACCAGTACCATCAGTGAGCGTCAAAACAACAGTCTCATCATCATCATCAACACTGTCATCTGTTACAAGCACCCGAATAGTAGCCCTATTCGAATTAGCAGCAACAGTGACTGTTCCCGACAACGCAGTGAAATCACTACCAGAGGTAGCAGTGCCGTCGACAGTGTATTTGATGTCCAAATTCTTGATAGGAGCCGGCACCGCAGTGACCGTCACATCTACCGTGCGCCCACCCGACGCTTCCGTCGCAGTGTAAGCTGCTTTAGCGAACTGAACAGTCGGCTTAGCAGGATCATTAATCGTTATAACCGCCGCGCTGTCAGTGCCTGTAGCGCCGCCGTCTAGTTTCGTACCCGAGTTGGCATTAAGAGTGCCCAAACCAACATTGATTGTTTCACCGCTATCCTCATCAACATTATCAGCAGCAGTCGTTAGGGTGATCGTCACCGCCCTAGCAGCATTACTGCCACCAGTGAACGTGACAGTCGGTGTGGCGGCGGTGTTGAGATCGTTACACGTCACCCCTGTGGGCAACGTAGTGGGGCACGCCAACGTGTAATCAGTACCCCGAGTGGCTACACCACTACCACTACTGAACGTGAGTGTTACAGGCAGTATCTCACCGGTTACCAGCGCACGACCCAATGTGACCGTGTAGTCAAGTGTTTCGCCCTCAACATATGTGCTGCCAGTGTCTCGTGTGAGTGTGACGGTGGTAGGATCATCATCGGTAACAGGAACCGTCACATCAGCAACGCTGAAGTTGTTGTAGCGAGTGTCACTTGACGTGACGGTGTGTGTGATAGTTGAGCTGCGACCCGGTGTCGGGTTGTCGCGGCTATCATCCTGGCCGGTAACAGTGATCGTTTGCGGTGAGTTCCAGTCGGTGGGAGTGAACGTTAACCTCTCAACCCTAAACGGTGTCGTAGAGGTGTCGGGGCCGTCGATAAGCAACGCCGCGGCAGTACCCGACGTCACGGTGACTGTCACATCAGCAGTCGGTTGACTGTTTAGCACTATCGTGTAAGTATCGGTGCCACCGTTCTCAGCCACCGTGGTGTTGCCACTGGTTTGGGTGATGGTGATGTCGGCAGTGTCATCATCGGTGATTGCCACATTGAACGTGTTATCAACAATATTGTTATCACCATCACGAGACACCGACACACCGCCACCAACATTCGTATTCAGCGACGATGCAGCTAGGTCGCCTAACGTGACGGTTAGTGTTTCCGAGTCTGGCTCATCAACACTGTCATCGGTAGCGGTAAGTGTGAGGGTGGCTGTACGCGCTGCCTCTTCCGCGAACACCACTGTCGGTGTCAAACTGTTAGCACCCGTAAGGGTTACGCCGGTGTTCAAGCTGTCACCAGACTTGCGTGTCAACGTGTAATCGCCTGCGCTGATACCAGCACCAGAAATTAGTAGCGGAACATCTATCTGTTCACCAGCTACTAGCGCTCGGCTTAATGTGATTGTGAACTCGGCGCTGCGAGCAGCAACCGACTCCGAGCTGTCCTCTGCGATGGCGCCGCTATCAGTGCGAGCCACAGTTACCACAGTCGGGTCGCTATCGGTGATGCTCAGCTCGGTGTTTGTGAACGTCACGTTCCCTAACGTGCCGGTAAGCGACACAACCTCCGGCTGCTCATCTGTTGTGTCTGGGGTTGGTGTGAACGTGAACGTCGCCGACCCCGACTCTGCACCCGCCGCGATAGTGATCGTCTGATCTGCGACCGTCGTGTAGTCAGTGCCCGCAGTAGCGCTATCACTGCTAGCACCGACAGTCACACTCACATCCTGGGCAACCCCGAAGCGTGTGCTGTCAGTAATCGTCGCTGTCACTTCCACTGTTTTAGCGCCACCATCTTCTGCCACACTGGTCTGTGTGCCGTCGGTGCCAGTGTCAGTGTCGACGGTGAGCGTGATGGCCGACGGTGCGTCATCGTCGTCAATCACCGTCACATCAACCGTTTCCAACCGACGGTTGAAAGCAGGGTCATCAGACGTCAACCTGTGAGCAATCGTGCCTGTACGCTGATCATTAGGATTATCAACAACATCATCCTGGGCTTGCACCCAAACCGTTCGAGCACTGTTCCAGTTACCCGGAGTGAACGTGTACTCCAACGAAAGACCGAACCCAGACGTACTTGTACTAACCCACGCCCCAAACGGTAACCGCGAAGACACCGTTACAACAACATCAGCCAACGGCCGGCGGCTCAACTCGACAGTGTAACGGTCTAAACGGTCACGCCCCCTGCTTTCGGTTACGACTGTGCTGCCACCAATCTCATCGAACACCAACCCCGCCCTAGCAGGTGTAGGCTCATCATCTTCAACAGTCACCAGCACATTATTAACCGACCTACCAGCATAAGCACTGTCAGTTGAAGTCACGGTGTGGCTGATAGTCGCTGTGCGATCACCAGGATTATCCACACTATCATTCACACCTGTCACCGTCACCGTCTGCGCCGTATCCCAATCGGTTGTTGTGAACGTCAAGCTGGCAGGCGAAACAGTCGCCGCAGACTCCGTGTCTGATTTGATGTCTACTGTCACATCCGCTGACGGTTGGGTGTTCAACTTCACCGTATAAGTATCAGTACCCGCGTTTTCAGAGAATGTTGTGGCACCACCAGACTCCACAACGTTCACACCCAAATCATTATCAACAACAACCAGCCTAGCCGACCCCGACCGTGTAAAACCGCCACTCACATTCGTCAAACGCTGCGAAACATTGAACTCATCAGCCAAGGTAACATTCACAATCTCATCACTAGAATCCGCATCACCCACACCAACATCATCAGACGTATCTAGTGTGTCTTTATCATCAATAGCTGGGGTGAACGTTACCGTCGCGGTTTGCGCGCCCGCACCACTGAACGTCACCACAAGCTGCTCACGATTACCGAACCTACTCGACGTTGTCAACGTGTCGACTGCAATAGACGTGCCAGTACCAGCAACAGTCCAATCCACAAACCGATCCTGCGCTGCCACACCAGGAGCGGGACGTTTACCAGACACCAACGGCGCACCCGTCGGACTAAACAAATTCAACGGCACCTCCACAACCTCATCAGCCACCAACGGGCGACTTAGCCGCACCGTCACCGTAGCTGACGTATCCGCATCAGCCTCGGTAAACGAACCACCACCCGACAGAGTCACCGACGTTTTATCATCATCAACCACCGTCACCTGTAGCACCCGTGACGGCACACCGCTCGCATACACCGGTGACGTGCCACCGGTAGACGACACGCTATGGGTCACATCCACCAACCGATCAGCCGCATCAGTGGGGTTGTTCACACTTGTTACCGTCACCTGCTTTGCAGTCGACCAGTTCGACGCTGTGAACGTCAACGAGCTACCAGCCGTGACCGTCAACGCTGTGGTCGTACCAGACGACACCGTCACCGTCACTGTTTCGTTAGCTACCGGGGCTGAAGCTAAACGCACACCATAGGTTAACGTGCCCGCGTTCTCACCCACCACAACATCATCTGGCAACACCAAACGCACACCAATATCATCATCGGTAATTGACACTGTTTGCGATGTCACCAAACTGCGACCAACCGCAGCACAACGAGTGCCTGAACACGCTCCGCCAGCCAAACCTGACGAACGCATAAACCCATCACCAGCCTTCGGACTAGCAACATCAGAACGATCCGCAATCGACAACACCAACCGCTCATTTGTAGTATCAACATCATCCAACGCAGCAATCGTTAACACCGCCTCACGCGCCGATGGACCCGTAAACGTAACCTCACCCAAACCAGCCACCGTCTCATACGACACACCCTGCGGCGACCCCGACAAAGCCAACGAAAAATCAGTACCCAACACAGCACCCGCAGCTTTCAACGGCACCGTCAAAGTTTCACCAGCCACCAACGCGCGACCCAACCGCACCCGCACCGACGCAGTATCAGACCCATCAGCCTCAGTTGCCGACAAATCAGGAGTAGCAGCCGCTAACAACTCCACCGGTGTCGGATCATCATCAACAATCCTAAACGGCACATCAGGCACCTCCAACCCCTCATACAACACAGGACTATTAGTGCCATAAGAAGCAGCCGTATACACCTCCCAGCTAATCACACCCTCACGGAAACCACCCGGCGCATCAGCCACATCATAACGATCAGCAAACACCGTCAACGTCTCAGACTTAGACCCAGACGTGTAAAAATATTGAGGCTGAACAGTCGCAATCGGAAACGACGTGGTATCCAACACACCCGCAGTGCGAGTCAACCGAGACGACCGCAAAGCAACCGAACCCACAACCACCACCGTCTCAGACGGAAACGCATCCAAAGTAATATCCAACGAATCACGATTACCCAACCGATTCTCACGCGTAGCACGCTCCAACATTGACAACCTGCCACCATCCACCGTCACCGACAACCCAGTACCAACAAGCGTATTAGAAGCAACAGCATCAACAATCGTCACCGCAGCAGCGTTATCGGTACCCGCAGCGCCGCCACCAAGATTCGTACCCGAACTACTATCAAGCGTGGCCAAGTTGATATCAACCGTTTCACCTTCTGACTCAACATTGTCATCAGTGGTAGCTGACAGCGTGATCGTCACCGTCTTAGCCGCACCAACACCACCAGTAAACGTGACCGACGCTCGGAGACCGTTAAACGAACAAGCAACACCTGAAGGCAGCGGACTCTCACACGCCAACCCAAAATCAGTAAGAGCAGCACTGCCTGTAACCCGCAGCGGCACCTCCAGACTCTCACCAGACACTAAATTACGACCCAACGTCACCGTATAATCCAACGATTCACCCTCAGTGACAGTACTACCAGACTCACGCGTGAGCGTCACCGTCGTCGCATCATCATCAGTAATACGAATACTCTCACCAGTAAAAGTGAGACTGCCAGAAGTACCGCTAATCGACAACGACTCGGTGGGTTCATCAGTACTATCAGCAGTCGGCGTCAACGTGAACGTCACCGACCCCGAATCAGCGCCTGCAGCAATAGTGATCGTCTGATCTGTCACATTTGCGTAATCAGTGCCCTCGGTAGCGGTGTCGCTGCTAGCGCCAACTGTAACTGTCACGGTCTGGGCTGTAGCGAAACGGGTGTTGCCGTTTATCGTCGCAGTTACCCGCACAGTCTTAGCACCACCACCCTCGCTTACCACACCTTGGTTACCGTTTGCACTGGTGTCAGCGTCCACGGTCAAAGTGATGCCTGTTGGGGTGGCATCATCATCGGTGATGGTGATAGTTGTTGTTTTGGTGGTGCCAAGCGTGTACGCGTTGTTAGCAGTGAGCGTTAAAATAATAGTTTCAGCATCATCATCAATGTTGTCATCGATCACAACCACGTCAAAAGTCGTGCTCGATGCGTTAGCTGGGATAGTGGCGGTGCCCGATAATGCTGTGTAATCGCTGCCAGAAGTGGCAGTACCATTCGTCGCAGTGTAGTTAACCGTGAGGTTAGCTGCTGGTGCGGGTGCTGTGTTGATTGTTACTGTAACTGTGCGGCTGCCGGATGCTTCAGAAGCTGTGTAGGTGGCAGCAGCGAACTGAATAGTAGATTTATCTGTTGCTTCTACGGTGAATGGTTGCGATAGGGCGTAAAACGGTAACCCGTCGTCGTTGGCTATGCTCTGCTCCTCGTCGTTGTTGAGTGTGACGCCGTCGCTGCGGAAAAACCCGCTACTCAACGTGCCGAAGTCGCTGCCTAACTCGCCTGTGCCAACAACCTGTGTGCTGCCTAACTCGAAACCGTTGCGACGGTTACCGCCAACAGCAGTTCCTGTGTAGTAACTCTGGAACTTCGCGTCGGCAGATAAATCAACAACGGTACCGTCTTCTTCGGTGGGACTATCAGCGTCGTCCCAACTGTTGTCCCAGAAATCGCTGTAATTGTCAGCGGCTTTGTGACCATCCAACCAATAAATGGCTTCACCGGTCCCATCAACGCTCACATCAGCATCATTATGGGCATCAGCGTCTACGGTTGGTGTGCTAGATACTGCCCGGAAAAATCCTGCATAGGGTAACAAACTTGCATGACCTGTTGCAGCATGTGAGCGCACGAAACCGTCGTACACACCTATATCAGCCGAGGTAGCATCACGTGAACCTGACGTGGCGAACAACAAACGGAACTTGCCACCCGCAGACACCGTAGACGGTTTCAAAGCCCAGTTTGCTGGCACCTCCACGGCTCCGGTTTCATCGTCTAGGATCGCGAACCCGATTGGTCCGCCAGAAGGTGTGTCAATCGTCACATTCGTGTCCGACGGTGCCCGCGCGCCTGTGCCGTAATTGACTGTCACGTACGGCTGTGTACGCTTGTCGTTGTTTACCGCAGTGAAACGCAACACAGCTTGCGAAGCGCCCGCAGCTAACCGTAACGCCGGGTTCTGCGTGCTATGCGGGTTTGCGGTGAGTAAACTCACCCCGGTTTGTGATGACGGTTGCAACGCCCAGGTGAAATCATCGGTCACCGTCGCACCGGTTAGGGTCAACGGGACAGTCACCGTCTCAGAACCAGTCAACGGCCGCTCTAACACAACTACAATATCTTTACTGCCACCATTCTCGGCTATATCACCCGCAGTGGCTAGCAAACGCACCGCGACCTTACCATCATCATCGAAAATAGGCAGCGACACAGCATCTGAAATAAAACCGAACTCACCGGGTTGACTAGTGGGAATAATAAGATAAACACTCAACCGCTCAACCGGCTCATCGATTCTGTCATTAGTAGGAGTCAGCGTGAACGTAGCAGACCCGCTCGCCTGATTCGCTTTGATAGTAACAACATTGACACCCTTCAACTCTGTTTCACCGTCAACAATGGTAGGCATCTTATCAACCACCTCAGCATAATCAGTACCCTCTTCCGCGCTATCACCAGCCTTACCCACAACCAACTCAAAACTCACATCCTGAGTGAACCGCGCAGCACCATCTATCGACGCAGTCACTGTCACTTTCTTAGCGCCAAGACCTTCACGCATAAAGGTTTGTGTACCAGCAGTTTCAGCATCAGCATCAAAACTCAACACTAACCGTGTAACCGTGTCACTGCTATCAACAATATGCAAATGTACCCCACGCGACTTATGCGTCCGGGAAACACCATCTTCAACATAGGAATATACCCGGTTGAACACAAAGAACTGTTCCCCTAACATAACACCCACATCAGTATTAGCTGAAGTGCCCGAAATAGTCAAAGACTCGTTTTTTTCAGCTTCGTCATCAGCAGTCGGAGTCAAAACAAAATCAACAAAACCACTCAACTCCCCAGCCGGAATAGTCACCGACAACGCACCAACAGCTTCATAATCAGTGCCCTCAGTAGCAGAATCAGCGCTGTCGCCCACTGTCACAGCTACGGTCTTATTAGACGAGAATGGACCGCCACCAACCACAGTCGCAACCACCCGCACAGTCTTCGCCCCACCCGCCTCAGAAACATGCTGCGAACGACCAAAACTATCAGGATCAACAACCACACTCAACGCCACCGCATCATCATCATCACTAATAGCGACATCCACCGAAGCAGACTCGCCAGCAAGATAACCAGCAGGCAACGAACCAAACCCCAACACCAACCGCTCAGTCAACTCAGGCAAATCATCATCGACCGCAGTCAACATGACCGTACCCGTAGTCTGACCACTAGCAACCGTAATACTGTCAGCCGACAAGTTATAATCAGCGTTGCTCGCAGGATTATCACAAACACACGACAACACACTCTTAACCGGAATAACCACCTCTGCTAACGCAGCCGACGACAACGTAGCCGTCAACGTCAACGTGTCACCCTCTGCTACCACACCTTTGTTGTTTACCGACAAAGTCACCGTTTCACCAACACTAAACACCCTCGACAAACCATAAAACTGTCTTGAGCTCAGCGAACTAGCAGACAAACCGCCAACAGGCGACACCCCCTCCTGGCTAGTCTCGTTTAGCTTGCCATGACCGACCGAGTTGCTACCACCTAACGCGCGATCTGTTGTTATTTGACCGGCTGTTAGCTCATCGCCTGTGCCATTTGCTTTGCTACCAGTCCAATAGCCCCTTGCACTAGAACCGTTAGGAGTAACAACCTTGCCGTTCTCATCTGTAGGAGTAGTCTCATCATCCCAATCTCCATCCCAAAAATCAGCGTAATCATCAGCGACCTTATCGCCATCAAGCCAATAAATAGCCTCACCAGTACCATCCGAAGTGGGGTTAGCATCATTATGATCGCGGGCATCAACTGCTGGGGTGCTACCCACCACACGGAAGAACCCAGCATACGGTGCTATCCACTGCGTGCTTTTAGCAGCGTGCGATTGCACAAAATAGTCATAAGCACTTATGGCGTCAGACTCGGCATCACGCTCACCTGACGTAGTGAACACCAACCTAAAAGTAGTACCTGCTGCTACACTTGACGCCGTTTCCGACGGCGTCAACGCCGGCCAGCCCGACGGCACAACAATAGGCCCAGTCTCATCATCGGTGATAACAAACCCAAACGGGCCACCAGTTGTTGCAATATCTAGATTAGAACCAGCAGGCGCGACGTCACCAGTACCATAACCAACAGTCACATACGGCTGAGTGCGACGCTTGTTGTCTACGGCAGTGAAACGAATAGTAGCCGATGTCGCCCCAGCGCTAAACCGCAAAACCGGAGTAGAAGTACGCTGCGACGACAAATCAACCCCAGTTGCAGGCACCAACTGCCACCCAAAATCTTCAACAACAGTAGCGCCAGTAACCGTCAACGGAACAGTCACCACCTCATCGCCAACAAGGGTGCGACCAAGCGTAACCGTGAAATCTTTTGTGCCAGCATCCTCTGCCACATCGCCCGCGGTTGCGTTCAACGTAACCGAAGTGGGATCATCATCAATGATGGTTACGATGGTTTGTGTGCGATCACCAAGCGAATAACCCGCACCCGCAACCAACGTCAAAATAATCGTCTCCGCAGGCTCATCAACAGTATCAAACAAATTATACGCCACAACTTCAAAAGAATGACTCGTAGCACCCTTAGGAATAACAGTAGTACCCGGCAACTCTTTATAATCGACACCTTCTAAATTAGCAGCAGCACCAGGTTTAGCAGTACCAGTAACCGTATAAGAGACAGTGACATCCGAAGCAAACGCTCGCCCCACATTAAGCGTAACCAACGTCTTATTCCTGTCACCACTTTCACCACGATCCTCAAACACCCGATACCTATCCTCAGCAAACTCAACCTCTACAGGCGTAACAGTAAAGTCGGTGGTTACAGCAAAGTTGTAAGGAAAGTCTTTTTGGTTTTTTAGCAGACCTTCCTTGCCCTTGTTAGAGTCTCGCCCGGGCATAGGTGTACGATCCACCTTGATCTTCAACGGATCAGCTACAGACACCCCATCACCCGTGTACGCCAAAGTGATACGCGCCGAAGTGTGCTTTTGGGTGGTCGGCCACCCTAACGCCTCGGTGCCATCTACCTTATCAAGAAGTTCCACCTCGCTGATGGTCAAACCCGCCGGTGCACCCTCAAGAGTGAACAGTTTCTTACCCGCTTCTGTCAAACCAGTCGCATCGTTGCGATCAAAAAACCTAGACCAACCCTTTTTAGAATTCCGGAAACTAGCAAACCTCGGGGTCAAGGTAAGCTGAGCCCCATCCAACTCATCCCAAGGCAAAGACACCGGTGACACCACCAACTTTGGCGGATCAACAATCTGAGTCTCAAAATAAAGACAGCACCGTGTACCATCTCTAACATTATCACTCTCACTGCGCCTCGCACCTCCACCGAGACCGGTACCCGAGTTTGCATCAAGATTGCCTAGCTCAATAAGAACAAACTCATCGCCTACCTCCACGATGCCGTCCGCTTTGGCAGTCAACGTGATAGTAACAGTCCTAGACGCGTTATCGCCGCCCGTAAAAGTAACCTTCGGAGACACATCAGTATTAAGATTCCCACAAGCCACACCCTGAACCGCCGCACACGCCAACGTATAATCTATATTCCTAACAGCACCTTCAAATATGTTCAACGGCACCGCCAACTCTTCACCCGTCACCAAAGAACGTTCCAATTCAACTGTAAACTTAGCCGTACTACCCTCAACCACGGACCCATAAGGTTCGTCGAATACGATTCTAACGTTCGTTCGGTCATCATCGTTCACGTTCACCGACGCAGCACTAGCACTGCTAGCAACCGTGTAACCGGTGCCTGTTTGCACGGTGGCAGTCACCGTACCGTTAGGCTCATCAGTATTATCAGCGTCGGTGTTGACAGTTAGGGTGGCTGAGGTTTGGCCGGAGGTAATCGTTACTGTTTTATTGCCCTCATTTGCGGTATAATCTGCGCCGTTAGAAGCATCAGCCACCGCCACTGTCACAACAAGATTGCTTGACGGTGCAGAATTAGCAGTAACAGTGAACGTAGCTGCCGTGCCCTCGGTGACCGGTGACGTGCCCGCGGCAATAGAGATTTCTGGCAAGGACTGCGCCGCAACGGGCGTCGGCTCTACCACCCCATCATGAGCTACAACCAACAACGATGCAACCAACAACACGCCCAACACACCCGCCAAACCACGGCGCAATCTACTCATACGACACATAGCAGCACAAGAAAGCTAATGGAGGGGGGGGGGGAGTCAAACACACCATGACCATGCAAATGCTGACAGGCGTCTAAGGTTTTTACAAAACACATATTTAAACTAAGTTACAGCAAAACACAACCTAAGTCAAAACCATATGTCTCTGCTCAACTTTGCCTCGCAAGGAACTGTGCTGTCTTTCTTGTTTGTCCGTACCTCGCGTTCCTCAAACTCGCAGCATGAATGGATCGAGGGAAAGCTCTAGCGGTTAAATGTAGTGTTCATAGAGGTTGTTAGCTAGGCAAAATCCTCTCCTGGAGGCGGCTGAAAAGTCCACGGGCGGGTTGGCAACTGTTGAGTTTGGGGTAGAATGATGTGTATGAAGGTTGTTGGTAAGCGTATGTGTTTGACTGATTGGGGTCGTCAGTTTGGGTTGTCTACGTGTGCTTTTTGGCAGATGTATCGGGATGGTCGTTTGCCTGAGGGGTTGGTGGTTGAGAAGGTGGGGAAGTTGTTGTATGTGAGGGTGCCTGATGATGAGTTGCCTGTTGATCGGGTGGTGTTGTATGCGTGTGTGTTTTCTTCGGATCAGGCTTTTGATTTGGTGTGTCAGTCGGAGCGTTTGCAGGTTTTCGCGCGTAAGCAGGGGTGGTCTGATTTTGAGGTGGTGATGGAGACGGGTTCTGGTTTGAACGGTAAACGCTCGAAGTTGTTGAGGGTGTTGCGTTTGCCGGGGAGGACTCGGATTGTGGTTGAGCATCGGGAGCGTTTGACGCGTTTTGGGTTTGAGTTGTTGGAGGCTTCGTTGGTGGGTCGTGGTGGTGGGGTTGTGGTGATGGATGATGAGGAACTTGAGGATGATCTTGTGAGGGATGTGACTGAGGTGTTGACTTTGTTGTGTGCGCGTTTGTATGGTCGTCGGTCTGCTGCTTGTAGAGCGCAGAGAGCGTTGGCGGCTGCTGGTGAGGGTGTGTCGTGACTCGCTGGCGGTTGGAGGATCCGTTTGTGGTGCCTGCCCCGTCGGGTGCGACTGTTCGTACAAAGGTTCATGCTTTTGGTGATGATGCCAGCGTGTTGAGGCAGGTCAGCGAGTTTTTGGGTTCGTATTTCCGGCAGGATTTGGCTGCCCGCTGCAAGCTGGGTTTGGAACATGCAGATCGGAATGAACGCAAAAAAGAGTTGACACCGGCGGTGTCGTCGCGTTGGGCGAATCCGATCACTCTTGGTGTGGGTGATCAGTTCGCTTTAGCGGTTCGTAATATGGGAGCTTCGATTGATCGTTATCGGACAGAGATCAACAGGATCGAGAAACGTCTTCGAGTGCCGGTCGGGCAGAAACAAGGTCGTGTGCGAGGGTTCGCGTCTGTAGGTGAACGTTGGCAGAAGCAACGCCGGTTGCAGAGCCTGAAAGCGCGTGAAGCTCAAACATCTGCTGATCTGCAAGCTGGTCGGGTGTCGGTGTGTAAGGGCGGTAAAGAGCTGGCTAACAACCGTCATCATCTACAAGAATGTGGTCTAACGCTTCAGCAATGGCGTGAACAGTGGGATGCTGCTAGAGGGTATTTGACTTGTGACGGGCGCACCGGTGAACCGTACGGCAACGAAATGATTCAGGTGATCCCTACCGCAGCAGACTACAAGAACTGTGTGGTGCAGATCCGGTTACCGAAAGGTTTAGCGCATTTATCGAACACCCCAGACAGGAAAGCACCTTTTTACCGGTTAGAAGGGACCGTTACCTGGAATCATCGAGCGAACGAATGGTTACACCGATGTTTAACTAGTTCAAAGATCTCATACACCTTCTCTTATGATCCTGATAAACAAGCCTGGTATCTGTCGGCTAGCTGGACGTTCCCTAAACCTTCTGAACCCGCTGAGATACCCACCACCGCGAAAACGGTGGGCATCGATTTGAACTCCGATCATCTAGCAGCGTTCATCGTGGATGAGCACGGCAACCCAACCGGTCGCCCTCAAACGTTTGAGCTGTTAGAAGAAGGCACCAGCGAGCAACGGCGAGGCAGGCTACGAGAATCAGTAGACGCGGCACTGAAATGGGCGGTCTCCCAAGGCGCACAAGTGGTCGCTACCGAGAAACTCGATTTCAGTCGCAGTAAAGCTTTGGGCAAACAGATATACCGACGCGGGCAAGCAGGAAAAACCACTCGCCGTAAAGTCGCTGGACTACCCACAGCACAAGTTTTTGAGGCTGTAGCAGCTAACGCCAAAAAACATGGGATCACTCACGTAGCAGTCGATCCTGCGTACACCAGCAAATGGGGAACCAGATACTGGAAACCCGCACTCAACAAATCACGCCGACAACAAAGTAGTGGTCATCACGCTGCTGCTGTCGTAATCGGCAGAAGAAGTCAGGGCCACGCGGCCAAGCGAAAGAACCCAGAACCAGCAACGACCAGAGGATCGTCAAGGACAATCTCGGTTCCAGCCCAACCACGAACAACTGACATGCCCCCTACAAACAGAAAAGGACAACAGCGAGCCGCCCCCGGCAACAACCTGTTAGCCAAACCTGGGACTAGACGGGACAGACGCTCAAGGTCGTTCGGAGCGTCGACAATAGAACAACCTTCTATTGTTTAAGGAACGGCTGCAGAACCGCTCTAGCTCACCTCAGAACTCCAGCAAAACAAATCAGCAAAACAAAACATTAGGAGCTTTATCTATTTAGAAGCGGCTGCAAAGCCGTACAATCTATATCGTGTCAGCAGCGCGCATGATTGCAGGACTAGGCAAAACCATCATCTCCATTGGGATCGTAGTGCTGCTATTTGGGCTGTTTCAGCTTTGGGGAACCGGCATCATAGAGGCTCGCAACCAAGATTCCCTCGGCAATGACTTTGCTGAGTTACTTGAAGAATCTCAAGCGCTCAGCCCGAATGGTTTTGTGTCTGCTAACAACGCCAAAAACACGAACAACACCGCACCTGTGAATCCCGAAACCTTAGAGAGTCCAATATCTCCAACCCCTGCTCCCACCAGCCAAACAAATACAAACCTGCAAGCAGCAAGCACCAGTACTGATGTCACAACAACCCCTGAACCACCACCAAACACACAGCCACAACCGCTTGCAAACCCGGTTACCGATACCGAGTGGCTAGAGATGCTCTACCGCAACAAAGGGAAAGCCATCGCACGAATAGAGATACCTGTACTGAACGTCAACAAAACTGTTGTTGAGGGGGTACGCAGTGGTGATTTACGCAAGGGTCCCGGCCACTACCCCACTACTCCATTGCCTGGGCAAGCTGGGAACTCTGCCATTGCTGGCCATCGCACCACCTACGGAGCGCCTTTCGGACAAATAGACAAACTCAAACCAGGCGATGAAATTGTGGTTACCACCATCCAAGGCACCTTCACCTATCAAGTAGTTCCGCAAGGCAACGGACACGGCCACTTCATCGTGCCACCTTCTGCAATAGAAGTTTTAGATCAAAACTTCTCTACGCACCCAAACCGATTAACCCTTACAGCATGCCATCCTCGAGGCTCAGCCCGGCAAAGGATCATCGTTGTAGCTGAACTGCTAGGCACGCCCGCTCCCACCTTCGCTAAGCCCGGACAATCACCCCTGCAGGCCGCAAACGCCACGCCACAACTTGCTAGTGAAAATTTGCAAACAGCAACCAACATTACCCAACCCGACAACACTCAAGACAGCCTGCAAACAGTTACGCCTAACCCAAGCACTTCTGCTGCTAGCCCTGCTAGCAGCGAAACGCCCGCTAAAAACCCCGAACCAAAATCTGCTGACCAAACCCGCGATTCCATAGCAGCTGCTGCAAACATCTCGCAGCCTCCTAGCTCTTCCAACAACAGTTCTGCCAACATCGCTGCTAAGGATGCCAGCCAATCAGAAGTGACCAGAACTAACAACTCTTCTGAGGCCGCATCTTTTGGTGCAGGCTTAGACGGCGACTCTAAAGCTATTACCCCAGCAATCTTGTGGACAATAGCCCTGCTTGCGGTTTGGGGTGCTGCGCTATATGGGGGACAACGCTGGAGGCGCCTACCAGCTTACGCGTTAGCGGCTCTCCCACTAGCGGTGGTTATGTTTATGGCCTTCTGGCACATTGACCAAGTCTTACCCTCCTACTGACAAAGCAATGTTCTGGAAACTACACAAGCGGAATCTCAAACAGCCGCTCACGCTCCAGATGATGATCTGGGCTGCATTATTAACACTGTCAGCTACAGGCTGCTCCGACAGTGGAACTGAAACTTCTAGAGCAGATGAAATATTCGTGACAGCCACACCCGAACCCGATCTGCTGCCCACTGAAGAAGATCTACGCGACCGTTTTGAGGGCACCGTAGCTGAACCAGATGAACTATTAATTGGCACCTGTTTTAACCAATACTCCTATCTAGATCGCAACGACCTACCTGCTCAGCTGACCACTGCAGTAGGCTGTTCACGCCCTCACAATGCACAGGTGTACGCCATCAGCATCCATCCTGCGCCAACAGGAGCCCCATATCCGGGCGAAGAAACCCTTAACCAGTGGGGACAACAACAGTGTTATAAGAAGTTTGAGCAATTTGTGGGAGAGGCTTATGAAAAATCTCAACTAGAAATCGGCATCATTAGCCCTGATCGTAACGATTGGGGAGGCGACGAGAAACGCCGCAACATCTTATGTTTTGTTTACAGCTACGAAGGACTGCTCATCATCGGCAACATGCAAAACATTGCGCTATAGCCCGCTATAGCCCACTATAAATGCTGTAGAGATAGCACAAAGCAATCAACTACCTTCTGAACTACCTTGATGAGAAATTGATACTAAGACATTGTTGCAGCCATGACTGTGGCTAGAGCAGTCCAAGCCTGTGGCACAGCACCAGTGGTGGAAGCATCATCAGGATGCCAGTACTCCCCAAAGTTACTTTGCATAGCACCAGCCACCGTAGAGCTAGCAATAGTTGCAGCAACCTGTGTATGTCCACAACGCTGCGCACCTAACCACAACAGATAGCTGAGTTGCGGCCAAGCCGGACCTCGCCAATAAGCGTTGGGCTCATAGGTTGGCTCACGGCGATGCACCCCAGCAGGGCCAAACTTGCCACCATAGGCATCTGGATCGACTAGGTCTTCAGCAACTGCTTGAATTGCTGCCGCACTATTAGCTGTATTAACCGCCAAGAGCGGCAACAAGCTATCCAAAGTACGCGTTCGACCTGAGTCTATGTGCGCGTCACCATCATCCACCCATGTTCGCTGCGATTCATTCCAACAAGTTGCCAAACACATTGCTAGTTCCTCTGTAGCACCTGCAATCTGAGAATCACCGATTACGGTGCATAGTTCTCTAGCGTTGAACACCACCAAGGCATTAAACCCCACCGAACCCACATCAAAAACAGGGTTACACAGCGCAGAACCATAGCTGTTGTGCTGAATCGTGCTTACCAGCTGATTTTTGATCTGCTGCCAACGCGACGGCGAGAAACCGCCACTACAGTAATCATCCCAGCGAGGGCTATTGTCTGCACCGCTCTCCCATGGATGGCACAAAGAAATCAACCCGCTTGGCCGGCGCTGACGAGCAAACAACAAAAACCGCAAACCACGTTCAGCCTTAGCTACTGTCTCTTCGGGAATATCCAAACCGCGGCGCAGCAGCTCGGCAACCGCATGACCATACATAGGTGGCTGAGTTATGCAAGAAGCCCCCTTGCGTCCCCAAAAATCAACCGACGCTGCGGGATCACCCACATAGTTCATGTGAGGCACAAAGCCATCTACGCTTTGTGTTGCTAAAGCCGTTTGTAACTCCAAAAGCGCCCGTTCGTCACCCAGCTCGGCCCAGCACACTGCGTGAAAGCAGGAATCCCACAGCCACTGCCACGGGTAGGTTACGGGATTGGGTGCCGCATATCCTTCGGCTACCCAGTGAGCTTCCAAAACTGAGCGCGCCTTTCCCCGCAAAGCCTGCCTAAGCTCATAATCTAATAATGACCAGACAGATTTGTTCATTGCCAGCTGCCTCCTGAACGCAAAGTTTTGAAATAGCTTTTATTACTTCACGTTTTCTGATTATCTCAAGTATGTGGCCCGCTGTGCAATAGTTTCGTTTCGACTGAGGTTAAGCGACGGCGTATCTATAGTGGCACAGCATTGGCAAGAAATCTTAAGTGCCATTGGCTTTGAGGTTCTAACCGTTGCTGGGGAAGGTCCTGTAGACCGCCTAGTACCCGGCCTTGCAATAAAGCCTCAACTTGATGTGGCCACATTAGCTGGCAGCGACACAGCGAATCACAATGAACTGACCGATGAAGTTGCCGCTGCTCTTTGCGACGTAGACCTAACAGTAGTGGAGAACCTCTGTACCATCCCGTTGAACCTGCCTGCAGCGCGTGCTGTGGCAAAAGTGTTAGCAGGCCGACCTGCAATCTTGCATCATCACGATCCTCCGTGGCAGCGTGACAGGTTTGCTGCAGTTACAGAGTTGCCACCTGACGACCCTAATTGGCAGCACGTTGTTATCAACCGTCTCACATCTCAACAGTTTGGCAAACGTGGAATACACACCACTGTTATCTACAACGGATTTGATACTAACGCAACGCCAGGTAACCGTGCTGAGTTACGCAATGGGCTTGGCATTGCCCACAACACCTTGCTTATAGCTCATCCGGTTAGGGCTATCTACCGTAAAAACATTCCTGTAGCCGTGTCCATTGCCGAAAAACTAAAAGGCACCTACTGGTTGATGGGCGAAGCTGAGGAAGATTATCAGCCCACCTTAGACACTGTGTTGGCTGCCGCTAGATGCCCTGTGATTCGCCAATCAACAAAAAGAACGCCTGATATCTACGCGGCTGCCGATTTAGTGGTTTTTCCATCACTGTGGGAAGGCTTTGGTAATCCGCCTATAGAAGCAGCTATCTGGGGCAAGCCCTGTGTGGTAGGTGATTACCCAGTAGCTAGAGAACTGGCTCAATTTGGGTTCAAGTGGTTCAGCCCCGAACACTTAGAAGAGATGCAGTTCTACTTGAACAACCCAGATGCCGAAGTGAATCGGCAAATTTTGACGCACAATCAACAAATTGCCCTCAAACATTTCTCTCTGGACAGGGTTCGTGACGACTTAGAAGAATTGCTAAGCACTGCCGGGTGGTGTTGGTGAACCAGAACAACAAAAGCACTAAAGCTCTAGCAGCTCGCAGGCTGCTCATCACAAAGCTCACCAAAGCAGGCCAACGCCTCGGCTACTTTTTATATGTGCTGGCTGTTGTTTTATTCTTCGTCGGCTTTACAAGCAGCTTTAGCAATACGCTGGTTAGCATCATCACGGTTTGTTTGGTTGTGGGGTCGCTGGTGCTAGCCCCGGCCATCGTCTTTAGCTATGCCGTAAAAGCCGCTAACCGTGACGACCCACTTTGAGAGCTGAGCTTGTTCTTTTTGACCAAAGCGCAAACCCAAAACTTTTTGCAACCTATTGCAAAGGGCTTATGTCAATCGGCTTTGCTGGTAGCTTGCCTGCTACAACATCAGGCAAAAACTCCCGCAAGCGCTCCGGCAACACTGCCTCATCTGAGGCGAGCAGCTCTGGTAGCGCCCACCAACGAGCGTCCTCAAAAGCCGCTACCTCTAAAGCCTCTAAATGCTGCGGCACCCACTGTTGTCCAGCATGTGTCCAAGCAACAAAAATATGCTCATAAGAATCAAAATGCAGGCCAGCAAACTCAAAGCTCACAGCTTGAGTCCAAATGCAAGGGCCCATCTGCACATCAGAAAATCCAGCCTCTTCCCATAGCTCACGGCGCGCACAATCAACAAAGTCCTCCCCGGGATCTAACCCACCACCGGGGATCTCCCACCATGACGGCTTGCGGGGATCAACAGGATCGCTAGCCCGCATCAAAAAAATCTGTCCTTGATTATCTAACAACACGGCCCGGGCCGCTGGGCGCCTGAGAGTCCATGCCATTGCCGACAACTCTAGCCGTTGTCAGCAAACAACAGCGGCTCACAAACAAACCACTACAGTCTTCAAGTTCTAGTATCTAGATATAGCAAACACCTGAAAACAAAGAAACTGCAATCAGAAAGTAGCAGAATAGTAACCTTGCCGTTAGCTTTAGTCTGCCACTAAATACAATGTTGGGAGCAAAGACATGCACAAACACTTTTACCGTTTGCTGACCCTGTTTGGGTTAGTACTGGCCCTCTCGTTAGTAGCTGCTGCTTGCGGCAACGACGATGACGACGCCGCAACCCCCGAGGCCACCGCGACCGCGCCTGACGCGGCAGAACCCACTGAGACCGTCAACGTGGTGCTCGCACAAAACGGTGGCACGTTACAAGCCGTAAAAGACCGCGGCTATGTGTTGTGTGGCTCCCGTGACGAAGTGCCAGGCTTTGCGCTACTTAACGAAAACGGGGAGTATGAGGGCTTTGACATCGACATGTGCCGTGTGGTGGCCGCTGCTATATTCGGAGACGCTAACGCCGTGGAAATTGTGCCAGTAACCAGCGCCGAAAGGTTCACCGCTTTGGCCTCTGGTCAGTTTGAGGTGATGAACCGCAACACCACTTGGACGGCCACCCGCGACGGAACCGAAGGTGCTAACTTCTTGTTCACTACTTACTACGATGGGCAAGGCATCATGGTGCCTGCATCTACCGGCTTCACCACGATCGAAGACCTTGAAGATGCCAACATCTGCGTGAGCACCGGTACTACCACCGAGTTGAACCTCACCGCAGTTTTTGCTGCACGGGGCATCAACTTCAACCCGATCACCTTCGAAGGCTTCGACACCCTGGTACCGGCTTATGAGGAAGGCCAATGCGAGGCGATGACCGCCGACAGCAGTGTGCTTGGCGTTTACAAATTTGAGATAGAACAAGGTGGCGGCCCCGACCAACACATCATGACAGAACTCATCTCTAAAGAGCCTTTAGGCACAGTGGTACGCGACGGTGATACCGAATGGGCTCAGGTTGTGAACTGGGCTACCATGGCCACCGTGCAAGCTTGGGAGTTTGGGCTCAACTCCAGCAACATTGCTAGCTACAGCGGAACCGATCCCAACATCTTGAACTTCTTAGGACGCGACGGCTTTGACCCCGGCCTCGGCTTGCCTAGCGACTTTGCCATCCACGTTGTAGAGCAAGTTGGCAACTATGAGGAGATCTTCAACCGCTATCCACAGCTAGGTGTTCTTGATGGCAGCGTAAACGACCTTTGGTCAAATGGTGGGCTCATGTACGTCCCGCCTTACCGCTAAAAACGTGTTGCGCTAAAACAAGTTGCTCGTCACATGACGAGACATGACAAGCCAACACTGAACTACAAACAGCCCATCGGTCATAGACCGGTGGGCTGGCAACTGTTGAGTTTGGGGTAGAATGATGTGTATGAAGGTTGTTGGTAAGCGTATGCGTTTGACTGATTGGGGTCGTCAGTTTGGGTTGTCTACGCGTGCTTTTTGGCAGATGTATCGGGATGGTCGTTTGCCTGAGGGGTTGGTGGTTGAGAAGGTGGGGAAGTTGTTGTATGTGAGGGTGCCTGATGATGAGTTGCCTGCTGATCGGGTGGTGTTGTATGCGTGTGTGTCTTCTTCGGATCAGGCTTTTGATTTGGTGTGTCAGTCGGAGCGTTTGCAGGTTTTCGCGCGTAAGCAGGGGTGGTCTGATTTTGAGGTGGTGATGGAGACGGGTTCTGGTTTGAACGGTAAACGCTCGAAGTTGTTGAGGGTGTTGCGTTTGCCGGGGAGGACTCGGATTGTGGTTGAGCATCGGGAGCGTTTGACGGGTTTTGGGTTTGAGTTGTTGGAGGCTTCGTTGGTGGGTCGTGGTGGTGAGGTTGTGGTGATGGATGATGAGGAACTTGAGGATGATCTTGTGAGAGATGTGACTGAGGTGTTGACTTCGTTGTGTGCGCGTTTGTATGGTCGTCGGTCTGCTGCTCGTAGAGCGCAGAGAGCGTTAGCGGCTGCTGGTGAGGGTGCGTCGTGACTCGCTGGCGGTCGGAGGATCCGTTTGTGGTGCCTGCCCCGTCGGGTGCGACTGTTCGTACAAAGGTTCATGCTTTTGGTGATGATGCCAGCGTGTTGAGGCAGGTCAGCGAGTTTTTGGGTTCGTATTTCCGGCAGGATTTGGCTGCCCGCTGCAAGCTGGGTTTGAAACATGCAGATCGGAATGAACGCAAAAAAGAGTTGACACCGGCGGTGTCGTCGCGTTGGGCGAATCCGATCACTCTTCGTGTGGGTGATCAGTTCGCTTTAGCGGTTCGTAATATGCAAGCTTCGATTGATCGTTATCGGACAGAGATCAACAGGATCGAGAAACGTCTTCGAGTGCCGGTCGGGCAGCGGCAGGGTCGTGTGCGAGGGTTCGCGTCTGTAGGTGAACGTTGGCAGAAGCAACGCCGGTTGCAGAGCCTGAAAGCGCGTGAAGCTCAAACATCTGCTGATCTGCAAGCTGGTCGGGTGTCGGTGTGTAAGGGCGGTAAAGAGCTGGCTAACAACCGTCATCATCTACAAGAATGTGGTCTAACGCTTCAGCAATGGCGTGAACAGTGGGATGCTGCTAGAGGGTATTTGACTTGTGACGGGCGCACCGGTGAACCGTACGGCAACGAAATGATTCAGGTGATCCCTACCGCAGCAGGCTACAAGAACTGTGTGGTGCAGATCCGGTTACCGAAAGGTTTAGCGCATTTATCGAACACCCCAGACAGGAAAGCACCTTTTTACCGGTTAGAAGGGACCGTTACCTGGAATCATCGAGCGAACGAATGGTTACACCGATGTTTAACTAGTTCAAAGATCTCATACACCTTCTCTTATGATCCTGATAAACAAGCCTGGTATCTGTCGGCTAGCTGGACGTTCCCTAAACCTTCTGAACCCGCTGAGATACCCACCACCGCGAAAACGGTGGGCATCGATTTGAACTCCGATCATCTAGCAGCGTTCATCGTGGATGAGCACGGCAACCCAACCGGTCGCCCTCAAACGTTTGAGCTGTTAGAAGAAGGCACCAGCGAGCAACGGCGAGGCAGGCTACGAGAATCAGTAGACGCGGCACTGAAATGGGCGGTCTCCCAAGGCGCACAAGTGGTCGCTACCGAGAAACTCGATTTCAGTCGCAGTAAAGCTTTGGGCAAACAGATATACCGACGCGGGCAAGCAGGAAAAACCACTCGCCGTAAAGTCGCTGGACTACCCACAGCACAAGTTTTTGAGGCTGTAGCAGCTAACACCAAAAAACATGGGATCACTCACGTAGCAGTCGATCCTGCGTACACCAGCAAATGGGGAACCAGATACTGGAAACCCGCACTCAACAAATCACGCCGACAACAAAGTAGTGGTCATCACGCTGCTGCTGTCGTAATCGGCAGAAGAAGTCAGGGCCACGCGGCCAAGCGAAAGAACCCAGAACCAGCAACGACCAGAGGATCGTCAAGGACAATCTCGGTTCCAGCCCAACCACGAACAACTGACATGCCCCCTACAAACAGAAAAGGACAACAGCGAGCCGCCCCCGGCAACGACCTGTTAGCCAAACCTGGGACTAGACGGGACAGACGCTCAAGGTCGTTCGGAGCGTCGACAATAGAACAACCTTCTATTGTTTAAGGAACGGCTGTTTTCGTCTACAGTTCAAGCTCAACTTGCTATGAGCAGTAACACCCAATTATCTAACGCTAAAGCTGATCTCTCTGACGTACAGTCCGCGTCGCAGAGTCGCAAAATACTAGCTTTAGTAGCTGATCTACTGATTTTAGCTTTCTTAGGAATAATCTCAGTTTGGCAGTTAGGAATTAGGCTACTCACTGACTACAGCGACATTGCCGAGTTAGGTCTTGGGTGGTTCTTCTGTGTCATAGCACCACTGGTAATCGTAATCATTGTGATAGTAGATACAGTGCGTATCGGGCAAACCCCGGGCATGGCCGCTGTTGGCATTCGTTTTGTGTACGACGGCACTCACAAAAGGATTCTCTCTACCAGCGACCCACGAGTGCCCGAACCCTCCATCCCCGCGCTTTGGCGCGATGTACGAATCCTACGGGTAGCCGGACAAGCTATGGCAATAATTGTGGTCGTAGCGGTAATTCGTTGGATGTTCCACAACCTCATCGTAAGCATGGACGAAATCGGCTTGCCTAAGGGCTTCGACTTTTTAGACTCCCCATATGGGGTTGCCCTGCGAGATGCACATGGCTTCGAGGTGCGCGACCCTGTATGGAGGGCCTTGCTGATCGGCCTTCAAAACACTGTGATGGCGTCGGTGGTGGGAATCTTTATTGCAACCCTCGTTGGGGTGTTTCTAGGCATTGCCCGTCTCTCCTCCAACTGGTTAGTGGCCAAAGGAGCAAGTCTCTATGTTGAAACCCTGCGCAACATCCCACCTTTGGTTGTAATCATATTCTTCGGCGCTGCCATCTTTACCTTCGGACCTTTCCCGGCTTGGGCAGTTAGCCGTGGGAGCTTTCCCTGGCAAGGGCGCTGGCCTGGCAGCGAGGACAACTGGATTATTGTCAGCAAAGACCGCTGGGCCATTCCCTCACTGGCTTCTGAGAGCAACGTTGGAATCTTTTGGTTGCTGGTTTTAGCCGCAGCTCTAGTAGCGGTTGGAGTTTGGGTGTGGAGGACTAGATACAGCAGCGTTACAGGCAATCGGCATCACCGTGTGCTGTGGTCAGCAGGAGTCTTCGCGGTAATCGTAGCGGCGTGCTTCGCTACCTTAGGAGGCCCCTACTCTTGGTCGTGGCCTGCGATTTCAGAGAACGGACGGCGCGTAGTCGGAGGGTTCAGCACCAACTCGGGCTACATGGCGCTAACTCTAGGGCTGGGACTGTACACGGCTAGCTTCGTGGCCGAAATCGTCCGCGGCTCCATCCTGGCCGTACCAAAAGGCCAAACTGAAGCAGCAACATCGGTAGCACTAAAACCCGGCCAACGCTACCGCCACGTGATTCTGCCCCAAGCTCAGCGAATCGCCATTCCCCCCTACATCAGCGAATGCGCCAACCTCATCAAAAACACCTCTTTAGGGCTTGCCGTAGCCTATCCCGACCTCTTCCTCGTAGCTGTTACCGCTTGGGGCATCAATTTCCCTGCCCCTCAGCTCATCGGCATCATCATGATCGTGTACCTAACCATGAACCTCATCGTGTCGGCACTGTTGAACGTGTACAACCGTTACATCCAACTTAAAGAGCGCTGAGCTGATGACCACTAACCTGTCAGCCTCTAAGACCAGTTCGCAACCAAGCCCCTCTAGCTTGGCGGTGGACATGGGTGTCTCACCTAATGTTTGGTTGCGCAAAAACCTCTTTAATACTTGGTACAACTCACTTATCACTGTAGTAGCCGCAATTTTGGGCGTAATGCTCATCTACTACGGCGCACGATTCGTGTTCGTCACCGGACAGTGGGAGGCAGTTCGCAAAAACCTCACGCTCTTAATGATGGGCTTATTTCCCCGCAGCGAACAGTGGCGTCTTGTAGTTCAAATGTACATAGTGGCCGCGGCTCTAGGACTGGCATGGGGTACGATCACGGCTAAAAGCCAAGATCAGGCTCAAGAAACCGGTGTTGCGACACAACGTCCCTCTGCTGTGGATTTGTTACGCCGCTACTGGCCTATTTTGTTGCTGCTCATAGTGATCTTGGCGTTCACCCGTACCGTTTGGCCTACCCTTTTCACTCTCTCGGCTATCGCGTTAGGGCTCGGTGTGCGTTCAGCGGCCATGCGCCTGCCCCGGTCGGCAAGACGACCCTGCTCATATGGTGCCGCGTTTATGGCCATCGTGTCTTTTCAAGTAGTCTCAGGAGCAAACGGAAGCGCCTGGTGGTGGACTGCCGCACTGGCTGCTTTTATTGCTCTACAGTCCACCGCCAACCTGCAAACCACTGAGCCCTGGCAGAAAAACGTATTGCGTTTCGCCACCATAGCATCTGCTGTTAGCATAGTTCGTATTGCCTACTGGTTCATCGGCGACACCTCTGGCGTGAGCTGGGATCAATGGTCGGGCCTCTACCTCACCCTAGTGGCCTCTGGAGCAGCAATCGTTTTGTCATTTCCGCTGGCATTGCTATTGGCAGTGGGGCGACGATCATCGCTTCTTGTCATTCGCTGGCTCTGCGTGGGCTACATTGAACTGTTCCGGGGTGTGCCGTTCATTGCCTTGTTGTTTGTGGCCAAAATATTCATCGACTTTTTTCTAAACGTAGACACGCCGCTCTCCTTGACCACCCGCACAATCATCGTCTTCACCATTTTCAGCTCGGCTTATTTAGCCGAGGTAGTTCGCGGTGGCTTGCAAGCCGTACCCAAAGGCCAGATTGAAGCAGGCCAAGCTATTGGCCTGCAGCCGCTCGGTGTTATGCGCCTCATCGTGATGCCTCAAGCCCTGAGAGCGGTTATACCTGCCATGGTAGGCCAGTTCATCAGCTTATATAAAGACAGCACGCTCTTCGCCTTCATCAGCGTGGTGGAGTTTTACCGGGCACGCGAGCTAATTCACTCACAACAAGAATTCACCACTACTGCTATTGCGGAAACCTTAGTCTTCGCTGCCTTCGTCTACTGGGCCATCAGCTACACCATGTCGAAAGAAAGCCAGCGCCTTGAGCGCCACCTCGGAGTAGGAGAACGATGACAAACGCTGCAAACACTAACCCCAATGTAGATGCCGATGCCACCCAAATTGGTGAGCGCGACCTCATGGTTGAAATGGATGGTGTGGACAAGTTTTTTGGAACGTTTTGCGCCCTAAAAAACATCAATTTGCGGGTGGGCTCAGGCGAAGTTGTGGTAGTGATCGGGCCGTCGGGATCGGGCAAGTCCACCCTCATCCGCTGCATAAACCGGTTGGAGCACCACGACCGGGGACACATTGTGGTAGACGGGGTCGAACTTACCGACGATGTGCGTAACATCGCCCTAATCCGCCGGGAAACGGGCATGGTCTTTCAGCAGTTTAATTTGTTTCCTCACCTAACCGTCATTGACAACATCACTCTCGGGCCCCGTCAAGTACTTAAGATGCCCAAAAAACAGGCTGAAGATCGTGCTATGGAGTTGCTAGAACGTGTTCAAATTCCTGAACAAGCCCACAAATTTCCCGGCCAACTCTCTGGCGGCCAGCAGCAGCGGGTGGCCATCGCCCGGTCTTTAGCGATGCGCCCTAAGCTCATGCTGTTTGACGAGCCCACCTCTGCTTTAGACCCTGAGATGATCTCTGAAGTTTTAGAGGTGATCTTAGAGCTAGCCAAAACAGGTATGACCTTAATCGTGGTAACCCATGAGATGGGCTTCGCCCGCGAAGCTGCCGACAGGGTGATCTTCATGGCCGACGGCGAGATTGTCGAGGTTGGCAAGCCCGAGCACTTCTTCACCAACCCACAAGAAGAACGAACCCAACTCTTTTTATCCCAAATACTTTAAGACACCTAACTGACATTAGCTAACATGATTAAGCCCACAAAGTAGAGATAGGTGCAGCGATAATGCTATCGCTTAGTTCGTAAGTGTCTTGGCCAGTGTGCAATTATAGAACTAATTAGCGTTTTTGCACACAGTTTATTGTCGATTTTGCGCATTATTTGACCGTTCGGTCTCAACAGCGCTGAGGATTTGGGTGGCAGCAGCAGAAGGAGCTATCTCAGCAGCTGCTACTTGTTGTTCTAAGTCTGCCAACATCTCACGCACTCGCTCATTAGACATCAACCGCTCGCGCAAACGATCTTCTACCATCGCCCACATCCAACGCACCTGCTGAGACGCACGACGGCTAGCTAACTGCCCAGAGTCTGCCATCACAGCAAAATAATCATCAATGTGGGTTGCTACCTGATCTAGGCCAGTCTTTTGAATAGAGCTTGCAGTTAGCACCGGTGGCACCCAGTTAGCGTTAGTAGGTGCTGTCAACGACAATGCGGCTCGATAATCCCGCATAGCTCGCTGTGCTGCAATCTCGTTGCTACCATCAGCTTTGTTCACTACCAGCGCATCAGCTAACTCCAACACCCCTTTTTTGATGCCTTGCAACTCATCACCCGCCCCAGGCAGCATCAACACCAAAAAAAAATCCACCATATCAGCAACTGCTATTTCAGATTGACCCACCCCAACAGTTTCCACCAACACCACATCAAACCCTGCTGCCTCTACCACCATCATGGTCTCACGAGTAGTGCGGGTCACGCCACCCAATGACCCTGACGAAGGGGAAGGCCGAATGTAAGCAGCATCTTGCACAGCTAAGTTGCCCATCCTGGTTTTATCACCCAAAATGCTGCCACCCGACACCGATGATGATGGGTCTACTGCCAGCACTGCCACCCGCTGACCCTGCGAAATGAGATTCATACCGAGTGCATCAATAAAGGTGGACTTACCCACCCCCGGAACCCCCGTAATGCCAATACGCTTAGCAGTACCACTGTGTGGCAACAATCTGCCCAGCAAGTTCATAGCAACATTGCGGTCTTTCAGATGCGTGCTCTCCATCAACGTAACAGCTCTACCCAACCAGGTACGGTCAGCTGCTAGCACCCCCTCCACATAATCATCCAAACTGCATTCAGGGGGAGAAGTCACCGCGGAGCCTGAGTAAAATGTCGCTTGTCTAGCACCTCCAGCAACTCTAAGCCGGCCTCTGCAATCACCGTTCCCGGCCCAAAAATGGCTTCGGCCCCACAAGCACGCAACTCGGTATAGTCGCTAGGCGGAATCACGCCACCCACAACAACAATGATGTCGGATCGACCCAAAGCTGCAAGTTCGGCAATAAGTTCTGGCACTAAAGTGAGATGCCCTGCAGCTAAAGAGGATGCGGCCACGATATGATCATCAGCTTCTACCGCTTGACGTGCTACCTCGGCTGGAGTTTGAAAAAGCGGGCCCACATCCACATCAAAACCAATGTCCGCAAAAGCTGTAGCAACAACTTTTTGCCCTCGGTCGTGACCATCTTGACCCATCTTGGCCACAAGTATGCGGGGTCGGCGACCAGCACGGGCAGCAAACTCTGCTACTGCTTCTCGTGCTCTGTTGATTAAATTTGCGCTATTTACATCTTGTGTTGCCATACTGTTGCTCAATTTGTTGTTTGCGTGTTGCAATTCTGCCTGATACACCCCTGAAATAGTTCTAATTTGTGGGGCGTGACGACCATACACTTTTTCTAAAGCATCGCTAATCTCACCCACGGTTGCTCGAACTCGTGCTGCATCTACTGCAAGAGCCAAAAGGTTAGTAGCAGGCGTACCTGCAGGCTGAGTGGCAGCTTTGCTCAAAGCATCTAATGCCAGCTGGCAGGCTTCGTTATCCCGTGCAGCTCGCAAACTCTGCAAACGAGCAATTTGCGAGGCGCGCACCTCGGCATTGTCAACCTTGAGCACTTCAATATCTACATCATCGGCCACCTGATAGCGGTTCACGCCAACAACTGTTTGTGTGCCAGCATCAATACGTGCCTGAGTGCGAGCTGCAGCTTCTTCTATACGCATCTTAGGAATACCTGCCTCAATCGCCGCTGTCATTCCTCCTAAGGTTTCAACCTCATCAATGTGTTGCATGGCGCGCTGAGCTAAATCGTGTGTGAGCCGCTCTACATAATAAGAACCACCCCACGGGTCGACCACCCGACAAGTACCTGATTCATGTTGCAGCAAAAGCTGGGTGTTGCGAGCTATCCGAGCCGAAAAATCTGTGGGCAAGGCAAGAGCCTCGTCTAAAGCATTTGTGTGCAACGACTGGGTGTGTCCTTGCGTAGCAGCCATAGCCTCAACGGTGGTGCGAGCTACGTTGTTGAACACATCTTGAGCGGTAAGAGTCCACCCCGAAGTCTGGCAATGGGTGCGAAGCGATAATGAGCGCGGGTTGGTTGGATGAAAGTGGCTCATCAGCTTGGCCCACAGCAAACGAGCAGCACGCAGCTTGGCGACTTCCATAAAAAAGTTCATGCCAATACACCAAAAAAAACTCAGCCGCGGCGCAAACGTGTCTATCTCCATACCAGAATCCAGCCCAGCTCGCACGTACTCCACGCCGTCGGCCAAAGTGTAGGCCAACTCTAAATCCAAAGTAGCCCCAGCTTCTTGCATGTGATAACCAGAAATTGAGATGGAGTTAAACTTCGGCATATGCGCAGCTGTGTAAGCGAATATGTCTGAAATGATGCGTATAGAAGGCGCAGGCGGATAGATGAAGGTGTTACGCACCATAAACTCTTTTAAGATGTCGTTTTGAATGGTGCCAGCTAGCTTGGCGGGAGCAACACCTTGTTCTTCGCCAGCCACAATGTACATAGCCAAGATGGGTAAAACAGCGCCGTTCATGGTCATAGACACGCTCATCTGATCTAGCGGTATGCCAGCAAATAAAATCTGCATGTCCAAGATGGAATCAATGGCCACCCCCGCCATGCCCACATCCCCGCTTACCCGGGGATTATCAGAGTCGTAACCCCGATGGGTTGCTAGGTCGAAAGCTACAGATAATCCTTTTTGACCTGCGGCTAGGTTACGTCGGTAAAAGTTGTTGGAGTCCTCTGCGGTGGAGAACCCAGCGTACTGACGTATCGTCCAGGGCTGTGAAACATACATTGTGGCGTACGGCCCACGCAAGTAAGGGGTGATACCAGGATAGGTGTCACAGAAATCCAACGGAGCACGATCTGCAGCGGTGTAAAGCCGACGCACACCAAAACCTTCTGGTGTGTCCCAAGTAAGCTGTGTAGGGTCTGCACCTGTTTGAGACTGAATTTGTTGAGACCATTTAGCGTAGCTAGCTAGATAATCTTCAGCTAAGCGATCCCCGGTTAACTGCTCAGAAGTGTCACCACTATCAGCAAGCTCATCGCTTGTAAAAAGATCGATGCTGGAAAAATCAGGAATGCTCATAACCCCAGCCTCTTGTGAACCTCTTGCAATGCAGATAACACATTGCAACCAATATGAATGTAACCATCAGCGTCCCAACGCTCGTCGGGTTGACCCGCAACCAGCACATAGCCGCAACCAGCATCTTTGAGTGCTCCTACTGTTAGCGCGCCCTGATCTTGATACACCGTGTCAGAAGAACACACAACCGCTACCGAACACCCCGACGCTGCCCAAGCTTGCGCAGCACTAGCAGCATCAGTCAGACTTTCAGACTGCACCACCTTTATGCCGCCTGCCGCTAAAAGGTTGCTAGCAAAACTGCAGCGGGCTGTGTAGGCAGCTAAAGTACCTAAACAAGCTAAAAAAACCTGTGGCGGCCCAGCTTCAGAACCAGCGCTGTTGTTTTTAGTATTGTTATGAGCGGCTTCGCGCAGTATCTCAAACGATCTAGCTAAGCGGTGCTGATCATTTCTGTTTAGATACAGAACTTGTTGATCTGGCCACGGCGCGCGTTCAAATAGCTCCTCGCCTAAATTGGGAAACTCGCTTACACCAGTAAGAGGTAGCTTGCGGGTAGCTACGTCAGCGCTACGCTGAGTTCGACAAACAGCAATATATGTGCTCAAGCTAGCACCTGCTTCCAATTCTTGAAACAAACCCCAAGCAGTACTAGCTAAAGCATCGGTAAGCCACTCCACATAGTAAGACCCGCCAGCAGGATCAATCACTTGACCAATATGAGATTCCTCACGTAACAGTAACTGCGTATTTTTGGCAATCCTCAAACCCAACGAATCGGGCACCCCAATGGCTGCATCAAAAGGACTAACGGTAATGGCATTAGCACCGCCTGCAGCCGCTGCGAAACAAGCCACCGTGGTTCGTATCATGTTCACCCACGAATCATGGCGGGTCATCATTGCCCCTGCGGTTACTGCGTGCTGGCGTTGTGCCACAGGCTCAATCCCGCATGCTTGAGTAACTCGCGCCCATAGCCGCCTAGCTGCTCGCAGTTTCGCTATGGTCAAAAACTGGTCAACGCCTGCTGAGTAACGAAATTCCAGCTTTTGAACGGCTGCAGCTAAGTCCAATCCAGCATGTTCACACGCTCGCAGGTAGCTAACTCCGTCCGCTAGCGACCCCGCTAACTCTTGGGCTTCGGTAGCGCCTTGGTCTGCTAGGCCTGCTGCGTTTACTTGAGCGACCTGCAAGTTACCGAATCCTAAACTTACAGTTTTAGCCACCACCTCCGCTACGTTCGGGTCTGTGGGGCTGAGGCCAAAACCACCTACAGGTTCGTTGTTTGGCACACCCCTTTTCTCCCAAAAGCTCAGCAAAGCCTCAGAAGTGCAAACACTGCCTGACGCTAACGTTACGGGCACCGAGGTAGGCACCCCGTCTAGCAATTTTTCCAGTTCTAACAAGCTGCTCTCAGCGTTCAGGTGCAGTTCTATGGCATCAGCGCCGCTAGCTATATCGTCTAACACGGCTTGATTGCCGGTTGCGCTGCTATGTGCTTGGCGGATTTGCCACCCTCCACCCACAGCCTCATCACCGCGAGTGAAAGGCGCCTGCCCCGGCAAGCTGTTATCGCCACTGTGATCTGCGGCAGTGTAAAGGGGTTGGATTTGAATGCCGTCGTAGGTTGTGTAAGTAAGTGTTTTGTCGAACGATGCTCCTCTAAGCACTGCATCCACCAACGACATCCACTGCTCGCGATTAGCCAAGTCAAACCCATCAGCCAGACTCATCACAGCATCACTCATATTGCCAACAATACGCTAAATCTATCAGAGCCGTTCCTTAAACAATAGAAGGTTGTTCTATTGTCGACGCTCCGAACGACCTTGAGCGTCTGTCCCGTCTAGTCCCAGGTTTGGCTAACAGGTTGTTGCTGGGGGCGGCTCGCTGTTGTCCTTTTCTGTTTGTAGGGGGCATGTCAGTTGTTCGTGGTTGGGCTGGAACCGAGATTGTCCTTGACGATCCTCTGGTCGTTGCTGGTTCTGGGTTCTTTGGCTTGGCCGCGTGGCCCTGACTTCTTCTGCCGATTACGACAGCAGCAGCGTGATGACCACTACTTTGTTGTCGGCGTGATTTGTTGAGTGCGGGTTTCCAGTATCTGGTTCCCCATTTGCTGGTGTACGCAGGATCGACTGCTACGTGAGTGATCCCATGTTTTTTGGCGTTAGCTGCTACAGCCTCAAAAACTTGTGCTGTGGGTAGTCCAGCGACTTTACGGCGAGTGGTTTTTCCTGCTTGCCCGCGTCGGTATATCTGTTTGCCCAAAGCTTTACTGCGACTGAAATCGAGTTTCTCGGTAGCGACCACTTGTGCGCCTTGGGAGACCGCCCATTTCAGTGCCGCGTCTACTGATTCTCGTAGCCTGCCTCGCCGTTGCTCGCTGGTGCCTTCTTCTAACAGCTCAAACGTTTGAGGGCGACCGGTTGGGTTGCCGTGCTCATCCACGATGAACGCTGCTAGATGATCGGAGTTCAAATCGATGCCCACCGTTTTCGCGGTGGTGGGTATCTCAGCGGGTTCAGAAGGTTTAGGGAACGTCCAGCTAGCCGACAGATACCAGGCTTGTTTATCAGGATCATAAGAGAAGGTGTATGAGATCTTTGAACTAGTTAAACATCGGTGTAACCATTCGGTCGCTCGATGATTCCAGGTAACGGTCCCTTCTAACCGGTAAAAAGGTGCTTTCCTGTCTGGGGTGTTCGATAAATGCGCTAAACCTTTCGGTAACCGGATCTGCACCACACAGTTCTTGTAGCCTGCTGCGGTAGGGATCACCTGAATCATTTCGTTGCCGTACGGTTCACCGGTGCGCCCGTCACAAGTCAAATACCCTCTAGCAGCATCCCACTGTTCACGCCATTGCTGAAGCGTTAGACCACATTCTTGTAAATGATGACGGTTGTTAGCCAGCTCTTTACCGCCCTTACACACCGACACCCGACCAGCTTGCAGATCAGCAGATGTTTGAGCTTCACGCGCTTTCAGGCTCTGCAACCGGCGTTGCTTTTGCCAACGTTCACCTACAGACGCGAACCCTCGCACACGACCTTGTTTCTGCCCGACCGGCACTCGAAGACGTTTCTCGATCCTGTTGATCTCTGTCCGATAACGATCAATCGAAGCTTGCATATTACGAACCGCTAAAGCGAACTGATCACCCACACGAAGAGTGATCGGATTCGCCCAACGCGACGACACCGCCGGTGTCAACTCTTTTTTGCGTTCATTCCGATCTGCATGTTCCAAACCCAGCTTGCAGCGGGCAGCCAAATCCTGCCGGAAATACGAACCCAAAAACTCGCTGACCTGCCTCAACACGCTGGCATCATCACCAAAAGCATGAACCTTTGTACGAACAGTCGCACCCGACGGGGCAGGCACCACAAACGGACCCTCCGACCGCCAGCGAGTCACGACACACCCTCACCAGCAGCCGCTAACGCTCTCTGCGCTCTACGAGCAGCAGACCGACGACCATACAAACGCGCACACAACGAAGTCAACACCTCAGTCACATCCCTCACAAGATCATCCTCAAGTTCCTCATCATCCATCACCACAACCCCACCACCACGACCCACCAACGAAGCCTCCAACAACTCAAACCCAAAACCCGTCAAACGCTCCCGATGCTCAACCACAATCCGAGTCCTCCCCGGCAAACGCAACACCCTCAACAACTTCGAGCATTTACCGTTCAAACCAGAACCCGTCTCCATCACCACCTCAAAATCAGACCACCCCTGCTTACGCGCGAAAACCTGCAAACGCTCCGACTGACACACCAAATCAAAAGCCTGATCCGAAGAAGACACACACGCATACAACACCACCCGATCAGCAGGCAACTCATCATCAGGCACCCTCACATACAACAACTTCCCCACCTTCTCAACCACCAACCCCTCAGGCAAACGACCATCCCGATACATCTGCCAAGAAGCACGCGTAGACAACCCAAACTGACAACCCCAATCAGTCAAACACATACGCTTACCAACAACCTTCATACACATCATTCTACCCCAAACTCAACAGTTGCCAACCCCTTATCAGAAAGCTGATTCACCTCGTCTAACAACGCACTGTCTAGTTGATGGCCGAGTCGTTGCTGTTTAGTGCGTAAATAGGCCAAGTTTTCCAAACGAGGAGTAGTTTCTAAAGGTACGCGACAAGCAATTTCTAAACCGAAAGCTTTAAGCTCATTGACTTTGGCAGGGTTGTTAGTCATTAAGGCCACCCGCTGCACACCCAACTCAACCAAAATTGCTGCTCCCATAACATACGTGCGTGCATCCACAGGAAAACCTAAATCTAAGTTGGCTTCTACCGTGTCACGGCCTTTATCTTGCAAAGCATAAGCCTGCACCTTATGACCAAGACCAATGCCTCTGCCCTCGTGCCCCCGCAAATAAACTAACACCCCACTAGCGTTGGCTTGAATTGCATCTAGCGCTGCATGCAGCTGCGCTCCACAATCGCAACGCCAAGAACCAAAAACATCTCCAGTGAGACACTCGCTATGCACTCGCACCAGCACCTCATCGCTGCCAGCAACCTCTCCTAGCACCAACGCTATGTGCTCTTGGGCAGATTTTTCGGGCCCAAAAGACTCAAAGGCATGACATATAAACTGCCCCCACCTCGTAGGCACTTTGGTAGTGGCTAGCAAGCGCACACCTAGCTGAGTTGGGTCTTTCATGAACTCGTATCCGAAGGCAGGTAACACACAGCCCGCTGTGATGAGCGCACCCAATGTAAATCAGTGTCCGGTGGACAAGGTGCTCCCAACGAAATCCATCGCACCAGCTGACCGTCGTTAGGATCTTCGCAACTCACCGGCACTAGCACCGCAATCTCTTTCAAAAAACAATCGCCCGGTTCGGGCTCCGCTTGCGACACTGGCGCCGACACCTGTACAAGGTTAGACGGATCAGAATTATCAATATTAGATGTAGCAATCACAATAACTGCTACTGCCACAGCTACCAGCACTGATGCCACTACCCCAATCCAGCGCCAGCCAATCCCCACTAGCTCCATTGGTTGAGGCGCAGGTTGGGGTCGGGCTTGCGGTTGGCTCTGAGTTTTTGCTTTAGGCGAGTTTTGTGGCTTCTTTACCCAACTAGGTTGGCGCGCAGCACTAGCCGCACCTTTAGCAGCAGTGTGTTGAGCAACCTGTCTCAAACGGCGAGCTAATTCTCGGTCGTAAGCACCGCGCAACAACGGATTGCTAAGCGTGTTCCACGCTTCATTGATTGCACGCATTCGTTCTAAATCGCCGTTGGGCAGATCAGGATGCCAAAGGCGCACTTGACGCAAATAAGCCCGGCGGAGCGCCTCAGGTGTAGCAGTTGGCGCAACACCTAACACCTCATAATACGTCACACTACAACGCTATAGCCTCAAACATCTTTGGGCCTACCGGCTTAACGAACTAACCAAAGCGTTAAAAGGCCACAAATCTGGAACCTCCACTGGCTGTGGGGCCTGTGGCAAGATGGTATAAGCCTGCTCACCGGGAAACACTAAGTTGTACTCCAAGCGGGCTAAGCGCTCAATCTCAACTGGATCTGATAAATCCGCAATGCGTGTCCGAAACTGCTCATTCTCGCTGCGAAGCGCCTCTAGCTCCAGCTGAGCCGCATCAGCAGCCGACCGCTTATCTATATAAGTGCCGATAGGGAACACGGCATAAAACAACATTGCTAACAAAGCAACCAGTACCACTAAAAGCACCAAGCCCCGCCGCAGAGTTATCATAAGTCCCCCTGCTGATTTGCACCACTGTTGACCACATCGCTTAGATCACAAACACCCACGCTGGCCAAAAATGCACCACCTCGATACGCAGCAGCCTCACCCAAATCTTCTTCTATGCGTAAAAGCTGGTTGTACTTGGCTACTCGATCGCTGCGAGCTGGAGCGCCAGTTTTGATTTGGCCGCAGTTAGTAGCTACTGCCAGATCAGCGATGGTCACATCCTCTGTCTCCCCAGAGCGATGCGATACAACCGCGCTGTAACCGGCGGCTGCGGCCATCTCAACTGCTTCTAACGTTTGGGTGAGGGTGCCCACTTGATTCACTTTGACCAAAATTGAGTTGGCTACACGCTGGCTAATCCCCCGTTGTAGCCGCGCGGTGTTGGTAACAAACAGATCGTCGCCAACCAGCTGCACTCGGCCCTTTAGTTTTTGGGTAAGCAACTCCCAACCATGCCAGTCGTCTTCGGCTAAACCATCTTCAATCGAAACGATCGGGTACGCATCACAAAGTTCGCTGAGATAGCTCACCATCTGTGCAGAGCTAAAAGTGCGATCTTCGCCTTCCAAGCGATACTGGCCGTTGTTATAAAACTCAGTAGAAGCTACATCTAAAGCTAAAGCCATGTCGCTGCCAGCGGTAAGGCCAGCAGCCTCTATCGCATCCACTAACACAGCTACTGCAGCCTCATTAGACTCTAAATCTGGGGCAAAACCACCCTCATCACCTACACCAGTAGCCAAACCGCGCTCTGCAAGCAACCTGCGTAAGCAGTGATAGGTCTCAGCGCCCCAACGTAAAGCTTCGGAAAAAGATGCCGCCCCTACAGGCACCACCATGAACTCTTGCAGATCTACGTTGTTAGCAGCATGGGCTCCACCGTTGAGCACGTTCAGCATGGGAGTAGGCAGCACATGGGCGTTGGCTCCGCCAAGATAACGAAACAGCGGCAAACCAGCATCAACAGCTGCAGCCGAAGCGGCTGCTAACGACACACCTAACACGGCGTTTGCTCCTAAACGGCCTAGCCCTTCGGTGCCGTCTAAGTCGATCAATGTTTGATCTAGGCCACGTTGATCTCTAGCATCTAACCCCACAACTGCTTCTGCAATCTCACCTTGTACAGCTCTAGTTGCTTGCAAAACGCCTTTGCCCATAAAACGATCCCCACCATCACGCAACTCTTTAGCCTCATAACGCCCAGTGGATGCTCCCGATGGCACAATGGCTCTGCCAGATGCACCAGAACGTAAACCCACCTCTACTTCCACGGTGGGATTAGCGCGCGAATCTAAGACCTCTCGGGCTACAACAGTTTCTATACGTTTTGACAAAACCCTTGCTAGGGGACTTGTTTGGCTGTTCAAATCCTGCAACCTTGGCTGTGGCTAATGTGGCTAGTGTTGCAAAAATAGACGAAAAAAGTGCTCTTGGCTATAGGTAAAAAAAATTACAATGATGAAATTTCGCGTTTACGAATTTGTGTGCCAATACTGTTCACAAAATTTCGCAACTCTGACTCAGCATCTAAGCCCTGAAATTGAGCTTCTGTAACTGCTTCATATAAACGTCCAGCAATGGTTGCGGTATCCACTTCTGGCTCCAAACCTACAGAACGAGCTTTGTGAATTACCTTGTCGGCAAACAACAAAGCAGGTAACCCAACTGGAATCCCCTCCATCACCGACACCCGTCCTTTTTGCTGGCGCTTGAGGGCTTCCCAATCTTGGTTTGGCTCAAATGTCTGGTCGTTGCTGACATATGGCTGTACTACTTGTTCAGACCCGACCTCAAGGCTTGCGGGGCCTAGCTCAGAGCCAAAAATATGGGGATGGCGAGCCTTGAGTTTGTTATGGATTCCTAGAGCTACATCAGCCAAAGTGAACTGACCAGCCTCGGCTGCTAGCAGCGAGTGAAACACTATCTGATACAGCAAATCGCCCAACTCCTCCTCCAAATCTTCGTAACCTTGAGCAGTGTTTGGGTTAACAGCATCTAGTGCCTCTAACACCTCGTAGGTCTCTTCTAAAAGATGCCCGCGAAGCGACTTATGGGTCTGGGCGCGATCCCACGGACACTGCTGACGCAATATCACGGCCAACTCAGCAAAACGGGCCATCTCCTGAGCAATGGGCACTGCTAGTTCTGGCACATAAATGCAGGTGAGATGATCTGGGATAACCACACGGTCAAGCTCTTCCCATGCCACCTCTGCTATCTGCTCATCTGTATGTCCCAGCCGCTGTAAAACCACAGGTTTACTGTTACTCAAGTTAACAGACCCCGACGGTGCTTGCTCCAAAACAGCCAACTTCACCTCACTCAACACATGTGTACTGTCGCACTGTGCTATCAGCAACGGGCCTCGTTCTCCTGACGCATCGATTTTGAAGCGGTGTCCGTCTACTAACCGCACCCCTGCAATCAGCGGATCGATGCCCAAGCGATCCCACACCAAATCCACAAAAGAAAGCCCAGCTAAAACTTCGAGGTCTAAATCTGTTCGCTCCCGCAACAACTCCACAGTTCGCTCTGCCACCAAAGGCGAACCGGGAACAGCATAAAGCACCTCTTGGCTTTTGCCAACAGCAGCTACCAGCTGCTCCACGATGCTGTGATACACCTCCTCTAACGAGCTGGCTTGTTCATACACATGGTCAAAAGATGTTACAGGTGCCAATGCTCTCGCAGCATCGTGACGGGTGGTACGCACAAAACGCTTAGTAGTGCGTGCTATCGCTTCATGGGCTTGCTGTGTTAGCATCTCAGGTCCTGCTGGGCCTAACCCCGCAACGATTAGCTTGCTCATGATGCTGCTGCTGTGGTGCTAGCGGCTTGAGGCACCAAATCCTGCAACGCTGCAATCAAGTTTGCGGCTGCTTTTGGAGCAGACTCTACTGGTAGTCGCAAAAACTCAGAACCCTCATGGTAAACGGCTTGGGGATACAGCCGCTCTAAGCGCACTCTGCGACTAGCTTTCAGTTCTAATGGCCCTAAACGAGCCAACCACTTAGGCCCCCCTATGCTCGGTGCTTTGGTTATGGTTACCTCACGCACGCCTGTACGCAAGCATTCACATCGCAAACGCGCTCCTTGCAGCAAAGCTTCTGCTAACGCTGGTATGGGGCCGTAGCGGTCAACCCACTCAGCAGCCACATCGGCTACCTCTTCTAGCTGTTCGCAACTAGCAACCCGCCGATAAGCTTCTAAACGCAGTTCTTCTTTAGGCATATAACTATCGGGTATGGCAGCAGGAACAGGTAAATCAATGCTTATCTCTATCACTTCTGGAGGTGTTTTGCCTTGCAGTTCCGCTACCGCTTCTGAAACCATCTCACAGTAAAGGTCATAGCCAACAGCAGCAACATGGCCTGATTGCCCAGTACCTAGCAAGTTTCCAGCCCCACGAATTTCAAGGTCACGCATAGCAATCTTAAAACCCGAACCTAACTCTGTGGCCTCACCAATGGTCTTAAGACGTTCATAAGCCTCCTCGGTTAGCACTTTGTCTTGTGGGCTTAACAAATAGGCATAAGCCCGAGACCCGCTACGACCCACCCTGCCACGTAGCTGATGCAGTTGAGCTAAGCCCAACATGTCGGCACGGTCTACCACCAAAGTATTTACGGTGGGCATATCAATCCCAGACTCAATAATTGTGGTACACACCAAAACATCGTAAGCACGTTCCCAGAAATCAATCACAACCTGCTCTAAAGCGCTTTCATCCATCTGCCCATGTGCTACTGCAATGCGGGCCTCAGGTACCATTTGGCGTAAGTCTTCAGCAACATGTTCAATATCGGCCACCCGATTATGCACAAAAAAAGCCTGTCCCTCCCGCAAAAGCTCGCGGCGTATAGCCTCTGAAACAGGGCGTTCATCAAAAGTTCCCACATAAGTTAAGATGGGTTGACGCTCCGCCGGCGGGGTGTTCAGCAAAGTAAGATCGCGTATTCCTGTGAGGCTCATCTCTAACGTACGTGGAATAGGTGTAGCCGTAAGGGTAAGCACGTCAATAGCAGATTGTAAGGACTTTATTGCCTCCTTGTTGGACACTCCAAAACGCTGCTCCTCGTCTACTACCAGCAAACCAAGCTGTTTGAATGTGATGTCTTGTGACAACAAACGGTGGGTGCCTATAACCAAATCCACCGACCCATCGGCTAAACCTTGTATTACCTTACGGGATTGTTTTGGCGTTAGGAAGCGGCTTAGCACCTCCACCTTGATGGGGTAACTGCTAAAACGCTCCCGAAAGGTCTGGTGATGCTGTTGAGCCAGCAGGGTGGTTGGCACTAACACAGCGGCCTGAACCCCATCTTGAATGGCTTTAAACACCGCACGAATGGCTACTTCGGTCTTGCCAAAGCCCACATCACCACATATAAGGCGATCCATGGGCACAGGTTGCTCCATATCGGCTTTCACCTCGGCAATGGCCTTATGCTGATCGGGGGTTAGTTGGTAGCCAAAAGCAGCCTCCATCTCAGTTTGCCAGGGGGTATCTGCAGAAAAAGCCCGCCCCTGTGTAGTGATGCGGCGCCGATAAAGCACCACCAACTCTTGCGCTATCTCACTAATTGCAGTACGCACCCCGCTTTTAGTGCGCTGCCAATCTGCTCCACCCATTTTGCTCAGAGTTGGTGTCTCCCCGCCAGAGTAGCGGCGAATAGCGTCTAGTTGATCGGTAGGCACATACAGCTTGTCGCCACCTCTGTATTCCACCAACAAGTAGTCACGGCTGACCCCACCAATAGCACGGTTCACCATACCGCAATAGCGCCCTACACCATGGTGCCGGTGTACCACATGGTTGCCTATGGTGAGGTCGTCCAACTCTTTGGCTGCAGTTCTTCTGCTGGCTTTAGGACGGTGCGCGCGACGGCGACCTGTAAGATCGGCTTCGCCTAGCACGGCCAGCTTGGAATCTGGCAGCACAAACCCTCGCTGGATCGGCGCAACAACCACCGGCAACCCCACGCCTTGTTCCAAAAGCAACGCTTCAATCCTTGTAGCGGAGCCTTCGCTATCGGCGGCAACATGGACACGATAACCATCGGCCTGCAAGCGGGATGCTTGCTGCAAAGGTGCTGTGGGATCTCCAATGGGTGACGCCCAACCACCTACCATCACCGTAGGAGTGGACGGGTCCAACGGCGCTGGTGTCATACTCCAAACAGGAGCATCACACTTTGCTAACAGGCGCTCATAAGACACATGCAGTGATGGAAACTCCTCAGAACCCGCACCCCAAGTTTGTGATAGCACACCAGCTAAGTCGGCTTCTTCTGCTGCAATGTCTACAGCCCGATCGCGGAGGCGAGCAGGTTCTAACAAAACAACTAGCGCATCGTCACCCAACGAATCGGTCAGAATCTCTTCTGTCTCACACAACCAAGGCAACCAAGACTCCATACCATCAAAAAACTGACCCTGTGCTAAACGCTCCCACTGCTCACGCCCCCAGGGATGTGCTGCCACTAACTTTTGAGAGACAGAACGTATCTGTGAAGTAGGGCGTAGTTCCCTAGATGGAAATATGTATACCTCAGCTAGCGAGTCGGTAGAACGCTGGTCGGCTAATGAGAACTCGCTAAGGCGATCTACCTCATCACCCCAAAGGTCGATACGTACTGGCCTGTCTGCAGTAGAAGGAAAAACATCTACGATTGAGCCACGCACAGCAAACACCCCACGATGTGTAACTTGCACATCCCGGCGGTAACCGCGCTCCACTAGTGCCTCTGCGATAGCACTAAGATCAGCTCTTTGTCCTTGAGCCACCACAATAGGCTCAGATTCAACAGAATCAGGTACAAGACGACTAAGCAGCGCCCTTATCGGGGCTACCAATACAGCCAAACCCTCAGCAGGTTGGCGGAGATACCACAAAGCCCGACAACGTTGACCCATAGTCTCTGTCGTCGGGCTCATGCGCTCAAAAGGCAGCGTCTCCCAAGCCGGGAACAACGCTACGCTGCTAGGCAACGCAGCAGCGCCGCTACTCCCACCACGGCTACACATCACCGAAAGATCCCCTACTAACCTCTCAGCGTCGCTGCTTGTAGGGGTTACTACCACCACAGGGCTGCGGCCCCCTAATTCTGCGATAGCAGCCAAAACCGCGGCCTGCCCAGATTCGGCCACAGCCAACGCAGCATCACGGCGACCTAACACATCTACGATGGCGCTTTCTGCGGCCAACTCTTTGCCTATACCTACTAACCCCGGCTTGTTAGTAGCTGTAGCAGTTCTGTAAGAAACGCTACCCTCTGTGGGTGTGACACCAATGCCTTGTACACCTTCTTTTGTCATTAGTTGTATCTGTTCATCACGGTGGCTACCGATTCATCTAGCAACGCCAAAGCTGCTTCGGCGCAACGTTGTATCGCATCATCAAGCAATTGCCGGTCTTGCTTGTTAGGACGTGATAGAACATAATCGGCACCAGCAACGGTGCTAGGAGGTTTACCAACTCCAACGCGAATGCGGGTAAACGCAGCAGTGTGTAAATGTGCTTTGATGGATGCCAAACCGTTATGGCCCGCTAACCCCCCACCATGTTTTACCTTGATGCGCCCAGGGGGTAGATCTAACTCGTCGTGTACCACAACTAGATTCTGTAAACACTCAGCTATGTTCCAGCGGCGCACCAACAAACGAACTGATTCACCAGATTTGTTCATATAAGTCTGTGGAAAAGCCAGAACCACTCGGCGCTCATCTAACCTTACATCAGCTACCAAAGCAGCCTCTTTAGTTTTACACAAGGTCTGCCCATAGCGTTTAGCCAGCAATTCCACTACCTCTGCGCCAACATTATGGCGGGTGCCCACAAAACGATCTCCATGGTTACCCAAACCAACCACTACAAGGTCTGCCGGCGTAGCAGAATAAGTCTTGCGAGATCGCCGCCAGCGTACAGGCACGGCGCCAGACGCCGGGAACTACTCGGCGGACTCTTCGGAGGAAGAACCCGCGGCGGCTTCGCCCTCTTGTGTGGCTTCAGCCAACTCGCCTGCTTCACCAGCATCTGCGTCAGGCTGTTCTACCTCAATAACAGCGGTCGAAGTGCTTGCCACTAAGTCTTCAGGATCTCCAGCAAGCTCCACACCTTCTGGTAATTGGATATCTCCAGTTCTTACTGTGTCTCCCATAGTCATATCTGAGATGTCGATGCTTAGTTCGTTGGGAATAGAGTCTGGCTTAGCCAAAACCCCCACTACAAAAGCAGCTTGATCCACCACACCACCTTCATGGATCACACCTGTAGCTTCGCCTAGCAACACCAAACGCACTTCCACTTCCACTGCAACATCAGCGTCCACACGAATAAAGTCCACATGGATCACCTCATTGCGCACCGGATGATGTTGCAGCTCTTTCACCAGCCCAAGTTGACGGTCTCCATTCACATCTAATGTGAGCAGAGCATTTAAACCAGCTTCAGTGTTCAACACAGACCGCAACTGCCTAGCATGCACTGCTACCGGCACTGGATCACCGCCTAAGCCATAAACCACACCAGGCACATGCCCTGCGCGGCGCAGCCTACGAGCTGCACGGGTACCCCTACCTCTTGTGATATCAGCATTTAGGATTAACTCAGCCATAGCGCAGCCGTCAATGTTACCCCTCAAAACACTATAAGCAACAAAATCACTAGGAAAGGTTTTTGCCGCCGAAGATCTCCGACACCGAAGTATCTTCAAACACCGCGTCAATAGCATCGGCAATAATACTGGCTACAGAGAGCACCTCAACCTTGTCGATCTGCTTTTCTGGTGGCAAAGGCAACGTGTTGGTAATCACCACCTTAGAAATACAAGAGTTTTTGATGCGATCAATAGCCGGGCCTGAGAACACACCATGAGTGGTGGCTGCAACAACGCTGGCAGCGCCTCGCGCAGCTAGCGCATCAGCAGCAGCTACGATTGTGCCACCTGTATCGATCATGTCGTCGATCAACACACAGGTACGACCAGCCACATCACCTACCACCTCTGTTACCTCCACTGAGTGCATAATATCTTTAGCACGGCGCTTATGCACGATAGCCAAATCGGCGCCCAGCTCATTGCTGTAACGCTCCGCCACCTTCACCCTGCCAGCATCGGGTGATACAACAGCCAAATCACCATCCACACCTTTGAGGTACTCGGTAAGCACCGGCATGGCGGTGAGGTGATCCCACGGGCCGTCAAAAAAACCTTGTATCTGACCCGAATGCAGATCTACGCTTAACATGCGATCCGCACCCGAAGCTAAAAAAGTGTTAGCCATCAGCTTGGCAGTGATGGGTTCACGGCCTGCGGCTTTACGATCTTGGCGTCCGTAACCAAAAAAAGGGCACACCGCAGTTATGCGTTTGGCCGAAGCTCGCCGGGCAGCATCCACCATAATCAAATGCTCCATCACCGCATCGTTGACGGTGGCTTGGCCGTAAGCCGTGTGGCTTTGCACAATGAACACATCGGTACCGCGCACCGACTCACCAAAACGACAGTGAATCTCACCATTAGCAAAGTCGGCTAGGTTTGGTTCTACAAGCTGTTCGCCTAATGCCTCAGCAATTTCATTGGCCAACTCTTGATTAGCTCGTCCTGAGATAAGAGCCAATTTTTTTTTGGTGACGACTTCCATAACCTCAGCTTTCTATGGTGACAGACTTTCTGCTTACTTTAGATGTGCTCTAGGTGACTATGCGTTTTTAGGGAGCTTTAGATTTAGGCGGTATCTGTGAACCTGGTGCTAGCTGCACATAAGAACCTACAGTGGCTTGCGCTCCAACCTCCACATCTGTGGCCGATACTGCTTCTATAGATGCTTGAGAGCCAATCACACAATCTACTAAATGGGTATACGGGCCAATCACCGCACCCTCGCCCACGAAGGTATGGCCTTGTAACACAACGCCAGGATAAATCACCACATCGGGGGCTAGCTGCACGGTTGCATCTACATACGTATTGAGCGGATCTATAATACGCACGCCTGCCAACATCCAAGCACTGTTTATACGCTGACGCATGTGTGCTTCAACGCACGCAAGCTGTTCTAAGTTGTCAACTCCTTGAGCTTGCTTGTTGTCTATAGCAAAAGTGGCTATATGGTGGCCTGCTGCGCTCAACACGTTTACAGCATCGCTAAGGTCGTATTCCAGCCCCGAATCGCCAGCAGCCAAACGTCGTAAAGCAGGAGCCAGCAAACTGCGGCGAACACAATATGCAACCCCATTGACTGAGCTAAAAGCCTGAGCGCTTTTGGGTGTAAGTTGGTCTTTTGGTTCTTCAAGCACATCGCTGCTGATGCCTACAGTTGCTGCCACACCTAAAGTGCGATGTTGTCCTACCAAAGCCTGCAAAGTGTGGGCTTGAATTAGCGGGGTATCGGCAAACAGCAATAACAAGTCTTCGTCTTCTAGGTTGCTGTCTAGAGCTGTGAGCCCAAACCCAGCTGCATCTGCTGTGCCGCGCTGAATGGGTTGGCTTGCAAACTCCAGGCGACGCTTTAAGGCTTGTGCAGCAACATGTTTGGTTACCTCTTCAGCGCCAAAGCCCACAACCACAACTGTTTGGCGTGGATTAATTTCTTCTACCGCATCTAACACATGCAGCAACATGGCCCGCCCACAAACTTGCTGAAGCGACTTTGGGTACTTAGAGCGCATACGCGCTCCCCGCCCTGCGGCTAACACCACAACCGATACTGGCAGCTGAGATGTAGCTTGCGACTCTGTCATGGCCTCACCAGCATTGCCGCTTTGATGTAGCTGCTAGATGCTCTAGCCGTGATACGGCCAGAACACCTAAGCCATGGCTGGCGAGGCAGGGCTCGAACCTGCAACCTCCTGGTCCAAAGCCAGGCGTTCTGCCTGTTGAACTACTCGCCAATTTTTGTGCTGATCGCAATGCGTCAGTTAACTCCTTTAAGACTATCTGATTGCTAAGCGATGACCGCTTGAGTTATTTCTAAAGCCACTATTTACGCTAGCCTAGAATACACATGGGATCGTTGATTAAAAAGCGTCGTAAACGCATGCGCAAAAAGAAGCATAAGAAAATGCTAAAACGCACAAGGTTTCAACGTCGTGCGCGTGGCAAGTAGCTAGCTACCAACTAGCACGTTCGGGTTACTATCCGTGCGTCACCCGGGTAAGCCCCTTCCACAAACCAGCTAGAACCACTGCCTGCTAAACGTGGTGTCTGTCCGGTAGCTTGCTGTAGCACCTCACGGTATTCAGCCAACCTAGGCTCTACTTCTAAAGCTGCTGGTTCCAGATCGTTGCCGTTTGCACTTTTTGGGCCTCCCATAGCATCCCAGCAGCGATATACCTCTTGAGTGGAGCAACCAAATGGAGGTATCAGCAATGTGAACTCCCGGGATTTATTGGGTAACGACAACAAACGCTCACCTATACCGGCCACCCAAACTCGCCCACCTACCAAACAAAACGGCACATCGGCTCCTAAGCTCACAGCACCTTGCACATCCCGGTAGCCTGCCCAACGCAAGATAGCCGCAGCATCTGCTGAACCTCCACCCAAACCTGCACCTGGGGGAATGTTTTTTGTCACGGTTACCCGCGCGGTGCGTCCTACCAATTTCAGCGCCCGAGCGATGAGGTTGTCGCCTGCAGCAATGCCATCTGTTCCACAGATTTTCACCACAGGGTGCTCTTCAACCTTCAATGTATCACACAAATCAAGGGTCACCATCTCAGCATCTATCAAGTGGTAGCCATCTTGGCGCACCCCAGTAATGCTCAGCGAAAGCGTCAACTTGGCGGGTGCAGTAAGCGTGGTTGCTTGCTTCACACTCGATGTCATACAAAACCAAGTTTAAGTGGTTGTGGCATTTGCGAGGCGAGACCAGTCGGCAAGGGTGAGCTGTTCGGGACGAGTTGTAGGGTCTATGTCGGCTACGGAAAAGCATGCTGGGCTGACCGTAGCTCCTAATGAGCGGCGCAGCATCTTGCGACGTTGCCCAAAGGCAACACGAATAAGGCGAAATAGTTGCTCAAAATCTGCGCTTACTGCTGGTGCTTGTCTTCGCAACAGACGCACAACCGCTGAGGAAACTCGCGGCCTCGGATAAAACACCGCTGCCGATACAGAACGCACTAGCTGAGCTTCGCACCAATAGGCCACTTTTAAGGTGGGTATTCCGTAAGCCTTAGTGCCAACAGGAGCTAAAAGTCGCTCTGCAACCTCTTTTTGCACCATAAAAGTGAAGCTAGCAATCTGCGGCTCATTATCGAGCAAGTCCATTAGCAACGGTACAGCAATATTATATGGCAGGTTGGATACCAGCGTCCAAAACTGTTCAGTGGTTCTCAGATTTTCTCGCCAAGCCAAAGTGGTTGCATCAGCATTCATCACTTCCACGTTGCTTACGTTCGCACTGCTGAGCACATCCTCCAAAGGTGCTAGCACGTGACGATCCGCTTCTACGGCTAGCACATGCTTTGTGGCTTTAGCTAAAGCCACTGTAAGCGCTCCTAACCCTGGGCCAATTTCCACAACCACATCGTCTGGCGTTAACTGTGCCCCACGCACTAAGGCAGCAATCACATTGGCATCTACCACAAAGTTCTGCCCTAACGCTCGGCTCGGCTTTAGGCCATGTCGGCCAAGTAGGTCTCTAACCTCGCTGCGGTTCAAGCTCACACACAAAGTTGATATAGGGCAACGGCATTGTTCCAAGTGCGTTCGGCAATTTCAGCAGGCTCTAGGCCATATACTTGTGCTAATGCTTGGCCTACTAAGGGCACATTAGCGGGCGTGTTTGGCTTACCTCGTAGCGGAACCGGTGTTAAGTATGGAGAGTCTGTTTCCACCAACAGCCGATCTAGCGGACATATTTTGGCTGCGGCGCGTACATCATCTGCTGATGGAAAGCTCACAATGCCGCTAAACGACAAGTAAGCACCTCTGTCTAGCGCTGCTTTTGCTTGGTCTGGGCCACCTGTAAAACAGTGAAACACGGTGCGTTCTGGTACACCAACCTCATCTAAAATAGCAAAAGTGTCATCCCACGCTTCACGGGTATGAATCATTAACGGCATTTGATGTTTATGTGCCAATACAATATGTGTAGCAAACACCTCTTTTTGAGCTTCAGGCGACGAGTGATTGTAATAATAATCTAACCCTGTCTCCCCCACGGCCACCACTCTAGGAGCATCTAGCAGGTCTTCAATACCAGCGCTACCCTTGCTAGCCTCATGAGGATGTATACCCGCAGTAGCCCAAATCTGATTACTGCAAGCAGACTTTTCAACAGCAGCGTGTGATGTAGCTACATCAGTCCCCACGTCAATCATGGCCTCCACACCCGCTGAGGCTGCCAAAGCCAGAGCAGTTTCCAACGACTCCGCCTCTAGATGACAGTGATTATCAATCCAACGCATACATCAATTGTGCCTGACGCTAATCAGCTTGCCAACGCGTCAAACAAGTCACTCCTGTGTTGCATTTGCTCCTCCAATCCACGTCTGCGCATAACATCCTTTCTTCATATCTTCTTCATCTTCATAAGGGACAATCTGCAAAATACGCACAGCATTAGGAGACCAGCGATTTGGAGACGGAATCGAGTTCACTTCAACATATTCTGGAGCAGAAGCAGAATTTCCATAAACAGGAGTAAATAGGAGAAGTTTTTTCACATCTACAACTCTCATATCCTTATCAAGGCAAACAGTGTACGCGCGAAGCTCGTCAATAAATTGAGTACCAACCTTCTTAGCAAGCTCTGGATGAGAAGCTGGGGGTTCTAATCTAGCGTATGAGTCTACAAAACTAAATATGTTCATTTTTTCTAGATCTTGAGCTGGTATCAGAGCTCCATAGGAGGAAAGGAAGTCACTTTTCTTTATTTTTCTTGTAGTAGATAAAAATTCAACTTTATCATCTAGGTCACTTAGTGAATAAATACCTAGATAGTCAAATTGATTATCACTTTGATTATCATTCAAAAGATTATCTGCAAATACAGTTCCACTTGTATAAGGATAAAACCTAAAAGAACGTGTAGGATCTGGAGTAGTAGAAAAATCAACTAGTACCTCAAAAACAATATCTTTAAGATTACCTTTAAAATCAGAATATTCAATTTGAAAAGGGGCATATTCTCTAGGTTGAATAGATAAAGGCCAGTTCCATTTGCCAATCAAATTTTCTGCATCTTTGTCTAAAGCATGCACAACTAAAGATCGTCCAATAGATGAAATAGAGCTATTATACACTAAACCGCGAATCTTTTTATCTTTTACAGTTAGTGACTGAGGTACTACATATATCTCTTTTCCCAAATCAATTTCAGGAAAAGAATTAACCGAAAAATCACTATAGCAGTATGGACAAGTTCCATCTGGATCAAAAATTTTGTTGTCAGCTGTAAAAGTTCTTTCAGTTGACCTTGTAAATATCCCATAATAACCTAAAAGATAGCTTTCCTCTAAACGTGCATATGGCCCATCAGCGAAAGTATTTCTTTGCCATAATGGACCAGAAGCATAACATGAACTTTTATCAAAATTTTCTAATACTGGAAGCGATTTCAAATTAGACATAATATCACTATGACTTACACTCCCAATCCAAATATCTTGATAAGCTGAATCATATGCACTTAATTCTACATTCATAACACCAACACTATTTGTAAGATGTTTACCCTCTACATTTCGTTTTGGAAAATCTAGTATAGTATCATAGGATTGAGGATATAATAGTTGGATATATACAGATTTATTTTTAGATGAATGATGGTTATAAAATTGGGTTATTGGAATAAATTTTCTTTGAATAAGACTACCATTAGAGTCAAGTACTTCTGATACTGAATAAGGTATTAATTCCCATATATCAACTATTCTATACCCAAATTTGCCAGATTCTATATTATTTTCACGAAATACCTGGTATATCTTAATATCAGATATAGTATCATGCTGTTCTTTATCATAAATCTGAGGATAAAGAACAGATGGAAGATAATATATATCAGTAAAATCATGTGGAATAAAGTACTGAATAGCTGGAGTTATGTCCTTACTTTTTGTTAAAGCTTTTGAAAATATATTTTCAAATTTAGGTTTAGTCCAAGCAGAATGACCTTTAGGATTTCGCCAATCTAAATATTTTTTTGCGTCTTGTTCAAACAATTTTTCATCATGTACTACATAGTGGTGAGGATATCCTACAAAGGTGTGATGAGGCATATGGAAGCTAATCAAATCAGGTTCAGTATTATCATAGTTAATTCTAAATGCTCTTCCTATATCTGGTGTAGAAGATAAACTAGTGCTCACATCTAAACTAGTATTAGCAAATAATTTAAATGGTAAATCACCCACAAAATCTTGATATAGATAGTCATAAAGATGTGGAAACCAGTCAACTGGTATTTCAAAAGGAGCACTTTCCTCAGGCTTCATAGTAAGAGGCCAATGGTATTCAGCATTCTTTTCACTGTCTAAAGCACCAACTGTAATCGTAACATCTCTTGCATATTGATCTTCTGAGTAATTACGAATTTCACCTCGCATAACACAATCACGCAAAGTAATAGATTCTGGTACTAATCTCACTAACTTGCTTTTTGTTCGATCATCTAAATGTGAAGGATAACCATCAGTAAGAAGAGGCAAATTTTCAACTGTTTCTTCTAAACCTTCTTCAACATCTTCATTTTCTGAGACTTCTTTGAATACAGACTCTAGCTCTGACTCTACTTCTAGAGAATCAATTTCTACCTGTTCATTGCTATTGATACTCTCAACCTCATTGCCATGTTGATCTTCACCTTCACCTACTTTTTCATCTACACTGGAAGTTTCAGCTTGCAAAGAAAAATCCAGAAAATCTGAAAAACTACGTGACTCAATTACTGCTGGCTCTGTATCATTTTCTGATGCTATTTCTGTAGCTACTACTATTTCTTTTTCTACAACTACTTGATTCTTAGCATCTTCATCACTTTGATCACTTCCACAACTACTTAAAAATAAACAGAAAGTAGCAAAAATAGGCAATAACTTTTTAGTAACTATTTTGTTATACATGCTGCTATTCTCCAACAATACTTATATATCATGCCACCAGCAGTTTGCACGAATTGATTGATCTAATAAATTCAAAACACAAGTCTTTACTTGAAGGCGGTGCTTATCGGATTCCGTGCCACCTGCACGATACGGCACTGAATTATCAAACCAACCCTCTACAACTTGATTTCCATTAGTAAAATCTGTATTTTGAATTTTGTTACCAAACGGCTTATAGGTTTCTTCAGCACAATCATCTGCAGGTTCTTTTGGCTTCGGAGGTTCAGGTGTTTTGTCTCGTCCAGGACTGCATCTCACAAACTCATCAGGCATAACTGCTCTATAAATTGGCTTTACAGATGATACAACTGCATTTGGCCATTCCTGTGAATAAGCAGTACTTGGCCATTTTGAAGGCCATACCGCATACTTAATGCTTGTGTTAGGATCAGTAAAGGAAATGAAAGCACTTGGATAGGGTGTATATGGATTAGCACTACCAATTCTGCCACCATTTGGAGCATTGTTGATTACAAATCCTTGTGGCTTATCAGGATCGTATAGATAACATTTCATGGGAACTTTGTTAGAAGTCCAGCGGCATAGACGCTCATGAATACCACCATCTACTTGATTTAGTAAGGTTCCATCTGTAGCACTATCTACTTTTCTAATATTTAATTTCCCGTTGCTATATATTCTATCAGAGTTCACAATATAGCGGTTATAGCATACGTCTTTTTTATTTGGATTGCATGCATGCCATCGATTGTTGAGTACAAACTTCAGCTGCGTGTACTCGCTAGTATTGCGACAGTGTTCAGCTAACAAGAACTTTGCTACTACTAAGCCACCTTTTCTAATATCTGCCCGTTCAGCATGATTCAACTTGATATCTTCACCAAGATGATCAAGTTGCCATAGCCCTACCGCGGGACTCCAGTGGGCCCTGCGATCTCCTTCTACCGTCATATGCGAATATAATCGTATGTTTAGACTCTTTTTTTCTCCGAGTTGTTTTCCATCTCTAGTAAATTGATGGGTCCTCCAGTAATGTGTGAGGTTGTCCCCTCTTGATAATGTCATTGGTGATGGTGCTGTAGAAGGTGTGGAAGCACTGTAAGCTTCGCTTGGGGGTATTGATAGCATTATTGCTGCTAGTTTGGTTTTGTCTATTGTGTTTTTGCAGGTGTGCCATCTGTTGGGGTTGTTGGTGGCGTAGGTGTTGGTTGCGGTTTCAGCTGCGTGGAGTACGCCTTTTAGGGTTCCTGCGGTGAAGTGATAGGTGCCAGTGCCTGTGATGAGGTTGTTGGGTATTGGGGGGAGTGTTTTCATTTGGCAGGTGCTGTTAGGTGACCAGCCTTGCGGGTTACGGGCTTGTACTGCGATGTTGTAGGTTTTACCCTCGGCTAAGCTGCTAAAAGTGTGGGCTGTTGAGTTAGTAGTTATCCATGCAGGCTTTGCGCGAGTGCTGTCTTGGGTAATCCGATACTGATACGCTCCATTTGATGTCCACCGTATTGTTCCGTCTACATCTGCGGCTTGGGGACATTGTACTATTGTTGGGCTCATCGGTGCGGTGTGGCAGTGTGGTAAAGGAACATACACCCGCCATTGTTCTGAGCTGGTTGTGCGTCTTTCTACGTTAAACCAGTACTCGGTTTGTGGTTGGAGTCCTGTCAACGTGGTTTCTGTGCGAGCACCTTTAGCAACCGTCCTAGCGTCTGTATATTGGTTCACTCCGATAATACGGCTTACACGCCATTCATAATCGCTGTTCGGGTCGTCCCATGCTAGTGTGATGTTTGTTGTGGTTACCGCTTTGCACCAAGCAGGTGAGGTTCGACGATTAACTAGGGCATTAGCGCTAAAAATGTTTTGCGATTTCACTGCTCTCAATCGGACCGTGTAACGGGCACCGGGCGCAAGACCTGTAAACGTATGAACATTGCCAGTGGATATAACCGTTTCCCAATCATTGTTTGCTGAAGCGCCACGCGCACCCAACGTGCCTACAGGAGCAATTTGCACTTGGTACCGCTGAGCTTCTTCTACAGGTTCCCAGTAAATAGTAAGGGTATTCCCCCCAGTAATGTGATTGGTAATATTGGGGGTATCCAAAGGCTTAGTATGGCACTCAGGGGGAGGAGCAATCTTGTTCCACTGATTGTTGTTGTACCACCATAACAACATGACGTAACGAGTATCTTTTTCCAAACCTGTAAATGTTCTAGACGTCACGTCACTAGCATGTAATTTCTGATGAGAATAGCGAGCCGCATACCCACTCCCTGTTAATATACCTGTATACCAATACTCAGCATCAGCAATAGCATCCCATTCCAAGACTACGCTGTTAGAGGTAGTGTTAGCGCACGATACCCCCCACGACGCAGTAACACATCTGACACTAGCGGCACTCCCCCAACCAGCACTAGCGCCTGCCTGCACAGTAATCGTATGCATCCTGCCAGCCGCCAACCCCGTAAACTTATGAGAAGTAGCAGCAATATTTGCCGTCCAAGCTCCGCTGTCTACTCTGGCCCGATACTTGGTGGCTCCTGTGACCTGCGACCATGACACTGTAACGCTGCTAGATGTCGCTGTACACGACAACACAGGAGCAGCCAATGAAACCAAAGTAGTACAATAAACACCAGCAAACGTCTGGGGCTCGTTGTTCTTGAACGCTAGAACACTCACCCAATAACGTGTAGACGACTCTAATCCAGTAAAAGTAACTGAAGTTTCACTAGTCAACATATCGGTTTGCGTGCTGTTTGGCTGCGCTAACTGAATCTTCGCCGAATAACCACTCGCCCCAGTCACCGAATTCCACGAAAACCTGATTTGTGACACAGTAGCCTCACAACGCAAACCCGTCGGAGCAGGCAACAACGCTGTAGAAGTTGTACAACTAACCGTACCAGTACCACCCCAGCCCGCAGAGTTCCCGCCCTGCACCCGCACCGTGTAAGCAGTTGCTGCCGACAGATTGTTAAATGTATGGGACCGCCCCGAAACCGTAACCCAGCCGCTGCCTCGTGACACCCGATACCGCACAGCGCCCCGCACCGAACCCCATCGCACCAAAACAGAGCTAGCGGTAGAAGTGCAAGTAACCGATGGTGCAACAGGCGGCGCGGTTGTTGTGCAAGTCCTACTAGGATGCACCTGAACCCAATCACTGCTAGACGAAGACCGCCACCAAAAATAAAACGTATACGACACATTCGCCTCTAAACCGCCGAACACCGTAGACAACGTTGACCCAGCCAACGACCGCCCATCCACATACTGACTAACAGAAGTCGCCCGACCCGCATACCACTGATACACCCGCGAATCCGCTTTCCAATAAAGCCTCACCCCAGTTGCCGACACCGCACCACACAACGGTGGTCCCACCGCAGTCGTGCAATACACCCCTGAGTAATACTGAGCCACACCACCCACGTTCGAATGCACTCCAATGAAATATCTTGTAGAAGAAGACAAACCCGCAAACACCACCGACGTAGAAGAAGTTCGCCTCACAGTCTGCGCGCTACCCGCCACCGCTAACTGCAACTTCGCTGTATAATCATCAGCCCCCAACACCCGATTCCAAGAAAACACAATCACCGAAGCAGTCACCGAACATGATAAACCCGTCGGCCCCGGCAAAATCTGCGGAGCAACACCACAAACAAACCCATCAGCGCACATCGCCAAACCACCAAAACCCTCAGGCGCAGGCCCGTCCTCCACCTCCACTTCAACCGGTGTCTCCACAAAACCACCCTCAAACACATCTACCACTGGGCCCGGCTATCCCTGCTGTCCCAAACCCCCAAGGTCTATGTCCGACTCATCCAATCGACCTAAACCCTCATCATCATCACCATCTAACGGTGGCACACCCGACTCTACAGGCACCTCCACAAAACCCTCATCTACAGCCCCACCTACCCCTTCAACCTGCCCAGCCACCAACCCCTCAACAACATCTAAAGGCGGCTCAGAAGGAACCGGCACAACCTCTACAGACTGCGCCCCCACTACAGAAGCCAAACCACCAACACCAACACCCCACACAACCAACACGACCAACACACATCGCCACCAACAACTACAAACACAACCTGACCACATAGATCAAAACACTAACACAAACCCTTAGCACAAAAACAAAACCTTTTCAAATACTGACAAAGTAAGCTACATTTGATCTCCGAACGAGAAGACCTTAAATGAGGTACTGGAGTGCCTTAGCCCTCACACCGCTCTTAGTTAACGAACCAACAACTGAAGCAACGCGATTCTGGCTAAGCGAAGACAATGTCATGTAACTTGGGAACGAAGCTAACAACCTCTCTGGACGCTACAACTAGTCAGCTTTCAAACGGGGAAACAGTGGCTTGCCTTCAGCTACCAACAAGCTGCCAGGATATTGTCCCCACTTAGCTGCTTGAGGCAGTCTTTGCTCTAAAGGCGAGCCATCTAAACCCAAGCGAGCCCAAGCTGCCTCACACGAAGTTGGAATAGCTGGGCTCGCCAAAATACAAACGATTCTTAGAGCCTCGAGAGCATTGCCTAAAACAGCATCTACAGCAGACCCAGGATCCATCTTCCACGGTTCAGTTGCTTGCAAATACTCATTAGTATCTCGAATAAGCTGCCAAGTAGCTTCCAACGCTACCGAAGGCTGGAATCGCTCCCATGCCCTAGCAACGTCTTCATAAACCTGATCGGCAACAGCAGCTAGAGGATGATCTATGTCAGGTGCAGTCCCAACACCACCACACTTACGATGCACAAGCGTGCTAGCGCGCTGCAACAAGTTGCCAAAATTATTGGCTAAATCACTGTTATAACGCTGCTGAAGTGCTTCGTGGCTCACCTCGCTATCAGGGCCAAAAGGGTTATCCCGCAACAATGCGTAACGAAAACCATCTACCCCAAAATCGGCTACCAAATCGCTAGGTGATATCTGGTTAAACGCAGACTTAGACATCTTCTCCCCACCCACCAACAACCAGCCATGCACATGAAAACTCGGCAAATCCAAAACCCCAGCAGCCAGCAACATGGCAGGCCAATACACACAGTGAAAGCGAATAATATCCTTGCCAATCAAATGTCGCGCCGACGGCCACCACGCAGCAAAACGCTCTTCGTCAGCACCGTAGCCTACGGCTGTGGCGTAATTAGTGAGTGCGTCATACCACACATAAAACACATGTTTATCATCCCAAGGCACCGGCACACCCCAACTAATAGATGTGCGGGTAATAGAAATATCCCGCAAACCGCCCTTGATAATTCCCAACGCTTCATTGCGATACCCTTCAGGCGTGATGTTTTGCGGGTTTGCATTAAACCATTCCAAAAGCGGCTCTTGGAATGCAGAAAGCTTAAAGAAATAATTCTCCTCGGTCATCTTTTCTACACGACCAGATGCTAAATCTTCTTCGGTCACAGCCTCTTCAGATATGTAAGCCTCATCTGATACCGAATACCAGCCGTCATAAGTTGCTCTGTAAATGTAGCCATTGTCATAAGCTCGCTGCATCAACAGCTGCACGGCACGGTGATGGCGGGGCTCTGTGGTGCGTATAAACTCATCGTTAGCCACGCCAAGCTCAGCCCAAGCCTCACGAAACCGTTGGCTGGTTCTATCGGCCTGCTCTAAAGGAGCTAACCCGTTGGCCTCTGCAGCCCGCTGCACTTTAAGACCATGCTCATCGGTGCCAGTAAGGTAAAACACATCATCGCCCAAAAGTCGATGCCAGCGGGTTACAGCATCACCATTAAGCGCCGTATAAGCATGGCCAATGTGGGGCGCATCGTTCACATAGAAGATGGGGGTGGTCAGGTAATAACGCGACACTCTCCTACATTACTACCCCGCCCACACAAAAACCGTAGCTAATCTTTCAGACTAAGTTGATAGACAACTCTTCGGGAAACACCCAAATCTTTTGCCACTGCTATAGCAGCATCGCGGCGCGACAAGCCTTCGGCTACCTGCTCCGTAAAAGCTGCTCTAACCTGAGCCTCAGTAGGTGTGGGCAACTCATCGCTGCCAGCTAACACCAACACATGCTCACCTCTTAGCTCGTTTGCTTGAGCCCACAACACCGCAGCGCCTAAAGTGCCCCGCCAAACCTCCTCATGTAGTTTGGTCTGCTCACGCACAATAGCTATGCGACGAACATCGCCCATTGCTTGTGCTAACTCTGCTAACGTTCGCGTAAGCCGATGCGGTGCCTCAAACAACACTGTCGTGCGTGACTCGTTTACAAGCGCTGCTATACGGTCACCTCGCTTGACGCCCTTGCGGGGCAAAAAACCTTCAAAACAAAAACGACCCGTAGGTAAACCACTCACCACCAAAGCCGCTAATACTGCTGAAGGACCAGGCACCGCCTCCACACCCCCTCCAACCTCTAACACTGCTTCTACCACCTTGTTGCCAGGATCGGATATCGCGGGAGTCCCAGCATCGCTAACCAACACCACCTGCTTACCAGCAGCTACCCAACTAGCAATCTCTAACGCTCGTGTGGCTTCAGTGTGTTCGTTTACAACCTTAAGTTGCGCAGCCACCACCCCCACATGATCTAAAAGTTTGCCGGTGCGGCGAGTGTCCTCACACCCAATCACATCTGCTGTAGCTAAGGCTTCAACTGCCCGAGGAGAAAGATCACCTAAGTTGCCGATAGGTGTTGCAACTAGTACCAACCTGCCAGCCATGTGTCCTCCCCCTGCCATGTTATCTCACATGTAAACTTTAGTTTTCCGCTTTGATTATCCGCTCGTTTCCATAGCAGTTTGTCTTATTTCTAGGCGATCTTTAGGTTTGATCCCCCAACGAGCTAAAGCCCCTGCTTCAACTTCTAACACAGCGCGCGCCTTCCATACTGGCATCCCAATACGATGGCGGGCCATAGTTGTAGTTTTTAGCACCACCAAGTCGCGATCTAGATACACAACATCGATTGAAAAACGCATACCCAGCGTGTGAACCCAAAATGCTGGCCGCAACAACATGGCGTTGTCGATGGTTTTACGACCTAAAAGCCCCCGCGCCCGTTGCTGCCACCGTGAGACAACTTCAACGGTCGCTAATACCTGCTCATCACAAACAAGCCATGCCATATAATGATTGTCCCCTCTCAGCGCCGCCAATTCAAGAAAACTTTAACACCTGACCCTCTTATTGCTAGCACTTGCCGGCGCCACAAGCACCAACAGGCTGCTAAACGTTGAAGCGAACCTCCATCACATCTCCGTCTACCACCACATAGTCGCGGCCCTCGGTACGCATCAAACCCTGTTCTTTAGCCTTCGCCCACCCCCCTACATCAAGTAGTTCTTGCCAGCCAATCACCTCAGCTCTAATAAACCCACGTTGAAAATCGCTATGAATCCTCCCTGCTGCTTCAGGTGCTAAAGCACCCTTGCGGAATGTCCAAGCACGAGTTTCTTTGTCGCCAGTGGTGAAAAATGTCCGCAAGCCCAATAGCTCATAACAAGCATGGGTAAAACGCCCTAGCGCTCCCTCCCCTAAGCCCAAACCTTCTAGCAACTCGGCACGCTCTTCAACCACAAGCTGCGCGGCTTCTGCTTCAAGCTGAACGCACACCGCCATAGCTGCAGCCTGTCCTGCCAATTCTGCCGCCACTGGTTCTACAATCTGGTCGGCTTCAGCTAGCTGGTCTTCACCTATGTTCACCACCGCTAAAACTGGTCGGTTGGTAAGCAAAAAACTCTCTTGCAGGTCGGCTCGCTGCTGCTCTGATAATCCACTTCGATACAGCGGTATACCCTCGCCTAACGCCTCATGGGCTGCTTGCAACGCTGCTACTTCGGAGGCTAAAGAACGATCCTGTGTTGCAGCCTTGCGGCGCTTGGGTAAACGATTCTCTACAGTGTCTAAATCGGCCAGCGTTAGTTCTATCTCTAAAATTCGCAAATGCTCTAACGGATCAATAGCGCCAGGCACATCAGCATCTCTAAACGCTCTTAGCACATACACCACTGCGTCTACCTCACGAATTCGAGCCAAGAAACGATTGCCCAAACCCTCGCCCCGACTAGCGCCTTCCACAAGGCCGCCAATATCTATGCACTCCACGCTCGCTGGAGTAACCCTTTGCGAGCGGCTTAGCTTGGCCAAAGCATCTAGACGAGGGTCGACCACTTTTGCTACACCCACGTTAGGATCGGTGGTTGCAAACGCATAAGGCGCAGCTAATGCGTTAGAGCCGGTTAGAGCATTATAAAGAGAGGATTTGCCAGCATTAGGCAACCCCACAAACCCGAAGCGTTCCACAAGTCGTGTACGCTAGCGGGTAGAAATAGCATTTTCAGAGTAGCTGGAGATTGAAATGTCTAAAAGAACGCAAAAACGCAAAGCCCGTGCCCGCCGCAAAAAAGCCAATCATGGGCGCAAGCCTAATGTTGGGCGCAACAGCTAGGCAGAGCCTGCTTGGAAACTACAACCGCAGGCACGTTGATTTATGATGGAGACTGTGGCTTTTGCACTGCCACCGCCCGCTGGGTTGAACGCCGCTTAAGCGACAGCTACCAAGTTGTCCCATTTCAAAAAGCCAACCTAGATGCCCTCGGCCTTACTAACGCCGATGTAATCCGCTCTGCATGGTGGATAGACCCCGACGGCACCCGCTTCGACGAGCACCGCTGCATTGCTAAAGCCCTAAGCGCTATGGCTGGGCTTTGGCTTCTGCTAGGCCGTGTGCTCACCGCTAAGCCAATCAGCCCACTCGCAGGTTGGACTTACCGCTTAATTGCCCGCAACCGCCATCGCATACACAAACCCGGCAAAACCCCTGCATGCAACAGGTAACAATGGTTTGAACAGGCTTTAGTACACTCTGGTAAAAACCGGTGTCTAGAATCTGTGCTAAGGTGTTGTGATCTGTGTTGATCTGTCTTTGCATGATTCTAGTTCACGCTTCGTTGACGGTTGCCTGACCGTTGCCACGGACAGGACTTATATCGTCTCCACGTTTTGGCTGCACCTCAGCCAGTAGATTTCTTGCAGCGTTCAGGTCACGATCTATGGTGTGACCACAACTGTGGCATCTGTAGGTGCGTTCCGACAGTTGTAATACCGCTTTTTTGTGTCCGCAGGCGCTGCACGTTTTTGATGACGGCAGCCACCAGTCTGCGCGCTTGAACTCTCTTTGATGCCATTGGGCTTTATGTTCAAGCGTGGTCAACCAACCTGACATGCCAGCGTCTGAGATCGCTCTTGCTAGTCGTCTGTTTCGTTTCATGCCTTCAACGTTTAATGTTTCCACTCCCACAGAACCAGCACGCTTGGCTATCGACGTAGTGGTTTTGTGTTGATGGTCGCCACGTTTGTTAGCAATCTGCCGATGCAGACGACGGCGTTTCTCGTAAAGCCGGTTACGTCTGTTGGATGACTTGTTTTTGCCATGCACTTTCTTAGAACGCGCGATGGCTTTATCTGTTTTTCTGAGTTCTCGCAAAGCATGCTGCAAATGTTTCGGGTTCTCGATCCACTCAGTCTGGTTGTCTGAGTAAGCCACCACCGCTAAATGGGTGATCCCTACATCCACCCCCGCAGCATCCACTTGTGGGGGTACCGGTTCAGGAGCTGCTGTTTCCACGATCACGCACGCGAACCAGCGGTGGCCGTCGTGTTTGACTACCACTTTCCTCACAGAGCCCTCAAAACGTAAAGCTTCACGCATTTTGATAGCCCCAACCTTCGGCAACATGATCCGCCGACCCTCGATCTTGACAGTCCCCGGACCGTTATCGGCTTGATAAGACTGCGTAACATCGTGTTTCGATCTGAACTGGGGATGACCCACAAACCTCGGTTTCTTGCCTGCTTTCAAAGCTTTCCGATACGAACCCCACAACTCAATAGCTTTATGCAAATCCAATAACGCGTTCTTGGAAGCGTTCTGACTCAAAACGGTTCCCCAGGCCGCTATCTCACCTTTCGTTTGGTTGAACTCAGGACGCAACACGAACCCGTTCAACCATTCCCCCGCATCCTTATCACGTGCCTCAAACCGCGCTAAACCCCAATTCCAAGCAAAACGCGCGTAACCCACATGCTCCCTCAACAACCGCTCCTGCTCACGATTCGGCACTAAAGCAATCCGATGAGTCCTCAACATCACAAACCACCCTCACCCTTGCCTGGCGTTTCCTCGGTCAACACACTCAACAAACGTTTCGACTTATGAGAACGAACCCCATACAAGCGCGCAGAAAAAACAGTCATAATCTCCAGCACGTCCTGAGCTAGCTCCTCCTCAAACGATGGCGGATCCCCCTGATGAATCACCACCACCTCAATCCCCTGCAACTCACACAAAGAAAACACCAGCTCCGACCCGAACCGCAACAACCGATCCTTATGAGTCACCACCACCCGCCGCACCTGACGCTTCAAAATCATCTCCAACAACCGCTGCAACCCCTTCTTACCATAATTCAATCCACTACCCAAATCACGAATCGTTTCCGTCTCCCAACCCTTAACCGCACAAAACGCCTCCAACACCGCCTGCTGCCGATCCAAATCGGCCCCCTGATCCCGAGACGACACACGCGCATAACACACAGTCGGAGCCGTCTCAATCGTGCTCGACCCCAACAAATCCGCAACCGAATAATACCTCGTCCCCCCACGCGTTCGCCTAGTCGCAGGCAACTCACCCGACGCATCCCACTTACGCATGATCTCCGGACTAGTGCCCATCAACCTAGCCGCTTCACCGATCTTCACCAATCGCTTCCCCATAACAATATAATAACAACCATAAACCCAAAAAGTAACGAACAGTTACAAGCCCCTGACGCAAGCAATTGTCGCTGCTGTGGTGTAAAGTGCCTTTGCAAAGTAACCAGCATCTAACTTAGAGGGGAATTGATGCGTCACAACCTGTTTATTAAAAAACTGCTTGCAATGTTTGCACTGCTGTTAAGCATTGCTCTAATAGCCGCTGGATGCGGTAACGATGATGACGATAGTGGCGGCACTGCGGCCACCTCCGCTGCTACCGCGATGGCCGCAACCCCAGAACCTGCTGAGCCAGAACCAACTGAAATGCCCATGGAACCTGAGCCTACAACAGACGTAGAAAGCTCTTCTGCTGCGCTGATCACCCTAGAACAAGAATGTGAAGAATGGGGTGGTATTCAAGCACCCCCAGATTTTCGTGTAAATATGGTGACCGATATAGGTAAGGTGGACGACGGCACGTTCAATGAGTTTGCTTATGATGGCATGCTGGCCGCCGCCGAGTGCTTTGGCATAGAGAACACAGGTGTTATCGAAACTGCTTCAGAAGCAGACTACACTGCCAACCTAAGCACCTCGGCTAGCGAAAGCCCTGATGTGCTAATCACCGTAGGCTTTTTGATTGGCACCGACACGCTTGATGCAGCCCTTGAAAACCCCAGCATTAAATATGTAGGTGTAGATCAGTTCCATCCCGAATACCCAGATAACTACATTGGTGTGCTATTCAGCGAACACGAGGGTGGTTTCATTGCTGGCGCCCTAGCCGCGTCCCTCAGCGAAACCGGCGTTGTTGGTGCGGTCGGAGGTGTGGAGATACCCCCAGTAGTGAAGTTTTTGAACGGCTATGAGGCTGGTGCCAAATACATTAACCCTGACATCTCAGTTCTAAAAGTTTACAACGACAGCTTCGCCGACCCTGCTAAGGGCGCATCAGATGCTCAACAGTTCATTGGCGAAGGCGCAGATGTTGTGTTTGGTGCCGGTGGGCCCACCGGCTCTGGGGGTATTAAAGCCGCCGCCGAAGCAGGAGCGTTTGTTATAGGCGTAGACCAAGATGAGTACTACACAACTTTTAACGGTGGCGATGCTCCCGGTGCTGAAAACTTAGCCAGTTCAGCAATCAAACGAGTGGACTTATCGGTGTTCCGCAACATTGCCGAAGCTGTGCAAGGCACGTTCACCGGTGGGGCTTACACCTTAACAGTGAATAACTTGGGTATCACCTACGCCCCATTCCACGATGCTGATGTCAGCGCTGAAGCCGCAGCGGCAGTAGAACAGGTGCGTGTTGGTATAGCCGAAGGCAGCATAGACACCGGTATCTGCCCAATTGATGGGCTTTATTTAGGCGAAAACTCAGCCTGCGACAGCTAGGGTGTCTCACCACCTCTTAGAGGTTGACAATGTAACCAAAACCTTCCCGGGGGTGGTGGCTAACGAAAAAGTTAGCCTCACCCTCACAGAAGGAGAGATTCACTGCCTGCTAGGAGAAAACGGTGCCGGTAAAAGCACCTTAGTAAATATGGTGTTCGGCCTGTTCAAACCCGATTCGGGGGCTATACGGGTACGCGGCCAAAAAACTAATTTCAACAACTCAGGTGATGCCATCAACATGGGCATCGGTATGGTGCATCAACATTTCCAACTAATACCGGTGTTCACAGTTGCAGAGAACATCATCTTAGGGAACGAAGTAACCAAAAATGGGCTGCTAAATCTAGATACAGCCCGCCAAAAAATTCTTGCTTTAGCGAAACGTTACGGCTTAGCAGTAAACCCCGATGCTATCGTAGGTGAACTCTCAGTAGGAGAACAACAACGGGTTGAGCTAATCAAAGCGTTGTTTCGCGATGCTGACATCTTAATTTTAGATGAACCAACAGCAGTCTTAACCCCCGGTGAAGTGGACGACTTCTTTGGGGTAGTCAAGAACCTTACCCAACAAGGTAAGTCCATAATCTTTATCACCCACAAGCTGCGTGAAGTACTAGCAGTAGCCGACCGTATAACCGTGTTGCGATCTGGCAAGGTAGTAGGAAGCACCGTGGCTAGCGGTGTTACCCAGCAGTCCCTAGCTAACTTAATGGTGGGGCGCGATGTTGTCTTTCAAATTGAAAAACCCCCTTCCACCCCTGGTTCGTTAGCCTTAAAAGCACAAGATTTGCGGGTCCACGACGATCGCGGAGTGCAAACCATTAATGGTTTAGATATAGAGGTACGGTCTAACGAAATCTTTGGTATAGCTGGGGTTGAAGGTAACGGGCAGCGGGAGTTGGTGGAGGCCATCTGTGGTATGCGCTCAGTCAGCGGTGGCTACATAAAAATGTTAGGCCAAGAAACCACCAATTGGAATCCCCGCCAAATAAACCGTCTCGGCGTTGCTCACATCCCCGAAAACCGCTCCAAACATGGGGTGGTGGCTCAATACTCCATAGCTGACAATCTGGTACTCAACCGCTACAACCACAAAAAATACTCCAAAAAAGGAGTTCGCAACACTGCCGCCATAAATACTGAGGCTGCCAACTTAGTGAAACAGTTTGATGTGCGCACAACAGGAACACAAGCTGCTATCAGCACCCTCTCTGGCGGGAATCAACAGAAGGTAATCGTTGCACGCGAGCTAACCGCAGACCCACAAATTCTTATAGTGGCACAGCCAACTCGCGGCTTAGATGTGGGCTCTATTGAGTTTATACACCGCCAGATAATTGCATTGCGCGACCGCGGGGTAGCAGTGTTATTAGTGTCCGCAGAACTAGATGAGATCATGTCCCTCTCCGACCGTATAGGCGTGTTATACAGGGGACGACTCGCAGCCACGGTGGAGGCTGCCGATGCCACCCGCGAGCAATTAGGTCTGCTAATGGCCACCGGTTCAGCCACCCACACCACACAAGGTAAACAATGAGCCCGCCGCGAAACACTGGACCTAGAACAAACACAAGCATCACAAGAGCTTCGGAAAAACTACGGCACGCGATAACCGAGACGTGGAAGCTGCAGCCTTTCTATGTATCGCTTTATGCCATCTTGTTGTCGTTCATCATCGGCGGTGTGCTGATAGCTTTAATCGGAGTTAACCCACTAACGGCCTACTGGGCGCTGTTACGAGGCATGTTTGGGGATGGAGATCGTCTTGCTGGCTCTCTAGCGCGCTCTGTGCCCTTCATCGGCTCAGCGCTAGCACTAGCATTTGCTTTTCGAGCTGGCCTGTTCAACATCGGTGCCGAAGGCCAGTTACTTGCAGGTGGTATAACAGCAGCCTATGTAGGTGCCCTATCATGGATGGCCGATCTGCCTGGCATCGTGGCCATACCCGTAATCATGTTGGCTGGCACATTTGGTGGTGCTATCTGGGGTGGCATACCTGGTGTGCTGCGAACCAAAACCGGTGCACACGAGGTAATCAGCACCATCATGTTGAACTCTGTGATACTGTTTGCGGCCCGCTGGATGGTGGGGTCGCGCGATCCAGTAGTACTACGCGACACCGCTAGCACCGTACCTCGTACCAAACCCATCTCCGACACCGCAGTGCTGCCCGAGCTAGTAGATAGCCAACCCAACCTGCATCTAGGACTGTTCGCGCTAGTGGGTTTGTGCTTTGTAGTGGCCTTTGTGCTTAATCGAAGCAGCTTCGGCTTTGAAATTGAAACTGTGGGACTCAACCCTCACGCCGCTCACTACGCAGGCATAAACGTAAACAAAGTACTTGTTTTGGCTATGGCTGCATCTGGGGCATTCGCTGGGCTAGCCGCAGCATCTGAAATATCTGGCACTAATGGGCACTTCCAACCGGGCACATTTTTCCTAATGGGCTTTGACGGTATCGCTATAGCGCTCCTAGCTAGAACCAAACCGGTGGTCATCATCGCGGCAGCCCTTTTATGGGGTGCAATGCTGTCTGGCGCGCCGCTTATGCAACAAGAAGCCAACATGTCTATTGATGTGGTGCGCATCATCCAAGCCCTCGTGCTTTTGTTCGTAGCTGCTGATGCCATCGTGCGCTACCTGTTCAGGGTAAAAACACAAGATGCAAGCCCCTTCCAAGCCATATCTGTTGAGGGGGCTATGTGACCACAGCTGAACATGTTACAGCTCTAGCTACACAGCCCCACAAACTCCGCTTAAACCGCCACACCATAATAAGCGGATTGTTCGGCCTGTTAGCAATAGCACTGATCGTAGGGGTGGCGCCAGCTATAGACAGCACCACCCGCCGTTTCAACCTTGAGCGCCCACCTGATGCTGCTGGATTTGGTTTCCACCCACCCACTTGGATTGTGGTCATTGGTGTGTTCTACCTGTGTACCGCAACACTAGGGTTCGGACCAGCGGTAGTCCAACGATGGGCTGGGCTAGCAAGGGTTCTAAGCACGCTGGGACTTGTGCCGTTAACGCTAGTACTCAGCTTAGCTTTGTCAGACAATACAAGCACCAACATAGTGAACCTGTTAAACGAGTCACTGTTTCTTGCTACACCCCTAGTACTTGGCGCCATAACCGGACTATGGAGCGAACGTTCAGGCATCATAAACATCGGCATTGAAGGCACCATGCTTACCAGCGCTGGGGTTGGTTACATGACTTATGCCCTGCTTGGCGAGGCTAGCTCCACCTTCTGGCTGTGGGGCTCAATCCTCATAGCAGTTCTAACCGGCGGCATAGTATCGGCACTACACGCCACATTGTCTATTCGCTACAACGTCAACCAAATAGTATCGGGTGTAGTTATCAACCTGTTTGCGCTGGGTTTAACAGGATTTTTACGCTCCGAAGTTATCTTTAGAACCGGTAACACCAGCGGAGTAAGCACCTCAGACGTGGGACTACCGTTGCTGTCTGCTATTCCTGTTTTAGGCGATCAACTGTTCACAGGCGGACCAATCTACTGGACTATGTACTTGGTGGTTATAGGAACTTGGTTAATTATGTACCGCACACCTTGGGGTCTGCGAGTGCGCTCATGTGGTGAAAACCCACATGCCGCCGAAACCCTAGGCATTAACGTGCTACGCATCCGCTATCAATCAGTAATTTTAGGCGGTTTGATTGCTGGGCTAGCCGGTGCTTGGTTCTCTATGGAATCACAAGGCGGATTTGAGGACAACATGACCAACGCTGCTGGCTTCATTGCCTTAGCTGCGCTCATCTTTGGCAAGTGGACACCATGTGGTGCGTTTGCTGGGGCTGTGTTGTTTGGTTTCTCCGATGCTTTGGGAACACGCTTGCAGTTCCTCGGTGTGGAGGTAAACGGTTTTGAGATTCCCAGCGAATTTTTCCAATCCCTACCCTTTTTGGTCACATTGATGGTTGTAGCAGGTGCGGTAGGACGGTCGGTTGGCCCTGCATCTGCAGGAATGCCTTTCCAAAAAAGCAAATGAGCACAACACCCCTAATCATGTGGGAGGAGCTATGGGCTAGCGCACGCCAAGCTGCCGCGCACGCTTACGCCCCGTATTCTGAGCTTTCAGTAGGCGCCGCTGCGCTAGTTGACAATGGGCGAATCGTCAGCGGCTGCAATGTTGAAAACGCCTCTTTCGGGCTTACACTTTGTGCCGAATGTGGCCTAGTGGGCGATCTGCATCGCACAGGAGGAGGACGATTAGTGGCAGTCGCGGTTACCGATGGTGCTGGCAACCCTCTTACCCCGTGTGGGCGCTGTCGCCAGCTGCTTTATGAGGCGGGTGGAGCAAACTGTTTAGTAAACGAAACCCACACAGTGGGCGACCTACTCCCCGGAGCTTTCGGTCCCGATGATCTACCATAAATGCAAGCTCATAACTTTATGGGGTTGGAACGGGCCATGAACGCAGCTGATCTCATTGTGACTAAACGCGACGGTGGCGAGTTGAGCGAAACACAGATTAGCTGGTTCATCGAAGGGGTCACCTCTGGTGCTGTCGCCCCAGAACAAGCATCTGCACTGCTCATGGCCATCGTGTGGCGGGGCATGGCACCCCGAGAGCTGGCCGCATGGACAGCAGCTATGATCAACAGCGGTCAGCGGTTGGATTTGTCAAGCCTCAAGCGGCCCACGGTAGATAAGCACTCCACTGGCGGGGTAGGCGACAAAGTGTCGCTGGTGCTGTGTCCGCTAGTAGCGGCCTGCGGAGCAGCAGTACCGCAGCTCTCTGGACGGGGCTTGGGGCACACTGGGGGCACGCTTGACAAGATGGAGGCAATAGCTGGCTGGCAGGCAACACTTAGCTACGACCAGTTTCTAGCCCAGCTCCAAGACGTAGGCGTGGTGATCGCCGCTGCTTCAGACGATCTGGTTCCTGCCGACCGAGTGCTTTACGCCTTGCGAGATGTGACCGGAACAGTAGCGTCTATCCCGCTCATTGCCAGCTCGATCATGTCTAAGAAAATTGCTGAGGGCACTGCGGGGCTGGTGTTAGATGTGAAGTTCGGCTCGGGAGCGTTTCTGCCCAATCTGGCCGACGCTGAGGAGTTAGCCCGAACTATGGTGAGGTTAGGCAATGCTCACGGGGTGGACACTGTGGCGTTGCTAACCGATATGGATCAGCCGCTGGGCTTGGCTGCAGGAAACGCCCTTGAAGTGGCTGAGGCAACAGAGACATTGGCCGGAGGCGGGCCTGCGGACTTGGTGGAGGTTACCCTAGCTCTGGCTCGCGAAATGTTGGCTCTAGCCAGTATCGATACCGACCCGGCTGAGGTGCTGAGTTCGGGTCGGGCTATGGACGTATGGCGAGCGATGATATCTGCGCAAGGTGGCGATGCTGCTGAGATGCTGCCTACCGCAGCAGTGGTAGACCACTGGACTGCCCCTGTCAGCGGGTGTATCAACCGTATTGATGCCTTAGCTGTGGGGATTGCTGCTTGGCGGCTAGGTGCGGGCCGAGCCCGTAAAGAAGACACCGTTTCGGCCTCCGCTGGGGTTCGGCTGCGGCGCATAGCTGGTGATCAAGTGCTAGCAGGCGAGACCATCGCGGAGTTGCATACTGAAGATCCTGCGCTTATTCCTAAGGCTCAAGAAGCTCTGTCGTCAGCGCTAACCCTTGCCAACACCGCTCCCCAGCCTCGCCCCCTAATAGCCTCTCGTATTTGCGACCCACACTAAGCTGAGATAGGTGATTCAACCCACAGCTGCTGAGGTAAGAGCCACACCCAAGGTCTTGTTGCACGACCATTTGGATGGCGGCCTGCGGCCACAGACTGTGGTGGAGTTGGCCGCGGAGAACGGCTACAGCAATCTGCCCACCAACGATGCCGCTGAGCTGTCCCGGTGGATGGTGCGAGGTGCTAGCCGACTCGATCTCACCTTATATTTGGAGACGTTTGCCCACACTGTGGGTGTTATGCAGACCCGCGACGCCTTGGAGCGGGTAGCGGCCGAATGCGCTGAAGACCTCGATGCTGACGGAGTGGTCTACGCCGAGGTGAGATTCGCCCCCGAGCTGCACACCGAGGCTGGCCTCAGTTTGGACGAGGTGGTGGAGGCAGTGATAGCTGGTTTTGAAGCAGGCAGCACCAATCGCAACATACAGATAGGCACGCTGCTAACGGCTATGCGCACTGCGGCACGTTCGCTAGAGATCGCCGAGTTGGCTATACGCCATCGCGACCGGGGTGTGGTGGGCTTTGACATCGCCGGGGCGGAGGCTGGCAATCCACCTACCCGTCACCTCGATGCTTTTCACCTGATTCAGCGGGAGAACTTCCACTTCACTATCCACGCTGGTGAGGCGTACGGCCCGCCGTCCATTTGGGAAGCCGTGCAGTACTGCGGTACCGAGCGCTTGGGACATGGCATGCGTATCATCGACGACATCAACTTTGACTCCGGCGGCATCCCTCAGCTGGGCCGTTTAGCCGCTTTTATACGAGACCGGCGTATCCCCTTGGAGTTGTGTCCTACTTCTAACGTCCACACCGGGGCGGCACTGTCCATCGCCAAACATCCCATCAAAATGCTAAGCGACCTGCGGTTCCGGGTGACTGTGAATACCGATAACCGCCTGATGAGCGCTACCTCGATGACCCAAGAAGTGATGCAGCTAGTGGAGGAGTTCGGCTTTACTTGGACTGATATTCAGTGGTTAACCATCAATGCTATGAAAAGCGCGTTCATTCCTTTCGATGATCGGCTGGAGATCATCAACAAGGTGATCAAACCCGCCTATAGTCGCCTCGCTCTGTGAGAGTAAGTACCGGCTAGCGTTCAGCACCGTGAGCGTTCTGTATAGCTTGTAGCTGTATAGCTAGTAGATCAAAATCACCACCTCAGGGCTGTGACTACGCAGCGCTGATGAACTATTTTCCTCGTAAATCTCTTACTAGATACAGATTTTCAAGGATAAAATAATGTGATGCCGTTAATAGACCGCTCTTTGGATGCCAAACGATTACATGAAGCCATAGCGCACGCGCCAGTGACCTTGCTCACCGGACCTCGCCAAGCAGGAAAAACCACCCTAGCGCGCCAAACCATCGCAACTTCACCAGCAGCGTTCTTCGATCTAGAAGACTATCGCGACTTAGCCCGCCTGGCAGAACCTACACTGACGCTGCGCGACACCGGTGAAACCATTATTATAGATGAAGCCCAACGCATGCCCGAGTTGTTTCCAACACTGCGGGTGCTCGTAGACGAGAACCGCCGTAATGGACGCTTTGTGATACTTGGCAGCGCATCGCCCGAACTTATTGGATTGGCAGCGGAGTCGTTAGCTGGTCGGGTTACCTTCGTTGAACTAGGGGGCTTACGGCTCTTTGATGTCGGTACTCACAGGCTAGACGACCTCTGGTTGCGAGGTGGACTTCCCGAGTCGTTTGTAGCCCCAACCGATGAGACAGCAACACGTTGGCGTGAAGACTACATAGCTGCATTCCTAGAACGCGATCTCGCTAACCTTGGCTTTCGGTTCCCTGCAACAACGATGCGGAGATTCTGGACGATGCTGGCACACTTCCACGGCCAAACTTGGAATGGTGCGCGCATCGCCCGATCAATCGACGTATCAGAATCCGCCGTGAGGCGCTACCTAGACGCGCTCAGCGACGCTCTAGTTATCCGCCAATTGCCTGCATGGTTTGCCAACATCTCAAAGCGTCAAATCAAGTCGCCCCGGGTCTACATCCGCGACTGCGGCCTTTTACACTCACTTTTGGGCATCAACACTATGGTCGACCTTGAACGCTCGCCAATGCTCGGTGCTAGTTGGGAGGGTATGGTACTCGAGCAGCTCCTCACCAAACTCGCCCCAGCCCACCCCTGTTACTGGTCGACTCATAGCGGCGCAGAACTTGACCTGCGGCTAGAAATCGGCGGGCAAGTCTTAGGATTCGAAATCAAGCGCACAGCCCGCCCAACAACCACAAAATCAATGCACAGCGCCTTAGCCGACCTCAAACTAGACCACTTATTTGTTGTGTACGCTGGTGACCACACCTTCCCCCTTACTAACCACATAACCGCAATCAGCGCCACCCAGCTCCTCACCGAACACAACCCGCTAGCTACAATCGGCTGATTGCGTCTTCTCTGGCTGTAATCCGCTGCGACTCTCTCCGCTAGCTGTAATATGATGCTCGCATGAGCGCCTATTCTGCCAGCCACCCACCTGCTGCCACCAAGAACAGCCCTGCTGAAGTTCTGGGCGAGGCATCTTCGGAGCTTGCTGCCAACAGTTCTCAGCCAACTGACGGCCTGTGGTTAGAAGATCTAACCGTGCGTGTGGTTCCACATATCCGTGAGTGGGATATTTCGGGTTGTTGGCGCTGGGGGGATTGGCCACAACGCGAAGAGGTACTGCCTGATTCCCCTCAAGAAGATGTCGGGATTGACGCTGTGGCGCAACGACGCGGCGATGGGAAGTGGATCGCCATCCAAGTAAAATCACGCCAACTTGACTCCACTAGAAGCGGCGATCCTGTGAACTCTGGGGAGCTAAACAAGTTCCTTGCCGGATCAGCCAACCATGAGGTGTGGGCGGAGCGGTGGCTGGTGGTAAACGGCGCGGTGGCGCTAGGAGGCCATTCACCAGCAAAAGTAGCTATGTCGGGCGCTCCAATCAAAGTGATCAACATTGCACAGGCGGTGGAGTCGCAGCGGGCCGTATTTGCCGAAGATTTTGAAGAAGATACCCAAAACGCGCTGATCCCTGATGATGCCGCAACTAGCAGTGCTATAACCCCCCCCCCCCCCCCGTCAGGCTCGCTCTGTTATGCAGGAGGAGGCAGTTGAGACTGCGGTTGCACGGCTACGTGCTAATGAGCTTGCGGACGAGGCGAACATTCCCCGTGGGGAGGCTCGTGGTCGCATAGTACTACCTTGTGGGGCGGGTAAAACCCGTATAGCGCTGCGGATTGTTGAGCAGCTAACTTTTCCAGGCGAATTGTCGGTGGTGCTTTGCCCATCCATTGCTCTAGTTGCACAGATACGCCGCGAGTTCCTTCAGCACGCCAACATGGAGCTGCGAGCATTGGCAGTTTGCTCTGATAAAGGCGTTGCCGCAGATGAAGAAAAGGTTACGAACGACGATGATGCCACCGTGGACAGAGGGTTTACTACAACAGAGGAGATCAGAGGCTGCCCCGTCACCACCGATCCTGATGAGATAGCCGATTGGATCAAGCAGCGCAAAAACGGCGATTCTTCTAGCGCTATTAGCATTATTTTTGGTACCTATCAGTCGGCGCAGCGTATCTCTGCTGGGATTGCTCGGGCTGATGCTGCAGACGCGTTCAAGGTTCTGATCTGCGACGAGGCGCATCGCACTGCTGGGGTGCGTAAGCGCAAGAGTCGCAATGCTAAAGACGAGAGGCTGCGCGAGTTCACCCTGTGTCATGATCGTGAAGCGTTTCCTGCGAAATATCGTGTCTATCAAACTGCCACACCGCGTATCTACGGTGACAATGCTATGTCTGCAGCAGCCGGACGCTCTAAAAATAGTGATTTCGTGGTTCGCCATATGGACGATCAGTCAATTTTCGGGGTGGAGCTTTATCGCCGCTCCTACATTGATGCTGTAAGCAATGGGTGGCTTTCGGACTATCGAATAATCGCCATGGGAGTCGGCGGGCAAGAAGCAGTAGACATCGCTAACCTTCTGGTTCGTCAAGCCGACGAGCAAGCCGCTCGCGAAGCCGAACAAGCAGCTAGCGCAGGAGCATTATTTGCGGCGACCAAACCCAAAAGTTCTAAACACAGGTCTAACCTGCCGACCACCGGTGATTACCTCAAAGGAATGGCCTTTGCTCTAGCTATGGGGGGCGGTGCTATTACCGAGGATGAAAGCCGTGTGCCTATAAAGTCTTGCATCGGATTTTTGAACACCATTGCCCGTAGCAAGGCAATGACCGCAGTGTTGCAATCTGACGCTGTGCGGAAATGGGTTGCCAAACAGTCAGGTAATCCTGCCCCCGACTATGCGTTAGAGCATCTTGATGCTTCGTCTTCGGTGGCTAAGCGCGACGAAGCCAAACGCCGACTAACTGTTGCAGACGCTGATAACCCGCACAGCGTTCTCAATGTGGGCATATTCGGGGAGGGCACCGACTCACCGTCGCTGTCGGCTGTGGCGTTCCTAGAACCCCGCAAATCGCCCATCGACGTTGTGCAAGCAGTAGGAAGGGCGATGCGGCGTGCTCAAAATAAAGAGCTTGGCTACATAATCGTGCCTGTCGTTATCCCCCCAGGTGAAGATGCCGAGCGGCATCTCGCTATTAGCGATAAGCACGAGGGGTGGCGCGAGCTAGGCGACATTCTGCAAGCACTACGCGCCCACGACAAACGCATCGAAGACGCTTTGCCTGAAATGCTGACCATCCAACTACCTACAGATGAGACACCACCCTTAGAGCTAAAAACTGCAATAGCAGTGGGTACTCCTGAACGTAAGAACTTGCAGTACGCGGTGGTGAAAGGCAGCCGCGAAAATGCCGAAGACGTTGCGCGCGGCGCGGTCGCGCAAAAACGTTCGCTGCTGGACTTCGAAAACACCGAGCCGTTAGACGAATCTCTGTGGAAAGAACCTAAAGACCAGCCGACCACGCTGATCGTCCACACGCTAAGAGAAGACGGCAGTACCGAAACACGCGAAGACTCAGTAGTGCGCCGTAAACCAAAACCTAACCAGATACAAGGAGATGTGAACGAAAAGCAAACCAAGCGGCGCGCCACAGAAATGGCTAACGGCAAGCGTGGCAGGCCGCTTATCGACCCTGCTGAACGCAAGCGGAAGCAAAAAGAACGTGAAGACCAAAAAAAAGCCGCTTTTGAAGCCCATGTGCAAGGAATGCTCATTGATCTGACCGAGCAGGTAGGCAGCGATATCGCTATGAACCTGCTAGAAAAATCAGGGCTGACCGGTAACAAGGTTACACGCGATCTGAACTTGCTAGAAGGAGCGGTAAACGAGGCTGCCCGCTACATCCATGAAGAATCAGGCCTGGCAACAGCACTCGACGAACACTTCGGCCTAGACCGCTTAGCTAAAGCCAAAAAAGATAAACCGCGCGCCGACGGGGCGACCATTGCTTCGTTGTTGTGGATGAACGCAGCTATGTTGCACCAGCGCATTCATGCCGGCGGATGGCTTGGGCACAAAGGCATCGAGTCCCTTGCCGACGTTAAGGCATCGCCCGAACCTGCTGAACCATTCCGTGATTCGTGGAATGCTATTACCCGCCAAGATTTCCTTCCTGTCATCGAGCCCGCGCTGGACGCTCTCAAAGCAGCAAGGCGTACTGGTAGGCTTGGCGGGCTGCATCGCGCTCTGCGCCACCTAGCCGGCGAGGCGGAGATGATTGCCGAAACCTATGCTGATATGGGCACCGACCACGCGGGAGCGCTGTTCAACAAGGTGATGGGCGACCAGTCTTCCGATGGGGCGTTCTTCACCCGCCCAGTAGCTGCCGATATTGCTGCACGACTTGCATTGGCGGCCATTGACCCTAAAAACACGCTGGACTGGTCTAACCCCGATGTATGGCGAGACCACAAAACTGTCGATCTGGCTTGCGGATCGGGGACACTACTAACCGCTGTGATGACAGAAATGAAGCGTCGCGCCGAGCTACACGGCGCTAGCTACGAAAAGCTAGCCGATTTACAAAAAGTAGCTGTAGAAGAAGTACTAAAGGGGCTTGACATCAACCCTGTGTCGCTGCAACTTGCGGCTACGCAGCTCATGTCGGGAAATGCCGATGTGAAGTACCGCAAAATGGGACTCCACCAAATGCCCTACGGCCCTCAGCCTGATGGCAGTGCTGGGGCTGGCACCCTCGAGCTTTTAGCCCGCAACGAAGTACTCAACTCGGGTCGACTATTTGACGACGCCGCTGCGTCCACAACAATCAAAACCGGCGCCGAACACGACAACACCCTGCAAGGCCCCGAAATGGACGATGCTACTGAAGCAGCCCTTGGAGCCCGCATTGTAATAATGAACCCGCCGTTCACTAACCGCACCAAAGCAGGTGAGAAGTTTGACGCAGATGACCAAAACAAGCTGCGTCAAAGAATGGATGCCCTAGAGCAAATGTTGGTGCAAGCTGAGCCCTCGCTGGATGGAGTTCTAGACAAGAACTCCATCGGGCCACTATTTGAGATTATGGCTGGACGCTTGGTACCTGCAGCTAGTACTGCAGCAATCGTCATGATAGTCCCGACAATCTTCGCAACCACAGCATCAGCAGCAAAACAACGCCAGTGGATGACCGAACGGTTCCACCTGCACACCATCTGCACTTGCCACCAGCCTGAAAACGTCAACTTAAGCCAAAACACAGGCAACAACGAAAGCATCTTTGTGTTCACCTGCCAAAACGAAGCCGCTCCAGCAACCCGAATCATCTCCCTCGACCGACTACCTGCAGATGAAACCGAAGCCGACCTACTGTTCAAAAACATTGCAAACTGCGACACAGAAGAACTATCAGACGGCTGGGGCGCAGTCTCATACTGGCCCGCCGAACGAGTGCGCTCTGGCGACTGGACCGCAGCCATTTGGCGCTCCCCCGCCCTAGCCAATGCCGCCGCCAAGTTTGCCGACGGCAGATTCGCAGTCGCAGGGGGGGGGTTGGGAACCATCCACAAGACCAGCCCCGTCCTCAGCCACCAACAATACTCCCGAACACGCTGAACGTGGTCACTACAATGCAAGAGCTCTACAAAGCATACAAACCCAGCCAAACTGCTGGAAAAGGGGCGGTCTGACGGTGACAGCCACAGGGCAAGCCATGCGCGGTGACTACAACAAAGAGCCCATCGGCACTGAGCCCTTCCCTGTGCTTCAATCCACAGGCGCAAAAGGGCAAACACGTATTGAAGCCTCCCCCGACACTTGGTGGGAATACAAACAGCCAGGCCCAGCTCCAATCCTGACCAAAGCTGGACATCTGCTAGTAGCGATGGCACAAAATATAGCAACGGCACGACTCACGGCAGTCGCTTCCGATACCCGCTACGTAGGCCAAGGATGGATGCCAGCCAGCGAATTGACCCCCACAGAAGCTAAAGCCGCAGCCGTGTTCTTGAACTCCACCGCAGGGCGTCTGATGATCGGCAGCAACCCAGGCAGGCTACTAGCCTTCCCCTTCTACAATCCCGCAGCTTGGCGCCAAGTACGCGTACCCGACTTTTCTAACCCTCAAATCCGCAAGTTGCTTGCAGCCTGCTGGGAGGAAACTCGCCACGAAGTCGTTCCACAATTCCGTGACGGCTACACCCCAATCCGGCGTCGCTGGGATGAAGCAGTATGCGATGCGCTCGGCTGGGATCTCAACGAAATAGCAGAACTAGGTGAACTGCTAGCCCGCGAGCCCAGGGTCAGCGGTGTTGCCTACGGGCAATGGAAAGAATAAAAATATATCGTTACGATTAGTTTATCTAAATATGGCCGCAGTGCTCATCGGTGAAGTCATAGCAAAAATACTTCGGGCAATTAAGGAGACAGAATGAGTAAAACCACCTCACGTTGGGATCTTGACGAGATCCAAATATCCAGCAGCGCTCAAAGTGCTGCGCTGCGAGTTGTTGAGCGAGCCACCCAAAAACGCGCCGACATCAGCGAACAGTGGGAGACAGCAGTGCGCTTAGCCCATGCAAACGGCGCCTCCCTACGAGATATCGCTAAAGTAGCAGGAGCATCACCACAGACAATCTCAAAAATCTGCCAAACCTAAACCATCAAGCACTGCGCCCAGTCACAAACCGTGGCCGGGCGCAATGTACAAAAGGCTGTCGTGGGTTACAAAGCGTCTGTGAACTCAAAATCTGCCGCGCTCAGGCTAGCAGCATCAAAATCAACCAAAGTGATTGATCCACCTTCAGAAATCAGTGAGTTGAATTCAATAACGCTGTTATCACCATCTTGGCGGATGTTCAAATCTGATAAACCCTGAACAAATGCACTCAGGTTTGACAAATCAATCACATCTACACCGCTAGTGAAGTCGGTTATCGTATCATGCCCAGCCGTATCAGTGAACACAAACGCGTCTGCACCTTCACCACCGGACAACGTGTCGTCACCAGTGCCACCGTACAGCACATCGTCACCGCTGTCACCTTGAAGCGTGTCGTCACCTTCGTGCCCACGCAGCGTGTCATCACCTTCTTGACCGTACAGTTCGTCATCACCAGTGTCACCGTACAGTTCGTCATCACCGACGCCACCATACAGTTCGTCATCACCGGCGCCACCTAACAAATCGTCGGAGCCTTTTTGACCACGCAAAACATCGTCACCAGCATCACCAGCCACAATATCATCGCCGCCACCACCATACAGCACATCATCACCGTCTTGACCACGCAACGCGTCGTCGCCAGTGCCGCCACGTAACTCGTCGTCACCAGCGCCGCCGACTAAGAAATCATCACCACCTTGACCACGCAGCACATCGTCACCAGCGCCGCCAAAGACTTCATCATCACCATCTTCGCCGAACATCGTGTCATTACCACTATCGCCGTGCAACACGTCGTCACCAGTGCCGCCACGCAACTCATCATCACCAGTGCCGCCACGCAACACATCATTGCCCTCACCGCCATCAATCTGATCAGCGCCGTCTTCTCCCCACAAAACGTCGTCGCCAGCACCTCCTTGAACTTCATCATCGCCAGCACCGGCAAACACGTTATCGGCACCGCCTTCACCGTGCAGTTCGTCATCACCATCACCGGCGTACATAACATCGGAGCCATCGCCGCCGCGCAACACATCATCGCCATCGCCGCTGTTCATAAAATCATCAGCAGCACCACCTTGCCATTCATCGGTACCATCAGTACCAGTGAAACTTGTCGGCGTAGGAGTATCAGCAGGATTATCGTATGGCATAATTGCCCCCTTTTAGTCTCATTGCTAACTCAACTAACTATATAACCCAAGCTAGCTGAACACGCGGATTAACGTAAGATAATAGCATAGCTGCTATCACAAAGCAAACACGTTAAACAATCACAAACTACGGCCTTCAAGCCGCTCAGAGCTGGGGTCGAAAGTGGGAAGCTGCTGCTGGACAGCCCCTTGATGCGCAGCCAACTCGTCGTACACCATGGTCTCCACCTGTTCCCACGTAAAAGCCCGAGGTGGCGCTAAGTCGCGGTTATACGGCTGATCGAAAACAATAACGTTTCTGCCCTCAGCCCGCAGAGCCTCGATGTTATGAGGTGCATCCTCAATATAAACATGAGCATCCACCGCAGTTTTGCCACCCACGAAACATAAATCGCGGTAAGGAATCTTAGCTCTATCCAACCACTCTGCAGTGTCACCAGCAGCAATAGCATGATCCCAATTAGTGTAAAGCCGGTGAGTGATGATACGGATCCAAACCCCGGCTTCTGACAACCGCCACAAAGCCCGTGAAGCTCCGGGCATAGAAGGCATCGTAGACAACATGCGGTGTTCAACTATCGCCCGCTGATGGTAAATCTCAAAATCACCTTCACCAAATCCCCACTCTTCAAAACCCCACCCGCACTCTAAAGTCAACGACTCCTCAGGCACACCTTTTTCTTGCGCCACAATCTTACGGAACGCCACCGTGTGCTGGGCACACACCCCGTCAAGATCAACACCAAAAACGAAAGGCACAGAGTTCATCGTCCCTTAGGATGCCAGACCGTCTTGGTCTCGCAAAAAGCATCAATAATATAAGGACTCTGAGCAGCCTGTGTAGCCCACTGTCGTTCAGCAGCCGATGCGCTTACCACCCGGGTGATTGCACCCGCAGCCTGGCGGGCTGCATCCTCTGCCTGTTGAGCATCGCAACCAGTCAAATCCAATGAGTCCACTGCCGCATGGCTAGCTAACGAAGACACAAGCTCATCACGACGACCGGTGAGAATGTTAGCCACCCCCGCTGGCACATCACTCAGCGCTAAAGTCTCAGCTAAAGTTACAGCCACCAGCGGGCAAAGCTGCGAAGCCAACACCACCACAGCATTGCCCGATACGATCACTGGAGCTAGCCGCGACACCAGCGCCAGCAGAGGTGATTCATCGGGTGCCACAATCCCCACCACACCTGTGGGCTCAGGCACACTCAAATTAAAGTAAGGGCCAGCCACCGGGTTAGCCCCACCCAGCACAACGGCAAACTTATCGGCCCAACCCGCATACCACACCCAGCGATCAATAGCAGCAGCAGTCTCGGCCGCAGCGTCAGCCTCGTCACAACCATCACCTGCCCGCGCAATCTCGGCGCAGAACTCACCACTACGAGACTCCATCACCTCAGCCACGCGATACAAGATCTGTCCACGGTTATACGCAGTACGCTTAGCCCATCCCTGTTGAGCCGATCGCGCAGCAGCCACCGCGTCGCGCACGTCTTTTCGCGATCCCAACACAGCGTTAGCTAAGAACTCGCCGTCTGCTCCATCCACCCGATATGAACGCCCAGATTCAGAACGCACAAAACTGCCGTCTATAAACAGCTTGTAAGTCTTGTTAACCGCTAACCGACCATTCATACCACTAACTCCACATAAGGCAACAAACCAGCCCTGCCACCCTCACGGCCGTAACCACTTTCTTTGTAGCCACCGAAAGGGCTAGCTGGGTCAAAACGGTTAAACGTGTTAGCCCAAACCACGCCAGCCTGCATCTGCTCGGCCATCCACAAAATCCGCGACCCTTTTTCTGTCCAAATACCAGCCGACAGTCCATAAGGCGTGTTGTTGGCCTTAGCGACCGCTTCATCGGCGGTACGAAAAGTAAGCACCGAAAGCACCGGGCCAAAAATCTCTTCACGAGCAATCCGATGCGCGGTGGACACATTCGTGAACAACACAGGAGGATGGAAGAACCCTCGTTTCGGCAGATCGCATTGTGGGGTATAGATTTCGGCACCCTCAGCCACACCGGCTGCTACAAGCTCTTGGATACGGTCTAGCTGAGCTTGAGAGTTAATGGCTCCAATGTCAGTGTTTTTGTCTAACGGATCGCCCACCCGCAAGGTGCTCATACGTTGACGTAACTTGTTGACTACCGCTTCTGCAACCGACTCTTGTACAAGCAGGCGTGAACCAGCACAACACACCTGTCCACCGTTGAAATAAATGCCGTTAACGATACCCTCGGTAACCTGATCTAAAGCGGCATCTTCAAACACGATATTGGCCGCTTTCCCACCAAGCTCAAGGGTTAAACGCTTTTCAGTTCCAGCCACTGTAGAGGCTATTTCCCGACCCACCTCAGTAGAGCCAGTAAACGCTATCTTATCCACGCCAGGGTGGGCCACCAGCTCAGCCCCAGTAGCATCATCGCCGGTTACGATATTTACTACCCCAGAAGGTAGTTCTGCATGTTGTAGTACTTCGGCCAGCAATAACACGGTAAGCGGCGTAGTAGGTGCAGGCTTTAGTACAACAGTATTTCCACATGCCAACGCTGGTGCTAGCTTCCAAGCTGCCATAAGCAAGGGAAAGTTCCACGGAATCACCTGTGCAGCTACCCCTACAGATGCAGCCCGTCTACCGCTAAAAGCGTAGTTCAGCTTGTCGGCCCAGCCTGCGTAATAAAAAAAGTGAGCTGCTGCTAAAGGCACGTCAAAGTCGCGCGCCTCGCGTATTGGTTTACCCCCATCCATAGTCTCCAACACGGCAAACTCCCGGGCCCGCTCTTGCAACAAACGAGCTATGCGGTACAGATACTTAGCTCGCTCTTTGCCAGCCATATCCCGCCAACCACCTTCCCATGCCGCCCGGGCCGTAGCTACCGCCCGATCCACATCGACAACATCGGCCACTGCTACCTCAGCCAATGCCTCTGCTGTAGCGGGGTTGATACTAGACACAAACCTGCCAGACACTGGTTCTACCATCTCACCCCCCACAAAAAGACCGTACTGTGAAAAAAGCTTGACAGGCGCAACAGATTCTGGTGCGGGCGCGTAGTCCAAACTAAATTGCCCAGCCGGCTGCAACTCTGGCTGCGATGTGTTGGTTGCTGGTGGTGGAGGCGGCAAAGAAGGTGGCTTAGTCAACGCTGAAATCCTCCCGGCGCTGGTAACGACCGTCACGCAGCTTAGCGCGCTGCATGCACACATCGTTCAACAAGCTAGAAGCTCCTAAACGAAACCTATCAGCAGTTAACCACGCTGGGCCCAGCGTCTCTGCCATAATCACCAGATAATGCCAAGCCTGCTTGGCAGTGCGAATACCACCGGCCAGCTTGAGACCCACCGGCTTTTGAGTTTGGCTATGCATGTCACGAATAGCCTCCGCCATGCATAAAGCAACCGCCGGTTTAGCAGACGCACCAATTTTGCCAGTGGATGTTTTGATGAAATCAGCGCCAGCCAGCATAGCTAACATTGCTGCCCACCTGATTTGGTCGTATGACCCTAACTCGCCAGTTTCCAAAATTACCTTCAGATGTGCGGTTCCGCAGGCTTTTTTTGATGCGACAATCTCATCAAAGACCTGCTGATAATTGCCCGACAAAAAAGCTGAACGGTTAAGCACTATGTCTATTTCATCAGCACCAGCAGAAACTGCCCAAGATATTTCGGTCAACCGAGCTTGCAGAGGCGCTAATCCTGAAGGGAACCCACCGGCCACGCTCGCCACCTTCACCGAGCTATCAGCAAGCGACTCAACAGCCACAGGCACTAACTCTGGGTACACGCACACCGCAGCTACCGGTGACACCGACCAGTCGCCAGCATCAGGACGACGTGCTCGCGCGCATAGAGCCTGCACTCGCTGAGGAGTATCTGCGCCCTCCAAAGTGGTGAGATCCATTACCGCAATAGCCAAATCCAAAGCCGCTGCCTTAGAAGTGTGCTTGATTGATCGTGTACATAATTCTGTAGCCCGCTGCTCAAGCCCTACAGCATCAACACAAGCAACCTTCACAGGGCCGACATCAACAACATCACCCTCAAAAGTCTCTAGAACCAACGTGTTTCTCACCTCCTCAAGGATAGAAGCACCTGCGACATATTTGCGCTCTTGTATGGCTACTACGGTAGAGCTATGAACGTGACGCAAATAGATCATCCACTCGTCCAGGCTCGACTTAGCGAGTTACGCCATGTCGATACACTGTCACCGCAGTTTCGCCAAAACCTCGAGCAACTAAGCACAATGTTGGTATATGAGGCCATGCGTAATATCTCAACAACCACTGTTGAGATACAAACCCCCATAACAGTTACCTCGGGAATCCGCATCCAAGAATCACCATTGATTGTGCCAGTGTTACGAGCAGGGCTAGGAATGTTAGATGCCGCTCACACACTTTTACCAGAAGCTGAAGTGGGCTTTATTGGGGTGAGTCGTAACGAAAACACTTTTCAACCCGAACCATACCTGAACACAGTACCTGACAACCTGCAAGGCCGTGCAGTACTTGTGTTAGAACCAATGTTGGCTACTGGAGGGTCGCTAGCTTATGTGTGCTCACAACTAATAGCAGCAGGCGCAGGAGAAATCACCGTGGTTTGTGTGATCGCAGCGCCTCAAGGAATTACAACCGTTGAATCTGCTGCACCAGACACAAAACTAGTTGTCGCCGCAATTGATGCAGATTTGAATCAGCAAGCCTACATAGTGCCCGGGTTAGGCGATGCTGGAGACCGTCAATTTGGAGATCTGTAATGTGCTTTTCACAAGATATTTTTACCGCCAACTGCTAACAAATATGGCAATGTAGCGATAGCTGTTTTTCTGTTTAGGGAAGCTATTGCCTACTATTAGCAGGAATGTCTTACAAACCTAAGAGCTGCTAAAGGGGTTTCCATGTATAAGCCACGGATGTTAGTAGTGTTGCTGATGTTGGCAATGTTGGCGTTTGCCTGTGGAGGGGATAGCGGTACAACCTCCGAAGAGCGTCCACTAGGCACTGACGAATCTGAGGTGCAAACCCCTATTCCGATTCCTACCGTAGCGACACCACCATCTCCTACCCCAGCACCCACTCCCGAAGCGTTCATTTATGTAGTACGTAGCGGCGACACTTTAGGTAGCATTGCCGCAGAGTTTGGTACTTCTTTAGATGCCATAATCGCTGTCAACCAACTAACAGACCCCGACACAATAAGCATCGGCCAAGAAGTAGAGATACCCCAAGATGCTCCAATCGTTCGCAACAGCGATGGCACTGTGCGACCTGGAGAACGAACCCACATCGTGGTACAAGGAGAAACCCTGTTAGGTATTGCCGAGCAATACAACAAGACACTAGACGAAATTACTACTGCTAACAACATACCCGTAGCTGCAATTCTCCAGATCGGCCAACAACTCATCATCCCTGCAGCCACTGAAGAGTAGTGTTTGCAGGGTATCCACATATTGAGCAATGCGCGCTTCTAGGGTATGCCACATGTTCAAAATTAATCGCGCATCGTCTATTAGTTCGCGAGCAAAACGCAAAGCAACCATGTGGTGCCCGCACTGTGATGTCACATGGTGGGGTACTACCAGCGATACCTGCTGGTCATGTCAGCAACAAACCGCTACTACCTCAGCTCCTAAAGCCGCAGTGCGGGTGCTTACCGTCTCACCTACTGCTGACTAGTGAACGCTACAGAGGCAATTCCTGTTGCAGTCATTGTTTTTTGTGTTCTGTTTATCGCTGCTACCGCTTACATAACACGCAAACGCCATGCGCTCTGGGACATCATACCCAACCCGCCACACTCAGCTAGCGAAAAAACAATGCAAATAGCAGGCTCATCTAACGCTGCTAGCAACAACGACAGCGAACCGTTACTTTCCATCGTCACACAAACTCAAGCACACACAGACGCTGCTAATAATGCTGAAACTATAAACGACCATGAGTTGCTTAGTCGGTGGCATATTCGCTACGGACAAACAGTGTCGGACTGGATAGCTAACCACCAAGAGGTGCTTACTGCTATCAACGCAGCCGGCCTACAAGTGCAGGTGGACAAACGCACAGAGATAATGTCGGAACACGAAAAACTAAATCCGAAGATGCGTGAGGCTATCGCTAGCCACCCATCGCCGGTTATGCGAGCCGAGCTAAGCGCCTTGCAAGTAGCAAGCGAAGCATCACTTTTTGCAGTGTTCAAAAGCGACTACGCATCCGCTCGCCGCCAGCACCTTATATATCTGCAATATCGTGACGAGTGGATTGAGCGGCTCCAGCAATTCTCATCACAACCAATGAGCAACTTGCGAGCGGTGATGCAGCACACTGACGGGTTTGAGCTAGAAGAAATTAGAGATGCCCTAGAAGATGCTTTGGTGCAAACAACTAGAGATGTTAATGCAACACCGGAGTTTGAAGCACCACTGCTAATGCGAAACGAGCACTCCGCTCTCACCTCTATCCATGAACAGCCTGATCATGTTTTAGAAACCGTGGTTGGTAACCCCGATCCCAAAGCTGTAGCTCAAGATGCTGGCCCCATCTCTGAGCTTGAAGGGGGACGAGTTAGACGAGCACTTCGCAGCATAAAAGCTAAAACGGTAGCCAAACGATCTAAAAATGAAAGCAACTAAACCAGCTAACGGCTTACCCAACTAGCTCAGATTGCTAAACCAACTCAGGGTCGCAGATGATCTCTACTAAAGCTGGGCCTTGATATGCAAAAGCTGCCTCTAGGGTGCTGTCTAAATCTTGTACAGAACGCACCTTTTGACCGAAGGCTCCACACAAGTTGGCATAAGCTGCAAAATCGGGATTATGCAAGCTAGTTTGCCACACCTGCCAATGCCCAGCGCGCTGTTCTTTGGAGATTTTGCCTAGCTGCGAGTTATTTAACAACACATGGGTGATGTTCATGTTGTACTTCACTGCGGTAGTTAGCTCCATGGCGTACTGCCCGAAACCACCATCACCGCTAATGCTAACAATAGGACGATGTTCCCCTACCGCAGCCCAAGCACCGAGAGCTGCAGGCAAACTAAAGCCTATTGACCCCAAATAACCCGACATCAGCACCGTCTGTGTGCTGGCTTCAAAGTAGCGGCCAAAAGAATAGGTGTTGTTACCTACATCTACAGCAATGACAGCATGAGACGGACACAGCCTGCTCAACGAGTCGAACACCACAGCCGAGTTCAGCCCGTGCCCTTGATCATCGGCTAAACGTGAAGCCTTTTCTTGGCGCCATATTGCCCAACGATGTGCCACCTCCCCACGGTGGTCTATACACGCCCAGCTAGCTTTAGCTTCGGCAAGTATTGGATCAGCAAGATCACCCTCTAACTGTTCCAAAATGGCCTTTGCAGTAACCCCAATATGTCCCAACACAGGCACATCCACAGCATGAAATCTGCCAAGAGCAATAGGATCGTAATCCACTTGCACTATCGGCTTGTAGCTAGCAATACCAGTGTGATTGGAAAAAGAAGCTCCGAAAGCAACAATGAGATCGCTCTCGTTCATAAACCAACTTGCTATGGGTGTGCCTGAGCGTCCCAAAACCCCACAGCCAAGAGGGTGAGCATCGCTAATCAGTCCTTTAGCTTTGAAGGTAGTGGCTACAGGCGCCCCAATCCGCTCGGCCAACGTCAACACCTCAGCTACATCAAAACGCGCACCTGCACCCAGCACAAACAAAGGACGTGATGCTGCTGCAATATGCGCCACCGCAGTTTGTAGTGCTTGTGAGCTAGGAGGCATTTCAGGTTTTACCAGCCGACCTTGCGGGCCGCTAGCAGTAACATCGCTACTCACAGGCTGAACCTGCACTTCATCAGGCAAAACCAAAACAGCTACATCACGCTGCAAAATAGCTGTTTTACACGCTAAGTTCACCAACTCAGTGTGATCTGAGCCAGCCGACACTGTCTGACTGTAGGCGGCCACATCCCCAAAAGCACCTTGTAGGTCTACATCTTGAAAAGCTCCTCTACCTCGCACCGCAGAAGGCACCTGCCCGCACAATGCCAATACTGGAGCACGATCTACTTTAGCATCATAAAGCCCGGTCATCAAGTTGGTAGACCCAGGGCCTGCAATAGCAAAACAACCGGCAAGCTCGCCGGTTAGCTTACCGTAAGCAGATGCGGCAAAAGCAGCGGCTCCTTCGTGACGCACACCAAAAAAACGCAACTCACCTCGTTGCTCTGCGGAACGCAATGCATCAGCAAAACCCAAGTTGGAATGACCCACCATCCCAAATATTGCCCGCACACCCCAGTTACCTAAAGTTTCTACCATCACATCTGAAACAGTACGCACCCGCTCTTTAGGTTCGGGCAATAGCACATAAACCCCATCGGCACGTACCTCGGTGTCATAGCACTGCACCGCATCACTAAAGCCCTCAGGCGGCTTACCGGTGAGCGGGTCGTAGTCGTAACCATGCCACGGGCAACGCAGCCAACCATCTTCTATGGAGCCCTCCCCTAGCGGCCCACCTTGATGAGGACAACGGTTAGCCAAAGCCCCATAACTACCTTGCACGCAAGAAACAGCCAAACTGTGCTGGCCCACGTTTACAGTACGCACCCGTCCGCTAGCCAACTCTTCTAGATCTAAAACACGCTGCCAAGCGCTGGTGCTGGAGGCTTTGCTTTTGTTGGTATCCATGTCTTTACTTTAGTGTTGTGCTGCCAAAGGGTTACATAATCAAATAAATCCAAATTATCTAGGCAAATACAGGCTAGGCCGTTAGGATGCTATGCGATAAACAGCCTTCACAAGGAGCAACAAATGGCTATCCGATTGGGCGACGTCGCCCCCGATTTCACTGCGGAAACCACCGAGGGAACCATCTCTTTTCACAGCTGGAAAGGCGACTCTTGGGCAGTGCTATTCTCACACCCTAAAGACTTCACCCCAGTTTGCACAACCGAATTGGGTTACACCGCCCGCTTAGCCGAAGATTTTGCGCAACGCAATGTTAAAGTTATGGGTTTATCGTGCGACTCGGTGCAAGACCACCTAGCTTGGTCGCAAGACATTGAAGATACTCAGGGAATCCGCCCTAACTTCCCGATGATCGCCGATCCCGACCGGTCTGTAGCCAACCTATACGACATGATCCACCCAAATGCTAGCGACACTATGACGGTTCGCTCGGTGTTCGTAATTGCACCCGACAACACCGTTAAGCTCACCATCACCTACCCTGCTAGTACCGGTCGTAACTTTGATGAGGTGCTGCGGGTGATTGATTCGCTGCAACTCACCGCTACCAAAAAGGTGGCCACACCAGTTAATTGGCAACAAGGCGAGGATGTAATCATTGTGCCTGCAGTGTCTAATGAAGAAGCTGAAAAGCTATTCCCCAATGGTTGGGACGAGCAAAAACCCTATCTGCGTGTAGTATCTCAACCGTGAGTGAGGCCACAGCTCCGATATCTGCAACCCAAGCTGCCGCTAAAGCCTTTGAGGCCGTAAAGGTCTATGGTTCTGGCGAAACCGAGATACGAGCCCTAGATGACATCAGCATAACCTTTGAAAAAGGCCGCTTTACTGCCATTATGGGGCCTTCAGGCTCTGGTAAGTCCACTTTGCTGCATTGCATTGCGGCGCTAGACAACCTCACTAGCGGACAAACATTTATCGGCGACACAGACCTCAGCACCCTATCGGATAAAGAACTAACTCGCCTGAGACGAGATCGGGTGGGCTTCATTTTCCAAGCATTCAACCTTGTGCCTACCCTCAACGCCCTAGAAAACATCACTTTGCCCATGGACCTCGCAAAACGCACCCCCGACTCTGAGTGGTTAAATCATGTGATCTCCACTGTAGGACTAGGTGACCGCCTCACCCACCGACCCAATGAACTTTCTGGAGGTCAACAACAACGCGTAGCAGTGTCGCGGGCATTAGCTAGCAAACCTGAAATCATCTTTGCCGATGAACCCACCGGCAACTTAGATTCCCGCTCAGGCACAGATGTGTTGAAGTTCATGCGTGGAGCGGTAGATGACTTAGGCCAAACTATTGTAATGGTCACCCACGACGCTCAAGCTGCCGCAACTGCCGACAGAGTAGTGTTCCTAGCAGACGGCACCCTGCAAGGCGAAATGAGCGACCCTAAAGCCGATCAAATCTTAGATTACATGAAGATTCTTCAAGTGGGTCAATATGTAAGAGGTACTCCTGAAGATGACGCTAAAGAAGAAATCTTAAACTACATGACTGATCTAGACGAATAAGCGCTTGGCATTCATTCTAAATGATTCGCTATTGCCTCAAAAGCATTGCCGGAACCCGCATCCGCTTTATCCTAACCACTTTATCGGTGGTAATTGGTGTGGCATTTACGGTGGGCGTGTTTATAACAACCGATGGGCTGCGCTCTACTTTCGGGGACCTCTCAGAAGATATATTTGAAGGAATTGACCTCTCGGTACGTGCAGAAACCGAGTTTGGAGATCGTGAACTAAATGCACCCCTAGTAGACCCCAGCCTGCTTGAAGTTGTGCAATCCACCGAAGGTGTCGCCGCTGCAGAAGGTGGCGTTTTAGAGTTTAACGTAGTCGCTATAGACCCCAACGGCGAAGCCCTTAGCAGTTCTGGCCCGCCTCAAATGGGTGTATCTTGGCCTTCTAATCAACAGCTCAGCCAACTAACGATTAAGCCCGATGGCATAAGCAAACCTCCCAAAGGTCCCAGCGAGTTCGCCATGGACGCTATAACTTCTAGCGACTATGGCTTCGAAATTGGCGAGCGTTACAGGGTTTCCACACCTGCTGGCACCCAAGAGTTCACCTTGGTTGGCAACTTCTATTTTGGCAGCGACGAAAGCAGCACTTTAGGCGCACAAATGATGGCATGGGATGTTGATACTGCCATGTCGCTGTTGCATAACGGGAACGGCTTCGACAGTATAGACCTGCGCATAGAACCTGGAGCCTCTTTAGAAACTGTTGCTAACGCGTTAGCGCAAGTTCTGCCAGACAATTTAGAAGTGGTGAGCAATCAGGAACTAGTAGCAGAACAAACCGACGATTTCGGTGAGGTTATTGGCTTTTTTCAAAACTTCCTTTTGGGCTTTGCCATCGTGATATTGGTGGTATCGGCCTTCATCATCTACAACACTTTCACCATCGTGGTAGGCCAGCGCATCCGTGAGTTGGGGTTGTTGCGGGCTCTTGGGGCTGGCGGCACTCAAGTTACCCGCATGGTGCTAGTTGAAGCTGCTGTGGTAGGCCTTGCCGCCACCGGACTAGGCATAGGCGCTGGCGTGCTCATCGCTTTTGGTTTACGTGCCATGTTCGATGCTTTTGGAGCCACCCTGCCAGATTCTCCGATCATCTTAGACACAACAACCATCTTGATTGCTTTCATCATAGGTATTGGCGTGACAGCAGCATCGGCCATCTGGCCAGCGTTACGAGCCCGCAAAGTACCCCCTATGGCTGCACTTGCGGCTGATGTGCGGCTAAACGTAACCGATGTAAGCCCTGCAAAACAGCTTGGACTATTCCAATATGGTATTGGTGTGGCACTCATAGTGGCAGGTGTTTTGGCTCAAACACCATGGCTAACTGTTCTTGCAGCGTTGATTAGTGCTGTGTTGCTTTACAACGGGGGCACTCGTATACATCCCACTTTCGGACGTGTTTCAGTGTTGGCTTTAGGGGTAGTGCTGCTGCTCGCAGCAATCATCGCCGATTTCTCTACTGTAGACATCTTGGTGCTTTTGGGTATGGGTGCCCTGCTGGTGTTTGTTGGGGTCAATCTGGTGAGCCCAATTTTTGCCAGCCCAGTGGTGCGTTTTTTGGGTCGACTCACTCCTGGGCTACTTATACTGGCCGTACCGATACTGCTAGTAATTGGCTTGGGTGCCATCGTGTCTGGGCGTTTCGGGGTATGGCGCAGATGGGTAAAAGACCTGTTCACAGGGGTTGGATGGCGCTTAGCCCGTCAAAACGCGGCCCGCAGCCCACGGCGCACCGCTAGCACCGCCTCGGCATTGATGATCGGCTTGGCATTAGTATCGATGGTTACGGTGCTAGGCGAGTCGTTCAAACAAACCCTGGCCGATGTGCTTGATGATGCTGTTAACTCCGATTGGCTGATATGTGTGGGCTCATGTGGCGATCCTACTGCAAGGTTTTCTACACAAGCAGCCAAAGACATGGCGGAGTTGCCCCAATTGGAGTCGATTTCAGCATACCGATTTCGTTTTGATGGTGCCCGTAGCACCATCAATCAAGAAGTCATAGATTTAGGGTCAGCTGATCTGGATTTAGTAAGCCGTCACATCAATCCCGAGATCGTGGCAGGCAGCACGCAAAACGCTGGTGCTGGACAAATGTTCTTGCATGATGAAACAGCTGAAGACCTTGCTGTAGGCGTTGGCGATCTAGTAGAACTTGAGTTCCCTGGTAATCAAACAGCGTCTTTTACTGTGGCGGCTCTGTTTAGCGACAACACCGTGATAGGTGACTGGCTTATAGATCATGTTGACTGGGATAGCTACATCACCGGTAGCCAAGATCAGTTCATCAGTGCTATTACGGCCGACGGGTTCACCGCAGCACAAGCACGGACAGCCTTAGAGGGGGTCACAGCCAATTATCCACAACTTGAGGTACGTGACCAAGCTGAATATCGAGCCAGCCAGGAAAGCAACATTGACAACTTCTTGGTTGTGGTGAACGTTTTCTTGGGTATTTCGTTGCTTGTGGCGTTAATGGGAGTAGCCAATACATTGGCACTATCTGTGTTTGAACGAACCCGTGAGATTGGCTTGCTACGAGCCGTTGGGATGTCACGAACACAAACTCGGCGCGCAATCCGTTGGGAAGGTGCCATCGTTTCTGCATTCGGGGGGATTATGGGAGCGGTTATCGGAATTGGTTTTGGCTGGGCCGCGGTTACCGTAATTCCCGATAGCTTCATCGCATCCTTCGCAGTACCCTGGCCCACGCTGTTGCTGTATATGTTGTTAGCCACTGGCGCAGGCTTGTTGGCGGCCTATTTTCCAGCGCGCCGAGCTAGCCGCCTGAACGTGTTAGAAGCCATCAGCCACGAATAACAGGGGCTATGAACGCTAGCTGGGATGCCTTGAGCCGGCATCAACAAACCCTGCAAGGAGTTCATCTGCGAGATCTGTTTGCTAGCCAACCTAAAAGGTTTACGCAACTCACCGCTAAAACGCAAGGCTGGCTTTTGGATTATTCCAAGAGCTTGCTCACACACCAAACAATAGATTTGTTGGCTGCGCTAGCCGATGACGTTGATCTACGTCACAAAATTGCCGATCTGCTAAACGGTGAGCGGGTAAATGTAACCGAAAATCAGCCAGCATGGCATACAGCTTTGCGCAAGCCCAATCCCCCTGTAGAGGTAGCAACAGAACTGGGGCGGATGGCAAACTTAGCCGAACAGGTACGTAATGGGCACTGGCGCAATGTTGTGAACATTGGCATCGGCGGGTCCGACCTTGGCCCGGCTATGGCCACCACCGCATTACAAGCCTTTGGGCATCCCGACTTAGATGTGCGCTTTTTATCCAATGTGGATGGGGCGCATTTTCAGATGGCCACCAAAAGGCTTGACCCGGCTGAGACGCTGTTTGTTGTGGTGTCCAAAACCTTTACCACCATCGAAACCCTAACCAATGCCCGCACAGCTATGTCTTGGATTGTAAATGCTTTAGGCAAAGATGCAGCTAACAAGCATTTTGTAGCTGTTACCGCACACCCAAGTAGGGCACAAGATTTCGGCATCTCCCCTCAAGCAACGTTCGCGATGTGGGATTGGGTAGGTGGGCGCTATTCGCTTAGCTCAGCAGTGGGGCTAGTTGTGATGATGGCTATAGGTGCTGCGGCTTTTGGTGAGATGTTGGCTGGTATGCATCAGATGGATGAGCACTTCCGCAGCACACCGTGGGTAGATAATCTGCCTGTTTTGCTGGGGTTGATTGGGGTTTGGAACCGCAACTTCTGGCAGCGGACTAGCTGTGCGGTGCTCCCCTACTCCCAAGAACTTTCTCTTTTTCCAGCCTACATTCAGCAGTTAGATATGGAAAGCAACGGCAAGTCGGTGCGAGCCGACGGTACACCTGTAGCTTCTAGCACCGCGCCGGTCATATGGGGTCAGTCTGGCACCAACGGCCAGCATGCCTTCCATCAGATGCTACATCAAGGTAGCGATATCGTGCCTGTTGAGTTCATCGGCTTTTGCCGTCCCAACCATAACCACACAGAACATCACAACCTGCTTGTGGCTAACCTGTTCGCCCAAGCCGAAGCCTTAGCCTTCGGTAAGGTTGCTAGCAGCGATCCCCACCGCAGCTTTGCGGGTAATCGGCCCAGTACCGTGCTGCTAGGCGACCAGCTCACGCCTTTTTCGCTCGGCCAGCTGATAGCGCTTTATGAGCACAAGGTGTTTACACAGGCCAGCATTTGGGGGATCAACCCCTTTGATCAGTGGGGAGTAGAACTAGGTAAAACTTTGGCCAACACTATTTCAGTAGAATTGGCTGATTCTACAACGCTCTCTGTTGACCACGACTCTTCTACACAATCTTTAATCAAACACTACCTAGAAAAAGCTAAGTAGCTGCGCTCAGCCGTTACCGGTGAACTTCAGACTGTGCTTAATCACACCATCTACTGTGCAGTTACTGTACAGTTTGCTACACCACTGCGGGCATAACCTCAGATGCAAACAGCTTGAGCGTTTCGGGGGCTGCAAAATCACTGAAATAGAGCACGAACTGCTCGGCACCTTTGTCTCTGTCGACTTGTAATCCTGCGGCTACTTCATCAGGTGTTCCTGCCACTAGCGCCCAATCACCTAAGCGACGTTGCGCTGTTGCCACCACTTCCTCGCGTGCGGTTGCAGATGGGGCCAAACCGATGGCACGCTGCACCGACAAACGAGCATTGCCAGCTAATGGGATCAGCTCATCTAGTTGAGCCATCCCGTACACAGGGCAGTTCCACCAGTCGGCAAAGTCCCGCACTAAAGGCATGGTAAGTTTACGCCCTGCTCCACCTATCAAGATTGGGATATGCCCGTTGATTGGGGTGGGCTGTTGTTGGGCATTGTCAAGATGAAAAAACTGTCCCTGATAATTCACTGGCTCGCCACCAAACAGTGCTTTTAGCACTTCTAGGGTTTCTCGTAGGCGGGCAGCCCGCACCGCAGAAGGCTCGTTGCCGATACCAAACTGGCTTAGCTCATCAGGTACTGATCCCCAGCCGATACCCAGATCAAACCGCCCTTTACTGAAGTGATCAAGCGTCACCACCATCTTGGCTAACAACGCAGGATGCCGAAACTGTCCACACAGCACCATATGCCCAATGCGGATACGCTCAGTCCACGCTGCCACCGCAGTTGCTAGCACAAAAGCGTCATACATCGATGCAGCAGGCAGTCCAGGAGGATTCAGGTGATCCATGAGATCAACTTTGTGGAACCCGCACGCTTCTGCTGCTTTCACCCGCTCGGAAATGGTGGCTAAATCCATCCGCATCTGCGGCATAAAAACACTGAACTGTGGGAATTGGTGCTGATCTGTCACAGGTCAATACTAGTGTCTGCAATATGCAAATTTTGTTCCGCCCCTTTTTTCGCAACCTTCTTGTTGTAGCTGCGCTAATGGTTTTAGCTGTTGGGTGTGTGAAATATGAGGTTGATATCGTTGTCAACTCAGACAGCAGCGGGTCGCTTGAGGTCTCAATGGATTTTAGCCAAGAGTTGATTGAGTTCATAGAAGCAGTCGAGGACGTCCCAATCGAAGAAGCGTGCCGTAACCTGTTGCAAAGCGAAGATGTTGGTGATGGCACTCAGTTAGATGGTCCACTAGACGATCCATTTTTTAGCAATGACGACTTTCAAACCGCGCAGGAGATTGTCGTTGACGACTCAAATTGCGGCTTTATAGCCCGAGGAAAATGGCCAGCCGAACAAGCCGAGGCTGTATACCTATCCCTCGCTGATGAGAGCGACATCATAATTCAAAGGTCTGGCTTGTTGGGATGGAGTTTTGAACTACCGATCGATCTCAACGAGGGTTTAGACACCGATGAATCGGCAAATATCGGTCTTGTATTAGCGCAATTAGGCAATGCTGCTCTTAACTTGCAAGTGACTTTGCCCGGCCAAACAGTTGACCACAACGCCACGTCAACAACAAGTAGCTGTGGCACAACCACTTTCAGCTGGAATATCAGCATCACTGATCAAGCAGAGTTTTTATTTGCCGAAACCGATGGTGAAAGCGATTGCCGTAGTTCCTCAAACGTTGGTGAGATTGTAGCGTGGGTGATGCTCGGGGGTTGGCAACTGTTGAGTTTGGGGTAGAATGATGTGTATGAAGGTTGTTGGTAAGCGTATGTGTTTGACTGATTGGGGTCGTCAGTTTGGGTTGTCTACGCGTGCTTTTTGGCAGATGTATCGGGATGGTCGTTTGCCTGAGGGGTTGGTGGTTGAGAAGGTGGGGAAGTTGTTGTATGTGAGGGTGCTTGATGATGAGTTGCCTGCTGATCGGGTGGTGTTGTATGCGTGTGTGTTTTCTTCGGATCAGGCTTTTGATTTGGTGTGTCAGTCGGAGCGTTTGCAGGTTTTCGCGCGTAAGCAGGGGTGGTCTGATTTTGAGGTGGTGATGGAGACGGGTTCTGGTTTGAATGGTAAACGCTCGAAGTTGTTGAGGGTGTTGCGTTTGCCGGGGAGGACTCGGATTGTGGTTGAGCATCGGGAGCGTTTGACGGGTTTTGGGTTTGAGTTGTTGGAGGCTTCGTTGGTGGGTCGTGGTGGTGGGGTTGTGGTGATGGATGATGAGGAACTTGAGGATGATCTTGTGAGGGATGTGACTGAGGTGTTGACTTTGTTGTGTGCGCGTTTGTATGGTCGTCGGTCTGCTGCTCGTAGAGCGCAGAGAGCGTTAGCGGCTGCTGGTGAGGGTGCGTCGTGACTCGCTGGCGGTTGGAGGGTCCGTTTGTGGTGCCTGCCCCGTCGGGTGCGACTGTTCGTACAAAGGTTCATGCTTTTGGTGATGATGCCAGCGTGTTGAGGCAGGTCAGCGAGTTTTTGGGTTCGTATTTCCGGCAGGATTTGGCTGCCCGCTGCAAGCTGGGTTTGGGTTTGGAACATGCAGATCGGAATGAACGCAAAAAAGAGTTGACACCGGCGGTGTCGTCGCGTTGGGCGAATCCGATCACTCTTCGTGTGGGTGATCAGTTCGCTTTAGCGGTTCGTAATATGCAAGCTTCGATTGATCGTTATCGGACAGAGATCAACAGGATCGAGAAACGTCTTCGAGTGCCGGTCGGGCAGAAACAAGGTCGTGTGCGAGGGTTCGCGTCTGTAGGTGAACGTTGGCAGAAGCAACGCCGGTTGCAGAGCCTGAAAGCGCGTGAAGCTCAAACATCTGCTGATCTGCAAGCTGGTCGGGTGTCGGTGTGTAAGGGCGGTAAAGAGCTGGCTAACAACCGTCATCATCTACAAGAATGTGGTCTAACGCTTCAGCAATGGCGTGAACAGTGGGATGCTGCTAGAGGGTATTTGACTTGTGACGGGCGCACCGGTGAACCGTACGGCAACGAAATGATTCAGGTGATCCCTACCGCAGCAGGCTACAAGAACTGTGTGGTGCAGATCCGGTTACCGAAAGGTTTAGCGCATTTATCGAACACCCCAGACAGGAAAGCACCTTTTTACCGGTTAGAAGGGACCGTTACCTGGAATCATCGAGCGACCGAATGGTTACACCGATGTTTAACTAGTTCAAAGATCTCATACACCTTCTCTTATGATCCTGATAAACAAGCCTGGTATCTGTCGGCTAGCTGGACGTTCCCTAAACCTTCTGAACCCGCTGAGATACCCACCACCGCGAAAACGGTGGGCATCGATTTGAACTCCGATCATCTAGCAGCGTTCATCGTGGATGAGCACGGCAACCCAACCGGTCGCCCTCAAACGTTTGAGCTGTTAGAAGAAGGCACCAGCGAGCAACGGCGAGGCAGGCTACGAGAATCAGTAGACGCGGCACTGAAATGGGCGGTCTCCCAAGGCGCACAAGTGGTCGCTACCGAGAAACTCGATTTCAGTCGCAGTAAAGCTTTGGGCAAACAGATATACCGACGCGGGCAAGCAGGAAAAACCACTCGCCGTAAAGTCGCTGGACTACCCACAGCACAAGTTTTTGAGGCTGTAGCAGCTAACGCCAAAAAACATGGGATCACTCACGTAGCAGTCGATCCTGCGTACACCAGCAAATGGGGAACCAGATACTGGAAACCCGCACTCAACAAATCACGCCGACAACAAAGTAGTGGTCATCACGCTGCTGCTGTCGTAATCGGCAGAAGAAGTCAGGGCCACGCGGCCAAGCGAAAGAACCCAGAACCAGCAACGACCAGAGGATCGTCAAGGACAATCTCGGTTCCAGCCCAACCACGAACAACTGACATGCCCCCTACAAACAGAAAAGGACAACAGCGAGCCGCCCCCGGCAACGACCTGTTAGCCAAACCTGGGACTAGACGGGACAGACGCTCAAGGTCGTTCGGAGCGTCGACAATAGAACAACCTTCTATTGTTTAAGGAACGGCATTGGTACAGCAATAGCTACTGCACTGGTACTCAGACGCTTGCAGCGCAAGCGAGTGCCACTATCATCTGCCTAGCTGCTAGAGCGTGTTCTCTTTTTTCTGTTCCACAAGAGCACCTGGCGGAGTGTTAGCTACGCCCCCTAAAGCATGAGTCAACCGGTAGCCACCTAATTTGATCCCTACGCTCTCTAGCTGTTTCCTAACTTGCTCAAAACGAGGAATGGCTGTTGGGTCTACTTTAGGGTTTTGTTGCATAATTTTTTTCTGGTTATCTTGATCCATTTCGATCTTCCTTACTTTCAGGGTTCAACGTAATAGGGCGCGTGAACTATGGAGCCATTAGCGCCGATAGAGCTTTGCATAAACCAATAATAATCCCAAACAGTGGCCTTAAGTTCTAAGTTATCACCCAGGTCATCAATCTTAAGCTGCAATTCTTCTCGCAATGTTGCCATATTGATGCCCCGCCCGTGTGTCAACCAACGAGTGTGATCGCTTAGTTTATGTGCAATTTGTTCGGCACGTTCTTCTTTCATCTCTTTGGTAACGGGAGTCTTGCTAGTTTCAGTCGTGATCCAATCTTTAAATTTGTAACTAGTCAACCACCGCTTTAGCAGATCGATTGACAGATCGCGTGCCAGTTCAAACTGGTGCAGCTCTGCTAAATCAAGCTTGCTCAATAATACAATTTCAGCACTAGTAAGTGCATCTTGACTGCTTTTTTCAATGAGTCTCTCATACTGAGCCAAATAGGAAAGCGCTGGTACCATATGCCCATCTTTAGGTAGCTGCGGATCGATTGGCCCCAAACAAGAATGATAATCCATCCATATTTCATCCCCAGACATAACAAGCACGGTACCAGCAGACATTGCTTTATCAGGGATGATGAATTTCACCTCCGTGTAGTGTTCTCTGAAAACGGTTACAATCCGCTCCACTACTTCTACCACGCCTCCAAGTGTGCCAAGTATCACAAATAAGGTTTTCCTTCGCTGACGTCTTCCTTCTAGAACGCTCTTGACGTGGTGCTCCACGCCCTCATACATCGGCGAAATGATCGTCAACCCATCTGCGTCTAGTAGCTCTTCGATAGCAAGCAGACGTGTCTTAGCCCACTCACGCACACTATCTTGCGGAGTGGTAGGGGTAAAGATTTCTGCCATGTCATCCATGCTAAGGCCTTAGCGTGTTTTGACACATAATATGAAGAGCAGTTTACCCTATACGAACTGTCATGAGAGCTTACGTCAGATAATCACCTGTATGTCAGCACTTCGGATATCAGTTTTTTAGCACTTACAATCACAATAAAACAGCACTTGAGATAGGCTTCCGTTCTGTGACTGGCACTCTAACCCCCGTGCCAGTGGTAAAACATGGACGGGAAAGCACTTCGCGCAAAGCGAAGCACTCTTCGACACGATGCCTAGCATCGGGTTAGCAGCGTTGCTTGACCCTTCATCGCTACTTGACGGCCCTGTGCCCCGTTTGTTGGACGAATGGCAGCAAGTTCCTCAGATATGGAATCCTATGCGGCGTGCCTGCGATGACCGGGCTGCAATGGGACAATTTCTGCTTACTGGATCTGCTAATCCACCCGACGATATAACTAGGCATTCAGATGCTGGTCGAGTAGCCCGTGTGAGGATGCGACCAATGTCGCTGTTCGAATCTGGCGAGTCAGATGGGAGCATGTCGCTTCGCACGCTAAAAGACCGCGTCAACACCAATCGCATGGGGGAACCCATTAAGTTAGCTGTAATCACTGCAACCGGCAGCGGGTTTGAGTTGCCCGACAACATAGCAGTCATTCCTATTACAGCCCTCGGCCCTTGAAAGCTCACTCCGCCAAAAGAAGCTCAGTGGCACTCCGAACGAGTAGCTGTTTTTGGACGAAAAGCCTTTTTGCGCTTATTCACCATTTGAGCCGGCTTATCCATGTTTCTGTTAGGACAATGAGTATCGCAGATGTGCTATCATTACCTTTGCCTACTGCTACTGGAAAGGACAGTTGCTATGGGTTTACTGACAAAATTGTTTAGGGGCAGCTCTAAAAATCCTGCCAAAGACCAACAGGCCCACGACTCAGAAGAACGCCAAGCCGAGATAGACCGCCTGAAACGCATCATCCCGTTGTATGAGAACTATAAGGAACTGTGCGTGGAACACAGTGATGATATTGGGCTAATTCCCAAAAAGGGCGAAGAAGTGGTCGGCTATGTGGCTGGTGTACGGCTGGTGGAAACAAGAAGACAAAAAGGCAGTTATCAGGGTGGTTCATCAGGTGTGTCTTTGCGAATTGCTAAAGGTGTGTCGTACAGGGTGGGGGCCCAAAAAGGCACTTTCGTGGCAGGCCCTGAAGAACTCACAGTTATAGACGCTGGCGGTCAGTTCGTGGTGAGCAACATCCGAGCTGTCTACATTGGCACAAGGAACACAAAAGAGTTCAGATGGGACAAGCTGGTGTCCCTGTCCACAATCCACAAAGACGGTTTATATATCTTTGCTATGCCAGTAGAAAATCGTCAACGGGTTAGCGGCATCGGGTTACCCGCTAGCAATGTTTCTTATATTGAATGGCTAGATGAAAGAATCAAACTTGGTCTCGCCATCTACCAAGACAGGCACGAAGAATTCGTTGCCCACATGAAAACCGACCTCGCCGAGTTGCTAGCTGAACAAGCTAAACAACAATACACAGCAAACATGCAACAAGAGGGCATATAACCGGCAAGCTCTATTGGTGGTCACCTGAGTAAATCGAGGCCATCAGTTAACGAGGCTGGGCTTAGGGGTTGAAGCGGTAGCGGATGAGACAGCGGTCGACTTGGTTAACCATCACTTGGGACTGCCATTTGGGTTCTTCTATAAGCCCGAGATCACGGGTATGGCGAGCGATCACAAAAGCGGTTTCTTGAAGCTCAGCTCGGGCTAACGCTTGGCCCAAGCAGAAATGCGGGCCCATGCTGAAAGTGAACGGCCAAATTGTTGGGTCGCGGGTAATGTCAAACCGCTCAGGATCAAAATAGCGCGCTGGGTCACGATTAGGGCCGCCAATAATGATGCTGAGCGGCTCCCCCGCTGCAAAACTAAGCCCTGCAACCTCGGTAGCAACATTTGCTTTGTTACCGCTGGCATAAAACGCCGGACGGTAACGGAGTACTTCTTCTACTGCTCCCCGCTTGAGCCCTTCTGGATCTTGGCGCAACAACTCTAACTGGTCGGGATGACGGGCAAGTTCTATAAACATGCTGGTCATCATGCTGGCAGTAGTTTCAATTGCACCGCCGAAAATGTTGGTAAACAACACTATCAACTCATCATGGCTCAGCTTGTCGCCATGTTCTTCGGCAGCAATCAAACGGCTGAGTAAATCATCACGGGGATCGGAGCGGCGACTTTCTATCAGCCCGCCTACAAACTCCATTACCGCTGCGAAAGTAGCGTTTGCCTTGTCACGGATTTCTTGGGTCACATTGGGCCCAAAAGCCTCGCCAGCCCCTTCTGCCATCTGCATCCCGATACTAACCCCCTCGTCTATATCGATATCCAGAAAAGACACAATCGACATAAAAGGCACCAAGTTAATCTCTGCTTTAAGGTCAAACTCGCCAGTGTCGCTATGCCTTTCAAGCAGCGACCGCAAATGTTCACGGGTAACAGGGCGAACCTTCTCCACCGACCTTGGGGTTAGGGCCCGGGTTGCTAAGCTCCTGATCCGGCGATGATCAGCTCCGTTTAAGGTGCCTATGGAATAACGCCGCCACTCATAGAGGGGGTCTCCAGGCTTGAAACCCCGCTTCTCAATGTATTCAAGACCTTCATTATCGAACTCTGGGCGCTTTTTGATCTCCTCAGCATCTGCCCAACGTAAAATAGCCTTAGTACCATCAGGAGTTACCGCTGTGCGATGACGCTCCCGCAGCTCAGCAATTATCGGATAAGGATCAGCCCAATAATCATCACTGTCCAACGGGATAGTTGGCGTATGCGTATGCGTCACATCAAACACTTTACAACAAGGCAAGACAGCTCTAGATAGCTGCTATGCACTCAAGGTGCAATAAGTTGCAAATCATCTGAGCGATATCCAACACGCTATTATTTCAAAGGTAGACATCGCGTCTGTGTGCAATAGTTATTACGATAACATGGCCTTCACTTACTGTGTAGATGATTCTATAAGACCGCCCAAGGCGAGTGGCACGCTTGCCTTGAATAGCACCAAGCAGTTTTCTTCCTAAAAAGGTTCCTTGTCAAGACGTCGAATAATCTCCTTAGCCTGCGCGGCTAGCTTCTCGGGTAGAGCTTTAATGTCTTTTTCGGCACGACGAGTTAACTTGGCCAAAAAAACTCTCAGTCAAGTTCGATTATATCGCCTGAAGCGATTTCGCTTTCAGCTTCAATAATAGCGTTCATGGTTGCCTCATCAGACAAAATGTTTAACGTTTCCAACAGCGATTCATACTCCTCGTAACTTATTACGACAGCAGCAGCTCGTCCATTACGAGATATCTCAACTGCTGATCCAGTCAAAGATACTTCATCAACAATTTCATTAAGATGGCTATTACCTTCAGTAAGCGCAGTCATAACAATTTCCTGCTTTCATGATTTGTGATATGAGAAAATGTATAAAAGGTGAACTCCATCGGTGGTCGCGACGGATCGGCCATAATCATAATGGTCGGTCTGATATATCTGCAGCCAACCGGTGGAGGGTTTTGTTATGGCACAGCGTTTGGATGTGAGGATGCGCGTTTTGGTTGAGGTGTTGTCGCAGCACGGGTTAAGCGATGCGGAGATTGGGGAGCGGCCTGGTGATGTTTTGGTTAGGGGTTGTGTTTGTGTTTATGGGTTTGGTGGTGACATGTTGGGCAGAGGAGGGTGAGGTTTTCTATGTTGGTTGTGCCGCCGTGTTCCCAGGGTTGGATATGGTGGACTTCGCAGCTAGTGGCACGAATACCGCAAGAGGTGCATTGTTTGTCGCGTTTGTATAAGGCTAATAGTTGGGTTTTTGTGTGTGTCCGTCTGCTGCGCCCTAAATATAAGGGTTGTGCTTTGTTGTTGAAGATTGCTGGCAGGATGTTCGCTTCACAGGCTAGACGACGGATTTCGTCTATGCTGATTGGGGTGCCGTCTATGAGGTTTGCTGTTTTTAGTTAACCAACGATGGTGTCGTAATCGGCTGTAAGGATAATAGTGGTTTGCTGCGGTTGCGGTTCTGTGGTTTCGTTGCCGGTTGAGGGTTCAGTGTGTGCAGTGATGAGGTGTACTAGCGCATCCGCGTTGCGTTGCTCAAAACTACGATCATTACCAACACGATAATCTTGTTTGAACATTCGCGTGGTCATAGCGTCTATAGCGGTTTTCACTTTCTCGCCTGAAAGCTGATCAAGCTCAGCATGCAAAACAACCATGTCATTGTCACCATCAAATATTTTCGCGCTGCGACGCTTACGTTGTTGTTCTGTAGGGTTCAAACCTTGTGCTACAAAACGTTTCGTTTCCCACTGTTGCACAGTGTTTTTAAAAACATCACAGGTTTGCTGCACGCCTAAAGCTAACAAATCTAACTGCTCTTCACTGCTCAACGGGATGCGGCGATGTGAAGCAGCTAACAGCTCCGCGTGGTCTTGGGTGATCCAACCGTCTTTAACTGCACGCACTACATCGGGCATAGAAGCTAACCCTTTCACAGTGCGAACGTGACGACGTGTTTTATACGCAGGCAAACCAAACTGTTTACAAACATGAGCTACAGCTTCGTCACCTTCTAAATCACCTAACCTAACCAACACCGCGTTCAGGTAGCTTTCAGCGCGTTGGCGCACATCGTTAACCTGCAAAGCCAACTTCACAAGCTCACCAGCATCACAACCAGAAAAATCGTTGAAACCAAACCCGTCAACACTAAAACCAGTATCAGCAGGTGACCCTTCTAAAACATTTGAATTAGTTTGAGAACTACCATATAAACTCATAAACACAAGCATATCAGCACACTACGACAATACCTACTAAAAACACAAGAAAATATAGAAATAAAAGAAATACTAAGTAAGCTCTATTCTCAGTTGCAAAATAGTTGATTGTATATGGTTTGGGCTGTGTTGCAGTGGTGGAATTTTCTGAGCATGTTGTTGATTTGAGTCTTCGATGATTGCTAGCTGTAGTGTCCATAGAGGTTGCGTACACGTAATGCGGATGTGTCACCGATGGCGGTGTGATGTCTGTGTAGATTGTAATGGTCGACCCTAACGGACAATCCGCTATGACCACTGCTCAAGTTTACCCTACTATGAATCCCTACTATGAATGCTGAGCTACCCACAGACAGCACATCTCTAGCAACAAATCCCGCCTCTTGGCAGCCACGGCAAATCATTAAGCACCTCAAGCAGCTACGAGAAGACATCATAACGGTGCTCGACATTCCGAATGCCTGTCTCAATGACGCGCAGCGCGCCTATCAAGCTAATAGAAAAATCGCGATCCGTCTCCAACTCGCAGCGACACCACTTCGAGAACTTAAACAATTCGCTGAAGGACATATTCGCTACGAAGCAATCGAGTCCGCTGGCATTAAAACAGTAAGCGACTTAATAGCAACAAGGGCATCTCAGCTTCAATCCATAAGAGGTGTTGGTTATATAAGCTCCGAGCGAATCTATGCCGCTGCTAAACACTATCAATACCATCTTCGCGAAGAGTTTAGGGTTCGATTTCATGTCAGCAACCAAACCAGCGAGCAGGCCCAGCTATTCAATGCTCTACGCTCTCTCAACGAAGCGCGCCGGAGGGTCAGGCCAATAAAACCAAGACTAGAAGCAGCTAAACTCCGTATCGATAATGACTACGACGCTGCCAGATTCGCAGCCAGCAGATTTCGCAGAAGATTCGCCAAACAGCAACGTATAGAACGCTCAAAAGCAGCACTAGATCAAATGATTGAGTTCCTGAACGAGCCAGAAACAGCGCTTCTCGAATCCGAAATTGCTGATATCATGCAGCGGCTGATAACACTCCAAAGCAAGCAGGAGACAACTTGGAATGAATATACAAAGCAAGCAGCAACATACAACGGGTTGCTTGCTGAGATTGAAGAACGTGCAATCGGCACCAGACACCAAAGCAGACCCCAGACTAAACGCGCTACACCAAATATTAGGACAGCTACACCAGACCGTGTTAGTCCAACTACGCCTGACCTTCTCGGAGACCGTCAACTCTTACCAGCAACAATCGCAGAACAAATAACATCATTCAACCTTGATGTAACCTTGCTTGGTGCGTCCCTTCGTGGCTATCAAGATTTTGGTGCGAAGTTTGCTCTAGTCCAGAAAAAAGTAATTCTTGGTGACGAGATGGGTCTAGGTAAAACCATCGAAGCTCTAGCTATGTTGTGCCATTTACGGTCTAACGGAGCCACCCACTTCTTTATCGTATGCCGTTCCTTAAACAATAGAAGGTTGTTCTATTGTCGACGCTCCGAACGACCTTGAGCGTCTGTCCCGTCTAGTCCCAGGTTTGGCTAACAGGTCGTTGCCGGGGGCGGCTCGCTGTTGTCCTTTTCTGTTTGTAGGGGGCATGTCAGTTGTTCGTGGTTGGGCTGGAACCGAGATTGTCCTTGACGATCCTCTGGTCGTTGCTGGTTCTGGGTTCTTTCGCTTGGCCGCGTGGCCCTGACTTCTTCTGCCGATTACGACAGCAGCAGCGTGATGACCACTACTTTGTTGTCGGCGTGATTTGTTGAGTGCGGGTTTCCAGTATCTGGTTCCCCATTTGCTGGTGTACGCAGGATCGACTGCTACGTGAGTGATCCCATGTTTTTTGGCGTTAGCTGCTACAGCCTCAAAAACTTGTGCTGTGGGTAGTCCAGCGACTTTACGGCGAGTGGTTTTTCCTGCTTGCCCGCGTCGGTATATCTGTTTGCCCAAAGCTTTACTGCGACTGAAATCGAGTTTCTCGGTAGCGACCACTTGTGCGCCTTGGGAGACCGCCCATTTCAGTGCCGCGTCTACTGATTCTCGTAGCCTGCCTCGCCGTTGCTCGCTGGTGCCTTCTTCTAACAGCTCAAACGTTTGAGGGCGACCGGTTGGGTTGCCGTGCTCATCCACGATGAACGCTGCTAGATGATCGGAGTTCAAATCGATGCCCACCGTTTTCGCGGTGGTGGGTATCTCAGCGGGTTCAGAAGGTTTAGGGAACGTCCAGCTAGCCGACAGATACCAGGCTTGTTTATCAGGATCATAAGAGAAGGTGTATGAGATCTTTGAACTAGTTAAACATCGGTGTAACCATTCGTTCGCTCGATGATTCCAGGTAACGGTCCCTTCTAACCGGTAAAAAGGTGCTTTCCTGTCTGGGGTGTTCGATAAATGCGCTAAACCTTTCGGTAACCGGATCTGCACCACACAGTTCTTGTAGCCTGCTGCGGTAGGGATCACCTGAATCATTTCGTTGCCGTACGGTTCACCGGTGCGCCCGTCACAAGTCAAATACCCTCTAGCAGCATCCCACTGTTCACGCCATTGCTGAAGCGTTAGACCACATTCTTGTAGATGATGACGGTTGTTAGCCAGCTCTTTACCGCCCTTACACACCGACACCCGACCAGCTTGCAGATCAGCAGATGTTTGAGCTTCACGCGCTTTCAGGCTCTGCAACCGGCGTTGCTTCTGCCAACGTTCACCTACAGACGCGAACCCTCGCACACGACCTTGTTTCTGCCCGACCGGCACTCGAAGACGTTTCTCGATCCTGTTGATCTCTGTCCGATAACGATCAATCGAAGCTTGCATATTACGAACCGCTAAAGCGAACTGATCACCCACACGAAGAGTGATCGGATTCGCCCAACGCGACGACACCGCCGGTGTCAACTCTTTTTTGCGTTCATTCCGATCTGCATGTTCCAAACCCAGCTTGCAGCGGGCAGCCAAATCCTGCCGGAAATACGAACCCAAAAACTCGCTGACCTGCCTCAACACGCTGGCATCATCACCAAAAGCATGAACCTTTGCACGAACAGTCGCACCCGACGGGGCAGGCACCACAAACGGATCCTCCGACCGCCAGCGAGTCACGACACACCCTCACCAGCAGCCGCTAACGCTCTCTGCGCTCTACGAGCAGCAGACCGACGACCATACAAACGCGCACACAACAAAGTCAACACCTCAGTCACATCCCTCACAAGATCATCCTCAAGTTCCTCATCATCCATCACCACAACCCCACCACCACGACCCACCAACGAAGCCTCCAACAACTCAAACCCAAAACGCGTCAAACGCTCCCGATGCTCAACCACAATCCGAGTCCTCCCCGGCAAACGCAACACCCTCAACAACTTCGAGCGTTTACCGTTCAAACCAGAACCCGTCTCCATCACCACCTCAAAATCAGACCACCCCTGCTTACGCGCGAAAACCTGCAAACGCTCCGACTGACACACCAAATCAAAAGCCTGATCCGAAGAAGACACACACGCATACAACACCACCCGATCAGCAGGCAACTCATCATCAGGCACCCTCACATACAACAACTTCCCCACCTTCTCAACCACCAACCCCTCAGGCAAACGACCATCCCGATACATCTGCCAAAAAGCACGCGTAGACAACCCAAACTGACGACCCCAATCAGTCAAACGCATACGCTTACCAACAACCTTCATACACATCATTCTACCCCAAACTCAACAGTTGCCAACCCCTTTGCTTACTGCGTCGGACGCATCGCTTGCAGTAGCAAGGATATCAAGTTCTCCATCTAGCGAATCCAAGCTAATGTAGTTGGCCATGCCCTTCAGCAGCACATAGGTGAACGGGCTGAGGTCTTCTTGTAGCTCTTCTAAGGTTGCCAACACCTGATCTTGCAGAACTTTAGAATGCGGCGCCACCACCGTGGGCTGTCCGAAAGCCTGTCCGCACGCAATGGCCGGCACAAGATATGCCAAAGTTTTGCCGGTTCCGGTAGGAGCCTCGATGAGTCGCCGTCCCCCTTGCTTCAACGTCTCGGCTATAAGCCCGACCATCTCAGCTTGCTGCTTACGGGGCTTTCGACCCTGTCCTATCAGATTGCCGCCTTCTTGGAACATCTCACCGATGGCACCAGAATCGAATCGCCCCGTCGGTGGTTTCTGCGGCGGTGGTTCAACAAGAGGCACGACATCGGCTAAACAAACCCGCTCAAACTGCGGTAACATAAACGCCGCCCACGGGTGGTTACCTTTGTGAAGAACCCAACGCTGGAGACGGCGCATGGCTGTGTCTTCTGCCATGGCGGCCAACATCTTAAGCAACACCCGCTGCAAAAGCACAGCATCACTAAGAGCGCGGTGAGCCGCCCGGGGCTGGTCTTTGAAAAAATACCAAGCTAACTCGTCCAGACTGCGGCCTTTCGGCGGTGTTATGCCATTAATATCGCTGATAATGCCCTTTCCGGCTCGAGGGAAAACGATATGTGCCAGCTCCAAGGTGTCTAGCCGCTGATGGGCGGGGATATGCACTCCAGCGGCATCGAGGAGCACAAAATCGTATCCAAACCCGTTGTGAGCAACCAGCGGACGGTTTCCGACAAAATGGCGGAAGCCCTGCAACGCTTCCAACGGTCGTGGGGCATCATCTACCATCTTTTGGGTGATGCCGGTGAGTTCTTGCGTTTGGGGGCGCAGGCGTCGTGTGGGACGAACCAGGGTCTCGAATCGAGCGATCTCCTCGCCATCGCAGATTAAAAGAGCACCAATATCGATTATCTCGTGCTGCGGCGGATGGGCTTGATCGGCGTTAGCTTCCAAGTCAAAGATCACATACTCAGACACCGTCACAGGGCTAGAGTAATGTGCAGATCATGTGGTTTCCTAAACCGCGCGATCATGGACCATAGTCGTATAAACATCTCACCTGTCTTGTCACTGGTGGCTCGTGGCACGTAGTATTAGTTTTGGTTGCATTTCTAGTTATAGGGAAGGAGGTCTATGTCAGCTGACAGGCCGCCGTTCCCTAATCCGCCGCTGGTCTTGACCGTATTGGAGGTTCGCTATCCGGATATAGTAGGCGGGCTGGAAGACGATGAGCGCTTGGGGCTCAAAGAGGCCTTACATGACCGTCTGCCACTAATGGAGGCTCAAACTGAAGAGCAGTTTGCTCTTGCCGCTGGATCATCAGTGCCTGCATCAGCCCAGCGCCGAGTCTTTCCTAGGTTCAGCACTCGTGATCGAACCACGGGCCTGCTGGTGAAACATGACGCCATGGTGCTGGAGACGACAGCCTATAAAGGTTGGGATGAGCATTTCCGTCCGCTTATAGCCGACGTGGTTGGTGCTTTAGAGCAGGTATCTCGGCTCGATGGCGTGTTCCGGATTGGACTCCGCTACATTGATGAAATTCGGGTCCCCGGCATTGAGACAGCGCCAGGTGACTGGCGGAGCTACATCGATGAGCATCTGCTAGCTGCTGTCGACCCTGACTTTATTCCTTCAAACTTGCAGCTATCAGTATGGCAGGAGATTATTCAGTATAAATCAACCGCTGGTGCCACACTGACTGTCCGCTATGGACCACAGGAAGGTTATGCAGTAGACCCCCAAGGTCCGACACGCCGGAATGACCTGACCAGTTCAGGGCTTTTCTTCCTGCTGGACTCGGACTCTTGCTGGTTCAGTGAAGAAAAAGTGCCAGAGTTCAAAACAGATTGGATTTTAGAGCGCTCTGACCTTCTGCATGAACCAGCTCGAGAGTTTTTCAAGATTGCAGTTACCGACAAACTGCGACAAGAGGTGTTCAATAAACCAGTAAGGGGAGATTAGTTGTGAAAAGAGATGACTTGATTGAGAAGTCGCCGACAGGCGCGTCAATTGGGCGTAACTGGGATATTGAGCCTGCTACGCGGACGATCAGCGATGTGGTCGATGAGGTTGGCAATTTGAAGAACCAGGCGAAGCTGCTAGCTAATGACACGAGCCATCTTCGCTGGTCGGCAGAGGGGCTGCATTCTGACGCATTGGCGGTCGAACTCCAGAAATTAACCAATCAGCGAGCCAAAGAAGACCTTGCCGGATTGCTCCAAGAGCTGAACGAATTGGGGTTTTCGTGGCGGGCAATTGCCCATATCGCCCGAGTATCGGTTCCCGCGTTGCGAAAGTGGCGCATGGGATCGCCCGCCACTGGCGATAACCGTAGACGGGTAGCCGAGATAGTAGCTCTCTGCCAAATTGCGTGCGAAAGATACCTTCTCGAAGATGTTGTTGGATGGTTGGAAACTCCCTTGCATACCGAGGCACCCATTACCGGGCTGGATCTACTAGCAGACGACCGTTCAGACCTTGTATTGAGACTAGCTTGTGACCATGGAGGGAACCCAGGGAAAGTTTTAGATGAATTTGAGCCGGGGTGGCGAGATCGCTACGCGTCATCAGTCGAGGTGTTTACCGCTCCTGATGGCTTGGCTGGGATGCGGTTTGCCGACCAAGAGATCTGAAGGGGCGCGGTGTCGCAGGAGGAACTTGAGTACCCCGACTCAGCTTCAGAACTCTACCTTGCAATATCGCCAGAAGAGGTAGAGCTTGCTCGTCCGGTGCTGACCGGTGATGTTTTTTCCGGCATAACCGTGCCGGGAGTAGACGGTAATGGTCTTGCAGTTGTGCTGACCCACCCCTGCTCCATGAGAGTGGACGGTGTGAAGCTGACAGAGCGACTACTAATGGTCCGTGTCTCGCCCAGCGACCCGATCCCCTTCAAGGCGTGGGGGACGGGCTATTTCAAGGTGATGCCCTTGCCAAGGTTGCTGGGAGATCATTACTCGGCGCGCTTTGACGAAATGGGGTTGGTAAAATCAGCGAGCTTATCAATGGCTAGACGGATGGCGTGCATGACACCGTACGGGGTCAACCTATTGCAACAACGGTTCATTTGGTATCTGACCAGATTCCTTGTACCTACCCATCGGCTAGGTGAAGTTTCCGAAACAGTCTTTGAAGAGGCCGACATGGAAGAGGAATGGGTGATGCACGCCATTGAGAGCGGCAAAGGTTTAGACGAAGCAGCTCAAGCATTCCATGACTGGATTCGTGCTTCTGGTGAATCCGGTATAGCTCGCCAGGTCCAGCTGAGGGAACCGCAGCAAAGGGCAGGGCTGCGGCGGCAAATGAGGAATCATCTGCGGAGCTAACCGTTTCGGCTTGTTTGCTACCGGTCGATATGTCGGTAAATACGTCACACCCGACTGGTATAACTAAAACCGTGATTGATTGGTGCAGTAACTCAAATCGCCCAAATGGGCAGCTCGGCCAAAAATTCGCCGACTGGCGGGAGATGCACCAATCGTATGGTGGCACGCGCCAAACTAAGGTTGTGGAACTTGGCCGGGCTATATCACTCTTCTCTGGCGCAGGTGGCTTGGACTTAGGAGCAGAACAGGCCGGCTTTCGTACCACCGTGGCTGTGGAGTGGGATAACGATGCTGCTGACACGATGGAAAAGAACACTCCAGTGTTCTTCCCCGGCCTGCGCGAAGTGCTTAGAGCAGACCTGTATCCGCTGGCCACTAAAACTGGTGAAGGGTATCGACCGGCGACATCTTGGCTTCAGGCGGGTTTGGCGCTGGAGACAGACCCGATCTCCTTGTGGGGGGGCCTCCCTGTACTGCGTTTTCTAAGTCGGGATTCTGGCTGGATTGGAAACGCAACGGCGCTGACCCGACAGCGAGCCTGCTGCAAGCCTATACCCGAGTATTGGCTGAGGCTAAGCCCCGTTGGTTCATCCTCGAGAATGTCTATGCACTCACTTTTCACAACAAAGCCAGTCGTCCGGCTTTCGTCCGTCTGCTTAAAGAAATCCAAGCTGCGGGATACAGCTATCGCTGGAAAGTGCTCAACGCGGCCGACTACGGTGTACCCCAGCTCAGACCTAGGCTATTCATAGTCGGCGCCCAAAATCGTCAACCGGTTCCCGATCTGCCTCTTGCGAGCCACCACGGACAGTGGGAGCGGCGCAGCACCAACGGCGGGCCCCTTCCTCATATGACAGCAAGTGAAGCATTACGAGGCTTAGTTACGGATCCTGAGCCAAGCGAAGTAATTCGAGGCAAGTGGGCGTATCTGCTTCCTGAGATTCCACCAGGAGACAACTACTTGCACTTCACCGCTCGGCGCGGCCACCCCGATCCGGTATTCGAGTGGAGATCACGCTATTGGTCGTTTCTTCTCAAGCTAGACCCATCCCGTCCCTCGCCGACCATTCAAGCTCAGCCCGGGCCCAATGTCGGACCTTTCCACTGGGAGAACCGTCGTTTAAGAGTCCCGGAACTCCGCCGTCTCTTCACATTCCCAGATGATTTCGCCTTCGCCGGCAAACGTACATCTGTGCAATCTCAGATCGGTAACGCCGTTCCCCCGCTGCTCGCCCAACGGGTAGCCGAGGCAATCGCAGAAACTTCCGCGACCAGCACTTACCACAGAAATAAACACCTAAACGGTCGAATAGCGGAAGAGAAGCTCGATCACTTGCGGGTTTGGCGATGTCGCAGCATGTTAACAGCCATTGCTGATGCCCGTGTAGACCACGGCACGAACGGCCTCTGCTCGTCAACAGGGACGCCCTCTCGCACCAGAATGCGCCAGCCGGTATAAATCACCACCACAACATGAGCACCTACTAGCACCATAAAAAAAGTCCAAGGTGCGGTCAAAGCCATAACCACGCCCCCTACTACCGGTCCGATAATCGACCCCACCCCTGCCATTCGCACCAACGCTGCGCTAGCCCCATTCAGCTGCGGCCCCGGCACCCTGTCACCAGTAAAAGACATAGCTAACGAATACAGCGGAAAGGTGGCACCTCCGAAACAAAACATAAACAGAAACGAAAAAATCGAACCCGGTTCAATGATCGGCATGATTCCCGCAACCACAGCAGCTACAGCAGCAATCACGAAAATCACCGCTCTGCGCGACACTCGATCTGAAACCGCACCCACCGGCCATTGAAATGCAATAGCCCCCGCGGTGGCCGACACTAAAAACAAAGCAACACTAAAAGCAGACAACCCCTCAGAAGCAGCATAAATAGCGCCTAAGCCCAAAAGCGTTCCATGGCTAAGCCCTGCGCATAAAGCAGTGAGCACTCCAGCAGGAGCCAGCGAAATAAGCTGACGCAACGACAGCGGCTCTGGCACACTCAGCGGAGGGGCACTAGTAGCCGAGAGAGTAATCGGAACCAAAGCGGCAGAAATAAGCACCGAAGCAATTACAAACAGCTCATACCCTTGAGGATCACCCCCGTTTAGCAGCAGTTGTCCAAGCGTGAGCCCACCCATCGAAGTCATCATGTAACCAGCAAGCAGTCGCCCTCTAGTGGCATTGGTTGCCATATCGTTTAGCCACGACTCCACCACCACTAAAACTCCAGCAATGCAAATTCCAAACAAAATGCGCAGCAAAGCCCAAACAACAGGGTTGATCCACAATAGATGTGACACAGACACAGCCGAAGCCACCGATGCCAATGCTGCAAACACACGGATATGTCCCACCACAGCTAAAAAATGCTCAGCTAAACGCGTACCAATCACAAAACCCAAAAAGAAACAAGCCATCACAAGGCCACTTACCGCTATGCCAAACCCCTCCGAGGTTGTCCGTATCCCCAGCAACACGCCTTGCAGGCCACCACCCACCTGAATAAACAACATCCCCAACAAAAGCGCCCAAGCCGCTCCCAGCGAACGACCCTTAGGCTCAGCCTCAATCCAAGGCCCGCCTATAACTCTGCCGTCATCGGTTTCTAGCTGCTCGACGGCATTAGTGCTCACTGTTGCTCAGCCTACAAGCATAGCCCCCTATAACACTTTGCTACCCTTAGCAAGCGACTAACATAAATACGAAAAACCTCTTAGAAAAACCACATAACAGCTAAACTGCACCGCTGAACTACGCAACATAGCCAACACAACATACCCAACAAGGTGACCCTCACCTGAAATCTGTGACAAACTAATACCAACAACCCACGCGGGAGCCTAGAAACTATTCACGGCTGAGAGGGTGTCTTTAGACACCGACCGCTGAACCTGCTCCAGATAACGCTGGCGAAGGAAGATGATTATGAACACAGCACGCACAAAGATCTACAAAACCGGGTCTCGGCCCGACATTTGTGTACCCTTCACCCAAGTACAACTCACCCACCCCGAACCAGCGTTTTTGCTCTACGACACAAGCGGTCCAGGCTCAGAGCCTACTAAAGGGCTACCAGCGCTGCGCTCTAACTGGATTGCTGAGCGGAGCGACACAGAGCCAATATCAGGCCGCACCTCACAAGCTCGCGATGATGGCCGTCAAGCTGCTCGCACCGGAAAAACGTCTGACCCATTTTTAGGAAACCGCCGCCCGGTGCTGCGTGCCAAAAGCGCAGCAGTCACGCAAATGGCTTATGCACGGCAGGGGAAAATCACCCCCGAGATGGAGTTCATAGCAATACGAGAAGGGCTCGACGCCGAACTAGTGCGCTCAGAAGTAGCCCGCGGGCGTGCCATCATCCCAGCTAATGTGAACCACCCCGAATCTGAGCCAATGATCATAGGCCGCAAGTTCCTTACCAAAATAAACGCCAACATCGGTAACTCAGCAGTTACCTCTTCTGTGGCTGAAGAGGTTGCCAAGATGACCTGGGCCACCCGCTGGGGTGCCGATACGGTTATGGATCTTTCTACCGGGGCCGATATTCATACCACCCGCGAATGGATAATCCGCAACTCACCTGTACCAATCGGCACAGTTCCCATCTATCAAGCTCTAGAGAAAACCAACGGTCAGCCCGAAGAACTCACCTGGGATATTTATCGTGACACAATAATTGAACAAGCCGAACAAGGAGTGGACTACATGACCGTCCATGCGGGGGTGCTCCTACGTTATGTACCACTCACCGCACAGCGCACCACCGGAATTGTTAGCCGGGGCGGTTCCATTTTGGCTGCTTGGTGTTTGGCACATCACCAAGAGAACTTCCTCTACACCCACTTTGAGGAGCTTTGCGAGATCTTTGCCGCATACGACGTAGCATTTTCGCTAGGTGATGGGCTGAGACCAGGATCAATTGCCGATGCTAATGACACCGCGCAACTTGCCGAGTTGGAAACACTAGGCGAACTAACCACCAAAGCATGGGCTCACGATGTGCAGGTAATGATTGAGGGACCAGGCCATGTGCCCCTCAACAAGATCCAAGAAAACATAGACCTAGAACAACAATGGTGCCAAGATGCCCCCTTCTACACGCTAGGCCCGCTTACCACCGACATAGCACCCGGTTATGACCACATCACATCAGCAATCGGCGCGGCCAACATTGGCTGGTACGGCACAGCCATGCTCTGTTACGTCACACCTAAAGAACACCTAGGCTTACCAAACCGACAGGATGTAAAAGATGGTGTTATTGCCTACAAAATTGCGGCACATGCTGCTGATTTAGCCAAAGACCATCCGCAAGCACAGGCGTGGGACGACGCCGTATCTAAAGCCCGCTTTGAGTTCCGCTGGGCAGACCAGTTCAACCTGTCTTTAGATCCCGAAACAGCAATGAAGTTCCACGATGAAACCCTGCCAGCCGACCCTGCCAAAACAGCGCATTTTTGTTCTATGTGTGGGCCCAAGTTCTGTTCAATGAAAATAACGCAAGATGTGCGCGATTACGCGACTCGCCAAGGAGTTGCAGAGTCTGAAGTTATTGATGTTGGAATGCAAACTAAATCAGCTGAGTTCCGCAAGCAAGGCTCTGAAATCTATACAGCTCAACCGTAAACAAAGCTCTGCTATGCACACAAAACACGTGGATGTTCCGCAGCTACATGTCATCGTCAATAGCTACTCACTAGCAGTTGACGCTATTGCTGCAAACGCACCCGCAATACAAGTGCGGATCAAAAACAAAAACGATGCAACGGTTTTAGCTGAGTGCCTAAAAATCCTCGCTCACGTTTCTAAAATCAACAACAAACAAATAAACACAGCCACAACTACCACCAATGCAACTAAGGTGATTGTGAACGACCGTGCCGATATTGCTGTGGCTTGTGATGCTGATGGGGTTCATGTGGGTGCTGAGGATTTGCCGTTACCAGCGGTTCGTAAGGTTGTAGGCACCAAACTTGTGGTGGGTGCTACTGCTCGTGATGCCAACACAGCCCGTAAACGACAAGATGAAGGCGCCTCCTACCTCGGTGTGGGCCCAATTTATCCCACCGGTTCCAAAGCTGGGCTCCCACCGCCAATAGGGGTAGCGGGTTTAGCTAAAGTTGTCGCCGCCGTTGAAATCCCCATCATCGCTATTGCTGGTATTACAAAAGAACACATCCCCGAAGTGTTAGATGCTGGTGCTCATGGGGTTGCGGTGCTAGGAGCTGTGGCCAGCGCAGCTAGCCCCGCCCAAGCCACAGCCGAGTTGCTAAAGGTTTGCAAAGATTGGGTAGCAAATGGCCGCTAAACCAAAAACTAAGCCTGATGTAATAGTGGTTGGTGGCGGGATTATTGGCCTGTCAGTGGCTTGGCAGCTGCAACAAAACGATGTTTCTGCTTTAGTAATCAACACAAAAAAGCCTGGTGTGGCTAGTCATGCCGCAGCTGGAATGCTGGCACCAGTACACGAAGCTTATTGGGGCGAACAAGAAGTTTTGCGCTTGAACTTGGCTGCTAGCCAAGCCTGGCCCGCTTTCGCTTCGGCTCTTGGCGTTGCAGCCATCGACTACCGTTGTGATGGCATGCTTAGGACAGCCTTTGATGCAGACGACAAAGCTCAGCTAGCGCACCTTAGCGAGCTATATGAGCAGCAAGACTTACCGGTAGAGACTCTTAGTAGCCAGCAATGTCGCTCACTAGAACCGCTGCTGTCACCGGCAATACAAAGCGGTGTTTACTCACCGCTAGACAATCATGTGAATCCTCGCCTTGTGATAGCAGAACTACAAAAACACGTACCCTTAGTTACCGCCAATGTGCAACAACTTAACCAAAACAGCGTGACTACTAAAGATAGGCAAACCTTTCATTGTGAACAGGTTGTAGTAACTGCCGGGGCTTGGTCACAGCAGTTACTGAATCTGCCGATAAGACCAGTCAAAGGCCAGATAATCCGCCTGCGTGGTGAACCTAATTTACTGCAACTACCCATACGAGGGCTGGTACGAGGTGCCAGCATTTATGTTGTCCCTCGCAGTGATGGGGAAATAGTGGTAGGTGCTACTCAAGAAGAAATGGGTTTTGACACAAGGGTTACTGCTGGGGGAATATACGAACTCCTGCGCGATGCGCTAGCGGTGTTGCCATGTCTCAGCGAAGTGGATTTAACTGAAACATGGGCTGGGCTACGCCCAGGTTCTCCTGATAACGCTCCGATCATCGGCTTCGGAGCTGACGGCATCTGTTATGGCAGCGGCCACTTCCGCAACGGCGTACTAACTGCCCCTATAACCGCAAGCTGTGTAGCAGCGCTCATACAGCAGCAAGAACCGCCTATTGATATTGCTGCGTTTAGCCCCGAACGCTTTGAACTAGCAAAAATATGATCTTTTATATTGCCCTGCACATGAAATGGCCGAAACAATGCAAATAGTGATAAACGGCTCTGACAAAGAAGTTCCCACAAATTGCACGGTAAGCGTCCTAGCCCCAAAAAAGCGCGGCGTTGCAGTAGCAGTAAATCAACAAATCGTGCCCCGCAGTGAATGGACACATGCTCAGCTACACGAGGGAGACAGAGTAGAAATTTTAGAAGCAGCTCAAGGTGGCTGAGATGAACTCTCCCGATGCATCAAACGATTTTTGGATGGTCGCAGAACATACATTTACAAGTCGGCTTATCTGCGGCACTGGCGGTGCTCCCAATCTTGTTGTTTTAGAACAAGCCCTCCAAGCAGCGGGATGCGAGCTAGTCACCGTAGCTTTGCGCCGTGTGTCGCCTGAAGCTAGCGGTTCAGTACTTGATGTAATCAACAAACTGGGCTTACAAGTGTTGCCCAACACCGCAGGCTGTCACACCGCCTACGATGCGGTGCTCACAGCCAAGCTGGCACGCGATGCTTTTTCTACTAACCTAATCAAACTTGAGGTCATAGCTGATGACATAACCTTGCTACCCGAATGTATTGAGCTAGTTCAAGCGGCCGAAACCCTTGTAAACGAAGGCTTCACCGTCATGGCCTACACTAACGATGATCCTGTGCTAGCTCGTCGGCTACAAGACATAGGCTGTGCTTCAGTGATGCCGTTAGGAGCACCCATAGGCTCTGGATTAGGAATCCGCAACCCCCATAACATTGCAATGATCACACAACAATTATCGGTGCCTGTGGTTTTAGATGCCGGCTTAGGCACCGCTTCTGATGTTACTTTAGCTATGGAGTTAGGTTGCGATGCTGTGATGGTTGCCTCTGCTATCACTAGGGCTCGCAGCCCCGAAAAAATGGCCACAGCCATGCGCCTCGCCACACAAGCAGGTTCGGTAGCCCGCACTGCCGGGCGCATCCCTAAACGGTATGGCGCTCAAGCTTCCAGCGCTTTAGAGGGTAGGGCTGAGTTTTGAGTACTGCTAGCAAATATGGTTCTGCACAACCCGCCCATCGGCACCTCCAACCTACCAAACAGTTAGCCAGCTTGCCTGAACTGCTGGTGCTTAGCGATGTGGTGGTTTCGGCTCCAGCAGTTTTGCTGCGGGCTAAACACCAGCCAACAAACATTAGACAACACCTAGCCCGGCTTATTCGTGCCAATACCGACTGTCTAATCTTGGCTTCTATGGTTAATTCGATTGCCGACGGTGTGCATCTAGCAATCCAAGATAATTTTCCGCAGCCATATCACGGCATTGTGGGGCGTTCTTGCCATAACTTAGATGAGGTGCGTCAAGCCGAACTAGAACAAGCAGACTACATAACCCTCTCACCTATTTTTGCTACCGAATCAAAACCCGGCTACGGACCTGCATTAGGTCTGGACACACTCAGCCACATTGTCCAACAAACCAAAATACCAGTGTATGCCTTAGGTGGGGTTACCCAAGGCCAAATAGCAGCTTGTAGAGCAACAGGAGCAGCAGGGGTAGCAGTACAGGGCGCAATAGCTCGCAGTTCTCAACCTCAAGCTACAATTGCCGCTATCTTGGCTGAATGGCAGTCAGGATGAACCCATGAACCCTCCAGTAGTGCTAACCATTGCCGGTAGCGATTCTTCAGGTGGTGCTGGGATCGCAGCCGATCTAGCTACATTTGCTGCTTTAGGTACACACGGCACGGTTGCTGTTTCGGCTGTGACGGCTCAAAACACTATGGGTGTGCAAGCTGTACATCGGTTACCCGCGGATTTTGTTGCTCAGCAACTAGATTCGGTACTAGACGACTTACCAGTGGCGGCCGTAAAAACTGGCATGCTTGCTAACCGCGATATCATCTCTACAGTGGGCGACTATGCGTCTGCAGGCAAGCTGCCCAACTTAGTAGTAGACCCTGTGGTGGTGTCTTCTACAGGTGATCGACTTTTAGACACCGGTGTCGAAAACCTCTACCTAGAATTGCTTAAGCTCTCTACCGTTGCTACACCCAATCGGCGCGAAGCTCAACTTTTATGTGATGTGGGGAGCTTGTATTCCTTAGAAGCGCTCGGAAAAGCCTGTGGGGGTTGGCTAGTGATCACTGGAGAATCCACTGCTACAGATCGTGTGCTGCACAAAGACTCGTGGATACAACTAGCAGGCCGCGAAATTGCAACCCAAAACGATCATGGCACTGGCTGCACTTTTTCTGCTGTGGTGGCTGCTAACTTGGCTCACGGTATTGAGCCGTTAGAAGCCATCGTCAAAGCCAAAGAGTTCGTCCACTGGCGAATTGTGAAATCGGCTAACTGGAATTTAAGTAGTGGCAGAGGCCCGGTAGCTCACATAGTGGACTAACTCACACAGCAGGCTAAATAGCCAGGTAATAACCCAAGCTAAAGCCAACTTTAAGCAGCACGCGCAGCTATAGCTGTTTCGCTACGGCTAGTAAGCCACGCCCCCAGCAACACAACCAAGATTCCAACCCATTGCAACGGCACAACCACCTCAGAGTTGAGTGCTACTCCTAAAACAATAGCAACTAAAGGAATGCAGTAAACAGCAGTGCCAGCCCGAGTGGCACCTGCACGCCCCACCAGAACAGTCATAATCGCAAATGCAGCACCGGTGTTTATTACCCCAAGCACAATGACTGCTAAAACTGGCCCTAACTCCCATTTGGAGCTAACCAACCCTGCCGCTCCTAACGGCATAGTTAGCACACAAGCAATGCCAAGTGCGCGCATGATTATTGGTGGTGCTCCGTAACGTTGCTGCAACGGAACTGCTAGGTTCATGGCTATCCCATAGCACAATGTGGCTAGCAAAACCAGCGAAACACCTAAAGTGCCAGCTCTGGAATCCACAACTTCAGGCAGACTAAGAGTAACTGCGCCTATAAACCCTAAAGTTATTCCCAGCCCTTGATGTACGCGTGGCCGTGAGCGCAATAAAATTGCAGCAACTAAAGCCCCAAATAGTGGTACTGAGGCGTTAAGCATTCCTGCTAATGCGGAGTCGATGTGTTGTTGAGCAAATGGAAATAACATGAGCGGAATAGCCATCCATAAAACCCCAATCACGGTAACTCGTGAATAGTCGTTACGTTGGATTGGTTGACGCGCTGCTGGCACGAACAAAAGCACAACAAAACCCAGTGTGATCCGTAACCATGCAATCGTGGTGGGTGCTAGCGATTCAAGACCTATTTCGATTAGCAAAAACGATGAGCCCCAAATCGTTGCTATACCCACTAACAGCGACCACTCCACCCATCCGAACGACTCAAGCCTTGAGCCTTGTGATGTTGAGAACATGGCAACAACTAACTTAGCCGCTCCAAGCTCTTAGATAACTCAAAGTCGTCTTAGCTAAACTGTTCGCTGGGCTCAAAAGGTGGTGGAATTAGATCCTCATACATAGCTGGATCGGGAGGTATAACCTCTAATTTGCCATTACGCCTCGTTACCACCCCCGTACCAGTTTGATAGGCTAACAAATGAGCATCCTTGCAAGCCATCGTAAGCGCATGCAATATGACTTCGGTTAAAGCCTCACCATGCAACTCTAAAAGAGGGTTAGGTGAATCTGCGCGATCCATATTGCTAGGCTCAGTCATTTCTCCTCCCTTGTTCAATAAGCACTGGTACTAGTCTGGAATTGTCCAGCACCCTCCACTCATCCACTCTATCAATGTAATGCTCATACAAGTTGCGTAGTCCAGCAGCAAAACGTCTATGAACTACATCTTCATCCACCCAATGACCTCCCTTCCTAAACCGCTCATGCACTCTCCGCACAGCATCTTCAGCGCTGTTTAGCCTCAAAAACACTAATATAACCCAATAGCCATCTTGTCGCCAGCAATCTATGTACCGCAAATAACCACGACCTGCAAGGGTAGTTTCGAAAGCGAAACTACTCCCCATAGCAACCAAACGATTAATCTCCGACAGCATCAACCGGCCTGCTGCTAGGGCTGCTCCCTTTCCTCGATCTAAAGGTGACAAACCTGCAGCAATCAAATCTGCGTTTACGAACGGCACTCCCATGGCCGCGTCGCGTAACAATCGCATAGCAAACGTGGTTTTACCTGCACCGTTAGGGCCAGCAATCACATAAATCCGTTTGTCGGCCATCACAACCACATTAAGCTTCTAGGGGTGGGGTGAGTTCAAAAAGCATGGGTGATTAAGGTTAAGCCGTCGGCAATAGGAAGCATTACCTGAGTAGTGCGAGAGTCGGCCACCACTGCATCGTTAAAGGCACGAATCGCTTGCAAGTTGCTGTCACCGCTTTCGTCAACATGGACATCTGCCACCTGACCATCCCACAAAACATTGTCGACCAAAATAATCCCGTTAGGGCTAAGGCGCGAGATAATCTCCTCATAATAGCTCTTGTAGCTGGGCTTATCGGCGTCAATAAAAGCCAAGTCGATGCTGGGTTGGCTTGGCAAAGCTGCCAGCGTTTCGGCTGCTGGAGCAATCGCCAAATCTATCTTGTCAGACACTCCGGCACGCTCCCAATAAATGCGGGCGATGTTTGTCCACTCCTCGCTTACATCACAACACAACAGCCTGCCATCGCTAGGCAGCCCTCGGGCAATAGACAGCGCCGAAAAGCCAGTGAAAGTTCCCACCTCTACTGCAAAACGCACGTTAAGCAACCGTGTAAGCAGTGTCATAAATGCTCCTTGATCAGGAGCGATTTGCATTTCAGATACGCCGCCTAACTCAACAGTAACAGCAATTAGTTCTTGAGCTATGGGGTCAATGCCAGCACCGTGTGCCACTAGATAGTCGTACAGGCTTTTGGTGAGACCAATGCCTTTAGGAGTCATTGCTAGGCCCTCCCCAAAACGTTGTCTACTGCAATCACAATAGCCCTTCTGTCGGATCCTCTGTCTTTAGGCGGACTGTAGCGCTTGGCGTAACGGGCCACTGCTTCAGCGCATTCTTGAGGATCAGCTGTTGCGGTGGCTTGGCCTTCTAATGTGATCCAACGTCCCCCATCTACCTGACACAAAGCGGCTCTGCTACCCCCTGAAGCTTCCAGCAAGCGAATCTTGTGAGATCCCGCCCAAGTAATTACCCGCGCTGTAGCTGTAGCAGGGTCCCAACTAAAACCCACAGGTGTGACGTGAGGGGTACCATCTGCGCGCAGCACCGTAAGCGATGCTAAATGGCGATCTTGTAAAAAAACGTTAATTTCCTCGCTTAAATGATGCGGGTTGTGTCCCATTGGCTCATCCTTTCTGATATGTGTGTGTTTAGGAACAAGTGAGCAAAGCTACACGGCTAAGGCTTAGTTCACGGTCAGCAAAGGTTCTGGCAGCGGGCGCGCATGCACTATCACTAAACGTTTGGTGGCTCGGGTGATAGCCACATAGAGAGCTTGCATGCCTTTGGGTAACCTGTCGCAAATATCAGCGGGTTCCACCACTAACGCTGTGTCTACTTCAAGCCCTTTCACTAACTCTACTGGCACAATAGTTACCGCCGATTCCAACCCTCGCTCGTACACTAGGCCATGTTGCACACCAGCGTTACGCAAGGCTGCAGAAATAGTGTCTACCTCTTCAACATGGCAGATCACCGCAAGGTTGCCACTGCCTAACTGCGACATCTCAACTATAACCTCTGCTACCACAGCTTGGACAAGAGCACTTTTTGAAGGCTTGAGTTGAGTGGCGTTGCTGTTGGTTAACCCAGCTGTATCGGCAACAACAGGCACAAAACGCGGTGGAGTGCCATCTTTACGGATAGAACGAGGCGGTTGTAGGTTTGGCATCGCCGCGTGTAAAACCCGGGTAGCTACCTCCATGATGGGCTCAGGCAAGCGGTACCCAATAGAAAGTTCGGTAAAGCGAGGTTCAATCTTGGCAGGCAACAGGTTAACCACGCTATCCCAAGAATGATGACCCCACACTGAGGTGGCTTGGGCGATGTCACCCACTATTGTCATAGAACCATTCAGGGAGCGACGACCGATCATCTTCAATTGCATTGGGGACAGGTCTTGAGCTTCATCTATGACAATATGACCGTAAGCACGAACAGCATCTTTGTTTTTATGGTTGGGCCTTGGGCCTAGTAGAGCTAATGCTTCGTCTAATAGCGGAGCATCTTCCACCCTCCAGATTACTTCTGAAACATGAGCACTGCGGGGGCGATGCAACAACTCCACCTCATGTAGAGGCAAGTTTGCACCTGCTGCTGAGCGCAGCAATGCCTTAGAACCAAACAAATCATGCAAAAACTGTGCTGGGGTAAGCACTGGCCACATCCACTCTAAAGTTTCTTGCAACTCAGGGGTGCTGTGCAGCTGCTCACGCACGGTTTCTGGGTCGGGTGGTGGCGTGTTAGAACGTGCAGCACTGTTGGCTAGCTGTGCGTAAACACTGTCTTCTACATAACGACGAGCACTGTTATGGGTACGAAAGCGCTTGCGGGCAACTTGGATAATTTTGACACTGTCTGACACCCTAAGACGCAATCGCCTCGCCCCTAAACCTACTACCAGGTCGGAACGTAACGGCCGCTGACGGTCTCTGCGTGCCCGACGCAAAACAGCTTCCATGCATAAATCGCCTTTTATGCGGGCCACTGCTGGGTCGTCTAAGCCTCTAACTCTGATGCCGGGCAACAAATCCGCCAACAACGACACTTCCACACCAGCCTCACCAAGTGATGGCAGCACCTGTTCTATATAGGTCAAAAAGAGGCGGTTTGGACCAAGCACCAACATGCCTTGGCCTTCTAGGGGAAAACGGTGGGTGTAAAGAAGATAGGCAGCTCTATGCAAAGCAGCCACAGTTTTTCCTGTACCCGGACCACCTTGTACAACTAAAATGCCAGCAAGCGGAGAACGAATAATGGCATCTTGTTCAACCTGAATGGTGGCAGCAGCATCGCTGAGGCGACCGCTACGAGCAGCTTCCAAACCCGCTCGCAAGGTTACCTCTCCTACTAAGGCAAAGTGGCTGTTGTGGGTAGCTGTGGCGAAGTACTCATCTTCCACCCCAAGCAAATCACGGCCTCGAGTTACAAAATGACGACGCAACCTAAGGCCCATTGCATCTCCTAAGGTTGCACGGTAGAAGGCTTCAGCTGCAGGAGCCCGCCAATCAATTGTGACAGGATCTTGGTTTTCATCCCACACAGCCACGCGTCCCACATACAGTCGGTCTCCACCGGTTTTCGAATCCCAATCTAAGCGGCCAAACACTAAAGAGGAGTTACCAATATCTAAAGAACGCAACCGAGTACTTATGGAGTCGTAAATTATTTCTCGCTCATGACGGGCTTGGTGGGTACCGCCAACACCCACTTCCACCAAATCTTGCATCGCCAACACCCGCTCGCGGGCCAGCTCAAGAGCATGATGAGCTTTATGAATATATGTCTGCTCTACGGTGTGATCAGGATGAATCGAAAAGCTCCTCGCCACGCAACGCAAACCCAACAAACATCTAAGTCTAATCTGTGTGCCGTGCAGCTATCTATGCACAATTGCAGTAATGTAAAAAACATGTCAGATGCAACCTTTAGCGAATCCGAGTTACGCCAGCGGCTCACCCCTGAGCAGTATCACGTAACCCAACAAGCAGGAACAGAACGAGCCTTTAGCGGGGAGTACTGGGATTGCAAAGATGAAGGCATCTACCGCTGTCGAGTATGCGGTGAACCACTGTTTACATCAGATGCGAAATACGACTCAGGTACGGGCTGGCCCTCATTTTTTGAAGAGGTAGCTGAAGGCAAAGTGGAGCGCCGCACCGACCGAAGCATTGGCATGACCCGCACCGAAGCAATCTGTGCGAAATGCGGAGCCCACCTCGGCCATATATTCAACGACGGACCGCAACCCACCGGTGAGCGCTACTGTATGAACTCCGCCTCTTTGAACCTAGACACCGATACCTCCCCTACCTCGGCCTAACACCACAAATTATTTACCCTCAAGGTCATCTAAGCAAGATCGCCTAAACGACGGCGGAGATTGTTGAGCACCGAAATCGTAGTTAACTGCCGAATCTGATCGCGGTTAAACGGAAGTTGCAGCCGCTGAGCTTCAACAACGTCTTGCACTAAAGTAGCCATCCACACTGTGCCTGGCTCTAACCCATCTAAAGGCTCAGGCCCAGCCACACCAGTCACAGCAACAGCACAATCTGCATTCAACAGTTTGCACACGCCACGCGCCATAGCCACAACAGCTGCTTCGCTCACCACCGGACCTGGCGGTACCCCCAACAACTCAAACTTCACATCACTGCTGTAAGACACCAGCGCACCGCGAAACACATCACTAGCACCCGCTACAGCACTAATACGCGACCCAATAAGACCTCCTGTGAGCGATTCTGCTAAAGCCAAAGTCCAGCCCTTAGAACGCAACTCTTTCAGTACTGCTGCCTCCATGGTCTCATCGTCAACCCCAAAAACTATGTGATCGCCAATAATGCGCCGAACTATCTGCTCTTCGCCAGCCAAGACTTCATATGCTTGTCCAGCTGTAGCAGCTTTAGCGGTAAGACGTATCTTTAACCCCTCAATGCCCGATGCTAAAAACGCTAAAGTGCATTCTCCAGTATCATCTAAGCGCTGGATCTCTGAATGCAGCTTTGCTGCTAAGCCCGACTCAGATTCCCCCCAAGTACGCAAAGTACGGCTCTTGATAACAGCAGTGATGCCAGCGCTTCTTTGCAAGTCACCTAAAACAAAGTCGCTTAGCATCTGCTGCATCTCCCAAGGCACCCCCGGCACGGCATACACAGCCGTGTTGGCAATCTCCACCCGAAAACCCGGGGCGGTGCCTGCTAACACCGGTATAACTTCGGCGCCTTCGGGAATATCAGCTTGACGCAAGTTATTCGCAGGCATGACACGCCCCCGGCTGCTAAACACCGCTGAGATTTGTGCTGCTAAGTCTTCACGCCGCTGCAAACGCACACCCGCTGCGGTTGCAATCACATCACGGGTAATGTCATCTTGAGTGGGACCAAGCCCGCCGCACATGATTACGTTTTCACTGCGGTCTACCGCCAAGTTAAGAACCGCCAGCATCCGCTCAAAGTTGTCGCCCACTTTCGTCTGGTAATAACAGTCAATGCCGCCAAGAGCTAATTGCTCACCAATCCAAGTCGAATTGGTGTCCACAATCTGTCCTAATAACAACTCAGATCCAACCGCAATAACCTCGCAGTTCATGGAGCGATTGCACCTGCTCGTCCGTCTGCTAGGTATCGCCAACCGGAATAAATGGTGATCGCTACCGCAGCCCATATGGCCACAGATACTGCCCAGTCCGCATCTTCTAAAGGTGGCAGCACGGCCACAGTTAAAGCTACCCCTTGCATGAGGGTCTTTAGTTTGGCCGACTGTCGGGCCGGTAACGACAAACCATCACGAGCCCAGCGGGTGCGTGCTGCGCTTACCAGCAACTCACGTAATGAAATGATCAGCACCGGCAACCAAAACAACCTGCCAACAGCTACAAAACACCAGCAAGCTCCTAAAATTAGCACCTTGTCGGCTAGTGGGTCTAAAAAAGCTCCCCAGCGACTAACACTGCCCGAGGTGCGTGCCAAGTAGCCGTCGTAGTAGTCGCTTGCACCTAAAACCCAACCCACAACCAGTGCCGCCCACGACACGCCAGAAGATTCCGCTGCTGACAAGATGAGCACAAACAATACAGGTGACAAAGCAATTCGCCCCAAAGTAATAAGGTTTGCTGCCAACCTGAGGTCAGCCCATGAGTAGGCGCCCACAGTACTCATGGAACTGCCAACAGCAGCTGATTACCAGGCTCTGCCAACAAATCTGGGCCGTTGGCTTGCACTATTTTTACGGTATGAAACTGCCCCACAGTTAAATGCTCAGGAACAGCCACAATACCGTCAATCTCAGGAGCTTCACGATAGCTACGTGCTTGGCCTACAGCATCCACCAACACTTTGACTTTACAACCAATAAGTTGGTCACGTTTAGCAGCAGTGATTTGGTCTTGCACTTCGCTGAGTTCCCGTAAACGCGTTTGCGCAAGCTCAGGCGGCACCTGTTGCTCCAAAGTTGTTGAGTGCGTACCGTCTTCAGGTGAATAAGCAAAAAAACCACACCAATCCAACTGCACCTCATCTAAAAACTCCAGCAAGGCATCCTGATCAGCTTCTGTCTCTCCGGGATAGCCCACAATAAAATTGGAGCGAAATACTGCCTCAGGCTGGCGTTGCCTGATTTCAAAGATGCGTTGCCGAAATCGTTCGCCATCACCCCAACGCCGCATCCGGGCTAGCAGCGGCCTAGACACATGCTGCAACGACAAATCGAAGTACGGAACACCGCTTTCGCAGATGGCGTCAATCAAAAAATCGCTAAGGTCTGAAGGGTATAAATATAACAATCTCACCCAACTCACCATCTCACGTAGTTGCTGCAGCAACGGAATAAGGTTACGCTCGCCGCGGCCTTGGTCTCTGCCGTAAGCAGCAAGATCTTGAGCAACCAACACCACCTCATGCACTTTGAGAGATTGCACTTCAGCAATAACAGACTGTATGGACCTGGAACGCTGCGGTCCCCGAAAACTAGGAATAGCGCAGTAACCGCAACGCCGATCGCAACCCTCGGCAATCTTCACGTATGCCCAGGGTGCAGTAACCGCAGGACGCGGCAAGTTCAACAAATCAAACTCAGGTACCTGCACCTGCGGCTCTGCTTGTGCCAAGCTGTTTTCTGCAACCGCTTTCGGAGGTTTAGCGCCGATGCTAACCGGCACACCAAAGCCCACTACACGATCCACCTCTGGCAACGCTTTGGCTAGCTCTGCGCCATAGCGCTGCGCCATACATCCTGTTACCACTAGCTCGGCGCCTGAAGCCTCAGAACGCAGCTGCAAAACAGCGTCTAGGGACTCTTGCCGAGCTTGTTCTACGAAGGCACAAGTATTCACCACAACCAGATCAGCGTGTTGAGGCGCGGGTGCCTCAGTCATGCCCTCATCTAATAAGAGACCTGTAATTTTGTCAGAATCAACCTGGTTTTTGGGACAACCCAGAGTTTCTACCCAGAAGCGACGCACCCTAATAAGGTTACGGGAAACCTGACCTTTGTTGTGTACCAACAGTCCCATGTTGTTCTGTTAACAGCACATTTGAGGTAGCTGCCTCACTGAGCGCGCTGCCAGCATCTTTGCGCAGAGCAGCATTTTCTTCGTGGTCAGAAATTAAAAACGGTAAAGCTGCCAAGTACACCACCAACAACAGCGCGCCTTCCCACCAGCGTTCCAAACCGTTCCCTTCATACATCAGCAACCAAGCTCCAAACGACACACCCACCATAATCCACACAGCTAAACCCGACAGGTTGGCATCTAACAGCGGGCCAGGCCCTAACAACGCCACCATAGCACTTACCAACAAGCTATTAAAGGTGTTAGAACCCAAAATGTTGCCCACCAACAAATCCGCCTCACCACGGCGAGCAGCTTGAACGCCGGTAATTAACTCTGGTAACGACGTGCCAAAAGCCACCAAAGAGAGCCCCACAAAACCCGACCCTAAACCTAATGTTTCGGCAATGTCTACCGCCCCTATAACTGCTAGCTGCGCCCCCACAACCGTGGACGTAAGCCCTAACACAGTCCGCAAAAGCTCAATGGGTTGGCGGATAGGCTTGTCTTCGGAGACTAGGTTGCCAACCGCAACGCTAGGGGTTAGCTTGTGGCCACCAGCACGAGCAAGCAGCAAAATAACAAGCATTGCTGTAATAAAAGCAGCCAGCAAAACCACTCCCTCCCAACGTTCAAAGCCATCTTGCACCAGAACCCAAAACAGCAAAGCTGCAGCCAAAGAAATCAAACCTTCGCGCCACAGCGTACGGTTTGCTACGCGAATGTGCTTGCCTCCTACAGCTAACACCCCAACCAGCGCTGCTGAACCTAACACTAAGCTTAAATTGGCAACATTAGAACCAACTATGTTGCCAACACCCAAATCTGCATCGCCTTCCACGGCAGCCAACCCCGATACCAACATCTCAGGTGCGCTGGTTCCAAAACCGATCACTAGCGCACCAATCAGGATAGGAGAAATGCCTCTAGCAAAAGCCAACCGAGATGCACCAAGCACAAGCTGATCTGCAGCAAAAGCCAGCACTACCAGCCCACCTGCCAACAAAAGAACCGCTACAACCACGCGCCGAGACTACCTAGTAGCAGCTATTAGCTAACAACAGACCCGCACCCAGCGTTAGTGCAACAGGTCAAAAGAAGTTAATTTTCACAAGACTGATTAGCGAACTCTTCGGCGCTCATTAGCACTTCACGAGCTTTGGAGCCCTCCGATGGGCCCACTACACCACGCTGTTCCAACAGATCCATCAGCCGACCAGCCCGGGCAAAACCTACCCGCAACTTACGCTGCAACATGGAGGTAGAGCCCAACTGCGATTCCACGACCAAACGCATAGCTTGTTCTAATAGCTCATCGTCTGAGCCAGCTTGAGCATCGGTACTAGCATTAGGTGAAGGGGCTAACAAATCCGTATCAGCCCCGACCTGTTCCGCAGTAACTGTAGCGGAAGCAGATGTTGTTGCGAACGCGGCGGCTTGGCGGCGCCAGCTGCCTACTACAGCGCGCACCTCAGATTCGGTAACCCAAGCGCCTTGAATACGCGCTGGAGAGGTAGACGTGGGGCTCAGCAACAACATGTCGCCCCTACCTACCAGCCTCTCAGCACCTTGTTGATCTAAAATGACCCGACTGTCGGTTTGACTAGAAACAGCAAAAGCCAACCGAGCGGGAATGTTTGCCTTAATCACTCCTGTAATCACGTTGATGGAAGGCCGCTGCGTTGCAATCACCAAGTGGATGCCAACCGCTCGTGCTTTTTGAGCAATCCGACAGATGGAATCCTCAACGTCGCGCGGTGCCACCATCATCAAATCGGCTAACTCATCTACCACGACTAATATGAGCGGCATCGGCTCTGTAAGTTCAGTCTCATGTGTAACGCCTAGAACAGTTGCATCTGCAACAGTACCGTTGTCTTGTGTATGAGCGTTGTGTAGATATTGGGTGACAGCATGGTTGTAGCCACCAATATCACGCACCCCAACTGAAGCCAAAAGCTCATAACGGCGATCCATCTCCCTACAAGCCCATCCCAAAGCGTTAGCAGCCTTTTTAGGGTCGGTAACTGGCTGCGTGAGAAGGTGGGGCACGTTTTCATACTGTGCCATCTCTACCATCTTGGGATCTACCAATATCATCCGCACCTGTTCTGGTGTGGTACGCATAAGAATTGAGGTGAGCATAGAGTTGATGCAAGAAGACTTACCCGCACCTGTGGCACCAGCAATCAAGATGTGAGGCATGCGCGCTAAGTCCATCATCAACGGCTTACCATCAATATCTCTACCAATAGCCACCTCTAGAGGATGTGTTGCGTGGCGAGCCTCAACAGAACTCAAAATCCCTCCTAGCGATACCACTTGGCGATCGCTGTTAGGCACCTCAATTCCTATAGCTTGACGACCTGGAATGGGGGCCAAAATGCGCACATCAGGCGAAGCCAAAGCTAAAGCTATGTCCTTACTCAAGCTAGTCACACGACTCACCTTCACGCCAGGTGCTAACTCCAACTCATAACGAGTGATGGTTGGACCCACAACCATGCCTAGGAGTTTGGCGCTCACATCATGGGCTTCTAATGCCTCAGACAGAGCTACTCCCTTGCGGGTTGCCTCATCTTGGTTTGCTTGTTTAATTTCACCGCCGCTCAAAAGGTCTAATGACGGCAGCTGCCATTTAGAAGGCTGCAGCAGCTGCACAGCACCAGACGAACCAAGCCCAGCAGCTACAGGAGTTGGCGATGTGTTATCTGCTATTGCTACGCGAGACTTGCGTAAGGGACGCTTAGGCTTTTGACCAACAACGGTAGGCGCTTTCCAATCGGGTGCTTGCTGAAAAGCCATAGAAGAATCAACAGAGGTCTCAGCAGGTGTATTACCTACAGATTCTACGTTTGGCTCTGTGCTAACGGTTGGCTCTGCGGCCACAACGTGTGAGGTCTCTGAGATATCTGAAGATTTACGGAACTCCAGCATGCGCTGCACAACTCTTGTAAACCAAGCCCGTATCTTGGCAATCTCCAACTTTTGCGCCCAAGCCCGCAACGATATTTGCGTGAGGATCACCAATCCCACCAAACCCACTGCGCTCACTGTCAAAACAGCACCCCAAGTGCCAGCACCAGACACTAACGAACCACCAAATACCCAACCCAACACACCACCAGCGTTTGCTAGTTCATCTAAATCACGAATACCCGGGCGGTCTATGCCAATGTGCAACAAGCCGGTTACCGACAACACCGTGAGCAGTGCCCCAACCACCAAGCGCACCGCCAACACTGATTCGTCTGCTAACTGAGTACGCCCTGAGTGAGGAGTAAAACCATTCGGCGCAAAGTCGTCATTAAACACTCGCCCAGCTTTTGCGTCTAAATCTGATTGAGCCTCACCTTCAGGTGGTGCAACAGGGCGATCTTGCCGTGGCCCCCGCAACAGTGCAATCCCACTCAAAATTAACATGACAGGTAAAACCACCCGTGCTGATCCGATCAGCACACCAAATCCAACTCTAATACCTGTGCCCAAAGGCCCAGCAGCGTTGGCCCAGACACCAAAGGCCGTCAAAATGCCAGCCAAAATCAAACCCACTGCGATAATGTCGCAGCGATGACGTACCCAAACCGCAACCGCAGCTTGTTTCATCCGACTATCAGACGGGTTTTTAGCTGTAGGTTTAAGTTGTTTGGGAAGTTTAGTAGGGGGCTTACGAGCCGTTTTGGTAGCCACAACGTCAACAACAGTACCACTAACAACACCAGTCACCAATGGTTTTGCTGTTTGAATGCTTTTACAAGCTAACCATTAAACCTCTATCACCATCGGCACGATCATCGGGCGGCGAGCTGTGCTTTCATTCACAAACTTGCCAGCTGCTCTTCGCACCGCCCGCTCAAGCCCTTGGCTAGCACCCGAAGCAACAAAGCTCTCAACTGCGTCTGCAACCTCTTTCGCCCCAACTTCTTGCAAATCTTTTGCAATCTCCCCACCTACCCAGCCGCGACTCTCAAAACGGGGTTTAGCAAGCAAGCGCCTGTCTTTACGACTGAGCACTACCACCACGCTTACCGCTCCTTGTTGGCCCAAAATAATCCTGTCTTGTAAAAGCCCACAACTGTTTTCCACGAGTTGACCGTTTACATAGTAATAGTCACCTGAAGTGACCTTACCTAAGTTTTGGAGCCCGTTGTCGCTTAGCTCGACCTGATCACCATCTCGTGCTTGCACCACACATGAACTGCTCATACCGATTTCTATGGCTAGACGGGCATGAGCATTAAGATGGCGAACCTCCCCGTGTACTGGTACAAAATACTCTGGATCGGCCACAGAATGTAAAGTGCGAAGCTCCTCTTGTTTGCCATGCCCGCTAGTGTGTACTTCTAGATGACCGCTGTGAATTACCTCGGCTCCTCTGCTAACCAAGCGGTTGATCATCTTGGCTACCCGTGCCTCGTTGCCGGGAATAGGACTAGAACTTAAGATCACGACATCTTCTGGGCCAATATCAATCCAACGATTATCACCATTAGCTGCCATCGCTAATGTTGAACGAGTCTCTCCTTGCGAGCCTGTAGCTATCACACAAACCTCACCACACCCATACTGACTGGCTTGCGAAATATCAATCACAGCGTTATCGGGCATCTCTAAAAGACCAAGCTGGCGCGCTAAAGCAAAGTTACGCTTCATAGATAATCCCAATGTGGCTACCTTACGGCCCTCACTAACCGCAACATCTGCTATTTGCTGGATTCGATGGATGTGACTAGCAAACGCAGCCACAACTAAACGCTTGTTGCGGTGAGCCGCGAACACCTCCCGCAAAACTCCACCGATAGCAGATTCAGAACGGGTGCTACCCGCCATATCAGAGTTTGTGGAATCGCACAGCAACAAACGCACTCCCCCCTCACAAGCAATGGCACCTATGCGAGCTAGATCGGTGCGACGGCCATCTACAGGGTTGAGATCTAGCTTGAAATCGCTAGAGTGCAAAATAACGCCTTGCGGGGTGGTGATGGCCGATATAAGTCCTGAAGGTATGGAATGGGTGACCGGTATGAACTCAAAATCAAAAGCCCCAATGTTGACCCGGTCATAATCACCAATAGGTCGTAGCTCGGTGCGGTCTAACAAGTCCCTCTCCGCAAGACGGTTTTGGATTAGTCCCAAAGTAAAAGGCGTTGCGTAAATAGGAAACGACAGCCATTGCAATGCATGAGCTAGCCCGCCAATATGATCTTCATGGCCGTGTGTACACACACAGGCAACTATGCGATCGGCTTTATCCCTTAAATACTCAAAGTCTGGTAAAACAAAATCAGCCCCGGGTATGTCTTCGTCGGGAAACAAAACACCGCAATCTAGTAGCAGCACATCATCGCCGCACTCTACCGCAGCACAGTTTCTGCCAATGTCACCTAGCCCACCCAAAAAAGTAATCCGAACTGCTTCAGCCATCAACGCTCCCAGCTAACACAGTACCTTGCAAAACCTCGGCTGCTCTTTGCAGCAAACCCTCTGGTTCAAAGTCCATAGGCGAGCGGCAGCGACCCACCGCAATACCCAACAGCCGCATCATGGCCTTAGCAGGGATCGGGTTTGGTGCTTCTAAACTAGTCTCATACTCCACTGATGGGATCAAACTAGCATTGAGTTTCTGAGCAGCTGACACATCGCCCTGCTCATAAGCAGCAATCATCGCTGCATATTCGGTGCCCGCCCAATGCGTTGCTACACCAATTACACCTACCGCCCCTACAGCTAAAAGGCTTAAGGTAAGGCCGTCATCACCGCTGTAGACCTCAAAACCTTCTGGTGCTTGAGCGATTAGTTTAGCTGTTTCGCCAGGATCCCCAGCAGCATCTTTTACGCCAACAATGTTGCCTACTTCACGGGCTAGCTGCAATAAAGAAGCGGTTTCCACCTTGCGAGCAGTACGCACTGGAATATCGTAAATCAACACTGGTAGATGGGTAGCTGCGGCTATTTTGGTGAAATGCTGCAACAACCCAGCCTGAGAAGGACGGTTATAGTAGGGGGTAACCGACAAAATGCCGTGTGCTCCAGCCTGTGTAGCTCGTTTGGTGAGGTCAATAGCGGCTGCCGTATCGTTACTACCAGCACCCGCCACTACCGGCACATCAGTGGCTGCTACCACTGCGGCGATCAAGTCAGCCTGTTCGGTGTGGGTCAGGGTTGGGGATTCTCCTGTGGTTCCTGCCACAACCAAGCCGTCGCTACCGTTAGCTACAAGCCACTTAGCTAACAAAGCCGCTGTATCTAAATCTAAAGAGCCGTCGTCTCTAAAGGGAGTGACCATGGCAGTGAGCACTTTTCCAAAACGAGCCATGGCTTTGCCCCCTTGCGTTATCTCAGCGGAAATAATGTTTTAGCTTAGTGGAGTTGAATCACCGACACGCCCCAAACGACGCAATATCAACGGATAGCCCACTGCAGTAACGGTTGCAAACAAGAACCACTGCACAGCGTAAGTAAGATGTGAGCCCTCAGTGAGATCGTCCAAAGGCACTGCGATAGGTAGCTCTTGGGCTGTTGGAGGTACCTGCGATGCTAGCTGAATGTAAGCGGGTAGCAAATCTGCATCTAGTTGTTGAGACAACCTAGCTAAATCAGGTCGACTCATCTCGGTTAATACTCCATCTGCGGGATCGGCTTGTTGTAATCCACTAGCTGTTACCGTGGCTCTAAGCACGCCCTGTACTTTGACTACCTGTGCCGGCGGGTTGTAATCGGCTGCTATATCACCATTACCAACGCCAAAAGGCACCCATCCCCGGTTTACTGCTACCAATGTGCCTGATGCAAGCCGCAGCGGAGTCAGTACCCAAAAACCAGCACTGCTGCGATAAGTGCGATTGCGAATTAGCACCTGAGCGTCGTATTCAAACACACCCTCGGCCACAACTGGGCGGTATTGCAAGCTGCTAGCCGCACTGTAAGACTGTCCAACCGATAACAAGCTAGCTACATCTACGCTCACCATATCTCTACGTTCAGCTACCGTGGCGTTACGATCGCGACGCTCACCGAGACGATTTAGTTGCCAAAACCCTGCTGTTATCATGGCAGCAACTGCCACCAACACCAACGCATGCAGTAACAAGCGTCGCAGCGACACTCCTTTAGAGGCTCAACACATTCTCTAAGCCCACAATGAGCCCAGCACGACTAGACGCAGAACTGTCCGCAACAGCTTTCACCGCTGCTAACACGCCTGGCATAAACGAGGAGCGGTCTGTGGAGTCTTGGCGGATAGTGAGGGTTTGGCCTTGTGTCCCCAAAATCACCTCATGGTGAGCCACCATGCCTCTCATTCTCACTGAATGCACCCGAATACCAGCGGCACCTACTCCTCCACGCACACCTGCAAGCGTCTCGCTGATAGTTGAATCCTGGGCCCAATCTTTTGAAGCTGCAGCCATCTTGTCTACCGTAAGACGAGCTGTGCCCGACGGAGCATCAATCTTGGCATCGTGATGCAACTCGACCACCTCGGCAGTCTCAAAATATGGTGCAGCCATCTCCGCAAAGCGCATCATCAAGACAGCGCTGATGGCAAAGTTAGGAGCAAGCAAACAAACCCTCTCAGCAGCTAAATAAGAATCGTGAAAGAGCTGTAAATCTGTAGCATCAAAACCGGTAGTGCCAACCACTGAATGGATTTTTTGTGATGCTAACCAAACAAGGTTATTTCGAGCTGCACTTGCAACAGTAAAATCCACCGCAACTGCAGCCCCAGCATCTACCAAAGCCTCACGGTGTTTAACAATAGTTAAACCACTAGCAGCCTGACCTATGCTGTGAGCATCTACTGCGGCTACTAACTGAAGTTCTGAATCAGCCACAACAGCCTCACAAACCGCTGTGCCCATTTTGCCAGCAGCACCAAGTACACCGACATTAATCATGCGGCTAACTCAATCCTGATGTGGCACAACTTTAGTTTTTGATACGCCACTCTTGTGGAACGCAAATGCGATGTGGAATGCAACAGACGAGATGGTTAGCGCCCGCTGTCTCCGTTGCGCTCGCGACGTTGCTGGTTGCGGTTTGGCCCGAGGTCACCAAACTCGTCACGAAGCTGGGCTTCAAAGTCATCTTCAAAAGAGGCTAGCTGTGAAGTACCTGCCCGCTCTCTTTCGTCATAGCTGCGGCGATCTCTACGACCATCACGACGCTCATCGCGGCGGTTGCGGCCACCGCTACGATCCTGCCGATCATCAAAACGCCTGTCGTCACGGCGATCATCTCTGTAGCGACGACCATCGCGCTCGCGTCTGTCGTCGCGGCTGCGATCTTCGCGGCGATCACGATCACCATCACGATTCCGTTCACGACGCTCACGGCGATCCTCATTGCGGTAACGACCCGAATCTCTGCCGCTGCTTTCATCGCCCGCCAAGATCAAGCTGATCTTGCCGTTAGGATCTATGTCTTCCACCACAACCTCTAGCTCATCGCCTAATGCCAACACATCTTCTACACGGTCGATACGCTCGCCTTGTCCTAATTTAGAAATATGAACTAGGCCATCTCGCCCGGGCAAAATGTTCACAAAAGCTCCAAACGAGGTGATGTTCACAACCCGGCCACTGTAAGCCTCACCCACACCTGCTGTGGGGGGATCCAAAATCAGTCGGATTTGCCGCTCAGCCTCATTTACCGACTCCCGACTAGACGAAGCAATAGTAACCAAACCAGCATCTTGATGATCATCCACACTAACATCTGCTCCAGTTTCAGCCTGTATGGAATTAATCACCTTTCCCTTAGGTCCGATTACCTCGCCAATCTTGTCTAACGGAATCTCAAAATTAATGATCTTAGGTGCAGTAGAGCGCACATCTGAGCGGGGTTCGGCAATAGTGTCTGCCATCACATCTAAAATCTTTAGACGAGCGTCGCGCGCCTGATTTAGAGCCCCAGCAAGCACTTCAGCAGGCAAACCGTCAATCTTTGTATCTAGCTGCAAAGCGGTAACAAACTCCGCCGTACCAGCCACCTTAAAATCCATATCACCGTAAGCATCTTCAGCACCCAAAATGTCTGTCAAAGTGGTGTATTGCCCCTCATGAAACACTAACCCCATCGCTATGCCAGCTACAGGCGCTAAAATAGGCACACCAGCATCCATAAGTGACAAAGTAGATGCACATACCGAAGCCATTGATGTGGAGCCATTAGACGACAACACCTCTGACACCAACCTTAAAGTGTAAGGAAATTCGTCCATAGACGGAATCACCGGCACAAGCGCTTTTTCAGCCAAAGCACCATGACCTATCTCACGGCGCTTTGGCCCGCGCATAAAGCCGGTCTCACCAGTGGAATAAGGTGGAAAATTGTAATGGTGAATGTAACGCTTCTTGTCGTTAGGGTCGATGCCGTCAATCATCTGATCCATACGAGTTGTACCTAATGTAGCAATATTCAGCACCTGCGTCTCACCTCGCTCAAACAACCCCGAACCATGAGAGGTATCTATGATGCCCACATCCGCAGCTAAAGGCCGAATATCAGTGGTAGAACGACCATCTATACGTAAACCCTCAACAACGATACGATTGCGCACAACACTCTTAGTGAGCGAACGAACAGCAGCCGATATTTGCTTAGCAGTATCTGACATATCTTCGTTCTCCGCGTTCTCTGCGTCTGCAAATCGCTCTTGCAAAGCTGCAAGAATCTCCTCATGTGCCTGCTCTTGTGCTGCTTGGCGCTCTGCTTTGTCCGCAATGCTCATTGCGGCAGCTAACTTGGTGGTGCCTACTTCTGCCACTGCGGCTTGCACCTCTGGGGTATAGTCCACCTGAAGCTCATAGTCCATAGGCGCGCGCACCCCAGCTGTGGCGATTAAACGACGCTGAAGCCCGACAGCCTCTTTTATCCACGCTTTGGACTGCTCAAGACCTTCAGCAAGCACAGCTTCATCTACCTTAGGGGTACCTGCATCATATAACGAGCAGCTAATGTCAGTGCCATTAGCTTCTACCATCATGATGGCCACATCACCATCGTCTAGCACACGACCTGCTACCACCATCTCAAAACTGGCTTCGCTGCCCTCTGCATAACTAGGATGAGCTATCCACTCCCCGTGGGCGTTATGAGCCATGCGCACTGCTCCAACAGGCCCCGCAAAGGGAATACCCGAAATGCTTAGCGCAGCCGAAGCACCGTTAATTGCTAAGACGTCATAGGGGTTTTCTTGGTCTGCCCCTAGAACCGTGCCCACAATATGCACCTCGTTACGAAACCCTTCAGGAAAGCAAGGGCGCAACGGTCTGTCAATGAGACGGCAAGTTAAAATAGCTGACTCCGCAGCTCTACCTTCTCGTCTAAAAAACGAACCAGGGATTTTCCCAGCAGCATACATGCGTTCTTCAATATCTACTGTCAACGGGAAAAAGTCGGTGCCTTCACGCACTTTGGTAGCCGCAGTTGCGGTTACCAAAATCGTTGTATCCCCGATGCGTGCTAACACCGCCCCATCAGCTTGTCCGGCTAAACGACCTGCCTCGAACGACAAAGTTTTTGTTTCGGCTCCTCCAACTGAGGCCGAAACTGTTATGGCTTGCGCCATGATTGCTCCTCTCTAGGCCACACGCGACCTAAGCTAACCTACAGAGCCAGTTCCCAGTTGGAGAGGTCCAGTCTCTCTAGGCCCCTTCAACTGGCAGCTGGTCTCTCTGTAAGCCCGCATATCTTTAATTTTGTAATATATTTTGAATGCACTCAGCTCTTTAGCGGCGAAGTCCAAGCTCGGCGATAATGCCCCGATACCTTTCTACGTTATTATTCCTAACGTAGTCTAAAAGCCGCCTACGGCGACCCACCATGATTAGCAAACCGCGCCTGCTGTGGTGATCCCTAACATGCACTTTGAGATGCTCTGTGAGGTGATCAATCCGCTCTGTAAGCAGAGCTATCTGAACCTCTGGCGAACCAGTGTCAGACTTGTGCAAGCGGTGCTTTTCTATTGTTGCTGTTTTTGGCAGTAACTTCTCAGCCATCTTTACTCAGTGTCTTCTTCGTTAACATAGGAGATGCTAGCACTGCTTGTAGCTAGATGTCATAACAAAACACACAGTTAGCCCAAACACAGTTAGCTAAAACAGAGCTTATATCTCAACTCATAACAATAACACTCTGAGTTAGTAATTGGCTATCTTTCAGCAGTTGCAGTTACAAAACTGCAACTACAACAATGGCTCAAACAGCCATGCCGCCAGAAAGTACCTTGAATATGCCCGAAAAAGTCACAGTCGTTTCGTTTGGTAGCTTGAACTACGACATGTCGTTTTGGCTAGATCGCTTACCTGGCCCCGATGAAACTCTGCGAGCAACACAGATGCAAACTTTTTGTGGCGGCAAAGGTGCTAACCAAGCCACCGCAGCAACCCGACTAGGCGCACAAACTCATCTTGTGGGCTGCGTTGGCAACGACGACAGAGGGCGTTGGCTGCTGAGCGAATTGCAACAAACTGGTGTGGACGTTCAAAACGTGCGTACCGTATCAGCGCTGACAGGAACCGCTGTGCCGATGATCACCCCACAGGACGTGTCTATCGTGATTGCACCTGGAGCTAACGCAAGCACTGGAGTTGAAGATGCTGAAGCGGCAAAAGATATAATTGCCAGTAGCGATGTCCTGCTGCTTCAAGGCGAAGTTATGGCCGCAGGTGCGCGCCATGCGGCTCTTTTAGCTCGCGCAGCAAACACCACTGTGATTGTGAACCCAGCACCAATAAATCGACACTTGGTAGAGACGGTAGTACCTCTAGCTGATGTGCTGGTGCTAAATCGCGCAGAACAAGCTCAAATAAAAGTTATCGCCCCCGATACTAGTAAATGTCAAACGGTGTTGACGCTAGGCAGCGATGGAGCCCAAGTCAACGGGGTGGTAGTCCCACCTTTTCCAACAAAAGTAGTCGATCCAACTGGTGCTGGAGATGCGTTTTGTGGGGCATTGGGCGTTGCAATAGCCAAAGGACAAGACCTACAAGATGCGGTCTACTTCGCCAACGCAGCAGGTGCTTTAGCAGTTAGCAAAGCAGGCGCACAGCCATCTATGCCTACTATCAAGGCTGTACATACCCTGCTCGCAGCCAACGGTCTCAGCAAAATTACCTAATTCGATTGCAGATCTGTTGCACAATCTATATGGACTATGTGGCGTGTCGGAAATGTAGGCATTGCATTAAACTATTAGATTGTCGAAACGCTTCGAAGCTGCTGCTACGCTGTTGCTGTGCCAATCACAATTGCCCAAAATCTTGAATATGCAAAATCGAGCATCTAAACATGGCGACTATGACTGATGTAGCAAAGCTGGCGGGAGTGTCTGTCAGCACTGTGTCTTATGCCCTGAGCGGCACCCGACCAATCAAACAAGCCACCAAAGAGCGGGTGCTCCGGGCTATTGAGCAGCTCGACTATCAGCCGAACCTGATCGCCCGCGGTCTAGCTGGAGGGCAGACCAGGTTTCTTGCTCTGCTATTACCAATCGATGAGTCGCCGGCAGATCCATTCATGAGCGACATCATTGTTGCTGCGGCCGAGGCTGCTCGGGAACGAGAATATCACCTGTTGCTGTGGACTGAATCGGCTGGTGATTCCGCAGGCGTCCAAGATCTCATACGCAGAGGGCTCATCGATGGAGCGCTTTTGTTATCGGTACGTTTGCATGAAGACAGAGTTACGGCACTGCGCCAAGCCAATCTTCCTCTCATGCTAATCGGGCGAACTCAAGACCCAAGCAAAAGCCAGTTTGTAGACAGCCATGCTGAGCAAGCCGCCGAAGTGGCTATCGCCCACCTAGCAAAACTCGGCCACAAATCGGTTGCCTATATTGGCCCACCGCAAAACACATATGATGATGGCATTGGCATCGTCATCCGCATGCATGAATCGCTTATCAACTCTGCAGCGCAACACAACTTGGGTATAAAAACAGTCTGCACCGAACGAAATCTGGCTGCATCCACACGCACGGTTGCCGATTTATTATCCACAAAGCGTGATATAACAGCATTGCTTGCATTAGACGACTTGGCCATTACGGGTGTGCTAACCGGTCTTCGCTCCATCGGACGTGCAGTGCCTACAGAGGTCTCAGTGGTCGGCTTGTTATCTTCACCCCAAGTTGCCTTAATGTCATGGCCTGAGATCACCACTGTCTCCCACGATCCGCGCGAACTAGGCCGTTTAGCCGCACTGGCCATGATCGATTCCTTAGAGGGCACGAGCGATGGCATGACACAGGTGCTGCTGCCTAGCAAACTAACCCAACGCTCTACAACAGCCCCACCACCTTCTAGCAGCTAAGCCACAATCGCTACTTTTTACACGGGGCACCCCCCCCCATTACCTCGACTCGTCCCCATCTGCGGCGTAACAGCACTGTAGATAAAAAACGAAACCCGCTTACCCGCTTACGCTATGCAGCGGAGTTAGCTGAGTTGGGTTATCAGATCTGTGGGGAACATCTGCCCCCCCCCCCCCCCCCCCCCCCGACATTTGCAATATCACCTTTTAAGCAAAAAGTCCTGTTAGAAGAGTTTTTATTCCTAATACATCTAATTTAAGCAAAGTACAATTTGGTTCTATAAGCAGTCATCTTTTTGTGGTGTTCCCCGTACATATGGCAATTTTTAGTTGCAATTTTTTCAACATTTGTTGTCGCTGTTAGGCATGTTGGGAGGGGCAATGTGTGATGAGTTTGGGTGATGCTCTAAGAGCACTTCTGCTATTCGTGTACAGCAGCTTGGGGGCAGGTGTTGGAGGTATTAGGCTTGGTGCGTAGCACTTGTTGCTGCGTCCGATGACACTCTGAAGTTTCGGGCTGTGTGGTGTCAAGGTAAGCAGGTTGCATAGACAATATAGCTTAAACAGCGCAAGAATGCTAATGTTTGCGACTAGCGAAAGGATGAGGAATGGCAAAAACTGAGACAATTCGCGCTCGAGTGGAGCCAGAGCTAAAGCAAAAAGCTGACGAGGTGCTAGCTGAACTTGGGGTGACTGCTACTGATGCTATTACCAGGATGTATGAGGAGGTAGTAAACACAAGGGCGTTGCCTTTTGAGGATGCGGAAAAAATCTCCACCAAAAAACCAAAAAGACCCGCATCCACGTCCACGCGAACACACACACAGGCGAGTCGGTCTGAGAGCGAAGAGGATACTGTTTTAGGCGAACAGCGGCAGAGCGATGTACCCACAGAAGGACACATTGCGTCTAGTTCGGAGGGAGGAGCGGTTTCTTTAAGAGGCTTACCGTCTGTGGCTGGCATAAAACCGGTAACTGTTTTCGTAGTTTTAGGAGCCCTAGCTTTCACTGCTCTGCTTGCAGTGCTTTTGTATCTTTTAACCGCAGAGCGCTCTCACACCCATGACGAATATGCCGAGCACACCCATATCCACGCTGAGTATGCCGAGAGTACTCATGCCCATGACGAATATGCCGAACACACCCATACCCACGCTGAGTATGCCGAGAGTACTCATGCCCATGACGAATATGCCGAACACACCCATGTGATGAACTCTTACGGTCAGCAGCTTTTAGCTGGCCCAAGCGCTTGTTTTCCAAATTGTCCCGATCCTTACGGGTTTAGTCCTCAGCAGCAGTATCCTGTGCCTTCGGCTGTCCCTAGCCCTGCGCAGTTTTGGCCTTCGCCACAGCTGTCCCCTCAACCCAATTCTTCGCCGGGGTTCTACTATTGTCCTGATGGGGAACAGGACTCGTTCTCGGCCGTACCCAACTGTGTTTACTGGGGAACAAACCAAAACATGCCTTCCCAGTAACAATTCTATTTCCTTCTAGATATAATGCAATTGAGAGTGAATTTTTGTTCCTCATTTTAGGATTAGTTTAGCATTTACAGTTTTATTGTTATCCGTTTATTGTTACCCATAACTGCGACAATTTAGGTTGAAAGTTTGCGCTGCTGCTCTCAGTCGACAAACCCACAACAAGCAGATATACACGTAGAACAATATTTTAGAGAGTTTAGCTGGGGCTTTGGCATAGTTGTTTAACAGGCATTTGGCACGGTTTTGTTTTGGGTGTCACACTTTTTGTCAGTTCTGAAGTCAATTGTGATTTTGGTGCGATAAAGCGTTTGTGGTATAAATCATAAGATTTGTACGTGATAATTGTGTGAGAGTATTGGGTGGCTGATATTTCGTGTGTCAGTAGCCGTTTATTCAGGCATTTTACTTCTAATTATTAGGTATTTTCAGGAGGAGGGATATCTAGTGGCGCTTTCGAAGCTCAGTGCATGGCAATTATGGGCTGCTTCGGTTGCACAAGTGGTATCTGTTATTTATTTTACGGTAAGAGTCTTGAAGCAACTGCTGATATCAATTCTTTGTCAAGTGTTCATAAGTTTAGCCTCCTCGTGTTCTGCTGGTGGCAGTTCTCATAATAGCAGTTCTAATGATAGCAGTGAGTTGTCAAAATATTCAGATACAGAGGACGAGAAGTTTTCTTGCTCAAAGCTCAACCTAAAGTTTAACTTTAGGTTGAAGGTTTATGAATGATGTTAGCTAAGGGTTCGCGTTTGCGGGTTTTGGGCAATTTGTGGAAGAGGTGGTTTTGGGCTAATTGTGTTTTGGTTGTTGCTTTAGGTTTATTTGTGTCTAGTTTAGTTCTGGCTGGCTGGGGTTGGGCGATAGCAAATGAGGTTGATGAGGGGTCTAATGGCGTTGATGTTATATCTTCAAGGTTTGTAGTGGGTAACGATGTGTCTGTTGGTGGGGTTTTAGGGATTGGGGTTAAGGGCAGTAGTGAGGGGGCTGTTGTGGATGGTTTGCGTGCGTGGGAGCATGTGTCGTCTACGGGTAAGGTGGCGGGTTCTTTCGGGTCGTTTGCGTCGTTGTCGACGGTGCCTGGTGTTGTAGAGGGTTTATTTAGGGTTGATGATGGTATAGGGTGGGTAAGGTTGGGGTGGTTGTTTCCGGTAGTGGATGGGGGTATAGGGGTGGATGGGTTTGAAGTGCGTTGGCGGGGTCTTAATTCTGAGGTGTGGGCAGGTGAGGATATGGTTAAGACTTCATTTGGGGGTTCTAGAACTTCATTTGGGGGTGCTTGGTTTTATGTAGTTAATGGGTTAGAGGTTGGGGGGGCATATGAGTTTCAGGTGAGGGCTTTTAATGCTGTGGGTGGTGGAGCTTGGTCGTCTACGCGTTTTGTTGTTGGGGGTGAAGTGACAGGTGGTATGAGCGGGTTTAGGATGTCTCCTTTTAGGGGCGGGTTTAGGATGCCGTGGGGTGGAATAGCGACAACCGTTGTTTCCAGTCCTCCCATAGCTAGTAGCCAGCTAGCAACATTACCGCTCGTCACATCACCACCACTAGAACCCGGTCTCATGATCGCCGCGTCTAACCCTACTGAAGGCCAACAACACCAAGCCTCAGTCGCTCTGGCTGCTCTTCCAACCGGCCCGTTAACTGTTTCTGTAGCTGTTACAGGTGCGGCAGCATCAAAAATACGATCATTAGACACTAACCTTAACATGCCTGGAACGCAGAATATTTTAACGTTCACACCTTCTAACTGGTTCCAACCTCAGATCATCACCTACACCACTGCCGACGACAATGTCGTTAATGTTCCAGTACAACAAACCTTCAACCTGACTTTTACATACAACCAAGGCGTCTACAACACACCCCACCAAAAAACAACGATGCTGCAAATCATCGATGATGACATCGCCGGGACAATAGCCACCCAGCCCTCAGGCAATGCTCAAGTAACAGAAAACGGTGGTACAGACACCAGCTATAACGTGTTATCCGATCAAACCGTCACCATCACCGACGACGATCCGCTACCACCATTACCAGATGATTCATTGTCGCTAGCATCAGCAGATAACCTGCCGCCAGATAATCAACTGGCGGATACTCCAGTGGTGGTTTTCGCGGACAGGCCTTACACTGTGCCGGAAACGTCTGCGTCTCCTACTGTCGCGGCTAAAGTCGCCGTTTTTCCAGCACCTACTAGTGATATTACTGTGGGGTACACTGTTCGGGGTACAGCTAGATCGGGTAACGATTACACAGCTTTGGCGGGCAAAATCACAATTCCCGCTGGTGCCACATCAGCATCAATACCTGTAACTATCATAGATGATGCTATAGGCGAATCCACAGAAACCATCCTATTAGTTTTCACCCCACACAGCAGTTACGCAATAGGAATACAAAACGCAAACATCATCGCAATCATCGATGACGATACCTCCGGGTTAAAAATTGCTGAAACCTCAGGTTACACCCAAGTAGCAGAAAACAGTGGTACAGATTCTTACACCGTGGTGCTAACTAGCAAGCCAACCGCTGACGTGACAGTTACAGTTACGCCTAACGATACAGACGCAGTACTGCTAGAAGATACTGATTCGATTATTCAAGGTGTTCAAAACAGACTCACATTTACACCCACTAATTGGAACACCGCTCAAACCGTTGTTGTCACCGGCCAAGATGATGATATTGACAACCCTAGCAACCGTCGCACGACCACAATCAAACATGCTGTGTCATCTACAGACACCAGCTACAACGTGTTATCCGATCAAACCGTTACCGTCACCATCACCGACGACGATCCGCTACCACCATTACCAGATGATTCATCGTCGCTAGCATCAGCAGATAACCAGCCGCCAGATAATCAGCTGGCGGATACTCCAGTGGTGGTTTTCGCGGACAGGCCTTACACTGTGCCGGAAACGTCTGCATCTCCTACTGTCGCGGCTAAAGTCGCCGTTTTTCCGGCACCTACTAGTGATATTACTGTGGGGTACACTGTTCGGGGTACAGCTAGATCGGGTAACGATTACACAGCTTTGACAGGCAAAATCACAATTCCCGCTGGTGCCACATCAGCATCAATACCTGTAACTATTATAGATGATGTTATGGGCGAATCCACAGAAACTATCCTACTAGTTTTCACTCCATACAGCAGTTACACCATAGGAATACAAAACGCAAACATCATCGCAATCATTGATGATGACGCTGAACTCAGCACTGTGACTCTTACCACCGCGTCAAATACAGTCGCAACGCCATAAGAGGTCATATTTGGCCTAAACTAAGACTATGCATTAGCGAGCAGGTTAGAGTATTTGGTTATGCTATGTGTCAGCAATTCCAAACAAGGGGATTGCCTGTGACTCTGGGACAGTTACGGTTGCGCCGTTCCTTAACCTTCTGGGGGGGGGGGGGGGGGGGGTTCACCATACCTGCGCTTCTCGGGTGGGTTTCATGTAAGTTTGAAGTTTGGTGCCGCGTCGCTTACAACCATGTTGTTGGCGAGTTTGTTGGTGGTTGTTTCAATAGGAGTGCTGGCACCACAGCTGGCTGAGGCCCAAACAACTTCAACTGTATCTGTTTCTACCCATTCTCTTACCGATAATGAAGGTGGTGGTGCTAGCGGATCTTTTAGGGTGAGCGTGTCACCTGTAACGCAAAATGTTCCTCTAAGGCTTTGTTTTAAAAGCTCTTTAGCAGATTCTAGCTTTGTTGTTAGTATAAATTCAAGCAACATTTCGTTGGGCAATGATGGTTGTATCGACAGGATAGTAACGGCAAAGGTTTCTAGTATTGTCCCGAATATTGTTTGGAACCAAAGGCTTGACATTCAGCTTGACGGCAATTCTGATTCTGTTGATGAGCCAGATGAAATAGTGACATTAACGGTCAGCGAGGATCCTGATAACCAGTTGCCTGCTGGTGTTTCGATTAACACCGATGCCAGTTCATCTTCAATCACGATTCGTGACGATGATCCTACTTTGGTGACGTTAACGGGTAGTGCTATCTCTGCGATTCGTGAAGGGCGGTCAGTTGAGTTTTCGGTGTCTTTGAGTCGTCCGCTGGTTGCGGGTGAGATCGTTGATGTGCCGTTAGCAGTTAGCGGGGATAGTTCTAATGTGAGGACAGATGATTGGAGTTTAACGCTCGCTAGTGGTGCAGGGGTGAATAAGGGTGTGACCCTATCAGGCGAGTCCACGACAACCCCAAAGATCAGTTTTGCAGGTGCTGGTGTACAGACGGCGACGTTGGTTTTGTCTGCGCTGTTGAATATTGATACGGGTACGGAAACGTTGACTGTTGGTTTAGGTCCGAATGGGATGGGTGTAAATGGTTTTGATCGGCTAGCTTTAGCTACAAATTTGGGTGGTGGCGCTGATCCCTCTAGCAGTACGAGCAGCTTTAGCGTGACGGTGAATGATCCTGTAGCCCCTGCTGCGCCTAAAGGTCTAGTTGCTGTAGCTGGCGATGAGCAGATATCGATGACCTGGAATAACCCCGGTAATGCTTTGATTACAGGTTATGAGTTTCGGAGGGCTAGGGGCCCATCGTTTAGCTGGGGTAGTCCGAAGGGGATTGTATATGCTGACGCGTCAACTGTTTCATATGTGGGGACGAGTTTGGTTAATGGCACTGCTTATCGTTTTCAAATACGCGCGGTGTCGGGGGGTGTGGCGGGTGCGTGGTCGGAGAGTGTTGAAGCGACACCGGCAGCAAGCTCTAAAGCTCCCCCTGCTGCCCCAACAAACCTATCAATTAGATCAGGTGCTGGTGAGGTTACTTTAGTCTGGGATCAGTCAAATAACACGGCTATTACCGGGTATCAGTTCCGCCAGCGGGCAGGCACGTTAGCTAACTGGAGTGATTGGTTTATGGTCTCTAACAGCAGTTATACAACTACCACTCACAAGGTGATGAGTTTGTCTAATAACACTGTATATAGTTTTCAGGTTCGTGCTGTGTCTGGGACGGTAAATGGTGTGGCTTCGGTAGTGGTACGTGCCATCTTCTATAACGAAACCCGTAATCTTCGTCTTACTGTGCTTGTTGATGATTCCACTGTTGTGGAGGGCACGGATGCTGTGCTGCGTGTGAGGCTTTCGTATCCGATAGTTTATGATGTGCGTGTACAGCTGAAGACTATTGATGGGACTGCGACTTTCGGTGCTGACTACGGCCGGTCGTCAAATAGTGCAGATGGCTATTGGCTCACCATTGAAGCTGGCAGTCTTGAAGGGACGGTCACTGTTCCTGTTCTTGCAGATGCTGTTGATGATGAGCCGCCAGAGACTTTTAGAGTGTATTTGAGCAGTCTTAGTTTTCGAAATCCTGGCAGTAATGTAGATGTTCAAGATATAAGAAAGTTCAATGAGATTTTTGGTGAAATTTCTACTTTAGCTGAGGTTATAGATGGGCAGCTGCCGGATGTGCAGATAATAGATGGTTTGGCTTTGGCGGTTAAGCCGAAGCGGACTCATATAACTGAAGGACAGGTTGTAGAGTTGGAGGCTGTTTTAACTCAACCAGCTCAGCGTGATGTATCGTTTCGTTGGTTTACACGCGATGGCGGGGTTAACACCGCCGACTCATATACGGCTAAAGCGGGTGCCGATTACACTGCGCGCGCTGCTGAGCAGGTGACTATTCCTGCCGGCACTACTAGTGTTGTTCTTGCTTCGGTTAAGACCCTTCAAGATAATATTGATGAGAGCGAGCAGTATTTCAGGGTTGTGTTTGATCAAGTCAGCGGTGCTGCGAGCGATGACTCGCAGATAGTGTTGACCATTGTTGACGACGATGCTCGTCCTGAGATGTCTATTTCTGATGCATCTGCTACAGAGGGGTCTGACCTGAGTTTTGTCATCAGCCTTTCGGCTGTTTCGGAGCGGCCGGTGTCGGTGGTATGGGTAACTGAGGATGACACTGCTCAAAGCGTTGCATTGGAACGTGATTATCTAGCAGTAGATCGTCGTCGCACCATAACTTTCACCCCGGGTGATACCAAAAAGACGATTACGGTTTCTTCCATTGACGATTCTCAGCCTGAACTGACTGAGCGTTTTTTTGTGCAACTTGCCCACGTATCTAATGCCAAATTGATAGATACTACTGCTGAGGGAACGATTCAAGACAATGAGAAACCGCAGATCAGCATTGCCGATGCCGACCCGCGCGTAAATGAGGGTTATAGTAGCGTTGCTAATTTTGTGGTTACGTTAATTCCTGCTCAGACTGTGCCCGTTACTATTCAACTCCAGACTTTAGAAGGTCTAGGGAACAGTCAGGGGAACACTTTTCATGATGCTCAGAGTGGTGGCAATCATATTTTTGGTTTGAACGATTTTGTGAGTAGGGCATCTGCGAGTTTGCTATTTGCTCCCGGAGAAACCAAAAAGACGTTTCAAGTTAAGATATTGAAAGATGCGTATGCGGAAGCAATCGAAACATTCCGGGTACAAATCACCAAAGTGCCAGATGGGTTTAATCTGGTGCGGGCCACAGCTTTTGCCGAAATTGACGACGACGACGCAGGACGTTTGAAAGTTGCTTCTCTGTTACCTTCTTCTGTTGTAGAAGGTAACTCTGGTATGAAACGTTATCGGGCTGTTTTACGCAGGACGGTTCCAGGTTTTGACCTTTACATACAGCAACAGGGGTTATCTATCAAAAAAGAAGGTGCTAAAGTGAGGTTCGCTATATGCCCTTATCGGGAAGATTCAGAGCTTATCGCACAGGAGATTCTTCCTGCTGGAGCACTGCCTACTGAAGCTGATGGCGATGAGTTCTCTTATGGGATTCGCAGCAATATAGGCTTTTTGGGTAGTACAACTTGCCGTGCCCCCGAGTCTGATTTTTTGCAGGCATCATTTGGAGGCGGCGAATACGCTCTGAACGTTAACCTGAGTATTTTAGGAGATACAAAACCTGAAGAAAACGAGCGGGTTGTGTTGTGGGTGCCGTATCTATCTCAAAGCCCTTTTGGTCACCTGGATCCCACACAGAAAGGTTTGTTAGTACACACGGTCATTGTGGATGATGAGCGGCCGCAAGCTTCCATTTCGGGGACTTCTGTGTATGCAAATAATGGTAATGCACAGTTGCGTGTTACCTTGAATAAGTCATCTTCGCAGCCATTAACTGTTAGCTATCAGACACAGCCTTTGGACGCTAAACCTGGTTTCGACTACACGACAGTTACAGGAGAAGTTACTTTCGCACCTGGCGAGACGAGTAAAACCATCAGCGTTCCAATCAGCGTAAACATCGAAAGCACTAAACGCTTTAAGGTGTTGCTTAAAAAGAAGTCGACGGATGTGAACGTGCATCCTGATCACGCTGAGGCTATCGTTACGGTTTACGACATTTCGGTGCCTGATTTAATAATTCCTGATCGTGTTATAGATGAAGGCGATGCAAAGCAAGTCCTGTTTAGTTTGTCGGATCGTCAGCCGAATGATGCTGGGCGGAATGTGGTTTTGGATTGGTATGACGGCTCTTTGTTCCTTGCTTATTCGGCTATTTCGGGGGTGGATTACAAGCCAATCACAGGCAATACAGAAGCTGGGCGTATCACAATAAGAGCTGGTGAAACTGGTTTTTCTCGCACGTTGACAACGATTGAGGATTCTGTTGTTGAACCTGATGAGGACATTGGTTTGACTGTCAAGCTGAGCGAGTCGGGAACCGGTAACTTCAGTATTATTCCCACCTATTTTGGGCGACGCCATCAAAGCGACGGTTCTGGGCGAATGCCGTTGATCACTATCCGCGATGACGATAGTTACGCTCCGATTTCCCTGACTGGCTATACAGACGATTCTGTTGGAGCTGGAGCGGTGTGGACATCGCCTACCCCTATCGTTAGTGGAGGCGGTCCTTACCGTATTGGCTGGACTTTAGAAGGTGATGATGCTGATGATTTCACGATTGATTATGAAACTGGAGTGGTGACCCTTCCACCGCAGGTTTTCAACCAACCCGCTGATTCTGATTCCGATAACGTGTACGCGGTGACGGTGCGGGTCACGAACGAGGACGGTGCAACTACCACTCAAGATTTCAGCGTCACAGTGCAAAAACGGAGTTTGATACTCTCAAAGAACAGCATCACCCTGCCGGAAAAGGACGGTACTGCTACCTATACCGTGGTGCTGAACAGCAAGCCGGTAACAGACGTAGAAGTGGCGATCACCGTCTCTGGCGACACCGAGGCGGTGACGCTCGACAAAAGCGAGCTGACTTTTACGCCCGAGGATTGGGACAAGCCGCAGGAGATCACCGTCACCACAGTAGACGATGCTTTAGACAACCCAGACGATCTCCGCACCGTCACTATTACCCACGCCGCCAACAGCAGCGGCTTCGAACCCGCCGACACCTATGAGATCGCCGTGGAAATTACTGATGATGATGATCCGCCGACTGTGCAGGTGGGTGACGCTACAGCGGTGGTTGAGGGTGATGATCCGAATACGACTGTGGATATGTCGTTTACTGTGACTTTGTCCGCGGTGTCTGCTAAACCTGTGACTGTTGAGTACACGTTGTCGGGTACTGCTAGCGGTGGTGCGGATTATACTGCGCCTGATCCGCTGAGCGTGGAGATCCCGGTCGGAGCGACGACAGCGACGATCATTGTGAAAGTCAAAGGCGATATAGTCGCGGAGGGTAACGAAACGGTGATCGTCGCTTTGGGGTCGCCGACGAACGCTACGATCAGCACCGCTGACAGTGCGGGTACTGGTACAGGCACGATCACCGACAACGACGCTGCCCCCACAACGGTCACACTCACGGCTGATCCTGACATGGTGGCTGAGAGTGCGGATAAAACTTCGGTGACGGTGACTGCTATGTTGGGTGGAACCACGACTCGTAGTGTTGCGACTGCGGTGACGGTGAGTGTGGGCGGTGGTACAGCCACTGTTCCTGCTGATTATGCTGCGGTCAAGGATTTTACGATTACTATTGCGGCTGGCACTGCGTCTGCGACGGGGACGTTTGATTTGATCCCGGTTGATGACAGTGTTGATGAACCGGCTGAGACGGTTGAGGTGACGGGCACGGTGTCTGGCGGCGGGTTCACGGTGACTAAAGACACGGTCATGATTACTGATGATGATGCGGCGCCTACTGCGATCACGTTGACCGCTGATCCTGACACGGTATTGGAGAGTGCGGATAAAACTGAGATAACTGTGACTGCTATGTTGGGTGGCACCACGACTCGTAGTGTTGCGACTGTGGTGACGGTGAGTGTGGGTGGTGGCACTGCTAGTTCACCTGCCGATTACGCTGCCGTAGAGGATTTCACGATTACTATTCCAGCCGGGCAGAAATCCGCGACTGGCACGTTTGATTTCACCCCAGCCAACGACAAAATCGATGAGCCGGCTGAGACGGTTGATGTGACTGGTAAGGCGTCTGGGTTTACTGTGACTGGTGACACGATCACTATTACCGATGATGATGCGGCGCCTACTGCGATTACTTTGACGGCTGATCCTGACACGGTAGCCGAGGAGGGTGGTAAGAAGACGGTGACGGTGACTGCCACGTTAGGTGGAACCACCACTAGCAGCACCGCGACTGTGGTGACGGTGAGTGTGGGTGGTGGTACTGCTAGCTCGCCTGCTGATTACGCTGCAGTTGAGGCTTTTACGATTACTATTCCAGCCGGTCAGCAGTCGGCTACTGGCACGTTTGATTTGACCCCAGCCGACGACAAAATCGATGAGCCGAACGAAACGGTTGATGTTACGGGTGTGGTTACTGGCGGCGGGTTTACCGTGGCTAAAGATGTGGTCACTATTACCGATGATGATGCGACGCCTTCTGCGGTCACTCTCACGGCTGCGCCGGATTCGGTGGCTGAGAGTGCGGATACAGCTGAGATCACGGTGACTGCTGTGTTGGGTGGAACCACGACTCGTAGTGTTGCGACTGAAGTAACGGTGAGTGTGGGTGGTGGTACAGCTAGCTCACCAGCTGATTATGCTGTGGTTGAGGATTTTACGATTACTATTCCCGCCGGTCAGAAATCCGCGACTAACACGTTTGATTTCACCCCGGTTGATGACAGTGTTGATGAACCGGCTGAAACGGTTGAAGTGACGGGTAAGGCGGGCACGCTGACAGTGACTAAAGACGTGATTTCTATTACTGATGATGATGCGGCGCCTACTGCGATTACTTTGACGGCTGATCCTGACACGGTAGCCGAGGAGGGTGGTAAGAAGACGGTGACGGTGACTGCCACATTGGGTGGCACCACGACTAGCAGCACCGCGACAGAAATAACAGTGAGTGTGGGCGGTGGTACTGCCACTGTCACAGATGATTATGCTGCGGTTAGTAATTTTACTATTACTATTCCCGCTGGCAACGCGTCTGCGACTGCAACGTTCGATTTCACTCCAGCCGACGACAAAATCGACGAGCCGAACGAAACGGTTGAAGTGACGGGTAAGGCGGGCACGCTGACAGTGACTAAAGACGTGATTTCTATTACTGATGATGATGCGGCGCCTACTGCGATTACTTTGACGGCTGATCCTGACACGGTAGCCGAGGAGGGTGGTAAGAAGACGGTGACGGTGACTGCCACATTGGGTGGCACCACGACTAGCAGCACCGCGACAGAAATAACAGTGAGTGTGGGTGGTGGCACAGCCAGCTCACCAGCTGATTACGCTGCTGTTGAGGATTTCACGATTACTATTGCGGCTGGTGCGAGTGAGGCTGAGGGCACGTTTGATTTGATCCCGGTTGATGACAGTGTTGACGAGCCTAATGAGACTGTTGATGTGACGGGTAAAGCGGGCACGCTGTCGGTGACTGGTGATGAGATCACGATTACTGATGATGATGCGACGCCTACTGCGATCACACTGGTTGCGGCGCCTGATTCGGTGGGTGAGGGTGCGGATAAAACTGAGGTGACGGTGACTGCGACTTTGGGTGGGTCTACGACTCGTAGTGTTGCGACAGAAGTAACAGTGAGTGTGGGCGGTGGCACAGCCACTTCTGTGGCTGATTACGCTGCAATTGAGGATTTCACTATCACTATTCCAGCCGGGCAGAAATCCGCGACCGCAACGTTTGATCTCACCCCGGTTGACGACAGTGTTGATGAACCAAATGAAACAGTTGAAGTTTCTGGTAAAGCATCTGGGTTCACTGTCACCGGTGACACGATCACTATCACCGATAACGACGCGGCGCCTACCGCGATCACTTTGACTGCTGCACCGGACACGGTAGCCGAGGAGGGTGGTAAAACGAAGGTGACGGTGACTGCCACATTAGGTGGCACCACGACTAGCAGCACCGCGACTGCGATAACAGTGAGTGTGGGCGGTGGCACAGCCACTTCTGTGGCTGATTACGCTGCAATTGAGGATTTCACTATCACTATTCCAGCCGGGCAGAAATCCGCGACCGCAACGTTTGATCTCACCCCGGTTGACGACAGTGTTGATGAACCAAATGAAACAGTTGAAGTTTCTGGTAAAGCATCTGGGTTCACTGTCACCGGTGACACGATCACTATCACCGATAACGACGCGGCGCCTACCGCGATCACTTTGACTGCTGCACCGGACACGGTAGCCGAGGAGGGTGGTAAAACGAAGGTGACGGTGACTGCCACATTAGGTGGCACCACGACTAGCAGCACCGCGACTGCGATAACAGTGAGTGTGGGCGGTGGCACAGCTACTTCTGTGGCTGATTATGCTGCGGTTGAGGCTTTTACGATTACTATTCCTGCTGGGCAGCAGTCGGCTACTGGCACGTTTGATTTCACTCCGGTTGATGACAGTGTTGACGAACCGAACGAAACGGTTGAAGTGACGGGTAAATCGGGCACGCTGACTGTGACTGGTGATGTGGTCACGATTACTGATAATGACGCTGCCCCCACAACGGTCACGCTCACAGCTGATCCTGACATGGTGGCTGAGGGGGACGGTAAAACTTCGGTGACGGTGACTGCTATGTTGGGTGGAACCACGACTCGTAGTGTTGCGACAGTGGTGACGGTGAGTGTGGGTGGTGGTACTGCCACTTCTGTGGCTGATTATGCTGCGGTCAAGGATTTCACTATCACTATTCCGGCTGGTGCTGTGTCCGCGACCGGTACGTTTGATTTGATTCCGGTTGATGACAGTGTTGATGAGCCGGCTGAGACGGTTGAGGTGTCTGGTAAGGCGGGCACGCTGTCGGTGACTGGTGATGAGATCACGATTACTGATGATGATGCGACGCCTACTGCGATCACACTGGTTGCGGCGCCTGATTCGGTGGGTGAGGGTGCGGATAAAACTGAGGTGACGGTGACTGCGACTTTGGGTGGAACCACCACTAGCAGCACCGCGACAGAAGTAACAGTGAGTGTGGGCGGTGGCACAGCCACTTCTGTGGCTGATTACGCTGCAATTGAGGATTTCACTATCACTATTCCAGCCGGGCAGAAATCCGCGACCGCAACGTTTGATCTCACCCCGGTTGACGACAGTGTTGATGAACCAAATGAAACAGTTGAAGTTTCTGGTAAAGCATCTGGGTTCACTGTCACCGGTGACACGATCACTATCACCGATAACGACGCGGCGCCTACCGCGATCACTTTGACTGCTGCACCGGACACGGTAGCCGAGGAGGGTGGTAAAACGAAGGTGACGGTGACTGCCACATTAGGTGGCACCACGACTAGCAGCACCGCGACTGCGATAACAGTGAGTGTGGGCGGTGGCACAGCTACTTCTGTGGCTGATTATGCTGCGGTTGAGGCTTTTACGATTACTATTCCTGCTGGGCAGCAGTCGGCTACTGGCACGTTTGATTTCACTCCGGTTGATGACAGTGTTGACGAACCGAACGAAACGGTTGAAGTGACGGGTAAATCGGGCACGCTGACTGTGACTGGTGATGTGGTCACGATTACTGATAATGACGCTGCCCCCACAACGGTCACGCTCACGGCTGATCCTGACATGGTGGCTGAGAGTGCGGATAAAACTTCGGTGACGGTGACCGCAACGTTGGGTGGAACCACGACTCGTAGTGTTGCGACAGTGGTGACGGTGAGTGTGGGCGGTGGTACAGCCACTGAGACTGCTGATTACGCTGCGGTCAAGGCTTTCACGATTACTATTCCCGCTGGTGCGAGTGAGGCTGAGGGCACGTTTGATTTCACCCCAGTCGACGACAAAATCGATGAGCCGGCTGAGACGGTTGATGTTACGGGTAAGGCGGGCACGCTGTCGGTGACTGGTGATGTGGTGACGATTACTGATGATGATGCGACGCCTACTGCGGTCACTCTCACGGCTGCGCCGGATTCGGTGGCTGAGTCGGCTGGCGAAACTGAGGTGACGGTGACTGCTATGTTGGGTGGAAGCACGACTCGTAGTGTTGCGACTGAGGTGACGGTGAGTGTGGGCGGTGGCACAGCCACTGAGACAGCCGATTATGCTGTGGTTGAGGCTTTCACGATTACTATTCCAGCCGGGCAGCAGTCGGCTACTGGCACGTTTGATTTGACCCCAGCCGACGACAAAATCGATGAGCCGAACGAAACGGTTGATGTTACGGGTGTGGTTACTGGCGGCGGGTTTACCGTGGCTAAAGATGTGGTCACTATTACCGATGATGATGCGACGCCTTCTGCGGTCACTCTCACGGCTGCGCCGGATTCGGTGGCTGAGAGTGCGGATACAGCTGAGATAACGGTGACTGCTATGTTGGGTGGAACCACGACTCGTAGTGTTGCGACAGTGGTGACGGTGAGTGTGGGTGGTGGCACAGCCAGCTCACCTGCCGATTACGCTGCTGTTGAGGATTTCACTATTACTATTCCAGCCGGGCAGCAGTCGGCTACTGGCACGTTTGATTTCACCCCAGCCAACGACACGATAGACGAGCCGGCTGAGACTGTTGATGTTTCTGGTAAGGCGGGCACTCTGACCGTAAACAAAGACGTGGTCACTATCACCGACGATGATAACGCGCCTTCTGCGATCACGTTGACGGCTGATCCTGACATGGTGGCTGAGGGGGACGGTAAAACTGAGGTGACGGTGACTGCTATGTTGGGTGGCACCACTACTCGCAGCACCGCGACTGTGGTGGCGGTGAGTGTGGGCGGTGGCACAGCCAGCTCACCAGCTGATTACGCTGCGGTCAAGGCTTTCACGATTACTATTCCCGCTGGTGCGAGTGAGGCTGAGGGCACGTTTGATTTCACCCCAGTCGACGACAAAATCGATGAGCCGGCTGAGACGGTTGATGTTACGGGTAAGGCGGGCACGCTGTCGGTGACTGGTGATGTGGTGACGATTACTGATGATGATGCGACGCCTACTGCGATTACTTTGACGGCTGCGCCGGATTCGGTGGCTGAGGGGGACGGTAAAACTGAGGTGACGGTGACTGCTATGTTGGGTGGAACCACGACTAGCAGCACCGCGACAGTGGTGACGGTGAGTGTGGGCGGTGGCACTGCCACTGAGACTGCTGATTATGCTGTGGTTGAGGATTTTACGATTACTATTCCCGCTGGCAACGCGTCTGCGACTGCAACGTTTGATTTCACTCCAGCCGACGACAAAATCGACGAGCCGAACGAAACGGTTGAAGTGACGGGTAAGGCGGGCACGCTGACGGTGACTAAAGACACGATCACGGTTACCGATGATGATGCGACACCTACTGCGATCACTCTCACCGCTGATCCTGACACGGTAGCTGAGAGTGCGGGGGAAACTGAGATCACGGTGACTGCCACATTAGGTGGCACCACGACTAGCAGCACCGCGACTGAGGTAACAGTGAGTGTGGGCGGTGGCACTGCCAGCTCACCTGCCGATTACGCTGCTGTCAAGGCTTTTACGATTACTATTCCAGCTGGGCAGCAGTCGGCTACTGGCACGTTTGATTTGACCCCAGCCGACGACAAAATCGATGAGCCGAACGAAACGGTTGATGTTACGGGTGTGGTTACTGGCGGCGGGTTTACCGTGGCTAAAGATGTGGTCACTATTACCGATGATGATGCGACGCCTTCTGCGGTCACTCTCACGGCTGCGCCGGATTCGGTGGCTGAGAGTGCGGATACAGCTGAGATCGCGGTGACTGCTGTGTTGGGTGGAACCACGACTCGTAGTGTTGCGACTGAAGTAACGGTGAGTGTGGGTGGTGGTACAGCTAGCTCACCAGCTGATTATGCTGCGGTTGAGGATTTTACGATTACTATTCCCGCTGGCAACGCGTCTGCGACTGCAACGTTTGATTTCACTCCAGCCGACGACAAAATCGACGAGCCGAACGAAACGGTTGAAGTGACGGGTAAGGCGGGCACGCTGACGGTGACTAAAGACACGATCACGGTTACCGATGATGATGCGACGCCTACTGCGATCACTCTCACCGCTGATCCTGACACGGTAGCTGAGAGTGCGGGGGAAACTGAGATCACGGTGACTGCTATGTTGGGTGGAAGCACGACTCGTAGTGTTGCGACTGCGGTGACGGTGAGTGTGGGCGGTGGTACAGCTAGCTCGCCTGCTGATTACGCTGCAGTTGAGGCTTTTACGATTACTATTGCGGCTGGCACTGCGTCTGCGACGGGGACGTTTGATTTGATTCCGGTTGATGACAGTGTTGATGAGCCGGCTGAGACGGTTGAGGTGTCTGGTAAGGCGGGCACGCTGTCGGTGACTGGTGATGAGATCACGATTACTGATGATGATGCGACGCCTACTGCGATCACACTGGTTGCGGCGCCTGATTCGGTGGGTGAGGGTGCGGATAAAACTGAGGTGACGGTGACTGCGACTTTGGGTGGGTCTACGACTCGTAGTGTTGCGACAGAAGTAACAGTGAGTGTGGGCGGTGGCACAGCCACTTCTGTGGCTGATTACGCTGCAATTGAGGATTTCACGATTACTATTCCAGCCGGGCAGAAATCCGCGACCGCAACGTTTGATCTCACCCCGGTTGACGACAGTGTTGATGAACCAAATGAAACAGTTGAAGTTTCTGGTAAAGCATCTGGGTTCACTGTCACCGGTGACACGATCACTATCACCGATAACGACGCGGCGCCTACCGCGATCACTTTGACTGCTGCACCGGACACGGTAGCCGAGGAGGGTGGTAAAACGAAGGTGACGGTGACTGCCACATTAGGTGGCACCACGACTAGCAGCACCGCGACTGCGATAACAGTGAGTGTGGGCGGTGGCACAGCTACTTCTGTGGCTGATTATGCTGCGGTTGAGGCTTTTACGATTACTATTCCTGCTGGGCAGCAGTCGGCTACTGGCACGTTTGATTTCACTCCGGTTGATGACAGTGTTGACGAACCGAACGAAACGGTTGAAGTGACGGGTAAAGCGGGCACGCTGACTGTGACTGGTGATGTGGTCACGATTACTGATAATGACGCTGCCCCCACAACGGTCACGCTCACGGCTGATCCTGACATGGTGGCTGAGAGTGCGGATAAAACTTCGGTGACGGTGACTGCTATGTTGGGTGGAAGCACGACTCGTAGTGTTGCGACTGCGGTGACGGTGAGTGTGGGCGGTGGTACAGCTAGCTCGCCTGCTGATTACGCTGCAGTTGAGGCTTTTACGATTACTATTGCGGCTGGCACTGCGTCTGCGACGGGGACGTTTGATTTGATTCCGGTTGATGACAGTGTTGATGAGCCGGCTGAGACGGTTGAGGTGTCTGGTAAGGCGGGCACGCTGTCGGTGACTGGTGATGAGATCACGATTACTGATGATGATGCGACGCCTACTGCGATCACACTGGTTGCGGCGCCTGATTCGGTGGGTGAGGGTGCGGATAAAACTGAGGTGACGGTGACTGCGACTTTGGGTGGGTCTACGACTCGTAGTGTTGCGACAGAAGTAACAGTGAGTGTGGGCGGTGGCACAGCCACTTCTGTGGCTGATTACGCTGCAATTGAGGATTTCACGATTACTATTCCAGCCGGGCAGAAATCCGCGACCGCAACGTTTGATCTCACCCCGGTTGACGACAGTGTTGATGAACCAAATGAAACAGTTGAAGTTTCTGGTAAGGCGGGCACGCTGACCGTAAACAAAGACACGGTCACGATTACTGATAACGACGCTGCTCCCACAATGGTCACACTCACCGCGGCACCGGACATGGTGGCTGAGAGTGCGGATAAAACTGAGATCACGGTGACCGCCGCGTTGGGTGGGTCTACGACTAGCAGCACAGCGACTGCGATAACAGTGAGTGTGGGCGGTGGCACAGCTACTTCTGTGGCTGATTATGCTGCGGTTGAGGGTTTTACGATTACTATTCCCGCCGGTGCGAGTGAAGCTGAGGGCACGTTTGATTTCACTCCGGTTGATGACAGTGTGGATGAACCGGCTGAGACGGTTGATGTTACGGGTGTGGTTACTGGCGGCGGTTTGACGGTGATTAAGGACACGATTTCTATTACTGATGATGATGCGGCGCCTACTGCGATCACACTCACCGCTGATCCTGACATGGTGGCTGAGGGGGACGGTAAAACTGAGGTGACGGTGACTGCCACGTTAGGTGGAACCACGACTAGCAGCACCGCGACAGAAGTAACGGTGAGTGTGGGTGGTGGTACTGCCAGTTCACCTGCTGATTACGCTGCTGTTGAGGCTTTCACGATTACTATTCCAGCCGGGCAGCAGTCGGCGACTGGCACGTTTGATTTCACTCCGGTTGACGACAGCATTGATGAGCCGGCTGAGACGGTTGAAGTGACGGGTAAAGCAGGCACGTTGTCGGTGACTGGTGATGTGGTCACGATTACTGATGATGATGCGGCGCCTACTGCGATCACTTTGACCGCTGATCCTGACATGGTGGCTGAGGGGGACGGTAAAACTTCGGTGACGGTGACTGCTATGTTGGGTGGAACCACGACTAGCAGCACCGCGACTGCGGTGACGGTGAGTGTGGGCGGTGGCACAGCCAGCTCACCTGCTGATTACACGGCTGTCAAGGATTTCACGATTACTATTCCCGCTGGCATCGCGTCCGCGACCGGCACGTTTGATTTCACCCCGGTTGACGACAGCATTGATGAGCCGGCTGAGACTGTTGAAGTGACGGGTAAAGCAGGCACGCTGACAGTGACTAAAGACGTGATCACGATCACTGATGATGATGCGGCGCCTACTGCGATCACTTTGACCGCTGCGCCGGATTCGGTGGCTGAGAGTGCGGGGGAAACCGAGATCTCGGTGACTGCTATGTTGGGTGGAACCACGACTAGCAGCACCGCGACAGAAGTAACGGTGAGTGTGGGTGGTGGCACAGCCAGTTCACCTGCTGATTACGCTGCTGTTGAGGCTTTCACGATTACTATTCCAGCCGGGCAGCAGTCGGCGACTGGCACGTTTGATTTCACTCCGGTTGACGACAGCATTGATGAGCCGGCTGAGACGGTTGAAGTGACGGGTAAAGCAGGCACGTTGACCGTAAACAAAGACACGGTCACGATTACTGATGATGATGCGACGCCTTCTGCGGTCACTCTCACGGCTGCGCCGGATTCGGTGGCTGAGTCGGCTGGCGAAACTGAGGTGACGGTGACCGCAACGTTGGGTGGAACCACGACTAGCAGCACCGCGACAGTGGTGACGGTGAGTGTGGGCGGTGGCACTGCTACTTCTGTGGCTGATTACGCTGCGGTCACCGATTTTACGATTACTATTCCAGCCGGGCAGAAATCCGCGACTAACACGTTTGATTTCACTCCGGTTGATGACAGTGTTGACGAACCGAACGAAACGGTTGAAGTGACCGGCGCTGCGGGCACGCTGACGGTGACTAAAGACGTGATCACGATTACCGATGATGATGCGGCGCCTACTGCGATCACACTGGTTGCGGCGCCTGATTCGGTGGGTGAGGGTGCGGATAAAACTGAGGTGACGGTGACTGCGACTTTGGGTGGGTCTACGACTCGTAGTGTTGCGACAGAAGTAACAGTGAGTGTGGGTGGTGGTACAGCCACTGAGACAGATGATTACGCTGCAATTGAGGATTTCACTATCACTATTCCAGCCGGTCAGAAATCCACGACCGTAACGTTTGATTTCACCCCGGTTGACGACAGTGTTGATGAGCCATCTGAGACGGTTGAGGTGTCTGGTACTGCTGGTGGGTTCACTGTGACTGGTGATGAGATCACGATTACTGATGATGATGCGACGCCTTCTGCGGTCACGTTGACTGCTGCACCGGACACGGTAGCCGAGGAGGGTGGTAAGAAGACGGTGACGGTGACTGCCACATTAGGCGGCACCACGACTAGCAGCACAGCGACAGAAGTAACGGTGAGTGTGGGTGGTGGTACTGCCACTGCTCCTGCTGATTACGCTGCGGTCAAGGCTTTCACGATTACTATTCCGGCTGGTGCTGCGTCCGCGACCGCAACGTTTGATTTCACTCCGGTTGATGACAGTGTTGATGAGCCGGCTGAGACGGTTGAGGTGTCTGGTAAGGCGGGCACGCTGACCGTAAACAAAGACACGATCACTATTACCGATAACGACGCGGCGCCTACTGCGATCACGTTGACGGCTGATCCTGACACGGTATTGGAGGGTGCGGGTGAGACGGAGATCACGGTGACTGCCACATTGGGTGGCACCACGACTAGCAGCACCGCGACAGAAGTGACAGTGAGCGTGAGAGACGGCACAGCCACTGCTGGCACCGATTATGCTGCGGTTGAGGATTTCACGATTACTATTCCCGCTGGCATCGCGTCCGCGACCGGCACGTTTGATTTCACCCCGGTTGATGACAGTGTTGATGAACCGAACGAAACTGTTGAAGTGACCGGCAAGTCGGGCACGCTGACAGTGACTAAAGACGTGATCACGATCACTGATGATGATGCGGCGCCTACTGCGATCACTTTGACCGCTGCGCCGGATTCGGTGGCTGAGAGTGCGGGGGAAACCGAGATCTCGGTGACTGCCACATTGGGTGGAACCACTACTAGCAGCACAGCGACTGCGGTGACGGTGAGTGTGGGCGGTGGTACTGCCACCGCTCCTGCTGATTATGCTGTGGTTGAGGATTTCACTATCACTATTCCAGCCGGTCAGAAATCCACGACCGTAACGTTTGATTTCACCCCGGTTGACGACAGTGTTGATGAGCCATCTGAGACGGTTGAGGTGTCTGGTACTGCTGGTGGGTTCACTGTGACTGGTGATGAGATCACGATTACTGATGATGATGCGACGCCTTCTGCGGTCACTCTCACAGCTGATCCTGACATGGTGGCTGAGTCGGCTGGCGAAACTGAGATCACGGTGACTGCTATGTTGGGTGGAAGCACGACTCGTAGTGTTGCGACTGCGGTGACGGTGAGTGTGGGCGGTGGCACAGCCAGCTCACCAGCTGATTACGCTGCAATTGAGGATTTCACTATCACTATTCCAGCCGGGCAGCAGTCGGCGACTGGCACGTTTGATTTCACCCCGGTTGATGACAGTGTGGATGAACCGGCTGAGACTGTTGATGTGATGGGTAAGGCTGGCACGCTGTCGGTGACTGGTGATGTGGTCACGATTACTGATGATGATGCGACGCCTACTGCGATCACTCTCACCGCTGATCCTGACACGGTATTGGAGGGTGCGGGTAAAACTGAGGTGACGGTGACTGCGACTTTGGGTGGGTCTACGACTCGTAGTGTTGCGACAGAAGTAACAGTGAGTGTGGGCGGTGGCACTGCCGCTGAGACGGCTGATTATGCTGCGGTTGAGGCTTTTACGATTACTATTCCAGCCGGGCAGAAATCCGCGACTAACACGTTTGATTTCATCCCGGTTGATGACAGTGTTGATGAGCCGTCTGAGACTGTTGAGGTGACGGGTAAGGCGGGCACGCTGACTGTGACTGGTGATGTGGTCACGATTACTGATGATAATGCGGCGCCTTCTGCGATCACGTTGACGGCTGATCCTGACACGGTGGCTGAGAGTGCGGATAAAACCGAGATCACGGTGACTGCCACGTTGGGTGGAACCACTACTAGCAGCACCGCGACTGAGGTGGCGGTGAGTGTGGGCGGTGGCACAGCCACTGAGACAGATGATTACGCTGCCGTAGAGGATTTCACGATTACTATTCCGGCTGGGCAGAAATCCGCGACTAGCACGTTTGATTTCACCCCGGTTGACGACAGTGTTGATGAACCAAATGAAACAGTTGAAGTTTCTGGTAAAGCATCTGGGTTCACTATCACCGGTGACACGATCACGATTACTGATGATGATGCGGCGCCTACTGCGATCACTTTGACGGCGGCACCGGACACGGTAGCCGAGGAGGGTGGTAAGAAGACGGTGACGGTGACTGCGACTTTGGGTGGGTCTACGACTCGTAGTGTTGCGACTGTGGTGGCGGTGAGTGTGGGTGGTGGTACAGCTAGCTCACCAGCTGATTACGCTGCGGTCAAGGATTTCACTATCACTATTCCTGCTGGTGCTGCGTCAGCGACCGCAACGTTTGATCTCACCCCCGTAAACGACAGCATTGATGAGCCAAACGAAACAGTTGAAGTGACCGGCAAGGCAGGCACGCTGACCATCACCGGTGACATGGTCACTATTACCGATAATGATGCGGCGCCTACTGCGATCACGTTGACGGCTGCGCCGGATTCGGTGGCTGAAAGTGCGGATAAAACCGAGATCACGGTGACTGCTAGTTTGGGTGGAAACACTACTCGCAGCACAGCGACTGTGGTGGCGGTGAGTGTGGGTGGTGGTATTGCTAGTTCGCCTGCCGATTACGCTGCCGTAGAGGATTTCACGATTACTATTGCGGCTGGTGCGAGTGAGGCTGAGGGCACGTTTGATTTCACCCCGGTTGACGACAGTGTGGATGAACCAAATGAAACAGTTGAAGTTTCTGGTAAAGCATCTGGGTTCACTGTCACCGGTGACACGATCACGATTACTGATGATGATGCTGCGCCTACTGCGATCACCCTCACAGCTGATCCTGACATGGTGGCTGAGGGGGACGGTAAAACTTCGGTGACGGTGACTGCTATGTTGGGTGGCAGCACGACTAGCAGCACCGCGACAGAAGTAACGGTGAGTGTGGGTGGTGGTACTGCCAGTTCACCTGCTGATTACGCTGCTGTTGAGGCTTTCACGATTACTATTCCAGCCGGGCAGAAATCCGCGACCGCAACGTTTGATCTCACCCCCGTAAACGACAGCATTGATGAGCCAAACGAAACAGTTGAAGTGACCGGCAAGGCAGGCACGCTGACCATCACCGGTGACACGGTCACTATTACCGATAATGATGCGGCGCCTACTGCGATCACGTTGACGGCTGCGCCGGATTCGGTGGCTGAAAGTGCGGGTAAAACTGAGATCACGGTGACTGCGACTTTGGGTGGAACCACGACTCGTAGCACCGCGACTGAGGTAACGGTGAGTGTGCGCGGTGGCACAGCCACTGAGACAGCTGATTATGCTGCGGTCAAGGGTTTTACGATTACTATTCCAGCCGGGCAGAAATCCGCGACCGGCACGTTTGACCTGACCCCGGTTGATGACAGTGTGAATGAGTCCGATGAGACGATTATTGTGTCTGGTACTGCGTCTGGGTTGACGGTCACTGGTGATGAGATCGCTATTACAGACGACGATTTTCCTACGTCTGAGTTGAAGTTGGGTGTTGACCCACCCACGACTGTAACTTTGTCTGCTGCACCGGACACGGTGGCTGAGTCGGCTGGGAAAATTGGGATCACGGTGACTGCGACGTTGGGTGGGTCTACCACTAGCAGCACCGCAACAGAAGTGACAGTGAGCGTGGGAGACAGCACAGCCACTACTGGCACCGATTACGCTGCGGTTGAGGCTTTCACGATTACTATTCCTGCTGGTGCTGCGTCCGCGACGGGCACGTTTGATTTGACCCCGGTTGATGACAAGGTTGATGAACCGGCTGAGACTGTTGATGTGACGGGTAAGGCGGGCACGTTGACCGTCACCGGTGACACGGTCACGATTATTGATAACGACGCGGCGCCTACTGCGATCACACTCACAGCGGCACCGGACATGGTGGGTGAGGGTGGTGGTGAGACTGGGATCACGGTGACTGCGACGTTGGGTGGGTCTACGACTAGCAGCACCGCGACTGTGGTGGCGGTGAGTGTGGGAGGTGGCACGGCCATCTCACCTGCTGATTATGCTGCGGTTGAGGGTTTTACGATTACTATTCCCGCTGGCACCGCGTCCGCGACCGGCACTTTCGGTCTGACTCCGGTTGATGACAGTGTTGATGAGCCCGACGAGATGATTATTGTGTCTGGTACTGCGTCTGGGTTGACGGTCACTGGTGATGAGATCACTATTACTGATGATGATGCGACGCCTACTGCGATAACTTTGACGGCTGATCCTGACATGGTGGGTGAGGGGGACGGTAAAACTTCGGTGACGGTGACTGCCACGTTGGGTGGGTCTACGACTAGCAGCACCGCGACTGTGGTGGCGGTGAGTGTGGGTGGTGGTACTGCTAGTTCACCTGCTGATTATGCTGCGGTTGAGGCTTTCACGATTACTATTCCCGCTGGTGCGAGTGAGGCTGAGGGCACGTTTGATTTGACCCCGGTTGATGACAGTGTTGATGAGCCTGCTGAGACGATTATTGTGTCTGGTACTGCGTCTGGGTTCACGGTTACTGGTGATGAGATCATGATTGTTGATGATGATGCGGCGCCGGTGGTTGTGGATGTTGTGTTGGTGTCGATTGGTGGTGCGGTGTCGGTTGTGGAGGGGGATGATCCGTTGGTGTATGGGCGTATGGTTTTTTCTGTGGGTTTGTCGGGGGTTTTTGGTCGGGATGTGGTTGTTGATTATGGTTTGGGTGGTTCTGCGTCTGTTGGTGTTGATTATGAGGCACCGGATTTGTTGAGTGTGGTTGTTGCTGCTGGGGATGTGTCGGCGGATGTTGTTTTGTTGGTGAAGGGTGATGTGGTTGATGAGTTTGATGAGACGTTGGTTGTGACTCTTGTTGGTGTTGCTGCTGTGCCGGGTGATGTGGTTGAGAGTGTTGATGTGTTTGTGGTGCCTGAGGGTTTGGTTGCTGATGTGCGTGGTTACGCTGCGGAGGTGGGTAATGGTGCTGCTCATGTGCAGCGTTGGAAGCGTGTGTTAGTGGCGTTTGGTGAGGATGTGCCGGGATTCTCAGGCACAGCGATGACTGTGGCGGAAGCGGAAATAAACGCGCAAACGTTTTGGAGCGTTCGGTGGGATCCTGTGGTGGAAGCTCTCAAAGAATTGCAAAAAACACAGTTACAGCGAGACACCGCTGAAATGTATGAGCAAGATCAGATGATAGATAATGTGGGTGGGGTTGTTGATGTTTTTGTGGTGCCTGAGGGTTTGGTTGCTGATGTGCGTGGTTACGCTGCGGAGGTGGGTAATGGTGTTGCTCATGTGCAGCGTTGGAATCGTGTGTTAGTGGCGTTTGGTGAGGATGTGCCGGGGTTTGAGGGTGCGGCGATGACTGTGGCGGAAGCGGAAATAAACGCGCAAACGTTTTGGAGCGTTCGGTGGGATCCTGTGGTGGAAGCTCTCAAAGAGTTGCAAAAAACACAGTTACAACAAGACACTGCGACACCGTATGGGCAAGACCAGGTATTAGCAGAACAGCAGATAATGTTAAGCGACACAGTAGTCGCCACCGGTACCATCATCGACGACGACGACCCGCCCCCGACACCCGTTGTTCCGCCACCAGCACCGGTTACCCCGCCACCAGCACCGGTTAGTCCGCTACCATTACCGGTTGTTGTGCCGGTAGCGCCAACATTACCGGTTGTTGTTTCACCGGTGGAACCTGATGTGCCTGTTGTTGTTGTGCCTGAGGTGCAGGTGGGTGATGCTACCGCTGTTGTGGAGGGTGACGATCCAGCGGTGACTGTAGATATGGTGTTCACGGTTATGTTGTCGACGGTTGCTAGCAATGATGTGATTGTTGCTTACACTTTAGGCGGTTCCGCTGTTGATGGTGTCGACTACGAAACGCCGAATCCGTTGACTGTAACTATTGAAACAGGTGCGTCAACAGCCAATATTATTATTCCAGTAAAAGGCGACCGCGTATATGAAAACAATGAGACAGTGGTAATCACCGTCACTTCGGTGGTAAACGCTGCGCTAAGCCAAACAGTAAACGCTGCTATTGGTATCGGCGAAATCATTGACGACGACAACGCACCATCCACATTAACGCTGAGTGTGTCACCAGGTGTGGTTCTTGAAAACGCTGGTGCCACAGCGGTGACCCTCACAGCTTCACTCAACGGTGCCACCACATTCCCCACAAACACCACAACAACAGTCAGCGTCGGACACACAGACGACACCGCTGTATCAAACATCGACTACACAACAATCGCTGATTTCACAATAACAATCCCCGCCTACTCTAACTCAACAACCACAATGTTCACGTTCACCCCCATAGACGACAACTTCACCGAACCCGAAGAAACACTCACCATACACGGCACCAACCCTAAACTCACCGTAACAACAACAACAACCATCACCATCATCGACAACAACACCCAAAACCCTGCAGACATCACACCACCCCAAAACATAGCCGTAGCAACACCCACAAAAACCACAACAACACCCACAATCAAAGAACTCCCCAAAACCGGTCAACAAACCCACCTACCCCTACACATAGCCCTAACCCTCATCACAACCGGACTCCTCCTCACCACCACAACCCAACTCACCACCACCAACCGCCGACAAAACCGCACCACCAACCGCAGCTAACACCCCGCTAGCTAAAACGACCAGTCGCCGGTTACCCCCCACCCACCCCCACCGTCTAGAAGCTAAGGCACAATCGCTACTTCTTGCACAAACGGCTGTGCTGCGCTAGATTTTAACAAACATCAGTCGAAGCGTTTCGACAAGGAGGGCAAGATGAAATCCAAACTAGTTAAGGTCTTAGCGTTAGCATTTTCGCTAAGCCTTATAATAGCCGCATGTGGCAATGATGATGACGACTCAGCGCCAGCACCAACCACTTCAGAAGCAACCGAAGCCACTGCAATGGCAGAACCCATGGACGATCAAGAACCCGAACCCATGGACGAACCTATGGCTGGCGGGCCCTGCGACGGCGAAATAGACGGCCCAGTCACATTGACACTCACATCACACAGTTCAGGTGATGCCTACACTGGGGCTGTGGAGAGCTTTAATGCTGGACCTGGCGCCGACCTCGGTGTAACCGTAGAGTTAGTGAACCTTGGCGAACAGAACTACGAGGACTTCATCACAGCAGCAGCAGCCTCTAACGATCTGCCCGACATCATCGACATGGACGGCCCGTTCCTTTACAACTTTGCATGGAACGGCTTCGTACAGCCTCTTGGTAACTGCGTTCCCGACGGTGCCCTTGACGACTTTTTGCCATCAATCATTGAGCAGGGCACCTATAACGGCGAGTTGTACAGCCTGGGTTCGTTTGATTCTGGTATGGGTATCTGGGCTAAGCGCTCTGTGCTTGAGTCTGTTGGTGCAAGAATCCCCGAAACCTCACAAGATGCTTGGACTGCCCAAGAGTTTGACCAAATCCTGCGAGACCTACAAGACACAGGCATTGCGGCACCTCTAGACATCAAGTGGTTTTACGGTGCTGGCGAATGGCGACCTTACGGATTCGCCCCCATCATCCAATCCGCTGGCGGTGACATAATCGACCGATCAGACTTCCAAACCGCCGATGGTTTCCTAAATAGCCCCGAAGCTGTAGAGGCTATGACACTGTTCCAGAGTTGGGCTGAAGATGGCCTCATCGACCTCGCTGCCGTTGATGACACAAATTTCACCACAGGTGATGTTGCTGTCTCATGGGTAGGCCACTGGATGTACAACCTTTATAAAGACGCTGTAGGTGACGACCTTGTCTTAGTGCCATTACCCGACTTTGGTACAGGCTCAAAAGCTGGTATGGGCTCTTGGAACTGGGCGATGTCATCTAGCGCCGCTGATCCCGATGCGGTGTGGGCGTTTATGGAACATGTCACCAGCCCGGCACAAGTTAAAGCCATCGCCGAAGCCGAAAGTGCAGTGCCCTCACTGAAGTCGGTGTTGGAAGCTGATCCCACTTTCGGCCCTGGCGGTGATCGTTACCTATACGTGCTGAACCTGCAAGGAGCACCCAACATCGCTGTACCACGACCGGCTACACCAGCTTACGGTGCTATTCGCGATGCCTTCTCTACTGCCCTAGCCGACATCGTTGCTGGTGCTGATGTGCAATCCACATTAGATTCCGCTGTTGCAGCAATCGATGAAAACATTGAAGATAACGAGGGCTATCCAACAAACTAAGCTCTTACAAAACAAAAACTGCTAAACAAACTACAGTAAGGGGGGTTTGTATTTGCGGTCAACCACCGTAGATAAGACAGCGTCACGCTCGGTGTCACCGGGCGGACGCTCTCGGGCCAGGGCGGGACTGGCCTTTTCTGCCCCTGCGGTGGTGCTGCTCACGCTGTTCATGGTGGTGCCATTTGGCTTAGCTGCCATATTGTCATTTACAAACCGCAAACTGCTTAGCCCACTGCCAACAAGGTGGGTAGGCTTTGACAACTACACCAGCATTTTAAGTGACTTAGACTTTTGGGGTGCGCTGCAAAACAATTTAGTTTTCTCAGCAATCGTAGTACCGCTACAAACTGGTTTAGCACTGCTATTAGCTGTGCTAGTAAACCAAAAACTCAAAGGCTCGGTGCTGTTCCGAACCTTCTACTTCATTCCAATCACCTTCTCTTTATCAGCAGCATCAATTATCTGGCTAGTGCTGCTCAACCCGTCTGGCCTAATAAACACTGTGATGGAGGTTGTGACCTTTGGGGCTTTCGCTCCCGATTGGCTAAACAACCCTTCCTACACAATGGCAGCAGTGATAATCGTTTCTTTATGGGCCAGCGTGGGCTTTCAAATGGTCATCTTGTTGGCCGCACTCCAAGATGTGCCGCAATCCCTCTATGAAGCAGCTGCGGTTGATGGTGCTGGAGCTTGGAAACGTTTCCGCAACGTAACAGTGCCCGGCATCCGCCACCAACTGTTCTTTGTGGCTACGATCACGATGATCTTGTCGTTTCGGCTTTTTGATCAGGTCTGGATTCTGCCGCCCCGCCCAGGAGGGCCGCTCGACGCAACTAACACGATCATGGTGGAGATGGTCAACACAGGGTTTGAACGTGGCAATATCGGCAAAGGCTCGTCAATAGCCGTGTTGTTCTTTTTAATCGTGCTGTTCCTCACAATATTCCAACGCAAGTTTGAGCCAAAGAACTGAGGAGCTTCAACGATGACAGCAACTAGAGGGCTTAACCGCAACACGGCTATTGCCTACTGCGTAATGGGCTTGATGGGTGTGCTGTTTGTGTTCCCGATTGTGATTATGGTGATCGGTTCGCTCAAAGCAGACACCGTAGTTATCGGTGACCAAACCTCGCTAGCAGCCTTCGATCCACGTCCTTTCGAAGCTGGCGACAACTACAGTGGAGCTGCCGATAACGGCAACTACTTCAAATCGCTGCGCGTATCAGTAATCGTCTCTACTGTGGTGGTTGTGGGTGGACTAATCGTCAACAGCTTTTGCGGTTATGCGCTAGCCCGCCTGCGGTTCCGCGGTCAAAAAATACTGCTGACAGCAGTGGTTGCATTGGTTATTATCCCCTTTGAAGCCATTGCCGTTCCGTTGCTGTTGATGATGACGGAGATTGAGTGGACCAACACAATCCGCGCTCAATTTCTGCCTTTCATAGCGCAACCGTTATATATCTTTTTGTTTTATTCATTCTTTAAAGGCTTACCCTCAGAGCTTGAAGAAGCAGCAATGATAGACGGCGCGGGCCCTTACCGAACGTTTTGGAAGGTGATGTTTCCCTTAGCTAAGCCAGCCTATGCCAGCGCTGCAATCCTCAGTTTCTTATATTCGTGGGGGCAGTTCTTGTGGCCGGTTATGATCAGCCGCACAGAAGATACACGCCCTTTGCCAATCGGCCTTACTTTCTTCCGTGGGACACCCCCAGTGCAGTGGGGCGATCTTCTAGCTTTTGGCACCATGATGGTGCTGCCAGTAATCATCGTTTTCGTGATATTCCAACGACAGTTTGTGCAGGGTGTGGCCACCGCAGGTCTCAAGGGATGACTACGCTGCCTCGGGTAATCATCGATCCAGAGTTTCGCACAATGAGCGAGATATTTACAACCGCTGATTTGGAACGCCTCGCTACTAAAGCCGAAATCGTTTGGGGCAAAGACAAGCCCATGCCCACCGCTATGTTTTTAGATGAAATAGCTCATGCCTCCGCTGTGGTATTTGGTCGTTGGAGACATGGACAACAAGCACTTAAATATGCAGGTAGCGGGCTGCAGGCGCTTTTAGAAGTGGCTGGCGGCCATGAACACGCAGACCTTGACTACCAACAAGCCCAGCAACAAGGTATACGCGTAGGATCTTGCGCGCCAGCGTTCGGCGCTGTGGTGGCCGAGTTGGGACTAGCACTTGCGCTTGGAATCTGCCGCGGCATTAGCAAAGCTGACAGAGCAATGCGAGCCGGTAGCGAGTCGTGGCTGCACGCAGGTAATCACCGCAATCGGTCGCTGTACAACACAACAGTTGGTTTCGTCGGCTGCGGGCAAATCTCTCTGCACCTCCAAAAACTCCTGCAACCCTTTAGCCCTAACCTAATCGGCTACGACCCGCCACTGCCCCACCAACAGCTAAAAGCACGTGGCATCATCCCAACTACCCTAGAAGAAATGTTCAACCAAGCAGATCTCGTATTCATTCTGGCCGCACCGACACCATCCACCAAAGGCATAATCTCACGTCAGCTTTTAGAACGCCTCAGCTCACATCAAACACTTGTGCTGCTAAGCAGAGCTTCGCTAGTTGATTTTGACGCTCTCACCGAATTATCGGCACACAATGGCTTCCAATTCGCTACCGACGTGTACCCCACCGAGCCAATAAGTTTAAACGATCCAATACGCGACCACAGCCAAGCCATCCTCACCCCACATCTAGCCGGCGCCTTACCTGAAGCACTTCAAACAATCGGCACTATGGTGGTGGACGACTTGCTTGATATTTTCGCCGGCTGCAAACCTGCCCAACTCCAATACCTAAACAACCAAAACCGCCTTGGTCTCCTACAGACCACCCAAACACATCCTAAAAACTCAAAAACTACGCAGCACGCTCAACACGCCCAAAACAACCACCAACTCGCAAGCCTGCAATAGGAGAATCGGATCATGGCTACCATCACCCTCGACAAAATCAACAAGGTTTATGCCAACGGATATCACGCCATCCACGACCTCGACCTAAATATCGGCGACAAGGAGTTCTTAGTGCTCGTTGGCCCGTCTGGCTGCGGTAAATCTACTGCTTTGCGGATGATTGCGGGCCTAGAAGAGATATCGGATGGTGAGATGCGCATTGGAGAACGTGTTGTAAACAATGTGGAGCCCAAAGATAGAGACATCGCTATGGTGTTTCAGAATTACGCTCTTTACCCCCACATGACGGTGTACGACAACATTGGTTTTGCTCTCAAGCTGGCTAAAGTTCCCAAAACCGAAGCTGATAAACGCATACGCGAAGCAGCCCGCGTGCTTGAATTGGAAGCTCAGCTGAAACGCAAACCCGCGCAGCTATCGGGTGGGCAGCGCCAACGCGTGGCTATGGGACGGGCTATCGTGCGTCAGCCAGCAGCGTTTTTGATGGACGAGCCACTTTCCAACTTAGATGCCAAGCTACGGGTGCAGATGCGAGCGGAAATTGCCAGCCTACAACGCCAACTTGGGGTAACAACGGTGTATGTAACGCACGACCAAGTAGAAGCTATGACCATGGGTGACCGTGTTGCAGTGCTAAAAGACGGGTACCTCCAACAAGTGGACTCCCCTCAAAAACTTTACGACAAACCATACAATGTCTTTGTTGCCGCATTTATTGGCTCACCATCCATGAACCTTTTTGAAGGTCTTTTCAAACTTAACAGCAACGGAGCGGGTGCCAGCCTCTCACTTGGCAGCCAAACCATCGCTATCCCCGCAGAAGTTCTGTCGGCACGACCAAAACTAAACGACTACATCGACAAACCAGTCATTTTTGGTATCAGACCTGAAGATATGGAAGATGCCTCTTTGGATTCCCGCCCCGCTGAGCAGTGCATCTGTGGCGAGGTGAACTTGAAGGAGTCGCTGGGCTCAGAGATACTAATTCATTTCAAAGTTGATGCTGCCCCGGTGGACTCTGGCGACCCTGATGCGGTGGTTGAACTAGGTGATGCAGCGGTGGTTGTGGGCAGATTCAACCCGCGGAGCCAAGTCAATGTGCGCGAAATCGCTACGGTAGCCATAGATACCGAACACATTAGCTTTTTCGATCCATCCACACGACTAGCAATATGGAAATAGATATATGTCTGCCATTACATGTATTCTTTGATTAAATCTTTTTCTTAGGGGGGTTTGAAAATGCCAGATCTGGTCAACTATGAAGACAAGCGAGTGCTAGTGGTGGGCGGTGCCACAGGAATGGGTGCCGCTGGAGCTAAAAGAGCTGCAGAACTAGGTGCCCACACGATTGTCATGGATATTGTTCCCGTCACATACGAATGCGGGCAGTCCATCAATGTCAATCTGGCAGATAAAGCTAGCGTGGACGCAGCTGTTGAAGCTGTTGAAGGGCCGATACATGCGGTGCTGGCGTGTGCTGGCGTAGCGCAAGACACCCCCAACTTGATGCTTATAAACTTCACATCACAGCGTCATCTGGTTGAATCTTTAATCGCAACCGGCAAAGTTGGTAAGGGTAGCGCCATAGGCTTTATTTCCTCAGCAGCCGCCTTAGCCTGGCGAAACCATCTTGAGCAGTTAAAAGACTTTTTAGCAACTCCTGACTGGGAATCCGCTGCGGCTTGGGTTGCCCAACACGAAGGCACCGACAATTACAGCTTTAGCAAACAAGCCATCAACGCCTATGTGGCCACTCAATCGTTCAAACTCATACAACAAGGAATTCGTGTTAACTGCATCGTCCCAGCTGCGGTAGACACACCCCTAGCACAAGCCAACAAAGACACATGGCTCAGCTTTGGAGCCTCCTACCGAGAAGCTGCCAACCTGCCCACAATGTTACCCGAAGAGATGGGCGACACCTTGTTGTTTTTGTGCAGCAATGCTGCTAGTGCAATCACCGGCAGCTATCTGATTATTGACCAGGGTCACATTAACGCCTCACTAGTAGATGCTTGGGACGATCCATTTCCAAAAGCAATTGCTGAAATGATCGATTTAAGCCCACTCGATTTGCTTGGCGATGCAGAAACAACATAAGGCAAGCTCTAGTGGTGGTTGCAACATAGTTGGTCGTATATGGTTTAGGCTGTGTTCGCAGTAGCCACAGAATATTTGGGTATAACAGTTAGTAGCTGCAAGTGGTAGCTTCAAGCAATGACTGAGTTGCAAAAACCCGATGTTTTCTCGGTGCAGGGCAAACGCATTGTTGTGGTGGGGGGAACCTCTGGTATCGGTAAAGCAGTAGCAGCCCACTTGGCTGGTGCTGGTGCCAAAGTAACCATCGGTGGCCGAAGAGCCAGTGGCCAAGCCACAGCACAACAAATTGGAGCACAATTCATAGCAATGGATGTAGCTGACACAAGCTCTGTTCAAGCTGGATTTAAAGAAATTACCAATACACCTATCGACTGTCTGATCCTTAACTCAGGCATCAACGAGGATCACGGGACAATAGCAGAACTAGATTTAACGGTGTTCGAACGGATGATTGACATAAACACGCTAGGAATTGTCCGCGCCCTAGCCGCTGGGGTTTGTGCCATAAAAACGGGAGGCTCCGTGGTGGTAACTAGCTCCCCTGCTGGTTCTATCACTTGCCCCGGTTTAGCAGCTTACTCAGCCTCTAAAGCTGCTTTAGACATGCTAGTAAGAACATGGGCCCTAGAGTTGGGACCAAAGGGTATACGTATCAACGCGGTGCTGCCAGGAATTGTGGAAAGCGAGATGGCCCCAGCAGAAAGCCCCAGGGTTGCAGCCGTAAAACAAATGACCGCTAACGGTGTGTTCCGCCAGCCAGAAGAGATGGCACCCGTGTTCCAGTTCCTAGCCAGTGATGCCAGTGCCACCCTTACCGGTTCGCTTGTGGGCGCTCACGACGGCATATCGGTAGGCTACAGCGCCGAGATCATGTCACATTTAATCGTTTGACAAGCTCCTAGACATTTCTTTAATGTCTCAATGTTCACAACTGCATTCATACGGACAAATTGTTCGCGAAAGGGAGACTGAAATGCGTTCGCAGAAATTGCTGATTGGGCTGTTACTAGCCTTTAGCCTGATTGTCGCATCATGTGGCAATGATGATGACGACTCAGCAGCTAATAATGACAGCCAAGCTACACAGCAAGCTGCTGAAACCCCAGATGGTGAGACCCCAGATGCACCATCTGAAACTAACGCTATTCCAACTTCAGAGTTGTCGTTGGAGGGGTTGACTGTTGGTGTTGCTGTGGTTGGTACTCAGCATTTTTGGGATCGTGAAGCGTTTGAGGGTGCTGTAGCTGAGGTTGAACGTCTAGGCGGTACTACTGTTACCACCGACGGTGGCCGTGATAACAACGTCCACGCTGAAAACCATGACTTGTTCCTAACCCGTGAAGTTGACGCGGTTATCACCATCTTGGGTGACGACGCTGTCCAACCCAAACTAGAAGCCCTCAAAAACGCTGGCATCCCCGTATTCGGCGTAGACCGCGCTTCAGAACACGTTGTCAACAACACCGGCTCCGACAACTTCTACGCAGGATCATCAGCGGGACGCTACCTAGGTGACGCCATCGGCGGACAAGGCAACGTAGCCGTATTCAACGCTTTCGGCGAAGTGCTCTCATTCTGCGGTGACCGCTACAACAACTGGCGCTACGTACTAGACAACGCCTACCCCAACATCGAAGTCGTAGAAGAACTAGCCGAAGAATTCGCTAACGCCCCCCAAGACGCCCGCACACAAACCCTGGACCTCCTAGAACGCTACCCCGAAGGCACACTTGATGCCATTCACGTAGCCTGCTGGGACCAACCCGCAATAGGCGTGTACCAAGCCCTCCAAGAAACAGGACGCACTGAAATTATCGTCTCAGCCATAGACGCCGGACCCGACACACTAGAACTCATGCTAGAACCCGGCTCCAACTGGATAGTCAACGTAGCCCAACAACCACGACAAATCGCCACCATCGCCGTACAAAACGCAGCCCGACACCTAGCAGGCGAAACCATACTCCCCCAAAGCTACGTAGACGTCATCCCCATCAGCGGCCCACAACAAGCCGCAACCGTCTACGAACAACTCGGCTACGGAACCGCTCCTGATGTAGAGCCTGCAGAAGATGCTGGCTTGTCGGTAGATAAGCTAAATCTGGAGGGGTTGACTGTTGGTGTTGCTGTGGTTGGTACTCAGCATTTTTGGGATCGTGAAGCGTTTGAGGGTGCTATAGCTGAGGTTGAACGTCTAGGCGGTACTACTGTTACCACCGACGGTGGTCGTGATAACAACGTCCACGCTGAAAACCATGACTTGTTCCTAACACGTGAAGTTGACGCGGTTATCACCATCTTGGGTGACGACGCTGTCCAACCCAAACTAGAAGCCCTCAAAAACGCTGGCATCCCCGTATTCGGCGTAGACCGCGCTTCAGAACACGTTGTCAACAACACCGGCTCCGACAACTTCTACGCAGGATCATCAGCGGGACGCTACCTAGGTGACGCCATCGGCGGACAAGGCAACGTAGCCGTATTCAACGCTTTCGGCGAAGTGCTCTCATTCTGCGGTGACCGCTACAACAACTGGCGCTACGTACTAGACAACGCCTACCCCAACATCGAAGTCGTAGAAGAACTAGCCGAAGAATTCGCTAACGCCCCCCAAGACGCCCGCACACAAACCCTGGACCTCCTAGAACGCTACCCCGAAGGCACACTTGATGCCATTCACGTAGCCTGCTGGGACCAACCCGCAATAGGCGTATACCAAGCCCTCCAAGAAACAGGACGCACTGAAATCATCGTCTCAGCCATAGACGCCGGACCCGACACACTAGAACTCATGCTAGAACCCGGCTCCAACTGGATAGTCAACGTAGCCCAACAACCACGACAAATCGCCACCATCGCCGTACAAAACGCAGCCCGACACCTAGCAGGCGAAACCATACTCCCCCAAAGCTACGTAGACGTCATCCCCATCAGCGGCCCACAACAAGCCGCAACCGTCTACGAACAACTCGGCTACGGAACGACAAACTAGGATCACCTCTAGCAAACAAACTTCAAGCAATTCTGGTGGGAGCACTCGCTTCAAGCGGGCCTCCCACCGCTTAGCTTGAATCGGCGAACTAGCCGATAGTAAAAGATGTCTAAGATGGCCGAATCTGCACCCAGCGCATTACTAATGCGTAATATCTCTAAGTCGTTTCCGGGTGTGCAAGCGTTAGACAAAGCCAACTTAGCTGTAGCGTCTCGGGAGATTCACGGGCTGGTGGGTGAAAACGGTGCTGGCAAGTCCACCATGATTAAGGTGTTAGCTGGCATCTATGAAGCCGATACTGGCACAGTTGAAATTGCTGGTACAGCCATAGATCAGCTCACACCTGAAAATATCTACACCCAAGGTGTGCGCTTCATTCACCAAGAGCTAAGCATGGTTCCCCATTTCAATGTGGCCGAATCGGTGTTCATGGCACAGGAGCGTCGTGGCTTGTTGGGGCTTGCTACCCGCAAAATGCGCGCCCAAGCAGAGGAGTTCCTTGCTAACACACTAGGAGTAGCAATAGATGGACGCACCTTGGTGCGGGATCTAACCGTAGCACAACGCAAGCTAGTACAAATTGCGCGCGCTCTCATTGACGGCCAGGCCAAGCTAGTTGTGTTTGATGAACCTACCGCAGTACTAAGCGCCCAAGACATCAACACACTGTTTGGTGCTATCAGAACATTGCGCGAGCAAGGCATCGCTATTGTCTATGTTTCGCACTATCTTTCGGAGATAACTGAGATATGTGATCAGGTAACGATCATGCGAAACGGTTTGGATATCAAGACAATCTCGCTCAACACTAATGCAACACAGGTACACGGCGAGATTATCAAGTTGATGGTGGGACGTGAGATAACAGATTTATACCCCCACAAACAAACTGAGATAGGCGACAAACTACTCGAAGTAACCGAGCTAAGCGACGGGCGACGATTCAACAACGTCAGTTTTTCTGTTCGCAAAGGTGAGATTGTGGGTATCACGGGGATTATCGGATCTGGGCGTGAAGCTCTAACCGACACGATTTACGGGATTCGTCGACCCCGCAAAGGCAATGTGCATATCAACAACACACCTGTTAAGTTGCGCTCCCCGACTCATGCCGTGAAAGCTGGGCTGGTTCTGGTACCCCGCGACCGCCGCAACGACGGTCTGATCTTAAATATGAGCGTAGGTGACAACATCAACGCAGCCACCTTGGACAAAGTTAGTTCCACGTTTGGCTGGCTGCGGACAAGTCGTGTCAAACAACGATCGGCTAAGTTGATGGAACAACTTGACGTTCGACCTCGAAAATTTGAAACTATCGTACAGTTCCTCAGTGGGGGCAACCAGCAAAAGGTAGTTTTAGCCAGATGGCTAGCTAGCAACTCTCAAGTCTTCATGTTAGATAGTCCCACTGCTGGAGTAGATGTGGGAGCTCGTAGAGAAATCTACACTCTAATCACTCAGTTAGCCACCGCAGGGGCTGGCGTTGTGATATCTTCTAACGATCTAGCCGAAATTTTGGGTATCTGCGACCGAGTACTGGTAATGGTACGAGGTCAAATTGCAGCAGAAAAGCCCACAGCAAACCTAACTCTTGATGAGCTAATAGCTCTAACCACCAACAGTACAACTAGCAACATCAACAGCACTTCCCAGCACACAACATGACCACAACCATCGCTGCTAACACCACAACACCAAGTGCTGTCATAGCTCGGCGAATACTGTACTTTGTTATTTCTAGAGGGCCGTTGGTGGTGTTCGCGGTGCTTTTGATTTATCTATCGTTTGAATCTGAGTTCTTCTTAGAATTGCGCAATATCAAAAGCATCCTGCGTCAAAGTGCTCCCGATGCCATCTTGGCTAGCGGCCTAGCCGTGGTGGTTATGGCTGGAGGCGAGGATGTAGTGGTAGGCGGTATCGATATCAGCATCCCAGCAGCCGCAACTTTGGGTGTGGGTCTTATCGCGGATCAGCTAGTAAGCGGTACGCCGCTTTTGTGGGCCTACCTTTTAGGAGCAGCAGCAATTTTGGGTGTAGGCATCACCAACGCCTTGCTGGTGGTGTACATAAAACTCACCCCACTGCTAGCTACGCTGGCCACGCTGGTGGCATCTGTAGGGCTTTATAAATGGGCTATAGACAATCGGCGTATAACCGTTTTGGGCAACGGTTTTGTGAACAAGGTTCGTGATGGCGATTTTCTCAACATTCCCATACCTGCCCTAATCACCTTGTTTACGCTCCTAGTAATAGGAGGGATCGCCCATCGCACCCGCTTCGGCATCCGCTTACAAGCTGTGGGAGGCAACCGATCTGCAGCTCAAATTGCTGGGCTGCGACCGGGCCGCTACCTCGGAGCAAGCTTCATTTTGGCCAGCTTTTGTGGCATGATCGCAGCAATTGTGCTTGTCTCACGGGGTTCAGGCATCTCACCGGGCATAGAAGAACGGCTCTTAGTAGACATGGTGTTAGCAACGTTCGTAGGCGCAGCCTTCTCACCACGGCGCGTAGTGACTGTACCAGGAGCTGTAGCAGGGGCGATTCTTGTAAAGGCTTTAGGTAATGGTTTTCAGCTAATTCAAGTAGATCTATTCAAAATCGGCATGATCAAAGGAGCCCTCATCTTGGTGGTAGTAGCCAGCTCAGCGGTTTTAGCAAGGCTCCGCCAATAACGTGGCGATGCTACACAAATGAACCCACAAACCCCTACGCAACACTCAAACACCACGTTAGCGGTACTGTCGCGCTACGGCTTCTTAGTGGTTTTCTTTGGTTGCTTTGTTTTCTTCGCCACCCGCTCTAGCGCGTTTTTAAACAGCAGCAACCTAATCAACATCTTAGAAGCAAACACCATCTTGCTGCTAGCAGCGCTGGCAATGACGCTGGTAGTCGCCAGCGGAGGAATCGACCTTTCAATCGGTATTGCTATTGATTTCGGAGGCTGGCTAGCCATCGTAGCTATGATGGATCACAATGTTGGGTGGCCCCTAGCCATTGTAGTAGGAGTGTTAGCGGGAGCAGGGGTAGGTCTGTTTAACAGCTTCCTCATTGTTTGGTTAGGGGTGAGCCCATTTTTAGCAACACTAGGCACATTCTTCATCGGGGGTAGTATCCAACAGATATACACCAGCGGAGGTGGACAGGTTGCGTTTCGGGAAATGCCTAAGGGATATCAAGAGCTAGTTACCAGCGATACGATAGGCATCCCTAACGAGATCATCATCGGCGCTGTTGCATTGGTGTTGTTTTACATATTCTTAGAACGCACAATCTACGGCAAGCGCATCCATATGATTGGCCTACAGCCTGCTGCTGCATCAGTGGCAGGAATCAACGTAGCTGCCTATCTGTGGCTAACTTTTATTTTGGCATCAGCTACCGCATCTATAGGCGGCATCTTAGACACTGCGAGTTTGCGGCAGTTCACGCCTTTAGCAGGTTTCAGCTACCTGCTTGATGCGATTGCTGCGGTGTTTATAGGCGCATCCATTCATCCCCAGCAGCGCCCCAACATCTTCGGAACCCTAGTGGGTGTGCTTTTTTTAGGAATGGTCTCCAACGGCTTAAACCTGATGGGCCTCGACTTTAACTTCCGTGACGCTCTAGAGGGTCTCATTTTGGTAGGCGCCATAGCGCTCGCAGTATCGCAACGCCGTTTAATGGGCCGCTCCAGAGCAGTGTCAGCAACATAATGAGCTATCAAGCTATGACAACAGTTCACACCCCAGTCCAACACCAAAGCACAACACCATGACGGTGTTAGCTGTTGATGCAGGTACAACCGCTGTGAAAGCCGCTTGCATCGACAACGCAGGCAATCTTTACGAGGTAAGCCGGGTGGCAGTGACACGAAGCGCTGGCATTGGCATCAATGTCAATCAGTACTGGCAAGCCGTGGCTCAAGCTATACAACAGGTTGCAGGCTCAGCATCTCATTTTGATGCCATTACTGTAACCGGTCAAGGTGATGGGCTCTGGGCGCTTAACGAACATGGCACTGCTGTGAGCCCTGGGTTGGAGTGGAACTCCACTGTGGCCAGCGAGATAGTGACGCAATGGGAAAAAGACGGCACCATTGCTAAGCACTATGCCCGCTCTGGCACCGTTTTGTGGCCAGGCACTGCAGCTGCTTTGTGGCGCTGGGCACAACAAAACCACCCGCAAATAGTTGCTAACACATCTACCGTGTTCTGTGCTAAAGATTGGATTAACTACCGTCTTTGCGGTGCTATCGCTACCGACATCACCGATGCCAGCATCCCGTTTTTGGATATGGTTAACAGCGGCTACGACCAAAAAGCATTCTCGTTGCTAGGGTGCGAAGATCTCGCTAACGCAATGGCGCCTATAGTTCAAACAGGCACTGAGATTGGTACTGTTTCGCGCCAAGCAGCAGCTGCAACCGGCTTAGCTGAAGGCACCCCGGTGGTGATGGGCGTTATAGATGTGGTGGCTATGACCTGTGGTGTGGGGGTTGTAGAACCAGGTCAAGCAGTAGCCGTGTTAGGCACCACCGCAGCGGCCATGGCAATTACAAAAAACACGAGCGCTAACATATTAGATGCTAACAGCGAACCGGTAGGTGCCACTTTGCGAATCGACCCTAATCAACCACGATTTCTGCGGGTGATGGGTGCTTCTTCGGGCACCAGCACTCTTGACTGGTTCTTGTCTCGGTTCTACGGGTCGGCAGCCTCAGCTCATGAGAGTTTTTGGGCTGATGTTCAAGCTGGCAAACCTAAAGTGGTAATGCTGCCCTATCTAGCTGGCGAACGAGCACCATTTCTTGCTCCACAAGCTACTGGAACCTTCGTCGGCATCACCAGCAGTACTTCCCGAGCGGATCTGGCTCACAGCGTAGCCTTAGGCATCACATTTGCTCTGCGCAACTGTCTGCAATACGCCTCAGGTTCAGGTGCCACACCTGACACGGTGGTTCTCACTGGAGGGGGCGCAGCCAGCGCTGCGTGGTGTCAGCTTTTTGCCGATGTTATGGGCACTAGGGTTACGGTAGACGATCGTCCACATGTGGCGTGTGCTGGGGTTGCTGCCATCGCTACCAAACAAGATCCACATGTGCCTGCTAAACGCCTGTGTTTTGAACCACAACGCGACTTCAACGCTGATTTCCAAGAGTTTGTTGAGGTATCTTGCGCTCTTAAGCCCATTTGGGAAAAGATGAGCCGGCAATGATTCCTAAGACAATGTATGCAGGGGTTTACTACGGCCCAGACGATATAAGAATTGAAACAGTGCCGGTGCCACAAATAGATGACGACGAAATTTTAGTACAAACACTGGCTACCTCTTTGTGTGCCAGCGAGGCTATGGAGTGGTACTCCAAACAACATCTCAGAAAAGACAGCGGCAAGGTTCTAGGGCACGAGCCAGTAGGAAAAGTGGCAAAGCTCGGTGCCCAAGTTACTGGCTTAGAAGTGGGTGACAGGGTTTTTGTGAACCACCACGTAGGGCAAATGAACTCCCACTGGGGGGTGCGGGGGCGTTTCACCAAAGACCCTGTGTTCAAAAAGAACCGTCTAGACCCTGGTGCTATGGCTGAGTACTTTAGAGTGAGCGCAGCGCACTTGCGCGCTGATGTGTACAAGCTGCCCGATGCCATAGAAGACGATGTTGCTACCATTATTGAGCCATGGTCTTGCGTGCTAGGCGGGCTCAAACAGTGTTTAATTCAACCTGGCGACACAGTGGCAGTAATAGGTGCAGGTTTTATGGGGTTAGGTTTTGTCCACATCGCTCCCCTATTTGGAGCAGGGTTAGTAGTTGCATTGGACTTCTCGGACTGGCGCCTTGCTAAAGCAACAGAGTTGGGGGCCAACCACACCATCAACCCCAACGCTACAAAAGCTGCTGAAGCTATCCGCAACCTTAACCGCGGCTTGTTAGCCGATGTTGTGATTGTAACCGCACCTGCCATTGCTGCTTGGCAATCAGGACTAGAATTGGTAGAGCCGGGTGGCAATTTACATTTAAGTGCGCCAGCCCCACCTGGAACTCAGTTCGCTTTAGACGGTGCCGATGCCTACTTCAGCGAGATCACCATTAACTCTAAGTATTCTGCAGACCACCGTGACACCTATCAAATGATCCGCCTGTTAGCAGCGGGCCGGGTGAACCCCCGCCCAGCTATAACACACAAGCTACCCTTTGTGCAGTTGCCAGAAGGATTCAGCCTGCTTAGTGCTGCGGGCGAATCTCTCAAGATTGTGATGATGCCCCCCGATCCTGTAGCTGCTGCAATAAATATGCCAGCAAGCGCTGCTGCAGATAAACCTGCTGATCTTAGATGATCTAATGCTTGAAGACCTACGCTCTGAAGTGCTAGAGATGAACCTTGAGTTACCACGCAACCACCTTGTGGTTTGGAGTGGAGGTAATGTGAGCGGGCGTGATCCTAAATCAGGCCGCATTGTGATTAAGCCCAGCGGAGTACACTTTAGCAAGCTCACCGTGGAGTCTATGGTTGTAGTTGAACCCGACGGTAGCGTTGCAGATGGTCAGCTAAAACCCTCGGTTGACTTAGGTATACATCGCTATCTCTATGCGGCTCGCCCTGACATTTGCGGTGTTACTCACACCCACTCGCCTTATGCCACCAGCTTCTCGCTGAACGGTGAGCATATTCCCGCTGCACTCACTCCGCTCACCCATCTGCTTGGCAGCGGGGTTCCTTGCACCCGCTATGCCACTCCCGGGGCTGCCGACACTGCGGCGGCCATCATTGAAAGCCTAGGTGACACCGGCAAAGCTGCCATTGTGGCTCGTCACGGTGTGTTCACGTTGGGGGAATCAGCCAGTGAGTCGGTGGAGATTGCCCTTCATGTAGAAGAAGCAGCTATGACCATTCGGCTAGCCCAACAAACGGGCACGGTGACACCGCTAGACGACGCCGAAGTTGCCCGTTGTGCAACTTGGTACCGCGCCAACTACGGTCAATAGGTCACATGTATAGCTCTAAATATCGTTATTGGAAAGACTCAAAATGACCACCATTGCAGAGTTAGACAACCTTGCCGCACGAATTCGTATGCGTGTTTTTGAACATGTGCTCAAAAACAACGGTGGCTACTTATCTCAGGCTCTTTCGGCCAGCCACATTTTTGCTGCTTTATATGGCTCGGTGCTCAAGCTCGGCTCTGTGGAGGGTAGCAATATGGCTGGACAGTTCCCCGGTGTGCCCAGCAGCCATAACCACGCCTACACCTCGGGAGGACGGTTTAACGGTGCGCCTAGCGCAGAGCGCGACCGTTTTTTGTTCTCTCCTGCCCATTACGCGCTTGTGCTATATGCAGCATTAATTGAGGCAGGGCGCCTCGACCCCTCGGCTCTTGAACAGTTCAACGCAGACGGTTCCACCTTAGAAATGATCGGTGCCGAGCACTCCCCCGGCGTGGAAACTACTACCGGTTCGCTAGCTCAAGCTCTAAGTCAAGGTGCTGGTATAGCGCTGGCACGCAAGATGCGGGGTGAAGCGGGGCATACCTGGGTGTTTATGTCTGACGGCGAGTTTCAAGAAGGGCAAACTTGGGAGGCACTGCAGTTTGCCTCTTACTACCGCCTAAACAGGCTCCGCGCTGTAGTGGATGCAAACGGCCAGCAATGTGATGGGGCTATGGGTGATGTAATGAGAATTGAACCGGTGATAGATAGGATTCGCTCTTTTGGGTGCAATGCTGTATCGGTAGACGGTCACGATATGACACAGCTTGTCTCTAAGCTGACTAGGGTAAGCGACAAGCCTTTAGTTGTGTTTGCTCGCACCGACCCCACCCACACCTTGCCGCTGCTACGCGAACGTGCGCCGGTGCTGCACTATCTGCGCTTCAACACTGCAAAAGAACGCAAGCGCTACCAAGCAGCTTTTAAAAATCTGAAGGCCACAATCTGATGGAACTAGTTTCGCGCCCTCACGTCAACAACTTCATCAAGTGGAGCGCTAAAAGACCCGAGGTGCTAGTGCTATCGGCCGACCTCACTAACTCCTGTGAGGTAGGGCTGTGGCGCGATACTTATCCCGACCGGTTTATCACTGCGGGTATGGCCGAACAGAACATGCTTAGCGTGGCCGGTGGCCTGGCCCGAGAGGGTTTTGTGCCTTTTATTCATACGTTTGCGGTTTTCATTTACCGCCGTGCTTACGATCAGCTGGCCATGTCGGTGGCATATCCTAATCTTAAGGTGAGGCTGATAGGTTTTTTGCCTGGTATCGCCACCCCTGGAGGTGTTACCCATCAAGCTATTGAAGATATTGCTATCATGCGTGCCACTCCTAACATGACAGTGGTTGAAACGGGCGATGCTACCGAAGTGGAATCGGTGCTTGATGCTATAGAAGATGTGGATGGCCCGGTGTATGTGCGGATGTTGCGTGGGGAAATGCCACGTCTCTTCCCTGCTGCTGAGCCTATGGTTATCGGGCAGTCGCGCCTTTTGTGCGAGGGGGATGATGTAACGGTTATTACCGCTGGCATCACCACAGAGGAGGCACTGCGCGCTACCCAAGCTCTAGAAGCTAAAGGCTTAGGGATTAGCCATGTGCATGTTGGCACCCATAAGCCCTTCGGCGACCCAATACTGCACGATGCTATCTGTAGGGCACGCCATGGCGTTATCACCTTGGAAAACCATGTGGTGACTGGTGGATTAGGCTCCGCAGTGGCCGAATATATTGCCGATAATGGAGTCGGGCAGCGCTTAGTGCGTCTTGGGCTACAAGACACCTACGCTCATGGAGCTTCTAAGCCTTATTTGATGCGCGAATACCGCCTTGATGCTTTAGCCCTAGTAGAAACGATTGAGCAGCTTACCGAACGCAAGCTAGGTATCTCAGAAGCAGACCTTGAAGCCGTACGCCTTGATGCTGTTCACAGTTCTGCCAAAGCAGAAGCCCTGTAGCAACCAAGCCCGGTCGGTAGGTAGCTGATATACCTACTCGCCCATAACGGTCGACTTGTTGCAACCACTACTGGAGTTCACCAACTTTCTTCAGTTTTGTCAAAAAGCACCTAAATTTGTCATCTTTTGACAGTCAACTTAATTGATGTACGTTAGCATACCTTATTAAAATAGCTGCATCCCAACATCCAAATAGTCAAAAGCATAGAAAACATGCGGTATCGCTACTCAATAATTGGAACCGCTGTCACCCTTGCACTGGTTTTTGCTGCCACCTTTCCTGTGTTGGCAACAACCGAAGATGCTATCAGTGTAGTTCCGCCTTCGGTGGACTCGGATCACATCATTGTAGAGACATTCGATCCCGAAGGAAACCTGTTGACTTCTGAAACCATAAATCTACAATCACTGGTTTTCTATAGCAGTAATAGAGGGAGTGGCGGATCCTCTTTTGCACACATACTCCGACGGCACGTTTACATGGCAGACTCATGACTAGCCTTCTTCGTCTCAACATGTTACGTATAAGATTTTTTGCAGTAGCTATCATAACAGCCCTCGCGATCGCCTTACTAGCAGCAGTGATAGCCATAGAAACCCTCCATGGCACCTACAACTGTCCCGCAGACGCGAAACTTCCACCTGCCTCTAGCCCAGTCCTATCTAGCGATTAGCAGTGGTGGTAGCAGAAGCCCTGTAGCAACGCACACAAGCTAGTCTGCCAACTGAAGCAAGCAACAAAATAACGAAGAAGGTCATATGTAATCATTGGTTGAGTTGTAAGCATAGGCAACCATGTGTGCGAGATCGCATACTGTCTGTGTGCCTGTACTATACGTTTCAGCGCGCCGATTAACCAAGAACCGCTTTTGGGCACCGATAATGTCTGCTACCTCATTGAGGCGAGCAATATCAGAACGGCTGGGGTTGGTGGTGAGCTTGCTCTCGATAGCCCAAAGTTCTTGTCCGACATTCAAGATCAGGTCAATCTTGTGGCCATCAACAGTGCGAAGGTAAAAAGCGCGAAAGCGTCTTCCTGCTTGTTGGAGTGCTGTTAGCACTTGGTCCACAACATGTCCTTCCCAGCTTGCGCCCACCATCGGGTGATTGTGTATCTCTGATGGGCTGCTTATGTTCCACAGACTGTGCAACAGACCACTATCGCGCCAGTAAATCTTCGGTCGCTTTGTGAACTGTTTACGCACGTTCGTATGGTATGCAGGTAGCCGCCTAAGCAAGAATGCTCCTTCTAAATAGTTAACGTAAGCGTTCACCGTGTGATAGGTAAGACCTATCACACGGCCTATATTGCTGGCATTCCACTGCTGCCCGTGTGACGCCGCAAGTAATTGAAACAATCGTTCAGTTGTAGATGCTGTGGCTGCCAACCGTTCCTTAAGCAATAGAAGGTTGTTCTATTGTCGACGCTCCGAACGACCTTGAGCGTCTGTCCCGTCTAGTCCCAGGTTTGGCTAACAGGTTGTTACCGGGGGCGGCTCGCTGTTGTCCTTTTCTGTTTGTAGGGGGCATGTCAGTTGTTCGTGGTTGGGCTGGAACCGAGATTGTCCTTGACGATCCTCTGGTCGTTGCTGGTTCTGGGTTCTTTCGCTTGGCCGCGTGGCCCTGACTTCTTCTGCCGATTACGACAGCAGCAGCGTGATGACCACTACTTTGTTGTCGGCGTGATTTGTTGAGTGCGGGTTTCCAGTATCTGGTTCCCCATTTGCTGCTGTAAGCAGGGTCGACTGCTACGTGAGTGATCCTATGTTTTTTGGCGTTAGCTGCTACAGCCTCAAAAACTTGTGCTGTGGGTAGTCCAGCGACTTTACGGCGAGTGGTTTTTCCTGCTTGCCCGCGTCGGTATATGTGTTTGCCTAAGGCTTTGCTTCGACTGAAATCGAGTTTCTCGGTAGCGACCACTCGAGCGTTTTGAGAGACCGCCCATTTCAGTGCCGCGTCTACTGATTCTAGTAGCCTGCCTCGTCGTTGTGGGCTGGTGCCTTCCTCTAACAACTCAAACGTTTGAGGTCGACCGGTTGGGTTGCCGTGCTCATCCACAATAAACACAGCGAGATGATCAGAGTTCAAATCGATACCAACCGTTTTCGCGGGGGTAGGCATCTCAACAGGTTCAGTAGGCTGCGGTAACGTCCAGCTAGCCGACAGATACCACGCCTGTTTACTAGAATCAAATACGAAACTATAGGAGATCGCAGCCCCCGCGAGACATCGGTGATACCATTCAGTCGCTCGATGATGCCAAGTAACAGTCCCTTCTAGCTCATAAACCGGGGACCTGCCAGATGTGTTAGATAAATGAGCTAAAGCGTTCGGTAACCGGATCTGTACTACACATTTATTGGTGCCAGACACTGAAGGCAGCACACGAATCGTTTCGTTCCCGTAACGTTTACCGGTTTCACCGTCAGCAGCCAAATACCATCGAGCGGCATCCCACTGTTCACGCCATTGCTGAAGCGTGAGCCCACATTCTTGTAGATAATGACGGTTTTTAGCTAACTGTTTACTGCCCACGCACACCGACACCCGACCAGCTTGCAGATCAGCAGATATTTGAGCGTAACGCGCTTTCAGTTTCTGTAACCGGCGTTGCTTCTGCCAGCGTTCACCCGCAGACGCGAACCCTCTCACACGACCCTGCCGCTGCCCGACCGGCACCCGAAGACGTTTCTCGATCCTGTTGATCTCCGTCCGAGAACGCTCAACCGAAGCTTTCATATTACGAACCTCTAAAGCAACCTGATCATCAACCCGACGCGTGATCGAACCCGCCCACCGCGACGAAGTCGCTGCCGTCAACAATCTCTTACGTTCAGTACGTCCAGCATGTTTCAAACCCAAACCCAGTTTGCAGCGAGCAGTCAAATCCTGCCGGTAACAAGAACCCAAAAACTCACCCACCAACCTCAACACGCTGTCATCATCACCAGCCGCATGAACCTTCGTACGAATACACACCCCCGAAGGGCCAGGCACCACAAACGGATCCTCTAACCGCCAACAAGTCACGACACGCCCTCACCAGCAGCCGCTAACGCTCTCTCCACACGACAAGCAGCAAACCGACGACCACACAAACACGCACACAACAAAGTCAACACCTCAGTCACATCCCTAACAAAATCATCCTCAAGTTCCTCATCACCCATCACCACAACCTCACCACCACAACCCACTAACGAAGCCTCCAACAACTCAAACCCAAAACACGTCAAACAATCCCGATGCTCAACCACAATCCGAGTCCTCCCGGCAAACGCAACACCCTCAACAACTTCAAGCGTTTACCATTCAAACCAGAACCCGTCTCCATCACCACCACAAAATCAAACCACCCCTACTTACACGCAAACCGCTGCAAACACTCAGACTACCGGACCAAATCCACAGACTGATCCAAAGAAAACACACACGCACGCAATACAACCCGATCAGCAGGCAACTCATCACCAGGCACCAACACATAAAACAACTTCCCAACCCCCTCAACCACCAACCCCTCCAGCAAACAACCATCCCGATACATCTGCCAAAAAGCACGCGTAGACAACCCAAACTGACGACCCCAATCCACCAAACGCATACACGCACCAACAATTTTCATACACGCAATTCTACCCCAAACTCAGCAGCTGCCAACCCCCACGAAGGTAAATCCCGCTGCGCTAATAAACTTAGATAGTCATGCTGCCAATCGGGAAAACCCCTACTATCAAGCACGCCGCCGTCTGGAAACCCGCCGCAGTGCCAAAGTCGCTTGCGGTTTTCTTCAGGCAATTCCAACCAAGACAATGGCGCTAACTCCACTACACTCAACCGTCCAGCAAGCGATTCCGAGACATTCTTCATAAGAGATGGAGAAATCGAACCCAAAAGCAAAAAACGCCCGTTACTGCTGCGATCCAGGTCTATAGTGCTGCGCAAACGCGGGAATACTTCAGGGGCTGCTTGGGCTTCGTCAATAATTACTAAGTCTTTTCCCGCTGCAATCTCCTCCCACTCTAGGTCTAGCTTCAATCTGTCGGACTCAAGCTCCATATCGTAGTAATGAGAGCTAAGCACTCTAGCAAGCGTTGTTTTTCCGCATTGACGTGGCCCCACCAACGCAACCGCTGGATAGCTAGAGAGACGACGCTATAGGAGTGAACTGTTTTTGCTATTAGCAATGTTTCTTTCCAGCATTTCTAACAAGCTTAATATGCATTTCTATTTTTTTGATGTAAAATTTCTATTTTCTAGAAACGAATTTTCTATTTGCAGGAGGCATAGCAGCTCATACTTTGGCAGCTGGAGCGAGCAGTCAAAGCTCAACAGGGTTAGTTGTCTTGGTTTTTAGAAGGATGTATGCCGTTAAAGGGACTTCCAGCATCTTGGTACTGCTCAAAGAGCTTCATGAAATTTGCCCCAAAAGGATGTTCACCCCGCAATGGCATCGCTGCCCGCACCACTGTGAAATCTAACGGAGCTAGTTGAGCCGCAGCGTCAAAGTGGAAAACAGCACGATCCTCATTGCCAACACGCCGCAGATGAGCAGCAAGGCGAAAGTGCAAGCGCGCTGTAACCTCATCTTCGGTAAGGTCAGCTACTTCACTTGTGGCATCATCGGGTAAAACACCTTCGCGCACCCAAGCTCTAATCTGGTTGAAATGAGTTTCGCGAGTTCGACCGATGAACTCACTAAAAGTATCCGACCCAAACTCAACAGCATTAGGACGAGCAATGCGACCTTGTTCATCAATCCACACCACTGCGGGTACGTTGGTAATAGCGTACAGCTCGGTCAAAATATGGTTGGGATCCATGAGTACTGGGTAAGTGATATTTTCAGCTAAACCACGCACTTCTTCAATTGCCTCATCAATAGCCACCGCAATCACCCCGAAACCGTCCTGCGCTAACTCATCGTGCAGTTCCTGCCACCCGGGCAGATCAAAAGCGCAGCCTCACCAACTAGCAAACGCTACTAAAAGTCGCTTTTTACCCGCATATTGCGAGAGGCTGTGGCTCACCCCATTAAGGTCTGCGAGGGTAAAATTGGGGGCTAAACGGTTGCGAAACGCAGCTGAGCGGACGGCGTTGGGGTGACCAACAACCATAATGCTGGCATCAGCATCTAGCAGTGTGGGGTGATCTGTAGCCTTAGCCGCTGCAGATAAATCAAGTTTGTCCCCAACTCTGATAGCAGAGCCATCTTTTACCAATATGCATTGATCGTCTCGACATAAGCCCTCAGGCTTAAGCGTCCACCCGATTACTTCTGGCAGTTCTGCTGGGTCAATCAGCGGGCGTCCATCGGCCCATTGCGCTGCAACAGTTGCCACTTTTTCACCGAGGATTGTAATTGTGTTCATAACCATTGCTCTCGTGATGCTACCCACATGAACCATCACTCACACAATAGGGACTAGTACATTTCTAAATGATTAATGTCTCAATATCGTCGCAAAATCTAGGTTTTTTTGCGTCTCATAAAACAGCACTTAGCTGTACAAAGATATAGACAAGTAGCAAGACATATATTTTGACAATTTAAAGGGCAGATTGTAAGTTTCTGCTGGTGAAGGTGTACGAAAAATCCCATCGGTGGATCACGTTCAGCGCTTCAGACATCAATAAGTTGCAGCCTCAAACGTGGATGCTGCTAGGCGAAGCTAAGGCAATCTGTAATCAGATTGCCAACACCCCACTTAAGCCCGAACTTGCCAAATACCTTGAAGAAATGGCACTTATTAAGGGAGCACATGCCACAACAACTATTGAAGGCAACACTCTTGATGAAGACCAGGTGGCTGGTATCTACCGTGGCGAGTACACCGCACCTCCTTCGCGTGCCTACCAAGAACAAGAAGTGCGAAATGTGCTGGATGCCCTCGCCAATATCGACCAACAATCTCTTAGCGGAATGATTCCGCCAATAACGGCTGAGTTGATCTGTGCTTACAACCACCAAGTGCTGAAAGATACCGAACATACCACAGATGTGTCTCCTGGTGTTTTCAGAGATTATTCAGTTGTAGTGAGCAACTATCGAGGGGCACCAGCCGAAGATTGCCCATTTTTGGTTGAGCGTCTTGCTAAATGGCTAGAAAGTCAGGATTTTTGCACCGAAGATGCTGGGTTAACCTTTGCGCTAAGCATCATCCGAGCGGTGTATGCACATCTATACATAGCATGGATCCACCCTTTCGGCGATGGAAATGGGCGAACCGCTAGGCTCTTAGAGTTTATGCTGCTAGCCCGATCTAGGCAGATGCCCCTGCTGGCAGCACACCTGCTCTCTAACCACTACAACCTCACCCACAACCAGTACTACCGCGAATTACAGGCCGCTAGCAGATCAGGCTCTACTAACAACTTTTTGACTTACGCAATACAAGGTCTCCTAGATGGGTTACAAGAGCAAAATGAATTGGTGCGTAAACAACAGCTTGATGTCTCATGGGCCGATTACGTGGCTGAAACAATGGATCAGTTCCCCGCAAGTTCGGCCAATGTCCGCCAACGCGCTTTGGTTCTAGCCATGCCTACAGATCGGGCTGTCTCTAGAGCCGATTTAGCTGGTCTCACCCCTACTTTAGCCACCGCATACGCCCGAACCGGCCCACGAACTGTAAGCCGCGACTTAAATCGACTAGCCAAAGCAGGATTAATCATTCGGGAAGGTCAAAACTGGAAAGCCAACATCAACCTTTTGTACGCCTTTGTTCCATCCACCACAGAAGGATCTGCGGAAGTTGATTGAGATGGAGTTGCCGTTGAACACAATCAACGCGGCGTCGGCTACAGAGAAGTCGATCTGCCATGGACATCCCTCACTTACACCCGGCAACCACTCACACACCTCTCCAAATTAATCTGGCATTCACTGTTTATAGTCTGCGAAAATAGTTAGTCTAACTAGCACAATGGATGCAAAACAGGAATCATATCAATGGTATCTATCAGGCAATACAGCGACAAAGAGCTTGCTCATTTTCAGTCAGTTCCAAAACGAGTTACTAACCCACACGCGCGTTGGACCGATAAGCACGGGCACCGTCAGCGAAACTTCCAAGCATGCGATCAGCAAGACGAGTCGGTTCGCTTCTCAATCTATCAACGACAAAACGTGCATGGCTACAACGACTTCTCCTGTGGGATCGCATACGTCCCTAAAACCGAAGCACGTCTAATCTTGGCACGCTACAACGGCCCGAGCCATTGTCACGGTGAGATTAGCTATCGTCCCCACATTCACCGCGCCACAGCTCGTACCATCGCGGCAGGCAAGAAACCCGAATCGGAAGCGGATGAGACCGACCGTTATAACAATCTTGAGGATGCTCTAAAATGTTTGGTTGAGGACTTCCACATAAAAGGGCTCAACATCTCGCATAGCAATCAGGTAAAGCTTTTCAATGATGCTTGATCAAGATGCCCTCAAAACGCTTCTGTGCGAACGCCTCTGTCAAGAGGTAGCAGTTGAACAACGCCCCGACGGTACGCTTATGCTGCGCACACATTTCGAGTTTCCCGACGGCGACAGCTACCCTTTCTACTTGTCAGAAGCTGCCTCGGGCGGGCTCCGTCTCTCAGACCGCGGTCACACTCTGATGCACATCAGCTATGAGCATGATATCGACTCATTTCTAGATGGAACTCGTGGCGTGTTAATGGAAAAGATAGAAGCCGAAACTAGCCTTGAGCGAAAAGGCGGCGAGTTCCATATCGACACATCTGCCGAAAAGCTAGCAGAAACTATCTTTGCTTTCGGCCAAGCATTGACAAGGATATACGACCTGACATTATTATCCCGCTCAAACGTCGGCTCAACCTTCTATGATGATCTAGCCAAATGTTTGTCTGGTCTGATAGGCGAAGAGAAGATCCAACGTAATTATCAGCCTCATGTGCCAAACTCCGAGGCCTATCCGGTGGACTACCGCATCAAGAGCCAAAACAACATTCCCTTGTTCCTCTATGGGGTGCCCAATCGCGACAAGGCGCGTTTGACGACGATCATGCTCAACCACTTTCACCGACACAAACTCCCATTCGAATCGATCATCGTCTTTGAGAACCAAGCTGAAATTCCAAGAGCCGATCTCGCCAGACTCTCAGATGTTGGTGGGGACATGATCTCCTCACTAAATGCGACCGAAGATCTCGACCGCAAACTCAAACAGCGAGTAGCCTAGTTATAGTGCGGTGAACTCCATCGGCAGGTTGCAGATACATCAGACCGACCATTATCGCCAACCTGTTGCAACCACCGATGGAATTCACCTGACTACCCGTTATGGTGTGGTTTTAGGGGTGTTTGTGTTTGTGTTTGTGTTTGTGGGTTTGTTGGTGGCATGTTGGGCAGAGGAGGGTTAGGTTGTCTATGTTGGTGGTGCCGCCGTGTTGCCAGGGTTGGATGTGGTGGACTTCGCAGTTTGTGGCGCGTATGCCGCAAGAGGTGCATTGTTTGTCGCGTTTGTATAGAGCGTGTAGCTGTGCTTTAGTGTGTGTTCGTTTGCTGCGGCCGAGGTAGAGGGGTTGTGCTTTGTTGTTGAAGATTGCTGGCAAAATGTTGGCTTGGCAGGCTAGACGACGGATTGTGTTTATGCTGATTGGGGTACCGTCTATGAGGTTTGCGGCTTTAAGCTGGCCGGTGATTGTGTCGTAATCTGCTGTTAGGATGACGGTGGTTTGTTGCGGTTGCGGTTCTGGTTCTGGGTTTGTGTTTGTTGTTGCAAGGTTTGTGGTGTGATTGCGGCTGGTTGTTTGGGTGATGAGGTGTACTAAAGCGTCAGCGTTGCGTTGCTCAAAACTACGATCATTACCACTACGGTAGTCTTGTTTGAACATTTGTGTGGTCATAGCGTCTATAGCGGTTCTGATTCTTTCGCCTGCTAGTTGGTCTAGTTCTGCGTGTAAAACAACCATGTCATCATCGCCATTAAATATTTTCGCGCTGCGACGTTTATGTTGTTGTTCGGTTGGGTTTAATCCTTGTGCTGCTAAACGTTGTGTTTCTGCTTCCAACAAAGTGTTTTTGAAATCATCGCAGGTTTGCTGCACCCCTATAGCCAGCAAATCTAGCTGTTCTTCAACGCTCATCGAAGCGCGTTTATGTGAAGCTGCTATTAGCTCCGCGTGGTCTTGGGTGATCCAACCGTCTTTAGCTGCTCGCACTACATCGGGCATAGAAGCTAACCCTTTCACAGTGCGAACACGACGACGTGTTTTATAAGCAGGCAAACCAAATTGTTTACAAACATGAGCTACAGCTTCGTCACCTTCTAAATCGCCTAACCTAACCAACACCGCACTCAAATAACTTTCAGCGCGTTGGCGCACACCGTTAACCTGCAAAGCCAACTTCACGAGTTCACCAGCATCACAACCAGAAAAATCATCAAAACCGAACTCCTCAACACTAAAACCAGTATCAGCAGGTGACCTATCTAAAACATTGGGATTACTTTGAGAACTATTATATAAACTCATAAACATAAGCATATCAGCACACTACGACAATACCTACCAAAAACATAATAATTTTCAAAAATAATAGAAAAATTATATAATCAAGCAAGTTCCATTGATAGCTGTAACAAATCGGGCATAATCGTCGGTCTGAATTATCTATGACCTGACGATAGAGCTTGCCAAACTACAACTAACGGCCAATCCGCTAAGACAACTAGAATTTGCTCCAGTTCTAATACTTAAACTAGATACCTACTCGCTCAACTCAATAGAGGCAACACAACATGAAAGCAAAAGAAATCAAACTCCTCAACTTCCTCAATCAAGCACCACAATTCGTAATCCCTGTGTATCAGCGCACGTATAGCTGGACAGAACGCGAATGTAAACAACTCTGGGAAGACATCCTCCGCACTGGGAATGACGACCAAATCAACGCCCACTTCATTGGTTCAATCGTTTACATCGAAGAAAGTCACTACGCAGTAGCGATGCAGCCACCCCTCCTCGTCATTGATGGACAACAACGTCTCACCACCACAATGCTGATCCTTGAGGCTCTAGCGAGACATCTGAGAGATACAGAACCATTAGACGGATTTTCGGCTCGCAAGATCCGCGACTACTACTTATTAAACCCTCTAGAAGAAGAAGATCGACGATTCAAGCTGGTGCTCACGCAGACAGACAAAGCAAGCCTGCACAAGTTGGTAGATCAAAAGCTCCCTTCAGAGGATAAATCCCTACTTATCACAGAGAACTTCAAGTTTTTTGAAAAACAAATTGCTGCCTTAGATGATGATGTCGCTCCCCTTTGCAAAGGACTTGCAAAACTTATGATCGTAGATATTGCGCTCAGCAGAGATCAGGACAATCCGCAACTTATCTTTGAAAGCATGAACTCAACTGGACGCGAGTTGAGCCAGGCAGACCTCATACGCAACTTCGTACTCATGGACCTCGAGCCCAAACAACAAACACAACTCTACCAAGATCAATGGCGACCAATGGAACTCGCTTTTGGACAAGAAGCCTATGGAACACACTTTGATGGGTTTATGCGCCACTATCTAACTCTAAAGACTGGTGAGATTCCCAAGCTCGCAAATATCTACGAAGCATTTAAGGCACACGCTCGTGAACCTCGTATAGCACAAAATGGGATTGATGCCCTAGTTGCAGAAATTCGTCAGTTTGCTAACTATTACTGCTCGATGGCTCTTGAACCAAATCCCACTGGTTACCTCGGTGAAGCTTTTCAAGATCTGCGTGAACTCAAAGTAGATGTAGCTTACCCATTCCTTCTCGAACTCTATCATGACTACCACTCTGGTAAACTCAATGAGGACGACTTCTGTAAAGCGGTGCGTATGATTGAGGCTTATGTGTTTCGCCGTGCTATTTGCTCAATTCCAACTAACTCACTCAACACAACATTTGCAACATTCAAACGTGATCTCAACAAGGATCGCTATCTTGAGAGCATCAAAGCTCATTTTCTCTTAATGCCTTTTTATCGACGATTCCCAAAAGATGATGAGTTTATGCGTGAGTTGCAACTCCGAGATATCTACAGCTCCCGAAACTGCAGCTACTTGCTTAGGCGATTAGAAAACCATAAACGCAAAGAAAAAGTGTCTATCGGCGAATACACCATCGAACACATCATGCCACAAAACAAGGATATCTCTCAACAATGGCAAGCCGAACTCGGCTCTGAGTGGCAGCGCATTCATGAGCAGTACTTACATACTCTAGGCAATCTGACCCTTACCGACTACAACTCAGAGTACAGCGATCGTCCCTTTGCCGAAAAGCGCGACATGGAGGGCGGGTTCAAAACGAGCCCTCTCAAACTTAACGAAAGCATCAGACACCAAAAGCGTTGGGATGAACAGGCGATCAAAGATCGTGCAGGACACTTAGCCAAACTCGCTACACAAGTTTGGGAGTCCATATCTTTACCCGAAAATCGGCTAGCAGAATACCGGCTACCAGACAAAACACCAGCTAGCGCCTACTCGATCACTGACCACCCGAATTTGATCTCAGGAAGCACATGTCGAATGCTATTCGATGCATTACGTAAAGAAGTTCTCGCACTGAATCCTGTGGTCACCGAAGAGTTCCTCAAGCTCTACGTGGCCTACAAAGCAGAAACCAATTTTGTGGATGTCGTTCCACAGACTGCTCAACTTCGACTCTCACTCAATATGAAATTCCACGAACTGCACGATCCGCGAGGTATGGCTAAAGACGTGACCAATATTGGAAGGTGGGGGAACGGAGATATCGAAATAAAACTTAGCAACCTAAAAGACTTGCGTTACGTGCTGGCTCTTATCCGTCAAGCCTTTGAGAGACAGATGGACGGTAGCGACAGCGGAATATGATCTCTACTCCAAATCCAATCAAGACATTTCGCACACAGGCGCGCTAGCGTAATATGAACCTACAAGTATAATAATTGCAAGCAACACAACCTGTTCACAGGGGGCGAGTTGAGCGGCATAATGGCTGACAAATCATACAAAACCCCAATGGTTTCAATAGAGAAGGTAAAACATGGCTGAGTTCCCCAAAAAGGCCAAATGTGTGGTCATCGGTGCGGGAATCGTGGGTAACTGCTTAGTCGGACATCTCACCAAGCTGGGCTGGACAGATCTTGTACTTCTAGATAAGGGACCCCTTCCCAACCCTGGTGGATCAACCGGTCACGCATCCAACTTCATATTTCCAGTAGATCACAACAAAGAAATGTGCCTGCTAGGAGAACAAAGCGCCAATCAGTATCGCAATCTTGGTCTTTCTGTGGACTCTGGTGGCATAGAAATAGCCCGCACGCAGCAACGGGTTGACGAGTTCAAGCGACGCATGACGTCTGCTACCGCGTGGGGGGTGGAAGCCCACCTGCTAACCCCCGAACAAGTGCATGAACTGGTGCCGTTCGTAAACACCGACATCGTGCTAGAAGGCTTCTACTGCCCTACTGTGTCGGTGGTGGACTCTTTAGAGACTGGCACCCAGATGCGCAACATTGCTGTGGCTGCGGGATGCCATGTGGCTGCTAACACTGAAGTGCTTGACATCATCACCGAAGACGGACCTAACCCCAGCGATCGCACCGTTAAAGCAGTGGTTACAGACAAAGGCACAATCGAAACTGACTACGTAGTAATCGCCTGCGGTGTGTGGTCAAACCGGGTGGCAAACATGGCCGACGCTTACATTCCCCTAGTACCCGCCGTACATCAGATGGCAGATGTAGGTCCGCTTGACATTCTGGCCGAGACAAACAACGAAATCGGCTATCCCATCGTAAGAGACATGGATACCTACTGTTATGAGCGCCAGTCATCAGGGTCGATGGAGGTAGGTTCGTACGCCCATCGGCCAATCTTTCACCATCCTGACGAAATCCCCTCAAACGAAGAGGCCGCCCTTTCTCCCACTGAAATGCCATTCACCCCCGATGACTTCGATCTTCAAATGGAACAAGCCATCGAGCTAATTGACATGCTCGGAGATGCCGAAATCAAATACGCCATCAACGGCCTTTTGTCGCTCACCCCTGATGCGATGCCCTGTCTAGGTGAGTTGCCTGAAGTGCGCAACCTCTGGTCGGCTGCTGCTATATGGGTGAAAGAGGGGCCGGGAATGGCTCAGGTAGTGGCTGAGTGGATGACATTTGGCTATCCGCGGGTGCTTGATGTTCACGGCTCAGATATAGCCCGCTTCTACCCCGAAGAGCGAGGAGACGACCACATCTGGGCTCGCTCTGCAGAGCACTTCAACAAAACATACGGCATTGTCCACCCTCAAGAGCAGTGGGAAAGCCGCCGCAACATCCGCGTCAGCCCATACTTTTCCCGCCAACAAGATTTGCAAGCCGAGTTCTTCCAAGCCCGCACGTGGGAACGTCCTCAATGGTTCAAGTCGAATGCTGATTTAGTGAATCGCTATGAAGTAGAAGAACGACCGGTGGAGTGGGATGCCCGTTGGTGGAGCCCTATCACCGTTGCAGAGCATCTCAACTTGCGCGAAAACTGCGGAATGGTAGACCTCAGCGCCTTTCAAGTATTCGAATTAACCGGACCCGGCGCAGTAGCCTACGCCGACTATCTAGCAGTAAACAAGGTAGATGTTGCAGAGGGCCGCTCCATCTACACCCCGTGGCTAACCCCAGATGGTGGTTTTCACTCTGATCTGACCATGATGCGTATGGGTCCTGAACGAGTGCGTATCGTTACCGGTGTTTTTGACGGTGGGCGTGACGAATTTTGGGCCCGTCGCCATATGCCTACTGATGGATCAGTGAGCTTCACCAATTTGACCGATCAGATCACCACAATCGGGGTATGGGGACCCAACGCACCTCATGTGCTAAGCGCACTCACCAACCAAGACCTCAGCCAAACTGGATTACCCTACGGCTCGCTTATGGATGTAGAACTCAACTGCGGTGGTCGCACCATTACAGCCACCTTGTTCCGCATCTCCTTTGTGGGCGACACCGGCTGGGAAATTTACATCGCTTGGGAAGATGGCCCAGTACTGTGGGATACCCTAATGGCCGTAGGTGCCGAATACGGTCTGCGTCCCACTGGCAGCGGTGTCTATAGCATCTCAGGACGCATCGAAAAAGGTTACCGACTCATGGGAGCCGAGTTAGAAAGCGAGTACAACCCGCTAGAAGCTGGCCTGGCTCGGCCTAAAGTAAAAGCCGCGCCGTTCATTGGCAAAGAGGCGTACTTGGCTGCTAGAGAAGCTGGTGACCCTGAGGTGTCGATGTGTGTGCTCACCGTGGAAGACCAAACCGACAGCCAGGGTCGCAAACGTTACATGCAAGGCGGCAACGAGCCTATCTTGACTCAAAACGGCCAAAGGATCACAGACTCCCACGGTCGGATATCACGAGTGACCACCGCAGGGCCGGGGCCGTCGGTAGGTAAACACTTACTAATGGGCTATCTTCCTGCTGAGCTAGCTCGACCAGGCACCGACCTCCAGGTAATGTACATGAACGAACTCTTCCCTGTAAGGGTGGCCAGCACCGGTGCTGTTTTCGACCCCGAAGACACCCGCCTACGGAGCTAGCAGCCTCACCATGCGAATCTTGTGCTGCATAAAGCGGGTAGCAGCGCCTGGAGCAAAGATCAATGTTACACCTGACGGCCTTGCAGTAGACGCAACACATCTGGGTTTTACAACCAGCCCACATGAGGAATGCGGCGTGGAAGAAGCAATTCGCCTCACAGAACAACACGGTGGTGAAGTTACTGTACTAACGCTAGGGCCTCCTGAAGCCGCAGAACAACTGCGCTATGCCGCTTCGATGGGTGCCCATCGCGGCGTGCTAGTAGCCACTGATGGTTCCCCGTGGGACCCTCAGCGCACTGCAACAGCACTAACTGAGGCGATTCGAAACTTAGAAACGCAAGAAGGTTGTTTTGACTTAGTTATTTTCGGCAACGAGTCGGCCGACTCTGGCGGCTATCAAGTGGGCGTGAGGGTGGCATACGCACTAGGTCGCCCCATAGTCAACGGTATCAAGGGTATTGAAGTAGATCTTGCCAACGGCAACAACCTAATACGAGCCCGCAGGGAGATTGATGGCGGGTTCGAAGTATACGAGCTACCTATGCCCGCAGCGATAGGTGTCAAAGAGGGTATTAACCTGCCCCGCTACCCCACCATGCGCGGTCGGCTGGCATCTAAAAAGCTAGAAATTTCTGAATTAAGTTCTGAAGCGAAAGCTGGTAGCCAATCCCTTATGCGTCTTCACCGCCCTCAAGAAACGGTTACCGAAACAAAAATCTTAGGTAATGGCCCCGAAGCCGCAACGGTAGTAGTAGATATGCTTGAAGAGTTGCGGGTGCTGTGATGCTTCTCGTGGTACTAGAACACAACCGTGGGGCTATGGATACCGCTGCTTACGAAGCGCTAACTTTTGGGCGTAACTTAGCAGCTCAGCTTGGCACACCTATGCATGCTTTGTTGATCGGTGCTGACAATACCGATCTCATATCTGAAGCTGCTGGTTTTGGCGCCGAAACGGTACACACTGTTGTTCATGATGTGCTAAGCGATTTTGGCCCTGAAGCATGGGGTGAAGCAACAGCCGAATCGATTCGGCGTCTGCAACCAGCTGCGGTATTAGCTGGAGGCAGCGAACGGGGAAACGAAATTATGGCTCAAGCCGCAGCCCGGCTCGATCTAGCTATGGTAGCTAACTGCATTTCTGTGCAAGCCCACAATAGTTCAGATACAGGCGAATGGACGGTGACAAGACAGCAGTGGGGTGGTTCGCTCTTAGAAGATGCCCGGTTAGTGTCTGAGCTGCCCTTGCTGACTACTGGCCTGCATATAGTAGCTGCAGAAAAAGCAGCTACGGCTGTTGTCCCAACAGTTGAAGCAGTGGAAATCGATTTAGATCAGTCGCTAACCCGAACCATAATTAAAGACAGGGTGGTTTTGGAAGCTGGTGTTACCTTGTCTACCGCCCCGGTGGTGATCGGTGGAGGTAGAGGGGTGGGCTCAGCCGACGCTTTCGCCCCCCTTGAGGAGTTAGCCACGCTGTTAGGTGGACGGGTGGGTTGCAGTCGTGCTGTAACTAATAACGGCTGGCGTCCTCACTCAGATCAAATCGGTCAAACAGGAAACCGCATTACTCCTGAAATCTATATTGCATCAGGAATCTCAGGTGCGATTCAACACTGGGTGGGGGCTAAGGCCAGCAAGCACATTCTGGCCATCAACATCGACCCCGAAGCCAACATAGTGGTCAAAGCTGACTGGGCTGTTATAGCCGACCTCCACGAAGTTATTCCTGCCATCACTGCGGAAATTAAGCGTCGCCAAACCTAACCTCTATTTATGACCCAAGCGCTGCGCGCGCTAAATAAATACCTGCTATTTGTTGTCAAAGCAAAGACACTAGAACACACTTATAGAAGAGCCAAGTTCATTCGCTGCGTCGCCACTGATTCAAGCCAAAAAGTAAAGCGGATTCCAGCCAAGGCTCAAACCGCTTGGCTAACTGAGCTTCTTCTTCTTTATAGCTTAGTTGAAATACTTCTTGGCACGTAGGCTGAAGTTCCATGATCTGTTTGTCATCTTCTTCACTTATCGATTTGCGGAAAAAACACATTGTTGCGCCAATCACTCCACGAAACTCCCTCCCAATGGCATGAAATGATAGAAAGATTTCGGAACGACCTGCCTCGGTGGCCAACACAAGCCTAACCCAAGAATGGTAACTACCAGAATTGGCACAGTAACCGAAATGCTTCGCAGTGTCAATAACTTGTTTCCTGTACCAACAACGCCGGTCAACCATGCTATCAAGCCCATAATCTGAATAAACTCGTCTATCTGAAAAATTGAAAGCTGGTCCAGATTCCAAGCCAAATTGGACTTCTTTAAACTTATTGCATGCTGTCGTGCTGAGAGTCTGAGCTAAGTGTTTGACTTGCTCGTGATCTTTTCTAACACTGACATTACGATTAGAAAAATCATCATGGATTGAAGCCAATGTCTGTTCAAGACGCTCGGTATCTCTTTTGACATCCTTTGAAATACTAAGCGCTTTTAGGAACCACTCCTTTTGAATCAATCCAAATAGACGAATGAGCGGTTCTATATCTCCAGCATCTGCATCCTCTAATGCATCGAGATATTGTCCCCTGTTAGTTCTTGATATTACTAGTGGAAACCACCCAGCGCGTATAAGAACAAGGGAAGCTAAAGCTCTCGCTACACGACCATTCCCATCTTGAAAAGGATGAATTTGGGTGAAGCGGTGGTGTAGCCATGCTGCTGACACATCAGGAGCTACATTCATTTCGGCATGTTCTAAGTGAAACATAATCAGCTGATCCATCTGTCCTGGTACTTGTTCTGGAGGACAATATTGATGTTCTGCGCCATCTGAACGTATCGGATTGTTAGAACTCTGCTTGTAAGCGCCATGCTCAAAGGCGATTCGAGCTGCTCGCCCAAATTGATCAATTCCTTCAACATCACGTTGTTTTCTTGTCATTAAGTGATGCAGTTCTTTGACAAATGAGGTTGACAGATCTTTCTGTTGTTTCACAACTTCAAATAGCCAGCTAACTGCATCTTGATGATCTCTTACTATCCCCGCAATAAGTTCGGGCGACTTTACATTGTCAGCGTGTGTAATCAACGATGCATCAATCCCTCGCTCAATCAGCAGTTGAGTTGTGCCTTGATCGATACTATAGATACCTTCAATAATTCCAGTTTCGATAGCCCATTCGCGATTTAGCCTGTCATTGAAATCGCGGACCTGACGCTCTGACAATTCTTCTTTCTGTTCTTCCCACAATGCTAACAAGAGAGGAATTTCGGTACTAGCAGCGCTATTGTCTTCAAGATCAGTAATGGGCATCCACAGATGGTGGACTTCAACTTCTCTAGCCACTAAAGCATTCTACTCCCATGATGTACCATATTGAGATCGCCAATTGGGTGGCAGCTCCAAACTCAGAGCGACACAACCGCTGTCTGCTATTCAGCAGTGCCGAGATAAGAGGCTTGGAGATCAGGGTGGGCGAGGAGTTTAGCAGCAGTGTCGTCAAGCACCACCCGCCCGGTTTGTAACACCCAGCCTCGATCGGCAATCGACAACGCCATGTTAGCGTTTTGCTCCACCATGAAAACCGTCATCCCTGCCTCGTGGATCTGCTGAATTAGCTCAAAGTTCTGTTGCACTAAGGCTGGAGCTAACCCCATGGAAGGCTCATCCATCAACAACACCCGCGGTGCTGCCATTAGCGCCCGGCCCATGGCTACCATTTGCTGTTCCCCCCCTGACAACGTTCCTGATTTCTGGTTGAGCCGTTCTTTGACCCGCGGAAACAACTCAAACACCCGTTCCATATCTGCTGCTATCTGCTGAGTGTCGCTCCGTAAATACGCGCCGAGGTCAAGATTCTCACGCACAGTAAGACGCTTAAACAATCTTCGGTTCTCTGGCACCATTGTCACACCCCGCGCCACCCGATAGCTAGTGGGCTTATCGTTGACTACTTCGCCGTCAAGCACCACTTCTCCCGAAGTAGGTTTAAGCATCCCCAGCAAGGTTTTTAATGTGGTAGATTTGCCGCTGGCGTTGCCACCTAACAAACACACTAACTCCCCCGTATATATAGCCAGGTTTACATCTGCAAGGGCGTGAACAGCACCGTAATGAGCATTCACCGCACGCATCTCCAACAATGGAGCCGGCCCCCCCCCCTCCCCATCGTTACGGTCGCTGCTTACATCAGCATCTGCTATAGGCTGCTCGGTGCTCATTTCTTACCCGTCCCTTTACCCAGGTAAGCCTCTATAACCTGAGGATCGTTAGCGACTTCTGCATAATCACCTTCAGCAATCTTCACCCCATGGTCTAGCACCACCACCCTGTCTGAAACCTCCTTCACGACTCCCATGTCATGCTCTATCACCACAAGAGCAAAACCCCACTCATCTCGCAGCCGCCCAACCAAACCAGTTAGCTCGGCTGACTCAACCGGGTTCATACCCGCCACCGGCTCGTCCAACAAAATCACCTTAGGCTGAGTTGCCATAGCTCGGGCAATCTCTAAACGACGCCGGTTAGCGTAGGAAAGTGTAAAAGCAGGTTGATCCATCCGATAGCCGATTAGTCGTGTACCGAAAAAACTGAGTATCTTCTCAGCGCGCTCACGGATTTCGGCTTCCTCACGGCGAAACGCTTTAGTGTATAACAAAGCTCCAAAAGCATTTTGTTTAGTGCGACAGTGCTGAGAAACCATAACGTTTTCAAGCACCGACATGTTGGCGAAGAGGCGAACGTTTTGAAAAGTGCGGGCAATTCCTTGCGATGTCACCCGGTTAGGGTCTAAACCTACAAGGGAACGGCCTTCAAAAACAATGTCGCCAGATGTGGCCTCAACAGTGGCGGTAATAGCATTGAACAACGTGGTTTTACCTGCCCCATTGGGCCCTATCACCGAAACAATCTCACCCGCTCGTACATCAAAGGTGAGTTCATTCAAAGCATGAAGACCACCAAACTCTACGCTCAGAGCTTTAGTTTCCAACAACGGCGGGCCTGTTTCTAAAATAGGAGCAGCAGCAACTTGGGTGTCGGTCATGATAGTGCCGTTGTTGATTGTGTTTTAGAAGACGTGTTCTGGTCTGCTTCGTCATCTACTTGGCCCCGCAACCAAGCATCTTGTGCCAGTTCCTGCTGGTGAAGCTCGCGACTGCGACGCACGCTGGGCAAAAGGCCCTCAGGGCGTGCCAACATCATCCAAATCAACAACGCCCCGTAGATAAGCAACTTGAACTCAGAGAACTCGATAAGCAAACCGGGCTGTTTAGGCCCACCTAATACACCAATCAGCACTGCGGCACCAGCGATTACCCCAACAATGTTGCCCATACCCCCAAAAATGACCACCACCAATATCACGATGGATACCAAAATCAAAAAGCTAGAGGGGAAAACCGATCCTACCTTTGCAGCAAAAATAGCGCCGCTGAACGATCCCAACACCGCACCCACTACAAAGGCCAACAGTTTAACGTTAACGGTATTAATGCCCATTGCTTCGGCTACCGTCTCGTCTTCGCGTACTGCCATCCAAGCCCGTCCCATGCGCGATCTCTCCAAACGCCATGAAACATAAATAGCTAAAGCGCAAAACACCAGCACTAAATAGAACACGCGACGCGGATCGGTACCAGCCACCTCGGTGATGCCGAAGATGCCTGCGGCAGGAATCTGGGTAATGCCCTGTGAACCGCCAAACCACCCCGACAGCCAGTCAGACAAGAACAGCAGGCGAATAATCTCGCCGAACCCTAAAGTAACGATGGCTAAATAATCGCCGCGCATTCGAATCACAGGTGCACCAATAAAAAGCCCTGCTAAACCGGTGATGATCACCACCACAATGAGGGCAACTAGCCACGGCATTTCTGGGGCGATTCGCGGAGAAGTAGCTGCAGTTAGCACTGCAGCGGAGTAGCTACCCACAGCGAAAAAAGCTACGTAGCCTAAATCTAAAATGCCAGCTAACCCCACCACCACGTTCAACCCGAGGGCTAACAACACAAACAAACCAACATTTGCCAGCAATTCATTGGTGAGCTTGCCTGCAAAAAGTGGTAGAACAATCAACACTGCTGCTACTGCAACAATGAGCCCAACATTAGCCTGTGTACGCTTAGCGCCCTGTAGGTTGGCATGGTGGGCGCGGGCTTGACGCAGTTTACCACGGCTCACCACGGCCAAAAGCCCACAAACCGCAGCCAAACCAATAGCGCTATTCCAGTTAACCCCACCCCTGCGGTCGTACAGGCGGTCGGTGAGCGGCTCTAAGCCCATTCCCTGGCTAAAATCTACTACCAAAGACTCAAGCACCGCAGCACCAACTACCGCAAGAACCATAGTCACAACAGCCCGCCGGCTAACTGGCCCAAGCAGACGAACAGTCCCGCCAACAGCACCCAAACCCGCGCCAATAGCCAGCCAGATAACTACCGCAAACCACGTCTGGCCACCAAAAGCCAATAAATCCAACAGAATTGGACTCCAGTTAACCAATGGTTCTCTAAGATCGAAGTGGGTCAACAAAACAGCTAACAGCGACACTCCTCCACCTGCAATTAACCCGCAGAACAAGCCGCCCACCACTTCGTTAAGCCCAGGCCGAAAGGTTGGCACCCCTTCACGCACGATCTGATGTCCTTGGCGGTAACCCACTGCAAGCGGTAAAAACAACAACACCAGGTACCCCAAGCTGAGCACCGGTTTAACTATGAGCCGCTCATCTAAGCGCACCGGCATGTTAGACAGGGCAATAAACATCTGCCCAAGTGCTGCAATAGAGCCGATGCGGATGATACGGCGCCAATCATGCGAAAACACTGATCGCGGCGGAGCTAACAGCACTTGCGTTTCATCTGCTACCCCCTGTAAAACTTTGTCGGTCATGTGCGGTCTTCAGCGGGCAGACGCTCTCCAAATATCCCAGACGGCCGAATCAGCAGCACAGCGATGAGCATTGCAAAAGCAACAGCATCGCGCAACTGCGAAACTCCGCTAACACCAAGAGGCTCAAGAATTAACAGCGGTCCTACAGATTCAGCTATACCGATGGTAAGCCCCCCGGTCATGGCGCCGCCGAGATGTCCGATACCTCCCACCACAGCTGCGCTAAACGCTTTTATGCCAGGCAAAAAACCAGTGGTATGTATGACACTACGAAACAGGATTCCCCACAAAATCCCTGCCATTCCGGCCATAGCACCACCTAAGGCAAAAACTTTAACAATGGTTCGGTTCACATTAATGCCCATAAGCTCGGCAATCTCAGAATCTTCGGCCACTGCTCGCATAGCCTTGCCACTCTTAGTGCGCTCTACCACATACCACAAACAGATCATTGAGGCCGCAGCTACCAAGATCACCAAAATCCTCGACCCTTCAATCTGTAAAAACGTGTGCTTGTCTTTTACCCAGTCGGGCACATCAGGGTAAGCCTTTGCTGCGGGGCCTAATAAAACAACTGAAGCGTTTTGAATAAAAAACGAAACCCCGATTGAGGTAATCAAAGGGATAAGCCGGGGCTGCCCGCGCAGTGGCCGATATGCCACCCGCTCCATGATCACCGCTGTTAAAGCACACACAATTACCGAGACAAACACGATTAGAAAAAGCGATCCAATGAAGTTGCTTTCCCACATCCCAGCATCAGCTAGCTTGTTAGAGGTGATCATGCCGGTCATCGCCCCCACCATGAACACCTCACCGTGAGCGAAGTTAATGAAACCTAGCACCCCATAAACCATCGAATAACCCAAAGCGATGAGGCCGTACATCGCTCCCTGCGATACCCCCGACACGATCAGACCCCAAAACTGCTCGCCGGTAAGCCCGGTAGCATCAGGATTAGCCCAGCGAGCAAAAGGGTTATTGGGATCGATTTCTTGGGCTATAAAAGCTAGAAACCCAATCGTCACTACAGTGAGCGCACTCACTCTTAGGAAAGTTAAGAACCAGTCGACACCTGTGCGGGGAGCACTACGCTGTAGTGTCTTTGGGCTCATTCGACAACTCCCCTATAAGTTAGTTAGTAGCTACAAGACAAAGGGGCACAGAAAGGGCGGGAGTCAGCATGTAGTCAATGCTTTCTCCCACCCTGCTGTGCCTGCGAGTGAAACCCGACTTATGGCTCGTAGGAGAACACCACGTTGTTAAGGCTGTTCTCAATATTTTCCTCACCACCAAGGTTTTGTACCACGGTGATCTTAGATGAACCGCAATCTCCAAAGCCATCGCAGTTAATAGTTCCGATTATCCCGCTGTAACCACGCAGGGCGTACAGATAATCGCGCACACCTTGGCGATCAATCCACAGCGAACCATCTTCTATCCACGATGCAGCTTCAATAGCATCTAACAAGATGGTGGCAGCATCGTAACCATGTCCCCAGAACGCTGACGATGGCACCTCGCCGTAACGCTCTTCATAAGCAGCAGTTAAATCGTCAGCACTCTTACCTGTGCTTTGGTTAGTGTTCTCGCCAAAACGCTGATCAGGACCAGAAAAGTACATATCTTTAGTCTGCGGCAATGGCAGATAGTTGGCGTTCAACAAACCATCGGCGGCCAAAAGCACGGTTTCTTCTAGACCCGACACGCTAGGCGCCTGATCGGCAATAAAGTCGCCAGCAGGTTGGAATATTGGGAAAAACAGCGCTTCAGGGCTACCCGCTGCAAGTTCAGTGAGCACCGGCACCATGTCGGTGTCTTCTTTGTTGACAGCTGAGAAGCCGGTAACCTGGCCTCCTTCGCGCTCAAATGCATCAGCAAATGCCCGGGCTAAACCTTCAGTGTAGGGGTCACCATCATGTATAGCTGCCGCAGTGGAGAAACCTAACTCTTCACGAACAAACTTGGCCATCGCTGCACCCTGATAAAGGTCGTTGTGCGCGGTGCGGTAATAACCTTTTACGTGGTTAGGACCTGCAGTGCCTGCTAGGTCAGAAGTCAAAGCGGGCGATGTGTTGCCGCCAGATATCAGCACCATTCCAGCATTAGTAATTAGAGGTGCTGCAGCTACAGCAGCACCTGAGCATGAGGTGCCAAGCACGCCTATAACATCTTCGTTTGCCACGATTGTCTGTGCAGCAGCTTGACCACCTTCGGAATTGCAAAGGTCATCTAGGCTAGCGCCCAAATCTACATCAAAGCCTCTGATGTCACCGTAATCTTCAACCGCCAAAACAGCAGCCCGATCAATAGGCAACCCGAACGAAGCTGTGTCGCCGGTGATGGACTGTAAAGAGCGGATTTGAATAGCAGCACCCTCTTCCACTTCAACAATGCCAAGCGAACTGTCGCCTAAAGCATCACCACGCGAACCAGAAGCTCCGGCAGCGTCATCGTCATCATCATTGCCGCAACTTGCTGCTAGCAACGTAAACGCTGCAAGTACAGCAACGATCAAAGTGAAAACGCGCCACTTTTTGTCATTATTCTGAATGCTTGAAGGCAAGCCCATGATTATCCCTCCTAGGCTGTCAACTGAGGTTGCAGAGTGTATGTTATACAACTTTTTAGTGTTTACACAAAACTTAGGTTGTTACCTGCCATCAAACCTGCGTCTGCCGTCTCGTCAATTCAACGTGTGAAGCTGTAAGAAACAGCGGCGCGCAGACGGCGTTCTAGGTGATGTTCCACTGCGCTGGCAGCTAAGTGCTCGACTTCGCGGGTGGCCGCAGAAGCTGGCTGAGCTAGCGCCACGTTAAGCTTTCCTCCCAAAACTAGGCGTAGCAGCTCCAGCGCTTGTGGCGACAGCGACACACCCCGGCGACAGCTTCTACATAAGACGCCGCCACTGTTGTAATCGAAGGCTTCCAAATTATCTTCTGTACCACACAATGCACACGCCGCAACCGCTGGACCAACACCATCATGAACTAGCAACTTCAGGTAAAAGGCAGGCAACATTAGCGGAGAATCGCCTGCATCCAATGCTCTTAACCCTCCCAACAACATCCGATAAAGCGCGCTGTCAACAGCTCTTTCTACCCCCAGCTGATCTACAACCTCTAACATCGCTATAGCTTTAGCTAGTCGCACCAAATCCTCTCGCATAGCCCTGAAATGGTCTACCGTTTCTACCTGAGTAACCACATCTAACTCGCTGCGCCCCCTATGCAGCTGCAAATACACATGGCTAGTGGGTTCCAAACGACCTCCAAAGCGGCTGCGAGTTTTACGCACACCTTTAGCCACACCCCTAACCTTGCCATGAGCTTGCGTGCAAAAAACAACGATACGATCAGCCTCACCTAGCTTGTAGGTGCGTAACACGATGCCCTGATCGCGATACAGTCCCATCACAGTTGACCAAACCGCCGATGCCGGCGTTGATACTCAACAATAGCCGCAAAAAGATGACTGCGGTCAAAATCAGGCCATAACACATCGGTAAAAACCAACTCACTATACGCCATCTCCCATAACAAGAAATTGGAAATGCGATACTCCCCTGAGGTACGAATAATCAAATCCGGTTCGGGCATTTCTTGATCGTAAAGATGACTAGCGATGGTGTGCTCTGTGATTCGACGCGCTGGAATTCGCTGGGCAGCTATTTTGCGCACCGCATCTACAATTTCAGCCCGTCCTCCATAATTAAAAGCCACCACCAAACTAAGTCGTTTGTTGTGACGGGTTAGCTCAATAGCTTCGTCCATTTCCCTAAGCACACCTTTGGGTAATCGCCAGTCCCGCCGTCCAACAAAGCGAATCCGTACCCCTAACTGGTGCAATTCCTCACAACGGCTTCGTAAAATGCTGCGGTTGAAGTTCATCAAAAACCGCACTTCTTCTTCAGGGCGGTTCCAGTTTTCAGTGGAAAAGGCATACACCGAGAGCCATTCAATCCCTATCTCAAGCGCACCGGAAATCACATCAAACAAAGCATGTTCACCTTGGGCATGCCCCTCAGTACGCGACAGTCCGCGCTGTTCGGCCCAACGGCCGTTACCATCCATCACACAGCCCACATGGCGCGGAATGCAATCGGTGTTTAGATGTTCTACACTCACGGTACTTTCAGAAAACCCCACACGTTCACGGTACTCCCCAAGCAGTGTGTAATAGGGCATTAGTGGCTGTAGCGTCAAAACAATGCCAGAGGTTACAGCAGTTCTAGACACTCTAACCACCGCTGTGGCAGCACTTGGCAACAAAGGTGAACAACGTGAAGGCCAACGCCAAATGTGCGCGGCGGTGGCTCAAGCCATGACATCTAAAAAACACCTCGTAGTGGCAGCGGGCACAGGCACCGGTAAATCTTTAGCGTATCTGATACCACTGGTGCTAGGAGATGGTTGCTCAGTAATAGCAACTGCTACCAAAACACTCCAAGACCAGCTCACCAGCAAAGATCTTCCACAACTATCCAAAGCACTAGGACAGCCAATCAACTTTGCTGTACTCAAGGGTCGCTCTAACTACCTGTGCTTACAGCGCCTACAAGAACTAACTCATGATGGGCAACTCGGCTTGGACATAGCCGACAGCCCCAGCGCTGAAATATCTAAACTTGCTGTTTGGGCAGAACAAACAACTACGGGCGATCGCGCCGATTTAGACTTTCAACCCTCCCACAGAGCTTGGGATGCGCTCAGCGTTTCAGGTCGGGAATGTCCAGGTTCCCAACGCTGCCCATCTGGGGATGCTTGTTTTGCTGAAAAAGCACATCGCAGCGCCGCAGCAGCCGACATTGTGGTGGTTAATACCCACCTTTACTGTCTGCATGTGTTTAGCGATACACCGCTTTTACCCGAACATGACACTGTAGTAATAGACGAAGCGCACGTGTTAGAAGACATCGTCTCTGCTACCGCTGGGCTCTTTGTGAATAGCACACGCTTTACAGAACTAGCACGCAGCCTTAAAGCGGTAAGTGGAGACTCTACAGCAGCAGCAGCTCTAGAAGATGTAGCACAACAGATACATGATGCTCTTGCACCTTACCTCAATGAACCACTACCTAACCCCCTACCCAAAAACCTGCAACAAGTTTTGGTGTTAGCACAAGGACGTGTCAATCAAGCAGCACAAGAAATGCGAGACATACCCAAAGATGTGCCTGAACAAGTGTACTCGCGCAAAACCCGTACTAGCTTGCTATCTGCGGCGCTAACAGAAGACATCGCCCGCACGCTCCAAACCGAAACTTCAGAACTAGCTTGGGTGTCAGGCAGCGAATCAGCGCCGGCGCTACGGGTTGCGCCAATTCAGTTAGCCACATTGCTTACTGAAAAACTGTGGCAAAACACCACGGCAGTGCTCACCAGCGCCACCATCCCCACAAACTTAGGGGAAGTGCTGGGGCTAAGCCCCGACGCCCACGATGTCATGGACGTAGGCAGCCCTTTTGATTACGAAAATAATGCTCTGTTGTACTGTGCTAAGCATCTTCCTAACCCCCGAAGCGATCGCTATCAACAAAAAACACACGAAGAACTAGCTGCTTTGATTCAAGCTGCTAGAGGCCGCACCTTAGCTTTATTTACAAGCTATCGGGCCATGGACGAGGCAGCTCAAGCACTACGGTCTAGGCTTGAAATGCACATTTATACGCAAAGAGACCTGCCCCACGCCGAACTGCTAAAGCGTTTTGCTGCCGAAGTTGAAAGCTGTTTGTTTGCTACCATGAGCATGTGGCAAGGAGTTGATATAGCTGGCGAATCGCTTTCTTTAGTCACCATAGATCGCCTGCCTTTCCCCCGTCCAGACGATCCTCTGCTAAACGCCCGACGAGCGCTTTATGGTAACAAAGCTTTTATGAAAGTGGATCTGCCCTTAGCTGCAACCCGGTTAGCTCAAGGTGTTGGCCGCTTGATTCGCCGCAGCACCGACCGTGGAGTGGTGGCCGTATTAGATTCACGCTTGGCATCAGCCAACTATCGCTGGGAATTGGTCAACCAGATGCCACCCTTCAAACGCACAGCTGAACGCTCAGAAGCCATCGCATTTCTAAAAAGCAGTTCATAACCAACACTAAACCACCCTCTTTGCAAAAATATGGCTAGGTTAATAACCGAAACGATCCAACATTTCAGGGCGGCGCTGCCAATTCTTCACAACCTTGACATGCAACTCTAAAAAGGCACCCTTAGGAAGCTGCGCACGAGCTGTGGTACCAACTTGTTTAAGCAGCGAGCCGCCCTTACCAATCACCATAGGCTTTTGCGATTCACGCTCTACAGATATTTCGACTTTTATGTGAGGCCATTCCCAACTCACAACCTCCACGCTAATCGCGTGAGGTAACTCTTGGCGGGTAGCAGCCAAAAGCTGTTCTCGCACCAACTCAGCCACCCACTGAGCTTCAGGCATGTCCCGCACAGTGGTAGATGGATAAAGCGGTGGTCCCGCAGGTACCAACTCACAAAGCCGATCTGCTAGCTCAACCACACCTTGAGCAGTGCGCGCTGACGTAGGAAAATACTCGGCAAAACCTAGCTCACCTGCTGCGCTGAGCTGCGCTAGCACCTTGGCACGCGGTACTGCGTCGATCTTCGTCACCACCACAATAGAACTTTTTGGCAGCTGAGCCGCAATGAATTGATCTCCTTTACCTAAACGCCGCGTGGCATCAATGCACAAACACACCACATCCGCATCGTTTGCAGCTTCATTAGCAGTAGCATTCAACCGCTCCCCTAATGCCGTTTTGGGCTTATGAATCCCTGGGGTGTCCACAAACACCACCTGCACCTCAGGTCGATGCAAAACCCCTCTAATAGCATGGCGTGTGGTCTGTGTTTTGTTGGACACTATGGCAACTTTGGTGCCCAATATGGCGTTCAACAAAGTGGACTTACCAGAGTTAGGTCTGCCCAGCAAAGTTACAAAACCCGACCGAAAAGCCCCCCACCGGTGCTGTGCATCACTTGAAGCGGGTGCTTGACTGTGAGACGTTTCTACTTCATCCACCAAGAGTTTCAGGCTAATGGTGCCTTATACAAAAAAAGTAGTGTCAAATAACAAACCTGCTGCAAACACCTCTTGTTCCGCTACGGTAAGCCCATGGCGAAATCGTCTAAAAAGCTCAACAGCAACTCAAAAAATGCAACAAACTTGCCTGCCAAGCAGGTTGCTGCTCAGACAATTTCTACTAACCGTCGTGCCTACCAAGACTATGAGATACTTGACAAATATGAAGCTGGCCTCGTACTAGTTGGTTCTGAGGTTAAGTCGCTTCGAGAATCCAACGTGACTTTAAGCGAATCCTATGCACGCATTGATAACAACGAGTTATGGCTTCAATCTCTTTATATCGCCCCTTACTCACATGCCGGAAACGCTGGTGGGCATGATCCCGACCGAGCTAAAAAGCTGCTGCTGCACCGCAGCCAGCTAAACCGCATTAAGACTCGCCTAGATCAAGATCGTCTCACTTTGGTACCGCTTTCTTTATATTTCAAACAAGGTAAAGCCAAAGTAATGTTAGGGGTAGCTAAAGGTCGCAGACGTGCCGATAAACGCCAAGCCATCGCAGCACAAGAAGCGCTCAGTGAAGCCCGCCAAGAAATGGGTCGCCCCAAAAACAATATTTAAGAAAAATCTTGTGACAACACTAACAGCTACGCTGTATGTTATCTGTAGCACTTTGACAACAAACACTTACTGCATACGGGGCTGATCGGTTTCGACGTTGGGACTGGCAGCTGCGCTGTGCGACTCGAGTTGCTCAGACTCGCAAAACGGGGCAAAAAAATAAACGACACTGACCGTGTCCCTCTTGCAGCCTGATCCATCAGGAAACAAGAGTCATCGCGACCGGTAACGGCACGCGGGGCCAATCCAGCGCAGCCCGGCAACAGAAGCGTTGGAGACAGTAGGGAAAGACCACTGACAGCGAGAAAGTTCGCTGACGCTGGGAAACAGACCCAGTGGCAAGCCTCTTATTAGGGGTAAACCGACTCGGCGGTGCAGTTGCCATGAATGCCGCATACCGGGAATAGTCGTATCACAGTCAGTAACCGCCTAGCGGACGGGGGTTCGATTCCCCCCAGCTCCACTTGTGTGGTGGGTTAGGTCAAACGGTTGACAAGACAAGCAAACTCTAAATCGAGGTGTGTTATACCCCCTGCAGCATGATTAGTAATCGCTATTTCAACCGTAGCCCACACGTTAGACCACTCTGGATGATGAAAAAGCTTCTCAGCGACAAGGGCTACACGCGTCATAAACCCAAACGCTTCTGAAAAGTCCACAAACTTGAAAGTAGCAACCAACTTGTTACCCTCATGTTTCCAGCCACTCAACTCGGGCTTAACCAGTGCTTCAGCAATTTCAGCAACAGATAGTAACTGTTTGCTGTCACCGGCTGTATTAGAACTCATAAATCTAAGCCCAATTCCTTGTCTAACTCAAAAAGAGTGTATCTCTACTGGCGACTCAACACGCTTATCAATCCACCTATCATAGCCGGTGTCTTCTAGTCGAGCTGCTAAATCGGCCCCGCCGGTTTCTTTGATGACTCCATCTATGATGATATGAACCACATCAGCGTGCAGCACAGCAAGCAGGCGGCTGAAATGGGTGATCGCTAGCACGCCCAGATTGTCTTGGTGGGTGGCTTGTTCAATACGGTGGCTTACTGCTGTTAAGGCATCCACATCTAAACCGCTATCTAGCTCATCTAAGATGGCAATGCGAGGACGCAGCACACCAAGTTGCACAGCCTCGCTGCGTTTCATCTCTCCACCGGAGAGATCTACATTCAAAGACCGATACAACAACTTCGGATTGAAACCTACTAACTTGGCTTCAGCAGCCACCCGCGCTTCTACCGCTGCGCGATCCCCACCTACAGCAGCAACAGCTTCTTCTAACATATTTTCCAAACCAACTCCCGGCACTTCAGTGGGATACTGCTGTGTAGAAAAAAGTCCAGCATGAGCACGCTCCCAAGCTGACAAACCCACAAGGTCTGTCTGCTCTTGTGCAGTTTCCAAAGTAATCGTACCTGCAACCACCTCATAGCCAGGCTTGCCCATAATTGCATGAGCCAAAGTGGACTTACCCGATCCGTTAGGCCCCATAACAGCATGAACCTCGCCTGAAGCTACCTCGAGATTTACACCGTTTAGCACCATCTGATCTCCTACCCGCACCTGCAGATCTTGGATGACTAGGCGGCTTGTGGATTCACTGCTCATCTAGTTCTAACCAAACTTGGTCATCTGTAACGCCTACTCGGTAAACAGGCACTGCTCGAGTAGCTGGCAAAGTTTCAGCTTCACCTGTTTGCAACGAAAACAAGCTGCCATGCTTGGTACACTCAATGGTTTTCGCCTCAGCATCAATTTCTCCCTCTGACAAAGAAAAATCAGCGTGGCTGCAGGTGTCCCCTATGGCATAAAAATTATCACCCAAACGAACTACCGCTACCTTGCACAATGCATCCCCTTGCTCAACATCAAACCTGCGGGCTTCACAATCGCCTAGCTCATCTCTTAAACACAAATGAATGCGACCTATGCTGTGATTATTTTGATCGCTACTCATGGTGGCTCAATCCTGCGATCTTAGCTTGCAACCGGGCTCGTACTGCAGGCACAGCTTCAGACACAGGAAACTTCTCTAGCACCTCATCAAAAAAACCAGATACTATTAGCCGCTCAGCGGTGGATGTGGGAACTCCCCGACTTTCCAAATAAAACAGCTGATCATTATCGATGGGACCAACAGCTGAAGCATGACTGCAATGCACTTCATTGTTCTCTATTTCTAAGTTAGGCACCGATTCAGCCCAAGAATCGCTACCTAGCTTGATGTTGCGATTCGTTTGATAGGCATTTGTGCCGCGCGCGTCTGGCCTTACCCTGATCATGCCCGTATAAACCGACCGTGAAGAATCATCTACTGCGCCTTTAAACAACAAGCTGCTAGAAGTGTCAGGAGCTACATGATCTTGAAACGTGCGGAAATCTAGTGTTTGTTGTCCATCGCCATAATAAAGCGAAATGAGATCGCCGGTAGCGCCTCGCCCCAACAAGTGAGTGTCTAACCGCGTCCGTGCATAGTCGCCTCCCAAAGCTGCTGTGGATGCACGTAAGTGGGCTTGCGAACCAACGTGACAAATCTGCGAACCAATGTGCCATACCTGCGGCCCTAAATCTTGCACTGCTAAGTAACCCACCCGAGCTGCTACAGCTGCGCGAATCTCTACTACAGGGCTCACAAAAGCCGCAACATCATCAGAACCGTATAGTTCCAACACTTGCACTGAGGAGTCTGCACCAGCATCAACTATCAAACGTGGGAACACTGCAACACCCTCAGCATCAATCCAATGACGCACCACAACTGTTGTCGGCACATCAACTCCTGCGGGCACCTTCACCAAAAGCGGCTCCACGCTAAAAGCTGCATTCATCTGAGCAAACAGGTCTACGTCTACTACAGCAGCTAGGTCAGCATCGTCTTCACCTAACGCTCGAACCTGTAAGCCCCGACCATCTAGAGTACCTGCACCTAAGCCGTTAACTGTCTCACCGTTCATGTGTACTCCACACAAACGCCCGTTGCTGGTCTCCACCACTATGCTTGTGCTATCGGTAGTTTGTGTATCTACAGCATCAGCCAAAGAATGAAAATTGCTGTTGTCGGGTGTTGCAACCTTGCCCGGTGCGCTAGCTCCTAGCTCGAGTCCTAACTCATAACGAGATAAATCCAGTTTATGAATGGGTGTATAGCGCCACACCTCTTGTTCTGCCGTGGGCAAAGCTGCTTGTGACACCTGCTCTGCAGCAGCAATACGACGAGACACCAGCCACTTAGGACCAGCCAAACTCCCAGCCAATTCAGGGTTAAAATAGCTTGGTATCACGAACGCCGACGCCACCAGCGCCGCTTACCCTGCCCAGTGCTTTTGCCTCGTAACCTGCGCCGTGTACTCTCACGCTCTAAATCGGCTAGCACCCGTGGGCCAGCCTCATTCACGATATCTGCGGCTGCATCCAACAATGCGCCAATGCTGTCGTCGTTGCCCACACTGGCAGGTTCATCTGGAGTAGGTGGAGTTACTAACGTGCCATGAGACCAGTTAACATCCACCATGCGACGTTCAAACCCTGAACAGTTTTCTGGGCAACGCCATGGAGCTTCTGGAGCTAAGTCTAAGTCGCACTTGCGAACGGTGTCCCCATTGGGATACGACCGGCTCTCAAAATACTTGCAATCTTGCCGCATGGGCATCAGCCGACTGATCCCTCCATTTGCAACTCAATCAAGCGGCTCCATTCCACAGCATATTCCATCGGCAATGTGCGAGTAATCGGCTCAATGAAGCCATTGACGATCATGCCCATGGCTTGTTCTTGAGTTAGCCCCCGACTCATCAAGTAAAAGAGCTGCTCATCGGCAACCTTAGACACAGTGGCCTCATGACCTATCTCAGCATCGCGGGTGCCCACCTCCATATAGGGGTAGGTATCTGAAACACTGTCTTCGTCCAAGATGAGGGCATCGCACTGCACATGACTACGGCAACCATAAGCATCGTCTTCTACGCGTACAAGACCCCGATAACTTGTGCGCCCACCACCGTTTGAAATGGACTTAGACACGATCTTAGAGGTTGTCTCTGGAGCAGCATGAGTCATCTTAGCACCAGCATCTTGATGCTGATCTGGCCCAGCATAAGCTACCGACAACACCTCACCCGATGCTTTGGGGCCTACCATCACCACAGCTGGGTATTTCATAGTTAGACGTGAACCAATGTTCCCGTCTATCCACTCCATATGACCTTCTGCTTCTACTTTGGCCCGCTTTGTGACCAAGTTGTACACATTGTTAGACCAATTTTGAATAGTGGTGTAGGTAACACGAGCTGACTCTTTCACTAAAATCTCCACTACTGCCGAGTGCAACGAATCAGTGGTGTAAACCGGCGCAGAACAGCCTTCAATGTAATGAACTTGAGAACCTTCATCTGCGACTATGAGGGTGCGCTCAAACTGCCCCATGTTTTCGGCGTTGATCCGAAAATAGGCTTGCAGCGGCATCTCCACGGTTACTCCGGGAGGCACATAAATAAAGCTACCACCCGACCAAACTGCCGAGTTCAAAGCAGCAAACTTGTTGTCACCAGGGGGAATAATGGTGCCAAAATGCTCTTGCACCAACTCGGGATACTCCCGCAAGGCAGTATCCATATCGCAAAAGAGAACCCCTTGACGTTCTAAGTCTTCACGATTGCGATGAAAAACCACTTCTGACTCATATTGAGCTGTCACACCGGCTAAGTATCTACGCTCCGCTTCAGGTATACCCAGTTTCTCATAGGTGTCCTTGATGGCATCGGGTAGCTCATCCCATTCATCTACCTGCGATTCGGTGGGCTTGATGTAGTAGTAAATGTTGTCAAAGTCGATCTCCGACATATCCCCACCCCAAGAAGGCATTGGCCGTTTCTCAAAACGATTCAGAGACTTAATCCGAAAATCCCGCATCCAATCGGGTTCGTTTTTCATCCATGACATCTCCTGAACGATGTCAGCATTTAAACCCTTTTTCGGCTTAAACACATAGTCTTCTTCATCGCTCCAGCCAAGCTTGTAACGGCTGAGGTCTAATGCAAGGGTTTCCGACGACATATCCGAGTCCTAACGGTGGGTGTGACGTGGTTAGTGCAAGTCTACTGATCCTTAAGCCGTTTACTACATACGTAGACGCTTATCTTGCATCTAAAGACCAAGATCTTTAGGGTCTAGCTCTCGCATATCAGCGCGATAAGTGTGGCTACGGGCTGCATAGACGCTAGCGCTAAGAAGATTATCTCCCTTTTCTAAGTGGTTCTCGCGTATCTTTGCTGGAATACCTAGCGCTAAAGCTAGTGGGGGTACTTTCATGGAGTTTGTCACCACAGCACAAGCTGCTACTAAAGCTCCTTTACCAACTACTGCTTGAGGCAGCACTACCGAGCCCACCCCAATGAGAGCTTCGTCTTCAACAACACAACCTTCTAAGTGCGCCAAATGACCGACAGTGACATCGGTGCCCACTTGGGTAACCAAAGCCATGGTGTTGTGCAACACAGCGTTGTCTTGGATGGAAGTACGGTCGCCGATGACAATACCAGCACCATCACCGCGCAGCACAGCTCCCGGCCAGATGCTGGACTCTGCTCCAATTTGCACCTTACCGATAACCACGGCTTGGGGATGCACGAAAGCCTCGGGATGGATTTTGGGTTGGATTTCGCCTAAAGCGTATATGGGCATAGCTGTTGTTGATCCTTGCTACCGCTGAAAGGAGCCATATTTTCCACCCAAAAAGATCAGCGGATCAGGCTCGAAACTGACACTGTTGTTATCCTCAAAGTTTGACTGCGTACCTAGGTCTAACACCAAACCCAAGACAATGCAGTGATCACCTGCGTCAATAACCCTGTCTATTTGACAGTCCACCCAAGCTTGTGTGCTTGTAAGGATTGGTGCTCCGGTGGTTTTAGTTGACCACGACAAACCCTGGAACTGTTCGGCACCAGGCACAGCAAAGTGCTCAGATATCGCAGCTTGGTCTGCAGCCAAGATGTTCACCCCAAAGTGACCTGCTTGTTGAATCTGAGCCCAGCTTGCAGATTGTGTAGTAGGCATAAACATAACCAGCGGAGGATCCAGCGAGACCGACCCAAACGAACCAATCGACATACCGATGGGGCCTTTAGCCCCAGAAGCAGTTACCACAACTACACCAGTTGGAAAATAGCCCATCACATGGCGAAAATATGCAGGGTCTCTTGGATTACTCATATGGTGATCTTGCCAAGTCTCAAAATCGTCTTACTGGACGCTGCAATAAATCAGGTACCACTGGACAATCGCTTATGGCCATAACTTGGGTAGGGCTTACTGCCCCAGCGGTACCCACAAGCTGATCTACCAAACGCAAAGGTACTACTTCCATCTCAGCCTCCCATTCCCACAATGTGTCGTGAGCACCGGCTGCATCTAGCTGACCTGTGGTGTTGGCACCGGTTGCTTTACACCGTTGCAACAGCGCTGCCCACATTGGCTCTGGCAAAACTGTTCCTGTACTAGCCACCAACCAAACAGGCACCCCAAAGGTGTGAGCTACTGAGGCTGCTGCTACAGAACCAGCAACAGCCAAAAACTCATGCGGCCCCACTGCGGCCGATTCCAAGATCAGCAGATCTGATGCAGCAGTTGCAGCACCCAGCCCGAACTCGGCTACCTCATGCACGCTGAACTGCTGATATTGCGCATCACGATGTTTTCGATCACCATGTACACGATCACTATTTTTCTGATCTGTCCGCAGTAGACGGCGCACCATTTGAGCAGCCTCGCCTAGCACATCTACAACCAGCACGCTCGCATCCCCACGTCGCCGTAAGCTGCTAGCCACCAGCTCTGAATAGCCCAGCACACAAACTTTGGCATCGATAGGCAGCTGACGTTCCAGTACTTGCACCGTAGCATCATCAGCTATAGCTGCAACGCAGTCTCTTATCTCTTGAGCTAGATCTGCTGCCGTCAACGCGCGTGCAGCCAACCACAGCAAAGGCCCAGAACCAGGCTGTCGATCCAACAACCGTCGACAAGCTACAAGCAGCCCAGCAGGATCATGGTTAAAGCCCAAAAGTGCTTCAGCGGTCTCATAAACCAAAGCTTTCTGACTTGCCCCGTCTGACCGAGCCAAATATCGCAAATGCTCAAAAGAATGCACAACACAAGGTTACGCCATCGAGTTGCGATAACTTTTGTAGTTGATGGCAAACCCAACCGAAGTTACACCCTCAGACACTAAAGCAGACGCTCCTAACGGTGCTTGCGTATTCGTAGCTGCCGACGTGCTGCTAACACCCATCAATGGCGAGGCCCGGCCAATCGGCGATTGGGTAACCACCTTTCATTTGGTGCTAGTAGTGCTAGACCCTTACACCAATGAGAGTTCTTGGCTTATTGACACTGCTGGCAGGGTGCTACGCAACTTTGTGGGTGCCGATTGTAGGGTTTCATTTTTGTTAACCGGTACTTCTGACCAAGCCACCGAGTTTCTCGGACCATGGGCTAGCGAAATTTTAACCTTCACAGATGAAAACCGCTCTTTGGTAAAAGCTCTAGGCTTGCAATCGCTGCCTGCCATTGTTCATCTTGACCATCAACTCAAAGTGCGAGCCCATGCACAAGGCTGGGACCCAATCCAATGGCGCAACTTTGCCAATCAGTTAGCCAAAGCTATGAGTTGGCATCCCCCGCTTATCCCTGTAAATAGCGATCCGGCAGGGTTTGTTGGAACCCCAGCTCTTAGTTGAGGTGCCTGCACTAACAAGAGTTTATGGCTGAGTTCGTCTACACCCCGCTGCTGCCAAAAGCACCAGATATCAACATCCAATATCGGCTGCTCACTAGCGATTACGTCTCTACGATCACACTGGGTAATCGCCAATTCCTCCAAGTAGACCCTGAAGCACTGCGCTTGCTTACATCTGAAGCGATGCGCGACATTGCTCACCTATTGCGGCCCGGTCATCTCGCCCAGCTAGCTGCCATCTTAGATGATCCTGAAGCCTCAGCTAATGACCGTTTTGTCGCCACCGAGTTGCTGCGCAATGCCAACATTGCTGCTGGCGGGGTGCTACCAGGCTGCCAAGACACCGGCACCGCAGTGATACTAGGGCACAAGGGGCAACAAGTGCTTACTGATACCGATGATGAGCGAGCCATTGCCCGAGGCGTATTTGACACCTATCAAACATCCAACTTGCGTTATTCGCAGCTAGCACCTCTCTCTATGTTTGAAGAGCGCAACACTGGTAATAATCTGCCGGCTCAGATCGAGATCTACGCCACTCCGGGAGACACCTACTCGTTCCTTTTCATGGCCAAAGGTGGAGGGTCGGCCAACAAGTCGTACCTGTTTCAGGAGACCAAGGCGCTGCTCAACCCCGAGTCGCTCAGCACTTTTATGGATGCCAAGCTGCGCACCTTAGGCACTGCTGCTTGCCCGCCTTATCACTTAGCCGTGGTGATTGGTGGCACGTCAGCGGAGTACACCCTTAAGGTGGCAAAATACGCCTCGGCACGTTACCTCGACACACTGCCTACCGAGGGGTCGACCACCGGCCACGCCTATAGAGACCTGCAGTGGGAACAACGCATCTTAGAGCTAACCCGGCAGTTCGGGATCGGTGCTCAGTTTGGTGGCAAATATTTCTGCCACGATGTGAGGGTGATCAGGCTACCCCGCCACGGCGCTTCGTGTCCGGTAGGGGTGGCAGTGTCTTGCTCAGCCGACCGCCAAGCTCTGGGCAAGATCACCTCTGAGGGTATTTTTCTGGAACAGCTAGAGGTTGACCCAGCCCGCTTCCTGCCAGAGGTCACCGATAAGGAGTTAGGCAGCGAGGTTGTACACATCGACCTCAATCACCCTATGGCCGAGGTTTGTGCTGAGCTATCTAAATACCCAGTAAAAACACGGCTATCGCTAACCGGCACACTTGTGGTGGCCCGCGACATCGCCCACGCCAAAATCAAAAAACGCTTAGACGCTGGCGAAAATATGCCGCAATACTTGCGCGACCATCCTGTGTACTATGCGGGCCCAGCTAAAACTCCCAAAGGCTACGCATCTGGATCGTTTGGCCCCACAACTGCAGGCCGTATGGATGCTTATGTGGATCAGTTTCAAGCCGCAGGTGGCAGCTTAGTAATGCTAGCTAAGGGCAACCGATCACGCCAAGTGATTGATGCCTGCGCCCGACATGGAGGGTTCTATTTAGGATCTATCGGTGGCCCAGCTGCCCGCCTAGCTAAAGATTCCATCCGCAGGGTAGAGGTGCTGGAATACGCCGAACTAGGCATGGAGGCTGTCTACCGCATTGAGGTAGAAAACTTCCCTGCCTTCATCGTGACCGACAACAAAGGCAACGACTTCTTCACCGAAGTCGCCACTCCCGTATCGCTGGGCTAGGTGTTCGTTTTCCTGATGACTCCTGGTGACGCTAAGAATCCACAGAAGGCTCAACCTTTCACACCACCCAAAACGTCAACAAGATCTATGTGTATTGCAGCTAGCTGGGTTCCTCTAGCTTTGTGTGGGTTGGTGGGTGTGTTGGTGGTGGTTGTGTGGGTTAGTCGTTGTCTTTGATGGTGATGGTGGCGATGCTGTTTTTGATGGTGGCGTTTTGTGGGTTTGATAGTATGATGCGGAATGTTTCGTTGGGTTCTCTGGTGTTGTCGTTTTTGACTGTGACTAGGCCTACGTTGCGGGTTAGGCCGGGTCGGAAAAAGAGTGTTGTGCTGGTAGCGAAAAAATCTTCGCCTGCGGTGGCGTGACCGGGGCTGTTGCCTGTGGCTTCAATGGTGTAGCTCACCCGTGTTGGTTTGTTGACTGGTTTGTTTAGGGTGACAAAGAACACGTAATAGCCACCACTGTTGCCTTCGGTGTAAGTACCATCGGTCACTGAAAACGCTGGCAAGTTCGCTGCTGCCGGCGGTGGCGGTGGTGGCGGGTTGTCGTTGTCTGCGATATTTACTGTTGCTGTGGCAGCGGAGGTGTCAGGGTTATAACCGGTGCCATCGGTGATGGTGGCAGTGACTGAACCGTCAGCTTCGTCGGTGCTGTCATCGGTAGTAGCAACACTGAGCGTGACAGTGCCAGCTGTAGGAACCGTCACCGTATGAGTGCTAGCAGCCACACCGTAATCACCCGACGCAGTGACGTCTACAGTCACATCCAATGGTGCTGTGGGTGCTGGAGACGCTGTAAACGTGAACACCGCATCGGAACCCTCAGTAACATCTGCACCAGCAGTAACACTCACCACAGAATCAACCGGAGGTGGATCAACTGGGGGTGGGTCAGATGGGACTGGGTCTGCGGGGGGTGGGTTAGGATCATTGTCGTTGCTGGTTTCATCAGTACTGGTGTCGTCGCTGGTTTCGTCTGTGCTGGTGTCGGGGGCAGGTTGTGCTTCTAGGGCTGTGAGCGCTGCTGCTACCGGGTCCCAACGAACACTCCAAAACGTCTTCGCGTGCCGTGTTGCTTCTGCAGCGGTCATAGCTGTGCCTGAAAACCCTGGTACATCCTCACCGAATGCCACTAGCACTCGCTTCCAACGGTTCACATGCGCATCACCATTAGTAGTCTCCGCCGCGTAACCCCACACATCCGCGATCACCTGCGCCGGCACGGTGTAAGTTGGTGTTGACTGCGTCTGCGTCTCGGTGGTTTCGGTTTGGGGTTCAACTGTGTTAGAACTCTGTTGGCTAGGGTTTTGTTGCTGTGATTTGGCTGTTTCTAACGTTGTGAGTGCTGCTGCTACCGGGTCCCAACGGACACTCCAAAATGTTTGCGCGTACTGTGTTGCTTCTGCAGCGGTCATAGCAGCACCTAAAAACCCTGGTACAGTCTCACCGAATGCCACTAGCACTCGTTTCCAACGGTTCACATGCGCATCACCATTAGTAGTCTCCGCCGCGTAACCCCACACATCGGCTATCAACTGCGCTGGCACTGTGTACGCTGACGTGTTAGTTTCAGAATCAGTTTCAGAAACTATCTCATCTTGAGACTGCTCATCTTGCACAGACTGTGCTTGCGGGCAAGCCTGGCTCGGATTCAACATCTTCACATCAACAACCGGACCAAACTGCGCTAACAACCTCTCATACTCCTGATGAACAGTATTTGTAGGATCATCTTGTGCGTAATACCTGACACCATCCAACATTTCATACGACTGATCAACATTTTGGCTAGCTACAAGCTGAAACGAAAACCCAATCGGATTATTCCCAACAGGAGTGTTCCGATCAGTAGTAAACGTAACCTCATGCACCCGCTCACCAGCATGCGAACCAATCGGAATAGCCAACCCAACATTACCATTCAAATAAGTCTTAGTACCATCCACATCCAAATACGGAACACTAGACCGTAAACGAGAATTACCAGGCCCAGTACTATGCCAACTCTTACCCGTAGTAGACACCACCCACACCTTAGGATTCGCAACACCATCAAACTGCCAATTCAACGTCCTAACCCTAAACGAACCAACCCTACCACACGGCACAGTAATCACCCGAGTACCAATCACATTCCTAGCATTGTCAGCATTCTCAATAAACGCAGCAGCCCCACCCCCAAACTTCGCTGAACAATACCTCGAAGGAGCCGTAGGCCAAACAACAGTCCTCTTATAAACACGGCCATCCTCCTTCACCACACGCCTCGTTTGATAATCAGTCTCCTTACCATAACACGCCAACACAGAACCATCCGAAGACAAAACAGGCTCAGACCCCAACCACTCCACCGGCCAAGTAGAGTTCTGCGCCGCAACAGGCGTCGGCTCTATCACCCCATCATGAGCCACAGCCAACAACGACCCCACCAACACTAATACCAAAACAGCCGCCAAACCGCGGCACAATCTACTCATGCGGCACCTAGCCGCACAAGCAAGCTGATTGGGGGAGGGGGGGGGGGGGGGGGGGGAGCAAAGTAGTCACAACAACTAGCTTACAGCTAAACCAAAACCCTATGCAAGCCTTCCACTTCTTACATCAAAGCATCAAGGGATGGGTCGAGGGTTACAACAGATGTTTAAGCTGCTTGGGCTTCATCAGCATCACCGTCGGAAGCAGGCGGAGAAGACAAACGCAAGTAACCTTCGATATAAGACAACCGCTCTTTGATCTCCCCAATCTCTCCAACAATACCTTTCAACTCGCCTTTCAACTCCGATAACTCACCTTTTAACTCCGAATGGTACTTCTCAATCAGCTCACGGTTTTCTTTGCTGGACTTCTCAATCAGCTCACGGTTTTCTTTGCTGGACTTCCCAATCAGCTCACGGTTTTCTTTGCTGGACTTCCCAATCAGCTCATACATGAGGGTACGGGTTTTAGTGCTGTCTACATGCTGATACCGCATCAAAGCCAACACCATCACCAACATTGGGCCAATCACCGCCGCTAAAATCGGCGCTAAATCGCTCAAAGTCACAACTTCCACCGCCTCACCCTACCCCAACACACCACCTAATGCAACAATAATCTTTACAAATGCCTATAAAATAATACTAATACATTACAATACTCTTCAGCAACAGCCATCATGATCAATTGATGTAATGTTCTGTAGGGTTGTTGACGCGACTAGCAGGTGTGCGGGTTAGTCGTTGTCTTTGATGGTGATAGTAGCAGTGCCATTGCCGATAGTGGCGCCTTGCGGGTTAGACAGCACGATACGGAATGTTTCGTTGGATTCTCGGACGTTATCGTTTTTAACCGTCACCAAGCCGATATTGCGAGTCAGGCCGGGTCGGAAAAAAATCGTCCTAGTGGTGGACACAAAATCGTCACCCACACTGGCATGACCGGGGCCATTACCTGTAGCTTCAACAGTGTAACTCACCTGCGTTAGCTTGTTGACTGGTTTGTCTAGGATCACAAAGAAAAAGTAATAACCACTACCCTCTGTATAGGTACCATCAATCACCGAAAACGACGGCAAATTCGTCGCTGGTGGCGGAGGAGGAGGAGGGTCGTCGTTGTCTGCGACACTGACCGTTGCTGTGACAGCAGAGGTATCAAGGTTATAGTCGGTGCCATCGGTGACCGTGGCAGTAACCGAACCGTCAGCTTCATCAGTGCTGTCATCAGTAGTAGCAACACTGAGCGTGACAGTGCCAGTTGTAGGAACCGTCACCGTGCGCGTGCCCGCAGTAACACCATAATCACCTGACACGGACACAGCCACAGTCACATCAAACGGCGCTGTGGGTGCTGGAGACGCTGTAAACGTAAACACCGCATCAGTACCCTCAACAACATCTGCACCAGCAGTAACACTCACCACCGGATCCACCACGGGTGGGTCAACCGGGGGTGGATCGGCCGGGACAGGATCAACGGGAACCGGATCAGCTGGTACAGGGTCAACCGGGGATGGGTTTGGATCGTTTTCGCTAGTATCAGGAACAGGCTGCGCTTCAAGGGCTGTGAGCGCAGCTACTACCGGATCCCAACGGACACTCCAAAACGTTTGCGCGTGCTGCTTCGCCTCAGCAGCTGTCATAGCCGTACCCGAGAACCCCGGTACATCCTCACCAAACGCCACCAACACCCGCTTCCAACGATCAACATGGGCACCACCATTAGTAGTCTCAGCCGCATAGCCCTGCACATCCGCGATCAACTGCGCCGGCACGGTGTAACTCGGTGCCTGCTGTTGCTGGGTCTGTTGTTGTTGTTGCTGCTGTTGGGCTGTGCTCGGGCTTTGTTGCTGAGACTGTGCTTGGGCTACTTGGGCTGCTTCCAACGCAGTCAACGCTGCTACTACCGGATCCCAGCGGACACTCCAAAACGTCTGCGCGTGCTGCTTCGCCTCCGCTGCAGACATCGCCGTACCACCAAACCCTGGCACGTCCTCACCAAACGCAACCAACACCCGCTTCCAACGATCAACATGGGCATCACCGTTGCCAGTCTCAGCCGCATAGCCCTGCACATCCGCAATCAAACTCGCCGGCACCGAATACTCACTGCTGGACGTGTCCTCACTGCTAGATGTTTCCTCGCTGATAAGTGTGACAGCCCTCGTGAACTTGGCCCACTCACTCACATCCGTGATCGCGTCTGCCTGGGCAACACTGCGATCATTTTGGTTCTTCACACACCACTCCAAATACCCAGTCTCAGGAATCCCCAGATTCGAAAAAAACGAACGCGTGAACTGTATACCAGCCGAACGGGTTTTTTCTAAACCGAAACACACCTCACCAACATAACCCGAACCGAAATATGCATTAGAACTCTTATCCAACTTCGCAACACCATCAGTAAAATTAACTACATCAGAATCAGCAGTAATAAAATTCAAATCAAACTGCGTCGAAAAACCATCAACATACTCACTCCCAGTATTTGCCTGCAACGGTTGAGAAGGCGTTGATTGCCTGGTACCAACCCACGTATGCCCCTGCGTCACACACACATTGCTATTACCTATAGGCAACTCAAGCGTGAGAGCAGTATAATAAAAAGTTTGCTCATACAAATAATGCCCAAGATTCACCCTACTGCCAGTATCACACCGATTCCTAGAATTAGTATTACGATTCGGATTCTTCGCCTGCACCTGCACATTCCATACACGATCCGCCCGAGCTTCACACCGCAACTCTGATGCACCTGCCTGCGTACCCGAACACACCAACCGATAATTGTCATAATCCACAAACGACTGCTTCAACACCCGCACACCATTATCCTGCGTCTGCCAACCCGAAGCCGACACAGACGCCACACCCACCAACGACAAAACCCCACCCAACAGCGCTACCGCAGCACAACACCACCAAACACGCCCAACAACACTCCGTAACCGCACGCGACGCCCCTCAAACAAACAACGGGGGGGGGAATCAAACATACCATGTCCTTTCAAATGCCGACTATCGTTCAAGGTTTTCGCAAAAAAGCTCATACAAAAAAAATTAGCTTACAACTAAAACACAACCCTAGTCAACCCCACATAGCCCTCACCTAGTGGCGTACCCGCTCAGCAAAGAGCATCTAGTCGCTCAATAACATCCACATAGTGCTCGTCTTGTGACTGCAGCCACATGAACAGCTCTCGTGCTCTTGGAATTTCCCCTGCCTGCTCATACAAGTCAGCCAGAACATAGGCTTGGCGCAAATGATGCTCTTTAGCGCGACGTGGTCGTTGAAAACCCTCAGCTAACAGCTGTACTGCTTGTTGATACTCGCCCCGGTCGCCCAAAGCTCCAGCTACCACAATCCTGCCTTCTGCTAGCGGTGCGGCACGCTCTTCAAAGTCCTGCAACTCTAACCAAATCGCATCCACATCCGCCCAGCGACGCTGCGCCCTATAACAGTCTGCTAAAATAGGGTGATAGTCAACACGGCCGGTTAGCTCTCGCAATGCCTCAAGCTCTGAGGCTGCCAAAGACCAGCGACCCAATCGGTAAAGCACTAAGCCAGCTAATTCCCTTACCTCGGCCACATTTGGAACATCTTTAACCATATACTCCAAAGACCGCCAAGCCTTATGAAAGTCCTCAGCTGCATATGCAGCCTCGGCACGATTTAAGTAACGACGATAACGCGCCTCATCACGCACCCCAACCGCTTCGGCTAAACTCTGTGATTGCCGTAAACGTTTGCTTTTAGACTCACCTTGAGACTGCCCCTGCAAACCATCGTTTCTAACCAGCACGCTGCGCTTACGACCCCGCTGACGACCACCGCTGGTGTCTTGTGGCTTACCTGTGAGACTGCCACGCTGTACTGCTTCGTGGGCTTCAGCACGCAACTGCTTGGTGCGAGCTTGTCGCGCTTCCCGTCGCTCAGCGCGTAGGCGCGCCTGCGCAACCTCTTGCGCAGACAAGTCTTCAGCGCTCTCAAAAGATCCAAAATCATCACGACTGGAGTCGGTAGATTTGGACTCACTTTGTTCTACCAAATCCTCCTGAACACGAGCCGCACCCTTGCGAGCAACAGAACCCATATGACGCGGACCGCGAGGCAACGGCCGCTCTAAACGTTTTTTGCTACCACGCCTGTTATCAAAAGACACTAGATCAGCCTACCGAAGCAGCCACTACAAAACCGCTATTACCTCTTGCACAACAAAAGCGGGGTGCCAAAAGGCTCCCCGCCAACCCTCTACATCCCGTAACACCCTCTACATTCCGTAACATCGGTGACTTCGCATAGTTTGTTTTAATAAATTTACTAAATATTTGTTACCCTGTACTTGTGAAAAGAGTTCTCCCGTGGAAATCGGCAACCCGTTTACCCCTGATTTTGGCCGCCAGCCTCCAGTGCTTGCGGGTCGCGCTGAGATCATCGACAAAATAAAGACCGTGCTCGCCGCTGGCCCGTCACGCCGGGAGTTCATCACTCTGCAACTAGTCCCCGAGGAGTCGGCAAGACCACGGTGCTTGCCGCTATTGCCAACCATGCCCAACAAGCCGGGTGGCACACGATCAGAATAAATGTGCCATTAACCCGGGATCCAAACCGAGGGGCAGTGAGCATCATCGCCGAAAAAATCCGCGACCACCTCCAAGACATCAACCCTCAGCCGAAGCGCAGATTAACTGCTGTGTCCATGCCCCTGCTAGCCGCAGGAGCAACTTGGGAACACACCACCGCCACACAGCCAACCTACCAGAAACTCTTAGACACGTTGGTAGACGCCTCAGTCGACAGCGGCGGCTCAGGAGTGCTCCTGGCCATAGACGAGTTCCACAACATCACCCCCACCGACGCTAGCTTTGTGTCCGGGGCACTTCAAGAAATCGTCAAGATCGACCAAAAACCGCTCGTTTTCGTAGCCGCAGGTCTGCCCCACATCGAACACACGCTTCTCACCGACGAGGGCTTCACGTTCTTCCACCGCTGCCACCGCGACCGCGTGGCAAGCATCGATCTTCAAGATGCCATGGAAGCCATCGGAAGACCACTTACAGACAACTCCTTTTTCAGCAACGGCCCGCAGCTACGCCGCGCCGCGGCAGCAACACGCGGTCTCGGCTACGCTGTACAATCACTCGGCCATCACTTATGGAAGATTGACGGCCCCCCACCTGCTGAGATTACCAACAACCAAATCCACGAAGCTATTACATTGATGGAAAACGACGTTGACACCCATGTAGTGGTACCTATCTGGAGCAGACTATCACCAGCCGACAAGCGATTCCTCTGCGCCATGGTCGAAGACGACGGACCCTCGCGCATAGCAGACATCGCTGCCCGCCTAGGCACAGCAGCTACCTCAGCCCCCGTCTACAGGCAACGACTCCTCAAACAAGGCGCAATCACCAAAGCAGGCCGTGGCCATATCACATTTGCCAGCCAAGCCATCAAAGACCGCGCCGCCCAAGAAAAAACCCTCGCCGACATGACCCCATAACAACCTACAAACACCCCGATCAGCGAAATCCAGAGGTTCAACTCATAGAGGAACTACCCGCCAAGAGCTAACAACCTCTATGGACAGAACGGCTCGAGCAGATCGTGTGAAAAGCTGCTCGGATTGCGAAAGATATACTCCTTAAAACACGAATTCCGTATACCTCTGATTGCGAAATTATCTTTGCTAGAGTCGAGCTTGTGGTAAAGCAGGTTGAGCGTCATGCCTCAGAGTTGGTGAGTGCTCGGCTGCACTATGAGCCGGTTGTGGCCTTGTAGGGACCGCGCACCGTTGGCAAATCGACGCTGCTGGCGGCAGTGGCCGCAGGCTACGGCTCCGAGGTGATCGATCTCGACGACCCGGCCGTTCGAGATGCGGTAACCGCAGAGCCGGGAACATTCGTGTCTAGCGCGCCGCCTGTGTGTATCTACGAATTTCAGAAGGCGCCGGTGGTGCTTGACGCCATCAAGGCGGAGCTCAACCGCCGCTTGACCCCAGGGCGCTTCGTTATCAACGAGTCCACCCGCTTCAACGCTCTCCCCCAGGCCGCGCAGGCGCTGACCGGGAGGATCCACATCATCGACCTCTAGCCGTTCTCCCAAGGTGAGAACGGCGGCAGCCATGAAAAATCTTGGAAACCGCCTTGCATGATCCCGCCTCGCTGGTGACGCCGCACCGCTCACATGTGACACGGGCCGAATACATCGAGCGGATATGCCGGGGCGGGATGCCGCTGGCTGTTGCCCGCGACGAACCGGGGCGTGCCCGCTGGTTCGACAACTACGTGCGCGTGGCGCTGTCGCGCGACGTGACCGAGCTGTCCAAAATACGCCAGAGCGCGCTGCTGCCAACACTGCTGAGGCGCCTCGCGGGACAAACAGGACAAGTACTGAACATGGCCGCGGCGGGCCGCTCTGCCGGGTTGGAACCCAAGACCGCCGAGACGTACACGAAGCTCCTCGAAAACCTGTTCCTTATCCGACGCGTCGAAACGTGGGGGCGCACACTGCGAACAGGAGCAAGCGCATACCCCAAGCTGCATGTCACCGACAGCGGTCTCGCCGCACGCCTGTTGAGGGTAACGCCCCAACGGCTCGCCCGACTCAACCCCACCGCGCTGTCCGAGTTCGGCCACCTCATCGAGACCTTCGTGGTCAGCGAACTCCACAAACAATCCTCTTGGCGCGACGAAATATCAACAATCGGCCACTGGCGCACCCACGACAACCAAGAAGTCGATCTCGTGATCGAACGCACCGACGGATCAGTCACCGCGTTCGAAGTCAAAGCCAACGCCCGAATCCAAAACCGCGACGCACGCGGCTTGCGATCTCTAAGAAACGCTCGCGCCGACACGTCCAACGCAGGCTTCGTGCTCCACACCGGCGAGTCCACCTTTCATCTTGAAGACCGCATCATCGCCGCGCCAATCGACATTCTGTGGATCCCACCAACCTGACCCTCTACAAAACCTATAACCAGCCCATAGCGTTGGACCTAGAAACGGGCTCCTATCACCAGTACGCTGCAAAGTTTTGGGTGATGTAGACCCGATAGCATAATATATGCCAGCAAAACCAGGCCATCGGCGGCTGCTCGGAAAAAAATGCTTCAACACGGTTGCAAGCATTGTCACCGACAAGTTCACCCTGAGCCCTGGGCCCCTGCATGCGTATCCGGATCGGCCGCTCGCACCGAGCCTGTCTGTAGATATCAGGCGATGTCTTATTGGCCACAAGAGCAGCAACCCGCGGACAAGGTTTGCGCAACCAAACCGCGGACCGGCACCGGTGACAACACCGCTGTCGTCTGCCGTCAACCCCGATGAGGACCAACCCGTCACCCCCACCCCACAATTGCGCGAAGGCTCAACAACCTCTATAGACAGAACAGCCAGGCGGCTCATGCCGAGCGAATCCCAATAATGATATACTTTTGGGATGCATACAAAACAGATACCGCTGCGCTTGTCCGAAACACTGCTCGCAGACCTAGACGTTCTCGTGGCAGACGGCGCGTACCGATCCCGAGCCGCAGCCATCCGAGCCGGCATCCATGCAATCCTAGACAAAGAACGGCAACGTCAAATAGATCGAGAGATCATCGATGGCTACACCCGTCACCCGCAGACTGAGGCAGAAGAACAAGCGGCACTCACATCAATGCGCCAAGCAATCGAAGAGGAACCCTGGTGAGCACCCATGGCCGCGGAGAAGTCTGGTGGGGAGAAATCGAAGACCTCGGCCGGCGGCCATTCCTCATCATGACCAGACCAGTAGCCATCCCCGTCCTACACCAGCTAGTTGCTGCTCCAGTCACCCGCACAATCCGCAACATCCCAACCGAACTACAAATGGGACCAGACGACGGCATGCCCCAAGATTGCGTAGCTAGCTTCGATAACCTGCGAGTCGTGTCTAAAGCTCTCCTTGTTGAACACATCTGCACCCTCGGACCAGACCAACTAGCCCAAGCCTGCACCGCCCTGCGAACCGCCTTAGCCTGCTAGCCGAGTCCCGTCTTCACCAAGGTTTTGCGACAAACCCTTGAACCCGGCCTCTGCGCCGGGCACAGATTCTCACTCGTTGGTGGGAAAACCCAGGTTGACGGAGCTGGTGGCGGAGTCGGGCCAGCAGGAGGTGATGACTTTGGGGCGGGTGTAGAAACGGATCCCCTCGGGGCCGTACATCGCGGTGTCATCGAACAACAAGTCCTTCCACCCGCCGAATGAGTGGTAGCCCACCGGCACCGGAATGGGCACGATAGAGGGTTTTATTATGGCACTACACCACCGCAACACTCAACGCTTCCCAGCGAGTTTCCCCCGGGCCCAACCAGTAGAGGGCAATGTTCTCCGCGGTCAGCGACCAGCCAGGTGGATACTGAGCCGAGTAGGCCGGGTTGTGGGGGTAATCGCCGGAGAAAGCCATCTCTTAAGACCACTACCGAGCCACCCGAACCAGCCAGAGGTTGTACTCTCCCAAGGCGTCTCCGCCCAAAAGGCTACAGGCATGTGAGTGGTAGCTGTTGCGTTTCAGCACGGTGAGCAGTTTAAGACTATGTTTGCGACTATTGCGCGAGCGTTTCGCTTTTATTCTTGACTAAAATAGGAAAGGCAGATACGCTACAGCTATCGTAAGCAATGAAACACTTGTAAGTTTTCTTAGCTGCAATTGGAAAGAGAGATAAAACATGGGCTTTATACCAGGCCTCATAGCAGTTCTCCTGCATGTTGAGGATGAAGACAACAATGATTCTCCTAGCCTCAATATCTACGGACATGGGTTCCAATCTATTGTTCCAAATCAAAATGTGTCAGCGTACAGAACAGGAACTTGGGATGTGTCAGATGAATCAGGTGTGACTGTTCACGGTGAAGATGAAGTTGCTTACCACGGTACAGTTTATATGGGTCCTAACAATGACCATTGGAATGCTTTAGGCGGTAACGACTACTTACACGGTGGTGCTGGTAACGATCATTTACGCGGTGGTGCCGGAGACGATATAATCTACGGTGGCGACGGCAACGACGATCTACACGGCGGTAAAAGCAAACATACAAGGGGAGAAGCGGCAGAAGAAAGCGATAACGACCTCCTAGACGGCGGTGCCGGTGACGACAAACTGTGGGGCGGTGAAGGTAACGACACGCTACGAGGCGGTGAAGGTAACGACATACTAGCTGCTGGTGCTGGTAACGACTTACTGGACGGTGATGCCGGAGCAGACACACTTACTGGTGGTACCGGCAACGACACTATGTACGGTGAAGCCGGTAATGACCAACTGCACGGTGGCGACGGCGACGACTTGATGTACGGTGGCGAAGGCAACGACCTACTGAAAGGCGGCACCGGCAACGACGAGCTGCACGGCAAAGCTGGTAACGATGTGCTTTATGGCGGCGACGGCGCAGGCAACGACAAACTTTACGGCGGCTACGGCGACGACAAGCTTTATGGCGGCGACGGCGACGATTTAATGTACGGCGGCTACGGCGACGGTGCCGACATACTAGAAGGCGGCGCTGGTAACGACAGGATGTTCGGCGACGCTGGCGATGACGTGCTTTACGGCGGCGACGGCGACGACGAAGTACGCGGCAACGCCGGTAACGACTTAGTTTACGGCCAAGCCGGTAACGACGAGCTACACGGCGGCACCGGCGAAGACACACTAGCTAGCGGCGAAGGTAACGACGTAGCCTACGGCGGTGATGGCAACGACAAGATATATGGCGAAGCCGATAACGACGAGCTACGCGGTCAAGCCGGCGACGATATAGTACACGGCGGCCTGGGCGACGACGAAGTACATGGCGGCACCGGCTATGACATGTTGTTCGGTCAAGATGGCGACGACGCCATATACGGAGGCGAAGGTAACGACTTGATGTACGGTGGCGAAGGTGCGGATACGTTTGTGTTCACCGACAGCGCTGGGCACGACAGAATCGCGGATTTTGAAAGCGGCGTAGACGTGATCGATTTATCTAATCTACGCAATTTCGGGGATTTATCGGATTTGAACATCCGCCAATCCGGTGCTGACACAGTGATCGAGTTCATTGCACCAGAAGGCGGAGGCGGATCTATAACCCTTTTAGACTTTGTTGCCGCCGACCTCAGTACAGCAGACTTTGAATTCAGCGACGCAATGTAACGTACAACATCCCTACTTGTTTTGCCCGACTACTTTTTTGTTGGGCTTAGCACTATTACACAACGAGGTACTCTCGTAGAGATGTTGTATTATCATTGCAAAACAACCACATAGATGTCTGAGGTAAACGACGGCGCCCGAGAAATCCGGGGTGCTCTTTCTGAATGCCGCAGACTTTTTGCAGCCTGCATATTTTTCAGTATTTTCGTCAATGTCTTGATGTTAACGGGGCCTGTATTCATGTTGCAGGTATACGACAGGGTTCTTTCGTCGCGTTCTGAGTCCACCCTGCTGGCTTTGGTTTTGATTGTTGCTTTTTTATTTTTAGTAATGGGCGTTTTGGACTATGCCAGAAGTCGGGTACTAGCCCGAGCAGGTGCCCGATTGCAGTCAAGGTTGGACTCGAGGGTGCTCAGAGCGGTGTTAGACCGCTCCACCTCGCCATCAGAGCGATCAGCGCCAAATACCGGCCCACGGGATTTAGAGGCGATTCAACGGTTCTGCGCCAGCCCAGCCCCATTCGCATTCTTCGACGCTCCGTTCACGCCGGTGTTCCTTGCCGTGCTGTTCGTCTTCCATTGGCTTTTAGGGCTTTTAGCAGTATTCGCGGGGGTGCTTTTAGCTGGTATCGCCCTGGTGGGACAAAAGCGCACCGCTCAACTACAAAAAGAGTTACAGCAGAACACCAACCGATCTGCTTTTTTCATCGAGCAGATGCGCGCCGGTGGCGAAACTGTTACAGGTCTTGGGATGCGCGATGCGGTGATAACCCGCTCAAAGCAGCTGCGTCTTAGCGTGCTCGATCAGACCCTGAAATCGTCTGACCGGCTAGGACTGTTCTCGAGCACTTCGAAGACTCTACGGCTGTTTTTACAGTCGATGATGCTTGGACTGGGCGCATGGCTAGCCATCGAGGGAGAAATCACGCCGGGTTTGATGATCGCGGCATCAATTTTATTAGGCAGAGCTCTAGCCCCGATAGACCAGGCAATAGGCCAATGGCCTCTGATGCAACAAGCTGTCGGATCGTACCAGTCTCTATCGGCACTTTTGGCGGCTACACCGGAGGCGATAAGCCGCACTTCTTTGCCCAAACCCCGGGCCGTGCTAGATGCCCGCAGGGTAGTAGTGGCACCACCGGGAGCCCGCTACGCGATCGTCCGCAACGCCAGCCTGCGACTCGAGCCGGGCCAAGCCGCAGGCATTGCCGGACCCACCGCGTCAGGTAAGTCTACATTTGCCAGGGCATTAGCCGGAGTGTGGCAACCCGCCGGGGGATCGATTCGCCTTGACGGTGCTGAACTCGAACAATATGGTGATCGGTTAGGCGAACACGTCGGCTACTTACCGCAAGAGGTGATACTTTTCGACGGCACAGTGGCGGAAAACATCGCGCGGCTGTCGACCGAAGCATCTGATGAGGAGATCGTAAAAGCGGCGAAACGCGCTGGAGCCCACGAGATGATCCTCGCGCTGCCCGACGGCTACGACTTCCGTGTTTCCTCAGGCGGTGCAGCCCTGTCAGGCGGGCAGCGGCAGCGGATCGGGCTGGCACGAGCCTTGTTCGGTGATCCTGCGCTCATAGTGATGGACGAACCTGACTCCAACTTGGATGCCGAGGGAACGATGGCTCTAGCTCGGGCACTGGAGCGTCACAAGCAGCGGGGCGGGGCAGCAGTAGTGGTGGCGCATCGGCACGGTGCGTTCGCGCAGTGCGACACGGTCTACATCATGGAGGAGGGTAGACCCGTACCCGCGGTGCGCGACAGCGGTGGCCGTAGTCCCGTCCGAACCCTAAAGCAAGCTGACACGCCATCGGGGACTCCGACAAGCACCAGCCAACCGCTTCCAAGCCAGCCCCACCTAGACGACATCCGCCAGCAGCGGATCGACACCATAATTAAACGCCTGCAACACAGAAACCGCGAAACAGCGCTCGCCGCGCCACCCGAGGGGGCGGAACAAACATGAGCCGGGACAAAGACGAAAAGCAATACTCCGCCCGCCGTCCACTGCTTTTGGGAACTCTTGGCGTGATAGCGCTGTTAGGCGGCCTGCTAGGTTGGGCGACGGCAGTATCAGTGGACAGCGCAGTGGTTACCACGGCACAAGTGGCGGTCGAAGCTCGCAATCAGCCGATCGAGCATGTAGACGGTGGAGTAGTCGCCGAGGTCTTAGTAGCCAATGGGGACCGCATCGAGCCCGGCGATCCGCTGCTACGCTTCGCCGCTGGGCAGATCGACGCGGAGCTGCGAGTGATTGAGCTGGACCTAGCCGCACTGCAAGCCCGCCACAATCGGCTAGAAGCAGAACTGTACCAAACAGAATCCATCTCCTGGGATGCACAGCTCCTAACATTAAGCGAACAGTCCCTTGCGGTACAGCAAGTATTGGATGAAGAATCCTTAGCCTTCGCTACCCGCCGCAATCTTCATGCGCAGCTTACTGGGCTGCTGCAAAATCAAATCGAATCGGCCTTAGTGCCGCAAGAAGCTGCCGAACTAGAAACGGAACTTTTAAAGCTAGAAGCAGATCGCGCAGACGAAGTAGAAGCGCAACTTCAGCAAGTGCGCGCGCAAATTCAAGACCTCGCCCGCCGCCAGCGAACCCTAAGCGGTCAGGCTCTTCGGCAAGAGGTGATAGCACCTGTCTCTGGTACTGTGTTTGGCCTTGCCGTCTCTGGTGTCGGTGACATTGTGCGACCCGCAGAACCACTAATGTACATCGTGCCCGACAGCTCGGCACTTATCTTGGTAGCTCAAATAGAGCCGGTTCATGTGGACCGGGTGTACGTTGGCCAGGAAGTGACGATACGCTTCCCCGCCTTTCAATACCAGACAACTCCTGAGCGAAAAGGGACGGTAATGAGAGTGTCGGCTGACACGTTCTCCGACCCGCGAACCGGGCGCTCATGGTACGAAGCAGAGATATCCATAGACACAGCTTCAGAACATACAAACAACACCAGCGGACTGCCACTAATCCCCGGGATGCCAGCCGAAGTGTTCATCAATACGGGCGACCGCTCTGTGATCAGCTACCTCGCCAAACCGGTGACAGACTTCTTCAGCAACTCCCTGCGAGAAGAGTAAGTGCTAGCGATGTCTCAACCTGAACCAACACAAAGCACCGCTTTAGAACTCTCGTTGGTGAACGACCTACGCGAGCTAACTAGGGTTGCCGCAGCAATCGAAGAGTTCTGCACCCGACATAAACTCGGCAGTCAGCTAGCCTACACCCTCAACCTGTCTGTTGAGGAAATCCTCAGTTTCTCTATTGAGAACAGCTTTGAGGGCGACGCACTCCAGCGAATAGAACTAGCAATCCACCGAGATCTAGACGAACTGCTGGTGCTCATCGCCCACAACGGGCAGCCGCTGCCCACTACCCAAATCCCCTCGTCAGCCGCCGAACTTATACTCGACGGTGCCAACCTCGAACAACTAGGGCTAGCCCTTGTGCTTCGGGTTATGGACACGGTCAGCGTACAACGCCAACAAGGCTGCAACATCGTCGCTATGACAAAGCAACTCGTCCAAAACCAAGACGACTAAACCGCTTTTTTCACACCCCCCTGATTAGCTGACAGTTAAACGAAAGCGGGGAGCCTTTTGGCTCCCCGCTCATTGCGAAATCCGGCGGCGACCTACTCTCCCAGGGCGTCTCCACCCAAGTACCATCGGCGCTGGTGGGCTTAACTTCCGTGTTCGGAATGGGAACGGGTGTGACCCCACCGCCATCGCCACCGAAACCTTTATGCTCTTGTTGGTGAGGCAGTGCCACAAGAACTCCACAGCGAGCACGAACATCCAAACTCATTTTGAGTTAATAATGTAGAACCAAGCCCTCGGCCGATTAGTACCGGTCAGCTAAACATGTCGCCATGCGTACACTTCCGGCCTATCAACGTGGTGTTCTGCCACGGGCCTTACCCGGTTAACCCGGTGGGTGATCTCATCTTGGAACAGGCTTCCCACTTAGATGCTTTCAGCGGTTATCCTTTCCGCAGGTCGCTAACCAGCCATGCTCTTGGCAGAACAACTGGCACACAAGAGCTGCGTCCGTCCCGGTCCTCTCGTACTAAGGACAGCCTTCCTCAAATCACCTTCGGCTACAGAGGATAGGGACCGAACTGTCTCACGACGTTCTAAACCCAGCTCGCGTACCGCTTTAATGGGCGAACAGCCCAACCCTTGGGACCTGCTTCAGCCCCAGGATGCGATGAGCCGACATCGAGGTGCCAAACCTTCCCGTCGATATGGACTCTTGGGGAAGATGAGCCTGTTATCCCCGGGGTACCTTTTATCCGTTGAGCGACGGCGCTTCCACACGCAACCGCCGGATCACTATGCCCAACTTTCGTTTCTGCTCGACCCGTCGGTCTCGCAGTCAAGCTCCCTTGTGCCATTACACTCGCCGCCTGATTGCCAACCAGGCTGAGGGAACCTTTGGGCGCCTCCGTTACTCTTTGGGAGGCGACCGCCCCAGTCAAACTACCCACCTGACACTGTCCTCAACCCGGATAACGGGCCTAAGTTAGATGCCCAGCATGCACAGAGTGGTATTTCAAGGATGACTCCACACAAACTAGCGTCCATGCTTCCCAGTCTCCCACCTATCCTGCACAACACATACCAAACACCAATATCAAGCTGTAGTAAAGGTCCACGGGGTCTTTCCGTCCTTCTGTAGCTAACGAGCATCTTTACTCGTACTTCAATTTCGCTGGGTCTATGGTTGAGACAGTGGGAAAGTCGTTACGCCATTCGTGCAGGTCGGAACTTACCCGACAAGGAATTTCGCTACCTTAGGACCGTTATAGTTACGGCCGCCGTTTACTGGGGCTTAGGTTCAGAGCTTCGCCCTAAGGCTAACCCCTCCCCGTAACCTTCCAGCACCGGGCAGGCGTCACAGCGTATACTGCGTCTTGCGACTTCGCACGCTGCTGTGTTTTTAGTAAACAGTCGCTTTCCCCTGGTTTGTGACACCCTCTCAAGCTTTAGACGCGCGGTCCTTCACTTTACTAGGGTCATCCTTATCCCAAAGTTACGGATGTAATTTGCCGAGTTCCTTAACCATAGTTCTCCCAATCGCCTTGGTATTCTCTACCTGCCCACCTGTGTTGGTTTGGGGTACGGGCGCTGTGAAAGCTCGCTAGCGGCTTTTCTTGGCAGTACAGGATCAGTGACTTCACCTCATGCGGTTCGGTATCACGCCTTAGGCTTGATGGGGACCGGACTTACCTGGGCCCCGCCCTACACGCTTACCCCAGGACAACCATTGCCTGGGATCACCTACCTCTCTGCGTCCCCGCGTTGCTGGCCGCTCTAGTGTGGGTCGGTTACTCCATGTCCCTTTGCGGGACACGGCATCCCCTTAGCAACACCAGTTAAGCCTGGACGCGTTCACAGCGGTACCGGAATATCAACCGGTTGTGCATCGACTACGCCTGTCGGCCTCGCCTTAGCTCCCGACTCACCCTGGGAGGATTAGCCTTCCCCAGGAACCCTTGGGCTTTCGGCGGAAAGGTTTCTCACCCCTCTCTCGCTACTCATACCAACATTCTCACTCGGACTCGGTCCACATCAGCTTACGCTGCTGCTTCGCTCCAAGCCCGACGCTCCGCTACCACTCCTGCTGTGAGGCAAATATTGTAAAACAACAATTACCTTTTAGCAGAAATCCGCAACTTCGGTTTCTAGCTTTAGCCCCGTTACATTGTCCGCGCAGGATCACTCGACCAGTGAGCTGTTACGCACTCTTTCAAGGGTGGCTGCTTCTAAGCCAACCTCTTGGCTGTCTGTGCAATCCCACATCGTTTACCACTTAGCTAGAAATTAGGGACCTTAATTGGCGGTCTGGGCTGTTTCCCTTTCGACCCCGAAGCTCATCCCCCGGGGTCTCACTGCTGTGCTCTAGAACCATGGCATTCGGAGTTTGGCTGAGGTCAGTAAGCTTGTCGGCCCCCTTGCCCATCCAGTGCTCTACCTCCATGGTTGAACGCACAACGCTGCACCTAAATGCATTTCGCGGAGAACCAGCTATCTCCGGGTTTGTTTGGCCTTTCACCCCTATCCACAGGTCATCCGCCCAGTTTTCAACCTAGGTCGGTTCGCGCCTCCACGGAGTCTTACCCCCGCTTCACACTGCCCATGGATAGATCACCCGGCTTCGGGTCTACGGCATGCGACTGTACGCCCAGTTATGACTCGCTTTCGCTCCGACTTCCCTTCACAGGTTAATCTCGCCACATACCGTAACTCGTTGGCTCATTCTTCAAAAGGCACGCCATCGCGATCTCTTATTTGAAGGTCCGAAGACCGGCAATCCGAAGATCATCGGTCCGAAGACCATCAGGTGAGACGACGCTCTGACTGCTTGTAAACCAACGGTTTCAGGTACTATTTCACTCCCCTCCCGGGGTACTTTTCACCTTTCCCTCACGGTACTAGTTCACTATCGGTTGCCTACATATACTTAGCCTTACGAGGTGGTCCTCGCAGATTCACGCCGAATTACACGGCAACGGCGCTACTCGGGGACACTCAGCGAAGTGTGCAACAGTTTCGTGTACGGGGCTATTACCCGCTGCGGCTCGCCTTTCCAGAACGATTCCACTACCACGCACGTTTGTAACTTCGTGGAGGATCTGGCGCTCCTCCTCTGAGGCCCCACAACACCATACCGGCAACGCCACCAGGCTATTCCACCGGCACAGTTTAGGCTATTCCCTCTTCGCTCGCCGCTACTAAGGGAGTCGCGGTTGCTTTCCTTTCCTACAGGTTACTTAGATGTTTCAGTTCACCTGGTTCCCTCTGCTGATGCTATGTGTTCACACCAGAGTGATACCCCTTTACAAGTATCGGGTTTCCCCATTCGGACATCCTCGGATCAAAGCTCAGTCGGCAGCTTCCCGAGGCTTATCGCAGCCTCTCACGTCCTTCATCGGTCGTAGGCACCAAGGCATCCACCGTTGGCTCTTCATAGCTTGGAAGATTCATACATCGAAGAACTCTAATTTCGATCAGATGCTCGTGCTCGCTATGCAGTTCTCAATGAGCACAAGAGGATAGCTGCCAATATTTGTACGGACTTGATTTGCTGTAATTGCAAATCAAGACCACAAAACACATACAACCAGAGCCTCGAGCGTGAAAAACACGCTCCCTCAAAGCGGAAGAGAAGACAAGAACTGCCAATGCATCAACTGGGAGTGTCCGAACTTGGTGTTGTCATATGACATCACCAAGCGGAAACGGAACTCCTTAGAAAGGAGGTGATCCAGCCGCACCTTCCGGTACGGCTACCTTGTTACGACTTCACCCCAATCGCCAACCCCACCTTCGGCAGCTCCCCCTCAAAAGAGTTGGGCCACTGACTTCGGGTGTTGCCGACTTTCGTGGTGTGACGGGCGGTGTGTACAAGGCCCGGGAACGTATTCACCCCGGCGTTGCTGATCCGGGATTACTAGCGACTCCGACTTCATGGAGTCGAGTTGCAGACTCCAATCCGAACTGAGACTGGTTTTATGGGATTCGCTTCACCTCAAAGTGTCGCTGCCCGTTGTGCCAGCCATTGTAGCATGTTTGCAGCCCTGGATATAAGGGGCATGATGACTTGACGTCGTCCCCACCTTCCTCCGAGTTGACCCCGGCGGTCTCCTACGAGTCCCCACCATAACGTGCTGGCAACATAGGACGAGGGTTGCGCTCGTTGCGGGACTTAACCCAACATCTCACGACACGAGCTGACGACAGCCATGCACCACCTGTGTACGGCCCCGAAGGACACCATATCTCTATGGCTTTTCCGTACATGTCAAACCCAGGTAAGGTTCTTCGCGTTGCCTCGAATTAAGCAACATGCTCCGCCGCTTGTGCGGGCCCCCGTCAATTCCTTTGAGTTTTAGCCTTGCGGCCGTACTCCCCAGGCGGGGCACTTAATGCGTTAGCTACGGCGCGGAACCCGTTGATAAGGTCCCACACCTAGTGCCCAACGTTTACGGCGTGGACTACCAGGGTATCTAATCCTGTTTGCTACCCACGCTTTCGCTCCTGAGCGTCAGTACCGGCCCAGAGTGCTGCCTTCGCCGTTGGTGTTCCTCCTGATATCTGCGCATTTCACCGCTACACCAGGAATTCCACACTCCTCTACCGGACTCTAGTCATAGCAGTATCGGATGCAGTCTTAGGGTTGAGCCCTAAGTTTTCACATCTGACTTACTAAACCGCCTACGAGCTCTTTACGCCCAATAATTCCGGACAACGCTCGCCCCCTACGTGTCACCGCGGCTGCTGGCACGTAGTTGGCCGGGGCTTCTTGTTCAGGTACCGTCAATTTCGTCCCTGATGAAAGGGGTTTACAACCCGAGAGCCTTCATCCCCCACGCGGCGTTGCTGCGTCAGGCTTTCGCCCATTGCGCAAGATTCCCCACTGCTGCCTCCCGTAGGAGTCTGGGCCGTGTCTCAGTCCCAGTGTGGCTGATCGTCCTCTCAGACCAGCTACCCGTCAATGCCTTGGTGAGCCGTTACCTCACCAACAAGCTGATAGGCCGCGAGGCCCTCCCAAAGCGCTAAAGCATTTCCTCTGCTAGTCATGCGACCAACAGAGGGCATCTGGTATTAGCCACAGTTTCCCGTGGTTGTCCCAGTCTTCGGGGTAGGTTCCTCACGTGTTACGCACCCGTTCGCCACTAAGTAATTACCCGAAGGCAACTACCTCGTTCGACTTGCATGTGTTAGGCACGCCGCCAGCGTTCGTCCTGAGCCAGGATCAAACTCTCCGTCAACATCTCGGGCATCCAGCTGTTAGCAAAAATATGCAAAGATATGGAGCCTTCGATCAGGTGCTTGTCTCGCGTCAAAACCTCGGCAAGACTAAGCGATTTCGGAAAGTCAAAAGGGTCTAAGCCCTTCCTGACTTGGTTTCCTTGGAATTGTGTAAGGTCGACAACATAAACGCGAGGTGCGCTAAGTTGTCGCCCGCACTGGCTTTTCCGTCTTCTCTTCCGTTTTCAAGGAGCGTGAAGCGGTGACCCAAAAGGGAGTACCGCAGAAAGCTTAGACATGCTAAACCTTGCTCTTGTGAGGTAGGTATCAAACGAAACCCACTTCAGAGGTGGCTACCTATGCTATCGGCCTAAACGCGCAACGTCAACTCACTTTGTGTAAGTTATTAATATTCTCTAAATTTTCTAGCTAGCATGAACTAGTTGTAGTGTCTGTAGGGGTTGTTTACGCGTGATGCGGGTGTGTCACCGATGGTGGTGTGGTGTTGGTGGGGGTTGTGGTGGTGTGTTCATGTTTGGTGACGACGTTTGTGGTCGGGTTGTCGTTTTGAGTTTGTAGTTGTATAGGAATTCTTTTGTGAGGGTACGGTTGAAACGTTCAGTGTTAGGTGTTGGTTTGGGTTTGGTAGGGTTTGGTGAAAGATTTTGCCTTATTTTTTTGATGTCCAATATGTATGAGATCACCTGGTTCAGCTCGTTCATAGAGGCGTATCACCTTACCAGCAGGCCGATCAATCCCTGGCAGACATCTCAAACCGTTACGCATCAAAACACGGTGAACTGTAGACGCTCACATTTTTAGTCGGGCTGCTATAGGAGCGGGCCCCCAACGTTTCCGACAACGCAACCCGCACACTCTAACCTCAGTCGCAGCACTGATACGTCTCGGTGACCGGTGAGGCTTTGAAAACCGATCCACCAAACCACGGCAAGCTTTAGTGGTGGTTGTGACATGGTTGGTTGTGTGTGGTTTGGGTTGTGTTTGGGTTGTGGGGTTTTGGGGTATGTTGTTGATTTGAGTTTTTGATTGTTGTTGGTAGGGGTTTGGCGATGTTGAGGTTGGTGTGTTTGGGTAGCGGGCGTCTTAGTAGTCCGTTGGTTTGTTTTTTGGTGGATTGTTGCCAGGGTGAGCGGGGTTCGCAGAAGTAGACTTTGATACCGAGGGTTTTTTCTATGTCAGCCCACCGTGTTATTTCTCTGCGGTGGTCTCAGATGAGGATGCACATCATATGTGATGGTTGCCGGGCTAGTGCTTGGGTGACGGTTTTAGCAGTGTTAACAGCATCGTAACCGTGTCTGGTAAAGCTGCTAACAAGGTATGGCAGCTAAGCGGTTTACACCGCGCACGGGGTAGCAAAACCCAACACTTTGGTGGCACACCACTGCTATTAGACACGTCGTAACAAGCCCGGTAAATCGTCTCCCCACAAATCCGATAACCCAGCTCAGCTAACTCCACTCAAATAACGTGAAACGATAAACGCTCACCAAACCGATCTGCCACCTGCTAGCCAAGCACACCATCTACAACCAACCCACACAACCCCGACCGTAACGCTTACATATCAACCTCATTTTGAACGGTTTGCACACAACACACACCCTGAACACAACGTTTCTACTCCCTCACAAACCGTCACCCTACCCCCACCCAAACACTCCCCAACCCCCACGATAGCTAACCCGTACCACAACAACACCACAAAACGTGCGCATCCACACACCCAAACGCTATACCATAACAAAACCCCCCACCAGTAGGCTGCTCATACATCAGGTCGACCTGTTGCAACCACCGATGAAGCTCACCGTGCATTAGAATGTGACATAGAGCCTCCTTCGCTCAGTGCGATAGTTAATAACCACCACACTGACACAACAAGCTCACCCAAAAACGAAGCTAACAACCTCTATGGACACTACAACTAGCACGCAACAAATGATGGCGACGTTTGCCTCGGCGCAACAACAAATATCGTCCGTGCAGCAGCTGCTTAGTTGAAATCGCTGCCACCTCAGCAGCGACCCTTTGATTGTTAACATAAACAGATCCTTCGGCAAGCCCGCGACGCGCATCGCCTTTAGAAGAAGCCAAACCTGTAGAAGCTAGCAACTCCACAAGATCGAAACTGCCAGACACATCGTCACAACCATCTGTCACACTACGCGGCAACTCAGATGTTGGCACCTCAGCGGCCACAGCCTCTAACGCGGCTTCATCCATATCATCTACTAAAGAGCCAAACAGGATTTGCGCTGCTGAGTTAACAGCCTGAGCTACTTTTGCGCCATGTACAAGGGTAGTAACTTCATTGGCTAGGGCATGCTGAGCTACGCGCTTGGAAGGATCGCTTTGATGTGCCTGCACCAAATCGGCAATTTCACCTGTTGGCAACATGGTGAACTGCAACAACATCTTTTCTACATCAGCGTCAGGAACCTGCATAAAATACTGATGAAAGCGATAAGAACTAGTGCGGCCAATATCCAACCACACAGCACCATCAGCAGTCTTACCAAACTTTGCCCCATCTGAGCGGGTAAGCAGCGGCCATGTTAAACCGTGAACCCGCGTCCCGCAGCGACGCCGAATCAAATCTACACCAGCAGAAATGTTACCCCACTGATCTGACCCACCTATTTGCAATTCACAGTTGTGGTGGGTATGCAGCCACCAAAAATCGTAAGCCTGCAACAACATGTAAGTGAACTCTGTGAAGGAAATACCCGCTTCGCTTTGCATTCGACTGCGAACCGATTGTTTGGCTGCCATTTGGTTGACCGTGGCGTGCTTGCCAGTATCCCGCAAAAAGTTAATGAGCGTGAGGTCGCGTGTCCAGTCGTAATTGTTCACCAACACTGCCACACCATCTATGTCTAGGAGGGTTTCTAGCTGTGCGCGAATGCCAGCCACATTGGCAGCCAAAGTGTCTTCATCTAGAAGGTTTCGCTCATCGGAACGCCCGCTCGGATCTCCCACCATCCCAGTAGCACCACCTACTAGGGCTATGGGATGATGCCCTGCTTGTTGGAAACGTCGCAACGCTAATACCCCGATAAGGTTGCCTAAGTGTAGTGATGGGGACGTAGGGTCAATGCCGTGGTACACACTTATAGGGCTGCTGCGCAACCGTTGCGACAGAAGGGTTGTGTCTGTGGCATCTTGTAACAACCTGCGAGACTGGAGTTCTTCTAGCACTAAAAGAATGCTACGAGAGTTGAACACATATCAGGGACAAGTCGTAAGAAAATGAATGCTAAAAAGCTGCTTGGCGCGCTTGGTGCTGGAGTTGTGGTGCTATCAGGTCTGTTTTGGATTGGGGCCACAATCTGGTTCTATGGTGACGAAAACCCTGATCGACTGCAAGACCGGGCTTGGGTTGTTGCTGCAGAACAGCGTTGCAGCCAAGCCCGAGTTGCTTTAGAGCGCTTACCGCAAGCCCGTGATGCTGTGAGCCTGGCTGACAGAGCTAATCAAATTGATACTGCTTCTGCGGTACTTGCAGAGATGGTAGCGGATTTAGCAGCATCTGCCCCCACAGGCGCAGATGGCGAACTAATTCAACTGTGGCTGCAAAGCTGGAGCACTTACCTTGGTAACAGACAAGCTCATGCTAACGCTTTGCGTGAGGGTGAGGATCGTCAGTTTAGGGTGACTGCCGACCCGCAAAGGGGTGATGGGGTGGATGCCTTGTTGGATGCTTTTGCGGATCGTAACCGTATGCCTTCATGTGGCGACCCGTTAGATATTGGTTGATGGTAGGTGAACTGCATAGCCGGTAAGCGGCATGAACTGTATGTAATCAATTGTGTTGCTGTACTGATGTTTTTAGTGTTGTTCCTTTTAGAGGCCGAGCGGTTAGGCGGGTTATGTGGTGTCCCATTGGTTTCGCCGGTCGATGAGTTTAGCGGTGATGATGATGATGATGATGGTGTCGATGAGGTGTAGGGCAGCGTGACGGTGAGGTGTAGGGCAGCGTGACGGTGAGGTGTAGGGCAATGTGACGGCTGTCGGGTTTTCGGTCGGTGTTGCGGCGGAGTTGCCCGTAGTTCGACAGCCAGGAGTTGATGCGCTCTGCGGTCCAGCGTTGCCCCAGCAGTTTGGTTGTGGGAAGACCTCGGAGTGTTCTAGGCGGGCGTTTGGGTGTGCGCACGATGTCGTCGATCCCGTAGTTCGACAGCCAGGAGTTGATGCGCTCTGCGGGGCTGCCGTCATAACCGCGGTCGAGGTGAATGGGCTCGATGTCTGCGACTAGGCCGGTGTCGGCGACTGCGACCAGTGTGAAGGCCAACAGCGCCGAGTCGTTGCGATTAGCGCCGGCTGCGGCCCAACCCACGGAGATGCCGTGGCGCTCTGTGGCGATGTACCACTTCCACCCAAGTTTGCCCCTATCAACAGAGCTTTTACCGGTTCCGGGGCCGCCGCAGGGCGCCTTGTGAACAGACCCGTCAACGCAGATATCGGACACGTCGAAGCCGACGATGCGGTCAAACGCTCCCAACGCCTCTGCGCAGAACCAGTCGAACACGCCAGCTTTGATCCATTCGTCGCGCCGCGACCTGAGCGTGGTATCAGACACCCGCCATTCCAAGATGGCCTCGATGTCGGTCCACGAAATGCCGGTCACCAACCGGATAAACTTGGCTGCATCTCCTGAAACAGCTCAATATCGGTCCACAAAATGCCGGTCACCAACCAGATTGATAAACCCCAAAAGCACAGCCGGTCCGACACCCTCGACCTGTGACAGCCCAAAGGGTACGACAAAACCTGTTCAGGCAACAACCCCCTCACCGTTTCCCAAACAACATCCACAACCTCCCATTCAACCACGCGCATAATGGCATCCACCCTTTACCGAGTTGTTGTTGTTAGTGCTACTCGACATCAAAACTGAGAATCAAAACTTAGGCAATGCAATGATTGGTGGATGGTCTGCTGTGTTGTTGTATTGGTGTTGTTAGTGTTGTTGCTTTTAGTGTTGTTTTGTTGGTGTGTTTGTCTTGAGGTTTCCTTTTAATTTTGAAGATATGTTTTGTGGGGGGGGGTTTGTGGGGTGTGTTATTTTTGTAGTATGGGGTTGGTTTGTTGGGGTTGCCATGTGGTGGTTCCGGTGTTGGGGAAGGGTTCGGGTGGTGGGGTTATGTAGTGTTTTTTGGTGTTTGGGTGTTGTTGTATTTGGTGGTGTTTGTCGTGGATGTTGTGGTGGCAGGTGTTACATACGGTTATGAGGTTGGGGTAGTCGGTTTTACCACCGTTTGACCAGTGTTGTATGTGGTGGGCGAAACTGCGGTTCGCGTCTGCGCCGCAGCCTATGCAGGTTTTGTCTCGTATCATGAGCGCGATGCGTTGCGCGTCTGAGGCGCAACGGCGGCGGCGGCGGCCTAACCACAGGTTTTGGGTTTTAGCGTTGAACACGGCCGGGAAGATGTTGGCTTGTGTAGCTAGTTGAACTAGTTCTTTAGCTGGCAGCGGTGTGCCGTTTGAGAGGCGGGCGTCAACTAGTTTTTTGTGGGTAGCGTCGTAATCGGCTACAAGTACTAAGGCTATACCTGTGGTTTTGGTTTTCTCAGGATGCAAAATCATCTCGGCTAGGGCGTCTGCGGCACGCTGAGAAGGGGTGCGTTTTGTTGCAGGGTTGTTTGTGCGATTTTCAGTGCGCCACATTTCTCGTTCTTTAGCGGCTAACGCTCCAGCGATATGGTTACCGGTAATCGGGTCGAACTCAGCGTTCAAAACGTACATTCCCGTCTCGGTGTTTTGGAATATGCGTGCTGCGCGTTTTTGTTTTTGTTTGTCGTGAATAGCTTGCCCATCATCGTCTGATAGTTCGTGTTGTTGACGTTTAACGGTACGAGCCAGCTCATCGTAAGTTTGGGTTTTGGCGGCTTGCACAAGCTCAGCCTCAGCGATAATCCCTTCCGATGAAGCACGAGCTATCAAACGGGCGTGATCGGCTGGAATCTCCCCAGCAGACAACGCTTTTGATGTTTCAGGTAACTCAACGAGACGCTCAGCAGACTTAACCTGATGATGAGCCGCAGAAGGAGAAGACTGTAGTACTTCTCGTGCAACCCGTTTAGCCTCAGCAAAATCACAGCGTTTAGACAACTCTGCTAACACACAAGCCTTATACCCGGCCAGCTTTGACTCTGTTTGACTCACAACCCTCAACTCTTGTCGCAGCTCATCCACCGACAGTTTGAACAAGTTTTCATGCAGACTAAACGTCAACTTCATGTATCTAACTCTACCTGCTATAACATCAATAAACAACCAAACAAATAAAAAATATTTAGAAAATATAAAAAATATTAGCCACAATCAAAACATCAACAACATAACCAACAAATACCACAAACAAACAAAGATAAGCTACAATTCTGTAAGATCATCGCCGGTCACAACGATATCCACCCCACCACTTGTCCGTCACAAGCCCACCAGCAATGAACCCAAGCACAACCACAACACCACTAACAAACAGCCTCAACCTTAGCCAGCCCCCCTGCTACACGGTTACGGGGGGTAGTAACTGCTGCACTTAGGGAAGAACATTACGTATAAAAGTTGGGGTGTGTGTAGTGACTAGATATAGTGTTCATAGAGGTTTTTTACGCGTGATGCGGGTGTGCCGCCGATGGCGGTGTGGTGTCTGTGGAGATTGTAGTGGTGTGTCCATGTTTGGAGTCGACGTCTGCGGTCGGATTTTTGATTTGAATTTGTAGTTGTACAGAAATTCGTCGGTGAGGTGAGTTTCCCCCTTTTTGTGGTGGGGTTGGTTGTAGTTTTTTGTTGGTGTTTGTGTTCGTTTTCTGTTGTTGGGGTTATTGCGGTTGTGGGGTGAGGTCTTTGGGTGTTGTATCGGGTGTGGGCTCATAAGCTGATTTCTTGTCGGGTTTGGGTTTTCGTCGTCCAAACTCGGTAGTTGGTAAGTTCGTGTTGTGGTGTGGAAAAAAATGATTCTGCTGATGCGTTGTCTAAAACGTTGCTAGTCTGTGCGGTGGGGTTGGTTGATGCAGAGTTTGTTGCAAGCAGCAGCGAATGCTTTAGCAATGCAGTTGTGAACTTTTATCAGAATGAAAGATCGCACCTTTGATATCTGTGCTGCTGGTGGCTATAGCAGTGTTGATAGCAATTTTAGCTAACTTAGCTGTCGAGTAGGTATCAGATGAGGCGAAACCGATCATAGGCTACGAATACAAATCCAAAACAGTGGCTAAATTGCACTAAGCTTTGCAATGTTTTGACAAATCCCCGCACCATTTCTGGTTTATGCCGTCAGCACGGAAATCACGTTTTAGTAGGTTTGTGGGTGCTGTAACAGCAGAGTTCCGGCTGGTCAAACCCTTCTTTTTCTGCGGGCGAGCGCATAACCCTTGCCGGATCATTGATGTTTCCACCGTTTTTTTTAGACACTAAAACACCGTCACAGCGGAACTGCGCGCTTAGCTGTAGTGTCCGTAGAGGTTGTTAGCTTCGTTTTTGGGTGAGCCTGTTGTGTCAGTGTGGTGGTTATTAACTATCGCACTGAGCTAAGGAGGCTCGATGTCACATTCTAATGCACGTTTGACTCTTGTTGGGGGGTTGGTGCTTGTTGCGCGGATTCAAGTTGGGATGCCTCAGACTCATGTGGCTGCGCAGATGGGTGTTTCGCGGGTTACGGTGGGTAAGTGGTAGCATTGCTGGCAAACTGACAGCGACCCTGGTTTGGTGGATCGGTCATCAAAGCCTCACCGGTCACCGAGGCGTATCAGTGCTGCGGTTGAGGTTAGGGTGTGCGGGTTGCGTCGTCAAAAACGTTGGGGGCCCGCTCGTATAGCAGCCCGACTGAAAATGTGAGCGTCTACAGTTCACCGTGTTTTGGTGCGTAACGGTTTGAGATGCCTGTCAAGGTTAGACCGGCCTACTGGTAAGGTGATACGCCGCTACGAACGAGCTGAACCAGGTGATCTGATACATATCGAACATCAAAAAAGTAGGTAAAATCTTTCACCAAACCCTACCAACCTCAAATCAACACCTAACACCAAACGGTTCAACCGCACCCTCACCGACGAATTCTTATACAACTACAAACTCAAAACAACAACCCGACCACAAACATCGACTCCAAACATGAACACACCACCACAACCCCCCACCAACACCACACCACCATCGGCGGCACACCCGCACCACGCATAAACAACCCCTACGGACACTACACTTAGGCGGTTTACGCCGCCGCCGAGCACGAGGTAACAAAGCCCAACATTTTGGTGGCAAACCGCTACGGTTGAAAACATCCGTAGCAAGCCCGGTAAATCGTTTCACCACATATCTGATAACCTAAACAACGTAACTCCACTGAAATAGCGTGAAGCGATAAACGCTCACCAAGCCGCTCACTCACCTGTCGGGCTAAACCAGGATCTACAGCCAACTTACACAACCTCGGCCGTAACGCTTTCCTATCAGCTTCATTTTGAGCAGTTTGCGCGCAATACGCGCCCTGAGCGCAACGTTTCTTCTCCCTCACAAACCGTCGCCCTACTCCTACCCAAACACTCCCCAATCTCCGCGTTGGGTAAACCCTGCTGCGACAACACCTCAAAACGTGTGCGCATCCACAAATCCAAACGCTGTGCCATAACAAAACCCTCCACCGGTTAGCCGCTGATACTTCAGACCGACCACTATGGCCGATCCGTCGCGACCACCAATGGAGTTCACCCACCCATCTGCGCAGCCACATAAACTTGCGGCATCCCAACTTGAATCCGATGAACAACCACCAACCTGCCGAACCAGAGGCAAAGGTGCATTAGAATGTGACATTAAGCCTCCTTTGCCCAAAGTCATAGTTAATAACCACCACTTTGACACAACAGGCACACCCAAAAACGAAGCTAACAACCTCTATGGACACTATAACTAGGCGACCCTAACACTCGACCTGTTGCAACCACCGATAGAATTCGCCACTATACCTCGTTGCTACCAGCAAACACAAAAACCAGCAAAACCCCACCGGCCGAATCAACGGCTGGAAAACTATCCTCTACACATTAACCATGCACTACGAAAACTGGATCGCCGAACACATACAATGAAAACCACCACACCCAAATACACAAAAAACCTGACAGACCCGCTTACACCAAAAGGCACGCTAGAGTAAATGAGACAAACAAGCGCACTAGCGAAGGCACGGAGGCTACTAATGAAGCGGTTTTTGCTAATACTGCTTAGCATCGGGCTTGTCCTAACGGGGTGTGGCAAGGGCAATGACCACAATAGCAACGCTGTAATAACTGTTGCAGACCCTGATGCTGCCAAGGATGCTATCAACCCCACAGATTTTGTGTTTGCAGCGGTAAAACAAACAGAAGCGCTGACCTCTTTTAAAGCCACCATTACAACACGTATGACTAACCTGCCTTTGATTGGCGAATTCGTCCAACCCGCAACCATTTTGCAAGCTGCCAATGGTGACTATGCAATTAAAAGTAATTTTGCAGATTCTGCAGTAAATGGCGGAGTTTCACCATTCGGGCTATTAAATTTTGCTATAGAAATACGCCAAATAGATAATACAATTTATATCTTATTGCCTGAAGAACAAATGAAACAGTTTGCTGATACCAAATGGATCAGTATTGACAGAGACCAAATCATTGGAGAAGAGCTAGAATATTTCGATAACTTAAATCCAAAAACCTACCTCAATTTTCTATTGGGAGGTGCTAAAAATACAGTTGTCTCTGAAGGAGAAAAAATAGACAGTGTAAGTGCCACTCATGTTAGTGGGCAAACCACATTTGAGCAACTGCTAAAAGCCCTTGACCCTGAAGAACAACAAGAGATATTCAATTCCATTTTCTCTAATCTTGCTCTGCAAAATGTCAGTATTGATGAAATGCTTTCTAACCTCAACGATCTTAATCTTGAATTTGATGTTTGGATCAGTCAAGCAGGCTACGTGTTACGCTCGAATATTCTTGCTAAAGATATTGATAGGCTGATAGATGCCATTGCTCCAACTCTTAGCAATTGGACAAAACTTATAGAAGATGTTGCAATGAGCTTTGAAATAGATTTTTTTGATCATGGCACGCCAATCACCATTGCTAGACCTCCTTTAGAGGAAGTAACACCTTACGCAGGATCGCTAGCCACCCTGCTTGCTTAACATTTAAAAAACGAGCTATTCGTTTTCATCTACCTCATCTGTTACATCGATTTGATCGGCTTGAGCGAAACCTTCTTCTGCTACAGCCACAAGCCGATCCCATGGCACAGAGTTTATAGAGTAGTTATGACCTAACTTGGCTAGCGACAACATCACCGCTTCCACTTGCTCTTTGGCTTCAGCCGGTTTGGGCGCAAGATCATGGTTAGCAAGCACACTTATGAGTGCAGCCAATGCTTTTGGAGCACTCAAAACGGTTACTCTGCGCAGCGACCAGCGAGCAAGATTGTCATTCCAAACCCCGGTGTGCCATAGAACTTCATGTGCCTTCGCAAACACCAGTGACTCGCCACTAGCTTGCGCCGCGTTGCTTGCAATTTTGGCAATACGGTATTTCCACCAAGCAGCCGATATCGGGCAATTCTCCAAAACAGATACGTTGCCCCGCACCCTATTTAAACCCCCAACCCTACGTAAGAAGTTGCGAGTCCGCTGGTCTGGAGTTTTGTTGTTAGCACCAATCATAAAGGCTGCCACCACATCGTCTCCAAACATCTGCCGACCTATCCAAATAGCGTGGCATAAAGTCCAAAAAGCTGGATCGGCAGCCTGCGCTGGCATTACATCTTGCAAGGATTCTGCTATTTTTCGCTCTGCATGAATCGGCAATCTCTGCATTTCTGCTGGAGTCAATGGATTCGGTAGTTTGGGAACTAATCGATCAGCTTCTTGTGTATCTTTTACGCTAAGGTTGTTCAGCAAATAATCACATACGACTCTAGGACCAGCTTCGGCTACCTGTGCTAACTCCCGCTGATTCTTTTCCGCAACGCGCTGATTAGACGAAGCAACCTTCTTCTCGTAAATCAAAGAAACCTGCCACTTATCAAACCGGTCTCGGTCAATTAGCCCTTGAATCGAATCAAAGCTCATTCTGATTCTCCTACCAAAACATCGAAGGGCTCTAGAAAAGTGGCAGCTTGGATCGGATCAAACTCGTCTGATGACCAGTCGGGAACTTCAGCGGCCTCAAAACGACTACGAAGTTCATCTGCTAAAGCGTGGTTGTAATTCTCTCTTTTATTGCCGTTTGAATCTCGGCCCATAGAGCTACTAGGCAACCGAGCACATGCACCAATCAGACCTGCAATCTGGATATCCCGATGCTCTTTGCGTTCATCATATATGTTTGATGCCATTCGTACTACAAAGCATGGATTACCACCGTCAGTGTCCTCATCAACTGCCATCTGCCCATCGCTAAGGTTAATGTCTACCTGAAACTTCACTAAAGATGCTGTCAAAGATATCACCTGTCGGGCTGCAGACTTGGCCAGCCACCATCCACATGGAATGTTTATTGTTGTGTTTGGATGCCAGACGAAGGGATTGAGACCTGAAGGTTCAAGTACTAGGTCTTGTACAGCTACCAATCCTGGAACTAAATAAATCTGTCCAATCGTCTCGTCGGCTGTCCATAAGACTTTTTGGGTTGGCTCTGGAGACTGCTGTTGACGATATAGAAGGGTTCTTGGGCAACGTACCTCGGTCACCCACTGGGCTTTACCTGATTTAAGCAAGCAGTCAAGCTGAGGTGCGTCTTGCAGATGGTGAATGACAATGGCTTGGGAACCTTTGAGCTGTACATCAGCTTTATAACTAGCTTTTTGCCAGTCTAAGCTTGATCCGCCCTCAACCAATACTGGGGGGCGCGCAGGCTTCACCATTGTGATAGTACTAGATTGTTACAGTGTTTCTTGGTACTAGAGGGCGCGCAGGGTTTCACTCTTTTGTTCTTTGCTAATCTTGACTATGGCTAGGCTCAGATGCCCCATCGGACGGGTTCTGAGTTTCGGCAGGCGGCTTGCGTTTCACCAAATCAAGTTCTAACAGTTCAAGCTGATATATGGGTTCTTTAGCTGTGATAGTCAAATGCTGTTCTCCCCCCGATCTCATTGGGAGAGCAAGCTCCACTTCTCCGCTGTTGCCCGCTGCACCCTGAGATCGTTTGCCGTCGCTGACCTCAAGCAAAGGCAACCATGTATCTGGCAGGGGCTGTTCGCAGGTTCCATCTGAACCCGATGCTAGTTTCAACCGAACTCCCACTTTAGATGATTCTGCGATCTCTTCATCTAGCATTACGAGAAACTCAACAATGTTCTCTTTGTTTCCTGCACGATGTGAATACCGATATCTGGGCACAGACCCGGGTTTAGGAACACCAGAGCGGCGCTGTTTTTGTTTGTTTGCTTCGGTCTTTTTTTCTCCCCCTATCAGGGGCTTGTTATCATCGCCCCCACCGGCAGGAAAACTAGGTTTCGGCGCGAACTCTGCTGAGCGCAGCTTGTTACCTGAAAAAGTAGCGAAGCCTGTTGGGATGAACTCTTCGCTGTCTTCGCGCTCGCCAACCTCCGACCGTAAACATTGCGCAATATCAGCTAAGCAATCTCGGAGAGTTTTCTTTTGAGTTTTCTCTAACCGTGTGAAATCTACCCCCCTGTGTTCTGGCCCCTCGGCACTCCTCACTAGTTCTTCAAAGCACGACCCTTGATCTAACATGAGCACCGCATCAAAGGGCTTGGTTTTAGCGAAATCAGATTTACCTAGTCCTGGCACCCTAGAGTCAATCCACATACCGCGTCGAAAAACATGTACACAGGCAGCTTGCTGTTCACCGTGTTGGAACTCGCGGATACGTAACTTCACGCCTTGCGAAACCTCACGTAACAAACCCTTGCTGATTGTTTTCCAAGCATTGTAAGCTAATTCACCACGGATCTGTCCCTCCTGTGAAGCTCGACGCTCATTAGCAATCGGCTCAAGTAGCTGCCCCAACGATTCCTTATCCACAGCCGCCTCGGTACCATGGCGCTTGTCTCGGACACTCACATAAAGACCGCCCTCATGCACTGCCGCTGAGAAATTGGCGGCCGCAACACGGCATATCAAGTCCACTGGCAAAGGGTTGTTTTCATCACGGCGAAAATCGTTGAAACCAGCTATGCAGACCACTGTGCCTGTGTCCTCCACAGTGCTCAAATATGGTCTAAGCAAATCGGGAGGCTCTGTTGGGTAGCTCTTTGCAGACCCGTCAAACGCAGACTCCTCCAAGCCTCTAAGAAACCAGTAACCATCAGCAGCCAAATTGCGTGCTTGCGATAACTTCGAGTCACGGTGGGTTGCTAAAATGGTGTGCCCTGAAGCGATCACCTGTAGCTTGTTGGCATAACGATATTTCGAAGCGTAAATAACATAACGAAGATTAGATGCCCCAAACGCAGCGTGATGTCCAAGCCCAAATGAGCCAGCACCCTGTGCGCCTTTGCTGGTGTTACCCGGTGTCAACAGCGCATCCATCCGCTTCCCGTTCAAGCCATGTCCGTTGTCTATGCATAACAGTATCGGAATCTTCGAACTTTTTATTGTTTTTTCAATACGTTCAATAACTACTTTCTCGTTGTGGGAGGGTTTACCGCCATGCCAGAAACTCCGCCCATCTTTAGCTTTTTCAAATGCTTGTTGATAGGTGTCCCAACCAGGAAGCGAAGACTTTGGTATCTCATCAATCACAAACCGTACTTCCGCTCTTCTTGTAGCATCTCTAGCTGCATCTAAACTGTTCTGCAATAGTTCTCGAATAACAGGTCCTTCAGAGCCGTCAAACTGTGAGACTACCCCGCTAGTAAACCCGCATGGCTGGTGGGTCGGTCCAAAATGCAGGTCGGCTTGAGTACTTGTCATCGCTAATCCGTGCAATCACAAGCTGGGGTGCCATACTCATATCGGCTAGGCGGGCCAGAGTCGCCTTGAGCCATCACCTCATAGGGGGTTGCGTTTACGCCTAAGAAACCAAACCTAGACATTCCCTCCCCGCCTCGGCGAGGGGCTTGTCTAATATGGCGCTGTTCAAACTCAGCCCACCAATTAATGTCTGTTGGGGTACCTTTCTTACGTTTGTCATCGCAGCGTTTGGACAACGCCACAATCCGACGGGTGCCCTTCATAAAACAAAAAACGCAATTACCCGCCTCTTGCGGGATATCAAGGTCAAAATCGCGTGCAGCCCAAAAATCGGCAATATCTTGAGCCTTAAAACCGCTGTCGTAAAGGGGAAAATAAGGCAACTCCCCAGGTGGTTGCGTGCTCACCGTACATTTAGGTGTAATCGCGCCTTCAGCAAATACAGTTCGCGCTAGAACCCTTTGCACACGCTTAGGCTCATCGGCTCGCAATCCTAGTAGCCGCACATGCCTAGCAGCAGATGGGCCGCGCATCGATACAGGGCGAGCCCCATCTTTGGATTTCGGCAAAATTACATTAGTAAAATCCTGCCAAAGTTGCGATGGTCTCGCTGCTGGCAGTCCGCTAAGAAAAGTGTGTCTCCGCAAAACGGAGTCTTTAGACGCAGTCCCGCCATTTACTACATACTGTTGTGTTGCCCTGTGAGGATCAACTAACTGCCCCCCCCCCCCCCCCCGCAGAATTATCCCAGTGATGGCCGGAATGCGCTGGACCGGCAGTTCCACCAAGCCACTCTGCTAGCAACTCATGTGAAGGGAACAACTTCAATTTCGCTGTACAAGTACGAGAATGAGGATTAGGCAGCATCCCCTGATATGACACCATCTCTTCAAAGCATTCACCAGATGAACGAAACCCAGCTGGATCCTCTTCTACCGGCACCGGCTTAACTAGACGATAAGAAGCTTTTCTGCGGTACTGCCCTCTCCACGCATCCTCAACTGTGCAGAACTCAAACCAGAACATCGGAATACCAAACTCGTGTTCCAACCTAGCCTTACACTCAGCCGCAAACTCATAAGTCCCCGGATGCTCTGCCGACGTGTTTGCAAACAACAACGCGTCGCCCCGCTCAGACCGCAAAAACCCCTCCTCTGCAGCCATAAAAGCCAAAGCCGCAGACGACCGACCCCCCGAAAAGCTAACGAAATGTGGTACCTCAGCATGATTAGGATCTCGATAAGCAATCCCACCTAAGGATGCTTGCGTCGTTTGTGTGTTGAGTGTAACTACGCTCACGTAAGAAATACTTATCACATTACCCCACTACAATCAACCCTTTACCAAACTTGAGCCTGCCTGGATGCGTGAGGTGGGAATCTCTTTAGAGTTCCTCAATATCAAAAGCAACTGTCTCTAAATTCAATAAACCAGCAATTTGATCCAAAAACTCGACGCTTGTGTAAAACCATTATTTCCCACCAAACTGGGGCAAGCTCTAGTTGTAGTGTCCATAGAGGTTGTTAGCTTCGTTTTTGGGTGGGCCTGTTGTGTCAGTGTGGTGGTTATTAACTATCGCACTGAGCAAAGGAGGCTCTATGTCACATTCTAATGCACCTTTAACTCCTGTGGGCAGGTTGTTGGTTGTTCAGCGGATTCAAGCTGGGATGCCGCAGGCTTATGTGGCTAAACAGATGGGTGTTTCGCGGGTTACGGTGGCTAAGTGGTGGCACCGTTTCTGTGAGCACGGTGAAGCTGGTTTGGTGGATCGGTTGTCAAAACCTCACCGGTCCCCGAGGCGTATTAGTGCTGGGGTTGAGGTTAGGATGTGCGGGTTGCGCTGTCGGAAACAGTGGGGGCCCGCTCGTATCGCAGTCCGACTAAAAATGTGAGCGTCTGCTGTAGACGAAATCCTCACAAACAACGGAGCTAACTTCAAATCCAAAAAATTCGCTGACCAACTCGCCCACCAAACATGAACACACCACCACAACCCCCACCAACACCACTTTGACACCACAGGCTCACCCAAACACAGAGCTAACACCCCCTATGAACACTACATCTAGTGGTGCTCACCACGAACCTAGAAGTTAAGAGCTTCGGCTGCTGCCAAACGTAGGAAATCGTCCTCGTCAATGATTTCGATTTTCCCCCCGTCTTTAGACAAATTAACGGCCTTGCGCATCTTGTTAGACATGCCGTCAGTGCCAACTGTGGCATAGTCAGTCATACCCACCACCAAGTAGTCGGTCTGTAAAGAAACTGTTGTAGACGGCATACCTCCCGATTCACGAGTTACCTGAAAGGCATCCTCGCGCGTCATTGAATCTAAGCGCCCAGTAAATGCCAACCGCTTGCCAGACAACTGCCCATCTGCCTCCACATTCAGCATAGTTGGATCACCCTGTGGGGTTCTCGATCTTCTAGAAGATCGAGAATGAAATGTCGCACGTAACACCCCGAACCGGCAGTTCAACTTGTTGCAAAGTTCTTCTATGCTGCAATCATCTTGTGTACACATAGCCAGCAGAACTCTTGCTGCTGCTCTGGCATCGGATAAAGGATCATGATGTTCAAGACCGTCAATTCCCAATTTTTTACAGATATCAGGGAGCTTCCATGAGTAGCCATTTGGCCATCGGCTACGAGCTAAACGATAAGTACACAGATATGATGTCTGTGCTAGCTTATAGTTATAATGAGCTGCTGACTGCCTAAGGACCGACATATCAAACGCAGCATTGTGTGCTACCAATAAGTATCGGTGAGCAATCTCAGATGCCTCGCTCCACACTTGACTAAAAGAAGCAGCATCTTCAGTATCGACAGCACGTATGCTGTGAATCTTAGTATTAAACCAGTGATACTCATTCCCCGGCGGCCTAATTAGCCATTTACGTTCAGCCGCAATGCGACCCGAGTCAACAATAACCAACCCGAGCGCGCAAGCTGACGAGCGTTTAGACGTTGCTGTTTCAAAATCTATAGCAGCAAATGACTGGAGTTTCCGATCAGATAGTAACATCATTTCAGCATATCTAAAGACTCAAGTACCACAAAATGCCATTAATCGCCACGATCGTTTTCGCACCTGTAGCAGTTGTATGGGCATTGTACAAAGGCAAGAAAAAGCTTCGAATAGCTGCTTAATTCTCGCATGGACATCTGGTGTCGCAGCCCTAAATTATGCTGCGACAATAATCTTGTGGGCCGATCGCACAAACTAAAATGATCCACACGCGCCAAGCCGTCTAGGTCTAGGGTCGCTGTTAGCTCCAATTATAGCCACAACTGCACTAGCACTTACAGTGGCGTACACACTTTGGCTGCGTCAATCAACAATTCTCTACCTAGCGCTTGTCGCACTACCATTCATGGTTTGGTATTGGCTGCCCGCTTTTAGCTAGCCCAGCTACCCGTAGCTTGTGGGTTATTCGGGGGATTTTTGTTTGCGGATTACTTCATTAAAAGGCAGTCCACGCTCTACTGAAGGTTCACGGGGTAAGCCCAACAACCGCTCGCTAATAATGTTGCGCTGCATTTCGCTGCTGCCACCGGCCAGCGTACCAACACGTACCAGCAGCCAGCTAGTAGCAGGGTTATCCAAATCTACCTCATCACCATCCCAAATAACCCCCCCAGCGCCGCTAGTAGAAAGCGCTGTACGCACCCTATCAACGGTTGCTTCGGATTCTTGCAGCTTCAACAAAGATCCCCACTGTCCCTGATGCGTGCCTAAGCTCATACCCAACACGATCCGAGCAGTAGTAGACTGTAATACCGCCTCTTCAACATGCACATCAGCAATAAGTTGGCGAACCGAGGAATCGGTGTCAACACCCCGACTACGAGCAATCTTGACTAAATCTTCCACCCGACCAGCCTTATAGCCAACCGTCCCACCAAATGCGCCTTGTTTGCCGGTATAGCCATACCCAACGTTGGCCACTGCGTTACGCTCATGAAACAGCAGGGTTTGCGCCACTGACCAGCCGGTGTTTTCCTCGCCGATCAGGTTCTCAGCAGGCACCACCATATCGTCAAAAAACTCTTCGCAGAACTCCCCTAGTGTGCCATCTGCGGAACGAGTTTGTTGGATCGTAAAACCCTCAGCTTCTTTATTATCTAAAGGCACGGCGATCATCGACAGGCCACGGTGTTTAGGGGCTTCCCAATCCGTACGAGCTAGACACAACCCGTAAGCCGAAACATGGGCACCGCTGCTCCACATCTTTGAACCCGACAAAATGTAGCTGTCGCCATCGCGGGTGAGACGAGTTGTAGCACCTGCCATATCAGAACCACCCCGAGGTTCAGACAACAGCTGCATCCAAAGGTCGTCTCCGCGCAGCAATTTCGGTAAAAACCTAGCTTTTGCCTCATGGCTGCCATGATCCAAAATGGTGGGACCCAACATGCCTATCGAAACCATCAAACTAGAGTCTCTAGGAATCTGATGTCCTAACTCATCTATGGTGTCGTAAAAAGCCTTTTGATGGTCCAAAGTGAGACCAGCGCCACCGTACTCTTTTGGAAACGCAATACCGGCAAAACCACCATCAAACAAACACCGTTGCAACTCTGTGGGGTCTGCTATAGGAGCATCGTTAGATGGCAGGTTGGCAACAATCCACTGCTTTGCGCGACTACGAAAATCGTCTAGCGACTCGGTTGAGTTGGTTGCACTCATCAGGCTGCTCCTAAGGTGGAATCCAGCAACGTGTATAGCTCATCTTTATGTTCTTCGGGCGACCCATAGAGCGCCCTATCCAACACTGCCCGGCGGTTATACATATGAATATCGTGTTCCCAAGTAACACCTATACCACCGGTTATCTGCACGCAATCATCAACTATGCGACTTGTTTTATCACCCACATACGACTTAGCCACATGAGCTAGACGCTGTGCTTCGGTATCACCTGCATCTATAGCACTAGCTAAATCATCAGAAATGGCTTTACACCCTTCTAACCACTGAGCCATATCAGCTATACGATGCTTGAGAACTTGAAAAGACACAATAGGACGCCCAAAAGCAAACCGATCGCGGCCATACTCTAATGTGAACTCTAAAGTGCGGTCTGCTACGCCCACCATCTCCGCACACTGCAAAGCCACCGCAATCTGCAACTGCTGTTGCACTGCTGTGTGAGCATCGCCTATCTCGCCTACTACAGCATCTGACCCCACAGACACATCTGTAAAAACAATGGTGCCAAAACGCCGGGTCATGTCAATGCTGCGGGCACTGTTTACCTGCACTCCCGCACTATCTAGCGGCACTATTACCTGACTCAGCCCCCCATTGCTACGAGCAGTAACAAGGGCGCTGCTAGCAGCATTAGCGGCCTCCACATAATGCTTGGTGCCGTTAAGGAGCAGGCCGTCACCACTTGCAACTAAAGTGGACTGCACCGCCTCTGGTGTCCAGCGAGCAGCTTTTTCAGCAAATGCCCAAACGGCGATTTCTGTGCCATCAAGTAACCCGCCCAAGAACTCTGCGTGGTTAGCAACGTTGCTGCTAGCACCGAGCCCAGCAGCTACGAGATTCACCGGTCGAAACGGGCCAGGTGCCAAAGCACGGCCAATTTCTTCAGCCAAGATCACCGCATCACGGGTTTGCCCACCCGATAAGCTGCCACCACCATATGCCTCTGGCACAAACAGCGATGTCCACCCAAGCTGTGTTGCCTGCTGCCACCAATCAAGCTCAAAACCTAAACGATGTTCATACAAATCGCGCACCTTCAAAAGCGGAACTTCGCTTGCAATGAAACGACTAACCGCTTCTTGAAAAGCCGCCTGTTCTTCGGTTAACTCAAGCTGCATAGTTGCCTCACACTTTCACTCTTACTACTTCGTCTACAACCTCTACCTCAAACGTCATCAACGGTTGGCTAAAACCGTCACCATCAGCTGGCTTGACACACTCGCCGGTACGAACGTCATACTTGCTAGCGTGCTGCGAACAGGTGATTACCCCATCAACTACCGGACGACCACCCAAAGAGGTTGCCTGATGCGGACACATATTTTGAAAAGCACAAAACACCCCATCAGCATTGGCAATAGCTATGGGAAATCCGTCCACGTTTACTGTGGTGCTCTCTCCCGACTCTAAAAAATCGGTTGGAATGGCATCATAAAAATCGGGCATAACCTATATCAATCTTGGGTCTGAGATGTTCCGTTGGGATCTGTGGTTGTGGGAGTTTTTGTAAGCAGCGACGGCAGCTTAAAGGTTGCTGGCTCATCTAACAACTCACGCATACGCGAAAACACATAGTGCTGGCCAATAATGTCCATAGTGATATCACTAGCGTTTTTTGCCTGACGCAAAGCAACAGGGTCTTTAGCAGCAACATCTTTGGCAAACGCAAACGCCTCTTGATGCAACGTCTGCTGATCGGCATAAAGCCGATTTACCTGACCAATGGCATATAAGCGCTGTGCAGGCAAGCGACACCCCGAGTAAATCATTTCCTTAGCTAGGCGAGGCCCATAAAACCAAGTGTGGAGATGCGCTTGAATGCCGCCAACTCCCATATCGGCAGTAGGGTCCATAAAAAACGCATCTTCGCTACAAAAGATAACGTCACAAGGCCACACCATCCGCTGTCCCCCGCCGATGCAGCCAGCATGTACCGCAGCAATGGTGGGTTTCATGGTGTTTTTAATCAGCAATATCTCTTCAGGCGGTGACAGTTCAGTTGCACCCTCAGGCGCCTCTGCTCGTTCACCTATATTAGCTCCAACACAAAAATGCTTTCCCATAGCGCGCATAAGCACTGCGTTGGTGCTGCCATCATCACGGGCAACTCGCCAAGCCTGCTGAAACTCTACATGAAATGCAGGGTCGTAAGCATTCACCGGCTTACGATCAAGCGTTATAACCGAGACACCTTCGCTAGCCTCATAGCTAACGAACAATCCACTATCAGCAGCTGTCATCACACCAAGCAGGGAGCGAGGTAATCCTCCATATTGTCACGCATTATCTGACGGGTGACATCGTCTGCAAAGCTGCTGAGCTGCGAGTCAACATACTCAGCAGGACGAGCCAGCCCTTCGCCATGGGGGAAATCGGAACCAAAAACCAGCGTCTCCACGCCAATCTCTGCTGCCACACGTTGCACGTTCTCCTCAGGGAAAGGTGCCACATAAAAGTGTTGCTTGTAAATCTCAGAAGGGCGAGCGGGCAAACGACCGGTCTCGCAATAACGGGCTTTACGTCCCATCATAAAAGCGTGATCCATCTTACGAAGGGTGTAAGGCAACCAAACTGTACCCTGCTCAGCTAAAAGCACCTTAATGTTAGGGAAGCGGCCAAAGAAGTTATGCAACACTAACGCTGCGGTTAGCTCAGCTGCTGGCCGATCACCCCAGTACATCACCCACTGAAAGGCATCAAAATCTCCAAAGGTAACCTCTGGATTATAAGACCAATCGGCACCATACTTTTGATAATCGGTTCCGCCTAGATGCACGGTGTAGCGCACACCAGCCTCATTGCAAATAGACCAGAACTTGTCATACACAGGATCTGCCACCGAACGGCCACCAAAAGGATTATCGGCACCTCCATGAGCATGACCTGACTTTGTCTGAATCATCCTGGCACCCTGCTCCAAAACAATCTCCAACTCTTTTACCGCCAAATCGGGATCGGCTAAAGGAATGTAGGGAGGCAAAAACATGCGGTTCTCAGCGTTAAAACCAGGTTCTTCATGCATCCAGCGATTAAAAGCTCGAGTATTGGCATAAAGCGCAGGAATGTTATCTGCAAATTCGTACTCAATGTCGTGGGCTGCGGCAGGAAACATTACCGCTTTGTCTATGCCTTGTTCGTTCATAAGCGCTAAGCGCAGATCGCGGTTACCAAAAGCCTCCGACTTATTTTTGAACTCAGCCACAAACTCGGCGCGCTCCTGTTCAGACAGACCTTTAAGAGGGTTAAGACGGTTCAAAAACATACCAGGCAAAATCTGCGTCTCCGACTCATCTTCAGTGGGGCGCAGGCTTTTGGCGCCAATGTTGGGCTCATCGCCTAGCATCTTTTTCAATTCCTCATTGGAGAAGGTCACCTGGTTGATATTGAACTTAGAGGGAGCACCGGCAAAAAGCTGTAGCCTCTCACCGTTTGGGCCGGTCACCTCACGGATAGCTAGATCCCGATGTTGAGGATCGATGTAGCGTTCAAAACAATCCTTCGGTTCGTTGAAATGATTGTCGGCATCATTAATCGGGTAATCCAACCCGGGGGGAGCAGGTGCTGTAGTGGTCACAATCTTTTCTCTTCCTATCAGAAATAGCTGAGTATTTTCAACGAGATGACTACTGCATAAAGAGAACTAACGTTCGCTACGACAGTTCTCGCTACAACAGGTGAAGCTATTGCTACACACTCTATAGTAAACAAAATCTACAGTGAGTAATAAGCGAAACGCAAGGTCTCCAAGAATTGTCAATCTCATCTAAGCGTTTACTGTTCAGAACTAGCGACAACCCATCTTCTAACGGTATAGCTGCCTTGTTCTTGGCTGTCCTGCTGCTAAGCGTTGGACCTTCCATCGTCCGCACCGCCGAGTCAGGACAGCTAACATTTGTAGCATGGCGCATGGTTGTAGGAGCAAGCTTCTATTTCCTCTACCTCAAGCTGCGCGGCGGATCTATGAGTGTAAAAGCCTTACGCGCTGGCTTTTGGGGCGGCATTGCATTTGGCACAAATGTAGCTTTGGGCTATCAAGCTATTGCTAACACCAGCATTGCTAACGCTCAGATCATCGGCGGTCTGCGACCTGTGGTTATCTTGTTAGTAACAGGCTTAGTGCTAGGTGAAAGTGTGCGTTTGTTCTCGGTGGTATGGACACTTTTTGCTGTCAGCGGTACGGCCATCATGGTAATCGGCGCTAACAACAGCGGAGTTAATTCGTTATATGGCGATTTTCTAGCGGTGTGCTCCATGCTATGTGGATGCGCTTTTTTGTTCTTTAGCCGCAAAGCCAGATCAAACTACGATACTGCTACCTACAGTACTGCTATGACCATCGTGGCAGCGCTGCTGCTACTACCTCTTGCGACCATCAGCGAAGGCAATTTTATACCACCGTTACCTGTTGCTGACGACTGGATTAGGATTGGGCTTATGGCAGCGCTACCTGGGATGGGACATATGCTAAACAACTACAGCATCGGCTATTTGAAACTGCATGTGGTGAGCAACGTCAACTTACTATTACCAGTGCTGGCAGCGTTAGTAGGCTGGTTGGCCGTAAACGAAGGGTTAGCTCCCGCACAGATGATCGGCATGGCAATAACAATAGTGGCGCTATTTCCCTTAGTACGCGAAGAACAGCGCAGGTTACAACGATGAACCGAAAACAATGAACTCACAGCCTCGGCCTGTTGCGGGACAGGTGGTTGAAGCCTCTGCTGCGACACCTGCTACAGCACAACCCCTAGCTGGCACAAAGGTGCTAGACCTCAGCTCACCAGTCGGCCCATACTGCGGATACTTGCTAGCATCATTGGGTGCCACGGTAACGCTTGTTGAGCCACCACAGGGCGATCCCTACCGGCATTTAGGGCCGTACTTAGCCAATACCGATAATACCGATACCAAAATCAGCTTGGCCTATGCCTACTACCATGCTGGTAAACGCAGCGTCACCTGTGACTTGAGTTCATCTGCTGGTCAACAACAAATACAAAATCTGGCCGCTGAAACAGATGTAATCCTTATCGCTCCAAGCGGGCTCAATCCTCTATGGGGTTTTGATGTCGACACAAAAACGCTGAGTTGGGCGCCCGCAGATGCCATTGTTTGTTCGATAACGCCTTTTGGGGTGGGTGGACCTTACTGGTACCGCCCATACACCCACTTCACATCTTTTGCCCACGGTGGTCAGATGTCGGCTACTGGCACAGCCGATATCGCCCCACTAGCGGCTCCCGGTGAGATTCACTGGCATATCGCCGCCACCCATGCTGTAGTGGGAATCCTCGCAGCGCTAGCCACTCAAAACACCGTTGGTGGCCAGTTCCTAGATATCTCCGCGCAAGAAGTTGAAGCCTTTCAGCTAGCGGCAGTAAGTGGCTACCATGCGCGGGGGCTGATTTTAGGCCAACGTGAAGCCGGTTACGTGATTCCGCCTAGTGGCGTTTGGGAATGCGCCGATGGACGCGTGGATATAGCTGCATATTCTGAACGCCATTGGCCTTTTTTCTTGCAGATGCTAGACAATCCCGCAGAACTAGCAGAGCCCTCTTTGGCTGATATGTCGATACGCCGACAAATATTTGATGGGTTAGTGCCGCTAATCAGTGACATTATTGCACCTCATAAACGCGAAGAGCTGTTTGAAAAAGGACAACATTTTGGGCTTCCCATCTGCTTGCGTAACACCCCGTCTGAGTTCATAGCTGACACGCAGCTGCAAGAGCGGAACTACTGGGCTCAAATACAAACTACAAACGGCACACGCTTGCTCTGCCCTGGTGCCCCAATCAAAAGCAACCCAAGTTTATTTAGCTGCCCCGATACCCATGGCTTCAGCGACTATGGTGCCAGCGACGCCACGCCCGACAACGCCAGCGACGCCACGCCCGACAGCGCGGCTACGCCAGCACGCAAGCAAACAGCAAGCTCTGCTGCAAGCTCCACAGGCACACCTCTAAAAAACACACCCCTAGAAGGCTTTCGGGTGCTGTCGCTAGGCACTTTTGTGGCTGGCAACGTGTGCGCTCAAATCCTAGCTGGTCTGGGCGCTGAGGTGGTCAAAGTAGAACGCCCATCTCAACCAGATGCGCTGCGAGATGCTGGTTTCAACGATGCCCGCAAGCTAGCTGTAGAGCCCTCGGGTGCCACCAACACACCTATGCATGCCCAGCTCACTAGGGGGCTCAAAAACTTAGCTTTGGATATGTCTACCCCACAAGGGTTAGACACCTTCAAGCAGTTAGTGCGTAACTGCGACGTGCTCATTGAGAACTTTAGCGGCTCGGTTATGTCCGGCTGGGGAGCCACCTTTGGGGAGTTGTGTGAACATAACCCTCAGCTGATTATGGCGTCAATGTCAGGATACGGGCGCACCGGTTCCCGCGCCACCTTCAAAGCCTATGCCTCTAACATCGCAACCCATACCGGGCTAGCTGAGGTGTGGTGGACTTCAGGCACATTAACCGACTACGCCACGGCAGTTCACACAGCCCTAGCCATACAAGCAGCGCGTATTCATGTTGCCCAATCTCAAAGCCCTGTATATATTGATGCTGCGCAAACAGAGGTGTTTGCAGCCATGGCAGCTCGCATCTATATGGATCCTTTAGTAAACGGCCAAGACACCACAATAGTAAGCAACTACTCACAAGAATCTCTGCTCACCCATGTAACCCGCTGTTTAGGTAACGACCGCTGGGCTATCGTGGAAATTCAAGATATCGCTCAGTGGAACGCCGTATGCGAACTGCTGGAGTGTTCGGAACTAGAGCTAAACCCGACAGATGCTGGCAATGCAAATGTGAACGAAAGCTCTGCAGCCCTAGTTGCCGTAATCGATAAGTGGGCTAAAGATCGCACCCCCCGCTCGGTTGCACATTTGCTAGCTGAGGCAGGCGTGCCTGCTGCCAGTGTTGCCAACCCCGAAGAAGTGTATGACGACCCACAGCTCCAAAGCCGTGGCTATCTTGAACATGTCCAACATCTGGACTTAGGTCATTTAGTGTTGCCTGCACCCCCGCAACGAATGTCGGCTACACCAAGCACCTATGCAGCTGAGTCTTCTAGAGTGGGCCAACATTCCCGCCAAATTCTTGCAAGCTGGGCGGGTTTATCGGCTAGCCAAATAGATGAGCTCATCGCCGCTGATGTAGTGCTTGACGCAAGCAGCTACTGATATCTCTAACACTCATAACGATATAGTACGGTTGACTTGTAAAAACAGTAAAAAGACACTCTATGTTTACGGTCACTGACCCTATTTCATTCTCAAATTTTCGTGCAAACTGCTCCTGCATCTTAGATCAGGTTGAAGAAACTGGCACTCCCATTACCGTCACGAAGAAAGGGCGACCATTAGCTTGTAGGTACACCTTGCCTAGTTACACCTTTCCCTGGTACAACCCGGCAGCTCAACGCTTCCACAACTAAACGAGGCATAAACAACACTCGCAATACGAGCCGTAAGCCAACAAGTTCACACTGCGAGCATACCCGCAGCAACCCTTTTGCCTCATAGTTAGCTGTGTTTGGTACTTCGTTAGTGGTAGTGTACTACCACTAAACCCACCCCAACCCACGAAAACGGATGCTACCAGTCAACTGCGGGAGTGCGACCGGTTCGTAAACCAACTTTTTTGATTCCCGTTTTGATCGCAGCTTCATGGTGTTGTAGAGTGATTTCGTCGCGTAGATCGTTTATTTTCCACGGGCACCCAGCAAACAACAACTCAGCATCACCAGTCCACAACACTGCATCATTACTCATAGCGCTAGCAGCCGCGTAACTATCACCGAGGCTCATATAATAGCGAGTTTTAATTCGCGCTGCCCACACCGCAAGGTCGCTGTCAACGGTTTCAACTAGAAGTGACTGCTGTAAAAAAGAGACGAACCTAGCTGCCGAGTTCTCGTCATGATTTCTAGCGATAGCGGTATACACCTCGCTCAAGGTAACAACGTTAACGATAGGGTAGACGGGGATGTCTTGTTCTAGTATTTGTCGCACAGCATCAGCAGATGGTTCTTCATTGCTGCGGTAACGCATAAGAGGCCAAGCGTCTAGAACTACTAAGCCTGCAACCATTACAAATCAATCTTCACAGTAGATGGGGTTTTTATGTCTTACGGGTTTTTAGTTTCTTTAGTAGAGCAACCTACGTAGCTGGCGCGACGCACTGCTTCTCGTTCAGCGTCAAAGTTTTTGATCAGATCTGTACCTTCTGAAGCTCCCCGAAGTTTTAGTAATTCACGGCGACCAGCTTCACGTTCGGCTTGGGTTGGAACCATTAGCCTCGGGTTGTCAGGGTGAATTGTTGGCATAAAACTAGTATAACCCGCTTATAGTGTGAGCGTAATACTGCCTGTGGGTAATGGGGTTAGTTGTTGTCTTTGATGGTGATGGTGGCTTGTCCGTCGCCGATTTGTCCGCGGAGGGGGTTGTGTAGGGTGATTTGGAAGGTTTCGTCGGGTTCTTTGGTGTTGTCGTTTTTGATGTTGACGTATATGTTTTTGGTGGTGGTGCCTGCGGCGATGATGAAGCTTCTTCGTTCGCGTGCGGTGAAGTCTTGGTTTGGTGTGGCATAACCTGGTCCGTCGCCGAGTTTGGTGATGGTGAATGATACCCACACGCTTTGGTGGTGGGGCCGGTTCAAGGTGACAGTGACAGGGTATAGGTTGAGACAGGACCAGGGGGCGGGGGTGCGACAGGAGGTGCCTTCGGTGATGGTGTGGTCGGCTATTGAGATGATGGGTGTGCCAGTGTTTTGTGTGGGTGCGTCGTCATCTGCGATGTTGACGGTCGCAGTAGCAGCGGTGGTGTCTATATCATAGGTGTTATTGGTGGTGATGTTGATGGTGATAGTGCCGTTTGGTTCGTCTATGTTGTCATCAGTGGTGGCGAGGGTGAGGGTAGCGGTGCCGGTGGTGGGTATAGTTACGGTTTGTGTGCTGTCGGTGATTGCGTAGTCACCTGTTGTGGTGGTGTTTACGGTAATGTCGAGTGGGGTTGCGGGTGCGGGTACGGCGGTGAAGATGAACCGGGCGTTTTGGCCTTCGGTAATGTCAGTAGTGTGTGTGGTGACACCGATTCTAGGTAACACAGGTTCTAGTTGGGAATCAACTGGCGGATTGTTAGGCGGCGGAGTGTTAGATTGGGGTGACGGGTTGTTGGCGAGTTGTTGTAACGCTTCTACCACCGGATCCCAGCGGCTGTTCGAGTATTGTTGCGCGTAGGTTCGTGCTTGGCTGAGGGTAATCGGAGCACCCACAAAGCCTGGCACTTGTTCACCGAACGCTAACAACACTTGTTGCCAACGGCGCACGTGTGCGACACCGTTGAAAGTTTCAGCAGCGTAACTACGCACATCAGCGATGAGGCTAGCTGGCACAACATAAACAGATGGTGTCGGAATGGAAGTAGGAGTGGGTTGGGGTGTGGGTGTGGGTTGGGGTGGCGGGTTGTTGGCGAGTTGTTGTAACGCTTCTACCACCGGATCCCAGCGGACACTCCAGAACTGTCGCGCATAAACTTGCGCCTCGCTGAGCGTGATCGGGGTGCCGGTGAACCCTGGGACAGTGTCACCGAACGCTAACAACACTTGTTGCCAACGGGTAACATGCGCGACACCGTTGAAAGTTTCAGCCGCCCAACGGCGCACATCAGCTACAAGACTGATAGGCACAGTGTAGATAACCGGTGGAGCTAGTTCAGGTTCAGGGTCGGGTGTGGCAGTGTCTTCGGGTGTTGGTGGTGGGATAGCGTTCACAGGATCGGTGGTGTCAACAATATTGAACGCTTCAAAACGGTTAACTCCTGTTGCACCGCCACCAAGACCGCTACCAGACGTGTCATCAAGAGCACCGAGAGTGACATGTACGGTTTCAGTGCCAGTGCGAATATTATTATTAATCTCAGTAGCAATATCAGTTTCTAAATAATCATCTTCAGCAACATCAAGTGTTAACGTAACTGTGGTAGCTGTAACACCCTGTGGGGGACCAGTGAACGTTACTTGCGGGTTATCACTCTCATTAAGACTATCACTATCACAAGCCACACCAACAAGCACCAGGTCAGGACAAACGATAACGTAATCACTGTTACGCGTCGCAGTACCCCCAAAAACTAATGGTACCGGTAGCGTTTCACCAGTAACAAGACCACGACTCAGTGTGATGGTGAACTGTTTGTTAGCACCCTCAGCCACATCACCACTGTTGTTGTCGTTTTCAAAAGCAGCAAGTGTGACAGTAGTCGGATCATTATCTAACACTGTGAAATGTTGTGTTGCGAGTAGTTGCCGGTGGGCTGGCGGCGCACCAGACGTGGTATCAGGTGTGACAGAGGCGGGTGTGTAAATAGTAGGCAACGTGCCAAGTTCAACACGCCACGCCTCACCGGTAGGCTCATCAACCCAGTCGTTAGGAGCTTTCAGACTCGCCCCAGCAGTACGTTTCCCAGCAGATATTCTTACCGGCGAAAACGCAACCACACCAACATTATCGATAACAAGTCTAATAGGTATAGTTACAGCCTCACCAACGCTTTGACGCTCCACCGTGATCGCTAACAGTTCACCCTCAACCACCGACGCTTGATCCAACTTAACACCGACAGGGGTGATACCAATCAACACCTCCACCACACCACCAATGTTGGTGGTAGCAGTAGTAATACGAGCCGATGGATCGTGTTGGTCAAGGTTACTAACAATCGTACCCAACCCTAACTGTAACGTTTCGGTTTGTTCAGGCACGTTATCACTCACCGCTGTTAACCTCACCGTTGCTACCTGCACAGTGCCACTAGTAGTGCCAGTAAATATGATTGCGGGCCGTTTCACCGTGTACGGTGCTGTCGTGTTAACCGTCACACCCGTGTTCACGCCACCTACCTGTGGGGCTAGAGTGAGATTGTAATCATCATCAGTAACATTAGTGCCACCCACTGTTAACGGTACTACCACCACCTCGCCGTCTAACAGGCTACGACCCAACCGTATAGTCGCATCAACGGTGCCACCCTCCGGTACCCCCGCCTGGCTGCTACCAGCTACTTGTAGTTGTACTGTTGTGGGGTCAGAATCTCTAATACTCATCACCGCCTCGGTGATCGCACCATAGGTCAACCCCGCAGGCGCAGTACCCAACCGTATAGTAATGTACTCTACAGGCTCATCAACCTCATCAAAAAGACCTAGAAAATTAATTTCGTGTGCCGTCTCACCGTCAGCTTTGATAACAAGAAACCCAGGCCGCTCGCCAGAGTAATCATCCCCTGTAGCAGTGTTACCCGAACCGGAAGGATACAACAACGGAATCCGCAAATCCTTACCAGTAGGCACATCCAAACGCAAAACAAACGTAGCCGGAGGGTTATCCTCACTCACCGCAAACGACGCCTCTGTGAACGTTACCTCCACCGAATCGGGAGCCTCATAAACCGTGAACGTGTTCGACCCACCCGCGGTAGACAAAATAATCGTCTCATCTGACTCAGCAGTATCACTATCAGCCAACACACGCACCCCCAAACCAACATCTGCATACCGTTTACCAACACCAAACAACGTTTTATCAATCGTAATAACCGGGTTCGCTGTATCAGACGCAATCACAACCGACACACCCTCACCACTGCGATCATTATCAACAAACAACACAAAATCAGTGTTACGAACAGCAGTACCCGCAACACCAACCTCAAAACTTAGCGTGTCAGGATCAGCCGCCGTCAACGCAGTATTCAACACCAAAGTCCGCACAAAAAACGAAGAACCCTCAGGAAACCTCCTCAAACCCCTAGGATGAGACAAAGTCGCTTCAACCTCCAACGACTCATCAGACAACACAAACCCTATCGGCCCACCCGCCGTAACAGTACCATTAGTACCAAACGAAGCCGGATCAGACCGATCCAAATTAGACGAAACACTCCCAAACCTGACCGACACATTCTCCACCGACTCCGACGTTGAATCATCAACCGCTGTGAACACCAACGTAGCCGTCTGCACCGTATCAGAATCAGACCCAGTAAACATCACCTGCGGCTGTGCGGCACTAAACGGACTCGCTGTATTCAACGACACACCCGCATTCAACCCCGACCCACTATTTAGCGTCAACGAATAATCACCCGATGTAACACCACTACCGGACACCCTTAGTGGTACCCGCACCGTCTCACCAGCAACCAGATTACGACTAAGTGTCACAGTCAACCCGCTAGATGCTCCCTCAGCCACACGCGCTTTCCCAGCCAACGCTAACGTCACCGTCGTAGGATCATCATCAACAATCACAGCATCACGCACACTAGGCGACCCCTTGACCGCGCCCGCAGGAGCGTCACCCAACGCCACCGCAAACCGCTTACTCGGCTCATCAACCTCATCACTAAACGTCCGAATCCGCGCACTAAAAGCCGTACTACCATTAGGCAGCACCGTCCAACCCGAAACACCAGAAACATCAAAATCGGTACCAGCTACCGCAGAACCATCAGTCACCACCATCGGATAGGTAAAACCCCGACCCGACGGCTCCGACAACTGCACAGGCACCCCCACAGAGTAACCCTCAAAAACAAACTGATCATCCGTCACAGGAAAACGCACCGTCACCGCTGCAGGCGCCTCATACATCGTCAACGACGCCGCCGTACCACCACCAACCGGACTAAACGTAACCGACTCATCACCCTCAGACGAATCATCATCCAACACAACATCAACCAACAAAAACACCCCAGAACGATGCGAACCCAACACCGCTTTTGCAGTGTCAAACGTCAACACCACATTCCCACCCGACAACCCAGACACCGACACACCATCAACCAACCTATCATGCGCCCTCAAACTATAATCCGTACCCCGCACAGCAGAACCACCCACCTCCAACTCAAAACTCACCGACGCGGGATCCTCACCAACACGCAAACTCCGAGACAACCGATACGAAAACGGTGCACCCACCGTACCCTCAGGCACCCGCGCCGCAGACGCCAACCGAACCTGCTCCAACCCCAACACCGGCGCCACCGGCACAGCCGACACCACCAACGACCCAAACCCCTCAACAGCACCACCACCCGAACCCGCAACCGCCCGAACCTGGAAACTATACTCCTCCCCATTCACCAACCCCGACACACTATGACCCGTAGTATCAGCATCAGAACCATCAACAGCCGTCCACTCACCCCACGCCAACGGCGAACCCACACCACGACGCACCTCATAACCCGAAATCGCAGCATTACCCGGATCAACCCAACCCAACACAACCCTACGATCACCCGGAGTCACCGAAAAACCACGCGGCGCCGCCGGCCTCGCCACACTAGAAGCAGACGGAGTGGCAGTCACCTGAAAATGCCGGCTAGCAGTATCACCCACCTTAGCGCGCACCCTAAACGTATACTGCGTACCATTCGTCAACCCCTCCACTGTGAAACTCGACGTACGATAATCAGACGAATTCGGAATCAAAGTATAACCATCAAACACCAACGGCGAACCCGACCCAACATTAACCTCATAACCAGTCACCGCCTCAACACCAAGAACATCCCACGACAACGTCACACGAGTATCACCCGCAGACGTCGTTGCCCCCGACAACACAGGATACTTAACAGCAGTCACTACCCCAGACGGCTCACCCTTCAAACTGCCCGCAACCGCCCGCAACTGCACCTCATAGGTAGTACCCACATCACCAGAAAGAACAATCTCAGACTTTGACCTAGCAGACGCACCACCAGAAACCGTCTGCCAACCACCAACCCACGGATCATCAGACTTCACACGCCGACGAAGCTCATACCCCGTAATCCGCGTATCAACAGGATCAGGATCATCCCACTCAAAAACCAACAAAGAATCCGCCCAACTACCCCACCTAAAATTAGCAGGCGCAGCAGGTGGTTTCTCAGATAACACAAACTCAACAGGGGCACCGGCGGTAGTAGTACCCTGCGTTCTAAAAGTCGTATCTGGATAGCCTGGTGGCAAATCTAGATTACTGGTCACCGAGCCGAAACCGATCGCTAAGTTCTCGGTGTTTTCAGTATCATCATTATCAACAACAGCGCTGAACACCAACGTGGCTACCTGCACCGTATCTGTGTCAGACCCGGTGAGCACCACCTGCGGAGCCGCATCACTAAACGGGTCCGTTGTGTTCAACGTCACACCCGCGTTCAACTCCGATCCCGTATCAAGCGTCAATGTATAATCATCTGCTGTCACACCTGTACCAGTAACCGTGAGTGGCACACGAACGATCTCACCGGCTACCAAATCGCGACTAAGCGTTACAGTCAACCTAGAAGACGACCCTTCAGCCACACCAGACTCCCCAGCCAACGCCAACGTCACCGTAGTCGGATCATTATCTTTGATTGTTACCGTCAAAGCACTCGGTGTGCCTTTCGTAGCACCAGACGGTGCATCACCCAACGATATCGTGTACTGTTTGTTCGGTTCGTCAACATCATTATCAGCGTGAGTGTAGCTCCTGCTTCGGCCAAAATTCTGCCCGTTAGCCTTCACCGTGATACTTTCCAACGCTACAAAATCTTCACCTGACACCGCCGTCGCACCCTCAGTGGGATATTCTAACGGAAACACTAAATCCTTACCCGACGGCTCACTCAAACGGACACTAAAATCAAAATTAAAACCCTCTTCACCCTGGTTGGTTGGTAGAGGAAAACGCACCGCAACTGACGCTGGCGCATCATACAAACCTATAGTTACCGCGCGACCACCAGGCGGTGTCAACACAACCGACTCATCAGCTGGCTCCGCACTACTATCAGCCACCACATTCAAATGCAGAAAAAGTACGGTTCCTAGACGATTACCTGCCAAGTACGCATCCCGATCAAACGAGAGTACTAAGTTACCACTAGCCAAACCAGACACCGACAAACCCGGAACTGTCACAGCAGAAAACGAAAAATCGGTACCCCTAGACGCATTACCAGAAACGGCCACCTCAAAGGTCACCACTGCCGGATCGTCCGCAACCCTCAACTGGCGAGACAACAGATATCCTATACGCAAACCCGACGTACCCTCAGGAACCCTTGTCACACCACCCGCAACTGTCAACCTCGACAAAGACAACGCAGGTGCCTCCGGCGTGGCCGTGACTGTGTTTGACTCTAAACCCTTCACACTGCCCGCCACCGCACGAATCTGAAAACTGTACTCAGTGGCATTCGTCAAACCTGTCACCGTATGGGCAACAGTAGACGCAACACTCGAAGCAATCGCACTCCAAGGTTTCCACTCCAACGGCGAACCGGAACCCGTACGCAACTCATAACCCGTAATAGCACTATTACCCGGATCGACCCACTTCAAAACAGCCTCGTTGTCGCCTGCTGAAACAGAAACATTAATCGGCTCTGCCGGAGCGGCCGTAGCAGAAGAACTCGGCGTAGCCGTCACCGCATCCGACCACGCACCTATCAACCAACCGTCGTCTTCATTGCCAGACACAGCCCGCAACTGAACACTGTACTGCGTACCATTCGTTAACGAAGCCACAGGATCTCCACCCAGATCGGGCACCACATAAGAAACAGTCGTACTACGACTATTTGGAACAGGTCGCGGATCGGCCCACACCACCGGCGAAGAACCAGTACCAGTACGAAACTCGTATCTCGCAATAAGAGGATCATCCGGATCGGACCACCTCAACCCCACTTGGGCGTTACCCGCCGAAGCGGTTAAGCCTGTGGGCGCAACAGGAGCACCCAACACCGTGACCCTAACTGTTCTCGCAGCAATACGCGTACCTACAGTTATTGGCGCGTTAGGGTTATCAGGGTTACCCCCGTCAAGATTACTTTCCGCTCTTTGGATTGCTACCGATAACGTTTCGGTGGACTCTGTGGTGCTGTCATCCGAAGCCCACAACGTCAACGAAGCAACCTGCTCATTATATATACCGCCATCAAACCTCACCGCGGGACTAGCGGTACTATAATCCCCAGAAGTAAGCAAAGTAACACCAGTGTTCACACCAGTGCCCGACTCTAACGTGAGCGAATAATCGCCACTAGTGACACCAGTACCAGAAACACTTAACGGAACAGTTACATACTCTTCAGTCACCAAATCACGACCCAACGTCAACGTCAAAGAAGTACCGGTTCCCTCCCGAAGCACCGCCGCGCTACCACGGTCAAGCGCGAGCGTCACAGTCGTTGGATCATTATCAATAATCTGGACCTTCACCCGAGTAACCGTGCCCTTAGTAACACCAGTGGGAGCTTCACCCAATTCCACATCAAAGGCCTCATTAGGCTCATCCACATCATCATCAACGATAGGTACACGAAGCGAATGAGATATATTCCCGTCGGCCCTAACTGAAAAACTATCAACCGGCGTATAATCTTCACCCGATACCGCACCTTGAATCTGTGGTTTGGAATACATCAGAGGGAACTCAAAATCTTTACCCGTCGCTTCGTCAAGATTACCTGTAATTGTCACATTGGCAACTCCTTCTTTTGTGTTAATTACATTAGCTGTGCCATACTGAAACGTCACCGACGTAGGAGCATCACTCAACGTAAAAGTTCTGCTTGAACCACCCGGAAATGTCAACACGACTGTCTCATCAGAAGACTCAACCACGTTATCTTCCACAACCTTGATTGGTAAACTAAATACCAAAAGGTTACTAACATTACCCCATATTGACTTGTCAATATGCAACACAGGATTATCTTTGCCTGCCAAGAACACCCCATTGACAGAAATTGTAGGATTTGCTCCTTCTATTTGACCAGGATCAAAGAACGTGTAATCAACACCACGAGTCGCAGTACCAGAAACAGCTATCTCTAACTCCACCACAGACGGATCACCCGCACCCAAAGCACGAGACAATAACACCTGATACGCACCACCATCCCCATCTATTCTTGTGCCCTCAGGTAAAGACAAAGGAGGATGACGAAAAATACCCCCAAACGTTGGTGGTGCCGGTCTGGGGGTGGCTTCAGCGAAAAAATCTGTTGGCGTTAAACTTTTCAACGCGTCTTGGTTTCCAGTAGCGGCACGTACTTGAAACTGATATGTCACACCGTTAGTTAACCCGGTTGCAGTGTGGGTAACAGTAGTAGCGCTGCTAGAAGCAATAGCAGCCCACGTACCCCAATCAGCGGACCCAGTTCTTTGACGAACCTCATAACTAGTAATCGCCGTGTTACCCGGGTTATCCCACGTTAACACTACTTGTGAGTCACCGGCAACAGCCGCTAGGTTCGTTGGAACAGCCGGTCTAGCAGTAGAAGCAGACGTTGGTGTCACAGCAGCAGACGCATCCGACCACGCCCCATCCGTATTACCAGACACAGCGCGCACCCGGAAAGTGTAAGCCGTGTCATTAGTGAGACCGGTTACCACATAAGTAATAGTATTAGCGTTACTACCAACAATCCCTTTCGCTGAACCCCACTCACCGCCGCTTGGGCGGCGTTGAAACTCATAACCAGTAATCAAACTATTAACCGGATTAGCCCACGACAAATACACCTGCCCATCACCAGCTTGAGCCAACGATAACCTAGGCGCAGCAGGCGCAGCAGGATCGTTCACTGTCACATTCACACTATTCTGCGTGCTTGACCGGTTAACACCGCCACTTACGTTCGTCTCTAACGCTGGGCGATCAAAACCGTTAGCAGTCGCATCATCAGGCCCCAACGCGACTGTTACTGTTTCAGCACCCGTATCATTATTTAGCAACGCTGTAAGCAGCAACGTTGCTGTCTGCGCGCCAGCACCAGAAAAACTCAAATGCGGTTCGGTTGTTGACACACCCGACAACTCAACGCCAGTGTTGAGCCCCTGTCCTTCCTTCAACACCAAATCATAGTCCGCGGTCGTCACATTCGTACCGCTAATAGCCAACGGCACACCCACCATCTCACCCGCAACAAGCTCACGACCCAAACTCACCGTTAACTCCGCTGACCCGCCTTCGGTGATCGCCCCCGAACCCGAACGAGCCAACGACACCACCGTCGGATCTTCATCCACAATCTTCCTCGACACCGAATCAGCCTCAGCATCGATACTTACACCATCAGGCAACGGATTATCAGGATCCTCACTCACCGTAACAGTAACAACCTCATCAAGATCATCCACCGTATTAGTCAAAGGCTGAAACCTAATAGTAGCTGACTGAGTCGTCGCCCCGGCCACGGTAACAGTTACCGTCTGGCCATCAAAACAACCATTATTATCCAAAGACACGTTCATATTACCAATTTGAGTCTGCAGATTAGAAAAATTAGAATCAGCTAAAGAACTCTCAAAACAAAACCGAAGCCACACCTCCGAATCCACCGGAGGCGACACACTAAACCCAACAACAGCCACGGACCTCTCGCCTACCTCCACCGCACTATCACCAGTAGAAGACACCACAGACGAAGTTTGCGCCCCAACAGAACCAGGCGCCAACACCCCAAACAACACCCCAAACAACACCGCGGCCAGTGCCGCAGCAACAAACCCCCGCACGCGCAGAACCTTACGCAACCAACCACCCAACCTCAGACACCTCACCAAACCTGCCCCCCCCCCCCCCCCCCCGCAGCAGACACTACAGGTGAGAACGCCACACCGACCGAAGAAACAGAACGGGTACCAACCCAGAACAAGTGCATGTAGCAATTATACACGATTTAAAAGAACCCACTACCAGTCATACCAGAGCACCGGTGGAACCCAGTTCCACGCATCTAACACCTCAGCAAACTCCACACCTCAAAACCTAACAGCCAAACGGTGACTCCAAGACGGACCTACTTTAAAGGCTGGGGTGCTGCGCGCTATCAATGTCACACCCCAACGCTACGATGGGCATTGCAAAGCCGATGAAGCAGTATCGGTTTGCGCTAGCATAATGTCTCAGATGGAGAATTCTATGGCCTCGTCCGCTTCCTTACTTAGCAGTCAACCCGAACCTCAACTTCAGCTCCTTCAAGACGGATACGAAGACCGAAGCACAGTTAAAGCTGCAAACGTCAATTTAGGGACAGCCCATATTTCCTGCTCAGACAACCTAGCATTTATGAGCAAACTCAAGGACGCTTCTATCAAACTTGTGGTGACATCACCACCATACAATATTGGCAAGACATACGAAACACAAGAGCCACTCGACACATACCTTGCTTCACAGGCCGCGGTACTTGACGAATGCATCCGCTTGCTTGCCGACGGCGGATCGATATGCTGGCAAACAGGCAACTTCGTGGAGAATGGTGGAGTAGTCCCATTGGATGCCTTACTGTTTCCATTATTTCTGGAGCGTGGTCTGGTACTAAGAAATAGAATTGTATGGCATTTTGAGCATGGACTCCACTGCCGTAAGCGTTTATCTGGCCGTTATGAAACTATCTGCTGGTGGACTCATAAAGAAGACTACACATTCAATCTTGACCCTATTAGAGTGCCTTCCAAATATCCCAACAAGCGTTATTTCAAGGGCCCAAGGGCAGGCCAGCTCTCAGGTAACCCGCTTGGTAAAAACCCAGGCGATGTCTGGATATTCCCTAATGTCAAGCACAACCATGTGGAAAAAACCATTCATCCATGTCAGTTCCCGATTGAGCTTCCTGAACGTTTGGTGCTAGCACTAACTGATGTGGGAGACAATGTGCTTGATCCTTACATGGGTGTCGGTTCAACCGTTCTAGCAGCTATCAGCCACGGTCGCAACGGTTTCGGTTGCGATCACGAAAACGACTATGTGGACGTTGCGCTCAAACGAGTCGATGATCTACTTCACGGTCGGCTAAAAGCTCGCCCTATGGGCAAGCCAGTCTACGATCCTCAACTGCCTAACGGCGGCCACTAGGCACGCTTTCTTTGGTTTTACCATGCAGATTCTGGCAACGTACTCGCATCTCAACGGCATTGAGTTCTTGCGCTATCGGCATGAAGATATATGGGAAGAGATCATCGATATTATTGGTTCGATTCAATACTTTCTTTGCCTCAAGACGAACAAAGGCGACGTATCGAAGCGGCAAATCTTGAAGCAATTTCATCTTACAATCAGATCGACTTCGTGAAATCAAGAATAGCTGTTGAGATACAGTTCGGAAAATACTCGTTTGTCGCCCATGACTTGTTCGTAAAGCACTTGAGCTTCTACGTCGGTGATCGAATCGACTTGGGGATCGAGGTGCTACCAATGAAGTCACTCGAACGTGAGATGTCCTCTGGTGTGGCCTACTACGAGCGTGACTTGCTTAATGTCGTGCGCCAAGGACGCGGTGTGCCAGCGGTGCCCTTAATCATGTTCGGGATTGGCCCGTAAGACGCGATCCATAGACGCGATCCAGCAGGGGGTGGGGTGGGGTTAGTCGTTGTCTTTGATTTTGACCGTCGCGGTCGCAGCAGCAGAGTCAATGAAGCAGCTGGCTAAAAAAGGGAGATGCTTAACGGTCAGGTTATTGGCATATCAGCTGCCAGTTTATTGGCATATAATGTGTTTGAATCTGGCTTAGGAGGTTGCATGACGGCTGAAGGCATCGCACCCGATGAATATTTGCCGCGGATTGTCGACGATGAGATGCAGAGGGCTCTGAACACGGTGCCCGCCGTGTTGGTTGAGGGTCCCCGCGCCTGTGGCAAGACGTGGACCGGGCGGCGGTTCGCCGGCAGCGCTGCGTACTTGGACGACAGGACGAGTGTCGCGCTGGACGCGGGGATGGACCCGGCTGCGATCCTCGGCGGCGCAACGCCTCGACTTTTGGACGAATGGCAACTTGCTCCCGGGGTGTGGAATCCGATGCGGCGGGCGTGCGATGAGCGAAGTTTGCGGGGGCAGTTCATCTTGACTGGATCTTCGGACCCGCCCGATGATGTCACCCGCCATTCGGGGGCGGGCCGGATCATGCGGGTAAGGATGCGGCCTATGAGCCTGTATGAAAGCGGCGAGTCAAACGGCGCGGTGTCGCTGCGAGAACTCCTAGAAGGCGCCGATTGCGCGGCACCCGACGCGGGCTTGGCGTTAGGTGATGTACTAGAGCTGGCCTGTCGCGGCGGCTGGCCTCAGACGCTCGGCGTCGACGCTGCCACCGCCGGAGACGCAGCCCGAGCCTACCTACAAGAAATCAGTCGCACCGACGTCTCCCGAGTGGACAGCACCAAACGCAACCCGGTGCGGGTGCATAGGCTAATCGCGTCGCTGGCCCGAAACATCGCCACCGAGGTGAAACGCACGGTGTTGGCCGCCGACACAGCAGCCCCGGGCGACGACCCCTTGGAACGCCGCACGGTCTCCGGCTACCTACAGGCGCTGTCGAGGCTGTTTGTTCTTGAAGAAGTGCCAGCATGGAGACCCCACATCGCCTCGCGAGCCCAAGCCCGCCGCGCACCGAAAATCCAGCTAGCCGACCCATCGCTAGCCGCCGCTGTGCTGGGAGCCGAAGTGGACGGATTGCTACGCGACCTGGCTTTCACCGGTCGACTGTTCGAGTCGATGGCCGTGCGCGACCTGCTGGTATACGCCCAGGCCAACCGCTGCAACCTGTCGCACTACCGAGACAGCGACAACCTCGAGGTCGACCTGATCATCACCCATCCCGACGGCCGATGGATGGCCGCCGAAGTCAAACTCGGCGGCACTGCCGCCATTGATAAAGGCGCTCAGTCACTGCGGCGCCTGTGCGACAAACTAGATCTAACCAAAACCAGCACACCCGCCAAGCTCATAGTGATCACCTCAACCGGCTACGCCTATGAGCGCCCCGACAAAATCAGCGTAACCCCCATCACCTCCCTCGGACCCTAACCAAAACATTGCCTATGCGATTATTGACATTTTTTAGTTATTAGTTGTCAAAATATCAATAAGGCGATTCGTATTGACAAAATAATTTGATTTTGATCTTAAATGGCAATATAGATGAGTGAAATAACGCAATATTAGGATACACAGTGCAGCTCTCTTGGAATGCTGACACGCGAACTACAGCTCCTTACCCGCAAGCAGGCACATCAAGCGAGATCTTCAAAGCCTTCGTACCTCACCCCCTCAAAGGGCGGGGGTGCTATGCACACGCCAGAATTGGATCGGCGGCGGGCATTTATTGTCTTCGCCGCTAACAGCCGATTATGTTCCTCCGCCCTCCGATTTAGTGCCCGACCTAATGTTAGATTTAGTGGCTCGTATCAACAAAGGAGTTGGGCATCCCATAATTGAGATGGCTATTGTTCACGCTCAGTTCGAAATGACTCACCCATTTGGAGATGGCAACGGGAGAACTGGGAGAGCGTTGATACAGATTATGCTGCAAAAAAGCAAGTTGAACACACCTACGACATTACCCTTGAGCGCTTCGCTAGCCGTGAGATCGGATCAATACTTAGCGTCTCTTGCTTCGTGCAATGTGGCGCGAGCAGCTGAAAAGACGGGAAGTGGCAAGCTCTAATGCAACATCTCGATTGATAAAGCACCTGCCTACAAACCCTGTTCTTAACGCTGAAAAAACATCCAATCTGCTAGGCGCATCTTGGCGAACAGGCGCTAGAGCTCTTGAGTTATTAGAACAAGTAGGGATTCTTGTACAGCGCAGCGCCGGTAAACGAAACCGCGTCTATGAGGCTGAAGACACTACTGGTGCTTTCGCTACGGCTATCAAAACCTCACCAGTACAACAACAAGAGAATACCTCAGAACGTTCTGGGTAATCTCTACCAAGCAACTTGATACCGATCTGGGAAACCAAAAAACGGTTGTTATGAGGACGCTAAATCGGTTAGCCGAACAAATCCAATACTCAAATATCAAAGCCGAAATGGACAGTTTGCTAATTAACTAGCATCCGCGCCACCGCAGACTGGGTGTTCCCCGTGTACAACCTTGCAAAGTAGCAAGCCGAGTAACAAAATGAATAAAAAATATTAGCTATAGTTTGTATTATTTATTAGGTAAGCCTAATTTTTTACTACACCTAAAAATATGGCCCTAAATAAAAGGTTATTTCGGCAATAAGCAATTCAAAGGAGGATTCATGAGTACTCGCAAGTTTGACATTCTACGGTTGGGGGTGGGATTAGCTCACATGGTTAGATGTGCTGAACTTCACCTGTCTACCCCAAAATCACCAAAATTGTGGCTTCAAAACATCCAGCCGCCGACCTCAGCATTTGCGAGGTACGCGAAGTCATTCTTTATAGCTGCTGTCCTCATCGTCTAGATATGAGCCGGTGGATCACGATCAGCGAGATTAGCGGATCCTTACAGCCTTGTGGGGGTGGACTGGCAAGTTCTAGTGGTGGTTGTGGCATGGTTGGTTGTGTGTGGGTTGTGGGGTTTTTGGGGTGTGTTGTTGATTTGAGTTTTTGATGGTTGTTGGTAGGGGTTTTTTGATGTTGGGGTTGGTGTGTTTGGGTAGCGGGCGACATAGTAGTCCGTTGGTTTGTTTGTTGGTGGGGTTGTTGTCTTGGTGAGCGGGGTTCGCAGAAGTAAACTTTGATATCTACGGTTTGTTCTATGTCTTTCTACCGGGTTATTTCTTTGCGGTGGTCTCAGGTGAGGATGCACATCATATGTGATGGTTTTTCGGGCTAGTGCTTGGGTGACAGCTTTAGCAGTGTTAGCAGCATCATAACCGTGTCTGGTAAAACTGCTAACAAGGTGTGGCGGCTAAACCGTTTAACTAGGGTAACCATCGCGGTTTGGTTGTTTTTGCCGATAATCAGATCGCCTTGCCAATGACCAAGCTCTTAACGGTTATCAACTTCACAACGGACGCTCACATAAACGACGCCAACCACCCAAAACCGAACGTTTAACCTGCGAACAGCGTCCCCGAGGTTTACACCGCCGCCGCGCACGGGTTAGCAAAGCGCAACGTTTCTGCTCCCTCACAAACCGTCACCCTGCTCCTACCCAAACACTCCCCAACCCCCACGTTAGCTAAACCCTACTGTAACAACACCTCAAAACAAACGCGCATCCACACACCCAAACGCTGTGCCATAACAAAACCCCTCCACCGGGTAGGCCACAGAAACATCAGGTCAACCCCAACAGTCGACCCGTTGCAACCACCGATGAAGCTCACCGTTTTACTTAAGTTTATCAAATAATATTTCTTTTATTTCTATATTTTCTTATGTTTTTGGTAGATATTGTCGTAGTATGTTGGTATGCTTATGTTTATGAGTTTATATAATAGTTCTCAAAGTAATCCCAATGTTTTAGAAGGTTTGCCTGCTAATGTTGGTTTTAGTGTTGAGGAGTTCGGTTTTGATGATTTTTCTGGTTGTGATGCTGGTGAGCTTATAAAGTTGGCTTTGCAGGTTAACGATGTGCGCCAACGCGCTGAAAGCTATTTGAGTGCGGTGTTGGTTAGGTTAGGCGATTTAGAAGGTGACGAAGCTGTAGCTCATGTTTGTAAACAGTTCGGGTTGCCTGCTTATAAAACACGTCGTCGTGTTCGCACTGTGAAAGGGTTAGCTTCTATGCCCGATGTAGTGCGAGCAGCTAAACACGGTTGGATCACCCAAGACCACGCGGAGCTAATAGCAGCTTCAAATAACCGCGCTTCGCTGAGCGTTGAAGAACAGCTAGATTTGCTGGCTGTAGGGGTGCAGCAAACCTGTGATGATTTCAAAAACACTTTGTTGGAAGCAGAAACACAACGCCTTGCAGCACAAGGATTAAACCCAACCGAACAACAACATAAACGTCGCACAGCAAAAATATTTGATAGCGATGATGACATGGTTGTTTTACACGCAGAGCTAGACCAACTAGCAGGCGAACAAATCAGAACCGCTATAGACGCTATGACCACACAAATGTTCAAACAAGACTACCGAACCGGCAGAAAACGGTCTTATGAACAACGCAACGCCGACGCGCTAGTAACACTCATCACCCACACAACCAGCCGCAACCAAACCACAAACCCTAAAACAACAAACACAAACCCAGCAGACGCAGCCTCATCAGATGAAACACCAGAACTAATACCGCAGCAAACCACAAACAACCCTGGCAACACGGCGGCACCACCAACATAAACAACCTAACCCTCCTCTGCCCAACATGCCACCACCAAACCCACAAACACAAACACAACAACAGCCCCTAAAGATAAACCCTATTGGTGGTTGTAACATAGTTGATTGTATATGATTTGGGCTGTGTTCCATAACAACGTAACTCAGCTGAAATAACGTGAGGCGATAAACTCTCACCAAGCCGATCGCTCACCTGCTCGGCTAAACCAGGATCTGCGACCAGCTCGCCAAGCCTCGGCCGCAACGCTTTCGTATCAGCTTCATTTTGAGCGATTTCAGCACGATACGCACCCTGAGCCCAACGTTTCCTCTCCGTTGCAACCGTTATCCTGCTCCTACTCAAACACTTCCCAATTTCAGTGTTACTTAACCCCTGCCGCAACAACACCCCAAAACAAACACGCATCCACACATCCAAATGCTATGCCATAATAAAACCCCTCCATCGGTAGGTTGCAGATACATCAGACCGACCATCATGGCCGATCCGTCGCGACCACCGATGAAGTTCACCATCACATGACTAAAAACAAGTACCAAGAGCTTTCCCATGGCTGAGTCTGCTATCGAGTGGACGGATGCTACTTGGAACCCAACTACTGGTTGCGACCAAATTTCACCAGGATGCGACAACTGTTACGCCCTGACGATGGCTGGGCGCCTCAAATTGATGGGTCAAGCTAAATACCAAACCAACGGTAAGCCTAGGACAAGCGGGCCAGGCTTTGGGTTAACTTGCCACCCGCAGACCCTTAGCCTTCCAGCAACTTGGCTAAAACCACGCATGATCTTTGTTAACTCGATGAGTGATCTGTTTCATGAAAAAGTACCGATCGAGTTCATTCGAGATGTTCTTGATGTAATGCGAGATACCCAACATCACATCTACCAAATCCTGACCAAACGTTCGCAGAGACTTGCGCAGCTTAGCAACGCTCTAGATTGGCCACCGAATACATGGGTCGGGGTCAGTGTAGAATCTGCACGTTATCTGTTTCGAGTAGAGCATTTGCGGGAAGTCTCGGCTTCCGTACGCTTTGTGAGCGCTGAACCTCTTCTCGGGTCACTGGGAGAATTTAGTATCACTCACATAGACTGGCTTATTGCTGGCGGTGAAAGCGGCGTTGGCGCTAGACCCATATCACCAAAATGGGTAACTGAACTGCGTGACCATTGCATCGCATCTAAAGTTCCCTTCTTCTTTAAGCAATGGGGTGGTCGCTCTCCCAAAGCTGGTGGACGCGAACTAGACGGTCGCACATGGGATGAATATCCACTGGTTTATGCAAAAAATTGAAATAGCCGAACGCCCCAGACGGAAACGGCCCCGGCAAATACGCGCTGGACTCATCAACCAGGCGTGCCCGGATCATCACCAGCCGTCACCACCTCCGGATCCGAAAAAACTGATTCAGGCGCCACATAAGGCGCTAACTCCACCGACTCCACACATAAACCACAGCCTCACCCATAAAAGCTGCTAGGGCTGCACTAGCAGGTTAATTGATAGGTACGGTTTTGGTTGTGGCTATGCCCCCCACGGTAAATCCTGCCGTTAGCAACGACTGTTTTTTACGGGCTTGTTACCGCCTTCCAACAGAGCGCGTACCTGTGTGGTTTATGCGCCAAGCAGGTCGCTCGTTACCAGAATATCGCGCAATAAGAAAAACAGGTTCCATATTGGACACCATTGCTAACTCTGATTTAGCTACCGAAATAACCCTGCAACCAGTACGCCGCTACAAAGTAGACGCTGCCATCTTGTACTCCGACATTGTTGTTCCAATACATGCCATCGGGTTCGGAGTAGACATCGTTGCCGGTCTGGGGCCGGTAATCGAACAACCCTTTCGCACTGCCAACGATCTAAAAAGACTACGCCCCTTAGAACCCACCGAAGACACCAACTACGTACTGCAAACGGTTCGCAACCTGATTGCCGAACTACAAGTTCCTCTCATCGCTTTTGCAGGCGCCCCCTTCACCGTGGCCTCATATCTAGTAGAGGGAGGCCCATCGCGCAGCCACGCAGTTACTAAAAGCCTGATGTACGAAAACCCCACACTCTGGAACGCTCTTATGGAACACCTAAGCGACTTAGCGGTTACATCCATTAGCTCACAGCTCACTGCAGGCGCAACAGCTTTTCAGCTTTTTGACTCATGGGCTGGTCACCTATCACCTGCCCAATACAAGCGTTTCGTGCTGCCTGCTAGCCAACGGGTATTTGCACAGCTAAAAGACCGTCACCCCACAACGCCCGGCATTCACTTTGGTGTAGGCACCGGCGAGCTATTACATCTGTTAGCTAAAGCGGGTGCCGATGTAATAGGCGTGGACTGGCGAACACCTCTAAATGTTGCCCGCAAGCGGCTAGGCCCCGACATAGCAGTGCAAGGCAACCTAGACCCAGCAACGTTGCTAGCCCCATGGCCAACAATAGCCGAACAAGCAACAGAAGTGCTGGCACGCAATGCAGGAAAACCCGGGCACATCTTCAACTTAGGTCACGGTGTTCTGCCCGAAACTAACCCTGCCATGCTAGAACAGTTAGTGAACCTAGTACACGCCTACAAACCTCACACCTCTGAAACAACCACGTGAAAATTGCCGTCATCGGAGGGGGAATTACCGGGCTAACTGCTGGCTACGAAGCCGCTAAATTGGGTGCTGATGTAACCGTTTATGAGGCAACTAAAAAAGCAGGCGGACGTATTCGCACCTCTAACTTTGCAGGACAGCTAGTTGATGAGGGACCCGATGCTTTTTTAGCTCGGGTTAGTTGGGCTACAGACTTGTGCATAGAACTAGGGCTAGAAAGTGAGTTGGTGTCGCCTGCTCACAGCACGGCTTATGTGTACTCTTACGGAGCGTTGCGTGCTATCCCTTCACCCAATATTTTAGGAGTGCCTTTAGACTTAGATGCTCTAGCTGCATCGCAGATTGTGTCGCCACAAGGGGTGGCACGGGCTCGCCAAAAAACTCCGCTTGCTAACTTAGCTGCACATCAAGACATATCGGTGGGTCAGCTAATACGCCAACAACTAGGCGATGAGGTGGCTACTCGCCTAATAGACCCCCTGCTAGGTGGAATCCACGCAGCCAACATTGACGATTTGAGCTTACGCGCTGCTGCGCCACAGCTTGGGGAAGTCATCACCGCTAACAAAAGTTTGGTAAGCCAACTTAAGCAACTAACCAGCAACCAAACAGACTCCACATACCGCGCCTCTGCTACATCTACTTTAAGGTCTCCCAAATCTGCTAGCAAAAAACCTGTATTTTTGACGCTTGCTAAAGGTTTAGGCAGGCTAGTAGATGAACTTGCTGCCCGTTTGGGTCCCCGCCTGCAACTTGCTACACCTGTGAGCAACTTGAAAGATGTTGCTGCCGACCACATTATTGTGACCACGCCAGCACCCACCGCTAGCACCCTGCTCGCAACAGTGTCACCTGCTGCTGCGGAGCTGCTAGGTAGCATCAACTACGCATCGGTGGTGTTGGTTACGTTAGCCTACAATGCCTCTGAGGTAGCACACCCTATGGGTGGCTCGGGCTATCTGGTGCCCGCAGTTGAAAACTGCCTGATCACTGCTTGTTCATGGGCATCAAGCAAGTGGGCACATGTGGGGGGTGCTGATACTGTGGTGTTGCGAACCTCAGCAGGGCGTTATGGCGACAACCGTGCTATGAAAATGAGCGACACTGCTCTCATAGATGCAGTAACCGCAGACCTAGCCAAAACAATGGGGTTAGGGACTAAACCCCAGCAAGTGCGCATTAGCCGTTGGGAAAAGTCTTTACCGCAGTTCCGCCCCGGCCATTTGGAGTTGGTAAACACCATCCAACAAACGTTGACCCACGATGCCGGTGGGTTGCAAGCAACTGGAGCGTGGGCGCGGGGTTTGGGGATAGCGGCTTGCATTAACCAAGGCCGCCAAGCCGCTCAAGCCTGTTTAGCTGACAACTTAGCTCACAACGCCACTACGTAATGAGCACTCGGACGCTCACAGTTTGGTTACGCACTAGTGGATGGGCCACAGCAGGCTCAATCACAGCAGGCAGTTTGGTAGCCCTATCTATGCCACCTTGGGGTTGGTGGCCACTAGCTTTAGCAGGGCTGGTGGGCTTAGAACGTCTGCTAGCTAACCAACCGTTTCGGGCACGCGCTTGGCGGGGCTTAGGGTTTGGAGCAGGTTGGCTGTTCCCAGCCACTTTCTGGATGGTGGACTTCACTTTGCCAGGCTACCTAACCGTTGGTGTGGTTTTCTCGGTGCTATACGGCCTAGTTGGTGCCGCCTGCCCACCAGGGCACAGCCGTTGGATAGCGCTACCCGGGCTGTTCGTATTAGCAGGGGCCATCCGTTGGCGCTGGCCATTTGGCGGAGTGCCGCTAGCTACCTTGCCGATGAGCCAAGTAGACACCCCTTGGGCTGTTACCGTGCGGGTGCTCGGCCCTCTACTGCTGGTGTTTGTGTGCGTAACGCTAGCCATAGTTTTGGCCACTGTGCTTGAGCGTAAATGGAAAGCAACACTGGCGCTAAGTGCAGTAGTGGCGGGATTCTGGGGTGCTGCAATGTTAGCCCCGCAAGGCTCAGCTGACGGCACCATCGATATAGCTGTAGTGCAAGGAGGCGGGCCGCAACGCACAAGAGCTATCAACACCAGCCCAGGTGTTGTGTTTGAACGGCACATGCAAGCCAGCCAGCTAATCAACCAACCAGCAGACCTTGTGCTGTGGCCTGAAGATGTGGTGGATATCGAGGGTTTGTTCGCTGAAAGCGAAGAACGTTTGCGCCTAGCAGAGTTAGCCCAAAACCTTGATGCCACATTGATAGTAGGGGTGGTTGAAGATGTGACAGATACCGCATCAGCTAACTTTGCAGCGGTCTTTTCTGCTAGCGGCCAATATCTAACCCGCTACGACAAAGTACGCTTAGTACCGTTTGGGGAATATGTGCCGTTACGGTGGCTGATTGAGCCGCTAGCCCCCAACTATCTGCCAACCCAGGATATGCGCCGTGGCACTAACCCAGCGGTGCTAGATACGCCTGTTGGTAAGTTAGGGGTATCTATAAGCTGGGAAATCTTCTTTGAGGATCGTGCTAGAGATGCCATCGGCAATGGTGGGCAAGTGCTGATTAACCCCACCAACGGATCCAGCTACTGGCTGACCATTGTGCAAACCCAACAGATCGCTAGCTCCCGGCTGCGAGCATTAGAAACTGGACGTTGGGTAGCTCAAGCGGCCCCCACTGGATTCAGCGCTTTTATAGATCCAGACGGCAAAGTACATATGCGTACTGGTGTGTCTGAACAAAAGGTAATTCACACCACCATTGAACTCCGCTCGGGACAGACATTAGCTACCCGCACTGGGCCTTGGCCGATGCTTAGCCTAGCTTTGCTAGCAGTGTTGGCTGGATGGCTACTAGCTAGCATCCGCAAACAAAGCCCTTAAGCTTTTAGTATGCGAATTGCTCTTTTAACCTATCGCGGTAAACCCTACTGCGGCGGCCAAGGAGTATATGTGCATCATCTTTCTAAAGCGCTTTGCGATCGTGGCCATTATGTTGAGGTGCTAAGCGGACAGCCCTACCCGGTTCTAGATAAGCGGGTTCAACTTTGCAAGCTGCCAAGTTTAGATATTTTCAATGATGCTTTTCCGGGGCGCACCCCTGGGTTTTGGGAAATAAAAACTTGGGCGGATAGAGCTGAAGTGTGGTCGTTTATGACCGGCACCTTCTCTGAACCGTTGGCTTTTTCTTTGCGAGCATGGCAAAACTTGCATAACCGCCTGGGCGACTTCGATGTAGTACACGATAATCAGTCACTAGGGTACGGATTGTTGGGTATACAACGAGATGGTTTACCGGTACTTAGCACCATCCACCATCCCATAACCATTGATGCGAAACTGGAGTTAGAACAAGCTAGCAGTTTTATGGAACGTTTTGGTAAGCGACGCTGGTACTCCTTTACCAAAATGCAAACCCGCGTGGCGCGTCGTCTGAAGCGGATAATCACCGTGTCGGAATCGTCGCGTAGCGATATTGCTACCGAATTAAAAGTGCCAACACATCTAATGCATGTGGTGCCTGTAGGGGTGGATCCTGAGATGTTTTGTCCTTTGCCCCACATTAAACGTGTACCCACCCAAATCATCACCACTGCTAGCGCCGATGTGCCGTTGAAAGGTCAGCGCTATTTGCTAGAAGCTTTAGCCAAACTGCGTACTACACGAGATTTGCGTTTGTTGGTGATAGGCAAACCCCGCTCGGGGGGTTCTGCTAAACAAGTGATTGAGAACCTTGGGCTCAACGGGGCTGTGGAGTTCGTGTTTGACCTGCCAGATGAGCGCATCGTAGAGTTATATGCCCAAAGTGCTGTTGCTGTGGTGCCTTCGCTTTATGAAGGATTCTCGCTGCCAGCCATTGAAGCAATGAGCACCTCAACACCTCTAGTAGCCACTAGCGGCGGGGCGCTGCCCGAAGTAGCTGGAACAAACGGTGAAACCTGTGTTTTGGTGCCACCTGGCAACTCTGACGCTTTAGCTACGAGCATTAAGCAGGTATTAGACGATACAGATATGGCAGCACGCATCGGCGCAGCAGGCCGCAAACGAGTGATTGAACGCTGGAGCTGGCAACACACAGCCGCTAAAACCGAGGAACAATACCAAGCGCTGCTTGCAGGCCAAGCTGTTCGGTGTTAACGGTTAACTATCAAACACTCAAGCTGCGCTCGGGGCAGCAGCTGTTGGATTTAGGCTGCGGTTTTGGCAGGCACACCTACGAAGCAGCACAGCTAGGCGCCCAAGTTGTGGCTTGCGACTTAGCCTTTGCTGAGCTAACACAAGTGCGAGCAACCTATTTGGCCGTAAAGGAGGCCACAGAAACACCAGAGTTGAATCGAGATGTCAAAAACCAGCCACCTGGCAACGTACTAACTGAGCACCGCCTCGGGTCTTGTGACCTAGCACGCAGCGATGCAACTTGCCTACCCTTTGCTAGTTGCAGCTTCGACAAGATCATCGCCTCAGAAGTGCTTGAACACTTAGAAAACGATGAGACAGCATTATGCGAGTTACACCGCGTTTTACGTCCGGGCGGAACGTTAGCTGTGACGGTGCCAAGCTGGTTTTCCGAGAAAATATGCTGGGCATTGTCAGACGAATATCATGCGCCCAAAGCTGCTGGTGGACATGTGCGTATTTACCGTCGCAAACAACTACAACAGCAGCTGCAAAAAGTTGGGCTACTACCTTATGCCACCCATCGCGCCCACGCGCTTCACAGCCCTTACTGGTGGTTGCGATGTGCGGTGGGGCTTACGCGCACAGATCAGTATTTAGTGACGGCTTATCGCAAGTTCTTGGAATGGGATATTGTGGCTAAACCTACAGTCACCCGTGTTGTGGAACAATTGTTGAACCCTGTGCTGGGTAAAAGCTTAGTTATCTATTGCCACAAACCAGCAGGCAACGCTTAGTAATTGATGCAACACTCAACAAAACACAGCCTATAGCTTGATGCCTCTCTCATATACCTACTCAACCATCTGCAGCCCTGAGCGCACAAGCATCTTGTCGCTTGCTCAGCTTGCAGATACTGCCGACAGCATCGCCGCTTGGCAGTTGCCCAACGGAATGATTCCATGGTTTTGTGGCGGGCACGCCGACCCGTGGAACCATGTGGAAGCAGCCATGGCTCTTTCTGTGATGGGTCGCTATGAAGAAGCCGAACGTGCCTATCAGTGGTTAGCAGACCGCCAACGTGGAGACGGTGCTTGGCATCAGTACTACCTAGCAGACCGTGTGGAACAAGACAAGCTAGATGCTAACTGTGTTGGGTATGTGGCTACTGGGGTGTGGCAGCACTACCTGTGCAGTGGCAATCGAAGTTTTTTGGAAACTATGTGGCCAGTAGTGCGAAAAGCAATGGGCTTTGTTGTGGCGTTACAATTACCACGTGGAGAAATACGTTGGGCTCGCCACGCAGACGGCACCCCCTGGCCTTTTGCGCTTTTAAGCGGATCTTCAAGTATCTATCTAAGCCTGCGTTCAGCGTTAGCAATTGCAAAAACACTAGGTCATCAACAACCCGATTGGGAGTTGAGCTGTCGGCGCTTAGCTCAGGTGATCCGTCATCAACCAGATGCCTTTGCCCCTAAAGACCGCTGGGCTATGGACTGGTATTACCCGGTGTTAACCGGGGTGGTAACCGGCGAACAAGGTCGCTTGCGTTTAGCTAATCGTTTTGAACACTTTGTTATGGATAACCTGGGTGTGCGCTGTGTAGCGGACAGACCTTGGGTTACTGCTGCAGAAACCTGTGAAAGCGTTATTGCCCATCTTAACGCAGGCCACTATGAAGTAGCCTCAAAAATGTTTGCGTGGATTCAAGATTTACGTTGCACTGATGGCTCTTACTACACGGGAATGGTGCATCCGCAACGCATCCATTTCCCTGCTCAAGAACGCACCACCTACACCGCCGCTGCTGTGATCCTCGCAGCCGATGCTCTTGGCGGCTACTCCAAAGCCTCTAAGCTGTTCTCCCACCACCACTTCTCCCAAATACTTGATTAGTTATGAGTCGCAGCACGCTTTATGTTCCTAGTGACCGGCCTGAACGCTTTGGCAAGGCTCTCGCCTCAGGTGCTGATGCAATTATTTGCGACCTTGAAGATGCAGTAGCTGAGAATTCCAAAGCAATAGCCCGCCAAAATGTTGCAGAGTGGCTCAGCGCCAATTCTGGAGTTGCAGCTTGGGTGCGGGTTAACAATAGGGCTGATTTGTTGGAAGCAGATGCACTGATGGTGCGTACACTGGTTGAAAACAAAGTTGATTTTTGTGGCGTGATTGTTCCTAAAGCTGATCCTGTTGCTTGTGCAGTAGATTTTGGAGGCTGCCCGATTATGGCGCTGGTTGAGTCTGCTGTTGGGGTTATGCAGCTACATGAGATAGCGGCTGTGGCGGCGGTGGTGAGGTTGGCTTTGGGTGAAGAAGATTTAGCGGCTGATTTGGGTCTGTCGCTCTCTGCAAATGCCGCAGAGATGTGGCCAATCCGTTCTCAGGTGGTGGTGGCGTCGGCAGCAGCAGGGTTGCAAGCTCCCTGTGGTGCTGTGTTCACCAATTTGAACGATGATGTTGGGCTGACAAATACGAGCACGGTGCTATGCCGCCAAGGTTTTGGAGGGCGGTCGGTGATTCATCCCAAACAAGTGCAAGCTGTAAACGATGCTTTCACGCCGTCTCAAGAAGAGATCGCCAAAGCTAAAGCGGTAGTAGGTGCCTTTGACAAAGCCGCTAAAGCTGGTAGCGGTGTAGCTGTTGTGGACAACAAGTTTGTGGATGCTGCGGTGGTGCGCTGGGCCCAAGCCGTACTATCTCGAGTGCCTGCTACTGCTGATTAGTACAGGTTAAGAACCCCGCACCCCACGTAAAGCAATATGCAACAGCAACAAACTGACAACCTAAATTACTCCTCACAGCTGTCCTGAGTACATTGCATCCTACTCTAATAGTATTATTGGTATGAAAGTTAGTATTAGCCTTCCCGAAGAAGATGTCACGTTCCTCGACAACTACTCCCGCCACCACCAAATCGCTTCTCGCTCAGCAACACTTCACCATGCAATCCAGCTCCTGCGAGCATCTGAGCTGGCATCAGACTACGCCGAAGCATTCTCAAAATCGGACAGCGAAGAACACTGCCTTTGGGATTCCGCCGTTTCTGACGGGGTAGCATGACAAACTTTTAAATCACAGATGAATCAGCATCCGAGTCGGCTCATCACGGTGGTGTCTTATAGCAGCTAGCGATAGCCTGCAAGTAATGAGCGAAAAAAGTCTTAAGCTTTTCATGGATCACCTAGGCTCAGTCAAACATGCTGAAGTTACATTGCGACCTCTGACGGTTTTCATCGGTCGCAACAACACCGGCAAGACCTACGTAGCACAAGCTCTGTATGCCTGTAGGCAAGCAATACAAGATGTGATTACCCGACCTGCTAAGAAGCTAAACAGCGAAGAGAAGACGGCTCTCAAAGCATTGGCACTAGACCATCACGATGCACAAATAAACGGTGGGAGTGCAGAGCAGGAGATGCCAGTCCAGTTACACGATTATGTCGCCCAAACACTCCAAAATGGACTTCAAGATGCCGGGCGTAAGGTTCCAGATAGGCTCAAGGCTACTTTTGGTGTAGATGATTTGACGCGCATAACCTCGTGGAACAATGGCGAAGGTTTTCGGTTTGAAGTAAAAAGCTCCAATAAATTTAATACTGATACGTGCTTGTTCAGCAGCGGGGGGACTACAGCACCGGTTAGCAAAGTTATACCTAGACTAAAAGCAAATTGGGGACAGCTGAATCAATTCTTACCACCGCTGAAACTGTTCAACCAAGAACTGAACAGCGAGGAATCAGATAATTCCTACGATCGCTTTGCGTGGCTTATTACACAAAATTACTGGGACAGCTTTCTCGAAAACGTATCTCTTGGTGGCAACACTCACTACCTACCAGCAGGTCGCTCTGGTCTTTTGAACGCTTGGACAGACGTTGTGAAGCTACGTATTCAACTAGAGAAAGAACGATACGGGCTATCCCAATTTCCCGGTCACTCCCTAGATGGCGTTGCTCTAGACTTCATTTCTTCACTGGCAGATGTCCTCGGACACAGCTCTCGACGCCAGTTCCGTCCCTATAGCTTTTTCGACTCAGATCGAAGATCAAGAAAAAATGCTCTCAAATCAGCCATTTCTTTGCTCAAAGTACTCATGGAAGGGTCTATCAGTACAGAACCAGATGGTGAGATTGTCCCGACCCTTACATATGAACAAGATGGACACAGCATTGCCATACGCCACGCCTCTTCAATGGTGGCAGATTTAGCACCACTGGCTATCTGGGTAGAGCGACTACTTGGACCCGGTGATTTATTGATTGTGGATGAACCCGAGTCCCACTTGCATCCTGAAGCTATACGGTTAATAGCACGAGTACTTGTTCGCTTAGCAAATTGCGGGGTCCAAGTTGTTTGCGCAACACATAGCTCAATACTCCTCAATGAAATCTCAAACTGTGTTCTGCGCCACGAAACTTCGACACTTACATCAGACGAGTTTATGCCCGCGTATACCGCAGATGATTTTCTTGCGGCAAGCGACCTAGCTGTCCACCGCTTTGTACGAGACGAAGCTACAAAAATAGTCACCGTAAAACAAATTGCGGTTGATCCTCAATGGGGTATTCCAGAAGATGAGTTCGTTAAGGTGGCAGAAGATCTCACCAAAGAATCTGCTCACTTGATTGGCCTGCTCGATTGACCATTCTTAAAGAAATCAACCGCCTACATGCTGAGTGTGGATGCATCACACGGACAAATTCTGCGAATTTTAACAAATCAGTTTCAATAACTTGCATGGGCTGCCAACTACAGATCCTAGGACTTTGTGTAATAATTACTTGCGACAAATGCTCAGCATTCGGCCTAAACAATCCAAAACCCGATCTACTTATCTTACGAAAAACCTGTAACGGCTACGAATGGCTAGTTGTTGAGATAAAAAATGTTTTAAATGCAGGTGCAATTCGGCAAGTTCAAGCTGGAATCAACACAATCGCCAATAGTTGTAGTGTCCGTAGAGGTTGTTAGCTCCACACCATTGGGTGAGCTTGTTGTGTCAGTGTGGTGGTTTTTCACTGTTGCTTTGAGCTAAGGAGGCTTAATGTCACATTTTAATGCACCTTTGACTTCTGTGGGCAGGTTGGTGCTTGTTCAGCGGATTCAAGGTGGGATGCCTCGGGCTCATGTAGCTAAACAGATGGGTGTTTCGCGGGCTACGGTGGCTAAGTGGTGGCACCGTTTTTGTGAACATGGTAAAGCTGGTTTGGTGGATCGGTTGTCAAAGCCTCACCGGTCTCCGAGGCGTATCAGTGCTGCGGTTGAGGTTAGAGTATGCGGGTTGCGTTGTCAGAAACGTTAGGGGCCCGCTCATATAGCAGCCCGACTGAAAATGTGAGCGTCTACAGTTCACCGTGTTTTGGTGTGTAACGGTTTGAGATGCCTGTCAGGGATTGATCGGCCTGCTGGTAAGGTGATACGCCGCTATGAACGAGCTGAACCTGGTGATCTGATACATATTGGACATCAAAAAAGTAGGTAAAATACTCTCCTGGAGGCAGATGGAAGCTTCACGGCAAAGCTAACACCGTAGCTCGTGGAACCTGCCGGCTACCCAGTACCTGGGTTACAGCTACTCACATCTAGCAATAAACAGATCACAGCCGTGTCGCTTATGTTGAAGCATTAGACAACGAAACCGCTGTCACACTTTGTGAGTTCTTTGGGTGAGCCCGCCTATGGTTCCGCTCTGTAGGTGTAGCTGTAAACGAAATCCTCACAAACAACAGAGCTAACTTCAAATCCAAAAAATTCGTTGACCAACTCGCCCACCAAACCATCACACACACCTTCACCAAACCCTACCAACCCCAAACCAACACCTAACACCAAACGGTTCAACCGTACCCTCACCGACGAATTCTGATACAACTACAAACCCAAATCAAAACCCGACCGCAAACATGAACACACCACCACAACCCCCACCAACACCACACCACCACCGACGACACACCCGCACCACGCGTAAACAACCTCTACAGACACTACAACTAGCTATTTCTAGGAAGTGTGACTGGGTTTGAGCAATGTCGGGCAGCTCACAAAATGAGGAGAGCTAATATGAGTGGTTCAGCGGGATTTGTGCTCTGCATAATTTCATTATTGGGATAGTGTGTAGGCGTTGGTAAACGCGCTCAGATTTGTTGAAGCAGTATTGTAGAGAGCGTTATTTTATTGGATAAAAGCCGGGTGATAGTTTGGCGCTGCAGCAAGCTCAGTATGTCTCTAGAAAAAAGGAGAACTTTAGGGGCTGTTGTTGTGTTTGTGTTTGTGGGTTTGGTGGTGGCAGGTTGGGCATAACAGGGTGAGGTTGTTTATGTTGGTGGTGCCGCCGTGTTCCCAGGGTTGGATGTGGTGGACTTCGCAGTTTGTGGCGCGGATACCGCATGATGTGCAGTGTTTGTCGCGTTTGTATAGGGCTAGTAACTGTGTTTTAGTGTGTGTCCGTCTGCTGCGCCCTAAGTAGAGGGGTTGTGCTTGGTTGTTGAAGATTGCGGGCAGAATGTTGGCTTCACACGCTAATCGGCGTATTTCGTCTATGCTGATTGGGGTGCCGTCTATGAGCCCCGCTGTTTTTAGTTGACCAACGATGGTGTCGTAGTCGGCTGTGAGGATAATAGTGGTTTGCTGCGGTAACAGTTCTGGTGTTTCATCTGATGAGGCTGTGTCTGCTGGGGTTGTGTTTGTTGTTTTAGGGTTTGTGGTGTGTTTGTGGCTGGTTGTGTGGGTGATGAGGTGTAGTAGCGCATCCGCGTTGCGTTGCTCAAAACTACGATCATTACCATTACGGTAGTCTTGTTTGAACATTTGTGTGGTCATAGCGTCTATAGCGGTTCTGATTTTTTCGCCTGCTAGTTGGTCTAGCTCTGCGTGTAAAACAACCATGTCATCATCGCCATTAAATATTTTTGCTGTGCGACGCTTACGTTGTTGTTCTGTAGGGTTCAAACCTTGTACTGCAAGACGTTTCGTTTCTGCTTCCAACAAAGTGTTTTTGAAAACATCACAGGTTTGCTGCACCCCAACAGCCAGCAAATCTAACTGTTCTTCAACGCTCATCGAAGCGCGGTTATTTGAAGCTGCTATTAGCTCCGCGTGGTCTTGGGTGATCCAACCGTGTTTAGCTGCACGCACTACATCGGGCATAGAAGCTAACCCTTTCACAGTGCGAACACGACGACGTGTTTTATAAGCAGGCAAACCGAACTGTTTACAAACAGACATCACAGCATCATCACCTTCTAAATCGCCTAACCTAACCAACACCGCACTCAAATAACTCTCAGCACGTTGGCGCACATCGTTAGCTTGCAAAGCCAACTTTATAAGCTCACCAGCATCACAATCAGAAAAATCATCAAAACCGAACCCGTCAACACTAAAACCAGTATCAGCAGGCGACCTATCTAAAACATTTGAACTACTTTGAGAACTACCATATAAACTCATACACACAAGTATATCAGCACACTACGACAATACCTACCAAAAACACAAGAAAATATGAAAATAATCTGCTATGATACTTCTAACCGTAGCGGGTTGCCACCAAAATGTTGGGCTTTGTTGCCCCGTGCTCGGCGGCGGCGTAAACCTCAAAGACGCTGTGAACAGGCTAAACGCTCGGTTTTAGGTGATTGCTGGCGTATATGTGACTATGTGACCGTCCGTTGTGAAGTTGATAACCGTCAAGAGGTAGGTCATTTGGAAGGCGATCTGATTATCGGTAAACACCATCAAACAACAATAGCTACTTTAGTGAAACGCAAAAGCCGTCAAACCCTTGTAGTCGGTTTAGGTGACGGTTACGACACTGCTAACACCGCTAAAGCCGTCACCCAAGCACTAGCCCGACAACCATCACATACGGTGAAAACCTCAACATCAAAAAACCACACCAGCAACCATCGAAGACCGTCTCAACAACATGCCCAGAAAACCCCACCACTAGAACACAGCCCAAACCATATACAATCAACTATGCCGCAACCACCACTAGAGCTTGCCTAACAACTTTGACCCTCAAAGACTAAACCGAGGAATCTAAATAAACAGCTCGCGCTACATCTTATTGAGTGTGCAGCCAGTTACGCATAGCTTCATGGGTGAAACGAACCTTGCCGCGCCCTGCTGGTTCTATTGCTCCTGCTTCAATCAGACGCCTACGGTAAGTTTGAACGTAATCTGAAGATCGTCCAATTCTGTCTTCTATGGCAACTAGTTGAGAGACTGCTTCATCTTGTGACATTGCCTGCAAAAACACACGGTCCATATCCGATAAACGATTCCAAATTGGCTTAACAATCTGCTCTAACACAGATTGCTCAGCCTCAAAGATGCCTGCTTTTACATGCTTAGCTGCGATACGGCGATTAGCGCCTGCCATCTCCCAGCTGTGATAACCAAGCAGCTGAATAGTAAAAGGATGTCCCCCAGAAGCATCTACAGCCATAGCAAGCGCATCATCAGCAATTTGGCCACCTGCATCATCTATAGGTGCACGCAACGCGGTTTGAGTGTCGCTTGGCTCCAAAGGTAGCAAACGCGCTCGTCCGCAACGCTGGAAAAAAGTCATGCCCGTATCTGCAAGCAATGTATCGTCAATCTCCGGTAAGGCCGCACCTACAAAAGCTAAAGGCAGCTGTTCTCTGCGCGCTATATGCTGCACCGCAACAGCCAACTCTGTAGCTTCTGTTTGTGTTACAGCCTGAAGTTCATCCACTGTCAACAACAAACCAACTTTTGTTTCAGCCATACGCTCCGCTAAAGCAGTCAGAGCTGAGCGTAAATCCACCGTACCCTGCGTTTTGTGGGCTGGCTGCTGAACCCAAAAACCTCCAACCCCCAAAACCTGCACCGAAGATATTCGTCTTGCTGGCCGCCCATCTTCGACCTCACGTAAGTGCTCCAACGCAGCATTGATTACTTGACGACACATACCAGAAACCGACGCCGATAATGACAACACCCGCCACCCCAAACGCAAAGCAACATCTTCAGCCTCATTCAACAAAACTGTTTTACCAACCCCTCGCACCCCTGAGATCAGCATCGTATAATCGGGATGTAATGGACCACGCTCAAATGCCTTCTCAAACCGACCAACAACCTGGTCTCGTCCTGCTAACAGCGGTGGTGAGGTGCCAAAAGTTGGTAAGAATGGATTCTCTAACAAAAACCTACCTCGCGATTCTTTTAATCTGATTTTTTATTGTCCAACCTTATCAGTTTTTATCAGTTTATCAGTTCTTATCAGTTTTGTTTGATGGCGCTGCTATGCGGGTGAGCACGCGCAAAGAACCGGTTACTACCAAATCTACAAACTCTTCAGACTCTTTAGCCCGGCAATAAACCTCATAGGGTGGACGACCCCCATCAGCAGGGTTACAAAACACGTCGTGTATCGCCAAGCGCCCCCCTACAGATACATGCGGCACCCAATGTTCGTAGTCAGCATGAGCTGCTTTAGCACTGTGCCCGCCATCAATAAACAAAAACGCCAGCGGCATAGCCCAATGCTGCGCAACAGCTACAGAATCACCCACCAGCGCTACCACGCTGCGTTCTAAACCTGCTACAAAAACATTATGTCGAAAATGAGGCAGCGTATCAATTAAGCCCACCTCCGAATCCACTAAATCAGGCTCATGCCACTCCCAACCAAGCTGGTTCTCCTCAGAGCCTCGATGATGGTCTACAGCAAACAACAAACGACCCTGTGACTGTGCCGCATCGCCCAAATACAACGCAGACTTGCCGCAGTAACTGCCTACCTCTAAAAGTGGGCCTGCTACTTGCAAACCACAAGCAGCCTCATGCAACGCCAGCCCCTCATCTAGCGGCATAAAACCACGTGCTTGTGCAGCTAAAACCTGCCTGTAAGAGTCCATCTAAGATGATGATTTACTGATACCGCTAGCCAACCCAAACAGGTAACGATCACACACCGCATACTTCACCAGCCAAACAGTGCCAAACGCCCCTACCGAAGACAATGTAATGAACCAGCCGTTGTCGCTCACCCTATCTACCAACCCTACTGCCAGCGAAGAAAGTGCTAAACCAGCCAAAGACACCAACCAAAACGGCAAAACCTCACGTACCCAATGACTTGGACCAACCCGATCCCACACCCAAGAACGATTGAGGTGATAAACGGGAATGTTAGCAATCACAAACGCAACCAAATTAGACACCAACGCCGACCACCCCAATAGGTCATAGCCAACTCGCAAAATAGTCTGCCCCACAACCACCCCAACCATAGAAACCCCACCAAAACGCAAAAGACGCGACCAGTTGTTTACAACATGTGAAAAAACGGCTAGCAACCAAGATTTAGGCTGCAACAATTTGGGCAGCTGGCGCTTAACCAGCGGTACCTGAAACATAAACATAAACAAAAATCAAGCCTAACGGTCACCGCTTGGCTTCCCTATCCCATGCCATATACCAGCTTTATACCAACTCTATGTTCACCCACATCAAACTAGGACGATAGCACACAGCGCACTTTGCTATTGGAGCATCAAAACCAAAATCTCTAGACGTAAACAACAAGCTACGGCGTTAGGCTCAAGAACTAATGCCTAATCACATTGAAGATCTAATTCAACTGCTGGACTTAGAGCCCATCGAAAAAGATATCTTTCGTGGTGTAAGCCCTGATGACAACCGTCAAAGAGTCTTTGGAGGTCAAGTAGCTGCCCAAGCCTTAGTGGCTGCCTCCCGAACTGTGGACGACCGTTCAGTTCACAGCCTACAGGCGTACTTCATCCGCCCAGGTGATGTGAACGCACCGCTTCTTTACCAAGTAGAGCGGGTAAGAGATGGGCGCTCATTTACTACTCGCAGGGTTACCACCATTCAACATGGGCGGCCTATCTTTACAATGTCTGCTTCTTTTCAAAGCTACGAAGAGGGTTACGAATACCAAACGCCATTCCCTGAAGGCATCCCCGACCCGCAAGAGCTAGAACCATACATTCTAGAAGGAATGCCTTTATCACAAGACAATGGTATAAGGCGACCAATAGAGTTACGCTATGTTGAAGGCACATTTGACGATAGAAGCACTTACAACGAACCCAAAGTAAAGGTCTGGATGCGCGCTACGGGTACGCTACCTGAAGACCAAGTGCTACACACTTGCATGTTCACCTATGCAAGCGACCTGACCGTGTTAGATACAGCTACCAGAGCCCTGCCTGTGCTTGGCCATGGCATCGACTTTCAAGCAACCAGCTTGGACCATGCTATGTGGTTTCATCGTCCGCTCAAAATGGACGACTGGATCTTTTTAGATCAGATATCCCATTCAGTTTACAACGCACGCGGCTTAGCATGGGGCACAGCATGGGCTCGTTCTGGCGAACTAGTAGCCTCTGTAGTACAAGAAGGACTCATCAGATCACTAAATGCAACATGAGCCTTATGCCACGTGTCCTTATATTAGTTTTGGTTGTTTGCCTCATGGTGAGTGCCTGTGGAAGCGACAACCAAACAAGTAACGTCACCGCAAACAATACAGCTGTTGCCAACGGTGCGCAGCCAACCTCTACAACATCGAGCCCAAACAGCGACGGCACTACAAGTTCTAGCTCCAGCAATGCCGACGACAGTAACGCCACACCAAACAACACCGCCTCTGCTAGCTCTGCTAGCAACACAAACACAAATAACGCTGGTAACTCTGACGCTAGCCAGATACCGCCATTAAAGCTAACCCCAGTGATATCTCTACCAGATCCAATGCTGCTAAGCCCTCGTCCTAGCAGTAACTCTGCGCAAGGCGATCTATATGTAGGCACACGCGCAGGACAGATTTGGCGACTTAATAAAAATGCAGACACGCAAGCAGACCTAGTTTTAGACATCAGCCACCTAACCGAAACCGGTTGCGAAAACGGCCTTTTAGGTATGGCCTTTAGCCCCAGCGGTGACTCGCTTTATCTCTCTTACACCGACCGCCAACAAAACAGCCAAATCGTACAATACCCTATTAGCGGACAAGAGGTGTTAGAAGACCAAGCACGAACCGTACTCAGCATACCTCAGCCAGCATGCAACCATAACGGTGGTGCTATTGCTTTTGGGCCTGACGGATACCTCTGGTTGGGGTTTGGTGACGGTGGCGGCAGTGATGATCAGTTTGGCCATGGGCAAAACCTGGATTCTTTGCTAGGAGCAATGCTGCGTATCGATCCCAGTGCCAACACCACTCAAGCTGAGTACTCCATCCCAGCAGATAATCCCTTCTCCCGTGGTGGCGGGTTACCCGAAATATGGGCTTACGGGGCTCGTAACCCGTGGCGGTTCTCATTTGATATCGAAACAGGCAACTTATGGATTGGCGATGTGGGTCAAAACAACTGGGAGGAAGTCAATGTGCTGCAACCTAATAACCAGTGGTCTCAGGGCATCAACTTAGGGTGGCCTTTATTTGAAGGCAACGAACGCTTCTCGGGTACAGACACTCCCCAAAACCTGAGATTTCCTGACTTTGCCTACAGTCACGACCACGGCTGCTCTATTACTGGAGGATATGTGTATCGTGGGTCTGCCATTGCTGGGCTTTATGGCACCTATGTTTTTGGTGACTACTGCGAGAGCCGCCTCTGGGGGCTTAGGGAAAGTGCTAGCGGTGGCTATGAACAGTTTGAACTTGGAGTAGCAGTACCTACGGCAACTTTAGTGTCCTTTGGGCAAGATGCCGCTGGCGAACTTTACGTGCTCAGCTTTGACGACACTGTTTACCGCCTTGACCCGGCAACATAACCTGCCCTATCCCCACAACACAGGTAAGCGGCAAGGCTTAACAGCTGGTTAGCAACGAGAGGGTGACGATAACCAGCGAGGTTGACGGTTACGCGATCAAAAAAGTAATAGCTTGTTGGGATAGCTCTCTTAGTGGTTCAGGGTAAATGCCAAAAACTACAGTAAACAAACCCACTACAGAAATAGCAGCAGCAGGGCCTAACGGAATTGGTATGTCTGGAGCATCGGCATCTGGAGAATCTAAGTACATAGTGACTATGATGCGTAAATACAAAAACGCTGCCACCACCGCTGCCAGCATGGCTATCACAGCTAATGCTATGGAATCGTTATCTGCAGCAACTGCAATTACCTCAAACTTGGCCCAAAAACCGGCTGTAAAAGGTATCCCCGCCTGAGACAACAACAGCAAAGTAAACACAGCAGCTAATAAAGGACGACGGTTAGCCAGCCCCCGTAAACTTGTGATCTTAGTGTTATCTTCACTAGAACCAACCACCACTGTTACTACTGCAAAGCTGCCGATAACCACAGCAGCATACGTAGCTAAATAAAACATCACGCTAGCTACCCCATTGGCATAGCCGCCATGCACTCCTACCAAAATAAAACCAGCATGACTAATAGAAGAATAAGCCAGAGTGCGTTTAATGTCGTCTTGAATAATGGCCATAAGCGAACCCACCGCCAAGCTCGCCACAGCTAACCCAAAAATTGCTGGACGCCAATCATCAATTGCATCCCCAAAAGCCAGCATAAAGACCCTAGCTAAAGCTGCGAAACCCGCTGCTTTAACACCAGCAGCCATGTAAACCACAACAGGTGCAGGTGCGCCCTGATACACATCTGGAGTCCACGCATGAAATGGCACTGCGGCTACTTTGAAAGCAAAGCCCACTAGCAACATGGCCATACCCACATAGAAAAGACCCTCATCTACAATAAGAGCTTCTACCTCCGGGCCCACCCCTGAACTAACACCAGACCCACCACCAACACCGGCACCGCTGGCTAAAGGTGCTTGTGGAACTAACCTAAAACCTGACCAACCATTACGCAAGCTGATCTCCGCCAAGTTCAAAGACCCAGTCGCCCCATATATGAGCGCAATTCCGTACAAGAAAAAAGCCGAAGCAAACGCACCCAATATGAAGTACTTAATGCCAGCCTCATAGCCAACAGAGCGGCGTAGGTGCATAGCTACTAGCACATAAACCGCCAGTGACAATATCTCTAACCCCAAAAACATCACAATCAAGTTGTTAGCTGAAGCCATTGTCATACCACCGGCCGCAGACAACATCAACAACACATACACCGCTGGGGCATCTAACTTTTCTCGCCGCAAAAAGCCGTCGGCAACCAACACGGTTAACACAACCACTGCTGCCAACAACACGATTACAAAAACAGCAAACCTACCCACTCCAATAGCATTGGCAGCTGTAGATATGCCTCGGCCTGAAACCAAGGTTGCATCATCAAAGCGCATCCACAGAGCAAAACCCAGACCAATCACCGCCAAACATGCAGACATCGTCCAAGCTGGGGCAAACCAGCGAGGCAAACGAGACCCCGCTAAAGACACTATGGTCAAAAGCACCACAGCCGCCCCAGCCATCACAATGTACGGAGACAAGCCCAGCCAGTCCATATTTGGGGTCTCTAACTGCACCAAAGTCGCAAACATTAGCGAGCTGCTCCCTCACCGCTACTGCTAGGGCTGTGCTCTTGGTGGTTGTTGTTGCTGTGCTGATCATCATGTTCTTGCAGCAGCTCACGCAGCTCCACGAAACTTCCACTGGGACGATCGCTGCCAACAGGCGAATCCACCTTACCGGTAACCTCTATGTGTTGGATCAAAGCGTTGACCGCAGGCTCCATGCGCTCAAGCACCGGCTTTGGATAAACCCCTAAGAACACGATGAGCCCTACTAAAGGTGCCATCACCAACTTTTCCTGCCACGAAAGATCGCGCATCTCCAAAGCAGCCTTATCGGGTTTACCGTGAAAAACTCGCTGATATGCCCACAGCAAGTACAACGCCGCCAAGATAACTCCCACAGCTGCAACCACCGCCCACCAACGATGCGCCACAAACGCCCCTGTAAGAATCAAAAACTCTCCTACGAAGCCGTTCAACCCAGGCAACCCCACAGAAGACAACATCACCACAACAAACACTCCAGCTAATACTGGCACCGCTTTTTGAAGTCCTGCCAGATCGGCTATTTGTCGGGTGTGGCGCCGCTCATAGATGAACCCCACCAACAAAAATAAAGCCCCAGTAGAAATCCCATGATTAACCATTTGCAACAAACCACCAGATATACCTTCGGTGTTTAAAGCGAAGATGCCTAGCACAATAAAACCAAGATGTGCTACCGAGGAGTAAGCCACCAAACGTTTGAGGTCTTTTTGCATGGTAGCTACAACTGCACCATACAAAACACCGATCACCCCTAAGGTGAAAAATAACGGAGCAAAGTAGCTTGATGCTTCTGGGAAAAGATACAAGCCAAAACGCACTAGACCGTAAGTTCCCAGCTTGAGCATTACCCCCGCCAAAATAACCGACCCCACAGTAGGTGCTTCGGTGTGGGCATCAGGCAGCCATGTGTGCAGCGGAAACAGCGGCACCTTTACAGCAAAAGCTAAAGCGAAGGATAAGAAAATCCAGCGGGCTGTGTCGATGGGCAGCTCAGAGACACTGTCGACCAACTCCAACAAGTTGAAGGTAAGCGCGTGGCCTGTTTCTCGTGCGGTTAAAAAGGCTAAGGCCACCATGCCAACAAACATCAACGCCGAACCCAACATGGTAAACAAGAAGAACTTGGTTGCTACATATTTACGGTTGCCATGACCCCAAGACCCAATCAGGAAATACATCGGGATTAGCACAATCTCAAAAAACAAAAAGAACAGCACCAAGTCGAGGGCCAAAAATGCGCCGAGGCAACCGGTTTCTAATACCAGCAACCACACGTAGTAAGCCTTAGAGTTATGATCTGTAATGCTGTCAGCCACGTTAACTACAGAATCTGCATCTGTTGGATGAGCCGTTGAGGGCGGGTCGCAAGCCACTATGGCTAAGGGGAAAAGCACGCCTGTTAGCACAACTAAAAATAGCGAGATGCCGTCTACCCCTACGTGCCAAGAAATGCCCGCAGACCCCACCCACTCGGCTAGTTGAGTGTATTGGAAACCGCTGTTGGTTTTGTCAAAGTCAGCCAGCAGCCACAAGGTGAGCGCAGCGGTTGCCGCTGAGGTAGCCACGGCTAAAGGCTTGAAAACCCCCGAGCGTGCAGGGGATATAAATGCAATGGTGATAGCACCCAGCAAAGGCAAAAATATGATGGTAGGCAACACCGCCATTACATGCCCGCTCTGGCGATGAACCACGCCATGAGCGCTACAGCACCTATAGCTATAAACAAGGCGTAGCTTCGTACCATGCCGTTTTGGAAGGAACGCAGCAAGCTACCGGTGCGACGCACTACAGTGCCGGTAGCGTTGACAGCACCATCTACTATCTCAGCATCAAACTTAGCTGTGTGTGCAAATGCCCTATGACCAGGGCCACCCATGAAGTTGCTCAAAAGCTCATCGATGCGCCAAGCCCGAGCAAAAAACCCACGTTCAATACGCTCAGGAGAAATACGCTGATGCACATAAACAGCCACACCACCCCACACTCCGCCAACGCTGCCTAAAATGGCGATGAGCCCCAGCACCCATTTGGTACCCCCTCCGAAAGGTACGTGCGCTGCGTTGCCGTATAAGGCTGGGTCTAACCACTTCTCCAAAAAATGCACATCAGAGCTAAACGGGAGGTTCAGCACTCCAGCTACTACTGCTAATGCAGCTAACAAAACTAAAGGCAAAGTCATAGTTATAGGAGACTCATGCGGGTTACGTTGCGGCAAAGCTGTGCTTATCTCAGCAGTGCTAGCATCATTAATGCCTGCTGTATCGCTGCTAGATGCTTCGCTGCTAGACACCCCGCTACTCCAGCGCGGCGAGCCGTAAAAGGTAAGCAGCACTAATCGGGTCATATAAAAAGCAGTCAACACAGCAGTGGCTAACAACAACACCCACAGAACCTTGTTCTCGCCATACGCGTAAGCCAAAATCTCATCTTTAGACCAAAAGCCCGAAAACGGTGGCACCCCCGCAATAGCTAACCAGCCTGCCATAAACGTTATAGACGTAACCGGCAAAAGACGGGCTAAACCCCCGTAACGGCGCAAGTCTTGATCACCGTCCATGGCATGAATTACAGACCCTGCCCCTAAAAACAGTAAAGCCTTGAAAAAAGCGTGGGTGACCATGTGGAAGATAGCGGCCACATAGGCACCTGACCCCACAGCTACAAACATAAAACCCAGCTGGCTAACAGTTGAATAAGCCAACACTTTTTTGATGTCATTTTGCGCCACAGCAATAGTGGCTGCCATGAGAGCAGTACCCAAACCTACCCACATAATGAGATCGGGCACCCAGCCATGGGCTGCAGCCAAAATAGGGTTCATGCGGACTAAAAGATAAACCCCAGCGGTAACCATGGTGGCAGCGTGAATAAGAGCCGACACTGGGGTGGGTCCTGCCATCGCATCAGGTAACCAGACATGCAGTGGGAACTGTGCCGATTTGCCAGCAGCCCCCACCAACAACAGCACCACAATACCCGATGCTGTGCTTGCGGCTACCCCGTTGGTCTCTACCGAAAAGAAAATCTCACCGTATTGCAACGACCCGAAAGTTAAAAACGCCAAGAACATAGCCACCAAAAAGCCCCAGTCGCCCACCCGATTGGTTACAAAAGCTTTTTTGCCTGCCGAAGCGTTGGCATCTTCGGTAAACCAAAACGAAATCAGCAAATACGAACACGCCCCGACGCCTTCCCACCCCAAAAAGGTGAGTAACAAGTTGTCGCCTAACACCAGCATGAGCATAGAAAAAGCAAACAAGTTGAGGTAGGTGAAGTAACGGGCAAAACCCTCATCGCCATGCATATAGCCAAGCGAGTACAGGTGAATGAGTGTGCCCACGCCAGTAACAAACAGTGCCATCGTTATAGACAGTGGGTCGGCTAAAAAACCAATATCCACGGCTAGGTTGCCCACAGCAACCCATTCAAACAAGGTGACTATTTGCTGACGCTGCTCCCCGTCGTAGCCCAGCAAACCGCCAAACACTAAAACGGTGACTACAAAAGACCCTGCGCTCATACAAGTAGCCAGCAAGCCAGCACCCGGCTCGCCTAGACGGCGGCCCACAACTAACAGCGCCAAAGCGCCAAAGAGTGGAAAAGCTGGAATCAGCCAAACCAACTCGACCAGAGCGCTCATCGGCTATCTCTCACAGTCATCCTTGCAGCTGCGACAAATCATCGGCAGTAGCCAACGGCCACCGCCGGTTAATAGCCACCACAATGGCTAGCCCTACCACAACCTCGGCTGCTGCTACCACCAACACAAACAGAACGGCTACATGTCCAGAAATATCGCCTAAGTCCCGTGCGAAAGTGATAAAGGTTATGTTCACCGCATTCAGCATTAACTCCACGCACATAAACATAATGAGCGGATTGCGTCTCACCATGAGACCTACTGCGCCGATGGTAAACACTGCGGCCGACAAGATGAGGTACCAGCTAGAGGTAACCATCAATCTTCGCTTACTGTGTTTTCGCCAGGCTGGTTGCTTACCACACGCCGGGTCATCACCACTGCACCCACTACCGAAATGGTCAACAACACAGCAATCGCCTCAAATGCATACACATAATCGGTAAACAGCACCTGTGCTATCTGCGGCAAGGTAACCACCGCATCTTCTAAAGCTAAAACAGCGCTGGCAGCCGTGAGCCCCTCTACGGATGCAGCGATGTAAAAAGCACCAAGACCAAAACCCGCTAAACCTACAAATATGGCTAAAACCCGCTGACCAAGAATTGGCTCTATAGAGATGTCCTCTAAACGATCTACCCCCAACAACATGATCACAAACAAAAACAGCACCACGATGGCACCTGCGTAAACGATGATCTGCACTGCAGCTAAAAAATGTGCTTCTAAGTTCAAAAACAAAACAGCCACACCAAACAATGTGCCCACTAAACTCAAAGCAGCGTGTACCGGGTTAGGAGCTAGCACCACCCCTAAGGATCCTGCCAGCACGATAATCGCACACACAATAAATATGGCTGTTTCCATTACTGTTCAGATTGCCCTTTTTCAGGGCTACGTACCCCATAGCCAAGTTCAGCAGACCAAGCCACATGTCCTTCGTAAGCGGCGCTACCAGAAGGTGATGTAGCCCGTACCCAAGCTGAGGTGTGCTCATCATCGCCCGGCCGCCAATCCTCCCACGGTAGTTGCTGCGGGAGACCGTCGTTGCCTACAACCAGTTCATCTTTGGTGTAGATGGCATCAGAGCGGTTGGTAAAGGAGAACTCAAACAGCTTCGACTCGGTAATTGCCTCGGTGGGACACGCTTCCACGCACAGGTCACAGTGAATGCAACGCAAATAGTTAATCTCATAGACGTAGCCGTAACGCTCACCTGGCGACACAGGAGAATCTGCTGGGTTGTCGGCGCCTCGCACATGAATGCAACGTGCTGGGCAAACCCCTGCGCAAAGCTGACACCCAATGCATTTTTCCATGCCATCCTCATAGCGGTTAAGCACATGTCGCCCATGGAAACGCACCGGTTTGGGGCGTTTCTCCAGCGGGTACTGTGTGGTCACCACCCGACCAGACTCGGTGCGCTTGAACAGCTTCCGGAGCGTAACAACAAACCCTTTTAAGTAACCCATTTAACCTACTTCCCCTTGCGCTTGTAAAGACCCATCTAATAATTGCTGTTCTAACGATTCCCCCGAACTTGCTTTGTTACCACTCCGTAACGCCAACATCAAAAGCCCTGCCAGCCCCGCCATCACACCTAAAGTCGCAACTAAAACCAAAAATCGGTTCCAACCACGATCGCCAGCAATGTCGTAGGAAGCCAACAAAATTAGCCAACCTAAAGACACGGGAATCAACATCTTCCAGCCTAAATCCATGAGCTGGTCGTAACGAATACGCGGCAAAGTAGCGCGCAGCCACACGAACGTGAACAAAAACAACATTAGCTTTATGAAGAACCACAAAAGACCCGAAAGCCAGCCCACCGTGGTGAAATCGGGGCCGTTGGGACCACCCAAAAACAGCGTCACGATGATAGCCGACATGGTGATGGTGTTCATAAACTCTGCTAAAAAGAACAGCGCAAAACGCAAAGAGCTGTACTCGGTGTGAAACCCGCCTACCAATTCTTGTTCTGCTTCTACTAGATCAAAAGGAGGACGGTTCAACTCAGCGGTGGCAGCAACCAAAAACACCACAATCGGTACCAACCATGTCAACCAAAGGTTCCAATTCCAAACCGCCTGCTCAGAAACGATCTGGTTCGTAGACAAACTCCCAGACTTCAATAGCACCGCTGCTAAAGACAAACCCAAAGCAGCCTCATAAGAAACCATCTGCGCAGAGGCTCTTACCGAAGCCAAAAGCGGATACTTAGAACCAGAAGACCACCCCGCTAACATCACCCCGTAAACAGCCACAGAAGACATGGCCAACACCAACAAAATGCCGATTGGCGGATCTGCGACTTGCAGGAAGGTTTCATGTCCAAAAATGGTCACCCTGCCGTCGCTGCCGTTGAAGTCTCCACCTATCGGCACCACCGCAAACACCAAAAAAGCAGGAACTAAAGACAAATACGGAGCTAATTTAAAAACCAGTCGATCGGCACGTTCTGGCACTAAATCTTCTTTAAAGAATAGTTTGATACCATCGGCTAAAGTCTGAAAAATACCAAACGGCCCGGCCAATGAAGGGCCGATGCGGTTTTGCATGTCGCTGATTAACTTGCGTTCAAACCAGATCATCAACATCACGCTTACCAACAAAAACCCAAAAGCCACACCCACTTTCAACAAAGTAATACCCACCTCCAAAACACCCACCCCACCTACATACAACGGATCTAATGCCAACACTGAAGACCCCAAGCTGCTAACCACCTCTAAGCTGATAGCGCTAGAGCTAATCGTTTCCAAACCGCTCATTGCTCAACTGCTGCTGCTGAAGCAGGTGCTGCAGAAACCGCTGATGTTTGTATGCGTATATCAGTAACAACTGCTTTTGGGTCTAGCAAAACACGCACATCTGCTTCTAGGTGGTTGTAATCCAAAACTGCTGCACCGCGGGGCACTGCGGGGTCTGTTATCAACGGCAAATCCAACTCACCCACGTTGGATTTAACCCTCACGGTGGTGCCAGCAGCTACCCCCACACGTTGAAAATCTGATTTATGCAAAGCCAAAACCGCAGGACGAGCTAGACCAGCTAGCGAAGCAGCATTTTGAACAATGGTTCCTCGCCCATACATTTGGCGTGACGACACTAAACGCAAGCTGTAAGAATCTACGGTGAGCGCCGCTGTGAGCGACTGTGTAGGAGTAAAATCGATAGCACTGCCAGCTGCTAGCACACCATCTGTAGCTTTGAGATCAACACCGCTAAGGAGCTGATGAGACGGTGCTACCTCACAGATTTCAGCCCAAATGTCCGCAGGCGAACCATACCCAAAATCACTACCCAACCTGCGCGCTAGTTCAGTGGCAATAGCCCAATCAGCACGAACCACACCCGGCGAAGTAACAATCTGTGGCTGTGCGGTTACTCTGCCTTCACAATTAGTGTGAGTGCCGTTACGCTCGGTGAAAGCAGCCGCAGGAAACACGATGTGAGCTTTAGCTGTGCTGGCGTTGGGCAGCATCTCACATGCGATCACAGTTGGCACAGTGTCGACTGCTTGACGAGCCAAAGCGAGATCGGGCATGTCGCCTAAAGGATCGGCTCCCAACAAGATCAAAACCTCTATCTTGTTGTTAACTGCTGCTTGGAGAATACCGCGCGCATCTAAGCCTTTGGTTTCTGGCACGTTTTCCCACACCTCAAGCAGGCGTTGCGATGGATTAGCCAAGCTCACTTTGCCTGGCAATAACCCGGGTGCCAAACCCATGTCTAACGAGCCAAAAACGTTGCCCCGGTGCAACACTGGCAAAAACGCTAAACCCGGTCTTTGACCGGCACGCAACAGCTTACCAAACTGAGCTAGCTCAACGACAGCTTGCAAAGTGGGTTCTACAGATTCCCCTAGCGAAGGTCTGCCTAAGATCACCGTAATAGGCCGGTCGGCACGCTCAACCAAGCTGCTCGCCGCAGCAGCTACATCTTCAGCTAAAACACCACCAATGCGTCCATCTGAGTCTGCTGTGATTTCGCTACCAACTAAAGCTGCCGCTACTGATGCTGCTTCAGCTGGCAGATGATGCAAACAGTGTGCAGCTAAGTGGCTAAGGCCGCTAGCTCTGGAGGCTAACTCGATAAGTTGCACCCCGTCGTTTAACACGGCGTGACGCAAACGCAGATACAAAGTTCCTTGCTGTTCTTTTAAGTCAGGTGACAACAAGATAACCGTCCCAGCGCCACTGCAGGCTTGGTCGATCGTGGCACGCGGTAAGCCCAGCACGGCTTCGGCTGGCAGGCCATCGTCTAGTTGTGCATCGGTGTTATCTGTACCTATAACAGCTTTAGCTAGCCGAGCCCAAACATATTGGTCTTCGTTTGTGAGGCGAGCCCCACCTAACACAGCAACCGAAGATGGTCCACTTTTGCTAACCGCTGTGCTAATAGCTTGCGCAGCTTGTGTGAGTGCTAAATCCCAAGTTGTTTCTACAAGTTCGCTGCCCCCCGCAGCAGGTTTTCCTAAAGGAGTACCGCGCATCAGCGGGGTTCGCAAGCGCATCTCGCTAGCATTTGCCTCAAAACTAAAACGATCTTTATCTGTCAGCCATCCCCAGTTCACAGCATCGCTGTCGGCACCTTGATAGCGCAACACCTGGTCTCTAGATGCTTGCACCACTATGCGGTCACCCATTGGGTTGGGATATGTGGATTCCACTTCGCTCAGATCCCACGGACGAGCTTTGAACCTGTAAGGCTTAGCGGTTAGCGCTCCAACAGGACATATCTGCACAGTGTTACCACTAAAATAAGAAGCAAACGGCAGATCGGCAAAAGTGTTCACCTGTGTATGATCACCACGGTCTTGAAAAGTGATTAGCGGGTCGCCTGCTACCTCATCTGCAAAACGGGTGCAGCGATCACACAAAATGCAACGCTCCCTGTCTAAGTACACTAAATCGTTGACTGCAATGGGTTTTTCATAGTGACGTTTTTCCTCAACGAAACGGCTCTCGCCAGGGCCATACGACATGGTCTGATCCTGTAAGGGGCACTCACCGCCTTTATCGCACACTGGACAATCCAAAGGGTGGTTCAACAACAAAAACTCCAACACCCCATCTTGAGCTTTTTGCGTTTGCGGAGAAGTGGTATCTACTACCATGTTCGCACTTACCTGCACCATGCATGATGGCTGCAAAGCAGGCCCCCGGCCGGTGTCAATGTCTACAATGCACATGCGACACATGCCCACCGAACTCATGCGTGGGTGATAACAAAAATGCGGAATGTAAACCCCAGCTCGCTCGGCAGCAGCAATAACCAACTCGCCTGTAGAAGCTGTGACCTCCTTACCGTTGATAGTAAGGTTTATTTCTTTAGGCTCGCTCATAGTGTTGCCCCAGCACCTAGCAGAATCCCATTATGAACGTTGGCTGCAACCTCTGTAGCATAATCTGTCGGCTCCGCAGTGAGATACGCCTCAAACTCTGGTCGGAAACGCTCAAGCGCCGACGCGATAGGTGAAACCGCTGAAGGCCCTAAAGGACAAATTGTGGTCTGCCGGGGAGGCCATTGAATACCAGGGCTGATGTTGTCGCACACATCTAAAAGCAGGTCTAAGTCTTGTGTGCGGCCTTGTCCTGCCAGAATGCGGCTTAATATCTTCTCCAACCACGACGTGCCTTCCCTACAAGGCGTACACTTACCACAAGACTCGCGTGAGAAAAAACGCACCAGATTGTGACAGGCTGCTACCACATCGGTGGTGTCGTCCATAACCACAATGGCACCTGAACCTAACATGGAACCAGCCTGGTCTACCGCTGCTTTTTCTAACGGCAGGTCTAAATGCTCAGCAAAAAACCAGGGAGCAGAAGCACCCCCAGGGATGAAGGTTTTGAGGGTGCGCCCAGGACGTGTGCCACCAGCGTAACGCTCATCAAAGATGATGTCACGAAATGTTGTAGTGCCAAAAGGCACCTCAAAAACACCTGGATTCACAACATGACCGGACACAGCAAAAACCCTTGTTCCTGTGGAAGCTTCAGCCCCCATAGCAGCAAACGCTTCGCCACCATTAGCAACAATCCATGCCAAATTAGATAACGTCTCCACATTGTTTACGATGGTGGGTTTGCCGTACAGCCCAATAGAAGCCGGAAAGTAAGGCGGCTTGAGACGTGGCATCCCTCTATTGCCTTCCAAACTTTCAATAAGGGCGGTTTCTTCTCCCACAATGTAAGCACCAGCACCCCAATGCAATGTGATGTCCACCGAGAAGTCCTCTGAACCCAAAATGCATGCCCCCACATACCCGGCCTCATATGCTTCATTAAGCGCTGCAGCAAGGCGTTCTTGGGCGTGAGCCATCTCTCCACGCACATACAAAAAACACTGCGAAAGCCCAAGCGCATAACAAGCAATCAAACAGCCCTCAATAAGCTGATGAGGGTCTCGTTCCATTAGCAAACGATCTTTGTAAGTGCCAGGTTCTGACTCGTCTCCGTTAACAACTAAATAACGTGGCCACACTCCAGGGGGACAAAAACCCCACTTCACACCAGCGGGAAAACCAGCACCGCCGCGACCCAACAAGCTAGCAGCACGCACCTCGCTATGAACATCTGCGGGGGTCATCTCTAAAGCCCGCCTTAACCCTTTATAGCCTCCAGTGTTTTCATATCCAGCTAGAGTATGAGAATCCAGATTGTCAAAGCGAGACGTGATAAGCCGCGTATCTTCAGAGGTGGGAGCGCTCACTAAGCTACCTTGTTCTTAGGCGTATTTTCTGGCGCATCGGGGCTAGGGTTGCGAGCCATCCATGCGGGCTCGTCTTGCCCGCTAGGCACCGACACTCCTGCACGACGTTCATCTGCAATTCGCTGACGTGTTCGCGCTAGCTTGCCATGTGAAGCAATACTGGCAGTGCCAGCTTGTAGCCGTTCAATCAGCTGATCAAAATCTGCGGTGGACACCTTGTTGTGATAGCGATAGTTAACCTGCAAACAAGGCGCCTCAGTGCAAGCCGCTATGCATTCCACGGCTTCTAAGGTGAACTTACCGTCTTGGGTAGTATCACCAGGCTTGATGCCTAAAGTTTTTTCACCATGTTGGATTAGCTCATCGGCCCCTAGCAAGTGACATGAAATACCGTGGCATATGTTCACCATATACTCCCCCACCGGCTCCCGTTTAAACATCTCATAAAAGCTGCAAGTACCCATCACCTCTGCAGGAGCAACGCCCACTAACTCTGCTATGTGGATCATAGCTTCTTGTGTGACATAGCCATCTTGTTCTTGTGCTAGATGCAATAGCGGGATCAAAGCAGAACGCGCCACTGGATAACGGCTAATAATCTCTAGAGCTAAAGTAATGTTGGCAGAACTCAAACGTGCCATCAGCGATCCACCTCACCCATGATGGGATCCACCGAAGAAATGATGGCCACAGCATCAGCCACCATGCCGCCTTGCATCATGTGGGGCAAGGTTTGCAGATGCACAAAACTAGGGCCACGAATGTGCATTCGATAGGGCACCCCAGAACCATCAGAAACCATGTAGCAACCTAGTTCACCACGTGGCGATTCCACTGCTGCGTAGACCTCACCAGCGGGCACTTTAAACCCTTCGGTGAAGATTTTGAAATGATGAATCAGAGCTTCCATAGACTCATCAATGCGCGCTCTAGGCGGTGGGGTTACCTTTTTGTCTTGCACACGGTAATCGCCAGAGGGCAGCTGATCTAAAATCTGCCTCACAATTCCAATAGATTCCCTAATCTCATTGAGGCGAATGGCATAACGGTCAAAACAATCCCCGTAAGTGCCTACCACCACATTGAAATCTAAGTTCTCATAAGCTAGATACGGCATGTCACGGCGTAAATCCCAGTCGTAACCAGTGGCGCGCAAGATAGGCCCTGTCACCCCCAACGCTAAGCACTCAGCAGCGTTAAGCACCCCAACTCCTTGCAGCCGTTCACGATAAATCGGCTGCCCTGTAAGCAAGGTATCAAACTCTTCTAAGCGTTCTGGAAGTTTGTCGATCACCCGCAGCACTTCATCTCGCCAACCGTCGGGGAGATCTGCTGCCACACCGCCCGGGCGAATGTAGTTGTGGTTCATTCGCAACCCGGTAATGGTCTCTAGCAGGCGTAAAGACTCTTCGCGCTCGCGCCATCCGTAAATCATCATCGACACAGCGCCGATGTCCATGCCGTTCGTAGCTTGAAACAACAAATGTGAGCTAATTCGGTTCAACTCACACAACAACATCCGAATCCAAACCGCCCGCGGGGGAAGCTCTAAGCCCAACAATTCTTCTGTTGCCATTGAAAACGCCAACTCGCTAAACAAAGGAGCTGCATAATCCATACGTGTTACATTGGTGGGACCTTGCAGATAGGTGAGGGTTTCTGCGGTTTTTTCCATGCCGGTATGCAAATAGCCAATTACTGGCTTGGCACGCAACACCGTTTCACCTTCCATCTCTAACATGAGCCGCAACACACCGTGGGTGCTGGGATGCTGTGGCCCCATGTTCATGATCATGGTCGTATCGTTAGCGCTGGACTCTGCTTCTAAACGTTCGCCGTCGTCTTCGCCTATGCGTAAAACCGCACTGTTTTCGCGGCGTCGTACCGCCTCATCGCCACCAACATCTGCGGTTGTCACCACAGCGCTCATGAGGTTGCCTTAAATTGCACTGGGATGCGACCTACAGAAAAATCCTTACGCAAAGGATGGCCTTCCCAATCAGGTGGCATAAGAATACGAGTAGGGTCGGGGTGTCCTTCAAAAATGATGCCAAACATGTCGGCCACCTCACGCTCTGAAGCTTCAGTGCCCGGATACAAATCAAACAGGCTCGGCACTGCTGGCTCTTCGGCTGGTACTTGTACCCGCAACCTGATCCGGCTGCGAGCTTGATGCGAGATTAACGTGACCACCAACTCAAACCGCTCGGGGGACACCTCAGCAGGTAAATCGCTACGCCCAGGGTGCTCTAAGTAATCCACTGCGGTGACATCTAGTACCGATACATAGCCTTCGTCTCGTAGGTGACTCACAGTGTCTAAGAGCTGCTCGCGAGCCACATGTTGCACCACAGTATTGCTCATATACGAATAACCACACCTGCAGCAGTTTGGCCATCTTGTTGAGGTACCAGCAAACTAGCTCCAGCACCTGTTTGACTGCGACGCTGAGCTATCTCACCGCTTGAGATCTTGTCGTGTAAGGTCAAAATCGCATGCATCAATGTTTCAGGCCCAGGCGGACACCCTGGTGCGTAAACATCTACCGGCACGATCTGATCTACTCCTTGCACGATTGCATAGTTATTAAACATCCCACCGCTAGAAGCGCACACACCCATGGAAATCACCCATTTGGGCTCCATCATCTGGTCGTATATGCGCCGCAAAATGGGAGCCATCTTCTGCGAAACCCGACCCGCTACAATCATCAAGTCTGCTTGGCGTGGAGAAGCCCGAAACACCTCCATCCCATAACGTGCTAAATCGTAGTGGGCGCCACCGGTTGCCATCATCTCTATAGCGCAGCAAGCCAACCCAAAGGTTGCAGGCCAGCAGCTGCGAGCCCGTGACCACTTCACAAGGTCTTCTAGCTTGCCGGTAACAAAGTTGTGATCTACCCCTTCTAAACCGCTTTTAGCAATAACCGCAGAATCTCCTAGCAGTGGCAGCTTCATTGCAACACCTCATTCCCGTCCATCTAAACCCACATAACGCACGGTGCTAGCGCTAGTGCGCGCTACAGAAACTTGCGGGTCCCGTTTCCAAACCCGCTGTTTAGGCCCCCAACTCAACGCTCCGTTGCCAATCAGATACACAAAAGACTCAAACACAGCTAAAACAAACACACCTACTGCTACTAGCCCGAACAAACCCAATTCCCGATACGACACTGCCCAGGGATACAAGAAAATGATCTCAATGTCGAAAACAATGAAGATCATGGCAATCAGAAAAAATCTAACCCCAAAACGCTCAGGTGCAGCGGTGCTGTTGGCTACACCACACTCATATGGCTCTAGCTTAGGGCGAGTTTGCCGGCTAGGAGCCAAAAGCCGTGACGCCCCAAAACTCAAAGCAGCAAACAAAACGGCTAACACACCGAGCGCAAAGATAGGCAAATACTGACCGGTCATAGCTAACTTCTACTCACACACAAAAAGCACACACGCAAAGCACTAAGCGGTCGCACCCTCGCCCTCGAGGCGACGGCGAACCTCCAAATCACGAGTGTGCAACATCAACAAAGAAGCCACAAACAAAAGCCCCGAACCAATTGCTACTAAGATTCCTGGCAACCGGAAACGCCCTAAGTTGCGCTCCATTAGCACTGAAATAACCGGTTCAGCGGGGTCTACCTCGTCTGGGGCTGGGGCTTGACCAGGCACTGGCTCTTTATAGATCGAGCGTTGCACCTGCACAACCGTGTAGTTGGAGGGGTGACGGGGCATAGCACTGGTTATTACCTTGTTGCTAACTCGTTCCCAAACCCCGTTATTAAGACGTTTAGGTTTACCGCCTTGTTGATAGGCATCTAACACCACAAAAGAGTTGCTCTGCTCATCGGTGGCTCCAAAGCCGAGGTTGGCTTGAGCTAAATAGTCGCTAGCTGCGGTGATGGCCTCGCCTGCAGCTTGGGTGGTTTGCAGATTCCAATCGCCTAGTTCTAACCAGCCACGATCTTGTGCTGCTTTGGTGAGTTCTGGGGCAATGCCTTTTAGTTCGCTTAAAGTAAGGTCTTCGTTGCGAATACGTTGTTCTTCAATTAAACGCTGCACTTCCACATCACGGGCAAAGCCAGCTAGTTTGCGAGGATCGCTGTCTGCTAAAGCATCATGAAAGGCATCTACCTCAAACTCGATAGCCTCAAAATTGATGGTGTCAAGCTCAAATTGCTGCTCAGGTGAGCCTAAGGTTCGCACTAAGTCTATAGCGCTAGGCAAACAGTCTGATTCGCCTAATGTGCTGCAGGTAACTGGATTGGGCAGATCGTCTAAAATTTCAGGAGGCGGATTAGCCACACTGTTAACAATGGAGGGGTTGCCGATATGAATGGCCTTCACCTCCCAAACAGGACGTGCCCCTTGAATGCCAAGCCCATACAGCGCCCAGATCAAGGCCATAATCATTGTCCAACCAAAAATAGCTGATATTGCAATCAACGAACCCAACCTGAACCCAGTATTAGTGGACACGATAAGCCAGACCGAACCCATCAAAATGGCACAGCCCAACAACACCACCAGCAGGCCGCGAATCTCATTGTCAAACGAGATAACGCTTAGCAAACCCACAGCAACCACATCCAACGATGCTAAAAAACCCACGTTCACATTTCCCGCTCGTAGGCCACAATGTCGGCAATCTGTTGATCTGTTAAAACACCTGGCCGGATACTGCCATCTTCAAGCGTGCAAAAACCAAAGATCGGGCTGCGCTCACCAGAATCCCGATCGCCCACACACACCCCAAAAGCGGGCATCTGACCGCCACCGTCTCCTTGCCCAAAGTTACCGTACCCCACTCCTTGTTGTGAGCCCACAACAATGAAACCCAAATGACCTTCTGCAGTGTCAAACTGTCTAAGCGTTGCCCCGTTAGTGAGATTAGGCCCAAATGCGCCTCCTCCTGATATTTTGGCGGGTATCAAATCGCCTAAAGCTGCAACCGCCTCAGCTTCTTCAGCAGAACCTTTAGGTAACACTACGGCTCCGTCTCCAGGCACTTGTTCAGGGCCGGTGAATATCCAAGACTCTCTAGGGGTGTGACATCTAGCACAACCGTACTCTGCATTGTTAAACAGCAGTTCACCGCGCTGCGGTGATGTTAGATCGCGAATGTATTGTTCGCTAGTTTCGCGTATCTCTTGCTCTATAGCAGCCACTTCACGGGCTGCAGCTTCAGCTTCAAACTCGTCAGCTGATGCTGCAGCTACCGCAGCATTAGCGTCAGCTAAGCGCTCGCTAAGTTGCGGGTTAGCCACAAGCACATCAGCACGAACTTGTTGCACCAGCCCATCTAGCACTTCTGCATCTACTTGTTCTGGTGTGAGCTGAATGCTTTGAATGTACTGAATTATCTCGTCTACCTGCTGAGTAGTAAGAGGCCCACCGCCAGGAGCGCCCCAAGCCTGCATAGGCGTGGGCGGTCGCCCGTAGTTGAGGATGTAACGTACTTCTTCTTCAGAAAAACGGTATAGCACGGTTGTAAGAGATGGTGCTTCCCATTGAATGGCTGCCACAAAGTTACCGTTGTCATCTGTTACAGAGGTAGCAGTGGTTCCACCTAAACCGCCGCCACCATGGCAGTTAGCACAGCGCTCCTCATACTGCTCAAAACCACGACTAGTGAACTGATCGCGAGTGTGGTCTACATAGCCTTCGTGCCGGCCTGGCTCGCCTAACCAGTACAGGGGCAATGCCACACCAATAATCACCAAAGTAACCAAACCTGTAGCCAAGCTGAAGTCCAGCTTTTTAGTCTCCAACTCAGCATCGTTGAGATAAGGCTTGCGATTAGGTGCTAACTCTAGCTCTGAGCCTTTCTCTGCCCGCCCAGCCCATAAAACGTTGTACAACAAGTAGATAGCAAAGCCCACAATGGCAACAACGGCTATGGCCATGCCCAAATTGCGCTGGGTTGAACTAGCAAGCACTGGCATTAGTGGGAGGCCCCTCCGAGGCAACTTGGACCCTCAGGCTCTTGGCCGGTGGTGTTCACGCCTATGGGAGGTCCTTGGATAACAGCTCCAGTGCGGATGATGAACTCTCCTTGCGAGTTCACGGACATAGCAAAGCGATCCATGCCACGAGGAGCTGGACCGCCACGCTTTTCCCCTACCTGGTTGTAACGCGACCCATGGCAAGGACATTCAAACCACTGCGAAGTAACGCACGATGGGACCCGACAACCCAAATGAGGGCACTTTTGAAACAGCGCTACCAAACCTGCTTCCATGCCCGCTAACTCAGGGGCGCTGTATGCTGCTTGAGCTTTTTGTAAAGCTGCTGCGGGATACTCAGTTACCCACGCTCTACCTTCAGGCAAATACAAAAAGCCATTCTCATCGCGAATCTTGGCCTTGATATCTTCTACATTGCCAGCATTCACATCCGCTCCAAATCCCGAAACGAATGGAGGCCACAAAAAGGCAATGCAAGCCGCTCCAAAACCACTCAGCCCAACACCCATCATGGCCACGGTGCTGCGGTTTAAAAACTGCCTGCGGCTCACACCCACAGCTTCGGGATCGGGTGGAACCCAATCTGTAATATCTGCTTGCGGAATTTCCGCTAAATCTTGGCTCGCTTGGCGTCGTTCTAGGACTGCGGCACGTTCCACTTCACGCCCGCTAAGCACCGCGCTGTCAATGTCAACATTAGCTGCATCACGACGATTTTTATCACGGCGCCGGGTCTCCCGACTGAGCCTGCCTTCAGCAGTCATGGTCTCCCGCCTGCGAGCAGCGCTCATCACCAAGATCACAGCAGCAACTATGATGATCGGAATAGCTATAGAAAGTGCAATACCCACGATTAGTCCCTACAGATCAAAGAACAGTCCAGCTTCCCAGGGGAAGACAAAGTTGAAACCAGGGCCTCTAAAGAACGAACCGATCATCACTAAAATGGCCCAAAACATTAGATGCACGGTCATTAACGAAATAGCAAACTTGCGGTCTTCAGGTTTTTTGCTAGGGTTACGATCCATATAGGGTGCCAACATCAACAAAAATAAACCTATACCGGGAATAGTCACACCAGCCACCATAGGGTGAAACATAGTAAGCAGTTCTTGCAAACCCATAAAATACCACGGTGCTTTAGAGGGGTTTGGGGTTTCGTTAACGTTGGCCAACTCCAGTAACGGAGCGTTGACAAAAATGGAAAAAATCAAAGTAAAAGCTGTAACCAACAAGGCGGCCACAAACTCAATCACCAACAAATGTGGCCATACATGCACCTTATCTGTGGGTGTGGCCTTCACATCTTGAATAGAGCCTGACTTAACCACCGTCAAGAGCCGTTGAGTGCCCCCTCCGGGGCCGGTGTGTTCGGGTTGTACTGCCCCAGCAGGTGCTACCGCTGTAGCTACCGCTGTAGCCGCCCCGCCAGCAGCTGCTGACAATTCTGTGCCAGATGCGGCTTGTGAGCGTGCCGACTTGGAGCGATCTAGCAGGTGTGCAGGAATCTTCGATACACTGCTGCTAGCAGGCAGGCTGTCTTGAGCAGCCTCGCTGCTAGCAGATGTAACAGCGCCAGCGGCATCAGCAGGCACATTAGCGGCAGCATTGGTATCGGCAACCGCAGCAGGCTCGCTGCCACCTGTAGATGCGCCACCTTGTTGAGCTTCGGCGCGCTTGCGAGCTTCTTGAGCCCGTTTAAGGAGATGTTCAGGAATATCAGCCATATAAATCTTTATCGAATCGGCTAAAGCAGCTAGCTCACTGCTATAGCGGCCCGGAAATACCTCCATCCTTTCTCACTCGCCAAAAGTGGATGGCCATAAAAATGACAATCACAAAAGGCAACATAAGCACATGCAACACATACCATCGCAACAAAGTGTCGGTGCTAATCTCCACGCTGCCCAAAAGCACAAAGCGCACTTGATCGCCAAACACAGGTGTGAAGCCCATCATGTTTGTGCCTACGGTTACCGCCCATAAAGCCAGCTGATCCCACGGTAACAAGTATCCCGTAAACGACAACAACAAGGTCAAGGTTAACAAGATCACTCCAATCACCCAGTTGAACTCACGCGGTGGCTTGTAAGCCCCGTGATAAAACACTCGGGCCATATGCAAGAAAACCGCAATGACCATAAGGTGTGCAGCCCAACGGTGCATGTTTCGCACCAACAAACCAAAGGTGACCGAGGCTTGTAGGTTATAAATGTCGTCCCATGCCTGTGTAGCGGTCGGTCGGTAGAAGAACATCAAAAAGATACCGGTCACGGTCAACAAGATGAACAAAAAGAAACTGAGCCCACCCAAACACAATGTGTAGCTAACTTTTACGGCGTGACGCTTCACTTTCACCGGATGAAGGTGATACAACACGCTGTTCATAATTACATAGCTGCGGTTTCTAGGGCTGTCACTGTAGCCTTTGCGGAAGATAGAGCCAGGTCTGAATATGGAAGTCCACGCTTGCGAGCCCTGCATATCGCCCATGGTTGAGTTCATGGACTGTCTGAGGCGCTCGCTAGCCGGTTGTTTTGGCTGTTTTGGCATTATCCCTCTTAGTCGATCTTTCTGTTCTAGCTTCTAGTTCTACGTTAAGCGCATGCCGTAGCCGTAACCGTAGCTAGGCATCCTGTGGTGCGGGTCGCCATCGCCACCAGGGTCACCTAGCTTTCCCAGGGTTATAACCCCTGTTGGACAACGATCCACGCACAATGCACAACGAGTACAAGCATCTTCATCAATAGTAAATATCACATGGTCGCTGGGGTCTACTCCAGGCTGTTCTGTGCCTACCGCTAGGTCGACCGCATCGGGTGCCACCATATGAATGCACTTCCACGGACAAATATCTACACAGCCTTCACACATAATGCACTCGGACTGATCAATGTGGATGAACTGCTTGGGTTTCACCCGACTTTGGAGGTAGTCGTTGTCTACCTCCACTAACACGTAGTCGTCGCGAAATTCAGGCATTTCAGGATTAGCATCGCCAGAAGCCATCAGGTTGTCGCCCCCTCTCTCACAATCGGACGCCCGTATTCAGACTTTTCAACTTCTACAGCAGCGGTTTTGCCACGATTTTGCCAAACCACCCAGGCTGCAATGTTGCCAGCCAGACCTAAAACATATATCAGCACAGCCACAACATCACGGATCACCAAATAAGGCAGATCAAACGGTAAAGCCCAAGAAATGATGCCTTGGTTACCGATGTGATACCCCTCCACAAGACGATCTCTACGCCAGCCTAACTCGCTATCGGCATAAACCAGCCACTGATGCGGCACAACCCCATAAATCCAAAACAACAAAAAGAACACTAACGTGGCAGCCAACATGGCCTCACCCCAAGTGTGATAGGAACCTACTGGCCTGCGCCGGGCATATTCCAAAAATCCCACAATGCCCATCACCGTCACTACTAACGAAGCAGTCAAAGCCACGTTGAAGTACGGCGCGCCTAGTCCCTCATCAAACTGATGTACTGCGATGAAGGCCCATAAAGCCATATAGAGCACAAAGCACGCTCCGAGAGCCTTATAGAACTTGGTGACTGCGATGTCGATGGGCCTCTGGCCGGCCACGTTCCTCCGATCATTGATGCGGTCGCTATAGATAGTAGTAGGCTCAGCATGCGTTTCTGCACATCAAAGTGAGACTAGTTACAATCTCTGCGCTAGATTGCCGCTAAAAAGCCCTCCCACCCAGCATAAAACGCCGCCGTTACGATGTCTCCCCCAGAATCATTGACCAATCCACACAAAGATTAATCTCATCAATCAGCTCTTCAATCGTGTAATGAGCAGGCTGAATTGCCGAGCGCAAGCCTCTAGCAGGCCATCGTCGGCTGAGTTGCTTGAGAAGCTTCAAGAATAACTTTGTCTGTATAATCTGCTCTGCGAATTCCGCCGGCAGCTGCGCCTTACATTTTTGAAGGGCTTGACGTAGCACAAGAGGCCTGAGTGGAGTGCGGTCATACATGTTCCACACGTTAGTTATACGTCCTCCAAACGTATCTGAGGCATCGGCATAACTCTGCTCTGCTAACCATGCGCACCTAGCCCAATGATCAGCTGTTCGCGGCTTGCGAATCTTAATCGGCGATCCAACTAAAGGCTTTAGCGGTGGCCTTAGCTCACACCAACGATCCTCTTCGCTCCCGTCATGGCGAATAGCCATAGCTGCTTTATTCGCTAATACCTCCCAAATAAAGTCTGCTTCCTCGCCGCTCAGCGCTTGGTCTGTCAAAAGCCCAGAATCGCGAAATACCTTCCCAATAACCCAATCCTTAGTGAACGCTGCAGGGATGCTGTCATGGGAGGTTGCAGAGCAATCAGAGGCAGCCTTATCAAGAACAAAATCAATACGGCAGTCTAAACTGTCAGCCGCTGTAAAATGATGTGGCTGCCCGGTATGGTGTCCTCGGGTGAACACTTGGGTCATGAGGTCACCGTCAAAAGACTTGTAGCGCATAAGCCCAGGCATAGTCTCTTAATTATTACCGCTTTTGGCGGACTGCTTCTACCATCAACGCTGCCATTTTCCTTTGGGTCTCACCGTATTGAAGAGGATCGCTAGCGGCTGCAGCACTCCCTACAAGCTCGATCAGGTCTTCAAAGCGCTCCCCCAACTCGGGATTCAAATGTAGAATTCGATTCGAAACCAAACGGAGTGACCCCTCGTCGCCAGATTGTTGAAATTTGCTAACCGACCAGTCAACTAATGCCTCAGCGATTATCTCAGCTAAATACTCCTCCTGAGGCGCTTGCTGCGATTTACGGCGAGGCTGACGGGAACTTTTAATCGCTTGAAATATCGGATTTGCAGCAGACCAGTAAAGCGTGTGAATGTCATCTGAACTAAACCTTGGCTGTTCTAACCGCCAGCGCGGATCCATGGGTTTGTCTGTTTGGGCAACCCTGAAGGGCATATCGCCAGATTCATCGTCCTCAGGTAGCGTACCCACCCATATTGATGCCCTAGCAGCTGCTAAGGGTTTGCCGTCGTGTTCAAATGAAGCCACTACAGTGTGTCGCCCGTTGGACAATGGCAGTACAGGCATCTCGCTCAGCTGCTCTTTGCCCTCTGTATGTTCGTGAGTTGAACTGTCCCAAGCAAAAGGTAGGGTGCCAGAAGGTTGAGCACTTTGGAGCACTCTAGCCGAACCTTCAAATATCTGACTCTGCGGATGATCGCCAACCGCAACTTTATCAAGGCTCACAGCCTCGTTCGTAAGACGATGCTCTCCCAAAACAACGGCAATAGTTCCATCTACAGGCGCCTGACCGCGGTTTCTAACCGTAGCTTGCCATTGCAACACTTCACCTTGTGGAATGATGTTGCTGCTGTCCTCACGATTGAAGGCTTGAAGTTGGATGGTCACAGGGTTGAGCGCAGGTTTGGGAGGGTTACAGGCCACGTAAAATGAGCACCTCCCCGTTGCAACAACTTGGCCCTGGCTAGTGCATTGCACCTCAATCGAATATCGCCCAGGTTCAGTGAACGGAGACTCAGGTCGCTTGGGGTGGTCAACCACTAGTTCACCGAAGTCCACCCCAGCGGATGATTCGTCGGTAACTCCTTGTCTCATGTTCTGGTGCCGCGGCGCAAAAATAACTTCTGACGAGCCGTCAGGTCTCACAAGTTCGGCATTGAACTCAATAGATTCACCATCAGCCGCAGGGCGTCGTCGGCAAGTTACCGCCACATTAATTACTTGACCCCAGCTAACAGCAGCAATCGCAGGGTCAGGGTAAGCAGCATCCACCTTGCAGTGCCAATTCACAGGAGATGGGGTGTGGCTACCTGGCTCAGGTGAAACAAAGAGTCGCGCAAACTCTTGAACAAGAGAGTCGAACTGCGGGTCGGGCGGGCTGTCTTCAGCATCATGCCACCCTTTTTTGTCTGCGAATTCTTTAACCTGATTACAAATCTCGCTAACTATTGCCCGATAAAGCGCTGTTCTGCGGTTGTAGCCATCGTGAGCTGGGTTTTCTACTTCGCGCAGGTCACGTTCAAGAACCCGGTCAAACTCCACAAAACCACGGAAACCCTCTCGGTGCTCTTTCGGAATCCAGTCTGAAAACTCTTTCATTTCCAACGTGACGATCCACTGCCCACCCCGAAGCAGCTGCACACCGTTTAGTTGAGCAGGTCCATCTTTGTCTTGATTCGCCAGGTCACTGTTGTGAAAAAGGACGCACCGCTTGATGCGACGAGGGTCATCGTTGTTTGAACTGAGCAACGCGACCTGCTCTTGGACCTGGTAGTCCAAGTGGTTCGTAGTCCACGGTTGAGCTTGCCAGAAGTCGGGAACTTCGATGGAACGAGTTAAACCATCTTCGCTGGCTACGGTGATTTCTAGTTCGTTTTTCTGGATGGGACGCCACCACTCCGCTTGCAGCCAGTAGGCCAACTCACCGCTCTGAACGGCATCAGCAGCTTCTTTAGACAGGAAGGGAATGATGATCCTAGTGCCGGGTTCAGATAGAGGTTCTAACTGAAGTGGAATCGTAAAATGTTCATTCTCATATTTGGTTTTAACAATCTCCATCGCCTCATCGCCAGTAAATGGCGGTTCTATGACTTTGGAGGAAGGGTTGTGATAGCGAACACCAAGACGGTATTCGCCGTTGTGAAGCAGTGTGTCGTAAAGAATAATCACCCGTCCAGCGTGCTTAGGAAAATTCGGTGATGCCCCTGGAGCAGGGTGCAAGGAATGATAGAGGTAGGCATACTTACCTTGACCACGACTACCTAGGCTGTCCTGTCCAGACTTGGTGTAGCGCATTGCTTCCCAGGCAGCCCAGTTCTCACCTGATTGAATGACAAGCTGACCTTGCTGCTTCTCCCGTTGTGCTAAGTCTTCAGCGGTGAGGATAGCCCCGTCTAAGCCAGTGGTACCCCTGTCGGTAATGGTCATTAGCTGTATCGCATTTCCCTTCCCCAGCTGACGGCTCACAACTTGGTATGCAACAAACACCTTCTGGCCGTCTCGACGTGCATCAAGAGAATTTTGCGGTGGGTCTTGAGCTAATGCACGGATCGACCCACATGTGTAGTTATCTATAGCGCTTATAACATCTTGAACGTTGTTGTCAGCAGCTGCTCTGGCAGTGCGCTCTATCATAAATCCGCACCCTGCCCTGATAGCACTTGATGTCCTAATTCAGTAAGGGTATAGCACCTGTCAACTTGCCCCATTTCTACAAGACCCCATTCGCGCCCTCTAGCGATATACCCAGCAGCATTGTTAGATGCAACTTTTCGTTTCCACATAGGCCAACGCTCATGAAAAACATCAATCAATTCTTCTCGCCTAATTCTTGGGTTAACAGAACGCAACATGAGCTGAAATCCTGCCCAATCCCCAGGAGCATATTTGGACAAGTAATCAAGAAAACGATGCGTGTAGTCAGCAGGGTGCGGGTGAATAACTGTTAAACCTGCCATTGAGTTAAGCAACTCTTGCCCTACATGAGTGAAACCAACTTGAGGCCCACTTGGAGTCGTCTCCATGCCCAGCACCTGCCAGTCAAATAAGATTCCCTGCGCTATATGTTCTCCGCTGTTGCCATGTTTAAGCGCTCCAACAGCAAACATCGTAAAATTGCCTTCTGCCGATTGCCGCTTTCTTTGATTAGTCGGAAACAGTGCTGAAGGCTTACCTATAAGAACATCATCTAGACGAATGAGTTGCTCGGCAAATATCCAAGCTTGTTCAACTAGAGCCTCAGCCATGTCAGCAAAAGCCATCGATTCTTCTTTAAGCAGCTTGCCAAGCTGAGCAGCAGCCCAGAGAGAAGGATAGTCACGGTTGTGGAATCCGCTTGCTGGCTGCAAAGATGAAGCTAGAGGCTTAACAAAGCAGCTTGTGTCCAACGGTGCCTGTAGCGCAGTAAAAGAAACGTCGGGTGGATCAAGTGAGAGTGGCGTTGCATCTGTTGTATCTTGGTGAAGCTGGGCTTCGGGTTCGGCTAGGCCATAGCGAAGTTCCAATACCATGGCTTCAATAGCCTCTCTAGCCAGATCTTCCCTGCTATCTAGTCCACCTTTGCCTAAAGTAACTAACTCATCCATCTCATAAATAAGTTTTATAGGTAATGGTATACGTAGTATTCTAGTGCTTTGCATCAACGTATATATACTATATTTTTTAAATATAAGCAAATCATGAAACTTATAGCCAGGTTTTACATCTGTTAGATCCATGCACACCTAATATGAGCGGACACCGCTTGAGGTAATCAGCTACAGGCTTACAATCACCCAATACACAACGTTAACTGTGTTCAAACAGACGGCTAGGTGGTCTATGCCACTGCCAATCCCGAGGCAGCGCTCTCGGCTTCTTCGGAGATGGCCCCCGCTTTAGCTTGCGCCTCAAAACCACTAGAAATCTAATACTTTTTGAAGTATCCATCTGCCAGCATCAGAAAAACCAGCAATAAAAAGAATTGAAAAAAGATTGTAAATCATGCTTGAAATACTTAGCTGATGCGTTATTCTTAACAGTGTGGATAAAAAATCATATATAAAACGCATACTTGCGCGAACACTGGCTACTGCCCGCCCACTTCCAGCACATAACCGTTCGCATCATGCTCCTACTTCGGTTAGGGATGCTATAGATAGGCAACTTGCCCGCATTTACACCAAGCGTTAATCAATAGGCAGTGACCACTAACTGCGCTGCACGATCCCAACGCTCCACAATATATACACAATTTCTAAAAGCCCCTGATAAACCCGCCTCGCAGCTAGCTAGACTGCTGACATGACATCTCCCCACAAATGGGTGCGTCCAGCTGAAGTACGCGCCTTAGAGCCATTTCGGATTTGGTTGCGCTACGACGACGGAATTGAGGGAGAAGTAGATTTATCAGATATAGCAGGTCGCGGTATGTTCAGCGCATGAGAGAACCCTGATTTTTCTCTCATGTGAAACTTGGCCCTGCCAGATCGATTGCATGGGGTGATGATATGCACCTTGACCTGTGCGGAGACGCTCTTTACATGCAGATTACTGGAAAAACCCCTGAAGAAATTTTTCCTGAGCTTCTGTCATCTATAGATGCCTGAAATAAGCCGATTCTACGGCATTGTAATCCGAATGCATTGGAAAGAACACGGGCCACCACAACATCCACAACCACGGCTGAACAGTAAACCGCAACAATAAAGGGGAATACGAACTCAGACCCCACCCAAACCCCACGCTAGCTTCACCTCTAAACAGACACGCTTAGACACGCATTGCCCCAGACCGCCCTGCCACCATCTAACAAACCCGAAAACCACACACCACCCTTCAGCCACCCACCCCACAACCATTACTACTCAGATGACGTATCTCAAACAACAAAACAAGACTCGTACATAGCTGCTGTGTCCCAGCGATGCCTCACCCTATACTATGCAAACTCTAAGGTAGCTTTTGCCTCCTCTAAACTGATTCAATGGCAAATCTTGCAGGCAGCTCAGACGAAGAGATCGAAAAACAGCTACGTCTAGGCAAAGACAGCCACTGGGAGTTCAAAGAAATCAAGTTCTCTGGAAACAAACCCAAAGAACCACCACAAAACGATCTATCAAATGAGCTAGCCGCCTTTGCCAATGCTAGCGGCGGGGTGCTGCTCTTAGGTATAACCGATGCTGGCACCATTCAAGGCATGAACCGCGCGCAACTTGATGCCACAGAAATAATCGTAACCCAAGCCTGCACAGATTCAATTAAGCCCTACATTGCGCCAACTATCCTGCGTAAAGAACTCGACAATAAAGCCTTTTTGCTTGTAGCAGTTCCTGAAGGCGAATCGCTGCACAAAAGCGCAGGAGGGTATTACCAGCGCGTCGGCAGCAAAAAACAGCCAATGAACAGCGACGAGCAACTACGCCTTGCCCAAAAAAGAGGCCAATCGCGTTTCATTGGGTTCGACAAGCAAACAATGGCAGACACTGGCCTTGCTACATTAGATGAGGCGCTTTGGAAACCCCTCTTGAAAGCGCGCAGCACATCACAGCCTGAACAAGCCTTGCAAAAGCTTAACTTATTGAGTGAAGACAACAACAACACCTTAGAGCAACTGTTGCTGGGCTCTTATTATGTTGCGCCAATCCCGAGGACTGGCTACCTCAAGCAGAAATAACAGCTACACATTATCGGGGCACTAACCGTGCCTCTGCTCAGCTTGACACCCAAACCATTACTGGGCCAATCAACCAGCAGGTAGATCGAGCATTGAAGTTTGTGAAACGCAACATGAGAGTTGCTTCTCGTAAAGCTCCTGGTCGAGTGGATATGCCCCAATACAGCTTGCAAGCTGTTTTTGAAGCGCTTGTGAACGCAGTTGCTCACCGCGACTACTCCATTCGCCAAAGCCAAATTAGATTATCTATGTTTGCGGATCGTCTCGAAATAGCATCCCCGGGTAACTTGCCCAACACCTTATCGGTAGACAGCATGGCAGAACGCCAAGCCACCCGCAATGAAGTGCTCGCCTCGGTGCTAGGCCGAATCCCTGTTCCCGATTCGCTTGATTCTGCGAACCGCGAGTACTTCTTAGAACGTCGCGGTGACGGCGTGCCAATCATTTATGAAACAACGCACGAACTGTCGGGGCAACAAGCAACATACAAGCTAATAACCGACAGCGAATTGCTGCTAATTATTCCAGCAGCAAAGCTAAAGGTTGACCCTGGAGAAGTAGCAGTTGTCATAAAATGCGAACAACAGCCCCTGTGTGATGTAGATGTTCTTGTTTTGTTTCCAAACAAAACCTATAAGCAATCTAAAACCAATGCAGACGGCATCGCCTACCTAGAGTTACATACCACCCACCTGCCAATGACGGTGTTCGCTAGCAGCAACGGTTACTCAGCAGGCCACAACAACGACTGGATACCGGCCAGCGGACCTTTAACCCTCGAACTTTCTCCCCTGCCTAATGGAGGTTCAGCATTGTTCATTAACGGCACCGGCCATCTGCCTGTGGTGTCAGGACGGCTCAATCCCATCTTAGACAACCTAAATCGCTCGTATCTTTACGCTGACAACATCGCCATCAATCAAGGGCTACAACAGCCGGTTAACTTTGGGTTCAACGAAGATTTACATCTAACCGATGCCAACGGACGCGAAGCCGTAGTTCGCATCATTGACATCATCGGACGATCAGCTCTGTTGCAATACCAAGCTGTAGGCAAGTTCAGCGCAAGCTAGCCGGCATCAAACACAATGCATCTCTACGCCTTCAGGACGGCACTGAATCAGATGTAAGCACTGGGCAGTCTTTCCAAAGTTGATCTAAAGCGTAGTATTCCCTAGCTGCGGTTGTAAAAATATGAACCACAAAATCGCCGTAATCCATAAGCACCCACTCATACTCACTTTGACCCTCGATGCTTGCGGGTTTAGGACCGCCTACAGCATCTACCCCTTGCTCTATTCTCTCAGTTAAACCCCGCACAGCCCGGGCATTAGCCCCGCTGGTAATCACAAAATGATCGGTTATAGATAAAACCTCACCCACGCTAATAATGACAGTATCGGCTCCGGGCCCCTCATTGGCCGCAGCCACCGCAGCTTGAACCCACTCCCACACAGTTGCCTCATTCACCACAGCGTCATCCGCCACTGCGTGATCCACATTTGCGGTATTCACAAACAACCCATCACCAACGGTGACCGCTCATACAGCCATCACAGCAACACTCTAACTGTGTGCCGCAATATTTGACACGAAATCTGCTCCAAAGGTGATTGTTATATCCCACTCTGAGTTGTCAGCATCATCTGCTGCAACCATACCCACACCCAAAGCCCTCTGCAAAGCCTCAGCCGCATTGCCGAAATCCAAATCGTGATAAACAATTTTGGTAGTTTGCCAACCCCGCTCAGCGGCATTTCCTACAACAACTACCTCAGCCCCAGCTCGACTCAAAACACGCGCAGCAACAACAAGATGGCTCAACTCACCGGTGCCATTCAACAAGCGCACCCGAGGGCCCTGAGCAAGCAACGTTGGCACCCGAAACGGCACCACCTCACGAACCAACTCTGTTATGAGCGGGACATCTGGGCTCACAGTGCCTTCCGCACCTAAAACCCCCGGCAAAGCAAACACCGTTGCCCGCCCCGCGGCCATTGCAGGCACAAAACGACCCATACCCCTATCACGCTCACCGGGTATCACCAAACCTGCGCCTTCAACCCGCAACGCCTCACCCACCTGAGCTAACCATGCCTGCCAAAACAACTCCACACGAAACAAGGCCGCTAAAGGCGATTCCTGCGGGTTGCGCCAAGCCAGATAGCTGCCAACATCAGCAGCCCTAAGCAAAACTTCGCCAGATGAAAAAACCACCTCCCCACTAGCAGTAACCAACGCATCAGGGCTCACAAGCACTACAGGTGCGGTGGCTGCCACTAAAGCTTGCCAACCCGCATTGTCTACTACTTGCACTTCTTGCGGTCGAGCTCCCAAAAGCTCTGTCACCGCATCAACTAGCCCACCTGTACCTGACTCAGCCCAGATTTTGCTCAACACACCCGAATCTGTGAGCATTTCTACAGGAATTAACAAAACAGCACTGTCAGCAGTGCTGTTCAGTGAGTTATCTAACAAGCTTTCGTCTGACAAAGACCCGACAACTCCAACATCAGTTAGTACTAACAACGCTAAACCACGAAGCGCTGCGTCATCGCTGTGGACTAATAACAAGGTAGGAGTTGGCTCCACAAATGCCTGAAACCCAGGAGCGGACCGATCAATCTCTTGGCTCACATCGGTGCCATCGGTGCTATTCGATATTGCTATCCAACCAAACCACACTAACAGTGGCACAGCCAGCCCAAACGCCAACAACAACAGCGGCCATCCCAAATGCCAAAAACCCCTAGAACCCTCTTGGACATCAAGCTGAGGCCCATAGCTCTGTGATATCTGCCTCACATTAGCAACCGTAAAGCCTGTGTTGACGGCAATAGTCCAAAGCTGCGGGTGGCATAAACTCTGCTAGCGACTCACCAGCAGCAATCAAAGCCCGCACCTTGCTGCTAGAAATGTCCACCATAGGGCACCGTACCAGCTGATGCTGCAACAAAGGCCGCTGTCCAACACTGCCAGGCCGGTCTATAACCACAACCGTAGCTAACCGCTCAATCTCAGAGTACCGCTGCCATGTATGCATCTGGGCAGCAGCATCGCTGCCCACAATCAAAAACAAAACGCTCGTAGCATCACGCGCACAAAACTCTTCCAAAGTATCCACCGTGTAGGTAAGACCGCCTCGTTCAATCTCCATATCGCAAGCAGCCAACCCAGCAACATCAGCAACTGCGGCTTGCACCATTGCGAAACGATGCAGAGCAGACACCATTGGGGCTGGCGCTGCAACTGTGCCTGCAAGCTTTTGCCACGGCTTGTGTGCAACCACCAACTCCACCTGATCTAGCTCCAACACAGCGCGAACACACGATGCCACAGCCAAGTGTCCTAAGTGGATCGGATCAAAAGTGCCTCCGAATATGCCAATGCGATTCATATCAAAAAAATAATGCGACACCGATAGTGTTACACAGCTAACGTTATGTGAGTAATATAAGCAAAAGTGGCTGCATCTAGAGTACCCTTGAGGACATTTTAAAATCTTCGGGTTTAAAATCTTCGGGAACAAATTTTATCGTAGGGAGGTTGCAGCCTATAACCAAATAAGACACAGCCATCTAGGAAACAACGACATGGATGATTCAACAGGTCACTACCTAAACGCAATCGGCTTAGTGCCGCTATTAACCAAAGACGATGAAGTACGTCTGTCCAAGATCATCGAACGAGGACGCGAAGCTCAGCTGCAACTAGACGCTGGCAAGCGCAGCCCGCGGCTGCGAACCCATGTAAGAGAAGCAGAACGAGCCAAAGAGCGTTTCATCAGAGCCAATTTACGCCTCGTAGTAAGCGTAGCCAAAAAATATCCTCTTCCCACTGGCATGGAACTGCTAGATCTAATCCAAGAAGGCAACCTTGGTTTAGACAGAGCAGTAGACAAGTTTGATTGGCGTAAAGGCTTTAAGTTCTCCACTTATGCCACTTTTTGGATACGTCAATCAATCGGACGTGCTTTAGACCAAAAAGCAAACCTGATTCGCCTACCCGGCGAACGTGCCGCAAGCTTGCGAGCTGCAGTTCGTCAAGCTAGCAGTGGCGGAGAAGAACTAGACACCGACAATGCTCTTTTGCATCGGCTTACCTCACCTACTTCTCTAAACACCACAGTAGGAGACGACAACAGCAGCGAATTAGTTGATCTACAACCCGACACAAGCGCCAGCCCTGAAGACTTAATTTTGGAATCCGACAAAATGGCAACCCTAGCGGAGTTGCTAGAAGTTTTGGACGAAAGATCACGCTTTGCTTTGGAAATGCGTTTTGGTCTAGTAGATGGCAAAAAGCATAGTTACCGCGAAATCGGCGAGGTGCTAGACCTCACATCTGAGGCCATCCGTAGAATGATCGGCAGATCTATAGACATGGTACGAGATCAAGCTGAATTGCTAGATATCGACGCTGCCTAGCTTGTTGCAACTTGATGACTGCTTGGCACCCAGAAACTTGGCGCGGACATCCTGCAGCCCAACAACCTCAGTGGCCAGATGAAACTTCGCTAACCAAAGTACGCAACGCCCTAACGCAGATGCCGCCTTTGGTGTTTGCTGGAGAAGCCCGCAACCTTCTAAGAGATTTAGGTGAGGTGTGCCAAAGACGGGCATTTGTGTTGCAAGCCGGAGATTGTGCTGAATCCTTTGACGGAGTTACCGCCGACAGCATCCGTGACAAACTCAAGGTGATCTTGCAGATGGCAGTGGTGCTAGCATTTTCAGCAGGTGTACCCACAGTAAAGATTGGGCGCATCGCTGGACAGTTTGCCAAACCTCGGTCTTCATCTACCGAAGTAATAAACGGCGTGGAGTTACCCTCTTTTAGAGGCCACATGGTGAACGACATCAGCTTCTCTGAAGGTTCACGAAACGCTGATCCCAAACGCCTAGTGCGGGCCTACCATCAATCGGCTTCTACCTTGAACCTGCTAAGAGCATTTACCAAAGGTGGGTATGCTGATCTACGCCAAGTACACATTTGGAACCAAGAGTTTATAGCTGCCAGCCCCGAGGGTAGGCGCTATCAAAACGTAGCTGAAGGCATTGAGGCGGCCTTGCGGTTCATGGCTGCTTGCGGCATTGCGCTAGACGACCCAGCGCTTCATCAAGTGGACTTTTACACCAGCCATGAGGCACTAGTGCTAGACTATGAACAAGCCCTGACACGTCAAGATTCCATAACAGGGCAGTGGTACGACTGTTCAGCACACATGCTTTGGATCGGCGATCGAACCCGGCAACTAGACGGTGCCCATATGGAGTTTATGCGAGGCATCAAGAACCCAATAGGATGCAAGCTGGGCCCATCTACAACCCCCCACGATGTTCTCATGATGTGCGAAACTCTAAACCCTGAGCGCATCCCCGGACGACTTACCCTTATCAGCCGTATGGGAGCAGAAAAAGTAGCTAAACATCTGCCACCATTGCTGCAAGCAGTAAGCGCTGCTAACCATCCTGTGGTGTGGGAATGTGATCCGATGCATGGCAACACTTACACCACCGCAGGCGGACGCAAAACAAGACACTTTGAAGATGTCATGACCGAAATCGATCACTACTTTGTGGCACATAACAGCGTAGGAACCTGGCCCGGGGGCATCCACCTTGAGATTACAGGTGAAGATGTAACCGAATGTGTGGGCGGAGCAGAAGCTATTAGCGATAACGACCTAGAACGACGTTATGAAACAATGTGCGACCCGCGCCTAAACGGTACCCAAAGTTTAGAGTTAGCTTTTAGAATCGCTGAACGTCTAAGCACCTTAATTTAAGCACTTAAATCGCCGTAAACCAATCTACTCAAACCAGGTTTTCAACAAACTTTTCTAGCTGGCGAAGGTTACGCACCTCGAACACCCCGTTACAGTACAGGCCGTATTCAGAAGCAAGAGAGTCTCCAGTATCCCAGTAAGCACCTGGTTCAGGATTCAGCCAGAACACTTTACGCGCGCGCTGTTCTATTTCTTTTAGAATCCAAGCCTGCGAAGCATGGTAATTATTGCGGGCATCGCCTAAAACCATCACCGTTGTTTTAGGCCCAACATCACGACCGTAACGCTCCCAAAACACTTCAAAAGCGTGTCCATAGTCAGAATGCCCGTCCACCCATATCACATCGGCTGAAGAATTAACCCGGTTCACAGCCTCACCAATGTCGTCTGCTCCCTCAAAAAAACTTGTTACCTCATCTAGCCCATCAATAAAAACAAAAGACCGCACCTTAGAAAACTGATTGCTGATTGCGTAAAGCAGATGCAAAGTAAAACGTGCAAAAGCAGCAACAGACCCGCTCACATCGGCCACAACCATGATCTCTGGTTTAGAGGGGCGGGGGTACCGAAACTTGGGCTCAGCTGGCACACCCCCATAAGACAACGAATGGCGGATGGTATTGCGAAAATCTAATGGTCCTTTACGACCATGACGACGCTTGCAAGCTAAACGAACCGCTAACTTACGAGTAAGAGGATAAACAGCACGACGCAAAGCCATCATCTCCTCACTGTTTGCGTGCATAAAGTCCACATCCTCAGGCAACGGCTTACGCAAACTCTTAGCCATCGCTTCCACCCCTCTATCGGCTACTAACCGGCGTCGTATATCTGCCTCTATCTCTTTGCGCAAATGGTCGATGCGAGCTTCAAACTCATCTCGCTCCAATCTTTCCTCAAGTGGTGTAAGCCCTACAGGAGAATCTTGCTGAGCTTGTTCCATGAGACGCTGCAACATGTCATCCAACTCAAGGTTCCGCAAAGTGCGGTACAAATAATAAGTGCCGCCTACCGGTCTGTTTGGCTCCATACCGGCATAACGCCGCACTGCTTGGCGGGCTAAGGCGGACATAAGTGCCTTATCACCTTGCAAAAGAGCCTGAAATAGCATCTTAGCTAACTGCTCTGCAGACATCGGCTCACTACCGCTACCACTGCTTGTTTGCTGCGACTCGCTATCATCTGCGCTTAGCTGTGAGATATCTGCCCCAGCAAAATCACCGTTGCCTGTGAGGTTGTACTCCTCGCCCCGCAGCGAAAAATACACCTCAAAGACGGTTTCAAAAACCCGCCAATGGGCATGATCTTTAACCAATGTAGCGGCCAACGCGTACTTAAAAGTTGTGCGATCCTCCAACCGAATATGCCCTAACGCTTCCATAGCATCTAAGTTCTCGGTCAAGCTCACCGGCAATCCCGCAGACCTCAACTCAGAGATAAAACCGCTCAAAAGCGCTAGCAGAGGCGAATCGCTGCAAGAAGTGTTAGTTGCTTGTAGCAACCTCAAAGTCCTCTTCATATGAGGAGAATTGTTTTAGCGCTTTTTCGATATCGCTACGATACTTCAACAAAATGTTTACCGTTTCTTTAGCTGTATCAACTCCTATGTGCTCCACTCCCAACAGCACCAAAGTGCGAGCCCAATCTAAAGTTTCAGATACCGAAGGAGCTTTCTTTAGCTCAATTTGGCGCACAGACCGCACAATACGAGCTACTTGATCGGCTAAGACTTCCCCAACATCGGGAACCTTAGCTAGCACTATCTCCTTTTCCCGCTCTAAGTCGGGGTAATCAATGTGTAAAAACAAACACCGCCGTTTGAGAGCCTCCGACAGTTCGCGCGTGTTGTTAGAGGTAAGAAACACCAATGGAATCTGAGTAGCCGCTACCGTGCCCAACTCTGGTATAGACACCTGATAGTCGGACAATATCTCTAACAACAAAGCCTCGGTCTCTACCTCTACCCTGTCTACCTCATCAATTAACAGCACCACTGAATCCTCAGAGCGGATAGCTTCAAGCAAAGGTCTAGTAAGCAGAAACTCCTCAGAGAAAATATCATCCTCAATCTGTGTCCACATGCCATTGTGCTCTGCGCTGACACCTTGACGTTCGGCTTGAATCCGTAAAAGCTGCTTTTTGTAGTTCCATTCGTACAAAGCTTTAGACTCATCAAGACCCTCATAACACTGTAAACGGATAAGACGAGCCCCAATAGCCTCGGCTACACTTTTAGCTAACTGTGTTTTACCAGTTCCAGCCGGTCCCTCCACTAGCACTGGCTTTTGCAAACGTTCGGCCAAATACACCACCCCAGCGATACCCTCATCGGCCAAATAGTTCACATTGGCAAGCCCAGTTCGCACCTCACCTACATCGCTAAAACGAAAACTCATAGACACAGGCTAGAACTAGCTCTAACTAAGCTCGTAATCAATTTCACCCACGCACTTGACCTTGACCGCGCACCACATACTTAGTAGTAGTAAGTTGGCGTAAACCCATCGGACCACGAGCATGCAGCTTTTGGGTGCTAATTCCGATCTCAGCACCAAAGCCGAACTCTTCGCCGTCTACAAACCGGGTGGAAGCATTAACTAAAACAGTTGCAGCATCCACCTCATTACAAAACCGCTCGGCAGCTTCTAAATCGGCGGTCACAATAGCTTCACTATGACCGCTACTGTTGCTGTTCACATGAGCAATGGCCTCATCTAAGCTATCCACAATTTTAACCGACAACTTCAGATCCAAAAACTCAGCAGCAAAGTCGGCTTCACTAGCTAACGCAATACGCTCTTTTCCTAAAATATCTACAGCGCAAGCATCGCCCACCAACTCCACTTCAGCTAAATCTGTGGCCACCAAAGGTAAAAACTCTGCTGCTATAGAGCTATGAACCACTAAAGACTCAGCTGCGTTGCACACCGAAGGGCGTTGAGTTTTAGCGTTCACCAAAATCCTACGAGCCATATTCAAATCTGCACTAGCGTCTACATAAACATGACAATTACCATCCCCATCAATCACATAGGGAACGGTGGCGTTTTCTAGTATTGAAGCAATCAAACTGGGGCCGCCCCGTGGGATAAGGCAATCAATCGTATCCCTAAGTTGCATGAACTCTACCGCAGCAGCGTGACTGGTGTCACTCAACAAAATCAACGCATCGCCGGGCAATCCTGAGCTTTCATACGCTTGACGCATTACCTCAGCAATAGCTAAGTTGGAGTGTAAAGCACTTGACGAACCCCGCAAAAACGCTGCATTGCCCGACTTCAAACACAAACCGGCAGCGTCGCTGGTAACGTTCGGACGACTCTCATAAACGATAGCCACCACACCTAAAGGCACCCGCACCTGACTAATCTGCAACCCCGATGGCACTACCCAGCCGTCTACGATCTCCCCCACTGGATCGGCCAGTGCAGCTACCTTAGCTAAACCCCCCGCCATTGCCTCTAAGCGAGAATCGGTGAGACGCAGCCTATCGATTAGGGTGTCGCTCATACCTGATGCCACAGCAGCATCTAGATCTAACTGATTGGCTTCTAACAAACTACTGCGAGACTGCATTAGCAATTCGCCAGCATTTAAGAGCGCTTTGTTTTTTATTTGGGTGCCTACGGTAGCTAGCACACGAGACGCTTGTTTAGCCCGACCAGCCAACTCAGCCATGGAAATATCAGAACTCATCTTGTAACCGTACCCGACTAAAGCCGTTACTCAACTAGCGTATTAAACCATTGCACCGCTAGATCAACCCATAAACAACCCCAGCAGATCAAACCGTCCCAGCAGCAAGCCAGCATCTCTAGTAGCCGCAGGGATATTTTTGTCGCGGCTCGCTGGCATAGGTCGTGAGATTGCTGTAGCCGCGTTTATCGGTGCTGGCCGTGTAGGGGATGCGTACCGAGCAGCGTTGACTATTCCCCGCTTGCTGCAAAACCTCTTAGGCGAAGGAGCTCTTTCGGCATCGTTTATCCCCGTTTACTCACAACTGTTAGAACAAAACCGGCGTTTAGACGCTAGTCGCCTAGCCGGTGCGGTGCTAGGTCTGTTGTCGGTTATTACGGGGCTCGCGATACTAGGCGGATGGCTGCTAGCTAAGCCTTTAGTGTCGCTGTTGTTATGGCGCTTAGCCGACGACACGGCAAACCTCACGGTAGAACTTGTGCGGGTGATGTTTGCAGGCATGGGGTTTATTGTTTTAGCAGCCTGGGCTTTAGGGGTGCTCAATGCCCACCGCCGCTTCTTTTTGTCTTATGCGGCACCTGTTATTTGGAACTTGACACAAATTGGTTTCATGGTTGGTGCATGGGTTGTTTGGCAAAATGTGGATCCGGCCACTAGAGCCTCAGATATAGCGCAGATGGCTGCTTGGGGAGTGGTGCTAGGCGGGGCATTGCAGTTTCTAATTCAGCTGCCACTGGTACTACGGCTCACAACGAAAATACGACCCAGCTGGAGCTGGCAAACATCGGACATGAAAATCGTGCTTAACCGCTTTGGCCCTGCACTTGTGGGCCGAGGGGTAGTACAACTATCAGCCTATGTTGATTTAGTGCTAGCAGGGCTGCTAGCAGGCGGAGCAATAGCAGCACTGGGGTTTGCACAGGTCATCTACTTTTTACCCATCAGTTTGTTTGCTATGAGCGTGGCTGCTAGCGATCTACCAGAACTATCTAGAAACCAAAACAATCCTACCGCAATACTAGACCGACTCCGAACAGGCTTAGAACGCATCAGTTTTTTTGTGTTGTTCTCGGCTGTGGCTTTTATCACCATGGGAGGTCTGATTGTAGGGGTGTTGTTACAACGCGGTCAGTTCAGCGCAGACCAAACAGTGCAGGTGTGGTGGATTTTGGCAGCGTATAGCATAGGTTTGTTGCCAACCGCTTGGTCACGTTTGTTGCAAAATGCTTGCTTCGCGGCTGGCGATACTAGCGGGCCTGCACGCGTAGCCGGCGTGCGGGTTGTGTTGTCCGCAGCATTGGGACTTTTGTTGATGTTCTCGCTGGACTCTTACGCTGTAGTGAATGCCAGCGTGCAACGTTTAGGAGATTTTCAGGTACTAGCACCGCTAGCAGCTACTGTGCGCTCTGACGAGAGTGTGCGTTTAGGGGCTGTAGGGCTTGCACTTGGAACCACAATTGCAGCTTGGGTGGAATATGGCATCTTACGCCAAAGAGTAGGGTTTTTACTGCGCCACAAACAGCCGGCCAACTTATGGCACAAAGATATGAGCCCGCTGCAAAAACCGGCAAAAGGGCTGTGGCTAGCAGGGTTACTAGCAGGGTTGTTAGCAGCGTTGTTGGCTTGGGGATTAGGTCCGCTGCCGGTGTTGTTTTCAGCGCCTTTCGCACTGATCTTTAGCGGGGTCTTGTATTTGGTTGTGGCTCGTGCTAACGGGGTTGCAACAGCAGAAGAAATCGGCGCGCACATTGACAGGGTGCTAAAGTTGTCTTTGCTGAAAAAACTGTCTAAGACAAAACCGTCAGATAGTCGCGATGAATAATCTGCGCAGGCGAACCACCGGGTTGTTCTGCTGAATGCAAACCGGCTAAAGATTGCAACTCGCTAGCAGACACCTTTGTGAGACCGCGCGCAAAAATCTCACCGTCAGGGCCTTGCAGCTCAACCATGTCGTCAACTTGGAAATCCCCATCACAGCTAATAACCCCAACCGCCAACAACGATGCCCCTCGTTCAACTACAGCTTTTTGAGCGCCAGCATCTACTTGAATTATCCCGCTAGCAGGCACAGCAAAACATAGCCACAGCTTACGAGCGCTTAAGCGACGAGGCTGTGGTGCCACGGTTGTACCCACATCGCCTTGGAAAGACATAGCATCAGCTAGAACTCTAGGGCGATCTGCAGATGCTATAACTGTTCTAATTCCCGACCAGCTAGCAATACGAGCTGCGGCTAGCTTGGAAGCCATACCACCGCTACCCCGAATTGTGCCAGCACCTCCTGCTTTGGCGGCTAACTCTTCTAAAAAGTTCATATCGCGTATCTCACGTACAATTTGAGCATCAGGGTGGCTGCGAGGATCGGCTTCATACACCCCTGCGGTATCGGTTAGCAACAACAACAACTCGGCTTGCACCATGTGAGCTACCAACGCAGCAACACGGTCGTTATCCCCCCAACGAATGGCATCATCTGCTACCGCATCGTTTTCGTTGACGATGGGTACAACCCCTAACTGCAACAATTTTTGCAACGTCCTCTGAGCATGTAAATACTGGGTTCGTTCCAAAAAATCTCGGGGTGCTAACAAAACCTGCCCACAAATCAGATTAAAACTGTCTAAGTTTTGCTGATATAACGCCATCAAACGACTTTGACCCACAGCAGATAATGCTTGGGAGGTAACAGGGTCTTTCGTCCAAGCTTTTTCACCACCAAGCGCAGGCAACCCAGCCCCAATAGCTCCAGAGCTAACCACCACAACCTGTGTTGTGTTAGCAACAGTTTGTGCTACCTCGCTGATCAGCTTGGCAATAGCCTTGCGCTTAATAGTGCCGTTGGTTTCAGTAATTGAAGAGGTGCCAATCTTCACAACAACTGTCATGAAAGTGCCTGCGAGTTAACATGATCCTTGCTAACAGCATCTTTAGTCGCCGCTTCGCCGCAGAACTCCTGTTCATGTTGATATTCAAACTCTACATCTGCGATACGTACTGTGTCGCCAGAGCGTATACCAGCACGAACTAACGCCTTATCCACCCCCATGCGTTCCAAACGGACCCTGGCAAAATCCCAAGCACCAGCAGCGCTCAAATCTGAGAGGGCTACAGTTCGCTCTGCTGATCGTCCCACAACCACAAACACGCCGTCTGTGTCCCGCTCAATTTTGAAACCCTGTGACATGGGACGGTGCAACACAATCTCATCTGCACCACTGCTACCTGGCGTGCTAACCCCAGCATTTTTATCTACTTGACGAGCCTCGCGTACCAGATTAGCCATAGCACCTGTCAACTCAGCCAAACCTGCCCCAGTAATAGCTGAGATACATAGCGCAGACGGAGGCGGCTCAAAGTGTGCTGAATCGGCTTTAGCTGCCACCACAAGACGTGGTCGCTCAGCCAGCTCGGGTCTGTAAGCGCCTAACTCAAAAAGTAACACTTGTAGCTGCTCTTGTGGTTCTACCTCTTCTACCGAAGCTAAATCCAGCATTATCACCAACACACGGGCACGTTCAGTATGACGCAAAAATTGGTGTCCCAAACCCCGCCCGTCGCTTGCCCCAGCAATCAGACCTGGTATGTCTGCTACCACCATTTCAAAATCAGCAGACGTGCGTACGACACCTAAGTTAGGTTCTAAAGTAGTAAAAGGATAGTTAGCTATCTTGGGGCGAGCAGCCGAGATACGCGAAATCAGGGTACTTTTGCCAGCATTTGGAAAGCCGACTAAAGCTACGTCGGCTAATAACTTGAGTTCTAGCTGCAACCACCGCTGAACTCCTGCTTCACCTTGTTCAGCAAAAGCTGGCGCACGATTCTTGGGAGTTGAAAATCGGCTGTTGCCATGGCCTCCTTGTCCACCTTCAGCAGCTAACCAACGCGTACCGTGGCTAGCTAGGTCGGCCAACAAATGACCAGCTTGATCTCTAACCGAAGTACCTACCGGCACTTGCACTACGCAATCAACGCCGCTCGCCCCATGGCGGCGCTTACCCTTGCCGTGGGTACCATTTCCGGCGCGCCGATGCGGATGATCCCGAAATGCTAGCAACGACGCCACATTATGGTCTGCTACTAACCAAACATCGCCGCCTTTGCCGCCATCACCCCCATCAGGGCCACCCTTAGACACATGGGCTTCGCGGCGAAACGCAACACAGCCAGCTCCCCCATCACCGGCTCGCACGTTTAAGCCACATTCATCTACAAACTGTGACATCGCTTCTTTGAAATAGCTTGAAGCCTCACGCTTGCTGCATTCATATATTCACCGTCTTTATGTGCTAACTATGACGGCTTACCAAAAGCCTGTTTGAGCAGGCTAACCTGATTCAGTTGCCTGATTCAGTTGGCGATAACATCCACCAGCTTGCGACGCCGCCGATGCCCAAATTTGACGCGGCCATCAGCAGTTGCAAAAAGGGTGTCATCACGGCCGCGTCCCACGTTGTTACCGGGATGAATGCGGGTGCCACGTTGGCGCACAATGATAGACCCGGCTGTCACCATGGTGCCATCAAAAACCTTCACTCCAAGCCGCTTAGGATTGGAGTCGCGACCGTTTCTTGTAGAACCTCCACCTTTTGTTTTAGACATCTTTTACTCCTTTGGCTCAAGCAAATTTTAGCTAGATGTGGTGAAACCCAAACCTAAGCCACAATAGCGGTAATGTGAATACGAGACTTGTGCTGACGGTGACCCCAGCGTCGCCTTTGGTTGCTTTTATTTTTATATGTAAAACCATGAATCTTACGGTCTTTCACAGACTCCAAAACCTGCGCTTTTACCTTCACCCCACCAATCTGACTAGGAGTGGCTGAGACAGCATCTCCGTCTACCAGCAAAACTGGTGTCAACTCCACCTCTGCCCCAGGCTCACCTAGCAACTCCACATCTAGGGTTTGGCCTTGTTCAACCTTGTACTGCTTACCGCCTGTACGAATCACTGCATACATATCGTCAAGGCTAGCGGCTGCGCGTGCTGCTGACTAGTTCGCTGTCTAATAACAAGCCACGACCGTCGCATTGCATGCAACGGATAGAACAGGATTCCAGCAACCCTTCACCAATGCGTTTACGGGTCATCTCCACTAAACCTAAATCTGACATCGCAAGCACCTGTGTTCGAGTTTTATCCCAAGACAAAGACTCTCTAAAGGTTTTCATCACCTCGTCGCGATGCGCCCGCTTTTCCATGTCCACAAAATCAATCACAATGATGCCACCAATGTCACGCAACCTCAACTGTCGAGGAATCTCCTGAGCAGCCTCTAAATTGTTGTGAAACACGGTTTCTTCCAAGCTGGAATCTCCCACATTCTTGCCAGTGTTAACATCAATAACGGTTAGCGCCTCGGTGTTTTCAATGATGAGCGAACCGCCCCCAGCTAACCACACCTTGCGGTCTAGAGCTTTAACAAACTGCTCATGCACATGGTGACGCTCTAACAAGCTAAGATGCTCATTTTGAGCGTCGTAGTACTCTAAGCGCTCCAACAGCTCTGGAGCCACACTAGACACGTAATCGCACATTTCTTCATATAAACGCTCATCGTCAATCAACACCGAACGAAAATCACGGTTGAACTCCTCGCGCACAAACCGTACGGACATCTCAGGCTCGCGGTACAACAAACTTGGCACCTTAGCCTGCTGAGATAACGCTTCTATCTGCTCCCACTGTGTTATCAACCGTCTCACGTCCCGTTCAAGCTCCTCAGCAGTAATATTCTCAGCTGCGGTACGAACAATGATGCCATGCTGCTGCGGTTTGCAACGATCTAAAACCTTGCGCAAGCGCTTACGTTCGCGATCGGCCAAACGCTTAGAGATGCCATACGTCTTAGAGTTGGGTACCAACACCACGAAGCGTCCTGGCAACGACACCTCCTGAGTTAACCGGGCCCCTTTATGGGCTATAGGGTTTTTGGCAACCTGACAAATAATGTTTTGTTTAGGCTCTAACAGGTTCTCTATACGCGGTATGTCTTGTGAGGTGTCTATATCATCGGGGTCAAAGACCAAATCACCTCGATACAAAACAGCATTTTTAGGCGTACCAATATCCACAAAAGCAGCTTCCATGCCTGGTAACACGTTTTGCACCTGACCTATGTAAATGTTGCCATGTATTTGGCCGATGTCATCTGCTGGGCGTGAAATGTGATGTTCAATCAATGCACGTCCTTCTAACACTGCAATCTGCGTGGCGTCAGGATGCACCTGCACAAGCATCATGTAACGTCCCAAAGGGCGCCCTTTGCGACGGCGACCCCGACGGCGCTCTAAAGTTTTCTCATCTAGCTTGACTGGTCCTTTAGAAACTTGATGTTCTACGGGCTGTACTGGGCGGTTAGCGGAACCACGACCTCTGCCACCCCGGCGGCGCCGGCGGCGACCACCTGTAGTGGAACTGCGTTCCGCAGAGTCACCTGATGAAACAGGTACAGGGCGAGAGTCGCCTATCTTAGGGGCAGGGCTACCTAACGAAGTGTGCCCCGGAAGGGAATCTCCTATCTTGGGAATGTTCATGAAGTTGATCCTTTCTCATTGCACACCTTCTAAGATGTGCTGAGCAGAGGCTGCGCCAACCTCTAACGGCTCTAAACGGGCGCCATCCTGCTCAATCCATTGACGAGTTCGCCGAACCAATACCGGCCGGTAATGTGGTTCTTTAGCAATCAAAAGTTCTGTAGGGCGAACAGCTCGAGGCTGAGTGCCTAAGGTTGCCTGAAGGTATACACCCCGCTTAGTCGCTTCACCGACGTTGAGAGCATACACCTGAGGTGCCAAATCTTCTGTGATCTTTTGACCTTTTCGTTCTCGCGTAACTATAAGCGTAGCCGCAGAACGCACCTGTTTCACCCATTTAGCTAGATCATCTGTAGTCGTCTCCAACACCTCGATTTCCCAATCACAGCAGGTAACAGCCTGCTGGAGTGATGTTGCCCCTCGCTGTAGTACCACAGCAGCGGTAGCTGTCATTCCATCTGGAAGCATGCCATCTATAGCTGCTAGCACTGCTGCTGGTTCTATTGTGGCAACCGCAAAATCCACATCTACATATTCGGCATCGGATTCGTAGCCGGTGGCTAATGCTAAACCAAAATGCAACTTAGCACGAGGCGAAAAACCTTCTGTTTGCGCTACTGGCAACCCGGTGCGCCGCAAAATGCGTTCCCAAACTCGGGCCACATCTCTATGGCTAATGAAGCGGATGGGACCATGTTTGCAAAACCGCAAACGGATGCGGGTACGTGAAGGCTCGTTTGGATTCACAAAGCGGCCTTAGCGCCCACCTTTTTAAGCTGCACTGCCATAGCTTCAGGTACCTGTGGGGTGGTTACTGTTTGACCGGTTCCCTGACTACCCCCGCAAGGCGGTACTGCTGAGGCCACAATGTGCTCAATGCTGTAACCGGTACACGCCCCGCAGTCATAACAAGGTGTCCAGCGGCAGTCTTCTAAACCCAACTCATTAAGCGCATCGCGCCAGTCTTGCCACAAAAAATCCTTGTGTAACCCGGCAGATAGGTGATCCCACGGCAACACTTCATCTTGAGTACGGTGGCGATGCACATACCAATCCACCGACAAATTGTGCCGCTCCATAGCCTGCACCCAGCGTTGGTATTCAAAATGTTCGGACCATTCCTGAAAAGTACCCCCCTGCTGCCACACGTCGTAGATAACACGCCCAATACGACGATCCCCACGACTAGCTATGCCCTCAGCCAAACTGGCTTTAGGGTCATGCCATTTCATCTGCACTCCTTTATTGCGCTTAAGGCTGTCGCGCAGCAAAAACACCTTACGCTGCAACTCTTCCACCGTGTTTTGCCCAAACCATTGAAATGGAGTAAACGGTTTAGGCACAAAGCCACCCAAAGAGACCGTTACCGAAGGGTTCTTGTGATGAGCTTTTCCAAGCTCCACGCAATTACGAGCCAACTCTCCAATCGCCAAAGTGTCCTCATCTGTCTCAGTGGGCAAACCTGTGAGGAAGTAAAGCTTCATCCGCCGCCACCCCTGCGAAAAAGCCGAGTCCACAGCACCATAAAGGTCGCTGTCCAAAATTAACTTGTTGATTACTTGGCGCATGCGCCAAGACCCTGCTTCGGGAGCAAAAGTTAAACCAGTGCGACGAACTCGTTGTATCTGTGCGGCGAGTCCCACAGTGAAAGCGTCTACCCGCAAACTTGGCAACGACACAGCAACCGCAGATGCGCTAGCAGCGTTAGCAACCCTCGTCCCACTAGCAGAACCAGGCCCAGAACCTGCACTCGCAGCAACGCAACCATGCATTGTGGCAGCCACAACCTCCTCAATACCACTAAAATCAGCGGTCGAAAGAGAAGTTAATGCCACCTCGTCGTATCCAGTTCTAGCTAAACCATCTGCAACCATAGTGCGTACTTGCGCTGCGGGACGCTCGCGTACTGGTCTGGTGATCATCCCTGCTTGGCAAAATCTACAACCCCGAGTGCAACCGCGAAACACCTCCACATTCAAACGATCATGCACAGCCTCAGTAAGGGGCACTAACTGATTTTTGGGATACGGCCAAGCAGCTAAATCAGCAATGGTACGCTTTTCGACCACGGCTGGCACATCAGCAAACTTAGGTGACACAGCAACCAAGTTGGGGCCATCATAAGTAACCTCATACAGCGAAGGCACGTAAGTACCCGAAACGGAGGCTAAAGCTCGCAGAACCTCTTGCCGGGAACGTTTACCTGCCCTTTTCCAATCACGTATCACAGCGTTTATCTCAGAAACCACCTCTTCCCCGTCACCTAACACAAAAAAGTCCACAAAGTCGGCTAAAGGTTCAGGGTTATAGGTGCAATGTCCGCCAGCGCCAATAAGCAAATCTTGACTGCTGCGTTCCGCAGAGCGAACCGGCACTTTAGCTAAATCAATACAATTCAAGACGTTGGTGTAAACCAACTCTGCTGACAAATTAAACGCAAGCACATCAAAATCGCTAGCACGGCGATGAGTATCTACCGAAAACAAAGGCAAACCTGCACTGCGCATTTGCCCTTCCATATCCACCCAAGGGGCATACGTCCGCTCCGCTACAGCATCACAACTTTCGTTGAGGATTTCGTAAAGAATCTGCAAACCCTGATTAGGCAAACCAATCTCATAAGTATCGGGGTACGCCAATAACCAAGCAACTTTGGAATGGTGATGTGAGGGGGTAACCATGCCATCTTCACGGCCAATGTAGCGTGCAGGCTTGGATACCTTATCCAAAATCAGTTCCAGTTCAGGCCAAAGCGACATTATTACTAATCTACAGCTAACAGCGAAGTTACAAGTACCGTCGCATCCTTACGTTGAGCACCAGCCCTAAACCAATAAATGTGACCATAGCTGAAGACCCCCCGTAAGACACTAAGGGCAGCGGGATGCCGGTTATAGGGGTGATCCCTAAGGTCATACCCACAGCCTCAAACATTTGAAACAAGATCATGGCAAAAACGCCAGCACAGATCAGCCCCCCAAACCGATCTTTAGCTAACTGTATGGCTTGCAAAATACGCATCAACAAGATGGCGTACAACCCTAAAGTGGCTGCGGAGCCTATAAAACCAAACTCCTCACCTATCACAGTGAAAATAAAATCAGTGTGCTGCTGCGGTACTAACCCACTAAGAGTTTGCGTTCCCTCCCCATAACCCTTGCCAGTTACTCCACCATTACCAATAGCTATTTGAGCTTGACGTTGCTGAAAAGCAGCTTCAGTAATGTCACTAGATGGATCTACAAAAGTGCGTAGGCGGTTAGTTTGATAATCCTCCAACATGTTGGAGTTAATCATCACCGCTACCAAAGTAACCGTTGCCAAAGCAATGCCAATCATCTGCCGAGCACGAATACCGCCAACTAACAACAAAACAAACCCAATAAACACAAACACCAAAGCCGTACCAATGTCGGGTTGCAAAATCACCAACAACCCAGGCCAAGTTACGATGCCAACCGCCAAAACCACCCTTGCCCATGTCATCTGTTCTTGATAACGAGACAAATAAACTGCAAGCGCAACAATCACACCAAGCTTTTGAAACTCTGAAGGCTGAAGCTGAAAATCTCCTATCCGAAACCAAGATCGAGCACCGTTTACCTCCTCACCAAACGGACCTAAAACCAAAATGAGAGCTAAAATGCCAATACCGTAAATAGCTACTACAAATTTGTACAGCTCCTCATAGGGAAACCAAGCAGCAAAACCTGCTAGTAACACACCAGCTACCACAAACAATGCCTGGCGATCTAAAAAATAACTGTCGAAGCTCTGAGGATCGCGCCCACGAGTCGTGCTGTAGATAGCAGCAATCCCAATAGCAGTCAAACCTGCCGTGGCCAACACCAGCACGAAATCAATATGCATCCACGGGGCGTACCTCCTAGCTGAAGAGTTGGCCTCTGTGTTTGACTCGCTGGGTTGAGTAAACCTGTCTTGGTTTGTTGTAAGAGTCATTAGCCCACGCTCTATTGTCTGGTAGGCGACAAAATGCTTGCCCCACTGTCCAAAATAAGCTGAGTATCTTGTGGCTCTTCTGCTTGAGGTTCTTCTGGTAGTTGACTGAGTTCGGCTAAATCATCAAGCGTGCGTACTGCAGGAACCGAGTTAGTAGCTATTGGTTCAAGCACTCTACGCACCGCTATTGCGGCCACAGCGGAACCAAAGCCAGACTCTTCCATGATGGCTGCCACCACATACTCAGGGTTAGGGTTAGGGCCAAAAGCCACAAACAGCGAATTGTCTGCCTTGCCTACTACCTCTGCTGTGCCTGTTTTGCCAGCTACCTGCCACTGCTCATGAGGGAAACCCGCAAAAGCATTATAGCCAGTACCGTCTATGCTTCTTGTCACCCCTAGCAAACCCTCCAAAAGAGGCCTACGAAAAGATTCAGGCAAGTAAATCTGAGTCACCACACGATCTCCAAAGCTTTGCACAATCTCAGAACTCACCGGATTCTCTACCCTATCCACAACCTTAGGAGCATACAGAGTGCCCCCGTTAGCAAACGCAGCATAAGCATTAGCTAACTGCAAAGGGGTAACCCCCAACCTGCCCTGCCCGATACCCAAAACAATGGTATCCCCAGTACGCCACAACTCACCGGCAGCTTCTGCTGCTGAAGGTGAAGGCACCCTTCCAGTTCCTTCGCCAGCAAGGGCTATGCCACTAGGCGCACCAAAGCCAAACAACTCGGCGGCACGCTGCACCCCTTCACGATCGAAACGGTCTGCGCGGTCCATGACATCTACTAAGTAGTAGTAGTAGACATCTGAAGACACAGTGAGTGCCCGCGGCAGGTCCACCGGACCGTATATGGCTTCGCCCGCGTTGCGAAAAGTACAAGAAGCAACCAGCTCCTCTTCGCAAACTGGCACCACATAGATACCCTGATCCTCATAAAGAGTTCGCACATCTAACACCCCGCGACTGCCAATCACACCGCTGCTCAGCGCTGCGTAAGAAGTAAACAACTTAAACGTAGACGCTGGCGGATAAACGCCAGATAACCCACGATTGTTAAGCGGCTGATAGCTAGCTGGGTCTTGCAGTTGAGCCCAGCGATCTTCCGAAATACCGCTTACAAACTCACCAGGTGAATATGTTGGAAACGAAGCCATGGCTAACAGCTCTGAGCCATTGGGGTCTAACACCAACAAAGAACCTGCTGGAGCTATAAAGCGAGGTTCGTTAGGATCGTCGGGCTCTTGTTGGCGTGCTGCGGCCAAAGCAGTTAGTAGCTCTTTTTCAGCCAAAGCTTGAACATCAATATCTAAGGTCAAATACACATCAGCACCAGCTATTGGGGCTACTTTTTCAATCACCCGCACCGGGTCTCCCAAATTGTCCACCTCTATGCGAGTAAGACCAGGATCACCTCTAAGCACCGATTCAAAAGAGGCTTCAATACCGGTTTGACCAATCTCGTCATTACGCCGATAGGTTTTGTCGTCATCTGCAACCAACGCGTACTGCTCTTCGCTAAGCAGCGATACGTAGCCCAGCACATGTGCTGCTAAATCTCCATAGGGATAGACACGCACGCTGCGAATACTGGTTTCCACTCCCGGAAACTCGTCGCGACGTTCGGCTAACACGATCTCAAAGTTCTCGGTGACATCATCAGCAATAGGCACCGAATCCAACGGCCCGTAGCGAGGATCTTGCAGGGCATCGTTGATCTCAAAAATCTTGGTCAAACGACCTGCCCGACTGATTTCGGTGGCTAAACGCAACACAAGGTTTCTTTGCTGGTCTTTGTCAAACTCGTTCTCATAAATAAACCTGTTGATGGTTACCACCAACGATTCACGGTTGCCTACCAAAACGTTGCCGTTGCGGTCGAAGATGCGACCTCTAGGAGCCGGTTCGTAAAGTTCACGTACCGTGTTAGCAACAGCAATGTCTTCAAACTCTTCTGAACTTAAAATCTGTAAGTACCAAAGCCGGGCAACCAAAACCCCAAAAGCTAAAAGCGCCAACAACGCCACAAAACCAATCCGTAAGCGAAACGACTCAGGGGTCATAGCTGTTATCTTCGCAAGCTAGGCCATGACCAGCGCCATAGCCCTACCATCGGTAAGCTCAGCAGCAGGCTGTATGCTGCCGCAACAGCCATCACCACATAGAGGTGGTCGGTGTAAAGGTTTATCTCACCCAACAACTCGCCCAACAACGCATATGTTAACAACCCTAATATCGTGGCAAAAGCAGTGATACCTGAGTGAATCCACCAGGCGCTGCGAAAAATTCGCTGCTCTAAAAGCCCAGCTGAGTAGCCAAACACTGCATAAATAAACGCCGACAATCCAAACAAAGTAGGCAGATACAAATCAAAGCCTAAACCGATAATGAAGCCTGCTACAGCACCTCGTGATGGCCCACCCACCAGACCGGCTGTGATGCTTAATGCTAAGAGCACTTCTGGAGCAACGCCAAAGACCCTTAAATCTGCAAACAAGGCTAGATGAAACACCAAAGCGGTGAGCATCAAAAGACCGCTGCGCGCGTAATCAACCGAGCTACTCATAATGTAAAGCTGACCAATCTAAAACACACTCTAAAACAAACACTGGCATCGTTACCCGTCTTCAGCTAAAGGGTCATATAGTAAAACAGTTACGAAGCTCAAGTTTGCAGGTTTAGCCGATAGCTCCACAGTTAGAAGTTGCTGCAAGCTAGCATCATCAAAATCAATTTCGCTCACAATACCCACAGGTATGCCGGGTGGGTAACGACTGCGATCTACCCCGCTAGTCACAACTTGTGCGCCAACCGCTACCTCCGTGTCAATCTCCAAACCCCTCTGCACCCTTATTGGCTCACCATCGCCACCACCTGAGGCCAGCGCAACATCATCAGTGCCTACCACCAAGATGCCAACTTCAAACTCAGGATCCGAAATTAAAGTCACCCTTGAATAGTTCTGCTGTGGAACACCGTCTATACGCCCCACTAGCCCGCCTCTTGTAACCACCGGCATCCCATTGCGCACTCCGTCAGCAAAACCCCGGTTGATCTGCACCGAATAACGGTCAAAATTGCCCACATTGGCATTCACAACCTCGGCCACCACATTGGGAATATCTTGCACATAAGGCAAACCAACCTGCTCAAGAAGTGCCTCAAGTCTGTTAGCTGCATCAGATTCTAGAATCTGCTGACCTCTAAGCCTTTGCAACTCCTCACGGAGGGCATAGTTCTCATCTTGCAGCTCGTCATAGCCAACCACACCCGCCCAACCGTCTCCCACAGGGTCAAACAAGTCGTCCAAACCACTACGCAAAGGCGAAATTGCATCCACCATAACTTCCTCAACACGCTGCAAAGGCTCAAAATCACGCGCATCTAGTGTGAGCAAAGTAATTGAAGTGAGCAATAAAAATATAAAAGTTACTCGTGGCCGTGCCGAACGGGTACCCGCTGCCACGGGGGCTAACCGGTCAATCAGTCGTGTGTTGAGGAGATAAGGAGCCCTTCAAGAGCGCCAAACTCCTCTAGAGACTGCCCTGAGCCCATAGCCACCGCATGAAGTGGATGGGGAGCTAGTCTCACGGGCATACCCGTATCTTCGGCAATTCGGTGAATCAACCCGCTCAGCAAAGAACCCCCACCTGCTAACACGATCCCTGCATCCATGATGTCTGCGGCCAACTCAGGGGGGGTTTCATCTAACGTCACCTTGATAGCATCCACAATAGAGTTGACAACCTCAGCCACAGCCTCTTGTATCTCTATAGATGAAGCTATCACTGTCTTTGGTAAGCCGGTTACTAAATCTTGGCCGCGCACCTCAGCACGGCTTTCCTCACTGCCCACCCAAGCATTGCCTAACACCATCTTGACCTCTTCGGCAGTTCTGCTGCCAACTACAAGGCTATGTTCTTTTTTGAGGTAAGCGATTATGTCCTCATCCATGCGATCTCCACCCATGCGTATGGACTGACCAGCGACCACCCCACCCAAAGAGATCATTGCTACCTCAGTTGTTCCCCCACCTATATCCACAATCATGCTGCCTGAAGCTTCCTGTACTGGCAAGCCCGAACCAATCGCAGCAGCCATAGGCTCTTCAATAATGTAAACAGGTTTTTTTGCCCCAGCTGAAACAGCAGCTTCTTGCACAGCGCGCTGTTCTACTGGAGTAATGCCTGAAGGAACACAAATCACCATGCGCGGGCGCACAAACCTACCCAATGAGACCTTTTGAATGAAGTAGCGCAACATCTTTTCGCATACATCAAAGTTGGCTATCACACCATCTTTAAGTGGACGTATAGCTTGGATATGCGCTGGTGTGCGCCCCAGCATTTGCTTGGCTTCGGTTCCTACGGCCAGTGGCATGCCGTGGCTATTAACAGCCACAACCGATGGTTCATTGATTAAGATGCCTTCACCACGCACATATACCAAAGTGTTAGCTGTGCCCAAATCTATAGCAACATCACGCCCACCCAAAGTGCTTGCAGAACTCAATCGCCTTCTAGCCATGCCATAAGATTAGGGCAATAAACCAAAAAACGCACACCAGCCCACTAAAATACCCAAAATTTACTTACTACTGCAAGGGCACAGTTGGGTCAAACAGTCACAACTCAGGGAAAAAAATGCCAATCTCACGCTCGGCAGAAGCATTGCTGTCTGAACCGTGTACTAAATTTTCGGTTACTTCTAAACCGTAGTCACCACGAATAGTGCCCGCCGCAGACTCCAAAGGATTGGTTTTACCCATCATGGCGCGCACAACAGCATAGGTGTCCACAGGCCCTTCAAGCACCATAGCAACCACCGGTGAACGCCCAATAAAAGCCTCTAAATCGGCATAAAATGGACGATCTAAATGCTCTTGATAGTGGCGGGCAGCTAGCTCAGGCTCAATAGTGAGCATGCGCATGGCCACAAGCTTCAAACCCCGTGCTTCAAAACGCGCCACAATGACACCCACCAAGCCACGCTCTACCGCATCAGGTTTACACAACACTAGTGTTCGGTTCACTTTGTCAACCTTACTAATTTGAGCCCAAGAGATGAAGCCGAGCCGCTCCAGCCACATGCAAAGAACCAGCAATCATCACGGCCCCAGCTGAACTCACTGTTGTTTGGTTAGCACTGCCTATATTTTGGCCAACTAGCTCCAAAGCCCGCTCAACCGCCTCTGCAACATTTGGTACAACCTCAACTGCAAAACCTAAACGTTTTGCTTCCGTTGCTAGGTCTTTTGCAGGTAACGCCCGTGGCCAATCAGGAGCACAGCATATGAGCACATCACAGCCCGCCTGTGACTCCCAAATAGCTTCTAGCATGGCTGTGGAATCCTTATCGTTCATCATACCCAACACCCATATTGTTTGACCCGCCACATCAAACTCAGCCTGCAAGGTTGCTGCTACTGCTGCGACACCATCAGGATTATGGGCCCCGTCTATCACAACCAAAGGCTGGCGACCTACCACCTCAAAGCGGGCTGGCACGGCAACCTCTCCTAACACCCTAAGCACTGATTCGTCTAATACTTGGTCTACTAGAGCCTCAAAGGCCACGATAGCTAAAGCAGCATTTTGACCCTGATGCTCCCCAAATAGCGATACATAAACATCGCTGTATAGGGCTCTTTCGGTCTGCACTGTGACTACGCGTCCCCCTACAGCAGCAGTATTGTCTTTTACAACAAACCCATCACCTTCTATCAGCATGGTCAGTGGCTCTTGGCGAGCTGCTATAGCTGCTAAATTGGGGTCAACAGCACCTAAAACTGCCACCGCTTTAGGGTGCAAGATGCCAGCTTTTTCAGCCATTATCTTTTGCTGCCAGCCGGGTTTTCCGTCTGTGTGATCGCGTCCAATATTAGTAATAACCCCTACACGACTGTTCAGCATGTTAGTAGCGTCGTAACGGCCCAGCTTGCCTACTTCTACTACTGCTAAGTCCACAGCCAAATCCGCAAACCACCGCAAAGCCACAGCAGTTAGCAACTCAAACCAAGACAACTTTTCTACTGATGCGGTGCTAATCAGATAGTTCTCAACTGCACGCAAATGGCTTAGCAACTCAGTTAAGTCTTCGTTGGCTATGGGTTCGGCGTTATATGCTAACCGCTCATTTGTTTTTAGCAGATGAGGGCTGGAGTAAGTTCCCACTGTAAAACCCCAAAACTTGCTTAGCGCCGTAATCATGGCTGCCACAGAACCTTTACCGTTCGTACCGGTGATGTGAACTGCCTGATATTCGTTTTGAGGGTTGCCCAATACCTCCAAAAGTTTTGCCATTGGCTCTAAAGAAAGATCTTTTACGTCTCCAGCTGTAGCTTCTAAGTTGACGTGACCATCTAGCCACAGCAACGCGTCTGCTAGAGATTTAAAGTCAGCTAGCTTGGCGGCGTGTGCGGTTCTGCGTGCTGACCTTGGCCGCATTTAGTAACTGGGGACTTTCCTCTCCACGAACGGCTTCTGCCGTTACCACACACTTAACCACATCATCTTTGCTAGGCAACTCATACATTACGTCTAGCAGTACCTCTTCTAGAATGGCTCGCAAACCCCGCGCCCCAGTTTTGCGACTAAGCGCAAGGTTGGCTACCTCCTCAAGAGCCTCATCGGTAATTACAAGTTCCACGTCTTCAAACTCAAAAAACTTAAAATATTGCCGCACTAAAGCATTTTTGGGTTCCACCAAGATTCGTACCAGCATGTCTCTCTCAAGATGCGACACCACACCCACCACTGGCAAACGGCCAATAAACTCAGGAATAAGGCCAAACTTGTGCAGATCTTCAGGACGCACCTGCGTAAAAACCTGCTCTGCTTGCTGATCGCTGCGGATTTCAGCACCAAAACCAACACCCACATTGCCTATGCGGTTTTCGATGATTTCCTCTAGACCAGCAAAAGCACCCCCCACAATAAACAACACGTTAGTGGTATCAATCTGAATGAACTCTTGATGAGGATGCTTACGCCCGCCCTGCGGGGGCACCGCTGCGGTGGTACCTTCTAAAATCTTCAGCAGAGCCTGTTGCACACCCTCACCAGAAACATCGCGGGTGATAGATGGGTTTTCGCTTTTGCGAGATATTTTGTCTATCTCATCTATATAAATAATACCGGTCTCGGCTTTTTTAATGTCGTAGTCAGCGGCTTGGATGAGCTTCAACAAGATGTTCTCCACATCTTCACCCACATAGCCTGCTTCAGTTAGAGCCGTAGCGTCCGCTATAGCAAAAGGCACATTAAGCATCCGCGCTAAAGTCTGAGCCATAAGCGTTTTCCCACAACCAGTGGGGCCCAACAACAAGATATTAGATTTAGCGAGTTCTACATCTGAATCGGTGGAGCCAATCTGCACCCGCTTGTAATGGTTGTAAACGGCCACCGACAAAATGCGCTTAGCATGTTCTTGGCCGATGATGTAGTCGTTCAAAAAAGCGTAAATCTCGCTAGGTTTAGGCAGTTCTGTAAAACCAACGTCTGAACCTTCTGCCAACTCCTCTTCTATGATCTCATTGCAAAGATCAATGCACTCATCGCAGATGTATACACCTGGACCTGCAATCATCTTTTTAACTTGCTTTTGGGTCTTCCCGCAGAAGCTACATTTGAGCAGTTCCCCGCCGTCTCCAAACTTCGCCACCGTGCCTGCTTCCTATCTCTTTAAACTGCTCAACTACCTAATCGCAGTGATTGCGCTGGCGTTTTCAACTATTTCACGAGACGATATCACCTCATCAATGAGGCCATAATCTTTAGCGTCTTGAGCGGTCATCACATAATCACGGTCTGTGTCTTGTTTGATTTTGGCTAGGTCTTGGCCTGTGTGTGTAGCCAAAAGCTCTTCTAGCTGATCTTTTAGACGTTGTATCTCCCGAGAAGCAATCTCTATATCAGAAACTTGGCCTGAAGCACCAGCATAAGGTTGATGGATGAGCATGCGCGCATGAGGTAGTGCCATCCGTTTGCCTGTAGCCCCTGCGGCCAACAGCACTGCAGCCGCAGAAGCAGCTTGTCCAAAACAAATGGTGGTTATGTCTGGCTTGAGGTACTGCATTGTGTCGTAGATTGCAAACATAGCGTTGATATCCCCGCCTGGGCTGTTTATATAAAGGTTAATATCTTTATCAGGGTTCTCAGATTCTAGATGTAAAAGCTGCGCGCAGATGAGGTTAGCCACAGTGTCGTCTATGGGAGTTCCCAAAAAGATGATGTTCTCTTTCAATAAGCGGGAGTAAAGATCAAAAGAGCGCTCGCCACGGTTGGTCTGTTCCACCACAACGGGCACCATGTAGTTCTGAGGGTTCATAAGTTTTAACTCTCGGAGGTCTCTAGGGAGGATTCGGATGTGTTGTCTGGCTCAAGGCTAGACTTCTTGATGGGGTTTCCATCAGGATCTGTGATTTTTACCCGCTCCAAAACCCATTCACGGGTCTTGCGCATCTGGGCATCTAAGCGTACTGCTTTTAAGCGGTTTTCGTCGTTTTGAAACACCCCAGCTTTTAGGGCTTCTGTAGTTTGCCCTACCTGTGCTGCTAGCAGCGCAAGCTCGTTATCTAAATCCTTATCGGTTGCTTCAATAGATTCTGCTGCTGCTACAGCCCGCAATGCTAGGTCTGTTTTTGCCTCTTGCAGTGCCGGTTCTCGCATGGCTTCGGCTAGTTCGTCAGGAGTCTGGTTAATAGCGCTGAGATAATCTTCCATCTTCATACCCTGACTGTCTAAACGCATTTGCAAGGCTCGCAGACGATTCTGAACCTCAGAATCTACAAGAGCAGCAGGAATCTCGTCGCTTACCAAAGCTGCTAGTTGTTCGCCCACTTGAGCAGATAGCACGCCCATAGCACTGTTTTGTTTTATCTGAGCAAGTGTGTTAATCACATCAGCCCGTAACTCTTCGACTGTTTCAAACTCAGAAGCTTCTTTCACAAACTGATCATCCAAATCTGGCAAGGCCGTTTCTTTCACCTCTTTTACCAAAATACGAAAACGCAACAAGCCGTCTGAATCTGGGTCGGGGTGGCTAGCATTGAACTCCAATATATCGCCCGCCTTAGAGCCTCTTAGCTGCTCATCTATCTCAGGGACCACAGCGGTTTGACCTACCTCGTAGGCATAGCCGTCCACCGTAAGTCCCTCAACCTCTTCCCCATTGTAAGAACCATAGATATCTATGGTGACCTGATCTCCATCAATAGCTGGGCGGCTAACGGTAACTAGCTCGCCGAATTGCTTGCGTAACACATCTATTTGCTGGCTGATTTCTTCATCCGTGGGTTCAGGACTAGGAACTTCCACGTGCAGCTGATCGTAGCCAACTACGGTAACTATAGGACGCACTTCAACGACCGCTGTGAAACTCACCGCCCCTTCTTCAAGGCCACTGGTTACGTCGATCTCTGGAGAAGCGATTACATCAACGGCATGGTCGTTTACTGCTTTGGAATAGTACTCCCCTATAGCATCGCTAAGCGCCTCCCTGCGAGCAGCTTGAGGTCCTAAACGTGCTTCCAAAACTTTGCGGGGAGCTTTACCCGGACGAAAACCAGGCAAGCGCACTTGCTTAGCTAGTTCTCTAAATGCTGTATCTAGTTTTTGATCGAACTCTTCGGGTTCAATATCTACTAATACCTTCACCTTGTTGCCCTCTAGGGGCTCTACCGTGCTATTCACAGACTGTAAATCTTACAGGCAGCCTTTGCTATACTGGTATTGCAACAAACTGCTTGCTGCAAAATAGCTTTAGCAAACCGTTGCACAGACCTGTACTATAGCTACGCGCCATGCGGGTGTAGTTCAGTGGTAGAACCCCAGCCTTCCAAGCTGATGACGCGAGTTCGATTCTCGTCACCCGCTCTCTAAACATCACAACTTCAATAAAAACTACTAACAGCTATTTTGCCCTCGTAGCTCAGCCTGGACAGAGCAGTTGACTTCTAATCATCAGGTCGCAGGTTCGAATCCTGCCGGGGGCGCTGTGTGACGTGACGGCTCACGGATTGGCGGCGACTGCTGAGAAGCAGCCACACCCCTAAGGCAGCCAATAATCCTAAAAACACATAGGCGAATGGTTGAGCCGTATCGAATCGTGATGACCCACGCTCTACAACTGACCGTGTTACCAGCGCCACTGCTTCTTCTTGACCATTTGCCTTAGCAGTAACAAAAAAATCTAACTTACCTATTTCTCTGGGAGTTATACCAAACCGTGCAGCAATCGGTTGGGTTGCTACGTTTACCGGATCAAGCGGCTCTTTTGGGTATTTATCGAATGCCAGATCATTACCAGGCACAACGTCAATCAATACTCCATCAACGGTACATCCTCCCTTTGGGCTCACAACAACTTCAAGAGATGCTTGGTGATCTAGATACCAGTTATGCGGCTCTGCGGCTATCCCAAGACTCAAGAGTTGGGGGGATCTAGCATCAACAACGAGTTGAGTTGGATGAAGTATTTTTGCAGTTTCAAGACGTGTTCCACGTATATTTTCTAAACTTATTTCAAGCGTGTTAGTGCCTCTAGCAAGGGAATTGTATTGAAGATAATTTGATAGATTTACAGCAGTTTCGAAAGAATTAAATCGTCCTTTAACAGTATTCTCTGTAAGAGTTGCTGTAGTCCACAAAGTGTTTTCAGGTTGATTTACATCAGGTTCTATACGAATTTGGATAAAAGTTTTCCCATTCACATGTGCTGCGACAATTCCGAGATCTTCTGATGCAGTACTGCCAGACAGTGAAATGAAGATTACTGTATCAATCCTTGGCTGCATACCAGGTTCAATTTGGTTATCTGCTAAATTAAAATCTTTTTTTTCTCTTGTTAATTTAGCAGATGCAGAAGGCAATTGGGAATCAGCAAATGCATATGTTTTACTGTCAACGCAATTATAGTTATCATTTTCTGTTATTATATTATCCGCTTTGCTTACTAATGTTGACAATGTTGCTAACATTAGTAGCAGTCCACAACAAATCATCTTAGTAAAAGCTATCAAGATAAAATCTTAAAATTTATTTACAGAGTGAATAGGAGTTTTTATGGTACATTTACAGGATGTGCTAGCCCATCATTTTGCCAGAACCTTGTTTTATCGTGCGACCAGTGGCTGGCAGGTATGGCATTATACATTTGGATAGTATTTGAGATAACATTCGATTGACCATAAGCATTTACAGCTGCTACATGGACTTGATTTGAGGCTATTTCAGACCACCCAAACATATCTTCTCCTGGGCAATTACCGTAATGATTACGATCTTGATGAGTTGTAGCAATCACAAAGTAGCCATATGTTTTATTGTATCCAAGCCTGTCGTCAGGTGGTGCATAAATGCGGTAATGAGCGTGGATAGGACAGGCATTTTCGTCACGTCCGCCATCGCCATCCCATGCAAGATTTGATATTGAATAGTCACTGATTCTTCCCCATTTTGCGGAGCCACCTGCTCCGAATCCATAAGGTGTTAAGTCTTCCTTGACTTTGTCGACTTCAGCATTATTAGCAAAAATAATTGTAACTGGCCAGTCAAGATTGTTTCCTGAAACTGATTTACTTCTGAAATCATAGTTATACACGTAATCATTTGAGCCCATTGAAACATATCCCCAATTATTTGTATGGTGAGCTGAAATGAACTCCGAAGGAATTATAATACAGTAAGTTATAATAGCACCCACAAACATAATCTTTCTAAAACTAAATGATAAGTTCATTGTTAATGCAGTCCTTTCTTTTTGACTCATGCATTTGGTGGAATAAACTTTCCTGTATCATCAAATGAAGATTTTGTAATTGTTTCGTAAGATATGATTGTGCCATCTTCTCCGTTCTGTGAAAGAGCAGGTGAGACCCATTCAACTACTTTTGTCTGGAGATCTACACCAACAAATAGTCTACGTAAGCTGTCAACAACATATCGATTCTGATCTTGCCTGATGTAATCTTGACCATTTGCTACCAAAACTTCTTGCCCGGGAACATCAAAAGTTCCAGTAAATGGAGGAAAGTTTAACGTTATCACAAATCCGTCTAGCAAACCATCATTGGTATATGATGGTGCTAATGATTCCACTTCAGAATCTTTAGCACCAGGAACTGCTGATTTAGCTACTTCAATAAGTTCTTTGCGGAGTTTATCTATGATGATAGTAGGTTCATGTACTGAATTTCCTGTTTGGTTTGCTGGAACATCTACAGTGTCCTCAGATTTACTGCTACCTAAAACCGAGGTAGACAAAAGTAACATACCAAGAACCGCTAGAAACACAAAAAAAAATACCAAGAAACTGCCGAATCTGAAGTTCTGACCAGGAAAATGTCGACATGGTAAAACTTTCCGACTATTTTTCTTAAAAGGATATTGGGATACTCTACTTTCACAGCTCAGCGCAGGCAAGTGTGGACTTAGGAAAGACAAGCTCCATCGGTGGTTGCAACAAGTCGACTGTTAGGGTCGACTAAAGGTATATTTCTACAAACAAACAAAGGGGGGGGGAAGCACAAACCGATGAAGTTTGCTTCAGACAAGAGCTTCTAACTCCTGCAAGGCACGCTCAAAATGGTGGCGTATCACACGCGAGTCTGGAACTTTTGCAGCATCGGTCATAATGCCCATGTCTAAACTGTCGCAGTAACGACGCATTGTCACATTAAATAAACGTCCAGAACCCACAATAGGCGTGGGATAGTTGGCCAGCATCTTATAGCCGGCTAACAGATGGGCTGACGCAGGCCCAAAAACGTTTGACAAAGTCACATTGCCTGGGGTCAACGTACCGCCCTCACTAACCCGCGCAACAGCCAGCTTGCGTACCTTGCGCGCCGAGAAAAAAGTAGCTTTTTGATCCATAATTGGCTCTTGCAGTTTGCTGCGCTCAACCTCTAAAGCCATAGATGCCTGAATAGCTTTCAGGCGAGCTAGCGGATCATCTAAATGCGTTGCGAGGTGAGGGTGAATAGAGATGATCCGGTTCCCGATATTGCCATGCTCTGGTCGCCGGTAGCTGCGTGCTGCGTTCACCACAATGGGATCTTCGGGTAGGTCACCAATTTCCAGCAAAAAGCTACGAACAGCACCCGAACCTACAAGCAAAAACACATCGTTAACAGTCCCACCCAACTCCTCTCCAAGATGCTTAAAACGATCTAACGCAACTGTCAAAGTAGCAAACGATCTACGCGTAGAATTAGGCCCGCTTAAACCCAGCTTAGGTGTGCGTACACGCTTAGATGCGGGATCAGCTTTAAAAGCCGCAAGCGCCTCACGAGCCTTTTCTTGCTCAACTCGATTCACCCTCCTATACCAAACATCACCTAGCAAAGCCACAACTGAGCGCGCCAACCACTCAACGCTGGTTGGAATACGCTCATCGGTGGTACGAGGCGTTCTACTATTTGAACTGCCATCGCTGTCATTGGTTAAGTCGCTAAGAATCGACTGAAAACCTACGCCATCGGCTAGAGCATGAAGCACACGCAAGTAAACCGCGCTGTGGCCACCTGCTACTTGCGGAACCAATATGAAATGAAAAGGCGCAAGGTCGGGATTTATCTGCTCCATCGCCCAAGCAGCCACATGTTCATAAAGCTGGTCTTCGCTTAACTCCTGATTCTGGCAGCGGACAGTTAGCACACTGTCAATATCTACATCAGCTAGCTCAAACCAAGCATCGCAATCAATATGAGCTGGTGCCGACCGACGCAAGCACATTAGCGGCGTGGCAGGCAACCGCTGCACAAGATGAGCTCTCACATCGCTAACAAATTGCTCTGGAGATTTGCTGCCACGATCAAACAACAACACCGCGCCAATCTGTGCTGGAGCAGTCGGATGATGAATCGCAAGCATGTAATCATCATCTGGTCTAAGACGCCTCACGGTTTCAAGCACCCCCACTCTTTGTGTGCAGCAAGTTGTATGTAGCAAGCCTTTGTTGACCACAAGCAAAAGCTTCAAACCGCTGCTGGCTTGACATATGCATAAACCCAACCTACTTTACGGCATCAATAACGGCCAAACGAGCACAATCTGAGCTTTAGAACTCTTCTTTACTCCAGCTAGTGCTGCCATAATTAGCCAAAGGAACCTTATGTTTGACCGGCCATTTAATCCCGATACGCTCTTTGTAAACAAAGAGATCCGCGATGCAAGGCGCAAGTTGCGTCAGCACTGGCGCGACACCGGTCGCTACGATGGCAGAACCATCAGCGAAGCGTTAGCCGATTCGGTAAACAAAACCCCTGATCTCCCCTTAGCTCTGCACTCGCTTGAACGCCCCTCAACCATCACCATGTCAGAACTGCAACACGACTCACTTGCCATGGCTGGCGCACTGCAAACTATGGGCTTACAACAAGGGGACGTGGTTGCTGTGCAGCTACCCAACTGGCGCGAAACAGCGGTTGCGTACATGGCATTAGCAACGCTGGGCGTGGTTTTCGTGCCCATCGTTCACACCTACGGAACTCACGAGACAAACTGGATACTACATGCCTCAGGCGCGCGCCTGTACATATGCCCAGACCAATGGGGGAAACTAGACTTTCTAAGCCGTTTACATGACATGCCCACAACAAAAAACCTAGATGTGGTAATCGTTGGAAAAAATATCCCGCCAGGCGCAACTGCTTGGAGCGATCTTGAAAACCGTGCCGGCACCCAAAAAACTTTCGAACCACCAAAAATAGCTGCCAGCGAACCTTTGTTCATCGTCTACACATCAGGAACTACCGCAGACCCCAAAGGAGTAATCCACACTCACGAAACTTTTGTAACCGAGGTGCGCGACATCTTCGCACCCCCAATATGTGATGAAAACATGATAGCACTCCACCCTTTCCCCGCTGGGCACATCGCTGGGTTGATCATGCTGTGCAACCCAATTATTGCGGGTCGGCGAAAAGTGTTGCTCGACCGCTGGGATCCAGAAGCAGCCGCAGATCAAATTGAAAAATGTCAAGTAACTTTGGTAAATGGTGCTCCTTTTCACTTAAACACATTGCTAGATATGCATGAAGCAGGTGACCCTCGCTTAGCAACTGTTATAGAAACCACTTGTGGCGGTGCTGGAGTACCTCCATCGCTGGTTGAAAGGGCAGAAAAACTGGGCTGGATGATGCGACGTACCTACGGATCTTCAGAGCATCCATCCATCAGCATGAGCCTTAAGACGACTCCGTTACACGAACGAGCGCACACCGATGGCATCATTTTTGAAGGCACTCAGCTGCGCATCGTAGATGACAACGGAAAAGATCTAAACCCTGGTGAGGAAGGAGAAATCTGGACAATCGGACCCGACCAATTCTTGGGCTACACCGATCCAGCGCTCAACGAAACAGCCTTCACATCTGACGGTTGGTTTCGTACCGGCGATGTGGGTGTACTTGACGCTCAAGGTAACCTCACCATCACAGATAGAATTAAAGACATCATCATCCGTGGTGGAGAAAACTTTTCATCTCTAGAAATTGAAGACTTCGTGCGACGCCACCCCTCAGTAGCAGATGCAGCTGCAGTGGGGATGGCTGACCCTCGCTATGGAGAACGGGTCTGCGTTTTCATACAGCCAATAACTAAAGGTGAGTCCCCGAGTGTGGCCGAACTTGGTGAGCACTTTGCAAAACTTGGCGTAGCTAAACAAAAAACCCCAGAAAAGGTTGTAGAGGTAAGCGACTTTCCACGCACACCTTCGGGTAAAGTCAAAAAAGCCGAGTTACGCAAACAACTCTGACCACAACATCTACATAAGCCATTTTATGACTAACCTTTCACCAACATGACCACCACCTCACCGCAACGGCTAGGTTTCTGGTGGATCGCCGAAGATCATCCAGAGATGCCAGCTATCTTGTCATCGCCATCAGGCACACGTTCGTTTGGGGAGTTAGCGCAACAAGCACATCGCATCGTACATGCGCTGCGCAGTGCTGGCCTAAAACGCGGTGATGTAGTTGCGGCACTGCTACCCAACGACTACCAACTCATAGAATGGCTGCTAGCTTGTGAGCAAAGCGGGCTCTACCTTGTGATGCTCAACCCACGTTCACCCAAAGATGAGATAACCGCAATATTAGAAGCTTCCGAAGCAGCAGCTTTAGTGTTCCATGCATCTCACGCCACTATGGTGCGCGACATACCGAAATGCAACCAACTAGACGTTCTGCTATCTGTTGACGAAGTAGCAGGGATCATCTCAGCAGATGACTTCTTAGCACCACACCCAACCACGATGCCAAAAGACCGCAGCCCGGGGTTTTTTTTCGCATTCTCCTCTGGCACCACAGGCCAGCCCAAAGGAATAAAACGACCATTAAGAGAAGGCGACCCATCAGAGTTAGCCCACCAAGCAGCTGTCACAGGCCGAGCCTTCTCGCTTTCACCGATGCAGGGAAGCCTGCTGATGTCTGCTGGCATGTTCCATGGGGGCAGCCGTGTTTTCTACATGGCAGCCCTCAATATGGGTCAAGCCGTGGTCATTCAGCCAAGATTTGATGCTGAAGAGATGCTCAAAGCGATTCAAAAACACCGCATTACAACCGTCTATGCCGTTCCTGTGATGTTTAACCGCTTGCTCAAGCTCCCTGAAGCTATAAGGGCTAGTTATGACATATCAAGCCTTGAAGTTGTGGTACACGGTGCAGCCCCCTGCTCGCCATCGGTCAAGCACCGCATGATGGACTGGTGGGGCCCCGTGTTGTGGGAAACCTACGGCGGTACTGAAGGTGCAGCAACAATTGCTAAACCCCACCGTTGGCTAGAAAAACCCGGCACGGTTGGGCGAAGCGTTCGAGGCGTAAAGGTGACCATCCGCAACGAAGCTGGCAACATACTTCCTGCAGGTGAAGTTGGTGAGGTTTTTATTGACATGGGCAAAAGACTCTTCCGCTACACCGGCGACACAAGCCAAACAGACGAAATATTCCGTGACACGGCCTTCACCATTGGAGACCTAGGCTATCTAGATGCAGACGGCTACCTGTTTCTAGTTGACCGCAAAAAAGACATGATCATTAGTGGTGGCATTAACATCTATCCATCAGAAATTGAGAACATTCTGGCCACACATCCCGCTGTAGCTGAAACAGCGGTATTTGGTATCCCCGACGAGGATTGGGGAGAACAAGTCAAAGCTGTAGTGGAGTTAACCACTGCACCGGCTGCAGCCTTAGAACAAGATGTGCTTGCCAGCGAGTTAATCGCCTTATGCAAACAGAAACTAGCTTCATCTAAATGCCCCCGCTCCATTGACTTCATAGACGAACTACCCCGCAGCGACACCGGTAAAGTACTCAAACGCAAACTACGCGACAGCTACTGGGCTGATTCTGGAAGGCAAATATAAAGCCAAGTCCATCACTAAAAGCCTTTTATAACCAACACAGGAGAACCTTATGGCACGATCAACACAGCAAAAAGACACAGATGTAACTGGCAAAATTACCCCTGAAGGGATAGAACGATATCGAAACCGAATTGGTGTTCTCATAAAAGAAGGTGCTCCGTTCAATCAAGAACCTCATAAAGACACGATCCGTCATTTTGCCCATGCCTATGGTGACGATAATCCGATTTTTTGCGATGAAGATTACGCCAAAACCACGCGTTGGGAAGGGCTAATAGCTCCTCCGATGTACCTTCTTTCTTTAGACAACACTGGAACCCCAGCGGTGCCTCAAGAAGTTCGCGCCGCAGGTTCTAGGGCGCTTCGGGGTGTGCCTAACTACCTAGCGGGAGGCAGCTACGAACTTATCCGCCCTATAAGGCCGGGTGACCTTATACATCTCCATCATTTCGTAGAAGATGTAGAAGAAACTAAAAGCGAGTTCGGAGGTGGCAAAGCAGTAATCGTGCGCCACCGCAAGGAATACATTAACCAGCGCAACGAGCTAATAGCCATCCGCCGCTTTCATTTCTTTTATGTTGAGCGAGAGGCTTCACAAAAAGTGAGCAAGAACACCAAAACATATGAGCCACCCTCCTATGACGATGATTATTTGGCACTAATAGATGCTTGCTATGAAAACGAGTTTCGCCGCGGCAAAGAAACGCTGTATTGGGAAGACGTAGAAACATCTATGGAAATGCCCACAATGGTAAAAGGACCACTGCAGGTGCAAGACATCATCGCTTGGCATATGGGAATGGGCTGGGGAATGTTCCGTAACGCTGTGAACCGTCTTGACTACCTAAACCGCAAGCGCATACCTACCTTCTACAACAAAACAAAAGACGGCTTTTGGTCTACAACGATGAGGGTGCATTGGGATAATGAACGAGCCCAAGAAGTGGGCAATCCTAGAGCTTACGACTACGCTTTTATGCGCACATCTTGGATGATGCACTATCTCACTAACTGGGTAGGCGACGACGGCTTCGTCTGGGAACTCGCCGACGAAGCTAGAGTATTTAACTTTCACGGCGACACTACCTGGGTGAAAGCCAAAGTGGTAAATAAATCCCAAGCCGACGGGCGTAACTTGGTTGAGTTAGAGATCTGGTGTGAGAACCAACGCGGTGAAATTACCGCACCGGGCCAAGCTAAAGTGCTTTTGCCTTCCCGCGAACACGGAACAGTCACGATTCCAGCAACCGACATTGCGCCTTCACCGTTAAAAACAGAATATGCCGTGGATACGCCTGGATGTGTGTGGTAGCTACATATAGCTCTCAGCTATCTACCGGTCGTTCTCTGCTTTACCACCAATTCCAAGAATCACTAAAGCCATATAGCAGCCGTTAGGACCACCTTTGCTTCCATGACGCCCAGTAACCAAAGCACCGTCACCGGCAGCAAGCGTGACCACACCGCTATCTAAGATAAGATCTACTTCACCTTCGATAACCACATCAAAATCGATGGTGGCCGTAGCATGCATGTCCATAACCTCGCCGGGCTTTAACCGGCTAAAAAGCCAGCGAACCCCACCAGGTGGCGGCAAAATATCGCCCATGTCCAAAACGTCTTTTACCGGCAACAAAGAGGTTAAATCGTCAAGCGCAAATGCTGTGGTAACGGCGCCCTCAATCTCGATCTCTTGCGCAACATAGGAACGATCCTGTGCATCGTTGGCAGTTATAACGCAACGCATTGCTTGTTCTCCGTTCGTTTGTGCAAGGTTACCCGGCTACTTGCCCCGGTGACGCTCAGCAAAAGCACTTCGAACTTCTGCGGCCTCAGATCCTACTAGCAGTTGGCCGTTAGCAAGCACTTCCACATTGCGCGAATCGGCTAAGCCGAGGTCTGCACACATTTCTATGGCCATTTTGCCCATTGCAAAAGCCTCTGGCGGACGTTCAGCCATGTGTTGAGCAAACTCATCAACCCGCTCCACAAACTCTTCGTCAGGATAAACATCATGAACCAAACCCATTGTCAAAGCACGCTGTGCCGACACGTTTTGCTCTGCAAGCACCATCCAACGCGCCCACGCAGGGCCAACAAGACGAGCCAACCGACTCACGCCCCCACTACCGGGCAGCACACCAACTGATGTCACCTCTGGCAAGCCGAAACTGGCGCCCTCAGCAGCTAAACGAAAATCGCATCCCAAAGCGAACTCCAACGCACCACCTAAACATGGCGCATGAGCTGCAAGAATCGTGGGCTTCTCTATTGATTCGGCTAACTCAGCTATCCAACGAAAGTTCTGACGTGGGTATATATTGCCGCGGTACCACCGACGAGCGGCCCGTCCGCTACCAGCAAAATCAGGCTGCGGATTCTCATAAATATCCATCCCAGCACAGAAGTAACGCCCGCGGGCGCGAACAACAAGCACCCTAAGGTGGTCATCATCTCGTAAATCTTCTAGCGCAGTGCATAAGCCCTCAATCATCTCGGTGGTAGCAGCGTTGAGCTTGTTGGGGCGATTCAAGATGACAGTAGCAACTGCGTCACGATCTTCACGCAGGATAGTTGGCTCACTCATAGATAACCTTTCTTTAGTTAGTGTTGTCTTTGTCTCCAAAGTATGCCGTACGGTTTGTGTTTGTGATAAACCTTTCGCTAGCTACTGTTGTCTTTAGCTCTCAAGAGCTTGACGGTAACGGTTGAGGTTACACCGTGTAAACAGGGTATACCTTGCAGCCAACTAGCTAACGATCACCCCGCGGTTCGCGTGGCAGCTGCAACCCCCGCTCGCTAATAACGTTGCGCAAAACTTCGTTGGTACCGCCTGCGATTGTCCATGAACGTGCATACAAAAACGTGTCCTGCCAGTATCCGTCCTCATAGGCCAGGGGCTCGTCTTCAACTAGCGCTCCACGACAGCCCAATAGCCGCAACGCATAGTCGGCCACCTCAAGATTCAGCTCGCTAAACCATATCTTGCCTAGCGGAGCATCCCAGGGAGTGCTCTTATCCTTTGCGGCACGAGTTTCAATCTGATAGCTGAGATAACGCTCCATCAGACTGCGCGCGGCCACCCTACCTATCTGCTGGCGAACTGCACTGTCTTCAATAGCAGGCTTTGTGCCGCGTTGGCGTTCACGAGCTACCCGCACAAGCGCCCCTGCGGGGTTACGCTCTTTTGCTCCTGGCAGTGTGCCACGCTCATGCGCCAGGCTAGACATGGCCACGCTCCAACCCGCACCCACCTCACCAATAATATTCTGTGCAGGTATACGCACTGAATCTAAGAAAACCTCATTAAAGTCGGTGGTAGCGGTGATCTCACGCAAAGGACGGGTGGTCACACCTTCGCTTTTCATATCCAAAATGAACGCTGTGATGCCATCGCGCCCTGTGCCAGTGCCAATTCTTGCCAGCAAATAACCAAAATCACTGAACTGTGCCCATGTGCTCCACACTTTCTGGCCGCTCACTAAGTAGTGGTCGTCTTGTTGAACAGCCCGCGTTTGTAACGAGGCTAAGTCGCTTCCGGCATCTGGTTCGCTAAAAAGCTGTGTCCAAATGTGCTCTCCGGTAACAATAGCTGGCAAATACGTTTCACGTTGTTGAGTTGTCCCAAACTGCTTTATAGCTCCAGCTACCAGCGGATTTCCTAGTACATAGGGAACTCGTGTGGCTTCTAGTTCTTCTACGCAGATGCGTTCCTCAAACGGATCGTCACGCTTAGAGCTATAGCCAGCATCATGCAAACTACGTACCCACTTACGTAGCTTTGCCACATCTTCAGGATCTTCAGGTGCTCGCAAACCAGAACGCTGCCTGAAAGCTAGCTTAGGCAAATTAGCCGCAATGAACTCCCGCAAACCCTGCCGATAAGCATCGTAGCTAGCTGGAATCTCAGGTATATCTACGTTCATCAGCCTGACTCCTTTGCTTCTACCAAACTACATAGTCGCTCTCGGTGCCAGTCAGGATCGCCAAACAGTAGCTGATCTACTTTGGCTCTGCGCATGAACAAATGGGCGTCATGTTCCCACGTGAAACCAATACCGCCGTGAATCTGCACCGCCTCTCCGGCGATAAACGCAAAAGCATCACGCACTGCCGCACCTGCTACGGCAACAGCTTCAGCACAATCAGGTCGCTTATCGGCCACAGCCAAAGACGCGTACCAACAAGCGGCGCGTGCGGCTTCTAGCTCAATTAACATATCCGCCAAGCGATGCTTAATAGCTTGGAAACTGCCTATAACACGGCCAAACTGCTGGCGGTCTTTGGCGTACTGAACTGTAAGCTCAAAAATACGTTCAGCAGCACCAACCGCTTCGGCTGATTGCAACACAGTGGCTAGCCGATACGCATGCTCTATGATGCTGCTTGCTGAGCCTAAAGTGCCTAGCACCTGCTGGCTAGGCACCTGTGTGGAGTCAAAACGTACTTCGCAAAACCGCCTAGTTAGGTCGAGCCCCCCAAGCACCCTCATATTTACGCCATTTGTGGGCACCGGCACTAACAGCAACGTTTGACCGCTAGGCGTGTTGCAAGACACAAGCAACAAGTCGGCCTCATTTGCATGAGGGACAAAACGGGCTACCCCAGTGATTTCAAATCCGCTAGGCGTGGCTGTAGCTGTAACCCCAATAGATGTCATTTCGGTTGACCCGTCTGCGGTGGTACACCATGTAGCTACACACTCACCGCTAACAATCGGCTCCAAAAACCGCTGCCGCTGCTGTTCATCTCCAAAAGTCGCTATTGCGTCCGCCACCACATTGGTGGTTAGAAACGGGCCAGGGTACAGTACCCGGCCAAGCTCTTCAGCAACCGCTGCGAGGTCTACTACAGGCTGATCCGTAATGCTGCCGCCGCCATATTGCTCGGGTATACATAGAGCTGTCCACCCAAGCTGCGCCCCTTCGGCCCAAATGTCTCTGTCGAAAGTTGAATCGGCTTCAAGACGAGCACGTAATGCCACAAACTGCTGACGTTCCTCTAAAAAGCGGCGCGTCACTTGCTGCAGCAACTCCTGATCATCGTTATACGCAAAGTCCATAGACACTGCCTTTAGGTGTTTTGTGTTTCTGCTGCGTAGTGACCACTGACCCGAAGGGAGTAGAACGCTTTGATAACATCATTTTGGTAGATAACAGCGACCATACCTAAACCAAAGCTAAATCTTAAGCCTTCTCCCCGGCCATATCTTCATCCCCAACGCTACTAATAAGACATCAACATCTTGACATCAAATAAATTAAGCATCAAGATGTCCATATGAGAACAACGCTTACCCTTGATGATGATGTTGTCGATGCCCTCAAAGAACACGCCCGTCAATTCGACCTGCCCTTCAAACAAATAGTCAACGATCATATTTTGCATACAATGGCGGCATAACTCAGCACGAAGCAGCGCGCCGTTGGTGGGAAAACCTCTTAAATGGAACCGACCGGGTAGGCATACCGTGGATTATGTCCACAGGTTTTATCCGACTACTGAACCACCCTCGCGTCATGACCCATCCTGCATCGTCCCACCATGCTTTGGACATAGTGGCTGAATGGTTTAGTTTGCCTAATGTCACAGCGCTCAATCCAGCAAGGAACCATCTAACGGTCTTTCGTAACATGCTAACCGCTGCTGGCGTTGGCGCCGATCTTGTTACCGACGCCCATATTGCCACCTTAGCTATAGAACACCAAGCTGAACTCCACTCCAACGATTCCGACTTCAATCGCTTTCCCGGACTACGCTGGCACAACCCGCTACAGACTTGAGTACGAGTTACACACGGTTAGATGCGAGTGACCGGCTGCTATATAAACGAGTTACAGATTGTGCTACGGGCTAACCTGTGTAGCATCTATCTTCTGTCTCTAAGAACCTAACTGAAGGCAAAGGGAAATATGGTTAGCAATACCGTTCCAATTACAGCGCAGGTGCTTGTTTGGGCTCGCAAAGAAGCTGGCCTTACGCAAAAAGAACTGGCCGACAGCGCTCAGGTGGATGTGGAAGGGGTGCAAGCATGGGAGGCCGCAGAGTCATACCCGACAAAAGGCCAGTTCAGCCAGCTTGTCAAGGCCTTGAAGCGTCCATCGGCGCTTTTCTTTTTACCTGAGCCCCCGGTTCAAGCTGGAATGCCAACTTCGCTTCGTAGTGCTCCATCTCTAGGAGACCATAAACTTAGCCCTGAAGAAATCCGTCAAATTCGCTGGGCGCGCAGGCTACAGGAGGTTATGTCTTGGATTCTCAAAGATCAAGGCTCATTCGTAGTTGACCTGAGCCAATACCGACCAGATCAAAATCCTGTTGAGATTGCAATTTCTGAGCGTTTGCAGTCGGGAATCTCAGCCGCTGAACAGCTCGCGTGGATGAACGCTTCAAAGGCATTGCGTTCGTGGCGTACACACTTGGAAGAATTGGGAATCTTGATTTTTCAGCTCGCGATGGGCAAGAAAAACATCCGTGGATTCGGGGTATGGGATAACTACGCACCTCTGATTGCTGTTAATACTGCATACCACCCTACAGCTCGAATTTTTACTCTTTTTCACGAAGTCGCCCATCTACTCACACGTACTGACGCTGCCTGTCAAAACTTCGTGATTCCCGGTAAACAAGATGGGTCTATCGAGAGATGGTGCGAGCAGTTTGCAGCCGCATATCTCCTACCTGAAGATAGTCTCAAAGCGATCGCGGGCAAATATAATGTGACAACCAAAATGCGGACCGCCGACCCTGACACCGCACGGCACATCGCAAACAGATTCTCTGTGAGCACGCGTGCCACCGCTATTCGACTTCAAGAAGTTGGACTTGCAGAACCGAACCTGTATGCAGCCGTTGTTGCCCAGCTTGCTAACAAAGATTGGAATGAATCTGGAGGTGGCAGGGGAGGTGGCCAGACTGCTTCAGAGAAACGCATTGGCCAGTTGGGGACACGGCTACTAAACACTCTCATTAGTGCCGCAGATCGAGGCCGTTTATCGACCCGGGATCTTGCGGACTATCTACAACTCAGAACAGGCAAACTGATCGACCTCAAGGGATTGTTGAATGAACCCCGATGAGGTTGATGTCTGGATCATCGACTCTTCAGCCCTGATAAAGGCTAAGATGATTGTTGCAGTTAACAACCAGTGGTCAGCGTTCTAACACCTCGAACAAATGGCAGTAGAAGGGCGAATCGCTTTGCCAAGACAAGTAATTACAGAGGTGAGTGAGATTACACACCCCGATGTGCCTGGGGTATGGGCATCGGGCATTCGCGGGCAACTCCAACACCCTTTAGACGCCGACTATGAGCACATCTCACATGTCATGTCGGTAGCTAGCAATATAGTTGATGTGAACAAAAGAAACGACGATGCAGACCCTTGGGTTCTTGCCCTTGCCTTACAGATCAGGGATAGCGATCACACCGTCTGTATCGTGACGGAGGACACTGTAGACCGCAGCAGCATCTCGATTAAGACCGCATGCAGAAGACTTATGCTTGATTGCTGTAGCGTAAGCAAGTTCTTAACCCATTGTGGAATCACCATCCGCAAAGAAAAAGAAAAAGGCTAACTTCATCAAAGACTACCTCTCAATCTACCCCTACGAGTCCAACCCAGCCGCTGTAAATGTTAATACCAATCTTATCACCCATGCTTACTAGGTGTAGTGTCCATAGAGGTTGTTAGCTCCACTATTGGGTGAGCCTCCTGTATCAGTGTGGTGGTTATTAACTATCGCACTGAGCAAAGGAGGCTCAATGTCACATTCTAATGCACCTTTGACTCCTGTGGGCAGGTTGGTGCTTGTTGCGCGGATTCAAGCTGGGATGCCGCAAGCTCATGTGGCTGCGCAGATGGGTGTTGCGGGGCTGCAGTGGCTAAGTGGTGGCATCGCTGGCAAGTTAAAGGTGACGCTGGTTTGGTGGATCGGCCTTCAAAGCCTTACCGGTCACCGAGGGGTATTAGTGCTGCGGTTGAGGTTAGGGTGTGTGAGTTGTGTTGTCAAAAGCGTTGGGAGCCTGTTCGTATAGCAGCACGGTTAGGTTTACCAGCGTCTACGGTGCATCGTGTTTTGGTGTGTAACGGTTTGAGATGTCTGTCAGGGTTAGACCGGTCTACTGGTAAGGTGATACGCCGCTACGAACGAGCTGAACCTGGTGATCTGATACATATTGGACATCAAAAAAGTAGGTAAAATCCTCTCCTGGAGGCAGATGGAAAGTTCACGGCAAAGCTAACACCGTATCTCATGGAACCTGCCGGCGACCCAGTACCTGGGTTACAGCTACTCACATGTAGCAATAAATGGATCACAGCCGCTTGGCTTACGTGGAGGCACTCGACAACGAAACCGCTGTCACACTTTGTGAGTTCTTTGGGTGAGCCCGCCTATGGTTCCGCTCTGTAGGTGTAGCTGTAGACGAAATCATCTCCGACAACGGAGCTAACTTCAAATCCAAAAAATTCGTTGACCAACTCGCCCACCAAACCATCACACACACCTTCAACAAACCCTACCAACCCCAAACCAACACCTAACACTGAACGGTTCAACCGCACCCTCACCGACGAATTCTGATACAACTACAAACTCAAAACGACAACCCGACCACAAACATCGACACCAAACATGAACACACCACCACAACCCCAACCAACACCACACCACCATCAGCGACACACCCGCATCACGCGTAAACAACCTCTACGGACACCACAAGTAGTCAACGATACATTGCGTCGCGGGCTGTACCCTGCCTCGGCTAAAGCTCAAACTCCTTATCGCGTAAAGCCGAATCACAGTGGTCTGCGACATGGCGTTGACCTCCTTCGGCTCAATTAACTCTCCGATGAACTCCACTCCAACGATTCCGACTTCAATCGCTTTCCCGGCCTAAGCTGGCACAAACCACTATAACCCAAACTTGAGCAGTACACGGTTAGATGCGAGTGACCGGCTGCTATATAAACGGGTTACAGATTGTGCTACGGGCTAACCTGTGTAGCATTGAATACCTGTGCAATGCTGAGTAATGGTGAACTCCATCGATCAGTAGCTATCAGTTCATACAGACAAGAATTATCAACATACCGCGACAATTAATAAAATTGACTATTCTCCACCTGAGATTCGGTCAATCAACTCAAATAAATCGCTACTAGGATTTGACCGCCAAGACGAGCCATCAGCTTCGTGGACAGAGCCATCTAACCTATGCTTCTTTCGTAACCTCTTAGCACGCTTTTTAGCTATGCAAAAGTTCTCTTCCAAAAGTCTTAGAGCTTCCTGATTCAAGTTTTTCCCACATTTCAAATAATCCTTAGAGATACTTTGAGCTTTATCTTTAGCTATATTACTTGCTTGCTCTTGAAAATGAAGAATAAACCACAACTCTATACAAGGATTAGATACAGCTACTCTAATGTCATTCGCTTCAGCTATTTGCACTGCTTCTCTTAAATTAGGATGCGTATTGACATCAAACACACACCAGTACTCTATTGCTCCATTTATATTAGTAGATTTTACTTCCCGACCGCTTTGTTTCTTATCCTTGATTGCCTTATTAACAAGCGTGAAAGGAACCCAATGAGCTGCTTTTCCATCTTCTATAATTAAATTAGTACGATCATGGTATATTCGCTTCCAATACTTAATATAGTCAACTTCTGTTTTTTCACCTTCAGTAAACACCTTAAGCACTTTACGTTGCGGTTTTATAATCTTACTACTTAAAGGCTGGTATTTGCGGTGTTTCATCTACTACTCCAGTCAATATATTAATAGCACTATTGAAGCCTCCTGAGATTAAGATTGGATTCCCACCATAGTAACCATCAAGATAACGTTTCTCTAAAGCTTCTTGTTTTCGAGGATTATATTCTCTGAGAGAAAATAAGTGTGAATTGCCTTGATTGCTTTTCTCAGTAAACCAAATTTGGTCACGCCCAAGTAATCTAAAATCATCAGTGTTAGCTAATAAATTAGTATCATGAGAATTGAAAATTAGTTGTGCTAGATTTGGATTAGTTTCTGGATCTTGAAATAACTGTACTATGCGTTGAACTAGGTGAGTATGCAAACTCGTATCTAGCTCATCAACTAAGAGAACCGTACCAGCTTCAAGAGACTGAAGAATCGGACCAACAAGTCCAAACCAAACCATCGTTCCTAACGATTCATCATCCGGGGAAATTACAATATCGTCATCTAAACCGCGATGCACAAGTTCCACGCCCGCCAATTCTCTCAATACAGGACTGACTCCATCTTCAGCTTCGCCTTCAGTTCCAGTCAAAATACGAATTACTCTTTGCATGCGTTCCTGCATTACCGGATCTAACTCCTGCTTTTGTGCATCCACAATCCCTAGATCAGCAGCCCAAAGTAATTCAAGCACTGCTTGCTTTCGTCTCTCCGTATCAAGCATGTCGGCTGTTAATGCCTGCCTAAAAGGCTGGGAATTACCTTCTGCCATCCACATGTTACTTTGAAACCAGAAATACAAAGGCAATAACAAAGGATGGTTTGCAGCCGCTGCTGTTGACAAATACAGAGCGTTTGGCCGTAATAAATCTTCTACAGCTCGTGTACGAGATCGTTCAGCGGTACCAGATTGGACATTGCCATCTTCGCGATGGAACAGTAGTGTTGCCCTTCCATTGGGATAGCAACAAGCCCACTCCTCTAACACTCGGCTATCATCCAAGACAAAGCCATAATCATGCTTGATGCCCTGAAGAACTATCTCGATTGCAAAAGCAGATGAATTACTCTTAGATTCCAGATCCAGCAAGAAGGGGTCGCGAGGAATTCCACCACTAGGATTGCCAGAGCGGAAAGAATTGAGTACGTAGCTCCGCATGTCCTGCATAACCTTGAGCAGGTTGCTCTTGCCTGATGCATTAGCTCCAAACACTCCTGCCACAGGCAATACTCTGCGTGGCGATCCCCCCTTGCGCCATGGGAGTTCACGAACGTACTCTCTCTCAGACATAGCAGTAGCCAACATAGAGAACTCAAACTCATCCCTAAAAGAACGAGCGTTTTCTGCTCGAAAACTCAGCAAGGCTGATGGTTTAGACTCAAACGATTCTTCACTCACAGATATATTTTTGCTAACTTTCTGCAATTTTTCAATTCTGATAATAAATACATTAAATGAATTTGAGCTAATTCTATACATCCAAATACTTAGCTGTAGTGTCCGTAGCGGTTCTTAGCTCCGTTTTTGGGTAAGCCTCCTATGTTGGTGTAGTAGTTATTAACTGTCGCACTGAGCAAAGGAGGCTCTATGTCGCATTTTAATGCTCGTTTGACTTCTGTTGGGGGGTTGGTGGTTGTTCAGCGGATTCAAGCTGGAATGCCTCAGACTCATGTGGCTGCGCAGATGGGTGTTTCACGAGCTACGGTGGCTAAGTGGTGGCATCGCTGGCAAGTTGAAGGTGACGCTAGTTTGGTGGATCGGTCGTCAAAGCCTCACCGGTCCCCGAGGCGTATCAGTGCTGCGGTTGAGGCTAGGGTGTGCGGGTTGCGCTGTCAGAAACGCTGGGGGCCCGCTCCTATAGCAGTCCGACTGAAAATGTGAGCGTCTACAGTTCACCGTGTTTTGGTGCGTAACGGTTTGAGATGCCTGTCAGGGTTAGACCGGTCTACTGGTAAGGTGATACGCCGCTACGAACGAAATGAACCAGGTGATCTGATACATATTGGACATCAAAAAAGTAGATAAAATCTTTTCCTGGAGGCGAAGGGAAAGTTCACGGCAAAGCTAACACGACATCTCGTGGAACCTGCCGGCGATTCAGACTAGGTTACAGCTATTCACATGTAGCAATACAACGGATCACAGCCGCTTGGCTTACGTAGAGGCACTCGACAACGAAACCGCTGTCACGCTTTGCGAGTTCTTTGGGTGAGCCCGCCTATGGTTCCGCTCTGTTGGAGTGGCTGTAAACGAAATCATCACAAACAACAGAGCTAACTTCAAATCCAAAAAATTCGCTGACCAACTCGCCCACCAAACCATCACACACACCTTCACCAAACCCTACCAACACCTAACACCAAACGGTTCAACCGCACCCTCACAGAAGAATTCCTACACAACTGCCAATTCAAATCAAAAACCCGACCGCAAACATCGACTCCAAACATGGACACACCACCACAATCCCCACCAACACCACACCGCCATCGGCGACACACCCGCATCACACGTAAACAACCTCCACGGACACTACAACTAGCAATTCCAAATGAGCACCAAGTAATAATCATGTTTCTGGCAACTGCGGTGTAGTCGGTGGGGTAAGAACAGGCGAAAGGCTAGTCTTGTAAACATGGTTTTTTGGGTAACAGCGGTGACGGTTGCAGGATTGCTAGCAGCTTTGCTAGTTCTCGGCGGGGTGATGCGCAATGCCAGCATCACCCAAACCTGGTTAGGTGTTTTCTGGGGGTTCGGGTTTGTTGTGATTGCTTGGATTAGCTTGCTTGTCACCGACGGGAACGGTGTTCGGACTGCGCTACTAGTAGCAATGGCCACTGTTTGGGGACTCCGTCTTGGAATATATCTAGCCTTTCGTGCTCGGAATCAAAAAATGACTACCCGCCGCAGCCAGCCAACACCCCAACACTCTGACAATAGCGTCAGTTTCGCCAGCGTGTCAGTACAAGGAGCTTTGCAAAGTGGAGCTATGTGGGTGATAGCGCTACCCCTTCAAATCGGCATCAACGAAACCAGCGCAGGCTGGACTCCGCTTTGGGTAATCGGTGCCGCAGTGTTTGTATTTGGGTTCGCGTTTGAAGCCATCGGTGACTGGCAACTAGCCCGCTTCAAAGCCAACCCTGCCACTGTTGGTCAAGTCTGCAATAGCGGCTTGTGGCGCTACACCCGCCACCCTAACTACTTTGGCGATACTGCCGCTTGGTGGGGCATCGGCCTAGTAGCAGCCTCAACACCCATCGGCATCATCGGGCTAATCGGCCCCGCATTCAACCACTGGACACTACTCAAGGTGTCAGGAGTGCCCGCCCTAGAAAACACCCTCAAAACCAAACGCCCTGGCTATGCAAACTACATCAAACAAACCAGCGCGTTTATCCCCCGTCGCCCCAAAAAACTCTGACCTATAAATACGGATAAGTGCTACCAGCTGAGATCGCGCACATGTGCCGTAGGAGTGTTAAAGAACAAGCAAGCCAGCAAATGTTTTCCCTGTTCAGAGCTAGTTTTGGGGTTAGAGTCAAGGATAACTGTCACAGGGTGCTACTACAGTTTGAGCATGGATTTTTCGCCTGTTCTAGCAAACCAAATTGGGGGCAAAACCTCGGCAGATAATGTTTGTTGTGGTTCTACTAGCACCTCTGATGTTGTGGTCTGTGTACATCGTGTTGACGTTGCTGAATTGTCTGATGTTGAGTTGCGACACCGGCTCAGCGAATTGGGAGTAGCCGGTTCAAAGTTGGAAGCACTTCGTTTTGAGACACTAGCGGAGTTGTCACGCCGGCACCACACATCTGGTGCTAAGCGGGTAGCACGCGAGGTCTTACTAGCATCTCCAAGTGCGGCTCACCGTGATGTGAAGTCAGCTGAACGGATAGCAAAGCTGTCTGAAACCTCTGCTGCTTTAGCATCAGGCAACATAGGTGCTGACCACGCCCGTTTGATAGCGCGAGCTTCTGCAGAGGGGCCAATTCTAGAAAGCGACCTTGTAGAAGCTGCCAAGACACAGGGTTTTGAAGAGTTTACGAAAACCGTGAAACGTCAACAACATGAATTGTCTGCCGATACAGGGCAGACACAGCTAGAACACCAACGAAACCGCCGCTCAGCCAAGTTATTCAAAAGCAGTGACACAGGAATGTATGTGCTCAACGCCGAGTTTGACTCCATAACCGGAGCACACATTGCCGGGGCACTAGCAAATAAAGAACGTGAATTCTGGCACCAAGAAAACACAAAAACCCGCCGCACCCCTGCTCAGCGCTCCGCAGATGCTTTGACGGAGTTGATCTTGCATCCAGAGAAAAACAAATCCGCCGCAATAGCCCTAGTCCTAGTAGCCGAGTATGACTCGGCCCATCAAAAACTAATAAATGCACGCATCTCAGATGGCACACCACTACCTGCCAAAGAACTCGTTCGTCTAGCTTGCAATGCAAACATATTCCCAGCAATATTCAACGCCAGAACCCAAGATCTATGGTTAGGCAGAAGACGGCGCTGTGCCTCAGATGCTCAGCGGATTGCATTACTGCTGCGAGACAAAGCCTGTGTGGGCTGTGGAGCCGATGCCAACCGAAGCTTCGCTCACCACATTCAACACTGGCAACACGGCGGAGGAACCGACTACCCCAACATGGTAACCGTGTGCAACGACTGCCACCACGACATCCATGAGCGCCACCATCAAGTTGCAACCGACCCCACCACCGGCAGACACAACGTTATTCCCCCACCCGAACCTTTCCCAAACAATGGCACTACAACATGGCAGCTACAACAACACAACCCCGTGCTCCGGAACTAAACAAGATGAGGTGAGCTCCATTGGTGGTCGTGACGGATCGGCCGTAATGATCGGTTTGATGTACTAGCGGCCTACTGGTGAGGGTGAACTTCATCGGTGGTCGCGAAGGATCGGCCGTAATGGTCGATTTGAAGTACTAGCGGCCTACTGGTGGAGGGTTTTATTATTGCACAGCGTTTGGATGTGTGGATGCGCGTTCGTTTTGGGGTGTTGTTACAGCAGGGTTTAACCAACGCGGGGATTGGGGAGTGTTTGGGTGGGGGTAGGGTGACGGTTTGTGAGGGAGCAGAAACGTTGCGCTCAGGGCGTGTATCGCGCGCAAACCGTTCAAAATGAAGCGTGGCAGTGTGATGGCTGCTGCTGTTATAGGGTGTGTATCGCACGCAAACCGTTCAAAATGAAGTTGATATGAAAGCGTTGTGGTCGGGGTTGTGTGGGTTGGTTGTAGATGTGGATGCGTGTTTGTTTTGGGGTGTTGTTACAGCAGGGTTTAACCAACGCGGGGATTGGGGAGTGTTTGGGTGGGGGTAGGGTGACGGTTTGTGAGGGAGCAGAAACGTTGCGCTCAGGGCGTGTATCGTGCGTAAACCGTTCAAAATGAAGCACCATCACAGCAGTGCCGCCTGCGACCTCAGGGCGTGTATCGCACGCAAACCGTTCAAAATGAAGCTGACATGAAAGCGTTGCGGTCGGGGTTGTGTGGGTTGGTTGTAGATGGTGAGCTTGGCTAGCAGGTGGCAGATCGGTTTGGTGAGTGTTTATCGCCTCACGTTATTTCAGTGGAGTTAGCTGAGCTGGGTTATCAGATTTGTGGTGAAACGATTTACTGTGCTTGTTACGACGTGTCTACCAGCAGTGGTGTGCCACCAAACAGTTGGGCTTTGCTACCCCGTGCCCGGCGGTGTAAACCTCGAGGACGCTGTTCGCAGGTTAAACGTTTGGTTTTGGGTGGTTGGCGTCGTGTATGTGAGCGTCCGCTGTGAAGTTGATAACCGTCAAGAGCTTGGTCATTGGCAAGGCGATCTGATTATCAGCAAAAACAACCAAACCGTGATGGTTACCCTAGTTGAACGGTTTAACCGCCACACCCTGTTAGCAGCTTTACCAGACACGGTTACGATGCTGCTAACACCGCTAAAGCTGTCACCCAAGCACTAGCCCGAAAAACCATCACATATGATGTGCATCCCCACCTGAGACCACCGCAAAGAAATAACCCGGTGGACAGACATTGAACAAGCCGTAGATATCAAAGTTTACTTCTGCGAACCCCGCTCACCAAGAAAACAACCCCACCAACAAACAAACCAACGGACTACTAAGACGCCCGCTACCCAAACACACCAACCCCAACACCGCCAAACCCCTACCAACAACCATCAAAAACTCAAATCAAAAACATACCCAAAAACCCCACCACCCAAACACAACCCAAACCACACACAACCAACCATGCCGCAACCACCACTAAAGCTTGCCCTGCTTACCGATCATACTGATAAAACTGTACATAAAACCGTGCATCATCGGAGGGAGCAATACGATGATAGACGTCAGGCACTATCAGCACGCGGCTGCCAGCAGTAGCTGTAACATTGCGTGACTTGTCGTCTACGAACAAAACCGTTCCATCCAAAACAACTAGTTCAGCCCAAACTGTGGTGCAGTGATCCTTAGCTAAAGCCGCAGGCATCGACTCAGCAGTAAAAATAGGAGTGCGACGACCCAGCACTGCTTCTTTCGGAATTTCCAGATTCAACTTCACTTCACCCTATCTGTTGACAGCGAATGACAATTTCAGCTGTGGCGCTCACTTAAACAAAGTAACTCTTCCCACTCAACTAAGTCGCGCTTGTTAAAAAATATAAGCAAACTATAAAGCGGTGCATCTACCAAAAAGAGCATCTGACCCAAAGTATGATCTGACAATTACGCGAATGAAATATCAATAATATCGCGATTAGAGTTCCAATAATTTCGCGAATAAAAGTTATCATGATGTCACAAGGTATGCGTAATGACTAACCGGCTCACACCAGCAACATACATGCCTCGGGTAGCAGACGATGAAGTAGCACGTGCGTTACGTGCGTCACCAGCAGTAGTGGTAGAAGGACCTCGAGCGTGCGGTAAAACTTGGACTGGCAGACATCATTCAACAAGCGAGGTGCCTTTTGACTCTGTTTTTGAGAACCAGCTCGCTGCTCAAATATCTCCTACTGATATTCTTGCCGGGCCAGTACCCCGCTTGTTAGATGAGTGGCAACTCGCTCCTAACGTGTGGAATGCCATGCGACGAGCATGCGATGACCGTGGGTTAAAAGGCCAGTTCATCTTAACTGGATCAGCTAACCCTCCTGACGATGCCACCCGACACACAGGAACAGGTCGCATCATCCGAGTGCGCCTACGACCTATGAGCTTATTTGAAAGCGGTGAATCAAGCGGCGAAATATCGCTCAGCGACCTGCTTACATCTTCACAACGCATTTCTGCACCACCCTCCGCACTCAGCTTATCTGACATTGTAGATTTGGCTTGCCGCGGTGGCTGGCCCGGCCTATTGAAGGACTCAACCTCAGATGCACAAAGACAACTGCGCGCTTATCTCGACGAAATCAGCCGAACCGATATCTCACGTGTCGACAACACAGCCCGCGATCCAATGGGCATACGCCGCCTACTGACCTCTTTAGGCCGTAACACATCCACAGAGGCAACGCTCAAAACACTAGGTCAAGATGTTTTCGGAGGAAACGAAACACTGCACCCTCAGACTACAAAAAACTATCTAAATGCACTGATCCGCCTCTTCGTAGTAGAGGAACTGCCAGTATGGAGGCCCCATCTACGCTCTCGTGCGCAACTTCGAAGTGCTCCCAAGCGCTACTTCACCGACCCGTCACTTGCTGTAGCTGCACTGCGAACTAACCCGGAACAGCTGATGAAAGAATTAAGCTATTTCGGCCTCCTTTTCGAAGCACTAGTTGTCCGAGATCTACGCGTCTACGCCCAAAATATGGACTGGGAGCTTTCCTATTACCGAGACAGTTCTGGCCTTGAGATAGATGTCATCCTCTCAAGTTTAGATGGACAAAAATGGGCTGCAGTCGAAGTTAAGCTCGGCGGCACTCAGCTAGTCGAAGATGGTGCAGCAGCACTAAGGCGACTACATAAAAACATAGACATCACTCAAATGGGCGAGCCTCGCAAGCTAATGATCATCACCGCAGGTGGACGCGGATTTGAATATCCAGACGGAATCTCAGTCATACCTATTACCGCTCTGAGACCATAATCCACAAAAGCAACCACACCACTCTCACCTCACACTGCTACAAAGACTTGAACTGTTTAAAACTTAAGAATCATGGCAAATCACAATAAACTTATGCGTGCAACAACCCAGCACCACTGCATCTGAGACTTACGCCGTGTTAGTCGCTTCGGGGAGCACGACTAGCAAGCCAAGCACGCCAACTAACATCGTCTCGCGCGGCCACAGCAGCGCCCTCTGGCCCGTAAAGGTACAACCAGACTGAGACCATCGTAAACCCGCCGCCATCTTCAGACGTCAAAAAGGCGGTGCCAGGTGCGGGTGTGTCTATCAGCAAGCTGATGCAACGCGCACCAGTATCCACGACCGTGCCGCCCAACTTTGTTTGTTCATCAGCAGCAACATCGAGGCGCCTACCGATTTTGGGCATCTTGTCGATACAAAGACCGCTAACAAGTATCTCCCATCCTTGGTCTGGGGTAACCGGCCACATAACCATTGGCAGCGCGGAGGTTGCAGTCTGGCCAGCAAAATGCTTAAGGTGAAGTTGCAGATTAGCCATAAACAGCTTCCAACCGTCTGTCATGTAGCCATACTGCGGGTCATCATCTGCGAAACCAGTGTTCTGTAAGCGCACCGTGCAGATATTGTCTTGGCGGGCATTATCCTCATGCGGCTCGACAGTCCACTCAAAAGAAAGACCATCTACTCCTTCACCTCCATCAAACACAACACGGCGCGGCGGCTCCCACACAGCAACCCGACCTGCAATCTGCATCTCGGGCTCAGGCCCAAAAGATGCTGTAGCTATCCCCCCGGCACATTCTTCTACAGTATGAGGCACATACCATGAGGAGATACCCGGCCCCGTCGCAACCGCCCGCCACACTGTCTCTGCGTTGCCGATTACCTCAACCGATAAATCAATAACACGTCCCATATCTGCCATACCCACAGCTTGCCCTATCTAACCGCTACTTGCAACACAGACTAACGCAATGTTGGCTACGCAAATACTGCCAACCTCAACACCGCGCAAGCACGATTAGCAAAGGCAAGCTCTAGTTGAGCTTTCCCCCTTTTTTGTGGGGACATATTTTTTGAGGAGGAGTTGTGTTTAGAGTTAAAAGAATTTTTGATGGGGGGTTTTTGTGGTGGGGTTGTTTGGTTTGTGAGTGAGATTGGTAGATCGGTGTTTCATGTGGCAGGTGGGTTGGGTGTTAGTGAGGGTACTTTGGGTTAGTGGGTGCGCTAAGATTGTGTTGAGTGTGTTGGCGGTTTATTAGCTGATGAGCGTTGTGAGCTGGTCTGGTTATGCAAGGAGAACACGATTTTGTGGATGGAGTGTGATGTTTTCAAACGATCTGTGGTCGGTTGGGTGAATGAGGCTACAAGGTGACCGGTGAGTTAGCCGGTTTCATTGATGCTGAAAGGACCGATCGTGGTGTGGCTCACATAGTGTTGCTGCGAGCGTTAAATGCTGTTTCTTCAACGTTTTATAAGCATCTAAACCGGCAGGTGACACCGATTGTAGTGCCGCTGTCGGGTAATAGATGGGTTAGTGTGAGAAGTGTTTACCCAATCTAAACAGATTTACGGGTCACCGAGAACTAAGCGCGCAGTTCCGCCGTGACGGTGTTTTAGTGTCTAAAAAAAACGGTGGAAACATCAACGATCCGGCAAAGGTTATGCGTTTGCCCGCAGAAAAAGAAGGGTTTGACCAGCTAAAACCCTGTTCACACAGCATCCACAGACCTAATAAAACGCGATTTCCGTGCTGACAGAATAAACCAGAAATGGTGCGGGGACTTGTCAAAACATTAGAAGGCCCAGTGTATCTAGCCACAGTGTTAGACCTTTACTCGCGGCGTGTGATCGGTTTCGCCACATCTGATACCCACCCGACAACTGAACTAGCCAAAACTGCTATCAACACTGCCGTAGCAACTAGAAGCGAAAACATTGCTGACGTGATCTTTCATTCTAATAAAAGCTCACAACTGCACAGCTAAAACATTCACTGCTGCTTGCAACAAAGTTAGCATCAACCAACCCACCGGCAAAACAGGTACCACCTTAGACAACACACCAACAAAATCACTCTTCCCCACACCACAACACAAACTCATCAACCACCGAGTTTGGGCAACCAAAACCCAAACACAACAAGAAACCAGCCTATAGGCACACACCTGACACAACACCCAAAAACTTCACAACACAATCACAATAACCCCACCAACAAAATACAAACACAACCACAAACAAAAAACCACAACCAACCCCACCACAAAAAAAGGGGGAAGCTCAGGGGGGAAGCTCACGTAGAGGCACTCGACAACGAAACCGCTGGCACACTTTGTGAGTTCTTTGGGTGAGCCCGCCTATGGTTCCGCTCTGTTAGCGTAGCTGTAAACGAAATCATCACAAACAACAGAGCTAACTTCAAATCCAAAAAATTCGCTGAATAACTCGCCCACCAAACCATCACACACACCTTCACCAAACCCTACCAACCCCAAACCAACACCAAACACCAAACGGTTCAACCGCACCCTCACAAAAGAATTCCTATAAAACTACAAACCCAAAACGACAACCCGACCACAAACATCGACACCAAACATGAACACACCACCACAACCCCCACCAACACCACACCACCACCAGCGACACACCCGCACCACGCATAAACAACCCCTACGGACACTACAACTAGTACATCAGGTCAACCATAACAGTCGACCCGTTGCAACCACCGATGGAGTTCACCCCACTACAATCTCCACAGACACCACACCGCCATCAGCGGCACACCCGCACCACACGTAAACAACCTCTATGGACACTACAATTAGCAAACATAAAAGACCGCATCACCAATATGCGTCAGAAAACTTCACAGCTATAAGACAGCCTAAACCTTATGCAATCTACTATATTGTAACCATTAGTAAAGTCTGCCAAAAATAAGCACATGATTTTTGGCACCTATACAAGCAATCACTAGCCTTCAAAGAGGATGAGATGTTTGAAGTAGTTTTTGACAAGGTCAGTAAAGAGTACAAAAACGGCTTCAAAGCTGTCACAGACCTGAATCTTACAATCAAAGAAGGCGAATTCTTAGTAATGGTTGGCCCATCTGGATGTGGAAAGTCAACAACGCTAAGGATGATTGCAGGTCTAGAAGAAGTTACAAGCGGCACTCTAACAATTGGAGATCGCGTAATCAATAATCTAGCTCCGAAAGACCGCGACATAGCAATGGTATTTCAGAACTACGCCCTCTACCCTCATATGAACGTATATAACAACATGGCTTACTCTTTGAAACTCGCTAGGCGACCTAAATCAGAAATCAAGAAAAGAGTAAATGACATAGCACGCATTTTAGAACTTGAAAGTCAACTAGAGAAACGCCCAGGTCAGCTCTCTGGTGGCCAACGACAAAGAGTCGCAATGGGAAGAGCAATTGTTCGGCATCCAAAAGTTTTTCTGCTTGATGAACCACTATCCAATCTTGATGCCAAACTCAGAGTGCAGATGCGCGAAGAGATTACAGAACTACAACGTAAGGTTGGAGTTACAACATTCTACGTCACCCACGACCAAATTGAAGCTATGACCATGGCGGATAGAGTGGCTGTCATCAATAACGGAGTATTACAGCAAGTAGATAGCCCTCTCACACTCTTCAATAAACCAGCTAACACTTTTGTTGCAACCTTCATTGGGTCTCCATCAATGAATTTGCTAGAAACTGTGATTCAAAGAGATGAAGGCAAATTATGGATTCAGCTAGGTCAGGACAAGCTAGTTATTCCCAACTCAGTCCTTAATAAAAACCCAAAACTTGAAAAATACATAGCTTCACCTGTAGCAGTAGGTTTACGACCTAAAGATTTTGAAGATGCAACCTTAACCAGCAATCACCCTAAAGAACAACGCCTACAAGTCCAGATCATAAAGACAGAATCAATTGGATATGAAGTAATCGCGCATTTCAACATAGATGCAAGACATGTGACTATTCATGATCAGCTACTACCTGCTGAAGATGATCAACAAACAAACAAGCCCATTCGAGTACACGCCAGATTAAATCCTAAGACTAAAGTACAACCTAATGACACACTCGAGGTGGCTGTGTCAATGGAAAATGCCCACTTTTTTGATTTAAAAACAGGATTAGCAATCTAATATAAAGAAGATTTTAATTCTGAAGCAGCTGCTTCATCAAGCAGAACTGTAACATCTGAATGATTTTGTAAAAAAGAAGCAGGTGCTATTTCAGCAACAGGTTCCTCTACAATGCGCTTGATAATATCTTTCTTCTTAGCTCCAAAAGCTAAAAGAACAATACTACGCGCATCTAGAATCGTTCTGATTCCTTGAGTCACCGCATGAGTAGGGACATGAGCATTGCTCTCAAAATAAAATGAATTGTCACCCCTTGTTTGTTCGGCTAACTCAACCACATGTGTTCGCGATTCTCTAGAAGTTCCTGGTTCATTAAACCCAATATGGCCATTGCTACCAATTCCCAAAATTTGAAAATCAACCCCCCCGGCTTGCCTAATAATGTGCTCATACTCAATACAAGCTTCAGTGTGATTCGTAGCAGTTGCATTTGGGCTATAAACCGCTGCTGGATTAACGTCAATATAATTGGTAAAAACTTTTGCTATACAGTTCGCAAAGCGTTGCGAATGGTCATCAGATAGGCCAAGATACTCGTCGAGCAAAAACATGGTAGTTGATTTGAAGGTAATCTCGCCTTGTCTATGTCGGTTTATCAATTCTTTGTACAAAGCTAAAGGGGATGCTCCAGTAGCTAAGCCAAGCACAGCATTAGGTTTTGCCTTTAGTATTTTTGTAAGCATGTCTGCTGCAAAAAAAGCAGCTTCAACATTAGAGTTGAAAACTTTAATCTGCAACAGTGACACCTACACCAGCTAGCCGATTCACTTCACTGCTCCTTGTGTTAGTCCACGCAAGAACTGTCGGGAAAAGATAATATAGAGTATTAAAATCGGCACCATGGCTAATGTCAAAGCAGCTAACACGGCATTCCAATCAGAAGCAAACTGCCCAAGAAATTGTTGAGCTCCTAAAGTTACGGTGCGTTTACTTTCTTCAGGTGCTAATATCAAGGGAAACCACAGATCATTCCATACTGGTAACATTGTAAATACTGCTACTGCACCTAAACCTGGGCGAACAAGCGGTAACACAAGACCGAATATACGATATTCATTTGCTCCATCAATGCGAGCAGCAGCTTTTATATCACTTGGCACTTGTCGAAAGAATTGGCTTAAGAGAAATATACCTAGTGGTATTCCCATAGCTGTATAAACTAAAATCAGAGCCCAGAGAGTATTAACTAGTTTTAATTCAACCATAAAGTCAAGCAAACTAACTGTGCCAAGCCTTATAGGAATCATAATACCAATTGCCATATAAACAGTCATTACTGTATTGCCGTAAAAATTATATTCAACTAGTGCATGTGCAGCCATAGCAGATAAAAACACTACTAGTAAAACAGATGCTACTGTGACAATAAAGCTGTTGAGGAAATAATTTGCAAAGTTTGCTTTTTCAAATACGGTACTGTAACCAACTAAATCAAATGTGCTGGGTGTAGGTATAGAAAATGCTGAATCAAATAATGCCCGCCGAGATTTCATTGAATTAAATACAATTAGCAAAATCGGCCCAAGAGCAATTGCTGAATATGCAAGTAAAACTAGATGAACACTCCATGTACTGAAGTAAGACGTGAGCTTTCTTTTTGCTGAAACTCTAGTATCTGGGGGTGATGCAACTGCTGTGTCCATAATATTTTATAATTCATAAGTAGTGATTCGACGTTGCCACAAAAGTACGTAAGCCAACACTCCAATCAGAATTACAAAAAACATTGCAGATGCTACTGTTGCACCCAGAGCAGCATCACCTAATGCTAGCTGATTACCAAAGAAAGTGCGATAAAAGAATGTTCCCATAATATCAGATGAATATTCTGGGCCTGCTAATGCTCCCTTTACTGTATAGATCAAGTCAAATGCATTGAAGTTAGCAATGTATGTAACAATAGTAATAATTCCAAGTGTAGGGATTAAGAGTGGAAAAGTAATACCCCAAAATATTCGCCATCCATTCGCACCATCTACCCTAGCTGCTTCTATCAAATCATCTGGAATAGAAATCAACACAGCAAAGAAAAAAATCATTGGAATGCCAACAAATTGCCATACCGATATCAGTGACAGGGTTGGTAAAACTGTTGAAGCTTCACCTAATAAAGCATTATCATTTATGCCCCAAAGAGGGCTTAGGATTTGTCGCCATATAAAACCTACAATCACAACAGATAAAGTTGTAGGTAAAAAAATCACTGTTCTATAGATATGCTGTCCGCGAATGCCTTTGGCCGTGAGAAGAGCAGCTAAAGCTAAACCTACTGGATTTTGTACTAAACAGTGAAAAGCAAAGAAAATTATGTTGTTTTTTAAAGCATTCCAAAATCGATCTGCAAATACTGGTTCGCCTAATAACGTCCGAAAATTATCTAAACCAATAAAAGAACCTGAATTGTTATACAAACTTAAGCGCAGAGAATCTATCAGTGGATATACCATGAAAGCGGTATAAATAACTGCAGCCGGACCTAAAAAAATTATAAGATGCCACGGAAAGCGACGTCTCTCCCGAGGCTGGTGGCGCCACAATTTTGTGGCGCCACCAAGCCCGGAGGGGAAACTAGCCTTCGTCACTTGCGAGAACTTATTCATAAGATCTGCGTTCTACAAGTGACCTGTCTAAAAAGTTTTGCCCTTAGCTAATAGGGGTATACCACGCATCAAGGCCGTCTTGAAGCCTCTGAGCGCCTTCAGCAGGATCTCCACCGCCGGTAAGCATATCGACGCTTACCGCCCACAACTCGTTCTCTAGATTAGGCTCGCCACGAGACAGAATCTGATATGAATTGCGAATTGTGGACTCACACTCACTGCGCCAAGAAGCAAACTCTTGTGCAAGCGGGTCAGCTAGATCAACTGGTGCATCTGACAGACTGAAGAAACCAGGCAAAGCATTCGCAAAGATACTAGCAAACTCCGATGATGCTACCCAACTCAAGAAAGTGCGAGCAGCTTCTGGCTCATCAGATGCAGCGTTCAGGCCGATACCAATGTCAGTATGGTCGCTGATGTAACAGGTAGACTGGCCAGCTGGTGGTGGTGGATAAAAAGCACCCATCTCAAAATCAGCGTTAGCATTGAAACCGGTAATCTCCCACGAACCTGCAGGATAGATAGCAGCTTGACCTAAGGTAAACAGGTTTTGCGCATCAGTATATGTAACCGCAGAAGCACCATTCGGTAGATACTCAGACCAACGCTTCAACGAGGCAAGAGTGTCCACATATGCCTGATCAGTAAATTGGCCGCTGCCATCTATAAGAGCTAGACGACCATCTTCACCCTTCCAGTAGTTAGGACCAATGTTTTGAAAGCCCATCGTTGCTGATTCCCACTGATCATTTGTACCCATTGACAAAGGAACATAGGTGCCGTCTTGTTGGATTGCATCTAAAATCTGAAAAAATTCTTCTTCAGTCTCAGGTTCTTCAAGCCCTAGCTCATCAAAAGCATCTTTGTTGTAAATAAATCCGTGTATAACAGCTGCCATAGGCACGCAAAATGGGGTACTACCATCATCAGTTATCCACGCACTCTTTGCAACTGAGCTAAAGTTTTCAATGCCAGGCAAATCAGTAAGGGGAGCAAGGTCTCCACGCTCATAAAGAGCTAAAGACGCATCAAAAGGCCGACAAGTAATAATGTCACCAGCCGTACCCCCTGCCAAGCGTGTATCCAAAGCTGCGTTATATTCAGTAGGTACAGTTGGAGTGAACTCTACATTAATATTAGGAAACTGTGCTTCAAAAGCAGGAATAATTTGATCATCCCAAATCTCAGCATCATCTGACCGCCAACTTTCAATAGTTATTGTTGCTGACTCAGATGCACCATCATCTGACATATCATCCGACATATCAGCGTCTGGTGTACTGTCTGGAGCTTGAGCAGCATCTGACCCGGAGGAATCAGGCGGCTGCGTGCTTGCTGCTTCTGTAGGCGCCTCTGTTCCACCAGAAGTCGTACCAGAATCATTTGCGCTAGAATCGTCATCATTGCCACAAGCAGCAGCAACAAGGCCGAAAGCTAGCATAACAAACACAAGCTTAATTAACATTTTCTTCATTTTGGAACCTCCAATAATTCCATATTTTATTTATTTTCACAAAGTTTACTATTCACTTATAATTATTTTTATAATTTCTAATCAACTAACTAATTTTATAATTTTCTATATATAATATTTTTTACAAAGTTTACACAGTCAGACAATACCCAGAACATGATTCATAATCAATAAATTTGCTCCCAGTAAAGCAACATCTTTCCCTAGTACTGATGGTTGAATACTGACTGTGTCGTTAAGATGCGTTAGGGTACTTTTTTTCAGAGTAGAAAAAGCTATTTCACATAACTGATTCTGAATTGTGATTCCAGTTTCTGCAATCACAATATTATGAATATCTAGCAAACTAACTATGCTTGCTAGAACACGACCCAAGCGCTGTCCTATAACTTCCAAGAGTGTGCCATCAAAAACAGCCGCCTGTAATGTAGAACTAGATAGAAAAGTTTCTAAACAACCTCGATTACCACAACGACAAATTGGACCATCATCTTCGACTGCTACATGACCAATCTCACCAGCTGCAAAAGCCTCACCAAGGTATAAGTTACCATTAAGAATAATTCCAGCACCAACACCACGCCCTATTGTAATGGCAATGATATTTTGAGTATTCAAGTCTGCATAAGAATATTCAGCTAAAACAGCTGCATTGGCATCATTAGCAACCACCACAGGAAGATTAAATCTGTCTTGTAGGTCTTCTGCAAGGTTACAATCAATAAGGCCAAAATTGCTAGCTTCTATCACCTTGCCACTAGGAGATACAATCCCAGGAATACTGACACCAATGCCAAGTATGTTTCCTTGAGTTTTTGAGATTGCAGCTGAGATAGCACTATCCATTAACTCAATAATCTCTTCGCCTGAATTACCAGATATATCTCTACAGCTTCTGAACAAGATATCACCGTTTAGGTTCATAATGACGACTCGAAGTTCTGAATTGCTGCTCAATTCAACACAAACACTTGAAAAAGCACTATCATTTAGAGCTAGCTTCACCGAAGGTTTTCCAACCTTGGCTAGATTGAAGCCGCCCTCACCTACTATGCCCTCCTCAATCAGCGCCCCAACTACAGATGACACGGAGGCTGGCGTGAGCCCTGTTATCCTAGCTAAATCAGCACGGCTGTAAGAAGAGTTAGACCTAAATAGTAGTTGCAAAATTAACCTACGGTTACTCGCTCTAGTGTGCTGAGGTACTGCCTTCTCTTCAACTCTTAGTCGCATGGTGGCAGTTGCCTTGCTGCATCTTGCATATCTTTAATTATGTTTACTATACAAATAAACTCTTGTCAAGCCCTAGGTATCTCTATTGCTGCTTGCGACAGATCGACCGACCCATGCTAATCACATCAGCCGACCTGCGCTGTAACGCCTGCGGCAAGTTCCTAGAGATACACTCCTGACGCACATCTAGGGTATGCCTAGCTGTAGTGTCCATAGAGGTTGTTAGCTTCGTTTTTGGGTGAGCCTGTTGTGTCAGTGTGGTGGTTATTAACTGTTGCTTTGAGCTAAGGAGGCTCTATGTCACATTCTAGTGCACCTTTGACTCCTGTGGGCAGGTTGGTGGTTGTTGCGCGGATTCAAGTTGGGATGCCTCAGGCTTATGTGGCTGCGCAGATGGGTGTTTCGCGGGTTATGGTGGCTAAGTGGTGGCACCGTTTTTGTGAACACGGTGAAGCTGGTTTGGTGGATCGGTTGTCAAAGCCTCACCGGTCACCGAGGCGTATCAGTACTGCGACTGAGGTTAGGGTGTGTGAGTTGTGTTGTTGGAAGCGTTGGGGGCCTGTTCGTATAGCAGTCCGACTGAAAATGTGAGCGTCTACAGTTCACCGTGTTTTGGTGCGTAACGGTTTGAGATGCCTTTCAAGGTTAGACCGGTCTACTGGTAAGGTGATACGCCGCTATGAACGAGCTGAACCTGGTGATCTGATACATATTGGACATCAAAAAAGTAGGTAAAATCTTTCACCAAACCCTACCAACCCCAAACCAACCCCAAACACCAAACGGTTCAACCGCACCCTCACCGACGAATTCCTACACAACTACAAACTCAAAACGACAACCCGACCACAAACATCGACACCAAACATGAACACACCACCACAACCCCCACCAACACCACACCACCACCAGCGACACACCCGCACCACGCATAAACAACGGTGAGCTTCATCGGTGGTCGCGACGGGTCGACTGTTGGGGTTGACCTGATGTACTAGCGACCTACTGGTGGAGGGTTTTGTTATGGCATAGCGTTTGGGTGTGTGGATGCGCACGTTTTGAGGTGTTGTTGCGGTAGGGGTTAGCTAACGCGGGGGTTGGGGAGTGTTTGGGTGGGAGTAGGGTGACGGTTTGTGAGGGATAAGAAACGTTGTGTTCAGGGCGTGTGTTGCGCTGAAACCGTTCAAAATGAGGTTGATATGAAAATGAGGTTGATATGTAAGCGTTACGGCCGGGGTTGTGTGGGTTGGTTGTAGATGGTGAGCTTGGCTAGCAGGTGGCAGATCGGTTTGGTGAGCGTTTATCGCCTCACGCTATTTCAGCGGAGTTAGCTGAGCTGGGTTATCAGATTTGTGTTGAAACGTTTTACCAGGCTTGTTACGACGTGTCTAATAGCAGTGGTGTGCCACCAAACAGTTGGGCTTTGCTACCTCATGTTCGGCGGCGATGTAAACCGCTTAGCCGCTGTTCGCAGGTTAAACGTTCGATTTTAGGTGATTGGCGTCGTATATGTGACCGTCCGTTGTGAAGTTGATAACCGTCAAGAGCCTGACCATTAGCAAGGCGATCTGATTATCAGCAAAAACAACCAAACCGTGATGGTTACCCTAGTTAAACGGTTTAACCGCCACACCCTGTTAGCAGCTTTACCAGACACGATTACGACGCTGCTAACACCGCTAAAGCTGTCACCCAAGCACTAGCCCGAAAAACCATCACATATGATGTGCATCCCCACCTGAGACCACCGCAAAGAAATAACCCGATGGAAAGACATAGAACAAACCGTCGATATCAAAGTTTACTTCTGCGAACCCCGCTCACCAAGACAACAACCCCTACCAACAAACAAACCAACACCTAACCTATGTCGCCCGCTACCAAACACACCAACCCCAACACCGCCAAACCCCTACCAACAACCATCAAAAACTCAAATCAACAACACACCCCAAAAACCCCACAACCCAAACACAACCCAAACCACACACAACCCAACCATGTCACAACCACCACTAGAACTTGCCAACCCTCAACGGACACTACATTTAGGCACGTCTATTGGATTGGGGTGTGCCGCGCGGCTTGGGTTGTTGAGCTGCATGGCAGGGTATATTTGTGACCATGAAAATTGTGTTTTGTGTTGTTGCTGGTCTTTTGACAGTAGCAGCTGTTGTATCACCTGTTGCTGCGACTGAGCGGGCATCTGGGAATTTGGTTGATGTTTTTTTGGAAGCCGAAGTTTTACCGAACACCGATATGCAGGTGTCGTCTTTGCGTTTGTTTTACAACAAACCTGACACCGGGGTTCGTTTGAGTTACTGCTGGGGTTTGGAGGCTTACGACCCTGAGCATGGTTGGGGGTTTGATAATAAAGTAGGGGGATGTACGTTCTGGGGGGACCGTGGATGGTTCTTACTAGGTTGTATCACGAGTGGCAGTTGTCCTTACCATGACAGAGTGCCTCACTCGGGATTCCGTTCTTCACCTTCCTCAGGTGAACCGCATATAGCTAATGAAAGCGTGCGGGTGCCATGGGCGTTTAAACGTTCGTTGACCTGCACTAATTTTTTTAGCTCGTGTTACGGGGAATCCCCTGAAGATGTGCCACCCGGTTCTGAGGCTTCATTGAACGAGTTCGGCACTTTGTTATTGTTTGTAACCCCCATAAAACTGAAGCTAACCCCTTCAGGCTATCAACCCGATGGAGTGCAAGACTATTGTATTGTTGCTATCCCGATTACTAGGACAGGTGAGGTAGGACAAGAAGTAGCGAACGCTAAACCTTGCAACCCTCATTTGTTCCCAGACAGCCCAAAACCAACACAGCAAGTATTAGACGAAACCTTAGACGACAAACGAGATGCGCTGATAGCAGAGCTGGTGAAACGAGACGAACTAGTAGCAGCACAAGAAAACCTGCTGAACGATTACCGGTGCTTATACAACGTGGACACTCAAGTAGTAGCAGGTGGATGCGGTGACAGCAGGCAACCTCATCAACAACCAGGCGACGCCCCGAACACTGCCACACAAACAGACATCAACACTAGAGACCTGCTCATCCAAAACCAAGAAAACCTTCTCAACGTTTACAGATGCCGCTTCAGGGTGGACACACAACTAGTGCAAAACGGATGTACATAGCAGCATTTTATTGACGCGACGAAAACCACTCACACATAGCAAATATATGCTCAAAGCACTCTCGTTACAGACATTTTTAGGTTAGAATGTCCGTAACAGATTTCGTTGCGGACATTTGAGCGGTAGGTTGCGCTATGGGGGAAATGGTTACAAGGTCTTGGGATGGTAAAAACGTGCCATTACAAGAGCAAGGAACTTACGTTGCATATTTACCTGATCGTCTAGCTGGCTGGCATCCCGCATTTCCCCTTGCCACAGAGCTAAAAGCAGAGCGTTCATCTACTGCACTGATGCGATATCAGCTTGAATGTGAAACTTCAGATGCTACCGACTGGGCTGTGTATCACGCTGAAGGTATGGCTTCTAGCACAATGGAAGGAGTACACGCACCATTATGGCGAGTAGCGCAAGCAGAATGTTTACCAGGAATGCACGCACCAAACTCAGAAGACGATCTGTTAGCAGCAGCTAATGTTCAAATCACATCTGAAGCTGTCCATCTAGGAGTTTCACAAACTGTGCTTACAGTCAGCATGTTGTGCGAAATGAATGCCAACTTGATGGACAAATCCCCTAAAAAAGAAGAATGCGGGCGATTGCGCACAAATCAGAACTGGATTGGAGGTTTTTCACCTGTAAGAGCTTCGTATGTCCCACCACCACCTGAAGCAGTTCCTTGGCTAATGGACGATTTAATGGACTTCTGTGCGTATTCGCGACTACCACCTATGATTGCTGCTGCGATTGCTCATTACCAATTTGAGGTTATTCACCCTTTCGCTGACGGTAATGGGAGGACAGGTAGAGCGTTGATACATTATGTTCTAGCTTTGAACGGGCTGGTTAGCAAAACCACAGCACCTATTACAGCGATACTGGTGCGAGACAAAGCACGTTACATTTCAGCTTTGAACTCTGCGCGGCACGTAGGGCATCCCTCTAGTTCTGAACGAATACACAAACTAGTTCCTTGGGTGGAACTGCTATCGGAGGCATCAACCCAGGCTTGCGATTATGGGCTTAGGCTCTGTGTATCAGTGCAATCTGTGAAAAAATCGTGGGAACGAGCGTTGCTGAATCCCACACCAACAGAACAAAAACTGCTCAATCTGCTTGCTTCTACACCAGCTGTAAATACGACTATCGTGGCAGAAAAGATCGGTGTGAACGAACGCACTGCGCGTCGCGCTGTGAATAAACTAGTAGATACAGGAATTCTTAAACAACGTGGACAAAAATTGCGTAACAGAGTTTTCTATGCTTCTGCGATGTTAGCCAGTATTGAAGCTGCTAACTCCCCGCAAACATCACAGCAACTAGACATTCTCAAAACCAATTTACCTCCGCTACAACCATCTTCTAGCAGTGTGACTTGCGGGTATTGAATGCCACTAGTTGAAGAGAGATGTGTTCTCAAACCAGGACATAAAGGCAGTCACAGGCGGAACGTGTAGCAACTGCTCAAAATATTTTGGACGCATCATAGCTAACAAAGAATCTGCGAGCGTTGCAAAGCCAGCTAACGCGATGATACGAACATATATATTCCGCGACGGTTCTAAATGTAGTGTTCGTAGAGGTTGTTAGCTTCGTTTTTGGGTGTGAGCTTCCCCCTTTTTTGTGGTGGGGTTGGTTGTGGTTTTTTGTTTGTGGTTGTGTTTGTATTTTGTTGGTGGGGTTATTGTGATTGTGTTGTGAAGTTTTTGGGTGTTGTGTCAGGTGTGTGCCTATAGGCTGGTTTTTTGTTGTGTTTGGGTTTTGGTTGCCTAAGCTCGGTGGTTGATGAGTTTGTGTTGTGGTGTGGGGAAGAGTGATTTTGTTGGTGTGTTGTCTAAGGTGGTACCTGTTTTGCCGGTGGGTTGGTTGATGTCAACTTTGTTGCTAGCAGCAGTGAATGCTTTAGCTGTGCAGTTGTGAGCTTTTATTAGAATGAAAGATCACGTCAGCAATGTTTTCGCTTCTAGTTGCTACGGCAGTGTTGATAGCAGTTTTGGCTAGTTCAGTTGTCGGGTAGGTATCAGATGTGGCGAAACCGATCACACGCCGCGAGTAAAGGTTTAACACTGTGGCTAGATACACTGGGCCTTCTAATGTTTTGACAAGTCCCCGCACCATTTCTGGTTTATTCTGTCAGCACGGAAATCGCGTTTTATTAGGTCTGTGGATGCTGTGTGAACAAGGTTTTAGCTGGTCAAACCCTTCTTTTTCTGCGGGCAAGCGCATAACCTTTGCCGGATCGTTGATGTTTCCACTGTTTTTTTTAGACACTAAAACACCGTCACGGCGGAACTGCGCGCGCAGTTCTCGGCGACCCGTAAATCTGTTTAGATTGGGTAAACACTTCTCACACTAACCCATCTATTACCCGACAGCGGCACTACAATCGGTGTCACCTGCTGGTTCAGATGCTTATAAAACGTTGAAGAAACAGCATTTAACGCTCACAGCGACACTATGTGAGACACACCACGATCAGTCCTTTGGACATCAACGAAACCGGCTAACTCACCGGTCACCTTGTAGCCTCATTCACCCAACCGACCACAGATCGTTTGAAAACATCACACTCCATCCACAAAATCGTGTTCTCCTTGCATAACCAGACCAGCTCACAACACTCATCAGCTAATAAACCGCCAACACACTCAACACAATCTTAGCGCACCCACTAACCCAAAGTACCCTCACTAACACCCAACCCACCTGCCACATGACACACCGATCTACCAATCCCACTCACAAACCAAACAACCCCACCACAAAAACCCCCCATCAAAAATTCTTTTAACTCTAAACACAACTCCTCCCCATAAAACATGTCCCCACAAAAAGGAGGGAAAGCGCAGACTCCAAACATGAACACACCACCACAATCTCCACCAACACCACACCACCATCGGCGGCACACCCGCATCACACGTAAACAACCCCTATGGACACTACAGCTAGCGAGCCTTAGCTAAAAGAGCTCGAGCGTGAACAGCAGCAGTACCATCAAAAAACGCACCAACCCACCACCTACAGAAAAACCCTACCCCCACCCCTTTCCACCCCACCAACCAACGCTGCACGATGGCCGCTAGCACGGAGCGAATCGATGGTTTTAGTGGCATCATTTTGGCGCACGACAATCACCATTCCTAAACCAAGATTGAATACTTGCGCCATCTCGATGTCACAAACATCACCGATTCTCTGCAACTCAGAAAACACCTGCGGCTGCTCCCAACAATCGGTGTCTAACACTGCATCTACCTTGTCGTGTAACACCCGAGCCAAATTACCGACAATACCACCTCCTGTAATATGCGCTATAGCCTGTGGCTGCACCTTTTTCAACAAATCACAAACAGCGGGCGCATAAATTGCCGAGGGTAACAGCAACTCCTCTGCAACCGAACGGTCGCTGCCTTCCCAAGCTGGATCATCCAAGCTGCGTTGAGCAACCTCAAAATAAAGCTTGCGAGCTAAAGAATACCCATTACAACGCAGCCCAGGAGATGGCAAGCCAACTAACACATCACCGGGCTTTACTTTTTTGGTGCCAACCAACTTGGAGCGCTCCACCACCCCGACGGCAAAACCTACTAACTCAAACTCATCTTCCATATTAACAGTGCGAAAGTTGCTGCTTGCTTCAGTTTGGTTAGCTACTAACGAATCTATCGAGGCAGGTAACGGGTGCTCGGCCATCTCCCCGCCAACAAGAGCGCAACCTGCTTGGCGACATCCCTCCACCACACCTGACACAAGCTGCTCCATACGTTGCTCATCTAACTTGCAAACTGAAATGTAATCCAACATAAAAAGCGGTTCAGCACCGTGACACACCAGATCGTCTACACACATCGCTACCAAATCGATGCCAATAGTGTTGAACTTGCCAGCAGCAGCCGCCACAAACGCCTTAGTTCCTACCCCGTCGGTACTAGACACCAACAACGGCTTTTTATAACCGTGGCGACTGAAATCAAACAAACCACCAAACCCACCAATGTCACCTAAAACTTCTGGACGAAAGGTGGCGCGCACCTGCTGCTTAATACGCTGTACAGCAGCTTCCCCAGCAGCAATATTTACCCCAGCAGCCCCATAAGTCTCCCCCACCACTCAACCAACCTCTACTGCACCGGCCTCAGCTATGCCAGCAGCTACATCTACAAGCCCAACATCAATAGGATAATTGCCTGTTAAACAAGCATTGCAAAAACCCTCTGCCGGCACGCCAGTGGCTTGAGTTAAACCCTCCACATCAATAAAAGCCAACGTATCAGCCCCCACATACTCACATATCTGCTCCACAGACAAACGTGCAGCTATTAGCTCGGAACTATCCCCCGTGTCCATCCCAAAAAAACATGGCCACCGATAAGGCGGAGAGCTAATCCGCAAGTGTACTTCCACAGCACCAGCCTCTCGCAACATCGCCACCAACGCCCTAGTAGTTGTACCGCGCACTATGGAATCGTCTACCACCACCAAACGATTACCACAAATGCTGCTACGCAAAGGGTTCAGCTTCATACGCACACCTTGAAAACGCATCTTTTGATTAGGTGCAATAAAAGTACGACCGATGTAACGATTTTTCACAAGACCGTGCCCGTAAGGAATACCACTTACACGTGCAAACCCCTCAGCAGCTGGCAAGCCCGACTCTGGCACACCCATAACTAAATCAGCCTCAACGGGCGACTGCGTAGCTAGCAACTCGCCCATACGTACCCGAGCGTGATGAACGCTTTGGCCGTAAATCACAGAATCTGGACGCGAAAAATACACAAACTCAAATATGCACAAACGAGGATCGATACGCTCTTTCACAAATGGTTGTGATGTGTGTACCCCCGCATCATCAATCACCAGCATCTCACCGGGCTCTAACTCGCGCTCAAACTGCGCTCCAACTATGTCTAAAGCAGGGGTTTCAGAGGCTAGCACCCAACCATTATCTAAACGCCCCAAACACAACGGCCTAAAGCCGTTAGGGTCTCGCACACCTATTACCCTCTTCTCATCGGCCAGAACTAAAGAAAAAGCCCCTTCCAAGCGCGGCAACACAGCACAAAGAGCCCGTTGCAACACCTGATCTGCTAAACGCTCAGAAGGCGACATCGCAGCAATTTCAACTGCCAAAAGTTCCCCGATGAGATCACTATCAGAACCAACCATGCCAGCCAAAATGGAGGTTTGCTTAGCCAACATCGCAGTGTTGGTGAGATTGCCGTTGTGTCCCAGCACAAACTGCTGATCCGCAGTGCTCCGAAATACCGGCTGAGCGTTACTCCAAGAACTAGCACCTGCAGTGGAATAACGAACATGACCTATCCCTAAATAGCCATCTAATGTGGCAAGCGTTCGATCGTCAAACACAGTGGCTACTAAACCCATATCTTTTACCACAGTGATGTTTTTACCATCGCTCATCGCTATGCCTGCCGATTCTTGACCGCGATGTTGCAACGCATAAAGCGCTAAATAATTCAAATGAGCAACAGGTTCACCGGGAGCAAATATGCCCACCACCCCACAAGCCTCTCCAGACAACTCTGCCACGCAACAATCAACCAACAGCTCAGCCAATGCCAGAACCTTGCATTGCTGTCGCACCCGGCAGCGCTGTATCGCCCAAAAGTGGCTCCTGCCAACAAGCTACAACCTCCGCTAAACCCACATCAATCAAACCCTTCACAAAAAATCGGTCTCCAGTTGCTAACCCTATGCGAGTAACAGCCACCCCAGCGGCCAAAGCTGTAGCCTCCACTGCACCTAACATGTCGGCTTTGACTGCCACTAAAACTAATGACGGGGCCTCGCCAAACAGTTGAAGATGATTATGGATGCGTGCGCCCCTAAATCCTACCTCCGAAGCTGCTGCCATCTCGCCAAGAGCTATACCTAAACCACCGCTAGAAACATCGTGAACTGCCGAGATAAGATTGCCAGACACCAGCTTTCGCACCAAAGCCGCTAAGCGCAGATGTTGCTCATAATCTAGGTGTGCTAGAGAATCTCCTGCTGTAACATTGCCAGCACGTTCAGCCCAAAGCGAACCAGCCAACTCTGGTGTGCCCGAACCACATAACAACACCCGATCCCCCTCACTCCAAGTTAGCCCCGGCGGTATGTGTGTCAAGCTGTCTACCACACCCAATAAACCAATCACAGGGCTAGGTTGAATGTTGTGCCCATTAGACTCGTTGTACAAGCTAACGTTGCCGCCCACCACAGGCACGCCAAAAACCTGAGCCGCTGTCGCTAAACCATCTACTGCTTCTGATAGTTGCCACATCACCTCAGGGTTCTCAGGATTACCAAAGTTCAAGCAATTCACCAGCGCTAACGGACGCGCCCCAACACATGCCAGGTTCATAAGCGCCTCTGCCACAATCAGTTCCGTACCTGCTCGTGGGTCAACCCCACACCAGCGATGGTTGCCGTCGGTAGTAACCGCTAAACCTCTAGCAGTATCAGCTCCGGTTACTGGATGCTTGAGGCGCAATACGGTGGCATCTGAACCAGGGCCAACCACTGTGTTGCAAAACAACATATGGTCATATTGGCGATAAACCCATGCCGGATTACCCAACATAGCTAGCAACTCAGCGCCTAAGTCCATTTCAGGGCTTATATCTACAAAATCTGCAGACCGCTTAGCGGAATCTGCCAGCTGATTAGCATCAGCTAACGTATCAGCGTGAGCTAACATGTCGGATTGGCGCTGCTTTGCAGGTGGTTGACACAAGCGATCGTAAACTGGCGCATCTTCATGTAGCGACGCTGCTGGTAACTCTGCCAAAACCGGACCTTCTAAGCCATCACGTACCCGTAAAATCCCCCCTGCAGTTACCCGCCCAACCACCACAGCTTGAGTATCCCAACGGTCGCAAATCTCCATCACCTCACCTAATAAGTCAGGTTCCACAATGGCCAACATCCGCTCCTGCGATTCGCTGGTCATAATCTCAAATGGTTCCATATTTGCTTCACGCAAAGGAACCGCGGTCACATCTACGTCCATGCCCATACCACCGCGCGATGCGGTTTCGCTGGTCGCGCAAGTAAGTCCGGCACCACCAAGATCTTGAATGCCCACAACTAAACCGTCATCTACCAACGCTAAGCAAGCCTCTATTAAACGCTTTTCTGCAAAAGGGTCACCTACCTGCACGCTAGGACGCTTTTGAGCATCTTTTGCATCGTCTGAGCTAAAAGGTGCTGAAGCCAGCACACTCACCCCACCAATGCCGTCTCGCCCTGTAGACGCACCTAGCAAAACCGCTAAATTGCCCTCCCCAGTGGCTTTACCCCGCACCAATCGATTGGTAGGCATTAATCCTAAACACATCACGTTTACCAAGGGATTCCCAGAATACGTAGCAGCAAAAACAGTTTCTCCACCTACGGTAGGAACACCCACCGCATTGCCGTAACCTGCAATACCTGCAACCACTCCATCGGCTATCCAACGGCTATGTGGATCATCTATAGAACCAAACCTAAGCGCATCCAACAAAGCAATAGGACGTGCTCCCATTGTAAATATGTCCCGAATAATTCCTCCAACTCCAGTAGCTGCACCTTGATATGGCTCGATAGCAGACGGGTGATTATGACTTTCTATGCGCACAGCAACTGCAATACCATCACCCACATCTACCACCCCGGCATTTTCGCCTGGACCTACCAAAACCCAAGGAGCTTGGCTGGGCAATCGTTTGAGATGTGTACGCGACGACTTGTATGAACAGTGTTCTGACCACATAACCGCGTACATTGCCAATTCCAAATCATTAGGCAAACGACCTAAAATGCTTTCAATTAGTGCTGCTTCTGCGTCTGATAGACCTAAAGACAGATATAACGGCTGTTTCATCTTAGCTCACACAACTCGCTTACTAACTTCTAGGTCTAATCTGTCTAAATAACAATTTGCAGCTATAATTTCTACATATTTTTGGAACCAAACCGCAATTACCTCTATATTTGAGCTATTATAGGAAAATCTGCGGTCTACCCTAAAACATTGTGAGGAGAAAAAATGATGACTGAAGAAGCAAAAACAGCGCGAGCCTACGGACAAGCTCAAGGTCGTGCGGTGAGCCGCTACTTGAACGTGTTGGATAAACAAAAGCCAAAAAGAGGACGTCAGCGCTCCGAAGAGAAAATTCAAGCTCGAATAACAGAGCTTCCTACCCAAATTGCTCAAGCAAAGCCGTTGAAGCGAGTTCATTTAATCCAAGAACTCATGGATTTAGAAGCAGAACTAAACCAAAATACGGCTACTGTAGATATCAGTGCTGCGGAAAATGAGTTCATCTCTATTGCTGCAGAGTACAGCCAGCGAAAAGGGATTTCCTATGCAGCTTGGCGTGAGGTTGGAGTGCCAGCAAGCGTTCTAAAGGCAGCTGGCATATCACGAGCTGGCTCAAGCGACTAAACACTGCTGCACAACCCCTTCAACAACAAAGCCCCATCTGTGCTGCCAAGCAATGGGTGGGCTGCTCTTTCAGGGTGAGGCATCAGCCCTACCACGTTGCCGTCTTCATTACAGATACCAGCAATGTTGGCAGTAGAACCATTCGGGTTATCTACGTATGTCAATACAATGGAATTAGACTCTTGTAACTCACGCAAAGTTTGAGGTGAACAGAGGTAGTTGCCCTCAAAATGATTGATGGGCATCTTCAAATCTTTGCCCACAGATAGGTGGCTGGTAAGCATTGATTTGTTAGATGTCACCTGCAAATGGCTTTGCTGACATAAGAACTTAAGGTGTTTGTTCTTATACAAAGTTCCCGGAAGCAATTTGGACTCGGTGAGAATCTGAAACCCATTACAAATGCCCACAACTACCCCCCCATCACGTGCAAATTGTGTTACTGCCCTCATTATGGGAGAAAAACGAGCCATCGCTCCAGTACGTAAATAGTCACCGTGAGCAAAACCACCAGGCAGCACCACAGTATCCACAGCACCCAAACTGCTATCTTTATGCCAAAGCAACCGGCCGCTTATCCCTATCTCATCTAAGGCTTCCAATACATCTTGTTGACAGTTGGAACCTGGGAAAACTACCACCCCTACAACTGCGGTCACCTGCTACCCCGCAAATCAACACTTTGAATAACTGCATCTTCAATAACAGGATTAACTAAAAAACGCTCACACATAGACTCAACTTGTGATGTTGCGACAAGCTCATCTGTAGCCACCATCACAAAACGAAGACACTTGCCCACCCGCACGTTGCTCACTCCCGCAAATCCCAAAGCAGGTAAAGCCTGTTCAATGGTTAACCCTTCAGGGTCAGAAATTCCTTCCCGTAACCTAATCTCTACAGTTACGTCATATTCTGAATTATCTTGGCTCACCTAACTCACTGTCTTTAGAAAATAACCATTGATTTTTTACTGTGGCCAACTAGAAAAGTCACGACCTGTAATAATCTCATAAGCACTGACATATCGCTGCTCACTAGCTGCTACCACCTCATTGGGCAACGCTGGGGGTGGATAGGTTTTGTCCCAATCCAACGTATTTAAATAATCACGCACAGGTTGTTTGTCGTATGAGGGTGGAGTGCTGCCGGGATGCCAAGCATCTAGTGGCCAAAACCGTGAAGAATCTGGGGTTAATATTTCATCTGCTACCACTAAGTTGCCGTCTACTAAACCCATCTCAAACTTAGTATCTGCAATAATAATACCTTTTTCAGCAGCTGCTTCAGAAGCCCTGCAGTAAAGTTCTAAAGAAGCTGTGCGGGCTTGTTCGGCTAAATCAGCACCCACCAAAGACACAGCCTGTTCATATGAGATGTTCTCATCATGACCAGAATCGGCTTTAGTGGAAGGCGTAAACACAGGTTCAGGCAACTTATCGGATTCACGTAACCCCACCGGTAGCTGCTGGCCATGCATGGTGCGGGTATTCACATACTCTTTCCAAGCCGAGCCGCTAATATAGCCTCTTACGATGCATTCAATAGGCAGCATGTCTGCGCGCCAACATAACATCGTGCGACCAGCTACCCCATCAACCTGAGCTTGAGCTGGGAAGTCGGCTAATTCGGTAGAAATCAAATGGCTAGGCAAAACATCGGCCAATATCTTAAACCAGTATGTTGACATAGCTGTTAGCACGCGACCCTTATTTGGAACTTCTTCGTTCATAACCACATCAAACGCCGAAATGCGGTCTGAAGCTACCATCAAAAAACGATTATCACCAGCATCATAAATGTCGCGCACTTTGCCTGAATGCACTGCGGGAAGTTGAATATCTAAAAAGCTCATAGGATGAAATCTGGGAGGTAGTGAGCAGTCTCAGGATATTTTGCAGCTAGCTGAGTGGCTTTGCTAGCAAAGGTTCGGGCTTGATTGCTCGCAGCACCAGTTAGCGCTAAAGGCTTATTGCGGATGTCTTCGATATCTTGCTTGCTGAGTTGTAGACGAACATCGGAAACTACCGCCGCAAAAAATCTCTCGCCTTTGTGTACATGTTCTGACACGAACTTATGCGCTTGCTCACGTCCCACACCTTTAGCAACCGCAGCTAGCAACACCCTAGTAGCACTAAGCACAGGCAAGTTTACCTGCAATTCAGCAGCAATCTCATCTCTATACACCTGTAGCTCGCTCAACACCACCAACGCAGCCTCTAACTGCCCATCTAAAGCTAAAAACGCTCCCGGCAAGGCAACTCGCCGCACTACCGAACAACTTACATCTCCTTCGTTCCACTGATCCCCTACAAGCGCACCCACCATATCGGCATATCCCTGCACTACCGTTGCCAACCCACAAATCCTTTCGCAAGTGCGAGCATTGCGTTTGCCGGGCATCGCCGATGACCCAACCTGACCATGTCGGAAACCCTCTGAAACAAGACCATGACCTGTCATCAACCTAATGGAGGTAGCCAAATTAGCCGCTGCCGAAGACACCTGCACTAACGCTGAGGTGACATCGTAATCCAAAGACCGTGGATACACCTGCCCAACGCTGTTGAGTACATCGGCGAAACCCAGCGATGAAGAAATCAAGCGCTCTAGTTCTTGAGTTTTAGTAGCGTCACCGTCAAACAAATCCAACATATCTTGTTCTGTGCCTACGGGTCCTTTCAAACCTCGCATCCGATAGCGGCTAAGCAAGTCTTCTAAACGATCTAAACTAGCTAATGCTTCAGTACCAAAGTTGGACAGACGCTTACCTAAGGTTATGGCCTGAGCTGCCACATTGTGCGTGCGCCCTACCATAACCAAATCGGCGTACTCCTCAGCTCTCATCCCCAAAGCGCACACCAAAGCCACCAACTTATTGCGAACTAAAAGCAACGAATCACGAATCTGAACCTGCTCTATGTTCTCAGTGACGTCGCGCGATGTCATGGCTTTGTGAATTTGCTCATAGCCCGCTAAAGCACAAAACTCCTCTATGCGCGCCTTCACGTCGTGGCGGGTAACCGTTTCTCTTTGGCGGATAGACGCTAAATCTACCTGTTCTATAACAGCGCGGTAAGCCTCTAAAACAGTCTGCGATACATCTATGCCAAGGTCGATTTGGGCTTCTAACACCGCTACCCACAAACGTCGTTCAGCCACTACCTTGCCTTCAGGCGACCAAATCTCTACCATGGCTGCGCTCGCGTAGCGTTGCGCTAACACATCGGAAAACACACCAGCGTTAGCCATTGGCCATCTCTTTGCGGTGCGAAGCTAAGCGCTCAGCCAAACTAATATCTGTTACCGCCAGAATCTGAATGGCTAACAACGCAGCATTCATCGCCCCATTGATAGCCACCGTTGCAACAGGAATCCCCTTAGGCATCTGCACTGTTGAGTACAAAGCATCCACCCCACCAACAGCACCACCTGCCAAAGGCACACCGATCACTGGCAAGGTAGTTTGCGCCGCAGTAGCTCCCGCTAGATGAGCTGCCATACCAGCACCGCAGATGATCACGCCAAAGCCTTCTTGGCGAGCTTGCGAAACAAAAAGCCGTACTCGCTCAGGAGTGCGGTGAGCCGACATAACTTCAAAGTGGCACTCAACGCCGAAAGCTTCCAAAGTTTCACGAGCAACAGACATAGTGTCAGTATCGCTAACAGAGCCCATGATTACAGCAACTTTCAGGCTCACAGGGTACCTGCTTGGCTTTTTGATGATGGCATTGCTGTTGTGTATCCTTTTGGTGACTTAGGTGTATGTGACATTCTAGAGCTTATGCTTGTGAGTTTTGTTTGCTGCTAGCCGATGCAGCTACTAAAGCAATATCAGACCGAAAATAACACCCCTGCCAGCCAATGTGGGTGACCCCCTCATAAGCCCGCTGCCGAGCTAGATATAAGCTAGGGCCTTGCCCGGTTACGCTCAAAACCCTGCCTCCAGCAGTCAACAAGCGACCAGTGTTTTTAGCAGGGTTTTGGTTATTTTTTTTGACCACCTCAAACAAATTGCTGGCCTGCAAACTTGTCGCTGGCTGCGTAGTAACCCCGGCACAAAATACCGTAACCCCTCTAACTGCGTTAGCAGCTTCTATGCCTTCAATCACATCTCCAGTGCGAACCGTGTTGGGATATCCACTGCCAGCACACACCACTGTAACAGCGGCATCATCATCATATTGAGGGTCTTGCGTTAACTTGCCGGCCGCAGCTTGTGCCAAAAGCTCACCTAAGTCAGAGCGCAAACGAGGCAAAACAACCTGTGCTTCTGGATCTCCAAACCGCACATTGTACTCAAGCACCTTCAGCCCTTGTGGTGTGAGCATCAAACCTGCGTACAACACACCGCGGTAATCGATACCGCGGTGACGCAACTTAGCCAAAGTGGGCAGCACAGCCTGCTCCATCACATCATCTACAACTACAGGGGTTGCATCTGGCACTGGAGAATAAGCTCCCATGCCTCCAGTGTTAGGGCCAACATCACCTTCGCCGAGGCGCTTGTAATCCTGTGCTGGTGCTAAAGCCACCGCTCGCCGGCCATCACATACCGCTAGCAAAGAAAGTTCAGGGCCGCTCAGACCCTCCTCTATAACCACCCGCCGTCCTGCGAGCCCAAAAGCATCGCCCGACAAATAAGACTTAACAGCATCAACAGCCGCGGCGCGATCTTGGGTAACCAACACTCCCTTGCCTGCGGCCAACCCGTCTGTTTTGATCACAAACAAGTCACCCATCGTGTCTAAATAATTCAAAGCTGCGGTTTGGCTTGTAAAAGTGCCATAAGTAGCAGTAGGCACACCTGCTGAGCACAACAACTCCTTCATCCATGCTTTCGAGCCCTCTAGTTGCGCGCCATCAGCACCGGGACCAAATACCAACTTGTTTTGAGCGCGTAGCTCGTCTGCTAAACCCGCAACTAGAGGCGTCTCCGGGCCAATCACGTACAAATCAGCTGTAATCTCACTGACAGGTGTAGATGTAGAACCTGTAATGCCCGCATTGCCCGGCGTTACCACCACCTCACAAGAACGCCCTAGTACATGAGCCAAGGCGTGTTCTCTGCCACCTTGGCCTACAACGCAAACCTTCAAAATAAAACGCTTCTTGTAGGTACCTGGCTAAACGCTTTAGCTAAAGGAGATGTATTGATCACGCTCAGGCCCAACTCCAACCAAAGACGCAGGCACTCCGGCTTGTGCTTCAATAAAGCAAAGGTAGTCTTCGGCTTGTTTGGGTAACTCTGCGCGACATGTCACACCTGAAATATCACAATTCCAACCAGCTAACTCCTCATATATTGGCACTGCCTGATGTATTGCCGACTGATGATAGGGCATGGTTGTATAACGCTTACCATCTACCTCATATCCCACGCACACTTTGATGACATCTAAAGCATCTAACACATCAAGCTTGGTTATAGCGATGTCCGATAAGGAGTTGACTCTTACTGCATGGCGCAGCATCACCGTGTCTAGCCAGCCGCAACGTCGCCTGCGTTTAGTGTTAGTACCATATTCTCTGCCCACTTCGATGAGATGATCTCCAACTTCATCGGTCAATTCGCTAGGGAACGGTCCTGAGCCCACTCTTGAGATGTAAGCCTTAGTTATCCCTATAACCCTATCGATATAACGTGGGCCTATGCCTGCGCCTACACACACCCCGCCTGCAACCGGATTCGAAGATGTCACAAAAGGATAAGTGCCATGATCCAAATCTAAATACATGGCCTGTGCACCCTCAAAAAGCACGTTTTTGCCTTGCTCTAAAGCCTCGTGTAACAATCCCACTGTATCGCCAATATGTGGAGCTAACCGTGGGCCGCACTCTTGTAGGTATTGCTCAGCTAGAGCATCTAGGTCAAATGGCAACCGGTTATACACTTTGGCAAAAAGTGGATTTTTCTCATGCAACACCATTTCCAGCTTTTGGCGAAAAATCTTAGGGTCTAACAAGTCTTGAGTTCGCAAACCCACCCTAGCGGCTTTATCAGCATAGGCAGGGCCAATCCCACGTTTAGTGGTACCAAGCTTATTAGAACCCAAATGCCTTTCTGCTACAACATCTAAGGCCTGATGATATGGGAAAATCAAATGAGCATTGCCGCTTATTACTAACCTCGAGCAGTCCACACCTGCTGCGCTTAGACGATCAATTTCAGCAATAAGCACTACCGGATCTAACACAACGCCGTTGCCAATCAGAGGCGTAATATGAGGGTATAGAACCCCGCTGGGAATTAGCTGCAGCTTGAAGGTTTGTCCTTCTACAACCAAAGTGTGCCCAGCATTGTGCCCACCTTGATAGCGCACCACCATATCCATGTCGGCAGCCAACAAGTCAACAAACTTGCCCTTGCCTTCATCTCCCCACTGTGTGCCGACAACCACGGTGGTTCCCATCAGCTTCAGCGCTCCAGTCGACGCGACAAGCTAAGAGCAAAATCTCCTTGAGTGTCAGTCCAAAGTTTCTCCACAGACAAACCCACCTCACCAAGCTGAGTACCAATATTCTCAGGGCGAAACTTAACGCTAACCTCTGTACGCATGCTTTCGCCGACAGCAAAATCTACCTGCATGTTTAGTTCTTTAATGGTTACCTGTTGAGCTTTTGCAGCTCGTAACCACATCTCAATGCACTCCTCATCATCATTAAAAACAGCCTCATGTTCAAACTGCTCTAGCACGAAGTCTGCGTCTAAGCGCTGGTTGATAACCGATAACATATTGCGATTAAAATCAGCAGTAACCCCACTAGGATCATTGTAAGCCGCAAGCAATCTATCGTGATCTTTAATTAAGTCAAAACCCATCAACAAAGCATCACCCGTCTGCATGGTATCAGAAACTGCTGCTAAGAATTTCTGACGCGCTGTAGGCAAAAAATTGCCTATGGTGCCGCCCAACATAACGAACATTCGGCACCCTCCAGCAGGAATATGTTCTAGATGATGTTCAAAATCACCTACAACCCCATGCACCTCTAACCCTTCATAGTGCTGAGCTAACGTGTTAGCTGCCTGCAACAAAGGAGCTTCACTGTTGTCAAACGGTACATAACGTGCCAACCTGTCGACTGCAGCAAGGGCATCGAGCACAATACGAGTTTTTTCAGAAGTTCCAGAACCTAGCTCCACTACCGTGTCAGCCCCGGAACATTCGGCAATAACGTCCATTTCCCGTATCAAAATTTCTCGCTCACGGCGGGTGGGGTAGTAATCGGGGAGGCGCGTAATCTGATCAAACAAATCGCTGCCACGATCATCGTAAAACCATTTTGGCGGCAATTCTTTAGGCGACAAGGTTAACCCTTTAGCAACATCAGCTCGCAAAGCTCGCTGAATCCAAGCTGGGTCTAGATAGTTTTCTATTATTGGTTTAATCATGGCACATCATTAGCTAAGCGCATCCCAGAAAAATGCCAGCGGGTGTGTGGGTGGAAGAAATTACGGTAGGTGGCACGAATATGATCCGTTGGTGTAGCACATGAGCCACCGCGCAACACAAACTGATTCACCATAAACTTGCCGTTGTACTCTCCAACCGCTCCCGAAGCAGGCCGAAAACCGGGGTACGCGCAATATGGGCTAGCTGTCCACTGCCAGCGACAACTAAACAAGTTGCTAAGAGGCTGAGCTGAGCTTTTTGCAGCATGTTCCCATTCAACCTCCGTGGGCAACCGCGCCCCTGCCCAGCGCGCAAAAGCGTCAGCCTCATAATAAGAAATATGACACACCGGCTCATCGGGTGCTAACGGCTGTAGACCTTGCAAGGTGAACTTAAACCATTGGTCTTGTCTGAAATGCCAATATTGCGGAGCTTCCCACTCCAATTCTTGCCTCTTATACCAGCCATCAGACAACCACAAAGTGGGCTTGTGATAGCCACCATCTGCCATGAACTCCAACCAGTCTGCACAAGTAATCAGCTGCGAGGCTAACTTATATGAACCCAACAACACACGGTGGCATGGGGTTTCATTGTCATAAGCAAAACCATCACCGCTGTGGCCAAGCCACATTTCGCCACCATCATAAACTAACCAGCGAGGCGAGCTTTTATTAGCTAAGTTGTTAGCTACATTGCTGTGCGGTGAATGTCCATTACCATTAGAGGTAGCGCCAACAGACTTATCTGTAGATGTAGCGTAAGCCATGTTTAGTGGCTCAGCAACCGGCACCTCCCCATACACAGGCCACAGGGCTTGATTTTGCGACAGCACATTTTTTATGTCCATCAACAACAGTTCTTGATGCTGCTGTTCGTGCTGCAAACCCAGAGCCAGCAACTGCGATGTTTCGGCATCCAAACATTGGGCGATGAACTTACACATAGCATCATCCACACAAGCACGATACGCCGCTACCTGTTCACAGCCCGGGCGCGACAAGTTACCTCGCTCCGAACGAGGGTGACGCTGGCCTACCGCCTCGTAATAAGAATTGAACAAGTAACAAAACTCAGGATGAAAATGCTCATATCTAGCCAGCTTAGGCATTAATATAAATGTCTCAAAAAACCAAGTTGTATGGCCACGATGCCACTTGGTAGGGCTCACATCAGGCATTGACTGAATGCACTGATCCTCGCTGCTCAAAGGCGCCGCAAGCGCGTCGGTGTGTGAGCGAACAGTTTGATAATCGGCCACCATTGCGGAGGCATCGGATACAGAAGTAGACATTGCTATCACAGAAGTGGCTGAACTAAAGCCTAGTCGCCAACCATTAGCTATGACCTGTTCAACATCACAACTTGTTGACAATTAGCCAACATACTAACTAGAACTATGGGTATCACTATAAATGAAATCACCAATTTTAGTTTCGCCGATACAACACAATATCGGCCCGCCTGGATTCTAGTTCTTGAGTGAGATACCGAACCTGCTTTGATAGACGAGCTATTTCAGCTTCTAGCGCTAGTACCCGCTCAACACCATCTAAGTTCATGCCTTCGCGGGTAAGCTCATGAACACGGCGTAGCTTGTCTATATCAGCCTCGCTGTATCTGCGACTCCCCCCGCCAGTACGCGCAGGCTGCACAAGACCTCTACGATCGTAGATACGAAGGGTTTGCGGATGAATGCCTGAAAGCTCTGCAGCCACAGAAATCACATAAACTGCCCGATCACGGCCGCGCGGGTCAATCATGAGCTTACATCCATCGTTGCTGGTGTCATCGTCTCTGCAAAAGCCTCTAATGCACGACGCTGAGCTTCGGTCAGCTCTGAGGGAACCTCCACCAACACTGTCACAAGCAGATCGCCGCAACCATCTGCGGTGTCTATCCCCTTGCCTCGTACCCGCAAAACTCCGCCCGACTGCGTACCCGCAGGCAAACGAACCTTAACTGTGCTACCAGCAAAGGTGGGCACAGCAATTTCTGCACCTAAAGCAGCCTGCACAAAGCTCACATGAGCTTTAACGGTGAGATGCTTTCCTTGCCGTCCAAAAACAGGGTCAGGTCTAACCCGCACATTCACATAAAGATCACCTGCTGGTCCACCGTTGAACCCTGGATCTCCCTTACCAGCCAGCTTGATCGTCTGACCATCGCCAATACCAGCAGGGATACGCACCGATATAGGCTTGCCAGCTTGTGGGGTATCTCCCGTGAAAGTGAACTCAGTGGTTGTACCTTTCACCGCCTCAGCAAACTCCAGCACTAACTGGGCGCGAAGGTCTTGGCCCTTGCGTGGGCGAGTTGTGCCACCAAAACTAATCCCCCCGCTACCATAACGGCCGTTGCCCATAAACGATGAGAACAAATCACCTAAGTCGCCTTCCACAGTAAAGCCCTTAGCATTCGACTGAAAGTTCATCGGCCCCATCTGCCGCACTTGGTCGTATTGTGAGCGACGCTCAGCATCACCTAAAACGTCGTATGCTGCAGATACCTGTTTGAAACGCTCCTCGGCTTTGCTGTCACCTGGATTAGCATCGGGATGCAACTTGCGGGCTAAGGAACGATAAGCCTTGGTGATTTCCTTATCGGAAGCGTTAGATGCAACCCCTAGCTCAGAGTAATAGTCGTTCTCTAACCACTCCCGTTTAACTTCCACGCGAGACTACCCCTTAACCTTAACCATGGCAGGCCGTAGCACTTTATGATTCCAGTGATAACCGGCTCGCAATACCTCGACAATCACCGCCTCTCCTTCTCCGGGCTCATGTGCCACAGCTTCATGAAAATTAGGGTCAAATGGCTCACCAACAGCGTCTAATTTACTCAATCCTTCCTTAGCAAGCACGGCTACCAGCGCCTCATATATGGGTGCCACATCTTGTGCGCCATGGGCAACTGCTGCATCACAAGCATCTAACACTGTCAACATCTTTTTGGCTAAACCTGCTAATGCTCTAGCTGCGGTTTCTTGATTTTCTATAGCTGCTCGGCGCTTAAAATTAGCCCAGTCTGCTCTGACACGTTGCAAATCGTTCAAATAGCTATCTCGCTGAGCCATCACCTCTTCTAGAGATAATGGCTCAGCATCCTCAGCACCACTACCTGTGGGGCTAACAACATCTGCAACCTCGTCGTTGCCTGCACCCACTTCAGGTGAGGCTTGCTCAGCAGTATTTGTGGCTGCTGTTGATGCTGGCGATGTTTTTGCTGCTGCAGGTTCGCCGTTTGCAAAATCACTCAGATCTTTAGCAGTGGCGCTAGTGTCTGTTGGCGCATCAGCCACACCCTCATTGTGGGCATTACGGGAGACATCTTGGATCACTTGGCATCTCCAGCGTCTTCTTCGACAATCTCAGCATCCACAATGGAGTCCTCATCAACTCCAGCTGTATCCGCACTTGTGTCACCAACAAAGTCACTGGCGCTGCCAGCACCGTCGGCTGCATTTGCTGCCTGCTGATACATAGCTGCGCCAACCTGTTGGCTAAGCGTACCAAGCTCTTCGGTGAGCGAACCGATGCGTGCCACATCTTTGTCACCTACCGCGGTCTTTAGCTCTGCAAGTTTAGCCTCTACCTCACTGCGTTGATCGGCAGCAAGCGAATTATCAGCATCAGCCAACATCTTCTCTATCTGATAGATCATAGTATCGGCTTTGTTAAGGGCTTCGGCCTCTTCACGGCGGCGCGCGTCTTCGACAGCATGTTCTGTGGCATCAGCAATCATCTGATCGATGGTGTTTTTGTCTAACGAACTCTGCCCTGTAATAGTAATGGACTGCTCTTTGCCGGTAGCCCGGTCCTTAGCTGAAACATGCACAATACCGTTAGCATCAATATCAAAAGTAACCTCAATCTGCGGCACACCACGTGGCGCGGGGGGTAGCTCTACAAGCTGGAACTTGCCCAGCGTCTTATTGTAGCTAGCCATCTCCCGTTCTCCCTGCAAAACATGAATCTCCACACTTGGCTGGTTGTCGTCAGCTGTAGTGAAAACCTCGGTTCGCCTAGTAGGAATAGTGGTATTGCGCTCGATCAAACGAGTCATTACACCACCTTTTGTTTCGATACCAAGCGCTAACGGTGTGACATCTAACAAGAGCACATCTTTGACCTCGCCCTTCAACACCCCTGCTTGTACAGCAGCACCTACCGCTACCACCTCATCGGGGTTTACCCCTTGATGAGGCTGAGTTCCGGTCATGGTGGTTACTAGATCTACAACTGCAGGCATGCGTGTCGAGCCACCTACCAAGATCACATGATCTACATCGCCCGAAGACAGGTTGGCATCATTAAGCGCCTGTTCAAAAGGTTTGCGGCAGCGATCTAAAAGGTCGCTGGTGATATCTTGAAACTTGGCCCGGCTGAGTTGGTAGTCCAAGTGCAGCGGGCCGCTGTCTGTAGCAGTAACAAACGGCAGGTTAATCGCTGCGCTCTGGCCTTGCGACAACTCAATCTTAGCTTGCTCAGCACCCTCTTTGAGCCGCTGCATTGCCATGTTGTCTTTGCTTAGGTCTACACCGTGATCGTTGCGAAAAGATTCTACCAACCAGCTGATAATGCGATCATCCCAGTCGTCACCACCTAAAGCAGTATCACCACTAGTTGACTTCACCTCAAACACACCATCACCTATCTCAAGCACAGACACATCAAAGGTGCCACCACCTAAATCAAACACCAAAATGGTCTGATCCGTGTCACCTTTTTCCAACCCATACGCTAACGCCGCAGCTGTGGGCTCATTGATAATCCGCAGAACCTCCAAACCAGCGATGGTGCCCGCTTCTTTAGTGGCCGTGCGTTGTGCATCATCAAAATACGCAGGCACGGTGATAACCGCCTCTGTCACCTCGGTTCCCAAGTAGGTTTCGGCGTCTCGCTTCAACTTTTGCAACACTCGAGCCGAAATTTCTTGGCTGCTGTAATCCTTGCCATCAACGCTTGTAGACCAATCAGTTCCTACTTGACGCTTAACCGAACGAATAGTGCGATCAGGATTAGTAATGGCTTGGCGCTTAGCAACCTCGCCTACAAGCACCTCGTTATTCTTGGAAAAAGCCACAACAGAAGGGGTGGTACGAGCCCCTTCAGCATTAGCTATTACATTAGGTTCTCCACCCTCTAGCACTGCCACCACACTGTTGGTGGTACCTAGATCGATGCCTACAACCTTGCCCATCTTTGTTTCTCCTTGTTGTTTTGATGGTTGATTACTTTGTTTGTTGGTACAAATATGTTTGCCTAGTTCCTACAACACCACAACTGCCCTAACAATTCCCATATAGTAAAAATTGAGTGATATTCACTCAAGGTTGCTTGTATCACGCTACTTCTATGCAGCACTGCGTTAACCCTTAGGCGCTATGACTTAGGTACTATTAGCATCGTGAAAACAAAAACCTTAATCCTGCTGCGACATGGACAAAGCCAGTGGAACGCTTCCAATCAGTTCACCGGCTGGTACGACTGTGACCTCACCGCTAAAGGTGCAACAGAAGCTAAAAGCGCTGGCCGTGCCTTAGCCCAAGCTGATTTGTTGCCCGATGTAGTCCACACCTCGCTGCAAACCAGAGCAATCCGCACTGCTGAGTTGTCCCTAGCCGCACTAGGGCGAAGCTGGATAACTACCAAACGCCATTGGCGGCTAAACGAACGGCACTATGGGAATCTCACAGGATTAGACAAAGCCGAAACCCGCCAACGCTATGGAGATAAACAACTCATGGCCTGGCGTCGCGGGTACAACACGCCCCCACCACCCATCACGGACGATAACCCATGGAATCCTAATAACGATCCCCGCTATGCCAACCTAACTTCTCAGCAAATCCCACGCAGCGAATGCTTAGCAGACGTTTGTGAACGTCTCATGCCCTACTTCTACGACGTTGTGTTGCCCGACCTACAAGCTGGACGCACTGTCTTGATTTCAGCTCACGGCAACAGCCTACGAGCACTAGCTAAGCATCTAGATAAAATCGCAGACGAAGATATCGCTGAGCTAAACATCCCTACAGGGATGCCGCTGGTGTACGAACTTGGCGTGGACATGATGCCAGTACAAACCAAAAACACGCTAGCCCGCTCGCTTGACCCTGCAGCAGCAGCTGAAGCTGCTAGCGCAGTAGCCAAGCAAGCGGGCTAAAACGTCTACCGGTTTTTACCCCAGAGCGATGTAGGAGAAATCACCGCAGCTGAGATGAAATATCTGGCCCGTAGCCAGGAACTCCATGTTCGTGAATGTCTAGACCAGCTATCTCTACTTCACGAGATACCCGTAGACCCATCGTACGTTTCATTACAGCAAACAAAATTCCTGTTGTAATCGTGACCCAAGCAAACACCAGAACCACTCCAATGAGCTGCACAACTAGCTGTTCGATACCACCGCCGTAGAACAAGCCAGCATTGTCACGCCCTACAAATGCATCGTCATAGCGGGAAAACAATCCCACTGCCAAAGTGCCCCAAACACCGCACACCCCATGCACAGAGATGGCACCTACCGGATCGTCTATGCGTATCCGATCAAAAAACAATACGGAGTACACCACAATAGCTCCAGCAATAGCACCGGTAATCACCGCACCTAGCGGGTTCATAGTGGCAGTGCCAGCGGTGATACCTACCAAGCCAGCCAGAACACCGTTACCTGTCATTGCTACATCTAAAATGCCCGTTTTAGACCAAATAACCGCACCTGCTACAACGCCACCGGCTGCAGCCGCTAACAAGGTGGTCACAGCAGCTCGCATCACAAAATCATCTGCAGCTAACTCTGAGCCTGGGTTGAAACCAAACCAGCCAAACCACAAAATGAATACGCCGAGAACAACATAGGCGATGTTATGTCCAGGTATCGCTCGCGGCTGGCCGTTCTCGTCATACTTACCAATCCGAGGTCCTAAGAATATGGCACCCATCAAAGCAGCCCAACCACCTGTGCTATGCACAATAGTAGAACCTGCAAAGTCACCAAACTTGGCATCCCCTATAGCAAGATCCGACAACAAGCCTTCACCATGCCAAAAAGAATGCACAACCACCGGGTAAATCAGAGCTGTCATAAAGAAGCTGAACACCAAATAAGCTGAAAACTTGGTGCGCTCTGCCATAGCACCAGAGGCAATAGTGACTGCAGTAGCCGCAAACACTACTTGGAAAAAGAAAAGAGTAGGTGTGCTAAGGCCATCACCAAAGTCGGTAAATGCTCCACTGAGGAAAAAACCGTCAGTGCCTATAAACGATCCGCTATCGGTGCCAAAAGCAATGCCGAAGCCAAACGCAAAAAAAGCTAAAGCCCCTATGCACATATCAGCCATGTTCTTAGCCATGATGTTGCCTACGTTTTTCACGCGGGTCATCCCAGCTTCGACCATACCGAAGCCAGCCTGCATCAAAAACACCAACACACCAGCTATGAACACCCAAAGGTTGTCTAATACCACTTGAACTGCTTGCGCGCCATCATCTTGAGCCATGGCTGGAATAGCACCAATGAGCACCGTTGCTGCGGCAATCAGCGCTCCCACTCCAAATTTTCTTTTCATAGCTAAAGGCCCTCCTACGCCTTTTGCTGCTACTGTGCCACTTTGACAGCAGCGCATTGCCAAAAACTAAAGGGGGCAAGTTTCAAAAGTGTTTCGGCCTTGTAAACTTTTGCGCTCCAAAACCTTTCTGAGCTAACACAATCTGTCTGCTGTAATGCGATTAACGGTCAAGTGCGATTGATGAGCAAGTAACACGCAATAAAACACTTTGTACGAAATCAGGTGCCTCAGTAGGCCAATCGGCAGACGCGGCTACTAGATTAAGGTTTTGCATGGACCAAAAACGCTTGCGTCCCTTTCATATTGTCCTCGGCCTCGGGTTGGGATTTGCAGCATTCACGATTGCCTCGGGCATTGCTTCGGCTCTAACCGATTTTAAAAACCCCTCACTAATCACCCGCCACCCGTGGGAGAACATTCCTAATGGTTGGAAGGCTGCCTTCTACACCGTCATCCCCATCTTTTTAGTTTGGGCAGCTGCCGAGTTTGCCAAGCGGGTCAAAAACTGGGAACGAGGCGGCCCCGATAACCGCCGCACCACCACGGCCAACTTCAAGACCCGCTTAGAAAACCTGCGACGCGGCGTTTACATGCGTACCCTCTTGCGCGAACCCGGTGCTGGAATCATGCACACCATGATCTATGTGGGCTTCATCATCTTGTTGGGGGTTACCACCACACTAGAAATAGATGAACAGCTCCCCAATGGAGCCAAGTTTTTACATGGCAGGACATATCAGATTTACTCGGCAGTGGCCGATATAGCCGGGGTGGTGTTCATGATTGGTGTGGTATGGGCTATCGTGCGTCGCTACGGGCCCCGCAGCTTGCGTCCCTATCGAATACGCATTAAATCCCGTCCCGAACATGCGGTAATCCTCGGCACATTTTTTGCGATTGGACTTACTGGCTTTGGCGCAGAAGTTTTCCGCATCGCCCACCATGGTGTGCCTGACTTTGAAAAATGGTCGGTTGTAGGCTACTGGGTAGCTACTCATCTCAGAGACCTAGATGGGTTAGACCACTGGCATCAAGTGTGGTGGGCAGGCCATGTGATCACCTTTATTGCTTTTTTGGTGCTATTGCCTATCACCATGTTACGTCACATGGTCACATCTCCGCTCAACATGTACCTGAGCGACAAAGACCGTCCTAAAGGTGCCATGAAACCGCTACCCAACCTCATGGAAACCGATTTAGATACCTTTGGTGCAGCCACAGTAGAAGATTTCTCATGGAAGCAGCTGCTAGACACCGATGCTTGCACAATGTGCGGACGCTGCACCTCGGTGTGCCCAGCACACGCTACTGGTAAGCCACTAGACCCTCGCGAAATTGTGCTGAAAACTGGCGAGGTAATGGCTGCCACTGGGCAGCCCCCCACCTCACCCCCACTAAGTACAGTGCCTGAGATCAAGGTGAAGGCCAACTCCGTGTTTGAGCGCATCACAGGAGAAGAACTTTGGGCCTGCACATCTTGTAAAGCCTGCGACGAAATCTGCCCTGTTAACATTGAAATACTGGACAAAATCTTGGACATGCGCCGCTACTTGTCCCTTATGGAATCAGATTTCCCGTCCGAATTAGGCCAGGCATACAGGTCCATGGAGAACTCAGGTAACCCATGGGGGATGTCACAATCTAGCCGTGGAGCTTGGGCATCTGAGTTTGAGGGCATCACAGTGCTAGACGGAGGTGATCCACTGGAATCGGAGTACCTCTACTGGGTAGGCTGCGCCGGTTCTTTTGACGACAAAAACCGCAAGGTAACCCATGCAATGGCCAAGCTGCTGCAACGAGCAAACATCAGCTTCTCTATCTTAGGGCCAGCCGAAAACTGCACTGGCGATCCAGCACGCCGTTCGGGAAACGAGTACATCTTTCAAATGCTGGCTATGCAAAACATCGAAACCCTCAACGAAATGGGAGTAAAAAAGATCGTCACCCAATGCCCGCATTGCTTCAATACACTGGCCAATGAATACCCGCAGCTTGGCGGGCACTACGAGGTTGTACACCACACTCAGTTCCTAGAATCGCTCATCAACGACGGACGTTTGGATATGGAAGGAACACGTTTAGAAGAACGGGTTGTGTATCACGACTCCTGCTATCTAGGACGTCACAACGACATTTACATGTCACCTCGTAAAGTAGTGGGCTCTTTAGGCGGGGTTGAGGTTGTGGAGGCACAGCGTAACGGAACAAACGCAATGTGCTGTGGTGCTGGCGGGGCTCGCATGTGGATGGAAGAAACTATCGGCAAACAGGTAAACGCTGAGCGCTCACAAGAGTTAATAGCAACTGGGGCCGACCGTATTGCCACAGCCTGCCCGTTCTGCTACATAATGATCGATGATGGGGTCAAGGCTGAAGGTGCAGATGAAACAGTGATCGTTGGCGATATATCTATGCATCTGCTTGAAGCATTAGAGAATCGCGATGCTGCTGCACAAACAGCTGCTCAAACCGAACTGCTAACTATCCGCACTCCATCTACAAAGCCTGCACCTGCTTTAGTAACAACAACACCATCTAAAACCGCAACCTCTGCTGAAACTGCGGTGGGAGCTGATGCTTTAGCAGCTGATGCTTTGCTAACTGAAGAATCTGCGTCTAAGCCTGCTGCCACACCTGCATCAGCTCCTGCTGAAGTCGCAGTAGCTAAAGACGACTTTAGCCGAATCGTGGGCACAGACCCTTACCTCATCCAAGCGCTGCCGCAGCAAGGCATCTTGTCTTACGAAGACTTGGCTGCCCTAGATGACACCGGGGTGCGCGCGCTAGAAGAAGCTTTACAGATACCCGGGCGTATCAGTAAATGGAAGTGGCCTACTCAAGCAGCTTCCCTCATTGCCGAGCGCAATACCTGAGACGATACATTACACAATACATAATTTGTACTACCCCGCAAATCACATCGGGTTGCCTTACCCTGTGTTGCGTAAACCTGCTGCCACACCGTTAACCGTTAGCAACAAAGCCCGTTGAATACGTTCCATATCAGTGCTTTTGCCGGCACGAGCCCGAACCAGCAACTCCACTTGCAGCACGTTTATAGGATCCAAATAAGCATCTCTCACAGCCAAAGTGCGTTTTAGCAAAGGCAAGTCGTTAAGCAAACCACCGCCAGAAAGTTGTGCTATGTGCGATACCGCTAAATCGTGTTCTTGCGAAATGGTGTGAAAAAAATGTTGATGCTCTGCAGCCACTAAACGGTTCACATAGTGGCGGGCAATCGCGAGGTCTGTCTTTGCTAATGTCATCTCCACGTTAGATATGAAGGTGCGAAAAAACCGCCAGTCAGCAAACATTGCTTGCAATCTTGATGCGTAACCAGCTTGTTTAGCAGCTTGCAACGCACTACCTACGCCAAACCACCCAGGAATAATCTGACGGGACTGAGTCCAACCAAACACCCAGGGGATAGCTCTTAGATCTTCAATCCCAGCACCGGTACCATAACGCCGTGCCGGACGTGAGCCGATGTTCATAGCCGCCAACTCTTCTACAGGTGTAGAAGACTGAAAGTACTCCGCAAACCCAGGGGTATCCAAAAGACGCCGGTACACCTCATATGCTTGTTGCGACATCAACTCCATAACCTCGTTCCACTCCTCAATACCGTCCACACCATGACGAGGTTGACGATGGGTGAGGGTGGATTCCAACACTGCCGCTAAAGCTAAATCCAAGTTACGTTGTGCCAAGCGCGGTAAACCATATTTGTCGGCTATAACCTCGCCTTGCTCGGTAATTTTAAGTGCTCCGTCCACAACGCCAGCAGGCTGCGACAAAATAGCCACATTAGTAGGGCCACCACCACGCCCCACAGTACCGCCACGACCATGAAACACCACCAACCTAATCCCACTCTTAGCAGCAACGTCAACAATCTTGCGTAACGCTTTGTGAATTTCCCACTGTGAAGTGGTTATCCCCCCATCCTTGTTGGAATCAGAGTAGCCAATCATTACCTCTTGTGTGTTGCCCCTAATCTCTAACAAACGCCTGTAAGCAGGCACCGCAAATAACTCTTCCAACATTGCGCCGATGCTGCGTAGGTCTTCAATAGTTTCAAACAGAGGCACAAAACCCACCTTGGCCACACCCCTCGGAATATCCACCAGCCCCACATCGCGCGCTAAAACAGCAGGGGCCAAAACGTCATCCACCCCCTTTGTCATTGATACGATGTAACTCTCTATCGCACCCTCACCATGTGCTTCTAAAGCTGCGCGTATAGCAACAAATAGAGCCAGGGGGCCCTGTGCATCTGCCCCTCCAGGAGGCGCTAACGGACGGCTACTAGCTAACTCAGCAGCTAACAGCACGGTGCGTTCGTCTCGTGCTAAAGAACGATAATCGGTGCCTAACGCGCCAAAAAGGTCGGCTAACTCCTCATGATGAACTACGGCATTTTCACGAATGTCCAATGTGGCTAAGCTAAACCCGATCATTGCAAGCACGCGCCGGATGCGCGCTACCCGACCCTGCGCAAGCAACGACCCTCCGTTTGCATCTAATGAGCGAGCAATAACTGCCAAATCTGCTTCCATCTCTGCAGGCGATCCATACGCCCGTACCCCAGGTGGCGATTCTGCGGTCTCTGCTAAACGCTGGTGAATCACCCCGCACCGCTGACGATAAGGTTCGCCCTCACTTAAACGCGCAAACGCCGCAACCACATCAGAAAAATCATGGCAGTCTTTAGAAAGCTGCGCTTTGAGTTCTGAGCTTATACCCACCACAACAGTGCTTACAGATAGCTCAGCCGACAAAGCCTCTACCTCGGCCACTAGCAGGCGCAACGCCCGGGTGCGCTGAAATGCCAGCACCTCTAAAGTAGTTTGTGGCGTGACGTTTGGGTTGCCGTCACGGTCTCCTCCCACCCAAGACCCAAAGCGAACCGGCACCTCTGGCCCCTCTAATGAACCGCCAATACTGCGTAACGCGGCGTCCACATCCTCAAACAACTCAGGTGCCCCTGAAATCACTAACTCATTAAGGAAATACAAAATTGAGCGGGCCTCATCTACAGGATTAGGCCTTTCGCGGCGCAGCTCATCAGTAAGCCAAATCGCATCAATAAGCTGATCCACACGCCGATCAATACGCATCTGTTCTGCAGGGCTGCTTTCAGCTTCACTGCGGCGTTCTGTCAGCACTGCTATCTCAGCTAGCTTGTCTAAAATCGAACGACGTGACGCCTCTGTAGGATGAGCCGTGAACACAGGTCGTAAATCTGCATTACGAGTAGCTTCTACGATCTCAGTTTTGTCGATGCCTAACTCAGCGAGCTTCTGCACCGTCTCAGCAAAGCTACTGCTACCAACCAGTCCGCCAGCTTTGAGGTCTTCCACGCGATGCACCTGTTCTGTGGTGTTAGCTAAATGGAAATACACAGTGAAAGCCCGCACTAGCCAAATAGCTTCCACCACATCCACATCGTCTAGCATCTGCGACAGCGCTGCCCCCGACTCTGCGTCACGCCGCAAACCTTGCGCCATAGCCCGAACTTGCTCTACTTTTTCTAAAAGACCAGGCCCATGTTGGCGCACTAAAGCATCGCCAAGCTGTGATCCTAATCGCCGAATATCGTTACGCAGCGCCGAATCAATCTCGCTTAAATGCTCGTCTGCAGCCACATTTACAGCACGCTCATTCATGCAGCGATAATCCAGCAAGTTGTGCCATCGTAGCTATGTATCCGGGCTTATACACCCGGGCCAAGATGCGTGGTTATCACTAACGGGCTGATGCTGCGGCTAGTCGCTCGCTTAGGGTCACGGCTGTAACCAAATCATCATCTTGAAACTTGCCAGTGCCGTAGCTAACCAAAGTGGTGTCCACATCGGTGGCTTGAGCCCGCAGAGCCCCTACCGTGCATTCGGCTTTAGGTCTGTGAGCAAACGGGTCAAAATGATAGTTACGCATGGCGTTAAGATGCGTAACGCGGTTCACATCCTCATCAGGCAGACCTTCCATATAACTCATAACCTTTTCAGGAGCATCTGGCCAAGTAGAGTCGGAGTGCGGATAATCACACTCCCACTGGATGTGATCCATGTTCAGGTGATGACGCACCTCCATACCCACAGCATCATCAATAAAGCAAGTTAGTACCCGCTCGTTGAACACCTCGCTTGGTAACTTGTCGCCAAAATCTTGGTTAGTCCAATGGTGATGGTTGCGATAGACGTGGTCTGAACGCTCTAGAAAATAGGGAACCCAACCAATCCCACCTTCAGATAAAGCTATTTTAATTTTGTCGAATTTACGCAGCACCGGCGACCACAGTAAATCTGTAGCGCAGAGCACGATGTTCATCGGCGTAATGGTTATCTGCGTGTCAATAGGCGCATCTGTGGCGGTCATCACCATCGAAGATGATGAACCAATGTGGAGATTTACCACAGTATCGGTATCACAACAAGCAGTCCAGAAAGGATCCCAATGATCGGTATGAAATGATGGCAAACCTAACTTCTCGGGATTTTCTGAGAAGCTCACTGCGTGACAGCCTTTTTCAGAAGCGCGACGCACCTCTGCAGCCATCAACTCAGGGTCCCAAAGCGGAGGGATAATCATAGGAATCATCCGCCCCGGAACCGTGCCGCACCACTCATCAATGTGCCAATCGTTATAGGCGCGAACAAGTTCTAAAGCGATTTCTTTATCTTCACAGGAATAAAAAAGCTGCCCACAAAAGCCTGTGAGACTAGGGAAGTTCAACGAACCCAACACACCGTTTGCGTCCATATCACGGATGCGTTCGTGAATGTCGTAGCAGCCGGGGCGCATCTGATCAAAAGCAGTGGCATCTAACCCCCACTCCTCAGGTACTCGGCCAGCAACAGCATTTAAGCCCACGCTAGGCGTAGCCTTACCTTCGAACATCCAGACATCACGCCCTTGTTCGGTTTTGATTATGTAGGGAGCACGTTCAGCTGCTCGCGCTGAAAGTTTGCCCTCAAAAATGTTTGGCGGTTCAACGACATGGTCGTCAACGCTTACCAAGATCAGATCATTCATGTTCATATCTGTATGTGTCCTTTTCTCAGGTCGTGTATTTCGCAGATGTTCTTTGGTATTTTGTTGGGCTAGTTGTGAAGACCAACTCTAGTTTTGAGATCAACTACGTTGTTACCACTCCAACTCAAGGTTAGGTACTTGACGCATCCCCGCTACAAAGTCCAATTCAACATCATCTGGCACACGATAATCCGGAATCAGGCGATGCCATTCACTTAGCACCACCCGCAGTTCCATGCGGGCCAAATGTGAACCCAAACAGCGATGCACCCCGGCACCGAAAGCGATGTGTTTGTTTTCGGGGCGATGAAAATCCACTGTCAGCGGATTATCCCAAGCCCTCTCATCAACATTGGCACCCAATACACTAACTGCCACCATGGTGCCTGCTGGCACAGGACATCCCGCCACTTCAGTATCTTGGGTGGCTATACGCAACAAACCGCTAACCGAACTATCCCAACGCAAGAGCTCTTCTACAGCACTAGGAATAAGCGATGGGTCATCCACAATCTGCTGACGGTGCTCAGGATGTTGAGCTAAAAATGTCATCATGCAGTCTAAAGCCCCAGTAACTGTATCTAAGCCTGCCAAAAAGAACAGATAGCCGATGTCTTCCACATCTTCGGGCGTGAGACGTTCGCCATCTACTTCGCTTTGTAAAAACCCAGAAATCAAATCATCTTTAGGCGCTGCTTGCCGCTCGTTGATTAGGTCTCTAAATAATTTATAAATCTTGACACCAGTAGCACGCATCGACGCGACCTGCTCTTCAACAGTGCCTTCTTCGCGATGTAAAATACCATCTTTGAGCGCAATGAACTCTTTTGTGCGTGACACTGGCAGCCCCAATAGCTGCAAAAAAACCGTGCTCGGTATCGGCTCAGCAACACGATAGTGAAAGTTGATCCTGCCTTCGGTTTTCACCTGCTCAATCAACTCACGCACCAGTTGACGGGTCTGTGATTCTAACGCGGCTACCCTCTTAGGCGAAAACAGCGGATCGGTGAGCTTGCGGTACTTGGAGTGTTGGGGAGGATCATAGTTGTGTGGGATCAGGGGACGTATCTGACCTACATCTTCGGTGTTTTCATTTGAAAACACCTCTGAGTTACGAAGCACTGCAACCGCATCTTCGTGCTTGTACACAGCAACCGTGGGACGACCCAAATACCCTGGGCCTATAGTGGGAGTCACGTCTTGCATCTTCCTGACGAACTCTTGCGGAAACTGACGCACCTTTGGATCTGCAAAAGGATCCACTACCTCTTGCTCTATTGCTGTGTCTTGATTTGCCACAGTTTCCCCCTTTCTGTGTCAGGCATCTTTATGAGATTAATCGCCAACTTATGTTAGTAAGTTTATACCCCACCAAACTTTAGACCTTAATAACTAAAACGCAAAACTCTTGCCACAAAAACCTCCGCTAGCAATCGTGCTAGCGGAGGCAGTAATGTCAAAATGAAATATAAGCTTCTGCCAAACTGGCCAACTTGAACTAGGGGATACTATGTCAGACTACAAATTTATTACCTATGAGGAACTCAACGACAACAAAATTGTGAGGATTATGCTAAATCGGCCTAAAACTCGCAATGCTCAAAGCCGTGGCATGCTCATTGAGCTAGATGATGCTTTCATGCAAGCAGAACGAAGCGACGATGTGCGGGTGATAATCCTTGGTGGCCACGGCCCGATGTTCTCATCTGGGCATGATATGGGCTCAGCCGAGGCAATGGAGGAATACGCTAATCACCCATCCAGGTTCATCCACGGTGGAACCCGCAGCGGAGCCGAACAAATGATGCTCCAAGAGTGGTTCTACTACTTTCAAAATACTCTGCGTTGGCGCAACTTACGTAAAATTACTATCGCGCAGGTGCATGGCCCTGTGTTTGCTGCTGGGCTAATGCTCACTTGGTGCTGCGACCTGATTGTGGCTGCCAATAACGCCACCTTCGCCGATGTGGTGAGCACACGCCTTGGCATGCAAGGGGTAGAATATTTTGCGCATCCTTGGGAGTTTGGACCGCGTAAAACAAAGGAGCTAATGCTCACAGGCGACTCCATAGATGCTGAGGAGGCTTACCGATTGGGGATGGTTAGTAAAATATTCCCCGAAGAAGAATTGGCCGAGCGCACTTTGGAGTTTGCAGAGCGCATCACGCTAGTACCCACTGTGGCAGCCACACTAGTGAAAGAGTCGGTAAACCAGACTATGGATGCCATGGGCTTTACCAGCGCTTTGCATGCTTGCTTCTCTATCCACCAACTCAACCACGCTCACTGGGCAGAAATATCACATGGCAAATATAAGGTGGGTAACTCCGAACTAGACCCAGATCTACAAGATTGGCGCAACGCACCTAAAGTACAAAACGCTCAAAAAACAGAGGTCGGAGGTGCCCCCCGTACCTAGTTGGGTGAACCTCACTCACCATGGCAGCAGCCCACCGAAAAGCAAACCAACAACATTGCACGACACTAGCTACCCAAACCCACCCACTTAAGTAAGCAGTTCGGTTACAGCAGGAATGGCTCGTAACTGCTCTACAAAGTAGCGCAAATTCTCTGGTTGGTCTTGCTGTCGAGATTTGACAATCTGTTCATAACTAATCTCTAACAATTCACAAAAATCTGGCCCTGTCATGCATTCATGCTTCTCAATCTTGCGTTTAAACCCATCATAAATGGTCTGCAGATCATGTTGGTTGAAGCAGCAAAAGTGCGCAGACATCGTATAGCGTAAATGCCGTGCATTTCGTTCTATAAAACTATGCATATTCGCGTATTCCGCTTTCGACTTCTTGGTGTCGAAATTATCTCCATCCTTCAGTTCAATGACATGACAAGATTGAGGCCCCATGCGCCTGCGGAACACCAATAAGTCAGGTTCAGCACCGCCACTGTCAAGCACCTCACAAGCCTTCACTACACGCTTGGGTGCTACTTGCACACCATCGGCCATCAACTCCTCTGCAAGAAACACGTCAAGGTCATCAATAATGGTCACCCGTCCAAGTATTATTTTCTCCAATTCAGTTCCATTACGAATCACAGCCGCTTGCACTCGACTCATTAAATGACCCAATTCAGCATCGCCAAAAAGTCGCTCATAACCCGATCCAGACTTACGCCCGGCAGCATCACTTATAAGCGTCACGCAGCTAGTATGTCACAACCGAGAAAATTTCTGCCATGCAGATGGGCAGCCTCCATAACGCTAAAACTACCAGCAGCAGGATCAATCACAATATCGCCAGGATTGGTTACTGCTGCTATCAGTTCCCCCTGTAAGTTAATTGGCTTACGGTGAGCATGCTTGCTGCCTTGAGCTTTCTCGCTCCACACATCAGGAATCGTGTGGCACGACCACACCCCCTTAGCTCGGCGCGGCGCCTTCTGCAATACCACAAGATGCTCGCTAGTCCGCCTTGTTCGATAGCCCATACCAATTCTCTGCTTGTGCCAAGTGACAAGATCAACTATCTCCAAAGTTGTAGCATCAAGCCATCTACCAAACCCCTCACATAAATGAAACTTGTCAACCCACAAGAATAAATGGCCGCTAGGAATAAGCACACGAGCTAACTCCTGCACAATCCCGCCGATAATTTCAGCGGACATCTGCGGCAACTCACAACGCTTTTTACCGCGAGCTTTACCCTCATTGCCATAGGCCAGCTTGTCGAGCACACCGCGATACTGAGGATCCAAAAACGCGACTGGCATAACATTGTCTGGCACACCTGCCAAAAGGCACAAAGCATCCATACGCAACCGCTCATTGAGCCGGTGAGTAGCAGGCAGATCAATATCTGGCGCGCCCAAATAACGCTCACTGCTAAACACATTTGTTACTGCCGAATCGGACGAATCCCCCATGGCTTCTAAAAGGAGAGACTGTTCAGTCATGGCATCAAATCCATATCAAGCATTACCTTGCCTTTCTTATATTTTGCAACTCTTGGCTATCACATAACCAAAAATGCTCATATGCAGACTGACTCCACAGTCGAGACGACTTAGTAGTTCTGCCCTTGCTCTATTCATTGCCTGATATTAAAGGCCATGAGTGACAGTTAAGCTTTTTCACCTGCACAAGACTTTGACTATCCCCAACGTCCACTCACGCCCCATGCCCCAAGGTTCTGTCACTGATACGACACAAAAACAGCCTTTGGGCTTAAGGCCATTACTTGCTCAGGGGTGGGCGTGGGTGTGTCTTCATCGTAAAAGTTCTTCCACCCCCAATAAAAACGATCAGCAGCAGGGTGTCTGGTAAGCAGGTTCCAAGTGTGATATTTGTCTTGTAGGGGGCCTTGCCCATCCATATGGATCAGCACAGCTAATTCAGGAGGAGTCAAAATAAGCTGAGGGTTAGTGATCATTTTCGGGCTGAACTGATGCAAGATCAGCAACTTCTGAGGCAGGTTCTCTTCACGCACAATACCCGCAAGCCACTCCACAACATGGTTGATCTCTTCGGCATCTACCGTGCCGATTTGCTGTAAATGTACCTGGTTGGGTTTGAGCCGCCACTCAGGGTCGAGAGCTAAACCCACGTGAGGTAAGCGTAAGAACTCCTCATACAACTTTGCTTGCGTGAGGTAATCGGTGCGCCCTGGTTGTAAGTCCAACACAACATAAACGTCGTTAGCTGCAGCGGCGGTTATCCACGGACGGAGATCATCACGAGGGGTTTCCGCAGAATAATCACCGTCTGCGCCCGGATGAGCCGAAGCCACCGTAGCGATAATCTCAAATGTGGGCAATACCACAGAGTCGTCATCTGCATAACCCTCAGCAATAGTTTTGAGGCGTTCAATTCCCGCTTCAATGCCTTGTTCTCCCAAAACGCCTAAAGAGGAACCTGACGGGTGACCATACATCGCTACCAAACGTCGGTTGACCCCCGTTTCAAACATAGACAAGCCGCCTCCAGGTATCTGCAGGTCGCCTTGCATCGTTCGAATCTGCCAGCCGAAAGTAGAACCCTTTTCCCAAAGAACCTTTATCTGAGATGCTGGTGACAGCTTTTCTTGAAGCTCCGCAAACGAACCCACCAGAGCCTCGTTGCCAACCACGACAGAAACATCAAAATGCTGTGCAGGTACACCCACGAGTGCTTCTAGCTCAGGGCTTCCTAGCAACCAAGTGGGCTGGTTGGGATCTAGCTCCATCTCTATGGGTAGTTGAGATGTATTTTGGGTAGTGCGCTCTAAAGAGCCTACGTCTTCGGGTTCAGAGGATGGGAGAGCTTGCGCTGTTGCAGATGCTAGGTTGGCAAGCTGCTCATCGGGCAAAGGCACATTAGAAACATCAGGTGCAACGTCAGGTTTCTGTGTGGCTTGTGCTACGGGCAAAAAGTCAATCTCTATATTGGTAAGAGCACCCTGCAAGACTGCTTTGCTAATACCAGCCACAACAATACGCTGCGGGTCCAAACGCTGTATTTCTGTTGCTAAATCAGAACTCAATACCCCTTCTAGCAGCAGCAGCGGACCGGCTACCCCACGCTCCCAAAGAGCATCTATGGCCGCACCATCTTCGCTAAATGCCAGCCCTACCTCTTCAGCGCAAGCAAAACCGGCTTTGGAAATCTGCATGCTGGCATCTGTGAGAGATTCGTAAGCTAATTCAAGATAAGCGGGGAACTGCGGAATGCAATCACGTTGTTGTAGCCCGGCAGTGGGGCTAGGTTCTACGGGTTTAACACCTCGGGCATCAGCAGAGGTTTGATTTTCTGATACATCAAACCCGTTTGCACCTTCAGATGTTAAGTGTTTCGGTGCCGCTACGAAATCAGTTGCTAATTCCCCTGTAGTTAGGTTAGCTGTGGCTAAATCCTGAATACCTGCCCCAGCATCATCCGAACTACATCCTGAACTAAAAAGCACTAAAATAACAAGAAATATAAGAGTTGCTAATCCTGCTGAAAGCCTTGACCTAGGATCTGTTTGATAGCGCTTCCAACCTTGCAGCACAAACCTTTAGGCTACTTGCCTACCCATGCTAACTAAGGGATTTCTTATAACAATATGGTTATTTTTTATATTGCGCCCACCATGCATCTAGATACACCTCTGTATCGTCACGGCTTAAGTCTGGTTTAGCTCGTTTCAACTCCAACAAAAACTTCAAAGCTGCCCCAACTTGTGGTCCCGGGCCAATACCAAAACGAGACATGACCTCATTACCGTCGATTAAAGGGCGCTCTGCAGCCTGTCGATCTACTTCGGCAAGTTGCGCTATTCGTGCTTCCAAATCATCTACATGCCGCTGAAGATCAGCAGCTTTTTGACGATTTCTAGTAGTGCAATCTGCACGCACCAACTCGTTTAGATAGCCCAGCAAATGGCCTGCTTCCCTAGCATAACGGCGCACAGCTGCATCACTCCAGCCTTCGGCATACCCCTTAAAACGACCCGATAAGCGAACTAGCTCTGTTACATCTGCAATCATTGTTTGTGGATACGCCAGAGTAAAGAGCCGTCTTTTGGTTATGCGTGCACCAACTGCCTCATGATTGTAAAAGGTTACGGTGCCCTTTTCGTAAGACCGCGTCTTTGGCTTACCTACATCATGAAAAAGAGTGGCCAACCGCAGCACCAAATCCACGCGAGTTTTAGCTACAACCGCAATAGTGTGAGCCAAAACATCTTTATGTCTATGTATTGGGTCTTGTTCTAAGCGCAGCGCAGGCAGTTCGGGGACAATGTCGTCGGCGAGACCAGAATCAACTAAATGCCAAAGATGCGGTGCTGGGTCATCTGCTAGCAGTGCAGCGTTTAGAAGCTCGCGGTGCTCATCCACAACGACAGCTACCGCTCCTCCTTAAAGATCACATGCTTGCGGACTACTGGGTCGAACTTTTTCAACTCAATCCGTTCTCGGTCGTTGATACGGTTTTTTCGTGTCACATAGGTATAACCAGTGCCAGCAGTAGACTTTAACTTGATTATGGGCCTCTTATCGCTTGCCATAGCTCAGACTTTCTCTCCGTGGCGGCGCATGTTGGCAACAACCTTCTCGATGCCATGCTTGTTGATAGTTTTTAAACCCTTAGCAGAAACGCTAAGGACTACCCAGCGCTTTTCTGAGGGAAGCCAAAAGCGATGCTTATGTACGTTGGGATTCCATCGGCGCCGTGTTTTTCGGTGAGAGTGAGAAACATTATTACCAAACGATGGGCGACGACCGGTTACCTGGCAAACACTAGACATAGCCTCAAAGCATACTCTGTGCTAACACTATCAACCACACTGAATATCTATAAGAAATCTTAAACTCACACATAGCACATACAAAACAGCAAACACATAGCGCAAATGTGAGGTACAAATATCTAACTCCAGCACACACCAAAGCTAACCACGCTAAGCTACAGCGCACATGAACGAACCTATTACCTTCTATTTTGATTCACTTTGCCCGTGGTGCTGGCAGACATCTTGTTGGATTCGCCAAATTGAAGCTGCCTCAGAGGTAGACGTAACATGGGGGCTGTTCTCGTTGGCCATTGTGAACTGGGAAAAACCGCTAGAAGAGTTTGATCCTGACAAAGGTGCCGGTGTGAGATCTTTGCGCACAGCCATCAAAGCCCGCGACATAGGTGGCAACAGCGGTATCGGTGCTTACTACAAAGCTATCGGCCACAGGGTGTTCGATTTAGTAGAATCTGTAAACGAAATCAACACCCTTAAAGCAGCAGCAGTTGATGCTGGGTTTACCACAAGCTTGGTAACTAATGCCCTAGAAGACCCAACCACTTGGGATAGGCTCAAATCTGAGCACATGATCTTATGCGCTGAAACTCGCAGCTTTGGAGTGCCCACAATTCGCTTAGGTTCTGGCCACACAAACTCTGGTACCGCTGCAGATGCCAGCAGCGGATTAGCGTTGTTTGGCCCGGTGATTAGCAAGCCTGCGGCCACCACCCAAGAAGCAGTGGAGCTTTGGCATCATGTACGTTGGCTAGCAGCCTACGAAAACTTTGCCGAACTAAAACGCGACCGCTTGCCGCTTGATTTAGAGTCATACAAATCTAGACAACCTCAAAGTAGCTAGCAGCGGTGTTCTCAGCAATGTTTCTAAGCGGTGTAATTGCTTGTAATTGCTAGGTGAGAAAATCGGCTACCACTACCTCTAAGGGTTCTGCAACAAACACCTCACAGCGCCCACTTTGGCGACGTCGCGGCGCACGGCTTCTAGCCGCTCTGGTGATTTTAACACAAACAACATTAGTGTTAAACGGCTACAGAGACCCGCACAACTACTTTGCCTTTCAGCCGTTCAACGAATCTAGTACCTATGCTGTTGACCTAGAGCGGGTGCTGTATGACGGCAGGCGAATTCCGATCAAAAACGGCAGGTGGGAAGGCTACGACTGGGATGAACTTATTGGCTGGCGAGCTTTGCGAAGTCCATGGTCGCAACGCCATGCATTTTCAGGCATCGATGCGGTTATGGATTTTCTAGATAACGCCTTGAATTGGATAGCTAACAACACGCCTAACGACACCAGCACCCGCTACCTGGAGGCTCAAGTTACCTACTATCGCAACGCTCGAGGCCCATATGTACAGATTCTAAGCAGTCACGATAGGGCTCTAACACCAGCAAACGTTAAATAGTGTTTACCCAAGTATTTGACCAACCAGCTAGCTTACGCTCAATAGCAATTTTACGCATTGTGCTAGGCCCAGCGGTTATTTGGCATCTGCTGCTATTTCTGCGCGATGACACAAATGGCATTACCTATCTAGATGTTTTTCAACAAAAATGGTGGCCGTGGGTGCCAAATGCTCCTGCGGGGTTGTATGTGACGTTGCTATGGGTGGGAGTAGTTGCTGGGGCACTGATGACTGTTGGGCTGTGGTCTCGGCCCGCTACGTGGGCCGCACTAGCGGTGGTGTCTTACAACTTCTTTTTGTCTGAAACACACTTCCGACACAACCGAGCTTTTTTGATTATCTTGTTGGCAGGAGTAGCAATATGCGATAACGCCAAGGTGCTGTCGACAGACGCATACCGTAAAAGGCGACGCAGCAACCATCTCCACACAGGCACTCAACACCATGACAAAAATACAAATTGGGCAGATGACCGTGGCTTAATCTGGCCAATGTGGTTGCTACGCTTTGAGGCTGCGGCCATCTACTTTGCTTCAGGATTTTCTAAACTAATCGATCCAGATTGGGTAAGCGGGCGAGTACTGCACGACCGCACATTGCGTTACCAAGATGATGCCCGCAGCGTGTTGGACGACACTGTTGGCAACACGGTAGGCGACTTCATCATTGAGATTTTGACCTCTAGGTTATTTCACTGGGCGCTTTCGCCAATAGCAGTGGCTACCGAATTGTTTATTGCCTGTGGGCTTTGGTTTCGCCGTACACGGCTGTTTGCGGTATGGGTGGCAGTTGCGTTTCATGTGGGTATTGAGGTGAGCGCTGAGGTGGAGGTGTTTAGCGCTATCGCCATCGGGGCTCTGGTTATCTGGGCCACACCTGTCACACGCGACCGCACCCTCATAACCCCTTATCGCTGGGTTAGATGGCTGGACTGGACTGGACGATTTGATATCACCGTTGCGTCGGGCTCGTCGTGGCAGTTAACCGACAGAGACGGTGCTATGCTGCAAGGCACTCAGGCTCGTCAATTTGTGCTGAGCCGCCTCCCAGCTACTTTTTTGTTCTCCCGATTCTGGCGCTACCAATGAATAAGTTATTAAGTAATATGGGGAAAAACCACAACCTGCTTACTTGGCTTATGGGTGGGCGTGCAAATAAGCGTTTGATTAGCTGGGCTGTTGTTTGGGTGTTGAGCGCTGGTCTGCTGCGAGTGACCCTAGCAGCACCTGAAGTTTGTCCTGATTACTCCCCTGGCGATAGCAAAGCTGCCATAGAAGCTGCAAGCCGTTGGATTGTAGAAAACCAAGAGTCAAGTGGCCGCTACCTATACCACTACGATCAGCGCATCAGCGGGCCACGGCCCGGTTACAACTTAGTGCGCCATGCAGGTGCCACGATGTCGCTGTATCAACTTGCTATCACCCAAAAAAACGCTTACTCCGAAGTGCGCCAAGCCGCCGATAAAGCAATGGCCTACTTATTAGAGCGGGCAATACCTACTACCAACAACGGGCTAGCCCCAGCACTGTCGGCAACTGGGCTGGCAAAAACTGGTACAGCATCACTAACCCTAGTTGCGTTAGCTCATCGCCGCATTCTAACCAACGATGAGAGATTTGATGCTGAGATGCGTGCTCTAGGGCGTTTTCTTTTAGGCCAACAGTTGCCTGATGGTGGCATGCTCAACTACTGGGATCCGCAAACTCAAACCCCAGTTCCTGATATTAGATCTCGTTTTGCCACCGGCGAAGCTGCTTGGGGGCTTGCACTGCTGCATGAGTTGTTTCCACAAGAAAATTGGGATGAACCCGTTTGGGCCATAATGGACTACTTAGCAACCGAGCGTGATATCGCCGAGGAGTTGTGGCCCCCACCGTGGCCCGACCAGTGGGCAGCCTATGCTTTAGCCGAGATGGTTGAGTGGGGACTTGCGCCGCAGCATTTGGAATATGCACAGAGTTTAGCGGGCAGGTTTAGTCAGATGATCCGCTGGGATTCGCAACGTCAAGGTCTAGCGAACATCTCCCACTTACCTATGCCACGTGGTGGAGGTTATGGAACGATCTTAGAAGGGTTAGGGGCGCTTGCGTGGTTGTGGCAACACGAACCCCGCTTAACACAGCACGAAGCTACTGTCAACAAGCGCCTCGAGTGCGGTGCCGCGCGCCTTATTGCAGTGCAAGCTGACGATGGGGCTTGGTATTACGACAGTCAAAGCAGAGTGGACGATCAACAACATGCCATATCGGGCTTGTTGTTGGCCGACTTTGGTTTTCACCTTGGAGGAAACAAGCCATGAGAGCAGCTATAAAGTTGGGCGTAACAAAATGAGCGGACTAGGTCCAGTGATGCTGCTGGTGTTGGTGGCAGCTAACCCGGCTGCAACAGCTTTATCGTTGGCATGGCGACCTTCTAATCGGGACCGTTGGCAACCTCGTTTAATGGCTGCCACAGCTGTTGGGGTTGGTTTGCTGTGGCTTATGGCCGTTTTGTCTGAGCCTTTTTTGGAGACACTATCGGTAACAGTAGGAACTTGGCGTTTGGCTACAGCATTACCAGTGGCTGTTGGTGGGCTGCGTTGTATGCTATGGCCTGCTAAGCCTGTATTTGATGAACCTAGAGCTGGTATTCAGGTAGCGCTTATTGCCCTTACCGGGTTTTTTACACCCCAGCTTGTTGCCGTAGTAGTAGCTACAGCCGCACACGACGGAACTTTGCGAACAATGCTAGGTGTGGTGGTAGCTGCTATTGCCGTAGCTGTGCTGCTGTGGGTGCGTTCTGTGCCTGATGGACTGATGGTAGTGATAGCCCGACTGCTAGGAGGCATCGCTGTAGTGCTTGCTATTGCCCTCGGCGTGGACGGTACAAAGACAATTTGAACTTGAACATTAGCCGTGGAGGTTGCCTTTTTACTTGAATAGATTAGCTTTTACCTAATGTGTAGAGATGTTTATCTAACTGGTAGCCGCGGGGTGTCTAGTGGTGGTTCTGGGGGCTGCTTATTTATGAGGTGGGTGGCAGCAGACTCAAAGTATTCCATCATGGTATTGCGAATAGGCTCAGGTATGTCTGCGGTTTCTAACGCAGCACACATGTGATGCATCCAAGCATCCCGTTCTGCCGCACCGATTACAAACGGCCTGTGGCGCATCCGCAGTCGTGGGTGGCCTCTTGCAGCACTGTAGTAGGGGGGCCCTCCCCAATATTGAGCTAAAAACTGCGCCAAATGTTTGCGGGAGGGAATAAGATCCTCAGGATACAGGGGACGCAACAAACGATCTTGGGCGACCCCGTCGTAGAATCGGTTGACTAGCTGATCAAAAAAGGGTTGCCCACCAACCTGTTCATAAACCGATAGCTCCACAGCTTAAGCGTATTGCTACTGTGTTGCTTCGCTCACCTCTTCACAGCAGAATTGTTAACATCAACGGTAAACAGTTTCTGTCTTGGTGTCTGTGCCTCTAGAATGGAGAACTCTTGCGGGCCGTAGCTCAGTCTGGTTAGAGCGCCGGGTTGTGGTCCCGGAGGTCGGGGGTTCAAGTCCCCTCGGTCCGCCAAAATGCCCCTCTAGCTCAACTGGCAGAGCAACGGACTCTTAATCCGCAGGTTCTGGGTTCGAATCCCAGGGGGGGTACCACGCAGGACTTCCATGGTGGCTCCAGAAGTTCCTAAATCATCCATAAAACCCCAGCTAAAGGCCATCTGTTTCGGACTTAGATGCTAGTCTGTGTCCAGAAATTTCTAAATTATTCCTCAAAAATTGGTGAGGAGGCAAGATGCCGCATCTCACAGCCGTCAGGGTAAAAACCGCAGAGCCAGGCAAACCCCAAGAAAAGCAAAGACGGTACTTACGCGTCACACTTGTGTGTAACCGATTCTGGGTAGAGATCGTGGCTCCTGAGAATCATCGTTGACAGACTCCACCGGGAAATATATCTAGGTGGCTGGCACTAAATAAGGTTTGCCGGCACCCGCAGAAAGGCCCTTGAACATTGAGCGGCCATAGCCGATGGACGCGATCCCCTACGCGAGAAGCGCCGGGCCGATGTGCCGACATTACGGGAAGCAGCTAAACCGGTGCAAAAGCGAACAGACCGCGATGCCGAAGCGAGCCTCACGCCACTCTCTGGTGCCAACGGTTCCTTGTACCACCATGGAAATACGTAGGCAAGCTCTAGTGGTGGTTGCAACGTAGTTGGTTGTATATGGTTTGGGCTGTGTTCGGGTTGTGGAGTTTTCTGGGCATGTTATTGATTTGAGTCTTCGATGTTTGCTAGGTATGGTTTTTTGATGTTGAGGTTGGTGTGTTTGGGTATTTGACGGCTTTTGCGTTCCACCAAAGTAGCTACCGCTCTTTGATGGTTTTTGCCGATAATCAGATCGCCTTGCTAATGGCCAGGCTCTTTACGGTCATGCAGACACAACGGACGGTCACATATACGCCGCCACTCACCTAACACACTGCACCTAGCCTGTGAACAGCGGCTAGGTGGTTTACGCCGCCGCCGAGCACGAGGCAGCAGTTGCCAACACTTTGGTGGTAAACCGCTACAGTTAAAAACACCGTAACAAGCCTGGTAAATCAGGTGAACTCCATCGGTGGTTGCAACGGGTCGACTGTTATGGTTGAGCAGATATGCAGACATGTATGCAGATATGTATATATGCAATCGGCCGGTGGGGGGGTTTTATTTTGGTATAGCGTTTGGGTGTGAGGGGGGATGTGTGTTTTGGTTGAAGTGTTGTCGTAGCAGGGGTTAAGCGATGTGAAGATTGTTGAGCGGCTGGTGATGTTTTGGTTAGGGGTTGTTGTGTTTGTGTTTGTGGGTTTGGTGGTGGCAGGTTGGGCATAGGAGGGTGAGGTTTTCTATGTTGGTTGTACCGTTGTGTTCCCAGGGTGTTTTGTGGTGGACTTCGCAGTTTGTGGCGCGTATGCCGCATTTGGTGCATTGTTTGTCGCGTTTGTATAAGGCTAATAGTTGGGTTTTTGTGTGTGTTCGTCTGCTGCGTCCTAAATATAAGGGTTGTGCTTTGTTGTTGAAGATTGCTGGCAGGATGTTCGCTTCACAGGCTAGACGACGGATTGTGTTTATGCTGATTGGGGTGCCGTCTATGAGGTTTGCTGTTTTTAGTTGACCTGCGATTGTGTCATAGTCTGCTGTGAGGATGATGGTGGTTTGCTGCGGTTGCGGTTCTGTGGTTGCGTTGCCGGTTGAGGGTTCAGTGTGTGCAGTGATGAGGTGTACTAGCGCATCGGCGTTGCGTTGCTCAAAACTACGATCATTACCAACACGATAATCTTGTTTGAACATTCGCGTGGTCATAGCATCCATCGCGGTTTTCACTTTCTCGCCTGAAAGCTGATCAAGCTCAGCATGCAAAACAACCATGTCATTGTCACCGTTGAATATTTTCGCGCTGCGACGCTTACGTTGTTGTTCTATTGGGTTTAAACCTTGTGCTACAAAACGTTTCGTTTCCCACTGTTGCACAGTGTTTTTAAAAACATCACAGGTTTGCTGCACGCCTAAAGCTAACAAATCTAACTGCTCTTCACTGCTCAACGGGATGCGGCGATGTGAAGCAGCTAACAGCTCCGCGTGGTCTTGGGTGATCCAACCGTCTTTAGCTGCACGCACTACATCGGGCAGCAAAGATAATCCCTTAACGGTACGCGCTTGACGCCGTGTTTTATAAGCAGGCAAATCAAACTGTTTGCACACAGACATCACAGCTTCGTCTCCTTCTAAATCACCTAACCTAACCAACACCGCGTTCAAATAGCTTTCAGCGCGTTGGCGCACATCGTTAACTTGCAAAGCCAACTTCACAAGCTCACCAGCATCACAACCAGAAAAATTGTCAAAACCAAACCCACTATCAGATAAAGAACTCGTATCAGTGAGCAACTCGTCTAAAACATTTGAATTAGTTTGAGAACTATTATATAAACTCATACACACAAGTATATCCATAAACAATGACAATACCTACCAAAAATATAAGAAAATATAAAAATAAAAGAAATATAGTGAACTCTATCGGTGGGTTACTGAAACATCTGGTCAACCCTAACAGTCGACCTGTTGCAACCACCGATGGAATTCACCCCACCACCTCACCTTCCCAAAATATTCGCTCAACAAGTGAACTCATCGCCAAGGTATGTCACCGCAAGAGGTATCTTCCACCACACTTGCCAACTCATACTTGGATGCAAGCTCAGTTCAACTCCTTGACTGTTTGTAGCTTGGAATTGTTTGCCTTTTTGTTTCCACTGGATAGAAGTAATGCCTGCTAAGATATTAGGGTCTATATAGCAAAACCGATAAATATGGTGTCTACCACTATTATCATCAACTTTTTTATAGGGTACAGCTATTATCTGAGAACTCATTGAGTTTAAGTAATCGCTAATTTCAGTTAAATTACCATTAAAACGCCCTAATCTATAACCAGACAAAGCTATGTGAGTTGGTATTTTCTCAGAATTTAATTTCCCTGACTTGATTTGCAAATGGTGTGTGCTCCCGTTAACTACTACTAGGATATCTTCCTTATCATCATGGCCTGCCTCTCTCCACTTTGCATGGTGAGATGCTTTAGTATCCGATCTAATAACTTTAGTGATGATCTCTTCTAACTCCCAGCCTTGGCATCTTCCACCATCAAATAAATCATGATACTTCTTCAGAGTATCTCTAACTTTTTGTTCCATATATGGGGTCAATTTGTACATTGTGCAAGCCATTTGTTTGCAAACTCTACATACTCTTGATTGATCTCAATGCCGCGCCAATCTAAACCAAGCTGCTCACATACCACACACTCAGATCCAGAACCCGCAAAAGGTATAAGCACTCTGCCCCCTGAACCGTTAATCCTAGATTGCACAAGACGGCGGGTAAGTTCCATAGGCTTTTGGGTTGGATGCTTCATTGTATGACAATCACGATGCTTGTTAATCTCAGATGGAGGATACACATTACGATCGCAATCAAAACACATAAACCAACGTTGACTAGCTCCAGCACCGCCAGCTAGTGCTGGCACTTTGATCACATCTCTTGGCAATGCCCCGCCATTATCTTGGTAAATAGTGCTCCGCCCACCATTTTGTGCAAACCGTGAGATAGTTTGCGCTCTTTTGCGTCCTATGTTGCTTTTGTAGCCTTGCGTATATGGCTCTCTAATCTGATCAACTTCTAAGGATGGTCGCCCACTTTCAGGTCGCCATAAACATAGAATACTTTCATGTGATCTTTGCCAAAACTGCAAGCTAGGTACGGTTTTATTTGTATAATGCCAAACTAACCACCGTTGTGCGTCAATCGGAACTATGCTAGCTACCCTGGCAAGTATCTCGGGAAAACCATAAACATAAAGAAGGCCATCTTGAGCTAGTAAATCTAAACATTTGCTAATCCATTGCTGACACCAAGCAACATAATCTGCCAAAGAACGGCTATCTGAGGTGTTCCCAAAATCTTTACCAATATTGTAGGGAGGGTCAGCGATGATCACATCAAATGGCTGGGTAGCAGGGTGACGGGCCAACACCTCTAGCACATCACCGCACACCAGCTTAGATTGAAACGGCACGCCAGAACGCGCTCCATCTACCACTTTCAGCTCAACTGTCGGAGCAGCAAGCCCCGCATCAAATTGCACCTGTGCTGACTCCTCTGTTAGCGGTGGAAGCAGTCGCAGTGTCGGTTGCTTGTACATTACCTGCAAAGTACTTCACCCCTGTGACAATACTTCAGGGCGCCGGGTGCCTTGTGTCAATCACCTATACATATGTTAAAGCGCTGCTTGCACCGCCAAGCTGGCTAGTGATCACTAGTTTTGGTGGGTATCTGCCCTGTTTGGAGGAGTTGTTCAAACTGCTCTGCATCAAGCTCTGGAATGCATGAGTCTTTAGCCTTGTCTAGCTTGCTCTTTCCTGGCTTGTTGCCAACTACCAACACGTCTGTGCTGCTAGAAATGCTGCTCAGCAGCTTACCTCCCCTAGCCTTTACGGCACTTGCTATCTCATCACGTTTGTAACCATCCAAAGTGCCGGTTACCACAATAGTCTTACCCGCCAATGTTTGTGGCACAGCTTCTGCTACCCCGGCTACCCCAACAACAGCACTAAAGTTCACACCAGCAGCTCGCAATCTAGCTATGATCTGCTGGTTGACATCAGACTGAAAGAACGCATACACGCTGTCAGCAATGGTTGGGCCGATTCCATCTATCTCTGTCAGTTCCTCTTTAGAAGCAGCCATGATTCGCCCTAAATCTTCAAACTGTTCAATAAGGCACTGCCGGCTAGTACCTAGCGCCAAACTGCCTAAGTTAGGTGCCTCTTCCGCCAAAACCTCACACGCTGTGTCTCCTAAATGACGAATGTTCAAACCAACCAACAGCCGTGCTAATGATTGATCTTTAGAAACAGCTATAGCCTGTCGCAGGTTCGCAATCGAAAGATCTGCGAAACCCGCTACTTGGGCTACCTCTTCAGTAGTAAGAGTGTACTCGCGTCCATCAACCAACTCTGCAGTCCAAGTGAGCCCCCCATATTGCACAAGCTGAGCAGCATCTAAGTAGAACAAATCGCTGTAATCGGCAAGCAAACCGAGGCGGAAAAGTAACCTAGCTGTTTTCTCACCAATGCCCTTGTTTATTTGTGCTGTGCTAACAAGATGTTCTGCAACCACAACATCTTCACCCGGCTCACTTGCTGTCTGTCTCTCTTGGCCTTTGGCGGTTTGTTGCTTTGCAGTAGGAGCTACAAACTTGATTACCCTTTGGAGTGCTAAATCTTGTGCCACCGAGAGCGTGCTTGTGACTGACAACCTAACAGGTGACATCACGGCGTGCTCTTTAGGCAAGGTTGAGGTGCTGCCAGCCGTTGTTACCAAAGACGCAACTCCCAGAGTCACCCCTGCATTACGCAACTTAGATATGGATAATTTGGTTTCTTGCAAAGCAAAAAATGCCTGTATCGATTCTGCTACTGCTTTGCTGACTCCTTTAACCTGCGCCAAATCATCCACTGAAGCCCTCATAACCTCATCTACATGCGGAAATGCTTGAGCTAAAGACTGTGCCGTTGTAGGTCCAAGACCATCAATCTTAAGCCCAACTAACAAATCAGCCAACGGACGCTGCTTCAAAGCCTTGATCGCTGCTAGCAACTCGGCACAACGTTCAGCATCTAGCTGAGAAAGGGTTGCTACAAGGCTGGTGTCCAAGAAAATTGCTGTGCCATCATTGCGGCGCGCACTCCAAGTAGCAGCTTTTAATGCTCTTAGTAACTTAAAACCATCGGGCTCCAAGTTGTAGATGTCGGCCACACTGGTAATCAAACCAAGTTTGATGAACAAACGAATCCGCTGCTCGCCCAAGTGTTCAATATCCATGGCACTGCGGGCGGCGAAATGCTCAATCCAGCCACGAAGTTGCTCAGGACAACTCTCATAATGGCAGTAATGAGCAGCATCGCTGCCATCTCGTACCAATGGTGAGCGATAAGGACACGGGCATTCAGATGGAAACTGCCACGCAACCGACTCGGCTGAGCGCTCGGACAACACCGGCCCTAACACCTCTGGGATCACGTCACCTGCTTTGCGTACAATTACGGTATCACCAAGACGGACATCTTTGTGTTGCACCTGATCTTCGTTATGCAAAGTTGCTTTAGCTACAGTAGATCCACCCACGAACACTGGCTCTAAAACAGCAAACGGGGTAGCTTTACCTTTACTGCCAATACCTACCTGAATGTCTAAAAGCTTGGTAGTGCGTTCCTCGGGTGGCAGCTTGTAAGCAATCGCCCAGCGAGGTGCCCTACTAGTGGTACCGAGTACTTGTTGTACAGCAAGGCTGTTGATCTTTATGACCGCTCCGTCAATCTCATAAGGCAGGTCTGCGCGAAAAGCACCGCAGTCGGTAACGAAGCGCCAAGCCTCCTCCAATGAGCCCACAATTTTTGTATGGGGGTTAACTGGCAAACCCAAACCCTGCAAGTAATCCAAAATAGCGTTGTGGGTTTCTAGTGTGGGTCCACCTTTAACTTCGCCAACCCCATAGCACCACATGGCCAAACCCCGACTAGCTGTGATGGAAGGGTCTTTTTGTTTTACCGAACCAGCAGCAGTATTACGGGGGTTAGCAAAACGGGGCTTGCCCTCAGCTTCTTGCTGGGCGTTTAGTGCGTGAAATGCGTCTAAGGGTATGTAAACCTCGCCACGCACTTCCAATACTTCGGGAGCCTCTGCTGCAAGCTGTTGAGGCAAAGATTGCAGGGTGAAAATGTTGGCTGTAATATCTTCGCCCACACGGCCATTGCCGCGCGTAGCAGCCTGGACGAGCCTGGCGTTCTCATAGCGCACCGAAACCGCTAGCCCATCAAACTTCAACTCGCAAACCAACTCGTTCACCGAGACCAAATCGGCAACTAGGGTTTGTGCTTTGCCAAACTGCCGCCGCGCTCGCTCAGCCCAAGCAACTAGCTCCCCTCTGCTAAAGGCATTATCTAACGACATCATCGGCGTACTATGCTCAACCGGAGTAAATAGTGTTGATGGATCGGCGCCTACCTTTTGGGTGGGAGAATCAGATTGTGCTAGCTCTGGATGTTCTGCCTCAAGCTCCAGCAACTCCCGCTTTAGCTTGTCGTACTCGGCATCAGGAATCTCTGGTGCATTGTTGACATAGTAACCCTGATCGTGGTGGCGAATGAGCGCTACTAAATCAGCGATACGCTCTACTGCACCATCGGCAGATAAAGATTCCTTTTGCTCCTTCACCTATCAAATCGTACTGCCACTCTGCGACAAGATGGTTTCTGAAATCCATCTTAAAGCCAACAAACCTCCAGTACTAGCAAGCTGAACAACCAACAACCTCCCGCAGGAGTCAAACGAGTGTTAGCCTTTGACATTGAGCCTCCTTTGCTCAAAGCAACAGTTGATAACCACCACACTGACACAACAGGCTCAACCAATAGTGGAGCTAACAACCCCTATGGACACTACATCGCACATACTGTCACACGGTTTAGGTACTATGCGATAAACCCACTACCTGTGCTGCTACGCACTTAAATTGGGTAATCCCCACAATTGAGTGAGCTAGCTAGCACATACGGTGCCCACATAACGCGCTAACAGCTATGCCAAGCTGCGTGTGCTTGACATGCTTGTCGTCACGGCAAGCAACTTCGTAGATCGGAGATATAGTGCTAGAATCAGAAGTCAGACTAAAAACAGATCGCTTACTAACAAACAGCGGGTGGATCATCGACCCAGAAGATGCACATCGGGATGTATATATAGAAAATGCTATAAAATCACGACTCACACAGCTAGCTGCCGAAAAGCTCGGCAATAAAAAACCCGACTACACCCTCTGCTACCAGGGTAGACCCATAGCTGTACTAGAAGTCAAAAAACGAGCAACTACTACTTTAGAGACAGCCTTAGCACAAGCAAAGGAGTATGCTTACAAAATTAATGTAGACATTGTGTTTGCCTTTAATGGCCAATCATTCCAAAGCCTGCACTTACCGACTAACAGACCTTTATATTACAACAATATATTAGTATCATCTTTTCCAACACCAAAACAATTAGCAAAATATCTTACCCAACAATCAAATCAACTACTAAGTATACCAGAACATATAATAACATCTAGGGAGCAGCTTATTTCACTAATTGCTACTTGGAATGATCTCCTCAGAAGCTCTGGTATGCGGAGTGGTGTAGAGCGCTTTACTGAGTTTGCCAACATACTATTTCTTAAGTTACTAAGCGAAGCAGAGTCAGATAATGGCTTGTGGAGTAATCTTGTTGCAGAAGATGAAAATAGAATAGTTTCTTATATAAATAATTTTGTGCTTAAAGAACTGAAAACTAAATATGGAAATGAAGTTATTGCAGCAACTAAAATTACAGATGGCAAAGTGTTGCAAAAAATCATAAGAGAATTGAATACATTAAGTCTGTCAAGTATAGATGAGGATATTAAAGGCTTAGCTTTTGAGCATTTCATTCAACAAACAACTACTCAGAATGATCTTGGAGAATATTTTACACCACGCCATATTGTAAAATTTATGGTGCAACTTGTTGATCCACAACTAGGATACACAGTATTTGATCCATTTTGTGGGACAGGTGGTTTTCTTGTACAAGCTTACAGATATCTGAGTAGCCGCGCGGGAAGGTCACCTGTAACTGCAAATATCCTGCAACGAGAAACTGTCTTTGGAAATGAAATTACTAGCAACGCTCGAATTGCAAAAATGAATATGATCTTATTTGGAGATGGTCACTCGGGTATCACTCAAACTAATAGCATAACTAATCCCCCTAAAAACACTTATGATATAGTACTCTCAAACATTCCTTTCTCTCAAAAACTACCTGCTGATCAAATAAGAAGAGTAGATAGTAACGCAATAGATGCTGATGAAGCTTGTTTTCTAAGATGTTTTCATTCCTTAAAAAATGGTGGAAGTATGGCAGTAGTTATACCTGAAGGTCTTGCAGTTAATAGGAAGCATCGAGATATGTGGACTCGTATATTTTCTAAATCAAAAGTTCGCTTAATTGCTAGTCTGCCACGAGGTTGTTTTGCTCCATATACTGAGGCAGCAACTAGAATTGTTTATTTAACAGATAAAAATACTGAAAATACAAAATGGTTTTACTATGCTAATATCAGTAATGATGGATATACTAATCAATATTTTAAGGCTTCTCTAAATCAGTTTGACGATCTTCAAAATCTATTGTTCTTTTACTCTAATACTGAAGAACCAGAGACAATTCCTGAAACATTGAAACAATCATTATCTGTATTGCATACGGACAATCTTGAAAATGTGTTTGCAGGACTCACTAACTCTCTCTGGCAGGCACCTAATAATATCTCATGCGTTGCACTGCGAGATGTTGCGATTTTTGAAAATGGGCAATCAATTACCGAAAAAGATACCTTACCTGGTGATACTCCAGTAATAGCAGGAGGACGAGTTAGCCCATACACACACAATACGCATACGCATCCCGGGAACGTTTTTACTGTTAGTAAAAGCGGTGCATATTCTGGGTATGTCTGGTGGCACAGCAATCCTATATGGGCATCAGACAGTATCGTAGTACGTAGTAAAGATGAAACTCGCTATCTAACCTCGTATTTATATGCTTGCGTCAAGCATTACCAGTATGCAATTTACGCTAGGCAACAAGGAACAGGACAACCCCATATTTACCAAAACCATATCGAAGCAATACCGATCCCAATCCGCTCTCTAGAACAACAAACTAAACTTGTTCAAGGATTTCTAGACGCGCTCAGAGCCTATGAAAAACAAAAAAATCTTTTAGACAAAGCACACGAACGCCTGTTAGCTGAAGTTGGGTGAACTCTAGTTGTAGTGTCCATAGAGGTTATTAGCTCCACTATTGGGTGAGCCTGTTGTGTCAGTGTGGTGATTATTAACTATCGCACTGAGCTAAGGAAGCTCTATGTCACATTCTAATGCACCTTTGACTCCTATGGGCAGGTTGGTGGTTGTTCAGCGGATTCAAGTTGGGATGCTGCAGGCTTATGTGGCTGCGCAGATGGGTGTTTCGCGGGCTGCGGTGGCTAAGTGGTGGCATCGTTTTTGTGAGCACGGTGACGCTGGTTTGGTGGATCGGTTGTCAAAGCCTAACCGGTCACCGAGGCGTATTAGTCCTGGGGTTGAGGTTAGGGTGTGTGGGTTGCGTTGTCAGAAACGTTGGGTGCCTGCTCGTATAGCAACACGGTTAGGTTTACCAGCGTCTACGGTGCATCGTGTTTTGGTGTGTAACGGTTTGAGATGTCTGTCAGAGATTGATCGGCCTGCTGGTAAGGTGATATGCCGTTATGAACGAGCTGAACCTGGTGATCTGATACATATTGGATATCAAAAAAGTAGGTGAAATATTCCCCTCGAGGCAGATGGAAGCTTCACGGCAAAGGGAACACCGTATCTTGTGGAACCCGCCGGCGACTCAGGCTGGGTTACAGGTACTCACATGTAGCAATAAACAGATCACAGCCGCTTGGTTTACGTAGAGGCACTCAACAACGAAACCGCTGTCACACTTTGTGAGTTCTTTGGGTGAGCCCGCCTATGGTTCCGCTCTGTTGGTGTGGCTGTAGACGAAATAATCACAAACAACGGAGCTAACTTCAAATCCAAAAAATTCGCTGAACAACTCGCCCACCAAACCATCACACATACCTTCACCAAACCCTACCAACCCCCCCCCATCACAGAAACACCCGACTAAAGATTCTTATATATCTATACATAAACCCTCCACAAAAATATGCTTCCACGAAAAGGGAAGAAGCACATCCTAACCAAATATTTTTCTAATTTTTTCTATATAATACTACTATTTTTGGTAGGTATTGTCATATTATGCTGGTATGCTTGTGTGTGTGTGAGTGTAACTGCTAGTTTTCAAAGCAATTTAGGTTCTCTCAACACAGTGTCAGATTCTTCTGAAAATGCTGCTGACAGTTTTGGGTTTGACGATTTTTCTGGTTGTGATGCTGGTGAGCTTGTGAAACTAGCTTTGCAAGTTAACGATGTGCGTCAACGTGCGGAGAGTTATTTGAGTGCGGTGTTGGTTAGGCTAGGCGATTTAGAAGGTGATGATGCTGTGGTGTCGGTTTGTGAACAGTTTGGTTTGCCTGCGTATAGGGCTCGTCGTCATGTTCGCACTGTGAAAGGTTTATCGGCTTTACCGGATATGGTGCGTGCAGCTAAAGACGGTTGGATAACTCAAGACCACGCTGATGCGCTTCCCCCCTAATCGTGCAAAGGTGAACGCTACTAGTGGTTGCAACCACTAGTAGCACTTGTTTTTGATTATGAACTGCGTGATACATCTAAACAACCGGGCACATACCAACGCCACAACAAATCCACACCAGCGCTGATCCCAATGCGACTAGAGCGAGCTGGTGCCACGGGCGGTGGCATTCCATCGCTGATCAGGTAAACCCCAGCATCGGCAGCCACCAAATCAGCACCATTATCTGTGCCACAAATACTCAACGCAGCAGCGAGCTTGGCAGGTCCGCTGCAAAGATCCCTGTCTCTACGAGCTTTCGGACGTCGTTGGCGCATCTCGGCCAAACCACTAAGCGGTGTGAGAGCACGCAAAAGCACTGCTGCACACTCCCCCGCTTGCCCACACACCACATTGACACACCAATGCATACCATAGGTAAAGTAAACATATAACCGCCCTGGTGGGCCAAACATAACCTCTGTGCGAGGAGTCATGCCTCGGTAACCATGGCTAGCAGGGTCGTTGGCGCCACCGTAAGCCTCTACTTCCACAATCCGACCTTGACACCGTTTAGATACCAACACCTTATTCAAAAGTTCAGGCGCCACTTGCAGAGGATCTCTACCATAGAACTCCCGCTCAAGAATCATCATATTTACAATACCGCAAAGTTGACAGCCAGTAAGCTGCACAAAATTGCACGCTAAAAAGCATCAGGAATTATATGCACCTGGCCACCAAGCACCTCGGCCACATCAAACCTTATTTGCCGAGAACCCAATTCTGAACTTACAGCAGATTGCTGAGCCAGCCACTGAGCTGCCAACCGGCGAATTCTGCGTTGCTTTTCAACACCTACAGCCTCAGCCGGCATCCCATAAGCCACACTAGAGCGGGTCTTGACCTCGCAAAATACCACCAGCGAACCTTGCTGACAGATCAAATCAACCTCACCCCTCCCGCAACGCCAATTACGTTCCAGCACCTCATAACCATGGCGACGGTACCACCGTTGCGTTCGAGCTTCCCCCCAGCGACCTAAAGCCTGTTTGTTTACCATGCCACCAAACTAGTCACACCCTGTGACAGCTTGATTAAGGTGAGCTAAATACGCTTTTCTTTTACTCTAGCGGCACGCCCAACACGGTCTCTCAGATAATAAAGCTTAGCCCGACGCACATCGCCGCGTGCTCCCACCTCTATTTTAGAGATAATCGGAGAATGCAGCGGAAAAGTCTTCTCTACCCCAACACCAAAGCTCACCTTGCGAACTGTAAAGGTTGCGCGCACCCCACCGCCTTGACAGCGAATTACTACACCTTCAAATACCTGCACACGCTCACGATTGCCTTCTACCACTCGCAAATGAACTTTTACAGCATCGCCTGATTGGAAATCAGGTATGTCGCTGCGTATTGACTCGCGATCTACAATATCGGTGGGGTTCATATTTAAGCCTCGTCTTGCAAAACTGCGCTAAATCCAATTTGAACATCAAGCTCAAAAGCGCCAATGCTAATTATACCTACTCGCTTGCTTGCAAGCCGAACTCGTCAAGCAGCTCACATTCAAATTCAGTTAACCCTCCACGCGCAACTATAAGATCGGGACGCAGCTCAAGAGTTCGAGCTAAGGCTTGAGCTTGTCGCCATTTTCGAATGCGCTCATGATGACCCGACAACAACACCTCCGGCACTGCCCAACTACGAAACATAGCTGGACGGGTGTAATGCGGGTACTCCAGCAAGCTGTCGCTAAAAGACTCTTCGGCTAAAGAAAGAGTGTTACCCAACACCCCTGGCAAGAGTCGTCCTACAGCTTCTATCACCACCATTGCTGCCACCTCGCCTCCTGCTAGCACGAAATCGCCAACAGATAGCTCTTCGTCAACTAGATGATCTCGCACACGTTGATCCACCCCTTCATAACGACCGCACAAAAGTGAAAAACCTTCTCTGTTTGCCAACTCAACAACCAAACGCTGATCTAGTTTTCGCCCACCGGGGCCCAATAGAAACACAGGACGAGGAGGTTTAGCCTTTTCAACCGCGTTAAACACAGGCTCAGGCATCATCACCATGCCAGCACCGCCGCCAAAAGGTGCATCATCTACAGAACGGTGCGGATCGTTGCTGCCAGCCCGAATATCGCACACCCGCACCGATAAAATGCCCTGCTCACAACCACGCCCAATAACCCCCACCCCCAAAAAAGTCTCTAAAAGTTGAGGAAAAATTGTAAAGACGCTGATCTGCATCGCTGATTGGAAACACCTACAACAGTGACATTAGAGGCGACCTTTCTGCGCTACAGCGCTCAGCATCGCCCCTGGACCTTGTGATTTAATCTATAAACTCCACATCAATGCTGGCCCCATCTTTGCTAGCAGCAGCACGCACAACTGTACGAATAGAATTTGCCACCCGTCCACGACGACCAATGACCCGACCCATATCTCCTTGAGCAACGGTTACCTCTAAGGTGATGACACCACGACGCTCTACAACCTCCACATCTACTTGATCGGGATATTCCACCACCGATCGAACCAAGTACTCCAACACATTGCGAGCAGTAGGCACTGCGATAGTGTTTACATCAACTTCTTGGCCATAATCATCGCCATCGTCGACATCATCGCCGTAATCATCATCTTCATACTGATTATCAAAGTCGCTCACGATTCTACGCTTTCAAGAGATTCTGGGCTTTCAAGAGATTCTGGATTTCCAGGTTGAACGGCTGTTGATGCCTCAGCTGTGATGTCATCTTTAGCATCAATAGCCGATGCAGCCACAGTAACTTGTTGAGGAACTTGTTGAGGCGTTTCAGGTACATCCTCAACAGTCTCAGGCTGACCTTTAAAGTCTGCCCAAGCACCGCTGATAACCAAAAGCTTTTGCACTCGCTCACTAGGCTGTGCGCCATGGCGCAACCAATGCAAAGCTCGCTCATTATCAATTTCAATTTGCGATGGCTCCATACAAGGATTGTAGGTGCCAACAATCTCGATAAAGCGTCCATTGCGAGCCTTACGAGAATCAGCTGCAACCACACGATAAGAAGGTTGCTTTTTCTTACCCATCCGCATGAGTCGGAGTTTTACTGCCACAAGATGGCTAGCCCTTCTTTGGTATTGAGGCACTAGGCCTTTCTTCAATGCTACAACAAGCACCAACCGACGCTGCCCGCCGGAACAACTTTACTTTACCCGCTTCAGAACGCATTAGGCTACCTCAGGATTATCAAGCTACCTAAACAAGGACAAGTCAAACTCCCCGTCTTGCAACCCAGGCAGCACTAGTTTGGAGTTAGCAGAAGATTTTTGTGAACTACCCGGCGGTGTAACCCGACCCCCCCGACGCCTGTTCTTAGGCTTTTTCTTGCGCGACCCCGCAGCTTTGCCACCCATCCGTTTCATCATTTTTTGCATTTCACTAAACTGTCGCAACAACTGCGACACCTCAGATGGACGCGCACCTGCGCCAACCGCAATCCGCTGACGCCGCGAGCCGTCAATGATGCGAGGAAAAGCCCGCTCCTGCGGTGTCATAGAACAAATAATGGCCTCCACCTGCGCTATACGTGAGTCTTCAATTTCAGCGTTACGCAACTCAGGTGAAACCCCCGGAAGCATGCCAACTAAATTTTGCAAAGAACCCATCTTCTTGAGCTGACGCATCTGCTCTAAAAAATCCTCTAAAGTAAACTGCCCTTCTAGCAGCTTTGCGGCAGTAGCTTCAGCTTCAGCCTCTTCATAAACCTGCTCAGCTTTTTCAATGAGGGTAAGGGTGTCACCCATACCTAAGATGCGACTAGCCACCCGATCTGGATGAAACAATTCAAACTCGGCAATCTTTTCGCCGGTAGAAGAAAAAGCAACAGGTCTACCAACCACCTCAGCCACCGACAAAGCAGCACCCCCACGGGCATCTCCGTCTATCTTGGTTAGAATTACCCCATCCAACTCCAAAGTGGCGTGAAAAGCCTCAGCGGTGACAACTGCATCTTGGCCTGTCATTGCATCTAGCACCAAAAACGTGTAGTGCGGCTCTATAGCAGCTGAGATTTGACCTACCTGCTCCATCAACTCGGTGTCTATAGCCAGCCTGCCAGCAGTGTCGCAGATCACCACATCCTTGCTCGCTGCAAGCGCTTCAGCGATACCTTTACGTGCCACCGTTAGCGGATCTGAAGGTTCGCTAAAAACCGGCACATCTATAGCCCGTCCAAGCGTTTGCAGCTGCTCTACAGCAGCGGGTCGTTGCAGATCTGCTCCTACCAACATCGGGTTACGGCCTTGCGTTTTAAACCAAGCAGCTAATTTGGCTGCATTAGTTGTCTTACCCGAGCCTTGCAATCCAGCTAACAGCACAACAGTAGGCGGCTTGGCGGGATGAACAATGTCTAAGGTCTCCCCGCCTAAGATTTTTACTAACTCCTCGTGAATGATCTTGATCACCTGCTGAGCTGGGTTTAAGGCTTCATGTACCTCAACTCCAGCACAGCGCTCACGAATTTTTTCTTGAAAACCCTGCACCACACCGAGATGAACATCGGCTGCTAAAAAAGCCAATCTAATCTCTTGCAGCACCTCATCTACATCGGCATCCCGCAGCACCCCACGGCCACGTAAACGCTTAAAAATGCCCTCAAAACGACTGCTTAGCGAATCAAACATATACCGGTCACCTTATCTGTTTACCGAACTTATCTGTTTGCCCAACATATCTGTGCTGCTAAGCAAGGAGACCTTCAACAAAGGCCTGCGGACTGAAATCGGCTAAGTCACTGATGTGTTCACCTAGCCCTACCAGTTTGATCGGAATGTTCATCTCATGGTTAATAGCCAACACAACACCCCCCTTTGCCGAACCATCCAGCTTGGTAAGCACCACACCAGTGAGTTCAGCGGTTTGAGCAAACTGACGAGCTTGGGTTAAACCATTTTGTCCGGTAACAGCATCAATAACCAACAAAACTTCAGTAACTGCTCCTGATGCTTTGCCCGCCACCCGCCTAATTTTGGCTAGCTCTTCCATGAGATTGGTTCGATTGTGTAAACGCCCAGCTGTATCAGCTAACACGAGGTCTGCACCGATAGCGGCAGCATGCTGGATTGAGTCAAAGACCACAGAACTAGGATCTGCCCCCTCAGCACCACCAACCAACTCAGCACCTGAACGTTCAGCCCACATACCCAGCTGCTCGCTAGCTGCAGCCCGAAATGTGTCCCCAGCAGCTAGCACCACCTTTTTGCCTTGTTGACAATACCGAGCCGCCAACTTTCCAATAGTGGTGGTTTTACCCACCCCGTTAACACCCACAAACAGCCAAACCGCTGGCGTACCAGCAAAAGACAACTCAGCTTGTGTAGGGGTATCTGCCTCAACTTGCACGGTGGCATCGGTAGCGAGATCAGCAATAATCTGCGATTTGAGCAAAGCTATAAGGCCATCTGCGTCTTTGACGCGCTCGGCTTTAGCGCGTTGTTTGAGCCGTTCCAACAATGCTGTGGTGGTGCTAACACCAGCATCGGCTAAAATAAGTGCTTCTTCAAGCTCTTGCCAGGTGGTTGGATCAACGCCACGTGATACCACCGAAGACAAAAAGCCCGCAAACGGTCTTTTGGATTTGCTCATCAGATACGACTGTTTGTGTACTACTCGTTCTCGGACTCTGAAGATGGTCGCAGGTCTGCAAACTGGCTGCGCTCTCCCACCTCTACGGGTATCTGTAGGTTGGCATCACCACGCACCACCTCAAGCACTGTGGTGGTGCCAGGCGCACGAAACTGAATCTTGGCTGCAAGCTCAGTGAAGGTAACAATCGGCTCGTTATCTACCCCCACAATTAAGTCACCTTCTTGTAAGTCGGCATTCTCAGCAGGAGTTCCAGGAAGCACTTCAGACACCAAAGCACCAGGCAATCCAAAATCTGGTTCGTTGCCCCAAACACCGAGATAACCCAACTCGGTGCTTGCACCGGTCAAAATACGCTCGGCTATGTTCAAGGCAATATCTGTGGGGATGGCAAACCCCAAGCCGATGTTTCCGATAGACCCATCAGTACGTATAAGCGTGTTCATCCCAATTACTTGTCCAAACCGATTAACCAAAGCACCCCCAGAGTTGCCAGGGTTTATGGGAGCATCAGTTTGAATCATCTCCACAAACGCTCCTTCCCCAGAACCCTCCCGAATAGCCCTGCCAACAGCACTCACAATGCCAGCAGTAACCGATTGCTCCAACCCAAATGGACTACCGACAGCCACCACAAGCTGACCTACCTCAACAGAAGAAATGCCTGCAAACTGTGCGGGGGTGAGAACAACGTCTGTGTCTACGTCTACCCGTACCAAAGCAACATCTAAAGCTGATGCAGTGCCAACTACCTGGCCGGGGATTCTTCTCCCATCCGCTAACTGTACGGTCACCTCTTCTGCATCATCCACCACATGCGCGTTAGTTAAAATAAGACCATCAGAATCATAAATTATGCCTGAACCCTGCCCACCGCGCGGACGGTTCTCAGGCAACTCAAACAAGTCTTGTAAATCTTCTACTTCCGATTCTCTGCCTTCTACTTCAATCAACACCACAGAAGGTCCTACCAATCTAGCCACCTCTACAAACGGGTCTGCGGGCAGAACCTGCTGAAACTGCGTGCTACCTCCACCTGCTGCATCAGCTGATTCGGTTACAAACACCTGCGAACGCCGCAGAGGTTCCGACACTGTGGATTCAGTTTGAGGTGCAGAAACCACAACAACCTCCGTAGGCGGGCTTTCTCTGTTGAAAAAGATGCTGCCAATACCCACCCCGATGCCCACAAGACCAACCATTGCCAACACAATTGATGCCCATAACATGGCCCACGCTGGGCTAGAACGCGCAGGCGGCGAAGACTGCGGCGAAGACTGCTGAGCTGGAACCCAAGCCGCTATTTCTGTAGACGCTGAACTAGCACTAGGTATATCTACCAAAGACCGAGAAACAGGTTGGGAAAAAGAAGTAGGTGGTTCAGCTGCAGGTGTGTCGTCAGGCTCCCATCCCCATGGATCCCAATCTTGGCGAGAATCTTCAGGCTCGTTGCTCATCTTGATCCTAGAAACCTCAAACTTGTTGCAAACTGGGTTGGAGGAGAACCTCTGGTGTAGATGATACCACTAATTTCTCTGAGAGCACCTTTGAACTTCCTCCTGGCTTCATTGACACCCCATACAAACAGTCTGCAGCCTCCATAGTGCGCTTTTGATGGGTGACTAGCAGTAGCTGGGCATCTGCGCGAAAGGTATCCACCAAGTTCAAAAAGCGGTGCAAATTAACATCGTCTAAGGCAGCCTCTACCTCATCCATCACATAAAACGGCGATGGGCGGCTGCGAAATACAGCAAACAAAAAAGCTAGTGCAGCCAAAGAACGTTCTCCCCCAGAAAGCAAGCTCAGCCTGCGAACGTTCTTATCTGAGGGACGAGCTTCAACCTCTACACCTGTTTCTAACAACGCATCAGGGCGGGTTAAAATCAACTTGCCTTCTCCGTTTGGAAATAAAGTTTGAAAAAGTTCAGCAAAATTGCGGGAAACATCAGCATAAGCAGCAGAAAAAACGCTGACTATTTCTTGATCAATCTTGTTGATCACCTTATGCAACTCTCTGCGACTCTGGCGAATGTCATCAATTTGTGCCTGTGTAAAACTATGACGCTCAGATAATGCTTCAAACTCCTCTAAGGCCAAAGGGTTAACCGGCCCCATGATTTTTAGCTCCTGGTTGAGTGCAGCAATGCGCTCAGTCGCAGATATACCCAAAACCAACTCGGGGCACTGAGTTGCGATAGCTTCTTGAGGCTCACAGCCTAACTCGGCACGGCACCGCTCAACAGCAGCTTCTAACTTCAATTCAGCCTCAGCTAGCTCAAGTTCCTGGCTGTGTTCTTGTGAGCGACTGCGTGCTAGCTCAGCTTCTAGTTGGCTGCGTTGTTGACGCATATCCTCTAACTTGCTAGCAGCTTCTTTTGCAGCCCGCGACTCTTCATTGCGTTTAAGACGCAGCTCTTGGAGGCACAAGTTAGCAACTTCAGAGTGCCTAGCAACCAAACTATTCAGCACCTCTAGAACTGCCAACTTGGTTTCTGCCATCTGACGACGCGCTGCAGCTTGTGTGCGCTCTGGAATCATCTGAGCCAAACGTTGCTCAATTTCTGCACGCTGAGCAGCAAGCAAACGACACCGTTCAGCTAAACCTGCCGTGTGTACCTGCAACTCGGTATGCAACCTGGTTTCTTCGGCTGCTATCTGCATCTCCACAGAGCGTAGCTTGCGCTCTATGTCCCCACAGCGCGCAGCGGCTGTTTCGACATCGTTTACAACCCCAACAAACACATTACGGGCTTGCACAAGCTGTGCTTGTTGACTTTGGTGATGATGTATTGCTGTCTGCAAATCTGCTTGCAGTTCTTCTACTGTCTGAGAAGCCTTCACAACATGTTCTTGTGCTTGCAACAACATACCCTGCGTGGCTCCCGACCAACGCTTGCCCACCCTCCAACATGGCGAACTAAAACGATCTCCTTGGCGAGTTACTAGCACCGCATCAGGATTGTTCAAAACAGCTTCAATGCCTTCTTGAGCGGTTTCTACAACACCAACTGCACCTACTAAGACATCTAACAACATGTCCATACCTGCGATATTAGAACGCACATGCGAACGTAAAGGCACTCCTGCTTGCAGCTCTTGGGAAGCAGCACCCTCAATACCCAAAGCAAGCACCGCTCCGCTTACATCATCTTTTTGCAAAGTTGCTATAGCCCTTATTGCGGCATCTGTATCTGTGGCTACTACTGCGGCTGCAGCTTCACCTACGGCAGCTTCAAAAGCTGCTTGGTAGCCCTCGTCTATATCTATGACCTCCAGCAAGGTTCCGACTAAACCTTGTACATCTGCTAACCGCTCAACTCCTGCTTGATCTCGGGCCTTAGCTAAAGCTAACGACAATGCTTCTTGGCGAGCTTGCCAAGCCTGTAAATGCCCGACTTCGGCTGCTAACGCAGCGCGCGCCTCATCGACAACAGTTTGTGCCTGATCTATCTGGCGTGTTTGGGATTCTATTGCAGCTTGCTTTGCATCTTGGGTTGCTTGCAGGGCTTTGGCTTCACTCCAGCAAGCATCTAGCTGCGACATCAAATCCACACGACGTTTCAATAAACTAGCTAAGGTGCCCTGTTTGTCTGCTAAAGATGAATGTTCTATAAGTTTGATGTTTGGCAATCCACCATCTACAACCTGATTGGGTAGAGCCGCTGCTTCTTGTTCAGCCCGAGCCAACTCGGCTGCTAAACGATCCGACTCCGCCTCTAAAGTTGCCACCACATCTGCGTCCATTTCAGCGTTGCGCTCTTTTTGCAAACGCAACCTGCGCTCACCTGCAAGTGCTTGAGTACCCCGAAGCCTCGCAACTAATGCCTCTACACGCACCAACTCATCAGCAACACTGCTGCCTCCAAGCCCGGCTAACTTACGTTGTGCTACAACTAAATCTTGCTCCAAAGCCTCTAGCGTGGCGTTGAGTTTTTGTACCCGCTGGCGATTGCTAGAGTGTGCTTGCTGCAAACTACTCACTAAATCACGCAGCTTGTGTATTTCTCGCCCGGCAAGATAACGCTGTAACACGCTCAACTCAGCTAACAAGCTTCCATGTCGTCTCGCAGCTTCAGCTTGACGCTCTAAAGGACGCAGCTGCTTGCGTATCTCTCTTATAACATCGCTCAAACGAGCAAGATTGGCTTGTGTGGCTTCCAAACGCCTCTCAGATTTTTCTTTGCGGCGGCGATACTTGAGCACACCCGCTGCCTCCTCAATGACCGCACGACGATCTTCGGGACGCGCGCTCAGCACCCCATCAATTTGTCTTTGCGAAACAATCACATGCTGCTGACGACCTACGCCAGCATCGCTAAGCAACTCTTGAACATCTAACAAACGACTAGGAACGCCGTTAATGGCATAAGTGCTATCCCCGTCACGAAACAAAGTGCGCGTTATTGCGACTTCTTCAAAATCAATGGGCAATAAGCGCGCCGAGTTATCAATGCTCAACGACACCTCTGCTCTACCTAAAGCGGCCCTAGCAGCAGTGCCCGAAAAAATAACATCATCCATCTTGGCAGAACGCACTGCGCTAGGTGCCTGCGCTCCTAACGCCCAAACAACAGCATCCACCACGTTGGATTTACCACTGCCGTTCGGCCCCACAATCACGGTCACCCCTGGCTCAAACACCAACGTGGTTGAATCAGCAAAAGACTTGAAACCTTTCATGGTAAGAGCTTTCAAAAACACTGCTACAACCCTAGTAGTCCCATCAGATTTGGCACTGCTCACAGTAATAAGTCAAGCGCCGGCGAAAACGGTACTTCTGAATGGGGCGATGACACCGCGGGCAAGGTCTGCCGCCTTTGCCTGACTGCTTAAAAACGTTAATATACTCGCTATATCCACCCGGCTCACCGTGTACATCCACATAATGGCTGCCTGCTAACGTGCAACCCCTGTACTTAGCTGCATCATGCAAGATTTCCACCACCGAGCGATGCAACCGTCGCAGTTCTTGTGGCACTAAAGAAGCAGCTGAACGGTCATAACGCAATCCAGCAGCAAACAAGATCTCATCGGAATACAACTCACCTAAACCTACAATCACCCGGTCATCGGTGAGAACAGCCTTTAGCTTGGCATCTTGAGCCAGCATCATCTGCCCAAATATCCGCCAAGGCACAGGTTGCTCCAACAAATCTAGACCCATTGTGTCCAATTCAGGTATCTGCTTTGCGAGTTTGTCGGTATGCACAACAAAAAACTGAGCATCGCCCACTTGATCTACCAAACGCAGTTGCCCGTGCGAAGTAAAGGTAAGCGAAACCAAAGTATTATCTGCAACCTCATCTCGGTTTGCGTGGCGACGGAGTTGCCCCCCGGTACCCATGTGGGCTACCAGCACATCATCGGTATCTATTGAAAATAGCAAATATAAACCGCGCCGACGCACCCCCGTGATCTTCGCCTTTTGCAAACGGTCTACAAACTTCTTCCGCCCACCAGAACGCTTAGCCAACGCGGTGCTTTTTAAGTCCACCGTTTTGATACGTAAGCCCGAAATTTCCCGATCTAAATCACGACGGATAGTTTCTATTTCTGGAAGCGCAAGCATCAGTTTCTCCTAAAATTGTGAAGCGGTTCGACACTTAGGGCTTCCCAAGCTGATGCCGCTGCCGCTTGTTCGGCTTGTTTTTTTGATTTACCCTCGCCCTTACCCCGTTCTTTTCCATCTAATCTCACCACAGCCGTGAACTGCTTAGCATGATCTGGGCCTGTTTCAGATAATAAGTACTGCGGTGCCAATCTTTGGTGACGAGCGCAGTATTCCTGCAAACGGGTCTTATAATCCCGCACTCCCGGGCTTTGAGCACTCACAGCAATACGCTCACCTAACCAGCCTTGCACTACCGCAACCGTTTGCTCCCATTCCGCATCTAGATATACAGCAGCAAGCACCGCCTCCATAGCATCGGCCAAAATAGAAGGCTTGTTACGACCTCCTGAAGAATCCTCGCCATGACCTAAGCGCAAAGCACTGCCTACATCTAGTTTTTGAGCTAGCTCTGCTAGCGCCTCTGCGCCTACCACCTCAGCACGCAACTGAGCTAGTTGCCCCTCAGGCATTTTAGGATACGCAGCGTAGATAAAGTCGGTCACCACCAACGCCAGCACCGCGTCACCTAAAAACTCTAGCCTCTCGTTAGAACAAACTCCAGGGCGATCTGCACACCAAGACCTGTGTGTGAGTGCCTCTTGTAGCACATGAAAATCGCCAAAGGTATAGCCGAGGCGATCGGCCAAAGCTACGACAGCAGGATCTATGCTCAGGAGCTTGAGCTGAGACGGCCATAGACATAATCCACGGCGTCTCTTACTGTCTTGAGGTCTTCTAGATCTTCATCGTCAATGCTAAAGCCCACAGTTCGCTCGCTTAACTCTTCTTCTAAGGTTTCTACCAACTCAATCAGTGCTAAGGAATCAGCATCTAGATCGTCTGCAAAGGCTTGACCTTCGCTAATACGCTCGGGTGCGATCTCTAATATGTCGGCCAAACACTCACGCACCAAGCTCAACACCCCCTCACGATCTAGGGGGCCTTGTTCAACATGAGTTTCAGATGGCACTTGGCCTCCATATTTGGGTGATTATAAGTGTCGACTCTTGCGAGCATTGCAACACACAACCACAATAAAAATAGTTTCTAAAAAAATTAAATTATAAGTATAGGCCATCATTTTGACTTTTAACCTCTATTCGGGTACCAAGACATTGCTCAAAGTTCCCACCGTGTCACGCTCGGCTAGCTCATGAGCTACCTGAATGGCATTCGCCAAAGCCTGTGGAGAGGATGCTCCGTGGCTGATGATGCTAACCCCTCGAACACCCAACAAAATAGCGCCCCCCACCGCATCAGGGCTGAAATCGGTATATAAGGGAATTAAAGCTGGAGTTAACAACCGTGCCCCTTCACGAGCTTGGGAAGAGGAGGTAAACGCCTTTAGCAAAGCTGCAATCAACTGATTGGCTACTCCTTCGGCAGATTTAAGTGCCACGTTGCCAGTAAAGCCATCAGTGACAATCACATCGGCCACATCCTCCAATAAATTGCGCCCCTCCACGTTGCCAACAAAAGTGGCTTTGGTGCGTTGTTGCCAAGCATTAGCTTGCAACAACCCAAAAGCTTCTTTGACTAATGGCGAGCCTTTACCCGCTTCTTCACCGTTAGACAACAACCCTACGCGCGGCACTTCTACACCCCAGCGATCCCTACTGTAAACAGCACCCATCTGAGCAAACTGCACTAACCATGAGGCACTGCACTCAGAGTTAGCACCAGCATCTAACAACACGTTAGGCCAGCTCCGACCGGGCACAATGATCGGAGTTGCAATGGCCGGGCGAGAGACCCCACGAATGCGGCCCATCTTCAACAATGAGGCAGCCATAGCTGCACCCGTGTTACCAGCGCTCACCATTGCCGATGCTTTTTTATCGCGCACCGCCTCAGCAGCCCTTACAAGTGAAGAGTCCTTAAGCTTACGTACACTAGAAGCTGCTTCAGCTCCCATTGCAATAACCTCTGAAGCCGCCATTACCTCAACGTCGGTCAAATTGGATAAGCCTGCTAACTGTGCAGGCGGCCCTACCAATATCACTGAGATATTACGCTCAACAGCTAAGCGCACACCCTCTAATACAGATTGAGGGGCATCATCACCACCCATTGCATCTACCGCAACCGGAAGCGCTCCCAAAGTGCAGTTTCCCGTGTGTGATTACAAACCGCTTAAGCCATCTCTAAGGCTTCACGCCCTGCGTACCAGCCACATTCGGGACAAACCCTGTGCGGCTGCTTGGCGGCCCCACAACGCGGGCAGGTGCTTAGCGAGGGTTCTGATACTCGCCACGCCGAAGCTCTACGACTACGGCTTTTAGCTTTAGACATTTTCTTTTTTGGTACAGCCATCTGAAAGTCCTAGCTCAAACGGTCACAAGCACGAAACACATAAAGTGTAAAATCACATTTTATTCTACTAGGTATTGCGGAGCGCGTCTAACGCAGCCCAACGAGGATCCCGCTCATTAGCTCTGTCATGAGTTAAGAATTGATTCATCGGATACACATCAGGTGCAGGCCCAGCACAATCTAAGTCGCACAAAGGAGCAATCGGCAGAGCCAAAACCAAACAATCCCGAACCATAGGGGACATGTCTATCTCAGTATCTGTTAGCAAATAAGTGTCGTCTTTAGAACCCGAAATGCTGAACTGCTCACGCACATTTTGAATAGTTGTCTTTTGAATGGGTGCTAAACAGCGGCGACATTCACCGCTCCATTGCAGCTCTATAGTGCCGGTTACCTCAATGCCAGAAAGGTTAGATTCTAAACGAAGTTCCAACCTCACAGGCCCAGCTATTGCGGCATCTGAGGTTGCTATGTCGGCAAAATCGACAGCTAAAGACAAAGCTCGGTGAGAACCAGGCCGGCGCAGCAACTCCACCACAGGCACCGACATGGAACTCTTACGACGCGGTCTTTTAGGTCTTTTAGATGTTGTACCTTCAGACATAGCCCTGCTCTTAGTCTTGAGTGTCTTGATCAAAAAACCCATCATCTAAAGCTGGGGTAGGGTCAGGATTGTAATCCTGCATCAGATCACCCAAAGGATCACCTTGCAAACGCGACCGTGCTTGTGTCACGGTGTTGAGAATTCGCTCTAAAGCAATCTCAAAACTTCCCAGCTTGGTATCACAATAATCTTCTGTTTCTAAACGCAACCTTTTAGCGGTTGCCTCAGCTTCTTCTACCGTGCGTCTAGCTCGCTGCTCAGCAGCCTTAACAACCTCAGTGCGCTGCACCATGGTCTCAGCTTGAGTTCGGGCTGTTGCCAGAATCTCGTCTCCTTCGCGATGAACCCTTTTTAAGAAATCCTCCCGCTCTTTTAGCAACCAACGAGCAGCACGAATCTCATCGGGCAAGTTTTGCAAACACCTCTGCAACAACTCCAAGACTTCCTCTTTGTTGATAATGGAAGAAGCCGACAAAGGCATCGGACGAGCCGCGTTGAGCAACTCGATAGCCCGCCGTATCAAAACATCAAACTCAGGGTCTACAAAAACCCCACCCAAAGCAGACGATGCCTCATAAGCAGTGCTAGTCCCCTGTTGAGCGCCAGCGTTAAGGCCACCCCCGGGATCTACATCACTCATCTGCATACCTCGCATTCAATTTTTTAGCCACTGGCTCAGGCACCATGTAGTCAACCCTCTGTCTAAAGCGGGCTAACTCCCGAATAAGCTTGGAGGCCAAAAAAGAGTGCTTGCTAGCAGAAGGAATAAACAATGTGTGAAAACCAGAAATAGCCTGGTTCATTTGCGCCATTTGCAATTCATTGTCAAAGTCTGACACAGCCCTGAGGCCCTTAACGATAAAGTCCACTTGTTCTTCTTTGGCTAGGTCTACCACCAATTTAGTAAACAGTCGGGTGCGTACATTAGGCAGATGCGCACAGCACTCCTCCAACATAGCTTGGCGCTCGGATAACTCAAACAAAGGTAGTTTTTGAGGATTATAAACCGAGGCAACGATTACCTCTTCAAACAAGAGTGCAGCAGTTTCCACGATCTCCATATGTCCGTTATGTATGGGATCAAACGATCCGGGAAATAACACCCGCGTCACAAAACTCTCCTAGCAGCTTGTTACATCACCGCCGCTTAGCGATGACCACAACGGTACCCGCGTAGCGCGCAGACTTAAAAATATCCCATTGGGCACCTAGCTCTATAGCCCTATCAGACTCAGCCATCAGCACTGATGCTGACAAATCTACTACTAACTCTGACCACCTATTGAAACTATAAGGCGGATCACATAAAGCGAGATCAAACAGCGGCATCTGCGAACGAACGTCTCTGCTGGAAAAACTAGCTAGGTTAACCCATTCTCCAAGCACATCGGCTGCAATAACCTGACAACGTTTTGTATACCCAACAGCAGAAATGTTGGCACGTAGCGCGTCTAGTGCCACAGGTGAACTTTCTACAAAGGTAGCTGCTGCTGCACCCCTAGATAGAGCTTCCAAACCAAGCGCCCCCGACCCTGAAAACAAGTCCAAAACACAAGCGCCTTGCAAAATCCCCAAGCTCTGTAAAGAGTTAAACACAGCTTCGCGCACCCTAGCAGTGGAGGGTCGTACATCTGTGCCTTCAGGAACCTGTAAACGACGTCCCTTTGCCTCACCAGCAATTATCCGTAAAGACACAGCCCAAAAATTTTCCAACTTAGTTTTTCAGCAGATAATCGGCCTCGTCCTCCATCAAAAATAGCTCCACCTCTTCACGTAACTCCCCATGTAATCGCAATCCTGGATCGGCATCTAACAACTCCACAGCAACTTTGCGTGCTAACCTCACCCACTCACGGTCGCGTCGTAAAGAGGCTAGCTTGAGATCGTTGCGCCCTTTTTGACGTTCACCCAAAATAGTACCTTCACCTCTAAGCTCGAGGTCTACTTCTGCAAGTTCAAACCCATCGGTAGTCGCCACTAAAGCTCGCAAACGATCTGCGGCTACACCCACAGCATCTGCAGACAACAAACAACATACTGATGAGACGTCACCACGCCCCACTCGTCCTCTGAGCTGATGCAGTTGTGCTATCCCAAAGCGAGCTGCATCCACAATCACCATCATCGTGGCATTCGGAACATCCACGCCCACCTCAATAACGGTGGTAGCAACCAATACGTCTATTTGTTGATTACGAAACGCTTGCATCACAGCATCCTTGTCGACCGAGCTGAGACGGCCATGCAACAAACCCAACCGCAACCCATGCAGTTCGGTAGTTCGCAAATGCTCGTAAGTTTCGTTTACTGAGCGAACGGTACTGTCATCAGATTCTTCAATCACCGGGCATACCACATACCCCTGACGCCCTTGAGCTATCTCTTCTTTCAGCTGCGACCACACGGCTGCCTCTTCAAGAGGTGTGCTAGCCCACCTAGTAGCAATAGGGATTCTCCCTGGGGGCATTTCATCTAATGTGGAAACATCTAAGTCGCCATACACAGTCATTGCAGCGGTTCGAGGAATAGGCGTAGCCGTCATAACTAACACATCTGGTTCTTGAGTTCCGCTACCTTTAGACCGCAATGCAGCCCGTTGTTCCACCCCAAAACGGTGCTGTTCATCTACCACCACCGCACCTAAAGATGCAAAATCTACCCCTTCCTGAATTAAAGCATGGGTGCCGATCAAGATGTGAATATCACCTGATTTGAGAGCCATTTGAATTTCGCTTCGCTGAGCAGCGGTGGTTTGATTGGTTAATAAAGCCACCCGCACAGGCTTAGTGGCTAACAACGAATCTTCAGCTGCCACCATCAACCCATCTAACAAAGCACGCACACTTGCATAATGTTGGCTAGCTAAAACCTCTGTAGGTGCCATAAGAGCCCCTTGATGTCCACCTTGTACTGCGGTAAGCAAAGCAGCAATGGCTACGACAGTTTTCCCCGCCCCAACATCACCTTGCAAAAGTCGATGCATCGGCACCGGACGGGCCATATCATCTGTCAACTCACCGATCACCCTGTGTTGTGCATTAGTTAGAGAAAAACCTAATGAATCAACAAAACGAGCCAATAACTCCCCTGAGGTGTCGTGACAAATACCTACCGCGGTTTGTTGAACAGCCCGTTTACGCATCACAAGTTTAAGTTGTAATCGCAATAGCTCATCAAAAACCAAACGGTTACGAGCGCTATAGCGAGCATCTGAGTTGGCGGGGCGGTGGATAGCCAAAAGCGCCTGATGACGTCCCAAAAGATCGTAGTGAGCGCGCACAGGCTCAGGCAATGGATCGCTTATCCCTCGCTGTTGTGAACGACGCAACGCTTCATCCACCCAGCGCCTAATCTCGCGGGTGTAAATGCCAGCTTTCTCCGACTGCTGATATACCGGCACAATGCGACCAGTCTCATCGCCAATCAAATCCACAATAGGATTTGTCATTTGCTTTTGCCCCCGGTAGCGATCCAGCTTGCCGAAAATCACAACTTCTTGGTTGGCACAAAGTTGACGCTCTCTCCATGGTTGGTTGAAAAATGCCAGCTTTAGGTGACCAGTGCCATCATCCACACCAACGGCAACCAAAGATCGGTTGTTTGACAGCTTCTTTGCAAAAACACTGCTAACTGTGGCTATCACCATAGCTTCCACCCCATCTTCTAGGTCACAGATAGCAGCCTGATTGGTTCTATCCACATAGCGCCGTGGGTAGTAGGTGAGCAGATCTAAGACTGTGTAAATACCTACAGAGGCCAGCGCCTTGGCTTTGCCAACTCCAACCCTAGACAACACCTCAACACCCATATTGTTAAAGTCGGCCAAGGTGAGTGCAGGCCGCAATGGTTGGCTCACTCCAGTCCAAAATAAAACGGATACAGCGGTTGGTTACCCTCATGTACCTCTGCGACTACAGATGGGTAATGAGCACCTAACCAGCTTTGCACTTGCGACACTTGCGCTGCGGTTACATCAGCTCCGTAAATGATTGTGAGCAGTTCGTGGTCACTGCTTAGCAGTTCATCTAACAATTCGGTAGCTGCTTGTACTGCGCTTTTTGCTACAACTCGTAAACCATCACGGTCTAGCCCTAACCATTGCCCCGCAGCGATAGAGCCAAGTTCACTTTCAGTACTACGTGCTGCCTGTGTAACCTCGGCGGTAACTACCTCTGCAGCAGCGCTGGACATAGCCTGATGATTTTCTTCAGCAGCAGCTGCGGCATCATAAACCAACAACGCGGCTAAGCCCTCGGCAATGCTATGAGTGGGTACTACCCGCACAGTGGACTCGGTGCAAGCATCTACCTGTTTAGCCACCGCCACGATGTTGGAGTTATTAGGTAACAGCACAAACTCTTCTGCTCTGATTTGGCTGATGGCTTGCAAGAAGTCTTCGGTAGCAGGGTTCATGGTCTGTCCGCCAGCAATGATGGCCCGCACCCCTAAAGACTCAAACAAACGGGTCACACCCGAACCCACCGAAACTGCTATCACAGCAGTCTTTTGTAACTCAGATTGTTCTAGCGGCGCAGATAAAACGGTGATCGTGCCACTAGCGGTTGCCTCAGCAAGCGTCTCAATGTGTTCTACCTGCTCAAACAAGTCGGTGACACGAATGTCAAATGGTTTCCCTACCGCAATAGCGGCCTCTATGCTAGCACCAATCTGGTTGCTGTGAATGTGACAGTTCCACAGCCCATCGCCCCCAACAATCACGATGGAGTCGCCTAGTTCTCCCCAAACTTGGCGAAACTCTGGAATACGATCATCGGTTGTTGTTAAAAAGAACATGACCTCATAGCGAGTAGCCCCAACTTCTACGCCAGCATCGGCTGTAGTTGTTGTTCCATGGTGCGTGGTCATGGTTTCAGTACCAACAACTGCGGCTCCCACCCCTGTTGTGGCATCTACATAAGCAGGCTCTGGCAAAGGTCGACTATCTATAGCAGTGCCCAAAGCATCCAAAAACAACAAAAACCCTGCACCACCGGCGTCTACCACATTAGCTCTAGCTAGTTGTGGCAACAGTTCAGGGGTACGCTCCAGCGAAGCCTGACCAGCTTTTATACAAAAGTCCACCAAATCCACCAATGGCATCTCCGCTGCAGCAGCCACCTTGTCAGCCGCAGCGTTAGCCACATCCCTAACCACCGTCAAAATAGTGCCCTCTACCGGCGCCGATACCGCCTCGTCTGCTGCTTTAGAAGCTTGCTTGAGCGCAGCAGCTAAAACCTGCGCATCCACATAGCCAGCAGCTTTTATAGCCCCAGCCAATGCTCGCAGAATCTGCGACAAAATCACCCCCGAATTGCCACGCGCCCCCATCAGCGAACCGTGGCTGATGGCATCACAAACCGCACCCATATCATCTTCGCGGGCAGCTATCTCAGCTACCACCGTTTCTAGGGTGAGTGACATGTTTGTGCCCGTGTCCCCGTCGGGGACGGGATACACATTTAGCTGATTGAGCCTGTCACGATGTGATTGCAAAGCATCACGAAACCGCTTCATAACAACCCGCAACTCATAAACGCCTAATTGATCTAGTACCATCACCTGCGATAGTAGCGCTTTAACTCGCGAAACTTTGCAAGCAACCATTAACCTAATTTTGTCACAGATCACCAACAGAAAGAGTCCCAATGCAGGGCGTGATCAAGGCATACGATCCAAATACTAAAACCGGCGTTGTGGTGTGCGACACCGACATGACCGAGTTTGATTTAGCTGCCGATGCTCTTGAAGGATCGGTTTTTAGAATGTTGCGACAAGGTCAGCGGGTTATTTTTGACCTTGCAGATGACCAGGCCACACGGCTGAGGTTGGGCTCTGAAGTAGACATGGGCACACCCTCGTTTTTGTTGCCGGATAATCGTTCTTACGCTGCTAAAACTGCTGATGTTCCTACAAGCGACGAAGCTACCTCCACGCAACACACCACATGACATCTGCAGTAGCTGAGCAGCTACGCCAACAGTTCGGCTTAGACACAGTGCGTGTGCGCGCCGACCTTAGCCAAGATGAACTGTTCAGCGCAGCTATCTCATTTGATACAGGGCGCACCCAAGCCGGTGGCCCCGACAACCAGCAAAAAGCTTTTGCTACTTCTTTAGGTGCCGATGGGCCTTTGATCTACTACTCCGACCCCAGCTGCACTGGTCGTCCTGTGCAAGACACCTACGCAGTGGCTTGGCCAGATTTAGAAGACGACATTTGGTGGAAACCCGACTTCAACAAGTTTGATCCCAGCTACTTCACTAGCCTTTTAGAGCGGGTGCTTGAGCATTTGAACTCTCGCGAATCGGTGCTTTACACCGCAGATGTGTTCTGCGGCTGGGACCCTGAGCTTGCAATCCCCTATCGCTTGATTAGCGAATACGCCACCCACGCCTACTTCGCCAACATCATGTTTCCCAAAAATGTGCGAGAAGACTCTGATAGACAAACCGCTGGCTGGACTATGCTGAATGTTCCTAGCTTTCGTTGTGATCCAACCCAAGACGGAACCCGCAGCGACAGGGCAGTCATTATGGACTTGCATAATCATCTGGCCTTGGTATTAGGCCGTGCGGACTATTGCGGCGTAGTGAAAAAAACCATGTTTACGGTTATGAACTTTGCTTTACCTAACGTTGGGCAGCTAAGCATGCATTGCTCGGCGAATGTGGATCGCCAAAACAACAGTGCCATTTTGTTTGGTTTGTCTGGCACTGGCAAGACTACCTTGTCAGCCGACCCTGATCGTTTGCTGATTGGCGACGACGAGCACGTGTGGACCGAATCAGGGATATCCAATTTTGAAAACGGCTGCTACGCAAAGCTCATCAACCTCGACAAAACAGCCGAACCTGTAATCGCTGCGGCACTATCAAAGGCTGGCACGCTCATTGAGAATGTGCCTGCCACCGCTCACCAAGACTTAGCCGACACCCACCCCCAAGATCTCAACCTCAGCGATGCCTCTATTACCGAAAATACCCGTATCGCCTATCCACTGTCGTGCAACCCTCATGTGGCGGCTGGAGCCAAAGGCCCGCATCCTCAAACAATCGTATTGCTAACAGCAGATGCTTTTGGCGTGTTGCCACCTCTAGCAATACTGAGCCAAGACGAGGTTATATACCACTTTGTGATGGGCTTTACCTCCAAATTGGCAGGAACTGAGGTAGGTGTCAAACAACCGCAAGCCACTTTCAGCGCTTGCTTCGGCGCTCCCTTCATGTCTCACAAACCCTCGGTATATGCCAAATTGCTCATCGACCGCATCAAACAACATGACGCCCGCTGTATTTTGCTTAACACTGGCTGGACTGGCGGCCCTTACGGGCAAGGACAAAGAATGAGCATCGCTCACACCCGCGCACTGTTGAAGGCTGCTCTAACCGGCGCACTAGACGCTAAAGCAACCGAAAAGATGCCCATACTGGGGCTACAAATACCAAAATCTTGCCCTGGCGTTCCCGCCGAGATTCTAAACCCCCGCAACACTTGGGACGACCCCGAAACTTATGATCATGCAGCGTTGCGTTTGCGAGAGTTGTTCCGCGAGAACTTCAAAAAACAGAACTACGCGGCATTAAATATAAAGGCAATTTTTTAGTCTAAAACAGTTGCTAGTCTTGGCTAGGTTTATAGCCATTTGGGTTTTGAGATTGCCAGGCCCAACCGTCACGACACATGTCGATTAAGCTGCGTGTAGCAGACCAACGCAGTTCCCGTTTGGCCTTACTAGAATCAGCCCACAATTCAGCAACATCGCCTACACGACGAGGGTAGGCCACATAAGGTATCTCTAATCCTGTAACAGCACGCATTGTAGCAACTAGTTCGAGTACCGATGTTGGGTTGGCAGTACCCAAATTAAATGTATGCGTACCACAAGGTGCAGATTGCAAGTACGCCAACGCCGCCAAATGGCCTTCAGCTAAATCCATAACATGGACATAGTCGCGCAACGCTGTGCCATCTAAGGTGGGATAGTCGGTGCCATACACCAACAAACAAGGCTGAAGACCCGCTGCCACCTGTAAGATACATGGCATTAAGTTAGCGGGAGGCCCTTTAGGGTCTTCACCAATCCGACCGCTCAAATGAGCGCCAACAGGATTAAAATAGCGCAGTACAGCCGCCGACCAACGAGAATCGGCACGCACAACATCAGCAATCATCTGCTCTATCACCAACTTAGTGGTGCCATAAGGGTTAGTAGGCCGAGTTGGCGCTACTTCGGCAACCGGCAACTCATGAGGCTCGCCATAAACTGTTGCTGAAGACGAAAAAACAAGCCGAAACACGCTGCAACGTTGCATTACGTCCAACAGTACAGCCGCTGCACCTATATTATGACGGTAATAGCGCAGCGGATTTTCTACCGATTCCGCAACCGCTTTTAAACCGGCAAAATGCAATACCACAGTGGGCTGCACCTCTTGAAAAATGTGTTCAAGCTTGCGAGTATCACGACAATCTGCAACCTCCAAATGAAGACTTTTGGAAGTGATTGCTGCAACTGCTGCAATGGCTTTTGCAGATGAGTTCTCTAAGCTGTCCACAACCACCACTTCATGGCCTGCCTGCAACAACGCCACGCAGGTATGGCTACCCACAAACCCCGCACCGCCAGTCACCAAAACCTTTTCGACCATACAAATACCACTATAGCGATAATCTACAATTGCAGCCTTTGGGAAAAATTGTATGCTCGGTGGCGATCACTTCTAGTTGCCCCTAGCGAAACACTGTAAGTTTAGCTAAGATCAACCTACCCAAATGGAGGTGTGTTCAAGTGAATGTTAGTTCATACGTACTAATCCAAACTGAAATGGATAAGGCTCGTCATGTGGCCGAAGCTATCCGCAGCATCGAAGGAGTTGTGGTCTCAGAAGTGATGACCGGCCCTTACGATGTGATCGCGAAAGCCGAAGCAGCTTCTATGGATCAACTAGGTCACTTAGTTGTGAGCCAAATCCAAATGGTAGACGGCATAACCCGCACGCTAACCTGCCCGGTCATCCATCTTTAGCTGTAGTGTCTTAGGAGCGGGCACCCACCATTTCTGACGGCGCAACTCACATACTCTAACCTCGGTTTTAGGGTCGGTGCGTTTCAGTAACCAGTGAAGCTTTAACGACCGACCATTATGGCCGATCCGTCGTGACCACTAATGGAGTTCACCGTATAATGAAGGGCTAACCTACGCTTCAATGAAGGGCGGGTTTATAAACCCGCCGAACTCATAGACGGCTACAGATGATGTGCTACGGTTAGAAGGCTTCAATGAAGGGCGGGTTTATAAACCCGCCGAACTTCGATACGCTCAATCGCATCACCTATTAGCTCCTTTGCTTCAATGAAGGGCGGGTTTATAAACCCGCCGAACCCGGCCTAATGGGTCTATGTTGAAACCGGGTATACGGCTTCAATGAAGGGCGGGTTTATAAACCCGCCGAACCTACCGTGAAGAAGGCAGCTATCCGTTAGATTCTGCGGGCTTCAATGAAGGGCGGGTTTATAAACCCGCCGAACAATAATTGGTCAATTGAATTGCTTGAGACTCGATTGCTTCAATGAAGGGCGGGTTTATAAACCCGCCGAACCGCACTAGTGAGAGCACATTTTTGAGGTTTACTGTGAATGCTTCAATGAAGGGCGGGTTTATAAACCCGCCGAACGATGTCGCTAACCGCTCGCGCGAGGGGCTTCTCCGGGGCTTCAATGAAGGGCGGGTTTATAAACCCGCCGAACATCGAAGACGTTAGTTTTGTTAGCTGGGATGCCCAAGCTTCAATGAAGGGCGGGTTTATAAACCCGCCGAACCAAAGCCCTGAGTTGTACATTCAGAATCGTATAAACGCTTCAATGAAGGGCGGGTTTATAAACCCGCCGAACGAGACATTTGTTTGAAGAGCAGGCTCTCATCAACGGCTTCAATGAAGGGCGGGTTTATAAACCCGCCGAACGCAGCAAACCTGCGGCTAAGCTGGTGCTGGCACCGGTGCTTCAATGAAGGGCGGGTTTATAAACCCGCCGAACCTTAGCTACAGTGCGGAACCCGGATCGTCATATTGACCGCTTCAATGAAGGGCGGGTTTATAAACCCGCCGAACTTGCTACCTATTTCCATTGCCGAGTCTGCAGTATTCGCTTCAATGAAGGGCGGGTTTATAAACCCGCCGAACCAGTGCAACCGGCTACAGCTTCGGTGGCTAACACTGCGGCGCTTCAATGAAGGGCGGGTTTATAAACCCGCCGAACCCCCAGCACACAAGCCGAAAATAGCTGCAATTGCTAGCTTCAATGAAGGGCGGGTTTATAAACCCGCCGAACGAATTCACAATAGTGAAGATAATACTTGTATCATCCAGCTTCAATGAAGGGCGGGTTTATAAACCCGCCGAACGAAACCCGTAAATTTGCCGTCGTCAATCATGTTAACCGCTTCAATGAAGGGCGGGTTTATAAACCCGCCGAACGCCTCACGGCTGGTGGCTAGAGCTAATATACTCCAATCGCTTCAATGAAGGGCGGGTTTATAAACCCGCCGAACCTAGATAGCGGCAGCTATCACCCACACATATATACCACGCTTCAATGAAGGGCGGGTTTATAAACCCGCCGAACCTTCTGCTGCTTTGCGTTCTGCAACACTGTCTCGCCAGCTTCAATGAAGGGCGGGTTTATAAACCCGCCGAACCGCTATTGAAAGCGCTAGATTATATAAACGCTTGTGAGCTTCAATGAAGGGCGGGTTTATAAACCCGCCGAACTCAAATCAAACCGTTTCGCTGTCAGCTCGGAAACCACTGCTTCAATGAAGGGCGGGTTTATAAACCCGCCGAACCCACACAGCGAGATGCGGGTTAGCCCCGTATGCGATGCTTCAATGAAGGGCGGGTTTATAAACCCGCCGAACCAGCAAAGCCGGCCCCGAACTACTACCGCTGCTAAGTGCTTCAATGAAGGGCGGGTTTATAAACCCGCCGAACCCCGGACGCCGCTGCTCGTTTCAAGTTCTAGTCAACGCTTCAATGAAGGGCGGGTTTATAAACCCGCCGAACCGTTGAGTAAAAGGAGTATCGGTGAAGCATTATTCACGCTTCAATGAAGGGCGGGTTTATAAACCCGCCGAACCCATTTTTATGAATAGGAAGCCTACGAGTATCCCGATGCTTCAATGAAGGGCGGGTTTATAAACCCGCCGAACTTATGACAGCATTATTGCTTACCCCATCAATGGTAGCTTCAATGAAGGGCGGGTTTATAAACCCGCCGAACCAACTCCACCCGAGTGTTAGACCCTGACAGTCCCACCCGTGCTTCAATGAAGGGCGGGTTTATAAACCCGCCGAACTGAGGTACGAGCAGGGTAGGTGAGGACAGCGGCGTCGCTTCAATGAAGGGCGGGTTTATAAACCCGCCGAACCAGCTTTCTACTCGTTCGTAGGTTTCCCACTCAAAGCTTCAATGAAGGGCGGGTTTATAAACCCGCCGAACCTAGCTAGCGCTTGCTACTACTATACGCGATACCGGCTTCAATGAAGGGCGGGTTTATAAACCCGCCGAACTTGTCATCTACATCTATGAATACTACCCGCGTAGGCACGCTTCAATGAAGGGCGGGTTTATAAACCCGCCGAACACTGTTACTGTCGCGTTAGAGCGCGACAAGTCTCATGCTTCAATGAAGGGCGGGTTTATAAACCCGCCGAACCATGGTGTTAGAAGATGACCCTGGCCCAACTATGTGGTGCTTCAATGAAGGGCGGGTTTATAAACCCGCCGAACGAAAGGGGGTCTACTTAATCTGCAATGGAATTTAGTCTTCAATGAAGGGCGGGTTTATAAACCCGCCGAACCGGGTCGTGCAGTGAGACTGCACCTGATGAGCCCATCACTTCAATGAAGGGCGGGTTTATAAACCCGCCGAACAAGACGAAGAGCGTTTAAACGAGGTCACCGCCGAGACTTCAATGAAGGGCGGGTTTATAAACCCGCCGAACCATACCTATGATTGTATCGTCTCTGTCACGGATTGTACTTCAATGAAGGGCGGGTTTATAAACCCGCCGAACCGCCCAAACACAGGTGCGCATCAGAAGAACACTAAGACTTCAATGAAGGGCGGGTTTATAAACCCGCCGAACACATTACGATTTGATGAGTTTGAGCTTAGTATGTGACTTCAATGAAGGGCGGGTTTATAAACCCGCCGAACCCGACATGTTCGTCCTATTATGGAACGGGATAGCTACACTTCAATGAAGGGCGGGTTTATAAACCCGCCGAACCGCCCAAACACAGGTGCGCATCAGAAGAACACTAAGACTTCAATGAAGGGCGGGTTTATAAACCCGCCGAACCCTGATGCTGCCTGAAAGCTACATCGCTAATGTGGTACTTCAATGAAGGGCGGGTTTATAAACCCGCCGAACCCTGGGAGTATGAGCACATTGTTCAGGTGAGTTATGAACTTCAATGAAGGGCGGGTTTATAAACCCGCCGAACGTCACCGTCCGCTCCGCTGCCGCTCTCCGCTGTGTGCAACTTCAATGAAGGGCGGGTTTATAAACCCGCCGAACATCAATTATGATATTGACACAATTAGGCATTTATCTACTTCAATGAAGGGCGGGTTTATAAACCCGCCGAACCTTATACTGTATCCAAGTTCAGCCCCAAGTCTGCTATACTTCAATGAAGGGCGGGTTTATAAACCCGCCGAACCACCACATTCTCAGGGTCAATTTGAAAAGTGATATTGACTTCAATGAAGGGCGGGTTTATAAACCCGCCGAACCGCAAAGCCTAGCTAATGCCCAAAGCGTTTTTGGGTACTTCAATGAAGGGCGGGTTTATAAACCCGCCGAACGATAGAAGTTTTGAAACCATTTCTGATCGCTCAGGTCACTTCAATGAAGGGCGGGTTTATAAACCCGCCGAACATAAAGGCACTCTCTTTGTAAGCCCATGGTGGATCGACTTCAATGAAGGGCGGGTTTATAAACCCGCCGAACAGGAGGGTTACTATATCCCTATTGTGTGGTTAGATGAACTTCAATGAAGGGCGGGTTTATAAACCCGCCGAACCGCTTGACATCCCTATACCGCCCCACGAGGTAGGTCGCTTCAATGAAGGGCGGGTTTATAAACCCGCCGAACGGTGTACCTTTTTTCACTTTGAACACTCGTAACAGCGCTTCAATGAAGGGCGGGTTTATAAACCCGCCGAACTTTGCTGGAATGCTTGGCATATTGTTGCAACGGCCAAGCTTCAATGAAGGGCGGGTTTATAAACCCGCCGAACTACAAAACGATTTGAGGGTAGGCTTAATACTCATCAGCTTCAATGAAGGGCGGGTTTATAAACCCGCCGAACCAAACTTGCGAAAGTATGCTAGTGTCCTACTATCCCGCTTCAATGAAGGGCGGGTTTATAAACCCGCCGAACCCAGTCCAACGATTAGGGACATTCCAATAGTTCAACTGCTTCAATGAAGGGCGGGTTTATAAACCCGCCGAACGTTCTCAATTGGCTCGGTGAACATCCCGAACCTAAAGCTTCAATGAAGGGCGGGTTTATAAACCCGCCGAACCGGGCCTGATGATGGTGGCGACCCGAGTGGTACGATGCTTCAATGAAGGGCGGGTTTATAAACCCGCCGAACCCGAGCATTAAGTCAAGCTATAGACCAGCACGGTCTGGCTTCAATGAAGGGCGGGTTTATAAACCCGCCGAACAATGGAACTCATATACAACTACATCACATCTAGAATGGCTTCAATGAAGGGCGGGTTTATAAACCCGCCGAACCACCAATGTCCGCTCGGAATAAACGCTAACCAATCACAGCTTCAATGAAGGGCGGGTTTATAAACCCGCCGAACGGTGTTCGCTATAGTCACCAGCAAGCGCTAGTTATTGCTTCAATGAAGGGCGGGTTTATAAACCCGCCGAACTAGCCCTGTAGACGGATCATCTACAATCTGCCCTCTGCGCTTCAATGAAGGGCGGGTTTATAAACCCGCCGAACCTTGAAATCTCCTTTAGACATTGCAGGGAGTATTTTGCGCTTCAATGAAGGGCGGGTTTATAAACCCGCCGAACCTTGGAGGCATTATGATTGATACTTCAAATTACGAGCTTCAATGAAGGGCGGGTTTATAAACCCGCCGAACTCTGCAAAACGCAAAGCTCATTCATATAAGCCCGATGCTTCAATGAAGGGCGGGTTTATAAACCCGCCGAACAACAAGAACGGTTAGAAGAACTAACCCGACTTCAAGCTTCAATGAAGGGCGGGTTTATAAACCCGCCGAACCAAGGCCCACGAGGTGAAAGAGGGCCACAAGGACAGGCTTCAATGAAGGGCGGGTTTATAAACCCGCCGAACCGTCAGGTGCGCACACGACTATCACATCTGCGCTCAGGCTTCAATGAAGGGCGGGTTTATAAACCCGCCGAACTTAGATTTCGTCAACTCTTTGACCACAGATTTCCGAGCTTCAATGAAGGGCGGGTTTATAAACCCGCCGAACCAGAGAAGATAATACTTGTATTATCCAAAGCGTTAACGCTTCAATGAAGGGCGGGTTTATAAACCCGCCGAACTCAGGTTGTGCAGGTACGTCATCGGCTAGTTGTTCACGCTTCAATGAAGGGCGGGTTTATAAACCCGCCGAACGGGCCATCCGTAGGTCTCATCGCATCTGCGGTTGTCGGCTTCAATGAAGGGCGGGTTTATAAACCCGCCGAACTCGGCCCCACACCCGGAGCTACAGGACCGCAGGGCCCAGCTTCAATGAAGGGCGGGTTTATAAACCCGCCGAACGCTCTCGAACTCGCTGCTAGGCTAATAGCTGAACACGCTTCAATGAAGGGCGGGTTTATAAACCCGCCGAACCTACTGCCTACTGCCTACTCTCTCTCGGTTTAAATAGCTTCAATGAAGGGCGGGTTTATAAACCCGCCGAACCCGCTGCTAGTACCTTCCACGCCTTCCTCGAAGTAGAGGCTTCAATGAAGGGCGGGTTTATAAACCCGCCGAACACCATGTAAGCTCTTAGTAAGGCTGGTCGCTGTTATCTGCTTCAATGAAGGGCGGGTTTATAAACCCGCCGAACTCCGACAACTTTGGCTATAAACGCTATTCAGATACCTGCTTCAATGAAGGGCGGGTTTATAAACCCGCCGAACTGGAAGGTACGGTCGGCTAGCTAATTTGCGAAAGGGCGCTTCAATGAAGGGCGGGTTTATAAACCCGCCGAACAGCTCTAGAAAAACAACTAGGGTTTTGGGCTGGCCTAGCTTCAATGAAGGGCGGGTTTATAAACCCGCCGAACCTAGCCCTCACGCCACCGCAGGAGCAATAGTACGGCTGCTTCAATGAAGGGCGGGTTTATAAACCCGCCGAACAATAACCCCCCACTAAACCCCCCAAAACCCCCAGCTGCTTCAATGAAGGGCGGGTTTATAAACCCGCCGAACCAGTTCTACCACCTCCCGATATTAGAGTGTTTGCTTCCGCTTCAATGAAGGGCGGGTTTATAAACCCGCCGAACTTAGCTTCACATTCTGATTCACTGTCCCACTGATACGCTTCAATGAAGGGCGGGTTTATAAACCCGCCGAACGCCATGCCAATGCCAGTTCGTTAGGGCTTCTCTTTGCTTCAATGAAGGGCGGGTTTATAAACCCGCCGAACCGTACATTTGCCAGATGGAACGTTCGCAGAAAACTAGCTTCAATGAAGGGCGGGTTTATAAACCCGCCGAACCAAGAAACAATCGCCACCCTCACCGGTACCTACGACCAGCTTCAATGAAGGGCGGGTTTATAAACCCGCCGAACCAAATCCGTTTCTCCGATCAGACTAATAAACGAATCGCTTCAATGAAGGGCGGGTTTATAAACCCGCCGAACCCAATAATCTTGACTGCATTAGGCGGCCTAGCATTGTGCTTCAATGAAGGGCGGGTTTATAAACCCGCCGAACAGCAAAGAGTTCTCTTCGTTTACGCTTTGGATAATAGCTTCAATGAAGGGCGGGTTTATAAACCCGCCGAACCATGACTTCGGGCGAAGTACCCCAAAGCTATGGGGTAGCTTCAATGAAGGGCGGGTTTATAAACCCGCCGAACCACCTACTAGCGATGGGGTAGACATCGTCAGAGCCGCTTCAATGAAGGGCGGGTTTATAAACCCGCCGAACAAAATGCCTAATTCGTAGCATTTAGATAGATGTTTGCGCTTCAATGAAGGGCGGGTTTATAAACCCGCCGAACCACGGTTGGTAACAGATGATATGCCCAAAATCAGACCGCTTCAATGAAGGGCGGGTTTATAAACCCGCCGAACCAGTGTCCGAGCGGATAAGGAACGTGCAGATAGACTGCGCTTCAATGAAGGGCGGGTTTATAAACCCGCCGAACAGCACATCGTCTGCACCGGGAGCATGCGCTCCGGTAGCTTCAATGAAGGGCGGGTTTATAAACCCGCCGAACTTCTACTTCGTATTCGGTGTTACCGAGGAGATTGGTGCTTCAATGAAGGGCGGGTTTATAAACCCGCCGAACGTTACTGTCAGTGGTGAACGAGTAATCGTTAGTCACGCTTCAATGAAGGGCGGGTTTATAAACCCGCCGAACGACCGGAACGAGAGTGAGATGCCTGATCTAATCGTAGCTTCAATGAAGGGCGGGTTTATAAACCCGCCGAACCTGACACGGGTTGGGTTGACGGGGGTAGTGGAGGGTGCTTCAATGAAGGGCGGGTTTATAAACCCGCCGAACCATAGCTGTAGCAGCAGCTAAAACCGGGGCATAACAGCTTCAATGAAGGGCGGGTTTATAAACCCGCCGAACCGCTGGTTGAGGACATAAAGGCCATCCTTAAAGACCCCGCTTCAATGAAGGGCGGGTTTATAAACCCGCCGAACATTAGCTAATCTATCTGATAGACTCGAAGCAATACTCGCTTCAATGAAGGGCGGGTTTATAAACCCGCCGAACCAGAATGCAGCACTGCATCAGTCATAGCTGCCTTATCGCTTCAATGAAGGGCGGGTTTATAAACCCGCCGAACCTATCGCATACACAACAGAGAAGATAATACTTGTATCAGCTTCAATGAAGGGCGGGTTTATAAACCCGCCGAACGTTAGCTCCCGAGACTAGTGAGTTCACCCACCTCCCTGCTTCAATGAAGGGCGGGTTTATAAACCCGCCGAACAGGAATCCCGTGAGGTTAAAGACACGCTATTCAATGGCTTCAATGAAGGGCGGGTTTATAAACCCGCCGAACCAGTAGGCCGGCTGCTAAACCAGCTAAGAGTCTTCAAGCTTCAATGAAGGGCGGGTTTATAAACCCGCCGAACCACTTGATAAAGTGGAGCAAAGACTCGAGAAATTGGAGCTTCAATGAAGGGCGGGTTTATAAACCCGCCGAACCGGGGGTGCAGTTTTTTGCGCAGTACCCGTGTTGGAGGCTTCAATGAAGGGCGGGTTTATAAACCCGCCGAACAACAAGGAGCTTAATGTACACCCCCACCATATCAGAGCTTCAATGAAGGGCGGGTTTATAAACCCGCCGAACTGTGAAGTCGTGTGCGACTGGCAGATTGCTCATTTTGCTTCAATGAAGGGCGGGTTTATAAACCCGCCGAACCACTAGCATCAATACTGACAACATCACCAACCCAAAAGCTTCAATGAAGGGCGGGTTTATAAACCCGCCGAACTTGGAAAGACGCATTTGGCGTGTTGGGTGGCCCCGGGCTTCAATGAAGGGCGGGTTTATAAACCCGCCGAACCCGGCAGCTACGGCCGCTGCGCCAAAGCCTTATTTGGCGCTTCAATGAAGGGCGGGTTTATAAACCCGCCGAACTTTTTATTCGGAGACTCGGCTGGGAAACCTCATCGTGCTTCAATGAAGGGCGGGTTTATAAACCCGCCGAACCCGGACCGTCCTCGTAGTCGTAAACCGGAGACGAAAGTGCTTCAATGAAGGGCGGGTTTATAAACCCGCCGAACATAGTTGATAATCTGACTCGATTGAGTCCAATGCATGCTTCAATGAAGGGCGGGTTTATAAACCCGCCGAACATGGTAGCAGCCGCATTAGGTAAAGATGCTGTACTAGCTTCAATGAAGGGCGGGTTTATAAACCCGCCGAACCTAGCTTTCTCCCGTTGCGGATTGCCCAACGCCCGTGCTTCAATGAAGGGCGGGTTTATAAACCCGCCGAACCGATGAACCGGGAGCGTCGTTGAAAGCGTCCGGGTGGGCTTCAATGAAGGGCGGGTTTATAAACCCGCCGAACCGTATAAGAAAGGGGGGAATGTCAAGAACCTTCCCGCTTCAATGAAGGGCGGGTTTATAAACCCGCCGAACACTAGGGAGCGAGACTAGGGTACCGAGAGACTCTTTAGCTTCAATGAAGGGCGGGTTTATAAACCCGCCGAACAAGCGACTGCCGCGACTTGGCCGCGACTGTGGACTTGCTTCAATGAAGGGCGGGTTTATAAACCCGCCGAACTCCCCCTATCGGGTGAAGACAAGACAAACCCGGGTGCTTCAATGAAGGGCGGGTTTATAAACCCGCCGAACCAATTTCATAGTTACTCGTGCCTATCGTCAAACCGGGGCTTCAATGAAGGGCGGGTTTATAAACCCGCCGAACACAAGACAAGCAAGCTAGCTAACTAGCCAACTATAGGCTTCAATGAAGGGCGGGTTTATAAACCCGCCGAACGGTACGACTAGTCGTAGACGGGTCAGAGTTTTGGTCGGGCTTCAATGAAGGGCGGGTTTATAAACCCGCCGAACGATACTGAAGGCAAAAAATGCGATAACAAACGCTGCAGCTTCAATGAAGGGCGGGTTTATAAACCCGCCGAACCGGGTGCCAGCACCAGCTTAGCCGCAGGTTTGTTGCGCTTCAATGAAGGGCGGGTTTATAAACCCGCCGAACCTCACGGTGGTAGGAGTTTCGTTGACTAACACTTGAAACGCTTCAATGAAGGGCGGGTTTATAAACCCGCCGAACCTATACGCTTTGCTGCGCGGTGGAGAGCGTTAACATGCTTCAATGAAGGGCGGGTTTATAAACCCGCCGAACCTAGCAGAGCCCCCTAGCAGAGCCCCCTAGCAGACCACGCTTCAATGAAGGGCGGGTTTATAAACCCGCCGAACCGAGCCTACCCCCGGTGGTGCAAATGTTTAGCCCCCGTGCTTCAATGAAGGGCGGGTTTATAAACCCGCCGAACTATGGCTGAGACTAGAGCGAAGGTTCGGGCTCTCGCTGCTTCAATGAAGGGCGGGTTTATAAACCCGCCGAACCAGTGTGAAGCGTGTAAAGTCGATAGACGTTGGACTGCTTCAATGAAGGGCGGGTTTATAAACCCGCCGAACAAGTGGCAAACCGTGAAATACCCGGAACTGGTGATGGCTTCAATGAAGGGCGGGTTTATAAACCCGCCGAACACAAGAGACGCCTCAGAACTCCGGTTACCGAGGTTCAGGCTTCAATGAAGGGCGGGTTTATAAACCCGCCGAACCAGAACTGTCAACAAACTGCGCCGCAACAGCCTGTTCTTGCTTCAATGAAGGGCGGGTTTATAAACCCGCCGAACCTATCTTATTGATAGCCTAAATGTTGGTCAAGCCACCGTGCTTCAATGAAGGGCGGGTTTATAAACCCGCCGAACGTACACTGTATTTTGGTAGCAATTTTAGCAACAATCCGCTTCAATGAAGGGCGGGTTTATAAACCCGCCGAACCACTATGACCCAGACCATCCGATAGGCAACTTTGTGCTTCAATGAAGGGCGGGTTTATAAACCCGCCGAACCGCAATCATACCGCTTAGACCCAACTGGTGAAGACAGCTTCAATGAAGGGCGGGTTTATAAACCCGCCGAACCCTGTCATACTGTGCCGCCAATCTGGTCGTTATCTGATGCGCTTCAATGAAGGGCGGGTTTATAAACCCGCCGAACAACCCGCTCAACTCCCGCACATCTAGGTTAAGTGCATGCTTCAATGAAGGGCGGGTTTATAAACCCGCCGAACCATATCAAACAGCGCATCCTCAACACGGTCTATATGCTGGCTTCAATGAAGGGCGGGTTTATAAACCCGCCGAACTAATGCTGCTGCGTGCTGCCAGCTTCAATGAAGGGCGGGTTTATAAACCCGCCGAACCAAAATGAGTTCAGAGCTTCAATGAAGGGCGGGTTTATAAACCCGCCGAACAGCTCGCCTAAAATCTTTGCCTTGACCTGCTGGTTTGCAAAGATTTACGAGCGGTTATAAAAAGGAAGCATTTTCTATAATCTATTCTATTGTCAAAGAACGTAACAAGCGGTATGTACGTTAGGTTTCGAGCCCTCATTAGCATTGCTGTGCCTACCTAAGCACTCGAGTCACAGAATGACTGGACCACTAGTCGGCAAAGTAGCAGCAACGCCCATAAACTGAAAACAATCTCTACCTCTCTGATTCGGAGCACCGATGTCAATCATAGCGATAGAATCCTCTGAATGATGGATTATCTCACCTAATTCTGTCTTCATAGCAACAAGTTCCATGTTATCAAGATCACATACAAACACGCTGTACTGCATTGACCAGCCATATCCCAACATAGTCTTATGCACTTTCCGCAAGCGCTTAGGATCGCGAATATCATAAGCCGCCAAATATCTCTTACGTCCTTGCGCCATAAACTACCTCGTCATAAAAGGAACATACTCTGGAATCTCCCCCAGTAAATATGCTCCCAACATACGTGCTTGTACTTCAAGCACACGACGATAGATAAGCTTATAACCATAAACTGGGTGTGTTACTTCTTGCTCAAGACGACGCTCATAAGCGGCAATAAATGAACGACGACCTTGCTGAGTCAATGCTACACCTTGAGCCCTCACTATAAAATCATTTTCCTGCACTTCTCCATTATTGATGACATTTATTACAACCGAATCTGCAATTAGCGGCCGGAACTCTTCAGCTAAATCAAGAGCTAACGCTGGACGCCCAAACCTAGATTTATGAAATACTCCTAAATAAGGATCAAAGCCAACAGCTATAGCTACTGCAGTTAGATCTTTAGTTAACAAAGAATAACCATATGACAAAAGACAGTTGATCGGATCTCTTGGTGGTCTCCTATTTCGCCCCTGAAAATCGAACACACTCAAAGATCGATCTTTCAACATCGCCGAAAATTGTGAAAAGTAAAGCCGAGCTGCAACTCCTTCTACTCCCAACAGCGATTCCACAGTATCAACTTCAACAGTTTGTTCCGCCATAGACTTCAACTGCTCTAAAACAGCTTTCACATCGCTACGTGAATTCCTGCGCAACAAGGTCCTTGAATTTCTAATCTTACCCTCAACCATCTTTTGAGAAATTGGTAAACCAGCCTGTGCAGCAATTGCAACTTGACGCCTCCTGAGATCTACATGCTTAGAAGGGAGCCCATGCGCAATGCCCTGAAACCAACCACCATAGGAAAACCAGCAAACCGGAATCTGTTGTGTGAACATTGCTCGCATTGCCTGAGAACTGATCTGCACATTCCCGTAAATAGAGACTTGTGACACATCAATCAACCTTACTTCTTGAAGCACCTCTTTCTGCTGAAAAATCGTGACCCTCCCCTGCCTAATCCCAATCTTGGTACCCTGTTCTGTCACATATAAAGGCCGAGCAGCAGAGTCACGTGGAGTCAAACGACGAGGTTGCACCTCTGACCGGTCGGCCAAAAAATTTGTCTCATCAGGCAAGCAGATACCCACAAGCGAACATCGAGGACACTTAGGACTGTCAACTAAAGGAGGCGGCGGATCTGGGGCTTTAGCAACCTCCCTCAAATCTCTCACCAGATCTAAGGTTTGTCTCACTAACTTCTCGTCAAAAGGAACCTTCACACGTTCTCGTGACTCGGCAAAAAATATCTGACCTTCTGAACAGTTATATCCATTATCTTGAAGAATGAGACCGATAGCACATATCTGCACAAGCTCAGGAGACCACGCCGGGCCATGCTTCGGCGGCCGCCCACGCTTTACCTCAACTGGGACAACCCTGTTCCCTCTACCCTCGATGATGTCGGCTTTAGCAATCAAGCCCAGATTTTCAGAACTAATAGTAACTGATTTGGCCTTGCGGACTGGGCTCTCTTCATCAGGATTGTCGATACGCCCACCGCCCGCATCCACGTTCCGATGCACATAGCGACCTTCGACAGTGTCAGGGTTATCTTCAAAGCGAGATTGGACCCACTCCAAGTAGAAAAGCCGAGGACAGTACTCGAATTCGTTGACCATTCTGGCCGGAACGAGATCGGGCACATCGCTCACAAAGCTACTGATCTCTGTCACACTACGAATACAGTAGTGTTCTTTGGAGGTTAGGCAAGATATTCAATAGCTTGATTAGCTTGAACCTCATCAATCATGCTCACAAAAGTCTTCGTCTAATAGCTGAAGCGGACTCCGTCAGAACCAAATCGGGCACACTAATGTTTTCTCCACTTAATCGGCTACGTCGTTGCCGACCGATCTCTGTGCTACCAGCAACGGCTAGAACCAGCGCCGAAGCATCAACTACAAGCACGCTCAACTTCAAGTGCTGATACTACATCTTGGCTAGAGATACGTCCCAGGCTCTGCTCATCTATCTGGCTAAAAACCTCTTCCAGCGTCGGGCGGCATGCTATTTGAGACAGTTGGTCGCTGAGATACTGCTGAAGCGACTGCCCCTCCTTCTGAGCACGACGAACCAATACACCGTATACTTCCTCAGATACATTTCTCACCTGAACATTTGGCATGCATGAATGATACACGCGCTTAGATTGCACAGCATTAACTAACTGCGACTGTGAACAACATCTTCCTTATGTGCGCAATAAAATTGTGCAATGCCAGCACTGTTTTTGCAGCTAAACCAAAAGGCATTATTCAAACTCGTTCACCATCCTGGCTGGAACAAAATCAGGTACATCACTCAAGAGACCAGATCACCTCTGGGGGACCGAACGTTCCATAGCCGCCCTGATCATTTCGTCGAATTGCTGACTGCATTATCTGCACGATACCCCAAGATGGATATAAAGCTGCTCGCTTAGTCAACCCCGGCTCGGAAACTGTGGCGTGAGCAAGCAGTGAAGAGACGACCTTACGCGATGCCGGTTTTGTCCAAATTGGCCATGTGAAAGCCCCACGTTTCCACCTTCCAGAAGCACCTTGGGTATGTGTTCGACCTGGACTGCCGAACACCGGATAGTTACTCATACCCAAAATGGCGAGAGTTTCTGCACCAGGATTAGTCAGTTTCTTATCTTTTGAAGGGTTGCTAGCTGACAACGCATAATTGCTGTCATCTGCGATATCCCACATTAAGGAACTCAATTCACTCTGGTAAGACCATGGCCCGGTCATTGCAATTTCCAGATCTTCTGCTGTAACTCCTCCGAGTATCTCACTGACCATCTTCAAGAATTTTTGCTGACCAGTCGTGAAATAGAGATCGGTAGGCTTGGCTACACTGCTGTTGTCGAGACTCCCTTCAGCTACTAGACACGCTGCTAGACCGGCATTAGAACCGGCGAGTCGAGCATTGCGAAGGTAGGTTGTGATGTCTGCTGCCTTGAATTTCACATCACCTATAGGTTCAAGACCAGTAGTGATCGCTGGACTACCTAACCAGACTGGGACCACTTCCATCGTCCGTTCGACGATCCGTTCTATATCAATCGAAACATCTACTACAGCATGGGGCACAACGTCATCACTCCACCACAGACGAGGTTCCTCAGAAGCTCCTTGAAATGCAACCTGAATGCCTAGCGCAGCAAAGAACCCAAGAGGATTTGTACCTTCGAGTCCAGTGAGGTGCGTCCCACTCATTTTCTTGCCTCCTCCGCGCTCTGTTGATGGTCTGCAAGTCGGATTATGGCTTCAAGCCAAGCTAGACCGTGGTATCCGTAACGTTCGACAAGACGCCAAAAGCGGTCGGCCATCTCCAAGGCCAGGGGTCCATCCACCAGATCAGTGCTGGCTTCCATAGGCATGCCCTCATGAGCGAAGCTGAGCAGCTGGGGGCACTGATCCTCTTTGATAGGCGGGAGGGGCCGTGCTTGGCCATGATGGGTTCCAACCAAGTGCAGCACCAGATCGGGGTCGTGGGCCGCGGCTAAGACTGCGGAGTTGGACTGGACCATGGCAACGCTCATGATCTCATGTCGCACCGGCGGCCACCCTCCGCGTGAAGGACGCGCGCCAGGCAGCGATTTAGCCAAAGGCTCGTTTTGCATGGCCTGACGAACTTCGTCGTCTCCCACCATTTGTCTCTGGAATCGGGGATCAACCTTTCCCAGGTCATGAAGTTGGGCGGCAAGTTCCAAATCGGACTGAATCGCTTCGCTCATTCCAAGCCGATGGGCATAGTCCGCGGCCCGCCTCCCAACACCGCTCAGGTGCTCGCGCAGCGTAACGCCACTACCTGTGAACGACGCGGACTGATCCGATCCATCCAACGTTGACGAATCGACCCTGCCGGAGACAAGGACGTAGTACTTATCATCCAGATTCTTTACCTCATGTTTAGCCTTCAGTTCTCGGATTGCCTTCTTCTGCCAGTCGGCCAGGTCAGACAAGGAATCTACATTGTCCAACCAGCTGTCAATGCGGCCATCCAGAGGCTCTAAGGCAGTGGCCTCATCATCTGGAACGGGCGGTTTCGGCCAACCCTCAGGCCACAGCCGCTGATCGAGCCGAAGCGTGAAGCGCTGGCCATATGCGTGTTGTGCTTCGTCTCCCAGATCCTCTACCGGATCTTTAGAGCCTGGATCCCAGGTACCGCTTGTGAGGCCACCGAGTATCGGGTCGGCGATGAGGATGTCTCCGGGTTGGATGTCGCGAACAGAGATCGACTCGGGATCTTCGTCGTGCCCTTGCCATCGGCACCAGGCCGAACCCACCGAGCTGTCAAGACCCCTGACCTCCTCGCTGACACCCCCGTTGACATCAGCCACGGGCACTTCCTCCCTAGCGCCACCAAGCCAGGCCTTAACAGCGTTGATCGGAACTTGGAGATATTCAGCCGGGCGCAGCGATACCTCTCTCAGCGCTTGCATAGATCGGTCATAGCGCCAAGCAATCGACACGTCTGCAACCTGAGGCTCTTGTTCGATGCCATGCAAAAACCAGTCCACCGTCGGCTGCACAACAGGCTCAGGATGAGTCTGGACCCAGGCGTCCATGTAAGTGGAAAGCAACAGAGGTGCTTGGGCCGCAGGGGCGAAACACTCTTCGGGGAAATGAAGAGGGGTCTCAGGACGTGGGCTGAAGTCGATGGAATCAAAACCTTCTCGTCTCTGCAATTCCTCCCAAGTCGCTCGAGCCGAGTCTCTGTATACCGGATCGGGCTGCTTGGAATAAAGAGCAGACTTGACCCCGACAATCCAGGCTGTGGCCGGCCTGCCCGTCCGCTCAGCCAACGTGCCCCTCCGGTCAAGACGACCGAACCGCTGCCGCAGGCTATCGATGGGGGCGGCTTCAGTGATCAACGCGTCGAAGCTGAAATCGGCGCCGACCTCAATGGCCTGGGTGGCTACAACGGTGGTCAAACCCTCACCGTCTGGCCGCTTATCAGGATCGACCAAAGCTGAGATGGCTTCCAACGACCTTGCCTTGTCTAAAGGACGCATCCGTCCGGTGATCAGATGCACCGAGTAGCCCGCCTCTCTGAGGGCTTCGTGAGTCTCGCGCGCAGTTCGAACCCGGTTGACTATCACTCCCACACTTTGAATCGATTCGTCAAGGTTGGACTTCAGAATCTTCTTGACCTCAGCAGGAATGGCGATGTGGGGCTGCTTGGGTCCAGCCTCCCACAGCTTCGCCGATTTTGCCGCCTTGACACGACGGTGAAGCTCGTAAGAGCCGGCCAGGTCTTCCTCGGTCAGCCCGAAGGATTGCTGATGCCCTCCGAGGTTCGTTGGCGTGGCCGACATCTCGACTACCTGGAACCTTTTGGGAAGGTGTCCGTTGCTGTGCAAAGCACTCACTTCTTGCAACGTCTGAGCGAAGGCCCGGCTGAGATGAACCTCATCCAGGATAACCAAGCAGTCGTTGCCCGCCAGCCCTGCGTGAACGGGCCGCATCTTCGGGCTGACTCCGTAGCCGCGGAACAACAACCGAGACCCGAATTGGTCCACGGTGGACACCATCACCCAAGGCTCGTCTGGCCGACGGGCCCATTCCCCTTCGATTGGGATTCCCCCTCGCAGTGCAACAACCCCAAGAGGTGATTCCCCGCCGATCTCTCTCAACCGGTCCCTCATTAGCCGCAATGCAGGAGCTGGGCTTTCTTGGATCTTGTGCTGGATGAGTTTGGCACGCTCAACCACCTGGTCCACAACGATCCTGCGGTCGATGACGAACACTATTCGGCGGGGAAACACATCTGGTTGGGCTGCAAGAGCGAATACTGCGGTGTCGAGAACAGCGGTTTTACCGGTTCCGGTGGGCAGATCGATTACTTCAGGCCATCGGCCCTCTTCAAGCACCTGAGCAGTCAGGCGACGCTGCCAAGGGAATGGGTCGTAGCCGTGCACCTCTCGGAAGTAGAAGGGAAAGTCATCAACTCGCAAGTCAGTCATCGGAGTCTCCCTCATTCACAGGGGAGGCCGGGGCAACGGTAGGCCGCATCAGGCCAAGCCCCAAAAAGCGGCCTGCCCCCAACATAAGCGGACCTTTCACGGGCTGATTGAACACCAAGGCCGCATGAACGAGGCGACGGGCTACCGGCTTACCGTCGCGGCCCCGCTGACGAAAAGGCGGAAAATCGCCAGCTGGCCTGGCACCCAAGACCATAGGATCAAGCGACAGATCCATGTGGGACGGTTCGGGCAGCCCCACATGGCGGCAGGAAGCCACTATCGCCTGTTCGGCCCGCGCCCACGCCTTGGCCCGAGCTGCGACGCTCCCCCTGCCCAGCGATCCAGGATGGGTTGGCAAGGCAATCGGGGTGGCTGACACCCAGCTAACCGAGGGCTTTTGCCATAGCTCCGGCCTAATCGATATAAGGTCAATTGGGCCAGTTCTGCGTTGGAGCTGGAGTATCCCACTGCTGCCGAACCGGAGCGTCAAAGCTGCCCCTAGTCCTGATTGGTTCTCCCAGAGACCTATCGCCCGCCGGGCTGCCCGCCGGGATGCTTCATCCAAGGATGAGGGTAGCGCCATCGCCAAACCCATGAGCCGCCCGTCTGAGTGCGGAAATCCAACGTACGGCAGGGGCAAGAACGCCACATGCGGTTCCAGTGTCGGCGCGCCGCTAGATTGGTGGCCGCTCAGGTGCTCTGGAATCGGATCTTCAGCATGGGACATGATGGCGGCACGCATCGTGGCGGCGACTTCGACAACACGGGTCGACGGGAATCTCCGCGACTGCGACCTGAGCAGGAATTCGAAGACAATCCAGTCTCCATCAGTGTCAGGCTTCAAAGGGGCTGGTAAGCCTGGCTCGCCCGGTATGTTGCTGTAGCTAACCGCTGAAAACGGTAGCGCCCTCGGCTTGATGGCCTGGTGCTGCTGGAATCTCTCCTGCAACGCCGCCAATTGCCCAGGGCCAGCACATCGAAGAACATGGCTTCCCCCACCAGGAGTCCAGTTGGGTGGCGATGGGTTGTCGGAGATTCGACAAGACACCAGCGATGACGAATGACCCAGGCGCGTGACCCGCTCTAAAAGCTGATCCAGTGATGCTCTAATTACATCCGGCAGTTCGGCATCTGGCCAAACAAAGGTAACGCGTGGCTCACTCGGCGTTACAGAAGGGAAATAGCGCTCCTGCTTGCCTCGGTCATCGGGTAACAATTTAAGAGCCGAATCCACCGATGTAGTCCCGGTTCGAGATACTTGCTCCTCAACATCTAACTCCTTGACGATCTTGTCGCGCAGTCTTTCTGCCTTCTTCGTCAACTCCCCGCCCGAGCGTTCGAGCTCCTTGTCAAATTGATCCTCGAAATCGTCGAGATTCCGACTGCGACGCTCATACCAAGATTTAAAGACGACTCGAGAGTCATTAACCGGCACGTAATAGCTCACGATCCTGCGGCAGTCGGCCTCAGGGGCTACAAGGGATGGGTGCGGCTGGGCTTCCAGCCATTCCAAAGCCTCTCGTTCTGCATCATCTTCTCCGGCTTCAGCCCAACCAGCCACAAGAGCTGAGAACAATCTGGCCGGGTGCGGCGGCCATTCACTGGCCTCCCGATCGTTGTGTGCAGTAGCCACAAACCGCCTAGTGAGGAAATTCACCTCAATGGCAAGCACGGATCATACCTCCGGAGTCTCGCGAGCAGAGACCTCACGACTGCGGCGCAGCAACTCCAACAGCTTGGGTGCTGGCTGGAGCTTGACATGAGCATTTTCCCAAGCCAAACCCAGCCCTGATGATGCTTGAGCCGCTTCGCGCAAGATCTGCGAGGCACTGTCACGGTCGATGTCAACAACTTCTGGCGCCGAACCGTCCCGACCGACCAACTCAATCTGAGGCGAATGCTGGGGAATCAGCAAACACCGAGAACGCAGATCGTGGTCTATCTCATGTTGGAAGACGACGGCAGCTACGCCGAGCGCAGCAACTGCACTTCTGGCTGCGGTTTCGGCACTTCGATCGTGGCCAGTAAAACGCAGACGTCTCAATGCTGCCAAGGAGATCACTGTCGTCTGCACTGCTGCTGAGATAGTCACACCTCCCGCTGAAGCATCAATGCTGGGAGCGATGTTCCCGTGGTTGATTTCAGATGGGCGACCGTCACCCCCAGCTACTTTGGGCTTGCCCTTCTGCATTACTGCTTCGGCCTCGTCCAAAGTCCACCGCTGCTCCGGGTCCTTGTGCTCATATGCCACTGCCGCCTCACGTTCGATCTGCAGTGGGTCCAGCCGGCTGCCCACCTTGCGGCCTATTTGAACGTCGTGGCCGACGATCTCCGACACATAGGCCCGTTGGAACTTAGACCCTAGACCGCCCTTAGGCCCAGTGGAGTCCCACTGCCCAAATAACAGGGCTGTGGGAGCATAGCGAAACAAGGCAGTAGCGTTGCGGGGTTGAGCATCTGTGATCGCCCGTCCCACTTCCGACAGCCTGAACAGCGTCCCATTAAGCAAGCTGTCGCGGAAGATCGCATCAGCAAGCCGATGGGGTGCTTCAAGCACCGTCAGGCGACCGATATCGTCGAACTCGCCGTTCTCTGTTGAGAAGTCCACATAGGGCACGGGGAACTCAAGATCCCCAGCATCCCAACCCTCAAGCAAAGCCAACTCCGCCCGATTAGCTTGCGACGCTACCGAGTCCAGTAGCACCGTCTGCACCTCTCGGTCGCCTACCTGCCGAGTCTCTACGGCGTACTTATGCTCAGCAGAGACGGCATAAGTCGGCGGAAATACCTTCCCACCTGGCCCGTCAGCCGGTTGCAACTCGGTACGAGACCTAAGAGCGACAGCTCCCCCAGCCACTGCATCCCGTAGCTTCTCATAAGTTAGTTCAGACATGTGCCAATCTCCTTATAGCTCGGCTTTTTGTAGATAGAACATTCTCTCACACACCTGTGACAGTTAGCTACAAATTAATAAGACAGCTCTCAAATTACCTGCTCAGTGCATATATAAACCATGAGCAGCCTAGAGATTAGACGTCGCACCCCATGCCCACTCTGCTGCATCAAAGTTACACCTGCCCGTATCCCCGAAAAGCTCCAAGATTTCAAGACGGTGCCTAGCATTAACTGGTCATCGCAGAGTAGCTGTACCCAATATCTTTTTGCCTTCTACTCTCTGGCAGCTCTCATAGAACCTTTTGCTAGACACTCCAAGACGCTACGCGTTTTAGCCTTCTGCGGGGGCGAAGCCCATCTGTTCCATCTCTTCTGGGGTAAGACAGCTTGCTTGAACTTCAACCATTTCAGCAAGCACGGGCTGCGCTTCAACTTCAGCCCCAGGAGCTTCCAAATCTAAAGCTAGATACCTTTCAAGCAGATCATCAGAGAGGTTTTCCCCTACACATTGGGCACTAGCCTCTGATATCCCACTATCTTGCACTAAACCGTCAACTATAAAATTCCGAACAAATTCAGGCGATATATCCCCAAAAGATTCCTCGCCGCTGTCAACATCTTGTGGGGACTCAGGGGCCTGAGGAGGCTCAGGAGCCTGTGTAGCAACAGGCGTCTCAACAGCAACACCGGTTGCTTCAGCAGTAGCGGTAGCAACAGAAGTAGCTGCTACCTGCGAGCTAGCAGTGTCAGTGGCATCATCACTGCTGTCATTGCAGGCAGCGCCAAGCAAAGTCAAACAGACAAACAACCCAAGTGCGACAACATTTTTCATTTTTGTTCTCCTATGTAAGCTAAGTACTACCAACTCTGCTAACTACTTTCATTGACAATTACAAAATGATACAGCCACCACAAGGTTTTGAGGTGCATCTGCGCTCCCTACCCCCTTCGCACAAGACAAGAAACTCAGCCCACACAAGGCACAACAACAAAACAGAACCGCCTGCCGCATCACAGCGCTCAGGCGTCAGGAAGGTAGTGGGTGCCTTCGCTTAGCGACTGTGATCTTGAATTTCTTGTTCGGAGACAATGACGGGAAGGGAGTGATCCCAAGACGGTAGTTAGACGGCTTTGTCTGCAGTTCGAAATAGCGCGCAATCATCAACGTATTAAGAGTGAGATGCAGGTCAACCATGTTTGAGCCGAGGCAGCCATGAGTTCCCAAACCAAACGGAGCATAGCCTGTCGTCTTGTGTTCCTCACGTTCAGGCAGGTAACGATCAATATCAAACTTATATGGTTCGGGAAAAACCTCCTTCATGTAGTGGCAGGCTGTGGTGACGATGAAAATCTTTGACCCCGCTGATAATTCGTAGTCTTCAACCACGCAGGAATTCATTACGGTACGTACTGCCAGTGGTATTGTGGGGTAGAGCCGTAAAACTTCCATTATGAAACGTCTGGTCACATCAACAGACGAAGATTTGAAGTCTTCTGGTACTGGATTTCTATTCTCAAAGAGAGCGTCAGCTTCGGCGCGAATCTTTTCACATAGCTCAGGCTGTTGCATCATGCAGTAGATGATGAAGCTCAGTTCGTCACCGGCATACATGCTCGCAAGCACGGCCGCTGAAAACATGAAGCGGAGGTTTGATTCGGGCACAAAAGTGGGATCGGATTTATGCAAACTCAGTATATCGTCGGCTTGATCCCGTGGGCATCCAATCCGCTGGGTTGCGGTATGTGCCTGTGTTACCCGATCAAACAGCACCTCTACAGACTGAGCCTTGCGTTTCATGGCAAGCGTGTTCATCATGAACTTTGGGCTGACTTTGGCTACTTGGGTCTTGAGTACGGTGGCTTTGTAATCAATTATGTCGTCCATTACATCATCAGCTTTGACACTGAGAAGTGGCGGGGTAATGCTTATGTTGGTCAGCTGCCGACACAGGGAAACACCACCGTAGGTTTTACCCACCTCCCAAGTTGACATGAAATTACAGACTTTTGCATATGCCTCATCAATTTGGTGCTCCAGACGTTCACGGCTGTAACTAGCACGCAGAGCCTTGCGCATGCGAAAGTGCTCGGCACCGTCAATTGCTGGCAGAAGCCCTTCTGCCAAATAAACTTCTTCCAATCCGCGTAAGTAGTCGCTTGACCTAAGATATATCCTGCCATGCCGATGCATCCAGTTATTGACGCGCGGACCTACCAAAAAGATATTTGGGTTCTTCTCCAACGGTGATTTAATTTTGAAGACTGGGCCATGCTCCTCGGCTATCTGAGCGAATCCTGCAGGCATATTGCCATTTCGCACATGCTTGTTAGCAGCTAGCTTGCGCAATGGCAACTTGGGAATTTTTCTCGTTAAAGAAGCACTTTGAAGAGGACTAATAATGTTCGCTATCGTTGCTTCCGCAATTGCTCTACCAATAAGTTCCAGCTGGCATATCAGGTGTATTCGTTGCTCTGCCTGCTCATCAAGATCAAAGATGAATCTCAAAACGTCGCAAACATTTGCAATAGCGATGATGAGAATATCTCTTGGGCTTGGGATGTCGCTTCCCAAAATCAATCTTTCAATTCGCGCCCTAACGTGATCTATAGATGTACTTGTGTCTTCGTCAGAAATGTAAGCTCCGAGACGACCTGGCGGTGCTAGTGTCCAGAAATCGCCATCATGATGTTCAAGAATACCGATCTGACACAGACGATCCAGCGTGAGGTCGATCAGCTTGCTGGAATGCGGGGCAAGCTGCTCAATCCAGTATTGAGCACTTTTATTGCTCGATTCACCTGAGATTTGCGACAACGTGAAATCCAGCACAGGATTACCTGTAGGTGTATTGTCCAAGACTATTAGGGACGACATGTCGGTGTCGATGCGATCTTGAAGGGACAGCGCGGCCAATGTTGCACCGGCCATTGCGCAATTCAAATTCCACCCTGGCACTTGATGGAAAAATCCAGTTTCCTCATTGAGCATCAAAATCAAGAGCTCATCACACAGGCTGAGCGCGTGCGTCTTTTCAGTATCTTCTACTGTCATGCGCGTTAAGGAAGGGGTCGGTTTTGCCATAATTACTCAAGTCTTCTCGTCGCTCAGGAAACCATCGCCATTGTCTTTACACAAGGCATCAACTCACAAGCAACAGTCACAATGTAGCTTTTTTACCTCAGAGAAACAAAATAATGGCGCTATTGCCGGCAAACCTCGCCTCGGCTACCCCAACGACAAAGCTGACGTTTGTTTTTGCTTAGAGCGTCTGCGGATATTGTCTATACCGTGATCGCATCCGTCCACTACCCAGAGGACAGATGCTCCGAGAAAGGCTCCCCTTACGAACGGACTATCCCGGTGGACGGACAACAGGTAACCTAGTATGGTGATAGTGATCAGCTTTAAAATTGCTCGCCACAGTGTAACAAAAAAATAGCCTTTGACCGCGTCCATAAGTAACCTCCCTATTCAGAAGATTGTCAAGCATTTTATGTATAGTACTATACATATGCAGTACCGCTCAAATGCAGTACCGCTCAAACAAATTTCCCCACCAACCATACAGCTTGGTAGAGGACTGTAAAGTTTTTAGGTAAACGGTTATGGGAATTGTCACCGTATACGATCGCCCGAGCCGTCAGTCCATGCTTAAAGGCAGTAGCCTGCAAATAGGCTGTAGTCTGCGACAGACTGTAGAATTAACCAAATTAGGCTTGTAGGCGTAGGAGTTCTGAGTTGTGATTGATCTCAAAGGCGTGACTAAGCACTACGAAGTCGGCTCTGTGCAGGTACAGGCACTAGACGGAATTGACCTTCATGTCGACACAGGTGAGTTTGTCGTTGTGCTGGGCGCATCTGGCAGCGGCAAAACTACAACCCTGAACATCATCGGAGCTCTCGACTCGCCTTCGTCTGGCACGGTAACTGTCGGAGGCCGCAATCTCACCAAGTCAAGCCGCCGCGAGCTGTTCGCGTTGCGGCGAGAGACGGTCAGCTTTATCTTCCAGAGTTTCAACCTTTTCCCTGGGCTCACGGCAACTGAGAACGTCGAGTTCGGCATAGATGTCTCTGGTAAGAGCACATCTGCCGATCCTGGCGAAATACTGAACTCCGTTGGACTCGGACATCGTTTAGGGCATTTCCCGCACGAACTCTCAGGCGGAGAGCAGCAACGTGTAGCAATTGCGCGAGCGCTAGCCACAGGCAATCCTGTGCTCCTTGCTGATGAACCCACAGGTGAACTCGACTTCAAAACCGGTGCACAGATTCTCGAATTGCTCGCTGAACAAGCTAGCCAAGACCGGGCCGTTCTAGTAGTGACGCATAATCGCGAGATCTCCCGTATGGCCGACCGGGTCGTGGAGATGAGCAGCGGCCGGATCGTCAGCGACGGCCCGCCGCCAGGTGGCAAAACTCCTCTATCCGATCTGCGTTGGTAAGACCTAACAATGAATTTGCTTCGGTTACGGTGGGTTTTGCGCGAAGGCCGCAGGCGCTGGATTCAAATACTCGGCATCAGCTTGACCCTCGGCATTGGCGTAGCGAGCTATGCTGGGCCGCTCAGTGTCATCGAATGGCGCTTTGAGGCAACCGAGCAAAGTCTAGAGCTCACCAACGCGTACGATCTAAGGGCCACGCTCAGCGGCGGCGAAGAAGTACCAACCGGTGCGCTCGCTCGCATTGCCCAAAGCATCGACGGCATAGAAGATTTCAGTGAGCGTCTCGTTATTGACACTCAAATTGTCACGACGATTGACAACACAGAACTGCTAGTGCAAGGGCGTGTCATTGGCATAGAAGAGAACCCTGACGGGCCACGAGTGAACCGCGTAGAGGTTGTCAGAGGCGAGGGAATGCCGCGATCAGGTGAGGAGGGGGGAGTACCACGCGTTCTGCTAGAAGAGAAATTTGCGCGGTTTCATGGCTTGTCTGAGTCTGGCACGCTGTTTGTCGGCAGTGACACAACGGTTGAATACGTTGGTCACGGCACTTCTCCTGAATATTTCCTGATTATCGAGGGCGGCGGATCGCTCGGACAGTCGAACTTCGCTGTAATCTTTGCTCCGCTCAGCTCTGCGCAAGCTATCACCAACCGTACGAATGTGGTCAACGATCTTGTGGTCACGTTGCAACCAGATGCCGACATCGAGGAAGTGCGACAGCAGCTGATTGATGCCGCTGTGTCCAATATCGGAACGTCGTTCGACACCGTCACCCGAGACGAAACACCGTCGTTCAACGGGCTGCAGAACGCTCCACAGATCGACCAAGACATCAATCTGGCCTTCGCTCTGTTATTTCTGTTTGGGGCAGGTTTCGCGGTGCTGAATTTCTCAGGACGCATGGTGCAGGCTCAAAGACGCGAATTCGGCGCTTCAATGGCGATTGGTGAACCACCGAAGTCCATCGCAACCCGACCCATCTTGATCGGGCTTCAGATCGGCGTGGTCGGCGTGATACTCGGCGTTGGTCTGAGCTTCGTTCTTGCCAATCAAGTCGTGGCGGTTGTAGAGGCGGCTTACACCTATCCAGTATTCGAGCGGCAATTCCAGTGGGGCATTAACGCGCAAGCTGCTGCAGTCGGCTTCTTAGTACCTGTCTTGGCCGTGCTCACAACCGTCTTGCGTGCGGTGCGTGTTCGACCAGTGGAAGCGATTCGGTCAAGCCATTTAGCATCGCGCGGCGGCGCTCTAGGGCCGATTATCCGTCGTATTCCGCTGCCCAAAGGCAGCTTAGCGCGCATGCCATTCCGCAATCTTCTGCGCGCGCCTCGCCGCACGGTCATGACATTGCTGACGTTCGCGTTGAGCTTAGCAATCTTGTTCGCGGCGGTCGGCTTTAACAGTTCTTTTGCGACAACGTTCGACCGCGGCAACCAAGAACTGTTAAGAAACGAGCCAGAGCGCTTCATGGCGCATTTTGATTCATTTGTTCCGGTTAAATCCGCAGAAGTGCGGCGAGTGCTTGAACATCCAACAGTCGAACTTGGCGAAGCGGGGCTGGCAGTAAATGCCCGCTTAACTCCTGCGACACGAACAGCAAATAGTGATGACCAAAACCAGCTAGATGTGATGGTCCGTTTTGTCGACTACGACAGCAACGTGTGGACACCGACAACCACAAAAGGAAGCCTAAGTGCAGGAACAACCGGCATTACGTTAGCTGCCAAAGCTGCGAGCGATCTTGACGTAGGTGTAGGCGACGAATTAAGGGTGACTCATCCAAAAATGACGCCAGAGGCCTTGACGTATGAAACTCGATCGTTGACCGTCACGGCGATTCATCCACATCCGTTGCGTATCAATGCCTACATGGATCTCTCACAGGCATCGACGTGGGGTCTCGGCGGGGTTGCCAATGTCGTGACTGGCGTACCTGCCGACGGGAGCAACTTAAATGACGTGAAACGATCGCTTGCAGGTGACGACAGCAGTGTCGCACGCGTGCAGGGACTTGACGAATCATTCGAATCTATCGAAATCGCACTTGAACAAGCAGAAAACCTCACCGTCTCGGCTCGTTACTTAGTGCTCGTCTTACTGCTACTCATAGCGTTCAATTCCACCAACATTAACGTCGAAGAGCGGTCTCGCGACCATGCAACGTTGTTTGCGTACGGCATCCCGGTAAAGCGAGTAATCGCCAACCTCTCCGCTGAAGGGGTGCTGCTCTGTATGGCGGCTATCTTGTTGGGTATTGCATTAGGTTACCCGCTCTTGCTGTGGATAGTTTTAGTGCTGATGCCGACAGCAGCCCCTGAGATTGGGCCAATTGTTTCGATCAATCCGCTGGAGATGGCGGTGTATTTCGCCATAGCACTCGCCGTCGTCGCTTTGGCGCCTGTGTTTTCAGGACGCAAGCTAAAGAACATGTTTATACCAGGAAAACTGCGCGTCATGGAATGATGCGCACATAGCACTCTCTCAAGAGCAACACCAATCTTTGCTGGACGAAACAACCTGAGATATTCTCAAGGCAATGAAATAAAACTGATAACCGCAGCGCAGTCGATACGTATGTGCTATGTTTAGTGCTGTGCTCAGGCTTGTTGACGAATTCTGCTTGCTCACGCTGGATGAGGCCACAGGGGGCTTCTATCAGCTTCCGGGTCAGGCGCACGCACTTGGTCTTTCGACGGCTGTGTTGTTGGATTTGGTCAGCCTTGGGCGGATTGAGGCTAACAGCGACTCTATATCAATCATAGATGCTTCGCCTGTGGGTGATTCGGTGCTTGATTCTGTGCTGGCTCAGATCGAGTCGTCAAGTGGTCAGACTTCGGTGGAATGCTGGGTCCGTCGGATTAGCCAAGAAAGAGGAACTGCCCGAGCGGTGCTAGATCGGCTATCTCAACTCAACGTTGTAGAGCATGTGCCCGACGGTTTGTTTTTTCTTGCGACAGCAATCAAAAAATCCCGGCGTTGTCCCAAAGACTCATTTGGGACAAGTCAAGAAGAAACCAGTGTCAGGGTAATGAGCGCATTGCTGTTGGGCGAAGAGCCCACGGAGCACGACGTCATACTAATTCAACTCGCCGCAGCCTGTGGTGTGTTCGAACATATTCTCGACAGTCCAGAACGGGAGCAGGCCCGGCATTCGGTTGCACGGATGGGGGGGGGGGGGGGGGGGGGTACACCGCATCCGCATCCGCTTTATGAGGCTGTTGAGCGCATTGTAGCTGCTAATATCGCTGAGCAAACGGAGGTTTCTGCCTCAGCCAAGCCGGTTCCCGATGCAGACGGTCTACCCTTTTTGGGCAATGCCTTCGGCTTAACCGGTGAGATACGCCCCTATCTCGACAAGCTGTATCGCGAGCATGGGCCGATCTGTCGTGTGCGCATCCCTGGCCAGAACTTCGTAGTCATCGGTGGCAAGGAAGGCATTGAGTTTGCTCGGCAGCATCAGCAGACACTGATGCGCAACGACGAGGCATTTGCCCCGATGTGTCGAGCCGCCCAAAGCGGGCGCTTGATCATTGCGGGGAGTGGCCACGACCACATCAAGCTACGCCGCGTTGCTCATAGCATCATCAACAAGCTAGACATGGAAGCAAACGTGCCTGTAATGCTCAAGATCGCTCTTGAGGAGATCGATAGTTGGCACGCAATGAAATCGGTATCGCTGTACGCCGCGCTACAGCGGCTATCAATCATGCAAGTCGGCCATGTAGCTCTTGGCACCTCGGTCACAGACTATGTGGGTAGCTTCAGGCACTGGAACGACTCGCTTATTATATCGATGCGCGGCGATCGGCCGAACTTCATGGTGGAACGCAGGATACGTAAATCGCGTCAACGTATACAGCAACTTTTTGCCGAAGTACAATCCAAACGTAGACCTCTCGTCGGCAAAGAGCGCGGGCGCTACCTCATTGACTACGTCTTGGAAGCGCACCGACGCCAGCCTGAGTTCATCACCGAGGATGAACTGGCAGGGGCGGTCATCTACCCGTTCTTTCAGTCGTCAGACCAGATTGCATGCACTCTAGGGTTTGCGTTGATGTTCGTGCTGGCAGATGACAACCTTCTGCAGCGCTGCCGAGCCGAAGCCGATGCGGCATTCATATCAGGCAAAATCTCAGCTGAAGGCGTACGCGAACTGGCGCTGCTCAGAGCAGTCTCCGCTGAGACGCTACGTATTCATGCCCAAGCACCGATCATGCAACGCACCGCTCGTGTCTGCTTTGAATACGACGGTCATCGTGTTGAGTCAGGGCAATCAATGTGGGTTGCCGCTGCGGTTGCACATAGCGACACCGATTACTACAAAAGCCCAGAGATGTTCGATCCCGACCGGCACCTGCCACCCCGCCTGGAATCGCATACTCCAGGTGCCGATGCAGCCTTCGGTGTGGGTGCCCACGCGTGCTTGGGTAGACAATACAGCGAAGATGCCATGGCACTGAACTTGGCAGCAATACTGCATTGCGCCGAAATCGACCGGTTCCCCGCAGGAGATCGGAGGATGCGGCTCACCTCGTATCCGCTCATCCGTCCTCACCGCAAAAGCCGATTTCAGGTCACGGGACTCCGTGATGTCAGCAGCATGCTGCGTAAGGCATGGGAACAACAATCCAAAACAACAATCTAAGGAGCAAATACAGATGGCTGATTGGCTCGGTATTGATCACCTTCTAGATTTGAGCGGCGCTGAAGCAATCTTGGCCTTCTTCACGCCTTGGATACTTTACGCGGCGTTCTTCGTTGCACATGTTGTCGTTCCTGGTCGGCGTGTGCGCGGCTACGTGATCAATCAAAAGACCGGCGAGCCCCGTAATTATCGCCTCAACGGTCTTGCCGTGTTCATTCTGGCGCAGATTGTCTGGTGGTTTCAGCTTGCCGGCCTACCACAAGACTGGTTTTATCGCTCAACTATCTATGCCGTGGCTGGCGGAACGGTGCTTGCATTCTTGCTAAACACTGTCGCTGTGTTTAGCCAGCCAAAAGATGAGATCAAGAATCCATTTCAAGCATGGTGGTTTGGACGGGCGCAAGAAATCCAACTCTTCGATTCACGTTTCGACTTCAAGATGTACATCAACATCGTCGGCGCAACCATGTTGTCGCTAAATGCACTGTCTGCTGCTGCATGGCACAACGATCGTTTTGGAGACGATGCCAATCTCGGTGTCTTCTTCTTCGCTGCATTCTTTACCATATATGCGCTCGATTTCTTTTTCCATGAGCAGGCACATCTGTATACGTATGACATTATTCATGAGAACGTTGGCGTCAAACTGATCTGGGGTGGATTAGTGATCTACGGTTGGGGTTTCAATCTTCCGCTCTGGGGTATGGCCGCGCACCCCAGCCCAGGCTTTTCCACCGGGTTAACGTACATCTGGCTGATAGGCAGCTCGCTCCTCTTTGTGATCGGATGGTGCATCGGACGCGGTGCCAACCTGCAAAAATACACTTTTAAGCGTTGGCCAGAGCGCACTTTCCTCGGTTTCATTGAACCGAAATACATCAGCGCTGGGGAACGCAAAATCTTGTACAGTGGTTTCTGGCGGCCAGCTCGTCACTTCAACTATTTCGGAGAAGCACTTGTTGGTGTCGCCACTGCTTTAGCCTTCGGCCACCTCACTAACCTGTGGGCTTGGGCGTATGCAATCTTTTTGTGTTCCTTTATCATCACACGTCAAATGGAAGACGAAAAACAGTGCATCCGCAAGTATGGCGAGGAGGCATGGGGGGAATACAAAAAACATGTGCCTCACCGAATAATTCCTGGAATTTACTGAAGATGAGCAAACGTCATCGGTGGTTGCATCAAGACAAAGGTTAAAAACATTAAACACTTAAGCAGTACTGTGTTATCAGCAAATCTGCCACTCAAATCTGCCGCCTAAAGCTTGCAAATGTTACACACTCTGCTAGCTATTTTCATTGATCATTACAGAGTTTATAGTTACAGCAGGATTTGGTGCGCCACCTAACGGATTGTTGGGCTGGTCTTGGTGGCTCGCCAAGATAGCTTCAGCCACTTTTAAGCTCTCTGCATCCAACTTTCCAAACACCACATATGTGCCCTGACTGTTCAACAAAGCAGTGTTTTCGTTCACAGCAAAAAAGAACTGCGCCCCAGCACTGTTAGGTGCAGCCGTACGTGCCATCACAATTTGACCTGGTTCATAGGTAAAACCAGCACCTTCATCGGCAATCGTGTAGCCAGGCCCGGGGTCAGCCGGTGAATTGGTGTGAGGTGAACCACCCTGAATAATCCCAATACTAGGATCCGTGCGAAACAGAAGTGTGTCATCATAATAGCCGTACCTGGCTAACACCGCAAAGTTGTTTGCCGTTTTCGGCGTGTTCACCATATCAAGTTCTACACGCATCTCACCCGCGGTAGTATCAAACACCGCTGTATAACGTTTGGCGATGTCCAAGCACATTGGCTGGCTACCGTCAAAATCCAGCACCTGTAGGCGTGGGCCATCAACTGCTGGACACGACTGCGAACCAACGTTCTCTTCAAACCGCTGGTCTGATGAAGGATCTGTGTTGCGATTAAGTTCTGCTAACTCTTCTACAGTAAAACAACGTCTTTCTAAAGCCTGTAACTCGGCAATGAAAGATTGGCTAGAAGAGTCAGCAAGCTCTTGGGAGTTGTTGGGGTCTAAAAGCCTAAAATACGCATCAACAAGCTCATCTGCCATGTTATCCACCACACACTGAGCGCTAGCCGTGGACACACCTGAGCCTTCAACCAAACTTTCAAATAAAACTGCCCTAAGGTCGGTGCAAGCTCTTACCACTCGAAACATCTCCTGGCTAGCCGCTTCGCTTTGAGCATCAACTAAACCTTCTGCACTGATAAACACACCCGAAACCAAAGCCTCAATCCCATCGTCGGACACCTCAACCCCATAGCATGAAGCAGCTTCAGGGTCTGCCCCAAGGGCTTCCATCGTGTCAACAAAGACACGTCGCCAGTCAGTACAACTAGCGGCGCTGCCAACAATTTTGTCCGCCTCAGACGGGTCAATCTCAAAGCGGTCACCTAGAAGAAACGACCCACTTATATCATAAGAATCAACCAAAGCTGAATTGGTAAAGCCGAGTTCAAGTATCCGCTGATCTGTAAACGCAGCAGCCACGCTATCTGCCAAACACCCAAGCTGTGCAGTGGTAATAGAATCTGGCAAATCAGAATCTGTCCTCAAAATAGCTAGAACAGCATCTGCCAGACCGTCTTGAGTTGCTATGTGTTCGTCATCATTATCACCCGGCTGCTCTGCTTGTGTGGGCTCATTTGCACCTGAACGCTCAGAGGTGTCCGCAGATTGATTTACTGCAGGCTCTGTATCTTCAGCTCCAACAGTTTGGACATCACCAGCATCTTGAAGCATGCCCGTATTGCTATTCTCACTGCTGCTAGAACATGCAGTGTTCATCAGCAATAGTGCCGTAAGCCCTGCTAAAACTCTGCTGACTACTCTGCTGTTTGCTCTGCTAACCACTGCACACCTTTATAACTTTTAGTTTAACCTACCAATCACTAAAGCCTTTTGAAAAAATGTTGCGTTTTTTGTAAGAATTGATATGAAAGTTATGCGGCCCCCGGCAATCCAAGTCACGAACTTGTGTAAGTTCTATGGCAAACACGAAGCCGTCTCTAAGGTAGACCTCTTTATAGAAGAAGGTGAGGTTCTGGCCTTTTTGGGGCCAAACGGTGCAGGCAAGACCACCACAATCGAGATTCTGGAGGGATTCAGACCCCGAACTGCAGGTGAGGTCTCTGTTCTTGGCGAAGATCCTGCCACAGCTGGTTTGAAATGGCGGGAGCGAATCGGGATTGTTATGCAAGAATCGCAACCTGAGGAGTACCTAACAACTATCGAGACCCTTACTATGTGGTCTTCGTACTTCACTGCCCCCCGACCCGCAAACGAAGTGCTTGAGCTAGTGGGCTTGGCTGATAACCGCAAGCAACGGGTCAAGCATTTGTCTGCAGGACAGCGCCGCAGGCTTGATCTTGCACTGGCGCTCATAGGAGATCCTGAACTGCTGTTCCTTGATGAGCCCACCACTGGATTCGACCCGACCGCCCGGCGGGAGGCTTGGGCTATGTTGGACGGCCTGCGCAGCCTAGGGGTGACGGTGCTGCTCACCACCCATTACATGGACGAAGCCCATAATCTGGCCGACCGTATCTCAGTAATAGCCGCTGGGCGTATCATCGCCACAGGCACAGTTAAAGAACTAACCGAGGTTGCTTGTTTGCAAACCCACGTCTCGTGGTGTGCTTCTGAAGTGCCTTTAGATGATCTACCTGAGCGGCTACGAGCCGCAGTTGCGGTACAAAATGATAAAGACCGCCATATGTACGCAAGCGCCCACGAAGCTGAGGGTGCTGTTAGGCTTACCCTGCAAACTAACGAGGTAACCAACACTGTTAGCGCTCTTTTGCAAGTTGCAGGGCGGCTAGGCCACAAGCTTGAGACGCTGGAGGTAAAAGCCCCAACCCTTGAAGATACTTATTTGGCGTTAACCAGCGATACCAACCTCAGCAAAAAACCAAACTGATGAGAACTAACGGGCTTCAACAGCTGGCAAAGCAAACCCGCTTCGACTTCGTGTTGTTGTGGCGCAACCCATTGGCCAGCTTTTTTACTGTTATCTTGCCGCTTATCTTCTTATTTGTGCTTACCGCACTTTTTGGGAATAATTTGGTTACCCCGCTCGGCCCGAAGCTCGCTAGCCGCTTTGTACCGGGCATCATCGCCCTATCAGTGGTACAAGCCTGTTTTGTGAATCTAGCTACCGTCACTGTTTTTCGCCGCGAAACAGGCATTCTCAAAAGAGTGCAAAGCACCCCTATACGCCCGTGGGTGTTTATGGGAGGACAAATTGCTACTGCATATGTCGTGATTGTGCTAATGGCGCTGCTAACAATGTTAATCGGCTGGGCGGTTTACGATGTGTCGCTAGTTTGGAAGACGGTGCCTGGCCTTATCGTCACATTGATTATCGGAGGGGCTGTGTTTTGTGCCATGGGACTAGCGTTTACGAACCTGGTTCCCAACGAAACAGCTGGCCCACCATTTCTAAATTTAATCGTCTTACCGCTTTACTTCGTCTCCGAAGTGTACGTGCCTGCTACAGACGACACGCCTCAGACGATCACCCTCATCGGCGACATATTTCCCATTAGACATCTAGCGGTAGCGCTGCAACGGGGTTTCGACCCGCTCAGCAATGAGCCGATTTGGCCAATAAGCAACTGGCTGATTATGGCAGCGTGGGGTGCAGCCGGTGTCGTTATCGTTACCCGATGGTTCCGCTGGACTCCCCGAAACTGACATATGTACACCCACAGTCACTAACTCCAACAAGATGACTCTAGGATAGCCGCTAATGAGAAAGATTATTTTTGGGGACAATCTGGCCGTTTTGCAGGGTTTAGCCGATAACAGTGTTGATCTTATCTACATCGACCCGCCGTTCAATACCGGCAAGCGACAGGAACGTGAGCGGATCAAAACCGTGCGTGATAATGTCAACGGCGATCGAACAGGCTTCGCTGGCAATCGCTATCAAACGATAAGCCTCGGTAAATCAGGCTATGAGGATACTTTTGATGACTTCATGAGTTTTCTTGCCCCCCGGTTTGAAGAAGCTCACCGTGTGCTTGCTGACACCGGCAGCTTCTTTTTGCACATCGATTACAGAGAAGTCCACTACTGTAAGGTGTTGCTCGATCAGATCTTCGGCCGGGACTCGTTCATAAACGAGATCATCTGGGCTTACGACTATGGTGCCCGCTCCAAAAAGAAATGGTCAACCAAACATGACAGCATCTTGTGGTATGCCAAAAACCCTACCGACTACACTTTTAACTTTGAGGAAATGGACCGCATCCCTTACATGGCCCCCGGCCTCGTCGGCAAAGAAAAAGCAGCCCGGGGTAAAACCCCAACCGACGTCTGGTGGCACACCATCGTCAGCCCCAACGGCACCGAAAAAACCGGCTACGCTACCCAAAAACCCCTCGGCGTGCTCGAGCGCATCGTCAAAATCCACTCCAGACCCGGCGATCTGCTCTTAGACTTTTTCGCTGGCAGCGGCACCCTAGGCCAAGCCGCTGCCAACCACAGCCGAAACTACATCCTAATCGACAACAACCCTCAAGCCATCCAAACCATGACACACCGCCTCACCCCCACCAACCCCGAACTCATAAACTGCGAAACACTCCCCATTCTTCAGCAGCAAACGCTGATACGGTAGAAAGATCATTGACAAAGATTTCAATCATGTCCGCATCACAGCCAAAAAATGGTGCAGGTAGCAACCTTACATCCCCAGTGGATTGAGCAGTTGGCTCACCATTCTGCATAACAATTATGTCGCCGTCACCCTGTTCAATCTCATTGATGTTAGACAGACACTCTGCTTGAAACTGCTGCGCTTTGATCGTTGTCACCTCTGCCCTCTTTTCTGTTACGGATTTCACAAAACGAGCATAACAAGCTGGTTTCATATAACGTTTACATAATTTGCAAGATGGCTAAAAAACCTCAGGCTCAAAACAAAACGGTCTAGTAGGGGTGGAGAACCTCTACCTTGTCGCTGATGACATCTTCAGAAACCGAAAACAGCGGCAACTCCAAGTGCTCGGCTAAGACAAGAGCCGACCACGAGTCCAACGCATCGACAACTCCATTCCCAGTTCGGGCAAGACACTCGCCTACTATCGAGCGAACGGGAAACCACTCATGCACAGCAGACAGTGCAAGCCCTAATTCAACATGAAAGACAGCAGGTTGACCCTCATAACGCATCGCTAGCAACCGCCCAATCGTCACAGACGACCAGTCCAATGCCAAGCACTCTGCATGACATGGAACTGCTCCTTCTAGCGCTCCAACCAGTACCAGCACCCCACCTGCATCACATACAATGCTGTGGGGCATTAATACTGTGAAATATCGATCTTGCGGAGTTCTTCGCGAATCAACTCAAAATCCGAGCGGCTCATCGGGCGGCGACCATCAGCGAACTCAGCAGGTGAGAGACGTGATGCGATCCTCGTCAATTCATTTCGCAAGAACTGCTGAACAGATAGCCCGGCGGCGGCAGCTTGTTCACGCAGCCTCTGGCCTACTTTGTCGTCTAAATCTTTGATATTCATATCCATAAAGTTACTCTACCAAACTGGTAGAGGATTGCAAGAGCTTACGGCCAAAGCCGATCGGTAGCTAGAGCTTCGTGGAAGTAGTCAATGGGCCAGACGTGGATCCCATCTCCGGTTTGGAAACGGCGGGTGCCGGTGTAGATGAGGATGCGGCAAGCTAGACCGTGTAAGCCGTCAACAGCCCGTAGACCTTTAAGCATGGTAGTGTTGTAGCGGGTTGCTGCTTTGACTTCAATAGCGAGATATTCGCTACCACGAGTTAGCAAGAAGTCAACCTCAACATCTGACTCTGTGGGCGACCAGTAAGCGATAGCATCAAAAACATCTTGAGTCTCGTTGTGGGCCCGCAACAACCCATACACCCAACCCTCTAACAGAGCACCTCGCTCTTCGACTGCCAGCGGCCCAAGTTGTCGCTTAACAGCTCTCACTAAGCCAGGATCAACCCAATAGAGCTTAGAATGTCGTCGCTCTCGTACCCGCAATTTAGCCTCAAATGCATCTAGGTAAGTGACCAGTAGTGTGTCTTGCAGTATTTCTATGTATCCAGACACGGTAGAGCGAGCAACTCCCGTGTCCCGAGCTAAGCCGGCGACATTGAGCGTCTGAGCATGCATCAACGCTGCCACTGGGAGGAATCGAATAAACCCAGGCAAATTACGCACTGCGGCCTCAGCTCTAATTTCTTCGCGCAAATATAGCTGGGTGTAGCTCTCTAAGACTTCACGGCGGTCATCGGCGGTCCATACCAGCGGGATAGTCCCGAACTGGAGAACGTCGTCTAAGTTGAAATCGCCACCCAACTCAGATGGAATGAGCGGATACATGGCTTTGCGAACTGCGCGACCAGCCAACAAATTCGTTCCTACAGTCTTGAGTTTCCGGGCACTAGAGCCCAGCAAAGCAAAACGAATACCACGCTCCTCAATCTGACGGTGCACCTCATTTAGGAGTGCGGGTATGCGCTGCACCTCATCTACAACTATCCAATCTCCAGACTCAACAGATGACAAAAGGTTTGCGAACAACGCTGGATCTGCCAACAAATCAGTAAAAAGTGCCTCATCTAACAAGTCAAAGCGCATGGCGTTGGGTAGCACCATGCGTACCCACGTACTCTTACCCACGCCCCGAACACCAAACAAAAAGAAGCTCCGCTCGGGAACTTGCAACAACCTGTTGTACACCATGTAAACAAAAATAGCCGAAAAGTGACAGCTAGCTATACATTTTTCGGTCTAACCATACCTCGTGAAACACCAAATAAGCAATAAAAAATATCTACGCCATAAATAAATAGAACACACCCACCATTTAGGGGGTAGAGTGTCTATGCTTGTTGAAGTTCCTACGCAAGCTAAAAATTTGCGTTAGGAACCTACAACAAAGCAAACACGGTCCCGTGGTGCAGTTTGGAGTGCACGCCGGCCTGTCAAGCCGGAGGCCGCGGGTTCAAATCCCGTCGGGACCGCACAACTACATAACACCCAAACCCCGGTCGGGTAGCTCAGTTGGTAGAGCGTCCGCCTGAAAAGCGGAAGGTCACCGGATCGATACCGGTCCCGACCACCACCCCAACCCACGGCCCGGAGCGACGCCCAACCCCGCTCCGGGCCGTACCCTTTAATGCAAATACCCCCTCACCGTAACCCTGAAAAACCTGCCCTCAGCAAAGCCCAGAAAGCTCTCAGCCGTAGTGAGCAGCCACGTTCTCGGGGTAACTGCGGGCAAAATAGTTCCAAAGCTGTTCACCATAAGTTCTAGCTTGGTAGGTGCTTGCCATTTCTGCCACCCCAGCTTCAGTCTCAGCGATGCTAGCCATAAATCCAGCGGATTTGTGGTGCGGGCTGACAGCTACTGCCTCTGCAAATCGCGGTTCAAGTGGCAGCGGCGCTAACTCCACATCTAGCGCAGGTCCGTGAAAATAAGCAGCAGAAAATCGTTCCTCAGATGTAACCACACGGTGAGGCGTAGCCACCAGATAATTACCGGTCATAGCCTGCAATGTTTCGCCCAAATTAATTACGTATGCCCCAGCAACAGAAGGCACATCAATCCAATCGCCCACCTGATTTTGAACTTGCAAACCTGCTGTGGGGCCGGGATCTAAAACCGTTAAAAATCCAGTGTCATGGTGCGGATTCACCCCAGCATCACCTTTAGGCGTGGGGGGATAATGAATAAACTTGGTGAGCGACATAGTTTGAGTACCAAACAGCTGCTTTAGGTGATCTGAAGCTAAACCCAACCCTAAACACAACGCCCCCATAAGTCGATCTGCCAAGGCTGCTAGCTCAGCTGCCCAACGCTGCATCAACATAGAAGACCCGGGCAATAACTCTTCAGGTAACCACTGATTAGGACCTAACAAGCGCAGATACTGTGGCTCCACATCTACGGGCAATGCAGGCCACTCGGTCCAGCAATCAATCTGCTCACGAATATCAGGGCAGTAGTTGGTGTACTCGGCTCCTACAGGCTCCCACCCCCTAAAGTGACGAGATTTACGTTTATCAATCAACGCTTTTTGCGACCATGGCAAAGCAAAAAAGCTCTGCATCATAGAGAACACATCTTCGCTCAAGCTAGGCGACACCCCATGGTTGACAACCAAGAAAAACCCAACCTCATGCGAAATCTGGCACAACTCATCGGCTAGCGTCTGCTGTTGTGTCAAAGGCCCTAGCAAAGAGCTGACATCAACCACAGGTATCGCGTCAAAAGCGCTCACAAAGCTCATGCGTTAGCACCACTTACATACTCAGCAGCTACTATGCATAAAAAATAACTCATCAACATTAGAGTAGATCACAGATCCGTTTCGCAGAAGTCTCAGTCAGGCATTTAAGGTTGAACTTGAGTAACCTAAACTATCCCCAATCGGGGCAATAGCCTTAGTTTAATGCTCCTCAAGCTAACTGCTCGCGCTCACAGTTATGTAAACCGAAAACCCCTAACCCTCCAGAAACTTCAGCTTGCCTAAACGTCACCGCCTGCGGCGGGTGCTTAGCTTCCTATTGCGAGTAGGTATCAGCATGGCTTTGCTAGGGCTATTAGTATGGCAGGCCCCTTCGTTTGATGCTGAAGAGCTTTGGCCCGAAGTCAACTCGGCAACTCCTTGGTGGCTAATTAGCGCTTTTGTGTTGACAGTATGTGCCAATATGCTAGCCACAGCACGCTGGTATGAGGTAGCACAAGCGCTGGGTGTAAGCATACGACGGCGGCGAATGTTTTCTCACTATATGGCTGGACTGTTCGTCTCTAACTTTGTGCCCACCACCGTAGGGGGTGATGTGCTACGCATGTCGCGACTGTCTAGCGACACTAACGACGGCCCACGCAGTTTCGCATCGGTGATGTTAGAACGGCTAAGCGGCTGGATTGTGTTACCAATATTCACCTTCGTTGGGCTTGTAGCAGACAGTGAGCTTCGCAGCTTAGGTGCCCCATCAAGAGTGGCGGCCATTACAGCTGGAGTAACGTTGCTAGCACTAGTGCTCATAGTGGCGCTTGTGGGCAATCCACGCTTTGGTCACTTAGTTAGCAGACGGCAAGGCTGGGTGCGCTTTGTAAACGGTCTGCACATTGGTATTGACGAGCTACGAGCTAAACCGCACAATGTGGGGCGAGTGTTAGCCACCGCATTCATGTACCAAGCAGTCCTAATCGCAGCTGCAGGTTGTGCCTCAAAAGTAGTAGGAATCGATGGCCTAAGCTGGACAGCGCTAGTAGCGTTCATTCCAGCAGTGCTTATTGTGCAGGTGCTACCGATTGCGTTGGGAGGCTTAGGTTTAAGAGAAGGAGCGCTAGTTCTGTTCTTGCATAACCTTGGAGTTATTGATGAGCGAGCAATTGCAATGGGCTTGCTGATCTATTTCTTAACCTTAGTTGCGAGCTTACCGGGGCTACCTGCTTTGGTGTTTGGTGGCCGCAACTCTCAACTAAATCAACAACAACCGCGCTAGCCGAGGAAAATCGTTGCAGCGAAAAGGAACCACCAAACAAAAGCAAACCAAGCGCACACGAAAGCGCCCTCGCTGGTACCTAGAACTATTAATCATTGCCATTTTTTATGGCATCTACTCAGCTATACGCAACGAGTTTGGTTCCGCAACAGTCAAACCTGCCGAAGCCCAAGCCAACGCCGAGCTAATCATCGAGTGGGAACGCAGCATCGGCCTCTACTTTGAGCGCGGGCTGCAAGACCTCTTTATCGGGTGGGTGTGGTTTATCCAATTTTGGAACCTGTTCTACGGGCTGTTCCACTTTGCTGTCACCGCTTTCGCTCTTATATGGCTTTATTGGCGCTTCCCCCGCTACTACCGGTTTTGGCGTACCACTGGGCTGATGACCACTGGATCAGCCCTTGTAGGGTTTGCTGTTTTTCCACTAATGCCACCCCGCCTTTTATCGGTAGGAGGTCGCTACGGCGGTAACCTCTTAGACACTGGCTATGTGGACACCGTAGCTGAGATAGGCGGATTATGGTCGTTTACTGAAGGGGCCGCAGAACAAGTCTCCAACCAATATGCTGCCATGCCTAGCCTGCATTTTGCTTGGAGTTTGTGGTGCTTTTTGGCACTACGGCAACATCTTTCACATCCGCTAGCTCGCTTAGCCTTAGCCGCTTACCCCTGGTTGACGCTGTTTGCTATCTTAGTTACAGCCAACCACTATTGGCTAGACGCTGTGGGTGGACTGGGGGCGCTCGGGGTGGGTGCTAGCCTAGCTTGGGCTTACCACCGTTGGCGAGATAGCAAGTAGCGCCCGCATCGCTTAGCTTTAGAGGTACAAACTGCTATGAAAAAAAACACCAACCACCTTACGAAGATAACCTGTCCCGCTGACTTACGCCGTCTCAACTATCAAGAACTAGAAGAGCTAGCAAACGAGATAAGGGCATTTATAGTAGGCATCGTCGATACAAAAGGCGGACATCTAGGCTCCAATTTGGGCGTAGTGGAACTAACCATGGCACTGCATTTAGTATTTGACTCGCCTCGTGACATCATCTTATGGGACACAGGGCATCAAGCGTATGTGCATAAGATGCTTACTGGACGTACCAAGCAGTTTTCGACACTACGCCAACCCGGAGGCTTATCGGGCTACCCTAGCAGGCAGGAGTCGGTTCACGATTGGATAGAAAATAGCCACGCCTCCACTGTGTTGAGCTACGCACACGGGTTAGCTAGTGCTCAACAAGCCGAAGGAGGTGAGCGGCGCCGCGTGATTGCTGTAGCTGGTGATGGGTCGCTTACTGGAGGGATGGCATTTGAAGGGTTGAACAACATCGGGCATTCAGGGTGTGATGTCACGATTGTGCTAAACGACAACGGTCGTTCGTATGCGCCCACGGTGTCTCGCATAAGCGAAAGTTTGCTACGAGTGCGTATGGATCCTCGTTATGTACGTACTGATAATCAGCTACGCAAAGCACTCAACAACATTCCTTGGGTGGGAGATCTAGCGGGACGCACTCTAGGTGCCACAAAAGCTGCAGTGCGTGAGATGGTTGAGTCTCATACGCTTTTCGATGAACTAGGCATCAGCTACTTCGGGCCTTTTGACGGCCATGACATACCCAAACTAGAAAAGGTGCTGCGGCGCATAGCTAACTTAGAGGGGCCTTGTTTGGTGCATGTGCTCACCCAAAAAGGTCGAGGCTATGCCCCAGCTGAAAACGACCCGATCAAGAATATGCACGACACTTCTTACGCGAAACCGGGCAGTTACACCGAAGCCTTTACCACTGCCTTAATCAAAGAGGCCGAATCACGGCCTGAGGTGGTTGCCATCACTGCTGCCATGCCCGATTCTACTGGTTTGTTACCGTTTGCAGAGCGATTCCCTAAGCGCTGTTTTGATGTGGGCATTGCCGAACAGCATGCTGTGACAGCCGCTGCGGGTATGGCTATGGGCGGTTTGCGGCCAGTTGTGGCTATTTATTCCACCTTCTTAACCCGCGCTATTGATCAGGTCAACCTAGATGTGGGGATGCATCACCAGCCGGTGGTGTTCTGCTTAGATCGTGCTGGCATAACCGGAGATGACGGGCCTTCGCACCATGGCGTTTTGGATATGATTCTGCTCACCAAGATACCCAATATGACGGTTCTAGCCCCCTCGTCCTATCAAGAACTGCAACAAATGCTGCATGATGCTTTAGAAATCACGACCGGCCCGGTAGCGCTGCGGTGGCCAAAAACAGCGGCCCGCTCAGTTACCGAAGATCAAGTAGGTTATGGGCTCAAAGGTCGCAAAGTGTGTTCAGGTAGCGATGTGTGCCTGTTAGCTGTGGGAAAAATGTTGGAGTACAGCGAACAAGCTGCCGATTTGCTAGCGAACGAAGGGGTGTCGGCCACCGTGTGGGATGTGCGCTGTGTCAAGCCTCTAGATGCTGAAATGCTTGCAGATGCAGCTAACCATAGGGTTGTTGTGACAGTAGAAGATGGCTGGCGCGAAGGCGGTGCAGGCAGTGCAGTAGCAGATCGGCTAGCGCTTTTAGAACCAAAAAAGCAGTCAACACAAGTTATCCGTGTGTTGGGCGTTCCCAACGAATACATCCCACACGGCAAACCAGATCAGATTCTTTGCGACTGCGGACTTGACCCTGCTGGCATCGCAAAGTCCGCTCACAAAGCTCTTAGTGTAATAAAACCTGCTTGAGCTGCTGTTTGCTAGCTAATAGAGCTAATAGGTATTAAAGGAGCTATTGAAAAGTTTCAGGTTCGGGAGAAATAGGGGTTGTCGCCAGCAGTGTGGTCGGTTACATCTACCACTTCAGTGATGTCGGGAATAGCATCGGTAATCATCACAGTGATGCCCTCCCGCAATGTAGCAGCACTCATAGCACAGCCTTGACAGCCGCCACCCATGGTTATGTAAGCAGTGGAACCATCCACCCCTTTTAGCGAAGCAAAACCCCCGTGAGAAGCTAAAGAAGGATTAATGTGCTGGTCCAACAGCTGCTGTAGTTGCTCTGCCAAGCTGCCAGATAACTCTAAGTTGGCACCAGCTAACAGGTCGGGCTTGTTGGGGTTACGGATTACTAGTCCACCCTGCATAGGGTTGTTGGGTATATCTAAGGTGGCACCGTTCAGGTTGTCGACCGAGTCATCTGGGATCATAATGGTGAGTTCATCAGCGGTTATATGACGATGCCCATCTGCGCAAGCAGCTATCTCTTCAAAGGCTAAATCGTAGGTGTAATCGGCACCACTCACACCGGTGATCTCTATACGCAACCCCAAGTCTTCGGGATTGTCTTCACCAGACCTAATCTCCATCACCTTAGCGATAGCAGCTTCGGTTACCTCAAACAATTGTGCTTCGACTGTATTGCTCACAAATGCAAGCCTACCCGAGCCAAAGCACCATAGCTACTACAACACGCAAGCACTCAGCCACGTCTAACCCGTCCATTGAGAGCCCGAAACGCCAAAGTTTGAGACAACAAACCCACAACGCTCACAGCCAATATCCCCCGGCCTAAAGCCCAACCATCCCAGCCTAAAAACAACGAACGCATTGCTTCAAGCGCATACGTCACAGGGTTAAACCAAGTAACAGCAGCTAGCCAATCTGTCATTACCTCGCGGCTCACCCAAGCGGTGGTTAAAAACACGAAAGGGAAAAACAACAACAAGCTAGAGTTAACAGCACCGGGATTGCCGGTTCGCAAAGCAATAGCATACGGGAAACCAGCGTAAGCCAAGCCCCAAAAAGCTCCTAGCAGCACAAAAACTAACACTCCTAGTACCCCGGTAGCCCCAAAGCTGACACCTATAGCAAAACCCAGCAAGATCACCGGCGCAGAAAGCACTAAAAACAAAACAACATCGGCCACCATAAGCCCCAGCAAGAGGGCATACCGGTTTACCGGTGTCATCAGTAACCTGTCAAAGTAACCATCGACAATATCTAAGACCAAAGAGTTAGCACGCGACATCCCTGTCACCGCAGTCAAAATGGCTACAGGCAACTGAAACGCCTTATAGTCAAAGCCAGGAACCGCAGACCCAGCTATATTCTGAATAGCTCCGATAGTAACCACCAAGAAAAACAATGGGATAAGCAGTGCAGGCAGAATCATTTCCAAGTCACGAGGCAAAAGCCGTAAAGCTCTATTAGCCACCGACGTAACATCACCTAAAAAACCCGCTGGGCGCGCGCGGATAACCCCTTGCGGCTGGTTCTGTAAAACGGGGTTAGGTAAAACAGCTTGGCTCATTCTTCTACCTCAATTCTGTCCCCAGTTAGCTCTAAGAACACATCATCTAATGTTGTTGGATGAATCGACAACTCAGCCACCGCCACACCCGCAGACGACAACGCTACAGCCACAGAACTAATCACCGAAGCCCCATCAGCAGTAGCAGCACTTACTTCTTGACCATAAACCTCAACATTGGAAATGCCCTCCACCTGAGACACCACTTCGGCTGCTGAAGCTGGGTCACCCCCCACCCGTGCTATAACCACATCGACACCAACTTTGCGTTTCAACTCCTCAGGGCTGCCCTCGGCCACTAAGCGTCCCTGGTTTAAGATGCCAACCCTGTTGGTGAGCACATCTGCTTCTTCTAAGTACTGTGTGGTTAGAAAAATGGTCATTCCTAAGTTCTGGTTGAGATCTCGTACTTGATCCCATACCAACGAACGGCTGATCGGGTCTAAGCCTGTGGTCGGTTCATCTAAAAACAGCACCTCAGGATTGTGAATCAACGCTGCGGCCAAATCTAACCGCCGCTTCATGCCGCCAGAATAAGTAGATACCCGACGATCTATTGCAGTCATGTCCAGCAATGGCGCTAGCTCAGTGATACGAGTTGCAATAGACTCGCGACTAAGTCCATAGTAGCGACCTTGCAAGCTCAGCGTTTCTCGACCGGTTAGCTTGCCATCTAAAGCTGCGTCTTGAAGAGCCACCCCAATGCTCAGGCGAACCTGATCGCTTTGAGTAGCAAGATCGTAACCCGCTACCTGAGCTGTACCAGATGTTATTGATGCCAGAGTGCAAAGCATCCGCACAACTGTGGATTTTCCTGCCCCATTAGGCCCCAAAAAACCGTAAACCTCACCAGATTGCACCTCTAAATCCACGCAATCCACGGCCACAACATCGCCATAGGTACGTCTTAGTTGATGTGCAGAAATTGCAGCGACCACAAGATGAAATGCTAACAGCCCACATGCCGTTGGCAACCCTCAACCACATCGCTAGACAATGCTTGCCATGATGTGTAGCCCGCAACAAGTGTTTTTGCGTTATTGTTGCAGCTATGACTAAATCAAACTCCTTTGATTCTTTTGTTACCTGCGAAACCACAAACAATGTCGCCCTCATCAAGTTTGACGACAAAAAAGTAAATGTGTTGTCACATGAAACCATCGCTGCACTGCACCAAGCGCTAGATCAAGCTCAAGATGAGGCAAAAGCAGTAGTGCTTGCTGGTCGACAAGGGGTACTCACTGCCGGGTTTGACTTGAAGGTAATGCAAAAAGGGCCAGAGTCGGCTGGGGCGCTATTTGCAGAGGGAATGGCACTATTCTTGCGTTTATATGAGTTTCCAAAGCCGGTTGTTGTTGCCTGCACCGGCCACGCGTTGGCTGCTGGAGGCATTTTACTGCTGTGTAGCGATGTGCGTATTGGCGTTGATGCAGATGTAAAAATTGGCTTCAACGAAACAGCGCTTGGCATGATCATGCCGAGTTCGGTGTTGGAGTTAGCCCGCGACCGCTTATCGGTTCATCATATGCAATCATCAATTCTGCTAGCGAGGCTTTATTCCCCTAAAGAGGCTCTAGATGTGGGGTTTTTAGATCGAGTTTTGCCTGAAAGCGAAGTTGAAGCCGCCGCTTTAACTGAGGCCAGCGAGCTTGCTGAAACACTGTCTTTGCGAGCTTTTGCGGGAGTTCGCAAGGCTATTAGAGGAGAAGTAGCCCAATCAATACGCGCTCAGATGGCTCAAGATGCTCGCAAGTTTACTGTAGGTTTAGATTGATACCTATACTAAAAACTGCTTACCAACCTTCACAAACCAGCACACAGATAGCACGAGGCTGTAAATGATTGAATCTGTTAGGTTCTATTGGCGGCCTGGTTGCGGGTTTTGTGCCAGCCTTAAGCGTTCTTTAGACAAACTTGAGGTGCCTCTAGATATGCATAACATCTGGGAAGACCCTGAAGCTGCCGCAACGGTTCGCTCTGTTGCTAACGGCAACGAAACGGTGCCCACAGTGGTGGTGGGAGATGTTTCTATGGTGAACCCAACCCCTGCTGCAGTGATGGCAGCTTTAGTGCAACACGCCCCTCACTTGGTGCCCGAAGGCTACGAACCTCCCCCACCTTCAGCGGTAGCCAAAATGCTCAACCGCTTGTTAGGCGAACGAAAATAAGAGCTTGCCCGCCCGAACTAACAACCTCTATGGACACTACATCTAGACGGCCCCTACCCGGCTCATCTAGAATATGCACGTTTTGATGGTGACATATTAGGACAATCGCATTTCGGGGAATTCAAAATAGTGCTACCACTCGCTAGCCCTGAAACAAAACACCATATATGGATAGGTGCAACCAACCCAGCCCCACCAACAAACTCACCCGAAATGCCTTAGCTCTAGCGTGGTTTCGTGCCACGCCTAAACTCCAGCATTACGTTGCCCACAAAACAGACATAGGAGCAGCCCAAATCCTGTCGCTGATACGCGTAGGTTTGATGTTGCCACAGCAAAGTACCACTCCTGTAGTGAACTCCCAGTGCGTACGCCCATCTGCAACTATAGCATCGCGTAATGCGATCATCCTGTTCGCATCTTCGCGTTTAACCCGATTCCTAGCCTTCACTTCAACAACTCCAATAGCCGATCGACGCGTGGACTTCAACACAAAATCAATCTCCCCAAGCGGATACTCGCTAGAGTGGCGATTAGGGTTGCTACTTCTTGTGAGGTTATAGCACTCAATCTCGTATGACTCTTCAGAAACCGCCTGTTGAGCGCAAAGTTGAGCATAAACGAAGGTCTCAACAATACCGCCTAATAGCTGCGAAGAGGCTAATACTTGTTTTTTGTTGATACCCAACAGTGGCGCTATCAGACCAGAGTCTCTAAGCAGTCGCTTCGGGTGACGGAAACCCTGCGAATCTGCTGTTGGCCGCCAGATGGGTAGTTCCTCAATAAGAAATGAGTTGTCATAAAGATCGCGATACTTAGCTGCTGTCTTGTAATTAAGCCCTGCTAACTTAGCGATGCTCAACAAATCAACAATACAGCCACTGTGACCAGCATAAGCTGCAATGAACCTTGCCAACCCGCTGCGGGTTCCAGCCGAATCCCTCTTGGTCTGATATCTGACGATGTCTGCCTCAATCACATCTCTAGAAATACGGCGCAGGGCGCGGCGGGTTTCCTGCTCATTGAGGCTAATGTGTCCTGGATACCCCGACGATAAAACAGCCTCTAAGTAGCTTTCATGCTCCAAAGACTGCGTGTCCCCCCACTCCTTTGCACCCCTAAACAAAACATCGCCAAAAGGTACTGGGGACACACCGAGCCGCTCGGCGTGAGACATAGGCCGCAGCTGGAGAATATCGCAGCGCCCAGTAAGGGGAAATTGATTAAAACCGTGAGCCTCAGAGTAACCTGTTGAACCAGCGATTATGAATCCCGATGCCTTCTCTTTGTCTATTAAGTTCTTAATTGTCCACAATGTCTGAGGGAGCATCTGCCACTCATCCACCAAAACGGGTTTTTCCGCTTCACGAAGGCTGCCCAGCGGATCTAATTCTAGGGAATCAACATCCACCTCGTTGGACATATCAAACTCAGATGCGGCAAACTGCCTAGCCAAAGTGCTTTTACCCACATAGCGTGCCCCCTGCAATACCACAGCAGGAGATGCTGCTAAAGCCTTAGCTAACTGCTTCTCCATTAGCCGAGGCTGATACGTCATAGCATAATCGTACCAGTCAATGCAGCGCTTACGTACCAGTCAATGCAGCGCTTACGTACCAGTCAATGCACTAATACCATCTGTGAGAGACATATCTGCAAAACAAGTCAAAATGGTTTCTAGGTTCAAGCTGCCTGATACCTAGCGGCAGACTATTCTAAGGCTCTTTGGGATTCGAGAGCGAGCGCACGAGGGCTTACTGAGAGTTGAAAGTCAGAGCTGCCTAGAGTACCTTCATTCCACACCTGCCGATCCAACAGCCAACGACCCCAACCAGAAAACCAGCCACTGTGGTAGGAGCCAAACTGTGGTGCCCACCAGTCGCGCAACGGCAACCTTGTTGTTTGATAGTCTGTAAAATCAGCACCTGCCCCAGAAAAGTCACTCTCGGTAGCATGTAACACAAAATCTGCATTCACAGATGCAGCGGAGTTGGCATCAGTCCATTGCAAGCTTGGGTAGCTGCGAAAATACCAAAGATTAGGCACAGAGAGCGTCGTGTCTATAGCCACTGTTACTGCTTCGCTACCAATCTCAGCAGCATAACGATCAAGCCTCTCAATGCGCCGCACGGTGTCTAAGTAGTCATGAGTAGTGTGTACTTGGGTAAGCAGCTCACGGGGATCACGTTGGTTCTGATAGTTCACCCGCCAAGAAACAAACAAGGTAGATGCCACCAGTCCCAAAACCAACACTGCTGCTATACCCCCTGCTAGCACCCTAACCGCTCGTTGCGAAGATGCTGCCCAAAACCTCTTTGCACCCCGCCAGAGCACCTCAACACCGTAACCCGCTAAAAATGTCATAGGCACAACAATGTGAAGTGCCAACCACGGAAAGCGTTCGCTAGCCCACGAATAGCAAAGCCAACTTGCTACTGCTGTCCACACCATGAACTTACCTACCAAAGTTGGCTGTTGCCATACGCGCCATGTTCCGATAACAGCCAAAATACATACCAAATACTCATACAAGGGCACCGTGTACAGGTAGTAGTGCCATGCTTCCCCCCCTCGGTTTGTTGCCTGCTCGCCACGCCAATAGATGATGCCGTCTACAAAGCCGTTCAAAAAGCCTTGCAGATGGCCAAAAAAAACAGTGAACCAAAGTGCAAAGAAAAACAAAAACACCCCCAGTGCCCAAAGCCAAGCACGGCCTGTCGCACGGCGCACAGATTTCACTATTGGTAGTTCCCAAATTATGCGTGGGCTAGCTAACAACAAAATGGCCTCTACCATGACCACGCCGTAAATGCCGAGAGTTAAAAACACCTCTACGTCGTAGTAGCCACTCACAACTACAGCAATGCCCATGGACAGCAATCCAACAAGCAGCATCCATGCCCCAAACCGCCCCTGCAAACCTCGCTTGTGATTTGCAAACCTATGTTGCGCGGCCTGTTCCCCAATAAGAGCTAAAAAGAAAGCCCCGAAGATAAACAACACAATAAACATGGTTTCTTTCACTGCGAACCCTGCTGCTAACAAAAACCCCATAACAGGTAACAGCAAAGTCTGCGGGCGTTCCAAGAACCGAACTATTGCCACCATAAGCCCTAAAGTGATGAAAGCCATCAACGCGTCTTCTCGACCTAAACGGCTCATGTACAAAGATATAGGGCTAAAAGCCAGCGCCGCTGAAGCTGTAATAGTTGCTAGTGCTCCTAAATAATGGCGCAAGAACCATGGCAACACAATCAAACCCACACCAGCTAACACGGCTAATAGGCGTGCAGTGAGATGGGACTCGCCAAAAAGCCAAAAAAAACTTGCCGTCAAATAAAAGCGTAACGGGCCATGATACACAGGGTCGTAACCCTCATAGGTGCCCTCCAAAACACGCCAAGAGAACCATGCATCTAAACTTTCGTCGTGATGCAAAGGGCGCTCTGAGAGTTCTACCATGCGTAAAACAAAACCTGCTAATGCCATAAGTGCCACAGCTATCGCTAAAGCCGTCTCGGGGCGTTGACGACAAAACTTAGTTGGATGCCAAGTGTTAAGTTGCTGCTGTCGCTCTTGGTTGAACACTTGCAATGTCTTGGAAAAGACCATCAGGCCACCTCATAAATGAAATACTCACCCTGTTCAAACACCAGATTTCCTCGTTCAGCCCAATACGTTTGGTTCACACCTACACGCTGTTCAATAGGCCCAACAACCACGTAGTCCACTCCAAAATATTCCAACAGCTCTTCAGCACCCTCTGAACCTGCAAGCATCGTGCGGGCTTGTTCTTGACGTTGCGACCAGTCGATTACCCCCTGATCGTTAATCCAGCCTGCAAACCCCACCACGGTTTGACGTCCACTGATAGCAGGCACAGGGTGAGTGTGCTCAAAACCAATTAAAAATACACTGTCAGCTGGGGTTTGAGAACGAGCCCATTCACCTGCTGCAACCCCATCTACAGAAGTGATGGGATGCGGCCAGACATTCACTTCAGGATCAACTGCTTTGTAGACATCTAAAGCTCCTGCAAAAGTTAAACCAAACAACAATGCCAAAGCCCCAGCTTTGCCCCACCAAGCAACCGAAGCTAACCGCACCAGCACTGCTGCTACCAGCAAAGAACCCAAAAGCATCATTGGCACAAACCAATGAGTATTATTCCACGGATGTGAAGGGGCTACCCGCACAAAGTTAGGCACCACAAACCATAGCCAAAGCGGAACAGAAGCCCAAAGAAAAGTTCGCGACAAGGTTCCTTTCCAAAGCTGTGCTAGCAACATCAAACCTAAGAAAATCCCAGCATTACGCCACCAAAAACTCAACAGATTATCTTGTGTTACAGAATAAGCAGGAGGTTGCATCCACGGTCCGTTTACCCATTGCTCAAACACCAGTTCCGAATTAAAGGGCCTAATCCACAGCGCCGCCGGCAACGCAAAAACTACGGCAGGCAAAACAAACAAAATCCACTGCCAACGACGGTCAAACAGAGCCCAAATAAGACCTAAACCTAAAGCTACACCAAAAGAATAGATGTGAAATATCGGCATAAGCCCCACAATGAATCCAGCAGCTGCATACAAACGACGCGACCGGCTGAAATAAGCCTCATGCAAGAGCACCACCACGATTATCAGTAGCGAAAATCCAGCCAAAGTAGGACGCTGCGGAAATAAGTTTCCGGTCACAGCGTTCTCTAGCAAAATGTTGCCGCTGTGATGACGGGTGTAATCGGTAGGTAAGTTCCAAATAACGCTCCAACCACCGTCAGCGATGTCTGTAAACAATCGTGTCCACCCCAAACCGCCAAGCAAAGTAAACACGACAACAGCTATAGCTCCAACTGCTCTGCTCGCAAAAAGCCTAACTCCGGCTAAATAAAGCGCAGGCACAAACACAAATGCTAAGTAGCCAGATGACACTTCTAAACCACCAAAAGCACTGAGTCCAGCACGGTCCACCATGGCCGCAAAAAAGTCGATACCGAAGTGATACGGCAGACGCTCTACACCTATTGCAGTGGGCAATTGAGGTGGAAAGTTCTCCCCATGAGCAAACGAAGATGCATACGTAAGGTGTGCTTGCCAGTCTGTCCAAGATGAAAGGTGGCCAGCCATAACCCCGCCTGACCCATCTGGTAAATATGCCCGGTGCAATATCCAAGTAGCAATAGCACATGAAATAGCGCTCAACCCCAGCAACGGCGCTGGATTATCAGAGTTAGAAACAGGCAACTTAAGCCGACGACCAAAATCGCGGCATTCAGTAGCAATGCTGCTGATACCAGCACGCCAACCTACCAAAGACAACGCTGTTGTAAGCGTTGCTGTGACGATTAGCACCGTCGCACTTAGGCCACCTACCGACCAAGCGATGGCATATCCCAACAATGTCATCGCAAAAAATCCTAGAACTGCCCCGAATACTAGGCGTTCCTCAATACGGAACTTGATGCCCGTAAGATAGGTAAGTCCTATTCCGGCCAACACGCAGTCGGCTAGCAGCAATACTGCCCAAATATGCATCACCGATTGCGGGGCAACCACCTGCCACAGTAATCCCGGGGCCAGGGTTGATCTCCACGACGGGCATAAAGCAAGCGGGCTCGAGCGTCTTGTTCTTCGGGAGGAGCTTGTGCTGGGTTACCGGTACCACCAACCGTTCGCCAAGTCCGTGGCTCAAATTGATAGGCCCCATAAAACAAACCGTTGGCGCTAGTAGCCGTATAGTCACCTGAAGATTCGCAAAACCGCAGGTTATACCATTGTTGCTCGGTAGGTTCGATGAAACCATTTCTGTCTAATTCACGATCGGCTTGGTCGTTTATCTCGGCGATGTACACAACCCACTCTGCAGCGCTAATGGCTTCGTCTGCGGCTAATAATTGCTCTCGCATTGTAGTAAGGGCACCCTGCAGCCTACGTATACGAGCTTGAGTTCTGTCTTGTTCTGCCGTTACATCATCTTTCGCGCCCACCACATCTACAACAATGTCGCCCAATGCTTCCATAATCCCTAAGCGCCACAAAACTTGGGTTGCTGCAGAGCCGTTCAACACAAACACTAACTCCTCAAAATAGCCGCCTGATATGTACTCTCGGGTTATCAGCGCGTCAAGTTCCTGTCTCAGCAGTCGCTTAGCCGATTCCGCTTCGCTTAATTGCTCATTACGATTTCTTTCATGCTGTAGTTCGCTGCTCACGCGTTGGATAGCGCCTTCCAATAAAAGGCGACCTTGCAACGTCACCTCATAGTCGTAAAGTGCTCGTTCTAAATCACGCCACGCTGGCGCGGTGGCCTGCACTATGGGTGGTGGTGCAGAAGTAAGCTGCCTATCGGGTTGGCCAATCGCAGCCCCGCTCAAAATCAGCGCAGCCACTAAGAACAAAACAACAATCATACATATTCGACTGCTCTGTTGAACCCGCAAACAATCTCCTAAACTACGCTACGCTCACAATGGCTATCACGTACCCGATTTTCAGGGAGCTATTGTGCTAGAAGCGCTTTTGATCGTATCATTTGGAGGCCCCGAAGGCCCTACAGATGTGATGCCGTTTTTACAAAACGTCACCCGCGGGCGTGGTATTAGCGAGGAACGCTTAGCCGTTGTAGCTGAGCACTATTACCAATTTGGGGGCATCAGCCCAATCAATCAACACAACCGTGAACTTATTACTGCGCTAACCGATGAGTTCGCAAGCCGAGACGTGCAAATACCTATATACTGGGGTAACCGCAACTGGCATCCAATGCTAGCCGACACGGTAACTGAAATGGCTAACGACGGCATTGCCAACGCTGTTGCTTATGTGACATCGGCTTTTGGGTCTTATTCGGGATGCCGCCAGTACGCTGAAGACATCGTCAAAGCTCAAACCGCAGTCGGAGCTAAGGCGCCTTTAATTCATAAACTGCCGCCATTTTGGAACCAGGAAGGTTTCTTGACCACAATGGCTGAACATTTAGCTACAGCCCAAACCACGGCACCTGATGCTTTTGTGTTGTTTACCGCTCATAGCATCCCCGAATCTATGGCAGCTACTGCCCCGTATGTTGCTCAACTGCAATCCGCGTGCGCTCAAGTAGCGGAACGGGCAGGCACAAATAGCTGGCGATTGGTATACCAAAGCCGCAGCGGGCCACCTCAGGTTCCGTGGCTAGAACCCGATGTCTGCGAAGAGTTGGAACGCTTGGCTGAAACCCAAACAAAAAACGTGATCTTGGTGCCTATCGGTTTTGTGTCTGACCATATGGAGGTGATTTATGACCTCGACATTGAGGCTCACAAGACAGCTCAAAGTTTGGGGCTGCGTTTATTGCGTGTTCCTACAGTCGACACACATACACGGATAGTCAAGATGATTGCTGACATGGTTTTGGGGCCTATACCATCACCATGCCCTACTAACTGTTGCTTACCACCACCAAAACCTAAACCCAAGCTTCATGCCCAGAAGAGGTGAACGCAGGCGCGATTAGTTAGCTAGCAACGAGCTTATTCTCTACTGCCTAATTCGGTGTTAAGCCATGCAACCAGCTGTGCCTGATTTCTGGTCTGTGTCAAAATATCGCCAGGGCCGGTGAACTCAAACACAAAACCCTCACCCGATTTGATGGATTGAATCGAACGACCTTCAACTGCGCGACGCAACGTATAAGTAATGGTTTCAGGAAAAGCCAGCATATGACTGCTGTCCACTATCACTGTTTCAGCGGGTGCCAAGCGGAACACGTCAATAGCCCCATAAGATGCCACGATGACTTGGCCCGTACCAGAAGCGTGAGCCATGAAACCGCCTTCACCGCCTACTAAAGATTTAAATCCACCCCATTTAGTATCTACATCTACACCTTCAGCAGAAGCCAGCCAGTTACCTCGCTCAATAATCCATGAAACAGAACCGTTTAGATCGATTACATGAAGGTCGCCAGGCAATTTAGCGGCCACATCCACCCAGCCGCCTCCAGATGGAGCTGTGTAAGTAGACACAAACAAAGATTCACCCCCCAACACACTGCGTTTGAGGCCCTTAAACACCCCGCCTTCCATCTTTGCTTCCAGCGACATCCCCGAGGAATGTGCCGACATGGCACCAGCCTCTACTTTGACCTTCTCAGTGGCACGCAATGTACACCGAGCAACAGCAAAACTAGGGGCGTGACGTATATCTACTTGCATAAAACCTAGCCTACCTCACTTTTACATAATAGGTTTTGAACGCGCCCAAAAAGACTTGGCAAATTGTGTTCATAAACTCGGAATCCGGTGCCATGGTTACGCACCGCGCCAGATGACTTTAGGTGCATGCGAATATCTATAAATGCTTTTCTTGCAAGAAAACTGTTACGAAAAGTCGTTGCACTAGGCTCTGATAGAAGCTGTGCCTGATTGAAGTGGAACTCCTCCCCATATTTCCCACGCTGCGCATCAGCGTGTACCAGCAGTAACCGCTCAAACTTCGTCACAAACTTTCCTACTATGTGAAATAAATCCCAAGATGCAAGTATCTCTCTAGTGTGAGCATCAATTACGGCAATCTCCTCAGACCCATCTAAAACGATGATCTGCAAACCTTGGGTATTAGGTTCAGCCGCAGACACTGTGCTGTAAAAGCTGAACCTTTGTTTTTTATCATCATAATTTCCCCATTTCTGCACAGCATCTGCTTGCGGTAGCTTCCATGCTGACCTGTTGAATGTAAATAACGTGATCAGGTTGTTAGCCGCTCTTCGCGTTGCCTTTATTTCTGTTCTTCCACCTATGTCGGGTATGGGTAGATTGTTTTCAGGAACCCCTAGATGAGCTTCAAGAGTGTGTCCTATTCCTGTCGACCCTTGTCTCTCTGAAGGCACAAAACCCAAGTCATGCAGTTTCTGAAGACGCTTTTGCAACTCCGAGATCTGCATCTACATATCTTTTCTGCAAATCACAATATGCTCTGTTGCCATGGTCTCACCGATTTCGCCTGCAATGTTGCTAGGGGAGTTAACAGACGGCATCCGCTTGTTCGGAATATTCCGAGTTGGCATTGCTAAAGTGCTACAGCCGTATTCTTCAAAGAAAGCAGCCGTTGCGTCTGCTGTGGGCACCTTGCAGCCCTTAACCGTGCGATTGCCAACCACATAGCAAACATGTCCACCACGCCTTAGCAGTGATGATACATTGGCTATAGACGCATGGTAATCAGCAAAGAACGACACAACCTCATGAGCGCGCTCCGCATCGGCTAACTTGATTTGGGCTATTGCTGCATCTAGTTGAGTTACCCCAAAGTTTCGCAAACCTACCGACTTTCTTCCACCCATCAATTTGTTATCTATCTGGCTCGCATCCGCATAACCAAGCCATTGAGACGACATACGCGAAAACTGTCCATAGGCTACTGTCGTCCGAGAATCGCCATAAGGTGGTGAGGTCACGATCAGATCAACAGATCCCGGCGCAATCGTGCTAAGCGGGACACCTTCAACCGTGTTAAAATCATAAATAACAGGCGAAAACCGTGAAACAGGTACCTCCCGATTGAGGTGCATCAAGCTGCTTCGCATAGCAATGAGCGCGTCAAACATTAACTCAAATGGTTGGACATTGTGGCGGGCAATTTGTTCATCAGACATCTTGTACAGCTTGAACTCGCCTTTGCGCGTCCATGACGACTTTCGAACAACCAAACTGAAGGCCACACGAAACACATCAGCTATTTGCTGATTAGCAATCCCGTCAATAAAATGCCGTATCTCGCTAAGCGCGTACTGCGTCTCTGGGGCAAACCAGTAGTCGATATTTGTAACTTCAGGGGTAGGCAACTCCTTTTGTGAAACACATTTTGGAAGCCGTGCAATCTCGTTGTCCAGATCACAAATAGCAACAGGAGTCGTCTTCACACGAGCAATCAAACGGGCGAGTGGGTTCAGGTCGGTGCCAGCAGCATCCATACCTGCCAACATTGCTTCTAAAAGCGTTGTACCCGAGCCGCAATAGGGATCGAAAAGCACATCGCCGGTGCCACCGTAAGTACTAATCAACCTGCGTGCTACTTGCGGGATCATCATTGCTGGGTAGGGGTGGATGCCGTGCGTTACTTGTTTAGTATTAGCTGCCCGAAACGTCCAATCGTCCAGAGCAGCGTAAGGAATAGTCTGAGCAGCTTCTGTGGTGTTAAGCATAACTAGCTTATTTGTCAGCCCAGTATGGGGCGCGGAGTTCTCGCTTGAGCACTTTCATAGCCCCAGATAATGGTAAAGGCTCAGCACGAAACTCCACAGATTTAGGCACCTTGTAGCCAGCAATGAGTTGGCGAGTGTGTTCGATAAGCTCATCTGCACTTGGGACTTGATCAGGCTTAGGTACCACTATGGCATGTACTGCCTCCCCCCAAACCTCATGAGGAATACCGATAACAGCCACCTGCGCAACCCCAGGATGGGTAGAAATAGCACTTTCCACCTCAGATGAGTAAACGTTCTCACCACCAGACACGATCATGTCTTTTACCCTGTCTACTAGGTATAAATAGCCCTCTTCATCTAAATAGCCAGCATCTCCAGTGTGATACCAACCATTGCGAAATGCCTCTGCGGTGGCAGCAGGCTTATTCCAATACTCTCGCATGAAGTTCCCACCGCGGGCACATACCTCTCCTACCTCCCCAACAGACAGTTCTTTGTCGTTTTCATCTCTAATGCATAAGTTCAGCCCTAAAACTGGGGCACCTACCGAGCGCAACCTAGAGCTGCCCGCAATATGTTCTTCGGGTGGCAGTATCGTGAGAACCGAAGAGGATTCTGTCATGCCGTAGCCTTGCAAAAGACTCAAATTAGGCGTGTACTCAAGCAAATGATCCAAAATCGCAGCTGGCATCGGCGATGCACCATAAATGAGAGTTCGCAGCGAAGCTAGCCGCTCAGGACGATAGGACCGATGCTGCATACACATGCCAATCATGGTGGGCACCATCACAGTTTGGGTAACCCCTTCAGCCTCAATAATGTCCATAACCTTGCCTGGCTCAAAAGCAGGGATTGTAACAGTTTTGGCACCAAAGGCTGGCATAGCCAACATGCTGGCTATCGATGCTGCGTGAAACAACGGTGTTTGGCAAAGATACACCTCATCGGTAGCTATACCACCTATCCCAAGAACAACGTGATACACATTAAGCATCTCAGCCCGCTGTTCCAATAACACGCCCTTAGGCTGCCCTGTCGTTCCACCGGTGTACATGAGCATTACAGGGTCGTCTTCTTCAGGCTCTACCGGTGAGATAAGCGAGCCGGCTGCAACAAGATCCTCATATGCAACATCGTGAGGAACATCGCTAGAGCCAGCGTCAGACCCCATAAGCACTACAGTGCGGATGGGACTGCCACCAGAAGCTTGCATAGCTTTAGCAAAGGGCTCTGCAAACATTGCATCTACAAAAACAACCTCGGTGCCAGAGTCTCTCACAATGTAATCCAACTCTGGCCCTGCTAACCGTAGGTTGAGAGGGTTGACGATGCCCGCCCCCAAAAAACAAGCGTGATACAGCTCTAAGTATGAGGCACTATTTAACGACATGATAGCTACCCTGTCGTTTTTACTAACACCCAATTCGCTTTGCAAAGCATTAGCCAAGCGAATAACCCGCTCACCGTGGGCACCCAAAGTTGCACGGTAGCTGCCGTCTACTATGGCTTCTCTATCGCCATGGCGCTCCACTGCCGAATAAAACAAACGGGGATAGACAAGTTCTTTCATGCTGCAACGGTAGCGCACCACTGCGACACATTCAGACCACATAGTGACAAGACCCCGCCAAGTACACTAGACATAACTAGCTCATGCAAGACCTAAGCGACTCAAAAAAATCCAAAACCTCCTGCCACTCACCAGCACCGCGCGCAGCGCCCAGTGAACTACTTGACCTCTGCGTAGTGATGCCGGTTTACAACGAACAGGAAATAATCGGCCAGGTAGCTAAACAATGGCTACAAATGCTAGATGCAACCGATATAAAATATGAGCTATTAGCCATCGTAGATGGTGCTACCGATGCCTCAGAACAACTACTGCGTGAAGTAGCAGATAAACATCGTTGCCTAGTAGTAATCTCAAAGCCAAACAGCGGCCACGGTCCCACTATCTTGGCGGGTTACCGGCAAGGGGTACACAAAGCTGAATGGGTGTTCCAAACTGACTCCGATGATGAGATGCCTGCTAGCTCTTTTACAAGCCTATGGGAGCTACGCCATAACACAGACGCGGTCATCGGTATACGCAGTGGTCGCAAACAATCCTCGGATAGGCGTTTAATCACCCACTTAGCACGCCTTATCAGTCGCTTTGCTTTTGGTTGTCGCCTAACAGATGTGAACTGCCCTTATCGACTCATGCGCTCTGTAACACTAGCCCCGTTATTAGATGGTATCCCCGATAACACCTTCGCCCCAAACGTAGCTTTATCGGGAATGCTCGCGCGCTCAAGTGCGCGTCTAGCAGAAGTACCGGTGCCTCATCACGAGCGTGTGACTGGAACAGTTTCAATCTTAGGCTTAAATGCTGTGCGGGCAGCGGTAATATCATTTGCACAAATTATCAAGATACGGCTCACCCAAGTCTCAAAACACTAAGCCCCAGCAGTAAAATCACAGCTAAATAAAGCCCCCGAGGCTTATAAACTTCACAGGTGATTCCCTGTAATTGTCACCAGCAGCGAGTACGGTCTAGCTATAGATAAAAGTTCCTCTTCCCCATCGGATAACCCTGCAAATAGCTATGACCAAAAAAACTCAATCCCTATTTGACAAGCCTGTAGATGTTGACACGTCCGCAACAGATTTCGCCCAGACGGTAGTTCAAGTACCAGTAGCCGAGGAGATGTCTGAATCTTTCTTGGCTTACTCCTTGTCGGTTATTACCTCTCGCGCTATCCCAGATGCCCGTGACGGCCTCAAGCCAGTACAACGCCGTATTCTCTACTCTATGCTCAACATGGGTATTCGCCCCGATGGACCGCACCGCAAAAGCGCCAGAGTGGTGGGCGACACTATGGGCAAATACCACCCGCATGGAGATGCCGCAATATACGATGCCTTAGTAAGACTTGGCCAAGACATCTCCCGGCCCATTGCCCTGATCGATCCACACGGTAACTTTGGCACTCTAGACGATCCACCTGCTGCGCCCCGCTACACCGAGTGTCGTCTAGCTACCGCAGCGATGGAAATGCTGGCCGAAATAGACGAAGACACCGTAGATCACCGGCCTACATATGACGGTGAAAGCAGCGAACCAGAATGTTTACCTGGCAGGCTGCCTAACCTACTAGTGAACGGCACAACCGGTATTGCGGTGGGTATGGCCACCAACATGGCCCCGCACAACCTTAAAGAGGTAGCTGCTGCTATCAAGCTGGTGATGACCAAGCGGCGGCCTAAACCAACCACAGAAGAGCTAATGGAAGTTCTAACAGGGCCTGACTTCCCTTCTGGTGGCATCGTGATTGATACAGCCGAGGGCGGGCTTCATCAGGCATATGCCACCGGGCGAGGAGCGTTTCGTATTCAAGCAAAGATGACCCCAACCAAACTAACCCGCAGTCGTTGGGGTATTGAAGTAACCGAACTGCCCTATATGGTCGGACCAGAAAAAGTCGTGAAGCGAATCAACGAGCTAATCGTGGCCAACAAACTGCCTGGCGTTCATGATGCTCGGAACCTGTCCGACCGTCATCATGGTCTGCGGATCTTGATTGAATGCGAACCTCATGTTGAGCCCACCAAGCTTTACCATGACCTGTTTCGCTTTACTCCTTTAGAGGAAACTTTCTCTGTCAACAATGTGGTTATGGCAAACGGGGTACCCACCACGGTGGGCCTCTACGAACTATGCAACTACTACATCGCTCACCGCTTAGATGTAGTGGTCAGACGCAGTAAATACCGGTTAGATAAAGCACGCGAACGCCACCATATTCTGCAAGGGCTAATCTGCGCTCTAGACAACATTGATGAGGTGATCCGCATAATCCGTGCTGCTAATGATGTTCCTATAGCCCGCAAGCAATTACAAGAAGTCTTGGATTTAAGCGAAGTGCAAGCTGCCCACATCTTAGATATGCAGTTACGCCGTCTAACTGCTCTGGAGCGCCAAAAGATTGTTGATGAACGCAACAACCTAGAGAAGGCAATTCAGGACTTAGAAAAACTACTAGGCTCAGAGCAAAGACAGCGCACGCTGGTGCTTAAAGAACTAGATGAATTAGTAAAGCGTTTTGGAACGCAACGGCGCACCCAAATCCTGTCTTATAAAGATGCCCCTGTTTACCAACCCAGCACCCCCGCTGAACTAGTGCCTACAACATCTGGGCCTTGTGTAGTCACGCTATCAACCACAGGCTTGATAGGCCGCGCTCAGCTAGGAGCTAGAAAAAGATCACAGTTTGGCCGACATGATTTGCTTACCGCTTGCTTAGAAGCAGAAAACGACGATGTCGTAGCGGCAATTACCTCCACAGGGCGGATTATCGCCACACCAGTAGCGGCCATCCCCGAAATCTCAGGTCGCAGCCGCGGCAGCAGCGCTTCAGAAGTGTTCGGCACCATTCGCAGCGAGGTGGTGCTCTCGATAGTTAGCCCCACCAGCGAAGCTGTGATGTTGGTAACAGCTGCTGGCACACTCAAGCGAATAGATATTGCCGATGCTGCAAAAGGTAGGGCCGCTAAACAAATAATCAGCCTCAAGCCCAAAGACAAAGTAGTTGCTGCGTTCTATGCAAACGATGCTACACAAGTAGTGCTAATTAGCGCTGAGGGACGTGCTTTGAGGACACAAGCAAGTTCTATTCGAGTGCAAGGGCGTAGCGCGGCTGGAGTGGTCGGCATGAAACTACGTTCCGGCGATGAAATAATCGCTGCGGCAGCTACTTATGGCGACGAGGCGCTGATCTGTTTAGACACCTCGGGTGCAGTGAGCCTCACCCCCGCGCACGATGTACCTTGCACTGCACGAGGTGGAGTAGGCATCAAATTAACAAACACAAAGCGCATAGCAACCGCAGTGATCGCCCCAGCAGCTGAGCTCCTAGCAGAAGTAGACGACAAGGCCAATGACACCAAAACGCTCGTTGCGTTCCCATTTGATACCGGCGATGCAACCCACAACGATGCAACCCCCACTATTGTTCATAACATAGGCAGACCCCGATGGTGATGCAGCAAAACATGCTTGTAACGCAAAAACAAGCCCATGCAAAAACAGTAATCACAACCCCTAACGGAGACTACAACGCTGCCGACATTGTCACCCTTGAAGGGCTTGAAGCCGTCCGCATGCGCCCGGGCATGTATATCGGCGGCACCGGCAGTGATGGGCTCATGCATCTGTTGTGGGAACTCATTGATAACGGTGTAGACGAAGCTGCTGGCGGCTTTGCCAACCGCATTCAAATAACTCTGCACGCTGATGGGTCGGTAGAAGTGGGCGACAACGGTAGGGGCATTCCAATAGATATGCACCCTACCAAGAAGGTTTCCGCTTTAGAAGTGGTGCTTACCGAATTGCACTCAGGGGGTAAATTTGGAGGGAAAGCTTACGGTGCTTCAGGAGGCTTACACGGAGTAGGCGCATCAGTGGTGAACGCCTTGTCTACACGTCTGCGCGCCGAGGTAGATCGAGACGGAGCAACATGGCAGCTCTGGTTTTCTAAACGCAAAGCCGGTCAATTTAAAGGCGACAAATTCACTAGCAGCCATAAGCTGCAACGAGTTCGCTCAACCCGCAAAACTGGCACACGAATCCGCTACTGGCCTGACATAGAAATGTTTGATGCTGGTGCCGAATTAGATTTTGCCACAATCCGCTCTAGAGCACAGCAAACTTGCTTTTTGGTACCCGGTTTACGAATACAACTCACAGACAAGCGTCGCAACAGTAGCAACGAACCGGTGGAATTGGTGTCTCATGGCGGATTAGCCGACCTTTTAGCCCACCTTAACGATGCTCAAACAGTAACCGAGGTTATAACCATCCCTGGAGAAGGTACTTTCTTAGAAAAAGTACCGGTAGATGGCATCATGACCACGCTTGAAAGGCTCTGTCAAGTAGACATCGCCCTTCGCTGGGTGAAGGGGTTCAGCGCACAAGTGGTGTCATTCGTAAACAACATCCCAACGCCCCATGGTGGCACCCATGTAACAGGATTTGAACGGGCTCTCACACGGGCCGTGAACGACAGCTTACTAGCTGACTCTAAAAAGCTAGCCAAACTAGCTAAACAAGGCGACGACCGTGCAACGCGTGAAGATGTGCAAGAAGGTCTGGTGGCCGCAATCAAAGTAACCTTCCCTGAGCCTCAGTTTCGCGGCCAAACAAAACAAGAACTAGGCACCCCTGCGGTGCAATCAATTGTTTACAACGTGCTGAAAGATGGCCTTGAGAGCTGGTTTCACACTGGACCCAAAAGCCACGTTACAGGACTGCAAACCAAAATCGCCGATGCCGTGCTAAACCGAGTATCGGCCCGCCAAAATTTAGAGAACAAACGTCGTGCCGCATCTTTAGGGTCGGCAGGAATGCCCGACAAGCTAGCTGATTGCCGCATACACGGGCCTGATTCTGAGCTGATCTTGGTTGAGGGAGATTCAGCTGCAGGGCCGGCCAAAGCAGGGCGCAACGCCGAGAACATGGCTATTTTGCCTTTACGCGGCAAGGTTGTTAATGCTGCTAAATCATCAATGAAACAGGTGCTAGACAACGCCGAAGCTCAAGCTTTATTCACCGCCATGGGAGCAGGGTCGGGTGACGACTTTGAACTTTCCAAAGCTCGCTACGGACGCATCGTTATCTTGTGTGATGCGGATGTAGATGGCAGTCACATCCGTTGTTTGCTCCTTACCCTTATCCACCGCTTCATGCATCCTATTTTGGAAGCTGGACGGGTATTTGCAGCGCAACCCCCGCTCTATACAGCCAAAATAGGTGACCAAACCTACAGAGCCTTCTCAGATGCCGAGCGTGATCAAATAACCACCGATTTAACCAAAGGGAACCGCAAGGCCGAAAACATCCGTTGGGCAAGATTCAAAGGTCTCGGAGAAATGGATACAGATGAACTTGCCGAATGCGCTTTAGACCCAAAAACTCGCACTTTACGTCAGCTCACCTTAGATGATGCTAAAGCAGCATCAGATATGTTTGAAACCTTAATGGGGACCGATGTAAGCCGCCGTAAGGATTTCCTCATCTCACATAGCGAGTTGGTAGATAGAGATGCCCTCGATTACTAAAAACTCATGGAGACAAGACATGGAAATCACCGAACGCTACGTACCTAAACACATTTCCCCGTCTAGTGCGTCCTCATACCAACAGTGTCCGCGTCGCTGGCAGTTTCGTTATGTTGATCGCTTGCCCGATCCTCCAACCGAGGCCGCCGTAACAGGTACTTTTGCTCATATGGTGCTAGAAAAGCTGATGCAAGAACCGCCAGAAAACCGTACTGTAGAAAGAGCAAAGAAGCTAGCCCGGGAACTCTGGCCCAGTATGGAGAATAGTCGCGATTACCAGCAGCTAAACCTAGATGATGCACAGGGCTTGGCTTTCCGCAAGAACAGTTGGCAAGCAATTACAGGGCTCTGGGATGTAGAAGAACCCGACAAAGTAGAAGTGGCCGCAACCGAACAAGACATCAAAGTTGAAATAAACGGAGTGCCCTTTAGAGGCATCATTGACCGTGTTGACGCAACAGACAAAGGCTTGGTCATAACAGACTACAAATCAGGTAAAGCTCCGTCAGAGCGGTTTTCGGCTAACTACACCAACCAAATGCTGCTATACGCCGCTGCTCTCGGTGAACTGCAAGGGCGACAACCGGTTAAAGCGCAGCTGCTATATCTAGGCCAGCAGGTTGTGGATGTAGAGATCACTGCTGAGAACTTAGAGGAGGCCACCACAAAACTGCGCAAAACATGGCTGAAGATTATGAACAGCTGCACAACCCAAAAATTTGAAGCTTCGCCAAGTGCATTGTGTGGTTGGTGTCCGTTTGTGGCTCACTGTCCTGAGGGTACAGCAGAAGTACACACAAGAGATCAAGCAGGCCGCCTACGTGAGGATGCACCAGCTCTACAACGCTTAGCCGCACACACAAACGGGGTTACAACCCCCGTCTAACTCGCCTCTGCATAGCTAGCAGCTAGAGAAGCTGTCACACCCCGCTGCCACAATGTAGCTATGGCATTACAAGTAGAAATCATTGACTATGGAAAACCCGCCCTAGAGCGCCTGCGTGCTCTAATCGCCGAGTTCAAAACACAAGGAGCGCTCACCCCGGTCACAGTAGTTGTGCCGCGAGCAGTGGCAGGGCTAGCCACTGCCAGAGAACTAGCAGCAGTAGACAAAGGTATCTGCGCTGTGAGATTTCAAAAACTCTCCGATATTGCTATACGACTAGCAGACGCAAGCGTATCCGGGAAATCCCTCAAGCAACTCTCCAGCCCTGTTACCGGGGACGCAAGCGTCGCCCGGCAATCCCACAGGCAACTCTCCAGCCCTGTTATCGGGGCAGCCATACGCACTGTGCTCAAACAGCATCAGGGGCTCTTGCGCCACTCGGCAAATCACCCAGCCACCGAACAGGCTCTAATACGCGCGTATCAAGATCTGCGCGACCTAACATCTGACAATCACCAAGCTCTAGCTACTCAAAGCCAACGTGCTAAAGATGTCATAGACATCTGCAAACAGGTCGTAGACAAACTCAAAAACAAATGGTACGACGACCAGGACCTACACAGAATCGCCACAAAATCCCTACAAAATAGCTCTAGCGCCTCAGATGAACTCAAAAATGTTCTCACTGAACTAGGGCCAATAATCGTGTACCTGCCCCAGCACCTTCCCCGCTCGCAAGGCAAGCTCATTGCTGCGCTGTCCCAACATACTGAAGTGGTAATTATGGCAGGTCTAACCGGTAATCCTGATGCCGACCGCGTTGTGTGTGAAGCCGTAGAACGCAGCGGAGGTAGCTTGCCAACATATAACAGGGGTAAGGCTACAGAACTAGCTCACGCACAAAAGATCATCAGCACTGCAAGCACAGATGAAGAAATCAACGTTGCCATAGATGAAACCCTCACCGCGATTCGTGCGGGCACACCGCTTCACCGAATTGCGATTCTCTGTGGCGAAGGCCGCTCGACCATTAGACACTTACAATCTGCACTAGAAGCGGCTGGCATCTGCTATAACGGTGTAGCTGGCCACACGCTAGCCAACTCTTTAGCTGGCAGATGTCTGAGCGCTCTTTTGGAGCTAGAAGCTCGCGATTTTAGACGTGGTGATGTGCTAGCTCTTATTGCCACTTTGCCTAACAAGTTGCCCGACAACACAAATGTGCTCGCCGCTGCGTGGGAACGCATATCGCGCAATGCTGGAGTTACCCGCGGGGCCAACAAATGGGATTCCCAACTAAGCCACTATGCTGCCCAACTTCGCGCAGACGCTGACACATTAAAAGCTAACCAAGAAGATGCAGACTGGTCGTTGCGGCGCGCTGCCAAGCTGGAGCAAGAAGCCAAACACGCAGATTCCCTAAAAGATTTTGTGCATACACTACGCATCCAGCTGGAGCAACAAAATGGCACTAACTGGAACACCTGGTGTCAATGGCTAAATAATCTGCTTAGCTACTACTTGGGCGGCACCGACAACCGCGATAGCTGGCCCGAACACGAAACAAAAGCAGCTAAAGAAATTGAACTAGCCATCAATCGCCTTAAAGTTCTCACCAAACTAGAACCAAGCCCACGAACTAGCACCTTCCAAGCTACCTTCCTCTCTGAACTCAACAAACCAATGTCGCGAATAGGCAAGTTTGGGCAAGGTGTTATCACCGGCAGCGTTGGCGAAACAACCGGGGTACCGCTGGACCGTCTAATCATCATCGGGATGGCCGAAGGCACCTTCCCTCATAGCCCCAGCGAGGATCCACTCCTACCCGAACGAGAGCGCATTGCAGCAGGCGGGGAGCTACCAACATTAAACCAACAAATTCATGACATGCATCGCCAGCTCTTGATTGCAATGTCATTTGCTAAACACACAACCCTTATCTACGCCCGAGCTAACCACAATGGCTCTAGAGAGCAGCAACCTTCTAGATGGTGGCTAGACACCGCCAAGTCACTAGATGAAACAACTTTAGGAAGCAACAAGACAGTTAGTTTCACAAACCTTGCTGATGCAGGTTTGTATCACCATGTGGCTTCTTTTGCCGAACGCACGGCTACCTCTGAGTTTCCTGCAACCCTACAAGGCTATCAGCTACAAGAGCTAGAGGCACGCGGTGCCCAAGCCCAATGCCTGCAAACCAGCGAAACCCTCAAACAAAGCCACACAATGATTACTGAACGTGCTTCTAATGCTTTTACTCAGTTTGATGGCAACTTAGCTGACTATATAGACGTTGATCCTTTGCAACAAGAGTTTTCCCCAACCAGCCTCGAAACCTGGGCCGCATGCCCTATGCAGTATTTCCTCGGACGAATCCTTGGGGTTCAAGGTTTTGATCAGCCCGAAGAATTACTAGAGATAAGCCCTTTAGACAAAGGTTCACTTATTCATGAAATACTCGAGCAGTTCATGCAAGAACAAATCAGCCAACGCGCTGTTCCTGCCCCATCACAACCATGGAATGCGGCTCAACACAATCGGCTGCAACAGATTGCCGAAGCACACTTTGTAGCAGCAGAGGCTAAAGGGCTTACGGGAACACAGGTATTTTGGCTGCACACCCGCACCCAAATCCGTGCCGACTTAGAACGTTTTTTAGCTGAGGACAACCAGTGGCGAGCAACACATGGGGCTACACCCATTGCCAGCGAACTGCAATTTGGAAAGAAAAGCGAACGTGTAGGTGAGGTGTCGTTCAAACTGTCAGATGGACGCAAGGTCTATTTACGCGGTCAAGCAGACCGAATAGATGAAACCAAAAATAATACGTACATAGTCACCGACTATAAAACAGGAAAATCAGATAGCTTCAAAAAACTTAATCCCCCAAAAAAACTAGACGACTGGGATCCTGTTGTGCGAGGCACCAAGCTGCAGCTTCCCGCATACATGCTTGCTGCCCAGCAACTCTCCAACGAAACTCAACCCCAGGGAAGAGCCGAGTACCGGTTTGTGACCGCCCAAGGTGACTACAAAACTATCGGCTATATAATCAACGAGATTGTTGTAAACCGCTTTCGCGAAGTCATAGAGAAGATCACCGCAGGTATTACAACAGGTATTTTCTGTGACCGCCCAGAACCTGGTGCTAGCGACGGGCAATACAGCCAACACTGCCAATACTGCAACGCCGATCGGCTAGGCACCACTGAACAACGTAAAACATGGGAACGAAAATGCGACCAACCACTGCTAGCCACTTACCGCCAACTTGCAGAACCAGAAGACCCCTCACCAAAACTGCAAGAACTGACAGATCCCCAAAACCAAAGCGCAGCCGGCATACAACAGCTGAGCAACCCCAGCTCGCGCACAAGCACCAACGTAGCTGCTGACCACAACGACCAAGCAGACCGAAATGCCGTATTACAAAACTTACAAAGCACCTTATTTGTTGAAGCTGGCGCGGGTTCAGGTAAAACCACAGCTTTAGTAGGGCGCATCTGTGCGTTGCTAGAAGATGGTGTGCCTATGGAAAACATAGCGGCTATCACCTTCACCGAAAAAGCAGCCTACGAGATGAAAAACCGCCTAAGAGTAGAACTAGCTAACTCAGGTAAGCACCCCGAAGCACTCGATCAGCTAGATGGTGCAGCCATTACTACCCTGCACGGCTTTGCTCTGCGTATCTTGTCGCTGCACGCGTTGGAAGCTGGATTGCCTCCCAAAATAACAGTTAGCCCTGTGGATTCGTTTGAGGATCGCTGGGAAGAGATACGACAAACACTCTTTAACGACCCTGAATGGGAAAAAGTTATTTCTTTAGGTCTGATCATTGGTGTCACCCTGAGACACCTAAAAGAACTGGTTAGTGCCTTAGATAACGATTGGGATTTAGCCGAAGATCGCATCGGACGAGCCCACACACTCACAGATGAGATCGGCCTGCCGCCGTTGTCGCGGCTAACAACTCAGATAAAGAAAGTCACTGATCTATCGCTATTTTGCAAAGCTACAGACGACAAGCTGTTTCAACGGCTTAACGAGATTGCCAAATTTGGCGAACAACTCAAAACGGCTAGTAATCAAAACGCTGCTGAGCAGTCGGCAGACAAGATAGCCCTTAAGGTTTTGTTTGGCTCTTTGCCTAGCTTCAAAGTAAGCAAGACCGGCAAAAAAGATAACTGGCCACAAGACACTTCTCCTGACATTGCAGATGTTCGCGAACAAATAATCGAACTCGGCGAACATATAGAGGACACTAAAAACCAAGTGGCAGATGCGGTGATCCGCAAACTTACTGCTGGTTTGAGTGCGCTAGTTCTAAAAGCCGCTGATGAACGAACACAACACGGGGTTCTAGAGTTTCACGATCTTTTGGTGTTGGCTCGACAGCTACTCCGCCACCCTGAACACGGACCGCTAACCCGCAAAGCTCTCAGCCTGCGCTACCAACGCCTGCTTTTAGACGAGTTCCAAGATACCGATCCCTTGCAAATTGATTTGGTCAAATTAATCGCCTCCCCGGTACACGAAACCGGCACTTGGGAAAGCCTGCATGACAAAGCAGGTCGGCTGTTCTATGTGGGCGACCCTAAGCAGTCCATCTATCGCTTTCGCCGCGCGGACATCGCCTTATATGCCCAAGCTGCTGTGTCACCCACAGTGGCTAACAAGTCGCTCACCCGCAATTTCCGTTCAACAGAACCCCTAATAGAGTGGATCAATCACCTATTCAAACAGCTTATGGGAAGCACCCAAGACACTACTCAACCTGCCTACACCCCCCTACAAGCCACGCGCCCGAAACCTCCTGATGGCCCATGCTTAGCTGTAATAGGAAACGCCTACCAGCAAAAAACTTCCACCGCTCACCTGCGTGAGCTAGAAGCCGCAGACGTAGCTAAAACAGTGCTCACCGCCATAAGCCAAGGCTGGTCGGTGGGTAATGGCAAAAATGCGCAAGGCCAAGAAAAATGGCGCAAGGCTCGCTTAAGTGACATATGCATTTTGTTGCCCACCCGTACTTCGCTGCCGCAGCTAGAAGCGGCCCTGCAAGCTGAAAACATCCCGTACCGTATGGAAGCAGGCTCGCTGTTATGGGCATCACAACCAATCCGCGAAACCATGTCTACTGTGCGTGCTCTAGCCGACCCAACAAACGAGATAGCGCTAATAGGAGCTTTACGGTCTCCTGCATTTGGATGTGGCGATCACGATCTTTACACCTATCGGGTCAAGCACAAGGGACGCTGGAACTACTTGGAAGCACCCCCTAAATCTCTAGATCAGAACCATCTGGTGATAAAAGCCATGTCCTGGCTTAGAGCACAAAACCAGCGAGTGCGCTGGGAATCTCCTAGCCAGATTATTCAGAAAATCATTACTGAACGCCACTTGTTGGAATTGGGGTGTTTTAGTTCGCACCGAGCTCGCGATGTTTGGCAAAACCTGCACTGGCTAATCAGCCAGGCTCGTTTATATGAAAATGATGGAGGAACTGAGCTACGAGGATTCCTAGCATGGGTAGACCGTCAGATTTCAGAACAAGTTCGCAATACCGATGCGCTGCTATCTGAAACCGATGATGATGCGGTTCGAATCACTACTATTCACGCTGCCAAAGGTCGCGAGTTTCCTATAGTTATCCTCACAGGCACATATTCCAAAAAAAACCAACGCAATAACCCCACACTCCTATGGACAGCAGATGGCCAATGGGGTGTGGGTTTCAAGCAGGGACTAAGAACCCGCCAATACACAGAGAACATCCAATACGAACAAAATATGGATGCTGCCGAACAAGTGCGCTTGTTGTATGTGGCGCTAACTCGAGCAAGAGACCATCTGGTGGTATCGGTGTTTCGTAAACCAAGCCGCAATACCGATAGCGACAACCTAACAGACTGTTCACTAGCTGAAATGGTGGCTAACACCGAACCTGTACCAACCTTATTGCCTCTAACCAACACCGACTACAGCACAGCAGCGCAGCCAAAAAATGCACCAGATCTTTCATTGCAAGCATGGCAAGACGCAAAAAATGCTGCTTTAAAACGCGCTGCTAAATCACACATTATGAGCGCATCTAAGCTCCCCACACCCGACAACCCAAACGCAGACCATCCATCATGGCTGAACAAAGACCAATCAGATGAAGACCAAGACCCAAACGAACCTGTACGCAAGGGCCGCGGCGGAACCAATTTAGGAAAAGCAGTACACGGCGTGCTACAAGACTTAGACCTAAAACATCCAACCCTTAGCCTAGATGCCCTCTGCGACGCTCAAGCTAGAGCAGAAGGCATTGCCAACAGAAAATCTGAAGTCAAGAATCTGATCAACTCAACTCTCAAAGCTAAATGCGTTCAACAAGCAGCTCAGTCTGATCATTGGAAGGAAATTTATGTTGGCGCGCCCATTATCAAGCTAGATACTTTAAGTGATGCAGCAAATGACGCATCAAGCAACTCAATAGTGCTTAATGGCTACATCGATCTTTTATACCGCACTAATGAAGGCTTAGTGGTGGTGGACTATAAAACCGATGACACCCACAACAACGAAAACTGGGAAAACAAAATCAAACACTACAAACAACAGGTGGCCGCTTACGCTCTTGTTGTTGAAAAAGCCACAGATGAACAAGTGGCTAGCTGTGTGCTGGTGTTTGCCCGCGCCGGACAAACACCTCAAGAAATCCTCTTAGCCAGCGAAGAATTGTCAGCAACTAAACAAGAAGTCCGTAGTATCTTGGCAGACTCGGTAGCCCGATAGGAACGAAACGATGTTCACGCTAGTAGTTATGGCCGCAGGACTGGGATCGCGGTTTGGAGGTACCAAACAGCTAGCCCAAGTAGGTCCCAACGGAGAGACTTTTTTGGACTTCGCCATAGCTGATGCTCACGCCGCAGGAGCCGACAAAATTGTGCTCATTGTACGCAGTGATATCAAAACCGATGTTCAAGCTCACTTACGAAACTGCCTAAAAGTGCCAAGCAATCTCGCAGTAACTTTTGTCTGTCAAGACCAACACGGCCCGGCGCGCTCCAAACCTTGGGGAACAGCTCATGCTGTTTTAAGCGCTCAACACGAAATAACTGGCCCGTTTGTTGTCTGCAACGCCGACGACTACTACGGCCCCTCCGCTTACGTTGACTTAACCCGAGACATCACCAACATGGCAGACAACGAGGCACGGCTTTGCGGTTATCGCCTAGAGCACACCTTGCCGCCACAGGGATCAGTCACCAGAGGCATCTGTCACACCGAAAATACACGACTCATAGACATAACCGAACAAGAAGGGCTATCTCAAGCTGAAACTATTTATCCCTCCGACACTTTAGTTTCTATGAACCTTTGGGCATTTCCTGAAGCCTTTTTTGATTCCCTACAAAAAAGTTTCGAGCAATTCCTTAGCCAATTTCGCAACAGTTCAGATGCCGAGTATCTACTACCCCATGCAGTAACTCAAGCAATGCGCTCAAATCTGCTAAACGTTCAGGTTGTGCCCACTGCTGAAAGATGGATCGGGGTTACCAATCCTGATGATCTCCAAACTGCCCGCGCCAACTTAGCCCACAAGCAATAGACCGCACTGTCATAATCAAAATGCCTGAGCTTCCCGAAGTTGAAACCATCCGCCGTCAGCTAGTCCCGCAGCTTGAAGGGCGTTGCATCCAACACGCCTGCTCCCACCCCTCAGATAAGTTCACCTCAGCCACCCAAGCGGTTGGCACCAGCATCCAAACCATTAACCGTAAGGGCAAATACCTTATCTTCGCCCTTAGTAACAGCAACGAACTCGTCATCCACTTGGGTATGAGCGGTTCCCTCTTTGTTGCCCCCGAAATCCAAAAACATGATCCATATATACGCGCCCAGTGGCATCTGCAAGACAACACTTGGCTCATATTCAGAGACATTCGCCGCTTTGGACGCATCCGTTACGTACCTTCGGGCTGCTATGAAACCATATCCACTCTAAAAAGCATGGGTCCCGACGCTCTTAGCCCAGAGTTCACACCTGAGAGCCTCTACCTAGCACTACGCAAAAGCAGCCGCCGAATACCTACACAACTTCTCAGCCAAAAACCTGTGGCTGGCGTGGGCAACATATACAGCACTGAAGCTCTGTGGATGTCTGGCATTCACCCTTCCAAACGTCAAATAAACCGAGCTAAAGCAAACAAACTCCATGCCGCTCTGCTTCAGGTGCTCAATGCAGCACTAGCAAATGGTGGAACCACTCTGCGAGACTACCGCAACGCTGCGGGCGCAAAGGGTAAACATCAACATGCACTCGCCTGCTACGGGCGCTCAGGCCAACCTTGCCTAAAATGCGATACTCCCCTGAAACATCGCACCTACGATGCCCGCACGCTTACTTTCTGCCCTAAGTGTCAAGGCAACTAACTAAAAGGTTAACTACAGGGTATGATATAGTTTTGTTAGGTCAATAAGATCTGCTTTTATTAGCAGCCCGCTAAGGCAAAACAAAAGCTCAATACTTCAATATTCTCACTGAAGTCTGCCAAAGTGTATTCTACACCCTAACATATAGACTGCCATCAGAATCCCAACAGAGAGGCCGCAAAGATGGAATTCAGCCACGACCGATCCGGCGACACGCTTGTAGTCAACGCTTCTGGCCGGGTAGACGGTTCTACCGCCTCAGATTTTTTAGACACGCTGCAAGGCTTGTTTGAAGACAGCGATCAACAAATCATCTTGGATCTAGGTGGTCTGGAATACATCAGCAGCGCTGGACTGCGGGTCTTGTTGATGGCAGCTCAAAACCTTGATAAACAAGAAAAATCTTTCAGCATATGCTCTCTCACCGATTCGGTTGGCGATGTTTTTCGCATCAGCGGCTTTGACCAAATCATCAAAGTATTCCCAACAGTAGAAGCCGCTAAGCAAGGCTAAACCTTGACACAGCCATATCGAATTCTAGTTGTAGATGATGAACCAGATCTTGAACCTCTGGTACTACAGCGAATGCGAAGACAAATACGCTCCAAAGAGTATGAGTTTGTGTTTGCCCAAAACGGGGTTGAAGCACTAGAAAAGCTCAACCAAGACTCCACCATTGATATGGTTTTGTCCGATATCAACATGCCCAAGATGGATGGTCTCACCCTGCTGCAGCAGTTGCCAGGTGTAGACCCGAACCTTCGAGCTGTGATCATCTCTGCTTACGGCGACATGGACAACATCCGCACTGCTATGAATCGTGGAGCTTTTGATTTTGTAACAAAGCCCATTGACTTTGATGACCTAAAAATAACGATCGCCCGCACCTTAGACCACCTCTCGGAGTGGCGCGAAGCATTGGCATCGCGCGACCAACTAATCTCCCTACAAAACGAACTCGGCATCGCTAGCCAGCTACAACAATCAATCCTGCCCAAAAAACCTCTTGTCTCTGACACCTTTGAAATGAGCGCAAAGATGGAACCAGCATCCAATGTTGGTGGCGATTTCTACGACTACTTCAAGGTGGGTGACGAGATCGGCTTTGTTGTAGCCGACGTGTCTGGTAAAGGCATCCCTGCATCAATGTTTATGATGTCTAGCCGTACAGCACTAAAGGGATCAGCCATCGGTGTAGGAGAACCCCAATCGGTGCTCCATGAGGTTAACCTCCAGCTTCACGCTGATAACCCCACCTTCATGTTCGTAACAATGGTTTACGGCCTTTTTAATGCCGAAACTAATACCTTGACATACTCCCTTGCAGGACACGACCCACCACTACTGCTAAAAGCAGATGGAAGCGTCATAGAGCTTCCTGGCACTCAGGGAGTAGCTTTGGGAATTGCCCCGCATGTGGAGTACTCACAACAAAGCCTAAAGTTGGAGTCTGGCGACACCGTGTTTTTGTTCACAGACGGTGTTACCGAAGCCATGGACAAAAACAACGAGCAATTCGGCCTGAAACGGCTTATAGATACTTTCGATAACGTTGTAATTAACAGTCCTGACGAAGCCAACCAAAGAATCATGGAACAAGTACATAGCTTTGCGGCAGGTGCTGTTCAATCGGACGACATCACCTGTTTGGCTCTGCGACGCCTCTGATGCATGCCTATAACCTGCCTCCGCTTTTGTATGCGGACTGAGGCTAGGAGATTTCATGCTACAAAAAAGCCTGCGGATTAATCACAAACCTGATAATCAAAAGCCAACAGATGTTCTACCTTGTATAGAAAATCTCTTGAACGAGATGGCAGAAGCTGAAGATTGGCCAGCATCGCTAACCTTGAAGACCAATCTAATCCTTGAGGAGTTGGTTCTCAACACCCTCACTCATGGAGATTTAGCAGGGCTCACAGGTATCGACATCGAGCTACACTTCCAAGACAACGTGTTGGAAGTGAAGATTACCGATGACGGTGCAGAGTTCAATCCCCTACAAGATGCACCAATACCCGACACCACATTGTCTTTAAATGAGCGAACAGTTGGTGGTCTAGGAGTGTTTTTAGTTCAGACCATGAGCAAAAACTTAGAGTACCAGCGCGAAGGCCAATACAACCGCCTCACCTTTGTGGTTCACCCTGAATCGTGAAACACCAGGTGCCACAAAGTATTAGCTGGATCATCCGGGCCGCTACAGCAGTAACCGTAACCATCGCTTTGACATTAGCTAGCTGTAGTTCTAGCCCAAACAGCAGCACCCCGCCCCCAGAAAACGCCAACACCCCAGTAACCTCTACACCCAACACCCCTAATCCAGCTGCCACCCCAACATCTGACCCCGAAGTTCAAGGAATCTTTGCTGACCGAATTCTGTTCGGCCAGTCAGCGGCTTTTAGCGGGCCTGCGCAAGAACTGGGAATAGATATGAACCTTGGAATCCGGGCGGCCTTTGAGGAAGCAAACCGGGCTGGCGGTGTTCATGGGCGCATCCTAGAACTCAAAACCCGTGATGATGCCTACGAACCCGAAGCTGCTATCACCAACACCCGTGAACTCATTAATGAAGACAAAGTGTTCTCACTAATAGGTGCGGTAGGCACACCCACCTCTCGCTCAGCCACGCCTTTAGCCGCAGATGCTGAAATCCCATATGTGGCACCTTTCACTGGAGCTGGCTTTTTACGAGACGACAGCTGGGAGAACATCGTCAACCTCCGCGCTTCCTACGCGCAAGAAACCGAAGAGATGGTTGAACGACTCACTACCGACTTAGGTGTCACCCGTATTGCTGTGATGTTCCAAGACGACTCTTTTGGACGAGCAGGCTTTAACGGCACTGTAGCTGCCTTAGAACGTCGCAACATGGAGCTGGTGGCTACAGGCACTTATACCCGCAATACAACAGCGGTTAAGTCTGGGCTTTTAGATTTACAAAATGGTAATCCAGAAGCAGTGATTGTAGTAGGGGCTTACCAACCAGTAGCAGCACTTGTCTCTTGGGCTCGTCAAATTGACTTCGACCCCATTTTTATGACCGTGTCTTTTGTGGGTAGCAACGCACTAGCTAATGAACTCGGGTCAAAAGGTGAAGGAGTATATGTTACGCAAGTTGTGCCCTTCCCCACCGATGAGTCCACACCCATTGTGGCCTCCTACAAAAATGCATTACTTGCCCTCAACACAGATGCACAACCCGGCTTTGTTTCGCTAGAAGGCTATATTGCGGGGCGCATGGCAATAGCCGGATTACAAGCCTGCGGCAGAGAGCTAACACGCAATTGTTTTTTGGAAAATATGCTAGGCGCTGGCACATTTGACATCGACGGCTTCAATTTGGACTTCGGTGATCAAGATAACAGAGCTGTAGATAACCAAGGCTCAGACGTTGTGTACCTAACGGTGCTTGATGCCAATGGTGAATACCGCTCTACAACCACATTAGTGCCCTCAAACCCATGACCGATACGCCGACACCAGAAAACGCTGAGAACTCTGTGACTACTGAGTCGCTTGAGGCAACTCAACCAGAGCAAAACGAAGCTGAAACCTCTAAGCCAGCTATTCACCGGCGTATCTCTACACAACTCTACGCAGGCATTTTGGGAGCATTTGCGCTAACAATCGTAGCTAGCATTGTGAGTTTGGTTTCATTCAATAATATAAACCAAAGCCAACAGCGAGTGAGCAACGAAAGCGTACCAGAGTTGGCCAGAGCATTTAGTTTGGCCGAGTTTAGCAATGAGCTAGTGGTAGCAGTACCACGGTTAACTACCTCTCCCCCCGATTTGTTTACTTCTATCTCCGCAGAAATAGCTACTGCTCAAAACGAATTCCAACAACGTCTGGACTCTTTGCTAGCCGAAAGGCTAGATGACACAACCGTTCAAGGTATATCAGAAACTGCTAATGCTTTAGATCGCAATATCGCCAACATCACAGCGGACATGCCCTTCCTGTTTGGTTTGAACAGGCAGGTTGAACGTTTAAACTCCGAAATCACGACACGACAAAACGAAGTGCAGGCCATCATACTCCCAGCAATTGATGATCAGCTCTTTTTTCAAGTAACAGGCTACCGCGATCAAAACACACCTGCGGCAGATATCATGACCCGCACGTCTGGTGAACAGCTGCTTATTTACCGACATCTCAACGCGCTCCAAGCCAATGTTTCGCAAGTAACCGAACTGCTAAGCAGCGCTTTGATTGCTTCTGCCCCTGAGCTTGTTGAGCCTCTAATTGAAAGCTTTGAGTCGGCAACAGGTCGCATAGAGATAAGTCTCGCTGCCATAAGTGATATCGAGATTGCTCCAAACCTAGAGATGGCTATGGACAGGCTCTTGGCTTTAGGTCGTGACAATAACAACGTCTTTAGCGTTACCGTCCGACAATTAGAGGTTATTCAGAGCCAAAATCAGTTGCTAAGCGATAACCAAACCTTAGCAGTAGAACTTTTAGCCGATGTCAATGCTTTAGTACAACGAGCTGAGGCCAATGCCGCAGAAGCCACCGACAGTTCTGAACGAAGTATTTCCCGAGCTGTTACTTTGCTTTTGATTCTCAGCGCGCTGAGTATTCTGCTAGTGGGACTCATTAGCTGGTTGTTTATCGGCCGGGTTTTGCTGCGACGCATCAACTATCTCTCTGGCAGGATGCGTGCTCTTGCAGGTGGTGACCTAGAAGAAGAAGTTGAGGTTGTGGGGCGCGACGAGATAGCGCAAATGGCTTCCGCATTAGAGCTCTTTAGACGCAACGCCCTAGAAGTGCAACGCCTCAACCTTGTGGAAGCGCTTGCAGAGGAGTTGAGCACACGCAACGACGAACTTCAAGCAGTGCTCACAGAGTTAGGACAAGCCCAAGACCAGATTGTGGCTCGTGAAAAACTAGCTGCACTAGGTGAAGTGACTGCGGGTGTTGCTCACGAAATCCGCAACCCGCTTAACTTCATCAACAACTTCTCGGCAGCATCGGGCGAACTGCTCGAGGAATTGGCTGAAATATATGAAGAGTTAGAAGAGCACCTAAGCGACGAGCAGAAGGAGTTGATAGCAGAAATCAACTCCGATTTAAACGGAAACCTCGAACGTATCCAAACACATGGTAAACGAGCTAACAGAATCGTGCAAGACATGTTGATGATGGGTCGCGGGGGTGGCGAAACTCAGATGATAGATATCAACGATCTGATGCACGAACACTCTATTTTGGCCTATCACAGCGCTCGTGCTCAAGACCCAGAGTTCCAAGTGTTGTTAGAAGAGGATTACGACCCTGAGATGGGTGAGTTAGAGGTTGTACCTCAAGACTTAGGCCGTGTCTTTTTGAACTTTGTATCAAACTCTGGCTATGCCGCCAATAAAAAACAAAAACAACTAATGGAAGAAAATCAACTAGGCGACTACATACCTACTGTTTGGCTGTCTAGCAAGCGCGGCGAAGATAAGGCCATATTGACGGTAAGGGATAATGGCAGCGGTATCCCACCAGATGTGGCATCCAAAATCTTTGACCCGTTCTTTACGACTAAGCCCACCAATGAGGGAACTGGTTTAGGTCTAGCATTAGCCAGCGACATTGTCCGCGAGCATGGCGGAACTATTAGCCTAAACACTGAGCCCGGCGAATTCACTGAGATGGTGGTGGAACTGCCTCTAGTACGAAGCAATGTTGGTCAATCTGAAAATGAAAACTCCAACCACACAGACACATCAGACACCAGCACGCCAGAAACAAACCCGGCAAACGAAGGGTAGCTCCCGCTGCGCTCTATAGCAATCGTTGGAGCTTCGCTAGCGGGCACTCGAGCTGCTGAAACGCTCAGGCAACAGGGCTACGAAGGCACCATCACCATCATCGGCGATGAACCTCATACCCCTTACGATCGTCCGCCCCTATCTAAACAACTGCTCGCAGGCGAATACGAGCCCAACCAGATAGCTCTATCGGATGGCGATTCCCTAAGTGAGCTTGAGGCCGACTGGCACCTCGGGCGGCGTGCTGTAGCTTTGGATGCTGCTGCGCGCACTATTGCCTTAGACGATGCGACACAGATATCAGCCGACGGCATCCTTATTGCTACCGGTGCTCGCTGTCGAGTGCTGTCAGATACCAGCACAGCTGCTAACACGCTAAAGGGTATTTACACGCTGCGAAACTTAGATGACTGCCTAGCCATTCGCAACGATCTAGATGCTAGCCCGCAAAGGGTGGTTGTTGTGGGTGCAGGGTTCATCGGCGCCGAAGTAGCAGCTACAGCCCGTGATAGAGGCCTCGAAGTGACGTTGATTGAAACGTTGCCGGTGCCATTAGGTAGAGTGCTAGGCACCGAGATGGGTTCTGTGTGCGCCGATTTGCACCGTGATCACGGGGTAGATTTGCGGGTTGGTGTTGGAGTAGATGGCTTTTCAGGCCACTCTAGGGTTGAGCAAATACATTTAAGTGATGGCACATCGCTGCAAGCTGATGTGGTTGTGGTTGGTATTGGGGTAATCCCAAATACAGAATGGTTGGAGGGCTCTGGGCTCACCTTAGACAACGGCGTAGTATGCGATCAGACCTGCCTTTGCGCACCGGGCATAACCGCAGCAGGCGATGTGGCTCGCTGGCCTAACTTATTGTTTGGCGAGACAATGCGTGTAGAACATTGGGACAACGCTATTGAACAAGGTGCTTGGGCGGCGCGTCGTTTGTTGATCGCCGATGATCAAGCAACCCCTTACATGCCAGTGCCTTGGTTCTGGAGCGATCAATACGACCGCAAAATCCAACTAGCTGGTCGCACACAAATAGACGACGAGGTTCATGTTGTCTCAGGCTCTGTTAAAGAGAGACGCTTTGCCGCTTTGTTTGGTAGGAAAGGTCGTCTAGTTGGGGTGCTAGGTTTTAATCGGCCACGCGAAGTAATGCTTTATCGCAACCTTATTGCAGAAGGTGCTACCTTAGAAAAAGCGCTGAGCGTGGCCCGCTCTAGATAATCGAGGACGTTGTGCAAAACGAACTCACATTTGATCTGAATTCAATCATGACTCAAAAAAGCGCTGAAAACTTTCCTGTAGCTATCCGCGCTTTGCCGAAACGCACGCGCGGCCACTTAATGGCTGTGTATGGTTATGCACGTTTTGTGGATGATATCGGTGATGAGTTCACAGGCGACAGGCTAGCGGCTCTGGATTGGGTGCAAGCTGAACTGCAACGAGCACGCACTTCCACAGCTACCCACCCGGTTATGCAGCAACTCAGCTCTTTGCTGCAAGAAGTAGATATCGCTGACGCTCCCTTCGTTTCACTGATTGAGGCAAATCGGCTAGACCAACACAAAACCCGCTATCTAACCCAAGCTGAACTAGCAAAATACTGCGCACTGTCGGCTAACCCTATAGGACAGCTGGTGCTAGCTATATTTGAGGTAGCAACTCCAAAACGCATAAACCAAAGCAATGCGGTGTGTACCGGCTTACAAATCATCGAGCATCTTCAAGATATAGGTGAGGACTACACTCAAAAAAAACGCATCTACATGCCTGCGGAGTTGATGCAGCGGTTTGGAGTGGTTGAAGAAGATCTGAGCGCTAGCCAAGCATCCCCTAAGCTCTGTAAATTAGTGGCTCACCATTGCGACACAGCGCGCGGCTTGTTGTTGCAAGGCAAACCACTGCTTAGTTCTTTAAGTGGCTGGGCTAAAATTGCTGTAGCTGGCTATATTGCTGGCGGGTTAGCAGCACTAGATGCTATCGCCGCCGCCAATTACGATGTGTTAAGCAAGCTACGCGCACCTTCACGCGTCCGTACTGTGCTGCACGTTGGCAAGCTCCTAGTCCCCGTAAGCCGAGACACGATGCGATGGCGGAGCTAATGACACCCGCCGAGGCATATCACCGTTGCGAGGTTATAACCCGCAACCAAGCTCGCAACTTTGCCTACGGTATTAGGCTGTTGCCTAAACCTAAGCGTCAAGCCATGTCTGCCCTGTATGCCATGGCCCGACGTATTGATGACATAAGCGACACAAACATCGACAACGGTAACGGCAATGGCCAAGATCTGCCTCTTAGCTGTGCTGAGAAGCTAGCTCAGCTAGAAAAAGTACGCGCCGATATCGCTGCATTAGCGAAAGGTAAGGTTAGCAAACCAAAAGATCCTGTTTTGGTGGGTCTCAAAGCAGCTACAGATAGATTTGCAATCCCCATTCAAGTGCTTAACGAGATAGTGGAAGGCTGCGAACAAGATACACTGGGCGCTAAGTATCATACCTTTGGTGACACCGAGCAGTATTGCCGTTTGGTGGCTGGTTCTGTTGGCCGACTGTCGCTTGCTATCTTTGGAATCAAAGGCGACTCAAACAAAGCCGCAAAGCTAGCTGACGAGCTAGGAGTGGCGCTGCAGATCACTAACATCTTGCGTGACATCACTGAAGATAGAGCTATGGGTCGGGTTTATTTACCAGACGAAGATATTGCACGTTTTGCCTGTCACGCTGATATGAGCGGACCCACTGCTGCTGTAGGCCGTTTAGTTGCTTTTGAAGCTAATCGTGCCGAACAATATTTTGCTACAGGCTTAAAGTTATTAGACAGCTTAGACTACCGCAGTCGCGCCTGTACTGGAGCTATGGCAGGTATCTATCATCGTCTGCTAATCAAAATAAAAGCCGCACCCACCCAAGTGCTTTCAAGCCGAATATCTTTGACCACTAACGAGAAACTAGGTGTAGCGGCGCGCAGTTTGGCTGGACTACGCCCATGACCCAAAAAGACGCAAACATAGCAATTGTGGGTGGCGGCTTAGCTGGTATGGCAGCAGCAATAGCCGCTGTTGATGCTGGCGCTCAGGTCACACTATATGAGCGCGCGCCTAGGCTAGGAGGAGCAACTTGGTCGTTTAAACGTCAGGGTCGCTGGTTTGACAACGGGCAGCATGTTTTTATGCGTTGCTGCACAGAGTACAAAACTTTTCTGGAGCGCTTAGACGTATCCCACCAAGTGACACAACAAAAACGCCTATCAGTGCCGGTTACCCGCCCAAATAAAAAGCGTGCCTACATTGCGCGCACAACAGGCCCAGCACCGCTGCAGGTAGGCTGGTCGCTTTTGCGTTACAACCCGCTGTCTATAGTTGAACGCCTTAAAGCCATCCGCACAGCCTTAGCTCTGCGTAAGCTAAACCTCACTGACCCCAACTTAGACCAGCAAAGCTTTGGAGAATGGCTCAAAGCTAAAGGGGAGTCGTCTCATGCTATTAACTGTCTGTGGGATCTCATCTGCTTGCCTACCGTGAACTTGCGAGCCCATGAAGCGTCTTTAGCTTTAGGAGCAATGGTGTTTCGCACGGGCCTTTTAGATACAGCCAATGCAGCCGATCTAAGTTGGGCGAAGGTACCGCTAACTGCGCTGCACGGTGATGCTGCAACCAAACAAATACACAAAGGTGGGGGCAAAATTGTTTTGTCAACCCACATAGCTGCTGTGCAAGAAGGGCCTTGCCTTACCGTAGAGGGGGAGGAGCAATCTGTCCCCGCAGATGCGGTGATACTAGCTGTACCCCATGACGTAGTGGATATGCTTTTGCCTCCCAATACCGTGCCACACCAAGCTGAACTAACCAAGCTAGGTGCCTCACCTATAGTTAACGTGCATTTTGTTTTTGACCGTCAAGTAATGGATGTACCCTTCACAGCAGCTTTAGATTCACCAGTGCAGTTCGTTTTTGATTGCAGCCAAGCTGCAGCTTGGCAAAACCCAACTAACAAGCAACGCAGCCAAGCATCATATAACAGCGAACAGGTGCTAACGGTGTCACAGTCAGCAGCGTTTGCTGAGATCGGCGATCGCCCCGCCGACCTTATCGAACGCTACCTTTTAAGCTTGTCTGAGCTATTCCCCGCCGCTGCTCAAGCCAAAGTGTTAGATGCTGTAGTGACACGCGAACATGCTGCCACTTTTGCGGGCCGGGTTAACACAGCACACCTCAGAGCTGGACCTGTCACAGCTATAAAAGGCTTGTTTTTGGCAGGCGCGTGGACCGACACAAAATGGCCTGCCACCATGGAAGGTGCGGTACGGTCAGGCAACTGCGCAGCACAGCTAGCCTTACAACATTGTCAGGCTAATGCCACACAGCAATTAGATCTACACCTAAAAACCTCGCCAAAAATTCAAAACCACTTAAACCCTCTGCAATATAAAACGCAATCTGCGAAGCTAGAAATATGAGCACAGAGCAAAAAGCTTCGGCAATTTTAGAAAACGCTAAAGCTCTAGTAGCTCCTGTGATCTCTGAAGCCCTAGCAAACCTTAACTCAGAGCTGCGAACCCCTGCTCAGTATCACTGCAGTGGGCAGGGCAAAGGTACTCGTCCGGCGCTAGCGCTGTTATCGGCTGAAGTGGCTAGTGCATCTCACAAAGTTGGACTACCTGGGGCTGTGGCTATAGAACTGATTCATGATTTCTCGCTAATTCACGATGACATAATCGATTCCGACACCAAACGACGTCATCGTCGTACTGTATGGGCTAAATACGGTGTGGGCACAGGTGTGATTACCGGCGATGCTTTACACGCTCTGGCGTATCAAGCTCTGCTATGCGACCCAACTCCTGTTAGGGTGCGCGCTGCACACGAGCTAACCAAAGCGGTGTCGGCAATGATTGCAGGTCAAAGCATGGATATGGCTTTTGAGAACCTCCCCAAGGTAACTGTGGAACAGTGTTTAGCTATGGAACAAGGCAAAACTGGGGCCTTGTTGTCGTTTGCTGCCTCGGTGGGAGCAATCTTGGCGGAAGCCGATGAGCAGATTATTTTGGGATTAGCCAAATTCGGTATGCACCTTGGAATTGCTTTTCAAGCTGTGGACGACCTCTTGGGCATCTGGGGGGATTCAACGAAAACTGGTAAACCTGCAAGCTCCGATTTGCGTGAACGCAAAAAAACGCTACCTGTGGTAATCGTGCTCAACTCCACTGATGCTGCTGCAGCAGAACTAGCCTCAATTTATGCTGACTCAGCTTCGCATAACCGGTTGTCTGGTAAATCTATTATTGATGAGCCAACAGTAAATAGGGCTCGAGCCATCATTGAAGCAGGTGAAGGGCACAGCAAAACTCGTGCGCTGGCATATCAACACTTTGAGATAGCGGTAACTGCTCTAAACTCTGTTAGCACCCAAAATTCTGTAAACTCCAACGCCATTGAAAAAATGCGATGCTTAGCAGATTTCATCTGTGGGAGAGACTTTTGAGCACCACTGAAGAAAGCTTGTCTAAGGCAACAAATCGTCTTCTCAGCTTGCAAAACCCACAAGGCTGGTGGAAGGACGAGCTTGAAACCAATGTATGTATAGAGGCAGAAGACCTGTTTTTGCGGGAATTTTTAGGCATAGCTGATGCTGATGTAACTGTGCAAACAGCTAACTGGATCCGCCACAGCCAACGCGCTGATGGCACATGGTCTACCTTCTATCAGGGGCCACCCGATTTGTCGGTCAGCGTGGAAGCATACTGGGCACTGCGTTATGCAGGTGACCCAATCGATGCCGATCATATGACCAAAGCGGCCGCCTATATTCGTAGCGAAGGTGGCCTTGAGCGTAGTCGAATATTTACCAGAATTTGGATGGCCTTGTTTGGTTTATGGAGTTGGAACGACCTTCCCGCTTTGCCACCTGAAGTGATCTTACTACCCAAAAAAATGCCTCTTAACATCTACAACTTTGCATGCTGGGCGCGCCAAACTGTTGTGGCTCTCACCATTGTTGGGGCATATCGTCCAGTTCATCAAATGAACCTTAATTTAGATGAAATCCGTACTGGTACACTCCCCGCCGAACAAGAGCCGGCCCCGCTGTCGTCTGTAGCTAGGCGCTTTCAGCAGCTAGACAGATTGCTGCACCGCTACGAAAACCGCCCATATTGGCGGTTACGTAACTGGGCGCTGAACCGTGCCGAACAGTGGATCATCGCCCGACAAGAAGCAGACGGCTGCTGGGGGGGCATCCAACCCCCATGGGTGTACTCACTTCTTGCCCTGTATGTGCGGGGTTATTCCCTGCAACACCCGATCATGGCTCAAGGTTTGGCGGGCTTTGACACTTGGACGGTTACCGAAGACAACATGCGCCGTTTAGAGTGCTGTCAGTCACCAGTGTGGGATACCTGCTTGTCACTGATAGCACTAGCCGATGCGGGTGTTGCAGATGACCATCCACAAATGCAAAAAGGTGCTAGTTGGCTGCTCAACCAAGAAGTGCAGGTTGTGGGCGACTGGGCTAAACAACGTCCTAACCTAGCCCCGGGAGGCTGGGCTTTTGAGTTTGAGAACAGCTACTACCCCGATCTAGATGACACCGCCGAAGTGGGTTTAGCTCTGCGCCGTGTGCGCCATAGTGATCCGAAAGCCGCTCATCAAGCCTTAAAACGAGCTACACATTGGGCCCAAGGCATGCAATGTGAAAATGGTGGATGGGCAGCTTTTGATGCCGATAACTGCTCTTCGCTAATAGCTGAACTGCCGTTTTGTGATTTCGGTGAGGTAATCGATCCGCCATCTGCTGATGTAACAGCTCACGTTTTAGAGATGTTGTGCAAACTAAATACCGATACAACTGATTACGGTGTGGATTCAAAAGCAATACAAAACGGGCTGCGATGGTTAAGCTCTCAGCAAGAAACTGATGGCTCTTGGTATGGGCGCTGGGGTGCCAACCATATTTATGGTACTAGCGCGGTGGTACCTGCTTTGATAAGTGCTGGTGTAAAAACATATGACACACGAGTGGTACGTGCCTGCGATTGGTTGGAGTCGGTTCAAAACCACGACGGAGGTTGGGGCGAGGATATGCGGTCTTATGTTGATATACAGTGGCGGGGTCGCGGTGAATCCACCCCATCGCAAACAGCTTGGGCTCTCATCTCGCTTGTAGCAGCTAGTAGAGCAGACACAGATGCTGCTCGCCGTGGTGTGAACTGGCTCATTCAACATCAGCTAGACAACGGTGACTGGGATGAACCCTGGTACACAGGGACAGGCTTCTCAGGAGATTTCTACATTCGCTACCATTTATACCGGCTGGTGTTTCCTGTAATGGCTCTCGGCCGCTGGATACAAGCCATGAGCAACAAGAAATGAGCGTAACGATTTTATGCCCGTTAGCTATGGAAGCTCGTGCTGCGCGCCGCGGGATTCGTCAACTTAGCGGCAACGTTTCAGTGCTATGCACCGGTATGGGCCCTAAACGCAGTCGTCAAGCTAAAATACCCGCTAGCTCGGCTGTGGTTGTAGGCATGGGAGGTGCTGTTACAGACAGCATTGCTCCTGGAGATGTGGTGGTTGCAACCGATGTGGTTGCAACCGATGTGACACCCATCGGGTTTGCTCATAGTGAACAAATGGCTCATAGCCTTCGTGATGCTGGTTTTGTGGTGCATACCGGTTCGATAGCTTGCGTGGCAAAGCTAGCAGTAGGCGTGCAGCGTCAAGAACTAGCAGACATGGGTGCAATAGCAGTAGATATGGAGTCAGCCTGGCTAATGGAACAGCACTGTCACCCTGCTGGGGTTGTGCGGGTAATTACTGATACCCCCAGCCATGAGATACGTTCACTAAACGCTCCAGCTAGAGTATGGCGTGCTTTGCAAACCATACGCCTTATGATGCCAACATTGGTACCTATGTTGGATGAGGAGGTCTGCTGAGATGCCTATTCCAGTTCGCCAAGCCGTAAAAGTTGGTACATACGTTTTCAAAAACCGGCTACGCAAACGTGATAAGTACCCATTGATTGTGGAGCTTGAACCGTTATTTGCTTGCAACTTGGAATGCCCAGGGTGTGGAAAAATCCAATACCCCACTGAAGTGTTGCGCCAACGTGTAAGCGTGGCTGATGCAGTAGCGGCCATGGAGGAATGCGGAGCACCTATGGTGTCTATTGCTGGTGGCGAGCCTTTGTTGCACCCGCAAATTGGCGACATGGTAGCCGAGTTGATCAAACGCAAACGCTTTGTATACCTGTGTACTAACGCAGTGTTGCTACGGCGCAAGATGGACTTATTTAAACCCTCACCCTTCTTTTCTTTTGTGGTACATGTAGACGGCCTGAAGGAACGTCACGACTTAGCTGTGGCTAGAGAAGGTGTTTTCGATGAGGTGGTAGAAGCCATCGGTGAAGCCAAAAATCGCGGTTTTCGTGTTAACACCAACAGTACATTTTTTAGCACTGACAGCCCTGACGATGTTCGCAACGTGCTGGACTTTCTAAACGACGATCTAGAGGTAGACGCCATGATGGTGTCACCTGGATACGCTTACGAAAGAGCCCCGGACCAGAACAACTTTTTACCCACAGAACAAACTAAAAAGCTGTTCCGTGAGGTGTTTAGCGAGGGGCGTCGCAAGAAGTGGCGTTTCAATCACACGCCATTGTTCTTAGACTTTCTTGAGGGCAAAGTGGACTACGAATGCACAGCTTGGGGTGTGCCTAGCTACTCGGTTTTTGGCTGGCAAAGACCTTGCTATTTGCTGGCAGACGGCTACACCCAAACCTATAAAGAACTAGTTGAAACTACCAACTGGGATAGCTACGGGCGCGGCAAAAACCCGCGTTGTGATAACTGCATGGCCCACTGTGGCTACGAACCAACCTCGGTCATAGCAACGATGAGTTCGCTGCGAGAATCACTGCGGGCAGTGGCTGGCACAAATTAAGAACGTGCCGCATCAGTGGTAATGTCTTGTTGCACACGTTGCCGCAATGCCACATTTACTTTTAAGCGTTCAAGGTGTTGCGCAACAATCAGCGGGCCTTGTTCTACAGGGTGTGCGTCAAGAAAAGCTGTCACATCACTAAAACCCTCAGGTGTGGACAAAGCACAGATACCTCCTAACATGCGAGGTATGGCTTGAGATGGGATTTTTGTTGTAATCTCCTGCCAGTTTTGTTTAACAAAATCCCATGCTTGTGTTCCTAGCTCACGATTTTCTAAACACCCTCTGAGAACCAATCCAGCATCTTGGCTTCGAATCGTGTCGTCTAAAGTAGCTTGTAATGTGCGTTCTAGTAGCTCAGAGTCGCTAAACAAACTCAGGGCTGTGAGGTAGCGCAATTCCATCTGTGGTGTTGGGGCGGTAGCCCTACGGCTCCATATCTCCTCATAGTCTTGTGAGTCTCCTGTGGTTGCTACAACCGCTAAAGCGGCGGCTTCTAAAGCTGGGTCTGCTGTAGTTGTTGCAAAAATATCTTTACAGTATTGAATTGCTTCAAAATCGTTGCCTACAGCAGCCATGCAACGCACTAAAACGCCGCGCAACTCGCTGATACGGTCTAACTCTGAAGCAGTTCGCTCCCAACCTAAACGTTCTACCGCAGGGCCTGTCATGTTTCGTACCTGTTGGCGCAGTGTTTCTTGACCATCTTGAGTTACAAGATGGTCAAGGGTAGCAAACGTGGCTGTTAGCCGGCGCCAAACTGTCAAATCGTCCTCAGTAACCGCAACCCGCTTAGCAAAAGCCAGATATTCTGCCACCGAAAGTTGCTGAGCTACAGTAAGCGCCCACTGGTCGTCTGCTAACACGTAGCGCTGCTGGGGGGTGAGTTGGGAGCATTCTTGTAGCAAACGTTCTAGAAGACCATCTTGATATGCAACCCTGTAAAAACCATCAGCATTGGGGTTCAGCATCACCCACTGCGTTGGATCAACATTTAACGTGGCGACTCCATCTAGCACTAGCCGCTCTGTGTAATTGTTTGCTCCGACAATTACTACGGGTATTTGCCAACGCGTTTTTTGAGTGCTATCTGCATATTCAAAACGCTTTTGGTTAAGCGCGATCTGCCCTTGGGGGTTAATCGATACGGTCACTTGAGGATGACCACCTTGAAAAATCCATGTTTCCATCACGCTGCGAACCGGCTGGGCAGTGGCTTTAGCTAATGAATCCCATAGATGATGTGTCTCTGTGCTGCTATAGGAGTATTCATTTAGGTACTGCCTTACACCGCTGCGAAATTGCTCGGCACCTAAGAACTGCTCCAACATTCGCACTGTTGCAGCACCTTTTTCATAGGTGAGCAGGTCGTACATGCCTTCAGCGTCAACAGGTGACACCACAGGGTACTCAATAGCCCTAGTAGTGCTTAGAGAATCCACGTCAAAAGCAGCGGTGCGTGACAGACCAAAAGCCAACCAACGTTTCCATTCAGGCTGATACGCATCCACAGCTAGCATCTCACAGAAAGTTGCAAAAGCCTCTTTGAGCCAAATACCGTTCCACCACTTCATGGTGACAAGGTTGCCAAACCACATGTGAGCTAGCTCGTGTGCGATCACGTCTGCTGCCATTTGACGTTCTTGTTGGGTGGAGTTTTCAGGGTCCAACAACAACAGCACCTCGCGAAAGGTCACACAGCCCATGTTCTCCATAGCCCCAAAAGCAAAATCAGGAATCGCTACAAGGTCTAGCTTGTCTCCTGGGTATGCAATATCGAAGTAGTCCTCAAAAAAATCTAAACAGAATGCGCCAACATCTAAAGCAAAATCAACTAGATGATCCTTGCCTAACGGATGGATAACCCGCAGTGGGGTTCCGTTAACATTGACTGGTTTTGTTGCTTGCAAAGGGCCCACCACAAAAGCCAAAAGATAGGTGGACATTTTCATGGTAGGGGCGAATATCACCTCTTTAAGGCCGTCTCCTATTAAGTTGGAAGCCACCTCTGAACCCGATGACACTGCCAGCATGTCTTCGGCTACGGTCAAGCTCACCTCAAAGATGGCTTTAAAGTCGGGTTCATCCCAGCATGGAAAAGCACGCCTGGCACTAGTGGATTCAAACTGTGTCGTTGCCAAAAGACGTTGTTGGCTTTGTGTATCTGTGAAACTAGAGCGGTAAAAACCCCGCAGCTGATCGTTTAATGTGCCTGTAAAACTTAAAGTGAGACAGCTCTCACCTACAGAAATGGGTTGCTGAAGTTGTAACACCACCCGCTCATGTTCAGGGTCGTAGCAAATATCGGCTACCGAAGTGCCGTCTACGTCGCCTGCGGTGATATCTAGATCAGCAGCGTTCAGCACAATCTGGCCCACTGGCTCAGTAACTTGAATGTCGATGCTTACCTGACCAGTAAACGTACAAGCGTCTAGATCGGGTGCTAGCCGCAGCACATAGCGACTTGGTAGAACCATGCGCGGTAGCCGATACAGCTCAGATGAGTCTTTAACCATGACGCTAAAGCCTAGTTATAGTGTTACTACCTGCACACCATACAGCTAACAGTTCGTTAGCTAAAAGAAGTGTGTTGGCGGATTAAGTTGAGGGCGCTGCCTGCTTTGAACCACTCAATCTGATCTTGTGACAATGTGTGCTCCACTGTGATGTCTAGCGAGATGCCAGATGGCTTGGTAATCTGTACTTGCACTGCTTTAGCGGGAGCTAAATCGGCTAGCCCACGAATAGAAATACGATCATCTTCATCGATGTTGTCGTAGTCAGCAGCATCGGCGAAGGTCAAAGCTAAAACACCTTGTTTTTTAAGGTTGGTCTCATGAATGCGCGCAAAAGATCGTGCGATTACAGCCGCACAACCCCTGAAACGAGGTTCCATGGCTGCATGTTCTCGTGATGAGCCTTCCCCGATGTTGCGATCACCGATAACCACCCAACGCTGAGCAGCAGCATGATAGGCCGCAGCTACCTCTGGGAATGAAGCGGTGGTGCCGTCTAGCTGGTTTTTACCCTCTCCTGTAGCACCGGTGTATGCGTTTACAGCACCCAAATACAAATTACCGGAGATGTTCTCAAGGTGTCCGCGATAGGCAAGCCAGGGCCCTGCCATGGAGATATGGTCTGTGGTGCATTTACCTTGTGCCTTCAACAACACTGGCAGGTCAATAAAATCCTGCCCATCCCACGCAGGAAACGGCTCGAGCAACTGAAGCCGCTCAGAGGTAGGTGATACGCGCACATCTACGCTCTTTTTGTTTTCGGGCGGGGCTAAAAAACCACTTTTTCCAGGGTCAAAACCCTGTTCAGGCAACTCCACACCAGCGCCAACTGTCAAGGCCACTTGGTTTCCGTTAGGGGCCGTTATGGTATCGCTAATGGGGTCAAAGTCCAACGTTCCAGCCAATGCTAAAGCAACCACCGTCTCTGGAGAAGTTACAAAAGCGTTGGTTGTGGCATAGCCATCGTTGCGTTTAGGGAAGTTGCGGTTATAGCTAGTAACGATGCTGTTGTGTGTGCCGTCTGTCACATCGTTACGTTTCCACTGACCAATGCACGGGCCGCAAGCATTGGCTAGTACTGTGGCACCAATTGCCTCCAAATCGGCTAGCAAACCGTCACGTTCAATAGTGGCTCTCACCTGCTCAGAACCGGGGGTAATCATCAAAGGCACTTTGGCTTTAAGCCCGTGGGCGCAAGCGTGGCGAGCAATGCTAGCGGCACGGGTGATGTCTTCATAGCTAGAGTTAGTACACGAGCCCACTAATGCAGCGCTTACTTCTAGCGGCCAACCGTTAAGCTTGGCCTCTGCCCCTAGTTGAGCAACCGGGCGAGCACGGTCGGGAGTGTGTGGCCCGTTGATGTAAGGGCTCAAGGCGCTAAGGTTTATCTCCACTACACGATCAAAGTAACTACCGGGGTTGGCTAACACTTCAGGGTCTGCACGCAGGTTATGGGCGACAGCATTGGCCGCATCTGCTACTTGCGTGCGCCCAGTGGCTTGCAAGTAACGGGCTATAGCATCGTCGTATCCAAACAACGAGGTAGTGGCACCAATCTCAGCGCCCATGTTGCATATGGTGGCTTTGCCGGTAGCAGACAGTGACTCTGCGCCAGGGCCGAAGTACTCCACAATGGCACCGGTGCCACCTGCTACCGTGAGAATCTCTGCTACTTTTAGGATCACATCTTTGGGGGCAGCCCACCCGTCTAGCTCACCGCTTAAATGAACGCCGATTAGCTTTGGCCAGCGCACATTCCAGCTAAAACCAGTCATCACATCTACGGCGTCGGCTCCTCCTACACCTACCGCTACCATCGCCAGCCCACCAGCATTAGGCGTGTGACTGTCTGTGCCGATCATCATGCCGCCAGGAAACGCATATTGCTCCAGCACTACCTGATGAATAATGCCCGACCCTGGCTTCCAAAAACCTGCACCGTAACGCGCGCACACTGACTCCAAAAAGTCGTACACCTCTTGATTTGCCTGCAAAGCCGTAGCAAGGTCTTGGTTAGCATCGGTTTGCGCGGCAATAAGATGGTCACAGTGAGTGGTTGTGGGCACTTGAACCTCATCTAACCCGGCCGTCATGAACTGCAGCCATGCCATCTGTGCAGTGGCATCTTGCATGGCCACACGGTCGGGACGCAGATCTACATAGTCAACGCCTCTTTGTGGGGTCACCGAAGGGTTGTCTAGGTGATTGAGAAGAATTTTCTCAGCTAAGGTAACGCTGCGCCCGAAACGCTCTCGCCCAGCTTCAATGCGCTCACCTAAGGTGGCGTAAACATTCTGAATGAGTTCTATAGGTGTAGATGCGGCAACTGACATAACCGCGATACTACGGGTTTTTTTGTGCGATAACTGTGTCGCAGGCTAAACCCCAGCCGGCCACCCAACGGTTTTGGACTCTGTATAGAGCTCTAAGCCTTCAATGCCACCTTGTCGGCCAATGCCAGAGCCTTTGTAACCGCCAAAAGGTGAATCAGGTCCATACGCAACACCGCCATTAATTCCCAGCTGACCGGTGCGAATCCGCTTAGCTAACCCTTTGGCTCTGTCAATATCAGCCGACACAATAGAGCCTGCTAGCCCATACTTAGAGTCATTAGCAATCGCTACTGCGTGATCGTCATCTTTATAGCCAATAACCGATAAAACAGGCCCAAAGATTTCTTCTTGAGCAATGGTCATGGAGTTATCTACATCAACAAATAAGGTCGGCTCAACATAAAAGCCTTTTTCAAATTGGGATGGGATCCCCCCACCAGTAACAAGTCGAGCCCCTTCAGCTACACCAGTGTTTATATAGCCCAGCACCCTGTCACGTTGCTTGGCTGAAATCTGTGGGCCTTGCAGGGTTTCTGGCTCGGTTGGATCTCCGTATACAACGCCTGCAAAACCCGCAGTTATAAGCTCAACCGCTTCATCATAACGAGAAAACGGCACCAACATTCGGGTGTTCATAGCACAGCCTTGACCTGCGTGCATGCACACATACGCAGCGCCTGGCACAGCGGAGGCAAAATCAGCATCATCCAAAACCACATATGCAGACTTGCCGCCCAACTCCAAAAATACCTTTTTGAGGGTACCTGAGGCTGCCTGCATAATCTTGCGACCTGTTGCAGTTGAACCGGTGAAAGCCACCATGTCCACTAGCGGCGAGGTAGATATCACCTCGCCTAACAAATGATTACTTGAGGACACAATGTTCACAACACCAGCTGGAATATCGGTTTTTTCAGCAATCAAACGGCCTATACGGTTGGCATTGAAGGGGGTATCAGGCGCTGGCTTTATAACACAGCTGTTGCCCATAGCTAGTACAGGTCCTAGCTTGCTAACGATCAGCTCAAACGGAAAGTTCCACGGCAAAATCACGCCCACAACACCAACAGGCTCTTTCCACACTTCGCGTTGGGTTTGATATCCCAACCCAAACGAATCGGTTTCAGGGAGGCTACGCGACCACTGAAACTTATCCACCATCTCAGCGCTCCACCGCAGAGTGTCCCGCAGTGGAACATCTAACTGCGGACCATATGTGGTTAGCAGCGGGCATCCAGCTTCAGCGATAAGCTCGGCTCGCATTTCTTCCTGCTCAGCTTCTAAGGCTTCTTGTAGCTGCAAGATACAGCGTTTGCGCAACTCCAAATTAGTTGCCCAATCGGTGTTGTCTTGGGCCCGCCGTGCTGCTACGATCGCCCGCTCCATATCGTTGGCTGTAGCATCAAAACAAGTGCCCACAACCTCTTCGGTTGCTGGATTTAGCACCTCAAAAACTTGGGCCCCCGAGTGAAGTTCCCCGTCAATAAGCATCCGCTTCTCATAAGCCATCTTTGTTACCTCTCTTAACTTCTTGAGACCAAAACCCTTCCGGGTTCAAGCCAAACTACAATGCCACAAAAAACAAGCTAGTTCATATCCAGCCCTAGCACCTCAGATTACCTGTAGCTTTCACCCAACCGATCCTCCTTCTAAAAACACATCAATTACTGCCTGCTGCATGCGGCGACCGGTGGGATCGGCTGCGGTTTTTATCCGACACATCGCATTCATCCAGTCTGAAGTAGCTAAATGAATAGGCGGCGACTCTAACTCAATGCAATCAGCAACAACTACCGCAACCTGTTCAGCGGTTTGCGCTATTTTACTCTCAGGAAGAGCACGTTTTTGAACCCCTGCTAAGTACTTCTCTCGGATCGGCAAATAATCATCTAGGTCGTCTGCATCTGAAACTTCGCTAGCGCGCACTGCATGCGTGCCGAAGTCAGTTAAAATTCGACCTGCCTGAATTGAAGTAAAATGAATCCCAAAAGCAGGCTCAATGTAGCTAGCCATAGCAGCGGTATAGCCTTCAACAGCAAATTTGGATGCACAATAAATCTCGTTAAAAGGCTGGCCTATGACACCTCCTAGCGAGGATATGTTCACCACATGACCACTGCGGGCTCTACGCATGTGACCAATGACAGCTTGCGTGCAACGAATTACGCCTAACAAGTTAATGTCCATCACCTCTTGGACTTGTGCTTCGCCAATCTCCTCAGTCGAACTTAAACAGCCCACCCCCGCATTGTTTACTAAAACATCAATACGTGAATGCTCTTGCAACACCTGCGCAACCAGTGAATTCACGCTAGCGGTGTCTTGTACATCCAACTCTGCGATACTCACATTAGATTCTGCGCTAATAGCAGCACTGCTGATGGCTTCACGTAACACATCCTGCTTTGTGAGATCGCGCATGGTGGCTACCACTATGTGAGACCTGCGGGCTAACTCCACAGCTAAGCTCAAACCCAGTCCGCTAGAGCAACCGGTAATAACACAAACTTTCCTATCCGATTCTGTTGTATCCAATCCTGTTGAATCTGATTCTGGCAAAGTGTTCTCCATGATGTTTTGTATTATGTCTGAGTCTTAGAGGATTTACGATCCCTGACGCTGCCGCGCGCTTGTTTCCCAACCCTCAACCCGCTTGATATGGGGGTTGATCTTGTCAGCCTCAGCTTGAGTGATCTCTAGCATCTTAGACACAAAAGTAATCGCAGGAGGGTAGATATCAGGCTCTCCCGCTAAGATGCCGTCAACCGTAAAACGCGCAAACTTGTCAATGGCCTCAGCCCCGTACCGCTCTTTGCCTGCTATAAACTGGTCGTTGCTTAATCCCGTATCAAGCAAAGGTGGGTACACCTCCGCTACGGTTACAGGAGTAGCAGCAAGCTGGCGACGTAAGCTCATCGTAAACATGTGGAACGCAGATTTTGTTGCTGAATACAAAGCGTTGGTCTCAAGCGGAAACAGCGACCCTGGTGTGCCAACGTTAACGATTGTGGCAGGGCGATCTTCCCAGCCTTGCTGGCGGCGCATCCACAAAAACCGGCGAATAATTTCCACTGGTGCTGCAAAGTTTATTTCAATTTCATCACGCGCCAAGTTCCGCTCAAGGGTTACGTCGTTGGTGTAATCGCATACAAAGCTCACCCCTGCGTTGTTTACCAACATGTCTAAGGGTTTACCAATAGTTAAAACCTCCTCAAACAACCGGTCTAAGTGTTCGTCTTTGGTGATATCTGTGCGTATCACTCGCAGGTCTGTCAAGGTATTTTGAGCTTCATCTAAACGTGCTTGCGTCCTGCTACAGGCCAACACATCGTAGCCTTCTGCTAAAAGGTGGCGTGACAACGCCAACCCGATACCAAAAGAACCACCGGTAACAAGCGCTAGTTTGCGATCAGGTTCACTCATCGTTTACTCCTTAAAAATAAAATATTACTTTTGCCTATGATTGAAAGCTCATGTGCCATGTTATGTACTGCTAAGGCCACATGCGATGTTGACGGCGTGAGCGAGGCGAGCGATCTCCTAGTGCCCAAGCTCGGCGCCATGAAGAGACATTAGGCCCGGTTAGCCGCGGTGTAGTGCCCGCATAAGCCCGCAAGCGGGCTTGGTACCAATCTGTAATGCACTCATCTGCAAGGATAGCAACGGCTGTTTCAATACGAGCTGCAAACCTTCGCGCATTCTCTGAAGCAGTAGGGGTCAATGGATTGCCAAAAGTAATCGTGGTACTAGACACTTTAGGCAGGTTACGTCCTTTAGGAAGAATACGGTCGGTGCCCTCTACATGCACTGGCACTACCGGCACGCCGCAGCGCACACTCAAGTAACCGGCACCACCCAAAAAAGGCTGACCCCAACCGTCGGAACTGCGCCCACCTTCAGGAAAGATCAACAAGCTCCAACCATCATCAATCAGCGAAGCCGCTAAGCGGGCTGAACGGCGTCCAACTTTGGCTCGTTCTATTGGAATGGCTCCAATCACTAACGCTGAAACAGCCGAACGAATCGCCCCGCTAAAGAAGTAGTCCGATGCTGCTGCTACCACAAGGTGGCTGCGCCAACGCACTGGTATAGAAGTAACTAGCAAGGGGGTATCAATGTGGCTGTGATGGTTGGCAGCAAAAATCACAGGTCCGCTAACACCAGCTAACCTGTCAAGCCCTAATCGCTGCGGTCGGGCTAAAGTTTTCACTGCTGCTAGCACTACCGTTTCGGCTAACACCCGCCTAGTTATGCGGGCTGCTGGTTTGCGAGCCCAGTCGGTTTGATAGTTTGCACCCCAAGAAGTATTGCCACCCAAAGGTTCAACCCCCATAGGAACTCGCCCGGCACGGTACGGAAACTCCAGCTTAGAAATAAACTGTCTAGCTGACATCGGCCATCAAGATTGGGGGATTGTGGATGTGGGTAACCGTTGGCTGACGTCCCACAGTATCGCTAGCAATCTCAAGAGCATCTTGCAGGGTTGAAGCGGGCCGAAAGCCCATGCGTTGTGTTGCTTTGGTGTCACCCCCCACAATGATTACGTCACCTAAGTGTGCTAACGCATGAGCACCCCAGTACCACATATAAAACGGATGCACCCCGTGATACGCATGCGAAGTACGGTATAGGTGAATATACCATTCATCTGTAGCAAACCTCTGCTCATAACGGGCTTCAATCTCTTTTGGATCGGTGGTATCGGCTAATACTTCTTCGAAAAAGTCGATGTAGCTGGGATGGTGTACCGGGTGGAACTCCCAGCGCGTGGGATGACTCATAATTACCACGCCACCCTCACGCACCAGCGGCCGTCCCCGATACAAGTTAAAGAAATATCCCAACCCCAAGCACATCACCAAAATTGGGTTCATCACAGAGTTAACGTTGTAAGGGCAAATATAAGGCAAGCCCATCGTTAAAATATCTGTTTGGCCTTGTACTGGCACTAGGTGCTGTTCATAAACATGTTGTGTGGTTACCTTATGGACAGCTTCCACCTCGCCTGCTTGCACCGATGTGAGATGGTAGGGCGACTTCCAAGACTGAAATATTTTGCGGCTCATTTGTGGTGTGCTGATTTTTAGCCCTGCCTTCATCCCCATAAAACCAGCCCTATCTTTAGCAGACCACTCCCACTCCCGCTTTTGCAACATGGCTAAAGGCCCGTCTGTGCCAAAAGTGTTATTGTTTACAGTGGTTTCAATCTGAAAAATCTTCACCCCCGCATCGCGCAATACCTTGCCCATTCGCCAGTTGGAAGCGTGTAGTTCAGAGCGGTGCTGGTCCATGAACGACTTAGATTCCTCCATGGTGGCTACATTGTGATGGTGACGTAAACCCTGATACCCCGACAACCCTGTAGCGGTGCTTTTGTGACCACCATCCATAGAGACCAAGTTGATGTTGACGTAAACCACTAGGTCGCTTTCGGCAGCGCGACGGCTAAACTGCACCTCCTCATCGTGCGGTGTAATACCCAAAATCACCATGCCTTCAGGGTCTTCAGCATCATGGTTATATAAACAGCCAGATGGGGCAAAAGCATCGTAAATACGGTCACCCACCACATAACGCAGTTCTGCTTCAGTCATACGCCTGTGCAGTGCCAACGCGGCTATAAGATGCACATCTTCTACCCCAGCGGCTGCTGCCATCTCTAAGACCTCTTCAATCACAAGCTGACGAATATCGGGGCGCCGCATTGGTGGTAAGGGCAGAGAAATATCGTCAAACGCAATGGTGAGCTTCATACCCGCTTTTAGCTGCGCGGGCAGTGGGTCTTGGTCGATTGGATTCAGCAAGGCTTGGCGGATGGCAGCAACGGGGGCGTCTAAGCCTATAAGGGGTTCAGCAGGATAAATCACCCGGCTGCGACCAGCGGGTAGACGTTCAGTGCGAAATCCCTCACCATGATGAAACAAGATTGGCGGGGTGGAGCGATCTACTTCTAACACCAAACCTGGTCGAGGCGTGGGACGCACTCTATCTTTCATAATGGCCTTTCATGGTGTGGGCTGCGGTTGGGGTTTTTAGATGCTGTGTGTTGGGATGCGATAGGCAGCAGCTTGCGGGGGCTACCTGGGGCTTTGTCGAAGTGTTCAATAAGCCAACCTCGTTTGCGGGCCAACGTAGCTAGTTTAGGTTCAGGATTTACAGCTACCGGGTAGCCCACCGCCTCTAGCAACGCTAGATCGCTAGCAGAGTCAGCGTAAGCAACCGATTCGGATAAAGATATGCCCTCAGCGTTAGCAAAGTCTCGTAGAACTTCAGCCCTAGATTCGCTAGTAGGAGGCACCGAAGCTAGATGACCGGTATAAGACCCATAAGACTGCGCCAGCTCGGCACAAACCATATGATCAAACAGAGGACGTAACGGCTCTACGATGAAATCCAGCGCTCCTGTAATTAGTACCGTGGTATGTCCCGCGGCGCGGTGTGCTCGCACCCTGCGGATAGCTGCTGGAAAAGCCTGTGTCAACAACAAATCGCTAAACATCTCGCTTGCGTCGGTAGCCATCTGCTCTACAGACGCGCCCTCATAGCGCCGATAAAAGTGGCGTAAAAAATCGCTGCGGTCGCGTCTATCTAAAGCCAGCAGCGAAGGTGCCTCTAACAGCACTTTAGCAATAACCAATGCACGTTCATCTAGCGGCAAACGTCGAGTGGCTAACCAGCCGTATGCCACTACCACATTGGCTGCTACAACGGTGTTTTCTAAATCGAAAGCTGCCATATGACGCTTAGGCGATAACACTTGTTCCCGCTGACGTACGTGACGGGGGCTTGCGCTACGACCTGTGGGGCTTGTTTTTACACGACCCTGCGCTACCACGGTAGGCATGTGAATACCCAACACGTAATGAGTCCAGTCGATGATGCGAGGGTCGCAGCAAAACATCTCCCGGTCTTGCTCATCCATTTCAGCCCACAAATCCAGCAGTCTTTCTACCCCAAAGAGAGCCTCACATTCGGTGTAAGCACCGTAAAGTTCCACATACCCAAGAGCACGTTCAACTTGCTCACGGCGCTCGTCTAAATCGGCGGTTAGCTCAGCTTGACGTCCACGAATGGGTAACCGACCTAGCACCCGTTCGCCAACATCTAAACCGCGGTGCAACCGCTTGAGTTGCCGCACCACTCGACCTCGGCCTGGGTAAGTCCAATTAGGTGGGGGAATCGGCTGATCGCGTTCATCGTAAATAGGGTTTTCGCTAAACCAGCGGTGGGTGAGATCCACCAGCTGGTTAAATAAAAAAGGGTTGACAGCCCCCGAAGCTACTTGGATGACTTCTCTTTTCGGGTCGGGGCCACTAGCAGCCACCGCACAAATGACAGATGCCACCATGTCCACTGGGATTACGTCTAGCACCCCTTGCGGTATTCCCGGAAAATCGGTTAACAAACCTCTGCCGTAACCGATGATAATGGGTTCAGCCATCCGAAAGCCGCGAATCCATCCAGGGGCTGGTTCTGCATAAGACGACTCAATAATTGAAGGTCTTACGGTGGTAACTGCTAAATCACCTTTGACTTCGGCTACGGCAATTTCTGCCAAAGCCTTAGTGAAGGCATAAGCGTCTGGGAAACCTAAAGAAGCAGCCCGCGACCGGCCAGCTTCGATCATTTGATCGTTAACCCAGCGACCTCGTAGCTGCTCTGTTTTAGCTGCTAACGCAGGGGTTCCAGCAGCTCCAAGTTCACGGCGGGCACGGTTGCGAAACTCCTCTAAACGCTGTGGATCGCGGCTTTCAGTTTCAGTTGTTATACGCCTTCGTCTGCTAGCTTGGGCTTCTTGTTGCCACGACACCGGCACATACATTGGGCTGTCGCTTAAGGGTTCTTCAGGAGCATGCCCACGCCGGCTACCAGCCACATAGCAAGTAGAAACAGCAATGAAGTGGGGTGATGCACCCATTTCGTTGAACAGTTGCACTAAACGCACAGGCCCTAATAAATTAACCTCTACTGCAGTGTCTAGAGGATTATCAAATGCCACCGCCGCAGCCGAGTGAACAATAGTGTCGCAGCTGCATAGCAGGTCACGATCTTCATCGCTGAGCCCTAAGCCATCAACGCTCACATCGCCGCCAACAGCAGTTACCTGCTGTTGGCATAAACGCTCAAAATCAGCCTGACCTAGCTCGCTGCGCAAACGATCGAAAACATCGTTGCGAAAAACTTCGCGGCGAATCCGCTCTGTAGCACCACGACGACCGGGACGTACCAACAACACCAACTCAACATCAGGCACACAGCGCAACAATCGCTCCACTAAGGCAGTACCCAAAAACCCGGTAGTACCAGTAATGCCCAACCTTTTGTGAGCTAACGCTTCGGAAATCACTTACAGTGTTCTACCAAATTTAAGCCGATTTCTGTAACTCACTTGCTAATACCTGATCTGAGTTTAAACAACATGATTGAAGTTAATATTTAAATGATACGCGATTATTTGGATATTGTGTCATGAAATTGGTTATTACATAAGCTATATTTAATGAGAGATTTTTGGCTATCTAGTCCACACACACCTTCAATAACAAAATGACACTTCGGGTATATGGCGGTGGGACGGTTTTTGGAGAACACAAGAATGGTCGGCAACCATCCTTACTAGGGCTACATGGATGGGGAAGGACTCGCTTGGACCTGCTGGAAGTACTCTCTAAAACTGACTATCAAAGTGTGGCTTTTGACCTACCGGGTTTTGGGGCATCACCTCTCCCCCGAGGCGTATGGGGAGCCACAGAATATGCCGAATTAATAGCAGATGCGATCGTGGAGATGGGAGGTAAACCTCTGATTGTAGTTGGACATAGCTTCGGTGGGCGAGTAGCGACTTGTCTAGCCGCGAATCATGCTCAACTTGTAGCAGGCTTAGTATTAATAGCTGTTCCGCTCTTGCGGGTGATACAAAACCCCCGGCCCTCACTTAGTTATCGAGTGCTTCGACTAGCTAGGAGAATTAACTTGATCTCAGAAAAACGCATAGAAACGGCCCGACAGCGTTTTGGCTCAGACGACTATCGAACTGCTGAAGGTATTATGCGAGATGTTCTAGTTCGAGTAGTAAATGAGGACTATCGAGAAGAACTAGGTCGTATTCATTGTCCGGTTGGGTTGGTATGGGGGGCAGAAGACACTGCTGTTCCGCAAGAAATCGCGCACCATGCAGCAGCTCTGCTATTCCAAGTAGTGTGCAAAGAAGTAGTAAAAGGCGAAAGCCATGATGTCCATAGAACCGCACCAGAACGGGTATTACAGGCGATCGAAGCCGTAGTGGAAGCAAGCCGATGATTGTTGCTGTGACTACATTAGTAACGCTATTCGGACTATCAAGTCTGTTGCGCTGGCTCCGAGTTTCCCAGCGCGAGCACTACATCGCTGGTTCTTGTCTAATCTTTGCCCGTCGATGGTTTCTTAGCCGGTCTACCAACATTGTGTTGGTAGGCTGTTCTATAGTGGCGCTTCTCGTTGCAGTCTGGGCAGCTACAATTAGTCATCAGGCGGTATTATCTGGAGCTGTTGTCGCTGGATCGGTTTCCGCTGGGCTGTTCCCCTGGCCGATGAGTTTGTGGGGCAGTCCTAGCTTTAAGTGGACACGTCGTGCTTCAACCCTGGCGGTCATAAGTATGATGATCGGAGGAGTGAGTGTTTCAGTAATTTCGATGACAATTCTGCTCCCCGTAGCGGCATTAGCATTACTTTGTATGATGCCTGCCATTGTAGACCTTTCTGCTCTACTAGTTCGTCCCACAGAGATACGGTTGTCAAAGAGGCACCAAAGCAGAGCTGAGGCTCGGCTGAAAGCTGTTGCTCCAGTAGTTATAGCAGTTACAGGTAGTTGGGGGAAGACTTCCACCAAGGAGCACATTCGAGACTTACTATTGCCTCAGCTTAGGGTTGTCGCTTCACCCGCTTCATATAACAACACAGCGGGTTTATCTCGGACCATCAATGATCACTTGGTTGATGGCACCGAGGTTCTGGTAGCCGAGATGGGTATGTACAGGCCGGGTGAGATCCGCGCAATGTGTTCTTGGGTACGTCCTCATGTGGCTGTGATAACTGCTGTTGGGCCAATGCATTTAGAACGGGCAGGGTCAATGGACAAGATCGTAGAGGCTAAAGCCGAAATTCTAGAAGAAGCCCGTATCGGTGTGCTGTGGGTGGATGATCCCCGCCTTGCTGCACTAGCCGATTCTTCCAACCACCTCCAGCTCACACGCGTTGGAAACCGGGGTAGCGGCAATTTCGATGTGGAGGTGCAGACAAACCAATGTGAAATCGCAATTTGGGCTAGAGGAAATTTGATCGGGACCTGTCCGGTAGAAAACGGTGTCCACCCCAGCAATGTGGGTTGTGCTGTAGGTGCAGTTCTTGCCGTTGGCGCTTTGCCCGAACTGCTTCATGCTCCGCTGATTGATTTGCAAGGCCCGCGCCATAGAATGGCGGCCTACACTGACAATAGTGGACTTTTAACCATCGACGATACATTCAGTTCTAATCCCAAAGGAATAGTTGCTGCGCTTGATCTTCTCGGTCGCCAGGCAACTGGCCAAAAAGCGGTAGTGACACCTGGTTTAGTAGAACTCGGGAAAGAACAATTCCACACCAACGCCAACTTCGCGCGAACGGTGGTTGAGTCTGGAGCGACTCTGGTGATTGTGGGCCGCACAAACCGATCTGCTCTCCTATCCGGCGCCGAAGGCAACGCTATAACAGTTGTCAGTCGACAGGAAGCGCGAAACTGGGTTCGAAACCATCTGAAAGAGGGCGATGGTGTCTTATGGGAAAATGATTTACCTGATCACTACCCATAAAATCCAAGAACAGTAGGGTTATATACGTGCCTCAAATAGCAGTAGCATTTGGTGGTCCATCACCAGAACATGACATCAGTATCCTCACTGGATTGCAGGCTGCGCTAGCGCTACTTCAAGACGGACAGGATGTGATTTGCTTGTACTGGACTCGGTCAGGACGCTGGCAACGAGTGCCCCCGATGTTGGAGGCAGCAGCGTTCCTGAATCCTGATATTGAAGGTGCTGTAGACTTAGACTTCTCGTTGAAGGAGGGATTCTTAGAGCGCCGTCGCCGACGTTTCCAGCCGCTGACAGTTGAGGTTATTCTCAATTGTTGCCATGGGGGACCCGGTGAAGACGGCTCACTTGCTGCCCTAATGCAGCTGGCAGATATACGAATGACCGGGCCATCACCTGAAGCGGCTGCATTGGCTATGGATAAATTGTCCACTACTGCCCTAGCCCAAGCAATCGGAGTACCATCGATACCGGCCATCGTTTGGCCACCATCATTGGGCTCAGGAATAGTAATGCCAGAACCTCCCTGGATTGTCAAGCCGCGTTGGGGTGGATCGTCCATCGACATCGAAGCTATGGTGGATAATGTCGAAACGTTAGAAGCTTTAGCCAACACGGGTACTCGTAGAGCTGGCATGCTAATTCAGTCGTATCTCAATGGTTGGATCGACCTAAACGTAGCTGTTCGGACATACCCAACTATCGGCTGTTCTTCTGTAGAACGGCCCTTACGAGATGATCGCTCAACAATACTAAGCTACAAAGACAAATACCTGTCTAGCGACAGCGGAGCTGGTATGGATTTTGCACCCCGAGAACTGCCTGCCAACATTCCACAAAAAATCCATGAATCGATTTGCCAATACTCAATTTGGCTAATCAAATCCATGGGTCTCACCGGTGCGCCCCGCGTGGACTATCTGTGGGATGGAGATCAGACTGTACTAATGTGTGAGGTCAACCCAATTCCTGGAGCTTGGGCCAATCACCTTTGGCTGGAAGCAGGGATTTCCCGTCTTACCCTCTATAATAATTTGATCGAAGAAGCAATGATTTCACCACCGTGGCCGCTACGGTGGAATGTTTCAAGCGATGGTCGAGCCCTAAGAGCATCAGGTGAAATTTCGGGGAAATTGCTCTAATAATGGTACACAAAAAGACCTACTACCGTATAAAGCAACACCTAATAAGGCGCACAGCCATAATTGCTCTTGTCCTTGGTGGTTTTGCAATTCTTGGTTCGATAGCTGTCGGGCCTGAAAGTTCAGCAGGTCAAGTACTCCTAGTTGTTGTCGGTATTCTAGTTTCTGTCATCGTTTTACCAGATACTCCCCACAAGATATGGAATGTAAAGGCTAAAGATCTTGCAGATACTGTTCCGCGTCACCATCTGTTTAATGCAAGTCGATCTATAGCACTAGCGATTGACATAGACTCTCATCAAGGTCCAGAGCCTAGTAAACTAGATGAAGGGTTCGTCATGGAAGTATGGGAGGAGTCCTTACTAGCTGTAGAAAGGTACATTGATCAGCCTTCAGATATTGTATTCGATCTAGAATATAATATTAGAATCAAAACTTCCCAAGATAATCCAAATATGTACCACATTCAGACAACAAATGCAGCAAGAAGATGTATACCCAATGCAGAAGATCGGCAAATTTGGTTTAGCTTCTGTTCAGATAATAGAGCGTTAGAGGAAGAGTATAAGAAGCATTCAGTAGGCTGTATTAGTAGAGAAATAGTAGGAGCAATTCCTGGTGAAAATTATGCGCAATGGATCAGAAGAGTAAAAAACTTTAAAATAAATATGGTAATAGAAGGAAAAATGTGTGAACCTTTGGATCCAATCTTTTATTCTTTAGAGCACGGAGTAAATAATAGTAGCTGGATTGGACGAGTAGTATTTCCTGCAGATGACCTGATTAATAGATATTGTTATACCAAATTTATTTCTGAATATAACATGACAGATACCTCAAAGAGTTTTCCTGTAAAGTTTAGTACCTATGCAGTAGCAGGTTTGAAAGATCTCACTTTTGAGGTTCAGGGTGACACGAAAATTATTTATGATGAATACTTTGCCGCATGGGATAAAGATATTAACTTTATTAGACCACCATCATTAACTGCTAGTAGCATCACTATACAAGCTCCTAAGGTAATTTTTCCACCTGGAGTAGGTGTTGTATTTACTTGGACATAAACAATTAATTTAGAAAGTCGAAAAGATGCAAAATAGAAGTCTACTATCCAATATAAGCAATGTTTCGCTAGATAATCTTCCTATATTTGAACCTATAGTTCTAGAAAAAGCTTTTCCTGCTAATCGCCAATTCTGTGATAAGATTGATGAGCCATTAATTGAGATCAAATATTTAGATTATATTGATGCATATTTCAAACTAGATATATTGCCTCCACGTAAACCTCTTGTCAGATCTGGACTTATTCCTAAACTCGCACTTGCACAAAAGAATCTACCTAAAGGCTTTGGTATCGTTATCTTGGATACTTGGAGATCTATAAGTGAACAAGAAATACTAATTGATTACTACGGGGTAGAAGCAACTGAATGTGGCTTTGTTGCACAAACCACTGATGACAAAATGCGCCCTCCACATACAACTGGAGGTGCCGTAGATATTACATTGAGTTGGAATGGTGAACCTCTAGCTTTAGGTACAGAATATGATACATTTGCTATCGAAGCTGCAACAGATTTTTATGAGTTAAGTAATGATATAAAACTTAAGACTTTACGCCGTATTTTAGCGAGTACGATGCGGAGTGCAGGATTTGCTCCTTACTGGGCAGAGTGGTGGCATTGGTCTTTCGGAGATGATATTTGGGGGTGGATTAATGGCAAAAATGCTCTTTACGATATAATTTACAAAGAACGATCGATGGCAATAACATAACCGACATGGGATTTATTGTATTTTTAAGTTGTTAGTCAATAAAAGAGACCCAGGTGGACTTTAGAGAGCGCTCAGTGCAACAGTGGGCTAAAGCAGTGCAGGCTCGGCAAGTGTCGGCACAAGAGATGGTAAAGGCATCGCTAGCTGCGATTGCAGCTCATAAAGAGTTGAACGCCTTTGTTGCTACTAACCCTGAGCGGGCCTTAGCCGAAGCCGCAGACATTGATGCTGCGGTAGCAAAAGGCGAAAATGTGGGCCCGCTAGCGGGCATCCCTGTGGGGGTGAAGGACTTAGAAGATGCTGCTGGTTTTGTTACCTCGCACGGCTCGCTTTTGTGTGCTAACAACTTGCCCGCCACCCAAGACAGCATTTTAGTGGAACGGCTCCGTGCTGCTGGTTGCATCATCATAGGTAAAACAAACACCCCTGAGTTTGGTTGGACTGGTGATACCTACAACCCTGTTTTTGGGGCTACTGGCAACCCGTGGAACCTGAATCGCTCACCAGGGGGTTCCTCTGGCGGCAGCGCCGCGGCTCTTAGCGCAGGTCTGGTGCCATTGTGTACTGCTTCAGATGGAGGCGGGTCTATGCGTATTCCTGCTGCAGCGTGTGGTTTTTCGGGCTTCAAATCCAGCTTAGGCCGCATCCCAGCAGCGGGCATCTCAAGACTGTGGCCTATTACTACATATGGTCCTATGGCCTTGCGAATAGCAGATGTGGCTTTCGTGTTTGATGTGGTAATGGGCCCATCTGCCAGAGATCTGAACTCGTTGCCACACCCAAAACGTCTGTGGAGCCAAAGTATTCAAAACACATGGCAGCCTCATAAAGCGCTGTGGTGCCCTTCGCCTGATGGAGGCCCCGCAGATGCCGAACTTGTAACAATTTGTGAGACTGCGGTTGCTCAAATGGAAGCCGTAGGGGTTGCTGTAGAAGTTCATGATGAGCCCTTGTTTGAAGACCCCATCTGGGAGTACGTGCTCTTGTCGTCTTTAGCTATGGGCAATGAGCTAAAAGACCTAACCGAAGCCGATGTTGCAAAAATAACCCCTGGGTTGCGCTCCTACCTCGGATTAGGCACAAAACCCGAACTAAACAACATAATAGCTGCAATAGAGAAGTTCTATGACATGGCCGAAACACTCAACAAACATTTTGCTGACGTAGATTTGCTACTTACCCCCACGGTGGCTGGTCATTTTCCTGAAAGTGGCGGCAAAGGCCACATAAACGGCTCTGCTACTGATGCTTGGGTTCGCCACACCTATCCTTACAACCTCTGCCGCTTGCCTGCTGCTAGTGTGCGAGCAGGCTTTACCGCAGACAAGATGCCTGTGGGACTGCAGCTTGTGGGCCCGTATCTCGCCGATGAACAGGTGCTTGGCGCCATAGCTTTCTGTGAAAATCTTTTCGCCCCACCCATATGGCCTAAGGTATCATAATACTTTGGGGACCGTTAGCTCAGATGGCCAGAGCGCTCGCCTCACACGCGAGAGGTCACTGGTTCAAGTCCAGTACGGTCCACTCAATACGATCTGCTGAACACGGTCTAGCAGATACCAGACAATTATTATTCTGAGCTATGAGCAGCGACTTCATCCGCAATTTAATTCGCCAAGAAGTTGCCGAAAACACTTTCGGTAAAAAAGTTCAAACCCGCTTTCCCCCCGAGCCCAACGGCTACCTCCACATTGGCCATGCAAAATCAATCTGCTTGAACTTTGATCTAGCAGCTGAGTTTGGAGGTATCTGCAACCTTCGCTTAGACGACACTAATCCTGAAACCGAAAAAACCGATTATGTCAGCGCTATTGAAGAAGATATTGCCTGGTTGGGCTATAGCTCACACAGTGGCACTTTGTATGCCTCCGACTACTTTGAGCAGCTCTATAAATGGGCTGAGCTGCTAATCAACGCTGAACAGGCTTATGTAGACGATCAAGATGCTCAAACCATCTCTGAAAATCGTGGCAGCTTCAGTACACCGGGCACCCCTAGCCCTTGGCGAGATCGTAGTGCAGCTGAGAACCTAGACTTGTTTCGCCGTATGGCCAAAGGTGAGTTTGCCGACGGTACTAGGGTGCTACGGGCCCGCATAGACATGGCTCACGAGAACATGCTGATGCGTGATCCTGTGATGTACCGAATCCGCCATCACTCTCATCACCGCACTGCTAACAAATGGTGTATTTATCCAACTTACGATTGGGCACACGGCCAGAGCGATGCCATCGAAGGAGTGACTAACTCTATCTGCACGCTGGAATTTGATACCCACAGACCTTTATATGACTGGTTCCTAAGCAAACTAGACCTCCCAGATGATCATCCACGTCAAACCGAGTTTGCCCGCTTAAACATCACCCACACGGTTTTATCTAAACGTCGCTTAATGCAGTTAGTAAACGAAGGTCATGTAACGGGCTGGGACGATCCGCGTATGCCCACTTTGCGGGGACTGCGCCGCAGAGGATTTCCCCCCAATGCTATTCGCGAGTTTTGCCGACATATTGGTGTGGCTCGGGTAGATGGCACTGTTGAGGTGGAGTTGCTGGAGTCGTTTGTGCGCCGTGAACTAAATCAAACATCGCTTAGGCGCATGGCCGTGCTAAACCCGCTGCGCCTGATAATTGAGAACTATCCAGCAGATCGCACAGAAATACGTGAGGCTACCAACAATCCCGAAGACCCTTCTGCTGGTGTTAGACAAGTGCCATTTACGCGGGAGCTTTTTATTGAGCAGGACGACTTTATGGTTGACCCACCTGCTAAGTTTTACCGTCTCGCACCCGGTCAAGAAGTGCGTCTGCGTTCAGGTTATTTTGTTACCTGCACAGGAGTGGACACAGCAACCGATGGCACTATAACTCAGGTGCGTTGCACTTACGATCCAAGCACCGGTTCGGGCCAAGCTCCAGATGGCCGCAAACCCAAAGCCACTATTCACTGGGTATCAGCAGCTCACAGCATAGATGGGCAAGCAATGCTTTATGAGCGGCTGTTCTCTCACCCGCACCCGGGTGCTGATGGGTCAGACCCCATGGAGTCTTTAAATCCTATCTCCGCACAGCTAATTCAAAACGCCAAGTTTGAACCTGCGATGGCCGATATAGCTTTAGGCCAGGTTGTTCAGTTTGAACGCCTCGGATACTTCGCTCACGACCCGCAAACGCCTAATTTGTTTCACCGTACTGTGGGTTTGCGCGATGAGTGGGCTCGTATTCAAAAACGCCGTCACTAGTGCCGCTAGCAAATGGGCTTAGCACTAGATTTCTAGTTAGCGCTAATTGTGCTGTGCATGTGGCAACGTACACGCCAATTAGGCGCCTTCACAATATCCCAATCTGGAGATTTTTGCCTGCAAAAATCTGTGCTATGTGTACAGCGCTCGGCAAAAGCGCATCCGCTTGGCGGATTTGACGGATCAGGCACTTCGCCACTTATCGTTGCTCGCTGTTGTTGTTGTGCAACGTGCGGGTCTGGTACTGGTACTGCAGCAATGAGGCTCTGCGTGTAAGGGTGAGACGGATGTAACAACACTTCATCTACCGGTCCAAACTCAACAAGTTCCCCCCCATACATTACGGCTACTTTGTGAGCAATATGCCAGACAACCGACAGATCGTGGGTCACGAAAAGTATGGCTATGCCTAAGTCCTGTTGCAAGTTGCCAAGCAAGCTCAAGATTTGGTTTTGAGTGGAAACATCTAACGCTGAGACAGCCTCGTCGCAAACCATCAGCTTAGGATGCACTGCTAGTGCCCGTGCGATAGCGATGCGCTGGCGTTGCCCACCCGAAAACTCGTGGGGGTAACGGTGGCGGTGCTGAGCTGGTAAACCAACTCTTTCAAAGAGTTCTTCAACCTCACGATCTACCATCTCACTGCTGTGCCCAAAAAAATTCTTTAATGGCTCAGCAACGCTAGCACCGACACTCAATAAAGGATTGAGCGATGAGTATGGGTCTTGGAACACCATCTGAAGATTGCTGCGCAGGCTCCGCAAAGCTGTGCCCCGCAGTTTGTCGATGCGACGTCCTTCAAGTGTGATGCTGCCAGCTTGTAAGTTTTCTAAGCGCATGATTGCTCTAGCTAATGTGGTTTTTCCCGATCCTGACTCGCCAACAAGCGCAACCGTCTCTTGATGGGCGATCTCAAGATCGACACCGCGAACAGCTTGAACTGTCCTGTGGCGACCAAAGCGGGTCGTTCCGAAATGGACGCGCACACTCTCAGCTGCCAACAATGGTTGCGGGGAGGAGGCTTCCACTAAATGCCCTCTAGCTGAAGGTCATGCACGCGGATACATGCGCTTAGATGCCCGTCTGTGATTGTTTGCAGTTCTGGGGTAGAAGAACAAAGCTCTTTGATGCAATATGGGCAGCGGGGGGCAAACCGGCAACCAACAGGAAAGGCTGATGGCGCAGGAACACGACCAGAAATAACGCCTAGGGATTGTCGGTCGCTGCCTAAACGTGGCATTGATGCAAGCAGCCCTTCTGTGTAAGGGTGTAAAGGATGCTTAAACAAGTCGTAGATGTTAGCTTGCTCAACTACCTTTCCTGCGTACATCACGGCTACCTCGTCGCACATCTGTGCGATCACACCAAGATCATGGGTAATTAAAACAACTGCGATACCTAGCTCAGCACGCATGGACTCGATCAGTTCTAAAATCTGTGCTTGCACAGTAACATCAAGGGCAGTGGTTGGCTCATCTGCAATCAGCACCTGTGGTTCACACGCTAAAGCCATGGCAATCATCACTCTTTGACGCATACCACCGGACAACACATGAGGGTAGCAGTGCGCCATAGCTGCTGGGTCGGGGATGCCCACCATTTCTAAAAGCTCAAGAACTCTGTTGTGAGCTTTCCTGCGGGTGAGACCACGGTGTATGCGAAGTCCCTCAGCAACTTGGTTGCCAACAGTGAACGCAGGGTTTAAAGAGGTCATTGGTTCTTGAAAGATCATCGCAATCTGGTTACCGCGTACCTGTTGCAAAGTGCGACGGTCGCAGTCAACAAGTTCGCGGTCGTTCACACGAATACTTCCATTGGGTTCAATGCGGGAATATTCGCTGTCCAACAGTCCCATAGCGGCTAAACACGAAACCGTCTTGCCCGACCCAGACTCGCCTACAATGCCGAGGATAGTCCCCTGATCCACGCTAAAACTGACATCTTGAATAACCGTAACCCACCCCTGCTCGCCTAAAAAAGACACTGAAAGGTTAGCCACTTCCAGCACAACGCTCATTGCCTATGTTCCTCACGGCCAACTGCAGCGCGCAGGCCATCACCAATCACGTTGAAAGCAAGCACAGCAACCGCTATAGCAATCCCTGGTGGGATTGGTTGAAAGCTAGATCGGTTGATGGTCTGATACGCAGAGTTCAACATGGATCCCCAGCTTGCTTGAGGGGGCTGAACACCAAGGCCAAGAAAGCTCAAGCTGGCTTCAGCTAGCATTGCGAAACCGATAATAAAAGCTGCTTGCACCAAAAGAGGTGGCAATATGTTTGGAATTACGTGACGCCCCATGATGCGCGCAGGTCTAGTACCGCTTGTGATTGCGGCTTCAATATATGCGTTTTCTCTAACTGAAATCACAGTGGCGCGCACCAGCCTGACAAAGCGAGGCGACAAGAGAACCCCCACAGCGATCATAGCGTTTGTCAAACCTGGGCCAATCGCCCCAATAATGACAATAGCTAAGAGCAGGCCAGGCAGCGCCATTACTGCATCGGTGATGGCGCTGATGATTGCGTCTACTTTGCCGCGCACAAATCCTGCCACTAAGCCAAGGGGAAGTCCAATGCCTAAAGAAACAGCTAAGGCTTCAACGGCTGCAAGCAGCGAAACACGGCCAGCGTAAACAAGTCGGGAGTATGTATCGCGCCCAATCTGATCTGTTCCTAGCCAGTGATCGCTAGAGGGGCTTACTAGAGAAGCTTGCAGATCGGTTGCGTTAGGGTCATGGGTAGCTAGAAGAGGTGCGGCTATAGCGACTATAGTCAACAAACCTAACAGCACACAACATGCAACCGAGGCTCGCATTCGCATAAAACGGCGTATCGTTTGGCGAAATTCCCCACCAGCATAAGAGGTAGAGGTTAAGTCGAACGTTTCAGCTGCGATCTCTGTAGTGGGTTGAGCACGCCATACAGCCCACTTGGTCGACATAGTGTCTTTTGTTTTATGAGTAGGATTAGTTTTGGTTGGGTAGCTCTGGTTCATTGCCGAGTCCGTGGGTCGAAGAAACCATAGGAAATGTCTACGAGGGTGTTCACAGCTACCACCAACGCACCTACCACGAGCACTATTGCTTGAATTACGGGAATATCTTGGCTCAAAACACTGCGGATAGCAAGGCCTCCAATGCCGGGCATAGCAAAGATTTGCTCGATGATTATCGTTCCTCCTACAAGAGCAGCGATTTGTGCGCCAAGTATGGTAACCACCGGTACCGCTGAGTTTTTGTAGGCATGCTTTACCAATACACGCCGTTCTGGAACTCCTTTAGCTCGGGCGGTTCGTACATAGTCAGACCGCAGCACATCAATAAGCGCGCTGCGAATCTGCCGGGCTAGTTCGGCGGCAAGTGCCAAACCTAAAGCAATGCCAGGGAGGGTGTTGTGGCGGATCCAATCATAAATACTGTCGGTGGGTCCCACGTAACCTGTTGCAGGGAAAAAATCGGAGTTCAGGGCCACAAAAATTACTAACAAGATGGCCACAAAGAAACTGGGAGTTGCTACACCAAGCGTGGAACCTAACGTTAACAATCTGTCGCCCAAAGAGCCGCGTTTAACAGCAGCTAGCGTGCCTACAGGTACAGCAATAAGTAACGCAAACACCACAGCAAAAAACGCGATACTCAAGGTAACCGGTAGCCGTGTGGATATTTCTTCGTTTACGCTGCGCCCAGTTCGCAGCGATTCGCCTAGGTCACCTGTAATTGCCGAGCCTAACCAGTTAATATATTGGATATGTGGAGGTTCATCTAGACCTAAAGAAGCCTCTACAGCAGCTACCTCTTCTTGAGATGGAAACTCCCCAGCCAGAGTGTTAGCAGGATTCCCCGGTACCAACCAGATGAGCCCAAACGCACCGATGCTAACAATAAAAAGCAAAACCACCGCTCGTAGCCCTCGGCGGGCTACCATCTGAGTAATCGCTGCTAACGGTTTAACAACATCAGCCTCGCTGTCGCTATTGCTTGCAGGTGCCACCGCATCAAGGGTCACCGCACGGCACACCCATCACACAGCAGCAACCGTATCACTCAGCCACAGATGTCCCGCGAAACTCCAGCTTAACGCTAAGCCATGGTTCGAGTCCCTGAACTCGGGGGTTCATTGCTAACACATAGTCTCTAGCAAGAATAGGGATGTTGAACTGAACTTCATCAACCGCTTCGTTGAGAGCATGCAGCACGGCAGTACGTTCTGTGCCTGTCACTGCTTCGCTAGCGGTGAGCAGTTCGTTGATTTCAGGGACATCATACCCGGCAGAGTTGATAAACGAACTGTCTGCTGAAAAGATAAGGTCGTTGGTGTTATTTGGATCTGGCCGGCCACTCCAGAACCCATAAATCACGTCAAACTCTCTAGCAAACCAGTTGCTGAGGTACTCCGATGCTACTTGAGGCGCAAGCTCTAAGTTGATACCAAGCTCAGCCCAAGAAGCCTGAACTGCTAGCGGAACAGCAGTACTTTGAGTGTTCGCTACCTGACCAACGCGTATGGTAAATGGTTCCACACCTGATTCGGCCATTAGCTCTTGTGCTCGGACAATGTTATAGGGCCGTGAGTCTGCGGGAATATCAGGGTTGTAAGCGAAGTATCCTGGTGGAAACATTTGTGAAACTACTGTGCCAGACCCACCGTAAATGGCGTTTAGTATGCCTTTTTTATCAACGGCATATGCCATGGCTTGGCGTACCAGCGGGTTTGTCCATGGTGTTCCTTCTACCAGGTTAAACGATAAGTGCAATATCTCTAGCGTGGGTTTAGATTTTACGATTAAGCCCTCGCTTTCAACTGTGCTGATATCTGCAGGATCAATTTGAGCTGCGTCTATTTGACCGTCGCGTAATGCTCCCAAGCGTGCAGTCGGGTCAGGTAGCTCCACGATAATCAACTCATCCAACAAAGCTGCTTGCGGATCCCAGTAATCAGCAAAGCGCTTATAAGTTGCTCTGTCGCCGGGTTGAAAGGATTCAAGCGTATACATGCCTGCGCCTACGGCTTCGGCGCTCAGGTCAACACCGTCGGCTAACGCCTTACCGCTAATCATGATTCCCGGTCGATCCGATAGGGTACCAATAAGGCTGGCAGCCGGTTCTGTAAGCAATAGGTTTACTGTGGTTTCGTCTACTGCTTCAACCGACTGCACTGCGCCAAGTGTGCTGGTGCTTGTGGAGCCTTCAAGAGTGAGTGAGCGGTTTAGGTTGGCTACCACCACATCTGCGTTGAAAGGCGAACCATCATGGAACACCACATCAGATCGCAAAGATAGGGTTAGAATATCATCGCTAAGCGACCAACTCTCGGCTAAACCCGGAATAAAATCGCCGTCGGCCGAAAGGTGTATAAGCCGATCATAGACAGGAAAAAGCCACTCGTTGTCCCAGGCACCGGTTGTTAGGTCTGGGTCTAGGTTGGTTGATGGCCTTGCGGAACCAAACGTTAGGGTGCCACCAACTCTAGGCGCAGCAGCGTCAGTAGAAGCATTGTTAGAAGGTGAAGCCTCAGACCCGTTTGCGTTGGTAGACTCTTGGTCGCCCGCTGCATTGTTGCTTTGAGCAGTCTGTTTGGTCTCAGCAGAACTGTCAGCTGCATCATCATTTCCACAACTTGCAGCTACTAGCGCAAACAGCGAAAGTATCGCTGCTAACAGCCAAAACTGCTTCTTCATAAGACCCTCTTTGCTTTCAAACAACCAACCGAAGTCGGTTCGGCGCCGAAACTATACTAAAAGTGGGCTAACCGTCAACACCGCCTAAGCTGATTGAGTCTTCGGCGATCGCTTGTTTCAAAGCTTCACCTGCTGCATCAGCCTCAGCTTGTGCTGCTTGCACAGCTGCATAAGCATTAGTGAGAATTCGCTGAGCCTCGTCGCGTTCTGTTTTGGTTTGATCTGCTTTAGCTTGGAGTGTGGCCACCTTCTCAGCTGCTTCAGCAGCAGCTGCTGAGGCTTGATCAGCACGTTGTTGAGCCTTGTCTCCCCTGCCAACTGCTCTAGCTGCAAGACGCTCAGCACGTTTTACAGCAGCGTTATGATTGGCTTTAGCTTTCCTAAGCTCTTTGTGCGCTACTCTATTCGCGCGTCCAGCTTGCTGGAAAACCTGATGTTGTGTGGCAAGTCCCTCATTTTCTTGTACTAACTTCTCGTTTGCTGTTTGAAGCCGCAACGTGGCTTGCACAAGAGCTGATTGTGGTGCGTCAACCTCTGCATCGTCACCAGAATCAGTTTCGTCACCAGAATCAGTTTCGTCAATCGCATCACCTGTTTCGGTTTCGCCAAGCGGTAATGTGCCTTCTGGTTCGGGTACTGGCTCTGATTCAGGCTCAGGAGTTGCGGTTGGAGTTGGAACTGGGGTTGCGATTGGTGTAGGTGTTGGTTGCGGTGCTGATGCAGTCACATCAACAGATGCAAAAAGCGATCCCAACCGCTCACTGTAGGGGCCATGCTTCACCCCGTTGATATAGGCATGTCCTTGAATAGTTGCATCTGCTAGTGAGAGTTGCACTTTTTCTTGGCCCCCGCTTGCAATAACAGCGCAGTAGGTAAGCGCAGGTGCGGTACCTTTTTTACTTGCTCGGCTCAACACATGCCCAAAGATCACACCCTGTTCAACAACAAGAGCACCATTGATAGAAGTACCCGGGGAACTACCAAAGTTTTGGTTCTCCCACTCGACAGTCAAACCATGCAAATCTACATTGCTGCCATTGCTAGCTGTAAGATTGAGCTGCACTTGATGCGTAGTGTTAATTCTAGATGGCAAGCCAGTGCAAGTAGAAGTAATGTCTGTCGCAACAGCCGATGCCGTCACAGAAACATTCTCTACTTCTAATTTTGGTGATGCTGCAATATGGAATGTGCCTGACAAAGCCGGTATCTGATACTTCTCAGTGGTAGTAACTATATTAGACGACGAACCTGAACGCGGCGCACCCAAACCCGAGTCAGTCAACTGAATCTCTGCTTTATTCAACGACCAAGTTGCAACCCCACCTGCTCCTGTGTACTGCGGGATACTGATATGTGCCATGCCTTGCGCCCAAGCTTTATCCCATGCAACAGAATTAAGATGCCAGTTGAAGCTTGCACCCGCAGACATACCCCTTGCCGCACCACCTAAAGCAGGAATACCCCCAGGAATGAAAAGCAAACTGGGCAAATCGAAACCACTAACATCAATCCTCAACCGCAAACGTGACCCAGGAGTAAACGGATTAGATTTAGAACCATCCTGTGAGTAATCGCTTGTATTAACCCACTTACCAGTAATCGCCAAAGTACGGTAATCAGCTTTCACATCAACCCTAGCACTAACCTGCAAACCCTCACCAGGGCCTTGCGCAGCTGCGCTTGGCACTGCGCCCAAGCTAACAAACAGCACTAACGCTAAAAACCCACCTAGCCAAGCACGCAATCGCATATCACAACTCCCTATCAGATAATCCGAATTGACCTCGCAGATTATAACAGAACCACTACGACACTTTCACTTAAGTTTCTAACTTTTGGTGCTTGCGAAGCGCACTGCGTTTAAGTAGCACATCCTAAAGCGCCTTAGCGGGCTTGCATAGAGCGCCGCTGCTGGTGTTCAGCTGCGATTATGGGTGGCAGCAGAGGCCCGCTTGTACTGATAGGGTGCCCACTGAGTGATGTCAAAAGCTGGCCGAGGGTCGTCGCCCAAAATGGTGACCCGGCTAATTGTCCGGTGTCCTTCATAATCATTTACAGCATAATGCTGGGTTGCACGGTTATCCCATATGCCAATAGTGCCCTCATCCCAGCTGTAACGGCATGTGAAATCGGTCTTGCAGGCATGAGAGGTGAGTAACTCCAGCAGGGAATCGGACTCTTCCCAGCTGAGTTGAGGGATGCGCTGTGTGAACTGTTTGTTTACATACAAAGATGGGAGACCGGTCCGGGGATGGCGGCGCACCACTGGATGCTCAGCCTTATGATCTGGCTGACCAAAAACTGCCGCAGAGTGGATGGCAGTGAGCCCGTTAATCATCTGTTTCATAGGTTCAGCTAAGGTTTCATAAGCCTTATACATGTTAGACCACATGGTGTCTCCGCCAACTTGGGGCATCACCATAGCGTTGAGCACAGAGCAAATAGGTGGAAACTTCTCAAAGGTGCAATCGGTGTGCCACACATCGGCCACATGGCCTAGTTCGCCCTTTAGCACCACTATCTCGGGATAATCTTCGTCTAGTTTAGTGATATAAGGGTGTATCTCTGGCTCGCCAAAATGAATGGCGAATGCCCTATGTGCGTCGGGAGTAAGATGCTGATCGGGGAAGAACAGAACTAAGTGTTCGTCCAACAACTCATAGATGAGCGCAAACTCTTCAGCAGACACCTCAGCTAGCGAAAGACCCCGAACCTCTGCACCCAACGCACCCGCTATCCGGCGAACATTCCAATCAACAGCATCAACTCTAGCCATACCCAAAACCTACTTTATTCCATTCAAGAGGCGCAAGATGTAACTCGTTCACTAATAAGAAATACCTCAAAGTCTAAGTCTTTAGTTTGGCTATTAGGCAAGACATATACTGCACGATGGCTGGCCCAAAAGCTTGGCTTACCTCTTCTCTCTGCTAACTTAGCCGGGGTAGTATCAAGCTATCTCGGTAACACTGGGAAGAACCTTCGCTGCGTCTTGGATTTTGCGAAGAAGCAGCCATGCGTGCTGCTACTCGATGAATTTGATGCTCTGGCAAAGCGTCGCGACCTAGCCAATGCCAAACCCGACCCCGTAGCGGTCGCACACGGTACAGCCGTTACCGCAGCCGCTACCTTCGGGTTGATGGTGCCAGGCTCGCAGCTGCCTCAACCACTGGCCCAAATAGACCATTACCGGATACATCCTCCGGATGGTTGGCCAAACGATCTGGCCGTTGTCTGGGTGCTTGATGAGATCGAACGAGTGGTGGGCAACGAGGACTACAAGATTGTCAACTTGTCCTATGGCCCCAATCAGGCGATGGAGGCCGACAATGAACCAGACCGCTGGACTGTTCTGTTAACTCAAACTGTTCTGTTGGATCAAATCGCCTACGAACGAGACGTTCTTTTTGTGGTGGCGGCTGGCAACAACGGGCAAGAGCCGGACCACCTCGGGCTCAATCGGGTTCAGGTACCAGCCGACGGCGCCAACGTCTGTTCTGTCGGTGCCTGCGACAGTCCTGATGCCGACCCTTGGGCAAAGGCACCCTACTCCGCCGTCGGCCCAGGGCGACCGGGAGCGCGTATTCAACCAACTGGTGTGCAGTTTGGCGGTGTTTTGGACGACAAACCCTTTTTAGCGATGACCCCAGACGGGCATCTTGCTTTTGATGAGGGGACGAGTTTCGCCGCGCCCATAGTCACCCATGCTCTCACTGGCCTCGCGGTTCGGCTAGGCGATCATGTCATACCAGCGCTGCTAAGGGCCTTCGCTGTCCACTATGCACAGCCCCACCGCAACCAGCGCAGGTCACCGAGTACACCCGAGCAGCGGTAGAGCTAACGCTACGCCCACACGCCCACCGCTACACATTCACTAGCAGAAGCCCTAAAAGGAGCGAGGAGGCGCTTCTCACTGATCGTGCTCGCGTGACTAATCTCATAGCCGACGGTTACCGTCAAAGCTATGAACCCGCTACAGCAAGAGGCTTCAAAAGGCACGCCGAACCCGAAGGCCTGGCCCGTGACCACGGCAAATGGGAGACACTCCGCACCTACCGTTGCAAGCTCAAGTCGTCTGAAGTACTCAAACCCCGACTTGACGTCTCCTGCTTAGCGCGCCGCGCCGGAGATCTCGACTCGTCTTCTGAGCCAGTCGACTTCGCCCTTGTGGTCACCATTACCGAGGACGGCAGCACAGAACTGTACGACCGTGTCACCACTGCCTTCCCCAATCTCATCAAAATCGCCACACCACACGCTCGGATCCAAACATGAAAGTCGCAAAGTGCTAAACAATCCATCCAAATTGATTATTTGATTCTCTACTTTTACCTTAAGCCTTTACCCAAACCAACCTAGATAACAATTACATCTGCAAGTGTTTCTGCTAATGCTAGATTTTGTTCTAGATTAGAGCCATGATCAGGTTGGTAAGTTCTATGTGGAAACGATTTGTAGCGCTGTCAAGGCGTATGAAAGTCATACTAACGCTGGCTTTAGCAGCACTTGTCGGGTTTGCAATCTGGGCAGTGTTCTTCTACTTTGCCTTTCAGACATACTTCATTGACGATGAGGTAGACGAAGCAGGCCCTGTTTTTGCCAGCGGAGCGGTGCAAACAACAGCAGATGCTGAAAATCCAAATACAGCTACCGCTACACCAGCTAGGCCCGGCACAACCCAACAGCCCAGCACCTCAGCAACCCCCGCTAACACTGCACCACCTGCCGACACTGCACCTGCAGCAACCCCAACACCAACTCAGACAGCCCCTGATAACAGTGCAGCTACTACAGCCTCACAATCTGCAAGCGCTCCAAGTGATATCACAGGTGATGAGCTTTCCGAAGAACTCAGAGCTGAAATGGACGAGTTTATGGAACAAGAGAACATGCCAACAGAAGTGCCTGTAGAAGAAGTAATGCCCGAAATGCCGCAAGTACGAGTAGAAGCAGCAGGCAACTTCATAAGCCGTAGCCACCCCACCCGCGGTCAAGTAGAAGTTTTGGGTGACGGCACAGGCCAACGGTTCTTACGGTTTGAAGAATTCAGAACCGACAACGGCCCAGATCTAAACGTCTATCTAAGTGCTGCAGGCCCCGAAGCCCCAGCCGGCCAATTTGATGACGATTTCATAGATTTAGGCGACCTCAAGGGCAACGTGGGCGATCAAAACTACGAAATCCCCCGCGGTCTTGACCTCAACCGCTACTCCACGGTAGTGGTATGGTGCGTGCGCTTCTCGGTGGCATTTGGTGCTGCCGATCTCCTAGCAAGCTAATAGACAACAGCTAATAGCTCCCGGGCCGCACTTACACTCACACTAAGACGGGACCGATTCAATGACTTCCAGCGAAGTTATGCCCCTAGCAGTTATCCTAGCCGGCGGGGATGCCCCCACCAAAGATGAGATTGCCCGACTACCCGCTAAAGCAACAATAATTGCTGTCGATGCTGGATTAGATCACGCCCACACCGCAGGGTTAAAGGTTAGTGCCGTGGTAGGCGATATGGACTCCGTATCGACAAAGTCGCTAACTGCCGCAGAAGCCGCAGGTATCCCCATCCATCGTCACCCAACCAACAAAGATCAAACCGACTTAGAACTAGCTCTGGAAATGGTCTCCCGTTTAGCCGACAAAATAATTGTGCTAGGAGCCGTAGGTGGGCGCTTAGACCACCTCTTAGGTAATCTCACAGCGTTAGCTTCACCAAAATGGCAAGGCATCGAAATTGAAGCGTGGCTAGGCGCGGAGCGTGTGGTTATAGTCCGCGGAGAACACACTTTAGACATACATACAGATGACACTGTCTCGCTGCTAGCTCTAGGTGGAACAGCACGAGTGCAAAGCAACGGCTTAGCATGGGAACTCCACAATGAAGAACTGCAACCCTTTAGTGGCCGCGGGATAAGCAACAAAGCCAGCAAACATCATCCTCAGGTTACAGTATCTGATGGGGTGGTTTTGGCGGTGATACCTGCTATTTCCGTGACATCAAAACCCGCACACTCCAAAACTGCGCATTGAAGGGTCTCAAAAATCAGCTACGCGAGGTTTGGTCAACAACCGAAGAGCTAGACCATCAGGTAGTGGCGCTAGTGCTACTAGCAATCGGTGTGGTAGTTGCCTTGCGTTACGGCGGGCTGTCTAACACAAGCGATTGGCTGGCAGTCACATTGAAAGGTGTGGGGTTAGAAGAAATAGCAAACCGCTTTACCCAAGCCCTAAACAACTCCGAACACGCTTTATTCAACCGACGATTATATTGGGGGTTGTTTCGCTGGGTTGTGTATGTTGTGCCTGCAGTTTTAGTTGCTCGCTATGTTTTGAAAACCAAGTTGCGAGATTTAGGTCTGAATGCTGGTTCGCAAATGCGCCAGCATTTTATCCTCTATCTGAGCTTGTATGTTTTGCTTTTACCGTTTCTAGTAGCTGCTGCAAGCAACTCTGAATTCCAAAATACGTATCCGTTTTATACACCACCTGAAGGTGTTAGCTTTTGGCCAAGATTTTATATTTGGCAGCTTGTCTATGCGGGGCAGTTTTTCGCGTTGGAGTTCTTTTTTCGTGGGGTCTTGCTGCATGGTTTGGCAGCACGCATAGGCCCAGTAGCGGTTTTCATTGCGCTTATCCCCTATGTGATGATTCACCTAACCAAACCATTAGCCGAAACCTTAGGCTCAATCCTCGCTGGGCTGGTGCTAGGGTTCTTGAGCTTACGCACTAGGTCGGTGTATTTAGGTGCAGCACTTCATTTTGGTGTAGCGCTAACCATGGATCTTTTGGTGTTAGCAAAAACGTAGGCTCTATTGAGTTGGTATAACCGGAGTTGATATAATCGCTAGCGATGCTGCACAACGCTAAGTGCTCAAAAATGATATGGGAACTGCGAAAAATCAGGTTTACGCTTTTCCAAAAACGCATCCCTGCCCTCAGCGGCTTCTTGTGTTGCATAAGCTAAACGGGTGGCCTCTCCTGCAAACACCTGCTGGCCTACCAACCCATCATCAATCAAATTGAACGCAAACTTCAACATCCGCTGAGCTGTAGGGCTCTTAGCATTTACGGCTTGGGCCCATGTGAGCGCTGTAGTTTCCAACTCGGCGTGAGGCACCACAGCGTTAACCATCCCCATCTCATAAGCCTGCTGAGCGCTGTATTCATTACCTAAAAAAAACACTTCGCGGGCCCGTTTTTGGCCAATCTGACGGGCTAGATATGCCGACCCAAAACCGCCATCAAAGCTAGCCACATCAGCATCAGTCTGCTTGAAGCGGGCATGTTCGGCTGAGGCCAATGTCATATCGCATACCACATGCAAGCTGTGACCACCACCTACAGCCCAGCCTGGTACAACAGCAATCACCACTTTAGGCATAAAACGAATCAGCCGCTGCACCTCCAAAATATGCAGCCTGCCAGTGCGTACACTGTCGACTGTGTCAGCGCTATCTCCGCTAGCGTACTGATAGCCGTCTGCACCGCGAATGCGCTGATCGCCCCCTGAGCAAAAAGCCCAGCGGCCATCTTTAGGTGAAGGGCCATTGCCTGTAAGCAAAACAGTTCCCACATCGGCACACATGCGCGCGTGATCTAAGGCACGATAAAGCTCATCTACTGTGTGTGGTCTAAATGCATTGCGTACCTCTGCACGGTTGAAGGCAATCCGCACTGTGCCATGCTGCTCACAATGTTCTAGAGCACGGTGATAGGTGATATCGCTAAAATCAAACCCAGCCACTGCCCCCCAAACATCTGGATCAAACAAATCTGAAACCATCACATTAGATTACGGCTGCCGCAGAGATGAAGGATACTTAAAGTCTAGGTGCTCAAAATCTAAAGGTGTGTCTTCGCGCCACTCATCTATCTTGTCTTTAGCTTTTGTTCTAACCTGCTTACGCACAGTTTTTCGTAGCTTCCTCTTGGCTTTATCAGTGGACTTGGTGAACACATAAAACTGCATCTCCTTGAAAGCACGACGGCGACCCATCTCTACTAAGGCTTTTGCTGCGGTTATCGTCTTGCCTGTACCCAGCGGCATAGCCACCCGCGCTGCGAACATTAGAGCTGACTGCCAATCACCTTGAGAAAGGGCATACAGCGCTCGAGTGGAGTCCACAATTTCGCCTACTACAGGTAACACCCCAGCGGCCTCCATAGCCCAAAATCCTGCATCATCCCAACCAAAGCCATCTTTACGGTGATAGGCACCAGTTGAAAGCACTGTGGCTGCTGATTGTCTCACGTTTGCGGGCAAGCTGAGGTCTGCAGCAATAGCTTCAAAGTCTGCTTTAGATAAAAACTGATCTGCTTTTGAAGGGTCACCTTCAGCTGCGGTGTCAATCATGGCTAGATACGGCAAAAGCGTGGTGTAGGCGGACATCTTGGCTTCGAAAGAATCCAAGTCGTCTACACTGATGCGGCCATCACCGCCACTAGCTTGAAAACCTGCGGTGGGATTAGCTAGATACTCCTTATTGTGTTTGGCAGTGTCAAGCATTGTGAATAGCTGGCGATTGGTAAACAAGATGCGCGCAGCAGCACCTAAATCATCGTTACGGGTGACAAACCTTTCCAGATCATCTCTAGACACGATATGATCACCATCCCAAGCCTCAGGGGTGTTACGCAAAATATCTACCGCCCATAAAGCAAGGTTGAGACCTTCTGGGCCTACCAAAATCATCTGCACGCGCCGCGCTATGTCTTCAGCGTCAATCCTAAGTTGTGTTGCAATCCCGCTCAGAGCTTGGTCAAACTGATAGTGGTCAGGTCCCAACCGATAGTCCACCTCATCTACCACTTCAGCCCAACGTTGGCGGCGCAAATCTATCTCATCAGCCGCAGCCAGATAGGAACTAGATAAGCTGAATGCAGCCTCAGGGTCCATCGCTAAGGTGAACATAGTTAGAATATATCAATTTATATTGAAAACAACAGCTAATATTGTCTGTGGAAAATTACCCGCAGACATCGGAAATCGCCTTATCTGCTAATACGCTCTTAGGGTACACATAGGAGGATTTAGATGAGATACCCGTTTTTGCTGCGTATGCTTTTAGCGCTGCTCGCAGCACTCAGCTTGCTGGTTACTGCCTGCGGCAGTGATGGTGATACAACAGGCACAGCACAAGCAGTAAGTACACATAATAAAAATGCCAGCCAAAAAAATGCCGAGAGACAAGCTCACAAAGATGAAGTGAAAGGGCAGCCAGATAATCCAGAAGATCATCACCAAGTTGAAGAGACAACTGATTATGAGCCAAATCCGAAAGGCAACCATACCAACCATGATAGCCACAACCATTCACCAATGGAAGTGACATATGAGCCTGTACCCACCATCGCACTAGCTACCCATCTAGATCCAATGTCAGGGGTCAACGTAGAAATAATCACCACCGGTTTCACTTTGGCACCCGAACGGGCTTCCACCGCTGCTGTAGACGGCGAGGGGCACTTCCACCTGTATGTAGACGGCGTCAAGCACCGCAGGCTTTACTCTCACTGGGCTCATGTTGATCTGACCGACCCGGGAGATTATGAGATAATGGTGGAACTTTCGGCTAACAACCACTCTCCATTAACACATAACGGCCAAAAACTTGAAGCCACCTCTGTTATCACAATTCCTGATGCCAACCATAAAGATGTTGCTGAAGACCACAGCCACGATCACGACCATGACCACATGCATAACGATGATGAAACCAGCAGCAGTACTGCAGATACTGAAAATGCAGATACCACCATTCAACTCCAACTAGAAGACGGCAAGCCCACAAACGGGATACAACGCCACCGCATCCAAGCTAATGACACAATAGAAGTTACAGTCACCGCAGATACCACCGATGAACTGCACATCCACGGCTACGATATCGTAATCCCATTTTCACCCAACACTGCTGGAGTTGCTATGTTTGAAGCCAACATCCCAGGCACCTTCGAAGTAGAAACCCACAGCCAAAACAATCTGGTTATGGAACTAGAAGTACGGTGATAGCACAGACAATGGGGTGGTATCCCGTTGTCGCTCATGGGGTGGGTGTTAGAGGCGACCTGCCCTTAGCTTTTGAATTCTTTGCCGTAGGAGCAGCCATTGCTTTAATGGCCACTTTTATCAGCCTTAAGGTTGTATGGCAGCGTTCTGTACTGCCTACTGCCGCTGCTGGGCGTAACTGTGGAATCTTATTGGGCAGGGCTTTAGATGGACTGGCCGTGCCAGCCCGTTTAGCCGCCTTAGGGCTGTTTGTGCTGGCCCTAGCTAGCAGCTTAAGCGGTTCGGAAATCGGCAGCCAGCGCTTTGGCCCACTAACCGTTTATGTAGCGCTTTGGGTGGGGATGCCTTTGATATCAGCCATCTTTGGTGATGTCTGGCGATCTATAAGCCCATTTGAAACCATCGTCACGACTATGGAATGGACAGCCCGCAAACTCAACTTGCCACCCCTAAAGGACAAAGGCGAGATAGCAGGCGGCTACTGGCCTGCAGTAATTGCTCTGACATGGTTTTTGTTTTTTGAGCTCTGCTATCACGATGGCACTACCAATGAGGCTGTAGGTGGCGCAATGGTGGCTTACACCGTAGGCATGCTTGGAGGTGCGGCTATTTATGGACGACGCTGGCTTCATCAAGCCGATGGTTTTGGAGTGTTGTTCTCGCTGTTAGCCAAAATGTCGCCCTTTTATCGGGATAATTCAGGCGCGCTCAAAGTGCGGATGCCACTGTCTGGTCTTGCCACCATTGAGGGGCGTATAGACATTTTGGCTGTGATATTGGTGGTGCTAGGAGGCACAACCTTTGATTCGCTGGCGGGCAGCACCTTATGGCCCGATATTGTGGGCACCCCTCGGGGCTGGACATCAACTGGTATTAACACGCTAGGCATGCTGGCAGTAATTACTATCATGGCGCTGTTGTATTGGCTGGGATCGCTTGCAGTGGGCTGGTTTACCGAACAAAGCGCCACTCAGGTGGCCCGCAGCTTTGCTCATTCTCTAGTACCCATAGTTTTGGGATATACCTTGGCCCACTACTTCTCGTTGTTGGTTTTAGACGGGGGGCAAAACTTTCTGAGATTGCTGTCCAATCCTTTTGATAGAGGTTCTAATTGGTTTGGCACCTCAGATTGGGTAGTGAACTTCCTTTTAGTGTCTACCGATGCCATTGCATGGGTGCAGTTTTTAGCTATTGTCTTAGGTCACATTTTCGCAGTGTTGATAGCCCATGATAGAGCTTTAGAAACCAACACTGCTACCGAGGCAACATGGACGCAACGACCCATGCTCATCGTCATGGTTTTCTATAGCATTGTAGGACTGTGGCTGCTCCAAGCAGCCTAAAGCACGTTCCAACACACTACCGCCGTACCACCTCACCGGTCTTTGTATTCGGGCCGGTCATCACAGCCGATTACTTCCTACAAACGTAGTAGATATGCTACACTAGCTCCGATGGAAACCGTGGCATCACGTGAGCTTCGCAATCAAACCCGCTATCTGCTTGATCGGGTTGCTGCAGGAGATTCGATATGCATCACCGTACATGGCAAACCGGTAGCCGAATTACGACCCATCGAAGGGCGCCCTCAGTGGATGAGCCGTGAACAATTCATCCGCGATGTTCTGTCCCATCAAGCAGATGCCGGTTTATCAGATGATTTGGCAGACATAAAGTCTGAGACAACAGACAGCCTAGAGGTTATTCAAGTCTAAAAATTACAGCTAGTTTTTCAAGCCAACTAACACTGCTTGATCAAAAGACATCACTGACCTAACAGGGTTGGAATGCCGGAGCTGAGTTGGGGTTAGTCGTTGTCTTTGATGGTAAGGGTTGCAGTTGCGGTGCTTCGGTCGGTGGTGGTGGCGGTTTCGGGGTTAAGGCTAGTGAGGGTGATGCGGAGTGTTTCGTCGGATTCTTTGTTGTTGTCGTCTTTGACAACTAGGAGTCCAGCGTTTTGGGTGACACCGGCACGAAAGTATATGGTCCTGCTGATGGACTGGTAGTCCTGGCCTCCGGTAGCGTGACCGGTACCAGTGCCGGTGGGCTCGAAATCGTAGCGAACTCTGACCGGCGTGGCGGCTGGTTTGTTAAGGGTAACGTAGAACAGGTAGTAGCCGTAAATGTTGCCCTCGTTGTAAACGCCATCGGAGATCTGGAACGCCGGCAAATCCGACGAAGTCAGCGGCACTGGTGGATCGTCATCATCAGCAATGTTCACCGACGCTGACCCGGCAGTGGAACTCACGTCGTAAGCAGCACCGTCGGTGACAGTGACCGTCGCCGAACCGTCGGCTTCATCAACACTGTCACCTGTTGTCGCTATGGACAGGGTGGCCGAACCAGATGTTGGAATCGTCACCGTCCGGCTGCCAGTAGCCACACCAAAATCACCCGACGCAGTCACATTCACCGTCACATGCAGCGCAGCCGACGGCGCCGGACTAGCCGACACCGTAAACAACGCAGCAGCTCCCTCAGTCACATCAGAACCCGCAACAACACTCACCGTCGGCACCGGTGGATCGTCATCATCAGCAATGTTCACCTTCGCCGACCCGGCAGTGGAACTCACGTCGTAAGCAGCACGGTCGGTGACAGTGACCGTCGCCGAACCGTCGGCTTCATCAACACTGTCACCAGTGGTAGCAACCGTAAGCGTGGCCGTACCGCTGGTAGGAATCGTCACCGTTTGCGTGCCTGTGGTAATGCCGTAATCACCCGACGCAGTCACATTCACGGTCACATCCAGCGCAGCCGACGGCGCCGGACTAGCCGACACCGTAAACAACGCAGCAGCTCCCTCAGTCACATCAGAACCCGCAACAACACTCACCACCGGTGTCACAGGAGTCTGTTGAGCTACTACTTCGAGTTTCTGCAACGCCACCACCACCGGATCCCAGCGCACACTCCAAAACGTCTGCGCATGACCCTGCGCCTCCGTAGCCGACATCGGCGTACCCGAAAACCCTGGCACATCCTCTCCTAATGCCAACAACACCCGATTCCAGCGTCGCACATGCGCCACACCATTGTCAGTCTCAGCCGCATAACCCCGCACATCAGCCACCAAACCCGCCGGAACCACATACACCACAAGCACAGGATCATCATCATCAGCAATGTTCACCGACGCTGACCCGGCAGTGGAACTCACGTCATAAGCAGCACCGTCGGTGACAGTGACCGTCACCGAACCATCCGCCTCATCGTTAGTGTCACCAGTGGTAGCAACCGTAAGCGTAGCCGAACCAGATGTTGGAATCGTCACCGTCCGGCTGCCAGTAGCCACACCAAAATCACCCGACACAGTCACATTCACCGTCACATCCAGCGCAGCCGACGGCGCCGGACTAGCCGACACCGTAAACAACGCAGCAGCTCCCTCAGTCACATCAGAACCCGCAACAACACTCACCACCGGTGTCACAGGAGTCTGCTGAGCTACTACTTCGAGTTTCTGCAACGCCACCACCACCGGATCCCAGCGCACACTCCAAAACGTCTGCGCATGACCCTGCGCCTCCGTAGCCGACATCGGCGTACCCGAAAACCCTGGCACATCCTCTCCTAATGCCAACAACACCCGATTCCAGCGTCGCACATGCGCCACACCATTGTCAGTCTCAGCCGCATAACCCCGCACATCAGCCACCAAACCCGCCGGAACCACATACACCACAAGCACAGGATCATCATCATCAGCAATGTTCACCGACGCTGACCCGGCAGTGGAACTCACGTCATAAGCAGCACCGTCGGTGACAGTGACCGTCACCGAACCATCCGCCTCATCGTTAGTGTCACCAGTGGTAGCAACCGTAAGCGTAGCCGAACCAGATGTTGGAATCGTCACCGTCCGGCTGCCAGTAGCCACACCAAAATCACCCGACACAGTCACATTCACCGTCACATCCAGCGCAGCCGACGGCGCCGGACTAGCCGACACCGTAAACAACGCAGCAGCTCCCTCAGTCACATCAGAACCCGCAACAACACTCACCACCGGCACCGGTGGATCGTCATCATCAGTCACCGCCACCGTCGCAGTACCCGCCGAAGAATCCACATCATACACAGCACCATCAGCCACCGACACCGTCACCGAACCGTCGGCTTCATCAACACTGTCACCAGTGGTAGCAAACGTAAGCGTGGCCGAACCAGATGTTGGAATCGTCACCGTCCGGCTGCCAGTAGCCACACCAAAATCACCCGACGCAGTCACGTTCACCGTCACATCCAGCGCAGCCGACGGCGCCGGACTAGCCGACACCGTGAACACCGCATCACCACCCTCGGCAACATCTGAGCCTGCGGTAATGCTCACCACCGGTGTCACAGGGGCCTGCTGAGCTACTGCTTCGAGTTTCTGCAACGCCTCCACCACCGGATCCCAGCGCACACTCGAGAAGGTCTGCGCATGACCCTGCGCCTCTGTGGCGGTCATCGGCGTACCCGAAAACCCCGGCACATCCTCTCCGAATGCCAACAACACCCGCTTCCAACGTCGCACATGCGCTTCACCATTGTCGGTCTCAGCCGCATAACTCCACACGTCAGATATCAGACCTGCCAGAGCCGTGGACACCTGCGCTTCGCCGAGGGGTTGGGTGAACACCCACGGGCGGGCTTGTTTGATGGCAAGCTTGTTAGCTGAGGTGATCTTGAACTCGATCTCCATAGCGAAGTCGTCACCATCTTTAACTTTGTATAACACTGCGAAACGATCGTGAATAGCTTTAAGGCTGTTGCGCAGCTGGATCATTTGAGCATCGCTCATAAACAGCGTGTTTGATTTAGCTAAATTAGAATAGGCGAGCACAGTTGACGTACCATCAGCAGCCAACAAAATCTCCTCAGGCAGCGAATTAACCTCGGGGTTAGTAACCAAGTCTTCCCCAAGCTGAGTATTCACATAGTACAAATCAGCTAAACCCTTGACTGGGTCGTAACTAACCGCCACACCATTAGCCAGCTCATCGGAGAAGTTGGGATGCACCAAAACACCCATCGCCGTAGACAAATGATCCACGCGGTGATGCTCACGCTCAGCAAACGCTCGGAAGTTCCACAAACTCGCCCACACTGCTTTGATTGATTTATCGATGCCATCTTCAGTGGTTTCATCAGGGTCTTGAGTTTTAGAGTCATACAGACCCGCACCGCTAAAATCGGGCAAGTCTTCATTGTTAGTGCTCGAACGGTACCGCAGCGACGTGCCCTCAGGATACGTCTTATGCATGTTTTCGAGCGCTGTGATGATCCACGCTGGCGTGGTAGCTTTTTTGATCTTCTTACGCAGTTTCTTGAGTTCTTTTTCTTGCTCAGCGAAGTCTGACTGAAAATCTGGGTCAGATAACAAAGCCTGAATATCGCCATACAACCCATTAGCCTTCATAAACTCATCATAAAAATAAAATGGCACCCCATAGCCAACAGGCACCGTGCCAGCAGCAAGCGACGACAACTTGCTCAACTCGGCCATGTTCGAGGCTTTTACTCCAAACGCATCTGAGTCGTCAAATGAGATATTGCTAAGCGAGGTAATCTGCTTAACAGTCAAATCGCGCGTCGGAGTCTGAACGCTAGCAGGGCGCGAACTACTGTAATGAGCGTCTACTTCTGCTTTGGTGGCTGCACGTAACGTGTGGCCGTCTTTGGTGGTTTTATAGTAAACATATTCGCCCACTAGTTCATGTATGTCTGAGTCGTCTTCATTAAGAGCGTCACGAATAAACGCGTTAGGCACATCATTCTGAATAGCCCGCAAATTCACATGTGACAACGGCGTCTGCGGAACCGTAGTAACCACGCCCGCCACCCGAGGTAGATTATTAGGCAACGCCGTCAACACAACAACATCACGAGGCCCCGGAACCTCACCCGGCTCCACCACCTTCAACAATCCATAACCCTCTGCCTCATGGTAAGGCACATATGGAACATCAGCAACAACATCCCCACCCAACAAAACATTCACCCGCGACGCATCATACAACGACTTCTTAGCCAGATAGTCAGCCTGCTGTCCCCATGTCTTACCCCCAGTCGGATAATACGCCAGATTGTTCGTAAGGAAAGGTAGCACCGCCGCAAGCCTTTCATACATGTACGCGACCTCTTTGAAAGACACTTTATAGTGCTGCTGCATGTCAAAGCGATACACACCCAAAGAGCCGTCCGGCGCCACCACATTCGGGTGATAAACAAGAACCCCAGTCTTTACGGTCGTACCCCTACACCCTTTAAGAACTGCCGGTTCATAGGACCAAGATTGTAAATGGATCTTGAAGCGGTTGGTGTTTTGGAAATAGAAGGAAGGATATCTGGTATCGAAACCGCAAACATGGAACTTTATGTACTCAATATTGACCTTATCCTCCTCGCTGACGGCGTTTGTCCCCTTGTACGCCAGCTTCTTGAAAGCCGCGCGGTTCACAATCGTAACAGCGCCGAGGTCGCCCCTCACCGGATCGATCTTGACTATCGGACTCCGAAGCCCAAGCGCATTCAGTTCAGCAATGTCGTCAACACAGTCGCCGTCAAGATCAGCCGGATTGGCCACCTGGTACTTCTCAACCCTATACCTGCTCGCGGCCAACGGTGCCAGATTGTCCGCCAGAGTGGTTGTACCCGACTCTCCCCGCTTCACCAAAACCGGAATATCCCACACTACATTTTCCACCACCGGCTGATCCCTAACATACAACACGAAATAGTCATCCTCAGTCGAAACCACCCTGATAGGCACACTAGACACCGCCACATCCGTAGGTGTCGGCGCAACCCAACCGTCATCGCAAGGCCCCGGCTTCGCCTCGCTCAACTCCTCCTGCGCCCCCGCCCCCGACGGCACCAGAGCCGCCACCACCGCGAATACGACAAACAGCCAACAACTCCCAAAACGCTTCATAACCTGGCGAATACCTCCCGCGAGCACATCCTATCAGCACTGCACCGCATATCTGCAAACGGTTCCCGCCATGGAAAACTTCGGCCAACGGCTACTTAAACAGCTACAAGCACCCATACTTTAGCATAATACGAGCACCCATACTTTAACATAAACAGTGTAAATCAACTACTTTCAGTTTTTTTAAACTATTTCAAGCATCATAAGTATACAATCTGTTTTAATACACAAGGAGGTACTATGACTGCTACAATCACTGGTGTGCAAACTAGCGAAACCCCTGCCGAAAAAAACAACACCCCGCAATCTCAAACCGGTGACCGCCTAACAACCAGTGACGCACAAAACACAACCCGTAAATGGGAACCAAACATCACCACACTGTTATTGACCCTAATACCCGTAATGCTCGGCATACTTATGTGGCAAATCGACTCACTCGGCGACCGAATCAACACTAACGGCGATCGCATAGGCGCCAACAGTGACCGCATAGAAAACCTCGGAACCCAACTACGCGCAGAAATGAATAACCTAGAAACCAACCTACGCACAGAACTCCAAACCGAAATCAACGGCCTACGCACAGAACTCCAAACCGAAATCAGTGGCCTACGCGCAGAGATGCAATCAGGATTTGCTGAGATACACGCAATACTGCGCGACCACACCGCAATACTAATCGATCACACCGACCGTCTCGCCCGTCTCGAAACCGCCGCCGGACTGCCACGTCCCAACAACTAAAACTTCTGACACTTCACAAAGTGCCCGAGGTGGGATTCGAACCCACACGCCTCTCACCGAGGCTGGGGGGTTTAAGCCCCCTGCGTCTGCCAATTCCGCCACCCGGGCAATAACTTTGTCTTCACGGTAGCGGATTTAACAACCGTTAAGCTGATGCTTTACCACTAAATCCTCCAGCTGCTAGCTACTAGCCTCCTAAACCCCAGCTTTTCACCAAAATAGGCACTATATCTTCAAGAAATTGTTCAATCTCAGGTTCCTCAGGCAAAACGGTTGCATTAGCTGCCAATGTTATATCCCACTCGGGGAAATAAAGCACCTGAGTTGTAAAACCTGGGTTAGCCCCACCATGCCCGTAAACCAATACTCCCTCGATGTCTAGAACCTGTACTCCAAGACCGTAGTTGGGGTTCACCCCAGTGGTTGTCATCTCCACTAAAGATTCTCCACTAATTAAGCCGCCAACAAACAGTCCTCTAAACATCTTAGAAACATCAGCTATCTGGGATTCCAAACCTCCACCAGCCCAGCCTGCTGTTTGTAAAAACTCCTGCGGGTAGCTGTTGGTAGCAATGTACTCCTCATCTTGATAGGTGTGGCGCGCCTCAGCGGGCACTCTAGTTAGCGAAGTAAAAGCTGTATAAAGCAACCCACGATTATAGCTATTGATAACCGGTTCGGGGGGTTGCTCATCAAGCGGAAGATAGGTGTTTTCGATTTCTAGAGGATCAAGCACCCTAGAGCGGATCTCCGCAGCAATAGAGTTACCAGTCACAGCCTCAACCACCATTCCAGCTACCACATGACCGGTCGTGCTATAGGTGAACTCACTTGCAAACTCACTCACCGGACCGTAAGTAGTACTAAACCGCACAATCTCAACAGGCGTAATCGGCACATCTAAACGAGCTGATGCCAGCACAAAAAACCCAGGTTCAAAGGCATACTCCACAAAACCAGCTGTGTGACCCATAAGATGCCGCAGTGTGATCTCTGCCCCATTCTCATAGGAGCCATACCAATCGTCGCCCAAATATTCAGTTACAGGAACATCTAAATCTATAAGACCTTCTTCAACTAACGACATAACGACAACAGTGGTTACCGGCTTGGTAACCGACCCAATACGAACATAATCAGCGGTAGTAAGAGGATCTTGAGTTGCTAGGTCGCTCACCCCCCAACTAAACGCTTGTGGTGTCTCAGCGCCTTTAGCAACAGCTAGCAACAACCCGGGCGCGCCTGCCGCTGTCATCCACTTCTCAGCGGCTGCATCGATAGCTGCAACATCTAACTCTGAAACACGTCTCGCAGCACCGCTAGAAACAGCGGCACCACTAGTAGCAGCAGGTCTTGTAGCCGTGGCCGACGGGGTGGGGGTTACCGCAGCAGTGGCCTCTGCAGAGTTTGCGCGCAGTTCCAAAGAAGGTGTTGGTAAAGCTATTTCAGCAGTTGGCGTAACAACATCTACTGGAATCGCACTGGCCTCAACTTGCGAAACGGCTATGGCCTGTGTACCGCCACTAGGTGCTGCATCGTCATCATTTCCACACGCACCAGCAAACAAAGCCAGCAAAAACAACAAAGCCCAAAAACGCTTATTGCACACACAAGTTAAAAGTGAACACAACGCGGCTACAGGATTACTCATGGTTCAAGGTTAGGCTATGTCCCGTGCGAAAATGGGGGCCTGTAAAAAATATGAGACTAAACCCCTGCAAGCTGCTAGCCCACTACAAACTAGTGGTGCTGTTGACTGTAGCAGCGTTGCTATTAACAGGATGTGGCTTAGTGAACCGCGACGCAGCGCTAAACCCTGCACCCTCTAATGAAATCATCAATGAGACAGAAATCCGCCCAACACCTGTAGCTATAGCAACTCCAGACGGGGAACCTCTTGCAGAACACGCCATATTGGTTGGAGCATTGCTAGCAACCGAAGGCTTCTTATCGACCTACGACGCACCAGCTCTAGTTGCCATTCAAAATCGCATAGGCACCCTCAACGAAGATGGTGGACTGCTGGGTCGACCAGTAATACTGCGTCACGTTGAAACTCACACCGAGCTAGCCATCATGAAAAACGGTGCCGAACAGCTGCTAATTGATGAACCCGACTTAGTGCTGATGACCTGCGATGCTGTTTACGCTGAACCTGCCCTAAAAGCACTACAAAATTCGCAAACACTAGTAATCAGCCCATGCGGCACCGATGATGCTTGGACTACAGGAGAACTAGGCGAACGGGTTTTCTCGCTAGGAACACCGGTCAGCACCGAAGCAGACATGCTAGCTAAGCTTGTAATCGAACGAGGGTTAAATACCGCTGTTGTAGTCATCGACCAAACCAGCGCCGAAACGGTAGCAATCTGCGACAGGTTCCAAGAAACCTTCGCAGAACGGGGAGGCAAAACTTTAGATTTGCTGCGCTACCAACCAACAGACCCCGGCCTTGTAGTGCCCATAGTGAACGGAATCAATGTTACTAACCCAGATGCCATAGTGTTTTGTGGTACCAGACTGGTTGCCCCCGAAGTGCTAGGACCAATACGCCAAGCAGGCAACACACAACCCATATTTGCTAGCTCCTCTATGGACGGCGATTTCTGGATTGGCCGTGTACCAAACATTGGAGACTTCACAATGCTTTCCTACGGTTCTGTCTATACCGACTCTGCCGATCCCAGCCCTCAAGTGCAAAATGTGCTACAAGACTACTTTATGACAACCAAACACCGCGCTAGCGACGGTCGCCTAATCACTGGCCACGATGCCATGGAGGCTTACATAAGAGCAGTAACAAGGGCTGGTACAACCCAACCTGAAGCGGTAACAGCCGAACTCAAACAATTTAATCAAGAAGGGTTCGTAGCAGGGCCGGTTACTTTCAGTTCAGGCCGCCATGCCCCCGTCAACAGACCTATGAGAGTAATCGTAGTGGAAGAGCCCTACGCCCGATTCCACAAAATCATCGAAATTGCCCCTTCCTCAACATCCGCAGCAGCCGCGCCCACGCTAACCAAAGCTGAGCTGAGTAACCTATCAAATGAAAACACAGAGTAGTTTGTAAGAGTGTCTAGCATCGCCAGCGGCAGCAATACCCCAAGCAAGCGTAACTAGAACCTAGCCAATGCAAATCGCCAATTCAATCCTAGATCTCATAGGAAACACTCCGCTTGTACGTCTCAAGCGAACAAGCGAAGGGTTAGCTTGTAATCTGTACGCCAAGCTAGAAATGCTAAACCCAGGCGGCAGCGTAAAAGACAGGCCCGCGGTGGCCATGATCGACGCTGCCGAACGAGAGGGACTGCTTAAACCTGGTGGCACCATCATCGAACCCACCTCGGGCAATACCGGCGTTGGTCTAGCAATCGTTGCTGCTCAAAGAGATTACCGCTGCATCTTTGTAATGACCGACAAGGTGAGTCAAGAAAAAGTTCAGCTTCTGCGTGCTTATGGTGCTGAAGTTGTGGTTTGCCCTGTAGCGGTAGACCCCGAAGACCCACAATCCTACTACTCCACTGCTGAACGATTAGTTGCTGAAATACCCGGCGCTTACCGCCCCAACCAGTACTTCAACCAAATCAACCCTCTAGCCCATGAACAAACCACTGGGCCTGAAATCTGGCAACAAACCGACGGCAAAATAACCCATTTTGTGGCAGGCGCGGGAACTGGTGGCACCATCAGTGGTGTGGGTCGCTACCTCAAACAAAAAAACCCTCATATTCAGATAGTGGCAGGCGACCCCGAAGGGTCAGTGTTTAGCGGAGGTTCAGGTCGCCCTTACCTAGTAGAAGGCATAGGCGAAGACTTTTGGCCTGAAACCTACAACCCAGACGTAATAGATCGGGTGATTTCTATCACAGATCAAGAGTCCTTTGAGGTAGCACGAACGTTTACCCGTACAGAAGGGCTATTGATTGGTGGCTCAGGTGGCACCGCAGTTGTAGCTGCTTTGGAGGTTGCTAAAGATTGCGGGCCTGACAATGTGGTGGTTGTGTTGTTGCCAGATACTGGCAGGGGCTATCTGTCTAAAGTGTTCAATGATGAATGGATGGCCGCGCATGGTTTCATAAGCGGGGATTACCCCTGTGTGCAAGATGTGATCAACATCAAGCCAACAGAGCTATCTGAGTTGATCTATGTGCAACCTGATGAGCCTGTAAGTACAGCAATTAAGCGCATGCGCGACAACGGGGTGAGCCAGCTACCGGTGGCTAAAGGAGAGATGCCCTTAGCTGTAGCAGAAGTAATAGGTGCTGTGTACGAAGCAGAACTGATGGAGCTAGCCTTTGGGGGTAATCTGCTAGAACAACCAGTCGAACAGGTGATGGGCAAGACATTATCACAAATCGGCATCGGCGAGCCGGTCACATCAGCAGCTACAAAGCTAGAACGGTCTGCAGCGCTTTTGGTGCTAGAAGCTGGTCGCCCTACAACAGTCATTACAAGTAACGATGTGCTGGGCTTTCTAACGATAACTTCTAGCAACACACCATCTCAGGCAAGCTAATGAACGATTCTGAAAGAGATGACCACCCTATGAATACAGATTCTGCACACAGCACTGCGTCTAGGCAATGGGGTTTTAACACTCGTGCTATCCATGTTGGTCAAGAGCCCGATGAATCTACCGGTGCCATTGTGGTTCCCATCCATTTGGCTACTACCTTTGTACAGGCTGGGCCTTCACAGCATAAAGGTTTTGAGTATTCACGTAGCTCCAACCCCACCCGTTTAGCTCTAGAGCGCAGCTTGGCCGGTTTAGAAGGCGCACAATACGGTCTGGCTTTTGCTAGCGGTATGGCCGCAGAGGATGCAATTCTGGAAATGACCGGACCTGGGGATCATGTGATTCTCGGGCGCGACGCGTACGGTGGCACCTTCAGGCTTATTTCTAAAGTACACGCAACCCGGGGGATTGAGTGGTCGGCCGTGGATCTGAGCGATCTGGATGCTTTAGCTAATGCCATTGGCCCCCATACCCGCCAAATCTGGCTAGAAACACCCACTAACCCCATGTTGACGATAGTTGACATTGCAGGCGTTGTAGATGTTGCCCAAAACGCAGGTGTAGACGTTGTGGTAGACAACACGTTTGCTACTCCATACCTACAAAATCCTCTAGCGCTAGGTGCTGATGTGGTTGTTCATTCCACCACTAAGTACTTAGGAGGTCACTCTGATGTGGTTGGTGGCTTTGTTGCTGTAAACCGTGATGAACTAGCTGAGAAACTCTTTTTTACACAAAATGCCATAGGAGCAGTGCCTAGCCCGTTTGACTGTTATTTGCTGCTAAGAGGCATGAAGACTCTAGGCGTGCGCATGGATCGACAATGCCAAAATGCCGCTGCAGTAGCCGATTATCTTGCAAACCATAAAGCAGTAAGGCAGTTGTTTTACCCTGGATTACCCGAACATCCTGGCTATGAGATAGCAGCCAAACAGATGCGAGCTGCAGGCGGGATGATGTCGTTTATCCATGCTGCTGGCACAGCGGCGGCAATTGCTAGCGTGAGCGCTACAAAAGTGTTTAGATTGGCTGAGTCGCTTGGAGCTGTGGAGTCGCTCATAGAACAGCCAGCCGCGATGACTCATCTCTCAGTAGCCGACTCTCCGCTAGCAGTAGATCCAGCTTTGGTGCGCTTATCGGTAGGAATCGAAACTATAGATGATCTGTTAGCCGACCTAAACCAAGCCCTCAGCTAGCTGCAGTAAGCTCTGCCGCCTCTGGCACTAAGCATTAACAGCCCAGCACCAGAGACGGCAGCTTCTTATGGGATTAGGCAGCAAAATGCTGGTCTTTTAACCTGTAGTAATTAGCAAGCCCACAAAATGAGGGATGACGAAGTTCTGAAGGTCGAAATCGCACCACACCCCCAATCCTGTAGGCAGGCACAATGCCATCATTGATACTGCGCAACAACAAGTCCGAACTCAGACCTAACATCTTGCATGCTGCTGCTGGTCCGATGAGGTTGTTTCTGCTTAAGTCCATGGTCTGTGTTTATCCTTTCAAAACATTGCTGAGTCTGAGTTGCAGGTTGCAAAACAGACAAGAAACAGAGCAAGCAGTCTTGCAATCCGAATTACCAACTAATTCCCACTTACAGACTCACTGTCTTGGGGATAAGCGCAAATGGTTTCAATTACCTGTAGATAGTTTCCTGTGGATTATCGGCTATAGCCCTCTGAGCAGGGATTTTCTTTGTTGATTATATGAAGAGTGCAGTTAAAGATGTGTGGAAAAAAAATTATGAAAATTTTTTGTGTTTTTCTCAAAAATGGCGATTTCAGTCCTAAAGTACCTTCGATGGGTACACGCTAATGGATTGCAACTCAAACCGCACCAGCAACCTCGCTGCGTACATCCCTAGCTCTAGTGATGCTAAACAGCTAGTAAATGCCGATGAGTTACTAGGAGCTTTTTGTGAATGGGCAGAAGCTTCAAACTTGCAGCTGTACCCACATCAAGAAGAAGCAATTCTGCGGCTTTTTGCGGAGGACAACGTGGTGTTAGCCACGCCTACAGGCTCTGGTAAATCGCTGGTTGCACTCGCTGGTGCTTTTGCAGGTTTAGCACAAGGAAAACGCACGGTATATACCGCGCCAATCAAGGCCTTAGTAAACGAGAAGTTCTTTGAGCTAGTAGCTGCTTTCAGTCCAAAAAACGTAGGCATGGTAACTGGAGACGCATCAATAAATCCTGGTGCACCGGTTGTGGCTTGTACAGCTGAAATCCTTGCTCAAAGAGTGCTGAACACAGGTAATGAGTTGGATGTGAACTTGGTTGTCATGGATGAGTTTCACTACTACAGCGATAGAGACCGCGGCTGGGCTTGGCAGGTGCCACTGTTGGAGTTGAACCAAGCACAGTTTTTGTTGATGTCGGCCACGTTGGGTGACACCGCAAAACTGCGCAGAGACCTCACTAAACGCAACCAACGTGAAAGCGCGTTGGTTGCCTCAGCTGAACGCCCTGTGCCGCTAGATGTGGAATATAAAGAAACCCCGTTACATTCCACCATCACCGAGCTACTAAGTGCTCACAAGGTGCCAGTGTACGTCGTGCATTTCACACAACGAGAAGCCTCTGCCCAAGCCCAAAACCTCACCAGCCTCAAAGTTTTGAGCCCTAGCAGCAAAGCGGCCATCAAAGACGCTCTGGAAGGATTTGCTTTTGATACTCCCTTTGGCAAAGACCTGCGACGCTTTGTGCTAGCAGGGGTTGGCGTTCATCACGCAGGGATGCTGCCAAAATACCGCCGTTTAGTGGAAAGGCTAGCTCAGCTCGGCCACCTCAAACTCATCTGCGGCACTGACACCTTAGGCGTAGGGGTAAACGTGCCTATCCGCACGGTGCTGTTCACCCGTCTTTATAAATATGATGGTAGACGCACCCGTGTGTTGTCTGTAAGAGATTTCCAGCAAATTGCTGGTCGGGCCGGTCGCCGAGGTTTTGATGAAAGTGGCAGCGTGTGGGTGCAAGCTCCCGAGCATGTTATTGAGAACCGTCGTGCTGAAGCTAAGGCAGCTTCAAATCCAGCTAAACGCCGCAAGCTGGTCGCTAAGAAACCACCCGAACAGAACTACGCCCACTACGACAAAGAAACCATGCAACGACTGTGGTACGGGCAGCCCACAACGCTGGAGTCCAGCTTTGGAGTTACACACTCTATGATGCTTAACGTTTTAGATCGCCCCGGCGATGGTTGTGCAGCAATGAAGAAACTGCTCACAGATAATCACGAACCCAGATCGCGACAGCGTAAACATATCAAAAAAGCAGTGGCAGTTTTTCGTTCGCTGCTTGATGCTGAAATCGTACAAGTACTAGAACAACCCGATCCTCAAGGTCGACCAGTACAAGTTCACTTAGACCTGCAAGATGAGTTCAAGCTAAACCAACCTTTAGGACTATTTGCTGTAGAAGCTCTTACAGCACTGGACTTAGAAGACCCCAACTATCACTGGCAAGCACTTAGCGTGGTGGAATCGGTTTTAGAAAACCCAACCGTGATTCTGCTAGCACAAAAAGACAAGGCGCGCGACGCACTCATGGCACAGCTCAAAGCCGAAGGGGTTGATTACCAAGAACGGCTAGAGCGACTTGCTGAGATTACTTGGCCTCAACCTGAGGTAGAGTTTATCCAACCTGCTTTCAGCGTATTTGCGCGTCATCACCCGTGGGTAGGCCATGAACAACCCGCTCCTAAATCCGTAGCGCGCGATCTTTTGGAAGTGGGCGACACTTTCAATCAGTACGTAGCTCGCTATGGCGTTAAGCGCTCTGAAGGGGTTTTGCTGCGGTACCTCTCAGATTGTTACAAAGCGCTGGTACAAACAGTTCCTACTGCTTTTATGAACGAGGACTTACAGGTGCTAGCCAACAACCTTCAAAGCCTGCTGCGTGCTACCGATTCCAGCCTGTTAGATGAGTGGGAACAGTTAACCAACATGCAAACGCAAGATTTAGATGCCTAGAGAAATGATGCTTTGCTGCTTAGCATTGCCACACCTACGATGCCAGCGTCGTTTCGCAGCTTAGCTACTGCCACCTCAGTGTCAATCTCTAGCAGCGGCCCCCAAAGGTGGAAATCTTTGCTGATGCCACCACCTAAAATAAACAAGCTAGGCGAAATAAGAATTTCTAGATGCTCTAAATATTGGCACACCCGCCCTACCCAAGTTGCCCATTCCATGTCCGTAGCGTCACGGATTTTACCAGAGACATAGTGTTCTACAACACTGTTGTGGCCAGCTAGAAACAGGTGCCCAAACTCGGTATTAGGCACCAACACACCGTTGTTAAAAACTGCACTACCAATACCAGTTCCAAAAGCAGTAAAACACACAGTTCCGCCACAACCCACGCCAGCACCGTGCGCCATCTCAGCCACACCAGCAGCATCGGCATCGTTACAGATAGTTACAGGGGCGCCTATGCATGCGCTGATCTTGTTGACAATATCTATACCAACCCACGAATCATCCAAGTTGGCCACCCACTTGACGGCACCGGCAACAACTGGGCCAGGAAATGTGCAACCTACCGGCCCATCCCAGTCAAATGATCGCACCAGCTCATGAACTACTTCGGCTATAGCATCAGGAGTAGCAGGATCGGGTGTATCAATTCGCTGGCGTGTGTCTAACAGCTCACCGGTGCTTACATCCACAGGAGCGGCCTTTATCCCGCTGCCACCTATATCTATGCCAAATGCTTCACCCATGAGTAACAATTCCTGCTAGCAAACTTACCCACACCCTACCCAGTGAACTTACTCAAGAAAAAGTGAACTCCACTAATGAAGTTCACTAAGTGTAGTGTCCGTAAAGGTTGTTAGCTTCATTTTTGGATGAGCCTGTTGTGTCAGTGTGGTGGTTATTAACTAAAGAATTCCTACACAACTTCAAACTCAAAACGACAACCCGACCGCAAACCTCGACTCCAAACATGAACACACCACCACAACCCTCACCAACACCACACCACCATCAGCGGCACACCCGCATCACACGTAAACAACCTCTACGGACACCACAGCTAACCCACAAGACAAATAAAACTCAGCACACTGCTCCAAAATTACCAGAGATCCGAGATAATGCTTGAATATAAAACTCTAAAGCAACCCCACAAGGATTAGATTGGCCTACAAGCGCTGAGTAACCTAAAGACGCACCATTGAATGCTGTGTCGTTCCAAAAAGGATCTGTCCAAAAAGAATCGTTGGGGTCATACTGTCGCCACGGACCAACGTACAAATAAGGCTCTAAGTGGTCAGCGTCACCTGTTGAAGCCCCATAGGTGGCCCGGGTAACCGGCTGAGCTCCAGCATCACCAACATCTGTCGCCACATCAAAATGTCCGGGCCAAAGCTGCACTCGACTAGCTTGACCGGCTTGTGCTAAAGAGGTGCAACGTAACTCCTCTAAAGCGTAGGTAGCCATACCAAACCAGTCGCTAACAAAAGCCACCAACTCATCATCAACCGTTAGTGGGCGGTCAATATCTCCTAGCGCAACGGTGTCGTGTTCAGCTTGGTCACTATTGACAGAAACCCCTAAAAAATCTGCGGCAGCAGCAAGCGTAGTAATGGGTTGTGCTGTAGCTTCTTGACCGCTTTGCAACACCAGCTGTCTGCCCTGTACCCGCACCTGGGTATCTTCACCAAAAAAAGGTGTCCCAAATCCGCCTAAAGTCCAGCGAAGGCCAAACTTGCCGTTAGCTGCTTTACGGGCGTTGCTGATCACACCATAAGCCAAACGGTGCAAATCGTCACGCCTAACCGCATAATGTTTGGGCACTGCTATCAGCATCTTGTGATTAGCCAACCAGCGGGGTTGGCAAAACGCAGCGATAGCCTCATCTGTGGCTGCTAAATCAGCCCAGCGCAACTTGCCAGCGCTAGTTACCGAAACCACTTGAGCAGCATCGCTAGCTTCTATGCCAACCGTAGTAGCAATGGCCGCTACACGCGCTGGGTCATCAGCAAACCACGGTTCGGTGCTAATAGCTGGCGGGGAGGGTTCTAATAAACAAGCCACTCTGCCGTCGGCGAGGAGGGCATCAGCTTCGGCTTGCGGATTGCGGTAATAGCTAGAAGCCACGCATCAAGGGGCCTTGCGAACGCTCATTAAACACATCTGAAATGCTTGAGGCCTGAAAACCGTCTGGCACCTGACCGGTGGTGGCATAAAGGTACAAAGCCATTTGGAAAATAGCGGTAAGCGTGGTGATCACAACCATCACAAGTGCTATCCAACCAAAGCCAACCAAACCCCCAACCACTGCTCCTAATCCTCCGCTATTAGCACCTAACACAAAGATGATAATTCCAGGTAGTGCAGCCAAAAAACCGATAAGACCAAAACCTACTTGAGCAATCAGGTTCTCTCCCCAAGTAGTTTTCAGAAGTTGACCTGAACGTTGCAACGATTTAAAAGGACCAGTTTTCTCTACAACCAACACGGGCACAACCAAAAAAGTCAGCACCCCCCAAGCCATGTCTAAAATGCTGCCTACAAAACGTGCGAACATGTTGTCTGAGGATTGCACAGCGCGCAAGACCATCCCAACAGTGGCAGCCAAAATCGCCCACGGCACGATAACCGGCAGACGGGAAAAAGCAGCCCTTATAGAGCTAGCGATGGTTGGATCGCCCCCGCTGAAACGTTCTCTAGCACCCGCAACAACCGCAGCATGAAAGAAAACAGTAACTATGGTTACGGTAAAGGCGATTATAAGACCACCAATCCACAACATTGGCTCATCGCCAGCACTGCTGCCACCGTCGCTGATACCGCTGCTAGATAACCAAATCGGAATGCCTACTGCTATCACAACTGCCATAGATACCAGCGCACCTAAAACTGGCAGCAGCGCTAACTCTCTATCGTGTTGTAAAACCGCCCAAGAAGCTTTTGCGGTTTCTAATGTACGACGAAATCTACCCATACCCTAGACTCTAGCAGTTTCTGGTGCTTATACGGCTGCCCTACTAATAGCTTATCGACTAACGCAATCATTCCCTCATTGCGCTTTAGCCTAGTTAGTCACGCTCTAATCTGATCATGTGGACAAATGGAGAGTTTGGGCGGCAGTTGCAGTCATAACGGCTTCTATAGCTCTAGCTCTTGTTATAACCCAAACCCTGCTATCCGATCAACAAGAATCAGAGATAACCGTGGTGCCAGTAGCGCCAAAAAACCCAGCAAATAACCCGCAAGCTACCCCTCTACCAGCACCAACCCCCACACCTGTTCTTTTACCCATAAACCCGACACCAACCCTCACACTTGCTTCTGCTGAAGCAACATCGGTGCCTACGCCTACCCAAACACCTGAGGTTTACGCTGGTTGGGTTAACCCTGCATCTGTTGGCAAACCTTACGGCGCAATAAAAGGGTTGCTCACCTTTCGGGGAAATCCGACACGCACTTTTTATGGCACAGGGCCAGCACCACGATCACCCCAGGTTGTATGGGCCTTTTATGGCACACCAGAGTTAGATCTCTGCTCTCCGACTAGTTGGGCTGAAGGTGTAACCCTTTGGTGTGGCACCGGCTGGACAGGACAACCAGCAATAGTTGCTGACAGGTCAGGCCGCTCTTGGGTGATCGTGGGCTCTTTTGCTCCCGGAGTACATTTTTTAGATGCTGAAACCGGCCAACAGCTACTACCAACCTATCTAGTAGACGATTTAGTAAAGGGTGCGGTAACCGTAGACCCCGATGGCTTCGGCTTAGTGTACTTTGGCTCACGCGACAACTACTTTCGGATTGTTGCCTTCGACAGAGCCCAGCCCGAAGAGCTGTGGCGGCTCAGCGCCTATGATGTCTCCCCCACTGTTTGGAATAACGACTGGGATGGCGCCTCGCTAGTGATTGACGACTATCTCTTCCAAGGCGGAGAAAACAGCCAGTTCCTCATCGTTAAGCTAAACCGCAGCTACAACGCCGACGGTCTAGTAACCGTGTCACCTGAGTTAGTGTTTAACAGCCCAGGCTGGGATCAAGAGTTGCTCAACGTGCTAGGCGACAACAACGTCTCTATAGAAACCGGCATGACAATAACAGGCAACACCTTGTACTTTGGAAACTCTGGAGGTCTCGTGCAAGGCTGGGACATATCTGGGTTAGTTGAAGGTCACGCCCCGCAACGGGTATTTCGCTACTGGGTTGGCGATGATACAGATGCCACAGTGGTAGCCGATGAAGAGGGCTACTTGTACGTAGGTGTTGAATACGAAAGAGGCAATGCCCGCAGCCAGCAACTCGGCCAGATGTTGAAGTTAGATCCCTTAGCTGAAGACCCTTTAATTTGGGCAACCAACCTACGTACTGCCGAAGTTGATGGTGTGTGGGCTACCGCCGCGCTAGGCAAAGAAATGGTGTATGTGCCAACCAGTGCAGGCTATCTACACGGTCTTAGCCGCACTACCGGTGAGGTGTTGTGGCGTAAAAAGCTTGCTGGGCCGCTGTGGTCTTCTCCCGTGATTATTGATCAAGTGCTTATCCAAGCCGACTGCAATGGCACAATATACGGCTACGATATTTCTGAACCCGAAAAAGATCCACCTGAGCTTTGGCGGGTAACCCCAGGCGGCTGTATAGAGTCCACACCAGCAGTTTGGGATGGTGTCATTTATGTGGGCGACCGTCGGGGCGGCATCTACGCCCTAGCTGACCGCTAAGCAATCCCCCATAACGGGGCCTCTAAAAATATCAGCAAATGCCCCTTATATAGCGGTGTAACCGCTATATAAAAGGCCCTTTAACTAAAAGTCACCGTGCCGGCGTCTAAGACAACACGGTCGCCCACACGGGTTTGAAAACGAGCTGAGCCGCTACCTTCGTCCCACATGTATATATCTAAGGTCTCACCGGGCATAACCGGAGATGAAAACCGTCCCTGCATAGAGCGAAAACGGCTTGGGTCGCTATCACACAGGGTGTGCAGCAAAGCCCGTCCAGTGAAACCGTATGTGCATAAGCCATGCAAGATGGGCTTTTCAAAACCAGCCTCCGGCGAAAGATACGGGTCGGAGTGCAAAGGATTACGATCTCCGTTCAACCGATAAAGCAGGGCTTGGTCTGTGCGAGTGTTGTAGCTCACAACATGATCTGCAACACGCTCTGGCACCGCTGCAGGCCCAGCCGGGCCACGGTCACCCCCAAAACCTCCTTCGCCTCTCATAAACAAAGAAGTAGAAGTAGAAAACAGCGGCTGATTATCTACTTGATCTGTAGCCTCACCTTCTAATATCACTAAAGCTGCCTTACCCTTGTCGTAAATACCAGTCACCTTGCTAACAACAGTAACGGTTGCCTCCACCGGTAGTGGTTTATGAAGAGTCATGGACTGTTCACCATGCACCATTCTGGCCATATTGAAGGTGCCTATTTTGGATAGTGGACTATCTTCAGCTAGTCCCCCTATGCTGAACAACACGCACATGGTGGGCAACACTTTTTGTTCTACACCTTGCGTGTTCTCAGTTGTAAACTCCAACTCGAAGCCGGTTGGGTCAACCATTCCAGCGCCCACACCGAGCGCGTACAACAGTGCATCTTTAGAAGTCCAACTAAAGCTGCTGGGTTGGCTGGTTACACCAACCGCTGACGGATCTAAAGGCATAAAAACTCCTTTTGTGGCTGCGGGTTTTGTGGCTGGGTGTTTTGTGACACCATTTTACAGGTGCCGTATAAATCAAAATTGGTAATCAAAACCTACTCGCGGCTGCACCACATAGTTGCATTGCCGCCGCAGCTGTAAAGATATCAAACATCTGAACTCCCAGAATCTAGGCAGAATCTAGGCTTATCTTCTCAATCTGATCCTCGCTGGGCGCATCTAAAGTAATGCCATGATAACCAAGTTTCGCGGCGGCAATCTCGGCATCTAGCTCAGCGCTAATCACATGCATCCCCGCTGAGTAGTTGCCGCGAGCTAGTTCGTGACACCCCACTCCTTGCACTGCAAAAGATAAATCCATGATCTCTATGGGATGACCCAAACCACCTGCGATGTTAACCAAAGCCCCGTTAGACAACACATAAACCTTCTTGGCGCTGCAACTTTCGTTTTGCAAGCTGTCGTTTTGCTGATTGGCTAGACGGTACTCGATTATCCCGTCCCGCACTTCGGTGATTTGCAAAGCCGCATCAGCTAAAGCTTCGGTGTCAATCTCCAAATCGTGATGCCCAGCATTAGCTAAGATCACGCCGTCAGGTAATAACTCAAAATGTTGTGCTGTAATAATGCGCATGCCTCCAGTAGCAGTAATTACAAAGTCAGCTACCCGCAATGCCTCAGCTAGGGGCGCTACTTTTGCCCCGTCCATGTAGGCTTCCAGCGCTTTTACTGGGTCAACCTCCACAACAATGGGGCGGGCACCTAAAGCCCGCACATTCATAGCTATACCTCGACCTACCCAGCCATAACCAATTACTGCTACCTGCTTACCAGGTAACAACATGTTGGTGAGGTTTAACATAGCTTGCACGGTGGACTGGCCGGTGCCATACCGGTTGTCAAAAAGGTGCTTACAAGCTGCAGAATTGGCTCCCATGGCTGCAAATGGCAGTCCGCCGATGTCGGTGTGAATGTCCCAAAGACGTTTCACACCAGTAGTAGTTTGTTCTGTCACTCCCAAGAGTTGCTGAAACAAGTCGCGGCGCTTGCTAACCATGCGCAAGGTTAGTTCTGCACCATCGTCAATAATCAGATCTGGCTTAGTGTCTGCTACAGCTAAAAGGTGCTTTTCCCAGACCTCATAACCGCTGTTGCGAACTGAATGAACTTCTATGCCCCGCTCCACTAAAGCTGCGGCTATGTCGTCACGGGTGGAAAAAGGATTGCTGCCAGCAGCTACAACCGTAGCCCCAGAATCAGCCAGAATCGTGCCCAAAAAAGCCGTCTTGGCCTCTAAGTGGACAACAAGAGCAACCGTTTTTCCTTCAAAAACACCATCAGTTAAGCGTTGGCGTAAGTAGTCATCTAGCAGCGGCGAATGTGCCTTAGCCCACTCAATTGCCTGCTGCCCTGCAGCGGCTAAGCCGATGTCGGCAATCTCAGAACGTGCAAGTGTGCTAGATTTTGCCATGCTGATCTCCTATGTGCGGCCTTATGCTGATCACAGCCTAAAAATGTAGACCCTAAATATGAATATAAATATATTGAACCTAAGTATGTAGAAGTAGAAATAGCCTAAAGTGATGTCTCACAGAACTCAGAACCAGCGTTGAGCGCGCAAAATACTGCCTCCTCAGCTCAAGCTGACCTGCGTTTGCTAGCTGACTATGTGGTGCCCCTAACTAGCACCGACCTTGTTTGGCCTCAAGCTGCTATAGACATTGACACCGTAAGTGGCCGTATCTGTGCTGTTGGCCCAGAAGCTGAACTTGGCCCACCCCCACCGCAACGACAAGTGCTGGGGGGTGTTTTGTTGCCGGGGTTTGTGAATGCTCATGCCCACACTCCTATGAGCTTGCTCAGAGGGACAGGCGATGGTGCTGAGCTTGCAAAATGGCTGACTGATTATATGTGGCCGCTTGAAACAAAAATGACCCCACAACATGCACAAGCAGGAATGCTAGCGGGCATCGCCGAAATGCATCTTGGCGGCATCACCACCTCATGTGAGATGTATGCCCACGAACACTACGTTATCCAAGCTGCTGAAGCAGCCGGGCATCGTTTGGTGATGTTGCCCGTTATTTTCTCCACAATGCTCAAAAATGGCGACCCAACTAAGCGCTTAGATGAGATTGATTCGGTGCGGGCTGAATATGACAGCAACCTCGTAACGGTTGGTTACGGGCCACATTCTCTGTACAGCCTTGCCCCTGAGGTGGTGGGTGAAATTGCTACCCGAGCTTGCAGCTACGAGGTGCCGCTGGCCATTCATTTGGAAGAAACACAACAAGAGCGGATGCTAATTTATGAACGCTACGATAGCTATGCAGTAAAGCTGCTGGAGTCAACAGGCGCTCTTGGTAGTCATCTTATGGCTGCACACGGCGTGTGGCTGTCTGATTCAGAGCACCGTGCCATGGCTAATGCCGGCGCATCGGTGGTGCATTGTCCTAGCTCTAACCTCAAGCTGGGCTCAGGTGTTGCTCCTGTGGCCGCCATGTCTAACGCTGGTGTGCGCTTAACACTTGGAACCGACGGCCCCGCTTCCAACGATCGGCTAGATCTTTGGGAAGAAATGCGCCTTGCAGCGTTGTTAGCACGTGGTACTTGCCAAAAAGCTGGTGCTGTGAGTGCAAGCCAAACCCTCAGCTGGGCAACTCGCGCAGGTGGCGAAGCATTGGGATGTAGCGATATAGGGCTACTCGCCCCAGGTGCAGTTGCCGACATTGTGCGGGTGGATATCGACTCAGCAGCTTACGTTGGAGTAACAGCCGACAATCTAATACCTCATATCGTGTTCGCTGGGTCGCGTGCCGACATCACCGACGTTTGGATCGCTGGGCAACAAGTCGTCTCACACCGCTGCCACACCTTGTTAGATGTTGAGGCGATAACCGTTTCAGCAAGAAACTTAGCACAACAACTTCGTAGCAACTGAAAGCTGGTTGACATAGTCATCTAACAGCACTTTTGCAAGTTTTCATAAGTGTTATCTCAAATTAGAATAGATTTATGAAAACTATTCATAGAAGGTATCGTGCGCTCGTTCGCAGCAGCGTCTAAGTTGTTCTAGGAGCAAACTGTTTGGCAAGTGTAAACTTGACATACTGCTTGCCAAAGCAACTGTAAATGGAGATAGTCCCGCACTCTAACGGGAGGCAATAGTGGAGATGGCAATGGAGCCTCGTCCCTGGTGGATGGAAAATGCGAGTTGTACTGGGAAAAGCGAACTGTTTTTTCCGCCAGCAGGCGAACGTCCCTCGGCTCGAGAACGACGTGAAAACGCGGCACGCAGGATTTGTAGAGACTGTGTGGTGATTCGTGCCTGTCGAACTTGGGCACGAGACCAACGTGAACTTGGATTTTGGGGTGGTGAATCCGAAATTGAACGGGCTGAAGCCGGTTTTGCACCTTCCACACCGGTTATTGGGCTGCGACGCCATCGCACCGAGCGAGAATCAGCCTGAACCAACTAAGACTTCTCACAGTTCACGCCCACCCCGACGACGAAGCATCTAAGGGGGCAGCCACTGTAGCTATGTACACAGAGCGCGGTGTTATAGCCTCGCTTGTTTGTTGTACCGGTGGTGAAGAGGGCGAGATATTGAACCCGGCTATGAACAAGCCTGAGGTGCTAGAAAACATAGAAGAAGTGCGTCGCACCGAGTTGGCAACGGCAACAAAAATATTGGGCTACAGCAGCGTCCACTATTTGGGGTATCGCGATTCTGGTATGGCAGACAGCGAGACTAACGCTGATCCTCGCTGCTTTGCGCAAGCCCCATTCGATGAGGCCATCGAACGACTTGTGGGCTTCATCCGCGCCGAACGACCTCATGTAATTGTCACCTATGGGCCAGACCAGCAAGGCTACCGCCATCCCGACCACCTAAGAGTGGCCGAAATAAGCGAACCAGCTTTTGATGCCGCTGGCGATACTAATGCGTTTTGTGAAGTTGGTGAGCCATGGCAGCCGCTGAAAATGTATTACGTAACCTGGTCGGGGATGCGTATTCATGCCATACACGCTAAGTATCAAGAGCTTGGCTTAGAGTCGCCTTTTGAGCAAGGCTGGCTTGATCGGCCTTTTAACGACGCTGCTATTACAACCAAGATTTACTGTGCTGACTACTTTAAATATCGCTCTCAAGCGCTTTTAGCGCACCAAACTCAAGTTGATCCAGAATCTAAGTTCTGGTTCGGTTTAGCAGATCATCATGTAGCTGAGGCGTACCCTTATGAAGACTATGAACGAGCACGCTGCTTGGTGGATGCTGATATACCTGAAACAGACCTTTTCACAGGAATCGCTTAGCCAAGCATGCTGCCCACCCAGTACTTGAGTAATGCTTGGTTTGCGTTGCATCTGCAAGCCTCTGCTGATTGGCCCGAGCTAGCAGATGTGAGTTGTATAGTAAACTTTGAAATCACCGATGTGCCACCTACTGCAGAAAACACAACAAACAAGGCGCATTACCATATGATCATCACTGACGGCAGACTGCAAACAGTGGCAGGCGGAAAGCTCAAAAATGCTGATGTCAACATCAGCTACAACTATGATGCTGCCCGAACCGAAATAGCCAGAGGTGATCATCCCGACTTGGCCTATATGCAAGGTCGAATGAAGCTAGACGGCAACTACGCTCGCTGGCTATTCGGCCTGCGTCCGCTACTGGATTCCAGCGAATACGCCACATACCTAACCTCACTAACCAAACACACCACCTTCTAACACAAACACACCCAGCTAAGGCGCTGTTATGAAAGGCTCACATCAGCACTACCGCATTCCTTCCACAGGCCTAAGCCTGCTTCACGGGCTTGTTGGGCGGCTGCGTAAAAGTGGTTGGCGTAAATAGTGTTGGGGGCGATTATCAGCGCCTCAGCGTAGCCCTGAGCAACGATTTCTAAATTGACGAACAGCCCATCTTTCAAGCGATGCACATATGCTAACAACCTGTCGTAACGATCACGCGGCTCACTGTCACGGGTCAAAAGCACCTGAGTACCTACTGCCAGCAAAGACTTTGTAAACAAGCTGGCTTCATCGCCGTAGCACTCCACAGGTAAAATACCCCCAGTGGCTTCAGGTGTGTCAATACCGATTAGCCTCACCCTTTCGGTGCGTCCCGCTAGGCGCACATCTACCGTGTCGCCATCTACCACCGCCACTACGGTAGCTTCTACGCCCGAGTGCTGCGTAGCTATGCCAACAGCGGCATTATGAGCGGCACTAGGTAACAAGCTGTTGCTGCTAGAACCACACCCCAAAAGCACTACACAGACTCCCAACAACACAACATAGCCCGACACCAAATGCATAAACCTCATGCTGCCTGGGAATAATTGCTACTGGAGGATCCCTCAAAACTGGCCTCAGAGTAGCTAGCTGCTAGATGACGCTGTTTGAGCGCTGCACGAGCCATTGCAAGCCCCCAGCGACCAATTTCGCGGGTACGATCGTCAATGTGCCAGTCCTGAGGTATCTCTATAAAAGTTAGCTGTTTGTTCATGTCACCATTATCTAAACACAGAGTGACAGTTTGTTTTCAACCAGCGTTGTTGGTGCCTTTCATGGAGCGATAAACCTCCAATAAAGCCGCCTTTTGCTCATCTGACAAACAGCCATCAGCCCTAATCGACAGCTCGGTGTCATTGCCATCTTCGCTGAAGTAACCGTTGGATTCGTCTATCCCTGCGGCCTGGGCTAACAAAGTTTCGGCAGACAAGTTAAGAGCCTTAGCTAATGATTTAATAACCCGCACTGAGGGTTGGTGTAACCCCCGCTCTAGTTGGCTGAGATATGGGTTAGATACCTGAGCTAGATCTGATAGTTCACGCAAAGTGAGCTGTGCCAACTTACGTTGACTGCGTAAATAGCTCCCAAAGGCTTCAAACGTGGCTTGACTCATAGACATAATCAGCCGTACTCATAAAAACCTTTACCAGATTTTCTGCCGAGGTGCCCGGCAGCAACCATGCGCTTTAGCAGCGGCGGGGGTGCGTTATGGGTTCCTTTAAACTCTTCATAAAGCACGTCTGCTACTGCTTCAACCGTGTCCAAGCCAATCAAATCGCAAAGCGATAAGGGCCCCATCGGGTGGCCGCAGCCATGCATCATGCCGCTATCTATATCAGCGGCACTAACTTTGCCCTCATCAAACATTCTGATGGCATCTAAAAGGTAAGGAATCAACAACCGGTTCACCACAAAGCCAGCCCTGTCACGGCAGCGGATCACACGTTTACCAAGTACATTCACCACAAAACGGTCGGCTCGTTCCATTGTCTCAGATGTCGTGCTAAGCGAACGCACCAACTCTACTAAGGGCTGCACGGGGGCAGGATTAAAGAAGTGCATGCCTAGCACCATGTCAGACCTACTAGTAATTGAACCCAAAGTAATGATGGGAATTGAAGAGGTGTTAGTAGCCAAAATTGCGCTGGGGTCCATAACCTTATCCATAGCCCGAAACACCGATAGTTTTTCTTCTAGAGACTCAATGACAGCTTCTACTGCTAGATCACGATCTCCTAGATCACCTAAATCAGTGCTATAGCTAATGCTGTCTAAAGCCAAATCACGGTTCTCAGCATTCAACTTGTTGCGGGCTACAGCCTTGTTTAGAGACTTTTCAATTTGATTGCGAGCATAAGCAATAGCCCGATCATCAACCTCTACTACCAAGGTGTCTAAACCGGCACGAGCACACACCTCGGCTATTCCTGAACCCATGGTTCCACCGCCGATGATGCCAACACGATTGAATGGGGCAGGAGGTTCTTTTACCTCTTGTTCTTGTTCATCAACAAGTGCGGTTATGGTATCTGTGTTCATGTTGTCCCTCCCATTATCCAAAAAGTCAAGCTAGTTGACATGGAATAATAACAATACTACGCAAGCGCTAGAAATATAGAACGGGGCCGGCCATTATTGACCGACCCCGTTTTACCGAAGAGCTAAGGGGGGATCAGCTCTTCTTGACGGCAGGTTTGGCTGGTGCCAAACCATTAGGATTTGCTGCAGCTAACAGGTTCTCTGCAAACTCCTTTTGAGTGTTGAGCAGCGCCTCGGCAAAGCCAAAGCTGACGTTGATCAGCTCCTTAGCATTCGGCAAGTTTTCAAATCCCGGCAAGGCTTCCGCCTTAAGGGCATCTGGGGTAACGTTGCCGACTGTGTCGGACAATGTCCGCACGCCTTCCACGATGGCGGTCTGACCAACCCTTAGGGCGCTCAGAACCTGGTCTTGTACAGCTTCAGTGATTTCTTTTACATCAGTCATGTTGCTAACTATACTTAGCAAGAGTTTGAAAAGCAACTCAATTTAGAAATTATTTTCCAAACTTGTTTGTATCACCAGAACGAGTCAATACATAGCTTCCGGGAGCATCCTGCAACGGCTGGTGCTGCTCGCTTCCCACAACCGTAGGAGCTTGTTGTTTTTCACCTGCTCGTTGCCCAATCCAAGCAGTCCAATCCTCCCACCAAGTTGTTTGATGCTGTGTAGCACCCTCTAGCCATTCATGCGGTGAATCGGTGCTGGACTTATTAGTCCAGTGGCGGGCTTTAGGGTGAGGGGGATTCACTATTCCCGCTATGTGCCCAGAAGAGCTCAGCACAAAACGATTTTGACCTCCCAACAACTTAGTTGTGCGATAAGAAGCAGTCCACGGCACAATATGATCATCAACAGCAGCTAGCACATAGGTGTCTTGCTCCACATCACCAGGATGTAGAACCATCCCATCAACCTCAAACATGTCATTGGCAAACTGGTTTTGCAGATAACAACGACGCAGATAACTGCTGTGCATACGAGCTGGCATACGGGTGCTGTCGTTGTTCCAAGCCAGCAAATCAAAAGCAGGCGGATCTTCACCCATCAGCCAGTTGTGTTCCACATACTGAAAAATGAGATCGTTAGCACGGATAGCATCAAAGGTGCGAGCCATTTCGCTGGCCTCTAAGTAACCGTTGTCGGCCATCTTGCGTTCCAAACCAGCCACGGTGGGTTCATCAGTGAATGCCCCCAAAATACCTGGATCTGAAAAATCTGTGAGGGTGTTCAAAAAGGTTGCAGTTTTTATGGGCTGTGTACCTTTGCTAGCACCATAGGCCATTGCAATAGCTGTTAGCGTGCCTCCCAAGCAGACGTTAACGGTGTTTATCTGGTTTTGTTTGGTGATTTCCTGCACGACATCTAGCGCCTTTAATGGGCCTTCATGCAGGTAATCCTCAAAAGTGATGTCCCGCATAGACTCATCTGGGTTGCGATAGCTAATAGCAAAACAAGTGTGACCGTGCTGCACCGCCCACTCAATAAGACTTTTTTGAGGGACTAAATCCATTATGTAGTACTTGTTTATCCACGGCGGACAAAACAGCAATGGGGTTTCATAGGTTTGGGTGGTTTGGGCTTCGTATTGGATCACCTCAATCAAATCCCCACGAAACACAACCTTGCCTGGGGTAATTGCCATATTCACACCAGGTTCAAAACCAGAATCGTCTACTTTGGAGGGCCATCCCTTGTTGTGCTGCAGATCATGCAACATGTTGCTGAACCCCTTGATAACGCTTGCCCCACCAGTTGCAACAGCCTTTTCTAAAGCGTCAGGGTTGGTTAGCAACATGTTGGTAGGAGCTAAAGCATCTAAAGCAAAAGAAGCAGCAAACTTGGTCTTGCGATGCTCTGCTTGGTTTAACCCAGCAGCATCAATGATGTCATCAACCAGCTCACATGTAAGCAGATAGGTTTGTTGCAGCCCAAAAAAATAAGGGCTGTCTTGCCATACTTTAGATGACCAACGTTTATCTTTAGGGTTGGGGGAAACCGGTGGGGATGCATCATCTACCAAGATATCGGCGCTTTGCAGCCTTGAAGTGACTTTCGCTGCAGTAGCAGCGCCAATCTTCATGGCTCCCGACGCGGCCTTTAGCAAAGCGGTGCCAACGCCCACAGGATTAGACATTGCTTGAATACCCGCACCAACAAGAGTTCGCAGAAAATGTGCTGGATCTATGTTGTCCAATACTTGTTGCCCAACCAAATTTGGATCCCAAGCATCAGCATCGGCCACATCTGTTTTATCTTTACTAACCCCGTTGGAGCTTAATAGTTTCTCATCAGCCACAGTTGGGAACTATACCAAGCAAAAAGCCACTGGTTAACTACACAGGCCACAGCTTCTTAATTCGATTAGCGATTGTTGCGCCCACCAAAGCACCTACCACCACATCAGAAGCATGGTGGATACGCACATGCACCCTGCTTGCCGCCACGATTGTTGCTACCGCCCTAAAAGGCCAGCGTATGTTACATGTATCTGCTAACAACACGGCTGCAACCGCCGCCGCACTAGCGTGACCACTAGGAAAACTACTAGTGAGGGGCTTACGCAAACGGTGTGGATGAGCGTATTCCACAACTGGGCGAGAACGATTAAACGCTGATTTGATGGGCCCATTTACAGCTGCTGCCTCTAAAAACAAAGCAGCCGACACCCGCAAAGCATTACGACGCTTACGCTTAGAGGTGGCCCCAGCCCAAGCTAAAAAATGCCATAGCAAACTAAAATTGGCTAACTCTGAGGCTCCATAAAAAAACCTGTCGGCAACACGATTGCCTCGCAGATGAACAAAAATCTTCTCAACGTTGTTATCGAAGACCTCAACAGCGGCCTCCACCTGCGACATCAGCGAGCAGCTTGAACAGTCTCGTAAGCCACCCCCACCTCATGGTTAGCATCGTTGAGAACCCTGTAATCGGCCTCATTGCGGATCAGATCTAAGTTGGCAGCCACGTCTTCGGCAGTCAGGTTAGGGTTGTAGTACCCGGGGGTTCGTGCGATAAAAAAGCGCGCTACTGTGCCACCCGCTGCAGAATAAATCTCCCCAGAAACAGGGCAATCTTCATGAGCCAAAAAACACACCACTGGTGCTACTAAAGCTGGATTCATGGCCTCACTTAGATCATCACCAAAAATTGCTTCGGTCATACGCGTAGTAGCTACTGGGGCAATGCAGTTGGCTTTGATATTGTATTTTGCCCCTTCAATCGCCAACGTGTTTGTAAGCCCCACCAACCCCATCTTGGCTGCGCTGTAGTTGCTTTGCCCAAAATTGCCTAACAAACCTGCATTAGAGGTAGCACAAATAATGCGGCCGTAGCCTTGCTCGCGCATCTGGATAAAAGCAGGTCGGGCAACATTAAAAGCACCCCGAAGATGCACCGCAAGTACAGCGTGCAGCTGCTCGTCTTGCAGCTTGTGGAAGCTCTTATCCCGCAAGATGCCAGCATTGTTAATCACTATGTCAACTCTGCCGAAGGCTTGCAGCGCGGTTGCAGTGAGAGCCGCGCCGCCTTCAGCGGTTGCAACAGAATCAGTGTTTGCCACAGCCTCTCCACCGCTTTGATTGATCTCATCTGCTACAGCTTGAGCTGGGCCAGCGCTAGAACCAGTCCCGTCGGTAGTACCGCCAAGGTCATTCACCACAACTCGAGCACCACGCCGGGCTAGCTCTAGGGCATACAAGCGGCCTAAACCGCCGCCTGCACCAGTAACAATGGCTACCCGGTTATCAAAACTCAAGAACCCAACATCATTATTGTTATTAATTGTTGTCATAAGCACCTATGTTAGGAGGAAGCAACCGCTTTGCGATAAGCGCCAGGGGTTGTAAAAGGGTTACGCGACCAGCGGTGAGGGGTGGTGAGGATAGAACGAGGATAGTCCTCAAATAGCCAGCGGGCGAAGTTGCGCCGAGTCCAGCTGCTCAACCCAGCTATGCGAATAGCAGCTCTAGCGCCAGTGCGAGTGTTCATGATCCGCCCTAAACGGCGGGCTATACGATGATCAGCAAACATCTCACGGCGTACAAAATGTAAGTAGCTAGCCATCACATTCTCGGCACTGCCACCATCCACAACCGCATTTGCCGCACCAATACCCGTAAGCAGAGCTTGAGCGATACCTTCACCGCTCATGGGATCGTTAGCCGCTGCCGCATCACCGGTAAACATAGTCCTTTGACCTGTAAGGGGCATCTTGTCTATGCGAGCAGGAATCGGCCAAGATCGGTGATTAGCCTCAGGCGTGGCCGCTGCTCCAATTACCGAACGAATATGATCGCGCTCTAGCAACATGGTCCACAGCTTGCCCATATCACCCACTGCGACTGCGCTGCTACGGCTCACTCCAAAACCTACGTTGGCACGACCGTCTGGTAAAGGAAACGACCACATATATCCGGGCAGTATTTCGGTTTCAAACCAAACCCATAACGAACGACTAGCTTCAGGCGACACACCACTCCAATACTGACAAAAGGCATGCCATTCGCCCCGGTAACGCTCTTGATCTAGCCCGAGATACTTGCGGGTGGGCGACCACATGCCGTCGGCTGCAATTAAATAGCTAGCCTGCAAACTACGGTTGTCACCCACAGCAATCTCTACACGGTCGGCTCGCTCCACAACACCTTTACAAGCTGCACCTTCAATAACTTCTACACCCTCAGCCTTCGTGCATTGCACAAGAGCATTGTCTAACTCCATGCGCGGTACAACCGCAGCAAACTGACCGCCGGTATGTGGCAACTGAAAAGCTACTTTCCGCCCCGAGGGTGAACACATATGTATGAGATCAGCATTCATCCAAGACTTAATTGGGCCAGGGTCTAAACCCAAGCTCTCTAACAACCGCAAAGCTTCAGTGGTTAGCCCGTCGCCACACGTCTTAGGTCTCGGGAAGTGTGCTCGATCTACAACCACCACACGGCGACCAGCACGTGCCAAAGTAATAGCCGCAGCACACCCCGCCGGGCCTGCACCCACTACAGCTACGTCCCAAATCTGTGTCATCACTTCACCGCAGACTAGCGGGGCAAACTGTAGTTTCTATGGTCGGGGGAATATACAGGGCTGTTCATCCTCTGTCCCGTAAAGCGCTACAACCGAATCTCTAACAACATTACCATCAGCGTAAGTGCGAGTCCGCTCAGTGGTTCGCTTAAGACAAGACCCCTCTGACTGCTCATAACGGCCAGTCCATTGCACCTCTACATATGCTGTGGAATAAAGGCTCACGGTAATGGTTCGAGAGGTGACTGTGGGCCATAACAGCACCGAATATGGATGTGGGTTGCGGAGCTTGAAGTCAGGTTCTGGCCAGGAGATAGTGGCATCTAACCCACGCCGGTAGCTAGGAATGTCTGTGCTGTGGGAGGTGTAATCGGGAAAATCCATGCCCGCATCAAATGCAGCGGTGAACAAGGTAGTCACTACCTGTGAAATTCCCTCGCCTTGTGAAACAAAGCCGTTTGCGGGTGTGCGTTCACCCACATGTTGATTAACCGAGAAGGTTTCTCCCGGATACACCACAGTTCCTTGCAGCAGATCAGCGATGCGCTCAATGTTGGTTGCATGGGCATCGCTGTGTGCGTTATGAAAAGTGGTAAAGCGCCCAACAAGTTCCACAATACCGCGCTCAGTTAACCAGCTTTGGTTGGTTGGGGCATCGGATTCGCGCAATGCCAATTCCACCACAGGCTGTTTACGGCTTAGTGCTGTCAGTATCTTTTGATTTGCATCAAGCTCACAACACAGCCTTGCCGCAATGTTGCTTACCAATACTGGAACGTTGTTGTCTATGCTAATAACCGGCGCAGAAGCAGGCTCTGCTAGCTCGCTAAATAAGCTGGTGAGGTAGTCGTTGAGACGCTCTGAATGTATTCCAAATAACCATTGCCCAGCCTCAAAATGCACAAACACCAATTGTTGAAGCTGCGCTGGTTCTAGTAGTTTGGTAATCCCTTCAACCGTAATTGCTAAACTTTCGCTGGTGAGATCGTTGATCCGCAGCACTCTTTGGCGTACAGCCTCGTCGCTGAGCTGTGGGGCTAAAGAGTGTGTTTGCGGTCTGAGTTCAAACGAACCTTGCCCTTGGTTTAACGCCGCAAGCAGTTCTGGTAAAGCCGCAAATATATCTACGGTATAACCAGCGCTACCTGGTACTAGTTTAAAAGCACCATCTTCTAACACGATTACGGGCTCGACAGGTGGTTGGTTAAATCGGTTCTGTAGATGTCGAATCTGAGCTGGTTGAGTATTCAACACAAAATGTAAATCCACAGGTGTGCTAGAAACATAGCTGCCCACTAAGTTCATTGCCCAGCGCACCGGATTGGTGTCAGAGCTGTTTTTTTGCGTTATGTGGGAAACTGTTGTGGACACATCAACTTCTAACCCCAATTCTTTGGCTGAGATTTGATGCGTTTTGTCTCCAATGATTACCTGAATGGGCATTCGAGCAAATTGTTCGGCCACTTGTTCCACCCGTTCAGCTACCTGCTGGGTGGTGAGCCCACCAACTCCTATTTCAAGCTCTGCTACAGCAGAGCTTTGAATCTTCAAACCTCTTGGGGTTTTGTTGGTACTGTCGACAGCATCGATAAGCCACCAAACCAACCATAAACATATCAAAACAACAGGTAATAAAATCAAAATCCACCAGCGCAAAGAACGCGGTGCCCGCCGTAGCATTATGGGAGTTTGCGGGTTCACAATAATCAAAAAAGACTGGCTTGTTCGGGTGGAATCCCTCTTAGTAAGTCGTAGTCAATTTCTTGCCACTGAATGCCACGTTCTGTAGCCAAAACCCGTGCTTGCGGGCGCACAACTTGTGCAGCCAAAATACCTGTTACAGGCACTAAGTTAGGGTCTTTGTTTAAAAACTCCAGATAGCGGGCGAGTTGTTCCACTCCGGCAATTTCCCCACGACGTTTTACCTCCACTGCCACAGCACGTCCCTCTTTGTCACGACACAACAGGTCTACCGGCCCAACTTCAGTGGGATACTCGCGACGCACCAAACGGTATCCCTCTCCTAGAACATCAGGCGTGGCCGATAAAAGTTCTTGCAGATGAGCTTCCACACCGTCTTTGTAAAGGCCAGGGTCTGGGCCTAAATCATATGAAACATCCAAGAGCACTTCATAGATGATGATGATTAGTTTGTCATCAGAAGAATTGGTAACAGTCCAAGTATCGTTATGTTCAACTAATCGGTTTGGGGCGTTCATCCAGTTTAGCGGCTTATAGGCACCACCGTCGGCGTGGATAGCCACACAGCCGTCGGATTTAACCATGATAAGCCTTACCGCTTCTGGTAGATGCGCGCTCAACCGCCCCTGATAATCTACCGCACACCTAACAATCAATAACCTCATAATACGTTTCAGCTAGCTGTTGTTTTAAACCTCTGTTTAATCCCTATGTGCGGTTGAAAATCTGAAAACATTGTTTGGCTCTATCTTCTACACGATTTAACAGAGTTTGAACAGTTCTAACGGTTCGCAGATTCTTTGGCAGTGATGATACAACTTCTTGGAATGCTTCTGGCAAGCATCTAGCCATCTCAGCGCCTCGCCCTAAAACCGCATCTTCGTCTACACCTATTGATGTGGCAAAACGGCTCCATGCTTCTAGTTCATCATGTTTTTCTATCTCATATCTCTTGGCAACCCTCATCGCTAGTTTCAAGTCTGGTAATTCATTCATATCACTCAGATAAGGCAAAAAAGAAGCAATATCGTAAAGAGGGGCTAGTCTGATCGTCTCGCTGGACAGTAAAAATGAATAATTTTTAGCGTGACCATCAGTAGCTGCAAGCAACCAGTTGTATATGAGTGCATCGGTAAACCTGGCTACGTCTAGCACCGATTCTCCCACATGTCTCCTAATAGCGGTCACGATGTCAATCGGTGACGGTCCCCTTGAATCTTGATACTTATTCCTAACAGGCACCCCTAGCGCTTGACACATGTCTTCTTGATGGACACGGTGTATGACTCCATTGATATCTAGCCTGTCGTATCGCTTGATTAAAATGCATTGAGTGCCACTTAATTCCAATATCTCTGTTTTTGCCGAGAGAAGTCCCATACTGCTGGCCGCAGATAAACACAAATGCTCATTAAGTGCCTGATCGGGGAAATTGGGATCGGTCATAGTTGGCTTCAGTATCACTGTGCTGGGCAGAGCCCCGCGAGGGATTCCTAATTTATCGCCATCTTTGACTAAGGCTGTTTTCGCTTGTGCTCCAGACAAAGAAAAACGACCCTGATAAATACGAGCCCCTAAGTCATGCCAAGTAGTTCCAGGAGATCTTAGCTGTATAACAAGCGACTTTAGATCGTTAGCTGAAAGCCATTCAACGTATCCATTCCTCTCCTGCAACATAGCAACGTCTTCTTGTCGACAGAACTGCACTGCCCCTGCACAATCATGCCCTACAGACGTGCTGAGTAGTGCAAACGCAGATTTATCTTTTGCATCAAAATGAGTTCGCCATGCTTGTAGCACATTGTCATTATCGGGCAATAGCCCTTCTAGCCACACCACTACCCGCTGCCCGTCGTAATCTCTGTTCTGCTGGAGAGGAAAACCGGTGGACAAAGGTGTGTTTTGTTGCGCCACGTACGTATCACTGTATGTAAAGCTCACTTTGCTCCCAGCACGCTTAAGTTCGCCCGCCTGCTCCCCGTTAATTAATACAATAAGTCTTTCTTTTTGTGTTGCCATTTACACGCGCCCGCTATCCAAACAGTACTTCTAGCAGGTCAGGTGGTTTGTCTTCGAGGTTCACTGTTTTACCTAAGGCATTTAACACCTTAAACACTTGGTCGATTTGCACAGTAGGTTTGCCACGCTCTGCGCGACTCAGCCACACACGACCCACACCTGCTTTAGCAGCTAGCTCTTGTTGTGTAAGCCCTTCATTTTGTCTTAAGATTCGAATGGCATGACCCAGCTGCCCTTGGTGCATGATATGTCGCATAGCAGATCTCCTCTTAATATGTTCGATCGGCTACATTTTAACATATTTTTCTTTTTTAGCCGAACGACTACAAACGGCTAACATATTGGTTCCATGTGGTTCTAGAGCAGACTGGGTATGTGAGATTACCTATCTAATAGCCATAGTTTTGCGAGCAACCTCATACCGGTGACCTTAGTTGCGGCTATTGTTACTGACCGTGAACCCCGTCGCCTTTTTGCAACAAATACAACAAGTAGCAGTAGCTGAAATAGAAACTCCTATCGGATGCTTACAGCTAGCAGCTACCTCCAAGGGGTTGCTGCGGGTTGGGTTTGTTTCACTGCAACCTAAAAGCCCTGGTAATTCCAACCTGCTGGAATGGCCTGAAGCGCATAACAGCGGTGATCATAGGTGGCTCAAGCAACCTATCTTGCAGCTTGAAGAATATTTTGCAGGTTGCCGGCAACAATTTAGCTTAGAACTAGACTGGCAACTCAGCCACGGCTTTTATCGCCAAGTTTTGCAAACAGTGCTAGCGGTGGAATACGGCAGCACTATTTCCTATAGCGAAGTTGCCCGCACGGTAGGTTCTCCTAAAGCTGCTAGAGCAGTAGGCACTGCTATGTCTACTAACCCGATTGCGCTAGTGGTCCCATGCCATCGGGTAATACGTAGCGACGGTTCTGTGGGCGAGTATGCAGGCCGTCCAGATAAAAAAGTTTGGCTTCTAGAACACGAGTTTGCTCACCGTTAGATGCGCTTGCTTCAGGCTGTGCTTCACCCCAAAAGACTGCGTACAACTGGTTTTCGCTCATGCGTGTAACCGAACTTGCTGGGCTTTTATCCCAAAACCAATGGGTTTCCACGAATGCATGAAAATTGGTTGTAACTAGTGGCTGAGAGCGTTCTAAAACTTTCTGCGTTTTACGACGCTGACCAATCCCCCGCAAACTCACACACAAACTCCGCAACACAAAAACAAAAACTAAAGGCGCAACAAAATAGCCCCCTACTATCATGCCCACTGTCATGAACATGTCAGGTTCAACTTCCTACTCCCCACATACACTGACTTTACTAGACAGCCCGTCTATTGTGTCAAACACCTATTATCAAGCCATGTTACATAACACATCACTAGATCAGTAGTCCATCTGCTTATGGCAACGGCGTTGATGCTACAAGGAACCGCATCCGGTGTAGGAAAATCGCTGCTTGTAGCTGGCCTATGTCGACTCTTGTCCCGCTGGGGCATCAAAGTAGCTCCTTTTAAACCTCAAAACATGAGCAATGCCTCAGCTGCGTGTCCTTTAGGTGGAGAGATAGGGCGGGCACAAGCTCTCCAAGCTTTTGCTTGCGGGCTAGAGCCCCACGTAGATATGAACCCGGTACTGCTTAAACCTGAAGCCGATCACAAAGCTCAGCTTGTGGTATCTGGGCAGGTGCGAGGCACTCTTGTAGCAAATCGCTTTCGCCAAGATCGTCAACCACTAATGGGCGAAGTGCTAGCTGCTTTTCAGCGCTTGTGTACCAACTACGACTTTGTTTTAGTGGAGGGTGCAGGATCACCCGCTGAACCCAACTTGCGTGTAGGCGATATTGCCAACATGGGGTTTGCTCAAGCTGCAGGTGTAGCTGTTTGGATTGTTGGCGACATTGACCGAGGCGGTGTTTTTGCCTCATTATGGGGAACGGTTGCAGCGCTAGATGACTCAGACCGTAAACGAGTGGAAGCTCTGATTATTAACCGCTTTCGAGGCGACACATCACTGCTTGGCGAGGCTTGCAGCTGGTTAGAAGCACGCACCCAGCTTCCACTTTTAGGATGTGTACCTTACCTCAAAGATCTAGCTTTGCCAGAAGAAGATGCTCCTTATTCGTTTCTGCAAGGACGTGGCAGAGCCGATATTGACGATGTTGCAGCTACATTGACTGTTGGGGCGATCCACTACCCGAGAGCCTCTAACACCACAGATTTAGATCCTTTCGCAGCTGATCCTAAAATCAACTTTCGCTGGGTGCATACACCTGAATCTTTAGTGGGTTTAGATTTAGTGGTGCTTCCCGGATCTAAAGCTGTAGCAGCTGATTTAGAGTGGTTGCGGGAAAACGGATGGGTGCCAGCTTTAGAGCGTCATGTGCGCTACGGTGGGCGACTGTTAGGTGTTTGCGGTGGTCTGCAAATGTTGGGATTACGCATCCTCGATCCACTCCAAATTGAGGGGCCAACAGAAGCAAAAGGGTTGGGCTGGTTACCAATAGAAGTTGAGATGGGCACAGAAAAGCTGGTTCGCACAGTAGCGGGGTCTGCCAGCTGGCCTCACAACGTTAAGTTTTCTGGCTATGAGATACGCCACGGCACAAGCAACGCCGACGATGCACTTTACCCTTTCGTAGCTGCTTCAGATGACGGGCTGGTAATGGGCACCTATGTGCATGGTTTGTTTGATCGAGCCGAATATCGTCAAGCTGTACTTAAGCACTGGCTGGGTTGGCAATCTGTATCTGAGCTAGATCAACAAACCCACTGGCATCAAGACCTAGACCGCCTAGCCGATGCTTTAGAAGATCACCTCAACCTAGACCTGCTCTGTTCCCGCCTAGCCTCCTTAAACTAATGCCTTAAGAACGTCTCGTGTAAGCATTGAGAACTTCGACTGCTGCGCCGCGAATCAGTGTGTCGTGATGGGCTTGATTGCGGTAGGTGCGCAGGCAGCCATAACAACTTGCGTTCGATGCACATGTGCATTCGTCTACGATTTTTCTTGCCTGATTTACAAGCCGCGGCAGCTCTTGATGTATTCGCTGGACATAACCAGCACCTCCAGGCACTGCGTCAAAAATGAACTCTATTGGTAGTTGCGACAGATCGGCCTTAATGGTCGGTTTGAACTATCCGAAACTTCCCGGTGGAGGGTTTTATTGTAGCATAGCGTTTCGGTTTTGGGGTTATGTTTTACCGGTGGTGGTTGGTTTGTTTTGGTTAGGGGCCGTGGTTGTGTTGGTTTTTGGGGTGGGTGTGTTTGTGTGTTTGGTGGTGGCATGTGGGGTATAGGAGGGTGGGGTTGTTGATATCTGTGGTGCCGCCTTGTTGCCATGGCACAATTTGGTGGACTTCGCAGTTTGTGGCGCGGATTCCGCATTTGGTGCATTGTTGGTCGCGTTTGTGTAGGGCTAGTAGTTGTGTTTTGGTGTGTTTACGGCGGCTGCGTCCTAAATATAAGGGTTGTGCTTGGTTGTTGAAGATAGCGGGTATGATGTTGGCTTCACAGGCTAGGTGGCGGATTGTGTCTATGCTGATTGGGGTTCCGTCGATGAGCCCAGCGTTTTTTAGTTGGCAGGTGATGGTGTCGTAGTTGGCGGTGAGGATGATAGTGGTTTGCTGCGGTATTAGTTCTGGTTCTGAGCCTGTGTTTGTTGGGGTTGGTGTTTGTTGTTGGTTGTGTGGGTGATGAGGTGTATGAGCGCGTCTGCGTTGCGTTGTTCAAAAGACCGTTCGTTGCCATTACGGTAGTCTTGTTTGAACATTCGTGTTGTCATAGCGTCTATAGCGGTTTTTACTTTTTCTCCTGCTAGTTGGTCTAGCTCAGCGTGCAACACAACCATGTCATCATCGCCAGCAAATATTTTGGCGGTGCGACGCGCATGTTGTTGTTCTGTAGGGTTTAATCCTTCAGCAGCTAAACGTTGTGTTTCTGATTCGGCTACTGTGTTTTTGAAATCATCACAGTCTTGTTGCACACCTATAGCCAACAAATCTAGTTGTTCTTCTGTGCTCATTGGTGCTCTGCGATGCGACGCAGCTATTAGCTCAGCGTGGTCTTGAGTTATCCAACCATCTTTAGCTGCACGCACCACATCCGGTAAAGCCGATAAACCTTTCACAGTGCGAACATGACGACGAGCCCTATAAGCAGGCAAACCGAACTGTTCACAAACCGACCTAACAGCGTCATCGCCTTCTAAATCGCCTAGCCTAACCAACACCGCACTCAAAAAACTCTCCGCACGTTGGCGCACATCGTTAGCTTGCAAAACTAGTTTCACAAGCTCACCAGCATCACAACCAGAAAAATCGTCAAACCCAAAACCGCCAGCAGCAGTTTCAGAAAAAACTGACACTGTGTTGAAAACATTTATATTGCTTTGAAAACTAGCAGTTACACTCACACACACAAGCATACCAGCACAATATGACAATACCTACCAAAAATAGTAGTATTTTATAAAAAAATTAGAAAAATTTTCTAAAAGGCAAGTTCCATCGGTGATTGCAACAGGTCGACTATTAAAAGCAATCAGATGTATCTGCAACCTACCGATGGAGGGTTTTATTATGGCACAACGTTGAGACGCGAAGATGCGCGTTTTGGTTGAGGTGTTGCAGCGGCAAGGGTTTGAGTGATGCTGGGATTGGGAAGCGTTTAGAGGGGAAGCAGGTAACGGTGTAGAGGGAAAAGAAACGTTGCGCTCAGGGCGCGTGTCTCGCTCTCTAGAACTCGCTATCTTTATATTTGTTCCTGAGGTGTGGGTAGGGTGTTGGCGTTAGCGGGGTGTCACATAGCTAAGCGTGTAAAAGGTTAAGCGTTTAAAGCTCTTTTATATGCAGCTATAGTACGTTGGCGGGCCTCGGTATGGTCCACAATTGGCAACGGGTAGGTAACGCCTAAAGTGACGTTGGCAGAAGCTAAATCTAGGGGCGCTGCCTGCCAGGGAGCATGGATATCGTTGTTGTTAAGTTGAGCTAGTTCTGGCAGCCACTGCCGCAGGTACTGACCTTGTGAATCGAAACGTTTGCTTTGGGTGATTGGATTAAATATGCGAAAATATGGGGCAGCATCGGGCCCAGTTCCAGCCACCCACTGCCAGTTGCCCGCATTTTGGGCTATCTCGCCGTCGGTCAACATATGGCGAAACCAACGTTCACCTCTGCGCCAGTCCACTAGTAGATCCTTAACAAGAAACGAAGCAGCAACCATCCGCAAGCGGTTATGCATCCACCCGCTGCTAGATAGCTGGCGCATAGCAGCATCTACTATTGGGTAGCCAGTTTGCCCGTCTCGCCAAGCAACAAAATCCGCGTCAGCATCTGAGCCCACACGCCAAGCAATGCGGTCGTAGGCAGGTTTGAGACTTACTTGGTTGATGTTGGGGTGGGCAGCAGTGAAGTGGGCATACCAGTCGCGCCACGCTAGCTGTCTAACAAACGCTGCTTTGCCGGGCGTGGAGGTGCTGGTTTTTTGAACTACGTAACGCGGCGACAACAACCCGAATCGCAACGCCGCTGAAAGCTCAGAAGTGCCCGCCATAGCCGGCAAGTTGCGGTGCTCTTGGTAGTTATCCACCCGCTGTTGCCACAAATCTAGTTGCCTAAGAGCATCGTGCTCGCTCCACGGTTTATCCACCTCATAACCCACAGATGCAAGAGCGTTAGCCAGGTTGTGTCGTGCAGGTGGGGCTATCACCTGAGCAGGCCCTGATGCAGCTTCATCAGGCAGTGGGACTTGCGCCCAGGCTTTATAAAATGGCGTAAAAACTTTTGACAGTTCGCCAGCAGCCGTGAGTACGCGTCCGGGCGGATGAACCATCGTTCCCCAATAAGCTTGCAAAGGCACCGACAGAGCTTGGCTAACTTGCGTGTCTCGGGCTACAGACCAGCTAGTTACATCAGCGTTTGTAATTACCTCCAAAGCTTCGATTTCTTGAACAACACGGGGCACAATATGTGCGGGGTTCCCAACTTCGGCCCACAAGCCACCACCCAAATTTGCTAGGGATTGATCTAACCCAACCAAAGCCTGCAAATACGCTTGTTTGCGCCATGGGCCTGCTGCTTGCAGCAAAGCAGGCTGGATCACAACTAAGGCCACAACTTGATGGTTAGCACTTGCTTTTGCCCATGCTGGGTTATCCAAAAGACGCAAATCACGCCGAAACCAAGACAATCTCACACGCTTCACCTTATGGCCTGCCAGCACTCACACTGTAGCCTAAAGCCAATGGTTTTAATTTGCAGGTCGTTTCACGCAACCCAACTAATACGTGTAGGTCTAATAACTGTGCTGGTGTTAGCGGTTGGCGCATGTGGCAACAACGAGCAGCCTACAACCTCAACAAGCGTGCCTATAGAACCTGTAGAAGTAGCGCCAATAAACTTTGTGGGTTATGCATCTGCTGAGGTGCCAACATTAGCTGTAGGTCAAGCTGTGCCACCCATCTCTGGTACTACGATTGTTGGCGCACCGTTTATCTGGACGCCTAAAGTTGCGCCCACCGTCATAGTGTTTTTGGCCCACTGGTGTCCTGCTTGTCAAAACGAAGTAGCTGAACTTACCGATTGGCTAGATACTGGCAACAGCTTGCCTGCGGGAGTGGATTTCTTTGGAATATCCACGTTGGTCAACTCTGAGCGAGATAACTACCCCCCTAGTCAGTGGCTCAAAAACCAAGGGTGGCCTTTTCAAGTAATGGTAGACGATGCTAACAGCACGCTTGCCGGTGCTTTTGGCCTTAATGGAACACCATTTTGGGCTGTAATTGATCAAGATGGACTGCTCGTCAGCAAAAATAGCGGCCAAATTCACCCTGACAACTTATCTCAGCTGTTTCAACAGCTAACAGAACAACCCACCACCTAACCTAAAGGAACTAATGCAAACAATCGCTCTTGCCACGCCGATACAAGCTCCCCAAGCAGTCGCTTGGAAGGTTATGACCAACCACTCGCTTTATGCTTGCTGGACTCCTAGCTCACAGATGCAACTTGAGGTTCAAGGCACCCCAGAACCTAACGGTGTGGGTGCGGTACGCGTGTTCTATGTCGGCCCTACAAAAACTCGTGAGGAGATAACAACATTTGAGCCACCCGCCCGAATGTCTTATCGGATTTTGAGTACTCCGCTGCCTATCCGCAACTGCCACTCCGATCTTTTGTTAGTACCCTCAGAAAACGAAAAAACCTGTACTCTTCACTGGGACAGCTGGTTTGAGCTGATAATGCCATTTTCAGGCACGATTATGCGGCGAATAGTAACTACACAAATCAAAAAAATCTCTAATGGCATTGCTGCCGAAGCAGCCCTGCAAGCAGATGGCAGTTGAGCATCCAAATCAACGTTACAAGCCTGACGTTGCTGCACAACCTCTTGTGTTGATGTTATGCACCGGCAATGCTGCCCGGTCACCGATGGCAACCCTTATCGGTAAACAGCGGAACAGCACCTATAGGTTTCAAGGCGCAGGTACCCACAGCATCGAAGGGTTGGCGATGAGCGGTAGAACTCGCAAAGCGTTGGAGTCGATTGGCCTTAGCGACGCAAGCCACCGTAGCCACCAACTAAGCACTGCTGACACACGAGATGCCAGCTTAATCGTGGCATTTGCACCCGAACATGTGGACTTTGTGCGGCGTACATATCCCGAAGCCGCAGCAAAAACTGCCACAATCCATCACCTTATAGATCACCTCAGGTTTGGCTCAGAACCGCTAGACCAACGAGTAGCAGCTTTACATTTGGCTGAGGTAAAAGTGCCTCGCGATATTGAGGTAACTGATCCAGGTGGAGGAGACGACAACGCCTTCATAGCTTGTTTGCGCGAAATAGATATGCTCATGCAAAAGCTGTTGGCATTGTTGTAACGGTTTTTTATGTATTAGATGCGCTTGGTAACCGATGCGCTTGCAACAACCCCGACAACAACCACAAAAACCGCAAAAAGCTGTTCCACAATCCTGCTGGGTTGAGCGTCTACCCCCTCATCTAGATCCTGAGCTAATACAAAAAGGTGATGCTCGCAACGTAGTAAACAAATATCGCTTTTGGCGACATGAAGCAATCGTGGCCGACTTGGATGCTCACCGCCACGGGTTTCATGTAGCAGTAGAGAACTGGCAGCACGACCTCAACATCGGCACAGTGGTGCGTAATGCTAACGCTTTTGGGGCGGCTGCGGTTCACATCGTGGGACGGCGGCGCTGGAACCGCCGTGGTGCGATGGTTACAGACCGCTACCTGCACATCCTTCACCATCTAGACATAGCGGACTTGTGTAGTTGGGCGGGCGAAGCCAATCTACCTTTGCTAGGTATAGATAACAGTGTGGGCAGTGTGCCTATAGAAAGCTATGTGCTGCCTGAGCGCTGCCTATTGTTGTTCGGACAGGAAGGTCCGGGGTTGTCGTCTGCAGCTCAAACAGCTTGTGAGGCTGTGCTGGCTATCACCCAATTTGGTTCCACCCGTTCAATCAACGCTGGCGTAGCTTCCGGCATAGCTATGCATCGTTGGGTGTGCCAGCACGCCTTAGATACTTCTTTGTGAGGTACAACATCTACTTGACTAGCAAGTAGATGTCACTGCCTAGCGCTAACATTGCTCACATGAACATATCTACGTGGGATACAGACCCAACTGGCCGCCATCAATATCGCTGGTTTGACGGAAACCGTTGGACAGAACATGTTGCTAACGATGGGGTTCAAGCTACAGACACAATCACAGAGACCGAAGCCTTGCTAGCTGCCCCCACAACAGCAGCAGCACAAAGCACGCAGGGAGCAAGCGGCTTTTCTGTTGATCCTAGCCCTGCCACGCTTGACCCTACCACCATGCTTGCACCGCGTGCACGACGTTTTGGTGGGTTCGTGCTTGACTTGATCTTGTTCATCTTCACTTTAGGGGTGGGCTGGTTAATCTGGTCGCTTGTTATATGGCAGAAAAGCCAAACCCCTGCCAAGTACTTGCTCAAGATGCGTGTTGTAAAACTAGAATCACGTTCGGGCGCCTCCTACGGCATTATGTTTCTTAGACAGATTGGTATTTCTGCACTATATAACCTAATTATTTATATAATTGGCTTGTCTACAAATAATGAAACTATTGTCGCAATAGGTTCTTTGATTAGTCTTGTCGCAGTGCTTTGGATTTTCTTTAATGATTTAAAGCAAACCCTGATAGACAAAATACTAGGAACTGTTGTAATAAACGATCCAGATGGCGTGTTTTTAGCTAAACAGTAAAATTTGAGCGCTCAGACTTGCCCTAAGCGGCGCTCTAACAGGGGCATCAAACCTGAGAAATTGGGTATCTGTCGCAAGCGGCGATCTAGGTATATACCTACCGCTATCAACGTCAAAATCGACAAACCCCAGTTCACGCCTAAACGTATAGCTACAAACTCATTAATAGAAGCATTCTGTAATAGCCAGGTATCAAAACCCACGCTGACGCACACTACCAATGCCACTGCTACAGCAATTCGCCTAGTAGTAGACCGATACACACGATGACCCACAATGGCTGAATCCAAGTGGATAAGGTAGGGCAGCGCGTAGCCTATTGCGTTGCGCCGCAAAAAAGCCGATATCAAAAGCCCCAGAGCAGCTAAAGCTTTAACCGCTATGCCAACACCAAAATACACCTCTTCGCTGTCGTAGATGATGCCAATAATGCCTCGTACTACTAAATATGTCACCACTAAGGGCATCACCTTGCCTAAAGGCAAGCCGCGACGATACCGGCTCAGTTGAGCTTTGATTGCCCAAAGGGTCATCGCCGCAATCGCCCACACCAACCCAAAGTTGTTAAACACTAAGAACAACACGATGGGCATGTACTGATCAAAAACCTCAGCCCTCGTGGGTGTTGTGGGCTCAGGTGGCGGACTAGAGCCTTTACCGTTCATCTATCCACTTTTTTCAGCACGCATGCAACAACCATGCTCACGTACCTCTCAAACATGCAGCTACCGCGATAACCCAAACCATGCTGCTGCTGCGGCAGGTTCGCCAAAGGTGGTTACATCGGCGCTATCTAGAGATATGCGCTCCCAAGACAGTAATAACAAATCGTTAGCGCTTGCCCGAACCGCAGCATCGCCTTTAGCGTGTTCATAGGTCACGCAGATGCGGTCGTCTTGAGCGCAGATTAGCCACTCCCCCGGGCCGTCGGTGCGATGCAAGTGCAGGGTGGATGTAGGTAACTCCACCCCCCAGTTGCTGGTAACGAAGGGTAGTACAACCTCATAAAGTTCACTCACCCCATCACAAGCAAGCTCAGCATCAACCAGCGAAGGCACACCTAAAGCAGCCTCAGCATCCCAGCGATGCACAGCGGTTTCTTGTGCCATCCGGCGAATATAAAAGGCGATGTTAGGTTGCCCTGCCCAAGTCCAAACCGGTTCATCGGGGTTTGCTGCGTCCAACGCTTCTTGCACCAAGACATGGCTTTCGCTAAACCAATCTAGCAAGCCAGAACCTTCTGGGGCACGGGGGATCTCCTCGGCGGGGATCATTTGAGTAGCTTTTTCAGACACGTGGCGTGCCACCGAGCGGTACACCCTGCTGAGATGTGCAAGCAACCTTGCAACATCCCAACCTGGACACGAGGGAACCGCTGCGGTTAGGTCTTGTTTGCCCACTGCTAAAACGGCCTCACCGCCAGCTTTTAAGGCTTGTTGGTAATGTGTTCGCTGAAGCGTCATAGTATGACGGTAGCAATCATACGGCTGTGAACTGCTACTTACGCAGCTAGGTTTGCTAAAACCATAAGATGATTGAAGCTCATTGGGATATAGATACCGTTCGTTTGTTCCTCCACATCTTAGGCGCAGCAGTCTGGGTGGGAGGACAGGTAGTGGTGGCAGCGTTAGTGCCGGCACTGCGTAAAGTTGGTGCCGAGGCCACCCAAGCAGCTGCTCAGCAATTCGCTAAGGTGGCTTGGCCTTTTTTTGCATTGGCTGTGCTAACAGGGTTTTGGAACCTACTAGATGTGGAGTTTGAAGATGCTGCCAACAGCTATCACATCACCCTCACCATCAAAGTAGTGCTAGTTATTGCGACAGGCGTAGCTGCGTGGCTTCACACTAAAGCTATCCAAAGACGCAATATCGCCATCTTGGGTGCCATCTCTGGAACTACCGCTATCGGTGCCCTGCTAGCTGGGGTAGCGCTCTAAGTATCATCGGCAATATAGCTATTTTGATATTTTCGACTGTTATGAAACCTCAACAAACTACGCGAGTCGTCCCAGCAAAGCATCGTTAGAATAATCCAATGGTCGTAGAACTCAACCTCAGCGCAGATTGCGAAGCGGCATTACAGGCTGTAGCCCATCAAACAGGACAAACAGTAGCCGAAACCGTCAATCTAGCCGTCATCAACTTTGTGGAGCAACAAGACCTTGACAAGTGGCGTGCTGCAGCTCAACAAAATATTGCCGACCACGCAGAAACTCTTCGTCGGCTAGGAGAATGACCGACCCTGCTCAACCCCTCAACCTCTCCAAGCTAATTGCCATAGCTGAAGAATACTTTGAATCGCCACTTCCAATTCGCGACATCGGCCTCTTAAAGTCAGCAGTTGCTCAACCCTACGTCACTATCTTAGGAGAAGATGCCTACCCCGGAGCATGGGATAAAGCCGCAGCGCTACTCCGAGCCATTGTCTCTAATCACGCTCTCATAGACGGAAACAAACGCCTAGGCTGGCTAGCAGCCACAACTTTCCTCACTCGGGCTGGATACTCTACACGCAACATCTCACCAGATGATGCTGTTGACCTTGTGGAAAGAATTGCTATTGAGCATCTCGAGGTAGAAACCATTGCTCAAGAGCTACGTGCTCTAGCAAAGCATCGTTAGACTAATCCAATGGTCGTAGAACTCAACCTCAGCGCAGATTGCGAAACGGCATTACAGGCTGTAGCCCATCAAACAGGACAAACAGTAGCCGAAACCGTCAATCTAGCCGTCATCAACTTTGTGGAGCAACAAAACAGTGCCTTATGGCTTGCTGAAGCAGAGAGGAACATGACAATCCACGCAGAAACTCTTCGTCGACTAGGAGAATGACCTATAAGGTATTTTTCCCCAAACTGGAGGATCTACTTTCAATTGGGAGAAAGCTGCTCGGTGAAAACCTACCTATCAGAGACATCAGTCTACTTGAATCCGCTGTAGCTAGACCTCGAACCACTGTGTTTGGTGAGGATGCTTATCCGACCTTGTGGGACAAGGCTGCTGCCCTGCTTCACTCAATCGTTCTTAGTCATCCCCTAGTTGATGGAAATAAAAGGCTCGGATGGCTAGCCACCACTACATTCTTAGGAGTCAATGGCTATCCAGCAGACAACATCTCACCAGATGATGCTGTTGACCTTGTGGAAAGAATTGCTATTGAGCATCTCGAGGTAGAAACCATTGCTCAAGAGCTACGTGCTCTAGCAATCGGACTTCCCTCAGCCCTATGAGCGGGTGCTGTTTCCCAGACTGCCCGGCCATCCCGGATTCGATGTCGCGGCCCGCCAGATGCCTCGGGCCGGCGGAATGGTGTCGTTCATCCACGCTGGAGGCGAGACGCTGGGCAACCACCCCCGGTGCCCTCCTCCGCTCCGGCCGCGACACCGAGACCGTCCTGCCGTAGGCACACAATTGAGAATTGATCCTGAACCTACGACATGCGGTAGACCAATGAGTGGTTTTGCGCTGGTAGGCAATCATCAGATTCTAATTATGATGCGGTAGTTACACGGTTATAGCTATTTTTTTACGCTGTTATCGTTCATGGAATGTCGAAACGGTCGAGAGGGCGGCGAGGAGGCTGGCAACGGCTTGTGGACTTATCGATTCGCCCTTCTAATAGCCGTTTCAAAACCTACCGTGCGAATGCCGACCTCAAGTCGTTCAAGGTCTACTTATCAGATGATGGAGATCGCCTTGTGATCTGAGAGTGGAGTGATCAGCACAATGGTGCCTTGAGCGATCTTGTGATCATCCAACAAACGATGGAATCCGGAAAGGGAAAATGGCAGAACGTAGTCCTTGTTGACACCCGGCATCAGATTGTTCATCTTCACGTCTACAACAGCTTGGGTGAAGAAACATCTCGCAAAGACTATGAGAGCTATGCAACCCGGGTGGACTTGGAGAACATCTACGGACACATCTACGACCATATATTTGATGCATGGGAAGTCCATCGAAGACAGTGGGCCTCTAGATGATTAGAGCCCGCGAGTTTTTGGCTTGGATTTCGAGTTTGGGCAGTTAGTGCCAGCGGGTATGATTAAGCTGTGGCTGAGAAGGTAGAAGAGGCCTCGGTCCGTCGACGCGAAGCCGCCAGAGCGCTGCTACGGCTGCGTGCCAGCAGCCGAGACATCCGTGACTGGCTGCCTGACGAGGTGATAGTTATACTTGACGAAGACCTAGTCGGAACAACATTCGAGTACCTCGAGCAACATCACGCGGGCGAGGGCTACCTAGTGCGCTTAGAGGGTAAGAGCCGCGTCGAAGTGGTGGAGGTTCAACGTTCAGACCCGGACAGTCACAGCAAAGCTCTCGCAGTCGAGGAGACGCCGATCCATCCGGGTGCGGAGATCGGGATGCTATTCGCCTACCTGCGGAGCTTTCCCGGCCAGCGGCTGCGCTGCATCGCCGAGCAGCCAATCTACGAGGTAGCAATCGCCCCCGACGGAGGTCTCGGCGATCTGCTCATCAGCCAGTAGCGTGCCGGGCTCCTCTCAGTCCCACGCTCGGCATCGGGATTTGAGTCCCAGGTCTCTGCATCGTCGCCTGTTGTTTCACTCCCCAGTGCGAAGATAGAGCGGTTTCGGCTAATCGTTAGCAAATCGTCGGGCGTAGGACAGAACGTCTCGCTGCTCATTCTCCAAGGATACGCAGCGTCTCAGCGTAGTCGGCTATGTTTTGTCGGGCGGCAGCACGCCACTCATACAAGTCTTGCTGCGTCACAAAGGACGTAGTAGAAGTTGTACCCATCAATATATGTGATAATTCGTTCTGCACTCATCGTTTTAATGAGAATACTTGACATTTTGTCGTTTTCAGCAGATAAAGTGTAAGCAACCCCGCCAGGGTGAGTAGCCCCGGCCCGACGGCCTCGACTTTTGTCGGGGCTGTCTCTTTTTAAGATGGTCTTTACCAAACAAGGTGCGCTGGTAACAGCCCTATGCTAGTAGCAGCGCTAGGCAAACTCTACAGGTCGCCGAAGATCTCTGGCAGAGTGAAATCAAATCCAACTTCAAAAGCAGCCCTAGAGCCAAACAAAGAATCCAAAGCAGCGCTGGTGATCTCATACGCCAAATGAATTTCCACTAGCGCTTCATCACCCACCCCCGCCCGAGCTTCAATAAGCGCATCGGCAGCTACAGCACGGTTTTCTACCAAAAGCTTGTCAACCTCATCGCAAGCACTTTGGGCACGGCGCCTAAACTCCTTAGCCTCAATCACAACGTCTCGGGCAGCGTCGTAAACACCGGTAGGCGTACCAACTTCACCAAAGGAATATGCTAAAGCTGCCGCAGAATGTAAATCTGTATCAGACGCCTGTTCGCCTGCAGCAGCTTTGATTTCAAACACTGTTTTCGTAGCAGCCACTAAATTAATTCGAGCCTCCCCTAAAGAACTCCACAACGCATCAGAAACCTCAGCATTGTAAGCAGTTCTTGCCACACCCAAAGCTGTAATAGCCGCACGAAAACTACCTATGGAAACCGAAGCAATATCTTCGGTCACAGCAACCTTGAGATCACCTGCTAATGCTGTACGAGACGCAGCATTAAACTCCTCAAAATAATCGGCACGAGCATTAGACAACATGATGAGCTTGTCATCCACCTCCCGATACGCTCTACGCGCATCTGAAAGCACCGACAAAGTCTCCGCAAGCTTAACGTAATCAGCCTTTCTGCTATTGCCACCTGCACTCGGCTGGTTGTCTTGCAGCAAAGTAGCCAGAGCATCGGCCATATGACCGCTAAAATCTGCTAGCTGTTCAGCACTTTCGTTATCTGGCAGAGCTGTCGCATCCACATCTTCGCCTACAATCCTGCTAACGAAACTAGATGCCTCTGTAACAGCCGCAAAAGCAGCCCTAACCTCTTCCAAAGTACTCTTAGCGGCATCTGCATAAGAAGCCACCGCCTCTTTAGCTCGCAGCGCCTCAGCCATAGACGTAACTGCGTCTCGCTTCACATCATAAGCTGAAGCATCAGCTTCGTCTTGCCAACCTGCAATGTCGGCAAAAAAACCAGCCCGCTGTGCAGCATCAGCAGCATCGCCAATTTGAGCAAAAGCACTCCGCAAAGCCTCAACCGCCCCGGCATAGTAACCTGAATCGGCAATAACCCCGCCCCCAGAAAACCTAGCATCGGAAAACTCTTTTGAATCTGACATTACCTACACACTAATTGAGTAAGAATTAAGAACATGACTGAAGCCTTAACCCCAGAAGAAATAGCCCGCAAAATCAAACGAACTGGCATAGGCAAAGCCAAGTTTGATCTTCTCCAAACATCGATACTCGGCATCATGGCAGGAGCTTTCATTGGTTTAGGGGGCTTGTTTGCGCTCACCGTGGCCGTAAACCCAGATTTAGGCACCGGGCCAACAAGGCTACTGATTGGCCTGGCTTTCTCCCTCGGGCTGTTTCTAGTAGTTGTAACCGGCTCTGAGCTGTTCACCGGCAACAATCTAATGGTAGCCAGCTTCTTTAGTCGCCGCATCAGTGGCACTGAACTAACCCGCAACTGGGCGCTTGCGTTTGCTGCTAACCTCATTGGTGCTCTAGTGATGGTGTTCTTGTTGTATCTCACCCGCTGGTGGGCTCAAAGCAACTATAGCTTTTCTGTGCGCACCATTCAGATTGCTAACGACAAAGTCAACTTAGGGTTTGGAACTGCATTTATGCGGGGATTGCTTGCCAACGTTTTGGTTTGCTTAGCAGTGTGGATGGCCGCAGCAGGGCGTTCGCTGCTAGATAAAATGATTGGCATCGTCCTGCCCATCACTGCTTTTGTTGCCGCTGGGCTAGAACACAGCATAGCCAACATGTTCTTTCTGCCTTTGGGCTGGCTGGTATCGCTAGATGCCAATGCTCTAGAAGCGGCTAACCTCACCTCAGCCGATGTGAGTCGCCTGAACTTTGCGTGGATATCCCACAACCTGTTGGCCGTTACCTTAGGCAATATAATCGGTGGTGCTTTAGTAGGTCTTGCCAACTGGACTGTTTACCTGAGACGTCAATAACCGCTATTTTGTCCGATTTTGTTAAAGTCAAACACATGAACCCCCAAACAGGTCGCCTCACAGCATACAGCCACGGTGCTGGTTGAGCTGGCAAACTCGGGCCATCCGAGTTAGCGCAAGTTCTGCGCTCTATGCCATCTCAAAACCACAAAAACTTAGTTGTAGGCACTACAACCGGTGACGACGCTGCTGTATGGCAACTAGACGAACAATGCTGCTTAGTGTCCACAGCAGATTTTTTTGCACCAGTAGTAGACGACCCTCACACTTGGGGACGTATTGCGGCCACCAACGCTGTGTCGGATATTTATGCTATGGGTGGCACCCCTTTGTTTGGGCTCAACCTAGTTGCCTGGCCTCAAGCTGAACTTCCCTTAGACCTGCTAGCCGATGTACTTGCTGGCGGCTCAGAAATTGCCGAAGAGGGAGGCTGGGCTATAGGGGGCGGGCACACTGTAGACGGCCCTGAACCCTTATACGGACAAGCCATCACCGGCCGCGCAAATCCTTCTAAGCTGCTAACCAACAGCGGCGGTCAAGCTGGACAAGCACTGGTTCTCACAAAGCCTCTAGGCACAGGGCTCATAGCTACCGCTGTCAAAAACAGCCCACCAGCAGCCATAAAGCCGCAAGGCTCACTGGCAAAAAGCTATGCCGCAGCAGTAACAGAGATGACCCGCCTCAACCGTGACGCAGCGTTGGCTGCACTACAAGCCCAAGCTACTGCTGCCACCGACATCACAGGTTTCGGACTGCTAGGCCACCTCCATAAGCTAGCCGCAGCTAGCAATACGGATGTTGTGCTACACAGCCAACAAGTGCCAACTCTACCAGGAGCATGGGAATTGCTAGATCAAGGATTTGCACCTGGAGGCTCTAAGCGCAACCTAGAATATGTACGTAGCCATATTAGAGGATGTCACGATGAACGCATGTTAACGATGCTGGCCGATGCTCAAACCTCTGGCGGACTATTATTTTGCTGTAACCCATCAGCAGCTGAAGAGGCAGTGTCACACTTGGTAGCTCAAGGCCACACAGCAGCCATCATCGGGGCCCTGCTCACCAGCAATGCTGCTACGCCAAATACAACATTAACTGTGGAATGATACTGCTCTGTCACACATCAGCACCTGAGCCAACACGCTGGCTACGCTCCGGTAATCCTTGTAAATGTGTAAAATCATTGTAGCGCACTAACCTCCAAATACCAGCCTTTTCGGTGCTCAAAAACTCGGTTATAGAGGTATTCAACGTCCACAACAAAAACGGCGCAGACGGGGCTAACCCCAGCAATACACGCAGCGCCACATCTATCACCCCACCATGGCAAACCACCATTATTGTATTTCCACGGTGATCCTCTGCTAGTTCGTAAAGAGCTTTACCAGTGCGATGAAAAAAGTCAGACTGACTTTCAGCCCCCGGAGCTATGGGCATATGCGGATGATCGTCGCCTCGCCAATCAAACTGATCTGGAAACTCCTCAAAAGCCACTCCATCGGCCATTCCGGGGCGGCGCTCAACTAAATCAGGGTGAGTGTGCAACTCCAACCCGCCTAAAGGCTCGGCTAGCAGCTCGGCTGTCTCCACGGCTCTTGGCAAAGTGCTAGACCACAAAACATCCACCTTTGGCTCATAACCCTGTAACCAGCGCCGCCCCAACGCCTCAGCCTGACGGCGACCTAAATCAGATAAGCCAGTGCAGCTACGGTCTCCACCAATTATCTGCTTGACGGTTACTTCAGATTCCCCGTGACGAATCAAAATCAGTCGCGTAGAAGGCAATTCACTCATCTAAAACCCATATTCTTACGCCCTATATTGGCACACCAACAGATTGCTATGACACCACCAAGCTACAGTAAAGCACAATTTAGTAAGAATATAAGCCATGATGCACTTAAGATGATTTAGGTAAAATGATTTGGGCAGAGCTAATTATTGTGATCGCAATAGCATTCGTTGCGGGTGCTGTTCCTTTTTCTAATTTAGTGTCTCAAAAGCTCACAAAAACAGATCTGCGACACCTAGACAGCGGCACCGTGTCGGGCTCTGGGCTTTACAAGGTGGCCGGTTTTTTGCCTCTAGCAGTAGGCGGCTTGCTAGATGTAGGTAAAGGGGTGCTTGGACCGCTGCTTGCCAACCAACTTTGGACACAAGACCGCTGGCTATGGGTAGCTTTAGTTGGCACTGCTGCAATAGTCGGGCATAACTGGTCTGTGTTTTTAGGGGGTGCAGGCGGACGCGGCATCGCAACAGCCTTAGGTGCTTTCGCTGTTATTGCTTGGCCGGCTTGTCTGTATTTGCTTGGTGGATTAGCACTAGGCCGCTTGCTGCGTCACACCGGTTTGGCAGTGTTTTGTACGCTAACAACCCTGCCGCTGTTTCTTATTGCAGCAAGCAACACAAAAGCTTCCATAGCTGCTGCAATAATCGTTTCACCGATGTTTATAAAGCGCATAGCAGGTAACCACCCCCTGCCAGCACATAACCGCATCAAAGCTGCAACTCACCGTTTAGTTTTTGACAACGACAACTGGGCTAACAGCTGGGCAGAAAAACCTTGAACCTCCGCCACCAAAGTGACTTCCGCCGGCTAGTAATCGGGCAAGGGTCCTCTGCTTTAGGAGACTGGATAGCCACATTCGCCCTGATGGCGTTAGTAGATCACCTAAGCGGCTCTGCCACCGCCGTTGGAGGCATTCTGGCGTTTCGGCTCATCCCCGCAGCTTTAGGTGGCACGCTGGCAACCAAACTAATCAACCGCACAAACAGACGCCGCACCATGATCACCATGGATTTACTGCGAGCTGTGATGATCACAGCAGTGCCCTTCATACAAGAGCTGTGGTGGGTTTATCTGTGGGCTTTAGCTATTGAAGCTCCAAGCGTGGTGTTTTTAGCATCTAGAGACTCCACCATCCCAGAGTTAGTAGATGAAGCTAACCTGCCACTAGCCAACGCAATTATGTTGGGGTCATCCTACGGTAACATCCCCATAGGCGCTGGCCTGTTTGCCGTGTTTGCTGCCCTACCGTTAACAGATGGCTGGCTAGGAGCACACCCTTATGCTCTGGTTTTCTTTTTGGACGCTCTAACGTTTTTGATATCAGCCTACTTAATCGCTCGCATCGCCACGCTGAAGCCGCACACGTCGCCTCAGCGTCAACTAGGGCTAACAGAACTGCAAGCAACAAACAACAAACACAACAACACAGACAACATAGACGCTGCTACAACATCTCCAACATCACCGCGAGGACTGCGCGATGCTTGGGCTATACCTTTAGTGCAGCGAGTGCTTCCTGCTACAGCAGCAGCCGCTGTTGGGCTTGGGGCGTTGTTCTCTTTAGGTATCAAATTGGTGCGCGACGAGCTAGATGCCTCCGACACCGAATACGGCATCTTAATTGTTCTGTTTGGGTTGGGCGCAGGAATCGGCTTAGCTTTAGCACATCGCTGCCGTTACTTAGATCTGCTCGTGCTCACCCGCCGTGGCGCGGTAGCTATGGGCGCTTTAGTAGCGCTAATGAGCCAAAGCCCAGCCGTGTGGCTCACGTTTATAGGCGCGGTTGGTTTTGGCACAGGAGCAACCGTAGCTCTCACGTCTGGAATCAGCGTGCTACAATCTCGTATTCCGTTTGAAAATGAACGAATACTAGCTTTTTCTGCTTTTCACGTTGTTATCCGCATCGGGTTGGGGATTGCTGCGTTGGGAGCTGGCGCGGTTGGCGATGGGTTGAACGAGTTTGGACTAGCTGGCACTCGGTGGGTTCTGTTGGCATCAGGGCTGCTTGTGTTAGCTTCGGCTGCGACCGTGCGACCCGTGCTAGACGTAGATCAAGCTCGTTAGGTGACGACAGATTAGATGACAGTAGGTGTTGTAACCGACAGCACTGCCGCCCTTGCATCTGAAGTGCAAGCCCAATGGAATATAGCTGTTGTGCCACTAAGCCTCACGGTAAATGGGCGCACCATCCAAGATGGCGAGATGTCCACCGCTGAGATACTAGCCGCAAAAACATACTCTTCAGCTAGCCCCCCTCTAGGCGCGTTTGCAACGGCTATAGCACAACAAAACAAAGGTAGTGGTGTGGTGGTCATCACGGTTGCTTCCACGCTCAGCAGCACCTATCAGGCCGCTGTTTTGGCTGCTGCACAAACAGCTTGCCAAACAATAGTGGTAGATAGTCACACAGCTGCGGGAGGTCAAGCTTTAGTAGCCTTAGCAGCCGCGCGTGCTGCTCAAGCGGGGGCAAGCCTTAGCGAAGTTGCCGCTCAAGCCACACAGGTGTCACAGGGGGTGCAGCTGCTCGGAGCGCTAAGCAACTTAGATCAGCTCATCCGCAGCGGTAGGGTGCCCGACTTAGCAGGACGAGCAGGCAACCGGCTAGGTGTGCGACCTCTTTTCAAAATTCAAAACGGTGCTATTAAGAAACTACGTCCTGCTTTTAGCGACAACGCAGCTAATCAGCGCATATTAGCATTATGGCGGCGCACGCTAAACAACCGCACGTCACCAAACAAACAACTCCACATTGTTTGCTTGCACGCCGACGCCCCGCAACACGCCCAAGTGTTGCTAGATGCCATCAACGCTCAAGTAACTCCTGTGAGCAGCTTTATTGGCAGCTTTGGGCAAGCCATGATAATCAACTCTGGTACTGGAGTGCGTGGCCTAGCATGGTATTGGGATTAGAGTCAGATTAGCGGGCGTACACCTCTGCAGCTCCCTCACCGCTAGGAGTGCGAGTTAAAATTTCGACTCCACCATCAGCACCCTCCGCAGCTGCGTCAACGCACAAAAGGGTATGTTCAAACTGAGCGCTACGGCGTTGGTCTGCTGTTACTGCTGTCCAGTCATCATCCCAAAGATACAAATCTGGCGCGCCTAACGTAAGCATCGGCTCAATGGTGAAGGTCATACCAGCGCTCAGCAATGTGGCGTGCCGGCGATCGTAATAATGAGGTATCTGTAAACTAGCGTGAAACTCTGTGCCAACACCGTGACCAATAAACTCCCGCACAACCCCTAAATTGTGAATTTTTGCGTGGCGTTCTATAGCACGTCCAATGGCATACACCGGCACTTTGTCGCCTACCGCCGCGATGCCAGCATACATGGCGTTGCAGGTCTGTTGAACCAGTAAATGAGAATGCTCATCCACATCGCCCACCTCAAAAGTAACCGAAGTATCCCCATGCACGCCGTCTAGGTAAACGGTTACATCAATGTTCACAATGTCGCCGTCTGCTAGTGCTCTGCTATCGGGAATGCCGTGGCAAATAACCTCATTTACCGATGTGCATACCGATTTTGGATAACCCCGATAGTTTAAAGGGCTAGGATACGCCCCCCGGTTCACAATCTGTTCGTGAACCTGTGCATCAATACTGTCGGTAGTGACCCCAGGTTTCACCAACTTACCAGCAAACAACAACACTTCTGCGGCTAACTGTCCAGCCCGGCGCATAGCAGCTATCTCACTAGAGGTGCGTACCGGCGCAGAAACCACAAGCCCAGGATCACCGGTCAAAGCATACGGGGGGCGAGGAATGTGACGTGGCACCATACGGCGAGGCCCCACCAGTCCTGGCCTAACCGGTGGATCCGACACCGCAACCTGCTCCGATAACACGCTCCTAGAACGCTTTCGTTTAGCCATGTATCAGATATTCTAATAAGTCCCTCACCAAAGCCACCTTCCCGTACAATAATCCCCATACGATAACGCCAATGCAACCTGCTAACGATTGGCACTATTAGCCAAAATGATTCCTACACCACAATATGAGTCCTAGAACAGTTGTGTGTTGCATCGTCACCGCAGGGTTAGCGTTAGCTGGGCTAGGGTTAGCTGGAGCGTTGTCTAGCTGGGGTTTCAACTGGGTAACAATCACGTCAGAGGAGACAGATCAACCGCCAACTGCTACGCCTACAGTCACAGCAGAAGCTTCTTTACCATCGTTACCCGAAGATAGTGATGGAATCACCTATACCGCCAATACGCAATACCCGCCAGGGTCAGAGTGGACAGTGTTTGCTGTGCCCTCTGCATTAAACGTGCGAGCCGGGCCAAGCACCAACCATCAAATATTGGGCACTGCAGAACTGGGCTCCAAAGTCACCCTCACCGGGCAAGTAGCTGAGTCTGAAGCTAGTGGAACTTGGGTGCAAGCCCGAACCGCTGTAGTTACAGGCTGGGTGTTCTCAACCTACTTAACACCTGTGCCTCCTAACCCGCAATAACCTCCCGGCGTCTTCGCTAAATATTGCTGGTGATATTCCTCTGCGTAATAAAAAATGGGCGCAGCAATTATCTCAGTGGTTATTTCACCGTAACCTGCCGCTTTTAGCCGAGCCCCGTAGCTGTCACGCGACTGCTCAGCGGCTAGCTGCTGAGCATCGCTAAAGCAGTAAATGCCTGAACGATACTGTGTTCCCACATCGTTGCCTTGACGCATTCCTTGAGTGGGATCGTGGTTCTGCCAAAACAAAGCCAACATCTCTTCGTAGCTGGTTAGTTCAGGGTCGAAAACGGCTAACACAACCTCGTTGTGGCCGGTCAATCCCGAACACACCTCCTGATATGTAGGGTTAGGAGTAAAACCGGCACCATAGCCCACTGCTGTTGTAAACACCCCCTCCGCCTGCCAAAACACCCGCTCAGCACCCCAAAAACAGCCCATCCCCACCATAATCTGTTGCATTTGGGTAGGAAACGGGGGCTTTAGTGAATTAGCTGTTACATAGTGGACATCGTGTACTGCCATTTGTTCTTCTCGGCCTGGCAGTGCATTATCTGCTTCCACCATCACATTTTTCTTGGTACCAAATAAACCCATCTCTATATCCTAAACCCGCTCTAGCTAAATCGCAGAAACACATAACGTTTACTGGTCGTTTACCACTCCAAGCGCTTATTGGCTAGGCTCAACTGCATAGCACGCTACACAGCACGCTATGCACACAACATAAGCAAAATCCTCAGGGGGAAATGATGGCTTTTGCAACCGAAAAGATCCGCAATGTGGCTTTAGTAGGCTCACAAGGCTCAGGTAAAACTACTCTGGCAGAGGCCATGCTGTACCGGGCTAATGTGATAGACCGCACTGGCAAAGTAGAAGAGGGTACTACCGTTTGCGATTTCACCCTTGAAGAAAAAGCAGCTCAACATAGTCAATCTCTTGCTCTAGCTAGCTTCGAATGGCAGGGTCACAAAATCAACTTGCTTGACACTCCGGGTGCTCCTGATTACGCAGGCGAACTCCATGCAGCCCTTCAGGTAGCCGACTTGTTGGTGTTTGTAATTGATGCTTCTAACGGTGTGGATCACCGTGCTGTTGCTATCTGGCGTCAAGCCGCCGATGCTGGCCTGCCGCGCATCATTTTCATCAACAAACTGGACCGCGAGCATGCCAACTTCCAAACTGTTCTTAGCGAACTTCAAGAATCCTTTGGCGCAGGGGTTGCGCCCCTAGAGTTACCTATAGGCTCGGGGTCTAACTTTCACGGCATCGCAGATTTGCTTACCGACAAAGCCTACATCTACGACAGCGGTGCCGCAGAACAAACTGATATCCCCGCAGAAATGGAAACTCAAGAAGCCGCTGTACACGAACAGCTTATCGAAGGCATCGTAGTGGCAGACGACACCATGTTAGAGCAATACCTTGAGGGCAACATCCCCGCTGCTAGCCAGCTAGAAGAGGTGCTAAGCCGTGGTGTGGTAGATGGTTCGGTTTTCCCCGTAGTGTGCGGTTCAGCTACTGGACCTATCGCTGTAGACCGCTTAGCCAACTTCTTAGTTGAAATAGGCCCTCCCCCAACTTCTCACAAAATAACGGTCACCATGAGCGATATAGATACAGAACCCGCATGTGATCCAAACGGTGATCAGCTGGCCTGCATATTCAAAACTATAAGCGACGACTATGTCGGTCAGATATCGCTGTTTCGAATGCTGTCAGGCACTATAAGGCGTGACGACAACCTCACTAACTCTCATAGCGGTGACAGCGAGCGTCTGCGCGGTTTGGTCAACCTTTTAGGCAGTACTCAAAGCGATATTACCGAGATTGCTGCGGGCGATATTGGCGGTGTAACCAAACTCCAGCACACCCGCAGCGGCGATACACTAACAAACGCAGGCCGCGCTACAGTGCAGCTTGAACCGTGGCCAACTCCAGTGTTGGCTTATGGGATTGTGCCAACTACTAGAGCTGCTGAAGACAAGCTAGGCACCGGTCTGCGCCGTCTCACCGATGAAGACCCGTCGCTGCGACTAGAACGCAATGACGAAACTCGCCAAACCTTATTGTGGGGTCTCGGCGATGCTCACCTGCGCCTAGCCATTGCCCGTTTAGATCGAATGGGAATCCAAGTCAATACTGAAGAGCTGCGAGTACCATATCAACAAACAGTTACCGCTAGCGGTGACGCCGAGGGTAAACACAAAAAACAGTCGGGCGGGCACGGGCAGTTTGGTGTGGCGTTTGTAAGAATTGAGCCTCTTAGCAGAGGCAGCGGGTTTGAGTTTGTAGATGCTGTTACTGGAGGTTCCATTCCCCGCCAGTACATTCCTGCTGTGGAAGCTGGTATCCGTGATGCGATGGCTGACGGCTCAGACTTAGGATTCCCAATCGTCGATGTGAAAGCCACCGTGTACGACGGTAAGCATCATTCGGTTGATTCTTCAGAGTTCAGCTTTCACATGGCTGGCAAGCTGGCCTTCAACGCTGCTTTTGCTCAAGCCAACCCGGTGGTGCTTGAACCAATGGCTCAAGTTGAGATCACCGTGGCAGCCGAGTATCAAGGTGATGTTATGGGCGATTTGTCCTCACGCCGCGGCCAAGTGCAAGGCACCGATGCTGGGCGGTGGGGGGAACAGCTAATTCACGCTATCGTTCCCGAAGCTGAACTGGTGCGTTACGCCATAGAACTGCGGTCGCTTACCGGAGGCCGCGCTAGCTTCAAAGCTGAACGGGTGGGTTACGAAGTTCTAAGCGGGGCTCTGCCCACGGCAGCTACTGCTTGACGGTTCGTCTGCAGGTATCTAAACCAGTTCATCCGCTAACCTACAAACATGGCGCAACAACAAGAGCCACCAAACGAATCCGATGATACGGCTAACGATACATCTGAAGTGGGCGACGAGTTAGAGTTTCAGTGGGCAGACCCACGCGACTATCAAGAACCTGAAGGTGTCGTGCATAAGTTCACAGCCAGCGCGGGAGGCTCTGCGCTTGGCGCTGCGATGGTGGCTTTAGGCGAAATTTTAGAACCCGAAAAAACTCGTGTAGAACTGCAACAAGAAGACGACGAGCCCGAACCAGACCTACCTTTTACCCTAGATTTTGGCGACCTCCCACCCTTAAACTAAGTAATATGCCCTAATGGTGTTGTGGACCTAGTTTAGACCTTAAATCATCTTCTACAGCCTTCATTGACTCGCCCGCATAAAGCTCCCGTAACTCTGCTAAGCGCTGTCCACCAGCAGCAGACTCAGCATCCCACTCATCAGCAAAACGACCCGATAAAATGTCGTCTAGCAAGTCTTTCATAGTGGTGACCACGTCTAAATGGTCGTATCGACCCAACCTAGACAACTGCCCGTACTGACTAGCTGGAGAATGATGGTTCAGCTGAGCTACAAAACCTTCTTCGCGCAAGAGCTTGTAGCTGCGTTCCACTTCACCAGAAAAAAACAACTCGGTGGTAATGGCCTCTAACGGGATCCCCTGCTCTAACAGCACCATCGCAAAAGCAGTATTTACATATGTCAACGCTGGCGACAACAACTGCTCCACTGCTAAATCCAACACAGCTTCTTGATGTGGGGTCATAACAATAGCCCCTTGACGGAGCCCGCCGATGGCACCAGCGATTGCTAGCATGCGAGCTTCGGTAGTGCCAGTACGGTCTTTGTGTGTACCTACCACAGTGATGAAACCCACGCCCTCTTCATAGCAGCGCCGCACCTCAGGGCCTAACATCCGCGGTGCTACCATCGCCACATCACCTGCCGGCAAAAACCGCTCAAAAGCTAAGGTGTACCCGCTAGCCACAATGGTAAGCGTCTCGTCTGTGGGTTGCAGCTCTAAGCCAGGTATCACATCGTCTGGCACCAGCACGCAGATAATGTCGGCATCTGTAGCTTCTGCAATCTCACCTACTGCAAAACCATCTTGTTCAGCTTGGCTACGGCTCTCATCTGCGCGCACGTGTACCGACACTGCTAACCCAGAGTCGCGCAAGTTCAATGCCCACGGTCGCCCCTGATTGCCATAGCCTACTACCGCCACCTGTTGGCCTGCTACAACATCTAAATCAGCATCTCGCTCATAAAAAAAACTTTTCATAAGCTTAACCATAGAGGTAATGCGCCTATTTCTAACCAATATCAGGCAAACTAAACAATGTGAAGCAGTACCTAAACCAAATTGTGCGTGCTTGGCGCAGCGTCACCTCCCGCACAGTAAGAGAGGGAGTGTCGGTGCTGTTGCTATTAGTGGTGATAGTGGGTGCAGGTTTCTCCGCACTTACCACCTACGCCAACGTTGTGCTGTTTGACGAAGAACGTTTCGCTGAGGAGTTGAGCGATATCTTTGCCAACGAAGATGTTCAACAAGTAGTGAGCAATTCTTTTGTTGCTTCTGCGATAGAAATGGCCGATCAGCCTGTAGTCGCAGCTGGAGCTGCTGGTGTTGAGTTGACGTTGCGAACCGAGATTGCTCCGATAGTGTCACGCCTTCTTACCCGTGCTAGCAACGCAGAGCTGCTAGAGAATGCCATACGCCAAACCCATCAAGATATCTTGGCTGTAGAAGGCGGCACGCTGGTTGCTAACCCGCCACTTCTTACGGTACGAGCCAACCTGCAACCCATCTTTAATCAAACCTTAGCTGAGCTTACCAACAACTCAGAGCTTGCTTTTTTTAATAACCTTACGCCGCCTGCTGATGCTGGGGTTATCACTGTTGTGCAACGTGTTGCCCCTAGCGATCGTTTCTGGGAGTTCATCGGCCAACTCCAAGATCGCAGGTCTTCCACTATTTCGCTGATTATCTTGTGTGGGGTAGTGGCGCTGTTATTATCGCCGTCTCGCAGTCGGGTTGTTTGGGCTATCGGCATTGGTATCTCAGCTATGGCAGGTGTTCTCGCTGTGGGTATATACGCCAGCCGGGCTTTGCTGGCAGTGCTGATAGACAACACCAGCACTGTGCGAGCTTCGCAAGCTATTCATGAAGCTCTGTTGGCTGATTTGAATGGGCGACTTTTAGATATGGCTCTTTTCGGCCTGTCAATGATTGTGGTGGGTGCTATTTCTGGTTGGGCTTGGAGACGTTACGGCCCCACCCCGCCCGAGCAACAAGCTCTAAGTGCGACAAGGTAGCAATAGGCGGCTGAAGGCTTAACCTCCAGGGCGAATTGCCTCTGAGCCAAATTTGTTTCTGATCAGATCAACCGCCAAATCAACTTCATGCCATGAGTTAACACTGGCACCTTCTCCTGTTAGATCTAAAGCAAGTTGGCACTGGCCTGAGTTCTCAAAATCCGATACGCCCACCCCAATCAAACGCACCCCCGATGCCACATCTACTGCTTGCAGCAGCCGTTTAGCCTCCCGAGCTAGCACCACTCCAGAGTCAATCGCAGCTGCCAAAGTATGCGATCGTGTAATAGTTTTGAAATCTCCAAAACGAACTTTAAGAGTAACCGTGCGCCCAACCACGCCTGCTTTTCTAAGACGGGCAGCCACCGAATCGCTAAGAACAGCTAACTCAGTGCCTAAAGCCTCGTGTGTATGCAGATTGTGCGCAAAAGTTTCTTCGCGGCTCATGGATTTGGCTGCTGTTTCTGGTACTACAGGGCGAGGATCCACAGCGTTTGCCAGATTATGCAGATGACGTGCGTGAGCTTGTCCAACAACTTTTTCCAGCCGTTGCAGCGGAAACTCTGCTAGCTCGCCTACAGTGGCGATGCCAATGCTTTTAAGCCGACTCAACGTAGCTGGGCCAACCCCCCAAATGTCACCTACTGGGCGGGGAGCCAAAAAAACCCGCTCTTGGCCTATCGGCACTTCGAAAACTCCTATACCTTCTGCTGGTCCTGTTGGAGTTGGCCGAGGTTTTGCTAGCTTGGAGCCTAGTTTGGCTAAGAACTTAACTGCTGCTACTCCCACAGCACAGCCGATTCCCTCTTGGCTGTGTATTTGTTTGCGGATCGAGTGGCCAATCTCTACTGGGGGGCGGTGAGCACCAGATACATCTAAAAAAGCCTCATCTATCGATAAAGGCTCTACTAAGGGTGTAAACGAACGCAGTATCTCCATGATGCGTCTGCTCACCTCTGAGTAAAGAGCGTGGTGGCCGGACACAAACACGATCTCAGGGCAAAGTTGGCGTGCCCGACCTGAAGGCATTGCCGAGCGAACCCCATAAGCTCTAGCTTCATACGATGCCGATGCCACTACACCCCGGCTACCAGCACCGCCTACCGCTACAGGCAAACCCTTCAACTCAGGCCGTTGGCATTGTTCTACCGACGCAAAGAAAGCATCCATGTCCACATGTAAGATGCCCCCCGACTGGGTTTGCCTGCCACCACGTTTGGGATTTTGCTGCAGCTCTTCTTGTTGCCTATTCACCTTTCTATTATGGCTTAGCCATGTGACAATATGCTCTTACTGGGCATGGGCGACAATGACACCTTCAATCTTAGTCGTTGTTTTAGAAGGTGATGATAGCTTATAAAATATGTTCCATCAAAAACAGTAAAAATTAAATATTTTCAAGTTTTGTAGACTATTTCAAGTACAACACATATATATTCTAATTATCAGCACATTAGGAGGTGCGATGGCTGCTATAATGCAAAACGTGCCAACCGAAACAACCACTGTCGAGATGAGCGACACAGCACAATCTCAAACCGGTGACACTCAAAGCACAACACGTAAATGGCTCCCACCCTTCAACACGATAGTCGGCACACTACTAGTTGCCCTAGTAACTGTGCTGTTCAGCATAATCATCTCACAAATCAACTCACTCGGCAACCGCATAGAAAACCTCGACACTCAACTAAGCAGCGAAATCAGCAACCTCCGCACCGAAATGAACAACCTAGAAACCAGCCTCCGCACCGAAATGCAAGCAGGATTTGCTGAAATCAACGCGATACTCCTCGACCACACCGACCGCCTAGCCCGCCTCGAAACCGCCGCCGGACTACCACGCCCCAACAACTAAAACCCCCAACACCGCGCAACCCAACCTACAAACCCACACCCCAAAACCTAAAAACCAACCCCTCCACAAAAAAGAGAACCTCAATCTACGCGCAAAACCAAAAAGGCGGATGCTTCGATCAGGCGTTATCTTTGAGGTGATAGTAGCGGTTTCGGGGTTGAGACTGGTGAGGGTTATGCGAAGTGTTTCGTCGGGTTCTTTGTTGTTGTCGTCTGTGATGAATAGGAGTCCGGCGTTTTGGGTGATGCCGGCCCAAAAGTATATCTGATGGGCTGGTAGTCCTGGCCTTCAGTGGCGTGGCCGGTGCCAGTGCCGGTGGGCTCGAAGGTGTAGCGGACTCTAACCGGTGCGGCGGCTGGTTTGTTGAGAGTGACATAGAACAGGTAGTAGCCGTAAATGTTGCCCTCTTTTTAGCCAACCTGTACGTCAGTTTGAGAGAAATCATCACCCACAAACAGCAAAGGTTGACCTAGTCGACGAGCAAGGGCATAGGAGAAGACATCCCCATAATTAAGAGCCGCCTGATGCCGTCCCTTACCGAAACGCCGCCAACAAGCCAATGCGTCTTCAACCAAACTGGCATCCACCGGTTCAATTTGAACTTCAATACGAGCTAAAAGCTCTTCAAGAAGCAGCACGCCGGCCGCCCCAGTCTTGGCCTCTACTACAATTCCAAGCTCAACTCGAGTAGCAGCCGACATCACGCACGGAGCACCCATCAACTTGCGTTCGATATGCTCGCTTTTTGGCTCACCGAACAAAACTGCAACAATTGCTGAGGTGTCGACCACGTTCATACTGCTTGACCATGCTCGCCAAATCCTATGACCTCTTCTGCCGAACGCTTGTCGAGTAAAGGCAACTCGCGAAACCTATCCACAATGTCATCCAACGCTGGTCGATGTCGACGTCTACGTTCTAGTTCTAATTGGGCTTCCAGCGAAGCTGTAATCGCATCGGTAATGGACATTCCCATCAACTCTGCTAAATCACGGGCCAGACGATCAGTTTTCTCACTTTTAATGCTCAATACCATAGGTACCAATATAGCAATTTAGGTAGAAATCTGTGTTAGCAGAGCTTGAGTTAGTCGTTGTCTTTAATAGTGATGGTGGCGGTTGAGGTGTTTCGGTCTGCGGTGATGGCAGTTTGGGGGTTGAGACTGGTGAGGGTTATGCGGAGTGTTTCATCGGGTTCTTTGAGGTTGTCGTCTGTGATGACAAGGATTCCGGCGTTTTGCGTGACACCAGCCCGGAAGTACATGGTTCTGCTAATGGGCCGGTAGTCGCGGCCTGCGGTGGCGTGGCCAGTACCAGTGCCAGTGGGCTCAAAAGCGTAGCGGACTCTGACCGGTTTGTCAGCTGGTTTGTTCAAGGTCACGTAAAACAGGTAGTAGCCGTAAATGTCGCCTTCGGTATAGACACCATCAGATATCTGAAACGCCGGCAGGTCCGACGAAGGCGGCGGCGGGTTGTCGTCGTCGGCGATGTTCACGGTTGCCGATCCGGCAGTGGAACTCACATCGTAGGCGGTGGCGGCGGCGATCATGGCGGTGACGGTTCCGTTGGTTTCGTCGGTCGAGTCGCCCGTAGTGGTGATAGACAGGGTGGCCGAACCGCTGGTGGGGATGGTAACCGTCTGGCTGCCTGCGGTGACGCCGTAATCACCCGAAACGGTGACATTCACGTTAACAGCCAGTGCCGCTGACGGTGCTGGCGACGCCGACACCGTAAACACCGCGTTACCACCCTCAGTTATGTCACTGCCCGCAGCAACGCTCACTACCGGCGCAGGTGATGGCGGCGGGGGCGGGTTGTTGCTAGTTTCTTCAGTGTTGGTTTCAGGGGCAGGTTGTGCTTGCAGCGCTCCGAGGGCGTCGGTTACCGGGTCCCAGCGGACACTCCAAAACGTCTGCGCGTTTTGTTGGGCTTGGGCGGCGGTCATGGGGCTGCCACCGAACCCGGGCACTTGTTCGCCGAACGCTTTGAGGACGCGGTTCCACCGGGCAACATGGTCTTGGCCGTGGTGGGCTTCCGCGGCGTAGCCGCGCACATCAGATATCAGGCTCGCGGGCACAGCTTTCTCGCTATTGACTATCTCGGAGATTTGAGCGACTTTATTTCTGTTTTGTTCGGCGATCTTCGCCCATTCGCGTAGATCAGTTTCCGCGTCGTTTTGGGGGACACTCGAACTGTTCGGATTGCCCACACACCACTCCAAATGAGCGACTTCGGGTATGGAGAACTGTTTGAAAAAGCCGCGCACCCACTGCACATGGTTCAAGTTGCTTGCACTAGTTGTGAAGCACACCTGCGCCACATAAACATCAAACCGTTTCGTCAACTCCGCCACACCGTCGTTGAACTCCTCCCGAGCGATAGCCGCCAAAGGCTCCACACCAAGACCACCAACATCATAGCCAGCCACCGCCAAAGCAAACCGCGTCGAACCAGCACCACAATAAACCCCAGTTTCACTGTTATGAGCTTCAAGCCGCCCATCCGGAACTTTAGACTCACCCACCCAAGTATGACACCCTGCGTCACACACACCCGCTGCGCAGGCAAACTCCTCCCGCCGACAGCAACCGAGTTCAGCCAATGCCCCTTGTTCGGACTCCCATTCTCTCCGCACTCATCGCCAGCCGGGTTGCGGTTCGGGTTCTTAGCCTGCACCCGAACCAACCACACCCGATCCGCCCACGCCTCACACCGCAACACCCCCGCATCAGACTGCGTCCCCACACAATCCAACCGCCAACCCTCATACCCCAAAACCTCCTGCGGCAACACTCGCACACCATTAAACTGCACCCGCCAACCAGCATGCGTCGCCGCCGCAACCACATCCAAAAAGATACCAAGCCTTGTTCGGACCAAGGCGCGTATCCGAAAACTGTACTCCACGCCCGGAACCAACGGTCTGCGGTCGAGCAATTCGTTGACCACCGTCACGGTGTAGCTCGTCGTCGACGCCCCGCTGCCGATCATAGGAGCCCAACTTTCCCACTGCAGCGGCGACCCGGAACCCACCGAATACTGATAGGAGGTTATAGAGTTGTCAAACAAGTTGTTCCACGACAGCACAACACCCCCTGAGAACCCGTTCGGGCTAACAACCCCGTCGGCTTCGCCGGCTGCGTCTGAGCCGCTGCTACACCCCCGCTAAGACCTACTCACCCTGTCAACTAGCCAAAACACAGTCCACAAAGCTACAAAGTCATACGTTGATTCTGTAATACTAAAATAATGCTAGATACAAGCGAAAAGTCCACCACTGCAACTAGATCACTAGTACTAAGAGCCTTAAAGTATCCGCGAGGGCGATATGATGTCGAACGCGCACACCAACTCTCAGCAATTCCAGTTAGTACGCTTCATAACTGGGCAACATCAGATACACTTATGCCAGATTGGTTCCATTCAAAGCCCCGCGGCTGGTCGTACCGCGACATCGTTTACGCCAGATTACTTGCCTGTTACGAAGCAAACACATGGACCGCTTGCAAGCATCTCAACGAGTTAACTTCATGCGCAAGTTACTCGAGAATTCAGAAATCGACCCGAATATTCATAGCGATGGCACAATCTTTCTGATCAGCGCTGAAAGCACTGATCGTTTCACTGGTCAGCAAGCATTTGACGGGCTAGTTGAGATGCTCGATGTATTTCAGTTGACCGAACCCATCACAGGCGTTTCAAAAAGCAAGCTTTGGGGGCCAAGCTTGGTTCGGCCTTCAACACATACCTACATTTCCCCGTGGGTGCTAGCTGGCGAACCTTGCGTTGCAGATTCACGTGTACCAAGTGCCACCCTTTATGCGCTGAGAGAAAATCGTGGACTCGGAGCACCGGCCATTCACAACCTGTACCAGGGTTTATCGGTAGAAGCGATTGAAGATGCGCTGGCTTTCGAAACCCGCCTCAAAGCAGCGTAGCACTCAGTGCGCCTGCTCCTTGATGAAGGATTCCCGCCCCCTCCAGGATTCCGTATTAATTCTGTGGACAAAACCGTAGAAATTGTAACGCTGCGCGAATTTGAACCATCACTTACCAACTCATCAACCCCTGACTGGTATATATACCTACGAGCCGATGAGGCTGGCTTTGGGGCTTTCGTAACACAGGATTGGCATCAGTCTGAGCAAATTGAGGAATTGTGGACGCTTTCTCAAACCACACTCTCTCTTATAAAATGGCAAAAATCAAGCCGCGACCCAATTCAAGAATGGGGTCAGTTACTTGCATACCTACCTGAGATTCAACGGATGATCAAAGAGAATGGCCCTTCGATCATATTCTTGCCCTCTCCGCGTCTGAGTCGCAATAACATCAAAAAAGCCACTGCGATATTGGGGCAATTCGCAAGTAATTCTGATATTTCAAATCAACGAATTCAACATCAAGCTCGACAGATAGTTGAAAATGAACTCTTAAATCGCAACGAATTAGATCGCTACAAAAACTGGCTGTAGCGGCACGCAAATAACAAACCCACTCCGCTAGAACAATAAGCTGGTGGCTATGCGAGTGATAGATGCTCGGACACTGAATCAGGTTCAGTTCGCAGCAGCCCTAGAACTTCAGCAGTGGCTAGACCGAACCCGTGATCCCGAGATTATGGTAACCCCAGCGGCCGAGCTGCGAGCTACTTTTGCTGATAACGACAGCGAAAACGCCAGCCATGAACGGCTAGTGGCATTCGACCACGCACATGCTGTAGCCATCGGGCATTTAGAACTAACACGCGATCCCGCCAACGCTGCACTAGCCCTAGTAGAAATAAATCCTGTATCTAGCGACGCAGCAACACTGGTGCTACAAGAACTGCTGCAACTAGCCCAAGCCGCTGAACGGACTTTAATTATCGCTTGGGGAGATTACACGTCCACAGCCAATGCGTTTTGGACTAGGCTAGGAGCCGAATTACGCTACAACGAACAAGAATCAGATCTAAACATAGCTGCAGTTGACACAAAACTGATGGAGCAGTGGATCGCTGCTGCTCCCGCTGAAATCAATCTTGTGCATTGGCAGGGTCGTTGTCCCGACACACACATCAACGCACTGCTTGCCACCGCCAACGCTATGAACGACGCCCCCACCGAAGGGCTGAGCATCGCAGACACCCTCTACACCAAAGCTATGCTATGGGCCGACTTTGCTGCCCGCGATACCTGTGGTTTCGACTATCTAGGCATTCTAGCTGTTGACACCAACGGATCAGCTGCCGGTGCCACCGAAGTGCTAGTAAACCGCTATCGACCAACTTTCTCGTGGCAATGGAACACAGTCGTACTGCCCGCTTACAGGGGTAGAGGAATCGGCCGCTGGCTAAAAGCTACTATGTGGAAACGGCTGCGTACCGAGTTTCCCAAAGTGGAAATGCTACGTACCGGCAACGCCCAAAGCAACAACACAATGCTAACTATCAACCAAGAGATGGGTTTTCAACCATCGCACTCAATGGCGTTCTGGCAAGCTAACCTCACAACACTCCTAGGCAGGTTAAACCAGAGTTAAGTACAAATAAGAAAAACTACTGGCAACAAAAGCCATGAACTCAAAACTGGTCCAATTCAAAAACTTACTCCGAAAAGTCTTCCAGAGTCGGATTCGTCAGTTAACACCTCATCCAAGACGTAATCATCAATGGAGAACCCTGCTGGTAATTCGTTAGGTTTGACATCAGAATTTAGCGTCACAATGTACTGGAATCCTTCATCACTTGCTGAACGACTACCTAAAGCAAGCGCGTTTGCTATCTGCCGAGAATCGACTCCGTCAAATAAATGACTATCATGAACCAAGAACCCTGGTCCTCGAGCGTTACGTGCTAACACCTTGCTGGTAAGCACATCAAAAGCAAAAACACCCATATGCCCAATCCCTTGACTTCTCCCATCTTCCAAGATAACTCGATAATCAGGCCCATTTTCCTTGCCGTCTATAACCAAGCTGCCATTTCGTTTTCCATAAAGAGCAGTAATAATTGATTCAAAGTCAGTAATCAAAGCCCTTAGCTGATTGTCTCTCTCACGATGATCTTGGCGAAGAACCGTTAGAAGATGCTGCTTTTTCTCTTTTGCCCTGCTTTTATCTGCTTCGATTTGATCTGCCAACTCAAACCGTTCGCGAAGCACCTGTACATGCGAAGCACCACGCGCCAGCTCTTCTTGAAGTGCAGTCAACTCATCTAAAGCTCCACCAGATTTCAGCATTTCAAGTATCTGATGTCTACGTCTATCGAGTTGCGTTTGTTCTGCTTCGGCTTTTGAGATTCGCTGCTCTACATCTTGTATTTCACGCGCAAGGTGTATTTGCCGATTATCAACCACAGATTCATGGAACTTTTCCACCTCATCAAAGCGACGGCGCACAACATCACCAAGCTCGATTCCTAATGCTTCATAGACAGCTACAACAGCCGTGCTATCAGGTGGCTGTTCACTGTCATGTGTTGTTTGGAGTTCCTTTATAAGCAACCTATCCATAGATACATCATCGCGGGAGCCTGCAATCTGCTTCGTAAGTTCGTTTGCCTCGGCTTCGAGGTCTCTAAAAGAATCTACAACACGAAAACTCTCTGCTCTCTGACGCATTTGCGCAACATTCTGGTCGGCAAGTGCAAGTTCAGTACGAAGTTCAGCAGAGCTACCAAACGTGATTGACTGACCGCTCGCTTTAAACACTTTTCTCAGTGCCTTCATGCCATCCTCAAGGTCTCGGACTTCCTGCCACTGCCTTGCGAGTCGCCAGTCAAGGTTAAGTAGATAAGTTGCGGCTGTTTGCCAGTCACTAGTCTTCTGCTGGTAGTGCTGCTTGAACGGCGATTTAAATCCGCCCGAATCTACATTTCGGACAGCGTAAGAAATAAGCGATCGGGTGGAAGGTAAAGATTCCGTAGGCTTTAGCCCGTACCATCGTTCGCCAAGCAAATCACTCCAGTCTCTAGACTGCATCTCAATCATCTGAGAATTGCCATCAAGACCTACAATTGCAACTTTGCTATAGTCATTGCCTGTTCTAAATACGGTAACCTTCGAGTCGGCTAAATTGAACTCCATGCCAAACGTCCATGCAGAAAGTGCCTGACTCCTAAAAATAGAATTAGTACCAGCATTACCACCCAGCAAAAAATGGATCAGATGCACAAGACTGGTCTTACCAGAACCGTTTCGGGTGTCTTTGTCTGAAGCAGAGGGATCACGCTCAGCTAGCAAGATATTCAATCCTGAGCCAAAACGAAGCTCACGAAAGCGTTCATCTGAAGCAAATATTCGGGAAATCACTGCTCTGTCACTCTCAAAACGCCAGTCGTGTCCCAGTCAATAGCTCCAAGCGCATAAAGCATGTCTAGAGAGAGTACAAACCACTCAAAACTAACAGGCGCTTGAGCCGAGCTTTCGCTAGCACGAAACTCTGTCCACACAGAAGTAACAGTCAATGGAGACTGCTGAAGCAACCCTAAGACACGTCCCCCCACTACAATTAGAGACTTCTCAGATGGAATGCTCTTAGATGGAAGAATCATAAACCCTCCTCCTCAAAAATTTGGCAGGTGGAGAAGAAATACGCAAGCACCGTTACAGCATTGACGACACTCTCTGCAGCGATATTAACTGTAAGCCAAGCAAGAAGTTTGTCAAAGATTTCATCAGCACTATCAAACTCCATACGTAATTCTTCGTACTTAGCAGTAAATACCCCTGAAACCTCGGCCTTATACGTAGGTCGAGGTGAAACTCGCCCTAGATACTCATCGACTAACGGCAACTTGGCTTCACCAAGCGTGAGGACACGCGCCTGAGCATCGCTAAACCCGTTCCGCTGGATCTTGTCGACAGGCACAGGTCTAATATCTCTAGCGACAAGGTTCAGATCAGCAACTTCTAGGTATTGAAAAAGGGGGTGGATGGACTCAGCACTTACGCTTAGAAAATCTTGATCGGTGAGTGGTCGCCCTAACAATGCTGTCAGATCTGCATCATGCAATTCTGCAAATCTCCTTGGTTACCCCATGGCCGTACTCGACGAAACCCTGGGTCACGACGCTCCATCAAAGAATTGAAAAAACTCTGAAACTCACTGCCCCGCGTCTCTAATTATTTTACAATAGCTAGAATCATTAAGATAACTTTCATTAATTATTTATATATTATATAATTATACAGTTACTACACACCCAACACTAAGAACAGCAAAAAGCACCCCGTACGGGATTCGAACCCGTGTTACCAGATTGAGAATCTGGCGTCCTAGGCCACTAGACGAACGGGGCGGGGACTTTGTATTGTACCCGCTGGGATGCGGTTAGTGCGACCCAAATGCTGGAGCCCGCACGATCTGCTCCTCACCTTCAGCTCTCACCACCCAGCAGTTATCCCGCCAAAAAACCTCGGCTCCTGCCACGCTCAAATCATCGCCGTCTCTAACCCAACTAACCGCTTGGCTCATAGACACTTCTATCAATCCTGCGCTGTGGTTCGCTAAAGCCTGCGCCGCAGCCCGACACGCCACCAAACCAGCCACTGGATCGGCCACTGCATCGCCAACAAACCACGGCAAACCTCCGTTTGGATTAGAAAGCCACAACCCTCCACTCACCGCCGTATCATCACCAAAACCAGCTCGATTATTTCCGTAACCAGTAATCGAAACCCACACGAGCCCCGCTTTTTTAGCCTCAGCCAACCGATCTATGCCCCAGTTAGCCCACACCCGTGGACGCAACCCATCAACCACAACTGCCGATTGCTGACACAAATCCAAAAAACGACTACGCCCCTCTTTAGAAGCCAGATCAATTATCGTTTCACGTTTTCCCTTGTTCAAACGCTCATAAAACGCAGGTGAACCGTAACGAGCACCATCAGGTCGTCCCGGTGCTTCCACCTTCAACACATCCAAACCAAAACTACCTAACAACGACGCGCACAACGGCCCAGCCCACAAAGAACTCACATCCAACACCAACCTGCGACCTACTTCAGCCGGCCCCAACCCAACAAACATACACGGCTCAACAGGTGGCAGCGGACGAACAGCCTCACCAACTGCTAAACCCAACCACTCGGCCCGCTCTAACAACACAGCAACCGGCTTATCCCGAACCCCCGCAACCACCACCTCCCACACATCTAAATCACCAGTGGTCAAATCACCACCAACCACATCACCTAACTCCAACCAAGCAGGAACCGCTTCAACATCGGTAGCGCGAGCCAACGAAACTGCTAACACCCCATCAGCCGCTGCAACCATACGACAAACACCTCCAACCGACACCGACCCACGTCGGCCACCTCCCACAAGAGCTGCCCGTTCCCCTAAAAAACCAGCAGCATTAGTACGCAGAACCCCGCCACGCAGCAAAGCAATATCGTCCACCACCTGTTCAAGACGTTGCAACCACCATCCAGACGCAACCACAGGAGGACCATCGTGGGGCCCCGATAACGCCATCAACCCAGATTTAGCCCATGCCAACGCTAGGTGACAGCCACCTGTAGGTTGTTGTATCATCAAAGCAGTTTGCACGCGTAGAACTCAATGCGAAAAGATCAAAGGGTTAAATCGCTCAAAAAGATAGGTAAACATGGCACTAAAAGCAGGAAGCCGCCTCAAAAGTGCGGTTTGTGAAACCGAAGTGATCGTTGTGAAAGCACCAAACACCGATGTAGAAATAACCTGCGGTGGTGCGCCAATGGGAGACCCAGCCACAACCGAAATAAGCGGCGCCCCAGCAGATGATGGCGAAGGCACAGCGTTGGGTAAACGCTATGTCAATGAAGACGACTCCCTAGAAGTACTTTGCACTAGAGCAGGTGCTGGCTCTCTAGCGATAGATGACGCTTTGTTGCACCTAAAAGATGCAAAACCACTCCCCGCGTCCGACTGAACTGCCACTAAAGCCAGCGGCAAAAAGGTAGCTTATGAACCTGATGATGCTGCTAGAGATGGCAGCTAGCGGATTTGGCGACCGCACCGCCTTAGGCACAAAAGATCACGGAATCACCTACGCACAGCTGTTGCAACGGGCGGGAGCAGCGGCAACACGTTTCCGTCAAGCAAACATCAAAAACGTGAGTTTGATTGACGTCAACAGCGAAGCATTGCCAATCGCCCTCTTCGGCTCAGCGTGGGCTGGGGTTCCGTTTGTTCCCCTCAACTACCGCCTCACCACCTCAGAGTTGCGTCACCTAGCCACAGAGGTTTCTCCCTCAGTCACAATATGCAGTCCTGATGCTCAAAACACTATTGACGATTTAGGTGATGTGCAGGCAATTCTGAGAGACAACTTCTTAAGCGAGTGGAACACGGGCAACCTACCTGACAGCGATTGGGACACAGACCCCGAAACTATCGCCATATTGCTGTACACCAGCGGTACCACCGGCGCACCTAAAGCTGCTGTTTTACGCCACAAACATTTGGTTTCCTACATCATAGGATCGGTAGAGTTTATGGGCGCTGGAGATGATGAGGCTAGCCTCGTTTCGGTGCCCCCCTACCATGTAGCTGGCATAGCTGCAGTTTTGAGTTCGGTTTATGCGGGACGCCGCATCGTGCAACTTCCCAACTTTGATGCCGCAGAATGGGTCAACTTGGTTCGGTCAGAACAGGTAACTCATGCCATGGTAGTGCCCACCATGCTGGCCCGCATTGTAGACCGCTTACGCGATATCGGGGGTGGGCTGCAGTGTTTGCGGGCACTTTCTTACGGGGGCGGAAAAATGCCAACATCTGTTATCGCGCAAGCCTTAGAACTGCTGCCCGACACTAACTTTGTGAACGCATATGGCCTTACAGAGACTAGCTCCACCGTTGCCGTGCTCGGGCCTGAAGAACACCGCGAAGCACAGAACTCAAATGATCCTAAAGTGCAAGCCCGGTTAGGCTCAGCAGGCCGTCCGCTGCCAACTATTGAGGTGGACATCCGCGACGAAGAGGGCAACCCTGTGCCAACAGGAACATCAGGTGAAATCTGGGTACGAGGCGAACAAGTATCAGGCGAATACTTAGGGCGGAGTTCCCGAGTTGGCTTAGACGGTTGGTTCCCCACCAACGATGGAGGCTCACTTGATGTCGACGGGTATCTGTTTGTAGAAGGCCGTATTGACGACATCATCGTACGAGGTGGTGAGAACATCTCCCCCGGCGAAATAGAAGATGTTCTCCTAAGCCACCCTTCGGTAGCTGATGCTGCAGCTGTAGGTGTGCCCGATGAGCAATGGGGTGAGGCAGTTGCCGCGGTAGTGGTTCCTGCTGCTGGGCAAACAGTGGACATAGCCGAACTTCAAGAGTTTGTGAAAGCCCGAATGAGATCATCGCGCACACCCGACCGCATCGAACAACGTAACGAATTGCCCTACAACGAGACCGGTAAGCTCCTGCGCCGGATTCTAAGAGATGAACTCGCCAGTTCCAGTTCAAGTCACAGGTCTAGCTGAAGCACGCTCACTGCTCACTCAACCCTATGCAAGCGAGGACATAGGACTAGCTACATGCCCTGCTATTTTCGTAGAGCTAACAAAAGTTGACCTTGCGACAGACCCTCCCTCAGAGTTGCCAAACATCATCAGCAGCACTCCTGGGGTGATTATCGGGCTGCTACCCGAAGAGTTAGCAGACCATATCAAGCTGACAAGCTACACCACAGCCCATGTGTGCTGCGAGCAGTTCGACATAGTGTTAGCACCACCACAGGCAGAACTGCCTGCAACGATACCTTTAGACCAAGCTACGATCATTAGTAGTGCCATAGCTGCATCACCTCTAGCAGCAGTCACATTGGTACAACTTTTGCGCCTCAACGAAACCCGCAGCACCGTCAACGGTTTGGTAGCAGAATCTCTGGCTTATTCCACTCTGCAAACCAGTCGCCATTACAAAAAATGGCTAACCACACAACCTGCTAATGTGATTCCCGACAACCCTGAAACACCCGTGAAACCTGAAACCCCTGTAGTAGCTGAACGCACAGCTTCTACCCTTCGAATCACCCTAAATCGACCAGAACGTCATAATGCTTACAATGCGCAAATACGCGACTTGCTAGTTGAACTGCTTCGGGCAGCTTGGAGCGACCCCAGCTTAGACGGAATCGTGATCAACGGTACAGGTCCCACGTTTTGTTCGGGAGGAGATCTAGGCGAGTTTGGTACAACCCCTAATTCAGCCACCGCTCATCAAATCCGCTCGGTTCGCAGCGCAGCCTTCTGGATTGACAAGCTAGCACACAAAACCCGTTTCGAAGTTCACGGCACTTGTGTCGGTGCTGGCGTGGAGCTACCTGCCTACGCTCACAACGTAACTGCTCATCCCGACACCACCTTCCGGTTGCCAGAAGTTTCGATGGGACTGGTGCCCGGCGCTGGTGGCACAATCAGCATTGCCCGGCGCATAGGACGGCAACGTCTGTGTTATTTCGCTCTCTGCGATACCGAAATTGATGCTGAAACCGCTCTTAGCTGGGGTCTCATCGACCGAATTCAAGTTTAAAACAGATCAGGCTTCTTCGGCCCTTACTTGGATGGTATGCCAACCAGTAGCCCCATCGGGTGCTGGCCTAGAAATCTCCGAAGTCTGAGTAGTACCAGTGCCGTCGGTTGCTCGCACCCGTACCCTGTGTTCCCCAGGGGTAGCATCCCAAGCAACCATCCATTGACGCCAAGAATTGGTTGTGGTTTCCCGACTGAGTTCGGCCTCAACCCACGGCTCTTCGTCAACTTGTACCTCAACAGCTTCAATAGCTCGATGCGGTGCCCACGCCACACCTGCAATCGCAGTAGGCCCAGGAACCACATCTGTCCCCCTGCGTGGCACATCAATGCGAGACTGTGTTTTGATAGGACCTTCCTTAGACCAGCCACGCGGAATCCAGTAACCGTCAAAACCTTCCCAAGTGGTGAGTTCTAGCTCAGCAAGCCATTTTGTGGCCGATACATAGCCATACAGCCCTGCAACTACTAGTCGAGCGGGAAATCCATGGGCAATAGGAAGCGGTTCACCGTTCATCTGCACCGCAACGAGCGCCACTCGTCCATCTAATGCCACCTCGGTGGGAAACCCTGCTGTCCAGCGATCTATAGAACGTCCCACAATCTGTGTGGCACCTGGTTGCACCCCAGCCTGTTCTAGCACCCTAGCTAATGGCACCCCAACCCACTCGGCATTCCCTACAAGGCCACCGCCCACCTGATTGGAAACACAAGACAAGGTCACCTGTTCTTGTACTAGACCCAAGTCCAGCAACTCTTCATATCCGATCTCTACCTCACGATCAACCATGCCATGGATACGCAAAGACCAGTCTTCAGGGTCAACTTGAGGATAAGAAAGCGCTGTGTCGATGAGATAAAAATCGTCGTTAGGGGTGATGAGAGGAGCAATACCAGCGATGTAATCAAAATTCGGCTGCTCGCTGGGCTCAACGGTGACTGAAGGGGTTGGCTCCGCAGTAGGGTCGGCGCCGTCGGTAGGTTCGGCGCCGTCGGTAGGTGTTGCCGTGGCTGCCACAGGTGGGGGAGTAGCTATTTCAGTTGGGCGAGCAGAAGGGGTTGCAACGGTACGATTTTGGAGCGCATTAGCTGCAAACCCTTCTCTAGCCCCCTCCACAGTGTCGCGGCGACGAAGCCAACGTCCTAGCAACCCTGAAGCCAAAGACGCACTAGCCATCACCCCCAAAGCGCCTACAAACCGGCGGCGGTCGTTGAATCGCCCTCTACCCACCATCGGCACGGGTGCTTCGGCTTGTTGGTTCGAAGAGCCCTCACTAGCTACATCAACAAACTCATCAGCATCATCTAAATCTGCTAATCGATTCTCACTAGCTACATCTGCAACCGCAAACACATCTGCATCTGCTAACCAAAAGAACCTCAAACCCAAGGAAACCACGATGGCAAAAACCCCCGACACCAAACCCGACATCCACCCCCAACCAGCACCGTACAAAGGATTATCAGCCCCTGCCCAGCCACCGAACACGCCAAAGTAACCTAACCCTGCTGCTAATACCCGCCACGACCTGCGCGAAAGCCGTCCCAAAACAGCACCTAGCAGTAACGAAACAACAACAATGCCCCAAACCAACGTAGGCTTTTGTGCAGTGCCTAATAACTCAATAGACCAGCGTGCAATGAACCCTGGAGTGTTATCTACAACCACATCGGCTACTGATACAACCAGTGAGGGAATCCTGCGGCCGCTAATACCCGATAAAATCTCGCTCAAACCTAAAGCTGCGCCAGCTGCTACAAAACCCACAGCCCAACTAGCCTTTGGGGAAATCACCCCCAAATCCACCTCTTCCTCAAAGTTTAAGGTGCTCGAGGTGTGCTGTGTTTCTGCCGATTCGCTCATTGGTTCTAGATCACTCATTGGCTTGTTGAAACTCTCATCGGTAATGCCCCTTTGCCGTTGCTTGGAAAAATGCTTTTCCACAACAGACTAAAACCTTACTTAACCTAAAGGCTATTGTAAGTTGCTGCCCAATAACGATCCTATTCAGCAATTCATGACACTATGTGAAAGCCAGTCCTGTCTATGAACCCACCGTTAGCAAACCCGCTCCACGCATTGGGCATTGACCAAAAATGGCAAGACCTAGCAAAAAATGAGTGTCTTGGCAGGATAGTGCAAGTAGATCGGGGTGAATGTGAGGTGGTAACAAAAACAGGAACTTTACGGGCTTCTTCTGATTCGCAACGCGCTCAAGATGCAATAGCACCTGTTACTGGTGACTGGGTAACAGTGGGCAAAGATTTGAACGAGCAGCCAGTTTTAAAGCGGGTACTAAAACGGCGCACGGTAGTAATAAGACGCGACCCAGCAGAACGCGCGCAACCCCAACCACTAGTAGCCAACATAGACATTGTAGGCGTTGTTCACGGCTTGGATCGCCCGCTCAACCCAGCGCAACTTGAACGATTCTGCGTGGTGGGCTGGCAATCAGGAGCCCAAATAGCCGTGATACTAACCAAAGCCGATCTATGTAAAAAACCTAGCCCAGAAATCCAACAAGCCGCAGAACTAGCGCCACAGGCAAAGATTCTACTCACCTCGGCAATAACAGGTGAGGGTTTGCAAAATGTTCATAATCTGTTGCAACCCAACCGCACATTAGCACTGCTAGGCCCCTCTGGAGTTGGAAAATCCACGTTTATCAACGCACTTGCAGGCAGTCCCAAACAAGCTGTAGGCCAAATACGCTCTGGTGATTCCAAAGGCCGTCATACCACCATCGCACGTCGGCTCATACCAATTCCCCAAGGGGGCTCTACCGTGGACACACCCGGCATCAAAGCAGTAGGGCCGTGGGATGCTTGGGAAGGACTTGCCGCTGCCTATGCAGAAATTGATGCTCTAGACAGTCAGTGCCGCTTCGCTGAGAACTGCTGGCATCAAGGCGAACCAGGCTGTGCAGTAATAGATAAAGTTGACCCAGACCGCCTGCAACGATATCTAGAACTAGTCAATGAGCTAGCCACCCAAGACCTAGCCCGCGCCCGCCGCTACAAGTCATAAACACGAAGCAAATGCAAGAAGATGGGCGAGTGGAGCTGAGCGGACTCGAACCGCCGACCTCCTCGTTGCGAACGAGGCGCTCTCGCCAACTGAGCTACAGCCCCAAAAATCTAAAACATCAGCCTACCGATTAATTACCTTATCAGTAGCGTGATTTATAAGTTTAAAAAGGCTAAAAACTAGTGCCTAGCTCCTGAGGCTGTGCTCCAACGCTCAGTGCGATCACTGCTACATTCGTCTTTTTTGATGAGCTTCAAGCGCTCTTCGCTGCGACGTTGATGTTGTAATAAGGCCATAACATAAGCCAGCAGCAGCGCATCAATTACTAAATGCATCAGCAATGCTGGCCCACCGAAATATACTGCGAACACAAATGAGAACAACGCAGCCGCTACCAAAACAACCAACACACGACGTCTGCGGTGGCGGGCATCAACAGAACTGCGATATGCCATGAGCTGCTTAGACCCTCTGGTATAAGAATCAGAGTACCTGCGATCCACAGACCTCAGGTTTGGTCTTAGGGCTACCACTGGAGCCACCATTGCGCCTCGTTCAGCTAAGCGAGGGCTCACAGGCACTAATCCACCAAACCGGCGCGAGGAATAACCACGCCGCAACTTGACCTGACCGCTTCTGAGCCACCGCAAAAGCGGCGGCAACAAAAAAACAACCCAAGCTGCTGCCAAGATCATCATTAGCATTGGTGTCACCAACCTTGTGTTTCCTTTGCTATAAAGATCATAGGCAGAAACGCCATCATAGTTGGTGGATGCTCGTCGATGCACACTCTGCTAAAACACTTCACCCTGCTTCCCTACTATAGAACTTTGAAGGTAGCGTGGGTTTTGAATAAAGACAACTCTACCCTGAACGACGGTAGTGCCCCGAACGGCCACCAACTTTTTCCCAAAGAGATATCTCGCCGATCATCATCTCTTTATCTTTAGATTTACACATGTCGTAAACAGTAAGCGCAGCTACCGAACAAGCAGTCAAGGCTTCCATCTCCACACCAGTTCGATCTACCGTTTCCACCTGCGCTTCTATCTCTATGCAGGTATCCTCAATACGAAAATTCACCAGCACCGCACCAACCATCAACGGATGACACAACGGAATCAACTCTGGAGTGCGTTTGGCAGCCTGAATACCTGCAACACGTGCAACCGCTAAAACATCACCCTTACCAATAGCTCCTCTAGCGACAGCCGAAGCCGTGTCAGAGTTCATAAAAACCTTAGCCCTAGCTATAGCGCGGCGATGTGATGGTTCTTTAGGAGTAACGTCTACCATTCTGGCTCGCCCTAACGGGTCTAAATGGGTAAAACCTGTGTCTGTCACCTCAGCCTCCTATCTGCGACATGGACCTGCCTGGGCGAATGAAATGCACCTGATTAATAGCATGCCCTGCCCACTTCCGGCTCACCGACTCGGCAATAGCAGCAGCCACTACATCATCGCTCGCACCGCTGCGCAGCAGAAACCGCAAGTCGTGTTCGGCAGTCGCAAACAAGCAGTTTCGAAACATGCCCTCGGCGGTAAGCCTCACCCTGTCGCAACTATCGCAGAAAGCATCAGTAACGCTAGCAATTACCCCAAACGATCCCTTCCCATCTAGGTAATGCCACACTGCGGCGGGAGAATGGGAGCGTTCTTGTGGGACTAACGGAAACACCTCCGACACCCTTTGCACTATTTCGTCTAAAGCTACAACCTGATCGTTGCTCCAAGAGTTATCAGCATCTAAAGGCATGAACTCAATAAACCGCACCTCCACCCCATGATCGCGACCAAAGCGTGCAAAATCCACAATCTCATCATCGTTTATACCGCGCATCACCACTGCGTTGATCTTGACAGGACTCAACCCAGCATCTAACGCAGCTTGAATACCATCTAACACTCGGTGCAGTTCATTGCGGCGGGTTAGTTCTGCGAAACATTCAGGGCGCAGCGAATCCAACGAAATGTTTATGCGGCGCAAACCAGCATCGGCCAGTTTATGCGCTAGCAAACCCAAAGTTGCGCCGTTTGTGGTGAGCGCTAAATCTACGTTTAAAGCAGCTAACTTTTCTACCAGCACAACTAAGTTGGCGCGCACAGTGGGTTCGCCACCGGTAAGTCGAATGCTGCTTATCCCAAATCGGCGCACCATCAACTGAGCTATGCGTTCGATTTCTTCAAAAGTCAATAGATCCTCACGGGGGAGCCATTCCAAACCATCGGCAGGCATGCAATAAGTGCAACGAAAATTGCAACGATCAGTTACCGAAATACGCAGATCGGTATGAACCCGCCCAAAACCATCTACCAATGGCACGCTCATCGTCCTTGCAATCTAACTAACGTAGCAGCAGTAGCGGAACAACTTGACCAGCTTGCAAACCCGGACCGTCTTCCAAAATAGCCAACCCATCAGCATCAGCCATTGCGGATAGCTGATGCGATCCTTGCCCACCTGCAGAAGTCACTAAGTACTCCCCATCGCTGTAACAAACCTTTACCCGCGCAAAGTGAGTTTTGCCATCGCTGCGGCGCAACAAATCCTCAGCTGCACGACCCAGCACAACTTGACGGTGCCAGCGCTCGGGCGGGTGTCCCATTAGTTTGCGTAACGCTGGTAACCCAAACAACTCAAATGACACCATAGACGACACAGGGTTACCAGGTAAACCAAACACCGGCACCTCATCAACCATGCCAAAAGCCAATGGTTTAGCGGGTTTGATTGCTACCTGCATCCAAGACATTTCACCGATCTCGTTTAGCACCTTCTTCACGTAGTCGTAATCGCCCATGCTCACCCCACCAGATGTTAACAACACATCACAGCTATCTATACCGTTGCGAATGCTTTTAGCAATTTGTGCTTCATCATCAGGGACCCAGCCCAGATCTACAGGCTCAGCGCCAGCTTCGGCTACTAAAGCTAAAAGCGTGTGTCTGTTAGAATCACGAATTTGACCAACCTGCAACCGCTGAGACCCTTCCACCAACTCATCGCCAGTAGAAAGCACGCCAACCCGAGGGCGAGGGCGCACACGCACCTCATAAATGCCCAAACTAGCCAGCACACCCAAATGCGGTGGCGTGAGTTCCTCGCCAGAGCTAAAAACCTTCTGTCCAATGCTTAGGTCTTCGCCAGCACGGCGAATATGGTTGTTCAGTGGCACAGCTTCAGCCACCGTTACTTGCCCACCGTCAGAGGTTATTTGAGTTAACTCAACCATCACCACAGCATCAGCACCCGGCGGAATCACCGCACCAGTCATTATGCGAGCTGCTTGGCCGGGACCTACTTCACAGCTAGGTACGGCCCCTGCGCTGACTGTACCGACAATGTCTAAAGTAACCGGCGCGTGGGATACATCATCTGCACGCACCGCAAAACCGTCCATAGCCGTGTTATCAAATGGCGGCACTAACTCAGGGGCTACAACCGTCTCGGCAGTTACCAAGCCACGGGCCTTCGTTATGCTCACAGCCGTTTCAGGTAACACTTGACAGGCTGCAAGTACTTTTTGTTGGGCTTGTGCTAAAGAAATCATCATACAATCGCTGGTTCGTCGCGTTTCCACATTCGCCGAATGTTCTTATGGTGACGAGCAAGCACCACCACACTAAGCCCAATGGTAATACCCAATTCTGCCGCAGGCCAGCCTTGCACAGCCACCGCCGCTGGCACCGCCACGGTAGCTACTAAAGAAGCAGCCGCTGCCCGCTTGGTTATCGCCAAAGTTATCCCCCAAATCCCCAGCAAAACGAGTGCCACAACAGGGGTTAGCACTAACAAGAGCCCCCCGTAAGTTGCCACCCCCTTGCCGCCAGATCTTATGCGTCCAAGCGGAAAAATGTGGCCCAACACTGCACAAGCACCACAAGCAACTCCTAGTAATTGGCCACCTATTGCAAGCCCCAGTCCAGCAGCAAGAGCACCCTTGCCAACATCGCCTGCTAACACCCAAGCTGCAGGCCAACGCCCTGCCACCCTGTATGTGTTGCTAGCACCTGGATTTTGGGAACCTTGCTTGCTTGGATCACGGCCAGTGTAACCACCCACCAAGACAGCGCTTGGAAACGAGCCCAGGGCATAACCTGCCACAACCCAAAGCCATTCCCAGTCCACCTAAAAAGCGTAATAGCCAGCACACCCAAAACGCGCAACGAAAGGCTTACAGAGCACTCAGAGTTTGCTGGTTGCGGCCAAATTTGGTTGCTTACAACATGCGGTGACGGGCTATTTCAAAACAGCCCACTGCCACAGCAGCGGCTGCATTTAGCGAACCTAAACAGCCAGACAAAGGAATGGTTGCCACCACATCGCAGCGCTCACGAGACAGCCGCGACAAACCCTTACCCTCGCTGCCTACCACTAGTGCCACCGCTTCAGAAGCCACAGCCACCTCATAGATAGCACAAGGTGCGGTAATATCTAAACCCACTGTCCACACGCCTAACTCTGCTAGACGTGCTAAAGCAGCGGGAATGCCTCCTACTAGCGCCATAGGTACATGTTCGATAGCGCCTGCGGCAGCTTTGGCAGCTGCAGGGGTAATGTTCACAGCTCGGTGGCGTCCAAGCACTACACCAGTTACCCCTGCACATTCTGCGGTTCGCAAAGCTGCGCCCAAATTAGTTGGGTCGGTCACCCCATCTAGTACCAGCAAAAATGGTTTTCCACTACCTGAGTTCTGAACCAAATCTTCCAAATCGTGCGCTTGCAAAGGGCTAGCCCGAGCTATCACACCTTGCGGAGCCGCGGTTGCAGCTAGCGCTTCAAACTTAGCTTTAGGCAATTCGTTAACAGGAACCCGTAGCTCGTTTGCTAGTTCTAAAATCTCAGCCATGATGCCAGGTCTGTGCTGCTCAGAACGTTTTGGAAAAGAGCGGTTTTGAGTGGCTTGGCTGCTATTGCGGTTTACAGATATCACGAGTTCATGCACCGGCCGTTTTCCGGCTAACAAAAGCTCACGCACTGCTTGACGACCCTCCACTTGATCCCCGCCTAAACCTTCTGAGCGAGACCTGCGCTGGCGTTGAGAGTTTCTGGGGTTTTGTTTTCTCATGACCTACCGATTAGAGCTACCGCCCAACACGCTAACCCTTCTTTTCTGCCTAAAGCTCCTAAAGTTTCTGCCCGCTTGCCTTTTACCGTTACCGATGCTGTAAGCACATCGCTCAGTCGTTTTTCGATTTCTTGGCGACGCGGCGCTATGCGAGGAGCTTCGGTAACCACCGTGCAATCCACATTGCCTACTCGCCAACCTGCTTTACGCAGTCTAGCCACAGCTTGAGCTAACAAATCCATGCTGTCAGCGTTTTCCCAAGCCGCATCTGTATCGGGAAACATGGTGCCAACATCGCCCAAACCCGCAGGGCTTAACAAAGCGTCAATCACACAATGAGCCAAAGCATCCCCATCGCTATGTCCAACAAGTCGAGGTACACCGTCAAACTTAACCCCACCTAATATCAGCTGTCGATTGAAATCATCGCTAAAACGGTGGACATCAAAACCATGCCCCACCCGCAAATTATCAAATACCCCATCAGATGCCTTTTGTGGTGCAAGCTCTGCTGTAGCGGGATTTTTGTTAGATGCCATGTGGTGGCTCCTGTTGTAACCAACTTTCAGCTGCTGTTACATCGTCACGATGGGTGATTTTAATGTTGCGCCGCTCACCTACCACAGTTACAACCTTATAGCCTAAAGCCTCCACCAAAGTGGCATCATCGGTTGCTTCAGAAGAACCTTTATGAGCTGCTCGGAGTAAATCTGCGCGAAACGCTTGAGGGGTTTGCACAGCCAGCAGATTAGAGCGGTCCAGCACCTGACCTTGCACGGTGCGAATAGTATCTGTTAATGCCACTGTAGGCACAGCGCCCACAGCGCCTGCAGCTACAGCATCTAACACACGTTGAAACACCGCAGATGTGGCTAGCGGACGTGCTGCATCATGCACGCAAATGATGTCAGCTTCCGCGGGCACAGCACCCAGCCCAGCGCGCACCGAGGCGGCACGGCTAGAACCACCAGCCACCACACATACATTGCCACCAGTATCTAGGCGCGCTGTTTGGGCCTTGACATCTGCAGCAAGTACAACCACTACCACCCCATCGCTCACTTTCGTGGCAGTGGACAAGCTGCGCTCTAACACCCGTTGACCCAAAATATCTGCATATTGCTTAGCTCCACCAAAGCGAGTACCAGAACCCGCTGCCACTAATACTGTCCAAATCAAGCTCACAGCTATTTTTTAGCGTAACAATTCAGCGCTACCAATCGCTACCAATACCGTGCTGCAACAACGAAAACCAAATCTCTGCATACTCACCCCCGCACTTACTAACCTAAAACCCCCACAAATGCGACCTCACCAGTCTAAAGGTGCGACCATAAAGCTATGGCTCAGCCACGGTTAAACCTCACATCTCGCCCTAGACGCAACCGGCGAACTGCAACCATTCGAAGCCTAGTAAGCGAAACTACTCTTAACCCACAACACCTAATCCTGCCATTATTTGTGCAACGCGGCGCCAGCGAGCCCATAGAATCTATGCCCGGGATTTACCGTCATAACATTGATGGGCTGCTATCAGAGATTGCGCGTGCCGCCAATTTAGGCATCCAAGCAGTGGTGCTGTTTGCGGCAGTACCTGATGCGCTGAAATCGCCAACCGCAGACGAGTCTTACAACCCAGAAGGTCTTATCCCTCAAGCCGTGGCTGCTGCTAAAGCTGCTCACCCTCACACGTTGGTAATAACAGACGTAGCTTTAGACCCCTACAACAGCGATGGCCATGATGGGCTTGTGAACCCCGATGGCACAATCGCCAACGATGCCACCGTGGAGGTGCTTTGCCGCCAAGCTGCCGCCCACGCTGCAGCCGGAGCCGACCTAGTTGCCCCTAGCGACATGATGGATGGTCGTGTGGGCGCAATCCGCCATGCTCTAGATGAACAAGACCACAGCGATGTAGGCATTTGCGCATACACAGCCAAGTATGCTTCGGCTTTTTATGGGCCTTTCAGGGGTGCATTGGATTCTGCACCCCGCTCGGGCAACAAGAAAACCTACCAAATGGACCCTGCCAACAGCCGCGAAGCCATCCGTGAGCTAGAACTAGACATTGCTGAAGGTGCCGACATGGTTATGGTGAAGCCTGCGGGCCCTTACTTAGATGTTGTAAAGAGATTTGCTGATGTGTCGCTTGTACCAGTGGCGGCCTACCAAGTTAGTGGCGAATATCTAATGATTAAGGCCGCAGCGGCATCAGGATGGCTTGATGAGCAATCCGCAATCGTCGAAACCTTAACGGGTATTCACCGTGCTGGGGCCGACATGATCCTCACCTACTTTGCCACTCAAGCTGCTCAAATCCTCGGCTAAACAGCTTAAGCTAGCTGGACTTTATGTGAACTTTGCTAAACAACATTTGGGTTATTGGACATCACTTGTGGGTTATACCCTAGACCGACGACGGAAAAAATCTGAAAAGTTTCTAACTACAGCGTGATGAGGAGCCACAACATCGCCAGCTGCAGCATCAGCCAGCAAAGCTGTGGACATCCCTAAAGCTTGGGCTGCATCTAGATGCTCTACATTCACATCCACTAAGAGGGTGTTTTCGTAAGGGATAGACATGGTACGACGCAACGCCTCAAATATGCCTGGCGCTGGCATGCATACTCCAACTTCACTGCTCAAAATCCAATTATCTACCCCTAAGATTTGAAACCTCTCCCGCAACGCTAACGACCATGCTGAAGCATCGTTAGCCAAACAGACCACAGGCAACTCTCGCCGCACCATCTCTGCTACAAAATCGCGGGCACCAGAACGCAATGTGAACTGCGCCAAGAACTCTGTACTTAATGTTTCAGCATGAGTGTTATCGGCATACATCTCTGCGGCAGGCATCTCATCGTCATCGTCTTGCGGATCGTTTTGTAAATCCACCCCAGCCCATAACTCTGCTGGGGTCATACGACCTAGCAACACTTGCCGATACAACTCATCTAAATCTTCTTGAGCAATATCGCCACCTTGTTTGCGTACAAACTTGCCTAGCAAAGCGCCTGTATCTTGGGCAGGCTGGTACAGCACCCCATGAGGATTTAAAACCACCAAACGTAAACGCTTTTGCGAATTCGCAGCCCCTTTCAAACGATCAGCTCGCACCGTCGCTGCCTGAGACTCATCAGCATCTGTCCCCTCGTCTTTTACACGACGCTCCAACAAATAACCAGCTAATGCAATCAACACAGCCAAACCCACCAAAGCAAAAGCTGCATAAGCCACCCAACGCAACGTTACAGCTGTAACGCTCTCTTCTTGGGCGGTTACCTCCACTTGCTCGGCTGCTTGGCCTAGCTTAAGTACAACACTTTGTGCAGGACCAACAGGCAACGCCAAACCCAGCTGCACGGTGACTGCGTCCAACAATACTTGCTCTGCCACTGGCTCTGCTAAAGGTTGGCCTTCTAAACGTTGGGTCAGCTCAGGGTCGGTAATCAGGTCTAAACCTGCCGATAAATCCACAACCCCAGAAAACCTGTAATTGGTTTTTGCAAAAGAAGTGTCACGCTCAAAGATCAGGTCACGAAAAGCTCTGGGGGAGCCAAACACCTCTGCTAATACCAACTCCAGCTGCTGCGGTGATGCGAACTCCTTAGAAGCCACAAGCATCACAACCGCATCTGCATCCAACTCAGCATTAGAAGAATTAGCTGCATCAAGCTGAGAGGTATTAGCTGTAACCTGGCCATTAGTTTGTGAACCATGAAAAGTTTCGTACGTCCACCCTGAGGCTGGGTTCTGAATATCTTCAGTAAGCACTAGCGATGCTATATCAGGTGCTAGTGCTAGGGCTTCAGAGTCCAAAAGCATCTCTACGGTGACTGTGCCCGAGCCGTCGGTGTTAAAGTCAACATCTACAAAAACGTCAACCTGACAAGCGCCTAAAACTACCACTAACAAGAGTGCTAGTACACCCCGCCAAAATAGCCGACTAAGGCCAAACCCCCTTATAGCTCTAGCTACCCCTGCGGGCATTTGGAGCCTAAGCGTCGGCCAGTTGTTCTACTGGTGGAGGTTCAAAACCTTCGGTGGCTTTGAAGCAAATCCGTTCAGAACCTGGCTCTTCAGGATCGTCTTCAACATCTACCACTACAATTTCTCCAGCCCGAAACTCCTTCCACAAAAGACGTTCCGAGAGTGGGTCTTCCACCATCCGTTGAATAGCTCTACGCAACGGGCGAGCCCCTAAAGTAGGATCGTAACCTCGTTGTGCTAGCAAAACTTTGGCAGCGGCGGTTAGCTCTAAACCAATACCTTGGGCTTCCATCTGGCCTTGTAAACGTTTGATCATCAAATCAACAATCTGGGTGACCTCTTCACGGGTTAACTCGTGGAACACGATTACCTCATCTATGCGATTTAAAAACTCAGGGCGGAAATGATCTTTTAGCGCCTCAGTTACTTTCTCTTTCATGCGCTCATATGTAATAGCTTCATCCGCTTTGGTGAAACCCAAGTTAGCTTTGCGAAGGTTTTGAGTGCCCAAATTGGAGGTCATGATCAACACAGTATTACGGAAGTCCACCGACCGCCCCTGACTATCGGTTAGGCGACCTTCCTCAAGGATTTGCAGCAAAGTGTTAAACACATCGGGATGGGCTTTTTCAATCTCATCAAACAGAACCACCGAGAAAGGCTTGCGGCGTACCGCCTCAGTGAGCTGCCCGCCCTCTTCGTAACCCACATAACCGGGAGGTGAACCCACTAAACGGCTCACTGTGTGCTTTTCCATGTACTCCGACATGTCCAAAGAAATTAAAGACTGCTCATCACCAAACAAAAACTCTGCCAAAGTCTTAGCAAGTTCGGTTTTGCCTACACCAGAAGGCCCCAAAAAAATAAACGACCCGCTTGGACGTTTAGGATCTTTAAGACCAGCCCGGGTGCGCCTAATGGCTTGCGAAACAGCTTTGATGGAAGTTTCCTGACCAATCACCCGCTTGTGCAACTCGTCTTCCATGTTCAACAGCTTGGCGGTTTCTTCTTCAGTCAGTTTGTAGACGGGTATGCCAGTCCAAATTGACAGTACCTCAGCAACAGCTTCCTCGTCTACCTCATCAAAAAGGTCTACACCTTTAGCTTTGACCTCCGCATCCATCTCCTCTTTAGTTGCTAGCAACTCTTTTTCTTTATCCCGCAGACGGCCAGCCTCTTCAAAGTTCTGCTGCTCTACAGCCGACTTCTTCTGAGATACAACTTCAGACAGCTGCTCTTCAAAGTCTTTATAATCGCTAGGGGTATCCATGCGCTGGATACGCATGTGCGAGCCAGCTTCATCAATCAAGTCGATGGCCTTATCGGGAAGATGGCGATCTGAAATGTAGCGATCAGCCAAATTTGCAGAAGCCACCAGCGCTTGATCTGTGATGTTTACCCGGTGATGCGACTCATAACGATCCCGCAAGCCTTTTAGGATTTCAATAGTGTGAGCGATTGTGGGCTCATCCACCTTCACTGGCTGAAAGCGCCGCTCTAAAGCTGAATCTTTCTCAAGGTGCTTACGGTATTCATCTAAAGTAGTAGCACCGATTGTTTGCAACTCCCCACGAGCCAGCATTGGTTTGAGGATAGATGCTGCATCAATAGCTCCCTCGGCCGCACCCGCACCCACTAAAGTGTGCAACTCGTCAATAAACAAGATGATGTCGCCACGGGTTTTGATCTCCTTAAGCACTTTTTTGAGACGCTCCTCAAAATCGCCCCGATAGCGAGAACCTGCAACCAAAGCCCCTAAATCTAAGGTGTAAAGCTGTTTGCTGCGAATGGTTTCTGGAACATCATCAGCAGCAATTTTTTGGGCTAAGCCCTCTACGATGGCAGTTTTACCCACACCGGGTTCACCCACTAGCACAGGATTGTTCTTGGTGCGGCGCGAAAGCACCTGCATAACCCGCTCGGTTTCGCGTTGACGACCAATCACAGGGTCTAGACCGCCTTCACCAGCCACACGAGTAAGGTTGCGCCCAAACTGATCCAACACTAAAGACCCCGAAGAGCCATCCCCACTACCCCCGGGCGACGTTGTAACCTTTTCCCGAGATTCTGAGCCCTGTGCCCCACCATAACCAGACAAAAGCGTGATCACCTGTTGTCGTACCCTAGACAAATCTGCACCTAACTTAACCAGCACCTGAGCTGCCACACCCTCACCTTCTCTAATGAGGCCCAGCAAGATGTGCTCGGTACCAATGTAGTTGTGGCCAAGCTGCAATGCTTCCCGCAGCGACAGCTCTAAAACTTTTTTAGCCCTTGGCGTAAAAGGAATATGCCCTGAAGGAGAAGAACCACCCTGCCCAATGATCTCTTCAACCTGATTGCGTACAGCCTCTAAGGAAATCCCCAAAGATTCCAGCGACTTGGCAGCCACACCCTCGCCTTCGTGAATCAGCCCCAGCAAGATGTGTTCGGTACCAATGTAGTTGTGGTGCAACAAACGCGCTTCTTCTTGGGCTAAGACCACCACTCTGCGGGCTCTGTCAGTAAATCTCTCAAACAATGCAAGCTCCTGAAATACGACTTATTTAGTAGTGTAACCCACAAGGCACCCTATTTTGTTTCCGATATCGCATTGCAAACTATGATTTTCTAACAGATAGTTTCGCAAAGAGGGTTTGTCAAGCGAAACAGGCACAGCGTCGGGTAAGCCAAACATCATCTTGGGCAGTACGCTAAAGCTGTGCCTCACAGCCCTTTAGATCTGATCCCTACTATGGATCAAGATCTGCAAAGCCTCGAACTTCGGCTAGAACAATCAGTGCAAACCGAACACCCGTTCCTCACGGATATTGCAGGGCACCTAATCCGAGCTGGCGGCAAGCGAGTACGGCCGGGGTTTGTTATCGCAGCCGCCAACATTGCATACGCTCAGCCCACTGCGGCCCATGACAACACCCTGACTGGTGGCGTGGCAGTAGAGCTAGTGCATTTAGGCTCGCTTTATCACGATGATGTTATGGATGAGGCGCAACTGCGGCGCAATGTAGACAGCGTAAACGCTAAATGGGGCAACCTGCGGGCCATTCTGGCAGGCGATTTCTTGTTAGCCCGCGCATCTGAACTAGCTGCTTCTTTAGGAACCGAGGTAGCAGGACTTTTAGCAGCCACTATTAGTCATCTCTGTGAGGGACAGGTGCGAGAGCTGCAAGATACGCATAACCCCGCACGCACCGAAGAGTCCTATACGGCTTCTATTGAAGGCAAAACAGCTTCGTTGTTGGCAGCTTCGTGTCGCATTGGGGCTCTAGTAGCCAAGTTAGATCGCCCCATTGTGGATGCTCTAACCGAGTTTGGGCGCTGCTACGGCTTAGCTTTTCAGGTGGTAGACGACATTTTGGACATTGTGGCCACAGACGAGCACCTGGGCAAACCTTCGGGAAACGACCTACACGAGGGTATCTATACCTTGCCGGTGATTAGAGCGCTTGACACTAACTGTGGCCCGCAGCTTCTTGAACTCTTAGGGGGCAGCCTCTCAGATGCTGAAGTTCGCTCGGCATTGCAGCTAGTACGCGCTAGCAGTGGGGTAGAACAAGCATTAGAAGTAGCCCGTAACTATGTGAAACAAGCTTCAGCTAGCTTAGGTTCACTGCCTTCTTGTGAGACAACCGCTGCACTACAAATCGCCACCGATTACCTAATAGATCGCGCGCTATTCCCTATCTCAAAACCCTAAATCCCAGGCCCTGATTACAACATATCCACCATCAGCTATGTCCACAAACTGCTTATGGGTAATGCCCATAAGCGGTTAGCTAGGGGAATTGCGGTGGGTCCAGTGTGGAATACAATACCGGCAATAAATTGGTCGCCAATTTGATCTCGCAGCCAAGCTAAGTGTTGCGCGTCTGCCACTGAAGGTGCAGCAGTGGCCTTAATTTCAATGCCAATTACATCTTGAGCGTTCAGTTCAACCACAACATCAACTTCATGACGACCATGGTGCTGACGAAGGTGATAGAGGCGGCAACGGTGTTCACTTACTACGGCTTGAGTTCGCAGCTGTGCTACTACGAATGTCTCAAGCAACCGCCCCAACAAATTGCCATCGCTTATTATCGTGTCGCTGTTTGCACCAGTCACTGCGGCTAAAAGCGATGAATCGATTAGGTAACGTTTGGGGGCAAGCGATAAGCGCTTAAGTCGGTTAGATGTCCAAGCAGGCAGTTCATCGATTACATAGATTCGGCTAAGTAATTCCTGATAACTCAATGCTGTCCGCCGATTAATACCTGCTGCGTTAAATAATGTGGTGTCGTCCACAATGCCTGCTGAGTTCAAAGCATAAGCCTCAAAATAGCGGGCTAACCGGGCGCTGTCATGGCCGTTGCCCACCAGAGCGGAATCTCGCGTGATAATCTCATCAACATATGTTTCGAGCCACCCACGTCTAGCACGAGGATCAATATCTGCCACTGCAAAGGGAAATCCTCCTAGCAACGCCAACTCAAGATAATCGCGTAGGTTCCAAGTATCTTTGCGGATAAAGCCGAGTTCCCTAAGGGCAATTCGATCCACGAAAGGTGCAGACAACATACCCAGGTGCTCGCCAACAGTCATCGGAAACATAGGTATCCGCGTCACACGTCCAGTTGCTGGCCACGTTTTCGTCGCGATTTCTGCTCGAACCGAACCTGTCAGCAAAAAGCGACCTGGACGCGGCTCAGCATCGCAAGCCCGCTTAACCGCTCCTAGCACTTGCGGCACCTCTTGCCACTCATCAAGCAAAATAGGCTCTGACAAATTCGCAAGAGCTGTATCAGGATCAGCAGCAACTGCTGCTGACTCTGCTGGAAGATCAAGACGAAGCACAGTTTGAGCATGCCTGCTTGCAGTAGTTGTCTTACCCGAAGCCCTTGGCCCAACAAGAGCCACTGCTGGCAATTCAGCCAGAAAAACAGCAATAAGCGGATCGACTAAGCGGTCTTTATAAATGCCCACCAACCCATAGTACCGATTTTTGACACCTCAGACTACAAGTTTTCGACACTCTTGGATGCTGGTTTTCGACACACCATGCAGTTACTTAGCCTAAATGACACTGGTGAAGTACTAACTACTACTAATTTATGTCAAATTAGTAGCAATTAGTACTGTGAACTTCGTAAAATACACGCATGACCAAAGTGCTCACTCCGCCTGATTGGAGCAAGCTATTTGCTCAAATGTCCCACGCAAACCACCAAAGAGCACTTGAAGTATTGGCGTCTGGAAAGCCAATAGATAGCAAAGGCCGCTATCTGCACTGGGATGAAATGCGGCATCGCAATCCGCCCAACGGCCTCACCCTTGACGAATGGTGGATGGGGACTGCTTACAGTCGATCTGCTATTGCCCGCCCATTACCTTTAACCAGCGTGAAGAAAGAGCCATTTCACTTCTCAAACATCGACTGCATCCAAGAGATGGTACACCACATCGATCAGTACGCTAGTGGACAACTCCAAACTGATGGCATAGTTACCAGCATGAGGTCTAGAGAGCAGTTTGTAGTGTCCTCACTTATGGAAGAAGCAATCACATCTAGCCTGCTAGAGGGCGCAGCAACGACCCGAAGAGTCGCTAAGGAAATGCTTAAAACTAGTCGCGCACCTCGTACCCAAGGGGAACGCATGGTTCACAACAACTTCGCTGGGATGCTAGAGGCCGAGCGCTTGGCTAGCGAGAAAAAACCACTGACCCCAGAAGACGTGTTAGAACTACATCACATAGTCACCGAAGGCACACTGGAAAACGAAGCAGATGCTGGCCGACTTCAACAACCTGGTGAAGAACGGGTCTTCGTAGTTGACCGTGCAGACAAGGTACTCCACAGACCGCCACTTGCCGAAGAATTGCCAAGGCGATTGGAACAATTCTGCGCCTTCGCCAACCGCGAGAACGATGAAAACTTCCTGCACCCTGTGGTCCGAGCCATTCTTTTGCACTTCTGGATTGGTTATGACCATCCGTTTGTAGATGGCAACGGACGAACCGCCCGAGCATTATTTTATTGGTCAATGTTACGGTCGGGATACTGGTTAGCTCAGTATATCTCCATCTCTGCGATCTTGAGAAAGGCACCAGGGAAATACATGAAGTCGTATCTAAAGGCTGAAACGGATAATAATGATGCTACCTATTTTGTCATCTACCAGCTTGAAGTAATCAAACAAGCCATCAATAGCCTGAAAGCATGTCTAGCCAGAAAAACAGAAGAAATTGCTGCAACAAAACATCTCTTAAACGTTGTATCAGGACTCAACAACCGTCAACTCTCTATCATCAACGAAGCTTTGAATGATCCGTATCAGACGTTTACTATCGCAGGTCATGCACAACTTTATCGAGTGGTGTATCAATCAGCTCGCACCGACTTACTAGCTTTGGAAGAACTTGGTCTTTTTACCAAGAACAAAGCTGGTAACAAGTTTAACTTTTACCCTGTTAAAGACTTACAAAAAAGACTGTCAACTCTCATTGATTCTTGAAAACACATAAGCAAAAAACAAGCATTAGCAAACTGCATCAATGGTCGCGATTTTTGCAAATATAGTGGGAACTGTGAGGTTTGATGAGCTTATGGAGCGGGCCTTGTATGACCCTACATATGGGTTCTACGAGTCGGCTCAAGCTGGACGGCGCGGCGGGCACTTCATCACTAACCCTGAGGTAGGCCCGCTGTTTGGTGCCGTAATAGGCCAAATGATAAACAGCCGCTGGCATGAGCTAGGCCGGCCTGACCTATTTACCGTGGTTGATGCTGGAGCCGGGCCGGGTACTTTAGCTCGCACAGTAGCTACAGCAGAACCAGAGTGTACTTCAGCCCTGCAATGGATAAACGTAGAACGCAGCGCTAAAGGACGCTCTGCCCACACTGTTGGTATTTCACAAACAGATATGCCTAAAGGCCCGCTAACCGGGATAATCCTCGCTAACGAACTGCTAGACAACCTGCCGTTGCGTCTATTCGATCATGAAGACAACGAAGTGGGTGACAACCCGCCTGCGCCCGAAACCCGTCTAACACCCCGCCAAGATCAAGCCTGTAAATGGTTAGCTACAGCACTTTCTATCTTAAAACAAGGCACAGTTGTGGTAATCGATTACATGTGTACCACCACAGAAATGGCCTCTCGCCCCTGGCCCGAGTGGTTACGCACCTACAAAGGCCATAAACGAGGCAGCAGCCCCTGGCAGGAACCCGGTACCCAAGACATCACCTGCGAGGTGGCGCTTGATCAGCTCTCAGCCGTCTGCCAGCCCACCAGGGTCATCAGCCAAGCCGCATGGCTCAAAGCCCACGGCATCGACAAACTGGTTACCGAGGGCCAAGCCGCCTGGCGAGCCGGTGCCGCCCGAGGCGACCTAGCAGCACTGGCCGGAAGCAGCCGAGCCATAGAAGCCGAGGCACTGCTTGACCCGGCCGGGCTCGGCGGTTTCACCGTAGCCGAATGGGATGTGTCAGCCACACACCCAACTACTAGCTGATGCCAATCAGCCTTGAGGCCGTATCCCAGCTCTGAATCCCAGCGCTACTGGGCTAGCTCCTTCTACCTCAGGCTGAACAGCTACTTGATAGCGACCCGGCGCAGGCAACTTCATATTGCGAAAATCTGCTACAAAAGGCACATTTATCATCTCACCAGGGTCGTGGCCTGAACCCACCTTCACCTGCATTTCACCTACGATATCTGCCAGCTTAAGCCCATCTGCATCTTCTACTCGCACCTCGATCTTGCTAGCAATACCCGCTTCAACCGGTGACATCTCCAGAACTAAAGCCAGCATAATTCCAGACGGCGCAGGAAAATTCTCCCGATAAATCCTAGTAATGCCCGCAGAGCTTAAAAACAGCAAACCTTCACGCACTTGGGCGAAATCACACAGCGTCGCAACCCTAATGTCCATACTGTTATCTTCTACTTAGCTTCCCTAAAAGCAAATCGACCTTATATTTATGCGGATAATTCTAACACCGCAATCTCTGCCCACAACTTTGTGAGTCAGGCAATGTAGTCTATTGGCGTTATTGTGTTAGCAGCACCGAAAGGAAAAATCAATGGCTGATGCCACCATTGAAAACTTCTACGAAGAAAATCGCAGCTTCCCTCCAACTGCCGATTTTGCAGCTAACGCTCTAACTAACGACAGATCGCTTTACAACGAAGCCGAGGCCGATTATCAGGCTTTTTGGGCTCGTCAAGCTCGCGAGCTGCTGAGTTGGGATAACGATTTCCACACCGTTTTAGACTGGCAGCTGCCTTTTGCTAAATGGTTCGTTGGCGGCGCTCTCAATGTGTCGTACAACTGCTTAGACCGCCATGTGGAAGACGGCAAAGGCGATAAGGTGGCCTTTCACTGGGAAGGGGAGCCGGGCGACACCCGCACAATCACCTACGCAGACCTGCTCGATGATGTATCCAAGTTTGCCAACGTGCTCAGGGGCTTGGGCCTAACAGCAGGCGACCGTGTAGCTATCTACATGCCTATGATTCCCGAGTTAGCAATAGCCATGCTGGCATGCACCCGCATCGGAGTAGCCCACTCGGTAATATTCGGCGGCTTCTCCCCCGATGCCATCGTAGACCGCTGCGAAGACGCCGAGGCTCGTGTCATCATTACTGCCGACGCTGGCTACCGTCGGGGAGCACCATCGGTGCTGAAACCTAACGTAGACACCGCTCTCAGCCAGGGAGCGGCCTCGGTAGAGCATGTAATAGTAGTAAACCGCTGCAACACCGAGGTGGACATGACCGAGGGCCGAGACCTGTGGTGGCACGACCTTATGGTCAGCGCCAACCCCCACTGCCCACCTGAGCTCATGGACTCCGAAGCCTTGTTGTATTTGCTGTACACATCGGGCACAACCGCTAAACCTAAAGGCATCATGCACACCACGGGCGGGTATCTCACCCAGGTGGCGTTTACCCACAAATATGTGTTCGACCTAAAGCCTAACACCGATGTTTACTGGTGCGCAGCAGACATCGGCTGGGTTACTGGCCACAGCTACATCGTCTACGGCCCGCTAACCAACGGAGCTACCTCGGTAATCTACGAAGGTACACCCGACACCCCCGGGCGCGACCGTCTGTGGAGCATTATAGAACGCTACGGTGTTACCCAGCTTTACACCGCCCCCACTGCTATTCGTACCTTTATGAAGTGGGGTGCTGAAGAGCCAGCCAAACACGATCTTTCTAGCCTGCGATTGTTGGGAACAGTAGGTGAACCCATCAACCCCGAAGCGTGGATGTGGTACCACACTCATATAGGCAACAGCAAGTGCCCTATCGTTGACACTTGGTGGCAAACCGAAACCGGCGGTCAAATGATATCGCCACTGCCCGGTGTAACAACCACCAAGCCAGGGTCGGCTACCTACCCTCTGCCCGGGGTGTTTGCCGAGTTAGTAGATGATGACGGCCACCCTGTTCAACAAGGTGGCGGCTACCTCACCATCACCCACCCATGGCCTTCAATGCTGCGGGGTATTTGGGGTGATCCAGAGCGCTATCAGCAGACTTACTGGAGTCGATTCGAAGGGCGCTATTTTGCCGGTGACGGTGCCAAAATAGATGATGACGGCTACCTGTGGCTGCTAGGCCGAGTTGACGACGTAATGAACGTGTCTGGGCACCGCATCTCTACCACCGAGGTTGAGTCGGCTCTGGTAGACCACCCCGCAGTGGCCGAAGCTGCTGTGGTAGGAGCCGCTGACGAAACAACTGGCCAAGCCATTATTGGCTATGTCATCTTACGGGGCGGTAACAATGCCACTACTGAGCTGGGTGAAGAAATCCGTCAACACGTGGCTACCAAGCTAGGCCCTATAGCGCGTCCTAAAACGGTGGTGTTAGTTCCCGATCTACCCAAAACTCGCTCGGGCAAGATTATGCGCCGCCTACTACGCGACGTAGCTGAGGGGCGCAGTTTAGGCGATACCACCACTCTGGCAGACCAGTCGGTAGTAGACGAGATTCGCGCGCGAGCTGCTGAGTCCCCCCAAGAAGATTGAAACAACAAACCAGCCCAGCCAACTGGGCATGGAACAAAGCCATCATCAGCGGCGGTCTTGCAGCGGTAGTAGACATGGACGGGGTCATCTCTGATGCGAGGCACCGTCAACATTTATTGCGGGCTAATCGCTGGGATGCATTCTTTAGTGAATGTGGGCAAGACCCACCCTTGTTGCCAGCAGCTGCTTTGTTGACTTCGATAGACCCAAACTTAACTGTCGTCTTGCTAACAGCGCGTCCCCTGCGGGTGCAGCCACACACCCTAAAGTGGCTTCGTAAGCACCAAATGCGTTGGGATTTGCTGATAATGAGCCCTCCAGATGCCAGAGGCAACTCGCAAACCTACAAAGCAGATGAGGTTAACAACCTACGCGACTATGGATTTGAGTTGCTCTATGCTCTAGACGACGATCCCCGTAATGTAGAGATGTTCACAGCACATAACGTACCTTGCCTCTACATTCACTCTGGCTACTACGAGCGCTGAAATGCACAGCTAAGCTAAGACGAACACCAACCAACATGAGCAGTTGTCGCTTTTGGCCGCTAGGCTCATAATAAGCAAAATTGCACCTAACTATCGCCATCTATTTTGGAGTAATTTCTGGGCATGAACACAATCAAAACTTTCTTGCTACTAGTTCTGTTGGCTGCTTTGTTTGTGGGTGTAGGTGGACTATTGGGCGGCAGCGGGGGGCTCGTCATTGGCTCCGTTATCGCGGTGCTTATAGTGGGAGGTTCTTACTGGTTTAGCGACCGTTTGGCCATTGCCTCTGCTAGGGCGGTGCCTGTAACCCCTGAGCAACTCCCCAAATACCATGCCATCATGGAAGAACTAACCGCAAAAGCTAATATGCCGATGCCCAAGCTGTACGTTAGCCCTAACCCGCAGCCTAACGCTTTTGCCACAGGACGTAACCCCAACCATGCAGCGGTGGCTATCACCGAGGGGCTTATAAACCATCTCACTTGGGATGAAATCCGCGGTGTCTTAGCGCATGAGTTAGCTCATATTCGCAATCGTGACATCTTGATCGGTTCTGTGGCTGCTGCCGTAGCAATGGCAATCACCTTTGCATCCCGCATGGCGCTTTGGGGCATGATTCTGTTTGGCGGACGTGATAGAGATAGAGGCATGGCCGACATAGTGGGTGTTTTAGTAGCATCTATTTTGGCGCCTATAGCTGCCAGTTTGATTCAGATGGCTATTAGCAGAACCCGTGAATATCAAGCCGATGCTACAGCTGCACAGCTAATAGGCGATGGCGAGCCCTTAGCCCGAGCTTTAGAGAAGCTTAATAGTGCCTCACAACGTATCCCTGTCAACGTTCCGGTAGAGCAGGCTTCGCATTACATTGTTAACCCGCTCACTGGCCGGGTGCATTTCCGTGGATTGTTCAGCACCCATCCTCCTGCAGAAGAGCGCATTCGCCGCCTGCGCTCTGGCGACTGGGTGCCTCAGGCTTACTAAAACCTACCTCTGCTAGATGGTTCATATACCGCTATGGCATGCCTAAAACCCTAACAAAATAGTCTGAAGCCAGCGCGTTAGGGTTTTTCTACCATAAAACCCTAACAAAATAGTCTGAAGCCAGCGCGTTAGGGTTTTTCCACCATAAAACCCTAACAAAATAGTCTGAAGCCAGCGCGTTAGGGTTTTTCCACCATAAAACCCTAACAAAATAGTCTGAAGCCAGCGCGTTAGGGTTTTTCCACCATAAAACCCTAAGATAGAGGTATCTATGGAACGCATAACCTTCACCTACTTGCCACAACCACAGCGTCGTGAAGAAGTTGAGCGTGTTCTTCGGGCATTAAGTGAAGGCGGAACCGTTGCAAGTGAGTTGGAATCATCTGTCGTAGAGATCAAAGAGGAGGCTGGTCGTAGAACAGCTAACGGATCAATCAAGCCGGGTACCCCTCATAATGAGGAAGCTGCAAACAAACTAGCTGAAGCAGCAGCTTGTATGTCCAACTCAGCAGGTGGGGGAGCATTAATAGTTGGAGCAGACGATAAGACTGGTGAAATTATTGGAGCGCAAACCGACCCTCAGTGGCTGCGAAGCAGAATATACGATCTGACAGAGCGCAAACTTGCGGTACAAGTTGACCGAGTCGTTCTTGGAGACAAAGAACTATTAATTGTTGACGTGCCTCAAGCATTAGAACCAATACCGTATAAAGGTAGTTACCAGCATCGGGTGGACGACAGATGCGTACCAGCAACGAGAACCGAACTTTTAGGAGCCCTTTTCGCTAATTTAGCGGCTGACACATCAAACATGCCGTCACAAACTCCTGTTACAGCAATTACCCCGTCTGCCGTAGAAACCCTCAGAGGTCAAATTGCAATCTACAACACCCCTAAAGCACAACTCCCAATACGTGATCTGTTAGCTAGGCTTGGTCTAATAGCTGAAGACAGCAACTATTTAAATCAGGCTGGTGAAATGTTGCTCGCAGCGCGCCGTGAACCTGCCATTGACTACTCATACCGACACGTACCTGGTGGGCCTTCGGTTACCCGAATAGTGGAGAGCGGCCTTTCGCTTCTAGAAGAGGTTCTGTTGGTTGAGGCACGCGCTAACGACCATAACCTTGTTACAAACATCACCGTAGGGCTTCAGGTTCACAAAGTTTCGGCCATTCCACAGCGAGCTTTGCGGGAAGCATTGCTAAACGCAATATGCCACAGAGAATGGAGTTTGCCGGGGCCCACAGTAATAGAACACATCGGTCATCACCTCCGTGTCACTTCACCCGGTGGGCTAATTGGCGGCATCACCGAGAGAAATATCATTACTCACCCTTCCGTACCCCGCTACAGAACCCTGATGAATGCACTGCGGTTGATTGGCCTTGTAGAGCAAGAAGGCATAGGGGTAGACATGATGTTTGCTGAAATGGTTCGCGTTGGCTGTCGTCCACCCGTCATAACCAACCTTTCAGACCCAGCCGTGCGCATAGATCTATATGGGCAACCAACAAATGAAAATTGGTATAAGTTGTTTGACGACTTAGAGCCATCACACGCACGTGACGATGTAGATGCTGCATTGCTTATTTGGCGAGGAGCACAGGCCAACACACCATTTTTAACTACCAAATCCTGCGCGCAAATGTTGCAACGGTCTCAAACAGAGACTGACACAGCGTTAAAGCGCGTTGCCCGCTATCGGTTAACAAGCAACGGCGCACCATTGCTAGTGCCTATAACAGTGCCTCGCGACACCCCCGCTGCATGGCAACTCAGTCCGCAAGCAAAAAATGCGCTTGGCTTAAACATCAGTCACGAATCTAGCAACTGGGAACTAGATTGGGTTCGTGAGCGAGGGCGGATCTCTTCTGGAGAATATCGAGAAATAACAGGGGTATCGGCTGCTACTGCAACAAATCGTTTGAAAGAAATGACACAGCAAGGCAAACTTATACCAAGTTCAGAAATAGGCCGGGGAAGAGGATTTCATTATTTACCTGTTCAATGAACGCTGGTCAGTCCCGGAAGTTACCGAACTGGAGCGGGATAGCGAAGTCAGCTTCTTTGAGGGCGGCTATCACATCTTGAAGTACATCGCGCTTTTTACCGCTCACCCGCAGTTGAGTGCCTTGAGTCTGCGAGGAGACGCCCTTAATACCCAAGTTTTTGATGAACTTGTTTAGCTCCCGGGCCTTATCTGCTGATATTCCAGCAGCTAGCACTGCTTCTTGACGGAATGTGCCCCCAGATGCATCTGCTACTTGTCCATAAGCAACGCCTTTTAGCGACACTTTGCGCCGCACCAGCTTCTCTTCTAACACTTGCCGTGCTGCTGCCAGACGATCCTCGCTAGACGACCGCAGCGTGATGACAGCATCGCCTAGCACCACCTCGCTACCAGTGTTTTTGAAGTCGTAGCGGCTTTGAATCTCCCGTGCTGCTTGGTCCACAGCATTGCGAACCTCCTGCATATCTAGCTCCGAAGAAATATCAAAAGTAGGCATACTAAAAGGCTAGTAGATGCCAGGGAAAATACGATACGGAACTCCTTGTTGATACTCGGCCCACTTATCAGCACCGTACTTAGCTGCACATTTCTCATCGTCCACACGCTGGCGAACGGTAAAGAAACAGATCACAAAGATGGCATAAGTCCACGCCCACAATGCACCAAAATGAGCAAACGATAATGCAAGTCCAATGCAAATAAGCCCTTCACCGAAGTAGCTGAAATGACGGGCAACTCCCCAAAATCCGCTAACCAAAATCTTACGATCACCAGCTTCAATGTATTTATTCTCTATCAAACCCAAAAAATGTCGGTCGGGAAATCGCTTGAACATGTACTTCTGCAAGTTAGACCCCCGACCTATTGTCCACCCGACCATCACCAATGTGGCCGATACAACTAACCAGAAGTTGCGCCAGCCTGCAGACATGTCGGGGGCATCATAAGCAGCCATTCCCCACATCGGCATAGCATATAGCCAGCCGTACACCACTGTGCCTCCCCACCATAACACAAAGCCAACGCGCTCATGGATGAGGTCGTAAGTGTAAAGCTGAACCCGCTCAAAGATGAAGTAGTCAAATATGTAGAAAGTAACGAATGCGGCATATAGGTATACGCCAGCGTTTGTTGTTTGCGCGTTCTCGCTATGCCACACTGCGCCCGATAAAGCGTTAAGAGACCACATAGTGCCACCCACCACGTAAAACCACATCTTTAGATCAACCCGCCCACCAAAGATTTGTAGTTCTTGGGCTCGCCCTTCCCAAAATGCATGCAACAGCGACTGGCCTTGTATCTTCGGCTGCGTAAACGTTGTAACCAAGGTGAAAATAATCGTAAAAACAGTGCCCCCAAGCACTGCCCAAAGCGTTGCTAAGTAAAACCAGTCGCGATCAAGCCCCGTAGCTTCGGTAGCCCACAGTATCTGCGCGAGCACAAACACCAACATTCCGTTAAGACGATAGCTACGAGGCTCACCTGTGTTTGGATCTTTGACGTAACCCTGTACTTTGCGACTTGGCAAGATGAGTTGGGCTAGCAAAAATACCGCAAAAATAAATAGCGGGCTAAAAAATGCCCAAACTCTCTCCGAACCAGAAATCTCAAATAAGTGTTCGATACCTAGTGCCTCGCCCATAGTTGCACAACCTAACACAAGCTGCTGAAATTGAAGTACATCACATCACCGAAGAAGAAGTTGATGTGCTGATTGAGAAAACTCTTAAAGAAATCTCTCATTTACTCGCCGAGGTCATGGGATGAGCAAGTAGTATTTCTTGCTATGGACGGCACCGAGGAACTGATCTGCCCGGTAGAAGTGCAAGCACGCCAACCGTATCAAATTTGGCTGCGCTTCAGCGACGGAACCGAAGGCGAGGTTGATCTAGCGCACCTCGCAGGAAAGGGTGTGTTCAAGGCATGGTCTGACCCTTCTTTCTTTGCCGATGTGGATATCGACAACGGTGGCGCAGTGTGCTGGGGTGACAGTATCAACATATGCCCAGACGCGCTCTACATGCGCTTGACGGGGATTTCTTTGGAAGAATACATGCCAGAGTTAAGCCATTCACTCATGGATGCCTGAACTCTGTCGCTTCTATGGCATTGTGATCCAGATTTACTATGACGACCATCCACCTCCTCATTTCCACGCGAAGTACGGTGACTATAAAGCCGTGTTGCTGAAATCAAATGCCACAATGTGTCACACCCCTTATGGCAACCTACAATCATGCAACAAATGCTGGATATAAGAGAAACAAGCTCTGCTGGAAGGTCGGTATGCTGTATTGAGCACGCCGATTGCAACGACTTTCTAGCTAGCTTAGATTCAGGGTCTGTAGATTTGCTGTTAACAGATCCTCCATACGCGATTAGCAGACAGACAGGATTTGGCAGTGTGAAAACAGGTGAAAAGCGGTTCGCAGTGTCAATGGATTTCGGGGAGTGGGATCATACAGAAATAGACCTCCACAAATTTGCTTGTAACGCTTTCTCAGCACTCAGAAAAGGCGGCACAGCAATCGTCTGGTACGACATATGGAAGTTTGGTGAACTGCGATATGCTTTTGAAGACGCAGGGTTTCGCATGTTCCGCCAAATCGTTTGGCAAAAAACCAACCCTGTCCCCCTCAACAGTCGGCGGGCCTATCTCACGAATAGCCGTGAAATGGCTTTATGCTGTGTAAAAGGAAAAAATCCCACTTTTCATAGTAGCTATGACACAGGGATCTACAAAGCACCAATCCCCCGCCATAACGGACAGCGCATACACCCCACACAAAAACCAGTAGACCTTTTTATAAAACTTATATTGAAGCACAGCAACCCAGGAGACCTTGTGGTCGACCCCTTTCTCGGTAGTGGCACCACGGCAGAAGCAGTGTTAAAAGGGGGGGGGGGGGAGAACGTTTGCGGGATGCGATCTAGACCTGTCCTACGTAAAAGCCGCGCAACATCGCATCGGCTCATACCATGGCACGCTCTAAACCATCTTTGGGAGATTTATTTTTGGAGTTGGCAATCCCAGACGCAGAAGGTTTCAGCAGAAAAGTTTTAGTTGCAGAATTTGTGGAAAGATATGCAGGGTTGGAACTAGGCAACGGGGGAAGCTGGTGCAGGGACGATGGGCCACTAGGACGACAGTTCAATATCAAAAGGCACAAAAGTAAAGGGAAAATTGTTGCAGTTGAACTCCAAGGAAATAAAAAAGTCGATCCTGCTAAACCTATCCCCACACATATTCAAACAGAAATAAAACAGCAAAAGTGCGTAGTGTTAGGCACAAGCAAAGTAGAATGCGACCATCGGGATGGCAGATTAGACGACCCACGACTAGCTGATGCGAGCAGAGTAACAATCGAAGATTTTCAACCGCTCTCTAAAGCTGCTAATAATGCTAAAAGGCAACACTGTAAAACGTGTAGACAAACCAATAAACGATTTGACGCTAAACGACTCGGTTTCCCGGTTAGTCAAATAAAAGGTAATGGCATTTACAATGGAACCTGTATTGGCTGTTATTGGCATGACCCGAAAAGATTTCACGCTGAAGCATACGAACAAAAGGCAACAGATAGCTAAGTGTCTTTATTTCCTATCTTTCTCGAACACTCTAAAGCAAGAAGTATGACTGTTGTTTCGCTTACCTTCCCTGCTTAACAATGTGAAAACGAAAACCAACGCTCAACACCTCAACCCATGAGCGTTCGCCCGCACCCAAACGCTGTGCCGCTGCAAAAACTCTACAAGTAGGCCGTCAACATGCTGGATCGACCATAGCGGTTGATCTGTCGTGACTACTGATGAAAGTTACCTAAAAACAAGAAGCTGTCATCTTGCCCGATATACTTGTTGAGCAACTAAAAAAGGAGCCAAAGCCATGACTACAGCTGCCGAAATTGAGGTACATCACATCACCGAAGAAGAACTTGATGTGCTGATTGAGAAAACTCTTAAAGATGCTGGAGTCGAGTTGGAGGAGTTGCGTCGCCAAGCGAAACTCGGCAGATTCGAATCTGACAAACTTAGAAGAACGTGGTTTTCTGTTTCAGGTCTTGGCCGTGGCTAAGCCTTACTTGTTCGGGGAATGCTTGAGGGTCTCGAAGCGCAGGCACGCCATTTTGCTGCCGACATCTCAGACCTTCTAAACAAAACGGTCACTCACGGCATTCAAGTCTCGTCCGCAACTACCGAGCAAGGTGATGGCATCATTGGTGCAGGCATATCCAAGAAGCGTTCCATATCGCTGCCCATACCAATTTCTCCATCGCGCGAGAAGGCTGTGGTCTTCCTCTATCTTTTGCACGCATACAAATTAGATTCTGAAGGCATCCATCTCACCATAACGAAGAGCACAATGAGCCTCTACACGTCGCCAAAGATGAAAGACGAACAGCTGATCGTTGGTATTGATTATACCCGCAATCCCTCTAACCATTTCCCGGCAGCACATCTCCACGTAGCTGGCCAGCGAGACGACCTAGATGGGATTTACCTGGGTTATGATCGCAAAACCCGCAAGCTTCGCGACCTCCACTTACCTGTGGGAGGTAAACGTTTTCGGCCAACACTAGAAGATCTTGTGGAGTTCATGATCACAGAAGAGATGGTAAATCCCAGAGGTGGCTGGGAGCAGGTGCTGCAAGAACACAGAAGCCGATGGGAGGCCATTCAACTAAAAGCTGCAGTTCGCCGAAATCCCGAAGATGCGGCTACCGAGTTGCGTGATGCCAGCTGGGAAGTAACTGCACCCAAACAATAAAAGCCGATTTCATAAGCGCTCTACTAGCCTAACTACGCTCATTCAGTGAGTTCCCCTTAGCGCCACTCATTTCCTTAGAAATGGTGACTTGACCCTTGCTCGTAACAACAGTAGCGGCTTACATGCGCTTTCCTTACCAATTCACAATACCCCGAGTACCTGTTCACGTTTAGTGTGTACTACTTTTTTACTAGCTGTGATTTGTTATCACATAATATGTGTGATATGCTATTTGCCATGCAAAAACTGCAAGAGCGAATGCTCCACCTCATAGACATAGAAAACCTGATCGGCTCACCCAGCCCAACCCCTGACTGTGTTAGCTGGTACCAGCTTGCATACCAAGCCTTACATGTTGGCCCTACAGACCAAGTCGTTATCGCCTATAGCCACCACTCGGTACATAGCGTTGGTTGGAGTTGGCAGCAATCACGTCATTTGTGGAGCTCAGGAAAAAACGGCGCAGATTTAGCTCTGCTAGAGGTAATTTTCCAAGAACGAATAGCCGAGCGTTTCGAATCTGTTGCTCTTGCATCGGGAGATGGCATTTTTACTAACGCGGTGAAACAGCTAAACACACAAGGAGTAGATGTGACCGTGATATCACGACCTGAAAGCCTTTCGCAGTCACTGCAAATGGCTGCTACCCAAATTTCATATTTTCCATATCCACCGACCAACCTAAACATGATCGGAACACCAGTATGAGACAAGGACCTGCGCGAACTACCGTTGACATTGGACAAATCGCCAAGATTGCGAAAGTTGGAAGATCAGCTGTTGGAAACTGGCGCAAGCGACACACTGACTTCCCCATCCAAGATCTAAGTGGCAGATTTGATCTCATTGATATCGAGAAGTGGCTGATCGAGAACGGCAAAATAGATTCTCGTGTGCCCGCTGAAGTCACTCTTTGGTCACTAGTGGACAGCTTACGATACTTGGAATTGAGTGCAGATAAGAGCTCCGAACTGCTTGCGTCATTACTCGTTTACTTGGAGGCTTGCGAGAACTCCCTTGACTCCAATAACCAGCGTGTGGTTAACGTGACTGTCAATAGCAAAGATCTCTGGGCACATCTAAGTCAGCTGCCGGCTAAAAATATAAGCAAAGAGCTAATCAGAGCCGCTAAGAATATCGAGAGGACAAACCCTAACCTAGCTGAATTAATTGTAAACGGCTTAAGTAACACTGCCTCTCTGCCAGGTGAGCTCTTAGTGGAGTTGATTACAAACTTTGAGATGGCTGTCGGCGAAGGTGCATCCCGGTTTGAACTATTGGAGAGTTCTATAAGCCGTACAAGTAAGTTGAATCGCTTTAGCGGTAAGCGCTCAACACCTTCCCATATTGCTGAACTTATGATTCGGTTAGCTGGCAAAAAAGCCGGAACTGTGTGCGATTTAGCCTGCGGTGAAGGCGGGCTGCTCTCATCTTTTTGGCTCAATCTTCAAAAACAAGATACGAAATCGATCAACCTGATTGGCTACGACATCGATGAAGATGCTCTTAGAGTCGCAAGATCACGTTTCTTCTTGCAAAAGGTTACTGCCAACCTCTACCAGCGTGACAGTTTGCGGGTGCCGCAAGAAGAATTACCTAAAGCCGATATCATGCTTCTTGATCCTCCCCTTGGGCTAAAAAGTTGGGGGGATGCAGCAATCTACCTAGATAAAAGGTGGAGGTTTGGCGTTCCCCCTAGACAAAAAGCAGACCTTGCCTGGATGCAGCTTGCGATTCAATGCTTATCAGAAAGTGGAATCGCTGTCATAACTACCTCTTCAAGCACAGCAAGTAGTCAAGACCCGCAGGAGGTCAAAATCCGAAAGGCAATGCTTGAGGCAGGAGTCATCAAAGCCGTCATCCAACTACCAAGTCGTATCCGCGCCGAGATATCTACACCAATCTCCCTGTGGATACTCCAACCTCCACAAGGTGAAGCTAACCGCGTGTTACTAGTTGACGCATCTATATTGGGTGCTACCAGTCGATCTCAGCATAATTTTAGCGCTGCTGATATATCTCGGATCACGCGTACACTCCAAGCGCTTGATACAGGCGAAGTTAGCGACAAAGAAATATCGCAGATTGTGAGCACCAAAGAAATCATCAACAACAATGCTGTCCTCGCGCTAAAGCGCTATAAGCCTATGCCAGAAATTAATCTGAAAGATGTTTATCGCGATGCAAGAGAACTCAAGGGGAAGCTAGCCACAACTATGAACAATGTGGCTAATACGATTGAACTACTGCTATCACCAAACGCTAATTCAGGGAGTGCCGATTCATTAATTTCTTGCTCTTTAGATGAAGTAGCAGAAATACATTTAGGTACACAAACATCTGAAGTAAAAAATATTAAGACCCAGACTCGCTTGATTGGCCTCCCAGAAGTTTGTGCTGATGAAATAGACTCGCCCCGCTATGCAGATCGAGAAAGTTCAACTAGGTCACTTGTGGAAGTGAGGGAAAATGATGTTGTGGTGGCTCTTCGGAACAATACTGGGCGATCGATTATCGCTAAAAAACATCCTGAGGGAGCTGTTCTGGGTCATGGGTGCGCGTTAATTCGCTCAAAGAACCCTCAAGTAACCGCCTCATGGCTTTACCTCTGGACGCAGTCAAAGCAGTTTCATAATCAAGTTACCAGAGCTACTGACGGTATCATTACACCAGCGCTCAACACACGTTCTCTACGCGAGTTCAGCATCTCCATCCCGACAGATGAACAGCTAAACAAAGCTGAGCTTTTGATAGATCGATTCGACAACGCTGAGAAAGAAGCTATAAAGCTACAATCAGATTTGACAGAACTTCGTGCATTGGAAGTTGAACTCCTTATCGCCCATGATGCTGGTATTGAATAATGTGAATTGTTACCTTGCCCTTACCAAAATGATGAGCCGTGAATTAGAACTGAGACCCTTATGAACGCCAGCACGCACCAGCAGTTGGCCAACTTCATCTGGAAGATATGCAACCTGCTACGGGGGCCTTACAAACGCAACGAATACCGAAAGGTAATTTTGCCATTAACAGTGCTGCGGCGGTTTGACTGTGTGCTATTAACAAAAGACAACAGATAGCTAAGTGTCTTTGGGCAAGCTCTAGTGGTGGTTGCAACATAGTTGGTTGCTATGGTTTGGGCTGTGTTTCAGTGGTGGAGTTTTCTGGGCATGTTGTTGATTTGAGTCTTCGGTGATGGCGAGTTTGATTGGGTTGATGTTGAGGTTGGTGTGTTTGGGTAGCGGGCGTCGTAAAATACCGTTGGTTTGTTCGTTGGTAGGGGTTGTTGCCATGGTGAGCGGGGTTCACAGAAATAAACTTTGATACCGACGGTTTTTTCTATGTCAGCCCACCGTGTTATTTCCCGGCCTTGGTCCCAGGTGAGGATGCACATCATATGTGAAGGCTGTCGGGCTAGTGCTTGGGTGATGGCTTTAGCAGTGTTAGCAGCGTCGTAGCTGTCACCTAAACCGACGATTAGGGTTTGACGGCTTTTGCGTTCCACCAAAGTAGCTATAGCTGAGCGATGGTTTTTGCCGATAATCAAATCGCCTTGCTAATGACCAGGCTCTTGACGGTTATCAGCTTCGCTGGGACGGTCACATATACGACGCCAATCACCTAAAACCGAACGTTTAGCCTGTGAACAGCGGCTACGCGGTTTACGCCGCCGCCGAGCACGAAGCAACAAAACCCAACTTTTTGGTGGCAAACCACTACGGTTAGAAACATCGTAACAAGCCTGATAAATCGTTTCCGCACAAATCCGATAACCCAAACAACGTAACTCCGCTGAAACAGCGTGAAGCGACAGGCGCTCTTTGAGTCGATCTGCTACTTGCTGGGCAAACTCACCATCTACAGCCAACTTACACAGCCTCGGACGTAACGCTTTGCTATCAGCTACAGCCTGAGCGGTCTCAGCGCGACACACGCCCTGAGCGCAACGTTTTTTCTCCCACCAAACCGTTACACAGTTCCTACCCAAACACTTCCCAATCTCAGCATCACTCAAACCCTGCTGCAACAACACCTCAAACAAAAACGCGCATCCACACATCCAAACGCTGTACCATAATAAAACCCTCCACCGGTAGCTTGCACAAACATCAGATCAACCCTAACAATCAACCTATTACAACCACCACTAGAGCTTGCCTTATTTACTATCTTTCTCTAACACTCTACAGCAAGAAGTGCGGCTGTTGTCTCGCTTACCTTCCCTGCTTGACAATGTGAAAACGAGAAACTGTCATCTTGTCAGATACACTTTTCAAAGACCTAAGAAAAATAGAGGCATGGCTACAGCTACTGACACTTAAGTACATTACATCACCGAACAGGAGCTTAATGTGCTGATTGATAAAACTCTTAAAGATGCTGAAGTCGAATTGGAGGAGTTACTTTGCCAAGCGTAACTCGGCAGGTTCGAGTCTGACAAGCTTGGGAGAACGTGATTTTCTGTTTCAGGTCTAGGTCGTGGCTAAGCGTCGCTGGGCAGCACAGACACTTACTTTCATACTCTGGCCTTCAAATCTTCAAGCGTGAGATGCTCAAGCAGTTCAACCCCAGCCTCAGCCTGCTGTAGCGCCTCAACAGTATGAGAATTAGACAATTTCACATCAAAGGGCAACCCCCGCTGTATAGCGACCTGCGTATAAAACTGAGTTATTGCTTCGGTAGCCGACATTCCTAAATCCTTCAAAACATTTTCGACTGCGCTCTTTAGTTCGGATTCTACACGAACTCTAATCATTGCAGTTTTCGGCATGACTCAACCTCCCAAATCAAACCTAGTATTGTCTCAATCGAAATACAAAAAGTAGAACTAGTCCACGCAATGTCACATGAGTTCAACAAGCTCAAAAGCTGAGAGTCCTAACCCTGCTTGATGCGAGCGCCAACACATTTGCAACAAATGCTGACGTTGGTCGACTACTTGTAACAGTTCTGGAACTTCAAAAACTCTGTGTCCTGTGTCTTCATCACGTGACTCCACTAAGACCCCACCTGCAACCAAACTACTAAGACCGCGCCTAACCGCATGAGGGCTGCGTCCTGTAGTATCACTCAGATAGCCAATGCTTGCTGCGGGCATGGTGGCCATCACCTCTAGTATGGCAGTCGCAGCTGAGTGGGACCGCAAACCCAGTCCTTGCCATTTGGCTAACATATTTGAGACGACGTAGCCAACAGCCTCAGCGTAATCGCAGGCAACTATCATCGCGTTGGCAAGAAACGCAATAAACACCTCCACACAAGCATCACGTATCTGACTCTTGGGCTCACCTATATAACTCTGATAGGGACGCAGCGCTTTGAAATACTCCTGCTTATGTTCAGCAATTGCCGCAGACAAAGGCACAGCCGCAAAGGTAGGCCAACCACGCTGAAGAACACAGTGAATCAGGGCTCTGCCGACACGCCCGTTGCCATCGGGAAACGGATGAATCGTCTCAAACTGCAAGTGGGCCAGTGCGGCCTTAAGCAAGGGATTCTCAAGATCGGAAACCGACACATAGTCCACTAAATCCTCACAAAGCGCACCAATGTACTCGGCTGGTGGGGCAACATACAGCGCTTCGGATGGTGTAGCTCCCCTCGGTCCTATCCAAATATCGTCACTACGCATACTGCCAGGCTCAAATGGCACGTTTGCATCCTCAAATAACCTCCGATGCATCTCTTGTAGATCTAAAACACCCACTAAAGAAGATGCTCTCCGTCCGATGGAAACAGCGTGAGCAGCAAGTCTGACAGCTCCAAGTACCTGCCTGTCACGCTCTTTTCGCTCAAGATCACGATCTGACCTCAACGATTCAAGCAAACTGAGAGATCGCAAAGTAGTTGATATCCCCTCAACATCACTTGTAGCAATCCCCTCAGAACGGTTCAAACACCATTCCAACCCACGATGTCGCGGCAAGCTGATGGCAAGCCCTGCTATCCGATCAGCAGCATTTTTAACCCAATGCACTGTGTCTTTACTTAACTCTGGACTCCAACCAGCGATTTTGTGGGGCACTAATGCTTCGTAAGGCTCGGGCCCCAACACACCGTCATACACACAGGCAACGTACCTTCCCATAACCCTGAAACTAAACGCTTATATACAAAAAGGACACTTTGGTTTACAAAGTGTCTCTAATGTTGAAAAAGCGGACACTTCTTATTGCAGGTCCTATCCACACACCCACACAGCAAAAACAAGTTGACTAGCGGGTAACAGGCCAAGCATCAATCGTTGGCGTTTACGTCTACTACGAGGTTGCCGCTGTCGTTTACAAAAACCCCAAACTGAGTAAGCCCATCACCAGTAGCCGAATACACCACCGCTTCATTGCACGCATCCACAAACAGACTTCGCACAACATCCCAGTCCACCACACAGTTGCTGCTAGCCCCAGGCGACTGCACATCAAAAGCAAACCAACCTTGCTCAGTATCAGCCCCAATGTGATTAATCCAGATGCTCCGACCCCGACTCAACGGTGCCCAAGGAATAGGCCCGCGCTCGGCAATCTCAGCAGCTAACTCGGCAGCATTTCCCGCATTGAAATCGTCATCGCCCAACTTCACATCAATACTGTCAGATCCAGCTAGCGACACCACCGCAAATACCAAACCCACCGCAATACCAACGCTCACCACCGTGTAAAGCGTTGCCCGCAGCGGGGTGATCTTTGGCCCTGAAGACACTGGCACGAATGGTTACCTCTGCTTCCTGCGGTTTGCTTAGCCTAACTTTGTGGTTTCTAGTATCGCGGTAAAACACCCCACTGCATCCAGTTTTACGCGCCAATATAACTTTTACTACCACTTCACATAAGCAGATATCAGCTTGTCAACAGAACTCCCCGCACCAACTACAGATCCGAATCTTAGGGGCCTAGTGTTGTTATTGGTACAATAGCTACACCGTCTTGTTCACGGGCGATGCTGAAACCAGTGTGACTATCCTGTGCGCCTACCCCGAAAACTACCACTAACTTTGAGGGAGGTCTCTTGCCCGCTTCTTGAGTTCGTCGGGCCAACAACTTCAATGCCCGCTTTGCTTTGTTTAGAGCAATTTGGTTGCAGGTGAGCTTAATCTCAACTGCAATCCATGCTCCACTACGATCTTCTATAACCGCATCTACCTCAAATCCACTCTCTGCATAAAAGCGAACATCGGCATCATTAACATCGGCATAAGCCCGAAGGTCACGCATGACTAAAGCCTCAAAAGTGCCTCCCATAAACTCGGGCTCTTGCAACAAGCGCCGGGGACCAACCCTCAAAATCGCTGTTGCAATGGATGGATCAGACAAAAACCGCTTAGGCGTAGACCTCATAGCTTGCTTGGATGCGGGCCGAAATCCCCACGGCCAACAATCCTCTCGTAAAAACACTCTCTCAAACGCATCCAAAAACGCAGGAATAGTCTTACGATCTAACGGAGGTACCAACTCACCAGAAGCCGTATCACGGGCTAATGCGCTTATCGATGCTGTGGTACCAATATTGCGCGCCATCGATCTCAACACCAATCGAGCAGTATCAGTGCTTTGATATGAAGGTGCTTGAGTACTGCGCCGTATATCAATACCACACATAGCATCCACATAAGTCTCCACATAACGCAACGCTTGCTCCAGCGACATTTTCAACGAAGCAGGCCAGCCGCCCCGACAAATCGCCTCCGCCAACTCCAATCTAGCCAGCGCCAATTCGGCAGCTGCATCCACCAGCTCCCCTCGCAGCAGCGATCTCAAAGACACAGAACCATCCGCCATACCGCTTTCGTAAGACGAAAATGTCCGCATACGCAGCGGAGCCAGCCTGCCGGCGCCTGAATGGCGAATTGGATTGTCAAGCAAAGTAGACGAACCCGTCAAAATGAACTGACCAGGCTCGCCGCCACGCCGGTCACACTCCCGCCGCACTGCGTTCCACAGAGCTGGAGCCACTTGCCACTCATCAATCAGCAGAGGTGGGGTTTGATCCAACAAGGTACGCAGTACATTCGGTGAAGCACTTGCCAAATCCACCTCGTCTACAGCCAAAAACGATGCTGCCGCTTGGTTGGCAGTAGATGTCTTACCACACCCCCTTGGACCTTCAATCACAACCGCTGGGGAGTACTGCAACGTGTCTTTAAGCCTGCTATCTAACAGCCGCTGCCGATAATGGACTTTGTTGCTAAGGTTCATACCGTTAACAGTAACCCAATATATTGGGTGGTCACTACCCAATATATTGGGTAGTGACTCTTCACATCTACACTGCACCTGGTACCTTGACTATTTTTGGTTTCCACAACTCTTTCTTTACTTAGTCACGACGCCGCTCCTGCTTGCATCCCACAGAGCTTAAGCATGCCAGCCTCAAATAACCCGTTCTGCTCTGAATCTAGACACGCCGCTTATAGGGCAATACCGCCAGTTGTTTCTGCCATCTGCTCACACATCTCGCAACCGTGTCGATCTGGTTCTGAAGGTCACGTATCTGATAGGCGAACACGATGACTTCAATCCCTTATTTTGCCAACTCGCTGGTGCGGGCAGTGCGTCCACGAAAATCGTCATCGCATGTGACCAACACGACTTCATTATCTACACACCAGCGGGCAATGTCTTGGTCGGGAGCGTCGGAGCGACCGATTTCGTCTACATATAGTTCACCTACACGCGAAACATGGATTATATCTGCAACGTTCGTATCAACAGCTTTCGACACCCAATATGAGAGGTTCGCGTCTAGATAGAAGCGAACCCGTGAGCGTTTAGGTGTAGAACTTGGCAACGCCTTTCACTTGACGGACGCTTAGTTCGTAGCAGTCGGCGACTTCTTCAGCGGTGGCAGCCTCTAAGTTGGTTTTGATCGTCTTCACAGAAATGCGAGTGCCACGAACCACCGGTGCCCCGAAACAGACATGAGGGTCAATACCAACCCACGGTGAAATATCCCAGGCTGCGGCTACATCTTCAACGAAACGGATTTCTTCTGCAAAAGCCTTCACGGCACCCCGGAACGTTATCTGGTGCCGATTGCGGCCAACGATCTCTTCGGTGTTGCCCACCATCATGTCAGCCCAGACGTTTACCCCATCAGTGAAAAAGCTGCGGTGAGCCAACGGCGATGCCACATCCGGCTCAGCAGAACGCAAAGCCTCAAGCACTTTGTGAACCTTCTGCAACGAAGTTCCCTGAACACGAAAACGACACACCGCCTCAAGGCTCACCAGATCAAGAAAACTGATCGTTTCAATAGAGTGAGAACCACCTGTCGGAGCAACAACTACAGCCAACCAGCGTCGCAGCTGCTCACGAGAGACACGGTTGCACCGTTCCACAATGTCCACCGCCTGCGAGAAAGAATATATCCCCTTAGACAGGCGCACAGCAGTATCAGAGGGGTTAGCTATATCAGCAGACAAAAGTTGCGGCACGACACCAAAGCTAACACACAAAAAAGACGGTCATGGCGCTGATTCTTGACAACAACGAACGCGGCACCAAAGCCGAACTGCAACAAACACTAAAATCGTCTACTACATGACAGGCTGTTGCATGTCAGTGAGAGTGGGTGAACTCCATCGGTGGTTGACCACCTTTCAAACTGTTACTCAATTAATTCGTTTCCAGCAAAGTGTGTTGCCGTAAAGTTATCGATGCTGTTTATTCCTTCATTCCAAGCTGTTGAGAGTAAGCGAAGATCCTCTAAACCCCCTATCAACCGACCTGTTGACACATCCTCAATCAGAAACCCTTCGGTGTAAGGTGCAAGCACAGGCGCACCGTCTGGAATAGACGGAGACTTTTCAATCAGCTTAAACGTTCCCGAGGTAAAACCTCGGGTATAATCACTTAGGAAAAGCAACAGTCGCTGGTTCTTAGGTGTGGCATCTTGAAAAGACTTGACAGTTAGGTACTTTGTGCGAAATATCTCCACATAAACCAAACCATTACGAATAAGCGATTCGTCGCCTTCAAGCACTTTTTCAACTTTTACTGTATAAGTAAGCTTGAGAAATACAGGCTCTACGTCGCGAGTTTCACCAACTCCAAAAACCCTGCCATCGGCAATGTCTATAATAGTTCCAATCACTGTCAGTGCTGCGGTGTTTGCGAGACTCGCAGGTGAGTCATGCGGTTCATAGTCATAGCCCATCCCCATATAACGCATCATCGAGACAAGCTCATCTGAACTAGTAGCGGTGGGAACATACACATCTGCTGAAGTGTTGCCTGAACTACCACAAGCCACAACTATAATAACCAGAGCAATCGTGACACACGCAGCCTTACCTAAGAGGCCGAGAGACACCCTAGAACCAAGCATCTTCAAACATTTCATCCACGTTGTCGCGCAAGTTCACATCAAACCCAGTTCCCCAACAATAATTGTGAGTAGAGCCATCTGGATGTGCCCCAGTGTCTGAGCTTGCCTCTCCCCACACATCTGCATCTACAGGTAAGCCAAGCAACACTATCAAGAGACCCGCTAGAGCAATTACAAAAATAAACTCCCGCAAACTTTGCAAGACCTGCTGTCAACTTTTCACGAACAACCTTTCTTCCGTATTTATTTTGATGTGTAAGTATCTAACTTAACCAAACCTACGCTCAAGCTAGTCTGTGTGCAAGAAAGTAAAATAAATTGAAAGCTCTATTCAGTGGTTGCAGCAGGTCGGTCGCAGGGTTGGTTTGCAAAAAGTGGCAAACAAGTAGTGCCTTCGGTTCGCTCAGCCTAACTGTGTTGCTTCTAGTATCTACTACAACGCCAAGCAGGCTGCACCCCACGGGCTGCACCTCAGCTGAGCACAGCACAACCTTTATTAACCGTTTATATTGAGGAGCCAGTGGACTTATTTGAATATCAGGGTAAGCAGTTTTTCGCGAACTACGGCTTGCCCACATCACCAGGCGAAGCCGTCACCAATGTTGCTGCTGCTGTAGCTGCTGCTGAACGACTAGGCACCCCTGTTATGGTCAAAGCCCAGGTTCATACTGGAGGTAGAGGCAAAGCAGGCGGGGTGAAGTTTGCTGCCAACCTTGACGAAGTTCGCACCCACGCTAACAACATCTTGGGTTTAGACATCCGCGGCCATATAGTGCAACATCTTTGGATCGAAAAAGCCTCCGACATAGCAGAGGAGTACTACGCCAGCTTCACCTTAGATCGTTCAGCAAAACAACATCTTGGCATGCTCTCGGCACAAGGTGGCGTAGAAATTGAAGCCGTAGCCGAAGAAAACCCCGATGCTATCGCCAAGATTTGGATTGACCCCGTACACGGTCTTAACCACGATGATTGCCAGCAATGGGTGTTAGCTGCGCACCTCAACCCCGAAGTAACCGACCAGACAGTAAACCTGCTGCTAAAACTATACAGTGCCTACACCAAAGGCGATGCCGATTTAGTAGAGATCAACCCGCTCATCGTAACCCCTGAGGGCAATGTGCATGTGCTAGACGCCAAAGTCACTTTGGATAGCAACGCTGGGTTCCGCCACGACCTATCCCCATATGATGTCACCCAGCCCCGTGACGCCCGCGAAACCGAAGCCCACTCCAAAGGCTTGCAATATGTGGGTTTAGAAGGCTCGGTGGGTGTCATCGCTAACGGCGCTGGCCTGGCCATGAGCACAGTAGATGTAGTTAATCAAGTAGGAGGCCAACCTGCCAACTTCTTAGACATAGGTGGCGGCGCCGATGCTAATGTGATGGCCGGTGCGTTAGAAGTAATCAACAACGATCCTGACGTAACATCTATATTCATAAACATTTTTGGAGGCATCACCCGCTGCGATGAAGTGGCAAATGGCATCATCGAGGCCACGCGCAGAGTAAACATCGCCTCGCCCATTGTGATCCGCCTAGACGGTACCAACGCCGAAATAGGCTGGTCGCTGCTAAAACCACACCTGAACAACCGACTGGTGTTAGCCCCCACAATGTTGGATGCAGCTCAGCTAGCAGTAAACCTCGCAGGAGAAACCACACAATGAGTATCTTCGTAGACGAAACTACCAAAGTGGTTTACCAAGGGCTCACAGGCAGCCAAGGTCGCTACTACGGAATGCTAAACCGCGACTACGGCACCAATGTGGTAGCTGGTACCAATCCCAAAAAAGCAGGCACCAATGTAGATGGCGTGCCCATATTTGGATCAGTACAAGAAGCTGTGCAAGCAACAGGTGCCACCGCATCATGTGTTTTCATTCCCGCAGCAGGAGTGCGCTCTGCTGTGCTAGAAGCAGCCGTTGGTGGAGTAGAACTAATAGTAGTAATCACCGAAGGCGTGCCCATGCATGATGAGGCTTACTTTTATAATAAGCTCAAAGCCGACCACCCGAATGTACGGCTACTAGGCCCCAACTGCCCGGGTATTATCAGCCCGGGCAAAGCCAACATCGGCATAACCGCTGGTCACATAGCCAAAGCAGGCGGCCCGGTAGGAATAGTTAGCCGCTCTGGTACTCTCACATATCAGGCACTCTATGAGTTGAAACAAAACGATATTGGCTGCACAACTTGTGTGGGCATAGGCGGGGATCCAGTTCCTGGCACTTCTTTTATAGACTGCCTAGCTGCTTTTGAGCAAGACCCCGAAACGAAAGCCATCATGATGATTGGTGAAATAGGTGGCTCGGCTGAAGAAGAAGCTGCCGAGTTCATTGCTGACAACCTTACCAAACCAGTAGTGGCTTATGTTGCAGGAGTTACCGCGCCCCCAGGTAAAAAGATGGGCCACGCGGGGGCTATCGTCTCAGGTGGCAAGGGAACCGCCCAAGCTAAAATGGATGCCCTAGCCAAAGCAGATGTGTACATTGGGCAAAGCCCCAGCGAAGCCGGCGACTTGATGGCTCAAGTGGTAGCTGCCCTCTGAGCCTGTACAACGAAACTCAGCGCATGCGGCTAGGAGTGCTAGCTTCGGGCAGTGGAACAATTTTAAATGCCATGGCCCAAAAAAAGTTGCCTGTTAAATTAGTGCTGGTTGACAGGCCATGTGGCGCAGAAGATGTGGCTGCTAAACACGGCCTAAAATGTGAGCGGATAACGCGTTCTAGCTTTGGAACAAACTTTGACAGGAACACCTACACCCAGCAAATAACCAAACGTCTTGTTGACAACAACATTGAACTAGTGGCCATGGCTGGGTTTGGTACTATTTTAACTCAACCCATCCACAACCTTCTGCCCGGCCAAATCTTGAACACTCACCCCTCCTTGTTACCTGCTTTTCCCGGGTGGCATGCCGTGCAAGATGCTCTAGATTACGGGGTTAAAATCACCGGCTGCACCGTACATGTAGCCACCCTTAAGGTAGATTCTGGGCCTATCTTGGCTCAACAAGCAGTGGAAGTTTTACCCCAAGACACAAAAGAAACGTTGCATGAGCGCATTAAACAAACAGAGCGCAGTCTGTATGTTGATACCATCAGTGCCATCTTGCAGCGAGGCTCTGTACTGTGAGCAACAATAATGTGAGCGGGCAGCAACCCCGGGCTCTGGTTTCTGTTTACAACAAAACAGGCTTGGTTGAACTAGCTCAACGCCTTGTTGCTTTAGGTTGGGAGATCATCTCCAGCGGAGGTACCGCTACAGCACTAGCACAAGCTCACATAGCAACAACACCGGTAGAAACCGTTACTGGAGCAGCCGAGATGCTAGGCGGCAGAGTGAAAACCGTCCATCCAAGCATTCATGGTGGTCTGCTAGCCGACCTATCCAACCCAGCCCATGCTAAAGACGTAGCCGAACGTGGCATTGTTCCCATCAACTTAGTGGTATGCAACCTATACCCGTTCCAATCTGAGCCCTGTGTTGAACAAATAGACATTGGTGGCCCAGCTATGGTGCGTGCAGCAGCGAAAAACCACGCACGCGTCGCAGTGGTGGTTCGCCCACAGGACTACCCCGCAATACTGCAAGAGTTGGAAACTAACGGGGAGTTGTCGCTATCTACTCGCCTGCGGCTAGCCCAAACTGCTTTTTCGCACACCAGCGCTTACGATCAGGCCATTAGCAGCTGGCTAGCCGATGAAATCGCAGATGAAATCGCACAGGCTGCTAGCAGCAAAAACACTTTCAGCAACGCCACCGCAACTAGCGTCAACCCAGCCAGCACCAACATAGCCGGCGCCGACGCGCTTAGCTCCAAGTTGCATATCACCTTAGAACGCCAAGAAATGTTACGCTACGGTGAAAACCCGCATCAAAAAGGTGCCCGCTACCAGCTCGCAGGTACTCCCAGCTGGTGGGAAAAGGCCACCCAACTGCAAGGCAAAGCCATGTCTTACCTTAATGTTGCAGATACCGACGCTGCTTGGCGGCTTGTACACAGCTTGGGCTCACAGCCTGCCGCAGCCATAATAAAGCACGCAAACCCATGCGGAGTCGCTTTAGGTGACACTGTTGCCGATGCTTACAAAAGGGCTCATAGCTGCGACCCTGTCTCAGCTTTTGGCGGCATCGTGGCAGTAAACCAGCAGGTCACATCTGTTATGGCTAAGGCTTTGGCGCCAGTTTTTACAGAAGTTTTAGTAGCTCCAGCCATAGACGAAAGTGCCCTAGAAATACTAAAGACCAAAAAAAACCTGCGAATTATTGTTGGCTCACCGCCTGAAAAGCCTGGGTTGCACCTACGAACCCTAGGCAACGCAGCGCTAATCCAAACGCCTGATGAAGTAACGACAGATTTTGCAAAATGGCAGGTGGTCACCCACAAAGAACCCACTCCAGATGAATGGGCCGACCTTAAACTAGCTTGGCAAATAGCAGCGCATGTGAGTTCCAACTGCATTGTGATGGTCAAAAACTCAACTGCAGTAGGCATAGGGGCAGGCCAGCAAAACCGCCGTGATGCTGGAGCGTTGGCAGCACACAAAGCTGCCGGTCGTGCTGCTGGTGGTGCTTGTGCAAGCGACGCCTTCTTCCCGTTTAGAGACGGCTTGGATGCTGCTGCCGAAGCTGACTGCGGTGCAGTAATTCAACCAGGCGGATCGATACGCGACCAAGAAGTGATAGATGCTGCCAATGAGCACAACCTGGCGATGGTATTTACCGGCAAACGCCACTTTCGCCACTAACTAACTTAGCAGCGAAACAGACTTTGCTTCGCACACCTGCACAATCCATAGGTATGCTCAACACATATGGGCGACAAGATAACCATCGGTGAAAACGGCAAACTAAACGTATCTAACACTCCTACCATTCCGTTCATTGAAGGGGATGGCACAGGAATAGATATCTGGCCTGCTGCAAAACATGTTTTGGATGCAGCCGCAAGCAAATACGGGCGCAAAATCGACTGGATAGAACTTTTAGCAGGCGAAAAAGCCTACAAAGAAACAGGCGACTGGCTCCCCCAAGAAACCATCGACAAACTCTCTGAGTATTTAATAGGTATAAAAGGGCCGCTAACCACCCCAGTGGGAGGTGGATTTCGTAGTCTTAACGTGTCGATCCGCCAAATCCTAGACTTATACGTGTGCTTGCGCCCGGTGCGTTGGTTTACCAACGTGCCGTCACCAGTCAAAACACCCCATCTTGTAGACATCGTGATTTTCAGAGAGAACACTGAGGATATTTACGCTGGTCTGGAGGTAGAAGCAGGATCTGCCGAAGCTGCCAAGCTACGAGAACTCCTGCATGATGCTTTGGGCTGGAATATTGCTATAGATGCTGGGATCGGCCTCAAGCCAGTGTCTCGCACCGGCTCGCAACGCTTACAAAGAGCCGCACTGAAATACGCTGTGCAACGCAATCGCAAGCGAGTGCATTGGGTTCACAAAGGTAACATCATGAAGTTCACTGAAGGCGCCTTTCGTAGCTGGGGTTATGAGTTGGTAAAAGAAGAGTTCTCAGATGTGGCAGTAGGTTGGGACGATTGCAATGGTGATGCTGGCGACAAAATATTGGTGCAAGACACCATTGCCGACATTGCCTTACAACAAGTGCTAACCCGACCAGCCGAGTTTGATGTGATCGCTACCATGAACCTCAACGGCGACTACCTCTCTGACGCTTTAGCCGCACAAGTGGGTGGCATTGGCATCGCCCCCGGTGCCAACATCAACTATGTAACCGGCCATGGCGTGTTTGAGGCAACCCACGGCACTGCTCCCAAATATGCAGGTCAAGACAAAGTAAACCCTTCTTCGGTGCTGTTGTCGGGAGTTTTAATGTTTGAGCACTTAGGTTGGGATGATGCCGCTAACGACATCATCAACGCTGTAGAGGCAACCATCGGAGACAAAATCGTCACCTACGACTTTGCGCGTCTAATGGACGGCGCAACAGAAGTTAAGTGCTCAGAGTTCGCTTCCGCTGTTGCGGATCGTCTCTAGAGCCTCACTAATTTCTTCAGCTACGCATTGCGTGCATCCACTGTCTTCATACCATCTCTAACACCACTACTACCCTCAAAAGGAGCCGCAGGTGAGTGACACTAAACGAGTGGCCGTCACCGGTGCAGCAGGACAAATCGGCTATAGCCTGCTGTTTCGCATCGCTAGCGGGCAAATGCTTGGCCCCGATGTGCCTATCCAACTGCAACTGTTGGAAATCCCGCCAGCCATGGATGCTTTAGCTGGTGTGGCCATGGAGCTAGACGACTGTGCTTTCCCGCTGCTAGACAATGTTGCCTGCACTAGTGATCCTTATGAAGCTTTTGCGGGAGCCAACTATGCCCTTTTGGTGGGATCACGTCCGCGCAGCAAAGGGATGGAACGCCGCGACCTGCTAGAAGCCAACGGTGCTATCTTTACAACGCAAGGTAAAGCTCTCGCCCACCAAGCAGATAGCGATGTACGTGTACTAGTTGTAGGCAACCCTGCCAACACCAACTGCCTAATCGCTCTTAGCAATGCGGTGCAGGCTAATGGCAGCGCTATATTGCCTAAGCAGTTCACGGCTATGACACGCCTTGATCACAACCGGGCCATCGCACAACTTGCCGCTAAACTTCAGCTTCCTGTTAGTGATGTGCAAAAAATGACCATCTGGGGTAACCACTCGGCCACTCAGTACCCAGATCTGTTTAACTGCCAAGTGCAAGGGCGTTCTGCTGCACAGATAGTTGATGACAAAACATGGATCACAGATCAATTTATCCCTGCAGTGCAACAACGCGGTGCGGCCATTATTGAGGCGCGTGGACTGTCTAGCGCAGCGTCCGCGGCGAATGCCGCTATCGATCATGTTTACGATTGGATGCACGGTACACCCAGCAAAGACTGGGTGAGCATGGCTGTAGCATCTGATGGTTCTTATGGGGTGCCTGAAGGTTTGATCTGCTCTTTCCCGTGTACTACCGCTAACGGTGAATGGAAAATTGTTGATGGCCTAGAGCTAAATGAGTTCTCGCAAGCCCGCTTAGACGCCACTGTGGCAGAGCTTGTAGAAGAGCGCGACACAGTAGCCGAACTTGGTTTGATCTAATCCAGGTGAGATTTGTAACTCCAATACTATCTCACGCTTGAAGTTAGCTATGATGCGAGGTAGCTCACAAACGAAGTCTGGTTAGATTCCAGCACTGTCCCGCAACGGTAAACTGGCAAAAGCTTCAACAGCTATTGAGGTTGCTGCCCAGCGAGTCCGGTCGATCTGTGTGCTGAAACGAACCATAAACTCCGAGGCAGGGTTGGTTCGAGAGCAGGGCACCCTGCGGTCGAGCTTGCACGCCTCGGCCCTTTTTTGAGGTGCCAAGTGAGATCAGCCAAGCAATACACCCCCCGCAAGCTACGAAAAAACCGTCTGCTAGCTACGCTTTTATGTGCTTTAGCGCTCACCCTAATTAGCGCAAGTTGTAGCAATGATGATGGCAGCAGAGCAACACCCGTAGTAGAGCGACCTCAGCGGATCGTGTCGCTGTCGCCCACAGTTACCGAAATATTATTTGCGATAGGGGCAGGGCCGCAGGTGGTAGCGGTTGATAACTATTCCTACTTTCCTGCTGAAGCCCCGGTTACCGACTTATCGGGCTTTGATCCCAATGTGGAAGCAGTGTTGGCATATGAACCCGATCTAGTAATCATCTCTTACGATTCCAACGACTTAATGGCCAGCATGTCTGCGGTCGGTGTAGAAGTATTACTAGACGAGGCCGCAACAGATTTTGAGGACGGATATGAGGCTATTGCCAAAATTGGCCTAGCTGTAGGCCGTGTAGATGAGGCTGCTGAGTTGATTGCCACGCTACGCTCCGAAATAGACGCAGCCATTGCTGCTGCCCCTGATGTAGGAGTGCGGATATACCACGAACTAGGAGAGTCTTTATATTCTGCTAGTTCCGCTACTTTCATTGGTGCTGTTTATGCGGCTATGGGTGCCACAAACATTGCCGATGAAGCTGACAGCACTAGCTCGGGATACCCGCAACTCACCGAGGAGTACATTGTAGAAGCAGACCCAGAGTTGATAATCATCACAGATCAGGTGAACTACACAGCCGAAGACCTAGCCAACAGAGCAGGCTGGAGTGAGGTAACTGCGGTGCGCAACAACAACATCGTCACGGTTGATACTGATATTGCTTCTCGCTGGGGGCCGCGTTTACCACAGTTCATCAACGTGGTTGCCCAAGCCTTGCAATCACTAGCAGCAGCGGTACCTGCTGCGTAAACCCAAGCACAACGCCACCCGATGAATCGCAACACTACTACCCCTGCTGATAACGCTGTGGGATGTGCCTTTGGGTCATCGCTTGTAGCCGGGGGCATTGCTGTAGTCGTGCTAGTTATGGTGGGGCTTGTGAGCGCTACTAGCGGTGCTGCTGGCCTGCCAGTTAGCGGTGTGTTGCAGGAGCTTTTTGGCTGGCTACCGCTAGTTGATGCTAACTCTTCGCTAAGTCCTACACAGCACAACATTTTGTTTGAGATTCGACTGCCGCGCCTTGTTCTAGGCATCTTGGTGGGGGCCTCTCTTAGCTTGGCAGGAGCTTCATATCAAGGCGTATTTCGTAACCCACTAGCCGATCCCTATTTGCTTGGGGTATCAGCCGGCGCCGGCTTTGGCGCAGTGCTGGCTTTAGGTTTCGGGCTAGATCTGAGTTGGGGACCCTTCGACACAGTACCTGCAGCAGCATTTTTGGGTGCTCTAATTGCTGTAAGTGCTTCTATGGTCATTGCCCGAAGCGGTGGGGGCTCCCCACCCACGCTTTTGCTAGGAGGCATCGCTATGGCTGCACTTTTTTCTTCGGCACAAACCTACGCCATTCAGCAGCTAGATGAAACCCGCGCCCGCGAGGTGCTTTCTTGGCTGTTTGGGCAGCTCAATACCTCTGGTTGGACACAGGTTTGGTTGCTGTTCCCTTATGTTGCAATCTGTGGCGGTGTGCTGTTTTTGCACCGCCGCCATCTAGATGTGCTACGAGTAGGAGACGATGAAGCTCGCTCTTTAGGGTTGAACCCGGCCCGCTCCCGCCTTATTATCATCGCCACAGCATCTCTGCTTACTGCCGCTGCAGTTTCAGTTAGCGGGCTTATTGCTTTTGTAGGGTTAGTTGTTCCCCACATTGTGCGCTTGTTAATCAGCCAAAGCTACCGTGTGATTTTGCCGCTAGCAGCAGTAGTGGGAGCAGCGTTCTTAGCTTTTGCAGATATCGGTGCTCGTAATCTGCTAGCACCATCGGAGCTACCAGTTGGGGTGATAACCGCTTTTGTGGGCGCACCGTTTTTCGCGCTGGTGTTGTGGAGTAATCGTTGGAGCAATAATGCTGAGTTGTCAAAACCTTAAAGTCAAGTTCCGCAACCACGAAGTGCTACGTGGTATCAACTTGAGTCTTGAACGTGGCGAGTGGGTGGGCATTGTTGGCCCTAACGGAGCTGGTAAGTCAACCCTATTGCGGGCGCTGATTGGGCTGAGTTCTTTTGATGGCAGTGTAGAACTAGCCGATGGGCGACTTCCCACCGCAACCGATATTGCTATGGTTCCGCAATCGCCATTGCTGCCTGTAGGCATGACTGTGGCCGAGTATGTGCTCTTAGGTCGTACAGCACATCTTGGTTGGTTAGCCCGAGAGTCTCGCAAAGACCACGCCATTGTAACAGCTGTGCTAGATCGCTTGAATCTAAGTAAGTTTGCTAATCGCTTGCTAACCACATTGTCGGGTGGTGAAGCTCAACAAATTGTTATAGCGCGCACTCTAGCTCAACAGTGCCCGATTTTATTGTTGGACGAACCCACTAGTTCTTTAGATTTAGGGCACCAAGTTGATGTGCTAGAAACGGTGGATAGCTTGCGCTGTAACGAAGGTATCAGCGTTTTAGCTGCCATGCACGACCTGGGTGCTGCTGCCCGCTTCGCAAACCGTCTGTTATTGATGCAAAACGGTCAAATAGTGGCTGAAGGCACACCATCTAAGGTGTTGCAAGCAGAATTGTTGTCGCAGGTTTACGGCACAGCCATCAACGTTCAACGCATTGAAGGCGAGTTGGTAGTGCTAGCAGCACCCCGCCGTCAAACAGTGTCTAACAACTCATAGACCGACAAAATATAAGGAGAAGACATGCCCACAGAGGCAAACGCAAACACCAGCGCAAAATCAACCCCACGTCAAGAACGCCCCTACGATGCTTCGCAGCTACAAGCTGCGCCATCGCTGGTGCTGGTCAACACAGGTCACGGCAAGGGCAAATCCACAGCCGCTTTTGGAACTGTCATCAGAGCTGTTGCACGAAGCTGGCCCACTGCGGTGGTGCAGTACCTTAAAAGTGGCAACTGGAATACTGGCGAGGAGAAGGTGTGCAGAGATTTAGGTGTTCACTGGTTCTCCGCCGGAGACGGTTTCACTTGGGATTCTGAAAATATTGATGAAACTAAAGCCAAAGCCGTAGCAGCTTGGGATTTCTCAGCGCAGCTCATTGCCGACGGCAATTATCGTTTAGTGGTGTTAGATGAGATCAGCTACGCCATTACTTGGGATTGGATTGAAGTGGGCGATGTTGTAAAGGTGCTAACAAATCGCCCAGAACAGGTTAGCGTGATTCTTACCGGCAGAGATATGGCCCCTGAGGTAGTTGAGGTAGCCGACACTGTTACCGAAATGGTTAAGATCAAGCACGCCTTTGACCGTCAAATCCGTGCTAAAAAAGGGCTGGACTACTAATTGGGATTAATAGTCAACCGTTGCAAGATATTGCGGACTTACCTGAAATCTAAAGCATTTAATCCCAATCAGTAACTGCTCTGAGTTCTGCAAACACATCGTTAGTTTGAGCTAAAACCTGCTGTTGCGCCAGCAAACTCAAAGGGTCGCCCTCCACAACGGTCAGGCCATTTAGGACAGCATCTTCTGCCGATAAATCTCCCGTCGCTATGGCCACGGCTGTTTCGCGGCTTTGGGTAAACACCACCACTGGGGCAACCACTGCACCCACGCAGATGCGTGCGCCCGTCGGCTCAAAGATCATCTGAAACACCACATCGTCTATCCGCTGCTCCACCACGAACTGGCTCTTGTTGCTAGCGCAAAGCCCCGATGCCCGCAGAGTCTTATCAGCTTCTTGCAACCATTGTTCGCTCAAATACTTCAACACCAAACCACAACCGTACTGCATATTGGCATTACTAATGTTGCTAGTAGGTGCTGAGCTTCTAGCAGCTCTGCGTGTGCCGTACTGATGGGTCTGCTGCGGTGTCAGGGGTTTGAGTTGTTGGGTCGTGGTAGTCCGACGGCGGTTTCTAGGCGAGCTAGGCGGTCGGTGTGGTCAAGCAGTATTGCGTTTATGGCAGCAAACCCTGCTTGCATTTCTGTGCGTAGGCCACTGATTTCTGTGCGTAGCTCTGCACGGAGTTGGGTTCCGAGGTTTTCGATGCGGGTGCTGTTGGCTTCTATGCGATCACTGTTAATTTTGACCTGGTCGCCAAGGGAGTCGATTTGCCACATGATTATGCCAAGCATCGCGATTATAAGTGTGACTGCTAATGCAATAGGCACTGAGTTAGGGGATCGTTCGCGTTGTTGTGTTGTGCGTTGCGCGTCACCGCTTTGAGCTTGCGGGATATCACTTACCTCAGCAGTGGTTTCATCGGGTAGCACATTTTGTATCGTAGCAGCCATAGCACCTCATCCGAAGAGAGCAGCGCTTGGCAGGCTGTGTGCATCCGCTGACCGCGGATCAGCGCGGCCAACAAGACACTGGTGTCTACGATCGCTGATTAAAGCGCAGTTCTTCAATAGCCTCGTCTACGCATTCGGCCAAAGTGGGATCGCCCCAGTCCGTCTTCGAGCAGCGGTAGGCTGGGTCGCACTCGGCGGAGGCTGAGCGCTATCTCGAGCGATTCTCGCACGATGGACGCTTCAGAACGTCCGTCTTCGGATGCTGCTGCGCTCAGGCGCTGCTTGAGTTCGTCGGGCAAGTAGATCGTGGTCTGCTTCACAGCACATATTGTAATAGCACATATTGCGCAATACATTGCATCGCAACATTGGATGACGCTGGCGACGGGCGGCGTGCTAAAGCGACTAGGGCTAGCACAGCGGGAAGCCACAAATCAGCTGCCGAAGCCCAGCCTAAGCCAGTGCCGTCAACAGCAACCCCGCATACAACCTCTGTGGACACACGCTTAGAGACCGCCCTGCAAGGTACCTGTGAGCCCTACCGCCTGCTAGATCTGGCAGAGAACTTCATCGCCTACATGGAACGCCCAGGCGGTTTAATGAAGGCGCTAGCCAAAAACCACCAATTCTTAGGAGTAAACAACTCGCTAGAAGCCTTACGAGAAGTAGGCCAGCGTGAGGGCCGCCTCGGAGTGTTCTGGCACACGCAAGGGTCGGGCAAGTCGCTGTCGATGCTGTGGTTCACCCAAAAGGTGCTGCGCAAGACACCCGGCAACTGGACGTTCGTGATGGTCACCGACCGCACCGAACTCGACCAGCAGCTTTACGGCGATTTCGCTGACTGCGGGGCAATCACCGCCGGCCAGCGAGTCCAAGCAGCGACCTCAGCCCATCTGCGGGAACTGCTAGGCCAAGACCACCGCTATGTGTTCACGCTAATCCACAAGTTCATTCCGCCTGAACAGGGCCAGGCCATGCCGGTGCTGTCTGAGCGGGAAAACATCGTGGTTATCACAGACGAAGCCCACCGCTCCCAGTACGACACACTGGCAGCTAACATGCGCCGGGCGCTGCCCAACGCATCGTTCATCGGGTTCACTGGCACGCCACTGATCGCCGAGGAAGAAGAGACGCGGCGGGTATTCGGCGACTACGTGTCGATCTACAACTTCCGCGACTCCATCACCGACGGCGCCACCGTGCCGCTCTACTATGAGAACCGAACGCCAGAGCTGCAGCTTGCGAACGCCGACTTCGATGAAGAACTTGATGATCTACTGGAATCTGCCGAACTTGACGACGCCCAAGAGCGAGCAGTCGCCCGCCGGTTCAGCCAGCAGTACCAACTCATCACCCGGCAACAACGCCTTGAAGAAGTAGCCGCTGATCTGGTGCGACACTTCATCAACCGGGGGTTCCGGGGCAAAGCAATGTATGTGGCCATCGACAAAGCCACTGCCGTGCGTATGTTTGATCTGGTCCAAGCCGAATGGGGTCGCTATCGTGCCAAGCTCGAAGCAGAGCTGGCAACCACGCCTGAGCTAGAGCGCCCGCATCTGGAGTCGGTAATCGAGTTCATGAGTAGCACCGATATGGCAGTAGTGGTGTCGCAGTCGCAAAACGAGATAGCCGACATGGCCGCGGCAGGCCTCAACATCGCCAAGCACCGCAAACGCATGATGGCAGAAAACCTTGATGCCAAGTTCAAAGATCCCAACGATCCGTTCCGATTGGTTTTCGTGTGCGCTATGTGGCTGACTGGGTTCGATTCGCCTTCAACGTCAACGGTGTACCTCGACAAGCCGATGCGCAACCACGCTCTGATGCAAACCATCGCCCGAGCCAATCGGGTGTTCCCCAACAAAGACAACGGCCTAATCGTCGACTATGTCGGCGTGTTCCGGAACCTAGAGAGAGCCCTCGCCATCTACGGTGCTGACCACACCGGGCCGAGCACCGACTCCCCCATCCGTCCGAAAGACGAATTGGTGGCCAAGCTAGGTGCAGCGCTAGCTAAGATCACCGACTTCTGCAACGCCAACGACATCAACCTCGCTGCACTACAGTCTGCCCAAGGCTTTGAGTTCATCGCCCTACAGCAGGTCGCGGTGGAAGCGCTGCTGGTGAACGAGCAGACCCGCCGCTGCTTCTTGGCACTAGCACACCAAGCCCGCAAAGCCTTCAAAGCCCTGCTGCCCGACCCCGAAGCTCTGGCCGTGGCCCACCAAGTAGCAGTCATCCGCACCATTGCGTCCAAGATCGAATCATCTACCGAGGCCCCCGACATCGCCGAGGTGATGGATTCGGTATCGGCACTGCTAGACCGCTCTGTGGCCGCCAACGAATACATCATCGGCACTACCAGCAGCGACCCGCTCATCAACTTAAACCAGCTCGACTTCGAGCAAATCCTTGAGCGCTTCAACGGTCGCAAACGCACCGCAGCTAAAGCCATTGCGCAAAACATCGCAAAGCGCCTCGAAGACGCTGTACGCAAGAACCCCACCCGAAGCGACCTTGCCGAGCGGTTCCGACGCCTCATCGACGAATACAACGACGGAACCCACAACCTCGAAGAGTTCCTGCGGCGGCTCAAAGCCATCAACGACGAGCTGACCGAAGAGGAACAGCGCGCCGTGAGGGAAGGCATCACAGAGGAAGAACTGACCGTCTTCGACCTGCTCACCAAGTCCGAGCCCGACCTCACCCGCGCCCAGGCCGTCCAAGTCAAAAGCGCGGCCAAAAAACTGCTCTGGCAAATAACCGACAAGCTCGTGCTCGACTGGAAGCGCAAACAGCAAACCCGCTCAGCAGTCAAAGTCACAATCAAAACCGTCCTCGACAACGAACTCCCCGACGCCTACGAAAACGAGCTGTTCGACCGCAAAGTCAACACCGTCTATGAGCACATCTACACCAGCTACCACAACAATGGGGAGTCAGTGTACAGCTAAAAACATTTACAAGCTATATTTTTAGCTACATAACTGATTTTTTAAACTATCTATAATTTTTCAATTTTTTTAGATTATTTCAAAACCGCTGCGGAGCTACCACGACCCAACAACTAACCCCCAACCCCCACAACAACAAAAAAACAAACTAGCAACTAGAACGCATTCGACTAGATAAAACTACTACTAAAACAAAAGCGGCTAGGGCTAGCACAGTGGGAAGCCACAAATCAGCTACCGAAGCCCAGCCCAAGCCAGTACCATCAACAGCTTCGGCAGCATCACGGCTTATCACACCAACACCGTTAGGCCACGGCCACAGCACCCGCAGAGACCCTAACAACAGCCCTACCATTACTGCCAAAGTAGGGTCGTGCCATTTATGCAACAAACGCCCTATCAAGTTAGAAAATAACACTAATCCCAGCACTGCTCCTGCAACTAACGCCGCTAAATCACCCCACACCCAATCATCCACTGCGGCAATGGCTGCTGGATATACACCCAAAATCAACAAGATGAATGACCCTGAAATCCCCGGCAAAAGCATTGCGCACACCGCCACAATGCCTGAACCAAACAACACCAGAACAGCTGGATTGGCTACAGGTGCCGATTGAAGCCCCAGCAGCCAAAAAAACAGCCCCCCCACCCCTAACGCTACAACACCCAACAGCACGCCGGGTTTGGAAACCATCTGCCAAGCCAAAATTACTGATGCGCCTACCAACCCAAAAAAAAGCCCAGCCATGGCTTCAGGCTCACTGGTTAACAGCTCATCAATCACCGCCGCCAAAACAGCAATAGATGCAACAATACCCATCCCCAGCGGAACCACAAACCCCCACTCAAAACCCCGTAGCCGATCCCAGATGTCACTTTTTTGACCCCGCAATAATGCTCCCAGCAAAGCCGCTGCATCCTGCAAAGTTGCAATTAACCGCTTATATATGCCCAACAGCAAAGCTATCGTGCCTCCCGAAACTCCAGGAACCACATCAGCCGTGCCCATAAAGATACCCTGCAAAAAATGCTGGCTAAATTGTTTGCAGCGTCCCCACATCTTTTCAGTCAGGCTACTGCCTTACAAAAACACTTTTAACCAGCCAATTTACGGTTTTTTACCTTGGCTTTTATGTAATCGCGGTTAGTCCAAGCAATAAAGTCAATAGGTATCTCTTTCGGACAAGCCTCTTCGCATTCCCCGTGGTTTGTACACGAACCAAAAAATGCCTCCATAGTTTCCACCATGTTCTCGGTACGTTCCCACCGTTCGGCTTGGCCTTGTGGCAACAAGTTCAAGTGTTGCAGTTTGGCTGCTGTAAAAAGCTGCGCCGCGCTGTTAGGACACGCAGCTACACAAGCCCCGCAACCAATGCATGCAGCCGCATCAAAAGCAGTGTCGGCGGTTTCTTTAGGCACAGGTGTCAGATTGGCATCAGGTGCAGACCCAGTGTTCACCGTGATGTATCCTCCAGCAGAGATGATGGCATCTAAAGCCCTACGATCTACTGCTAAGTCTCGTAATACTGGGAACGCACTTGCCCGCCACGGCTCAATGGTGATGTGGTCGCCGTCTTTGAAACTCCGCATATGCAGCTGACAAGTAGCAGTGCCTTTTTGAGGGCCATGTGCTTGGCCATTAATCATCAAACCACACGTGCCACAAATGCCCTCCCGACAATCTGATTCAAACACAATGGGTTCTTGGCCAGCTTCAATTAAGCGTTCGTTCACGATGTCTAACATCTCTAAAAACGAGGCATCAGTGCTGATTTCTTGCGCTTCATAAACACCAAACGCACCTTCGGCGTCAGGGCTAGCTTGGCGCCAAACCTTTAGAGTCAAGTTGATATTTGAACTCACTTGTAGCTCCTCTGAGTGAGTTCCACGTTTTCAAAAACTAACTCTTCTTGATGACGGGTTGGTGCAGAACCTGCACCTTGCCACTCCCAAGCAGCCACATGAGCAAAACTCTCATCGTTACGGAGGGCCTCGCCCTCTTGAGTTTGGTGTTCCTCACGAAAATGCCCACCACACGATTCTGCGCGTGTCAAAGCATCACGAGCCATTAACTCTGCTAGCTCAAACAAATCAGCTACCCGCCCAGCTTTTTCTAAAGATTGATTTAATGTGTTGGCCGATCCTAATACCCGAACGTTGCGCTGGTACTCCTCAGCTAAAGCTGGTATTTCCGACAAAGCCTTTTCTAAACCGTTTTCGTTGCGAGACATACCAATGTAATCCCACACCAGCTTGCCTAACTCGCGATGGTAGTAATCAACCGAGCGGGTGCCTTTTATAGACAGCCAACGCTGCGTCTCATCTGTAACTGTTTGCTTAGCAGCAGCAAACACCGGCTCTGTTGGGTTTAGCGCAGCCTCACCAAGATAGTCGGCTAAATAGTTGCCGATTGTGTAGGGCAAAACGAAATAGCCGTCTGCCAAACCTTGCATGAGCGCTGAAGCACCTAGCCGGTTAGCTCCATGGTCGCTAAAGTTGGCTTCACCTAACACAAACAGTCCCGCAACGTTGCTCATCAACTCGTAATCCACCCACAGCCCGCCCATTGTGTAATGTGTGGCAGGGTAAATGCGCATAGGCACCTGATACGGGTTCTCACCGGTGATGCGCTCATACATGTCAAACAAGTTGCCGTACTTGCCGCGTATCACATCTTCACCATCGCGCCCTATCGCATCGGTGAAGTCTAGGTAAACCCCGTTGCGAAGCGGCCCCACACCGCGACCCTCGTCTACCACAGCTTTAGCGTTGCGCGAGGCCACATCGCGCGGCACTAAGTTTCCAAAAGCAGGATATTTACGTTCTAAAAAGTAGTCTCGCTCACCTTCAGGAACCTCGTGAGGTCCACGGTTGTCGGCATGAGTTTGTGGCACCCAAATGCGTCCGTCGTTACGCAGCGACTCTGACATTAAGGTGAGCTTAGATTGAAAGTCGTCGCTAGCGGGGATACAGGTGGGGTGGATTTGGGTGTAGCAAGGGTTAGCAAAAAGCGCTCCCTGGCGGTGGGCACGCCAAGCAGCAGTTACGTTGCACATCTTGGCGTTAGTAGACAAAAAGTAGACGTTGCCGTAACCACCAGTGGCTAGCACCACGGCGTGAGCAGAATGAGCTTGCACCTCACCCGAGATGAGGTCTCTGGTGATCACCCCCACAGCTCGCCCATCGTGCATTACCAACTCCAACATTTCTGAGCGGGTATGCAACTCCACTGTGCCAGCAGCTACTTGACGCATCAAAGCTGAATAAGCGCCTAATAAAAGCTGTTGACCTGTCTGGCCGCGGGCATAGAAGGTGCGCGACACCTGCGCTCCCCCGAAAGAGCGATTGTCTAGCAGACCGCCGTATTCTCGGGCAAAAGGCACACCTTGAGCTGTGGCTTGGTCGATGATGTCCACCGAAACTTCGGCTAGCCGATACACATTGGCTTCTCTAGAGCGATAGTCACCGCCTTTGATGGTGTCATAAAACAGTCGGAACACACTGTCGCCATCGTTTTGGTAGTTCTTAGCCCCGTTGATGCCCCCTTGGGCTGCGATGCTGTGTGCTCTGCGCGGTGAATCGTGGTAGGTCAGCACTTTGACTTTGTAACCCAGCTCTCCTAACGAGGCTGCTGCCGATGCTCCTGCTAGCCCCGACCCCACCACGATAATGTCAAAACGACGTTTGTTGTTTGGGTTAACTAACCGCATCGAAAACTTATGGTCAGTCCATTTATTTGCTAATGAACCAGCAGGGATGCGGGCATCTAACGAACCAATCATGGCTGTCCTAACCCTTCTGCAATTCTTCATGGTGTGCTGAATGTTCCGAATGCTCCATGTTTTCCAAAAACGAACGCCCATCGTCATCAATCACACCCGCTTGAACAAATATCGGGAAACTCAGGTTGCCTACCAAAATAATGCCAGCCAACCCGCCTGCTAAATATCGCCGCAAATGGTTGAAGCGAGGACTGTTTACACCCAAACTCTGAAACATGCTCCATGTGCCGTGAAATATGTGTATCGACAAAGCTACGTTAGCCACTATGTAAACAATCGCCACTGGAATGCTGCTCAAGCTTTCAGCAACATTGTGATATGGGTCGCCACGCACAAAGTCGGGGTTGAACCATCCCCAAGTGAGGTCGGCTAGATGGTAAAACAAATACAACGCGATAATGGGGCCAGTCCAGCGCATAGTGCGAGAAGCAAAGTTGGCGGCAATGTAGTTGCGCCCGCCTAAATAACGTTTATCTGCCTTGATGCTTATACGGCTGAGCGAGTAGGCCGAATGGATGTGCAGGCCAAAAGCAGCGATGAGACCGATGCGCAACCCCCACAGCACCCAAGTGCGGGGGATAACATCGGTACCCAGGTTACGTAACGTTTCGGCGTACTCGTGTACTTCCCTAGGGCCTTCGTAAAGGTGCAAGTTGCCGGTCATATGCACCAGCACGAAACCCAGCAAAGCCACACCGGTAAGGCCCATAACCCACTTTTTGCCTACCGCAGTGTGGTAGATGCTAAGCGGCCACGGCAGCCGCCACTTAGATGCAGCGCGCACCGGTGGGGGCGTGCTTACTCTAGTTAGGGTTTGGACCATTAGTTGTCTCCACCTTGGGCCATCAATTGCCCAAAACATCCACCTATGACGGTACAGGCAGCCCGCCGCGATTAGCTAGCCGTAAACCACAGTGTTTGTATTCGCATCAATAATTATGCGGTTATCAAGGGGTTGGTCAAGAATAATTTCAGCGGTCTGCTGAGTGCCAGCACGCTGGCACTCATCGGTAGAAACTAAAGCATAAATAGCAATCTTTACTTGCGTAATGCCATATTCAACATTGACGTTGTTGAACTCCTCGCACTCGGTACCCCAGTAACGCACGGTTAGCGTACGGTCGTCTTCGGCCACCTCCACATTGTTGATGATACGGATTTCCTGAGGTGGACCTTGAGGAATCTCCTGGAACTCAGTCGTGCAACTAGCAAATAACACGACCATTGCCAACAAAAGCGCAACTATCGGCTGCCAGTTCATATATCTTTCAACACAATAACGTTGCCTGAGCATCAATTCTAAATAGGTGTGTATTGAAGCGTGCTGCTCATAGCATCCACCACAGATTGCAGGTGAGTGCTCACTGCATCCGCAAGCGCCAAGTTATCGGCAGTAACTGTAACTAAGCGGAATCCTTGCGCTAAGCGGGTAGAGGCAAGAACAGGGTTGGAATGAATGCCAGGAACCACATTATGACGCTGACAGGCAGCAACAATTTTGGCAAGAGCATCATCAAAAATAGCAACTCCGTCGTTATTGGCAGGCGGCAATCCTAAGCTCACCGAGAGGTCTGCGGGGCCAACATAAACACCATCTACCCCCACAGTAGACACAATGGCATCCAAATTTTCTAGCGCAGATACCGTCTCCACCATAGGGATACATTTCACAGCCTCGTTGGCACCAGAAAAGTAACCGGGCTCATTACGCAGGATTGCTCGGGCCGGGCCAAAGCTGCGTGTACCTGCAGGCGGGTAGCGACACGCTCGCACAGCAGCCTCTGCCTCTTCAGCGCTGTTCACCATAGGGATGATGATGCCCAAAGCTCCAGCATCTAGCACTCGGCCAATAATGCCTTGTTCATTCCAAGGCACGCGTACAACTGGGGTAGCAGTGCCTAAATCTACAGCAGTCAACATTGCTAGCGCATCGGCATACTCAACAAAGCCATGTTGCATATCGAGACACACATAATCAAAACCAGCCCGTGATAAAATCTCAGCGCTCAGCGCATTAGGCAAACTGGCCCAAGCACCCAACCCTAGACGACCCTTCGTAAAAACTTCCGTAAACCGACGAGATACAGGTGCTGGTTGGCTCATATCTATAACCGTATATCTTACTTATTTACTCTCCTTATTTACTCTGCTGCGGCTCGGGCAGCTATCTCCTTACACAGAACAGCGCGAGAACTCAAAGCCGACACCAAGGTTTCCGCTTCACCAACACCAGCCATTGCAGGCGAAAGCGTGTCTAGCGCACCGGTGGCCGCTTGTGGAACCGCTGCTGCCAACCGCTCAGCCCGCTTAGCTACAACAATCGGAGCAAGACCAAGTTGATCGGCAATACGTCGCATGGACGATGGTCGATCTGCACTCTGCAATCGATAGTCCTTACCCATCTTCATAGAAAGGCGTATCAACCGATTCGGCTGGCCTCGGTGGTAGGGGAGCCAGCTAGCTGTGTCATATAGAGGCGCGAGACGCACAATACCACCGCCAAGAAGCATCAGCCCATAGTTCTTAGCGTGCCCATCAGTTGATGCAGTAATCCATTGGAACAAAAGATAATCACAAAATCTCTCTACATCGTTAGTAGCTGCATCGCTGCTAGATCCACAGTGCGTGTGAAGTAATCTAGCGATATGAGCGGGAGACGGACCACCGTCACGCTGATAATTCATGCTAGGAGGCTGTCCAAGTGCCTGACACATGTCCTCTTGATGTATGCGCCGGGTGCCGTCAGCTAGCCGGTCATAGCGCTCCACCACGAGCACCTCTAGTTCCCCAAAAAGGGCAGGATTTGTGCGAGCAGCGGTAAGACCACATCGAATCGCTATCTCCTGAGTAAGATGCTCAACTATCGCCTCATGGGGAAACAACTCGGGGCGAACAGCTTTGATGATGTGAGTGGTAGGCATCGCTCCATATGGCACCACCCAGCCACCATCGACAGTTCGCCTCACAGCAACTTTAGGCTGCATCCCAGCGAGGCTGAAACCTGAATCAGAGTTTAATGTGCGCCGCGCTTGACGAGCCGGGTCAGTTCTCATCTCTATAAGCCAGTTAGCTATCTCGTCCTCTGATATTGGATCGGCCCCACCAACGTCAGCAACAAATCCACCAGCTTGTTCAGGTAAACAAAATTGCACAGCGCCTGCACAATCAGCGCCCATGGGAGTGGCGAGCAAACGCAACGTGTCACTAAAAGCGAGAGTGTGCTCAGCTCGCAATGAGCGCAAAGTAGCTGGGTCATCGGGCAGTAACCCTTCCAGCCAGAAACGTAAATCCTCACCCTCGGCACGATTACTAGAAAGCGGAAACTGCACCGACAACGGCGGCCCTGAACCGGCCGCATAAGATGCGTCGTAGCTAAACACCGGCTGCTTGCCAGACAGGTCAAGCATCCCTGCTACAACACCACTGATTAGGACTACTAAATCCACGTCAGCTTTCCTTTGCCCTATCGCCAAACAACGCTTCTAGGTGCGCCTCAACAGCAACATCTAATGCTGGGGTTGGCTCAGCTCGCAACACAAGCCCAAGACATGAAAAAGCGGCTACTACACGACCTAGCTCCACCGTAGCCTTGCCGTTTTCTACCTCAGATATCCACTTGCGCGACACACCTACACGACTAGCCAATTCTGCCTGGCTCAGGCCAGCACCGGTACGGCAGGCACGCATGTATGAACCAAAATCAGCTGGTGACCAAAGCAGTACTCCGCGTAACGGCTCAGCGACACCTTCCTCACCTTGCGAAACAGCCGAAGACCCTGCAACTTCTGCCATTCAAGCAGTATAGCACCGTTCGGTTACATATTCTTGTTAGTCACCGAACGGTGACATAAATCCACCTTAAGAACAAAAAGCAATGTTGAGCCAAAGTGTGACAACTAGCTTCTAAACAAAAAAGAAGAAAAAGAAAACAGTGAAAACAATGAAGAAAAAGAAAATAGTGAAACCTTTGGGTATGCTAGCGGCGTGGCGAATGAAAGACCCCTCTATTTTCCAGATGCTACAAAAATTGTAGAATCCCAACCGTTCACCCCAGGATTTGGAAGCACACCGCCTTGTTTAGTGGGCAGAGACGAGTTGATCCGCGACATCTGCCATCTGCTTGCTGGCGATCCAGCTAGCGAAAACGGCGCCAATGTGTTGTTGGCGCCACGGGGGCTAGGCAAAACAGTAGTGTTGAATGAGATTGAAGATGCTGCTCAAACAGAACGAGGGTGGCTTGTTCTTTCCGTCTCAGGTACCGACGGCGACCCGATTACAGAAACGCATAAAGCTGTTCTAGAGGCACAAGATTTATGGGCTCAAACCCAAGGGAAACACACCAAGCGTCAGCTATCAGGAATCAACATAGGAGCAGTAGGTGTAGCGGCCGGAGTCGCATTTGCCGAAGATACTGATTTCATACGAACCAGATACGGGGACGACCTGCGGCGCGATTTAGGGGATCTTGCAAGTGTGGCTGCCCGAAATGGTACACGCGTGCTTCTCACTATGGACGAAATGCACGCAATCCCTTTAGCTAAAGCCCGTCAACTTGGCTCTTACATTCAACACATCGCCAAACGGGAAAAACAAGCATTGGTATTCGTTGGTGCAGCGTTGCCCTACATCACCGAAACGCTGCTAGCCGACCGTAAATCAACATTCTTACAGCGTTTAGCTGTACACAAAGTAGACCTCCTATCTGAATCCGAGACAAGGCGCGGACTTAAAGAACCAATCGAAACACACGGAAGTCATATCAACAAAGAGGCATTAAATATAGCTACATCAGTTGTGGCTGGTCATCCTTACATGCTTCAGCTTGTGGGTGACAGAATGTGGCGCGCGGCCGGGGGCATTAAAAGCCCAATCAACATCAACCATGCAAAAAGCGCTGTTGCGGAAGCTAAATCAATACTTGAGGATCACTTATTTGCCCCCACATGGAAAAACCTGTCAGACAATGACAAACGCTTTTTAGCGGCATTGGTTGTACTAGCTGAGAAAGAAGATTCACCACGAGTTGCCTCGGTGTGTAAAGAAGCCAGAATCGGGGAGTCCAGCGCCAGCGCGTATCGTAGACGCCTGCTTTTATCGGGCATGGTTAGCCCTAGTGGTCGAGGCAGATTAAAGCTAACTCACCCAGCTATTGGCCCTTGGCTACGTAGAGCACTTGCAGTAGGCTCAGTGCGCGTGCCTGAAACTCCCTTGCCGGGTATTTAGTCCACAAGAATAACAGTAAGTGAGATAATGAGCCGACTAGCGCCAACTGCCACAAAAGGTCGTCTCAACCGATGAACACAGCACCCTCAATTGTTGTTCTGCATGGTTTTGCAGGGTCAGCTGCGGCCATGTCGCCTCTTACTAGTTGCCTGCCCGGCCATGTATTGGCACTCGACTTGCCGGGCCACGGCTCTGAGGCAATCTCAAATGACCCAGCCGCCTACACAATGGTCGCCACGGTTGCAGGAGTGATCAACACCACAGCTCATCTGAAGCCATTTGTGCTAGTTGGCTACTCGATGGGTAGCCGTGTAGCGCTGCATGTTGCCCTGAACCATCCAGACAGGGTTGCCGCTTTGGCTCTCATCGGGGCTCGCCCTGGGATAAATAATCCTACCGAGCGCTCCGAACGCATTGCTGCTGACGAAGCGCTAGCTGCCCAAATCGAATCCAAAGGCATCGAGTGGTTTGTGGACTATTGGAACAACCGACCGCTGTTTGCCACCCAGAAATATCGACTATCAAACAAACAACAAGCCGAGTTACGGGCCCAACGCCTGGCCTGCAACCCTGAGGGATTAGCGCACAGTTTGCGCGCCATAGGGGCAGGAGCGGTTGAGCCTGTCTATAGTCGCTTAGCAGAACTTGCGATGCCATGTGCGCTGATCGTTGGAGCCGACGATACAAAGTTCACAGCGATCGCCCACCAAATGGCTGCTCACATCCCGCGTGCCGAAATCTACGTGATCCCTGATGCTGGCCACGCCACCCACCTAGAAGCCCCCAACGCCACAGCCACCGCGATACTCCAGTGCTTGAGCGGTCTAGGGGATGCGCAAGTAGATAGGTTAGGCTGGCCGACAGTCACCGTTGGTCGCACTGTAACCGCTGAAGATGCCCACATCCTTGAAGACGAATGACAATCGCTCTTACTGCGCTACACTCTCGCTACTGGAATCTTTGCTCAACTAATCAAACAATGTAGGTGGCTCTTCCACGGCAGCTTGTAAGTTTGCTTTTGGATCAGCAGGATCGGCTTGTTCAAGGCGGTTAATTGCTAATTCTTGAGTCTCTTTATTGGGCAGATCAACCTCAAGCCGTCCTCCTGCTTCACGCCGCAGGATAACCGCAGGCTTAAGCGCTCTTTCTATTTGCTTAGCAGCAGCCTCAATAAACTGCTTTTTGTCCGTATCTTGCCAATGTCTGAACACGCCAAATGTCGCACGACTAAGCAAAACAGCTGCATCCAAAGAAAGTGCTGTAGGAGTCTGAGCTTTGCCTACTTCAGCGAGAGTCTCCGTAAGCAAGCGGGCAGTAAGCTCACGCAAGCCAGCTGAATGCCTGTCAGGATCTTGGCTATCTTTGATCCCAGGGATCCACGGTATGAAATACAGAGGAGTAATATCATTCTCACCATCATTAAAAAGAACGATTGCAGGTTTAGAAAGAGCCTTAGCTGCTGGTTGCGGCAAATCTGAAGGAACTGGGCTTGTCAGTCCCACTCCTTCAACTTCCATAGACAAGCTAATAACCCCTGTTGGTGCTGCGACGATACCTTCAGCTTCAACCTTGAGAGCTAACTCTTTCAGTGTTGCTTCAAGACCGCTCGCATCAGGATAGATTGTCGCATAGAGAACGTGTCCCGGCCTCTCATCAGACTGTCCGAGAGTAGAAGCTAAATTAGAACTAGCCGCAATAAGTTTTAGAGCTTGGCGGCGATTAGAGGAGTCTGGTGAAAATCCTCGTCCTTTCAACTCAACCAAAAGCATTACGCTGTCGCTCTTGTGCTGTATCCACAGGTCTGGATGGCAGGGTGAGCGATCATTCGACCCAATAAGTCGCTGAAGAGCATCAACAGAATTTGCATCGACAGGCATGACAACTTTGCGACCTATGGAGTTTAAGTCATAGCCAGCTTGCCGCAGCACTGGTTGAATCTGACTCTTTTTTGGAAGCTCTTGAAGTGCCCACAAAAATATATTAAGTTGAAAAACCTGATCGGAAAGAAGAACATCCTCTGATGTCATGCTGGTGTCGACATAGAATCGGCCACAGTTTCTGTATAAGACTTGCTTCCAAGCCAGACATCTATATTTGGATTAAGGTAGCGCTGCACATTAGTAACTAGACGGTGAATTGTGTTTCCGCAAGTTCCACTAGGCAAGACTCCAAGTAATTGCTTGCTTGTTACTTCCATGAGAAACGGTTGCCAGAGATGCCTATCTATAGCAGCCAAATGAACCTTTGTCGGGCCTCGCTGTGTTAGATAGCCACCAATACGAAACCGACTTGTTTTACGTTGCAGTCCTAAATCAACAAATCGATTAAATGTAGCTTCACTTAATGGTTCATGAAAACGGATCATGATAGGTGCTCCACTTATGGTAAAACCACCTTCTGTAGCGTCAGTTGTGTCTACCCAGAGACGAGTCTCAGCGCTTTCAGTGACAGATCGGTATAGCTTGAGAACAAGCTCAACAGTTGCACGATGCTCAACGAAGGAATCGCTTCGATTGGTAGACTGGCCATCGTGATAGAAGACATGCCCCCCATGGCTACCGCTGGGTATTTGTAGTTGAACCAGTGAGTGCAAAGGGTTGTACAAGTCAATAAGCTGCGGTAGCTTGTCTTGCAGTATCCCTAAGCGCTCAGTAAGGGAGACTTTTGACCGGCGCCGTTCTATAAACCTGCTTGCAGTGTCTTCGTCGTCTTCACCACTGATCAAGTGGCTTTCTTCATAGTCAGCACTACTGGCAGAATCGTGGTAATCAGCGACAGTCTCATACCATGCTTCGTGTTCAAAGCCGAGTCTGACGAAACGGTGATCTGGCGTGCTGCGCTTTACGTATTGCCACAGCTCAAACAAAATTGGAGACGACAGCCAAAGACGATCTAGCCACGGGTTCTGATCTACATGTTGGTGAACCCACTTGTTGCTCACCTTTACGTCCATAGCTGTGTAAAATACTGGATGACGATCTTGAAGCGATTCCAGCAGCCCTACAACATTCCCAGAATGGCTAGCATCCTCAACCCGGTAGAAAGTGTCATCAAGACGTTTGAGATAGACATTATCTGGAAATATAGTGGACAAGTCTGGGACTGCATGATCATGCCGAGCTGTCTCAAGCATGTAGGACTTAAGCAACTTTCGCGAAAGTTTGCCTTGCTGAAGTTCATCTACCGTAGGCAAAGTGAAACCCTCGAGATGGTCAACGTAATCCTCTCGAGAATGAAGTCGAGGCAGATACCCCATGTCAGTAGCCATCGCCTATTAATAGTAAGCGTTATCAGAGGCACATTCCTAGCCCCCATGCTAGTAAGTTTCCGTTACTTTTAGCACCAACAAACAAAGTAAGATATTTGCCTAAAATGAGGCCGTTTCCTCATGAACTCTTCTCAAGCTAATTAGGGTGCCGTCGCTATGCGTCTCTGGTGCATCGCAGCTAGTGGGCGGCATTCATACAAGTAGTGGCTAGCAACAAAGCAAAAAGGCAACAAGCCTCTACCGCTCTCAGTGCTATTGGAGCTACAACCCCAATAGACACCAAGCCTGACTGGTATTTTTAATGACACAGTTTACCGAAGCAAGAGGCAGCCTACTTGATGCTGATGCAGATGTGCTTCTGTCCTCCGGTAGCGATACTCCTACCCAACCGTCAAATAACTAAGCCGCCGTAGCTGATGCCGGTTAGATGGGCCATTTCCCTGTTGAATGTGGTCAAATCTTCAGCACAGAACTCTCGTAGATGGGTGTGCCCACAAGCCCGGGCCAACACGCTCATAAGCTCTACCGAGGCACTAAAGAAGTTGCACAGCCGCTCCGCAGCCTCTTCTACTGGAAGCCGCGCCCGAAGCTCAGGGCGCTGCGTAGCAATGCCCACAGGGCAGTTATTGCTAGCACAAGCCCTCATCCCCAAACAGCCAATAGCCTGCATCGCCGCATTAGAAACAGCCACCGCATCGGCACCAAGCGCAAGCGCCTTGGCGAAGTCAGGCGGCGTTCGCAGACCGCCAGTAGCAATCAACGTCACATCTCGACACCCTAAAGAATCGAGATGGCGCCGAGCACGGGCTAACGCGGGAATAGTCGGCACCGATATGTGATCACGAAAGATCACAGGTGCAGCACCGGTACCCCCACCCCGCCCATCCAAAATGATGTAGTCCACACCCAAACGCAAAGCAGCATCAATATCGTCTTCAATGTGCTGGGCCGACATCTTCACCCCAATAGGTATCCCACCCGATGCTTCACGCACGCTTTCAGCAAAGCGCCGAAAGTCGTCCTCACTAACCAAATCCACAAATGTAGACGGAGAAATAGCCGCAGTACCCGGTGCAAGCCCACGCACCTCCGCAATGCGCCCCTGCACCTTAGCGCCCGGCAGATGGCCTCCAGTACCTGTTTTGGCACCTTGACCCAACTTGAAGTGAAAAGCCTGCGAAGCTGCCGCCTTATCCAAAGACCAGCCAAACATGCCGCTTGCCAGCTCATAGAAGTAGCGGCTGCTTTCGGCCTTTTCTTCCTCCAACATGCCACCCTCGCCCGAACAAATGCCGGTACCAGCGCGCTCTGCGCCCCGCGCCAACGCTGTCTTAGCTTCCTGCGACAGTGCCCCAAAACTCATGTCGCTCACCAAAATGGGAATCTCTAAGCGCAATGGTTGCCCTGCGGAGGGGCCGATCAAAACCTCAGTACCCACAACCACATCCTCTAACTGAGGACGCTGTGCCAGCTGAGCGGTAACAAACTGGATATCATCCCAACTAGGCAAATCTTGGCGCGGCACCCCCATCGAGGTAACCGGCCCATGGTGGCCCACATACTCTAAGCCTTCGTTAGCTAACTGCTGGATAAGACCAACATGAGGCTCCGCTACATCACCGTGAGGATCAGCATAAGCACCCTGATAGGTCGAACGGTTATAAGGCTGAGGATGCTCTTTCTCCCAACCCAATATCTCATCTAAGTCAACTAACAGATCATCACCGTCAACCCAAGAAGAAAAACGCGCTAAACGTTCAGAATTATCGTAACTAGAAACCCCGGTCTGAAAAACGTAATCCCAGCCGTGCAGCCCGCACACCAGATTGTCACCCTCAATGTGGCCATCGCTCAACAACGCTCCGCGATGCAAACAACGCCCGTAAAGCACAGAATGATTGTTGTCGAAACGCACAATCACCAAATCCACATTGCTCACCAACACACCCTGCGGCACCCTGTCTGGCACCTTGCTCCATGTAGCAATCTTAAACGGATTCATCAGGTTCCACCCCCCTTATAGCAGCCACTTTATCTGTCCGATCTAGGCAACACTACAGACTTGTTAGCCCTTCGTACGCCACACACTATCCGCCTGACCCAGCCAACTTATTAAATCCTTGCTGAATCCGCCTGCGCTAGATACATCGCAATAAGTCCATCTACAAATCCATCTACAATTTTAGGAATAGTTCCTATTCCTGTAAAATACCTTTACTTTACACAACCCAAACAGAAAGCCTCACATGCAACACTCCACTCCAAAGCAAGCTACGAACAAACCTCAAACGCCTAAAATCGGTTGGCAGGCAGCTTTTGCAACCCTCGCAATAATGCTAATGGTGGTCGCTGGTTGCTCTGATGACGAACCGGAGACCTCCTCTGCTGCTACTGCAGCCACCACAACTACACCGGTAGCTACCACCTCAGCGCCTACACCCATCGCAACACCAGAACCAACAGCTACCCCAGAGCCTAACAAGCCCAAAATAACTGGGCGGCTTCTAATAGGTGACGGCGAAGGCGCCAAGATGTCAGTGATTGACCTCGGCACAGGCGTAGTAACTCAAGATGCTTTCGACTTAGGTTCTCGCCCCACACGCATTTATGCCACAAAGAGCGGGCGCTTCGCTATGGCAGTAGCTACCGATGCTAATGATGCCCACGTATTTGATGGTGGCGTATACCTTCAGCCCCACGACGATCACATGGACCTAGTCAAACAAGACGTATCCCGCCTAGACATAGATTTATCAGGTGAGCGGCCAGTCCACCTTTACGTAGGTAACGATTGGTCGGGCTTGTTCTATGACGGCTCAGGCAATGTAGCTTTCATCGCTGAAGAGGGGCTCAAAAACGAAGGCAGCGACTACAAACCAGCACTAATTAACGTAGGTTCCCATCATGGTGCTGTAGTTCCTTTAGATAACGATTTGTTCGCTATTTCTTACCGTCACCCAGATTACGAAACCGACCCCGAGAGCTACATTCTGCCTATTGGAGCGGAAATCGTAAATACAAAAGGTGAGACCCTTCATCAAGAACTAGGTTGTGAAGGCTTGCACGGCAATGCTGGCAACGGTTCGGTAGCAATGTTTGGGTGCATCGGCGGAGCCATGTTTGTAGAAGCCCACTCAGACGCAACCTTTAGTGGCGGTTTCGTTTCGCCGCCTGAAGGCGCGCCCGAAGATTTCCGACTAGGCACGATATGGGGAACCTCAGGGGTAGATCACTTCCTCGGTTTAGGCGGTTCAGTGGGCCTCTACGTTGTAAATCCCCAAAATGGCACCATGCAGCTGCTAATCCCTGCTGTTGAGGGTCGCTCAGCCGTTGATGTGAAGTTCAGTCACGATAGTTCAAGCTTCTTGGTGCTAATGAGCAACGGGGAACTTCGCAAATACGATGCTAAAAACCTCAACTTGCTAGCAGCTACAAGCAACTTCCTATCGGGGCCAGTTGAGGGCGGCTACTATGCCCGCCCTGGAATTGCAACAGTTGCAGAAGCGGTGTTCGTCACCGACCCCACCGGCAGTCAAGTACTCATGCTTGATCCCCTAAACCTTAACGTGTTGGAAAGCTACAGTGTTGCTGGTATGCCTACCAAAGTGGCTTTTGTGGGATTACTCAGCTAACACTTGCTATTAGCCTTCTATGGCAAGATAGGGGTTGCAAGCGGTTAGGGTAAGACTTCTATGTCGCAACCTAAAACCCTGGGAGAACTTAGAAACTCCGGCTGGGAATCAGTCAGTGTCAAAGATGAAATCCGTCGCAACGCTATAGCAAAAATCCAAGCAGGAGAAGATCTCTTCGCGGGCATTTGGGGCTATCAAGACACTGTTATTCCCCAGCTAGAAACTGCAATTCTGGCAGGCCACGATGTGATCTTTCTAGGTGAACGAGGCCAAGCTAAGACTCGCATGATCCGCCAAGTGCTGAGCTTGCTAGACGAACAGATGCCAATAGTGGCAGGGTCGGAAGTAAACGACGACCCATACAACCCAGTCTCTAAACATGCTAAAGACTTGCTCGCTGCTGAAGGTGACAAAACCCCCATAACATGGGTGCATCGCAGCGAGCGATATGGCGAAAAGCTAGCCACCCCCGACACCTCAATAGCCGATTTGATTGGCGAAGTAGACCCAATCAAAGTAGCCGAGGGACGCTACCTGTCTGACGAGCTAACAATTCACTACGGCCTTGTCCCACGCACCAACAGGGGTGTTTTTGCCATCAACGAACTTCCAGATCTAGCCGAACGCATCCAAGTGAGCTTGCTCAACGTGCTAGAAGAACGAGATGTGCAAATCCGCGGTCACAAAGTGCGCCTGCCGTTAGATCTAATGCTTTTTGCATCGGCTAATCCCGAGGATTACACCAATCGTGGCCGAATTATCACACCGCTCAAAGACCGCTTCGGAGCACAAATCCGCACCCACTATCCCACCGAAATAGACATCGAACTTGAGATCACAGAACAAGAAGCCCAGATTCCAAACTCACAAGCCCCAGATGCTGGACAATCTGAACAGTTAAGCACCGAACCATCAGTGATAATGCCCGATTTTATGGGCGAAATCCTCGTGTACTTAAGCCATCTAGCCCGCCAAAGCCCACATATCAACCAGCGTTCCGGCGTGTCGGTGCGCTTAACTGTGTCAAACTACGAAACTCTTGCAGCTGCGGCTGTGCGCAGAACTTTACACAGCGGTGAAACCATCGCGGTGCCTCGAGTAATCGATCTTGATGCGCTAACGCCCTCTACAGTGGGCAAAATCGAAATTGAAACATTACAAGACGACCGCGACACGGAAATACTAAACAGCATCCGCAAAGAGGCTGTGCGTTTAGCTTTCCGAGACGCTGTTGAAAGCGACGTGCAACAAGAAGTACTTGAGGCTTTTGCAGAGGGTCGTGTGGTACACGCAGGTGAAGACATCACATCGTCCGACTACGCAGCGCTTCTAGCAGACACACCATGCTTTGCTAACGCCCTTACAGCCCTCGGCTACGAATCCGAAGACCTAAAAAACCCAGCGTTAGTTGCCAGCGGCATCGAGTTCATATTGGAAGGTCTGCACGTATCTAAACGGCTCAACAAAGAATCTGCGTCAGGTGCCGCTATCTACCGCAAACGCACTTAGGTGTTGCTAGCAATCATCAGCAGAGGCTCGAGTTACATCAGCAAATGTAGTGCCACCACCTGCATGCACAGGCGACAGACAGCAAAAACGTTAGGTATCTTGTGCAGGCTTAGCAGCGGTACCCGATTTAGCAGCAGACCCTGCTGAAGAGTCAGATGAGTTGGAAGAACCAGCAGAATCAGTACCCGAACCTTTATCTGCCTTTTCTGAACTGCCAGCAGTTTTTTCCGAACTAGCAGATGAAGAAGATGTTGAAGAAGATTCAGCCTTAGGAGCTTTAGACGCCCCACTGTCATTGCGATAAAACCCTTCACCTTTAAAGGCGATGCTTGGCACGCTAAACACTTTAGACACTTGGCCTTTACCAGGCTTAGCACATTGTGCTGGGCTGTCACCCGAATCGGCTTGCGGGCACACCGTAAGGGAATCCTCAGCGAAAGACTGAATCACCTCAAAACGGGCACCACAGGTTTGGCAACTGTAATCATAAGCTGGCACGGCTAAAAGGATAGAGGTAACGGTTTTGCTTATCCATCCGAACCCACTCAAAAACTTCAGAGCCCGGGACAGGAGTCGAACCTGCGACCTGCTGTTTACAAGACAGCTGCTCTGCCAACTGAGCTACCCGGGCGTACTAAATAAGCATACGGGATAAGTTTATGGGTGGGTGCTTGAATAACGACTCTGGGTAGGTAACGCTTATTGCAATGGCACTTAGCAAACGAGACAAACAAATCTTAGATTTTGAGCGCACCTGGTGGCAGCAAGAGCTTTCTAAAGAAGCAGCCATCAAAGAGCATTTTGAACTTTCAACCACCCGCTACTATCAGCTACTCAACGAGTTACTAGAAGATGCCGATGCAATGAAATACGACCCTTTAGTAGTGCGCCGCCTGCGGAAAATGCGCGATAATCGCAGGCGTTCCAAATATGGCGAAAACTCCGCAAGCTGGCAGCCTTCTTAATGATGCGCTGCCCCACACACTCATACCGATAGAATTCAAAATAAAGCAGGCAAAACAATGGATATGAACCCAGCCCCCACCAGCAATCAAATGGCCCTAAGAGGGGTTCTAGTTGTTTTGGCACTGATTGCCGCAGGAGCTTTCGTGTTAGCCCGCGGCCTCAACGACGACAGTCCCAAAACCACTACGGCGGCTGCCACACCTACTGCTACCGCCGCTCCTGATCCAACAGAAGAACCGCCCGCACCCACCCAACCCCCAACAACAAGCAACGACAACACCCCTACAACCAACAACACCGAACCGTCCACACCACAGCAGCCCCCAGCACTCCCGTCAAACAACGCAGACAACACAGACAACATCAACACAGACGAAAACAGCAGTGCTACAACCAGCACAGACGAAACACCGGAATGCCGTGACCCTGCCACCATTCAAGTACTAGCTGCCAACACCACCAACGTGCGTGGAGCCGCTGGCAACCTCTCGGGAGAACTAAACGCCGCTAACTATGTTACCTTGCCCCCTGTCAATGCTGCTCCTCAACCAAGCTCCTCGTTCTATTACAGAGCTGGCTATGAGGTTGATGCCAGATGCATCGCTAACTTATTGGGGGTTAGCGCAGGCCCCTTCTTTGTAATGCCAGACCCACCACCGGGTGGAATCTCCCGTGAACGTCTTGGAAACGCCTTTGTACTAGTAATGATCGGACCTGACAGCCTTGCCAACCGCGGCTAGCTGAGCTAGATCATTAACATCAACAAAACTCCATGCACATTGTTGGTGCTCCCGATAAGTTCCGTGGAACCGCTGCAGCAGCCGAAATAGCTGCTGCGGTGCTTGCTGCTGCTCACAAAGCAGGCTCAACAGCTGAAGTCATGCCTATGGCCGATGGTGGCGAAGGCACTTTAGAAGTGTTCGGCGGCGCCAATCGCACCACTGTGGTTACCGGACCTTTAGGCGAACCCACCCAAGCTCAATGGCGCCTAGACAGACAAACTGCGATTATAGAGATGTCTCAAGCATCAGGATTAGCCTTAGCAGGTGGCTCCAAACACAACAACCCGCTAGAAGCCACCACCTATGGAACCGGCGAGCTAATAAACGCTGCCATCCAACGCAGCGCTAACAGAATAATCGTAGGCGTAGGCGGTTCAGCTACCACCGATGGAGGCTTAGGTGCCCTCAAAGCCCTATATCCTACGCAACGGCTGCGCGGTATCAACATAGCGGTAGCTTGCGATGTGCGAACCCGTTTTGTGGATGCTGCCGAAGTGTTTGCCCCTCAAAAAGGAGCTAGCAAAACCCAAGTAACAATGCTCAAACGTCGGCTCGAAAGACTGCGCGATGCTTACCTTATCGACTACAAAACCGATGTGAATCAGCTAGAAGGAGCAGGAGCAGCTGGTGGACTTGCGGGTGGTCTGGCTTGTGTGGGAGCGGAACTATGCAATGGCTTTCAACTTTTAGCCGATGAGGTTGATCTTTTTAGCCACATTGAAACAGCCGATTTGGTTGTAACCGGCGAAGGCGCCCTAGATGCAACCTCACTGCAGGGCAAAGTGGTGAGTGGAGTAGCTGAGATGGCAGGAGCGGCTGGAGTACCTCTGCTCACAATAGTGGGCTGTAGCCATGCTAATGCTGCTAGGCAATATAGCGATATGGGCTACGGCGATCTGGTTAGCCTGAGCGAGTGCTTTGGCATAAAACAATCTAGGAGCCACACTGTGGCACTGGTTGAACAAGTTGTTTTTGAATACATCACTAAACACTATGGCGGGTAACATCGGTACGCTATGAGCGTTACTGTGCGGATTCCAACCACACTTCGGCCTCTCACCAAAGGGGCCGCTGAAGTTACCGTAGACTCAGGCAGCGTCAGCGATGTAATCGCCTCTTTAGATGCTGTGTACCCGGGATTTGTAGACAACCTGCTAGACGAATCGGGCAACTTGCATCGTTTTGTAAACGTATTTGTAGACGATGAAGATGTACGTTTTGCTGAGGGACTGGCAACCAAAGTTCCAGATGGTCTGGTGATGTCGATAGTTCCTGCTGTAGCAGGAGGCTAAATTTGGTGTTTTGGGTTGGCTTTTGACGCAAGGCTAGGTAACATTTAGCACTCTCACACCGCGAGTGCTAAAACTCGCTTGAAAGCCTAACTTTCACAACAGGAGTGTTGTCGATGTCCAAAATCATTGCTTTTGACGAGAAAGCCCGCCGGGGCCTTGAAGCAGGAATGAACCAGCTAGCCGATGCCGTTCGGGTGACATTGGGGCCCAAGGGCCGCAACGTGGTGCTTGAAAAGAAATGGGGTGCTCCCACCATAACCAACGACGGCGTATCCATCGCTAAAGAAATCGAACTAGAAGACCCTTACGAAAAGATCGGCGCAGAGCTGGTTAAAGAGGTCGCTAAGAAAACCGATGATGTAGCTGGTGATGGTACCACTACCGCTACGGTGCTGGCTTGGTCGATGGTGCGCGAAGGGCTGCGTAACGTGGCTGCTGGTGCGAACCCAATGTCCATCAAAAAAGGCATTGAGGCTGGTGTGGAAACCGCTGTAGCGGCAATCCATTCCCAAGCAGTGGATGTTTCTTCCGACAAAGCGCAAATCTCCAATGTGGCCGCTATCTCAGCTGCCGACCCTGAGATTGGTGAGTTGATCTCTCAAGCCATCGATAAAGTAGGCAAAGATGGTGTTGTAACCGTAGAAGAATCGCAAACCTTCGGCTTAGAGTTGGATTTCACCGAGGGCATGCGCTTTGACAAGGGTTATATCTCCCCATATTTCGTCACAGATGCTGAGCGCATGGAAGCCGTTTTAGACGATCCTTACATTTTGTTTGTGGGTTCTAAAGTAACCGCTGTGCGAGACATCGTGCCGGTGCTAGAAAAAGTCATGCAAGCCGGCAAACCGCTTCTAATCATATCCGAGGATGTTGAAGGCGAAGCCCTAGCTACCCTCGTAGTAAACAAAATTCGCGGCACTTTTAATTCCACCGCTGTGAAAGCCCCCGGCTTTGGAGATCGCCGCAAGGCCATGTTGCAGGATATGGCAATCTTGACAGCCGGCCAAGTAATCAGCGAAGAAGTTGGCCTGAAGCTTGAAAACACCACCCTCGACCTATTAGGTCGTGCCCGTAAAGTGGTGATCACCAAAGATGAGACAACCATTGTGGAAGGCGCTGGAGAACGCTCTGACGTTGAGGGGCGTATCGCTCAAATCAAAGGTGAAATTGAAAACACAGATTCCGACTACGACCGTGAAAAACTCCAAGAGCGCTTAGCTAAGCTATCTGGTGGTGTTGCAGTTCTAAAGGTAGGCGCTGCTACCGAGGTAGAACTCAAAGAGAAAAAACACCGCATTGAAGATGCTGTGAGCACCACCAAAGCAGCCATTGAAGAAGGTGTGGTAGCTGGCGGCGGTGTCACCTTGCTAAGAGCCCAAACCGCTGTAGCTAAATTGGCTGAAGAAATATCGGTTCCTGATGAGTCAACCGGTGCCCGCATTGTAGCTAAAGCGCTGGAAGGGCCACTCTCGCAAATTGCCCTTAACGCTGGCTTAGAAGGTGGCGTAATAGTTGAAAAAGTACGCAACCTTGAAGGTAACAATGGCCTTAACGCTGCCACTGGAGACTACGAAGACTTGCTCAGCGCTGGCATCATTGATGCTGCCAAGGTAACCCGCTCAGCCCTGCAAAATGCTGGCTCCATTGCTGGTTTGTTTTTGACCACCGAAGCTGTGATCGCCGACAAGCCCGAAGAAGACGCTGCAGCACCCGGCGGTGGCATGGGCGACATGGACTTCTAAACGATTCTACCTACTTAGCCAATCATCAGCCTTCTGCACTAGGTTGGTTGCTTATGCGACCACTTCCTCAAATAACAGCTGAAAACAAGTTCTACTGGACATCTGGCGCCGATGGTGTGCTGCGTCTTCCCTACTGTGAAGGCTGTAACCGTTACCTTCATCCTTCGCAAACGATTTGTCCTGATAAAGGAGATGCACCTGTAATACGCGAGGTGTCAGGCCGTGGCACAGTGGCATCGGTCACCGTGAACTACCAACAGTGGCTGCCCGACATGGCCACCCCTTATGCAATCGGTATTATCGCGCTTGAAGAAGACCCGCGGGTGCGCATCACCTCTTTAATTGTGGATACCAATCCTGAGGAGGTAGCTATCGGCTTGCCAGTTCAGGTGCGTTTTGAAGAACACGAAGATATGTGGCTCCCGGTTTTCACTCCTACCGGTGAGCCTGTGATACCAAATGCCACCTTTGAAGAACCAGCTTTGGCAGCAGTGCGGCCGATGGTCAAAGCTGACAAGTTTGAATCTAAGGTTGCTATCACCGGTCTCGGCATGTCAGATATAGGTCGGCGGCTGGGAATGGACCCAGTGCAATTAGCTGTGGATGCTTGTCGCAACGCAGTAACAGATGCTGGCCTAACTATGGACGACATTGACGGGATGTCCACCTACCCGGGTAGCGCCGGCAAAGAGGGAGGATTTTCCGAAGGTGGCCTCTACCCTATCTGCAATGCCTTAGGACTATCACCTACTTGGTTTTGTGGAACCAATGAAACTCCAGGTCAAAGCGGTTCGGTGCTAAACGCCATAATGGCTGTAGCTTCAGGGATGTGCCGCCATGTTTTGTGCTATCGCACTGTGTGGGAGTCCACAGCAATCGCTTCAGGCAACCGCCCTAACTCTGGAATTAGCATGGGCCCACGCGTAGCAGGCGGCATGGAATGGCGTTTACCTTACGGTGCTATGTCGGCAGGTAACTGGCTGGCACTCACCGCTAGCTATTACTTTCATCGTTATGGAGCTACCCGCGAACAGCTTGGCTGGATTCCTGTAACGCAGCGAGCCGGTGCTGCTCACAACCCGAAAGCAATATATCGGGAGCCTATGAGCATTGACGACTATCTAAACGCTCGCATGATAACCACTCCGTTTGGTTTATTTGACTGTGATGCGCCCACCGACGGTTCTATCGCTTTAATAGTGTCGGCTGTCGAAACCGCTTCTGATCTGCGCCATCGCCCGGTGCTAGTAGAAGCTGCGGGCACGCAAATACGCGAGCAGGTATCGCTAGATCAAGGCACCCTTACAGATATCCCTATGGTTAATGGCCCCGCTCAACAGCTCTGGAGCCGCACTAATCTAAAGCCAGCCGATGTTGATGTTGCCTTGTTGTATGACGGGTTCAGCTATATCGCATTAAGCTGGCTAGAAGCACTAGGTTTTTGTGGCAGAGGCGAAGGAGCAGCATTTGTGGAGGGAGGCCAGCGCATCGCTATTGATGGAGAGCTGCCGCTCAACCCTCATGGTGGGCAGCTTTCGGCTGGGCGCACACATGGCTACGGATTCTTGCATGAAGCTGTAACCCAGTTGCGTGGCCACGCTGGAGGGCGCCAAGTTGCAAATGCCGAGGTAGCAGTAACATCGGCCGCTGGTGGCACCCCAGGTGGGACGTTTCTGTTTACCCGCGGCTGATTGCTAAACGCTCCTAAACCAAGCCTTGCTTAACCGCTGCGTATCTGTCTAATGCAACCTCTCCAAGAAGTCTTAGAGCCTTTAGAACCATCGGTTGGGATTGGCGTTGTTCATCTGTTCTGCAAAGTAGATGCAAGCACCAACGCCGCTGCTGTTGTTGGCGCGTTGCAAACAGCTACAGATAAAGCTGTGCAGGTGGTTTCGGTTGCTGTGTTAGGACACAAAGCCGACTTAGCCATAATGGGTTTGCATAAAGATATGTGGTGTTTGCGGGATTTGCAGACCAGCCTGCGCCTAGCGGGGCTGCAAATAGTTGACTCCTATGTGTCGCTTACTGAGCTGTCGGAATATGCACAAGGTCTTCCCACAGAAACTAAACAGGCTCGGCTGTACCCGCAGCTTCCCCCCGAAGGAAAATCGGCTTGGTGCTTCTACCCGATGTCTAAGCGCCGCAACCACAAACAGAACTGGTATGAACTGCCATATGAGGAGCGCAAAGCCCTAATGTATGAACATGGTGCTAGTGGACGCAAGTTCACAGGACGCGTACTTCAGCTAATCACCGGCTCTACGGGCATAGATGATTACGAGTGGGGTGTCACCTTGTTTTGCACCCATCCTGATGACCTCAAAGAAGTGGTATACACCATGCGCTACGACGAAGCATCTGCCCGTTACGCAGATTTTGGCCCATTTTACACAGGTATTGTCGCCCCAATTCAAGGTGTCCTTGCTCATTTGCTTTAGAAACTGCTATCAAATCAGTGCTGGGTTAGGGCTGGTTTAGGGCTGGGTCAATATGGGGTTAGTGCTGGTAGGGGTTGAGGTTGTTTGGCTAATGTTGGGAATGGGTCGGGTGGGGGTTGGGTTGTCCAACGGCCAGTTGCTGGGTTTTGAATGACTTCAAAGCCGTTGTCGTGAATTTGGTGGTGACAGTCGTTGCATACAAGTACTAGGTTGGAGTAATCGGTTTTCCCGTTGTGCTGCCAGAACTGTACATGGTGCGCGAAGCTGCGATTAGCGTCAGCACCGCAGCCGACACATTGCTGATCTCTGATCATTAAGGCAATACGTTGGGCCTCACTAGCTGTGCGCCGGGTACGCCCTAGCCAGAGTTCTTGGGTTTTTGTGTTATACAATGCTGGCAAGATTTTGGCCTCGCAAGCTCGTTTCAGTAGTTCTCGTATAGGTAATGGTGTGCCGTCTGAAATGCGGGAGTTAAGTAGAGCAGCGTGAGTAGCGTCGTAATCGGCTACGAGCACTAGAGCTATACCGCTAGCCTTCCCTTTTTCTGGGTGCAATATCAGCTCAGCTAGAGCATCGCAAGCACGTTGAACATGGGTTCGGCTAGTTGTAGTGTTTTCTTGCTTCCAGAACTCGCGTTCTTTGCTGGCAAGAGTACCAGCAATGTGGCTGCCAGTAATTGGATCAAATTCAGCATTGAGAACGTACATACCTGTGTCTGGATTCTGAAAAAGCCGGGCCAAGCGTCTTTTTCGTTTTTTGTCGTAAATGGCTTGGCCGTCATCGTTAGATAGTTCATGTTGTTGCTTTTTAACGGTTTTAACCAGCTCATCGTAAGTTTGTGTTTTCGCTGCCTGTACTAGCTCTGCTTCTGCAATTGGCCCTTCTGAGGATGCTCGGGCGATGAGAAGCGCGTGATCTGTTGGAATAGTGCCAGAAGATAAGGCATCTGATGTTACAGCCAAGGCTTCTAAGTGTTCAGCCGACTTTACGTGGTGGTGAGCTGCTCTGTTGGAGGTGCGTAACACATCACGGGCAACGCGTTTAGCGCCAGCAGTAGTGTGACGCCGTGCTAACTCAGCTAATACCTTGGCCTTGCGCGCTGAGAGCTTAGACTCTGCCTTACCGATAGCGGCCAGTTCGTTGCGTAGCTCACCATCAGAAATATTTGCTACATCTTCTGTTCTGATACCGCCATGATCTATCTCAACGAAACAATACGCTCGCTGACACTGCTCTCGTCGGCATTCATCTAACGTCAGCTTGCCCGCCGAAGCTTGAGCAGCAAAAATATCTTGTTCTAGACCACTTGAAGGAGTCAGCAATGACATGTATATAACTATAGCAGCCAGTTAAGACAATAACACTCTAAATGTTGCAGAAAATAAGAAAAACTTAGAAATAATTAGAAAATATTAGTATCAAACATAAAAATATTGAAATCATATTGAATCTAACTATTAAGACTAACTACTAAGTGCAGTTATGATAGCCAACGAGCGCGCACCTGTTGCAACCACCGATGGAGTGCACCTTTTTACGGCCCTAAGGTAGTGATTGGGATAACTGCTACCCCATCAGGACGCATGTAGGCGGTTTTTGTAGAGGTAATTACTGCCAAAAGTTCAAGTTGGTCAGACCGCCGCTTCAAAGCCTTGTTTCGCAGCCGCTTAAGCGCGGTAGCTGCTTCTTCGATTTGTTTTAGCCCTGAATTAAGTTTGACTTCAAAAGCTGCCCACGTGCCGTCCAACCCCTGGATAATCATATCTATCTCTAAACCATCAGAATCATAATAGTGGTAACTACCGAACCCTAACGGCTGAGCATACACTCGCAAATCTCTTATAGAAAGCGATTCAAAGAGCCTGCCGAAAATAGCAAAATCAGACATTAGCGCATCTGGTGATGCACCGATCAGAGCAGCGGCCAGTGATGGATCAACAAGATGCCGCTTGGGAGCTTTTCTGACCGTCACCTTAGATCGCAACTCTGGTGACCAAGCAGGCAGGTCTTCTATAACGAAAATTCGTTGCAACGCCTCTAGATATGCCGCCACAGTTTGAGCGGCTGGCGGAGCTGCTGGGTTCATATCTCTACAGAGCTTTGCTGCTGTTATTGGCGAAGCGATGTTATGGGAGATAAGCCTTAGCAGGCTCTCGAGCGCAGCAGGATTATGACGAACCCCAACGGCATCGGCAACATCAGCACGAGTTGCCTCTTGGATATAATCCTGCACAAAAGCCACTGCTGAGGTTTGTGGAATATCTAAACTGGCTGGCCATCCGCCTCGGCAAACTGCTTTAGCTACCTCAAGCAGGGGGGCACTGCTTGCTGCTGCAGGTTTCATGCTCCCATCTAACACTTTGCTTAATGACACTTCCCCAGTTGAAACCCCTGTTTCCCACAGCGTCATCGGCCGCATAAGTAAACGAGTAATTCGCCCTGTACCTGTGTGTCGGGTGATGTTATCTGTTGGTTGAGCCGAGCCAGTTAATATAAAGTGGCCAGTGCCATGACGGTCATCGCAAGCACGACGTATATGATTCCAAAGAGCGGGCGCATACTGCCATTCATCTACTAAAAGTGGAGGAAGGCGCGACAACAAATATTCTGGATCGGTTTCAGCTAAAGCCAGCACGTTAGGATCGTCCATTCGTACTTCAGATCGCGCATGATCGCGCGATGTCCATGTCTTACCTGTACCTCTTGCCCCTTGAATCAGCACTGCGCCACGTCGCTGTAAAGCCAATCGAACTTCCTCATCAACAACCCGCTTCCGATAACCGGGCATCGACAACACGTTTGGCGAGTTTGCCTTGCTCATATAGCTATCGTACTAAATGAAGAATTTTTATCTTTAGTTTTAGGGATTTTTTATCTTTAGTTTTGTGGAATCTGAGTGGTTGATTAACTCAACACAGGGTAAACGGATTTAGTACTGGCACATCAAAGCGTTCAAAGTCACGTGGTAGTTCAGAAACAACATTGGTGTCAAGAAGGTACATAGAAGGACTATTCCAAAATCAAAGGTTCTCTTTGATGCATCTCCTGCCGCAGTGGCGTCAACGATTCTGTGCGACCTTCAGATGCTAGAAGCAACTCCTTCAGGCTTGGCTGCGCCCTATCAACAAGGCGATACCAATGGTCGATAGGGACGACCACAGCCATTTCTACTCCTCGTTTGGAGACAACTTGGGGGCCTTCAACCAAGCTGGTTTCTAGTAACTCGCTAAATCGCGCCTTTGCCTCCTGTACTTGCCAAACTTTTCTTGTCGAATCTTTTTGCATACTACTTCCTAACTGTTTTCTGATATGTGGCAAGTTCTAGTGGTGGTCGCGACATAGTTGATTGTAGTCGGTTTGGAAATAGACTAAAGGTTGGAGATTTGCAATCCGATCTCGCAGCTCAGAGATTTCTAGCGTGCTGTCAGTCCTCATTTCTCCAGACACGCCTTTCTATGCTGCTTTTTGCTGTAACAGATATTAGCAGGAGTTGTCGCTGCATCAAGAGAGAAAAATGCTAGTGGATTGAATACGTGCGATGTGCGGTATTGATGTGCGCTACAAGTCAATCCTGTGCGATGTGCGGTGTTCGAGTGCGCGTTTTCTGTTATAATCACAAAGTGGCTTGGGATAAAGAACTGCCTCAAAATCCTTTTACACCTGATTTTGGAATAAGACCCAATCGTATGGTGGGCACAGATGCATTATTAGACGAAATTTCAAGTTCTTTGGTAGCAGGACCACGCAATATCGGATTCACTAGAGTTCTGATTGGGCAGCGAGGGTCAGGTAAGACTTCTCTACTGTCTGAAATAGGCGAGCAGGCATCGCAGCACGGTTTTCTGGTTATAAGCGTTGATGCGGCCACTAGCGGTTTGCCTCAACGGATTATTGCCAAAACACCATCAGCAGTTCGAAAACTGGCAGACACTGGTTTTAGAGGCAAAAACAGATTGAGTAATCTTGGTGTTGAGCCTTTGAGTTTCGGCTGGGATCGAACAGATACTGGCGATCCTGCAACGGATTTGCACTCCCACTTAGACCTTCTAGCAGATCGGGCTGCAGAGAGAGGCTTCTCTGTGTTGTTGACTGTTGATGAACTGCACGCTGGAGACAGAGAGGAACTGCGTAGACTGTCCGCTGATTTGCAAGACATCATCAAGATCAATCAGAAACCTTTAGCTCTGCTCAGCGCAGGTTTGCCTCAAATCAAATATACGATTTTGAGAGATATAAAAATGACGTTTTTTCACAGATGCATGAAAAACGATACCCCTATTACGAGTTATAGTGATGCTTGGAAGTGTTTGCGTTTCACAGTAGAAAACGCTGGGGGAAGCATTGATGATGATGCGCTTGCAGAGTTGGCTCAAGCGTGTGACAATTCTACGCCTTACCGATTGCAGAGTATTGGTTACCACGCTTGGGAACTTGCCGACGCCCCATCTCGTAGTATCACAATGCAATCTGTTAGCGCTGCTATCCGCTTATCAGACGCAGAGGTAGATGAAAAAATCCTAACTCCTATGTGGTACGACATGGGGGAGATTGAACAAGAATACTTGGCTGTTGTCGCCCGACTAGGAGGGAAAGCGCATCTGCAAGATGTCAAGCAACGCATGCCGCACGTGTCAAGGAAAAATTTCAACTTGGCTAGAGACAGGTTAGAAGACGAGGGACATCTCAGAGTGTGTGAAAACACAAAAACAGTGCAAATGATTGGTGCATTAACACTGGAACATGTTACGAAACAACAAGAAATCGACTTTTTCAATGAACAAGAGCGAGAAACACCTGTTGTAGTGGCACAAGGTATGATTTGTAATGATTATATGCCTGTAGCGCAGGCACGCTGCGTATTGCCTCAAGGACATTCAGGGCGGCATAGGTCACGAAAATAATCGTTGCTGTGTTGCACTTCTCAGCCCATACAAGAAGCTAATCTGCACCAGCTACACCTTCTTCCTCATTATCTATCGCTGCCATCACGTCACCCAAACACAGAGCTAACAACCTCTAAGGACACTACACCTAGTATTGAACGGGTTTGACGGAGCAGTGAATTTTGCTCTAGTTTTACTCGGGTGCCCGGGCCGTCGGATCAGCAAATGCGGGAATACTTGGACGCTGGCGATTTCAACGGCTTATTTCGACTACTGGGCTGGGATAACCCCATTGAGGGGCTAACGGCGACAGCTGAGGCCGAACACTCGGAGTGGACCGCCACGTCAGTGGCCGATAAGCGGGGTGTGACAGTGTGGCTGGTGGAAGCAGACAAGATTCCACCCCGGTCGGTTCAACACCAGATAGTGAAAGCAGCTAAGCGGTATTCGCGGGATCAACTTATGGTGTTTGCCTCAACAAAGACACAACTTTGGCTGTGGCCCGAGCAACGTCCCTCTGGGGTAGGCCACCGGTTGGTCGACCACCATTATCACCCCCACCACAGCAACGATGCCCTACTTCAGCGGCTGCACGATGTGTGTTTCACCCTGGCCGAAGAACCGAAGCTCACCGCAACAAAGGTGCTCGAACGTGTGCGCCGGTCTTTCAACGTTGAGAAGGTGACAAAATTTTTCTTCCGAGAGTTCAAAAAGCACCACGAGCAACTAGCAACTCAAATTGAGGGTATACCTCGGCTAGACGATCAGCGTTGGTACGCATCGGTGCTAATGAACCGTCTAATGTTTGTGTACTTCATCCAGCGCAAGGGCTTTGTGGCTAACGATACCGGCTACCTCCGTAACCGGCTGACCATGGTGCGAGAGCGCTTGGGGAAAGACCAGTTCTACAGCTTCTTCCGCCAGTTCCTGCTACCACTGTTCCACGAAGGGCTGGGCAGCCCGCCCCCAGTTCGTCGCTATGGCGACGACCCGGTAATAGAGGAGATTATCGGCGAGGTGCCCTATGTAAACGGTGGCATATTTGAGAGCCACCGGCTTGAAGAGACCTACGACATCCAGATTCCAGATACAGTATTTGAATCCCTGTTTGATTTCTTTGACGAATGGCGTTGGCATCTTGACGAGCGTCCCAGTGGTCATGACAAAGAGATCAACCCTGATATTTTGGGGTTCATCTTTGAGCAGTACGTCAACAAAAAACAAAAGGGGGCCTACTACACCAAACCCGATGTGACCGGCTATATGGCTACCTCGACCATCATTCCTGCTTTAGTAGATCGGCTGGTGGATGCTGGCTTAGCTGATCCCTGCGAACTGCTGCCCAACAGTGGCGACGATTACCTGCACGATGCTATGGGATATGGCTGCGATAAGCCTCTGCCCGAGGGCGACTTGCCGCCCAGCGAGTTCCCCGACGCAACACTGGAGATCGCCCTGCCTGGTGAACGGTGGTGCGATGTAACTCACCGCCGCAAGCGTTATGCCGAACAAAAAGAACTGGTGGACTTTGGCAAGGTAGCTAACATCAACGATACCATCACCCAAAACTTAGATATTGCTGCGTTGCTGGCCGATTATTTCTACACTTTGACCTCGGCCGATGAATGCCAACGCGCTTTTGAGGTGCTGCGCTCGCTAACCGTTTGCGATCCAACAGTGGGATCAGGCGCATTTCTTCTTGCCGCACTTGACGTGTTAGATCCTCTCTACAGCACAGTATTTTACCGCGCTGAAGAGATTGCTGTTGCTGGGGGGGGGGGGGGGCAACCCGCATTCTTGGCCGAAGCTCGAACCCATCCCAGCAAACGCTATTGGCTGCTTAAAACTCTTTGCCTAAACAACCTTTACGGCGTGGACCTCATGGCCGAGGCCGCCGAAATTGCCAAGCTGCGGCTGTTTTTGAAACTAGCCGCTCAGCTTAATGACCACACCCAAATCGAACCGCTGCCCGACCTAGATTTCAACATCAAAAGTGGAAACCTTTTGGTAGGCATTGCCGATGAAGATGACATCAAAAGACGATTTTCAGATAGAGGAGTACTGCCGTTTGGTTTGGATCCAGCTATGGATGCCGCTCAATCAGTTGCTGCCGCCTATGACGACTTTATAGCTGCCCAAGCTGCTGAAACCGGTGCAGAAGGCGAACAACACGCTAAAGGCTTGTTACAAGGCAAAATCAAAGCTATCAGCCAACAAGTCGACGCGGCACTCTATGAAATGCGAAACGAAAGCCAAAACTTTGAGGAATGGCGAAAATCGCACCAGCCGTTCCACTGGTTTGCCGAGTTCCCCACCGTCTGGCGCAACGGCGGCTTTGATGTAATCATCGGCAACCCACCTTATATCGCCGTCTCAAAAAAGAAACGCGACCAGTTCAACTACAAGTGGGTCGGGTACAAAACCGAAAACTGCCCAGACATTTATGCCGTATGCGCAGAACGAGCCTCAACCCTGCTCAACAATCGGGGTCGCTTTGCGATGATAGTAATGCACTCGTTGTGTTTTGGGGAAAAATATGTCTCTCTACGATCTTATCTAAGTGAACATTTTCCCTGCATTTGGGTTTCCTCTTTTGCTCGTATACCTGATTGTCTGTTTTATGGTAGCGCTAAAGTGCGTAATTCTATTATTATAGGATCACAATACAATGCAAAAAAAATATTTATAACTCGATGTCAGAGATGGTTGACTGAAAGCCGATCTTATTTATTCCCTCAGCTTAAGTATGCACAAATGCAAAGTGAGCTTCAAAGGAATGATAAGTTCAAAAGATGGCCTTTTTGTGACTCGCAATCAACTATACAAGCATTCTCATTACTACATCAGAGTCAAAAAAATATCAATGACTCACTTATTCTAGATTCTCAATTCAAACTTGCGGTAGCAGATAATGCAGGGTATATGATAGGCATATACCCTGATCCGCCTTTAGATATTCTTGAAGATGGATCTAAAGAACTTTCAAAAAAGTATAACTGGCTTTATTTTTTGAATAGCATCGAGAGAAATATTGCTAGATTAGTTCTCAACGGACGCTGGGGATATTTGTGGTGGCTAATGTGGGATGATGAATATCATGTCAAATGTAATGTCCTAACTCGCTTTCCAGCCGACATCAAAGGCTTGACAAGCTTAAATACCTCTGAGCAGTTGATAGCCCTCGCAGAACAGCTCAATCAAGAACTGCCTCTACATCTTGCTTATAAGAAAAATGCCAGTAGAAAAGTAGCTCGTCTTGACATAAATAAGTGCCGTCACATTACTGATGAGGCGGATTGGCTACTGGCTCAGGCTTGGGGATTGACGCGGGAGCAATATGAGGCGGCTGGCAACCTGCGTGACAGGATGACGTTTGGTAACAGGGACTAACCAGTGCCGCTGATTTTAGACAACATCGACTCTTCGCTTGAAGAGACGATGCTCAAATCGCTGGCATCATCACACTCACTAGATGCAGCAGTAGGATACTTCAACCTTCGCGGATGGCGGCTTATTGCCAATGCGGTAGACGCGTTACCTCGCCAACAAAGTAACCAACCCAAAGTGCGTCTGCTAGTAGGTATGACCGAAAATCCCACCGACGAAATGCGCCGCTTAATGCGCCTACGCCCTACACAGCCGGTTACCAACGAAATAGCCGAACAACACCGCAACAAAGTCATAAAAGAACTGCGAGCCCAGCTCCAAGTGGGCTTGCCCACCGCCCAAGACGAAGCCGCACTACAACAACTACGCCAGCAAATAGCCACTGGCGATGTAGAAATACGGCTGTTTCTAGCCCACCGCCTCCACGCCAAGCTCTACCTCTGCCACCGTGACGACACTGCGGCACCCAGAGTGGGTTATGTAGGGTCGTCCAACCTCACCAAAGCAGGACTGCGGGAACAAGGCGAGCTAAACGTAGACGTACTCGACACCGATGCCACAACCAAACTCGCTAACTGGTTCAACGACCGCTGGAACGACCAGTTCACCGTGCCTGCCAACCCTCAACTAATCAACCTGCTAGACGAGTCGTGGGCATCCGAAAAGCTGCTAGACCCATACCTGGTATACCTCAAAATGGCCTATCACCTATCGTCTGAAGCCCGTGAAGGGCTCATACAATACGGCCTGCCAGCATCAATGGCCGAAAAACTGCTGGACTTTCAGGTAGCCGCAGTAAAAATTGCTGCCCGAATCGTCCATCAGCGGGGCGGAGCCATGGTGGGTGATGTAGTTGGGCTAGGCAAAACAATAGTGGGCACCGCCATAGCACGGCTGCTGCAAGAAGAAAACGGCTTCGAAACCCTCATCATATGTCCCAAAAACCTAGTGGCCATGTGGGAATCGTACCGTCACGAGTACCGCCTCCACGGGCGGGTGCTGTCACTGTCGATGGCCACAAAAGAGTTACCCAGCATGCGGCGACACCGGCTGGTGCTTGTAGACGAATCGCACAACCTACGCAACCCCAAACGAAAGGACTACCAAGTTCTTCACGACTACATCACTGCCAACGACTCTAAAGTGTTGCTGCTTACCGCCACTCCTTACAACAAAGAATTCGCAGACGTAGCAGCACAAATCGCCCTGTTCACAAGACCCGATACCGACTTAGGCATTCGCCCAACACAAGCAATCGCCGAACACACCGAAGCTGAGTTTGCCGCGCTGTGCGAGGGGCAAACATCCACGTTGGCAGCATTCCAGAAATCAGATCACCTTGGCGACTGGCAAGCGCTGATGTCGCAGTTTCTGGTTAGGCGCACCCGCCGCTTCATTCAAGACAACTACGCCCGCCAAGACGAGAAGGGTCGCCCCTACTTAACTTTTGGTAACGGCGGGCGTTTCCACTTCCCCGAACGCCAAGCACATCCAGTAGAGCGGGAAGTAGCACCCAGCGATCCTGCTGCGGCAATGATGAGCCCAAACACCATCGATGCCATCGCCAACTTGTTGCTGCCCCGCTACAACTTAGCCCGTTACCTCAACCCAAAAGAGACCCCAACCGAAGCTGAACAGGCGGTGATAGATGACCTCCATAACTCGGCCAACGGCAACCTCAGCGGATTCAATCGGATTATGATGTTCAAACGTCTCACTTCCTCGGGGCCAGCATTTCTAGCCACCCTGCGCCGCCACGCACTCCGCAACCTTGTTGCCCTCCACGCTATTAACCATCAAGAACCACTACCAGTGGGCTCGGTAGACAACTCACTATGGTCGGCTGAGTTAGATGCCGAAGAAGGCGATCTGTTTGAAGAAGGACTGTTCAGCCCCAGTGAAGTGCCCGATATCTCAGTACCAATGCGAGCATACCAAAAACTAGCCGAAACCCGACATGGCCGAGTGCGCTGGCTCAGACCCGAACTGTTCACCGAAGAATTTGGCGATGCGTTGCGCACCGACACTCAGGCCATCAAGGAGTTGCTTAGCGAATTCGGTGCTTGGAATGCCAAACATGATGGCAAAATAGCCTCGCTAATGGAGCTAATCACCCGAAAACACCCTACAGAAAAAGTGCTGGTGTTCACCGAAGCAGCAGACACTGCGGCCTATCTAGACGAGGAGCTGTCCCGGCGAGGGTTGGAGGATGTAGCCGCGGTAACCGGGAACTCCGAGAACCCTACCGCGCTGGCCTGTCGTTTCTCGCCCCAATCAAACCAGGGTGTAGATGCAGGCCGAAACCAGCCCGAGTTACGAGTGCTAATCTCAACCGACGTTTTATCGGAAGGCCAAAACCTGCAAGATGCCCGCATAGTGGTGAACTACGACCTGCCTTGGGCCATCGTACGGTTGGTGCAACGAGCGGGTCGTGTGGATCGCATCGGTCAGCAAGCCAAAACCGTGCTGGTCTACTCGCTAATGCCATCTGGGTCGGTAGATGAAGAAATCAACCTCCGGAGCCGTATTCGTGGGCGGCTAGAAGAAAACGCCGAGCTGCTGGGCTCCGACGAGAAGTTCTTTGGCGACGATACTGAGCGCGCAGTCATCTCGGGACTTTATGACGAGAACTCTGATTACCGGTTTACCGATGGCGGTGAAGAGGTAGATCCAGTGTCTATGGCCTACGAAATCTGGCGCCAAGCTGCCGAAAACTACCCAGACATAGCTAAACAAGTGGAGGCTCTGCCCAATGTAGTGTACGCCACGATGGCGAAACAGCCCGGCGGTTTGCAAGAAGGACTGCTTGCGGGAGTGGTAGTACATTCGCAAACAGTGAGCGGAGCAGATGCTTTCGCATTCACAGACATCGACGGCGAATCGCAACATATCACTCCTCAAGAAGCGCTAAGAACTACCTATTGCACACCCGAGACCAAGCCTGCTAATCGTCTAGAAGACCACCACGACATGGTGGCAATTGCGCTTGATGGTCCGTTGCGAGCGCCCCCAAACAAAGCTACCGGTGCGCTGCTAGGCGTGAGGGCAAAGTGTTGGCAAAAGCTCAACGACCACCGCGCCACCATGACACCAAGCCTATTGGTAAACCCCGAAGAGCTAGACGCAGCCCTCGATACTATTACCCAGCGTCCCCTGCTTGAAGCTGTCAAACAAAAACTGTCCAACGCTATCCGTAACCGCACCCCCGAAGATTTGGCCGCGCTGGTAATCGACCTCCACAAAGACAACCAACTCTGCGTACCAGTCTCCCAAAATAACACGCAAGCCGAGCCCAGCATCATCTGCTCGATGGGACTCCAACCCAAATAGCCTAGAACCCAGCACATACTTTGCTTGATATAATTGAGATTACTTGACATTTTATTGATGTCAACACACTTAATTAGCTTCTAACTGCTAAAGGAGGCCGCATGAACCAAATAACTGCTAGGATTTCTGATGAATTAGTTGAAACACTAGATGCAGTTGCCCAAGATTTAAGGCGCAGTCGAGCTGATGTTGTTCGCCAAGCTTTGGAACACTACTTAGAGGACTATAGCGATCTCAAAGTTGCTCTTGAACGTCTCAGAGATCCAACTGACCCGGTGCTTGACTGGGACCAAGTCAGACATGAGCTACTCGATTCGGATTAAACGCAGCGCAACCAAAGATTTAACGCAAATTACTCACAAAGATCACAAACGAATTATCTATGCTATAAACCGACTTGGCGAACATCCACACATGGGCTACCTATTAAAAGGAGATTTACGGGGACTGCGTCGCGTACGTGTAGGTGAGTATAGAATAATTTATGAAGTCATTGATGATGAGCTAGTGGTTATCGTTATTCGAGCTGCACACCGAAGAGAAGTCTACCGCCATCATTAAAACAGATAAAACAGTGGCTCATCATTGATTAAGCTAAATGCATTACTTAACAACAGACTTGCCAAGCCAAAAGTAAAGGCAAAACATTCAGTAAATCTCAAGCACCCATGCCTAATCAGTTTGCCTGCCACAATAGAACTGTTAAATCAGCTGCAACCTAACCAAACCCCTAGAAGCCTAAAAACCCAACGGCTAAGATTGGCCGATGTTGATATTTGCAGAAAACCAGTTTATGACAAGGCGGATGAGGATCGCCCATCTTGTGGGGACTGGCCTTTCGGCAGTCATGACAGGCGTGCTGGTGTTAACCTGGCTTCTTGTTGCCGATGCATCAGACAAGTCACCACTAGTTGCTCGATGGTGGTTACCGCTAATTGCCTTGGTGAGTTTAGGAACTTCGCTGATGCTGCAAATCCGCATCCGGGTTGATACCACTCAGTATTGTGTACAGCTTTGGCCCTGGCCTATAAAAACGAAGATTCCAGTTGCTGAAATCACAGCTGCTTGCATTGGTACGGTACGCCCATTTAGAGAGTTCGGGGGTTGGGGCTATAGGGCTAGACCGGGCCGCAGGCTCTACAGTTTGGGTGGCCGCCACGGAGTAACCGTTGAATATCAGCACAAAAATAAACCCCGCAAGCTCACCGTAACCACGCAACAAGCGGACGGGCTGCTCAGCGCTTTGCAAAAAAATTAGGGGCCAAGCACTCCAGCAGGGATTATCGCGACACCATTTTCATCGCGATAAGACTCTTGCCCTGAGGTGATTACAACAGTGTCTACTAGCTTTGGTCCGAGACGATCTCGCAACCAAGGCAAATGACGAGTGTCGTGGCTATCTATATCTGCTCCAAACTTAACCTCCGCAGCTAATAGCCGACCCCGATGCTCAATCACTGCATCTACCTCACGCTCATCGTTCCAAGTTCGCATATGGAATACTTTGGCATCTGCGGCCTGTGCATACACGCGAAGATCGTGAACCACCATCGACTCAAATAGGGAACCAACTAAAGCCGGTCTAGCAGAATTAGACATATCTTGTAGCTGAAAATCCTGCTCCTGCATAGACTCAGCAGACAGGCTTAGCAAATGAGCTGCAAGTGCGGTGTCTGCTAAGTGATGTTTTGGTTTGCGCTTTAGGCGACTTAAGTGACTGCCTACGGGAAGCCAAGCTAGTTGGGGCTCTAGTATCCACATTGCCTCAAGCGTGTCACGGTAGGCAATTGTGGTAGTTTTTGCAGGTTTATCGCTCTCGCCAAAAGTAGCTGCATCGCGGATTGTTTCATAAGAAGCAGTGCTAGCGGTTGCAGCAGCATAGGCAGTTAGCCAACGAAGCAACGCAGCAGGATTGCGAACTTGATAGCCTGCAAGAGGAAAATCATGCTCTACTAATCTGTGAATATAGCTATCTAGCAGCAAACTTCGGGCTCGGCCGCTGATGTTATGCCACCCAGGAAAACCCCCTACTACGATCTCATCTAGATAATCCTGTTGCGTTAGTTCACAGTGCTTAACCTCTACAAATTGGTCTCCTGCAAGCAAAGATTTCAAGCTAATCTTCGACACGTTTGGATAACGCTCGGCCAAAGTGGTAGTCCACATGCGTAAAGTGATAATCCGTCCAGCGCCCGAGTGCGCGGGAGGGGTTTCTGGCAGAGCTGAACCAGTCAAAATAAATTTCCCGGGGCTGAAATCCTTATCCACAGCTCTACGCACAATGTCCCAAGACTCGGGAAAACGCTGCCACTCATCGATCAAAATCGGCGGCTCTCCCTCTAGCAGCAAGCGAGGATCGGCTTGTACTTCTGCTCCTCACATAGCCTACTTTTTCTCAGATAGGTTGGTTAGCCAAATGATTCCCTGACAAGCACACTGGCCTGATCGAAAACCATATCGGGAACACGCACTCCTATGGGCCTCACTACCGACTTTGAATGTGGATCCACTACAGCGGTAACCGAGCCCATCACCACCTCAACCATGCCATCGGGGAGCAACGTTAAGGTGTGCGTTACCTGACCGGTGCAATCAACCATCTGCGTAGATGCTAAGTACTTAGACAAATCCACTAAAACCTCCATGTTTGTCAACAACCATAACAACCAAAGTACTTGAGTAATATGTTGTAATGGCTCCGCGGCTTATCAAAACCCACGATTTAGTAGCAGCGCGCCTACGTGAAGCTAGCCAAATCTATACTAGAGGGCGCCGCGAGTTAGTAGATCTGCTTTTGAGCACCGGTCGCCCAGCAACTATCTCTGAAATACTAGAACTACACCCTCGGCTAACACAAAGCTCCCTGTACCGGAACATGGCCGACCTCGAAAACGTAGGCATAGTAAGACGGGTTGTTGGTGTGGATGACCTAACTCGCTATGAGTTCTCCGTTGACATAATCGGCCACCACCACCACACCATCTGCACCAAATGTGGCGGAGTTGACGACTTCCTAATACCTCCTGAAGCCGAAAGCAGCCTAGAAACAGCACTTGACAAAGCGTTGAGCGCAAATGGATTCCAGCCCAACTCTCACCGCCTAGACGTATACGGCACCTGCCCCAACTGTTGCTAACCCGCTCTACGTGTTGGATCGATTATTCATACCATAGGAAAACAAAATTTTCTTGGGCACTAGGCAAAACACGCACGCCTATATATGCTGAAGTTGAACCAAACCAGCCCTTTCCCTTATACACATTGAACAAAACTACTAAGCTGCCAGTCATCTCAAGGGACGGTCATAATACAAATGGAAGGCAACTTAACCGTGACAGAAACAATTTCAGTTCACCATAACAGTCCTACCCAAATACGTAAAGACGACTATCTCTACGATTTCTCCAATCCTTTCGAAGCTTTTGATGAGGCAGTTCAACAATTAAATACAGAGCTTATCCACATTGTTGCCGGTGTTCATCCCGGCCAATTTTCTCCAACACAAGAATGGCGAAGAAGAGATGAGAATATTCATGCCCACTTCAAACGTGTCAGCGACCATATTGTTTACGCTACCGTTTCTGCCTGCAAAGAACCCTTGTCTAGAAAAGCACGTTAAGACACTCTAACTAGATAAACGATACTGCCAATAACCACTCAGACGAAAACGAACTGCGAGAGATTCACTCTGCTAACCCGCTGATCCCTGAGGAAGTTATTAGCCAGATTCAAGAGATCATTAGAGAAACAATTTCCATCGAATATTCTTGACGGGGACCGTTACCCCACCCGAGGCACTTGAAGCTTATGCAAAAGTCGTCCCAAACATGCCTGTTGTGTTTGACTAGCTTCATCAGCGACCTACCGACAGAGTGTTTAGTGTGGTACAGTGTTTGTTCGTATCATGTCGGGTGATTGCATAAAATCAGCTATACAACAATCACCACAGAAGTTGCATTGTTATGTAAATTATGCATAAATCAAGCTATTTTTACTAACTGTTTAAAAAAATACATAACTTATGTAAACTGCCAAGATGGACGCAGATACAATACGTGAACTGCTTGCGGCAGGTGAAACCCTGACGGTGGATTGCAAAAACGAAAAAATCAACCAAGACGAACCAGCAGCAGCAGTTATCGCTTGGTAGACCTGCTCCTGATTACACCCGTAGTACACCCGTAGTAATGATACATCAGTAGTGGCCCAGGTACGGTCTGGTCTAGCTGATGCCAAGTTAGCTGGCTATATCGTCCAAGTTCGTGAATCAGGTAGAGAGATGACTCTGGAGGATCTGCTAACCCTGCACAAGCTACGGGCTGAACGTAGAATTACTACAGAGCGAGCTGCGGCATTATTTCAGGTTGATCAAACCTCAGCAAGAGCTACCCTCAACTCGTTGGTTGAGCGTGGCTTGTTAGAATCTCGCGGCGAACGACGTGGGACAAGATACAAGCTGGCGGATCACTAGTTTGAGTGTGCCTTATTTATCTTTAATAGCACTCGCTACAGAACCAGCGGGATAGCTAAGACCAATAAGCACAATCGCAGCAACCATCGCAGTAAAAGACTGAAACGCTAGTATTTGCCCATGATTTAGGCTGCTAACACGGGTGATGGTATGAAGTAGCGAAGCCACAACAAAAGCAGCTGCACTGATAAGCACTAACTCTACTACCACCACTAGTTTGGCTGATGTTTTTGTTGCACCCGTAAGACGATACAGGGCGATCTCAGCTCTGCGCCTAGTCATCGCTCCAAAGACAACCAAAGCACCAATCGCAGTCGCACCAAAAGGCAGCAACCTACTTGCACGATTAGCATAACGATACGAAAGAGAGTCCTCACCCTGTGGAACCCGCACAAAACGTGAAAAATCGGGTGGGTTCCCAGCAGCGGTTACTAAAGATGCGACAGCCCGCTGCACGCTCTCATCTACCCACGGCTCAAACTCCACCAAACAGCTTTCTGCTTCACCAGTTTCCGATGCCAAAAGCCACAAACCAGCATCACTTAGCAAGCCAAACCGTTTTAGGTTCGCCACAGCAACTTTTCCAACCACATTGACTTTGGCACTTCCTAATCTGCTGCGTGCAATATCTGCTGCAATGTAACTACCAGCAGCGATGCCAAGCTGTGCAGCACCCTTATTTCCCAACACTGCCACGCTATTTGCCAGCGGGGTTTTGCCCGCTACTAACTGCACTAGCGATGGGGATATTTGCCCTGCAGTTAACTCTGCCGCAAAAGGAGATTTGCTAAAAGTAGCCCGAGCATTACGACTTATGATTAGGCCAGTTCCAAGCGTCCCTTGTGTAGCTGCAAGCGCACCACATCGTGTGCCAGAAATCACAGCCCCATCGTCCGAGCGCAAGGCGAGTACCGCCCAAGCACCCTCGTGCTGCAACCGTTGCTCACTTTTCACAAGTGCCTCTACCTCACGCTGCTCAGCATGAGCTATAAACCAGTAAACCAAACTAAAAACAACAGCAAGAACCACCGAAATAAACAACGAAGATCGCATATTACGGCAAGCTTCAAGCAACCACACTCCGGTTTTCCAGCTATGGTTTTGCATAGTTATTTAGGGGGAAAATTTCAGTAGGATTGGTGAATTCGGCCGTCAACAACCTCTACAACCCGGTCGCAACGCTCAGCTAACAACAGATCATGGGTTGCAAGCAGCAACCCTTGCCCATAATCAGCACTGCACCTCAAAATTATATTAGCAACGCTTGTAGATGTGGAAAGATCGAGTTGTCCAGTGGGCTCATCTGCAAAAATAAAAGCACTCCGACCGAGAATAGCTCGACAAATTGCCACCCTCTGGCGTTCGCCCCCGCTAAGGCGACGCAAAGGTACGTAAGGCGACACAGCAAGCCCTAATTCTCGCAGCAGTCCTAATGCTACTTTGCGATCCACCTTACGTTGGCGACCTCGAACATTGGACACCACCAAAACGTTGTCTAAAACCGAACGACGGGGCAACATCGTATCTGCCTGTGGTATCCACGACACCAACCTCTGTGCATCACATGGCTCGCCATGATAATCTGCAAACACACGCCCATAAGTAGGCTTTTCTATCCCACCAAACAAAGACAAAAGTGTGCTCTTCCCGGAACCGCTGGGGCCTACCACTGCCACCGACTCACCTGATTGCACCTTGAAGCTCACATCAAACAGAATTGCCTTTGCAAGCCCCTTTGGGTGAAACGAAACCGACTCAACAGCTATAAAACTACTCATTTACAACTTTGCTCCCACAGTTAGTTAAACCTAAATCAATAGGATTAGCTAACACCTCAGCTTCAATTATTGGCGCAAGATACACTAAAGCAGCTTCACCGCCCACAATATCTACATTTTGAACTTTTTGTGTACTGGTATATATGCAAGCAGTACCTGCTGCAGATCGTTGAACTGCTGTGACAGGCACTAAAGACACATTGCCTAAACGTTGCTCCACCCGCACACTTAAGGCATCTACGCCAGTCGCCACCACAGCTTCTAGTGCCGACAGTGCAGTAGAAGGTACTTGCCCTTCATCGTTAAGAGCAATCTCTGTGCCATCAGGTAAAACAATCCAAGTTTGCTCCCAGCTAGAAAGCTGTTTAGAAAAATCACGCAAATTAGCTGCTAATAATTCTGGGCGAGTTGTAAACCCAGAAGTCCTTCCAAATAGCTCTTGTCCAATCTGTACATCGCTGCTAGCAATCCATACAGGATCAGACGGCAACCAAACAATTTTAGTGTGATCAAAATCAGAACTATCGCTTAATTCAAAACGTTGATTAAAGCTAAAAACTGCATCCGCTAGCGTAGAATCAAAGTAAGTTACTTGCTTGTCACCCGAAAACAAAATGCCTGTAGAGATCAAAATATCTGCCAGCATCTGCACATCTATCCCTCTATCGCCCTCTACTAAAGAGCGATGAAATGGCGCTGGAGTATGCCAGCCTACAACAGGTAAAGCATCTACAGCTAAAATGGGTGTGCTTGAACTTACAGAATCGCCTGCTTCAACATATATTGCTGTTACTAAACCAGGCGTAGCAATCCAAAGACCATTAACACTACTCCATTTCATTCCTAAAGTAGCAAACGAGGTATTTGTTGCCTGCTGCTTTAGCACAGCTACTACTATGGGTTCAGGTTGAGCATCTTGAGCTAGAGGGCTTTGCGCACAACCTGCAAGCAATAGCCACAGCGCTATTACTTTTGTGATGTACTGCAAAAACCCTCTGTGAAGAATCAACTAGCTGCTTGCTGGGCTGCATCCCAGCAATCTGCCTCTTGACTTAACCATTTATCACTGTTGTCAAACTCACCTAGTTGTTCTACGCAATTTTCAAAGGCTGTATCTATTGCTTCACGAGCATCAGCAGGTAACAAATTTTGCCATTGCCATAGCCAACCTATTGCTTCAAAATGCTTTCTTTCGCAAAACATAAATAGCTTACTCGCAGCAATACTAGTTTCACTAATTCCAGAAAAATCTCTATCAATATGAGCTATAGAATCCAAAAAATGATCGGGTAAACGCCAACCTTCAGGAAAGTTATATCCAAAAGTCCAGTCATCTTGTTCAGAGTTAAATTTAAATTGAACATTCGTTAAGCCTGAATCAGATATACAACGTTCAGTTGCAAGACCCGCTGATTCAAGTTCAGAAAACTCAATAAGACCATCTGCTAGTGCTTCTCTTTGTTGTTCTGAAACTATTTCATCTGACAAAACATCGTTAATCAATGCATCATATTGACGCTTTGTTTCAATATCTGATGCATCTGCACTGCCACCGGTCGAACTTCCACAAGCAGCAAGCAAAGTAACGATAACTACCCCAAATATTACTCTACGGATGTGCATGGTAGAAAACACACACTACCGATGAACAAAACGACAGAACTGTGTATGACGAATTTCGCATCCGCCACCAACTAACCAATCTGTACCAAACCCAGCATCCGACTTTGCAGCAATCTTACAGGATTCTCAGCTTGTGTGGAACTGGCTTGAAACACTGCTGACTGCCCACTACTCGTTTCAGCAAGTGTGGTTATGGAATGGGTGATCAGCATTAAACTACCTCCTATGTGCTGCAAAATGTGCAGATACCTCAAACGTAGCTACTACACAGCCTCAAAGCAATAAAATTTGCTGTCAAAAAGTGACACGTTTTTGGTATTTTTGACATTTGATTAACTCTAAACTATTCATACTTGAAAGCTATGACAGAATCTCATAACCAAGTTTGTATGCTAAAGGTATGAATACCAAAGGATGTTCCTTTGGAACTTCTCGGACTAACCTGAACCGCTACAACCTGATCAGCTGCTTTGCCCTGCAAGTCGGTTGCATGAGCAAACAGGTACTCAAAGCGCAAAAACTAGGCTACGGCCCAGGTAAATACAGCGACCCGTGGGATCCACGCTTTCAATACCTAGCAGCAAAACTCTATGCTACAACCTTTACTCCTGCATATTGCCGAGGCTTAGCTGACTCTTGCTTGCAAGTTGCAAAAGTTATGGAAAACACAGCGTGTTCGGACGACATTGACTTCGCGTGGGGCGTGTTGCGAATCTACCTCAGATCTGCTGCTCAAAGTATCCTTGCCGACCCAGAGGTCAAGACGATAGATCGCGCAGCAAACGGAATCCAGATTATGTCTACCCTGCCAGGTCATCTGCACCATGAAGTATTTGCTGCTTTACTAAGTAAACAAGGCGCAAAACGTCTCTATGATGCAGCAAGCTCTGTTATGCAATTCTGTAACAACCAATTACCATCTGCTCCTTCAGGGTCAGAGCTAGAATGGGTCGTTGCAGTTGCTAAAGATGAGCCCATCCAACTACTTGCTCAGCAATATAATTTGCCTCTTCGCAGTGCCTATCGACGATTACAAGACCTTTGGGCTCACTTTGAAGTGAAAAATGCTGTGCAAGGTGTGGCTTTAGCAGTGCAGCGCAGGTGGATAGCCCCACCGCCAAAAGCTTACGTCTGCTCTCCCACCACAGATAATGTTGAGTGGATACCAACCAAACGCAGTTGGCAAGCACAAAAAGGAATCCCCAGTGAAGAACAACTTATGTGCTTACAAGGACTTGCTCTTGGAGAATCGCACCAAGAAATAGCTCATAATCTCTCCTATTCAACAAGACAATTAGAGCGGATGCTCAACAAGATGCGAGGCAAACTAGAAGTAGCTACCTCTACTGAAGCTTTAGCCTTAGCTGTCAATGAAGGTTGGGTGACTGTCCAACACTAAATAGGCTGCCCAAGCTGAACCGTTCCCTAATCTATGAGAACAAGATGATCGCAGTGGATATAAACATACAAGTACAACTAGCCTCTTCTGTATGACGACTAACGGCAACACACGCCGAATGAAATGAGGCCTTATGTCAATCCTTGAATCCGATTTAGCAACTGCCCGAGATGCTTGGGGTCTGGGGCTAATTGCGATCTCACAAGCCTACGAATCTGCTGGTATCGATGGTGCTAGCGCAGAAGCCTCTCGCCTATTAGACAACCTCTATGGCTACAACTTAGGTCCGGTGCTGTTCAAACCAACCATGGCAAGCGGCAAGCAAACGTTTCGCCTCACCAAGCAAGGAGCTTTAGCCTATTTCGTAGGCCACAGTATGGAATATCCCCTCGACAGCGGGTTCGGGCTCAAAGGATGGCGAGATGTCCAATCAGAAACCGCTGCTAACTTCACCCACGAAGATGTAGCTATGTGGATGGGCAAGATGACACTAACAGACAAAAACAGCGCAATCACCCAAGTTGATAAGAGCTTTGGCTACAAAAAAGATAACGCAGGTGTGCTGCGTATCGTGTTACATCACTCGTCACTGCCTTACCTGCCATAAGGATACACAGTAGAGTCTTATGCTCCAACACAAGCCAACTTTCCGTCGGGTGACAGCACCAAAACAAGCTCAGCTTATGTGCCTAGAGCTTTAGTCGTTGTAAGCGGTCTCAGCATGCAAAAATCTGTCTAAACCAATGATCTCTGCTTCGGTAGAGGTGCGAATAATCATCGTGCGATTCAATACCCAGACGATGCAGTAGGTGACCACAAAGCTATAGGACATCACCGCCACGATTGACAAAATCTGATTCCAAAACAGCTCGCCACCACCAAAGAAAATGCCGTTAATAAAATCGCCGCCGTCAACAGCCCCAGAATCAGCAAACAGGCCAATCAAAACGCCGCCAACAATGCCGCCAAACATATGAATGCCCACCACATCTAAACTGTCGTCGTACTTGTAGCGCAGCTTCAAGCCAATAGCCATGTAACACACCACCCCAGCTAAAGCCCCAATCACAATTGCCGACATAGCGCCCACAAAACCCGCAGCCGGTGTGATAGCAACCAAACCGGCAACAATGCCTGATGCCATACCCAAAGCCGTAGGCTTACCATCTCTAACGGTTTCTGCAACCATCCATGCACATAACGCAGCTGCGCCAGCCAAAAACGTTGTCAGGAATGCATGAGCAGCTGTAGTGTCAGCAGCTAAAGCAGAACCAGCATTGAACCCAAACCACCCAAACCACAAGATGCCTGCACCCAACAACACCAGCGGCAAACTGTTAGGAAAATCCACATCACCAGGCCAGTTCTTGCGAGGCCCAAGCACTAACACTACCGCTAACGCTGCAGCACCGGCATTAATGTGAATTGCGGTACCGCCTGCAAAATCGTGAGCTGGCAGGTTGGCAATCCACCCCTTACCTCCATAAATCCAATACACAACTGGTGAATAAACCAGAAACGACCAAATCGGCACAAAAATAGCCCAGGCCGAAAACTTCATCCGCCCTGCTACAGCACCAGAAATAAGAGCAGGAGTAATCACAGCGAAAGTAAGTCCAAAAACAAACTCCCTCTTCGCCACCACATCATCGATGCCACTAAGCCAGAACGCATCAAAATTGCCAAAAAGAGGAAAATCCCAATCACCTGAAGCAAACCCAAAACCAGCTACCGCCCATAACAGAGGCACAATACCCAAACAGTAAAGATTCATATTCATCATGTTGAGCACGTTTTTCCGACCGACCATGCCCCCGTAAAACAGTGCAAGGCCCGGTACCATAAACATAACCAGCGCTGCCGAAATAAGCACCCAAGCAGTATCAGCCTCCATTGTGTATCCCCTTAGATGTGCAATGCTTTTTCTAGATTAGCCAGCAGTGGCGTTTTGGATCTGCTGGCATACTTCACAATATGGCAGACCACAGCAACCTATTCCAAAAGAGCCTGATTCAAGTTGCCTGAACGCAGTCCAGCTAAATCCAAGGTTACATAACGGTAGCCAGCTTCTTGCACAGCCGCTACCACTGCTTCGCGCTTTACAACTACATCTGCAAGTTGTTGCTGAGGCACCTCAATACGAGCTAAATCCCCATAGTGACGCACCCGTAGCTCAGCAAAACCTAGCTTTTTTAGTGCAGCCTCAGCACTGCCAACCGAGGCTAATGCTCCCAGCGAAACTGGCGTGCCATAAGGAATGCGTGATGCCAAACAAGGTGCAGCAGGCTTATCCCAAGTGCGTAACCCCAAGCGTTTAGACCACTGACGCACATCAGCTTTAGAAAAACCAGCCTCTACTAAAGGAAAAACCGCACCGCGCTCTTGAGCTGCTTGTTGCCCGGGACGATGATCGCTCAGGTCATCGGTGTTTACACCCAAAACTATTTTGGCAGACGATGCCTCAGCCAACGGGCCAAAAGCCTCCATTAGAGCCTCTTTACACCAGTAACAGCGGTCACCGGTGTTAGCCACATAAGCCTTATTTGTTATCTCAGAAGTGGCTACCTCGCTGTGCCGCAAACCCCATTCTTTAGCTAGTGCCACGCAGTCAGCCCGCGCCGTAGCTCCCAAAGATTCAGAAACCGCTGTTACTGCCTGACATCTGTCCCCCAATACATCGTGAGCCACCCAAACCAACAGTGCAGAATCCACGCCCCCGCTGAAGGCCACCACAACCGAGCCTAAGCTCTCTAAGTGTTTACGAAGCTGAGCCATGTCACCCACAGCTCTAGTTTGCCCACTTGCCTAGCAGCAGTGCGACTTTATACAAATCTAATAACAAATTGCTAGCCTAAACAGGTAATGACTGTTGGCGAAACAAAGCAAAACAACCTGCAACGCAGCCAACTTCTAGCCGACAATACCATGTCGGGGGCAACGCTGTGTCGGGCATTGGCTCGGCGGATGGACGAGTGGCTAGCCCACAACTTCAACACAGTAGTACACAACCACCGCAACATTGCGCTGCTAGCAGTAGGTGGATACGGCCGAGCCGAGTTATGCCCAGGCAGCGATATTGACTTGTTGTTGTTGCACAACAATCGGGCTGACATAGATGACATTGCCCCAAAACTCTGGTATCCCATCTGGGACGAAGGACTGAAGCTGGGCTATGCCGTTCGTACTCCTAAAGAATCTAGAGACCTATCCAAAACCGATATGGATACGGCAACAGCTTTGCTAGATGCCCGCCACATTGCAGGCGACAGCGAGCTTACCGCCGAGGTAACCGCTGAAAACTCCACATACTGGAAACGCACTGCTAAACGTTGGCTTCCTCAACTTGCTAACGATGTGGCTAAACGACATGGCCACAGCGGAGAGGTGGCCTACAAACTTGAACCCGATCTTAAACAAGGTAGAGGAGGGCTACGCGATGTTCATGCTCTGCGCTGGGCTGAGGCTGCCTTATTAAATATAGCGGACTCAGGAAGCCGTAAAGTTTGGTCGGCCTATGAGGTGATCTTGGCTGCGCGCGTGGAATTGCATCGCACCACTGGGCGAGCTGGAGATCTGCTGCTACTTCAAGAACAAGATGGTGTAGCCGATGCACTGGGCTATGCAGATGCCGACAAAATGATGGCCGAAATTTCTAGCGCAGCCCGGTGGATTGCTTGGCATAGCGATGAGGTTTGGGCGTGGCTGCGCGAAACAGAATTCCCTGGCGACCGCCGCTTGGCTCTGCGCCGTCGCGCTAGTCGTAACAGCGAAGCGCTAGCCGAGGGAGTAGCCGTTTTAGAAGGCCGTGCGGTTTTAGCTGGCAACGCTCAATACTCCAACCCTTGCACAGCCTTACGCCTAGCTAACGCGGCTGCTCGCAACAAGCTACGCATGGGGCGTAACAGCCTAGAGATGTTACGCGACCAGATGTTGCCGCTGCCCGACCCATGGCCTGATGAGGCACGCCGCTTGTTTGTAGATTTATTGCTCACAGGTAGAGCTGCTGTGCAAATCATCGAGGCACTCGATCAGATGGAACTCTTCGTGCGTATCCTGCCTGAGTGGGAGCCCAATCGAAGTCGCCCACAACGCAACGCCTACCATCAGTTCACGGTAGATCGGCACCTCTGTGAGGCAGCAGCGCTAGCAGCAGAACTTACCGACAGGGTAGATAGGTCTGATTTGTTGGTTTTAGGGGCACTGCTACACGATATCGGCAAAGGCTACCCTGGGGATCACACCGAAGTGGGCATGGTGCTAGTGGCAGATATAGCTCACCGAATGGGCTTACCACCCACTGATGTAGATGTGCTAGTAGCAATGGTGCAGCATCACTTGCTGTTACCTGATGTTGCTACTCGGCGAGATTTGGAAGACCCTGACACCATCGCTGAAGTTGCCCGCCAAGTCGGGTCGGTAGAAACCTTGCGATTGTTAGGTGCGCTAACCGAAGCTGATTCGTTAGCAACCGGGCCTTCTGCGTGGAGCGATTGGAAAGCTAGCTTGGTGCGCTCGCTTGTGGCCCGCTGCGCCCACGTTTTAGAAGGCGGCGATATTGAGGAGATCACCGCTAGATTCCCCACCCAAGAACATCGTCAGATGATGGAAGCAGGCGAGAGCTTGGTGCTAGGCGAGGGCGACACATTGCTAGTAATCGCCCCCGATCAACATGGCATGTTTTCGAGAGTGGCTGGCGTGCTAGCCCTTAGTGGTTTAAGGGTGCTTTTGGCAGGAGCGCACACCGAGTATGGAATGGCACTTGAGCAGTTCCGGGTGGAGAGCGTTCTAGGCTTAGAGATCGACTGGACACAGGTTACTGACTACGTACAGTTAGCGCTGTCGCGACGCCTAGCTCTAGAAGCTCGACTGGCCGAGAAAATTGATGCATACCAGTCGTCAACAACTTTTCGGCCACGCCCAATAGTGACCCCTAAAGTCACCATCGACAACGAAGCATCTTCTACAGCAACCATTATCGAGGTGGCTGCTCAAGCTCATATGGGCTTGCTGAGCAGAGTAACTAGCGCCCTTTCACAAATAGATTTAGATATTCTCACAGCCAAAATGCAAGACCTAGGCGGCGATGTGATTCACGCCTACTACGTGCGCGACGGTCAGGGCAACAAGGTGATCGACAGCAAACATCAACAAGAAATACAGCTAGCCTTGAAACACGCTATAGATGCTTGTAGCCCATGAGCACTGATCACTCGTCAATCGTTGGACGCGATGAACTGCGCCGCTGGTCGGAAGCATTATCTGGTATTGCGCGTACAGGATTAGCTTTCACCACAAACGGCTACGAACGTGAACGCTTTGAAGAAGTTCTGCAGATAGCTGCTGAAATATCTGCAGTAATCAACGAAGGGTGGGAAGCACCTAGTTTCGTAGAGGAATGGATGAAGTCGATAGGCAAGGGGGTTGCGGGCTATGTGACGCCTAAAGTAGCTGTGGGAGCCATAGTTGGAAACGACAAAGGTGAACTCTTGTTGATACAGCGAGCCGATTCGGGTGTGTGGCTTTATCCCACTGGTTGGGCAGATGTGGGCTATTCTCCCTCTGAGATAGTGGTAAAAGAAGTAGCAGAAGAAACGGGTATCATCTGTGAAGTGCTGCGGCCTATGGCCATCCATGATGGCATGAGACGTGGTTTTACCACAGTGCCGATGTACTCATTGGTGTTCTTATGCAAAGCTATAGGCGGGGAACTTAAACCACATCCCTTAGAGTGCTCAGACTTAGGGTTTTTTGGCCCCGACAACCTACCCGGCAAGATGACTGGAAACGAGTGGTGGTTAGAACACGCTTTTGCCAACATTAGAGGCGAAACCACCCCTTTCCTCTTTGACCCGCCTAGAAACCCGCCGTGGCGAACGCCGCAAAGCACCTAGGAGTGTTTAGCCTAAAAGGACTTAAGGGCGTGTCTTTTTCCCGCCATGAACAGAAGGCTCAGCACACCACTGCGTTCGCAGCGTTGCTAGCGATTCGCAGATTGTGTCTGGCAGCCCAAGCACCCCGCGCAGCACCCGCTCATCTAACTGCTGGCGAACTTCATCACGATAAACCTCATTAGCAGCCAACATAGGCTGATGTTCAAACTCGTCAAACACAGCGGCTACCCCCTGTACCTGTTCGAATGAGATTGCCCGCAAATCCAGAACTGGAATGTTGCCTATAGTGGTAATTGTGAGGTTCGCCCGACCCGTTTGCTGGCGATTAGAAACCCACCGTCTTCCAAGCTGTACCCGAGACAAAAGATGCAGGCAATATCAATGCCAGCACGCCACCGGGCTTAAGCTTGACATGAGCTAGATCGATGAAGTTAGAGGCTATGCCAGCATTACCGTGACTAGCTTTGATTCCACTGATCCTCGCTGTGTTGGCAGCTAGCGCGTCGGCCATTGCTTTCTGATCATCGGGGTCGTTGCCTAACCCTGCAAATGCTGGGTTAGGCACTTCTGCATGAGCAGCTTCATGGTTGGTAGGGCGGGTAAAAGGCGGGTTCATGATGGCAATGTCTAATGAATTGGCGGGAATATCAGCTAACGCCAGCGCCTGTTCTCCTTGCGCAGCAGCAGCCAGTGTTCCATCGCCCCAAAGAGCGTTTCGCGTGTTGGAGTGCATCAAATCTAAAGCCCCTATGCGGTACCCAAAGACGCCTTCGGTGTCGGCTACCTTGCCATAGGGCATCACCCATGTTTTAGTGCTGGTGTAATCGATATCGGGACGCTCGCCAGATAAACGGGCTGCCGTTAAATGCACAGCGGCAGCCATGATGTCACAGCCGATCATCACATCTTCCATTAGCGACTGATGTATATCAGCATCATCTCCCCCCCTCAACCCGATATCGCTCTGCAATCCGCCTGTACACCGCGGTTAACAGTGCGCCGGTACCACAAGCCATGTCACCCACCCGCAGCTTGGCAATCGCCGCAGGATCCGACCAATCCACATCTAAGCGGCTCACCGCTAACTCAGCTAAAAGTGCTGCTGAAGCTGGCTGAGTGTAAAAGGTAGCTAAAAACTTACGGTCGCCAATTAACTCGCCGAAGAGCCGCCCCACTAACCCTGAAGAATTTAGATCTTCAGCTATCTCACCAGCCGTAGTACATAAAATTTCAAGCGCCCGCTTAGCACCCACAAAGCTGTTCATTGCCCGCAATAACTGCCGGCTTACTCCAAAAATTGGCCAGTAGTTCACCTCCAAAACGTGATCCCACATCAACAGCACATGTAACTGATCTAACTTATTGTCAGACCGCATCTGCGCGGGCGTGGGTATTTCGGGATGGTGCCTCGCAATGTGGAACTGGAACAGCACAGCATTAAACACAATCGCCATAGCCATACGATTGGTTTGCTCCCCTGGCTCTTGAGCTAGCACATCTCCAAAAGCCTCAGCAGTGCCAGCCCCTTCTATAGCCCATACCGCCGCTGCTGCTAAACGTTGTTGCAATAACTCAGCTACTGGGCCGACATCAGCACCATGCGCGCCAGCACGATCGATAAAAGCAGCCAACTCAGCGATCCTGCCATCCAACCAACCAGACTCAGGAAATCTGACAGGCGAGCCGCTACCATTTACCGACCACATAGCCCACTGGAAAGTAATCTCAGCAAATGCTCCACTAACAAGATCCTCATCAGAGAAATCGTTCAAACGCTCTGGGCTTCTCATACCTACCACCACACGGACTGGGCGCTGATCGCTAGCCCACAATGAGCCAAAATGCGCCGCGCACTGCTTCTCTAACTCCCGAGCAGACACACCGGCATATTTGTTTTCCACCAGCACCCGCTCACGACCTGGAGCAGTAACCACTATGTCAGGCTGTTTAGCCGATCCTTCCAAACTGCCAGAACGTTCAGCCTCCACAACAGCGCGCGGATGACAACGCCCGATCGCGGTAGCAATAGCATGGTTCAAGGCTTTCTCATCGCGGTGCCCAAATCCAGAAGACGTTTGTGAAGCCACCGCTGGAACAACATCGGCATCAGAAGCATCAGCTACAGAAGCGGAATCAACAGAAGACATAAAGGGAGTTTAGAGAAAGGGTGTGACAAGTATGCTGCAATGGGCTTTGAATGCATGGCCGATTAGCAAAGTTAAATGGAACATCGTGCTTGGGCGAAGGATTCAGCGGGCAGAAGTGGTATTAAATAGCTATGGCACAAATTATGTTTCGCGACAATCCCGTAAACACCAATGGCGATTTGCCAGCGGTAGGATCGGCTGCACCGGCTTTAACCCTTACAGGCAGCGATTTATCCCCAATCACCCTAGATGCTTTAGCTGGACGCAATGTGGTGCTCAACATATTTCCTAGCATTGACACTGGCGTATGCGCGACCAGCGTGCGAGCGTTCAACGAACGGGCCGCCAACTTAGATAACACCACTGTCATCTGCGCGTCTTTAGATTTACCTTTTGCTGGGTCACGCTTCTGCGGTGCTGAGGGGATCGAAAACGTTACCGTTGGCTCCATCTTCCGTAACCGCGAGTTTCTAGATAACTACGGCGTAGAAATGACCGACGGTCCCTTAGCAGGCTTAACAGCTAGAGCCGTTGTTGTAATCGCCCCCGACGGAACCGTGGCCCACACCGAACTAGTTAGCGATATTGCCTCAGAACCAAACTACGACGCCGCCCTAGCTAGCTGCAGCTAAACTTCTGGTCCAACAACAAATGGACTTAGACGTAAAGCACAATCGGGATGACCACACCAAGACAGCTTCAAGATGGATTCTCGCTTGTAGTACTTGGTGCATTTAATCCCACTATCTTTCAACCGTCATGGTTTGCGCAAGAAGATCTGCTCCAGCAAGAGGAAGCCGACAGGGCCACTATTGAGATCATTCATCGAGAAGTAACTGCTTTTAAGTTGGACTGGCTCAAACTGCAAATCACACGTGACCTGCTTATTTTGCACTCAAACCGAGAGTCTCATTACGAAACCACAAGAGATTTGCTTATTGGCACGCTTACCCTTCTCAGGCACACACCTACTCAAGCATTAGGGGTGAATCACGATTGGATACTTGAATGCAAATCGCAAGATAGTTTCAATCAGCTAGGGTGGAGCCTTGTACCTAAAGACAACTGGTGTCCAGTTCTCCAGCGGCCTGGCATGATAAGAGTAGAGGAACAAGGAGAACGAACCGACAACCACAGCGGACACATGCGAGTAAGAATAGAACCATTCTTAGATGGAGGGACAAAAATAATATGTGCAATTAACGATCACTTCAGTGTCTCTCAAGAGAACAACCCAAATTCAACAATGGCAATAAGTGAATTACTGAATGCTGAGTGGAACCACATATCAGAACGCGCTAGCCAAATTCATGATCATGTCAAAGGACTGATTAAATGACACAAACCAACACGATGGGAGATTTTGAGAGTGATTACCTTAATAAAGGAGTTCCTATTACACCTGCATACGAAATACCCCAGCAGGCTCAGCTACTGCTTAGCACAGCAGCACCCGAAACAATACCCGAAAGTGTTCAGATAACTACCACAAGCCGCGCGTTGCCTCGGCCACCTGTAATTGCGCCTGTTGCCCTGCCCAATCGCACTCAGCTCCAACCCCACTTTCGTGCCCTCCAAAAGTGGCAGGGGATAGTTTCTGAAGTGACAGATGAGACTTTTACTGCACAGCTATTAGATCTCTTTAAGCCTTCAATTGAAGAAGTTGCCGAGTTTGAGTTAGAGGAAGTGAGCCGCGGCGATCTGTGTCTCGTTCAGCCAGGCGCAGTGTTTTACTGGAGTATTGGCTACCTCACTGAACCTTCTGGCTCACGAAGCCGAACGTCTGTTCTTGTCTTCCGACGTCTGCCAGCGTGGAGTGAGAAAGACATAGAGCAAGCTAAAAGTCGAGCAAGGGAACTTCGAAATAGTTTCGGATGGTGCAATAACAGATTCTATTTCTGAATTCAGTGCGCTCATCGCAAAGCCTAAGCAACCAAAACGTGCTGTGCCTCGCCCACAGCGAAATCCATCATGCAGCTAGGAGTTTGGTGTGTAACAACTAGGGCTTGCGCTGTCTAGCGAACAACCTTAGTAAGCGGCGTTTAGCCACAGAATCGCCACCCACTAAGCGGCGACGTCTATGAGCAGCTTCAGCATCTGTAAGTTCTTGCACTACCTCGCCTCGCTCTAAATAACTCGACAAAAACGCTTGCATGGTTGCCGCAGCAGGCAATGCCAGCACAGCTCCTACCGGACCTAACAACAACCCGCCCGCAATAACCGAACCAAAAGCAACCGTTACATGAATCTCCATGGTTTGTGCGGTTACCTTTGGTTGCAACAAATAGTTCTCCACCTGCTGATATGCAGCAATAGCTATCAGCACTCCCAACCCAGTGGAAGGCTGATCCAACAAACCGACCAGCACCGGCAAAGCCCCAGCAATGTAAGTTCCGATTACCGGCACAAACTGCGACACCAACCCTACCCATAGTGCTAAAGGCAGTGGAAACGGCACCCCTAACAGCCAGAAAACCAGCCAATGCACTAAAGAGCTAATCACAGCTAAAATCAAACGACTGTATATGTAGCCACCAGTTTTTTCGATAGCCAAATCCCAAACCTTAAGCACCTGACGCTGGTGCTGCGGCTTCAGCAGCGAGCAGATATTGCGGCGTAGCTTTGGCCCCTCTGCCACCAAATAAAAGGTGAACAACAAAATCGTGAGTGCTTGAAACAGCGCCTGCAAAACGGTTGCACCTAGATTTACCAGATTGTCTGCCAAACGAGTAGCTAAATTGGCAACTGCGCCACCCTCTTGAAACTCGCCAATCAAACCCTCGGCATCCACCTCTATCGCAAAGGTGTCTTCTAGCCAATCCTCAATATCGCTGATGTAGCTAGGGCCGTTATCGGCAAACTCAACTACCTGATCGGCAAGTACCGTCCCAATAGCCCACAAAAATAGTCCCAGCGCAACAAACAACAACAAGAACATCAACCCTGTACCAGCACCGCGACGCACACCCATGCGCTCTAAACGGTTAACTGCTGGCTCTAATGCAAACGACAAAAACAAAGACACCAAAACAATCACCAGCAACATCTGTAACTGTTGCAACAACCAACCCAATACGTATAGGCCTGCTAATGCCGCAGCGCCCACCAAAATAGCTCTCAGCAACCAAGGTGGTAGCTTTTTTGCAGGATCAGACTGCAGAACTAACGGCTCATCAGCATGAGCAGGTAAACCAGCTTCAGGCACAAAATCTGACACTTCATCTCACGCTATACCTGCTTGATACTTCATAAAGGGATTTAGCTAAAAGCCCTTACCAAAGATTTCTTCACACTGAGATTTGGCTATTTCACTTCTACCGGTTATCATTTCCCTGCTGCATTTGTTTCCGCAAATGTTGCTCGTTTCAAACGATGTCTGTTAAGGCCTGTTTGGTGTTTTTACTGCAAACAGGAACCAAACAGCAAAACCGAAAACCGCTCCGCCGGAGGGTGCCCACATGGGCCTTGATCCGTGCGGAGCTTTCGCGTAAAGGCAGGTTCGCGGTGGTTGCTAAGGCGATTGTCGGCGAAAAACTTGGAATGACTCAGGTCTGGGACGACGAGGACTGCGTCGTGCCTGTAACCGTGCTCAAAGTTGAATCCTGTCGAATTGTGCAGGTTAAACGGCCAGAAACCGACGGTTACTCAGCTTTACAAGTTACCTACGGCACCCAAAAGCCCGAAAGGTTAACGCAAGCACAGATAGGTCACCTGAACAAAGCAAATGTGACGCCGGGACGCCAGCTACTAGAGCTTCGTATTGACGATGTAGGTAGCTACGAACCAGGTCAAGAACTTGGTGCAGAGGTTTTTGATGGAGGTGAGCTAGTAGACGTAACCGGCATAAGCAAAGGTAAGGGCTTCGCTGGAGCAATGAAGCGACATAACTTCAGCGGGCAAAAAGCTAGCCACGGAGCACACAAAGTGCATCGCAAGCCTGGTGCAGTAGGGCAGTGCGCTACACCATCTAGAATCTTTAAAGGCAAACGGATGCCCGGTCGCACTGGTGCCGAAAAGGTGACCACCCTTAACCTAAAAGTAGTTCGCGTGGACAGCGATAACCACCTCATCTTAGTAAAAGGTTCGGTGCCCGGCCGCCGAGGATCTACCGTTTTGATCCGCAGCGCCATCAAAGGGCAAGCCCAATGACAACCATTACTGTTCGCAACCCCTCCTCTGGCGCACAAACAGGATCGGTAGATTTAGACCCCGCAGTGTTTGCTATTGAGCCCAACGTAGCGGTGATGCATCAAGTAATTACCGCACAACTAGCAGCTCGCCGCAAAGGCACTCAAAGCACTCGCACTCGCGCTGAGGTAAAAGGTGGTGCTAGCAAACCGTGGCGGCAAAAAGGCACTGGTCGAGCACGCCATGGCTCTATTCGTACCCCTCAATGGCGAGGAGGTGGCATAGCGCTTGGCCCCAAACCCCGAAGTTATCGCCAGCGCACTCCAAAACGCATGATTCGCTTAGCACTGTGGTCAGCGCTCTCAGATAGGGCACGCAATAACAAGGTGATAGTGATAGACGAATGGCACTTTTCAGCCCCTCGCACAAAAGACGCCATCGCAGCACTAGACGTTTTGGAGATCCAAGGGCGGGTGCTAGTGGTTGCCGATATTAGCCAGCGCGAGGTTTGGAAAAGCTTTAGCAACCTTAGCGAAGTACATGTAATCAGCCCTACAGAACTAAACGCCTACGACGTTCTAATAACCGATTCGGTAGTGTTTAGCCTTGACACACTACCAACTGCGGAGAAATCCTCATGAAAGACCCCCGCGACATAGTGATGGCACCTATCGTATCTGAGAAGTCTTACGAACTTCTAGAAGCCAACGTCTACACATTCAAGGTCAACCCCGCTGCTACCAAGCCTGAAATCAAAGATGCTGTGGAATCGCTGTTTGGCGTGACCGTGCTGAAAATAAACACCATCAATCGCAAAGGCAAACGCCGCCGCAACCGGCGGAGTCCCACTTTTGGTCGCCGTCCCGATGTGAAACGGGCTTTAGTTACACTAGCCGAAGGTGATCAAATTGAGTTGTTCGATGTATAAGGCACACTATGTATAAGGCACACTATGGCTACGCGTAGAAGAAACCCCACCAGCCCAGGTCGCCGCTTCCAAACCGTTTCAGACTTTGCAGGCATCACCACATCACAACCCGAACGGTCGCTGCTAACAAAAAAACCTGCTACTGGCGGGCGCAACAATGTGGGACGCAAAACAGCCCGCCATCGTGGGGGTGGCCATAAACAGCGTTACCGTATAATCGACTTTAAACGCGTTAAAGACGGTGTGCCCGCCACAGTCGCCTCGGTGGAGTACGATCCCAACCGCAACTGCCGCATCTTGTTGCTACACTTTCACGATGGCGAAAAACGCTATGTGCTTGCGCCAGAAGGCGTAGGTGTAGGCGATGTCCTGCAAAATGGGCCCCGCGCCGAAATCAGGCCAGGTAATGCTCTACCGCTGCGCTATATCCCAGTTGGTACAACCGTCCACGCGATAGAACTCAAACCGGGAGCTGGTGCGCGAATGGCTCGCTCAGCTGGTTCTAGTGCTCAGCTTGTCGCAAAAGAAGGCAGCTTTGCCACGCTGCGTCTGCCTAGCACAGAAATGCGTCGCGTTAATTTAGATTGCCGCGCCACTGTGGGTGCTGTTGGTAATGCTGAAGCGGAGTTAATTAAGCTAGGGAAAGCTGGACGCGCACGATGGAAAGGTATTCGTCCTCAAACTAGAGGCGTTGCAATGAACCCGGTAGACCACCCCTTAGGTGGTGGCGAGGGTAAGTCTTCGGGTGGCCGCCATCCTGTATCGCCTTGGGGCACCCCAGAAGGTCGTACCCGTAACCCCAAAAAGAAGTCGCAAGAAATGATCGTAAGACGTCGCCGCACCCGCGGTAAGCGCCGCTAGGAAGCTAAGGCGAAAGGAGGGAACCAGCAATGCCCAGAAGCTTAAAGAAAGGCCCGTTTGTAGATGGTCATCTACTCAAAAAAGTAGATGCACTAAATGAGGAGAACAAAAAGCAGGTCATTCGTACTTGGTCCCGTCGCTCTACCATTATCCCCGACATGGTTGGGCACACAATTGCAGTACATGACGGTCGCAAACATGTGCCGGTTTACATTACCGAAACCATGGTTGGACACAAACTAGGCGAGTTCGCTCCCACCCGCACATTCCGAGCCCATGCAGGACAAGAGCGAGGATCACGCCGCTAATGGCAACTTTCACCGTAGGCGCCGAAACCCGTCCGGGCAGCAAAGCCGTAGCTAAATATGTGCGCTCTTCGGCATATAAGGCTCGCGAGGTACTAGATCTAGTTCGAGGTAAGCCCTACAACGAAGCCCGTCAAATTCTAACTTTTTCTGAAAGAGGCATCTCTAACACAATTGCTAAATGCTTGGACTCTGCTGTCGCTAATGCCGAACATAATGATGACCTAGACGGTGATGATCTTTTTGTGGCCGCTTGTTATGCCGATGAAGGCCCAACGCTGAAACGCTGGCGGCCTCGGGCTAGAGGTAGGGCTACCCGAATTCGCAAACGTACCTGCCATATAACAGTAATTTTGGCCCGCTATACCGAAGACGAACTTGAAGCTAGAGATAACCGTATGGCGCTCAAAGGCAGTGGTGGGCAACGTGCCTCTGCCGCCGAAGCTCGCAGGCGCCGGGTAGAAGCCAGCCGGCAACGAGATGCAGAAACAGATGAAGAAACTGAGACTGAAACTGAAACAACGGAAGCTGCTGAGATTGAAAGAGCCGAGGTAACTGAAACCGAACCAGCTGAGACTTCAGCGGCTGAAGCAGATGAAGTAAGCCCAGACGCAACCGCTGAGGATGCTTCTAGCAGCGAAACACCCTCTGAAGAAGTTGAAACCGAAGTTGAAAATACCAAAGAAACCGCAAACCTAGATACCCCAGAAAATCCACCTCAAGCTACAGAACCCACAGAAGATACGCCTAAAGAAAGAGAATCCTGATGGGCCAAAAGATCAACCCCTATGGATTCCGCTTAGGGGTAACCACCGACTGGAAGTCTCGTTGGTTTGCCAACCGCCGTGAGTACGGCGACTTCATCATCGAAGACTGGAAAGTACGCAACTACCTGATGACGGAATTGCCACATGCCGCTATTAGCCGCATTGAAATCGAGCGTACTCGCGACCGCCTTCGCGTAGATGTTCACACCGCCCGCCCAGGAATCGTTATAGGCCGCAAAGGTAGCGAGGCTGACCGCCTCCGCAGCGGGTTAACAGAAATCACCGGCAACAACCGTGTGCAACTTAACATTCAAGAAATCAAGCAGCCAGAGTTGGATGCTGCGCTGATATCTCAAGGCGTAGCAGATCAGCTTGCCAACCGGGTTGCCTTCCGCAGAGCGATGAAACGAGCAGTACAAAACGCCCAGAAAGCTGGAGCCCTCGGAATCCGCGTGCAATGCTCAGGCCGTTTAGGTGGCTCTGAAATGGCTCGCACCGAGTGGTACCGCGAAGGCCGTGTACCGCTTCACACCCTGCGCGCCGATATTGACTATGGGTTTAGAGAAGCTCACACCACCTACGGGCGTATAGGTGTGAAAGTTTGGATTTACAAGGGTGATATCTTGCCCTACAAAACTCAAGCCGAAGATAAGATCAGCCGCGAAGCAGCCATGGCAGTAGGCGAAACCTCAGGCAGCCAAATAAACCGCAGCGTGATCTCCTCAGCAGCAGCACCTCGACCAAACGATATAGATCGTATTGACGAAACCGAAGAACCTGCCCCACTCATCAAAGAAGCCGACCCGGAGTTTGAAAAGCTGCTCGAGGAAGAAGAAGATATCCTTCGCACCACCCGAGAACACCGCGAAGCCCCCCACTTTAGACCCGGCGACGCAGACTAACCCCTATGAACCCCACGATGCAGCCAGCCAACTTAGCTAGCCCAAACTCCACAAACCCAAACTTAACAAACAGAGCAAAACCATGTTGATGCCAAAAAAAGTAAAACACCGCAAGCACCATCGAGGTCGCACCCGCGGCATCGCCAAAGGAGGCACCACCGTTACCTTTGGTGAGTACGGCATCAAAGCCCTTGAGCCGGGCTGGCTCACCGCGCGCCAAATTGAAGCCACCCGCGTTGCTATTACCCGCCACATTCGTAGAGGAGGCAAAGTTTGGATCAACGTTTTCCCAGATAAACCAGTTACTGAAAAACCAGCCGAAACCCGCATGGGTTCTGGTAAAGGTAACCCTGAACGCTGGGTAGCTGTGGTACGCCCGGGAAGAATTCTCTTTGAATTGTCCTATCACGACCGCGACGTTGCCAAAACAGCTATTGAGCGCGGCATCCAAAAACTACCCATCAAAGCTCGCTTCGTAGAAAGACAGGAGGGCTAAGCCTCATGGCCCGCACAACTAACTGGCCAAGCCTCAGCGATGCCGATCTCCTGCAACAGCTTGACGAAGCTAAAGAAGATTTATTCAAACTGCGTTTCCAAATAGTCACTGGTCGATTAACCAACAACGCACGCCTAAAAGAAGCTAAAAAAGAGGTTGCCCGCGCTATGACAGAGCTACGAATGAGAGAAATCCGCGCTGCTGAAGACCTCCAAAATCAACTGACCAATACTACGTCAACTACCGATGCGCAGGAGGCTGGGTAATGTCTGAACGCGATAACAGGCGCAAAGTGCGCGAGGGCTTGGTGTCAGCAGTCAAAATGGACAAAACAGTCATTGTGGTCTCTACAGACCGAGTTCGCCACCGCCGCTACAACAAAACGGTACAGCGCACCACACGGCTTTACGTTCACGACGAATCTAACCAATTAGCAATAGGCGACAGGGTCCGCGTGCAAGAAACCCGTCCCCTATCTAAAACAAAGCGCTGGCGGCTTCTAGAAATTGTGGAGCGTGCTCGATGATCCAACAAGAAACCAGAGTTAAAGTGGCCGACAACTCGGGCGCTAGAGAGGTTCTTTGCATTCGTGTTTTAGGGGCCTCCCGCATGCGCTATGCCAGCATCGGCGATGTCTTCATTGCAACTGTAAAAGACGCTCTGCCCGGCGCTTCAGTTCATAAAGGCGATGTGGTGCGCTGTGTGCTGGTGAGGGCCAAAAAAGAAAAACGCCGCAAAGACGGCTCATATATACGCTTTGATGAGAACGCGGCTGTGCTGCTGAGCGATCAAGACAACATGCAACCGCGCGGTACACGCATCTTCGGCCCAGTAGGGCGCGAACTGCGCGACAAGCGTTTCATGCGCATCGTTTCGCTCGCACCGGAGGTGCTTTAGCACTATGAAAATCCGCAAAGGCGACCGTGTCAGAGTGCTTAGCGGCAAAGACCGCGGCAAAGAAGGCGAGGTCATGTTTGCTTTCCCATCTGAAGGGACTGTCATTATCGACGGTGTGAACATAGCTAAAAAACACCAAGGCCCTCGCCAAGGAATAATGCAAACCGGCATCATAGACAAGGAAATGCCCATCCGCGTTTCTAACGTAGCTGTGCTTAGCCCAGCCGATAACAAGCCCACCAGAGTGGCCTACCGTTTTGATAGCAACGGTGAAAAAATCCGCATTTGCCGCCGCACTGGGGTGGATCTCTAATGGCCACCGCAACACCCACTACAACAATCACACCGCGGCTGCACACGCAATACCAAGCTGAGATTCGTCAACAACTACAAAACCAGTTGGGCTTGTCTAACATCATGCAAGTGCCACGTTTTGAAAAAATCGTGCTTAACATGGGCGTAGGTGAAGCCGTAGCTCAAGCCAAGCTGCTAGACGGTGCCCTAGCCGATCTAAACACCATAGCCGGGCAACGTCCCGTGATTACCCGTGCTAAACAATCTATAGCGAACTTTAAAATCCGCGAAGGCAATCCCATCGGCGCCAAAGTCACATTACGTGGAGTTCGCATGTGGGAGTTCTTAGATAGGCTCATCAACCTAGCCATCCCCCGCATTCGCGACTTCCGCGGGCTATCACCACGCTCATTTGACGGCAACGGCAACTACACCTTTGGCGTTAACGAACAGCTTATCTTTCCCGAGGTGGACTACGACTCTATCGACACCATTCGGGGTATGGATATAACCATCGTCACAACAGCAACTACCGATGCAGAAGGCCAAGCCCTGCTTGAAGCCTTCTCGTTTCCTTTCCGCAAAGAAGGGCAGTAACTAAATGGCAAAAAAGGCACTTGTGCAAAAGCAACAAAAAACGCCTAAGTTTAAGGTGCGGGGCTACACCCGCTGCCGGCGTTGCGGACGACCACGAGCCGTGTACCGCAAGTTTGGCCTTTGTCGAGTATGCCTGCGGGAACTCGCCCACGCAGGTGAAATCCCTGGTTTAACCAAAGCAAGCTGGTGAGGGGAATGCAACAATGACCATGACCGACCCCATCGCCGACATGCTCACACGCATCCGCAACGCCAACACGGCTATGCGAGATGAAGTAAAGATGCCCTACTCCAAGCTGAAAGTGGCACTAGCCAATGTGCTGCAACAAGAAGGCTACATCAAAAGCTTTGATGTAGCTCAAGCTGCCTCAGGCCCAGGGCAGACCCTCATAATCGACATGAAATACTCTACAGAACGTGAGCGCGTGATTTCAGGTATAACCCGTGTGTCTAAACCTGGGCTACGGGTTTACTCCAAATCTGACAAGATTCCCCGTGTGCTAGGCGGCCTCGGCATAGCCATAGTGTCTACTAGCAAGGGTTTGATGAGCGACCGGGAGGCTCGCCGTCGTCGTATTGGCGGCGAAGTAGTCTGCGTGGTCTGGTAAAAGGAGGTTTACAGTGTCACGCGTAGGGTCCAACCCAATTCCTGTACCTAACGGAGTGGAAGTAACAATTCACCACACCAACATCACCGTAAAAGGAAGCCGCGGCACTCTGTCCCACACGCTGCCTGACACAATCACAGCTCGCCTACAAGACAACATCTTGCTAGTTGAACGTACTAGCGAGTTCCGCCAAAGCAAAGCACTACATGGGCTTAACCGTTCGCTGCTTGCCAACATGATCATTGGCGTAAGCGAGGGTTTTCGTAAAAAACTAGAAATCGTAGGCACCGGCTACAGGGCTATAGCGCAAGGCAACACCAAAATTGAACTGCAACTAGGCTTTAGCCACCCTGTGCATGTGCAAGCACCAGATGGCATTACCTTTGAAGTACCCGACCAAACCAGCATTCATGTGCTAGGTATAGACAAACAAACAGTTGGGCAAGTAGCAGCAGACATTCGCGCCATACGCAAACCCGAACCCTACCGTGGTAAAGGCGTCAGATACGCTGGAGAGCAGATAATCCGTAAAGCTGGCAAGGCTGCTAAGTGATGCCCATGTTGTGTGGCTTCTGCAAACCTCAGCAACACCATAACCCCGGCGTGTACACCACAGGGAGACCAATCTAAATGAGCAGCATTAAGCACAAGCACCAAAGCCGCATCAGACGGCACCGCCGGGTACGCAAGAAGATCCAAGGAACTCCTGAACGTCCCCGTTTGGCGGTGTACCGCTCAAATCGCCATATCCTTGCACAAATTATTGACGACACTGCTGGTCATACTCTGGTAGCAGTTTCTACTACTGAGCCAGAATTGCGTTCAGGACCAACCAGCAATACTGCTGGCGCAGCCGCAGCAGGCAAACTTTTAGCCCAACGCGCCACAGATAAAAACATCAAAACAGTGGTTTTCGATCGGGGGGGCTTTCGCTACCACGGTCGCGTTGCTGCCTTAGCCGACTCGGCCCGCGCGGCTGGACTGGAGTTTTAATGCTAGAAACCAACACCACCTCATCTAACACCCCAGTTGGAGATTCGCAGCTACGCGACTCCCGAGTCATAAACATCAACCGAGTAGCTAAGGTGGTAAAAGGTGGTCGTCGTTTTTCTTTTACTGCTTTGGTGGTTATCGGTGATGGAGCTGGCCGTGTCGGTTTAGGCTACGGCAAAGCCAAAGAAGTGCCTTTAGCTATCCAAAAAGGTACCGAAGAAGCGCGACGAAACCTGTTTAGAGTTCCTTTAGCCTCCTCCACAATCACACATCCAGTTATTGGCGAGATGGGAGCTGGACGGGTACTGCTTAAGCCCGCAGCCCCTGGTACAGGGGTAATTGCTGGTGGAGCGGCCCGTGCTATCTTAGAAGAAGCAGGCATCGGCGATGTTCTTTGTAAATCGTTGGGCTCACCCAACCACATCAACGTGGCTAGGGCTACCATTGCAGGACTGCAAGCGCTCAAAAGACCCGACCAAGTAGCCAAACAACGTGGCTTACCTGCCGACGAGTTTGTGCCTGCAGGAATGCTAACGGCCTACCGTGAGTCTGAGCGTACCACCACAAATACTGTTAGCAGAACAGAAGAATAATAATGACACTTAAGGTCACCCAGATTCGTTCGGCCATAGGCAGTCGCCCTAAACAACGTGGCACCCTTAGAGCTTTAGGCTTGCGTGGTATCGGCCAAACCAATACCTTGCCTGATGCCCCAGAAATACGTGGAATGATCAACAAAGTAGCTCACTTAGTGTCCTGCGAGGAGATAAAAGACTCATGAAACTACACGACCTAACGCCTCCGGCAGGAGCCCACAAAAAACCACAACGCAAGGCTCGTGGTATTGCTGGCAAAGGGGGTAAAACCGCTGGCCGAGGCTCTAAAGGTCAACGTGCCCGCAGCAAAATTCCAGTGGGTTTTGAAGGTGGACAAATGCCTTTAGCGCGACGCGTGCCCAAACTGCGTGGCTTCAAAAACCCATTTAGGGTGGAATATCAAGCCATCAACTTGGATGTAATTGAAGCAACCACACTAGATGAAATCTCCCCTGAGATACTGCAGCAACATGGCTTGCTGCATAAAGGAGCTTTAGCCAAAGTGTTAGGGCGCGGCGAGCTAACCCGGGCAGTAACTGTAAAAGCCCATGCGTTTTCTGCATCTGCAAAAAACGCTATCGAAACAGCGGGCGGCAGTACAGAAGAACTGCCCAAACCGCATCGTAGTAGACCACCGGCGCAGGGCAACGCCCTTACCAACCGCTAACACAACTAATCAAACCAACTGTAAGGAGCAAAACACATCGTGCTTACAAGGGTGGCAAACATGTTCCGAGTTGCGGATCTCCGCAACAAGATTTTGTTCACCTTGTCTATGTTGGTGATCTTTCGGATTGGCGTAGCTATACCTTCCCCGGGTGTAGACTTAGACGCGGTAGATCAACTTCGTAACACAGCCGATGCTGGTGGCGTGACTGGGCTATTGGACTTCTTCTCGGGCGGTGCTTTATCGCAATTTGCGATATTCGCACTTGGCATCTTTCCCTACATCACTGCCTCAATCATTATGCAAGTGCTAGGCGTGGTCATCCCTCGAATCGAGCAGTGGCAAAATCAAGGGGCAGTAGGGCAGCGCAAGATCACTCAGTGGACTCGTTACCTAACCATTGCCATAGCCATTGTGCAAGCCACATCTTTTGCTTTCTTATTCCACAACGGTGGCGGTGGTCTGGGTCTTACTGGTGGCAATGCCAGCCAACCAATAGACCTACTACCTAACTTCACCGCCCCCCGAGTGTTCTTAGTTGTGCTCACCCTCACAGCAGGCACCGCGCTGTTAATGTGGATGGGCGAGTTGATCACCCAAAAAGGCATCGGCAACGGCATGTCCCTAATCATCTTTGCCTCGGTGGTTTCCACAATCCCCAACCAGTTCTCGTTAGTTAAAGCCTCAGAAGGCTGGGGAGCAACCTTCGTCATCGGCGCTATGTACCTAGTACTGCTAGTAGCAATAGTGTTCGTAGAAAACGGTCAGCGACAGATTCCAGTGCAATTTGCCAAGCGGGTAGTGGGTCGCCGCATAGCTGGAGGTCAGAGCACCTACATTCCTTTAAAAGTTAATCAGTCAGGCGTAATTCCTATCATCTTTGCAAGTTCGGTGCTTTACTTACCTATTTTGTTGTCAGCTGTTCTGCCGTCTGACTCTAACCCTGATCACAACACTTGGGGTGAAAGCGTCCAAAACTGGGTGAACGTTCATTTAGGCGACCCCGCCGATGTTGTTTACCTGATCACATTTGCCATCATGATCGTAGGCTTCGCCTACTTTTATACCGCAATTACTTTTGACCCTGTAAAACAAGCCGATCAAATTCGCAAACAAGGTGGTTTCATTCCTGGTATTCGTCCCGGCCGACCAACCGAACGGCATTTAGCACATATCTTGTCGCGAATTACCTTACCGGGAGCGTTGTTCATTGCTGCTGTGGCTGTCATACCAGCCATTGCCTTAGCACAGTACATACCATCGCAAAGCACTTCGGCATATAGCTTTAGTGGCATCTCAATATTGATCGCTGTAGGCGTGGCTCTAGAAACTATGAAGCAGATTGATAGTCAGCTAATGATGAGAAACTATGAGGGCTTTTTGAAATAATGCCCCCAGTCTTAGTGATTTTAGGGCGACAAGGCTCAGGGAAAGGCACCCAAGCCGAGTTAATCGTGCAGCGTTACGGAGTTATACATGTATCAACCGGTGACATGCTGCGAGCTGCTGAGCAAGCAGGAACACAACTAGGTCTGCAAGCCAGAGCAATCATGGACGCAGGCGAGCTTGTGAGCGACGACATAATCATTGGCATTGTGGACGAAAGGCTAAACCAGGCTGACATCCAAAACCACGGTGTGCTGCTAGATGGCTTCCCACGTACCACCGCCCAGGCAGATGCCCTAGCTGAAATCCTCAAAAAAAAGGGCCCCGACCTAGCCATAAATCTTGAGGTACCTACTAGTGAGGTAACGCAACGCCTGCTAGCCCGCGGCAGACAAGACGACACTGTCGAGGCTATTGCACGCCGCCTAGAGCTTTACGAAGTCGAAACCGCGCCTTTGTTAGCTTGGTTCCAAAACAACAATTGTCTACAAATTGCCAATGGTATAGGCACAGAAGCAGAGGTGTTTGAACGCCTCACAACAATCATTGATGAAGTTATAGACACCCGTAACAGTGTTTGAGTTTGTGAGCCCGCTACTGCCCCTGTATGATGTAGGTTCGGCTCTCAGCAAGGGTCGGTTTTGGCGCGGTTAGCTGCAAGTCGGCGAATCCGTCCACCAGTGTATTTGTCGGTATTTTGGTCAGTTGGCTATCTCACCGTTGTAAACATGTCAGGAGAGTTCGCCCTTGGCGAAAAATAAAGAAGATGCCATCATCATGGAAGGTAAAGTTACCGAATCCCTTCCTAATGCTATGTTTCGAGTTGAACTCGAAAACGGCCATAATGTGCTTACGCACATCTCTGGCAAGATGCGAATGCACTACATCAGGATACTTCCCGGCGACCGGGTACAAGTAGAGTTAACGCCCTACGACCTGCAAAGAGGCCGCATCACTTATAGATATAAGTAAACCTAGTCAAAGTCCATCAAAAAGCCAACGGGCATATCAGCTAAGCGAAAGGCAAGCATTGAAAGTCCGTCCCAGCATAAAAAAAATGTGTGAAAAGTGCAGGATTATCCGCCGCCATGGCAGCGTTCGGGTAATCTGCGTAAACCCGCGCCACAAACAAAGGCAGGGCTAAGCATGGCTCGTATTGCAGGAGTAGACATCCCCCGCGAGAAACGTACCATTGTTTCTCTTACATATGTTTACGGCATCGGGCATGCCCTAGCTAAAGAGGTCTGCACTGAAGCAGGAGTAGATGAGCATTCTCGGGTGCGAGACCTTACCGACGAAGAAATAGCTCGCCTGCGTAACTACATTGAAGGCAACCTCAGGGTAGAAGGCGACCTTCGTAGAGAAACCAGCCAAGATGTTAAACGCAAAATGGAAATCGGCTGCTATCAAGGCATCCGCCATCGGCGTGGTTTACCAGTTCATGGTCAGCGTACCCACACAAATGCACGCACCCGCAAAGGTCCTAAAAAAGCCATTGCAGGTAAAAAGAAGGTTATGAAGAAGTGAGCCCCCCAGCACCAACACGCCGTCCCCGCCGCCGTGAACGCAAAAACATCTCCTACGGGGTAGCTCACATCAAAAGTTCTTTTAACAACACCATCGTAACCATCGCAGATCAGCAAGGCAACGTAATTTCTTGGTCCTCAGCAGGCAACGTCGGGTTCAAAGGCTCCCGCAAGTCTACCCCTTTTGCGGCTCAAATGGCCGCCGAGGAAGCTGGCCGCAAAGCCATGGAACACGGAATCCGCAAAGTAGATGTGCATGTTCGAGGCCCCGGCTCTGGCCGTGAAACCGCTATCCGCTCCTTGCAGGGTGTTGGCATAGAAATTACCGGTATTAAAGACGTCACTCCCATCCCTCACAACGGCTGTAGACCAGCTAAAAGACGGAGAGTCTGATATGTCACGCTACACAGGCCCTCGGTCCAGGGTTTCACGTCGCCTCGGTGTGAATGTTTGGGGAACCAAAGGCGAAACACTTGCTTTAGAACGCAGACCTTACCCACCCGGCGAACACGGCAGAACCCGACGGCGGGGCAACGTGTCTGAATATCTGTTGCAACTCCAAGAAAAGCAAAAAGCCCGCTACACCTACGGCCTTAACGAGCGGCAGTTCCGCAATGTCTTCAAAGAAGCTGCACGCCAAAAAGGGATCACCGGCGAGAACATGCTGCGCTTTTTAGAGTTACGCCTCGACAACGTGGTTTACCGGCTGGGCTGGGGCGCTACAAGACCTCAAAGCCGTCAGCTCGTATCTCACGGTCACATAAGCGTAAACGGGCGCCGCGTAGATATCCCTAGCTATCGACTTCGCAAAAATGATGTGCTTTCATTGCGAGATAAGGCACGCCAAATGGTTGTAGTGGGATGGAACCTAGATGTCTTAGATCGAACTCCACCAGCTTGGCTGCAACGTACCGATGATGGATTTGAAGCCACAGTTCGAGAGCTGCCAGTGCGCGAACAAATTGACGTGCCAGTGCGCGAACAGCTCATCGTGGAGCTTTACAGCAAATAGTTACACCCCAACCAAGTGCTAACTCATATTGTTCAAACTAACTTGAAACCCGCCAATCACAATAGGGAGCCGAACCATGCTGGTAATGCAACGCCCCGCCGTTGACACCGTCACCAATCTCATAAACAACCGCCAAAAGTTCTCCATTGGCCCGCTAGAACCAGGTTTCGGGCACACTCTGGGCAACTCTTTGCGCCGCGCCCTACTGTCGTCTATCCCAGGCGCAGCGGTTATTCGGGTGCGCTTTGATGATGCGCTCCACGAGTTTGACACCATTAGCGGTGTCACCGAAGACGTAACCGACATACTGCTAAACCTGAAAGATTTAGTGCTGTGCTGCCACAGTGAAGAACCAGTAGATTTGCGTATAGACGAAACAGGGCCAGGCCAAATAACCGGTGCCACCCTCACAACCAATCCAGATGTAGAAGTGCTAAACCCCGAGTTGGTTATTGCTCACCTAAACAACTCGGCCCACTTAGCTATGGACATCACCATTTCCAAAGGACGTGGCTATGTCTCTGCAGAAGTAAACAAGTTGGACTCCACTATCGGGGTTATCCCAATTGATTCCATCTTCTCGCCAGTGCGTCGGGTTGCCTACACCGTAGAGCCCACCCGAGTGGAACAATCTACAGAGTTTGATCGACTTGTATTAGACATTGAAACCGACGGTTCTATCTCACCTCAAGAAGCTTTAGCATCGGCTGGAGGCACGCTGCGAGCTTTAGTGCAGCTAGTTGAGGAGATGAGTGAAAAACCACAAGGTTTAGAAATAGCAGAAGCACCTGCTGCTCCTACCGGTGCCCCCGATCTTGATCTGCCCATTGAAGACCTTGAACTCTCTGAACGTCCGCGTAATTGTCTTAAACGTGCTCAGATTAACATGATTGGCGAGCTTTTAACCCGAACCGAAGACGAACTGCTGTCCATCACCAACTTCGGGCAGAAATCTTTGGATGAAGTAATTGAAAAATTAGATGAACGGGGCCTAGCCCTAGCTGGTCCCCACTAACTCACAAGAGCAGCAACCATGCCAGCAAGACCCCGTAAAGCCCGCCGTTTCGGTGGAAGCTCACAACACCAAAAACTAATGATGGCCAACCTAGTGGCATCACTTATTGCTGCTGAAGGCATCACAACAACCGAAGCCAAAGCAAAAGCGATGCGGCCCCTAGCAGAAAAACTTATTACTAAAGCCAAAAAAGGCGGGCTTCACAATCACCGCCAAATCCTCGCCCACCTTGGCGACCCAGAAATCGCCGACAAACTTATGGTAGACATAGGCCCCCGCTATGCCAACCGACCTGGCGGCTACACTCGTATCCTCAAACTAGGCCCTCGTCAAGGCGACAACGCCCCTATGGCTAGAATCGAGCTAGTCTAGCTAACAACACCTACCACTGATATGCGCCTGCGAGCTACGGTTGCTTACGATGGTGGTTTGTTTCATGGTTTTGCTGCTAATCGTGGCGTTCGCACCGTAAGTGGCGATATTACCGCTGCCCTGTCGCGCTGCTTAGGACAACCAGTACAGCTAACCTGCGCAGGGCGCACCGATGCTGGTGTACATGCCCGTGGCCAAGTAATCAGCTTTGATTTGCCCGCACCCTATACCAGCACACCTAACACGAAAAAGATCGACTTAGTTAAACTCCGCAACTCTCTAAACAAAATGCTGTCCCCCTCTATTGCTGTTCAAGCTCTCACGCATGCTCCCAACGGATTCGATGCCCGCTTTGATGCCCTAAGCCGCACATACCGTTACAGTGTGCTAAACGATGAAGCTCCCGATCCGTTCCTCGCCAACACAACATGGCACTACCCCCATCGCCTAGACATACAAGCAATGAACACAGCCGCTCAACACCTGTTAGGTACACACGATTTTACTTCTTTTTGTCGTCGCCAGCATTCCCGCGACGGCAGCGAAAAATCGCGTGTCCGACACATACATAATGCGTGTTGGCACACCCACCACGTGTGTGGGTACAACAAGCAAATACTACAGTTTGAAATTACAGCTTCTTCGTTTTGCCATCAGATGGTGCGATCCATCACCGGCACCTTGGTACATATCGGCGCCAACCACCAAAAAGCCGCTGACATAATCTCTATTTTATCCGCCAAAGATCGCGCTCAAGCCCCAAACCTAGCACCCCCACAAGGTTTGTGTCTGTGGGAAGTTACCTACCCCGCTGATTTGAGTTTTTAGCAATTTTCGCTTTGCCCACAAAGAAGATAGAATCACAGATTGCAAAGGATGGCCAATGCCCACTTACAGCCCTAAAACCAAAGAAACACAACGCGCTTGGCATGTAGTTGATGCTGAGGGACTAGTGCTAGGTCGTATGGCCACCGAAGTAGCTCGACTGTTGCGCGGTAAACATAAACCCGAGTTTGCCCCCCACATTGACACAGGGGATCATGTGATAATCGTTAACGCTGATAAGGTGATTCTTACCGGCAGCAAAGCTACTGGCAAAAAGGTTTATCGGCACTCTGGCTTTCCTGGAGGTTTACGCCAAAACAGTTATGGGGATTTGCTTGCAACCCAACCTGCTGAAGCTGTGCGTGGATCAATTAAAGGTATGCTGCCAAAAAACCGCCTCGGCCGTCAGATGCTCCAAAAACTCAAGGTGTATGCGGGGCCTAACCACCCTCATGCTGCTCAGCAACCGCAACCACACCTAATTCCCGCCGCCCGCGCACAAGTTGGAGATTCGTAAATGTCCGCTCCACTCACCCAAACCACCGGCAGACGCAAACGCGCTGTGGCTAGAGTCTGTTTACGGCCTGGTACTGGCCAAATCACAGTCAACAAACGTCAAGCAGACGACTACTTTCCTTCCCGCAGTCATCGGATGGCCTTTATGGAACCACTGCGAATCACCAACACCATCAACAAGTACGACATTGCAGTAAACATTCACGGGGGAGGCTCTAACGGGCAAGCAGGAGCGCTACGTCTGGGCATAGCCCGAGCCCTAGTAGACCTTGAACCAGAACTACGCGAAACGCTCAAACAAGCTGGGTTCCTAACACGTGACGACCGCAAAAAAGAGTCCAAGAAGTACGGCCTTAAAAAAGCACGTAAAGCGCCTCAGTATTCTAAGCGCTAATAAGTGCTAACGACTCCTGTAATAGCAGCCCTGTAGCAAAGCTAAGACTTAGCCAAGTGTTACGCTTCGGCACTGACGGAGTTCGCGCAAGAGCGTACGAAGACCTCTTCCCTGAGGACTTCATTCGTCTAGCGCAAGCTGCCGCAGAGGTCCTAGCCCCTACTAACCCGGTAATCATCGGACGCGACACCCGCCACTCGAGCCCCGATTTTGCTAACGCCCTCATGTCTGGGTTCAGCGCGGTGGGAGTAAGCACAATCAACCTGGGCATAGCCCCCACTCCTGCTGTGGCTTGGGCTGCAGCGCATGCCGACACGCTTGGCGTTATGGTTTCGGCTTCACACAACCCTTGGAGAGATAATGGCCTCAAGCTATTCAACGCTGAAGGGCTCAAGCTGCAAGACGAGGTACAAGCCGCGCTTGAAGCCACTTTGGCTAACGATAAGTGGCAGCCTGTATCTACGCTTGGAGTGCCTAATCGAGCCTTTAGCGGTGCCGATTTACTACAACAATACCAGCATGATTTAACCAACAGTGTGAGCTTTAGCACACACAACCTAAAGGTTGTAGTGGATGCGGCTAACGGTGCTGTAACCCCTATGCTCCCTGAACCGCTAACAGCACACGGCATAAACGTGATCACAATTAATACTAATCCCGATGGTAAAAACATCAATCGAAAATGTGGCTCAACCTACCATCAAACCGTGGCGCGCGCGGTGATTGCAAACAAAGCCGACTTAGGTCTCACCTTTGATGGTGATGCTGATCGAGTGCTCGCGGTAGACCATACAGGCGAGCTAATAGACGGGGACCAAATTATTGCTATCTGCGCTGTCGACCGCCAACAACGCAATGCACTGGCAGATAACACTGTGGTGGTAACCGTAATGACCAACCTCGGCTTTCATCGGGCCATGGCGCAGCGAAATATAGTTGTGGTTACCACCCCAGTGGGTGATCGCAACGTTTTAGCAGCCCTTCAAAAATACCGCTGGGGGCTAGGCGGAGAACAGTCTGGTCATGTTATCTTCCCAGAACTAGCCACCACTGGAGACGGCATGATCACAGCCCTGCAACTTCTTGAAGTAATAGCCCGGCATGATATTTCGCTACAAGATATAGCAAAACAAGCTATGACCAAGATGCCGCAAGTGCTGCACAATGTAAAGATTGGCCCAACACCTATAGATGAAGCTGTCTTGCAAACAGCAGTAACATCAGCAGAACAAACTCTCAACGGCAGCGGACGGGTTCTTGTGCGACCTTCTGGCACCGAACCGGTCATCAGAATCATGGTGGAGGCCGACACCCCGCATTTAGCTGAATCCGTTGCCAGCAACGTAGCCGCCGCAATAAACCAATAAGAATGGCACACCACTAACCTTGTTTTAGATGTGCGGCATCATCGCAATAGTCCGGCGTAAATCGCAAAGAACTGTTCCACAACCATCTGAGGTATTGGCCTTAGTTGATCTGGCTATGCGCTGCTTGCAGAACCTACCTACCAATCTAAAAAGCACATCGCAACTACAACAAGCAACAAGCCACCTCAACCAAGCTAACCAGCTTCTAGATGGCATCGCGGGGCTACGGTTACTTTTGTCAGATAAAGTTCTGCGTGAACGCGTCTACCAGACCATCGCTGAAGTCCACAATCTCATTGAAAACATCCAACACAGCACTAAAAACACAAATCACCTCACCCTAGAAGCCGCAAACGCAGCCCTAATCAAACTCAAAGATGCAGCTTGGTCCATAAGCAACGACAAGCTACAAACTGCCGAGGCTGTAGCTAACTTCAGCGGATACGCTCCCAGCAAAGCTGCTATAAGTGCCTTCTGGTCGATTCAAGTAGCTCTAGCCGCATTAGACCGTCTAGAGATACGCGGGCGCGACTCTGCGGGGCTTCACTTGCTAATCCAAAATCATGGTCTCAACGTTACCGAACCCGCTATCGCAGATGTTTTGCAACAACGCAGCAACGATCCCAGCTTTCAGTCAAGGTCGGTGCGCTGGGTAGAAGGCCACTTGAGTTTCGTTTACAAAACAGCAGCAGAAATCGGCGAACTGGGCGATAACACGAAAGCTCTGCGCGCTGCTATAAGTAACGACACCTTTCTTAAAGCAGCACTTGCTAACGAAGATGCATCTGTAGTGGTGCTAGGTCATACCCGCTGGGCCAGCGTAGGCACGATCAACGAAGCCAACGCCCATCCGCTCAACTCCGAACTTACAACCCAGCTGCACTCGGCCAATCAACCGCATACACCATATGCGGTTGCAGCTCTCAACGGTGATGTTGATAACCATGCCAATCTAAGCTCGCAAAACTCGCTGTCCATTCACCCTGCAATTACCACCGATGCAAAAGTAATACCCACCCTTTGGGCTTGCCGCCTAGCAGCTTACGGCACCCCACTCAGCCTACAAAACGTCGTTAATGCTTTCCGTGAAACTGCTAATGAACTACATGGCTCAGTAGCAGTAGCTGCTCAAACTGCCACCCACCCTAACCATATGATGTTGGCATTACGTGGTAGCGGCCAAGCCCTTTATGTAGGTGCTAGCGAGGATGCCTATGTTGTAGCAAGCGAACCCTACGGCCTTGTAGAGCAATGCAGCAGCTACCTGCGTATGGATGGCGAAACTCCAGCTCACCCTAACCATCCCGCAGATAGCAGCGGTCAGATCGTGGTGCTCAACCTTCATGAAGCTGGCAACCTTCACACCGCTCAACGGCTCTCCTACAGCGGTACACCGCTGCCCATAACACAAGCTGATATTGCTACCACAGAAATCACCACACGAGATCTCGACCGGCGCGGCTACCGCCATTACCTGCTAAAAGAAATCAGCGAATCCCAAGAGTCGGTTCGCAAAACTCTACGTGGTCGCCTGATTTCAACTCCGCAATCTGTGCCCCCATCAGGCAACTCCCAAAACCAACTCGAACCCGCACTCACTGTTTTGTTTGGCACCGATACCTTGCCTGAAACCCTGTGCCAAAAACTAGCCAGCGGCAAAATAACTAAAATTGTTACCATCGGGCAAGGCACAGCAGCAGTAGCCGGACAAGCCCTCGCCTATTTTTTGCGCCAAGAACTCCCACAAATCCATGTCAGCGGCCTTACTGCTGCTGAGCTATCAGGGTTTGGCCTTAGCGATGATATGGCCAACACTTTAGTTATAGCTATCAGCCAGTCTGGAACCACTACCGACACTAACCGAACAGTGGACCTTGCTAAACGCCGCGGCGCGTTGGTTATCGGCATCGTCAACCGTCGCAATAGCGAGCTGTGCGAAAAAGCTGACGGCGTGCTTTACACCTCCGATGGCCGTGATGTTGAGATGAGCGTTGCCTCTACTAAAGCTTTCTACGCTCAAGTAACCGCTGGTGTGCTTTTAGCTGTTGGGCTAGCCAACATCATCAACGGTGCAACTCCTGTGGATGCTTCATCAACTAATGATGCAGCAAACGCAGCACGCCAGCTGCGCCGTCAAAAGCTGCTAGCCACGCTAGCTGCCCTTCCCACACAGATGGCCGAGGTGCTTGAATCGCAAAACCATATTGCTGAAGTAGTTCGCCGCAGAGGGCTAGGACGCACCTATTGGGCGGTGGTAGGCAACGGCCTTAACCAAATCGCTGCCGAAGAAGTGCGTATCAAGCTCTCAGAGCTTTGCTACAAATCCATCTCCTCAGATAGTACCGAAGATAAAAAACATATTGACTTATCCTCTGAACCGCTTATCTTGGTGTGCGCTTGTGGCCTGTCGGACTCTAACGCCGAAGATGTGGCTAAAGAAGTAGCCATATTTAAAGCCCATCGCGCGATGCCTATCGTGGTTACAAACCCTTCCCAAGCCCATCTGTATCAAACAGTTGAAGTGCTAAGCGCTCCCACCACGCAATGCCCCGAACTAGCCTTTGTGCTAACCACCATGGTGGGTCATTTGTTTGGCTACGAATCGGCCTTGGCCATCAACGAGCTAGCTCAACCCCTGCGCGCTACCCGTGCTGTTATCCAAGATGCTCTAAGCAAAAACCTGCACACTGCTAATATCCAAACCCTAAACACTTCGTTAGAGCCTTTAGCTCAAAAGTTTCTAAACGACCTTAACGAAGGCTGTTACAACGGTTGTTTACAAGCTAGTACTGCGGTTGCTGTGGCTAACTTGTACCACTTTGCTATAGGAAAAACCCCGCTAGATACCTACCAAATATCCTCAAATACCATTGATACCATTAGTACTGTTCAGGCAGTTCTAGAAAACTTCCTAACCTGTCTGACTGTAGCTATTGACGAACTAACCCGCCCGATTGACGCAATCCGCCATCAAGCAAAAACCGTCACAGTGGGCATTACCCGCCGCTAAAGTTGCCCAATAAGATGATCGCTATTATTAGATAATCCCACTAGTTAAATGATTCCCATAGTTACCCCCGCTGAGATGGCCGTTATAGACACTGCTGCACCCGAGCCAATGAAGGTGCTGATCCGACGAGCTGGCTTTGCGCTCGCTAAAACTGCGTTGCAAATACTAGGCGGTAGCTATGGGCGGCGAGTAACGGTAATAGCTGGCAAAGGTAACAATGGGGCCGACGGGCGAGCTGCTGCTAACTACTTAAGTCAAAAAGGTGTGCGTGTAGCGATTGTAGATGCCGCCAAGCCGCCAGCAATCCTACCCCCGGCACACCTCACCATAGACGCTGCCTACGGCACCGGCTTGCATAAGCCCTACCACCCTGAGGCGCCTCCCGCATTGCTGCAGCCTGCATTGTTGCAACACCCGGCTAGGCCAGCGCCGATACTAGCTGCCGACATTGCGTCGGGTGTCCACGGGCTAACTGGCGAACTTATTGGCACACCTTGGCAAGCAACCCAAACCCTCACCTTTGGTGCCCTCAAACCTGGTTTGTTGTTGCACCCTGGGGCACAATATTGCGGCAAAATAGCATTAGAAACGCTAGGTTTAGATACCTCTCAAGCTACAGCCCACCTAGTTACCGAAGCAACGGTTGCTAGCTGGCTACCAAAACGTCCACCAGATGCCCACAAATGGCATACCGCTTGCTGGATCATCGCTGGGTCGCCAAATATGTTTGGTGCAGCCTCGCTTGCGGCTAGTGCTGCGCTGCGTGGCGGCTCAGGGTACGTCCGCTTAAGCATTCCCAGCTACAGTGGTAGCAGCTATAAACCCAGCGAGGCAGTTAGCCACCCTCTCCCTGCTAGCGATTGGTGGCAACACATCAACCAACAAGACCTGTCCCGCTTTAAAGTTATGCTAGTAGGCCCGGGTCTAGGCACCGATGCAGCAACCACCGCAACCATAAAAGATCTTGCTACCAAAACACCGCTTACTTTGATTTTGGATGGAGATGGACTAACAGCTCTAGGCCAAAATGCGGCTGCTGTGTTGCAGGAACGCCAAGCACCTACCATCCTTACCCCTCATGACGGCGAATACCGCAGCCTCACTGGAACTTCACCCGGCTCCGACCGATTTGCTGCCGCACGACATCTAGCAACAAGCACTGGTGCAACAGTTTTGCTGAAAGGCCCCTGCACTGTTGTAGCACAACCTGATGGCACTGCTTTAGCTGTAAACAACGGTGATGCCCGCTTAGCCACTGCTGGTACAGGCGATGTTTTGGCCGGACTTATTTGCGGCTTGGCTAGCGCTGCTGTATCGCCAATGCAAGCAGCAGCTAGTGCTGGATGGCTACATGGCCAAGCCGCACAAGCGCTACCAGCAGCACCCATAGTAGCTGCCGATTTGCTAAGCACTCTGCCACTCATCTGGCAAAAAACTGCTTTTGCACAAACATCCCGGCCAAGCTGGCAAAGTGCCTTATGAGACGAACTTGGGTTGAAGTCAACCTAGCTGCAATCGCACATAATGCAGGATTGCTAGCTGAGCTAGTCTACCCTGCCAAGCTGTGCGCCGTAGTTAAAGCCAACGGCTACGGGCATGGCCTTGTTCCAGTAGCCCGCACAGCCATAGATGCCGGTGCGGCTATGTTAGCGGTGGCCTTAGTAGAAGAAGGTCAGCAGCTACGCAAAGCAGACATTCAAACTCCCATCTTGGTGCTATCTGAACCGCATCCTAAACAGTTCCCCGAAGTAGTCGCCCATGGCCTTACGCCCACTGTTTACCAGCCAGCAAGCATCAGCGCAGCCAATACCGCCGCAAAAGCAACCAACACAAAACTGCCGGTGCATCTTAAGGTTGATACTGGCATGGCTCGTGTGGGGGTGGCACCTGACCAAATATTTGGGCTAGCTAACGTTATTGCTGCTTACGACTCTTTGGAACTAGCCGGTGTGTGGACACACTGTCCGCTAGCTGATACGCCAGACAACAGCTTCACCAAAAACCAAATTCAACGTTTCACAAAAATCTTGTCACAACTCAGAAACGACGACCATCACGGTTTTTGCGCTCATTTAGGTAACTCAGCGGTGGCTATGGCATATCCTAACGGCCATCTAGACATGGTGCGTTGTGGTATTGCTCTTTATGGGATCGCACCATCGCTAGCATTAGATGGACACATAACTCTCAAATCAGCAATGACAGTTCGTAGCGAGGTGGCTATGGTCAAACGCATCGCTGCGGGCACACCGGTGTCTTATGGACACCGCTACCGCGCGCCGCAAGATACCCTGCTGGCTACCATTCCTGTGGGCTATGGGGATGGCTGGTCTCGCCAGCTTGGCCTGTGCGGTGGCGAAGTGCTCATCGGTGGACAGCGCCGGCCTATCGCTGGGGTCATAACGATGGATCAAACCATGGTGGAGTGCAGCCTTGCACACCCTGTGGAACCTGGCGACGAGGTAATTCTGCTTGGGCGACAAGGCTCAGAGGAGATCACCGCCACTGAAATCGCTACTCGGCTAGATACCATCGGCTACGAAGTCGTTTGTAAGCTTACCCAACGTATGCCGCTACGGTACAGCTAACCCCAGCTAAACAAAACCACTGTCTACTGCCCACACGTCTGCTGACTTTCATATTGCAAACTAACGCCTACACGGTACGAATAGCTTGTTCCACCGCAGCAGCTGTCATAACTTCTAACAACCCTCGTGGAGCTTCTAACTCACCGGTAGCTGCTATTACCAGCGCATCGCCATCGCTAGCAGTGTGAGCTGGAAAAAGCGCCCTAGCCATACCAGCATGCCCACTGCGTGCTAATCGGTAGCAACCTAGCTTGTCTACTACAGCGTTAGTTACCACCACTCCTATGGTGGTATTGACTGGCCCCACGGCCCCAGCATCATCAGCATCACTCGCTAATGGGTCAGATGCAAAGGGATCAACTACACGATGCTCATAAGTGCCCGCCACCAAATCTGCTACCACACTGCCGTCGTTTAGGTCTCCAGAAGAGTTCACAGCTACCAGCGCTGTAACTTTTACCTCTCCTACCTCGACCAGGGCTGCACTCACACCACCGGACTTACGATATTGTGGCCCACGCCATTTGTTCATGGTGGCTCCAGCGCCTACACCCACCATCCCTACAGAAGGCCACTGCTCGCTTGCGTTGCGTGCTGCCATATATCCAGCTTCGCGGCCTGGTCGCACCGTGGCATCTCCTTGTGCTAAATCATACAAAGCCAAACCAACTACAATCGGTACTTTGCCAGCGCTTGTTTGAAAGCCTCGGCTGTGCTCCTCACACCAAGTCATGACCCCATCGGCAGCGGCTAACCCAAACGCCGATCCACCTGCTAAAACCACAGCATCTATGCCTTGTACAGTTCGCTCTGGTGCTAACAATGCAAAGTCTCTAGACGCAGGCGCTCCCCCACGAATCTCTCCGGATGCCACAGTCCCTTCTGGCAACAACACAACCGTGCAGCCGGTGCGCGCCAACTCATCAGTCCAGTGGCCTACTAGCAGCCCACTACCTACGCTCAACACCAGCTTTCACCCCACAAACTCCCTCTGATAGCAAAATATCATAAACTTTGTGTTACCGCTGATCGCCGGCACTAGCAGTATCTAAGCCAAGTTTGTGTCAAGCAGCTTCGGCTGGAGGGTCGATATCAAGTTTGGCCTCGATGCGAGCTAAACGTTCGCCGTGCTCTTTGAACTGCGCGGTGAACTTGTCGGTAAGCCTGATCTCCATGTCTTTCATCTGGCCAGTGAACTTAATATCCAAGTCCTTAACTTGACCAGTGAACTTAGTGTCTAAAGCATGAATGGCGTTACTAAGTTCACCAAACTTAGTGTCCATGCTATCTAGCTTGGCGCTAAAGGTTCGCATGAAATGAAACAACATCCCATACAAACCACCAAACAAACCAGCACCCAAAACACTAATCAACGTGGTTGCTATAACAATATTCATTGTGGAACTCCCTCAAAGAGAGTAAAACACGGGGGAAGTAGCCACCACCCTACCAGCCCACCCAAAACAATCAAACAAAAAAACAGCGTCAACTCATCCTGCTAGCAGCGTAACGCGATGGCGAGCCAGATAAGGCGCCACCAGCCAAGACACTCAAAGCACTTCGCAGCTTGTAGCACGGATGCCACAAGATGTGCAGCGTTGATCTCGTTTGTAAAGGGCATATAGCTGGGTTTTAGTATATTTGCGTTGCGTGCGACCCAAATACAATGGTTGAGCTTTGTTGTTGAATATTGCCGGCAAAATGTTGGCTTCACAGGCTAAACGGCGGATTTCTTCTATGCTGATTGGTGTGCCGTCTATGAGGCCTGCTGTTTTTAGTTGACCAACGATGGTGTCGTAGTCTGCTGTGAGGATAATAGTTGTCTGTTGCGGTTGCGGTTCATAGGTTTCGTTGCCTGTTGAGAGTTCAGTGTTTACGGTGATTAAGTGTACTAACGCATCTGCGTTGCGTTGCTCATAAGAACGTTCCCTGCCAGTGCGGTAATCTTGTTTGAACATTTGTGTGGTCATAGCGTCTATAGCGGTTTTCACTCTTTCGCCTGCAACTTGATCAAGCTCAGCGTGTAGGACAACCATGTCATTGTCACCGCTGAATATTTTCGCGCTGCGACGCTTATGTTGTTGTTCGGTAGGGTTCAACCCTTCAGCAGCTAAACGTTGTGTTTCTGCTTCAAGCACTGTGTTTTTGAAAACATCGCAGATTTGTTGCACGCCTAAAGCTAGCAGGTCTAGTTGTTCTTCGGTGCTCATTGGTGCTCGGCGATGTGAAGCAACACCAACACAGCACTCAAATAACTTTCAGCGCGTTGACGCACATCATTAACCTGCAAAGCCAGTTTTACGAGTTCACCAGCATCACAACCAGAAAAATCATTGAAACCAAACCCGTCAACACTAAAACCAGTATCAGCAGGCAACCCGTCTAAAACATTTAAATTAGTTTGAAAACTATTATATAAACTCATAAACACAAGTATACTCATAAACAATGACAATACCTACTAAAAACATAAGAAAATATAGAAATAAAAAAGATAGGTGAACTCCATCGGTGATCGCGACGAATCGACCATAATGATCGGTCTGAAGTATCAGTGGCCAACCGAACGCAGCAACCGTCAAACCCTTGTAGTCGGCTTAGATGACAGCTACGACGCTGCCAACACCACTAAAACTGTTACCGAAGCACTAGCCCGGCAACCCACACACATGATGAAAACCCTCACCTGGGACCACCGCAGAGAAATGGCTAGACGGGCAGACATTGAGAAAAACCTCAAAAAATAACAAGTGCCTTGTCAACTAATAGATAATGCAATAATATAAAAACACTCACCCGGCTCCATGAGGGCCGGGTCTTTTTTTAACCACAGCTAAAAACCACCGATGCCGTCGCCAGTAAGAGTGGCAAACAGTGGGTACATTAGCATTGCCGTCGATGGGTTAGCCTCAGCCGAAACCTGCTGAACAACCAACACAATCCAAGCCTGAACCACCTGATCTAACTCAACTCGAGCCCGCCTAGCAGTGTCACGAACTCCAAGCGCTGCTAGCACGGATGCCACAAGATGCGCAGCGTTTATCTCGTTTGTAAAGGGCGTGTAGCTAGGTTTTAGTGTGTTTACGTTACTATCCAACATAAAGCGTCAAATGGCTTGATAGTGCGCCACTGCTCAGATAGGCAAAATTGCGGATGTGTACTACAGGCACACAGAACTCTTCATTGGCAAATCGACGGGCAGCGATTGTTGCGAGGTCTAAAAAGTTCTTGGGGGACTCCACAACGCACTAAGGGGTAATGCCCATACCCGATCCTCAATTTGAAAAGGCACAGAGGCACTGCTCAAAATCACACCGCCAGCAAAGTCATCTCCCAGTTGTTCCCTCAACCACAAAAGCCCTTTGGCGTCATTACGACTTACACTATTTGAAGACTTAACTTCAATACCTACAATTTTGCCACGACTCTCTAACACAATGTCCACCTCCTTACCATCGCGGTTTCGCAGGTGAAACATCTGCACCTCTTCTTGTGCAGTTTCAAGATGTGCCAGCAATTCTGTGGCTACAAAAGTTTCAAACATCTGCCCCACTAATGCAGCATTTCGCCCCAGCGAAACACTGTCAACGTTAAGTAAGTAGGCAGCCATTCCAGGATCGAGCAAAAATACCCGAGGCGATCGAGTTAATCGTTGCAACCGCTTTGAGTGCCACGCAGGAATGCGTCTAATAACGCTAAGATCTTCAAGCAAACCGAGATAGCCATCTGCTGTCTTGAAATCAACACCAGCATCGCGCGCTACAGCCTGCTTATTGAGTTCCAAGCCTGTTCTAATAGCGCACGACTCCAGCACTGAACGTAACTTTCCCGCAAGCAACGAGCGGGCGGTAACTTGTAAAGAATCCCGATCCAAAAGCTGTTCGACATAAGAGCGGTACCATCTGCGAAGATTCCTTCCGCTCAAATCGACAGCTACTGGGAATCGCCCACCCACGATTGCCTCAAGATAATCGTTGCGAGTCCACTGCGACTGCTCGAATTGCACCCCACTAAGGCGGAACAAAACATCAAGCGGGTTATACCTCTCAATGCCTGCAATTTCCGCTCGGGTCAAGCCGTGCATCCGAACCCGAATAAAACGTCCCGTTCCCGGCCATGTGGCAACCTGCTGAGCTGCCCGAACCGAACCAGTTACGATAAACCGCCCCAGACGGCGAGAACGGTCGAAATCCACAGCTCGCTTAATCGCCCCAAGTATTTCAGGTACTTCTTGCCATTCATCTACTAACAACGTGCCATCGGTTATTGCCAACACGCCGTCAGGGTCTTCCGTTGCAGCTAAACGATCTCCAGGCGCAGACAAATCTAAAACAGAATCAGCAAAGCGTCCCATCGATGTGGACTTCCCGCAACCGCGCGGGCCGATAACCATAAGCGCAGGAAAAACCGGCAACAACTCTTCAATGGCCAGCCATTCCACGGCGCGGGGATATAAACTTTCTGGCTCATTGCCCGAAACAATCACAAGAAAATCCTACATCTGCTGGCTCGAAAATCCTATGATTGCCGCTACCAGCAATCGACATACACATGCTGTGCTTTAGCAAAAAACTCTATCCCTTGGTCGCTATGATAGTTCAAGCCGAACATACGTTCAGTCCGTTATAGTCACCGACGGGTCATGCCTATCTACGTAGACAGGTGGATAATCGCCTCACACACATCTGCACAACTTCTCCACCTAGCTGCGATATGGTTACGGTAAAAGGAGGTAAGCCCTGAAACTCATGAACGACACCCGGTTCAATGTACCGATTTACACTGTCAGCGAAGCGGCACGAATCGTAGATGTCCCTGCTGCAACCCTCGGTAACTGGGCAAAGGGGTACACCCGACACCCCCTGGCCGTCCTAAAGTGACTAGCAAACCTATACTCACCTACTTGCCCGCCAACATAGCAAGAGAACCTACAATCCCATTCGTTGGCCTAGCAGAAGGATTGGTGCTTGCAGCCATCCGCCGCAGCGGGATTCCTATGCAGCGGGTGCGTCCCGCTTTAGATAAATTGCAACAACAAATGGGCGTTGAGCATGCCCTTGCCTCCCAAAAGCTTTACACCGACGGCGTTGAACTTCTGTTCGATTATGCCAAGCAAAACCAAAAATCCGAGCTAAAACCAAGCGCCAAAACCTTGGTAGTAATCCGAAACGGCCAAAGAGTATTTACAGAGATAATTGAACAATACCTCAAATGCATTCACTACGGTTCAGACGGATATGCCTCCACTATCCGTGTTCCTGTATATCAACATGCGCAAGTTGTAGCCGACCCAACTCGATCATTCGGCTCTCCTATTTTTGAGCACGGCGGCTCACGTGTATCTGATGTACTTGAGCGTTTCTGGGCCGGTGAATCTCTCAATGACCTAAACAAAGAATTTGGCGTTCCCCATCACCAGCTAGAAGACGTCGTCCGTGCTACATCCCAACGGGCTGCCTGACCTCTTCAGTGACACATTTATACTATGGCTGCGCATGAATATGCTATTATTAAAGCATGCGTGCCACAGTAACGCTTGCTGATGATAGAGCCGCTGTAGTAGCACAACATAGAAACAGACTCGTTAAAAAATGCTCACCTTTTCAAAATATCTGTCGCTAGATGCATGCCGCAACTAAATCGCCAGCTGAAACCCGTAACCTAGCTGCCGCCCTAGCATCCCTAGCCGAACCGGGAGATCTAATCTTACTAGTGGGCGATTTAGGCGCTGGCAAAACCACCTTTACCCAGGGATTTGCTGCAGCTCTCGGTGTGTCCACCCAAGTAACCAGCCCAACTTTTACTTTAGCCAACCAATATCAAGGGAAACTGCTAATACATCATCTAGATGTATTTCGACTAGAGCAGATCTCCGAAGTGTTGGATTTAGATTTATTTGAGCTATTAGACAGCGAAGGAGTAACCCTCATTGAGTGGGGAAACGTAGTACGCCAAACCCTGCCAGACGAATACCTAGAAATTGCCCTTACATTTGGTAACGCCACCGCAGACCCTGTTGCCCAGCAAACCACAGCAACATCTATAAAAACACCTACAATAACATCTGATTATCGGACAATCACATTGCAACCAACCGGTGCCCGCTGGCTAGACAGAACTACACCCATCCAAAACGCCCTACAACCGTGGCTAATCACATAATACCACTTAATGCTTAGCCCATGCTGACCCTAAAACAATGCTAATACTAGGCATAGAATCTGCCACTCAACAGGTGGGCTGTGCCTTAGGTGGACACGAAGGCGTGCTGGCCTCAGCTCACAGTGCGCGTGGGCGCTACCACGCCGAAACCATCACCCCGCAAGTGCAGTTTGTTGCCCAACAAGCTCGCATCAAGCTACAAGAAGTGAGTTGCATAGCCGTAGATTTAGGCCCTGGTCTTTACACTGGGCTAAGAGTGGGCATTTCCAGCGCTATGGCCATGGCCTATGCCTTAGAGGTGCCGATGATCGGTGTTTCTAGTTTAGATCTCTTAGCGTTTGCGGTGCGCTACACCAACCGACTCATCGTGACAGCAATCGACGCACGCCGCAGCGAGCTATTTTATGCCTGCTACCGCCAAGTACCCGGAGGCATCCAGCGGGTAACCGAACCGCAAGTAGGCACACCCACCGACTTAGCAACCGAGCTATCAGCAACCAACTCTGAAACACTGCTAGTAGGCGACGGGGCAAGGCGCTACTATGAAACTTTTGCGAGCCTGCAAAAAACCGAAATTGCCGAGCAAGGGCTAGCCCACCCTTCGGCTGCCTCTCTAGTGCAACTTGCCCACGCTCGCGCAGTGCGTGAGGAGTTTGTAAAACCGTGGGAGTTACGTCCCATCTACCTGCGGGTACCCGATGCCGACATCAGCTGGCATACACGTAGCTCGCCATGATACTTACAACTAATCCAAAACCCACAAAGCCACCCCTGCAAAATAACCCCACTATCACCATTGAGCCGATGCGCCGAACATCAATAAACGAAGTAATGGCTATTGACGCTAAGTGCTATCCAAAACCGTGGCCTAAGTCTCTCTACGAAACCGAACTTCGTGCCTCCTCTAACCGTTGCTATGTAATAGCCCGCTCCCACACAACCAACACCAGTGGCCACAGCACCGGTGGCCATGACCACAACACCGTTGAGCGCAACGTCGTTAAACACATATATATAGTTGGACACGGGGGTATGGCTTTTGAAAAAGATGCCGCTCACATCACCACATTGGCAGTCGATCCCCAATGGCGCGGCCAAAAAATAGGCATCCGCCTGCTGCTAGCACTAGCTATAGCCGCAAGAAAACGCAGCAGCTCTCTGCTGCTAGAAGTTGGAATCGACAACCCAGCGGCCCAAGCTCTTTACCGACGCTTCGGCTTAGCGCCCATCGGCATCCGCAAAAACTACTACACAGCAATGGGTTTTTTAGCTGCAGGCCTGTCGCCCGATGCACTTGTGATGCGAGCCGACAACATCAACCAACCCGACTATGCTAACCGCCTTTGCAAAATAGCTTTAGAACTCCCTAAGCCCAGCTACCAAAACAACCCAAGCCCAACCCACTAACTACACTAGCTACACCTGGATTGCCAATGATCACAGCACCCCCAAACACCTCACAAACTAGCGCCAACATACTGCTCGGCATCGAAACTTCCTGCGATGAAACAGCCGCAGCAGTGATAGCAGGCCCTAACAACGTGTTGTCTTCGGTTATAAGCAGTCAAGTGGATTTGCACGCGCGCTACGGCGGGGTGGTGCCAGAAATCGCTAGCCGCGCCCATGTAGAAATGCTTACCCCGGTTGTGGCTCAAGCCGTAGTAGAAGCAGGTATCAAAAACAACGACATTAAAGCAGTAGCCGCAACGCAAGGCCCCGGGCTGATAGGCGCGCTATTGGTAGGGGTCAGCGCGGCTAAATCGCTAGCACTAGTATGGGATGTACCCTTCGTAGCAGTAAACCACCTAGAAGCACACCTTTACTCTTCGTTCTTAGAAGAACCCAACCTAGAACTCCCTGTGGCGATCTTGTTGGTGTCAGGCGGTCACACTCTTTTGGTGCTGATGGAGGCTTTCGGACAATACCGCCTTGTTGGCCAAACCTTAGACGATGCCGCAGGGGAAGCCTTCGACAAAGTGGCTCGCTTTATGGATTTGGGCTACCCGGGCGGCCCTGTAATCGACCAGCTAGCCATTTCCGGCAACCCTGAAGCTGTCCACTTCCCCAGACCTATGTATAACAATGGTTACAACTTTTCCTTCAGCGGGCTAAAAACCGCAGTAATAAACTACGTGCGCAACAACCCTAGCTTAGATGTGGCTGATGTAGCTGCCTCGTTTCAAGAAGCTGTGGCCGATGTGCTAATCCACAAAGCTCGCAAAGCTGCACAGCAATATGGTGCCAAAGGGCTATGCCTATCTGGAGGTGTTGCAGCTAACTCGTTGCTGCGAAAACGCCTGATAGATGTTTGTGCTGCCGATGGCATCGTTGGGTTTTTGCCTAGCCGCTCTATGTGTACCGATAACGCAGCAATGGTGGCTGCAGCAGGCTGGCACAGGCTGAACATGGATGGTCCCTCACCTCTAGATACTGGCGCCGATCCCAACCTGCCCTTATCATTTTTAGAGAAATCATTTTTAGAGAAATAAAACCCCTAAAGTTGTTGTTAGCAATACCAAAGCCGTAGCATTAGCACTCGCGTACCGAGAGTGCTAAAACTCAAATCAACCATTGTAGGAGGCCCAAATGGCGCTACAGCCCCTTGATGATCGAATCGTTGTCCGTCCAGGCGAGTCTGAAGAGATGACCGCCAGCGGCCTCGTCATCCCCGACACAGCTAAAGAAAAGCCCCAGCAAGGCGAGGTTATCGCTGTTGGTCCAGGCAAGCGGTCGGAAACCAGCGGCGAGCTAATCCCGTTAGATGTATCTGTTGGAGACACAGTGGTTTACAGCAAGTTTGGCGGAACTGACATCACCGTAGACGGCGAAGATCTGCTAATCCTGTCGGCCCGCGATGTGCTAGCCACCATCAAGTAACCGCTATGACGAAGATACTCAAGTTTCGAGAAGAAGCCCGTCAAGGTCTAGAAGCGGGTGTTAACCAGCTAGCCGATGCCGTAAAGGTAACGTTGGGTCCCAAGGGTCGTAACGTTGTGCTTGACAAAAAGTTTGGAGCACCCACCATTACCAACGATGGCGTGTCCATCGCCCGTGAGGTAGAGCTAGACGACAAGTTTGAAAACATGGGCGCTCAGCTCATGAAAGAGGTTGCAACCAAAACCAATGACATTGCTGGTGATGGTACCACCACCGCCACGGTGCTTGCCCAAGCTATGGTGCGTCACGGTTTACGCAATGTGGCCGCAGGTGCCAACCCGATGGGACTTAAACGTGGCATAGAAAAAGCAGTAGCTGCCGCAGTGGAGTCGCTAGCTAGCCAGTCTCAGGAGATTTCCGGCAAAGCAGAAATTTCTCAGGTAGCGTCTATATCTGCAGCCGATCCGTCTATTGGCGATGTGCTTGCCAACGCTATAGATAAGGTAGGCAAAGATGGTGTGGTTACTGTTGAAGAGTCCAACACCTTCGGCATGGAACTAGATTTTGTGGAGGGCATGCAATTCGACAAGGGTTTCTTGTCACCTTATTTTGTTACCGACGCAGAACGTCAAGAAGCTGTTTTAGACGATCCATACATCTTGTTTAACCAAAGCAAGATCACTTCGGTGCAAGACCTTCTACCTATTTTGGAAAAGGTGATGCAGACAGGCAAAGCTCTGTTGATCATCGCCGAAGACATTGAAGGCGAAGCTCTTGCTACTTTAGTGGTAAACAAAATTCGCGGAACATTCAACTCTGTTGGCGTTAAAGCACCCGGCTTTGGAGAGCGGCGCAAAGCTATGTTGCAAGATATGGCTATCCTCACTGGAGGCCAAGTAGTGGCAGAAGAGGTAGGTCTCAGCTTAGACGGAGTTACATTAGATTTACTTGGTACTGCCCGCAAGGTGATCATCACCAAAGACGATGCCACTATCATCGAAGGTGCTGGCAGCAAAGCTGATGTAGATGGGCGGGTTGCCCAAATACGCCAAGAAATTGAAAACACCGACTCCGACTGGGATCGTGAAAAGCTTCAAGAACGCCTAGCAAAGCTAGCTGGTGGTGTAGCGGTTGTGCAGGTAGGTGCTGCTACTGAAGTAGAGCTGAAAGAAAAGAAGCACCGCATTGAAGATGCTTTGTCTGCTACTAGAGCTGCTATTGAAGAAGGCGTAGTTGCTGGTGGTGGAACCGCTTTGTTGCGCTCTAAAACTGCTGTTTCTAAGGTGGTTGAAAGCCTAAGCGGAGACGAAGCTACTGGTGCGCGAATAGTGCTAGACGCACTGTCGGTTCCATGTTCTATAATTGCTAGCAACGCTGGCTATGAAGGCTCTGTTGTGGTGCGGGACATTACCAACACCACAGGCAACATTGGTTTCAATGCTGCTACTGGTGCTACCGAAGATTTAGTAGCCGCTGGTGTTATTGACCCGGCTAAGGTTACCCGTGCTGGTATCCAAAACGCAGCGTCTATTGCTGCGATGTTGTTAACTACCGAAGCTTTAGTGGCAGACAAGCCAGAGCCTCCAGCTCCGCCGATGCCACCTGGCGGAGACCCAATGGGTGGTATGGGCGGTATGATGTAGCTAGATGAGCTACCACACCCCCCCCCCCACCACTAAAAACAAACGTTTTGATTTGGGTAACAACTATTGCCTAGAGTTAAGTCGGCAAATATTTGGCGAAAGTGAAAAAACATGAACAATGAGCACGCGTCGGTGCGTAAGTTCTACTATCCGCTTGCAATTGTGCTTATGGTTGCACTTTTTGCAACAACAGTGACTAGCAGTTCGGCGCAGACTCTTGCCGATATTAAGTTGCGAGATCAACTAATCGCCGATCAAAAAAACCTGCTAAATGCTTATCGTTGCTTGTTCGATTTAGATACCGATATTGTTCCAGGTGGCTGTAAAGATGGCGTGCAAGTTGGGCCACGAATAACACCAGGTGCATTTGCTGGTACCCCAACACAGCAAGACCTAAAACTTCGCGACAACCTTATAGCTGAACAAGAAAGACTCTTAAACATCTACCGTTGCAGGTTTGGGATAGATATTGAGGTTGTAAAAGGTGGCTGTGTGGACGGCGTACCAGCTTTGCTGCCAACAGACACGGATGAACCAACAGATAAACCAACAGACGAGGTCGCTGCTACTCCCACAGCGACACCAGCTCAAGTTGCTACACAACAACCAGCTCAACCAAATCCAATACCACGAATAAGTTTGCCTATAACGCCTATACAACAGCCACCTCCTTCAAAACCACGGCCACAGCCAACTCCAACTGCGACGGCGACTGCGACTCCGCAGCCAACTCAGCGCCCTGTTCAACCTGTTAATAATGATCCAGTAGTAAGTATTACGGCACAGCAAAACAGCATTACCGAGGGTGATAACGCGGTGTTTACGGTGTCTGCGAGTCCGGTGCCGTCAGCAGCGTTGACGGTGACGGTGAATGTGACTGCTTCGGGTAGTTTTGGTGTGACGACTGGTAGCCGCACGGTGACTATTCCAACAGCTGGGTCGGCGACGTTAACAGTAGCGACTTCTGGTGACACTGTTGCTGAGCCAAACGGTTCGGTTACGGTGTCGGTGACTGATGGTGCAAGTTATGATGTGAGTTCTTCGGCGGGCACGGCGACGGTGAGTGTTGCTGATGACGATGTTCCAGTAGTGAGCATTGCAAAACAGCAAAACAGCATTACCGAGGGTGATAACGCGGTGTTTACCCTCAGAGCGACACCGGTACCCTCAGCAGCTCTGACCGTTAATGTAAGTGTAAGCACAGCAGGTAATTTTGGTATAACAAGCGGTTCTCAAACAGTAGTGATCCCTGTTTCAGGCACCGCCACCTTGACACTTACCACCACCAACGACTCTGAAGACGAAGCAACTGGTTCAGTCTCCGTTATAGTACGCACCGGCACCGGCTACAACAGATCTTCAACCAGCAACACTGCCAACATCATCATAAACGACGATGATGATAAGGCAACGCCAAGCTACACAACTACTCTGGTGGATGGAACTGTTGCATCAGTGGTCACAATGTCCTCGGGGAGCAATACAGGCGATTTAGAGTTCACAGCGTCTTTAGATCCTGCACCATCTGCAAACTTCATTATGTACTTTTCGTGGACGTCTACAGGTTGTCAACGAAAGGGACCATTAACTAACGGGATAAGAACCCTAAGCACCGTGGCTAGTTCGGACATCGGTAGTGTAGACATTGCCCCTACAGGTTCGGGGACAATAATTATTTCGCGTCTCATCAGCAGTGGGAATTGCGAAGTCACAGTAACGCTTGACTCAGAAAGCACCTACACCAAGCACTCCTCGCGCGGTAGCGCCACTGCAAGCGTTTCACAAACACCAGTAGTGAGCATTACGGCCGGGACTACCAGCATTACCGAGGGTGCTGACGCGGTGTTCACCGTAGCTGCAAACCCGGCACCCTCAGCACCTCTGACCGTTTGGATGGAAATTGAAGGGGATCGCAAATTCGGTATAACTCCTTATGGATTTCGGACAGTGACAATCCCTGTTTCGGGAACGGCTACCCTAACCATTGCCACTAACGACGATCAGAAGAACGAGTCGGATGGTGAGGTCACCGTAACGTTAGGGGACGATGGAGAAAGCTACACGCTATCGGCAACGGCTACTGAACGCACAGCCACCATAGCAGTGGCCGACAACGACTAAACCACAACCTGCCACAATAACCCTCAAAACTAACCATTGCAGCAACAACCGCTTCTGCGACACAAAGGTTGCATTATAAACCTCTGTTAGCAAGCAAAAAGCTATAAAATAGGCGGTTTCCAAGCTAAAGGAGCACCCATAGTGGCCGAGGTTGAGATCGGGCTAGGTAAAACCGCGCGCAGGGCATACGGGTTTGACGACATTGCCATTGTCCCCACCCGTCGCACTCGCGACCCTGAAGATGTGGACATCGCCTGGGAAATTGATGCCTACCGCTTTGAGCTGCCGCTCATGGCCTCGGCTATGGATGGGGTGGTTAGCCCCGCCACAGCTATAACTATTGGCCAACTCGGAGGAGTTGGTGTGCTTAACCTTGAGGGTTTGTGGACTCGCTATGAAAACCCAGAACCAGTGCTAAAAGAAATCGCTGCCCAACCCCCAGAAAAAGCTACTCTGCGCTTACAGGAGCTTTACGCAGAGCCGATTAAGCACGAACTAATCACACAACGCATCCGCCAAATTAACGATGCAGGAGTGGTGTCGTGCGCAGCAGTTACCCCACAGCGAACGGAAGAGTTTACGCCGCATATGCTGGCAGCCGAACTTGACCTCATGGTTATACAGGCAACGGTGATAACAGCCGAACATAAATCAAAAAGCCACAAGCCACTCAACCTTAAAGATTTCGTGCGCCGCTTAGAAATCCCAGTAATTGTGGGCGGTTGCGCTAGCTACGACGCAGCACTGCACCTTATGCGAACTGGTGCTGCGGGCATCCTAGTAGGAGTCGGGCCTGGCCAAGCCTGCACAACTCGCGGCGTGCTAGGTGTTGGGGTGCCGCAAGCAACAGCCATTGCCAATGCTAGAGCTGCGCGAATGCGCCATCTAGACGAAACAGGCGTATACGCACATATTATTGCCGATGGCGGCATTGCCACCGGCGGCGATATCGCTAAAGCTATTGTGTGCGGCGCCGATGCTGTGATGATTGGCTCACCGCTAGCTGCTGCCCATGAAGCCCCAGGTCTTGGTTACCACTGGGGTATGGCAACCTTTCATCCCACACTGCCCCGCGGTGCCAGAGTGCAAACCACACCTAGAGGCACACTAACAGAAGTGTTGCTTGGACCCGCTAAAGAAAACGATGGACGGCTCAACTTGTTTGGCGGGCTACGCACCTCAATGGCTACCTGCGGATACGAGTCGCTGAAAGAGTTCCAAAAAGCAGACCTAATGATCGCCCCATCTCTGCAAACCGAAGGCAAATCTTTACAACGCGCCCAAGGCATCGGTATGGGCCGGTGACAAACCCCCCCAACACCGCTGCTGCTACAGCTAAACCAGTACTAGTTATAGATTTCGGTGCACAATATGCTCAACTCATCGCCCGCCGGGTGCGCGAAGCCCACATCTACAGCGAAATCGTCCCGCACTCAATAAGCGCCAAGCAGCTAGCCAAACAACAACCTGGGGCTTTGATCTTATCTGGTGGGCCAAAATCTGTGTACGAAGAAGGTTCTCCCCGCATCGACCCCAACATTTATCGCTTAGGCATTCCTATTCTGGGAATCTGCTACGGGGCGCAACTCATAGCCCAAGACCTGGGCGGACACGTATCACATACCGGCACAGGGGAGTACGGTCGCACTCCGCTTAACGTGCTTACAAAGGGAACGCTTTTTGCTGCAAGCTCAAACAACAATGAGTCCTCTGCAAACACGCACCAACAAGTTTGGATGAGCCACTCTGATTCCATTACCGCCGCACCTGAAGGATTTGTGATTACAGCTTCTACGCCGCAAGCCCCTGTGGCCGCGTTTGAAAACACCAACCAGCAAATCTTCGGCGTGCAGTTTCACCCCGAAGTAGCTCACACCCCAAGCGGCCAAAATATATTAGAACAGTTTTTATACAAAGGTGCAGGACTAACACCATCATGGACTACTGAATCCTTCATCGAAGATGCTATTAGCAACATTCGCGCACAAATTGGTAACCACAAAGCGGTTTGCGGATTATCTGGTGGAGTTGATTCGGCAGTAGCTGCTTGCCTTGTCTACCGTGCCATCGGCAAGCAACTTACCTGTGTGTTTGTGGACACTGGTCTGATGCGTCTAAACGAAGGCCAACAAGTAATCGAGGCCTTCAGCAACTCACAAGACATTCAACTAATTGCAGTTGATGCTTCTAAGCGATTTTTTGAAGCATTGGCAGGAGTAGTTGATCCCGAGCGAAAACGTAAAATTATTGGTGAGCTGTTTGTGCGGGTGTTTGAAGAAACCGCAAACCAAATTGACGGTGCCACCTTTTTAGTGCAAGGCACGCTGTATCCAGATGTAATTGAATCTGGCTCAAACACAGCCGCCAAAATTAAAAGCCATCACAACGTAGGCGGTATCCCCAAACATATGAACCTGCAGCTAGTAGAGCCTTTACGTGATTTGTTTAAAGACGAAGTTCGCTCTGTTGGAGCCAAGTTAGGTTTACCTGATGAGATCGTTTGGCGACACCCGTTTCCGGGCCCAGGTTTAGGTGTGCGCGTAATAGGGGAGGTTACACCCGAAAAAGTAACTCTGTTAGCCAAAGCTGATGCTATCGTTTGCGCGGAAATAGCCGCCGCAAACTTAGAACACACAATCTGGCAAACCTTTGCTGTGTTGCCCAATGTTCGCACCGTTGGGGTGATGGGTGACGAACGCACTTACGGCCATCTTGTGGTTGTACGGGCTGTAACCAGCGAAGATGCTATGACCGCAGATTGGGCTCGCCTGCCTCACGAACTGCTAGAAAAAATATCTAGCCGTATCATTGGTGAAGTGGAAGGCGTTAACCGAGTAGCTTACGACATCACTTCCAAACCCCCTGGAACTATTGAATGGGAATAGCCGGGTAACAATAATTAAACAGCCCTAAACCCATGAACACAGAACTACCCCCAAAACCCACAACGCTTAGCAACAAAAACACTCGCACCGAACTTTTTATTGGCGGTATGACCTGTGGAGCATGTGCGAGCCGTGTTGCACGAAAGCTAAATGCTCTAAATGGTGTTAGCAGCGCTCAAGTAAACTTTGCAACCAGCCGAGCTAGCATCGTTCACGACCAAACCATCAATAATACAACCTTAACTACAGAAGTTGCTGCAGCAGGATATGAGGTTTTGTCCGAAGCTAACCAAGAAGTAGCAGAAGCCAAACGGGCCTCTAATCTGCAGCACCGCTTAGTTGTGGCAAGCGTATTGAGCGTACCAGTAATGCTTATCTCTATGGTCTCGTCGCTAAAGTTTAGTGGCTCAGATTGGGTGGTAGGTTCTCTTGCTGTTGGGATAATTATTTGGAGTGGCTGGCCATTTCATCGCGCCGCGTGGCTGAACTTGCGCCATGGCACCACCACCATGGACACGTTAGTGTCGCTAGGATCGCTTGCAGCGCTCGGATGGTCAACAGTTGTGTTAGCAGCAGATCTAGACAGTGGACACATTTACTTTGAAACCGGAGCGGTAATTATCACACTAATTTTGTTGGGAAAATGGCTGGAGTTGCGCGCTAAACAGCACTCTAAAAATGCAATTACAACCCTAGCCAACCTTGGAACTGCAACAGCCTTGCTGGAAAATGGCCAAGAGGTTGCCCAAGAAAACCTTACGGTGGGAATGCGGTTTGTGGTTCGCCCAGGAGAAAAAATAGCAACAGATGGTGTTGTGGTTTCTGGGCACTCCAGCATTGACATGTCGATGATCACCGGTGAACCGCTGCCTGTGGATGTAAACGTGGGCGATGAAGTTGTCGGAGCAACCATCAACTGCAACGGTTCGCTTGTGGTGCAAGCCACCAAAGTCGGTACAGACACTGTCCTAGCTCAAATCATCTGTTTAGTAGATACAGCACAAAACAGCCGTGCCGCTGTGCAACGTCTAGCCGACAAGGTGTCGGCTGTTTTTGTTCCGATAGCTATCATCGTTGCCGCTGTAACATTGCTCACTTGGCTGTTGTTAGGCCAGCAAGCTCAAGATGCCTTTACCGCAGCAGTAACTGTGCTAATCATTGCCTGTCCTTGTGCTTTAGGGTTAGCCACACCACTAGGGATTATGGTGGGAATAGGGCGCGGAGCACAGCTAGGAGTGATCATCAAAGGCGGAGAAGTATTAGAGGACACCCGTACTATAGATGTGGTTGCTTTAGATAAAACCGGCACCATAACCACCGCCTCTATGGCAGTCACCAAAATAATTGCACCCGTCTTAGGTAAAGCAGACACACAACACCTCACAAAACTAACAGCCTCAGTAGAAGCTCGCTCGGAGCATCCTATAGCTGTTGCCATTGCTAGCTGCACCGCAGAGCATCTAGATGTACAAAACTTCCAAAACCACCCTGGAACAGGTATCACCGCTACCGTTGCAGAAACCCAAATAGCCGTAGGCCAACGTCACCTTTTTATTGATCTAGCAAAACCTCTTAGCGCTGCGGTAGCTGAAGCTGAAACGCAGGGTAGAACTGCTGTGTTAGCTGGCCGTAATGGTAAGGCCGAGATGGTCTTTGTTATAGAAGATCAAATCAAAGAAACTTCCCGCCAAGCAGTAGCCGCGTTACACGCACAAGGATTAAATGTTTTGCTACTAACCGGCGATAACGTCCGCACTGCTAACGCTGTTGCTAGCAAGGTTGGTATTGGTACACGCTCAGGTGATGAGGTAATCGCCGAGGTTTTGCCTGAAGACAAGGCAGCTGTGATTGCTGAGCATCAACAAAAAAACCAGCGCGTGGCTATGGTTGGCGATGGCATCAACGACTCCCCTGCTCTAGCTCAAGCCGATCTTGGTATTGCCATTGGCACTGGTGCTGATGTAGCGATTGAAGCTTCCGACCTGACCATCGTATCGGGCGACCTGCGAGCCGTAGCCGATGCTATTGCTCTCTCACGACGTACCTTAGCAGTCATTAAAACTAACCTGTTCTGGGCTTTTGCTTACAACACCGCGGCTATCCCATTAGCTGCGCTCGGGATACTCAATCCAATGATCGCTGCGGCTGCTATGGGGCTTTCGTCGCTGTTTGTGGTTTGCAACTCGCTACGTTTACGCCGTTTTGTTGGGTACCGAGCCCTATAAGCTGTCGCAAGCAACTTTGCATGCTGCAATCATCACAATTTAGCCTGCACCCTGAACTCCAGAAACGCTAAAGATTAGCGTAAGGCAGCGCTGTAATACCGTCACCTAACGGAAGAAGGCTGTCACCAGTGTGAATCACATACCCCTGTAAACGGGGCATATCCATATCTTTTCTAAAGGTCTTGATGCCCGCGGCCATTGCTGGGCGTGGTGTCGCTGATTGCTTCACCTCAATTGCAATAAGACCGTAAGCACCTACAACCACAAAATCTACTTCCGCACCAGCTGTAGTGCGCCAAAAGTAAACCTGTGGAACCTCACCACGGTGGGTCAGTGTTCTAACGATCTCTGACAGCACCGCAGTTTCTAAGATCGCTCCTCCCATTGGACCTGCAGCAGCATGCTCAGGGTCTTTAAGTCCTACAAGATGGCACAGCGTACCTGTATCAGAAAAATACACTTTAGGTGTTTTTACAAGACGTTTACCGACATTCGCAAAATATGGACGAACCACAATCACCTGATACGTAGCCTCTAAAATTGAAAGCCACGACTTGGCCGTGTTTACTGCCACGCCTAAATCACGAGCCACATCCGACAAATTTAATAGCTGTCCGCTTCGAGCAGCCACTATCTTCAAAAAGTTCTGGTACTGAATTAAGTCTCCTACCTGGCGAATAGACCTCACATCTCTTTCAAGATAAGTCTGCGTGTAACTAGACTGCCACATAGACACATCTCTATTCGGTTGACAGGCTAGCTCTGGATATCCTCCTCGTAGCAACCCTTCCCACAGCTCAGCATGTTCTTGGGTGTGCCTAGCAAGTTGCTCTCGACCTACTTCCCACGGCAACGGCGCTAACGGCTCTTGTGCTAACTCTCTGTTTGCTAACGGTAACAAACGTAAAATGGCAGCCCGGCCAGCTAACGACTCATTTACTTGTTCTCCTAATAATAGATTTTGAGACCCAGTCAAAAAGTACTGCCCTGGTTTGGAACGGTCGGCGTCAATCCTCTCTTTGATATAGGGCAACAGTTCAGGAGCATTCTGAATCTCATCAAAGATCACAGGAGACGCATACATTGCCAAAAAACCACGAGGATCTTGGGTTGCCACAGCACGAACATCGGGGGAATCAAGCGAAACATACTTGCAATGCTGCCCAAACAAATGCTGCAACAAGGTTGTCTTCCCAGACTGACGGGGTCCAGATAAAACTACCGCAGGAAACTCAGAAACTGCCCTAAGCAAAACAGAAGATAACGAACGCTCAATAAAAAGATCTAACATAAAATACAATTTTGCATTTTAAATGCAAAATTGCAAGTAAATATTTAGGCAGCTCGTTTAGTAATTAGCTGCACTCTTGTCAACACATCAACCTTCATGTTGTTTAGCTCGTCGGTAAAGAAAAACTTGTCTTGCCCAAAAGCAGGTCGCAAATCATCTAGCCAAGAAGCCTGATCGTCATATGCGGCAAAGAACAGCTTGTTTACCCAGTCAGGATTGCGGGCCTGCACAAACTTGAGAGCTAATACCTTCTCGCCAGCAACTTCGGTAACCCCATCCACCAGCACTTTGCCGGGTGTTGCCGACATAGAAGGGCCCCGCCAAGTGCGGGCTAAACCAGAAACCTGCTTGTAAGCCTCGGTGTAAATATCAAAGGCTTTTACTAACGGCACCTCAAAATAACGTTTAGCGCCTGTGTCGCGCTCTACAAACATGTAGTACGGCACTGCACCAAACTTCACCTCGGTAGTAATCATGTCGGCCCAAACCTGAGCGCTGTCGTTTACATGGCCAATTAACGGAGCCTGACACCGCACTACAGCACCGGTTTCAATAATGCGACGCAAAGCCTGCTGCGCCACCTCAGTGGATAACTCCACAGGGTGCGAATAATGCGCCATGATGGCTAAATGACGCCCAGAAGCCACAATCTGTTCAAACAAGCGCAGCAAATCATCGGCCTCTTCACCGTCTGTAAACTTGTACGGCCAATACGCTGGGGCTTTAGTGCCAAAACGGATGGTGCTTATCTCCAAATCATCAGCAAGCAAAGGCTCTACGTAGCGACGAATCAACTCGGTTCGCATAATCATAGGATCGCCACCAGTAAACAACACGTCTGACACAGTTGGGTTTAGCTGCAAATACGAAATCAGCCGATCTATCTCCTTGCTAGCAAACTTCAGGTCGTCCAGCTGCACAAATTGAGGCCACCGAAAGCAATATGTGCAGTAAGCGTGACAGGTTTGGCCTTGCGTAGGAAAAAACAGCACCGTTTCGCGATACTTATGTTGCACACCCTCTACAACCTCGTTATCTAAGTAGCCAGCGTTCATCTCTACTTGGCCAGCAGGATGCGGGTTTAAACTGAGTTGAATTTCCCTAGCCGCAGCTTTTACCTCTTTGGCGCTAGCACTGGCATTCAGCAAATCTGCAATACGCGCAAAATGTTCGGGGGCTAGCATCTGCTCTTGCGGGAAGGTGAGCTGAAACATCGGATCGTCTGGCACACACGCCCAGTCGATAAGCTGCTCGCAAACATAATTGTTGGTTTTAAAGGGCAACACCGAGCCCACCACACGAGTTACTAAGCGCTGATGCTCGCTCATCCGTTCAAAACCAGGAGTGTCTTCCAAGTTTCGCAGCTGAAAAGTTCTAAATTGCGGTGCCTCAATACTTGTGCTCATAACATCAATTAAAGCAAAAAGATATTAATTTTCATAAACGCGACCAAAAACAACTCTTAGCAGCCTCTTAGCGGCGACGGCGCAGACGTTTCGAAAAAGCCTCTAACTGTTTACGTTGCTTTGCTGTCAAGCTGTCTAAACCCTTGCTAGACACCTGATCTAGCAATGCGTTCATCTCCTCTGAGTTGGCTGGCTCCTCAGTAACAGGCACAGCCCGAAGATGCGTGCGGTTGCGTGTTTTTTTGGCCTGACGGCGATTAGGTTTTGCTTTGTGAGATTGAGATGGCGCCCTAGAAGAATTACGCTCAGCGCTGCGTGCTAGCGATATCTTTGGCACCCATGTGAGTTGAGTGGCATATCCAAACCCGCGAATACCCAACAACGCCACAGCTACCGTAGAAACAAGCACGACCAGTTGATATTCGTCACGCGCGCCAATTGCTTGAAGGGCATCTAATCCTACAATCACCACTGCAATCACCCAGCCAGGAATCCCCGGCCAAAACCTGGCTTGCGAATAATGTGCTGCAAAAGCTACCAACACCCCAACCTCTACCATGCGTAGTCCAGCAACAACACCGTCTATAGCAGCGACAACTTCAAGCACTGTTACAACCGCAGCGGGCACAAGGGTTAGAGCTATTAGAAACAGTGCAAAACGCCACCTTCCTAACAACCGTTCAAGCTGATTACCCAACATGTAGAAGATGGCGAACAATATGATCGTCCAAATACTGGGTTCGTTTGGAATAGGCCAAGTAAGCAACCGCCATAGTTGCCCTTGTGCAGCGCTACCGTATCCAAACCCTTCTGAGAGCAACACTAAATGGCGAAACAGCGGGCCATAAGCACCTTCAGCCGCCCATACAATCATTGAGAGCACGCCCACACCCACCACAAAGGTGGTAGTGGATACCCCATAGTTACCTATACGAAACCATGGATCGTCGCTGTAGCTATACCGGCGTTCAAAGTACATTGCTCTAAACAGCCTATTGTGAACTAGCTACAACCACCACAAACAAAAGCGAAGAAGCCGGCAAATAAATCTTGCTACTGGCTCAAAATGCCGCTTTGTTGAATAATGTCTTCGGTTGCTTCAAAGCCACCGCCTAAAGCATCAAAATCTACTGAGCCAATCGACAAAGCCGCGAGCGGTGGTAGCACTTCGTTTGGTTGAACTCCTGCTGCTAAAGGATATTCAAAGGTGCGGGTAGTGAAGTAAGTTTGCGCTGACGCCGATAGTAAGTATGAAATAAGGCTTTGAGCAGCATCTTTGTCTGCTACATTGCTAGTCATGGTAGCTGCGGTGATAATCAGCAGCGACCCGATATCTTGATCGTCTAAATCGTAATTAGCAGCGTTGTGGGCTTCGCCTGCAGCCGCAGCATCGCTTGCCAAGCGGTAGTTGTAGTAATGATTAACAAGGCCCATGTCGATTTCTCCACGAGCTGCTGCTTCCACAATAGCAACGTTGTTGGGATAATAACGAGCATCGTTATCAACCATGTCGCTTAACCATTGGGTAGCACGCTCATTGCCGTATTGGTCTCTAAATACTGTAAACCAGTCTACAAAAGAGCCGTTTGTGGCTGGTACAGCTACCCTACCCTTCCACTTCGGATCGGTCAGATCAAAAACTGAACTAGGAAGCTCAACCGATGGCACGGTTTGTGTGTTGTGTACCAAAACCCGTTTGCGGCCAGAAAAACCAATCCACGTTCCCTCTGCTCCTCTAAAACTATCGTCTACCAAATTTAACAAGCTGTTGTCCATAGATGCTAAAAGACCTTTTGACTCTAAAAACCCAACCGGCCCAGGGGAACGAGAAATAAACACATCAGCATCTGTACGACTGCCCTCGGTATCAATCAAAAGCGCTAAATCGGTGGAAGAACCCCAGCGAACCTGCACCGTTGTTCCAGACTCGCAGGCAAAAGCATCTAATACTGGTTTGATCAAGTTCTCACTGCGGCCAGAGTAAACAGTAACGCTAGTGCCGTTATCATCAGCACAAGAACCGCCATAAATGCTAGCAGCAACGCCCGTTAACTTTTCAGAGTCATCACCCCCACACGCTGACGCAAAAAGGACAAAGGCTGCTACAAGTACAGCCCATCTAAAAACAGGATTTTTTTTCATAGCTGAAAATACTAAAACCCTCAACACATATTGTCAAGCTAACTTAACATTTATTATCTATAATTATAATAAATATTATTAGGATTGCATAGCATAGTGTACTTGCCTGTGGCACACCTACAGTGACAACTCTAGATGAAACAAAGTAAACTTGGTTTTACAATGGCCGACCAAGCTACTTTTTCCGACCAAGCCATGGTGTACATGGATCAGCTGTACTCCGCCGCGCGGCGCATGACCCGCAACACTGCTGATGCTGAAGACCTAGTACAAGAAACCTACCTAAGGGCATACCGGGGGTTCGGCAATTTTCAGCAAGGCACTAATCTGCGGGCTTGGTTGTTTCGCATACTTACCAACGCTTTTATCAACTCTTACCGCAGCAAGCAGCGTAAACCACAATCAGTAGATCTAGCTGCAGTGGAAGATGTCTACATGCATCAACAACTAAGAGGCGACACCCGTTCAGCGCTTAGCGCCAGCGCCGAAGATGTAATGATGGAGGCCGTCACCGATACAGAAATTATTGAAGCTCTAGAATCGCTTCCCGAAGAGTTTCGCATCACAGTGTTGCTAGCTGATGTAGAGGGCTTTGCATATAAAGAAGTTGCGGAGATATTACAAGTGCCTATCGGTACGGTGATGAGCCGGTTGCATCGGGGCAGAAAAGCTCTCCGCAAACGGTTGGCTAAGTTCGCTAAAGACACAATCCAACCTACAGCATAAACAAGACGAAGGGATTAGCAAATGTTTAGTAGCGGAGCCTGCATGGGGCGACCCGACCATTGCGAGTTCTCCCAGAAACTGATCTCTGCTGCGTTAGAAGGACAGCCAACAGTAGAGATTGTTAATCATGTACGGCTAGAGTTAAGCAACTGCCCAGCATGTTTGCAAGCACTTGAAGTAGAAGTACAGTACAAGCTAGCAATGAGCCAAGCGTGCCGCGAAACAGCCCCAGAATCTTTACAAATTCGTATCAGCGAAAGCCTGCAGCGGGTAGTGCTAGATAACCTTGAGATTTCCGACTTCTAGTTTCGGCCACTATAACCTAAGGTATTACAGTAATGTTCTCAGCAGTTTTAATCTCAGCGGTAATCTGGCACTGGTGGATTGGCTTAGCCATTATGCTAGGAGTGCTACCGGTAGTGATTGCTACCATTGTGGGTTACTTTGTAAAGGTAGTTGCCCCTCGCTACAACTCTCGCCATCAACGCCTTACTAGGTCTAACAGCGTTGAAGAGTTGGATAGCAAACCAGGTGACAGCAGATGACAGACACAACGACAAACACACAACAGCCAGTTGATTGGGATTTAGCAAAAAAAGTTGCAGCGCGAGTTAGCGGACACGAACCTTTTGTGGACTCATACCACTATCGTAATCTTGGTTCGGAGCTTGACGACCTTACCGCTCAAGCAGAAGAGTTGGTAGCAGCCGAAACCGGCTTGGTTTCACAAGCAGGAAAAGCACGTGCTCAAGTAACTAACCGGGCTGGTTGGGTGGATGCCAATCTAGCCTCTTTCCAACGACTCTTGCGTCCGCTCACAGATAAAATGGCCGAACGAGTAACGGCGTCTTGGATGGCTCCGGCTACCCAAAAAATAAGCGGCGCCGAGCTTGGAACAGTGTTGGGCTGGATGTCTACCCGCGTACTAGGCCAATACGATCTGTTAATAATCGAAGATGACCGCCCCGAAGATCAAGACATGGTGTACTACGTAGGCCCTAATCTAATGGCACTAGAGCACAAACATGGGTTTGACCCCCACCAGTTTCGTTTATGGTTAGCACTGCATGAAACCACCCATCGCGCGCAATTTACTGGCATAAGCTGGCTGCGACCCTACTTCTTAGAATTAGTACAAAAAGCCCTTGATACTGCCGAACCCGACCTAAAACACCTTAAACAAGTAGCCAAACAAGCCATCGAGGCACGTCGCCGCGGCGAAGATGTGTTAGCCGACGGCGGCCTACCTGCGCTGTTGGCAACAAAAGACCAAAAGCAGGTGCTAGAACAAATAGGCGGAATGATGAGCCTGCTAGAAGGCCACGGTGATGTCACCATGGATAGAGCTGGCGCCAAACTAATTCCTGATGCAACTCGTTTTTCAAATGTGCTCCGCGACCGCCGTAACTCTGCTAAAGGTGTAGCCCGGCTGCTGCAACGTCTCATCGGAATTGAAGCCAAGCTTAACCAATACGTTGCAGGCGAAAACTTCATCGCAGCAGTAGAAGCACACGGTGGACCTGCACTAGTTAATCGGGCATGGGAATCTTCTGCACATCTCCCAACGATGACCGAAATACGCTACCCGCAGCAGTGGATCGACAGAATTGGCACCTTAAACAACCCAACCGCTGCGGCGGTAACTACCTAGTAAGCGATACTGGCCGGTGAGTGATGCTGGCTTACAGCTTTTAGAACGTTGCACCTTCCCGCCTGCTGGTACTCATGTAGATTGTGCGGTTTCTGGAGGGCCAGACTCTCTAGCTCTAATGGTACTAGCCAAAAAAGCAGGTTGCGTGGTTACAGCTTGGCACGTAGATCACGGCCTGAGAGATGGTTCCGCTCAAGAAGCGGTTGTAGTAGCTAAAGCGGCAAAGCGTTGGGGAGCTAAGTTTGAATCTTGCAAAGCTGCCTGTGCACCGGGGCCTAACTTGGAGGCGCGCGCGCGCGTTGCACGCTATGCGGTTTTGCCTAAAGGCGTTCTAACGGGCCACACTGCCGATGATCAAGCCGAAACCGTGTTGCTAAACCTAATTCGTGGATCTGGTATAGATGGATTAGCCGGAATTGCACCTACAAACCGACCAATTTTGCAGCTGCGCCGCAGCGAAACTCAAAACCTATGCAACATATTAGAACTAGCCCCAATACACGACCCTTCTAATAATGATCTAACTCATCGGCGCAACCGTGTACGCCAAGAACTATTACCATTGCTCTGCGATATTGGAACAAGAGACGTTGTGCCTATACTCGCTCGTACTGCCTCGCTGCTAGGCGGCATAAAAGACCTGCTCGACACCCAAACCAACAACCTAGACCCAACTGATGCCAAAGCTCTGGCCAAACTGCCCGAACCTTTAGCTCAAATAGTTGTAAGACGTTGGATCCGCAGTAAAACTCACGCCGAACACCCTGTTGATGCAGCTACAGTACAACGTGTGCTTGCAGTGGCCCGCAACGAAGCTCTCTCTAGCGACGTTGGCAACGGTTGGCGGGTTAGCAGATCTTCTCAGCGGCTTGATCTGACAAAATGAACGCTAACAATTTTTCCGATGTGCCTCACGGCGACAACAAAAATGCCGGAAATAAATATGGCAACAACCACGAAGCTCAACCAGGGCCTGTACTGATCAGCGCCGAAGAGCTCTCGACTTGCGTTACAAAACTAGGAGCCAGAATTACCCATGACTACCAAAACCGAGCACCGCTGCTAGTTGGCGTTCTTAAAGGTGCGTTTATGTTCATGGCCGATTTAGCCCGAGCAGTGAAGCTGCCAGTGGAGTTTGATTTCATGGCTGTGTCCTCATATGGCAGTTCCACCCAAACCAGCGGAGTGGTAAGAATCGTCAAAGACCTAGACCTAGACTTAGCAGATCGTCATGTGTTGCTAGTAGAAGACATTATCGACAGCGGTTTGACGCTCAACTACTTGCGCAAAAACCTGTTAGCCCGCAACCCTGCTAGCTTGGAGGTTTGTGCATTGCTAGTGCGTCGGGGATTACAACACGCAGATCTGAACTTGCGTTACGTGGGCTTTGAAATCCCACCTGACTTTGTTGTGGGTTTCGGCCTTGACGCAGGCGAACAACACCGTCAGTTGCCATACATCTGTCAATTCCAAAGCATAGAACACGATTAGGGTGCCATATTTAGCGCTTGCTTGTAATCAATTTTAGTGGTGCTAATTAATTGCAAAAATAAAAAAACACATTAAGAATGCTTTAAAATTTTTCAAATATTTAGAAATATCTCTTGATTATACAATAAATGTATGGCAGATTAGCTCTATTGGAGCTAGCTGAGGCTCCCCACCCAATTTTGTGGACACAAGCTAATGCGAAGGGGAACCGAGGACAGGCCCCGTCAACTGCCATGGATTGTTGTTGGGCTGACAATCACCCTCACAACCGCCATCATCTTTGCGCTTTGGGCGTCTTCTTTAAGCAACCGCACAGCAGTAGCCGTTGCCGCTCGAGATATCCCAGCAGGATCCGAGCTAGCGCTAAACGACTTCCGCGCTGTGGAGATGGCCATTAGTCAGGGTGCCTCATATGTACCAATCAGCAAAGTCGGATCATTAACGGGGCGTGTGCTGCGCACAGCCATTCCTAAAGGCGCAATCTTTCATCCCGAACTAGTTTCGGAACACTCAAATATCGCTGACGATCAGGTAATTGTTGGCGCAGTGTTAGAACCCGGTGAGTATCCAGTTGCCCACCTAAATGCTGGGCAAACAGTCGGCATAATTATCGCTAACGATGCTAACAACGCTGCTGAAGATAGACGTTGGGCAAGCACAACGCAGCTTCAGTCCACAAACATCCGTGCGGATGTTGCAGAAGTAACTCAAATGCCAGACTCGGCGCGTGGGTTGCTTTTTGTCTCACTCATGGCTGCTGCCACAGATGCTGAAATCATTAGCCAAGCCGCTGCTAGTGGTGAATTGCGCTTAATATTGCTGCCACAAGACGCAGCTTCAGCACCTACAGACGACACTACTGCAAGCGACAGCCGCTGATGAGTTTGATCGTGATCGGAAGCGCAAAAGGTAGCCCTGGGGCTACCAGCCTCGCGGCTGGTCTAAGTTTGGCTTGGCAAACAGCTAATAACCGGCCAGCGCTACTACTAGAGGCCGATAGCGATGGGGGTATTTTAGCGGCCCGCTTTGGGCTAGCTACAACACCGTCACTAATTGAGCTAGCTGGTAAAGCCCGCCACGAACTCTCCCTGCAAAGCATTCAAAGCAACTGTCAACCCTTAGCAAAACAAGTTCAGTGTTTGATAGCTCCTGGGTGTGGGTACACAACATCTCGGCTGCTGTCTTCGCTAGCAGAACGCTTAGCTAATGGCTTCAAGCAATTTCACGATGTTGATGCAATAGTAGATATTGGGCGGATTCGGGCTAACTCTCCGACTGTAAAGTTTGTTGAGCATTGCGACCTAGCAGTAATAGTTGCCCGACCTGAGTTTGAGCAGCTAGTCCCGCTGGTACACCTAGCCCGTTGCCTAAAAGATCGAAAGCCAAAACCCACTCTAGTTTGCATTGGAGACCGTCCCTACCCACCAACCGAAATTGCCAAAAGTGCCGGGTTGAACTTGCTTGGGGTAATGGCTTACGACGCAAGAGTGAGCCACGTTTTAGCCGCTGGCCACCCTGAAAACAACCGCCAGCGTCGCCTGCTGTTGTGGCGCACCTTAGGTGAGCTAGCCGCTCGCATCCATAATCACGCAGCGCCGCAAAACCCCGTTAAGCCTGTTGCAAGGTAATGGTGCGGTTATGGCAGTAAGTCCTCATTTCAAACAAGTACTAAACATCGTTAACAACAAGTTTGAATTAGCCGACACTGCTCAGCTAACTAGTCGTACAGAACAACAAGAAACCGCTAAACAATTCATCGCCGAAGCCTTAGATATTATTGCTGCGGAGCGTGCGCAAGCCTTTCTGCCCGCTATAGACAGCCAAGCAGAAACGCTCATCAGCCAAGAAGTGCTAGCTGCCCTGTTCGGGCTAGGCCCACTAGAAAAGCTGCTAGCCGACGACACAGTTGAAAACATCAGCATCAACGGATGTGACACAGTGTGGGTGCAACACGCGGGTGGAACTAAAAAACGTGCTGCCAACGTTGCTGATTCCGATGAAGAACTTATAGCACTAATTTGTCGAGCTGCAGCACGGCTAGGTCGCAACGAGCGCTGTTTTGACATAGCTAACCCGTTTTTAGATTTACAGCTACCAGATCGCTCCCGCCTCAACGCTGTTATGGCAGTTTCGGAACGACCAGCAGTGTCCATCAGAAGGCATCGCCATCAGCGGGTTACATTAGACGACTTATACAACTTAGGAACCTGTAGCGAAGCTCTGCGTAATTTTTTAAACGCTGTGGTGAAAGCTCAGATGAGCATCATCATTTCTGGCGGCACCAACGCTGGCAAAACAACTCTTTTACGCGCGCTCTTAAACGCTTGTAGTCCCAACGAACGTCTCATAACAATCGAAGACCGCTTAGAGTTGTCTTTAAGCTCTGACCCAGAACGCCATACCGATGTAATAGAGCTAGAAACCCGCACAGCCAACATTGAGGGTTCTGGGGAGATCACAATGCAGCAGCTAGTGCGTAACGCCCTAGCTATGTCACCTGATCGGCTGATAGTTGGCGAGGTTCGTGGCTCTGAAGTGGTAGATATGCTAGCCGCTTTGTCAACTGGCAATGACGGTTCGATGTGTACCATTCACGCCAACTCCTCCCAAGCTGCGTTTAGCAAAATTGCTACCTATGCACTGCGTTCTTCGGAACGACTACCAGTTGAAGCCACTAACCGGATGATTGCGGAGAGCATCAACTTTGTAGTACACCTAAGCCAGCTAAGCCACGGCCAGCGGCGCGTGCGGTCTGTGCGTGAAGTAACTGGAACCTGCAACGGGGCAGTAGATAGCACAGAGGTATTTGGTACCTGTGAGCTAAACATTGCCCAACCTTGTGGCGCGCTTCAAAACGACACGGCTGAACGTTTGTTGGCAGTCGGACTTGATCTCGCCGACTTCGGCTGGGGCGCCAGCAAAGCAAACCACCAACCTAAAGGCTGTAGCTGATGGCCGCACTAATTGGAGCGGTGCTTGGTGCAACTATGGGAGTTGGAGTGATGTGCGCTTTCGCAGGGTGGCAGGGCATCTTATGTGCGGCTAAAGCTCAAACTTGGCTGAAGAGAAACAGTTTGCACGGCAATGAAAGCCAGACTTTAGCCAATTCGCTGCCGTTTCGCTCAACACTTGCAGCAGGCAGCTTTGTAACCATGTTTGTGCTAACAGGCTGGTTTGTAGCAGGAATGTTCATAGCCATAATTGCTTTCGGTGCACCCAAGCTGTGGACTGCTAAACAACAACGAACCGCTGAGGTGGAACGCCTAACAGCTTTAGCAAGCTGGGTGGAGATGATCCGCGACACTATCAGCGCAGCTTCTGGGCTAAACGAAGCCGTCGGCGCAACAGCTTTAGCCGCCCCGGCAGCAATCCGCCCGCTAGTGCGTCGCTTGGTAGCACGCGCTGAACGAGAGCCACTAAATGATGCTTTGGCTAAGTTTGCTCAGGAAGCAAACCATGCTATTGCCGACACTATTGTCTTGACCTTAAACAAAGCAGCAGCTAATCAATTTGGCTCCTTGCAACAAGCTCTAAGCGACCTTGCAGACAACACCCGTCAAGAGGTTTCCATGCGGCTAAAAGTGGAAACTTCGCGGGCCCGCCAACACGCTTCAGCTCGATTTGTAATGGGCGTAATTGCTGTTTTTTGTGCAAGCCTCTTCACCTTCAGCCGAACATACCTTGAGCCTTTCGATAGCACGGCAGGCCAAATAGCCCTAGCAATAATCGGAACGCTGTTTGTCGGCTCTGCTTTGGCTTTAGAAAAAATGAGTCAATTCAAAACCTTGCCTCGAATCTTGAACCTACAAGAAACTAACCCTCCACGGCAGAAGTGGCTACCTAATATCACACCTGAAAGCAATACAAGTATCCACCCATTACACAACAAAAACCTTCAACAATGATTGTTGGTCTGATGCTAGGTTGTGGCCTTGGTGTGGGCGTAGCGCTAACAACATGGGGGCTCTTCCCGCCACGTCAACCACTTTACAAACGCCTAACCGAACTTAGCACCCTGAGTGAACCCGCTGATGCTTCTACAAATCTGCTTGCGCGCTTAGGACTTAGTTCAGCACATTTGCTTGCGCGCCTGGGGTTATCACGAACACACAGAACTAGCGACCTGCGTGTAACAGGCAGCAGCTTGGAACGACTGTCGTTATTAAAAATTGCAGCCTTAACTGTGGGTGCAGGATTTCCCGTTGCGCTTTGGTGTATCACTGTGTTGTTTGATGTTTGGTTGTCACCAGCGCTAGTAGCCAGCGCGTCTTTTGCTTTGGGAGGCTTGGCGTTTTTTATACCCGATCTGCTGCTTCGTAAAAACAGTGCTCTAAAAAGGCGCGACTTCAAACAGCAACTCAGTGTTTACCTAGACCTTTTGGGGCTACAACTCGCAAGCGGCGTGGGAATCGAAAGGGCTCTTAGCCAAGCCGCTACACAGGGTACTAGCTGGGGATTTATAGAAATTCAACGCAGCCTGCAGCAAGCACAATTTGCCAACAAACCACCTTGGCACGCCTTTGAGCAGTTAGCAAAAGAGCTTGAGTCCCCAGAACTAATTGAAATCTCAGCTTGGCTAATGCTAGCGGGTAGCTCTGGCTCACGGATACGTAACTCTTTGCACATCAAGGCTAGGGGTTTACGCGAACGTGCCATGTGGGAAGCCGAAGCCGAAGCACAAATTGCTACCGATCGAATGTCTTTACCAGTAGTGCTCTTATTTGCAGGCTTTCTAGGTCTTATCGGTTATCCGGCATTAGCAGCCATCGTGGGTTCGTAATGCCAGCGGTACCAATATCGGCACTTCGAGTTGCCTTTTCAACAATCCTCAACTCAGAAAGGTCACAAATGAAATCCAAACTGTTACAAACTACTGCTTTATTGGCCACGTCTTTAATGTGCGCATTGCAACGGTGCCGGGTTAGCCAACGCGGCGATGTAACGACCACCGTCATCATCATCGCGGTGCTTGTTGCTGCAGCAGTAGCTGCGGGAGTGGTAATTACCTCATTCATTGCAGACCAAACCAGCAAAATTGGCTAGTCCCTTGCAACAACACCGCTGGTTGTCCAGCACAACAACATGCCAGAGTTTTCCAGCTCACACTCAACAACGCATTGGTAGCAATCAAAAAGGTGAGGTCACCACAGCAGTTTTGCTGGTGCCAATAGCAATGGGTTTAGTGCTTGTGATTTTACAAGCTGGTTTTGTATTTCATGGGCAAGCCATCTTGGACGCTGCCGTTCAAACTGGTGTGCTGATTGGTAGCACCGAATCAGGTACAAAAGAACTAGCTAAAAAAACAACCCAGCAAGAAATCGCTGAAAACGCTGATGGCTTGCTTCAAGACATCGCTGTTGCTGTGGCATCTGATCCATTTCAAATGACAGTAAGCGTCCACGCCACGGTGAAGTCACTGGTGCCAGGGTATAGCCCGACAATATCTTCAACGGCTTCAAGCCCGCGTGAAGTGTTCATCTCTGCCGTTTCATAAAGCAATATCAAATGGATAAGCCTATGAAGACATCTTCTGCAAACATGCACAAAAAGTTCCTGCGTCTGCTGGGGTGCGCGGTTCCCGAAACAGGCAGCAGCGTCGTGGGAATCACTATTTTTACCCCCATAGTGGCAATATTATTATTCTTTGTCATTGCTGCTGGGCGTACTGGAATAACTGAAAGCAAAGTTACCACAGCCGCATATACTGCAGCCCGCGCTGCCACTCAACACCGTTCTACCGATACGGCTATCTTCGCAGCTCAAATAACAGCAGCAGGGTCGCTAAATGATAATGGTCAGCGCTGTAAGGGTGGCTCACAGGTGCTAATACATGAATTGAATTTGCATCCCGCTGGCAAAGTCAAGTTGGAAGTGGTCTGTGAAGTAAGTTTTGCCGATCTCGTTGTGCCAGGACTGCCTGGAAGCACTGTTGTTACGGCCGAAGCAGTAGCAGTGGTGGACAATTACCGCAGCAATATCCGATGATTCCCACAAAATGGTCAACCCACAAGACATCGCGCTTTCATTGCGTCTCTAACAGCACACACCGCGGTGACTGTTCAGTAATCTTCGTTATTCTTGCAACTGCACTTGTACTAGTAGGAGGTCTTGTATACGACGGTGCCCAAATTCTGAATGCTAAAAGACAAGCCTCGCTGCTAGCACAACAAGCCGCTAGAGCAGGTGCCCAAGCTATTTCAACTACCTCTATTTACACAACCAGCAATCCCCCAACAGTTAACTCAACCCGTGCCCAAACTGCTATAGCACAGTTCTTACAAACACACACCGACTGGTCAGCTGAAGTGCGGCAAGACACGGTTTCAACAACAGTATGGCTAACACAGCCAACAAAAATTCTCTCAATACTTGGTTTAGATTCTAGACGAGTTGTGGGCACGGCCACCGCACGCGCTGTACAAGGTATCCGCACAGAAGGTGAGCGATGAAACTCACCCAACCTGAGAACGAACAGGTCTCACACAATCTAAGTTGGGCAATAGCTCTATTTGCCTTTTTAGCTGGGATGCCTGTCTTTTTAGTTCTAGGGACAGGATGGCCCGGCCCACAAAGCCTGCCTAAATGGTCAGAGCTATCTGTCGCACTTAACACTGGGGCAGTTCCCACTGCCTACATAATCAAAATTATTGCCTGCATACTTTGGGTTGTTTGGCTGCAAATAGGAACCAGCGTAAGCATCGATGTCTGGGCACACGCGCGCGGCCGTGTCAGCCCGCGCACAATTCTGATTCCACGCTTTATGCGGCAAATATCTAACCACGTTGTTACGGGAGCTTTACTAGCTTCGTTTTCACTGCAAAATCCAGTTGCAAAAGCTGTAGATAACATGGACTTGCTTCAGCCTGTAGCCACCGCGGCAACCGGTTCTGAAGAAAACAGTTCCCGAGCAAACACTTCGCCAAAAAGCTCAGCCATCGTTAAATCTACTGAAACGACATCTGAGACTGAGCACACTACACCGATCATTCATACGGTTACCCCCCAAGACAACCTGCAAGCAATAGCGACACAATACTTGGGTTCCCCTGATCGCTGGACAGAAGTGTTCTTGCTAAACGAAGGCCAATCGCAACTAGGCGGCGGCTCCTTATATGACCCCGCCCAACTTGAACCCGGTTGGGAACTTATTATGCCTGTAGACGCCAAAGTCCCCGTCGAATCCCAACCTGACACACATGCTCCCATAACAAATACATCTAACACGGATACCTCTAATGCGCCTATTACTGTAAAAGCAGGCGATTCGCTTTGGAAACTAGCTGAGGCGCACCTAGGCGCATCCGAAAAATGGCTGGAAATCTACAATGCAAATCGCCAAGTCATCAATGATCCAAACACCATTCAACCAGGCTGGGAACTCTTTCTGCCTAGACCACAACATCCAAGCACTGCTGCCTTGCACCCCGCAGAACCCCCCGCAGACCCACAACCCTCTAAAATCCCTGAAGCTGTTTTGGCCTACACAAAAGCTACACCTACGGTAACTGCAAAAATAACTCAACCCCTAGCAGCCCAAAACCCACTTAATCAACAAACTCTTCTAGCAATAGGGGGACTCGGCTTATTTGCAAGCAGCTTTGTTTGGCTTTTGACCAAACTTCGCCAAACTAAGCCAAAAAATCTACCCGACGACAGAAAACCCCAAGCAAATAAAGCTCTTTTCAATGAAACCGAAAAGCAGCTCTGGGCTCACTGCGAAAATGAGTTTGCAGAACTTTTAAATGAATCTTGGCACTACTTAGCTAATCAGCTGAACGACAACCCACCACCAAACATCGCAGCTATCAAGCTTCACTCAAACGGAATGACACTGCTACTAGATGCCCCTGCCACACCACCCAATGGCATTGCGGCCAGCCAAAATCAGCTTTGCTGGGAAATACCTAAACAACCTCAAATCCATCAGCATTTACAAGAAATTACTTACACCGCTGAGTTTGCACCAACTCTTGTTTCGCTTGGCAAAATAAACCAAGACGAATTTTTGCTGAACTTAGCCCATGTTAAGACTTTGTGTCTAACAGGCCATCAACAAAGCAGCGCCGGTTTTTGTAATGCCATTGCCACCCAGCTTGCTAGCAGCCATTTAACTAGCGAACTTAATGTAATCTGTATCGGGTTTGGGAAGGATTTAGTTGAGTTCGAAAAAGTAAGCTACGCCCCCGACGTCGCTAAAGGCTTAGAACTCATTACCCGGCAAAAGCGCGAAACGCAAGCCCTGCTTGGCACGTCAAAGTTTTCGCATACAAACCACATCGAAACAAATCACGAAACAACACCAACCACCGTTGTTATCACCACAAACCCAATAACTGCTCAAGAAAGTTCCACCCTCATAGAGAACTGCAACGGCTGGGCTTGTTTAATCGCTCAAAACCTGCCAAAAGCTAACACGAAAATCAATTTCACGGACAAAACCATGTTTATCGAACCTTTTAAGCTCTGGATCAGTCCACATAGCATGTCTGCAGATTCAACTGCAGCAATCAGCGCATTAGTAACTGCCGCAAAGCTTGATGCACACCAAAGCGCTAAAGCACTGCCCGCCACTACAGACCAAAATCAACAACCTAATAAAGAGCCGGCTATACCCCAAATTGTTATACCCCAAATTGAAATACTAATGATTGGGCCCGTTGCAATAACTGGAACCGAAGGAACTATCACCTCACAGCGAGTTTTAGACATCATCGCTTTTCTCGCTGCTCACCCTGAAGGGTGCGACCGCAATCAACTCATCGCCAACTTATGGCCATCTAACAAACCCCCCTCAAGATCCACCTTCTCCAACTCTTTAAGCAAAGCAAGGCAAAGCTTGGGTACTAACCCCCAAGGCGAACATTACCTACCCCGCATGGACGCCAGCGGGATATATCGATTACACCCCGAAATACGCACCGACCTGCAACTGTTCCACAAACTACGAACAACAAGTCGCCTACATAAAGGCGAAGAAGGCAAAAAGCTGCTGATACAAGCTCTTGAACTAGTGCGCGGTACGCCGTTTACAGGAGGTAATGGCAAACAATATCGCTGGGCTGATTTTGGATTGCGAAACGAAGTTGAGTGCTGGATAGACGAAACAGCCCATGAACTAGCCAAACGATGTCTTGCAACATCTGATCCCGAGGGTGTCAAAGCAGCCGTCCTAACTAGCCTGCGGATCATTGGCCTTTGCGAGGAGTGTTACCGTTGGCGACTCAAGGCTGCTTGCAAGAACCCAGCCGAAGTGCGCCGCGTCATGGCAGAACTTATTGCAACCTTGAATCGCGAAAACAACGAAACAGGTGTTCAACACCAGCCCCACACCGACACTCAAGCCATCTACAACCAAATTATGGCTGGAAAGACGTTTTTCTAATCAAGCAAACTCGATCTAATCTTTCCAAAACCATGTTGTGTAGCCCAATCTTGTGCTGCCTAACCTGTTGCGCACGGTTTCTAAGCGGGTAAGGTAAAGCATATGGCTACCGACGCCGATTTAAAAGAAAACTCTTCGGAAAACAAGTTAGGGTTTACTAAAGACTGGCCAGACCAAGCAACCGATTTGGTAATAGATACCGTAGACAAAATTCACTCTGTCTCTACTGGGCCAATTGTATCTATCACCCGTATCTTGAGTTACATCATCTTTAGCATATTTCCCCTGCTTCTACTGCTGATTTTAGGCATCATTGCAGCAGTGCGCGGGCTTGAAATAGCCACCGGTCAAGCTTGGGCCGCTCATGGCATTTTAGGGCTTTGCTTTACCGCTTTAGGACTTTTGTGCTGGTCAAGGCGTCCCCACTAATAGCAGCGTTATGACAGACAACGCCTCAGCCCAACAAAATATTCGCAAGGTAGCAATTATAGGTTCAGGCCCCGCTGGCTTAACAGCGGCAATCTATACCGCTCGCGCCAACCTTTCACCCCTATTAATCGAAGGCGAACCGTCATCAACAAGCGATCAACCTGGTGGGCAGCTCATGCTAACTACCGATGTGGAAAACTACCCTGGGTTCCCCAAAGGCGTGCTTGGCCCAGACCTAATGGAACAATTTCGCGCACAAGCCAAACGCTTTGGAACAGAAATACTTACTAAAAAAGTTACGCGCGTAGATCTTTCAGGCCCTCCACACAGCATCTGGATAGACGCTCCAGACACGCCTGACCCCACTTATCGTGTTTGGGCTGTAATCATTGCAACTGGCGCCCAAGCTCTCATGCTAGGTCTTGAAGCTGAACAGCGATTGCTTGGGCATGGTGTGTCTACCTGTGCCACTTGTGATGGTTTCTTTTTTAGGGATCAACAAATTGCCGTAGTAGGTGGTGGCGATTCGGCTCTAGAAGAAGCCATTTTCCTTACTCGTTTTGCATCTAAAGTTATAGTAATACACCGAAGAGACAAACTTCGGGCTTCTAAAATTATGCAAGACAGAGCTTTTGCTAATGACCGAATTACCTTCTTGTGGAACAGCGAGGTCTGTGACCTGAAAGGCCAAGACAAACTTGAAGGCGTTCATGTTGTGAACCGTGTTACTGGCGAATCCTCTCTCTTAGATGTAACTGGTTTGTTTATTGCTATAGGCCATCGCCCAAATACCGACTTGTTTACAGGTCAGCTGCAACACAAAAACAACGGCTACCTAATAACCAAGCCCAACTCCAGCTGCACCAATTTAACAGGAGTTTTTGCATGTGGAGATGTGCAAGATGATTTCTACCGCCAAGCAATTACGGCAGCAGGGTCTGGTTGTATGGCAGCAATCGACGCTGAACACTGGTTAGAAGCGGCCGGATACGGCTAAAAGCCTGTCTCTGCTGCTAACATTGAAACGCGCAGGGCACCATACCAAGTTCCAAACCGACTAACTTGATACCTCAAGGAGATTAACAGTGGCTGAGAGCATCCTCACCCTTACTAACGAGACTTTCGACGAAACGATTAATAGCACTGAAATACCAGTTGTAGTTGATTTTTGGGCGGAATGGTGTGGCCCATGCAAAATGATCGCCCCAATTCTAGATGAGATAGCAGAAGAAAAATCTGGAGTTATCAATGTGGCTAAGCTTAATGTAGACGAAGCAGCCGATATTGCAATGCGCTACCAGGTAATGAGCATTCCCACGCTAATCGTGTTCAAAGATGGAGAACCGGCGAAAAGAATCGTTGGTGCCAAAGGCAAAGAACAGTTGCTAAAAGAAATCAACGAGGTTGCCCCCTAGGTCATAGATGACCCTTTCTAAACCCGAAGTCAATCAAAATAACTGGAAAGTCAACCATCCTCCAACGCTAAAGCGCGGGGACACCAGCGAAAATGTGTTGCTGCTACAAGAACAGCTAACAAAAGCGGGTTTTGCTTTTACTGCTAATACAACCCAACATTTTAATGCTGCCACTGCCGCAGCGGTGGCCGACTTTCAAGTCAGCCGAGGCTTAAGTGTAGATGGGATTTGTGGGCCACATACTTGGGTAGCACTACAAGAAGCTAGTTGGTCTTTAGGCGACCGCAACCTGCTAATAACCCAACCGATGCTACGCGGTGACGACGTAGCTGAGCTACAACTTCGTTTAGGATCACTAGGCTTTGATGCGGGAAGAGTGGACGGCATTTTCGGGCCAGACACCGCAAACGCGCTTAAAGAGTTTCAGGTCAACAGTGGCTTAGAGCCAAACAAAGTTTGTGATCAAGATAGCATTGCATGTCTCAAACGTATGTCGGTGCGCGTGTCGCCTTCTACTGTGGCGGCAGTTCGCGAAAGAATCAAGCTACAAAAAGCGCCCCGCAAGCTAACCGACAAACACATAATAATTGTGTTTCCGCACGAACTTACACCCGTTGCTGGAGAACTATGTACCGGCCTGCGACGGGCTGGGGCTACGGTGAGTGAAGGATGCGACCTAAAAGATTTAGAAGCTGCGGCTTACGCTAACAATCTAAACGTAGATGTGTGTCTTGACTTGTCCCCCAACAACAAAACAACATGCAGAATCGCTTACTTCGCTACTGAAGGATTTATCTCCCCCGGGGGAGAACGGCTAGCGAAGGTCTTGGCACAGCGCTTAGCTGCTGCTTTAGGAATCGAAAACCCAGGAGCGCAGGGAATGCGTCTGCCGATATTGCGTCATACACAAATGACAGCTGTGCAATGTTTGCTTGGCCCTTTTGGCCTTATACAGGCTCGACTGTCACCGATTACACGAGCCATTGAAAGCAGTTTAGCTCTTTGGGCTACACACCCAGCTTGAAAATATAGCTATATTATTTTTGCATCATTAGTGTGTAAATTCGCTCCAAGTCACCCATATCGGCAAAGTGAACCACTAGCTTGCCTTGCCCTTTTCCTAAAAACACATTGACTTTGGTGTCAAAATGGTCTCCAAGCCGATTCTCTAACTCTAAAACTGTAGCCCCGCGGTCTGCGCTTGAAGCACGGGGGGTATGTGACTTTGAGTTGGCCTGGCCATTACCGGGACGCGCGGCGTCCTCAACCATGCGAACAGTTAAACCCTCATCTACAACTTTCTGAGCCAGCTTGATGAGCTTGTTTGGATCTGCAATGCCAAGCAAAGCGCGCGCGTGACCAGCTGATAAATTGCCCTCAGCCACCATGTGCTGCACCTGATCGGGAAGCTGTAATAACCGCAAAGTGTTCGCTACGGCAGAGCGACTTTTTCCCAACCGCTTAGAAATGGTTTCTTGTGTAAACCTAAATTCCGTAATTAGATGTTGAAAAGATAGTGCTTGTTCAATAGGGTTCAAGTCTTCGCGTTGCAGGTTCTCCAAAAGTGCCTGTTCTAAGGCATCAGAGTCCTTTACCGACCTCACTATAGCTGGCACTCGGGTAAGCCCTGCTTTTCGTGCTGCCCGACAACGACGTTCTCCGGCTATTAATTGATACCTGCCATCGCTGCTTTGACGTACCAACACTGGCTGCAAAACTCCGACCTCAGCAATTGATGCACTCAATGTATTTAAGGCAGCTTCGTCAAAATTGTTGCGAGGCTGATATGGATTCACCGCGATTGCTTCTAACGGAATCTCCACATAAGTTGCGCGACCACTTAATTGAGCTTGAGGCTCCGAAATCAGAGCATTTAAGCCTCTACCCATCCCGGGAGAACGTGCCATTTAGTACCTCCTGAGCAAGCTCGCGATAAGCCAAAGCTCCCCGCGAACCAGGATGTGTAACATTTACGGGAGCACCAAAAGACGGTGCTTCCGCTAAACGAATGTTGCGAGGAATAACCTGTCGGCAAACTTTGCTACCAAAATAACTGCGAATTTCTGCTTCTACCTGTGCAGCTAGCTTGGTGCGGGCATCATACATAACCAGCACTATCAGCGAAATCTTAAGCTGAGCGTTAAGACCATTTTTAACCAATTCGATATTTCGCATTAACTGGCCAAGTCCCTCTAAGGCGTAGTACTCACACTGCACTGGTACTAACACCTCTTTAGCTGCGGCTAATCCGTTCACCGTGATTAACCCTAACGAAGGCGGACAATCAATAAAAACAAAATCGTATTGATCGGCCTCACTGCTTAGAGCGTCGTGCAAACGTCGTTCGCGACTAAACACTGGAACCAGTTCTACCTCGGCACCAGCTAAATCCAACGTAGAAGGACAAAGCCATAAATTGGGTACCGCGGTAGAAACGATGCTCTCACGTATGGTCCCGCTTTGCAGTAGGACATCATATACAGAAACAGCACCTGCAAAAGGGTCTACTCCTAAACCAGTAGTAGCGTTAGCTTGAGGATCTAAATCGACTACCAGCACCTTTTCCCCGACCTCAGCCAAGCACGCAGCCAAGTTGACGGCTGTTGTAGTCTTACCTACTCCACCTTTTTGGTTCGCGACTGCAATAATTCGAGTCGTAGAAACTTGCACGGAAGACACCTTGCCCATTCTCCCTTGTTAGTTGACTTTCTTCAACCACTCCATCCAAACTTTCCTCTTCACCACGCCACGCCACCGCGCCGGAATCAAACACCAGACGATAGATGGCACCAAAGCCGGCAAGCAACCAGACCTCGCAGATTTTTTAGGCTTTGCTTTCTCCTGCCACACAGGTCGCCTGCGATAAACTGTGCGCTCGCTAGTTTCTATGAGTTCTTTAGACTTTGTTTTCGCAAGAATTTTAGCGGCACTATCATACCCCTCACTCTCTAGCGCGAGTATTTGCTTAAAAACCACATCCCTATCACCATGAACTGCCTCTACCATAGTCTCCACGTTGGCGCCCAACCCTGTGTTTGTGAGATTCGCCGACCCAGCTAGCACCGCAAATGGTTGTCTAGCAGGACCTTCCACTGCGAACACTTTGGAATGCGCAATAGCTGCTCCTTTTTTACTCTTATCAGTCCGATACCAGTTAAGAAGCCGAACGTCGCGACGCTCTAAAAACTCTGCAACCTCGGTAGCATCGCTGGTTTTAAATTTATCAAAACCCACTCCTCAGGTCGCCGACAACTATCGTCACTTGCCGCTTTGGCGCGTTGCGAGCCAACCATGCCAATCCCGCCATCGACGTGTACCCGGTTATTACATGAAGGTCCCCGACTGGATAGTCCTTCAAGAACTGTTCAATGCGAATTCTTGCAGGTACATCAAAAGCGTCTGCCATAAAGCCAAGTCAACCATAGAGTTTTCAATAGCCCCTAATCTTCAACAGACCTGTTACAACCAACGCTTGAGCTTGCCTCGTATCATCACCTTATTTGGTTTCGGTAGTCAACCGGTTTCTATAAGTCACGTGCAGTTTGCGCAGGGGCTGTGAACGCCCAGACTAACGCCGCTAACCACCCTAACCCTAAAAACAGTACGCCTACGATGGCGAGCACTAGAATAGCGTCTTTATTCGGGTGACCACGGTTTTTAGCAATCTGATAGGGCAGTTGTACCAACCAAGTACCGACAACAAGTGCCCCTAAAACGATTATAACAATTCCTGCTTCCATTAGTTTTTCCTTTCAAAGTTGTTTTTGAATTGAGTGTTTTGCGCAGCAGTAAACTTAGAGAACTGAATAGCCCATATAAGCCGTTCCTTAAACAATAGAAGGTTGTTCTATTGTCGACGCTCCGAACGACCTTGAGCGTCTGTCCCGTCTAGTCCCAGGTTTGGCTAACAGGTCGTTGCCGGGGGCGGCTCGCTGTTGTCCTTTTCTGTTTGTAGGGGGCATGTCAGTTGTTCGTGGTTGGGCTGGAACCGAGATTGTCCTTGACGATCCTCTGGTCGTTGCTGGTTCTGGGTTCTTTCGCTTGGCCGCGTGGCCCTGACTTCTTCTGCCGATTACGACAGCAGCAGCGTGATGACCACTACTTTGTTGTCGGCGTGATTTGTTGAGTGCGGGTTTCCAGTATCTGGTTCCCCATTTGCTGGTGTACGCAGGATCGACTGCTACGTGAGTGATCCCATGTTTTTTGGCGTTAGCTGCTACAGCCTCAAAAACTTGTGCTGTGGGTAGTCCAGCGACTTTACGGCGAGTGGTTTTTCCTGCTTGCCCGCGTCGGTATATCTGTTTGCCCAAAGCTTTACTGCGACTGAAATCGAGTTTCTCGGTAGCGACCACTTGTGCGCCTTGGGAGACCGCCCATTTCAGTGCCGCGTCTACTGATTCTCGTAGCCTGCCTCGCCGTTGCTCGCTGGTGCCTTCTTCTAACAGCTCAAACGTTTGAGGGCGACCGGTTGGGTTGCCGTGCTCATCCACGATGAACGCTGCTAGATGATCGGAGTTCAAATCGATGCCCACCGTTTTCGCGGTGGTGGGTATCTCAGCGGGTTCAGAAGGTTTAGGGAACGTCCAGCTAGCCGACAGATACCAGGCTTGTTTATCAGGATCATAAGAGAAGGTGTATGAGATCTTTGAACTAGTTAAACATCGGTGTAACCATTCGTTCGCTCGATGATTCCAGGTAACGGTCCCTTCTAACCGGTAAAAAGGTGCTTTCCTGTCTGGGGTGTTCGATAAATGCGCTAAACCTTTCGGTAACCGGATCTGCACCACACAGTTCTTGTAGCCTGCTGCGGTAGGGATCACCTGAATCATTTCGTTGCCGTACGGTTCACCGGTGCGCCCGTCACAAGTCAAATACCCTCTAGCAGCATCCCACTGTTCACGCCATTGCTGAAGCGTTAGACCACATTCTTGTAGATGATGACGGTTGTTAGCCAGCTCTTTACCGCCCTTACACACCGACACCCGACCAGCTTGCAGATCAGCAGATGTTTGAGCTTCACGCGCTTTCAGGCTCTGCAACCGGCGTTGCTTCTGCCAACGTTCACCTACAGACGCGAACCCTCGCACACGACCTTGTTTCTGCCCGACCGGCACTCGAAGACGTTTCTCGATCCTGTTGATCTCTGTCCGATAACGATCAATCGAAGCTTGCATATTACGAACCGCTAAAGCGAACTGATCACCCACACGAAGAGTGATCGGATTCGCCCAACGCGACGACACCGCCGGTGTCAACTCTTTTTTGCGTTCATTCCGATCTGCATGTTTCAAACCCAGCTTGCAGCGGGCAGCCAAATCCTGCCGGAAATACGAACCCAAAAACTCGCTGACCTGCCTCAACACGCTGGCATCATCACCAAAAGCATGAACCTTTGTACGAACAGTCGCACCCGACGGGGCAGGCACCACAAACGGACCCTCCGACCGCCAGCGAGTCACGACACACCCTCACCAGCAGCCGCTAACGCTCTCTGCGCTCTACAAGCAGCAGACCGACGACCATACAAACGCGCACACAACAAAGTCAACACCTCAGTCACATCCCTCACAAGATCATCCTCAAGTTCCTCATCATCCATCACCACAACCCCACCACCACGACCCACCAACGAAGCCTCCAACAACTCAAACCCAAAACCCGTCAAACGCTCCCGATGCTCAACCACAATCCGAGTCCTCCCCGGCAAACGCAACACCCTCAACAACTTCGAGCGTTTACCGTTCAAACCAGAACCCGTCTCCATCACCACCTCAAAATCAGACCACCCCTGCTTACGCGCGAAAACCTGCAAACGCTCCGACTGACACACCAAATCAAAAGCCTGATCCGAAAAAGACACACACGCATACAACACCACCCGATCAGCAGGCAACTCATCATCAGGCACCCTCACATACAACAACTTCCCCACCTTCTCAACCACCAACCCCTCAGGCAAACGACCATCCCGATACATCTGCCAAGAAGCACGCGTAGACAACCCAAACTGACGACCCCAATCAGTCAAACGCATACGCTTACCAACAACCTTCATACACATCATTCTACCCCAAACTCAACAGTTGCCAACCCTGTTACAAAAACACCGATGGCAGCGGAAATCGTGCCTGATTAGCGGACAACTGGTCATCCGTGCATCTTCCAAGCTATCTCTTCACACATCTCTGTGTCACCAAAAAGCCTAGAGTTGACGAAATCTGAGCACAAATCTTGGTCTGTCAAGCCTGGCATATCCACACAACCGCAACGTTGCGCGGCCCAGCATCTCCAAATCTGCACCAAAGCCACACGCGCTAAGCAGCTCTTCTGGACAAACACTGTCATGAGGCATAGCGCTTATGAGTACCGGCTCTTTTCTATGAAGTTATGGTTGGGGAGTTTTTGAGGGTCCGCCATTGAGGCGGGGTCCCCGCCGGTGAGCTTCCCCCCTTTTTGTGGAAAGGTTGGTTGTAGTTTTTATAAGTGGTGTCATTGCAATTGTGGAGTGAAGTTTTTGGGTGTTGCACCAAGTGTGGTTCCTCTAAGGCTGATTTCTTGTTAGGCTTGGGTTTTGGGGACTTAGGTTCGGTGATTGATCAGTTCGTGTTGCAGTGTGGAGAAGAATGATTCTGCTGGTGCGTTGTCTAGAACGGTTCCGATCCTGCCGGTGGATTGGTTCATACCACGGTGAACTTCATCGGTGGTGGCGACGGGTCGGCCATGATGGTCGGTTTGATGTTTCTGCGGCCTACTGGTGGGGGTTTTGTTATGGCACAGTGTTTGGGTGTGTGGATGCGTGTTTGTTTTGTGGTGTTGTTACAGCAGGGTTTAGCTAACGTGGGGGTTGGGGAGTGTTTGGGTGGGGGTAGGGTGACGGTTTGTGAGGGAGCAGAAACGTTGCGCTCAGGGTGTGTGTTGTGCGCAAACCGTTCAAAATGAAGCACCATCACAGCAGTGCTGCCTGCGACCTCAGGGCGTGTATCGTGTGCAAACCGTTCAAAATGAGGTTGATATGTAAGCGTTGCGGTCGGGGTTGTGTGGATTGGTTGTAGATGGTGAGCTTGGCTAGCAGGTGGCAGATCGGTTTGGTGAGTGTTTATCGTTTCACGTTATTTGAGTGGAGTTAGCTGGGCTGGGTTATCAGATTTGTGTTGAAACGTTTTACCGTGCTTGTTACGACGTGTCTAATAGCAGTGGTGTGCCACCAAACAGTTGAGCTTTGCTACCTCGTGTGCGGCGGCGTAAACCGCCTAGCCGCTGTTCGCAGGTTAAACGTTCGGTTTTAGGTGATTGACGTCGTATATGTGAGCGTCCGTTGTGTGTGCAAGACCGTCAAGAGCTTGGTCATTAGCATAGCGCTACGCGAAATCTACGGAATCAGACCCCTCATCGCCGCCGACATTATCGCCAAGACCAGCGACCCCGCCCGCTTCGCCAGCAAAGCCCGACACGCCACAGCCAACGCCACCACCTCAACCGCCGCGGCAACCGCCAACTCAACAAAGCCATCCACATCACAGCCCTCACCCAAATCGCCAAACCCAGAACCAAGGGCCACAACTACTACCACCAGGCCCTCCAACGCGGCAAAACCAAACGAAAAACCATCTGAGCCCTCAAACACAAAATCTCAGACCGCATCTACACCACCACCACCAAAACCACCCCAACATTGACATAGGAACTCAACTAGCTGCCGCCAAATCTGCCTCACCCACATTTCTATCTCTGCCCACACCGCGATGTTTCACGTGAAACATCGCGGACAGCCTAGCGCTATGATTTTCTAACCCGATGAAACCGCGGGCTTGACAAAATCATTTCATCTCCAGCAAAACCATACGAGCTAAGAAAACTTTCATTCCAAACATCACCTTGAGGCGCAGCACTTACAATCAACTCTCCACCAGACCGCAGAACAAACGCAGCTACTCCCACCAAACCCTGGCAAGTTCTAGTGGTGGTTGCGGCATGGTTGGGTTGTGTGTGGTTTGGGTTGTGTTTGGGTGGTGGGGTTTTTGGGGTGTGTTGTTGATTTGAGTTTTTGATGGTTGTTGGTAGGGGTTTGGCGGTGTTGGGGTTGGTGTGTTTGGGTAGCGGGCGTCTTAGTAGTCCGTTGGTTTGTTTGTTGGTGGGGTTGTTGCCAGGGTGAGCGGGGTTCGCAGAAGTAAACTTTGATATCGACGGTTTGTTCTATGTCTTTCTACCGGGTTATTTCTTTGCGGTGGTCTCAGGTGAGGATGCACATTATATGTGATGGTTTTTCGGGCTAGTGCTTGGGTGATGGTTTTAGTAGTGTTAGCAGCATCATAACCGTGTCTGGTAAAACTGCTAACAAGGTGTGGCGGCTAAACCGTTTAACTAGGGTAACCATCACGGTTTGGTTTTTTTTGCCGATAATCAGATCGCCTTGCCAATGACCAAGCTCTTGACGGTTATCAACTTCACAACGGACGCTCACATACACGACGCCAACCACCCAAAACCAAACGTTTAACCTGCGAACAGCGTCCCCGAGGTTTACACCGCCGCGCACGGGGTAGCAAAGCCCAACTGTTTGGTGGCACACCACTGCTGGTAAACACGTCGTAACAAGCACAGTAAAACGTTTCACCACAAATCCGATAACCCAGCCCAGCTAATTCCGCTGAAATAGCGTGAGGCGATAAACGCTCACCAAACCGATCTGCCACCTGCTAGCCAAGCACACCATCTACAACCAACTTACACAACCCCGGCCGTAACGCTTACATATCAACCTCATTTTGAACGGCATGCGCGCAACACACACCCTGAGCGCAACGTTTCTGCTCCCTCACAAACCATCACCCTACCCCCACCCAAACACTCCCCAACCCCCACGTTAGCTAACCCCTACCACAACAACACCTCAAAACAAACGCTCATCCACACACCCAAACGCTATACCATAACAAAACCCCCCACCAGTAGGCTGTTAGTACATCAGGTCAACCCCAACAGTCGACCCGTCGCCACCACCGATGAAGTTCACCCCTCTACACCACCAAAACCCCTAGCTGCCGCCAAATCTGCCTCACCCACATTTCTATCTCTGCCCACACCGCGATGTTTCACGTGAAACATCGCGGACAGCCTAGCGCTATGATTTTCTAACCCGATGAAACCGCGGGCTTGACAAAATCATTTCATCTCCAGCAAAACCATACGAGCTAAGAAAACTTTCATTCCAAACATCACCTTGAGGCGCAGCACTTACAATCAACTCTCCACCAGACCGCAGAACAAACGCAGCTACTCCCACCAAACCCTCTACAGCCCCAAAACCCCTAGCTGTCACCAAATCTGCCTCACCCGCAATACGGTTATCAACGCGCAAGCTATTAGCATCACCATGATAAATTTCTACTCTGTTAAACCACCCCATTCGGCCACAGTGCAGTTCCAAAAACGAAGCTCTTGCTAAAGACGATTCTACTAATATCCACCGGCACTGGGGCCAAAACGCTGCCAACACCAACCCAGGAATGCCAGCGCCGGTTCCCACATCAACTGCCAGCGAAGGAATCGTCCTTGCAGCTTTAGCAAAACTTAATGAATGATCGATGTAGCTATCTAAAGACTGCTTGCCAATCCAGCCCCGCTCTTGAGCTTGCGTAAATATCCCCATCAATCCCAAACGAGAAGAAGGGTCTAAATCCACCGATCAGTCAGGGATAACCACAATCCAGCGACGTGGTTCTTGACCTTCTGACACAGTCCTAACTCCATCAAGATCAGCAATAGCGTTATGTACAACCTTACGATCAGCCGCATTCATAGGTTCAAGCGAGCATTCCTCACCGGTATCTCGAACCTCGTCTGCAATCTTTACGCAAAACTCTTCTAAAGCAGCTTTACGACGTTCACGATAGCCACCAACGTCTACCCGAATACGGCCTTCGCAGTTCCCATCAGATTTTCGTTGTACCAACATTCGCGACAGATCTTCTACCGCACGTAGGGTGTTGCCCTTAGGGCCTATTAGCAAACCTACGCCAGGGGTATTGTCTACCCGCATCTCAACAGTCTCATCATCTACCCGCTCGGCAGTCACCGCGGCATCTAGATCGAATGCCTCCATGAGACCATCCAAAAAGTCAACCAATACCGTACTTTGGTCTTCTAGGCTCATTGGCTCTTCCATAGCTGTACCTTCCTTAAGTGCTGTAGGTTTCAAAGATTTAGACGAACGACTCGAATTAATTTTCGTTTCCAATTTAGCGCTGCTAGAGCGTTGCGTCCGATTTCTATTGCCGTTTCTGCTATTCCTGTTGTTACCGTCGTAGCCTCTGCTGTGTACTCGGCTGTTGCCTGTTCGGTTATTGCTTGCCGAACGGCTGTTTGAGCGACTTTTAGAACGATTATTTTTACCTCTGCGTTGCTGATTTTGCTTTTCCGGAGGTTGCATTGGTTTTACACGCGCTCTAAGTCTGGCATCTACCCGCCCTAATCCTAGTAGTCCAGATTTAGGTTCATCTATTACCGCAAACTCGGCCTCGCTACGATCTACCCCAAGCTGGTCTAATGCTATTTCTTCAGCTTGAGTAAGGGTCTTAGCAGTAACTTCTAGCCATTCCATGATTATCTTCTCCTCTTTTTTCTCTGCCGCCGACGATCAGTCGGGTGAGACTGGTGTCCTTTTTGCGTTGTTCGGCTTGATTCTGGTTTATTGTCTGTCTCGTTTTTTGATTTCGATTTGTCACGTTGACTCGATAACCGAGTTGATTGAGATTTCTTTGTGTATGAGGTCTTATCCGCAGAAGCTGTAGATAACGAAGGGTTCGTAGCCGATGATGAAACAGTGCCTATCTCCTGAGATGTCGTCCGGCGACTTGTAGGCCGACGTTTTGGTGGTGTTCGTGTAGTTGGCCGGCGACTGCCATGGTCAACCCGCGGACCTCGCGAAGACTGCGAACGTTGCTTGGGTTGAGCTAACACATCAACAACTTCCTCATCAGAATCTATCTCTTCACTATTTTGTTGTAAAGCTTGTCGTTGCTGATGCGGACGATAGATACGACGCGTAATAACTGCTTGCTGCCCAACACGCACAACATTAGAAGTTACGAAATACAAATTGAGTGCTGCGGGAAAATTCAAAGAAATTAATGGTAAAAACCACGGCATAATACGCATAATCATTTGCTGCTGAGGATTTACTGGCATGTTTGGGTCGCGTCGACCGGCAATTTGTCGCTGCTGTACATAACTGGTCACTCCAATCAACACAATCAGCAACAATAACGGCAAAGCCGAAACCAATGAGTCCCTTAATGCACCAATAACATTTGCAGATAAATCAATGCCAAAAAAATTCATTTCGGTATTGTTCTCAAGGGTATTCCGAAGTTCTGCGTCTGCGGCAAGGTACTCGGGATTAAATCTGCGCTCTGCAAAATCTACTTCGGCAGCAATACCGCTGCTTCGGCGTAATGAGCCATAGCCAGCATGCATGCCAAGATCGCTTACTCTCCTTGTTAGACCTTGTATAAGCCTAAAAAGTACAAAAAATACAGGGATTTGTGGCAAAATAGGTAAACAGCTCCCAAGAGGATTAACGTTGTTTGCCTGATACAAACGCATCGTTTCTTCGTTCAAGCGTTGTCGATCGCCTTTATATTGGGCTTGTAGCTTCTTGAGTTGGGGGTGTAGAGCCTGCATACGCAGCATTGAACGAGTGGTGTACAAAGTAAGCGGAGTCAAAAGCAGCATTACCGTCAAGGTGAACAAGATGATGGCAAAACCAAAGCTGTGTCCAACAAGATAATAAAGAGCTAGCAACCAAGCCAGGCCATCAAATAGGCCATTAAAAATACTGTCAAACACTATAAACAAGCCTTGCTAGCAGTAGGATCTGGAGCTAAGTTGCCTGCCCTATCTGGAACCGGATCCCATCCAGAAGCACTACCAGGTCTGCACCTTACAAGACGGCGTACAGCCATCCAGCTGCCCTTGATAGCGCCATGCACTTCAACTGCTTCCAGAGCATAGTAAGAACAACTTGGCACAAAACGGCATGGGGTTGGCCGATGATCGGTGGCTTTTTGATACACAACAATAAATAGGCTAAGCACCCAACTCGGCCAACGTTGGAGCAGCTGAAAAAAAGCCCGCAACTTCACTGTGTTTTCCTATCTATAGCAGCAAAGCAATTGGACACAGCTACCCGCATCTCATCGTAAGTAAAAAAACAAACTCGCGGGTCTACACCAATCAAGTAAAACCCAGGCAACAAGCCTTGCGGTCGTATTTCGTCTAACGCCCGCATCAAATGGCGAAGTTTACGCCGAACCCTGTTACGCACCACTGCCGAACCCACTCTTTTTGAAATGGCATACCCAACATGAGCCGCGTCTACCTCCGTGTCCACAACATAACGTACCCATATCGCACCACTGGTGCTGCGCCTCCCCTCGCGACGCAACCGAGCAAAAGCGAGCTGTCCTGTTAGACGCTTGATCAGGCCGACAGCCTCTTTCGCCCACGACGCCGCCGAGCATTGATGATTGCCCTACCACTTTTTGTTAACATCCTTTGCCGAAAACCATGCCGTCGGGCTCGTCGTCGCACATTTGGCTGAAAAGTGCGTTTCACTGCTTCCTCCAAGTTAAGAGCAGCTTGTCTAAGCTACCCTGCTATACGCGATCACCGATCTACGTAACAGCTTATTCTACGAGCTGCTGTGACAACATGACAAACAGTTGAGTCTTTTTTGATAATTTCCCCATTACGCACATTTACAACATATAAAACAAAACAAACACCCTTAACAATTTTAGATTTTCTAGTGCTTTAAGCCTCACATAATGCTATTGTGTGTTGATCTTGATAAACAGGTCTAAGAAAAAGCGCCGATGTGTCTTGGCCCAAACAAAATGCTCAATTAGTTATCCACAGGTTTTTCACATCTGTGGATATAAATTCAAATTGGAGTTGCTAACAACATGGTTTCACCGACTCATCTTTGGTCATCCTGCACCACCCTCATCAAATCTCAGGTGTCAGATGCTGTTTGGCAATCAACCTTTGCGCAAGCAACGCCTCTTTCATTAAAAGAAGATGTATTGGAAATAGCTGTTCCAAATAATTTAATTCGAGATCGTTTAGAAGGCGATTTATCAAAACTGATTTATGAAGCATTGAAAACCACTAACAACACACCAGTCACTCTAAGTATTACAACTGAAATTCAAAACAATCAAGCAGCTTCTAATCTAGATATCGATGATGTTGAAATAAAAATTGCGCCCGATAAAACTTCATCTTCAATAACATATGAAAAAACAACAACACTATATGATGCCCAAACTCCTGATATTAAAATCAATGCTTTTGGTTCATTGCATCCAGACTATATTTTTGACAAGTTTGTTACAGGGTCCTCAAATCGATTTGCACTTGCAGCAGCTCTATCTGTAGCTGAAGCTCCTGGCAAATCATACAATCCTCTTTTCATTCATGGACATGCTGGATTAGGAAAAACACATTTACTTCAAGCCATTGGGCATTATGTCAACGATCATTATGTATCCGATCCCCGACATTCAATCAAACGAATACGTTATGTTTCTACAGAAACATTACTCAACCAGTTTGTTGATGCAATCCGTAGTAATACTACCAGCCAATTTAAGAAAACATACAGAGAGGTTGATGTTCTCCTAGTAGATGATATTCAATTTTTAGAAGGAAAAGAATCATTACAAGAAGAATTTTTTCATACCTTTAATTCTCTGCACGAAGTCAACAAACAAATAGTACTTACCAGTGATCGACCACCAGATGCAATGTCCACCCTCGAAGACAGAATGACTAGCCGTTTCAAGATGGGCTTACTAACAGATATTCAACCTCCAGACTTAGAAACTCGCCTTGCCATATTACGCAAAAAAGCTGAACTAAATAATTGTGCCATTAATGATGAAGTGCTTAACTTTGTTGCTAGTAACATCAGAGACAATATTCGAGAGCTAGAAGGAGCTCTTACTAGGGTTACTGCATATTCAACTTTTAATAAACAACCAATAGATTTAGATTTAGCAAAACGAGTTTTGCGTGACATTACAGTCAACACTCAACCACAAATTATTACTTCTGATATTATTTTACAAGCAACTTCTGAAATGTTTGCTTTACGTATAGATGAGATCATTGGTCCTCAAAGACAACGAGCACTGGTAAAAGCCCGCCAGATAGCTATGTACGTATGCCGCAATGTAACAGATCTTAGCTATCCTGATATTGGCCGAGTTTTTGGAGACCGTGATCACACAACTGTAATTCATGCTGTACAAAAAATTGAAACACAAATAAGCAAAGAACCTGAAACCTTCAATCAGGTAAACGAGCTAATTCATAATATCAAAAACGCCTAAACAGAAAAAAGGAATATCTTGTGCAATACATGTTGATAACAAAAATTACACACTGGATAACTCTTCCTTTATCCCCATCAAAAATTAAGCTGATCATATATATGCACATAATCAGAAATCATGCAAGGAAAACTATGTGGGCTCTACGCAGGGAAAATGTGACTAATCCACATATCCACTTCCCTACTACTATTGTTAATTATTTTAAAAATATATGAATAAGAAAGAAGATTACCTGTGAAATTCCGATGTGAACAAGAAACTCTTGCAAACGCGTTTGCAACTGCTGCTAGAGCTGCAGGCAATAAAGGAGGTTTTCAACTTATCTTAACAGGATTGCATCTTAGGCTTGAAGGGGATAAGTTGACCATAACAGGAACAGATCGAGAATTACAGATCACTTGTAGTGTGGCAGTTAATGGTCAAGGTGATGGGACTACAGTCGTGCCAGCACGTTTAGCTAGTGATGTGATTAGATCATTAGATGATGGAGCAGTAGATGTTGAATTAGAAGAACATATGATTCAGATAAATTCATCTCGAAGTAATTTTAAATTGAATGCTATGAGTACTACAGATTTTCCGGTAGTGGAGGCAGTAGATGGTTCATCTGCAGTACTTAAGTCTGACAAGTTGTTATCAGCAATACGCCAAGTTGCTAATGCAGCTTCCTCTGATGATTCAAGACCTGTGCTTACTGGTACATTATTAGCAGCAGATGATAATAGCCTTCGCTTGGTTACAACCGATTCATATAGATTGGCATTATGTGAGTTGGAAGATGCTAAGATTTTAGATTCAGGAACAAGTGTTTTAGTTCCAACCCGTACTTTACAAGAAGTTAGTAGATTGTTAGAAGATGCAGAAGATGCTTTTTTATCGTTTACTAATCAAGATGCAGTTTTTAGAATTGGTGATGTTACTGTTAAAACTCGTTTAATTGAAGGCGATTTTCCAAACTATAAAGGTCTTATTCCTGATCAGCATCAAAACAAGCTTATAGTAAATCGAGATTTACTGCTTAATGCAGTGCGAAGGATCAAACTTTTAGCTCAAGATTCTACTCCTGTAAAATTAAATATGTCAGCAACCAATTTTGAATTATCAGCGAGTACTCAAGATGTTGGTGTTGCACAAGAATCGATCGAAGCTTCTTATGATGGCGAAGATTTAGTTGTTGCATTTAATCCTGATTATTTTAGAATCGGTGTACAAGCAGCCCCTGGCGATGAAATAGTTTTGCATACTGCAGATGCTTTAAAGCCTGCTGTTATTAGATCACCTGTTTCTGAAGATTATCTTTATTTAATAATGCCAGTTCGTGTAACCTGAGTTCGGATTTGAGTGTATTTAGAACATTTGCATTTGGTCAATTTTCGTAATTATCACAAATTGGATATTGAATTACCTAAAGGCACAATAATTTTTGAAGGTCTTAATGGCGAAGGCAAAACAAATCTGCTTGAGTCTATTTATTTTTTATTAACAATGCGATCTTTTCGCACTCTAAGTAACGAAGCATTGGTTTGTAACATAAAAGAACTCACTCATAGTGATATTTCTGCTACAACATCACCTTCAGCAACTTTAAGAGCTGAAATTAGAATTCAACAAAGGAAATTATTATTAGAAGCAATAATTTTCCAATCAGGTAAATCACAATTTAGACTAAATAAAAAAATAATCAAACGTCGCGATATATTAGGCTTATTACCAATATCATTATTTAAGCCTGATGATTTAACTCTTGTAAAAGGTGCTCCAAGTATAAGAAGAGATTTTTTGGATGAAATATTAATTCAACTTTATCCAAGATTAGATAGAATATTATCTAATCTTGACCATATTTTACGTCAACGAAATGCTTTACTGCGGCAAGTAAATGGTCGATTAGGATCTGAAGAAAAAATCACTTTAGATGTTTGGGATCAAAAGCTTGCTGAAGTTGGTAATATTATAGGTGAAGAACGTTATAAACTCGTTAATCATCTCAACCCAGTAATAGCTGAAGTATATAATCAAATTGCTATGACAGATGGACAAGTAGATATTAACTATAATTCTACGTGGCTTGATAATAAACTTGAAATTGCTTTATCTCAAGCAAGGAAAGATGATTTGCGTAGAGGAGTAACCACTATTGGGCCACATCGAGACGATTTAGATTTTTTGCTTGAAGGCAATGCTGCTAAGACATATGCTTCACAAGGCGAGCAACGATCCTTTGCTTTAGCATTACGGTTAGCAGCCAGCCAAGAATTGAGCAAGGTTATCGGCGAAGTACCCTTATTAATGCTAGATGATGTTTTTTCTGAGTTAGATATTAATCGTATTCGTGGTGTATTGCTGGCTCTAGGGTCAGAACAAACTTTGCTTACTACGGTAGGAGACCTTCCTGTAGATCTTGCATGTAATGCTCGCTATAGCGTGAGTGGTGGTCAAGTGATTCGTAGGATATAATTTCATTGATTGATGGGTTGTGGACATGGCATGGGAACCTCTAAAACACGATAGTGGCCCTGAGCAAATTGCTAGTTCACTTGAGAGGCTTGCTTCGAAATTGCACGTTCCCTCGATTCGAGTACTTAATGAAGTATTTGGGTGTTGGGAAGAACTGGTAGGGGTAGCTATAGCAGCGCATTCAAAACCGGTGCTGCTAAAAGATGGTCAGCTTACCATAGAAGTGGAAGAACCAATGTGGGCAGCTGAAGTACGATTTTTTAGCGCTGAGCTTGTTGAAAGGATAAACCTTCTTGCAGAAGCTAAAGCAGTCACGGCAATACGAATACGAGTGCGCCGCCATAGCTAGACATTTTAGTAAGCCTATAAAAGAAAAAATATTAAAGACCTTCCGACGGATCGCCTTATATCGGCACAAATGCTGCTAAAATGTAAGACATTTGACAGATACTACCGAGTCTTACAGTGCTGAAGACATCACCATCTTGGAGGGCCTCGAAGCTGTCCGCGAGCGTCCTAGCATGTATATCGGGTCAACCTCGATTACTGGACTGCATCATCTTGTCTATGAAGTAGTTGACAATGCCGTAGACGAAGCGATGGCTGGGCACTGCAGTACGATTGAAGTGACCTTGCTAGCAAACGGCGGTTGCGAAGTACGAGATAACGGGCGTGGCATCCCAGTGGATCCTCATCCACAGCATCCACAGCTCAGTGCAGTAGCAGTGGTGTTAACCATTCTGCACGCTGGTGGCAAATTTGGTGGCAAAGGCTACAAAGTGTCAGGTGGACTCCATGGGGTAGGGGTGTCGGTGGTCAACGCGCTATCTGAAAAGTTAGAGGTAGAAATTTATCGTAATGGACATTGCTACCAAATGAGCTTTGCTGATGGAGGTGAAATCATTCAAGACCTCCAAAAAGTAGGTGAAAACGTAACCGAGTCAAGTGGTACCACTGTTCGGTTTTGGCCAGATCCCAGTATTTTTGATGATATTCGATTTAGAGCACAAACTTTAATCGATCGTTTGCAGATGATGGCTTTTTTGAATCGCAATTTAGAAATCAAGTTTCGTGATTTACGCGCAGACAGTACAAGAGGAACGGATTGGCTTGTTTTTCAGTATCAAGACGGTATAAGCGATTTCGTTCGTGAAGTAAATAACACTAAAACAGCTTTATTTGAAGAAGTCGGATACTTTGAACAGGTTGAACAAGACGAAGAAGTAGAAATAGCCTTTCAATGGAACACCGGCTACAACACAGATGGTTTACATTCATTTGCAAATGGTATTAACACAGTTGAAGGAGGTATGCATGAGGAAGGATTTCGTAAAGGCTTAACAAAAGTAGTTAATGATTATTGTAAAGTAAAGGGTCAATTGAAGGATAAAGATGGCAATTTAGCTGGGGAAGATATTCGCGAAGGTCTTACAGCAATCGTTAGCGTGCGATTACGTGAACCACAGTTTGAGGGTCAAACAAAAGCAAAACTAGGTAACGCCTCTATGCGTTCTTTGGTAGAAAGAGCGACTAATAGAAAACTTGCTGAATGGTTTGAAGAAAATCCAGCTCATGCTCGTACCATTGTTACAAAATGCTTACAAGCACAAAAAGCAAGACTTGCAGCTCGCCAAGCACGAGAAGCCACTAGACGAAAATCTGCTTTAGATGGAGCAGGTCTGCCTGGCAAACTATTAGATTGCACATCCACTAATAGAGATGAATGTGAGCTTTTCATCGTGGAAGGAAACTCTGCAGGCGGTTCAGCTAAAGAGGCTCGCGATCCTAGAACTATGGCAATTTTGCCGATTCGTGGCAAAATTTTAAATGTTGAACGTGTGCAAATCGATCGGATGCTTCGCAATACTGAAATACAGGCATTAGTTGCAGCTATTGGAGCTGGCTTTGGTGAAGAATTTGATACATTTCATAAAAATATTTCTAATAATGGCAATGAAGTAACTGTAGCAGAAGTACCTTCATCTCGTATTCGTTATGGAAAAGTTGTTTTGCTTGCTGACGCTGATGTAGATGGTAGTCATATTCGAACTCTCCTGTTAACTTTCTTTTATCGACAAATGCGTAAACTTGTAGAAAGTGGAAAGGTATATATTGCTCAACCACCGCTTTATTCAACTGAAGTTGGACGTTCTAAGATTTATTTGAAAGATGATCATGCTAAAAATGATTTTTTAACTGATAATCCTAAGCATAAGGCAGAATTTCAGCGTCTTAAAGGATTAGGTGAAATGGATGCTGATGAATTGTGGTCTACAACCATGGATCCATCTGAAAGAACATTGTTGCGAGTATCGGTAGAACAAGCTGCCCTAGCTGATGAAGTGTTTTCTAAATTGATGGGGGAAGATGTCCAGAGTCGCAAGCAGTTTATTCAAACTAATGCTAAAGACGTGCGATTTTTAGATATTTAGTTGCTAGCAATAATAAGTTTGCACTACGTAAAGTGAAAGGATTTCTGTGTCTGAAGAAGCTGACAGCATAAATCATTCTCAAGATACTGTGAATGAAAATATTCAAGATATAGATATTCAAACTGAGATGGAACAATCTTTTTTGGATTATGCTATGTCAGTAATTACATCAAGAGCATTACCCGATGTACGTGATGGGTTAAAACCAGTGCATAGGCGCATTTTATGGGGAATGTACGATCAGGGAACACGACCAAATCGTCCGTATGTGAAGTGTGCTCGAGTAGTAGGCGACGTGATGGGCAAGTACCATCCGCACGGTGATCAAGCAATTTATGATGCCCTAGTGCGACTTGGGCAAAGTTTTTCCTTACGACATCCTTTAGTTGACCCCCACGGTAACTTTGGCACACCAAACGAGCCTCCAGCAGCGATGCGATATACGGAATGTCGTCTTGATGAGCTAGCCATGCATTTGCTTGATGGTATTGATGAACAAACTGTAGATTTTGCAGAGAACTTCGATGCTACTGAGAAAGAACCTAACGTTCTTCCTGCACGATTTCCTAATCTATTAGTTAATGGTAGTCAAGGTATTGCTGTAGGTATGGCTACTAGTATTCCCCCTCATAATCTTGGTGAAGTGATTGACGCCGTTAATCATCTCTTGGAGAACCCAGAAGCTAGCACCGAAGAACTTATGCGATTTGTAAAAGGCCCAGATTTTCCTACAAAAGGTTGCATTATGGGTTTTCAAGGAATTCATGATGCTTATACAACCGGTCAAGGTACAATCAGGGTTCGAGCCGATGCTGAGATTCTTGAAGATGGTAAAAAACGGCAGATTGTAGTTACACAGATTCCCTATCAAACTAGCGCAGAAGCTATTGAAAAAAAAGTAGCAGAACTTGTAAACAAGCGCTCATTAGACGGCATTCGTCAAATTCATAATGAATCTGCAAAAGGAAAAACAAAATTAGTATTTGATTTAAAACGTGATGCAAATGCATCTGTAGTGTTGAATAATTTATATAAACAATCTCCTCTGCAATCTAACTTTTCTGTAAACATGGTTGCTTTAGTCGACGGTGTTCCTCGTACTATGACGTTGCGAGACTGTTTATTTGCATATACAAATCACCAAAAAGAAGTAGTCCGCCGACGTACCGAGCACAGACTAGAAGAAGCCCGCCGACGCGAACACATTCTTGAGGGCTTAGTTAGAGCTGTAGATATGATTGATGAGATCATCGCAGCCATACGTCAGGCCGCGAACAGATCTGCTGCACGCGCAACTTTGATGGGTGAGGATTACGAGTTTACAGAGATTCAAGCAAACCACATTTTAGATATGCCTTTAGGAAGACTAACCCAACTTGGCCGTCAAGAACTTACTGATGAACTCGAACAAAAACGTGTACTGATTGCTGAATTAGTATCTATTCTAGATAGTGAAGCAAAACTGCGTTCTGTGATTTCTACTGAACTAACCGCAATTCGTGACTCTTATGCTACTGAGCGGCAAACCCAGATTTTAGCTGATGCAGGTGAGATCAGCCTTGAAGCTCTTATTGATGATGAAGAGCTAGTATTTAGTTTAACTGCAGCAGGATATGCAAAGACTGTTCTTCCTGAGGAATTCAAAACTCAAGGTAGGGGCGGTAAAGGGGTAATAGGTGCTAACCTGAAAGAAGAAGATTATATTGTTAATTTGATTTACACAACTGCACATGCGTATTTGATGTTTTTTACAAATAAAGGCAGAGTGTTTCGTATTAAAGCACATGAAGTGCCTCGGACCAGCCGTACCGCTAGAGGCGTAGCTATTGTGAATCTTTTGCAATTAGCGCCCGACGAAACCGTGTCAGCGGTTATCGATACTCGTGATTATGAAACAATGCGCTACTTAGTGTTTGCCACACGTCGTGGGCAAGTGAAGCGCACTAAGTTTTTAGAGTACGATAAATCTCGTTCGAAAGGGCTTATTGCTCTTAATTTGCGTGCTGGTGATGAGCTAGTAAGGGTTATCCCAACCACTGGCACAGATGACATATGCTTAGTAAGCAAAAAAGGGCTGCTGGTAAGGTTTGCAGAAGACGAAGTTCGCTCAATGGGTCGTAAAGCAGCTGGGGTTCGCGGCATGAAGTTGGCTGACGGTGATGCTGTAGTAGCAGCTAACGCAGTACGAGCCGGCGATCAAATGCTATTGGCTACAGATCAAGGCATTGCTAAGCGGATTGAGCTAGATGTCTTTAACACAAAGCATCGTGGCAACCGGGGGTCTATTGCTATGAAGTTTGCCCGCATACAAGGACAGGTTGTGGCTGCAAGAGTGGTTTTACCAGAAGACGAAGTATTTGCAGTTGCGTCTAATGGGTCCACTATACGATTAGCGGTGTCGACCGTATCTTTGCAGGGGCCATATGCAAGCGGTGTACGTATGATGGCACTGCCCGAAACCGAAACGTTGGCCGCTATTGCACCTGTTTTTATTGGTAACCAAGACCAGTAGACTGACCAGCAGCTTCCCCTGACTTATATTTGGGAATCGATCCGCGAAGATCTTCCCACTGAAAAGAGAATCTAAATATGGCTGAGCGAGGATCGATCTCGATATTGGCCGCCGCGCTGCTTGGTGTTTTAGCACTGGGTATTGTATTGCTAGGTCAGCTCGGAACCGAAGGAGTGCGTCGTGCTAGAGCTGCAGCTATAGCTGATTTTGTGGCAATGGCAGCTGTAGCCAGTTCTGTAGATGCATATGGTGTTGCTACAGCTAACAACGCCCACATAATTAGCATAACTGGGCAGTCTACGAAGACGGTTATGATACGCCATGCTGGGATAGTTGCCCAAGCCACTGCTGAGCTAGTGCCCCTTTGCATAGAGGCATTGGTAAATCGTCAGCCACAGCAGGCTCAACGATGCGACTAATAGCGTAAACTTTGAGGTGTGTCTATAGCCCCTAGAGGAGCGACCCAAAACAGTCCTTTGCCCTCAGCGAACACTGAGGGATCAAGACAGTCGGTAAAGGTTACCCCTCGTGAGTACCGTCGCGCTGTCCGTCTTCAAGCACGTAAGGTACGCCGGGTTGTTCGTCATATCGAGCCATGGTCGGCTCTTAAAATTTCGTTTATCTTTTATGTTTGCTTGTGGGTGATTATTTTGCTGGCCGGGGCTATGTTGTGGAGTGTGGCTGTAGGTTCTGGAACCGTAGATGATACGGAATCGTTTATTGAAGAACTTTTTGCGTTGGAAGAATTTAAGTTTAATGCTAGTGAAATATTTCGGGGTCTTGCTGTTGGTGGGTTGATTTTGGTTGTGGCTGGAACCTTTTTTAACGTATTGTTGTGCGTGTTGTTTAATCTCATAAGCGACCTTACCGGTGGGGTAAGGGTGACGGTTATCGAAGAAGAAACAGTTCGACAGCGTCCTCGTGCTCGGTCTCGGCTATTTCGTTGGCCTCGAGTAGAAAGAAAAAAGTAATCTTACTGAAAAGCTACGGGGCTATAGCTCAGCTGGTTAGAGCACACCCCTGATAAGGGTGAGGTCACTGGTTCGAATCCAGTTAGCCCCACTAGTGTGGCGTGGGCGTAGTGCCAAGTTGCGTGCCGTTCATTGTTTGGGTGCCACAAGATGAGAATGCTTACATGGGTTCTATAGCATTAGGCTTAGTGTTGTGACAGTGTTACGACGGGCTTTAGTAGCTGTAGCTGGTGCTGCTGCTATAGCAATAATTTTGCGGGCACAAGGCACAGAAAAAACACCACCTCAATCGGGAGGCTGGCGCCCGCTTTACAGCCCGAAAATTGCTAAGCGCTTTTTATACACACGCGTATCTATAGGCAAGATTTAAGCTAGTGCATGTTCTCATAATTGGTGCAGGAGTCGTAGGTGCACGGTTAGCTGCCTACATCGTGCAAACCCTTTCACTGGGGGTCGCGCAGATTACCCTTGCGGATCGTTTGACAGAGCATGCTGGTTATGTGGCCAAACAACTAGGTGGGGTGGCACAAGCAGTTAGCTTGCAATCTCTTTTAGACGAGTCGAGCAAGATTTCTGCAGACATAGTGGTGTTAGCAAGCGCTTCTGGCAGTCATGCGAAACTAGCGCAGCACTTTTTATCTGCTGGTAGCGTGTTGTTGTCTACATCAGATTCCGTGTTGGATGTTCGCCAACTGTTGGAGTTAGACAATCTTGCAAAAGATCGTCATGCTTTGTTGCTGGCAGGGGTAGGTATGGCACCGGGCTTGAGCGATGTGTTAGCCGCCAAAGCAGCTGCTGAGCTAGACAGAGTAGCTGAGGTTCATGTAGCTAAGTTTGGCACTGCTGGTCCTGCTTGTGCGCGTCAACATCATCGGGCTTTAAGCTCATTGGCTGTCGAATGGCAAAACGGTTGGCGCAAACGTGCCGGTGGTAGCGGTAGGGAGTTGTGCTGGTTTCCTAAACCGGTGGATGCTGCGGACTGTTATAGGGCTGCTTTGGCTGATCCTTTGTTATTACAACGCAGTTTTCCTGATGCACGGAGAATTTCTGCACGCATGGCTGCTACTCGGCGAGACCGTTTGAGTTCGTGGTTGCCGATGCTACGTCCACCCCATCCTGAAGGGAAGTTAGGTGCTGTGCGGGTGGATGTACGCGGAGAACTTAACAATGCTTGGTGTGGGCGTATCTTAGGAGCTGCGGCTCCACCCGCAACGGCCACCGCTGTTGTTTTGCTAAGCACCATAGAACTCATAACTGAAAAGAAGATACAAGCAAATGGTGTAATGGGTTTACCGCAAGTTGTAGCAGCCGATGAGTTTTTGGGTTTAGTGGAACACCACGGGGTGGTTTGCGAGGAGTTTGTTGGCAGCTAAGGCGTTTGTATGCTTGTCCGACACATGTTCCAAGCAAATGTGTCGGCTAGCTATGCGAGGTCGGCTAGCTATGCAAGTCAGACTTATTAACTAGTTGCGTTTTGCAAATGGCTTAGCAGTTCTTTGTGGAGTTTGCCGTTGCTAGCTACCCAGTTGCACGGCTTTAAAGCTTTATCTGTGTGATAGCTATTAGTTCCTTTCCAAGTGGTGATTTGGCCTCCAGCTTCGGGGATAGCTACCAGCATCGGAGCAATGTCCCAGAGGTTTATGCCGGGATCAATCATGGCCTCAGTTCTGCCTGTTGCTACTAGCACATATCCATAGCCATCACCCCAAGTCCGTAAACGGGCTCCACAGCCGGCAACTTTGCTGTGAATATCTTGCGGCCACCATTCAAAACCAGAAGTACACAGATACGACTTTTGCAAGTTGCTTTGAGAGCTTACTTTACAACGGTTGTTGTTGTGGTAACACCCAAGTCCCCTACCCGCCCAAAGCGTTTCGTCAAGTCGCGGAATATCTACTATGCCAATGGCTGGCCCATGTTCGTCAAACATTGCTAAGAGGGTGGCAAACAGCGGCACACCTCGCACAAAACTGCGTGTGCCGTCAATAGGGTCGATAATCCACTGGCGCTGCGAAGATCCTTGTTGGGCACCAAACTCTTCCCCCAAGATAGAATCAGCGGGAAAACGTTTAGCTAGTTCCGTGCGCAGATATTCTTCGGCTGCTTTGTCTGCGGTAGTAACCGGTGAACCGTCTTGTTTGCGATCAATTGTGAGATCGTGATTCGCAAACCATTTTAAGGTTAGCTTTCCGGCAGCTTGGGCAAGCTCTTTGGCTTCTTTTAGCAGATCGTTGTCTAGCGGTGGTGGGTTGTTATGGCTCAACTTAGGTTCACTTGTGAGCGCAAAGCAGCTATCTTGTCTTGGGCATCGAGCCATGTTTTAGACATATCGCTGTTAGGTGTTTGAGATTTTGGGGTAGCAGCAGGGTAGGAACCTAAAAATTTTACCTCACCATGTTTAGCCATAATGCTAGTAAGGCAGTCTGCCACTAGCTGGTCGCTTATATGGCCTTCTAAATCGATTAAGAAACAGTAGTCACCTAGAGCTTTTTTTGTTGGACGAGATTCGAGCTTGGTTAGGTTGATTGAACGGGCAGCAAACTCTGCCAAGATCCCCATAAGCGATCCCGAGCGATTAGAACGTTGAAATACCACGATAGAGGTTTTGTCGTTTCCACAAGGTGGGGGCGTTCCTGTGCGTGCTACGGCCACAAAGCGAGTTTGGTTATCGGCATGATCTGCAATGTCGCTTGTTAAAACCTTTAGGCCGTAGAGTTCTTTTGACAAGGTGGTTGCTATAGCAGCGCTGTGGAGGTCTTTGGTTTCAGCTAGTGCTTGAGCTGCAGCAGCAGTGGAATTTGCGGCAATTTCGGTGGCGTGTTGTAGATGGGTTTTGAGGTAGTTGCGGCATTGTGCAGTAGCCACTGGAAAGCTGATGACCTTGGTGATTTGCTCTATAGATGTTTGTGCGTGTGCTAACAAATGCAGTTTGACATCAATTACAACTTCTCGTTGAATAAGTAGGTTGTGTTCAAAAATTAGGGCATCTAAAGCCACATTGACAGTGCCTTCTATAGAGTTTTCAATGGCAGTAAAACCCAACTCCACCTGGCCATCTGTAGTTTGCCCAAGCACTTCAGGGATAGACCTACATAATTTATGTGAGGCTTTTGAGAGATCGGTTTGGGTGAGCAGAGCTTCTTCGGTAAATGTGCCTGCGGGTCCGAGGTACGCCACGCTTTTAGGGGCAGTAGAAGAACTCATTGTTAACATGATAATGCGGAGATGTAAACGGTGGTTGCTATGAGCAGTTAGAGGTTCGGGTAAATTGCATAGTGTGGTTATATTCAAATCGGTTATTTTTGTGGGTTTGTAGGTGGATGAGCCTCGTGTGCGGCGACTTTTGGAAGAGGTACGCCGCGGTACGCTTTCAGCAGACGATGCCGTGCTTGAGCTGCGTGGCATGCCTTTTACAGATTTAGGTTTTGCGCGTGTCGATCATCACCGTAAGCTGCGCCAAGGAGTTGGCGAGGTTGTGTATGGGGTGGGTAAGACCCCCGAGCAGTGTGGCGCCATTGTTGCCGAGCTATTAGAGCGATCTGACGGGCCTGTGCTGTTAAGCAGGGCAACAGCCGCACAAGCAGCTGTTGTTTGCAAGCGTAACCCTGAAGGCAAAAAACACAGGCATGGTGAAGATTGGCACACTGTAGTGTGGCGGCCCGCAAGCCTATGTATGGCACAGGTATTGTTAGTTACAGCAGGAACAGCCGATTTGCCCGTGGCCGATGAATGCGCAGTGGTTTTAGCGGCTCACGGGCTAAACCTGCGTCGGGTGAACGATGTGGGGGTTGCTGGACTACATCGTCTCTTAGGTGAAGTAGCAGAGCTGCTTGTAGCCGACGTGGTTGTTGTGGTTGCTGGTATGGAGGGCGCGTTAGCTTCGGTAGTAGGAGGACTGACCGCCGCACCTGTGGTTGCGGTGCCCACCAGTGCAGGCTATGGCTCTTCTCTAGAGGGCGTTACTGCTTTGTTAGCCATGCTGTCGTCGTGTGCAGCGGGTGTAACCGTGGTAGGCATAGATAATGGTTTTGGAGCAGCTTGTGCGGCTCTACGTTTATCGTTGACACCTAAGCGAGCTTCGTTACCTAAAGAAGTATTATCAAAAGATGCCATATCCTAAGGAGCTGTTGATGGCTAAAGGGCACACAGTTGCGTGGTTTCATTGTTTTAGCGGCATAGCTGGTGATATGGCTTTGGGCGCCCTTATAGACGCGGGTGCTGATATTGCCGAGGTTAGGCACATATGCGAGCTGTTGCCGGTAGGTGGTTGGGATTTGCAGGCAAAAGTAACGCAAAAAGGCGGCGTAGCTGCTACCGACGTGCGCGTTGTTGTAGATGAAACTTCGGTAGTTCGCACCGCTAGCCACATTAATGCGCTGATCAAACAAGCCCACCTACCCGAGCGGGTGGCCGATAGAGCGCTGGCGATTTTTGCGGCTTTAGCTAAAGCCGAAGGAAAACTGCATCTGCGCCCAGCCGAGCAAGTTCATTTTCATGAAGTGGGTGGTTTGGATGCCATTGTGGATGTAGTGGGTACTTGTGCGGCTCTTGAGGTGCTGGAAGTAGACGAGGTTTATTCCAGCGCTGTGGCTGTGGGCCGTGGCATGATTCGCAGCGCACATGGTTTGCTGCCTAACCCACCTCCAGCGGTTGTTGAGCTGTTAGCTGGTTGTTCGGTTTATGGTTTAGAGATGGGGGTGGAGTTAACAACCCCTACTGGTGCGGCAATTTTGTCCACCCTTGCCCAAGGCTGGGGTCCTATACCTGCAATGAGCATTACTGCTAGTGGTTTTGGTGCTGGTGATAAGGATTTAGAAGATCGCCCAAACCTAACGCAAGTGGTTTTAGGAACTTTAGCTCAACAGCGACCACAGGGGCAGCCTGTAATGCTATTTGAAACGAACGTGGATGATGTAACAGGTGAGACTCTGGCACATGCGGTAGAAAGGTTGTTAGAAGCTGGTGCTCACGATGCCTGGGTTACCTCTATCTTGATGAAAAAGGGGCGTCCTAGTTATACCGTGAGTGTGTTAGCTGACCCTGCCATAGGCGATCAGATTGCTAGAGTGTTGTCGTCTGAAACAGGCACGTTTGGAGTGCGGGGGTGTTTGTTGGAGCGCTGGCCTCAGTCCCGTCTAACAGAAGAGGTTGAAGTAAATGGGCTGCGGGTGCAGGTGAAAGTTGGGCCTGGCCGGGTTAAGGTGGAACACGACGAAGCGGTGCGTGCAGCCAAACTCTTGGGTTTACCTGCTAAAGAAGTTGTATCTTTAGCAGAACATGTTTGGCGCAGCAAGCAAGACGATCAAGGACCTGTAGCTTGATGGCTGTTGAAATCTCAAAAACATAGACATGACAGAGAACTTATATTTTCGCCAGCTGCTGTGCGGGCAAGACGTAGCCCAAACAGACATCTTGGCGCAGCAGATGGTGAACTTTGTCTACTTGATTGGCGATCGCAAAACCGGCGAGGCAGTAGTTGTAGATCCAGCATACGACCCGGCTGGCATTTTGAGCCTGCTTGAAGCTGATGGCATGCGTCTAACAGGAGTTTTGGCGACGCACTATCACCCCGATCATGTGGGCGGGGCTATGGGCAATTTTTCTGTTTCAGGAGTAGCGGAGCTTTTAGATTTAGTGTCGGTTCCAATACATGTGCAAGCAACTGAGGCTGAGTATGTAACTCAGGTTACTGGTATAACCCAAGCAGACCTGAGCTTGCATCATAGTGGCGATGTGGTTTCGGTAGGCTCGGTGGACATTGAAATGATTCACACGCCTGGCCACACGCCTGGTAGCCAGTGTTTTTTAACTCAAGGATGTCTAATAGCTGGTGATACTTTGTTTTTAGAAGGGTGTGGGCGCACAGATTTACCAGGCAGTGATCCCGCCGAAATGTATTTAAGTCTTACGCAGCGTTTAGCGCGAGTGCCTGATAGCGCGACTTTGTATCCGGGACACTTTTATTCTTCGCAGCCCTCGGCGTCTATGGCTGTTACGCGCAGCAGCAACTACGTGCTCATGCCTCGTTCAGCAAGTGAATGGATGGCCACTTTTGGCGGTTAGCAGCTTGCCAAGACATAAATATGGTGCGCGAGGAGGGACTTGAACCCTCATGTCTGTAAAGACACAGGAACCTGAATCCTGCGCGTCTGCCAATTCCGCCACTCGCGCTAGTTGCAATGTCAGCGTACAAGACTTGATGGTCGTACTAAAATGAATTGCGGATGATTAGCTTTCGCGCAGCGCATGCCACTGCTAAAGGCGATCGCGTGCTCAATCAGGACGCGGCTTATGCAAGCGCGCATCTTTGTGCTGTCGCTGATGGGTTAGGTGGACAACCTGCTGGCGAGGTGGCCTCAGCATTAGCGGTTGAAGCCCTTGTTACGAGTCGCGATTCTGTGATAGCACGGCGGGAGAGGCCGCGGATTCCTATTAAGCGGCGTTTTGGAGCACTGGCTTTGCCGTCGGTAGCAGAGTTTTTAGATGTTATAGCCGAGGTTAACTATAAGGTTTGGGAAAAGTCACAGTCAGCTCTGAGTTTGCAAGGGATGTGTTCTACTTTGTGCGTGTTGGCTGTGGTAGAGCGGGATGGACAAGAACTGTTAGCGGTGGTCAACATAGGCGATTCGCGGGTTTATCGCTGCGATGAAAGCGGTTTCTGGCAACTAACACAGGATCACACGGCACGTCAAGAGGTAATAAAAGGCGGGCTTGATTTAAGCCTCCTCAAAGAGAGAGACCTTGATAGGTTGGTTCGCGCTGTAGGCTATGAAAATAAGGTTGTAGCTGATGACTGGACATTTGAACCCATAACTGCTCATCGCTACTTACTTTGTTCAGATGGGCTAACCAAAGAACTTGCAGATTCTGCAATCCATGACATCTTGTTAAAGTTTTCGTCCCCTTCAGATGCTGCTGACACTTTAGTTAGCCAAGCGTTAAAAAGTGGTGGCAGAGACAACGTGACAGCGGTAGTGGCCGATGTACAAGAAACTCTATGATTTCCAATTTGTTAATTACCAAACAACTAGTAGTTAAGCTGTTTTATGTCTGAAGTTGACATGGAAATCCTCGGTGGGCGTTACCAGCTACGCAGCCAAGTTGCCCGGGGCGGCATGACCGATGTGTTCTTAGGTTACGACACATTGTTGTCGCGTTCGGTGGCTATTAAGCGGCTATTTCCCGAGTTTGCTACCGACCACAATTTTGTAGAGCGCTTCCGGCGAGAAGCTACCGCAGCGGCAAACCTGAACCACCCAAACATTGTTGAGGTGTACGACTGGGGTGCCGATTTTGGAACTTATTTTTTAATCATGGAGTACATCGAGGGAAAGAGCCTTGCTGAACTTATTAGCTCTACAGGGCCTTTCGGAGTGGATCAAGCAGTAGAAATAACCATGCATGTTGCTGCAGCATTAGGGTTTGCGCATAGCAATGGGGTTATTCATCGTGACGTGAAGCCAGGCAATGTACTGATTTCTCCCGACGGCAAGGTAAAGGTGACCGACTTCGGTATTGCCATTGCTGTGTTGGACAACGTTGATTCTAATCTCACAAAAATTGGGTCTGTGGTTGGCACAGCTACTTATTTTTCTCCAGAACAAGCACAAGGCAAAGCCCTAGACCATCGTAGCGACCTGTACTCGCTGGGTGTAGTGCTTTATGAAATGCTTTGTGGTCGAGCACCGTTTGTAGGCGACAGTGCAGTAGCAGTGGCCTATAAGCATGTACAAGAAGCGGTGCCGCTGCCTTCGGCTAAGGGCATTATTTTGCCCCCAGCTTTAGAAGCTATAAACATGAAGTTGCTAGCTAAAGACACGGCTAGCCGTTACCCCACTGCTTTGGATTTGCAACATGATTTGCGTCGTTATCGTGAGCGGCAAAACCAAACCCCCAAGCTCATTGTTCCCGATGTTGTTGCTCAAACCCCTCAAAAAGATGCCCCAGAGGTTGTTCAACCTGTTTTGGCCCAACCACAAGACGTTGATTTGCCTAATGCTGCGGTAGAGCCTTCCTCGCGGGCGGGGTTGTTTACTGCAGCCGCAGTCACCTTTGCAGCTATTGCAATTTTGTTATTTTTTGTTTTATCCAACGTGTTGGACACTGCTGATGACACGCCTGTTGTGCCGCCAGAAACCGCAGCTGCTCGAGTGGATGTACCAGATACGGTTGGGCTAAGCAGCGACTTAGCGGTTAGCGAACTTCGGGCTTTAGGTTTTGAGGTGGATCAAATAACTGAGACCAGCCAAGTTGTTCCAGCAGGCCAGGTTATTTCCCAGAATCCAGCGGCCAGCGCACAATTAGAGGTTGGGGGCCAAGTACAAATAACCATCAGCACTGGTCTTGCTCCTTTGGTAGTACCTGGTGTGGTAGGTGAGCTTGCACAAGACGCTACAAGGTTTTTACAAGATCGTGGCTTAGCTGTTGAGCTGTTTATCGATACCGAATCTACCGCGCCAGAAGGTCAAGTGCTTCGCCAAGACCCAGCCCCGGGCACCGAGGTTGTTCCTGGCACTGCGGTAGTGCTTAACGTGGCTGGTGGGCCATCAGCTATTGCAGTGCCCGTTGTTGCAGAGATGACAGCGCTAAGGGCTACACAGGTTTTAGCTCAGGCGGGTTTTGAGGTGAGCGAGGAGACAGTGCAGGAGCCTTCTTTGGAGATTGCTGAAGGGCTTGTAATAAGCACTGATCCATCTCCTCCAGCCTTGTTATTGCCACAAACCTTGATAAAACTTATTATCTCTACCGGCCCTGCAACCGTTGAGGTGCCCAATGTGGTGGGGTTAACTGCTACAGCTGCTCTTGTTGTGCTGACGGCGCAAGAGTTGGTTTTGAGCGAGGAGGTTACTGTTTGCGATGTTCAAAACGTTGCAGCAGTTCCAGGCGCGCAAATACTTCGTCAAAACCCTCCGGCAAATGAAACACATCCTGTTGGAACTGTAATAACTGTTTGCGTGGGTATAGGGCCAGTTGATTCAAGTGGTCAACCTGTATCACCCGATAGCACGCCTAGTTCTGGTTTTAGTTCCACAAATAATGTTGAGACCCTAGCACAGCGTCAAAGCGAAGCTGCCAGAGCTGCTGCTGAGATAAATGCTAGGTCTGTTGCAGTCGCTAGTCAGCCAAATGCTTTGGGCAGCATTGCAGCTTGGGTAGCTTTAGCGGCAAGCTTTGAAGCAGAGTGCATGAGGTTAGTGTCCGTTTTTGCTGATATTGCTGGCATTGAAGCTAACTGGAATCTAGAACCCCCGTATCCTATGCCAGCTAGTGCCGCAAATGCTGCTAACTGGATTGAGGGAATCGATGGTGATGTTGCCGGCAAAGACGATGGCTGTGTTGTTAGGTGGAATTAGCAGTAGAGGTGTTTAGAAAGTTTTGGAGAAGGTCGTGGCCTGCAGCTGTCAAGATTGACTCAGGGTGGAACTGTACGCCTTCCACCGGGTACTGATTGTGGCATAAGCCCATTACAAGGCCGTCTTGTGTTTGTGCTGTGATTGTTAGGGTATCGGGCACTGAAGACCGTTCTACAATGAGGGAATGATAACGAGTGGCTTCTAGCGGGTTGGCCAGTCCGGCAAAGACTCCTTGGTTTTTATGATGAATGTGTGAAGTTTTGCCATGCATTACTTGAGGCGCGCGTACTACTTTTGCCCCAAAGACCTCACCAATGCATTGCAAACCTAGACATACTCCCAAGATGGGTTTGTGTCCACAAAAATGTTTAATCATAGCGTTGCTTATGCCGGCGTCTTCAGGCTTACCGGGGCCTGGGCTTATGAGCACGCTGTCGGGGTTTAGCTTTGTGGCTTCATCTAAAGAGATCGCGTCTTTCCGATAAACCACAGGCTCAGCGCCTAGTTCGCCAAGATACTGTACAAGGTTGTAGACGAATGAGTCGTAGTTGTCGATTACCAACACACGAGGCTTGTGCGGATTTGTTGTGTTGATGTTTGGGGTGCTGGTGCGGGTTTTTGTAGGGGTTGTCATTGAAGCCACAATATCTCCAAGCTGTTGAACGTGAGTAGATAGCTTTTATGGGTCTATCCTTAGGGTATGGCTAAGCCCACTAAGCGTAGAGTGCAAGGTGGTCGAGTTACCCCTCGGGGAACTCGACCTGAGAGCGAAGCGGCACCTCGGGTGCCGGTTACTGCTAGCAAGGTCAGTCCGATTTGGGTTCCTGTGCTGATGTTTACTTTATTGGCATTAGGAGCGATTGTGATTGTGTTGAATTATGTTGCGTTGTTACCCGGTGACACTAGCAACTGGTATTTGATGGCAGGGCTTGGTCTTTTGCTTGTGGGCATGCTGGTGGCCACTCAGCTGCATTAAGGGTAGTTGTATTAGCAGCAGCATTTAACGTATAGCCCTATAAGTTACTTTCTTGTAATTTATACCCAGAGTTTTCCCTAGCTTGTGGATAACTAATTTTCTTCTATAGGAGCGACTAAGTCCATTTCATCGCCACAGTGTCGTGGGGGTTCTGGGTTTTCTTCGGGGGCTATTGTCATACGGGCTTCGGCGTAGCAGATGGAACAACGGTATGTAATTTTCACCTTACGCAGTTCACCGGGCGGTGGTGGCGGTGGAAGCGGCTGGCGGATGTTGAGCAAAACACCCACGCCTATTCGAATTAGTAGAACTCCCACCACAATGGCGATGGGTACGCTTAGCCAGAGAGGCACCACTTAAGCTTATTAGCTAGTAGTGTTGTGTAGCTATGGATGAAATGAATTTGGCAATGTTGATTTTGCGAGTGGGCATTGGCCTTACTTTTGCAGCTCACGGTTATGGCAAACTCTTTCGGGGGGGGCGCATTTCTGGTACTGCTAGCTGGTTTGACAGCATAGGCATGAAGCCAGGCAAAGTGCATGCTTGGATGGCAGCGTTAACGGAGATTGGAGCTGGCTTGTTATTGGCTATCGGGTTGCTAACCCCGCTTGCGGGTGCGGCCATGGTTGGTGTGATGGTTGTAGCAGGATGGACTGTGCATCGCCACAATGGTTTTATGATTGTGAGCGAAGGCTGGGAGTACACCTTTGTCCTGGGGCTAATAGCGGTAGTGATTGCAATGTTGGGACCAATGGCGTGGTCTTTAGATGCGGCTATAAGCATCGACGATCTGCTAGATGGCTACGTTGGTTTAGCAATTGCCGCTGCCGGTGGTGTTTTTGCTGGAATCTTGCAGCTGGCGTTGTTTTATCGGCCACCTGTGCCCGCAGACTCAGAGTAGCTTAGTGAAACTTTTTAATTTTAGATTACTTATTTTGTTCAAAAACTATCTTAGTTGCACCGCGCGATCCTGCTTCTGCAGCATGCGTGATGGCATCTTTGTAGCGCTTTAGCGGGTAGCGCGCAGACACTAGTCGTTCTAAGCGGTTTGAAGCTACTAACTTAAACCCTAACTCAAAACTACTAGCCGACTTATTCTCGGGAAGTGTTTCTGTGCCATAGGTGTAGGCGCCTACGAGTTCTGTTTCACGATGCCACAACCCGGTTAAATCAACCCGTGAGGGTTCGGGCATGCCTAACAACACGATCCGTCCACGGGGGCGGGTTATGGCGATAGCATCGGCAAGCGATGTGGCGCTGCCTACCGCATCAATGGTTACATCCACACCTCCAGAGAGGTAGTTGCCCAACATTTGACATCCGCTGATGCGCCGCACGGCTCGGCGAATTTCTTTAGGATCAACTACTAGATCGGCTCCAAGGTCTTTAGCTAATTCGCGTTGGTGAGAGTGCTTAGCGGTTACAACAAGCACATTTACTGGTGTTAGTTGGCGAACAGCAGCAACCGAGCACAAGCCCATAGTTCCTGCTCCTAACACTGCTATTTGAGGGTTTGAGCCGAATCGATCTTGTGCTGAGACAGCCTTAAGCGCTGCGTGAACTCCGCCTGCTGCTGGCTCTAGCATTACTGCTGCCTCATCGCTAAGCTCAGCTGGTACTTCATGTAGTTGGCTATCATGCGCGACTAGCGCTTCACCCCAACCTCCTCCAGTGCTAGTGCAAAAGCCAATCTGAATACCAGCTTCAATGTTGCCACCTAATAGGTAGCCGTAATCGTCTCCATCGCCGGGAGCTGCTCCAATAAACGGAAGGGGTTTATTGCGAGCAGCAGGCCCTAAAACCGGCTCTAAAGCTAGACGTTTGCCGTTGTCGTCTAAGCCCACCACTTCATGTCCAGGCACAAAGGGAAACGACACTAGCGGCTCAAAGTAGCGTGACGAACGGCCTTGTACTGTGGCTAGATCAGAGCCACATATGCCGGTTAGTAAGGGACGGATAGTCCGCCAGTTATCTCCGGGAAGTTTTGGTTGTGGAATATCTCCAAAGCGCAGTGGCCCAACCGAGGTACCCGCACCTGCAAACACGCGTGAAGCTGCTTGTGCTGCAACATAGCGGGCTAGGTTACGTTCGAAGATCAAAGCTTGCACGAAAACGATCTGCTATCTACGCGTCTAGTAGGTAGCGCACTGGGTTTTGTGCCACACCTTCATAGCGGATTTCAAAATGTAGATGCGGGCCAGTAGACCAACCCGTGTTGCCCACTGCTCCGATCACATCACCCACATTAACTTGTTGGCCTGTTGACACTGCAAAAGTTGATAGATGGGCGTAAAGGGTTGTCCAGCCTTCTCCATGATTGATTACCACGGTGTTTCCGTAGCCTGTTTGCGAGACAACTTCAATTACTGTACCACTAGCAGCGGCGCGGATGGGATCACCGTTGTTGCCTGCAATATCTATTCCAGCGTGAAACCTTCCAACACCGAAGATGGGGTGGATGCGGTTGCCAAAAGCTGATCCCACATTTCCAGGGATTGGTTGCAAGAATGTGGGGTTGTTGAATTCTCCTCGGCTTTCACGTTCTTTAAGTTGAGCGATTTTAGCCTGACGTTCGGCTTCAAGCTCGGCGAGCCGTGCTAGTCGTTGCCTTTCTAATTCAGCTAGGCGACGGCGGTCCTGTTCTTGTGCTATCTCGGCTTCTATTGCAGCAATGTTGGCGTCAAGACGAGCTATGCTGCCGGCGATCTCTTCTTGCTCTCTGGCCTCTTGGGCAACCCGTTCTGTAAGGATTTCAAGTTGCCGATTCCATTCTTGTTGCAGTTTTTGTTGTGCTGCTTGTAGGTCGTTAAGCTTGTCTAGAGCTTCTTGAACTTGGTTTTGAGCTTGAGCAATTTCAAGCTGAGCTTGCTCTGCTTGTTGAATTGCTAGTTGCTGGTCGTCGCTAGCTTTACGTAGTTGGTCGATTAGCGACTGGGCATCTGCGCCTAGTTCTTCAATGTAGAACTGACGGCGAGCGCTGCGGTTAGGGTCTCCGTCTTCTAACAAAAAGGTAGGTTCGTAGGCTAAATCTAAATAGATCTGTACTATTTGCTCTTGCACTTGTGTTCGGATAGCAGATATCTCATTAGCTAGTCGTTCGGCTCGTTCTTGGGCTTCGTTAACTCGCTTTTGAGCTGCGGTACGCGAAAGCTGCACGGTGCCTAGCCGGGTTTGTGTGCTTGCAATCCAGGTATTGATTTGGTTGAGAGATTCGTCTATATCTTCAATAAGGGTCGTGGCTACATCTAGTTCTTTAATGGCAAAAAGAGCATCTCGTTGCAAAGCCTCTTGTTGGGTGCGGCGGTCTTCGATTTCTTTGCGCTGTTGTGTAATTTTTTGTCGCCGCTCGTCAATAAACGGATCTTGCGCTAAAGCTTTAGAGGGAGCCAATGTTGCGAAGACCATCACTAAAACAAGCGTTATGTGAAGCACTTTGTTCATATGCTGACTACCACAATACTCATTAGCAGCAGTTGTTTGTTAGCACTCATTGCAATGCAGCTATGCCTGCTGTGACAGCGGGTAGCAACGCGGTTGTTTTAGGCAAGATTTGCTCCAAGTAGAACCGCGCAGAGGTTCTTTTTTGCATCCAAAACGCTGTATCTGCATCTAGGTCAGGTTTTTTTGTGGCGACTGCAAGTGCTTGACAGGCAACTTGATGTGTTCGAGCCATCACCCAGCCGCCCAACGTTAAGCCAAGCATTTCTAAAAATGGTGTAGCTCCCGCTAGGGCATCTTCGCCTGGATGCTCTGTGAGCCACTGTGCTGCGTGGGTGGTTGTTTGTGTAGCTCGATCTAAGTGTGCATCAAGACCCGACATTTCTGCTAGCAGACTTTTCAGTGCAGCTCCTTTAGCTACCGGCAATTTACGTGTTACCAAATCTATTGCTTGAATGCCGTTGGTGCCTTCGTAGATTGGGGCGATTCGGCTGTCTCGCCAGAGTTGCGCTACACCAGTTTCTTCTACATAGCCCATGCCCCCATGAACTTGAATGCCAAGCGAAGCTATGTCTACTCCTTGGTCGCTACACCAAGCCTTAGACACTGGTGTAAGCAGATCGGCTCGTTGCTGGGCGTGCTGACGTGTTGTTGGATCGGGGTGGGCTGCGGCTAGATCGCAGGCTGTGGCATTTAGATATATCAACCCACGCATAGCTTCAGTTCGGGTACGCATTTCTAGCAACATTCGGCGCACGTCTGGATGGTCTTGAATGTGTGCTTTTTCTGCGGAGTGTTTTGGGTTAGAAACACTCTGGCCTTGTTGTCTTTGTGCTGCGAAGCTTGCTGCTAGTTGGTAGGCCTGCTGGCTTATAGACAAACCCTGTAACCCTACAAAAAGGCGTGCTTTGTTCATCATGGTAAACATTGCGCGCATCCCGTGGTTGGGTTCTCCTACTAGTTCACCTGTTGCGCCGTCTAGCTCCATCACACATGTTGGGCTGGCATGAATCCCTATTTTGTCTTCAAGCCCGATGCAGCGGATGTTGTTAGGCAAATCGGCGTTGCCATTTTTACTTGACAGGTGTTTAGGTACAATAAACAACGAGATTCCTCGTGTACCAACAGGTGCGTTAGGGATTCTGGCTAACACGCAGTGAGCAATGTTTTGGGTCATATTGTGATCGCCGTAGGTGATAAAGATTTTTTGCCCCCAAAGTTTGTAGCTGCCGTCAGCTTGAACTTCGGCGCGGGTGGTAAGCGCTCCCACATCTGAGCCAGCTTGGGGTTCTGTTAGCAACATGGTTCCAGCGCATTCCCCGTTGATAAGCGGTGGCAGCCAACGAGCTTTTTGTTCTGCACTGCCGTGGGCGCCAATAGCTGCAACGGCACCTTGGCTTAGTGTAGGACAAAGCGAAAAAGCCAGATTGGCTGACGCAAACATTTCTTGAATAGCAACGTCTACTAGCAGCGGAAAGCCAGCGCCACCGTATTCTGGTTCAGCTGATATTGCTGCCCAACCATTGCTTGTGTATTGCTTATAGGCATGAGAAAAACCTTTTGGGGTTATCACATCGCCGTTGCTGTTCAGCGAGCTGCCAACTATGTCGCCTGTTCGATTGAGTGGGGCAAGCACCTCTTTTGCTAAACGTCCTGCTTCTGCTAGCAGTTCGGTGGTGTGGCTAAGTCCACTGTTTTGCCATTTGGGAAGCTGGGCGAGGTGGTCTAGTCCAGCAATGTGATGCAGCGCGAAGGAGATATCTTTTAGTGGTGGGTTGTAAGAGTTCATAAGTGGTTTTGCTGCCTGCTAAGTAGCAGTTTTGGATGCAAGCAATGTTTCGGCGATTTGTACCGCGTTTAGCGCTGCACCCTTGCGGAGATTATCTCCAGCGATGAACAATGCAAGGCCGTTTTGCACGGTAGGGTCGTGACGGATTCTGCCTACCAAAGTTTTGTCTATACCCGCTGCTTTAAGAGGTGTGGGCACATTGGAGACGCTAACTCCTTGCGCGGTAGAAAGAATTTCTTCAGCCAAATTAGCGTTGATGGGGTTTTCAAACTCGGCATTTATAGCTAGACAATGTCCTGTGAACACTGGTACCCGCACGCAAGTAGCGCTCACCTGCAAGTTAGGCTCCTCAAGGATTTTACGGCTTTCGGTAATTAGCTTGCGCTCTTCGCTGGTTTCGCCTGAGCCGTCTTGCAGCCAAGAACCGCATACTGGGATTACGTTGCAAGCTAAGGGTTCTGGAAAAGATGTTGGGTTTGGAAAAGAAACCGCATTGCCATCATGGGTTAAGCCCTTAGCGTTTTGAGTTGCAGTGCGGAGTTGCTCGTCTAGTTCGCTAACGCCTGCTAAGCCTGCGCCTGAAGCTGCTTGATATGAGGAATAAACAACTCGGCGTAACCCCGCAGCTTTCGCTAAAGGCTTGAGCACCGGCATAGCTACCATAGTGGTGCAGTTAGGGTTGGCTATTATGCCTTTAGGCACATCTGCGAGGGCGTGGGGGTTTACCTCAGGCACTATCAATGGCACATCTGAGTCCATACGCCAAGCCGAAGAGTTATCGATTACCGTAGCCCCAGCACTAGCAACGCGCGGGGCTAGTTCTTTAGATGTGGTTGCCCCAGCTGAGAAAAGCGCAATGTCTACCCCCTGATAGTTGGCTGTTGCGGCATCTTCTATAACGTATTCTTGCTGCGCCCATCTCAGTTTCTGTCCAGCCGAACGCGCCGAGGCTAAGACACGCAAATTCGTAATTGGGAAATTACGCTCGTGTAGCAGGCGTAACATAACCCCACCTACTTGGCCTGTGGCTCCCACTACTGCGATGTTCATAGTAGCAATTCTACTGTTTGTGGGGTTAGAAACTGTTGGGCTTTAGGTGAAGTTTGGGTACTTTGGCAGGCTAGATGATTTATGCATCTATTTTGCTAACTCAAAAGCTTCATGCAGGGCTTGTGTTGCTGTTACAGCGTCGTTGCGCCTAATAATGCAGCTAATTCGAATAGGTGAGGTGGAGATCATCTCAATGTTGATGTTGTTGTTAGACAAGGTTTCAAACATTGTGGCTGCAACCCCAGGGTGAGATTTCATTCCAGCACCTATCAAGCTGATACGCGCTATATCTGAATCGGTTACCACATTGTCGGCACCAATGTTGTCAGCAACTTTATGGGTAATCTTGCTTGCCATTGGAAGATCTCCTTCAGGCACGGTAAAGGAGATGTCGGTTATGCCGGCGGCCGAGGCGTTTTGCACGATCATGTCTACGTTCACCCCTGCGTCTGCTAACTCCCGAAACAAAATCGCTGCCACTCCAGGACGATCGGCTACGTTGTTTACGGTAATTTTAGCTTCAGAGGTGTCGGGAGTTACCGAGCGAATGATGGGCTGTTCCATGGTGGGTTCCTCCTTATTTACCCAGGTACCTTGCTCCCAGGTAAACGCAGATCGTATGTGCAGTGTGGCGCCATAGTTTTGTGCTACTTCTACTGACCGCATAGCTGGTTTTGGGCAGCCTACGGCGGTCATCTCTAAGAGCTCTTCAAAGGTGATGGAGGTTAGCTTGCGCGCATCGGGGCATACGCGTGGGTCTGTTGTGAATACGCCTGACACATCGGTGTAAAGCTCGCACGCATCGGCACCTAAAGCCAGCGCTAAAGCAACAGCAGTAGTGTCAGAACCACCACGTCCCAAAAAAGTAATATCGCTAGTGCTGCTTATTCCCTGAGATCCAGCTACAACCGGCACCTTGTTTTCTAAAAGCGCTTGCTGCACTCTTTTAGGGTTGACCTCAATGATTTTAGCGTTGCCATGATTTGTGTCAGTGCAAAAGCCTGCTTGGCTACCAGTGAAAGAATCCGCCATAACGCCCATGTCATGCAGTGCCATACAGACCAAAGCACACGCTTTGTGTTCACCAGTGGTTATCAGCATGTCACGTTCTCTGCCCGGGTGGGTGGCTGATACAGCTGAAGCTAGAGCTAGTAGCTCATCGGTTTCTTTACCCATAGCACTAATCACAAGCACTATTTCATCGCCGCGTTCTTTACAGCGGCGCACATGATCGGCAACCTCACGAATGCGATCAGCATCGGCCACAGATGTGCCACCAAACTTTTGAACTAATAAAGCCACTGTAAAAAATTTACCGTTTTTAGCACTGTTTTTCGTTACTAACTTGATGAGTTGGGCATTTTGCTATGCATTTTCGCTCTGTTGCTTCTAGATTTTTGGTAATGGCTACTAGCAAAAGAGAACGTCAAAGGGAGCGCCGTCAGGCGGCTAATCGTCAACAGAGTGTTTTGGCTAGTCGGGGACGAATGCGCTCGCGGGTTCTTAAGCTGCTCTTGTTAGCAGCGGTGATAGTAATAGCGGTGTTGATTTTGTGGTTAGTGCTGCGTGACGGTGAGGACAATTCTAATGGCAATGAGGCTGATGGTAGCACTCAAACCGTCGACGGTGATTCGCAAGATGTAACTGATGGCGAGGTTTTAGATTTTCCGGCGTTGCCTGAGGTGTTTGACCCTGGCGGTGAGCTGTTTGGCGACACTACGTCTTGTCCTGATCCTGAGGGCCCAGAGCTTCGGATAACTACCTTTGCCGCTGGCCCTTCGGACTGTTTGGATTCTGCATTTAATTATCAGGCGTTGTTCACTACGACCTTAGGTGAGATTAGAGTTGATTTAGATCAAGCAGAAAATGCGGCCGCAGTTAATGCTTTTGTGGTGTTAGCAGGCTACAACTACTACGACGGTACCGCTATTTTTTACACCGATCCTGAAGGCGGCTACATTCAAGGTGGGTCGCCTAAGACTAACACCGCTGATGACCCGGGCCCTGGTGAAGGCTTCGTGCTAGATGTGGGTGAAGTGCAAAGTTTTGGCGCCGGTGAGCTTTTGTGGGCTGCCAACAGCCCGTCAACAGGGCAGTTTGTGTTTACTAACACTGACGACTTTTTACCATCCCAAGACATAGCGGGCTTGGTGCCCATAGGTTCTGTGGATGGTATTGGGTTAGGCGTTATTGCCGAGATTTTAGCTAGCCACGTGGATAATCCTGCTACTGCTTTTGGTGGCAGGCCAGCGCCTGCGGTGATTGTAGAGTCTGTAGAGATAATCGCTATAGATCCAACTCTTGAAGGGAGCATTGACTTGACTAACTGTCCACCTGCTGATGGTTCGGGGCCCACGGTTCTGGACTTCGACGGCCCGCAACCTATGTGCTTAGATGCGACTAAGCAGTACACTGCTGTTTTTGATACCACCGCGGGTGAGATGCGAGTTGCGCTTGATATGGTAAATACACCTAACACGGCTAACAATTTTGCTGTGTTGGCTCGTTATCACTACTACGACAACACTTCGTTGTTTAGAACCGATCCCAGCATTGGGATTATTCAAGGTGGCGCTCCCCACACCAACTCGCCATCTGATCCCGGCCCGGGTTACACGATCCCCGATGAAGGGTCAGGGTTTAGTTATGAGCCTGGGCAGATTGTGATGGCTCGCACCGGAGCACCTAACTCTGCTAGTGCTCAATTCTTTTTTGCTGTTAATGAAAATACAGCTCTGCTAAACAGCCAGGGAACCTATGTGGTGTTTGGTCAGATGGATGACCCAAGTTTGGCAGTTGCTGAAGGCATCTTAGCTAGCCATGTGGATCAGCCAAACAACCCGTTGGGCGGAGGCCCTGACCCGCAGGTAATCGTCAACTCGGTAACTATCGAAGAAACCGGCTAAGGGTAGCATTACTAACCTGCGCATAACAGCTAATGTGTCACACCTGTATGCAACAATAGGGCAGTGAGCCAAATGGCCATAAAAATACTTAGGACAGCCCGTTTATTTCATGGGTTTGTGATTACCTAATATTGGAGAAAGTTATGTCTGATATTCATCTGTTTCCAAGGTATGGGTTATCAGAGGACGTTTCGGAAGCAATATTGCAGAACAGTTATAGTCTTTGGAGTAGGCGAATTCTTAGTAAAATACACAACGAAGATTGCCTTGTAACAATGAAGAACATGGAGGCGGAGTGTGTTGACCTAGTCGTTACTAGCCCACCTTATGATGAGATGCGTGAGTATTCGGGCAATGGGTTTAACCAATTTGAGATGATTGCAAAGGAACTATATCGTGTTGTGCGGACAGGTGGAGTTGTTGTTTGGGTGATAGGTGACCAAACTACGCATGGCAATGAAAGCGGCACTAGTTTTCGCCACGCTCTTTATTTTCGTGACAAAGTTGGTTTCAATTTGTTCGATACAATGATCTATGTAAAAACCCCGCGTGGGGCTGTTGGCAATAATAAGACATATTGGCAAGCATTTGAGTATATGTTCGTTTTATCAAAAGGACAGCCTAAAACTATCAATTTGATTTGTGATCGGGAAAACAAGGAGGAACGCAATGGCGATAATAGTCAAAAGCGGATGCCAGATGGCACTACAATACCAGTATCTCGCAAGGGTTATAAGAAGATGGGGCGCAGGTTAAATGTGTGGCAGTATTTGATTGGACGTAATCATTCGACGACTGATGTAATCGCGTATGAGCACCCCGCTATTTTTCCCGAGAAACTTGCGCATGACCATATAGTGTCATGGTCTAATCCTGGCGATGTTGTCTATGATCCCTTTATGGGGTCAGGGACAACAGCAAAGATGGCTGCGTTGGCGGGTCGTAATTGGATCGGAAGCGAGTTATCTAGTCGATATTGCGAGATTGCTGAGAAACGCATTTCTGATGCTCTGCGATGAGTGTAGGAAGCGGGACATTGAGCCAGGCAAGGATTATTGCGCAGAGTGTCTCCGTGCCACTAAAGAGTGCAAGGGCTGCTATGATGAACTTAGCATCTTTGAATTTGAGGCGAACCAGCGAAGTCCACTTGGTTCTATAAATCGTAGGAGTTATTGTAAACTCTGCTATAAGAAGCGGCGTGGCAGGCAGCCTACTGCAAAAGCAAAACGGATATTTGAGGCGACTAACCCTAGACCTGTAATTGGAGACACATTTCAATGTCCTCTATGTACACGAATTTTTACGATTAGAAACACGCAAAGCGTCAACCTTGACCATGACCATGAGACTGGAGAGATTAGAGGGTGGATATGCAATGACTGAAATACCAGTATGGGAAGGATGGGTGATGATGTTTCGACGCTGGCACGAGCAATAATTTGGCTTACGTCTGCTGGTAGGGGTTTACGTTTTTGGTTTGTCTAAATATATAAATTTCGATATGTAGGTCTTCTAAACGAAGTTGGGACTTAGGTTGAAACTGGGTTTGCTTAATTCCACCAACAGAACACAAATACACCAACCCAAAAACTAATTTTTCCATAATGGAGGCGGCAGGCTGCCTTATCATCATTACCGACTTCGGTACTGCTCGCATTGACGGCCTCTCACAGTGGAGCGACAGCCAACCTGTCATCATGCTTAACTCGATTCCGCCAACCGACTGCCAGCGGCTGACCTTAGCCCACGAGTTGGGGCATCTCTGCTTGCACAGCCAAGGAGTGCCCGACGATGTAGAAGCTGATGCCACAGCCTTCGCCGCGGAATTCCTAATGCCCGCCGACACCATCCGCCCTCAACTCCGCAACCTGACTACCGGCAGGTTGCACGATCTTAAACGGCATTGGGGGGTGTCGATGCAGGCTCTCATCGAACGTGCGTACCGCCTCAAGACCATCAGCGCTTCACAACGCACCAGCCTCTACAAGAGATTCAGCAAGCTAGGTTGGCGCACCCACGAACCGGTCAGTAACGAATTAGCGCCAGAGCAGCCTCGCCCCGCAACCGAAATAGGCCAAGCCCTCACTGCCCGCGGACTTACCGACAGCGAAGCCTCCGCCATCTGTGGCTTCACCTCCGATAACCCCGACAATCCCTTCCTCGCTGACACAGCTCGCCTTCGACTAGTTTAAGCCAGTCTGGCGTTCAGTAACCGCGCTACATGTAATTTAAAAACCCTCGGAAACCGCCGTACGAATTCAGAAGAGATGGGAGGGCACCGGTGTGTGTGCGTTGTCAAGCGTGTGCTGGGGGCATGAGCCTATGCGGTCAGCAGGGCTGCGGGGATGACGCCGATACCGTCGCGACGGCGGTAGGCATGTTTACCGGTTGTGATGATGGCAGCGTCGAGCAATTCGTCCCCGATCCGATCGGCGAGCCACCTCAGGTGCCGGGTGTCATGGTCGTTGACCGTCGCTGATAGCTTGACTTCTAGCGCCACGATACGTCCGTCGCCTCGTTCTACGATCAGGTCGATCTCATGATCGCCGCTGTGGGTGCGCAGATGAGAGACACGGGTTCTGTTGGCTTGGGCATACACTCGAACCGACAAGGCCACTGGCGACTCGAACATTGCCCCGAGCAGAGTTCCGTCACGGGGTAGCGTATGGTTTGGCATCTGGCCTTCGAGCAGCCCTGACTCATTAATGCCGAGACAGCGCAGCGCCAAAGCGGGATCTGCCAGATGGTGTTTCGGCGCTGAGGCGAGGCGTCGGAGCCGGTTGCGGGTCGGGAGCCAAGCTGGCAGTTCTTCGATCAGCCACAGCTGTTCCAGCGCCCGCCGGTAGACAGCCGCAGTGGGCAGCGAAGGCGGCTCGGCCGACCCTTCAGCGGCAGCGTTGCGAACAGCAGCGAATGATGTGGCGGTGGCAGTGGCAGCGGCGTATGCCGTAAGCCAGCGCCGCAGCGCTCCCCGATCGCGAACGGTGTGTCCGGAGGCGTCGAGGTCGTAGTCTGATACCCGGTCGAGATAGCCGTCGAGCAGGTCGGCCCGCAGCATCGGGTCTAATGGCCGAATCCCAGGGAAGCCTGAGCGTGCGATCTTTGCCCCGTAGTCGGCTAGTGTCACGTGGCACTAGCCGACTAGCCGCGGCCGTTTGCCCGACAACATGTCGCTGAGGCTGACAGTCGGCGTTGTCAGAGCGCGCTCAGACAGCGAAAGCGGATACATCCGCAGTGTGATGATGCGTCCTGCGCCTGAGTGGGTTGGCCGCTCGGACGCCGTTGCTGATCCGGTAAGAAGGAAGTTCGACTTCTTCGCCCGGTCATCTACATGGCGGCGGACTAGGTCCCACGACGCCGGGTACCGCTGCCATTCGTCGATTAGTACCGGCGGGTCGCCCTCTAGCAGTCGTAATGGGTCGGCGAGTACAAGCTCAAGCTGCTGGTTGTCGTCGAGGCGGTACACCGTGTGGGCACGGCGCAGCGCCGTCTCGGTTTTGCCGACGGCGCGCGGTCCCTCGAGCGAGATGGCGGGCAGTCCCGAGAGCAGCTCGTTGAGCCGCTGATCTACGATGCGGGGAATATAACTATCTGGGCCAGTCTTGTCCACGAGAAACAAGTTTATGATTCCGACGCCTTATATTTGTCGATTTCGACACCTTTAATTTGCCTATTCCGACGCTCTGCAATACTGAGAAGATGTCAGAAGCAAGTGAGATGCTTACTGCTAAGGCGGCCCGCCAGGCGCTCAATGCTTGACAACCCGTTTGAGCACTTTCTGTACCTCCTGACCGTAGGCGGCCAGCTTGGCCGGGCCTATGCCGTTGACGGCCCGCAGCCCGGCGTCGGTGGTGGGGCGGTGGGCTGCGAGTTCGACGAGGGTGGCATTGCTGAACACGACATAGGCTGGCACCCCGTCGGCCCGGCTGCGCTCTAGTCGCCAGGCTCTTAGAGCCTCGAAAGCGGCTGCCCCTATTGGGTCGGTTGGAGGTTGGGGGGTAGGGCGTTTCGCGGGCTTGGCCGTAGCAGCCGGTTTCACCGGCGGGCTGGCGCTGACTGCCGCGGGCAGGGCGAGTAAGCCGGACTCGGTTCTTGGTTCCGGTTTAGGCCCGTCTGGTTCGGTAGAAGACCGATATATATGCCACCATTTGCCATTTGTAGAGCGTGGTTTGGGTACTTCTGGTTCGGTAGGAGGCTGATATAGGGCGGCTAGCTCGTCTTTGAAATCGGTGGGCGGGTCGCCGCAGATGAGGGTCACCGTCTGCGAGCACCGGGTGATGGCCACATGGAATACCCGTCTCTCCTCCTCGAGGTCGCCGGCCAAGCGGTGGGGGACCAAGCCTTTTGACGCCTCATAGACGATTACATGGGGCCATTCCCGGCCCTTCACCCGGTGGACGGTGGCCAGCTGGACGCCGGAGGTGCTGCCCTCGCCCTCGAATCCATTCGACAGGCGTTCGGCTAGCCATTGCCGGAAATCGGCCGGGTCAGGATGCATGTGAGCCACCGAGATGAGTGCCCGCAGATCGTCGCCATGGGCTGAGCGGTTGACGGAACGGCGGGATGCGTCCAACCGGGTGTCCAGACTGCTGCCGAGGCCCATCTTGTCTCGCACCGTCTCTAGCAGCGACTGGGTGGTTGCCTCGCCGTTAGCTTGCTTGAACCTTGACCGCAGCGTCTCTACGTTGTCGGCGAACTTGCTCACCTTCTTGGAAGACCGCTCGTTCTTTATCCTGCCGGCTAGAGCCTTAATCTGCGAGACGCTCTGCTGCTCGGTGATCCATTCGATCACCCGGGGAGAGATGCCCCGGGGCGGGCGACGGGCGGCGTCCGAGAGCGCTGAGGGCGGCAGGCGGCGCTCGGGAGCCGTGGCGATGTCGAGCCAAGCCAGTGCGGCGGCCACTCCGGTGCGCTCCAAGAACCCGCGGCCCACCGGCTGACTCGATGGCACTGCCATATCGCCTAGTACGATCTGAGGCACTAGCAGGGTGCTGTTCACCCTGGTCAATATCGCAACCTCAGAGGGCCGGGTCCCGCTTTCAAGCCGCGACTCGATAATACGGCGCAGCTCCAGCACAGGATCAGAAGCCGTCTTCACGCTGATCGCCGTGCTCCTGCTGCTGGCTGCGAGACGAGGCCGGTCGGGCGCGGCGGTGATCTGCTTGTCGATGCGACGGCGGTTGTAGGACAACAGATTCGAGGCCGCATCCACCACCTCAGGTGGGCAGCGGTAGTTGACGTGCAGCTTGTGGCGCTGGGCACCAGGAAAATACTTCTCATATTTGATCAGCCATTCGGGAGAGGCGCCCGAATAGCCGTAGATGGTCTGGTCGTCGTCGCCTACTCCGAAAACATCAGCCCGTGGCCCGGCCAGCAGCCGCACCAGCAGCAGGTGGGCCGGAGTGAGGTCTTGGAACTCGTCCACCAGCAAGATGCTGCAGGCGCGGCGGGCTGCGGCTCGGGCCACGGGATCGTGTAACAAGATGTCGATGGCCCGGATGATCTGGTGGTCGAAGTCCACCAGGCCGTGCTCGTGCAGCCGCTCGGCATACTGGGGCGCGATCACCGCGAAGTCAGCCACGTCGGGGTGGTAGTCGCGCTCGACTTCGGCGGGATCCCGTAGTCCTAGCCGGGACGCGCCCAGGGCCTCGATCCAGGGAGCGAGCTGGTCGGTCATGGCCCGCCGCTTGCGGGGTACTATGCCGCTGAGCAGATCCCGCACATCCCGTTCGTCTACCACATTCACCCGACCGTGGTCGCGTGGCTGGGCAAACGGCCCGGCACCATTGCAGATGGCCAGCGCCAAGCTGTTCAGCGTCCGCACTTCTAAGCCGGTCAGATCGGCGGTGCGCTGCTGCATTTCGGCCCGGGCCCGCACGTTGAACGCCACCAGGCACACGGCCCGGGGGTCGACGCCCAAGTCGCGCACCAGGTAGCGGGCCCGCTCGGTGAGCACCCTGGTTTTGCCCGACCCGGCCGGGGCCACGATGCAGGCCGCGCCACCCCGATGGCCTACCGCCGCCCGCTGGTCGCTGGCCAGATCGGCCTGCGGGGAAGCGGGGCGCAGCGCGGTCAGGCTGCCAACGGCCAGGTTCGCTGCGGGAACGACTCCGACACACGCTGCGCCGAGTTCTTCCGGCGCGATCATCGTAAAGGGGCCGCCGTCGCACCACACCGGCCCGGCTTCGATCACCACATCTCCCGGCTCGCCTGAAGCCGCCGGCCGGGCCCCTAAGGCGAGCGCCCGCTCTGCTGGCTCAAACCGGGGCTGCTCGGGGTTGCGGCAGTCTACGGTGTTGGACGTCAGTAGATGGCGCAGCACCTCCTCGGGCATGGTCAGGCCCGGCCCGAGTTCCCACCACGGGGCATGCATCACCGGCTTGGCCGGCGGCAGCTCACCGTCGAGTTCGACCACTACCGGCGTGCGCTCCACCCAGGCCCGCCTGAGTTCCCGTCCCAGCACGGGGTCGAACCGCCCGATCGGCACCAAAAGCCGCCGACAGCCTTCCCACGCCTCAGGTGCAGGCTGCCCAACCCCGACCAGCGCACTTCGCCCCAAGCACTCTGGCCCTCTTATCTGACTTGGCCCAGGGCGCGTCGGATCGACTTCCTCAGCAAGAAAACGTGAGCTGGCTACCACAAGTTCAAGCGTATTCTCTTCAGCGCGTAGGTCATGGGATTCAACCAGGTGATGGCGGCCATCTAGTCGGTTATCACGTCGTGGCTCACCCAGTCCCCGGTGAGTAACATGGAGGCAAAGAACAGTAAGAAACCGCGCTGGCGCAACTTGCCTTCACCTAGTTTAAAGTAAACCGTGTATCCAGTAAGATCTTCACGGTTTACATTAATCACAGTGATGGAGTTTGTGGTCGTGTTGAAAGTAGTTGAAAATAGTGGTGCCAATTTAGTTTGTGCAGGAAAATCTTTTTAATTGAGACAGACTATTAGGGTGAGGTTTGTTCCCGAACCTAGCCGTTGGGAGTTCCCGCCAGCAGCAACAGCAGATGAGCACGGTCTTGTGGCTATTGGGGCTGATTTAGAGCCCGGCACTTTGTTAGCGGCCTATCAAGCGGGTCTTTTTCCTATGCCTTTGGGTCGAACCGACAAGCTAGCGTGGTGGTCACCTGACCCTAGAGGGATCATTCCGATGGATTCTTTGAGGATATCCCGTTCTTTGCGTCGTTCTTTGCGCCGCTACCGTGTTACTGCCGATGTTGCGTTTGCTGAGGTGGTGGAGGCTTGTCGCAGCATCAAGCGTCCGCACGGCTGGATTTCACCTGAAGTTAGAGATGCTTATGTGCGTCTGCATCGTTTGGGTTGGGCGCACAGCGTGGAGGCTTGGTCGGAACGGGGGGAGCTAGTAGGCGGCCTGTACGGTGTATCGGTAGGTGGTTTGTTCGCTGGAGAGTCTATGTTTCACACAGATCGAGATGCTTCAAAGGTAGCTTTAGTGTCGCTGGTAGGACGCTTAGCTCACGGTGGTTTTCGGCGACTCTTAGATGTGCAATGGGCTACAGAACATTTACAAAGCCTTGGAGCTATAGAAGTAGCGCGCAGCGATTACTTGGCTCGCCTTAAAGTAGCTTTACGACAGCCCCCAGCGCCCTGGCCTAGCTGAGTGTACCCACCAACGTCCACTAAAACGCCACCTATTATTTGGTTCTGATAGCGCTTGAGGCTGAGCAGCTTTTGGCCATAATGCTTCATGAGCAGCCAAAATAGCTGCTATTTCAGCGGGAGTTGGTTGTGGTGTTATCTGTAACTGGGTCATAGCAGCCATCTTGTTAAAGCGGAATGATCCCATGTTTGCGTGGCGCTTGCTCCTCTCGCTTTGTGCGGAGCATTTCAAAACCATCAATCACAAGCCGCCTAGTGTCAGCAGGGTCAATCACATCATCAATGTAGCCTCGTTCTGCGGCAATGTAAGGGTTGGCATAGCGTTCGCTGTATTCTGCTACTAGCTCAGCGCGGCGTGTCACCGGATCTGCTGCTGATTGCAATTCCCGTCGGTAAACGATCTCTACAGCACCTTCAGGCCCCATTACTGCCAACTCGGCGCCAGGCCAGGCAAAGGAGAGATCCGACCCTACAGCTTTAGAGTCCATCACTACGTAAGCTCCACCATAAGCTTTGCGTGTGATTACTTGAATGCGCGGTATTGTTGCTTCGCAGTAGGCATAAAGGAGCTTAGCCCCGTGGCGAATAATGCCACCGTGTTCTTGTCCAACTCCCGGCAAAAAGCCAGGTACATCTACAAGTGTCAGCAAAGAGATGTTGAAAGCATCACAAGTGCGTACAAACCGCGCAGCTTTAGAAGAGGATTCGATGTCTAGCACCCCTGCGAGCACCATGGGCTGGTTACCAACAACGCCCACGGTATGGCCATCTAAGCGGACGAAGCCACACACGATGGCTTGCGCCCAATGGGCGTGATATTCCAAGAACTCACCGTCATCAGCTATAGCTTGTATAACTTTGCGCATGTCGTAAGGCAGGTTGGGGCTTTCAGGCATAATGTCACGCAACTCAGGGGTTAGTCGTTGCCGATCATCGCTGGGCTGTACGTGTGGCGGCGCTTCCATGTTGTTTGCAGGCAGGTGGCTTATTAAGTAGCGGACTTCGTCTAGCACTTCGGTTTCAGACTGCCCCACGAAAGTAGCTACCCCTGATTTGGTGGAGTGCGAACGGGCCCCGCCTAAGTCTTCTAAAGTGACTTCTTCGCCTGTGACGGCTTTTACCACATCGGGGCCGGTGATGAACATATGAGATTTTTCGGCCACCATAAAAACAAAGTCGGTCATTGCTGGGCTATAAACGGCGCCTCCCGCGCAAGGTCCGAGGATCACACTTATCTGCGGTATAACCCCCGACGCTTGCACGTTGCGCCGAAAGATTCCTCCATAGGAATCTAGCGATACAACTCCTTCTTGGATGCGGGCCCCTGCTCCGTCGTTTAATCCGATCATAGGTGCGCCTACTGAAAGCGCTAAATCCATTACTTTGTGAATTTTTTCTGCGAAGACTTCTCCTAAAGCACCTCCAAAAACGGTGAAGTCTTGTGAAAATAAGAACACCTTGCGACCATCAATGGTGCCCCAGCCGGTGATAACCCCATCGGTGTATGGGCGCTCTGCAAGCCCGCTGTCTACAGCTCGGTGGCGTGCCAACATGTCCAACTCGTGGAAAGAACCTTCGTCTAGCAGGTAGGCGATCCGTTCACGGGCAAGCATCTTGCCTTTTTGGTGTTGGCGGGCAACGGCTCGTTCTGATCCAGCATGAAGTGCTTGGTGTTTGCGCTCTTGCAGTTTGGCAAGGCGTTCTGTCATGGATTGTTCAGACATCGCTTTTCTAGGCTATAGCCATAATGGTGCTGGCGTTGTATTGTCAATGTGGATACTAAAAAACAGATACCCAAAAGGACGGTTATACAAAGATGGCAATTGGTGACACGGTTATATTGGCTGGTGCACGTACTCCTATCGGTAAGATGGCGGGCAGCTTAGCTTCGTTGAAGGGCTCAGAATTGGGGGCTGTAGCTATTAGAGGGGCACTTGAGCGGGCCAGGGTACTGCCATCGCAAGTTGACTATGTCTTTATGGGGCAAGTGTTGTTAGCCGATGAAGGACAAGCTACTGCTCGTCAAGCAGCTGTTAGCGCTGGCATACCTATGTCGGTGCCTGCTACTACCGTGAGCAAGGTTTGTTTGTCGGGGATGAACTCTGTTTATTTGGCTCACCAGATGATTGCTTCGGGTGATGCTGAGATTGTGGTAGCAGGCGGGATGGAGTCGATGAGTCAAGCTCCTTACCTGCTTTCCAAAGCTAGGGAGGGTTACCGCTTAGGACATGGGGAATTGTTGGATTCTTTGATGTCAGATGGACTTTTGTGTGCTTTTGATAAGTGTGCGATGGGCGCGGGCACTGAGAAGTACGCTGCTGCAGCAAAGATGACGCGGGAGCCTCAAGATGCGTTTGCAGCATTATCGCATCAGCGAGCTGTTGCTGCTTCAGCGGCTGGCTGGTTTGTCGATGAGATAGTGCCCGTGGAGGTGCCTCAACGTCGTGGGCCTGCTTTGGTTGTGGAGGCCGATGAGGGAGTACGCCCCGACGCAACAGCTGAAGTGCTGGCCAAGCTGCGCCCAGCTTTTGTGGAGGGCGGAAAAATTACCGCAGGAAACTCCTCGCAGATTTCAGATGGGGCTAGTGCTTTGGTTTTAACCAGCATGCAAAAAGCCGAAGAGTTGGGGGCAGAGCCACTGGGAACTTATTTAGGCTATGGGCAGGTAGCCGGGCCCGATCCGTCTTTGCTTAATCAGCCGGCGAAAGCAGTTCATAAGGCTTTGGCCAGGGTGAATATGAAGTTGTCTGATATAGATTTGTTTGAGATTAATGAAGCGTTTGCAGCTGTAGTTTTGGCTTCTATGGACGATTTAGGTATTGATGTTGATGTGGTTAATCTTAATGGTGGGGCTATTGCGTTAGGCCATCCTGTTGGTGCAAGTGGTAATCGCATAGTGCTGTCTTTGTTGCAGCAGTTACGCCGCGCTGGAGGAGGCGTTGGTACAGCAGCTCTTTGCGGAGGCGGTGGGCAAGGCGATGCTTTGTTGGTAAGAGTTTGAATGAGCTAAAGCGTTCCTGTCGGGTAATAGTGTATTTTTTTACAGAAGTTGCTAGCCAGCGTGTTTGTCAATTGTTGGTTATTTTACTTGTATTTTATTAGTTGCATTTGAATTGTTAACCATGTAAGATAATCGCAACAAACAAACCCCGTCTTTAGTGTATTGGTATTCTATGCCCCCCGCTGAACACTCTAAGACGGGGTTTGTCCTGTATAACGGTATGTGCGTGTCGATTTAGTGTTTTTGTGCAGCTATGTGGCAACAAGGCGTTGGCGGCCTTGTAACGCTCGGCTTAAAGTGAGTTCGTCGGCATACTCTAAATCGCCGCCAACAGGTAGGCCGCTAGCGATTCGGGTTACGTTTACTCCTAACGGTTCTATCAATCTTGCTAGGTACATAGCGGTTGCTTCGCCTTCAAGGTTAGGATTAGTGCAACAGATAACTTCGGTTACGTGTTCGTTGTTAATACGAGTTAGCAATTCTTTGATGCGGAGTTGTTCGGGGCCAACTCCGGCCATTGGGTTTAGCGCACCTCCTAACACGTGATATCTACCGCGAAACTCTTTAGTTTTTTCTAATGCCACAATATCTCTGGGTTCTTCTACTACGCACAAAAGAGCCGGGTCTCTTCGGGGGTCGCTACACAGTTCACATTCGCTGTGTTCACTAATGTTGAAGCAGCGGGTGCAGAATTGTACCCGAGATTTGGCATCTGTGATTGCTTTAGCCAGCTTGGTGGTGTCATGTGCTGGCAGCTTAAGTAGGTGAAAGGCGATTCGTTGAGCCGATTTAGGCCCAATTCCAGGTAAACGGCTTAGTTCATCAATAAGAGATTGCACTGCGTTGGTGTATACGGTGACCATGTTGTGTTAGTTCTGCTTTTGCACTCACATCAGCCTAGATGCTGCTAAACATCTAGTTCTGCCATTGCTGTGTTGGGGCATCTAAAGTGACTAATTCGGCACCAGGAAATACTTCCATAACCTGATTGATGGCATGTTGTGTGTCGGGTTTCGTTTCTGTGCCTGTGGTTGTGTCTGTTTCTGGGGTTGTTTCTGGTGCTGTTGCTGTGGGCGCTTGGGCTTCTATGTTGGTGGCAGGTGCTGGGGTTGTTTTTGTTGCTGGGGGTTGGGCTGGTTCTTTTGGAGGTTGTGTTGTTGGCGCTGTTGGTTGCTGGGTGGAAGCTGTTTTATTTTGAGCTTGTGTCAGAGCAGCACGCGCTTTTTGTGCTCCGTGGGCTAGGCGTGAGCTTTGCTGGGGTGCTGCTTGTTGTGCAGCGGCGTTTGGTGATGTTGGTTGCCTACCCGCAGCGGTGTTAGTTGGGGGCGAAGGGTTGGTAACCGCACCTTGGTTGCGTTCTAGGCGTTCTAGGCGTTCTAAAATGGCGCTGCTGTCGCTATCAAGGTGTCGGTTGGTGAGCCGCCCTAAAGCCACTTCTAAATCAATCCGTGGATCAGGTGCTTGTCTCATATCTACTAGCGCGGTTCCTAGCACCTCAAGTGCCCGGGTTAGCCCTGCTGGTGGAATCTGGTTAGCAGTTATTTGTGCGGCTGCTTGCTGAGCATCCGTTAGATGGCTTAAGTCTGCCCCCATTGCTGCTAAGAAGGCATCTCTGAGCCGTGCTAGTACTGTTTCTCCAATTATGCGGGGTTCGCGGCCAGAGCGCAGGGCTTGGTTGACAGCTACAAAAGCTGGCCCGCAATCTTGAGTTGCTAAGGCCTCGATGATGGTATCTACGGCATCTAGACTGTTTGTGACACCTCCTGCGGCCACGATTTGTTCTAGGGCAGATAAAGTGTCACGCGCCGACCCTGCGCCACGTGATACTGCACTTTCAATTCCATCTTTGCTTATATCTAACTCTGCTTGTTGTATTACCCAGCGAGCGTGATCGGCAAGCACATCGCCGTCAATGAGGTTGAACTCTAAGTGTTGAGTGCGGCTACGGATGGTGGGTACAACCTTGTGGGGCTCGGTAGTGCATAACACGAATATCACATGATCTGGCGGTTCTTCTAGCGTTTTGAGTAAGGCGTTTTCGGCTCCTGAGGTGAGCATGTGAACCTCGTCAAGCACGTAAACCTTAACTTTGCCTGGTGAGCCTACTGCCACTTTGGAGATGAGATCTCGTACGTCGTCTACTTTGTTGTTGGATGCGGCATCTAGTTCAATAAGATCGTAAGAGGTGTTGTGGGTGATGCTTACACAAGATGCACAGCTGCCACAAGGCTCGCTTGTATCACTGGGGCTGGTGCAGTTAAGGGCTTTGGCTAGGATTCTAGCCGTGCTGGTTTTACCAGTACCTCTTGGCCCACTAAACAGGTAGGCGTGGCTAACCTTGTTTTGGGTGACGGCATTACGAAGAGTTTGTACAACTGCTTCTTGTCCGCGGAGTTCAGCAAAGCTGCCGGGGCGAAAACGTCGGTATAGTGCTTGAGGAGCCATTTAGATGAAACTTTACTCAGCTAGAGTGACACTATGTCGTGGTGAAGAGTGTCTTGAATGTTTTTGATGCCAAATATGTTTGATTTTGAATTTGCCTAATCTCGAATGTGCCTAATCTCGAACGTGATGGCCAGGCAGTCTGCGGCACACCCTAAAGTCCGCTGAGAGCTGCTGCCTCCCGGCCCTGACTCGGTTCACGGGTTAGAGTTGCACAGGACCCGACCATCACATTCCAAATTAGGCGTAAAGTTTAGAAATACTAAGCATAATGATAAACGGTGCAGGTCTGCCTGTTTAGTTGATGTAAATTTTTTTTAGACACGGAGGGGTGCGAGAGCGGCCGAATCGGCACGCTTGGAAAGCGTGTGTGGCGCAAGTCACCGTGGGTTCGAATCCCACCCCCTCCGCCATGTGGTTGTTTAGGGCATAGGAAACTTTTGGTGGCTGGCGGTTTGGGTAATTGCCTTTAGGCAGAGGTGTCTCGGAGTAGTGTCATATTGGTGGATTATGTTGCGGTAACACCACAAATTGGTTTGATGATGACCTTGAAGTCAGATCCGTAAGATGTTTGGCAGCTAGGAGGGCCTTGACATGGTAGAGACAAATTGTTTGCTTGTAGGAGATGCGGTGCAAAGCATCGCAGATCAGTTACCTGGTGATTGTGTAGATTTAACGGTGACAAGCCCTCCTTATGACTCGCTTCGCAACTACAACGGGTATGCGTTTGATCCCGAGGCTATGCTTGCAACAATTCTTGCTGCCACTAAACATGGGGGTGTATGCGTGTGGGTTGTGGGAGAGAAGATCAACGGTGGCCGGAGTTTGAGTAGTTTTGAGCACGCGTTTATTGGGCGGGCAGCAGGCTGGACGGTACATGACGTAATGATCTATCAAAAGAAGAACACTCCGTTTATGCGGTCTAATGCTTACACAAATTGCTATGAGTTAATGATTGTATTCTCTAAAGGCAAGCCTAAAACCTTTAATTCGCTTACCGAACCAACTAAGAGAAACGGCTGGGAGACAGCCGTGTACGGGAAAGGTCCAGATGCTGTAAATCGCAAACGTCCAGTTGAGCTAAAAAAACAAAAGACGCGAACAAATATTTGGCAGTATGCGGTGGGCTTAGGTGGTACTACCAGCGATAAGGTTGCTTTTAAGCATCCGGCTGTGTTTCCTGAAAAATTAGCCGAAGATCATATTTTGTCGTGGAGCAGTCCAGGCGACCTCGTGTTAGACCCCATGTGCGGCAGTGGAACTACTTGCAAAATGGCAGAAGCTAACGGTCGTTATTGGATTGGCATTGATGTGTCTAGTGAATACTTAGAAATTGCTCGTAGCCGCATTGATTCTGTGCAGCTTCAAATGCAAGCTTGTGAGGCAGTATGAATCAGCCCCCCGATTGGGTTAAGATCATCGCAGACGTCTAACTGTGAAGCCGATTGATGCTTTTGCGTCTAATCAGACTCGTAAGGATGGCTCTAGCATTTATCGTCCAACTTGTAAGAATTGCAGAACTGGAATTGATGGAGTAGTTAATCAAGCTATACGCAGTGATGGGGCTAAACCTGAAGAGCCTTTGACGGGTGCATTTTGGAAATGTCCGATTTGCTGTAAAGAACATATTGTCGGCGTAACAGTGAAAGTTGTACTTGACCACGATCACCTATCGGGGTATGCACGAGATTATATCTGTGACAGTTGTAATACTGGATTAGGGCGATTTCGTAACGGCACAAACTTTCTAAACAACGCCATTGATTTCATCGAATCATTTGAATAAAAACCGTCAAACCTAAATTGGTTGAAGTAAAGCTATCCCCCCTCCCCCTAGCTGTAGTGGTCATGAGCTTCTATGGCTGGTTTTAGATACTTAACCTTCGATCCTTCATATAAGAGACTAGCCATTTTCCTAGAGAGTCCAGAATGTGAATAAGGATCAATGCGGGAAAAATTACTCCCCAAGGAATAGAAAAATAGCCTATTGCAGCTGTACTGCTAGTACCTCTGGCAATGTCTCTGGCAACTAGCGATGTAGCTACTGGGTATGCGACCATTATTAGGCAACTTCCAAGTAGTATGGAAATCCGAGATTTCAATGCAAAGATATAGTAGAGAAATATTAGAGGCCAACCCAGTATTGGCAAAAGAATAATTTCGCGTATCTCACTCCATCCTAGATGGCCTCTAATGTTGAGTAGCACAATAGGGTGTGATGCTACAGAGCCAACGATTCCAATGACCTTGAATCGCCACATATGTTTAAGCCTATAAGGAACCAAAATTTCTGACAGCTAGCATAATAATAGGCATATCAGCGCGACATAAATATCTTCGAGGGCTGGCCCATTTGTATGTATTGCAAGATTTATTTAAATCGTCTTCAAAAATATTATCGCAAGCTCTTTTCGTGACGTAGGTATATCTTTCACGGGCTAGGTCATAGCAATAGTCGTGTCCTTTGCAAGGAATTTGGCGATGTAACCCACAGCCACTTCGTTTTCGGTTTCGTGATTAGATATCAAGAGAGCATTTCCGTTACCTTCTTTTGCACGCACGTGTATTCCCTCAGGTAAGTTCAAGTCATAGGTATATGTCGTTGGTGCGCCAGCATCAGTGATAATAGTTATTATTCGAGTTCCGCTTCCTAGAACTGAAGCTACTTCTACCTTTAGGTCTTCACTACTCTCAAACAATACCTGAGCGGTGTCCAGCCTTTTATCAGCCTGATTTATTCTTGCCTCTTCTGGTAGACCAAGCTTTACATAATTATTTTTGTAAGAGCCTACAACAATCATTTCTTCTGAACTAGTTGGAATGCCATTGGTCCGTTTATAATCTACATTTGAGTTCAGAAATTCCTTAAATTCCGTCAAGAACTCGATTTTGTTGTCTTCAATGAATGTTGGGGTATCGTTTGCTGACGCTGTCTTATCACCTCCTGTCAAAGTATTCTCTTCACCGTTTGAGATATATTCCGAAGTTAGAGATCCTAATGTGCCACTTAGCTCGCCTGAACTCTACGCGTCATCAGCAGTGGCAATGTTTATGGAGATTATTACTGTAATAACTAGTAGTGCAATCAAAGCGAAAAAAGGATTTTTAGTTTGTTTAGTTGAAATTCTCATATGACTATTCTAGCTGTAGTGTCGGTGATTTGGTGAACTTCATCGGTGGTTGCAACAGGTCGACTGTTAGGGTTGACTAGATGTTGCAGCAACCTACTGATGGAGGGTTTTATTATGGCACAGTCTTTGGATTTGTGCAAACGCGCACGTTTTGAGATGTTGTTGCGGCAGGGGTTAAGTAACGCGGAGATTGCTTTGTGTTTGGGTAGGAGTAGGGCGACGGTTTGGAGGGAGAAAAATGTTGCGCTCAGGGTGTGTATTGTGCTGAAACCGCTCAAAGATCGGCTGATGCCAAAGCGTTGCGGCCGAGGTTGTGTAAGCTGGCTGTAGATGTTGAGCTTGCCTAGCAGGCAAGAACCTGATCATTAGCAAGGCGATTTGATTGTCGGCAAAAACAACCAAACCGCGATGGTTACCCTAGTTGAAAGGTCGAGCTGTCACACCCTGTTAGCAGCTTTATTTGATGGTTACGACGCTGGTAACACTGCTAACGCCGTCACCCAAGCACTAGCCCAGCAACCTGCACATATGGTGAAAACCCTTACCTGGGTCAAGGCCGAGAAATGTCCCGGTGGGCTAACATAGAACAAGCTTTGAACATCAAAGTCTACTTCTGTGAACCCCGCTCACCATGGCAACGACCAACCAACGAACAAACCAACACCTATCTTACGCCGCCCGCTACCCAAACACACCAACCTCAACATCGCCAAACCCCTAATAGCAACAATCGAAGACTCAAATCAACAACATGCCCAGAAAACTTCATAACCCGAACATAGCCCAAACCATATACAACCAACTATGCCACAACCACCACTAGAGCTTGCCTAACTACGGTCTAGTCGATTATTGCAGTGCATCACTATTAAAGCAGTATGCCAGGCTATCAATCCATGCGTGCGGAACTGAAGGATCAATATTAGTGGTAATCGTTTGCTTGAAGGATTGTTCTATCAAATAAATTGGGACAATTGGATCTTTTTGATTTGCTATGACACAGTCTACTGTCAGGCTATCCACGTTAGATATTTGAGGGAGGTTATTGTCAGGACATGGGGCATGAAAACGGCTCATTACATTTCGAATAGGAGATTCGATCATGGGTACTATGTCAGGAATAGCGCCAAACTTACAAGCTTCCTCAAGATATGCAAGGTATGCTGGTGAAATCATTGCATCTCCATATAAAAACCAAGTAGAGCGAAATAAGCTGTCAAGCCGGTTCTCACTTAGGGTGCCTTGCTTTGCCTGCTGGATAAACTCTAAAAAGCTTTCCTTACCACCATAGCTAGCTGCAATAGCCGCTGATGCCATTTGAATATCTGCGAAATCTGATTTAGAGTAGCCTGCATTTTCAATCCATGATTCCAAAAGAGCTGCACGATATTCTAATACATTTTGAAGCGGGATACCTATCGGGTAAGGGTTTATTAAATATGTAGGAACAGAGCCTAGACTATCGTTTAGATATAAAGCACGCATTGAACCAAATGAAATAGCGATAATGTATTTAATTTCAATGTCCTCTGTTTCTATAATCGCATTTATAGCAGAAGTTAGCCCATTAGGTGTTATTCCATACCGCCAGGTATATTCTGAATCATCAAGACCGCATAGGGATAGAGTGTTAGCTAGCGAGAAACTATGTTTAGCTTGGAGGTTAGCTGCAAAAAACGACAGAGCCATCTCACATTCAGGATTTAATTTTTTTGTTACCCAGGGTTCTTCAATCACTAATAAATTTGCATTTATACCATACGACTGAAGCAAACTATGAACTTGAGCTAGTTTGTAATTACCAGATAGTGTTGAGATTCCAGGGCCACCAAAGTCAATAAAAACTGTTGATTTTGTTGGTTGCCCTGTGCGAAGTAATGCATAACGAGCATTTCCTGAAGTGAAATTGATTGCCGAGCACTGCTCAAATACAATTATAGTTTCACATAGTGATGAAGCTTGAGGTTCTGGGGAAATTGGTACCAATTGAGAAGCATGCTCGCTATCTGTTATTGTGCAAGACACAGCGATGATAACCGTACATACAACTACCAAAATTAATCTTAACTTTACTATAAACCGCATTATTTTTTATGAAAATTAAATATGGCGATTTTAATTTTCAGCGTTTCCAACCTGCATCTTTATGAATTAAATATTGACTTGGATTGAAGGGACATGTCCAAGAAGTAAGACTGTCGCATATTTCCACCCAAGCATAGTCAGCAAAGATCGGAGAGCTGCCATTTGACTCTATTTTCATGCCGAAGTCTAAGTATAATTGTTTTGTTGTTTGACCATTCCAGTCAATTCCTCCACTATGCTCATTGAATTCTTCAAGAGCTTCAGTATATGAGCATCTATGTATTGGAATGTTAAGGGTTGCAGCTCCATAACCAAGTGATACAGTTGCAGTTGTAGAACAGCTGTTTTGTGATACAGCAGGTGTGTGACCAGTCATTCTTGCGATTCTGTTTTCGTAGCCTTTCCAAGGCTTAGATCGGATAGTAAAGTCTAATACTGCTGAATATCTTTGTGAAGCCACGGGTGTTGCACGCTTAAACCATGCCCAACGATTATATATGTAGTTGTTAGAATTAGTTTGCTGCCATTTTTCATAACAAGTGCTTAATCGATGGTTAAAGTTACTAGAGTATTCAGGGGTGAAATATATAGTGTTACAATCGCTACTGACAATGTTTAGGTTATTGCTAATAGTATAGCCTGCTGAAAACCCTAATCCAGTAGCAAAAACAGAGTTGATACTATTTATTTTTTTATTAAATTTGGTTCCTATACCATGATATCTTTGTTTACCATTTGTTCCTGGAGGGTTGACTTCTGTCCCTACAAACACTGGTGTGTAACCTGCTGGTGAAATAATAATAGTATCTCCACTTAAGCCAGGTACTCTGTATTCAGCGATATCATCTATATTGTATAAGCGATTCATTAAAGCCATTTGGTTTAAGAATTTAGTTTTTTCGGCAGAAGTATTATCATCAGTGACTAAATGCTCGGCAATCTCCGATTGCGAAGTTATATTGCTTCTTCCCGATTGTGACGCAGTAGTGCTAAGCTGAGCGTGTTGAGGGCTTTCTTCATTTTCAGCAGCATGTACTGTAGGTGAAATGATTGCATTAAAGACCAAGCACCCTACAATTCCAATTAGAATCTTTGGGGATGAATGTAGATTCATATCTTTATTCCATTCATTTGCACTTATAATTGTTGAAATCTATTGGTAATCACACTGGAATGTGCTTTAGAGTTGGTCTTGCATATCTGCAATCTACCGCTAGAGTTTACCTTTTTATGATACACTAGCGTTTGCGTATAAGCGAACGCGTTTAGCTTTTCAACAAAAACAACTGATTAGCGGTGGCTTCAGCCCCTTTGCATGTGCCAATTACACATACCTTGGGCTTTAGGATTCTGTTAGGATGCCATCTATAAGGGTGAGTGTGTTGTTTAGTATTGTAGAGTGAGGTTTTAGGTTGTGGTTGATAGCGGGACGGTAGAATAGTGAGTGGTATGCAGCGAGTACCTGAGAGGTTTTGGAAGTCGTTTTGGAATCACCCCGACCCAAGCCTTCTTCGCCTGCCTGACGATAGCAACTATGTAGCAAATCGCATGTTGAACGGTCCTTGGCCAGACGCGGCGTTGTGGGCTTCAGTGTACTTGTCCACCGAAGCCCTTGCATACTGTTTGACGTTACGTTCCACTAAGCCCGTAACACGAGATTTAATTACCAACGCTCTAAATGCCCGTCTTTGAAGGCGTTCAGACAGCGGCCATGCTCAAAGTGTGGGACACGGTTGGGGCTTTAGCACCTTCGTCTGGGGAACTAATGGGTGGGACAGCTCTTGCTGTACACATTAAGCATCGTCAATCTGAGGATTTAGATATTTTCGTCTATGAGTCCTTTAATCCTCATAGTTTGCTTGCAAACTTGCAGGGTCATGGCAAAGTGGAAGCTGAGTATGTGGTAGAGGGCACTCTAAATTGCACTTTTGACGGTGTGAAGCTGCAGTTTTTGTGGGCGGAGGGACAGAAGCGTTTAAAAGAACCCTTAATGGTAGGACAAATGAAGGTGGGCTCATTGGCTGATGTGGCGGCATCGAAGCTGAAGGTAATCGGCGATCGGGGAGAGTTACGTGATTATTATGACCTGATGTGTATTGAAACCGTTGCCAACACACCGGCCACTGTGATGCTGCAGTGGTATTGTCAGCGGTACCAAGTCACACAAGAGCACCAAAGTGTGTTTCACATCATTCGGGCTTTAGGCTCATTTGGCGATGTTGGCGATGATCCTTGGCTCGCCAACAGCCTAGCAAGACCTGATCTGTTGAACGAGGTAGCTAGCTACTGGCAAAAGCGTCAATCACAGATTACCCAAACATTATTTGGTGAACTCTAGTGGTGGAAGCCATCTTAGTTTTAGGTTGTGGTTGGGATGCCATCTATGAGGGTGAGCGTGTTGTTTAGTGTGGCAGGGATGCGTGGCCCTTCAAAGAGGACTCCTGTTAGGTTAACAGGGTCGCAAGCAGTGATTGTGATTTTTTGGCCGCTGCGAGCGCGTTGGCGAGTTGCATTGAGCTGATCAGCGGCTGCGGGTAGGGCGAACTGCTCGCCGCTTTGGCCCGCTACAAAACGTCCGGCGCGCACGATGCCTCTATCTTCAAAACGTCGCAGTGCTCTAAGGATGTCACGCCATGGGGTGGTAGTAGGGTTTGCTGGGTGTAATGCAAGGCTGCGGAACACCACACCCCAGCAGTTCAACATTTGCTGAGCTACAGCCTCGCTAAGCTGATCGGCAGGGATTGCAGGTGGAGTTTCCACTAGAGACCAGCGGCCTGGTGCAACATGATTTTGAAGCCGGTTAAGGTTAGTTTTGGGAACTAACCTTCTATATGAGCGGGTTTTGTGGCGGCGTGCTTTGGAGTGTGTGTTGCGGTTGAGCAAAGCTCTCACTGCTGCAAAACCATCTGCGGTGAACAACCCCAGAGCCACTCCATTCCACAGAGCACGGGTTATGTCATCGGGCAGACGGTTGGTTGTAGCAGCAAGTTCGCCCATAAAGCTAGCCCCGCGCTCATCCAATATTTCAGCAATTTCGCTAACAGCGCCAACGGTTGGTAACTCTGCTGAGATAGGTCTTGCGGCTGCTAGCAGCCAAGCTAGGTCTTCGCGAAAAACCAATGTGATTGGTGTGGCTTTTCTTGGCGCGAGGGTGTTCAGCTGAGTTGTTGTCGGCGGAGGCGTAAGGCGTAGCCAAGCAACCTCGCCGCGATAGCTTAACTCGTCTAACCAAAATGGCTCATAACCTGTTACACGTCGCGCAATAACCTGTGTTTCCCAAGCCACAGCAGGTAAATCCAACCCTTGAAGCTGCTCAAGAACCTTGCATAACCCTGCTTGGCCTTTCAGGGTGGTTTCGGGAGTGAGGTGTTGCCACTCCAGCAGAAATCGCATGAAATCTTGCGCTGAAGCAGGCTTTATCGCAGCTCGCTTGCTGCGGCGGCTCAGGTATGACATTCTCATCAGCAAACGCCGCGCACACCATAGTTCGCTATTGTTTTGCCTAGCAGTGGGGCGTTCGTCAGCAAGCTTTGGACACCTCATAGCCATACCTTGAGATTCCAGTTCTGCTAAAGCTTGTTTTACTTCTGCAACGGTCAGCGCAGTTTGTTCGGACAGTTTTTTGGGTGACACAGGCCCGGTAACGTCTAGATGTCCTCGTATTTTAGCTATGTTTTGGTTAGAGCTTAATGCTTCGTCGGCTAGCTCTGCGGTTGTCCAAAGTCCATTATCTAGAGTGCGGACACGGCCTTTAGCTGCAAGGTTGTCGTACATTTCTTGCCAGCCGGCATGAGCCTTCATACACACCACAGAGGTAAGCAGTTCGTGGAGTTCGTCTGGGTTTTTCGGGTTGGGAGCGGTTTCAGATACGACTTGAGCCACCGCAGCGGGTGTAATTCGCGAGAGGCAGTGTGCATCAAGCAGCTGTCCGCTAGAGGTGGCATTTTGGTCGTACAATCCACGCAGAGTTCGGGGAGTAGCAACGGCGTTGGTACGGCGGTCTACTATCTCGGCATCGTCTAAAAATGCGTAGGGGCGGGCGTTGACTATTTCATGGCTAAACGGCGAAGGCTCCGTAGTATCGCAAAAATGGGTTCTAACCTTGTGAGCATGGATATCTGTAAGGAGTTTTTGTAAACCCTCGGTATCTAAGGCTTCGTGAAGGGTGTCGTGCAGTGTTTGTTGTACTAGTAGGTGATTGGGGATTTGGATAGGTCCAGCTATATTTTCTTGACAGGCTGCAGCTTGTGGGAACACTGCTGCCATTATGTCGTTAGCTTCCATACGCTGAATGGCCGCTGGATTGCGCTTGCCTCCTTTGCTGCGTAAAACCACTAGAGCTCGGTTGAGGTTCCAACGCCAACGGGCAGCAAACATGGGTGAATCTAGAACAGCTTGTTGCAGTATTTCTTTTACCGAGCTGGGATGCAGAAAATTTGGCACGTCGCTAAGTTGGAAACTGTGCTGGGGGCCTAGCGACAAGATGATGGCGTTGTCTGTAGCTGCGGCTTGCAGTTCAAAGTCAAACTGACGGCAAAATCGTTTGCGTAACGCTAGTCCGAATGCACGGTTGATTCGTGCCCCGTAAGGGCAATGCACCACAAGCTGTTGGCCACCTGTTTCGTCGAAGAAGCGTTCAAACACGATGTCTTGCTGGCTTGGTATTACCCCAAGAGCAGTTTGGCCAGCAGCGATGTAGTTACTAGCTTGTTCAGCAGCGGCGGCGGGCATGTTTTGGGCTTTTGCTAGCTGTTGTACATCGCCTACAAAGCAGCCAATCTCTTTGCGCATAGTTGACACTTCGGCAGATAGTTCGGCGCTGCGGCCGGGAGCTTCGCCTAACCAAAAAGGTACAGTTGGTGGCGCATCACCCGCGTCGGCTACCCGCACGGTACCAGCTGTTACTTGTTTGATCTGCCATGAGTGCGAACCCAACAAGAAGATGTCCCCGGCCATGGACTCCACAGCCCAATCTTCGTTTACCGTGCCAATAAACTCCTCGGTAGGTTCTGCCAAGACTCGGTAGTCACCGTTTTCGCCAATAGCACCCCCAGAGGTAATCGCAGCAAGGCGGGCGCCGCGTTTGCCGCGTATTTCTTGATTGATAGTGTCATAGTGTAGGTATGCTCCGCGAGGACCTCTACCTGTTATCACACCTTTGCTAGCTAGTGTTAGGGCTTGTTGAAATTGTTCTGAGGTTAGGTTGCAGTAAGGGGCTGCTTTGGCGAACATCGTATAGAGACCATCAACAGTGTGACTGTCTTCGGCTGCGGTTTCGGCGATGATCTGTTGCACTAAAATATCTAGCGGTGCAACAGGTGGGCAGATGCTGTCTAAGCAACCGTGGCGCACAGCTTTGAGCAATGCCATACACTCAATAAGTTCGTCACAAGTAAGCGGGAACAACCTGCCTTTAGGAGTGCCTTGTCTGCTGTGGTTAGAACGGCCTACTCGCTGCAAAAACGTAGCAATGTTGCGTGGTGACCCTACTTGACATACTAGCTCTACAGGGCCTATGTCGATACCTAACTCTAATGAGGCGGTAGCTACCAGGGCTTTTAGGTTGCCGTTACGTAGGCGTTGTTCGGTTGTGTTGCGCCGTTCGGTGGATAAAGAACCATGATGAGCTGCCACATTATCTTCGCCAAGGCGTTCACCAAGTTGGTGGGCTAGGCGTTCTGCTAAGCGACGAGTGTTTACAAACACGATTGTGGTGTGGTGTTGGCAGATGAGCTTGGCCATTTGCTCTAGTACTTGATCCATTTGGGCGTGGGAGGTAACTGCAGCAAGTTCATCGTCAATAAGCTCTAGAGAAATGTCTAGGTCTCGTTTATGGCCTGTATCAACTATGTTGCATGGGTTGCCAACACCAACTAGCAGTTTGGCTATGGTGTCGATGGGGCGCTGTGTGGCAGATAGTCCAATTCTGCTAGGACGGGTGTGTGCCACATGTTCTAGCCGCTCAAGACTCAAAGCGAGGTGGCTGCCTCTTTTGTCTTTAGCTGTGGCATGGATTTCGTCAACAATTACGGTTTCAATAGATCGTAAGTTTTCACGGCTTTTAGCGGCGGTTAAGAGCAAGTAGAGAGACTCAGGCGTTGTGATTACAAAATTTGGGGGGTGTTTTAGCATGGCTGCGCGGACATGGTTTGGGGTGTCGCTGGTTCGGGTTGCTACCGTTAGTTCGGGCGGTTCAATACCCATAGTTTTTGCGGTATCAGCAATCTCTGCTAAAGGTCGCTCAAGGTTTTCGGCAATATCGTTAGCAAGAGCTTTTAGCGGTGATACATAAACCACTTGGCTAGTGTTGGCAACCTTTTCACCGTTGCTATGACGTTTGTATAGGTTGTCGATTGCGATTAAGAACCCAGCTAAAGTTTTGCCTGAACCTGTTGGAGCTGCGATTAGTGTGTCTTGTCTAGAGGCAATAGCAGGCCAGCCTTTTACTTGGGCTTGCGTGGGTCCTTCAGAAAATCGCTTTGCAAACCAGGTCGCAACCGCAGGATGCATCTCATAGCTGTTGTCTACCCACGTATCTTTGCTGTCCATTAGTATTAACTGTACGGTTTTAAAGAGGCAGGGTTTATGTGGGATGGACGAATGTCGGGGCGAGATTATGATGCTCGCTGGCAGCAGCTTCTAGCTGAGGGCAAGAATCCTCATGGTGAAGCCGACTTTGTGGATTCTTTGTTAGGAGGAACCGGTCGAGTGTTAGACGCTGGGTGTGGTACCGGTCGGGTAGCAGTGGAGCTAGCTAGGCGAGGTTTTGAGGTGGTTGGTATCGACATTGACAGCGAGATGATTCTTACCGCACGCCAAAAAGCACCAGAGTTGATTTGGCATCAACTGAACTTAGCTACCTTTCAGCTGTCAGAAACCTTTGATGCTGTAGTGATGGCCGGCAATGTAATGCTGTTTACCCAACCAGGCACGCAAGCCCAAGTAGTGGCACGTTGTGCTGCTCATCTAGCATCCGATGGTGTGCTTATAGCAGGCTTTCAACTTCGCTCTAATGTTGTTAGCAACAGTTATAATCTTGCTCGCTATGATGCGCACTGTGCCCAAGCTAACTTAGTTTTAGCTGCGCGTTACAGCACTTGGAACCGTCATCGTTACGAAGATAATGATTATGCTGTGTCTGTCCACCAACCTGTGTAGCCCTTTAGAGATGCAGTTTTATCAGATTGATCCAAACATGAGCGGTGCGTTGTGTTAGGCGGGCCAGAGATAATCACGTTTTTATTGCTAGCGTTAGGCGGAGCTTTAGCTGTAGGCAACATAGCTGCTCTCTTGCACCCTGATGGGCCGCAACAAAAACGCCAGCGACCTCAACTAAACTCACCGCCCCTGTCTCAGCCTCCGTCCTCACCACCGCCGTCGCTTTCACCGCAAGCAACTAGTAGCCGTCTTAAGGCCAAATTGTGGCGCAGTTTGGTAATGATCGCTGTGGGTTTAATAATCGTTGTTTGGTCCCTAGCAAGCTTGATTGGCGGTTAGCTAAAATTTTTGTTGCAGCGCTTGGCGGGCTAAGCGGTGCAGGTTCAAGTAGTGTTGACCATTACATGGCGTGTTTGGATGTTGCGGGGGTAACGGTTCGGTTTGGCGGGATAACCGCTTTAGCGGATCTGTCTTTTACCGTGGATGAGGGCAGCATCTGTGGGTTGATCGGACCTAACGGCGCGGGTAAAACAACGTTATTTAATGTGGTCAGCAGGGTTTATGATACCGAGCGCGGTTCGATTGTTTTTGCTGGTAAAGATTTATTAAGCCTTCCGCCCCACGCTATTTGTGGTTTAGGTATAAGCCGCACTTTTCAAAACTTAGCCTTATGGCCCACTATGACGGTTTTACAAAACGTAATGGTGGGCGCCCATCATCGTTCGAACATTGGTGCTTTGCGAGCAGCGTTGCGGTGGGGAACGGCTCGTGAAGAAGCTGCACTAACTAAGTCTGCATGGCAAGTTCTTGAAGAGTTATCGCTTACCAATGTAGCCCACCAGCGTGCCGCGGGTTTGCCTTTCGGAACGCTTAAACGCATTGAGCTAGCTAGAGCCGTGGTTGGGAAACCACAGCTTTTGCTGTTAGACGAGCCAGCTACCGGCCTTACGCAAACCGAGGTAGGTGAACTAGCCGATGTATTAGTAGCGTTAGCAAAGCGGCACAGCTTAACTTTGTTGCTGGTAGAACATCACATGGGAATGGTTATGGGCATATCCGACAAGGTGGTGGTGCTGGACTTTGGAGCCAAAATAGCCGAAGGTACACCGGCCGATGTGCAAAACAACCCTGTAGTAGTAGAAGCTTATTTAGGCGCTTAGCAATGAGGTTTCCGATTGCAAAAGCAGCTAAAGATCACAAGAAACCGTCTTTAGTGAACACCAAAAAACCGGAGAACACATATCTACAGGTGCGTGGTTTAAAGGCTGCATACGGCAATGTTGGTGTTTTACATGGCATCGATTTTTCGGTTACACAAGGTGAGATTGCGGTGATTTTAGGGGCTAACGGTGCAGGTAAAACCACAACCCTGCGGGCACTTACTGCAATGGTGGACACACAAGGGTCAATTAAGTTAGCTGGTGAAGAACTAGTTGGTCTTGGAACTGCTGACATCGTCCGCCGTGGGGTAGCTCATGTCCCCCAAGGGCGGGGCACTTTTATTGATATGACTGTCGAAGCGAACTTGTTAGCCGGGGCGTTTGCACGCAACGACGATCAAGTAGGCGCTGATATTGCTAAGTGGTATGAGACCTTCCCTGTTTTAGGAGAACGCCGTAATCAACTTGCGGGCAGCTTAAGCGGGGGTGAGCAGCAGATGTTGGCTACAGCGCGGGCTCTTATGCTGCGCCCACGCTTGTTGTTGTTAGACGAGCCTTCTTTGGGTTTAGCTCCTATGATTACTCGCCGTTTGTTTGAGCAGTTAGTAGCTATCAAGGCTGAAGCGGCCACCACAATGTTGATAGTGGAACAAAACGCTGCTCTGGCCTTGGAAGTAGCAACGCAGGCCTATGTGCTAGAAGCAGGCAAGGTGGCTCTTAGCGGAGACGCACATAACTTAGCCACAAACGATGCGGTGCGTCGTGCTTATTTGGGTTATTGAACTATGAGTTCTCACCTATTAGCTGTAGTTTTTGGTACTTTTGACATTTCGCTGGACAAGCTTTCTGACGGTGAGCTTTGGCTAGCGCAGTTCTTTAGAGGGCTAAGCGATGGTGCTACTTACGCATCGTTGGCTTTAGCTTTGGTGCTGATTTACAGATCTACCGGGTTTATTAACTTCGCGCAAGGTTCGTTAGCTCTGCTTGGGGTGTATTTGGCGTATGTTTTTAGCGTCGAACAAGGGTTACCGGTGGCGTTAGCAGTGGTATTTGCTATGGCGGCTAGCGCGCTAGTAGCTGCATTTATTGAACGCATCTTTATTCGCCCCTTTCCCCCTAATCATGTGCTGCCCCTTGTGATTGTTACTTTGGGTTTGTTGTTGATTATTGACTCTGCGGTTGGCATTGTGTGGCAATTTCGAACTCGTAGTTTGCCCAGTATGTTTCCCGACGGCGCCCCTATTCAGTGGGGTATTGCCCAGCTCACTTGGCGTACTATCGGCAATCTTGGAACAGTAACAGTGGTGGTATGTTTGCTGTATTTGTTGTTAGCGCGTACCAAAGTTGGGCTGGCGTTTAGAGCGGTTTCATCTAACTTAGAGTCGGCGCAGCTTGTAGGTATTCGGGTTGGGCCTACTTTAGGGTTTGGTTGGGCGTTAGCAGCGGCTATAGGCACGTTGGGTGGCTCATTAGTGGTGCCCGATCTTTTGTTGGAACCTTCGGTTATGTTGCGGGTGCTTATTTTTTCTTTAGCTGCAGCTGCTTTAGGCGGTCTGGACTCCATGGCCGGAGCAGTGCTTGGTGGGCTCGTGGTGGGACTAGCACGCAACTTGTTAGTAACGTTTTTAGATTTAAGCGATCTAGCTCTAGCCACTGCTGTAGCTGTCATTTTGGTGGTGCTGTTGGTGCGGCCTACTGGCTTGTTGGGATCTACCGCGGTGGAGCGAGTTTGATGACGCTAGCAGCAACGTTTACTAGAGAGGGTCGTAGATACCAAATTGTTAGGTGGGTTTTGTTTTTGGTGGTGGTGGGGCTGATTCCTTTTCTAATCGCTGATACTTATACTCCTACTATTTTGGGAAATCGTTACACGATAGGCCTGGGCAACCTTAGCTATGCCATTGGCTTGATGGTGGCTGTTTTGGGGCTCAACATTGTTACGGGTTACAGTGGTCAGCTTTCTTTGGGCCACAGTTTCTTTGTGGGCTCTGGGGCTTACCTTACTGCTGTTTTGGTAAACGACTTTCACTGGTCGTACTTTGCTACGTTATTTGTGGTAGTTCCTGGGTTGTTTTTGTTTGGAGTCTTATTTGGTTTACCGGCTTTGCGCATTCAGGGTCTTTATTTGGGTTTGTTAACTTTTGCAGTAGCAGCGGTTTTTCCTTCAATCATTCGCTTAGAAGAGATCTCCGAACGTACTGGTGGTAGTAACGGCCTGTTAATCGACAGTGACCTGGTAGCACCTTCATGGATACCGTTAGAGAAAATAGCCGAATGGTTACATGCCATCCCCGGGTTAAGCGCACGGGTGCCTGACGGGCTTACTTCACGGCAATCAGAAGCGGTTTACAAGTACTTTTTGCTGGTAATCATGGCGTTGACGTGTTTTTGGTTGGTACGTAATATTTTGGCAGGCCGGGTAGGAAGGGCGCTTATGGCTGTCCGTGATAATCCGCTAGGAGCTGCGGCTAATGGTGTCAACCTATCTGCCTATAAGACTTTGAGTTTTGGCCTTAGTGCTGCAACAGGAGGGATAGCCGGCACTATGTTGGCTATGCATTCGGGTTTTGTGGGACCAGATGAGTTTGGTTTTAATCTGGCAATTTTGTTGATTGTGGGGATGATTGTAGGAGGATCTGGAACCTTAGGCGGTGCGGTGGCTGGTGGGCTGATTATTCAGTTTGTGCCTCACTGGTCAGCTCAAACACAAACCCTGCCCGGTACCGACATTGCTCTTCAAGGCCCTTATGGTGCTGTGATCTTGGGTGCGTTGTTGATTGGTATTATTTTTGTTTTGCCGGGTGGTGTTGTCCACGGTTTTCGTAGAATAAAGATTCGGCTTATGGCAGTTGTATCCTCTTAGGGGTGTAATTGTCGTTGTGAGGGCGTAAGGTATTCAAGTCATCAAATAAATTGGGACATTAGGAGAGGGGTAGCACCTATGTTGAAATTTCGGCGAACTTTATTAGCGCTTGTGGTAGCGCTGGCGTTAGTAGCTAGCAGCTGCGGTAATGATGATGATGAGGCTTCTAGCGCAGAATCTGATCAGCCTTCTGCTGCTTCAGAGGTTGAAGTTTCCCCTAATCCTACACCTACCGCAACGGATTCAAGTTCTACCGATATGGATGACGATGTTTCCCCAGATGCTACCGCCATGGCTTCTGCTACCGAAGAGGTTGTTGCTTCAAACAGTGTTCAGCTTGGTGGCGGTGCCGCAATAAACCTCGAAGATTGTCCTAGTGAGTGGGATAATCTCACAGGTGTTACTGATACTGAAATCCGTTTAGGAACTAGCCTGCCTCGGTCTGGGGCGTTAGCAGGCTTCGGTACTATTGCTGACGGCATGGGGCTGTATTTTGAAGAGGTAGGGCTTATTGACGGGCGTAGTGTGGTGATAGCTGCGCGTGACGATGGGTATGTGCCAGCTCGGACTCTCACCAATGTGGAGGAGATGATCGACTCAGAGGATTTGCTTGGGATGGTAGGCATTTTAGGAAGTCCCAACAATCTTGCTGTGCGCGATTTGTTGAACGAAAATTGCATCCCTCAACTATTAAATTTGACTGGTCTGCCTGAATGGGGAGATCCGCGCAACTACCCGTGGACAACAGGTGGCTTGATGTCTTACGACACTGAGTCGCGTTTATGGTGCCAGCATATTTCCGACGAGTTAGGCGCTGGTGCTACAGCTGCTGTGTTGGCTCTTGGCAACGACGCTGGCGACGCTTGGCGGGATGCGTTTGTGGAGTGTGCAGCCGAACAAGGCATTGAGGTAGTGGACGAGCAAAGCCATGATCCTCAAACCGACAGCGTGGGTAGCAACGTTATTACTTTGGCTGCTAGTGGTGCTGATGTGTTGGTTGTGGCATCAACTGGACAATTTTGCCCGCAAGCTGTTGCAACCGCAGCATCTTTAGAATGGAGCCCACTGGTTTTGGTGGCTAATGGGTGTCAGAGCATTGCACTGTTTTGGAATCCCATTGGGCCTTTAGCAAACGGCATCCGCATGGTTAACACTCAAAAAGACGTGTCCGATGCTTCATTAGCTGATGACGAATGGGTGCAGTTTGTGCGTGCCTCACTACAAAATCAAGGTATCGATCCAGAAGCGGCATCTCATGCGTTGGGATATGGTTTTGCCGAGATTTTGCATCAAGCACTGTTAGATGCCAGTGCGATGGACGGTGGGATTAACCGTACTAATATGATTCGAGCTATGTGGCAGCTAAGTTTTGCGGCGCGTGGTTCGGTAGGTAACTCGCTTCGTCAGATGGACGGTGCTAACGATTCTTATTTGGTTGAAGCTGGCCGCATGGAAGAGCTAGTAGTAGATGCAGACGGAGCTCGTTACGTGCCTGTGAGCGATGTGATTGCTTTGGATGGTGATACTGGCACTTATGGCGGTTAAAGCTTAGCTTTAGTGTTTGGCAGCCTTTAGTTTTAGCGGTTGTGTCACAAGTTCAATTTATTAGCTCTACTCACCAAGCGCGCATAGCCCTACACGATTTGGGTGGTTCGGGCCCACAAGTGCTGTTTGCACATGCCAACGGCTTTTGTGGGCAGATGTGGCAACCAGTGGCAGCACAGCTTAATAAGGTTGCTAAGTGTTGGGCGCTAGATTTTCGGGGCCACGGTGACAGTGAGGCGGGGTCTCAAGAGAGTTATCACTGGCAAAATATGGCCGACGATGTTTTAGCTGTAGTGGGTGCTTTAGATCCACCCCCGCGATTTGCAGTTGGGCATTCTTTAGGGGCTGCGTCCATCCTCAGAGCAGAACTAGCGTGTCGGAGTACCTTTGATCGGGTCTGGCTATATGAGCCAATCGTCCTTCCTAAAGAGGCATTACCCAAAGATGGTGTCAAGTTTTTAGCCGACGTAGCTCGTGCTCGCCAGCATGTTTTTGAATCTCCTCAAGCAGCTTACGATCGTTATTCAACTCGGGCACCGCTAAGCATGCTTGACACAGAGGTTCTCCGTATATATGTGGATAGCGGGTTTCGTGAGCTGCCTGATGGCACGGTGACAATGAAGTGTATACCTGAGGTTGAAGCTACAGTGTTTGAGAACATAGATCATGTTGTGTTTGAAGAACTTAGCAAGATCGGTGCTGCGGTAACCGTATGTGGCAGTGCCGATACTGATCCTCCTGCTTTGTACGCGCCAAAAGTAGCTGAAGTTTTACCTAATGCTACTTTTAGGTATTTTGAGCGTCTTACCCATTTTGGGCCTTTGGAAAACCCTCAGGAGGTTGCAGCTTCTATTTCTGAAGCCTTGTTTGAAAACTAGTACGCAAAGATGCTTGTCAGGCTGACTGAAAGGCTGTCAGAAAGTTGCGGGCTTAGTTTTTAGATTTGCTTTTATATGATTGCACCCGATTCTTTCATAGCAGCTATTTCATCCCACTCAATGCCAGCTTCTAACAGCACCATTTCAGTATGCTCACCGTGCTCTGGGGCTCGCTCAACTGATATTGGCTGTTCGTTGAACATAGCCGGGTTCGCAACTAGTTGAATTTCTTCGCCGTTGCTAGCAGTCATATATGGCAAATAGCCGTTGGCTATTACCTGAGGGTCTTCGTAAAGCTCAGCGAGGGTTTGATATGGAGTCCAAACGCCTGAGAAGTTAGCTAGGGCTTCTTTCCAGTGTTCTAATGGTTTTGCCCCAAACACCTCATCCAAGATTGCAATACAAGCCTCATTGTTTTTGCCTCGAACCTCTATGTTTGCAAAGCGAGGGTCGTCAATTAGGTCTGGCCGTTCAATCAAAGTGCATAGCTCTGCCCAAAACTTGTCAGCTTGAAGCAGGATTAGTATCAAAAACCTGCCATCAGCAGTGCGGTAGCTGTTTACCGCAGGATTTGGGGCTTTAGAGCGATCTCCCGAGGGCATCTTTTCCATGCCGTATAACTTGGCAGCAATAATAAGCGGGGACATTTGCCACATCCCTGTAGCTAAAAGAGAAACATCAACAATAGCAGCTTCGCCAGTAATCGACCGCTGATATAAAGCTGCTGCTATTGCCCCAGCGGTGGCCATGCCTCCCATTACGTCTCCATAGGCAGGGCCAAGTTGACCCATGGGATATCCGCTAGGCGACAGTGGAGCTGAAGCACCGTGTCCGGCTCGGGCCCAATAAGCGGTTCCGTCGTAGCCTCCCATATCGGCATCAGGGCCTTTTGACCCATGACCGGTGCCGCGTGCAATGATGATTTGCGGGTTGCGTTCGCGTAGATCTTCGGTGTCTATGCGCAGTTTGCGCCGCACCGAGCCTAAATAGTTGGTGAGGAACACGTCTGCTGTTTCTACCAGTTTTAGAAGCGCTTCTCGTCCAGCCTCAGTAGCTAAATTAATGCCCACTGAACGTTTACCTCGGTTGGGCTGTTCCCACATGAAGTTCACGCCACCAGCTCCAGCACCAGGCACTAACCCCGATGTGATCACACCTCTGTGCGGATCCCCAGTAACTGAAGGCTCAACCTTGATCACATCGGCGCCCCAGTCTACTAGCACCGAACCCCCAGAGGGCACAAACATGTAGCTTGACACCTCAATGACTTTTACCCCTTCTAAAGGGTGGCTAGACAGTTTGGACGGATCGCTCATTAGCATTAACTCCCCACTACTAAGATGGCATTTTCTGGACAGTTGGCAATGGCCTTTTGGGCTTCGTCTGCAAACTCTTCTGGCACATTTTGTTCTGATGTTGGAGTGCAGTAGCCCTCATCGTCAGGTTCAAAAAGGTTAGGAGCCAGCATGTAGCATCGGCCATGTCCTTGACAAAGTTCAATATCAACCTTTATACGCATAAGCGCTGAGTTTAGGAGAAACAAAGTTGCATGTAAACCTGTCACAATGAGCACTTGCAGTGTTGTAAGTGGGAGAATGGACTCACGATGAGCGTGGATGCCCCTGTTGCCCGCACACAAGGCAGTTCTTCCAAACCCTCCACAGCGCCAGAGCGCCGCTTTAGCCAGTCTATGATGGTTTCAGGTGTGCGTTGCATGCTGGCCTACGGGGTGTTTCCATTTTTGTTGCCGCTGCTAGGTTTTGCCGACTCGGTAGGCCCTGCTTTGGGAGTTGTAATCGGTGTTGTAGCTATAGTGTTTAACGGGCTCAGCATTCGCCGCTTTTGGCGTGCCTCACACAGGCTCAAATGGTATGTGATCACGGTGAACTGTGCTGTGATCATGCTTTTGTGTTACCTGACTATCGGTGATTTAGCAGCTTTGTTTTAATCCACCGAGCTAGGAGTGTTTTGGGGGCTCTAGTTGTGTCGGTTGAAGTTTTAGATTTTGAGGCGCTTGTGGTTAAGCAGCGCTCACAAAAATTCGGTTGCTAGCAAAGCCTCCAATGCCTACATGATTGCCGTTTATGTGCATTGTCATGGTGCCATCTGGTGAGGTTGCGGTAATGGCTCCTTCGGCACCAGGGACAACTGCAGAGTTTTCTAAAAACTCTAAGAGCCCTTCGGTAAACTCTAGTTCTTCTGTGATCCGTGTGATCACAAAGCGTTCACCTACTTTTACTGTGGCTAATGCTTTAGTTGGCGGGGCTTTGTATTCAGATCCAGGAATGGGGTTGCCGTGAGGACATGTTGTTGGATCGCCTAGTAACCTAATCATTGCTTGTTCGACTTTAGGCGAGATCACATGCTCCCACTTACCAGCCTCAGCATGCGCATCAGCCCAAGATAGGTTTAAAACTTGGGTTAAGAACACCTCTGCTAGTCGATGCCTGCGAACTACTTGTTCGGCTAGGGTAAGTCCTTGTTTAGATAGCGCAATGGTGCGACCTTGCAGGGAGACAAACCCTTCTGATTCCAATTTACGAATCATTTCAGAAACCGCAGGTCGAGACACGTCTAAGCGTTCAGCTAAGCGGGCTTGGATAACATCTACATCGTCTTCGGCTAACTCAAAGATGGCTTCGCAGTATTCCTCAAAGGCTGGATGCCATTCGGGGGTTTCGTATTCAGCCATATAAAGTAGTTTAGTCTTGTTTGTTTAGGTTTTGTAGCCGATCTTGCAAGACTTTAGGGGCAACTAGCTCAAAAGCGTTAGTATCTAAGCGTGCGTAAGGCTCTAGCGGATGTCCGGGTCGCCACCATAAAGCATTTGGGCTTACCGAGTTAGGGCCTGTCAGATACTCTAAAAAGGTTGCTGCTAACATGGCAGCCGAGTCGCTAATGAATTTGTCGTCAAAGGTAATCGGGCAAGCCATTATGGTGTGGGCTGCTGGCACGGTAACCACCGCACCCCAAGAACCAACATCAGGCAGCAGTGGCGCAAAGTTCAACAGATGCCCAGAAACAAACAACGAGTCACCGCTAAAGGTGAAAAACTTATTTGCTGTTTCGTGCTCAACAGATTTGACTAGCTGCTCATTGTTGATGGTGTTTTTTAAGCCAAGTGCGAGCACCTCTTTTTGAGATATTTGCCACTGTTTTAGATAGCTACCATCTATTGGACAACAAGCATTGTTAAGGTCTAGCGACAAGTTAGCAAACAAGCCCAGTGGCAAGGGTTCGCAAACCGCATCAATATGGCTTATATGTTGTGTCCCTACTATCCGCAGACGCAGATCTGCACACACGTTTTCATAGTTGCTGAGGCGTTTGGTTAGCTGCTCGGGCGCAAAATCATCTAAACGTGCGATGTGGTTGTATATGGTTAGCCGCCATTGTTCGGGGTCTAGCAAGCGACATGTTTGGGCAAGGTTAGACAGCCCTAGCACACAGCTGCTGTCGTTGATGCTTATAGTGCCTTCTGATTCGTTTAGGTTGTGATCGCCAAAACGAGCTTGCACTACTTTTGTTGCTTGGCCCAGAAAAGCTTGTACTTGCCGAGTCGTCCACCATGGCGCCCAGCTGTGGGTGATGGTTGCTGAAGTCAAGGGCTTCTCCCTTTCTTGCATTGCGGCCAACCTGGCCTTGTAAATAACACGTGCAGCTAAAGCTGCCGATAAAGGGGGAAGTTGCGTGCCACCATAGCGGCTGCAAGCTGGGGATCGCTTGTGGAAATCTAGTGTTTATTTAGCAAACCCCGTCGCACATGGTTGTGTGCAGGTAATCTCACAAGATGGCCGATTCCAAGCTCACCGAAGAACTTGTAGCAATAATAAGCACGCGCGGGTTGTTGTATTTAAACGAACCAGTTCAGCTAGCTAGCGGTGCCACCTCGCAGCATTTTATAGATGTCAAGTTAGCTCTTTGCACATGGGAGGCATTGCAAACAGCTTGTAGGGCCATCATAGAAGATGTGTATGCCGCTGGTATTAAATTTGATGCAGTTGGGGGAATGACTATGGGCGCTGACCCTTTAGCAATAGGTATTGCAGCGCTTACGGGCTGTAGCTGGTTTTCAGTTCGTAAGAATCCGAAACAACGTGGCACAAATCAGTTAATTGAAGGCGCGCCTTTAAGCAGTGGCCAAAAAGTGTTGCTGTTGGAAGATACCACCACCACTGGAAATTCCGCGCTCACAGCGTTAGAGGTGGTGCGCCAAACCACCGCTGAGGTAGTTGCTGCTGCAACGGTGGTGAACCGAGGTGAAATTGCACAACAAAGCTTTATGGCTGCTGGTGTGCCATTTTTTGCGGCGCTGAGCTATGCCCAACTTGGTATACCCCCAGTTAGTGCGCCTAAACACATCTAGCAGGTTTAGCTGACGCTTGCAAGAAAAGGTTCTACCGCTGCTAAGAACCCTTTTGTGTTTTGCCCATGCACGTTGTGACTGCAATTAGGAACCGTTACAAGTTGCCCGTTGGGGAGGGCTTCAACAAAGCGATTAGCAGCCTCAGGTGTGATCACCCAAGAGTCCGCGCCGCGTACCAATAACACTGCTTGAGTAATGTTTGCAGCGTCGCTTAAGGTAAACAGGTCATGTTTTTGACGGTCTTGTGTGCCATGGGTGAGGCGTGGTCCATGGTCTACTTTGGATATGTATTTTCCATCTACACGTTGCAATAGGTTGTACTTAACGGTGCGCTCAATGTGACTGCGTTTGCGGTAAGGGTCGTAGGATTGCACAGCGGCAACAAAGTCGTCGATATCGTTAAACTCCTGATTGTTGGTGATGAAGTTGCGAATCGTGCTAACACCCACTTCAGAAATCTCAGGGCCTATGTCAACCAACACAATGGCTTTAGCAAAATCAGGGCGCATAAGCGTGAGACGCATCGTGTTTAGCCCACCCATAGAGTGACCCATAATTATCGGATTCACTATGTCTACCGCATCACAAACCGCTGCTATATCATCGGCCATCGCTTTTGCGGAGTAGTCGGCATCTCTCGCCCATTCGCTATCACCATGACCACGTTGATCAAGCGCCACAACGTGGTAGCGATTAGCCAATGCTAAGCTCACCAAATCCCAAGAGTGCCCCGATTGATTGCCTCCGTGCAAGGCCAGCACCGTAGGCGAGCTGCGGTCGCCCCATTCTAAGAAGTGAAACCGATGATGGCGAGCTACAAGGTTGCGCGATAGGCAGCGGATTGGCGGGCTGTAAGCAATTTCAAGATCCACAGCGCTTCCGCAGAGGCTTTCGAATTCCTCTGTGGAGGTCATATCTAGCGGCTCGCTAGTAGCGGCGAATTCGTTTAGATGCATTTGCGAGCCCGAGAGGAGAATCGAACTCCTGACCTATTCATTACGAGTGAATTGCTCTACCGACTGAGCTACCCGGGCGATATCTCATAGGGACATCTCATAGGTTAGCAGCGTTGACAGGTCATGGTAGCGGGCAGTTTCGGTTTAGCGCTTAGATAGCGCTTAGCTTGCAAAATAATGATTGCAGCAAAAGAGCTTCATTAGGGTTGCGTATCAAGCTGGCGTGAGCTTGCCGTAAATGTCCTATCGCTACAATAGCGTCTTTAGCGTGTCGTGGATTGTTTTGTTGTTCGTCAGCAAGTTGTTGGCGATAAAACTCGGCCATAGTAGCTAGCCCAAACTTCAGCTCATCGGTGCGCAGCAGCCGTTGCTCGCGGCGGTGGCGACTTTCCATTTGCTGTCGCTGACCAGCTTGTTTGCCGTGGCTAGCTTCGGTGCGTGCTAGTTCTTCTGATTCGGCTTTTTGTTGTGCTTGCAGAGGCGCTTGAGCTTCATCGATTAGTTGCTGCAGGTCTTTTACGAGCATGGCAATCAAATGGCCAGTTCCATCGAAACGTTGCACAGCAGCAGTCCAAGCTTGGGTGCGTTGCTGCAGTCCCTCATCGGTTGCTAGCAAGCGAGCCCGGCGTAAGTCGCCACTAGCTGCCGTTATGATGCCAGCAAGGTCTTTGGTTGGCACACCTTGTGCTTGCAGTAAGCGACGCATCTCAGCATCGTCTATTGGGTCAAACTCCACTAGTACGCAACGCGAAGCAACGGTGATATGCGTGGGAGGGATTTCTTCGCTTAGCAGGATAACTACAGCTTTAGGTGGTGGCTCTTCAATGGTTTTTAGCAGGCTAGCTACAGCCTCAGGTTCAGCTGTGTGGAATCTGTCGCAAACGATCACCTTGTAGCTGCTTTCTGCGGGGCTGCGCGAAGCTTCAAAAATGATCTCATCAGCTTCAGCTACACGCAAGCTACGGCCTTCTGGCTCATGAATCGACAGGTCGGGATGCTGACCTGTCAGAGCTAAACGCCTCGTTCGTTCGTTAGTACCAATTAGCGCTGCTGCAAAGGCTAACGCTCCTGCCCGTTTGCCAGTACCGCGTGGCCCGTGAAATAAATAAGCGTGAACTGGGTGCGCAACTGCACCTGCTAGCAGCTGTGTTGCCCGCGGTTGCGCGTCTAGGCGCAATAACTCAGATGCTTCAAACATTTAAACGTTCCTTTACGGCTTTATAGACGTTTTCAGCAACCTCGGCTATTGAAGCCATGCCGTTGATAACTACCCAGTGTTCAGGGTTTTGAGCAGCTAGTGTGCGATAACCTTGAGCAACTTTTTGGTGGAACTCAGCGTTTTCGGCTTCAATTCGGTCGGTCGGTTTTGCCTGTCTAGATCGCGCTGTTTGGGTATCTACTTGTAAAAGTATTGTTAGGTCTGCTTGTAACCCTTGCGTTGCAAAATGGGATATGGCTAACACCTCTTGGGTGCCTAGTTCTCTGCCAATGCCTTGATATGTTAGCGAAGACCCAATATAGCGGTCGGTTATTACAGTGATGCCGGCATCGACCGCAGGGCGGATTACCTCAGCTACGTGCTGGGCTCTGTCTGCTGCAATTAACAGCGCTTCAGCACGTGCTGTTGGTTGCGGACTAGTGGTAGCTAGCAACAGTGAGCGTATGCGGCTGCCTAATTCGGTGCCACCTGGTTCAAAGCTAAGCTGCGCTCCAATGCGGTTAGCTAACAGGCGTGCCTGAGTTGTTTTGCCAGCTGTTTCTCCGCCTTCAAACGCGATTAGCCAGCCTCTTTTTGCTTTATTATCGCTACGGTTGGGGCTCACCGCACACCTGTAGAGCTTGTTTTGTTACGCAGCGAAGTTACTGTTAAAAATCCGGCTGCCACCATAATCAAAGCAGCCAACCACATGGTTATGCGTACTCCAGGAATGATTATGTCAAAACCAAAAACGCTCACATTTTTGTCGAAGAACTTGTCGGACAAACCGTTTAAGAAAAGCGCTAACCCAGGCCCAAGCAGCAACGCTACCATCACCGAGGATCGCACTAAGGTAAACAAGCCAGCAAACACCCTCGCCCGCAGGTCTTCGGTAGCGCTTTCTTGTAGCAATGTAAAGCCCAGCACGTAAACGGTTCCTGCACATACTCCTAGACCACCAACTAAAAGCGCCGAGCCCAGCAGCGTCCACATAGAGGTTGCTAAGAACAAGCACACTCCTGCTCCGAACACTGCTGCTGTAAATACTCGTTCTTTGTTTAGATGCCGTTGTCGGGCGGTTAGCAAAGCGATACCTAATGCCACACCGATCCCCAATGCCACCATAAAGGCTCTAAACCCGTCCCCTTGATCTATGTTTAGCACATCTTCAGCAAAAACTGGCCCGAGCGGAATAACCATACCCCCGCCGATTAGCCCGACTGCTAGAGCCACGTTCACCATTCGTACTGTGGGGTTAATAAAGATGTAACTCCAGCCTTCACGCAGGTCTTGAAACATCTCAGAAGGTGACCAGAGCTTTGCTGAGTTTGCGCTTGCTTTAGTTTGGGTTATGCCAGCCGTCGCCTTAAGCGTTGGCCGAGTTAGTGTCAATCTAAAAATAATTGCTGCAGACGCCGCAAAAGTGGCCGCGTCAATGTAAAAGGCCAACGATTCCGCATCAATGCGCAAGAAATCTAACGCAGAAATGCGTTTAAGCACAGATGCTAATCCCGCTATTCCAATGGACATGCCTGCAGCTAAGGGGAAGGTGCCGTAAGCGGCCACAAGCGATAGAGAGTTCACCCCGGTGAGCTTGTCGCGCGGTACTAGATCGGGCACTGAGGCTTCTTTGGCTGGTGCCCACAAAAGAGCGAACACTTCTAAAATCAAAGAAGCTAACACAAGCTGCCAAACAAAATCCACAAAAGGTAGCCATAACAAGGTTAGGGCACGTCCAATATCGCAAACAACCATCGTTCGTTTGCGATCCCAGCGGTCTACCAGCAGGCCCGCTGTGGAACCAAAAACAAGCCCAGGCAGAAATCTTGCAATCATCACATAAGCTACCGAAGCCTCTGGAGTGCCACCACCTATGCGTTCTGCAGTGATCAAAATGGCAAAAAGTCCTAGCCAGTCGCCACACGAAGACAGCACTTGAGCAAGCCAGAGGCGGAAGTACTGCGCGCTGCCAAACACACGTTGAATACGAGTATTTGTGGGCTCGTCACCTGCCACGTAGAGCCACCTTCATTTGCTTTAGGCTAGTGGTTGATCAGGATTTTTGGTTGAAGACCGTTTGCTAGGTGATGTTTTAGTTTGCGATTTCTTTCGGGTTGAGCTTTTAGAACCCCCCGGAGATTTCCGTCTTGTTGCAGTTTTCCCGCCGTTTGCTGCGAGTTTATCGCGCCTGTTTTGTAACAGTTCGGCAGCTCTTTGCACGCTGATGGTTTCAACTGCATCGCCTTTACCTAGTGAAGCGTTTACTTCACCATCGGTTACATATGGGCCGAAGCGACCGTCTTTGATGATCATTGGTTTCTCGGTGGCTGGGTCTTGGCCTACTTCCCGTAACGGTGGTTTTGCGGGTTGGCCGCGGCGGCGGCGTGGCTGAGCTAATAAACCTAAGCACTCTTGGAGTGTGACATCAAAGATTTGATCTTCAGAATCTAGGCTACGCGTTTCTGAGCCCTTAGTGATGTAGGGGCCATACCGGCCGTTTTGCGCCAAAATATCTTCGTCGTCTGCAGGGTCTTTGCCTACTATGCGCGGCAGCGAAAGCAGTTGCAGAGCTTCGTTTAGCGATATCTGCTCAACAGACATAGAAGCAAACAAAGAAGCCCGTTTAGGTTTGTTGGTGTCTGAGTCTTCGCCTAGTTGCACATAAGGACCAAATCGGCCGTTGCGAACAAACACTTCCAATCCTGTTTCTGGATCTTCGCCTAAAGTGCGGTCTTGCGTGGGCGCGGTTATGAGTGCTAATGCTTTTTCGATGGTCAACTCATCGGGGGGTAGATCTTCGGGCAAGCTGGCACGATCTTCGCCGCGTTGCACGTAGGGCCCATAGCGCCCCACTCTTGCTTCAACTGCTTGCCCGTTGTCTTCGCCTAACAAGAAAGTATTTACAGCCCGAGCATCTATGTCGGCTAACCGTTCTGACACAGCCATCCGCAGTCCGAACTTAGCCACCCCGTGAGCTGTGGAATCTGTGGGGTCGTTTTGGTTTGGCCCAAAGTAAAAACGGCTTAGCCACGGTATAGCTTCGCGTTCGCCTGCAGCGATGGCATCTAGGTCGTCTTCCATTTGTGCGGTAAAGGCGTAGTTAACCAAGTTGGGGAAATGTTTTTCTAAAAGGTTGATCACCGCGAAAGCCGTGAAGGAAGGTACCAGCGCGCTGCGGTTTTTCCAAACATATCCTCTGTCCACAATAGTGTTTATGATGGCAGCATAAGTAGAAGGCCTTCCTACCCCGAGTTCTTCTAGCCGGCGCACTAAAGATGCCTCTGTAAAACGTGCTGGTGGTTGGGTGCTGTGGCCTTCTGGTGTAAGGGTAGCCACGCCGAGCTTGTCTTTGGGTGCTAAAGCCGGCATTTGCCGTTCAGCTGCTTCATCTGTGTTCTGTGCAGTTTGGGGGCGTGAAGTTGAATCTGTTTCCTCGTCGGTGCTTTCTTTGTATACCTGCCTAAAACCTTCATGGGTGATTACTGTTCCTGAAGCTCCAAATGTGACATCATGCCCGTCTTTTGTGGAACCACCAAAATCTACATGAACGGTTTCGCCTATTCTGTCGGTCATTTGCGATGCCAGGGTACGTTGCCAGATCAACTCGTATACTTGCGCTTCTAGCGGCGCAACCTCTGTGCTCACATCTTCAGGTGTTCGGAATTGTTCTCCTGAAGGGCGAATAGCTTCATGAGCTTCTTGGGCGTTTTTTACCTTGTTTGTGTAGGTGCGAGGCGCTTCAGGGAGATATTCCTGTGAGAATCGCGCCAAAACCGCTGCTCTAGCTGCATCAAGGGCGCTGACAGACAAGGTAGTGCTGTCGGTGCGCATGTAGGTTATGTAGCCTTTTTCGTATAACGATTGAGCTGTTCGCATTGCCATTACCGCCGATATGTGCAGTTTGCGCCCCGCGGCTTGTTGAAAGGTCGAGGTCATAAACGGTGGTGCAGGCCGGCGGCGGTAAGGTTTTACCTCAACATTGCGAACTTCTAATGTTTGGCCTTGCAAACTTTGTGCTAACGAGCGGGCCAACTGTTCATCTAAGTAAACCAGGTTTTTTTCGTTTAGCTGACCTTGCGAGTCGAAGTCTTTGCCGGTTGCAACTTTGCTGCCATCCACCGCGCTAAGCGATGCTGAGAACTTTTGCGGGTCGTCAGATTGGCCTGGTTGTATTGCAAAGAACTCGCCGCTCAAACTCCAGTATTCGGCATTGTTGAATTCAATTCGTTGTCGCTCACGTTCTACTATGATTCGGGTTGCCACGCTTTGCACCCGGCCAGCAGACAACTTGGGTAGAACTTTTTTCCACAAAACCGGCGAAACTTCATATCCATAAAGGCGGTCAAGCAGCCGACGAGCTTCTTGCGCATCTACTAGCCGCCTATCTAGCTCTCTAGGCGATCTAATGGCCGCTTGAATAGCTGCAGGCGTGATTTCGTGAAAAACCATTCGCTTCACAGCCACAGCAGCGCGCGGTGATAGCACTTCTAACAAGTGCCAAGCTATAGCCTCACCTTCGCGATCTTCATCGGTAGCGAGATATAACTCGTCAGCATCTTGCAGGAGGTCTTTTAGCTTTTTGATCTGCTGCTTTTTGTTAGATGGCACTATATACAGAGGTTTGAAGTCGTTTTCTACATCGATACCTAGCCGCGCCCAAGACTCGCTGCGATAGGGCGCAGGAATCTCGCTGGCTTTACTAGGCAGATCGCGGATGTGACCAATTGAGGATTCGACGGTATAACCATCGCCTAAATAGCTGGCGATGGTTTTAGCCTTGGCAGGCGATTCAACAATTATTAGAGCTTTAGACACGATTAGAAAATAGGGGGGTAGGGGGTAGGAATATCAAGCTGAAACAATACTTGGCAAAGTGTAAGGTTAGATGCCTTATGTGTTTTCTGGTTTTTTTTCGGTGCGATTTAAGATAACTACCCCCATAATGGCAGCTACTAACGAACCTGCCAAAATTCCGATTTTGGATTCATCGGCAATCAAAGATTCCGCGAAAGCTAACCGTGAGATAAACAACGATACCGTAAAGCCAATTCCAGCAACCATCGCTGCTCCTATCATGTGCGCACCAGCTAGCGATTTGGGGATGGTCACCCAGCCCATTTGATGTGCAAACCAAGCAAAAAGAGTAATGCCTAATGTTTTGCCACCTACAAGCCCGATAGCCACCCCAAGTGTTACTGGGGAGGTCACTGCATCTGTTAACAAATCACTCGACAACTCTACTCCTGCTGCCGATAGCGCAAACATTGGGATGATTACGTAGCTGGTGATGGGATGCAAAAGTTCTTGTATACGCAAGCTCACCGGTTGTGATTCGCGAATATGAAAACCCACCCGCCGCACATCATCTAAATGCACCACATCTTGCATTTGCAACCAGTTTGCCCAGCGCCGCGCATCGTCTTCAGACTCTAAGGGTTTAGCTGGGGTTAGCAGACCTAAAATTACGCCCGCAATGGTGGCATGCACACCCGACTCCAGTACTGCTAGCCAAAATGCCACACCAATAATCAGGTAGGCGGGCAGATACCACACATGTAGGCGGCGCATCAGCAAAATGCCGCCTAGTAGCGCTGCTGCAGTAATTAGCCAATTACCTGACAGGTCGTTGGTGTAGTAGATGGCGATAACCAAGATTGCGCCTATGTCATCTACGATGGCTAGCGTTAGCAAAAATACTTTCATCTGAGCTGGAATTCGGTTACCTAAAAGCGATAGCACTCCTACGGCAAAGGCGATGTCGGTAGCCATCGGGATACCCCATCCATCTTGGCCGACTCCTCCAGAGTTAAATGCCAAGTAGATAAGTGCTGGTACCACCATTCCACCTAGGGCTGCTATCGCTGGTAGAGCAGCAAACCGTGGGTCGCGTAGTTTTCCAACTACTAATTCCCGTTTTATTTCTAAACCAACTACAAAGAAAAAAACGGCCATCAGGCCATCCTGCACTATATGTTGTAAGTCGTGTTCAAAGTGGTAGTTGCCTACTGAGAACGAAATTGCGGTGTGCCAGAACTCAAAGTAGGAGTCTTGCCAGGGCGAGTTCACCCATATTAGAGCAGCTAAGGCAGCAATCAGCATCAGTACACCACCTGTTGCCTGTATGGCAGCAAAATGGTGAATGGGCCTGCCGATGTACTTTGCTAATCGGCTAGAGCCACCTAAGAACGTCAGGTTGCTAAGCGGGTTCTTGTCGGGCATTTGCGCTGAAAATAGTAGCTATTTTTTAAACAGTATCCAACTAGTTGGCTACTGTATTGGGGTTAGATGATTCGGGCATCGAATCTGTTGCAACTTCAATTACTAAGGTCACTTGTGTTCCATCTGCGGTGCTTTGGATTTCTACTTTGTCTGTGAGCACTTTCATCAGGTAGATACCTAAGCCTCTTTCAAAGCTTAAACGGTTGGGGTCTTCGGGTTCGGGTAGAACTTGAATTTGACCAGGATCAAACCCCAAGCCTTTGTCTTTAATATGAAACTCAATGCGACCCTGGCTGAAAGTGCAGCGAATCTTAATGGCAGCATCGCTGCTAGCGCGGCTGTGGGCTTCAATAGCATTGGTAGTAGCTTCCGACACTGCTACTTTGAAATCTTCTACTCGCTCACGGCTTAGAGCGGTTTTAGCTTCGGCGGCTTCTTCTACTAGCGATCTCACCAAAGACAGGTACTCGGCCTGAGCCGGAATCTCTATCTCAAAGCTGCTGGAATTGCTCACAGGTCGCCTGTGGGGTTGACATGAAAATCGTTGTTGGTGGCTTCGGTCTGGGTGGCTTGCTCAACTGATTCGAATACATGCATAACCCTATTTAGTCGGGTAATTTCTAGCAGCTCAGCTAGCCTGGAACTCCCCTGCACCAAGCGGATGTCTCCCCCCGCAGTGCGCGCTCTTTTAGAAGCACCTATCAGCACGCCTAGCCCAGTCGAGTCGATAAAGCTCACTTCACAAAGATCTAGCACCACATTAGAACTGACATTATCCATTACTTCCATTAGCTTCTGACGAAAACGCGGCGCGGTGGCCATATCAATTTCCCCAGCAACACGCAGCACCTGCCAGCTGTCGTGCGCTGAACTTGTGTTAGGTGTTTGTGTTGTGGCTTCGTTTGTTGCAAGCGTGATGCTGAAGTCCACAAACTATGAGCCTATTGCCACTTTTTGGCGCAGGCGTTATTGGCTTGGTTATTCCACCCGAACGGTAAGGGTTTCGGTGATGGTTATATCGGGAAATAGGTGCTTTATGAGAGGCACAGTAGCGTGGGTTTTATAGCTTACTTGCACCTGTAGTTGTTGACCTGTGACCCGCCCGCCCGATGTTTGCACTGCCAAGTCTAAGCCAACTGCTTTGTGTGCTGCAGTTCTTGCAGCTTCAGTAGAAGGGGTGATGGCTGCGGCGCGGGCAGCTTCGCGGGTTGCGTGAGCTACAAGGATGTGGTCACGCACTAAAAGACCTACCTGCACTAGCACTAGAATTACCGCCATTATCAGGGGTAATACCAGTGCGGTTTCTACCGCAGCTTGGCCTAACTGATTAGACCGGTTATGTGGCGAAAGACTGCGTCTAGCAGGTTGGAAATTCTGTTTGTTCCGGTAACCCAAGATACCAGCAGCATTGCTATTGCTGCTGCGCCTAGCAGCACTAAGGCGTATTCGGCGGTGGCTTGACCTTGTTGGTTTGTGAAAGTTTGGGTTTTGGCTAAGCGGCGACCTGCCCAGGCGTTGATTGTTAACATTAATTTGAGCAGCATTAGTGCTTCCTTTCTTTAGGGGTTTGGTATTTGAACTGTTAAGCATTGGTGGTGTGGGTGTTGTTGGGTTTGGTGTGTTTATTGGTAGGCATATTTGTTGTATGGCGAGGCGTTAGAGGTCATAGTTCACTGCGCAATATGGAGATTGTGTCTGCTAGCACTGGTGCGAGCGTTAGCAGCACAAAGGCTGGCAGAATGCAAAAAACCAGCGGGCCCAACAACTTAAGCGGAAGTTTGCGGGCTAGTTCTTCGGATCTTCGGCGGCGCAGCTGGCGACTATCGGCAGCTAGTTGTGCAAGAGCAGTTTCTAGGTTGGCCCCGTAGCGGTCGCTGTCGATTAGCACCCGCACTAAGGGGCGCAGCGGTTCGCCAACCATCTCAGGCAGCGGTTCTAAAGCCTCACTTAGTCTTTGGCCTTTAGCTATTTTTTGCGCAACGGTGGCTAGGCCGTGTCCTACCGGACCAACAAGGCGTTTGCTTACTAACTGCACGGATTGATGTATGTTCAACCCAGAAGAAATAGCAAGGCGTAACAAATCAATGGCTTCAGGCATTTCGTTTGCAATAGCTGCTTGTGCTTGTAAACGTTCGCGGTTGCGGCGCTGTCGGGGGATAACCCAAATGCCAATGGCGATGGCCACTCCAAGCGTTAGGTGAATTGCCACGGCTACAACTGCGGCTAATGCAAAACCAATCTTTGTAACTCGGCTATGAATATGGGCGGTTGTTGGCTCACCTGATTGGTTAGGCGCCACAGTAGGTTTGCGGGCATATCTTGGCCGTGCTTGCCAGCCCCAATAAAGCACGACACCCACCCACAAAAGGCCCAGAATAATTGGCAAGCTCATATCATCTGCCCGTGTACAGGATGCGCCGCATCCACAGAGCGCCGATTACATCTAAGCCGAGACCAATCGCTAACACGCTAAGTCCTAGCCGTGTAGTAAACAAAAAATTGCTGGTGCTTTCCCCTGCGCTAGCTGATACTGCCATGAATCCCACCGGCAGCAATCCAATAAGCAATGCTGATGCGCGCGCTTGTGAGGTAAGCGAACGGGTCTCCATCTTTAGTGCGGTTCGGTCTCGCAATGTAGTCGCAACCCCATCAATGGCACGGGCTTTAGCGCCCCCAGCGCTAGCAGCAAAGGCCATAGCAGCGGCTGCTAATTGCACTCCATCGTCACAGCGTTGTCGTGCCCAACGTTCAAACACATCAGCATTGCGTAGCCCTCGTTTTAGGTCTTCGGCTAATGGAGCTACTTCAGCATTTAGCGGTGCTGGGGTGTTTGCTGCGGCATCTATGGTTGCTGGGCCTAGCTGTAGGCCAGTGCGCAAACCGCGAGCGATAGCTTCTAAAAACCCAGGAAGTTGCATTTCAATTTTTTGATCGCGGCGGCGGCGGCTTCCCCACAGTGCTGCTACAACACCGCCTACTGCTAAAGGTGTGCCAACCAATGCTCCTAGCAGACCAGCTTGCAGTGTTCCAAAGATTCCGCCCAGCAAAGCTGTTATGCCCAGTCCTTGCCACAGCTTTGTAGCTGAAATGTCTAGGTCGGCAGCTGCGGCCATTACTTGCAGCTTTTTGGTCGCCCAAGTAATTAGCGAAGCCATTTGGAATCTAGCTTTGGGGTTTGCGGGTGACGAGCTAAAACTTCAGGCAGCTTGAGCAACTTGTGTTCGTTGGCAATGATCTTTAGTTGCGGTCTTGCTTCGTTTTCATTTGTGTAGCTGCGCCGCATTTCTGCTACAGACGTAATACGGCGGTCACCTCCTGAGCGGCGTGCAACATGAACAACAAGGTCGATAGCTGCAGTGATTTGCTCGCGGACAGCAGCTAGCGGCACCGCACCGCCACCGGTGAGCACCATCGTTTCTAAGCGGCTTATAGCATCTGCAGGGGAGTTAGCATGGCAGGTAGAAAGCGACCCTTCATGACCAGTGTTCATTGCTTGCAGCATGTCTAAGGTTTCTGCCCCACGTACCTCACCTACGATTATGCGGTCAGGTCTCATCCGCAGCGCATTACGCACTAGCTGGCGAATTGTTACAGCAGCTACCCCGTCTACATCAGACGGACGCGCTTCTAAGCGCACCACATGGCTGCAAGCTAAGTTCAGCTCGGCAGCATCTTCTACGGTTACAATTCGTTCAGCAGTATCTATTGCTCCAGCTAAAGCGTTTAGCAAAGTGGTTTTACCTGCGCCGGCGCCGCCGGAAACAATGATGTTGCAGCGGGCTGTTACCGCCCAGTGCAACGCTGCTATCACCCCAGCAGGTGCAAACTCTTCTAAAGCAACGGGCCGAACACTAAAACGGCGGATTGTCACATACGGACCATCTACTGCCACGGGGGGAACAACAGCATTTAGCCGCGATCCATCGCTTAGCCGGGCATCTACCATTGGGGAACTACGATCAATGCGCCGACCCAGCGGTGCTACAGTTTGTTCGATCAGTAGCTCAATGGTTGCTGTGTCTAAGATAGTGGCAGTGGGTTCTACCTGTCCATTGCGTTCTACCCAAACAGGTCCCGCACCGTTAATCATAACCTCGCTTATTGAGGGGTCGTTCAGGTAAGGCTCAATGGCTTCTTTACCGCCTCCTAAACTGCTCCACGTCACCGCTCAGCCCTCGGTATGGCTTATTTGTGTGACATGGTTAAGACCGCGCATAGTTTTTTTGGGTACCCGTGTTCGTAGCATTCCCGCATCGGTAGCTCTAGCAATGTCTGGATCGATCGCAATGGTGGCAAGAACCGGTGCGCCTACGGCTCGTTCACAGTCGGTGCGGGTTAGTGCTCTGTTAGGTTCGGCTACCAGGATTATTCCAGTAGGACGAAACGGGAGTTTCACAGCCTTACGCAGCGATAGGTAGCAGGCTCTTGTTACCATGATGGATTGATCGGCTGCTTGTATAAGCTGCTTGTACAAGCTCGCATTACCTGCGTGTGGTTCTTCGGTGCAGGTTGAAAACAATGTTCCCGCATCTACTATTGCTAAAGGTGCTGGCATAACAGTTTGAGGTACAGTTGGTGTTGTGGCATCCATACCTGTGTTAACAGTGGGTGTGTCCACAGGCGTTGGGGCATTGTTAGAGTTCAGCCATTTAGTGAGGTCGGCTGCACGCAGTGCGCTTAGCGGCCCTTTACCTCTTGGTAAAAGCGACAGGTTGCAGGTGAGTTCTTGGATGGATTGCAGTAAAGAACTGCAATCTGAGTCGCTGTTCAGCCACTCAGCTAAGCCTGAGGCTGGTTCGGGGCTCCCAAAGACAGCGGGTAGATCTCCACAAAGATCTATTAGCAAAACTTGCCGGTTGTTTGCACCTGCGGCTTGCAAGCCCAGCAGTGCAGACACCACCGTCGTGCCTGATCCCCCTTTGGTAGACCAACAGGTCAACAACATGAATGTCTCCGCGGTATAAGCCGCTATGGTGGTGAAGGGGGAAGTTCAACCTAAGCTACACTGTAAATATTTTAAAAGCAACAGTAAATAATAAAAAAATAATAAAAATAATATAATAGTCTTTTTACTTAAACCTATCTGTGATCTGACCGACAAGTTTTGCTAAGCCAACTATTGGGTGTTTATCTAAAGGTTGGTTAGCAACCGGGAGGTGTTTGAGTACCTGGTGGGCTCCCCCGCCTTCAAAGCGGGTGGGACGGGCGATCCCTGTCCGGCGGGTTCGATTCCCGTCCACCTCCGCTAGCTATATATTTCTTGCTGGCTATTTAGCTATAGGCACACCGGCTAGAAACTTAAACGGCTAGTAGGTCGCGTGCCCCGGTATCGCTGCTGGGGTGGCGAAGTTTAGACATAGCCCGGGCCTCGATTTGGCGGATGCGTTCTCTTGTGAGACTGAAATGCTCGCCTACCTCTTCTAGGGTTCGTGGCTCGCCTCTGTCTAGGCCAAATCGTAGTTTAAGAATCTCGCGCTCACGTTCGTCTAGTGGGCCTAATAGACGGGTGATCTCCTCAGGTAACAAGGTGGTGGCGGCAACTTCAAAAGGTGATTCCACCGAACGGTCTTCTACAATATCTCCTAGTTCAGCATCACCATCTTCTCGTAACGGTTCGCTTAGCGATAATGGGTCAGAGGCAAACCGCAGAGCTTCGGTTACTTTATCTTCGGGAAGCTCAACTTCGCGGGCTAACTCGGTTAGCAACGCAGGCCGACCCAGTTTTTTTTCTAAACTAGTTCGAGCTTTTTGCAGCCGAGCCAAAGTGTCACCAGCATGAACCGGTAAGCGGATGGTGCGTCCAGTGTTAGCAATGCCTCTAGTGATGGCTTGGCGAATCCACCAAGTGGCGTAGGTGGAGAACTTGAAGCCTTTACGCCAGTCAAATTTCTCTACTGCGTGCATTAGTCCGAGGTTGCCTTCTTGAATTAAATCTAAAAGAGGTAGCCCTGATGCTTGGTATTTCTTAGCGATAGATACAACCAAGCGCAGGTTGGACTGCACAAAGCGGCTTTCTGCTTTTTCACCTTCACGTACTTTACGGCGTAGCGTGCGGCGGGCGGTAGGTGATAATCGGTTGGGGTGGCCGGGGGTGGTGTCTTTGTCTAGCGCGAGGGCGCTTTGGGCTTCTTTGCCTTCTTCAATAGCTTGAGCTAGGTCTACCTCATCGTCTTTTGTTAGCAGCTCATATTGGCCAATGTCGGTTAGATATAGACGAACGAGATCTTCGTCATCGCGTTCAACACGCTCTTTGGGCACTGTCACAACCTCCCATATCTGTGAGCCAGTGGTGGCCCCCCTTGAACTGATCTATGATGATCAGCAGAGCCAAAGATGTTTACTGTTGGCTAACGATACCTGCTTAACTGCAAATACGGCATCAGCCGCATAATTCTTTTTTATCAGCTATCTCTAAGTATGCCCGCGGTAGCGGTTGGTTATTGGCAGCCGCCGGTCACGGCCAAATGCTTTAGCCGTGATGCGCACCCCCGGTGGGTTCTGGCGACGCTTGTATTCTGCTCGATCTACCAGCTGGATCATTTGCGTTACTAAGCCCACCTCAAACCCTTGCTGACAAAGGTCGTCTAAGGTCAGATCGTCTTCTACATAGGCCTCTAGCAAAGGGTCTAGCACATCATAGGGGGGCAGGCTTTGATCGTCTCGCTGGTCGGGGCGTAGCTCCGCTGAAGGCGGCTTGGTTAGCACACTGGCAGGGATAACATTGTTTGTTGTGCCGTCACGTTGGTTGCGGTATTGCGCAAAAGCGTACACCTGTGTTTTCCAAAGGTCTTTTATCACTGCGTAGGCACCTGCAGTGTCACCGTAAAGAGTGGAGTAGCCCACAGCGCTTTCACTTTTGTTACCTGTCGTTAGGATTAGCCAACCAAATTTGTTGGACAAGGCCATCAACAGCGTGCCACGTATGCGTGACTGTATGTTTTCCTCGGTTAAATCTTCGGCAAGTGAATGAAATGATTGCTTCAGCATTTCTAAAAAAGCCTCATGTGCAGGTTCTATCGGAATTACCCGCTGCTCTATGCCCAGATTTTCACAAAGAGCCTGCGCGTCTTTGACGGAATGGTCGCTAGAGTAGCGCGACGGCATCAACACGCCATGCACATGGTTTGGGCCTAGCGCATCGGCAGCAATCACAGCTACCAAGGAGGAGTCAATACCCCCCGAAAGCCCAATACCTACATCGCTAAAGTTGTTTTTGTGTACATAGTCGCGCGTCGCTAACACTAAAGCTTCATATTGTTCTTCTGGCTGTTTTAATTTTGGGGCAACGAAGTTGATCTCTGCTGCATAGCCGTTCACGTTAGCAACATCGCTTTTAACCTCTACTTCGGCTATAAGCATTTGTTCTTTGAAAGACAATCCCCTAGCTATAACCTCTCCGTCGGCCGATATCACCAGCGAACCACCATCAAACACCAACTCGTCTTGGCCGCCAACCAAGTTCACATAAACGATTGCACAGCCTGTTTCATGTGCTCGCTGGCCTAAGATGTCTAACCGTTCCGCAGGTTTGGTGGCGTGATACGGCGAGGCATTTAAACAAAAAATTATCTCAGCCCCGCTAGCTGACATGGCTAGCAATGGTCCGTTAGCAATCCAAACATCTTCACAAATGCTTATCCCAATGTTGACATTACCAATGTTGTGTAACCCGTTGTTACCTAGTCCTACACTGAAGTAGCGCCTTTCGTCAAACACCCCATAATTGGGCAGTTCTTGTTTATGGTAAACTCCTAGCAGCTTGGCATTGCCAGCAATCCCAGCAGCGTTCCAGCGGTGCCCAGCATTGTCGGCATCAACAAAACCAACTACCGCTACACATGTGTCCGAAGCGGCGGCTATGTCTGCCATGGCTTTGCGGTTTTGTTCTACAAACCGTTTCTTTAGCAACAGATCTTCTGGTGGATACCCAACTAGTGCTAATTCTGGGAACACAGCCACATGGCAGTGGGCGTCGTTAGCAGCCTTCAGCCACTCAAGTATTTGCGCGGTGTTGTGTGCAATGTCGCCAACTACCGAGTTTGTTTGGCAAAGCGCTACGCGAAGTTTGCCCACCTCGGGTGTTAGATAGAGTAGTACATTTGAAATTCAAGAGGATGTGGTCGCAGGTTAACAGCATCTGTTTCTTCTTGCTTTACCTCTAAGTAAGAGTCAATCAAAGCGCTGTTAAACACATCTCCTGCTAGCAAGAACTCATGGTCAGCTTCAAGAGCGTTCAGTGCTGCTGCCAGAGACCCAGGTACCGTGCTAATACCGGCAGCTTCTTCTGGTGGCAAGTCGTAGATGTTCTTATCCAAAGGATCGCCGGGATGGATTTGGTTTAAAACACCGTCTAGCCCAGCCATCAACATAGCTGAAAACGCTAGGTAAGGGTTGGCGCTAGGGTCGGGGCAGCGGAACTCCAAGCGCTTAGCTTTGGGGTTGTCAGACAAAAGCGGGATGCGGATAGCCGCTGAACGATTGCGCTGCGAGTAAGCCAGGTTCACTGGTGCCTCATAGCCTGGTACTAGCCGCTTGTAGGAGTTAGTGCTAGGAGCCGCAAAAGCCAAGATGGTGGGTGCGTGTTTTAGCAGCCCGCCGATGTACCACAGGGCAAGATCAGATAAACCGGCATAACCGCGTTCGTCATACATAAGCGTTTGCCCGTCTTTCCACAAAGACATGTGTGTGTGCATGCCCGAACCGTTATCGCCATAAATTGGTTTGGGCATAAATGTTGCGGTCTTGCCATGGGTAAGAGCCACATTTTTCACTACGTACTTGTAAAGCTGCACCTTATCGGCCATCTGTAACATGGCATCAAACACCATGTCAATCTCGGCTTGCCCAGCGCTACCTACCTCATGGTGCTGCACTTCAATAGGAATACCTACCGACTCTAAAGCCACTACCATTTCCGAGCGTAAGTCTTGGAAAGTGTCTACTGGTGACAGGGGGAAGTATCCGCCTTTGTAGGGCACACGGTGACCCAAGCTAGGTGTGTTATTTACTGACGGACGGCTGCTTTCAAAAATACCTTCCACCGAACGGATTTGATAGCCAGCTACGTCGGGGTGGTTTTGAAAAGCAACGCTATCAAAGATGAAGAACTCAGCTTCAGGGCCAAAAAACGCTGTGTCGGCAATGCCGGTGCTGGCCATGTATGCCAACGCACGTCGCACTACGCCTCGTGGGTCTTTGCCGTACATCTCACCGGTTACTGGATCTTTAACATCGGCTAGCAGCACCAATGTCTTGCGTTTGTTGAAAGGATCGTAAAAAGCTGAATCTGGGTCTGGGATCAGAATCATGTCAGAGGCATCAATGGTTTGAAACCCACTTACCGAGGAGCCATCAAAGCCGAGGCCATCTTCAAATACGTTTTCGGTGAGCTGGCTAATTGGCAACGAAAAATGGTGTTGCGTACCGGGTACATCGGTAAAACGCACATCAAAGAACTCGGCTCCTTCTAAGTGAGCTTGAGCAATTACTTCTTGCGGCGTGGACACTGTGGATTCCTCCTTGGTTTACTCTTAACTCTCCCACAAGACACGGAGATAATTAGTATCTTGGCACAGTTAGGTTTCAGTTATTTTTCTTGTTTGTGACAATCTTGTAAACGCTGTTGGCGCATTGCAACCTTGCAAATGCTTTGGGGCACTCTAAAGAGATAATTATGGAACGTCAAAAAGACTATGTTTTACGCACGGTAGAAGAGCGTGGGGTACGGCTTATTCGCTTATGGTTTACCGATGTGTTGGGCCAGCTTAAGTCGGTAGCTATTTCTCCTGCGGAGCTTGCTGATGCGTTTGAGGAGGGTTTGCAGTTTGACGGTTCGGCTATTGATGGTTTCTCGCGGGTACAAGAAAGCGATGTTTTAGCTGTGCCCGATGCTGCCACTTTTGAGTTGTTGCCATGGGCCGACCCAGAGGAGCCCTCCGGTCGTATTTTTTGTGACATTTGCAACCCAGACGGCACACCTTTTGTAGGTGACCCTCGTTGGGTGTTACGTCGTATGCTGGCTAAAGCAGCCGACATGGGTTACACCTTTTATGCTGCCCCCGAGGTGGAGTTCTTTTACTTTCACGAAGGCAATCCCAACCAGCAGCTTGTGCCGGTAGATAACGCTTCCTACTTCGACCTCACAACTGTCGATGTTGCTAGCCCGTTGCGTAAACGCACTATTAGCATGTTAGAAGCCATGGGCATACCGGTAGAGTATTCCTTTCACGAAGACAGCCCTAGTCAGCACGAAATAGACTTGCGTTACACCGAAGCGTTAAGCATGGCCGACAATGTGATGACCTTGCGTTTAGTTGTTCGCAAACTAGCTTTAGACCGTCACTTACACGCCACGTTTATGCCCAAACCGCTCAACGGGGTGCAAGGTTCGGGTATGCACACGCACATGTCGTTGTTTGAGAACGACAGAAACGCTTTTTATGATGCCGGCGATGGTTATGGCCTGTCGCAAACAGCTAAAGCCTTCATAGCGGGGCTTTTAGCGCATGCCCGGGAGATAACAGCTGTTACTAATCAGCTGGTTAACAGCTACAAGCGTTTGGTGGTGGGCGATGAGGCGCCTACTCTTGTGTCTTGGGCGCGCAACAACCGCTCAGCGTTAGTGCGTGTGCCGGTGGTTAAGCCCGGCAAAGCATCCTCAACTCGTATTGAGTATCGGGCTTTAGATTCGGCTGCTAACCCTTATTTAGCTTTTTCTGCTGTGCTTGCAGCTGGCCTTAAAGGGGTAGAGGAGGGTTATGAGCTGCCCGCAGAGGCTGCTACAGATCTTTATACCACCTCAAAAGATAAAGCCCGTGTTACAGGCTTAGAAGAACTTCCCATGTCGTTATCCGAAGCTCTCGATGCGTTGGAAGCCTCCCCGTTGATGCACGAAGTTTTAGGCGAGCACATTCACGAGTGGTTTTTACGTAACAAGCGGGCCGAATACAGCGAGTACCGTCAAGAGGTTACCCCCTTTGAGTTACGCCGTTATCTTAATACTTGGTAATTATATATGACCGACCCATTGTTGGTGTTCCCAGATCCGCCCCCACCAGAGTTGGCGCGCACCTTAGATTTAGGCAATTTCAACTGGAAGGCAGTTGCTAGTGCGCAAGAACCCGAGGGTCGCTGGGTGGGAGCTGTTGTGTGCGTAGACGACAACTGTGATGAAGCTTTTGGTTTTTGCCGGACGTTGCAGCGCCGTGGTTTGGACATTCCCATTTTGCTACTCATATCGGGCAGCCTCCTAGAAGAACTAGAAATGCGCGACGATTTGTTCACCGATTTCTGCCTCACCCCATTTCATCAGCGTGAACTGGAAGCCCGCTTGGCACATTTAGTTTGGCGGTCTGGCACCACACTACGCCCAGAACTAATCGAGTACGGCCCCTTAGTGCTCAACGTGGAAACATATCAAGCTTCCATCATTGGTCGACCATTAGATCTCACCTACATGGAATATGAGCTGCTCAAGTTTTTAGCTAACTCACCGGGCAAAGTGTTTACCAGAGAAACGTTGCTTAGCCGTGTTTGGGGTTACGACTACTTTGGGGGTGTTCGCACTGTAGACGTTCATGTGCGTCGCTTGCGGGCTAAGCTCGGTGAGGAACACGCTGGTTTGCTAACCACAGTTCGATCTGTTGGTTATCGCTTTGGTCGTTCGCGATGGGAGACCTAAGTAAATAAACATCAGAGTTTTTTATTTACGGTTTGTACGCCCAAAGTTCTAGTTCTACAAGAGCTCCTAGCGGTAACGCAGCTACACCTACCGCTGAGCGGGCTGGACGGGAGTTACCAAAGCATTCGGCGTAGGCTTGGTTCATTACACCAAAGTCGTCCATGTGAACTAAAAAAACAGTAGCTTTCACTACATTTTCTAAAGTTGCGTCTTGGTTAGCCAGAATTGTTTTAGCATTAGCTACGGCTTGGTGGAATTGGGCAATCAAACCACCTGGCACCAGCGACCCGTCTAAAATACCAATTTGACCTGAGCAGATGAGAAAATCACCTGCACGAACTATGGGCGAATACGGACCAACTGGAGTGCTCATGCTAATACAGAATACGGTCAATCCAGACCTGTCACTACTATTAGGGCACTACTATTAAGCCGTTAAGTGGAACCTACTAGCCAGAATCTAGAAACTATAGAAGCCATAGAGCATCTCATTGCTGGGTGTCCCTGGCCTTCGCAGGCTTGCTCGCTTATTGAAGATCTGGGCATAACCAACGAGCGGCACGTCAGAGCTGCGGCGATGTTAGCTGGCGCATCTCGCAGCATGTCCAGCGCTGTGCGCCGCAACCCTAGTCTGTTGCAAGTTCTTGACCCGCCCGGTGATTTCGCCACAGAAAAAACAACACTAAAAGCCCCAGACGATTCCGATTCTGTAGATGGTTTGCGCCGTTGGAAACGCCGGCAACTTCTACGCATCGCTTTGCGTGACCTATTAGGCGAGGCCGATTTAGCTACCGTAGGCCGTGAGCTGTCGGTTTTAGCTCAAGCTTGTTTCACCAGAGCCCTTGAAATCGTTGATGAAGGCCCGCCGCTGGCAATAATCGGCATGGGCAAGCTAGGCGGCAACGAACTTAACTATGCCAGCGATGTAGATATCGTCTTCGTCCACGAAGGCAACACTGCTGATGCGGTGCGTAGAGCTCGCAAGGTGGTGCAGACACTCACTAACTTCACCAGCGAAGGCATCGTTTATCGAGTGGACACAGACCTGCGTCCCGACGGTCAAACCGGTTCTTTAAGCCTGCCAGCAGATGCCTATCAACATTATTTTGAGAACAGAGCCCACGCTTGGGAAAGACAGGCTTATCTCAAAACCAACCTTTGTGCGGGTGACCCGAAAATTGCTAAAGACTTTTTCGATGCCATCCGCCCGGGCGTTTGGGATGAGAACCTGGCCGCAGCCACAGTGCCTTCTTTGCAAGCCATGAAACAGCGTGTGGAGGAGTCTGCAAAACACAAAGGTGACAGGGAGCTAAAAAAAGGCCCGGGCGGGTTGCGTGACATCGAGTTCACCGTGCAACTCCTTCAACTAGTACATGGCCGCACCGACCGTTCCATTCGCTCCCCAAACACTCTCACAGCTTTACGGCAACTAAGCTGGGGCAACTATATAGATCAAGCCGACGCTGTTCACTTCACCACCGCATACATTCACCTTCGCACTGTAGAACACCGTCTACAGCTGCGCGACGAGAGACAAACACATGAACTTCCCGCCAATGAACAAGATTTGAGTTGGGTTGCTCATGCTTGTGGATTTGTCAGCTTAGAAAGTTTTCAAGCTTCACATAAACGCCATCAAGCCTCGGTGCGTGAAATCCACGAACGCATCTTTTACCGTAAAACCCTTAACCGAATGCACGACACTGGCTTGGTTAGCGAGCTGCGCTTAGATCGTCTCGCACAGCTTGGTTTTGACGACCCTAAACGCGCCACAGCCACAATAGAACGGCTTATTCAAAACTTAGGACGACGCGCCAACGTTATGCAACAAGTGCTGGTAATCATGGTAGAGGCTCTTGCCACAACCCCCGACCCTGATCTCGGTTTGGTTCGCCTGGCCTGGCTGCTAGATGGCTCATACAGGGTGGGCGCTATTTTGCCGGTGCTGCGTGACTCGCCAATCGCTATAAGCGACCTAGCCCGACTGTTAGGTTCTAGCAAGGTAGCAGCAGGGTTGTTGCGCAACGATCCCGAGTTCGCTAGCAACCTCACCTCTGCTGATGCGCTAGCCAATCCTCCCACGCCCGCAGCTTTGCACACTGCGGCTAGCCAAGCAGTAAATAGCAGCGGCGACAACCCAACCACACGCCTAGCAGGGTTGCGCAGTTTTGTGCGCCGTGAGCAGTTACGGGTAGCAACAAGAGACATTCTCGGTTTAGCGTCGGTGGTGCAAATACCTGAGGAGCTGTCTGTGTTAGCCGATGCTGCAATGGCCGCAGCTATTGGTTGTTTTGCTCCCGATGTTCCGTTTGCTGTTATTGGGTTGGGACGATACGGCGGGTTAGACCTTTCTTACGGCTCTGATTTAGATGTGATCTTTGTGTACGACGGCGACACCGCAGAACAATCCCTTAGTGCTAATCGCACTGCTAGGGCGTTGCTTCAGCAGATAGGCGCTCAAACACCTCAAGGGCGTCTATGGGAGGTTGATGCCCGATTACGTCCCGAAGGGGAAAACGGTCAGCTTGCTCGCTCCTTAAAGGGTTATCAACGTTATTACAACGAACGTGGCCAGCTTTGGGAACGTCAAGCTTTGCTTAAACGCCGTTTTGTGGCCGGCGATTTAGCAACCGGGCAGCGGTTCTTAGAGTTAGCCGATCAGTGGTGCTACCAAGCTAACTTTTCAGAGGCCGAAACCAACGAGATCAGAGCCATGAAGCAACGCATCGAGTCCGAACGTTTAGGCATAGGCAGCAAAGCCCGAAATGTGAAACTTGGTGCTGGTGGGCTTAGCGACATTGAGTTCACTATGCAGCTTTTGCAGCTGCAACACGGCCACAAATACAGCTCGCTTAGAGACAGCCGTACTTTGTTAGTGTTAGCCGCACTATCAGAACATGAGCTTTTAGATATTGCCGATCGTGCCACCCTGGAGGTGGGGTACCGTTTTTGCCAGCGATTTCGTAATGCTCGCTACCATTTGTCTGGTCTTGCCTCAGATGTGTTTCCCGAAGACACCCACGAAGAAAACTTGTTAGCGCGCAGGCTTAACTACTCTAGAATTGCCGACTTACAAGCCGATTATAAAGACATAACCACACAAGTTCGAGAAGTAACACAACGATTGTTTTACGGTGAAACTTAGCTCGCCAAAACCTGAAGAGCTTCTATGGGGCCTGTGGGCCAGTTTGGTTGGTAACCGCTAGCTTGCCATGTTGCGGCAGCGACGGCCACAAACACTGCATCAGAAGCGTTGGTTGGAGTGCCGTGGCTTGATGCAACTTCTACTTCAACCGGTGGCATTTTGGTGGCTGGCACTATCCCAAATGAGCGCACTGTGAGGTTCTGCGTATCACCGTTTTCATCTACACAAAGCGCCTCAGATGTTACCCAGCTGTAAGCCATATGTGCTGCTCCTATGCAGTAAGACCTTAGCACCACCGCATCTAACGGTTCCCCGCAGCGTACTTTAACCTGCAATTTGCCATTCTGCCACTGTGCTGTTGCTTGCCCACCTTTTGGTGATGTAAACCACATAGGCTCTGCGTTGTTTTGCTGCAAGGCGCTTAGCGCAATAACAGCTTCAGCCCACCCAGCACCGCGTAACTCACACGATGTTGGTGGCCCTACAACAGCAACTTCTTGCACTTCCAAATTCGGAGCAACCTGTTTCACACAACTAGCTACTCCAGGGGTGCGAACCACCCGCATAATGCCACTGCTATCGTGAGCTATGCCAAGTGCCACTGGTGGACGTTTGGGGCCAAACCTTACAGTGTCTTCGCGTACCCATAACACCCGCACTGTTCGGCCATGTTTGTTGGCTAGCCGTTTTGCTACCTCTGGTAGTGGTGATGCAACCTTGCCGCCAAAAGCTCCACCATTTGCCAGCGGGTTAGCTGGTTTGCCACCTGGTACACACCACGAAGCGTCGGTTTCCAAATAAGCAGGCTCAACCCAAGATGTGCGAAGCCTCACAGCCCAATCCCCTTCTGGGAACTCCAACGGCATTTGCTGTTGTGCAGGGGTACGCCTTCCTTGCACTCTTTTAGCTAACCTCCGGGCCTCTTCAAGGGTTTCACCCACAACCCAGTTTTGGTTGCTGTCTAGCAGCGCAACCAAAGCATCCTCAGGTGCGGTGTCATCAGCAAATCCTCCTTCACCTAATGCTACTTTTGGCCCCACAAGCTGCGCGCTGCCACCTTCAATTTCAGCCCGCAGAGTTGCTGCAGGCCAGTTGCGTTGCATTGTTGTGCGCTCAAACATCTCCCAAGCCTCTGCGATGGTTTGCCAGCCAGTACAGCGACACAAGTGCGCTGCTAACGCTGCTTGCACCTTTGCAGTGCTAGCTGTCTTTGCTGTGTTTGCGTGCAATCCTGCTAGGCGCATGATTATTCCCGGCGTGCAAAACCCGCATTGACTAGCTCCGCTAGCACAAAAAGACCTAGCCCAGCTATCTCGCTCAGCTTGGGGCAGACCTTCTAAAGTGGTAATCGCTCTTTCTGCTACCCGCCTAGCTGGCGTAACACACGAAACTCGAGGCTTATCATCCACCCAAACAGTGCAACAGCCACACTGTCCTTGGGGGCTACAACCATCTTTAACCGAACAGATACCAAGCTGGCTGCGCAGCACATCCATAAGCGAGGCACCTTCGTCGGCTACCTCTACTAGCCGACCATTAACAGTTAAGTTCAGAGTGTTAGCTAAAGCTTTGCCCACACCCGCATGTGCGCTCAGCATTTGGGTTGGTTATGGAGAACCCAGCATCAACAAGACCGTCTTTATAATCTAACACTGCCCCTTGCAAAAGTGCAGCGCTAGAAGAGTCCACAACCACTTTTACGTTCCCAAACAATACTTCTTGGTCTTCAGCGCCAATATCTGCATCAAAGTACATTTCGTAGCTGAACCCTGAACAACCACCGGGCCGCACCGCAACCCGTAGCGCTAAGGTTTCATCGTCAGCTTGTTCTTGGCGCACCAAGTCCCCAACCTTGTTAGTTGCTGCATCAGTGAGTGTAATCATTGTTTGTATGTTAGCGCCGCTAAGCATTATCTACACACCGTTCATTACATCCAAATAGATATAGCCCAAAATGCTTATAGCATTGCCTTTGTGAGCGACACACCTACACAAGCGTTACCTAGTACTCAAGACGTTATGGGCGTGCTGCGTGGGGTGATCGATCCTGAGCTAGGCAGCGACATAGTAGATCTGGGAATGGCCCGAGGTGCTGTGGTAAACCCCGACGGGTTAGTTGAAGTTAAGGTGGCTCTCACAACCTCGGGATGCCCTTTGCGCGCGCAAATTCAAAGAGATGTGCGTTCGCGGGTAGGCAATTTGCCGGGTGTAACTAAAGTAAAGATTCACTGGGGGGAGCTAACTCAAACCGAAAAAGCTGCGGCCATGGCTAAAGCCCGTTTCAATGTTTCCCAAAACGCTCCCGACACTGCTGTTGCGGCTACCACCAAAGTTGTAATGGTGGCATCAGGCAAAGGAGGTGTGGGTAAGTCTTCCATCACAGTGAATCTTGCTGCAGATTTAGCTCGCCGCGGGATGCGTGTTGGCGTTATGGATGCCGACATTTGGGGCTATTCGGTGCCCCGAATGTTGGGTGTGGAGGGTCGACTTAGCGGCGCTGAGGGCGAAAAGAAGATTGTTCCTAACAAAAAGCAAATAGGCGATGGTGTGCTCGAAGTGGTGTCGATGGGTTTTCTAGTCGACAAAGAAGAAACCGCGTTAATGTGGCGGGGCCTCATGTTAAACAGAGCTGTGCAACATTTTTTGGAAGATGTTCGCTGGGGTCAACTAGATTACCTGCTTATCGACATGCCCCCGGGCACCGGCGATGTGCAGATGGGCATTGCTAAGATGCTGCCACAAGCTGAGATGGTGGTGGTTACAACACCTGCTCGTAGCGCTCAAAAGGTTGCAACTAGGGTGGCTTCTATGGGTCGCTCTAACTACCTTCGCATTGCAGGGGTGATCGAGAACATGAGCGAGTTTATAGATCCTCAAGGCAACTCGTATGCGATTTTTGGTAGCGGTGGGGGACAAGAACTAGCCCAAGAATTAGGCGTAGATTTATGGGGTAAGGTGCCTATTGATGGTTCTGTGTCCACCGGAGGCGACGAAGGTGCTCCAGCAGTTCTGCAGCAAAACTCTGGCCCAGCAGCCATAGCACTGCGGGAGATTGCCGATCGCCTGCTAATTGAAATACCCAAAGTAGATATGGCAGGTTGCACTGCTCGCATATTCGAAGCTGCCAACGAAGCACTAGCAAACCTTGATCTTCCCTCAACCTAGTATTTTAGTTTCAGGGCCATGAGACCTCCGTCCGTGGATGCTTTGGCCCGTTCGCTAGCAGACACCGGTTTGCCCCACAGGTTATGCGTTACAGCAGCTCGCAAAGCAATAGCTGAAGCCCCTACCCATATTGGCGACGCTGTTAGTTCCGAAAGCTATTTAGCCAGCATCACAAGCCAAGCTCGCAAGCATGCTGTAGCAGCGCAACGTCAAATGTTGCAGCCGGTAATCAACGCCACCGGTGTGCTTTTACACACCAACTTAGGGCGCGCTCCGTTAGCTGTAGTGAGCGATCCCGTTTACACCAACTTGGAGTTCAACCTAGATTCAGGCCAACGAGGGTCTCGTCATTGCCATGTTGCAGCTTTGCTAGCGCATCTATGCGATGCAGAAGATGCCATCGTAGTAAACAACTGTGCTGCTGCGGTTATGTTAGTGCTAGCCGCTCTCGCGCACCACAAAGGTGCAGCAGTTTCTAGAGGTGAGCTAGTAGAAATCGGTGGCGGCTTTAGAGTCCCCGAAGTTATGCAACAGTCCGGAGCCCACCTAGTTGAGGTAGGCACCACCAACCGCACTCGCCTAAGCGATTTCAGCACAGCACTGCAAAACCCTGCTCACAACATCGCTCTTGCCCTTAAAGTGCATCAGTCCAACTACCGTATTGTGGGTTTCACAGAGGATGTGCCTATCTCACAAATGGCTTCTTTAGATGTGCCGGTGGTAGCCGACATTGGCTCTGGTTTATTAGACGCAGCCTGCCCCTGGCTAACCGCTGGCCCACCTAGCTGGTTAGAAGGCGAACCTGCAGCTAAACAAGCTTTAGCGCAGGGCGCCGCTCTTGTCACTTTCTCAGGCGACAAGCTTTTTGGCGGCCCGCAAGCTGGCATCATCGCTGGTCAAGCTCGACTAGTGCGCCAATGCGCTGAGCATCCTCTAGCTCGAGCTTTGCGCCCTGGCAGTTTGGTTTTAGCAGCATTGCAGCAAGTCGCCCTTTGTTATCTCAACAAAGACAGCCAAGCTATTGCATTTTGGCGTATGGCTTGTATAACTCAACAAGAATTGCACAAGCGCGCTGATGGTATTGCTGCTCAGGTGTCTGCAGCTACGCCAGTTGCCACATCTGCTGTGCCCGGTGGCGGCACCTTACCAGGGGTGAAGATACCATCCTACGGTGTAGTTTTAGACGGTGATCATGCAGCGCAACTCCGCACGTACACGCCAGCGGTTATCGCTCATGTGCGAGATAACAACACATATTTAGACCTTCGCACTGTTTTACCCAACCAAGATCAGCAGCTAACACAAGCATTACAGGCGTTAGCTTGAGTATCACGATCTGCACTGCCGGCCATGTGGATCACGGTAAATCCACTCTGGTCAAAGCCATTACTGGCACCGACCCCGACCGTCTTGGCGAAGAAAAAGCCCGTGGCCTCACTATAGATTTAGGTTTTGGCGTGGTCCGCCTCTCATCGGGCAGGACGATATCTATTGTTGATGTGCCAGGTCACGAACGTTTTATTCGTAACATGTTGGCTGGGGTAGGTGCAATAGATGCTTGTTTGTTTGTGGTGGCCGCTAACGAAGGATGGATGCCTCAATCTGAAGAACACTTACGCATTTTGGAGTTCTTAGGCGTATCAAATGGTGTTATAGCGCTCACTAAGGTAGCGGCTTGCGACACCGATATTGCCGACCTAGCACGTTTAGAGGTAGCCGAAAAAGTGCATGGAACCTTTCTTAGCGATGCTCCTATCATTTCTACCGATGTTGTTAGCTCTATAGGTATCTCAGAGCTGATAACAGAGCTTGACAATCTGCTAGATCGCACCCCTGTTCCCAGCGATGTTAAGCGTCCTCGTTTGTGGATAGACAGGGTGTTTGCGGCTAAGGGTGCAGGCACTGTGGTAACCGGCACCCTCAGCGGCGGTCATCTCAGCATCCAAGACGAGTTGCTGTTGCTGCCTAATCACAACAATGTGAGGGTAAGAGCACTGCAAACCCATTACGATGAGCGCTCCGAAGTTTCCCCAGGTCAAAGAGTGGCACTGAATCTTAGCGGTGTCGCCCATCAAGACATTACCCGCGGCCACGTGCTTGTCAAAGCATCACAGTGGCATCTCACTAGCCGTTTTGATGCTTCTTTAGTTGTGCTTAGCAATCTCAGCCATGACGTGTCGCGGCGTGGGGCTTATACTTTGCACATAGGTTCAAGCGAGTTGCCTGCAAAGATGCGGGTGCTAAGCAAAGATGCTATTAGCCCTGGCGCTCAAGGCATGGTGCGCTTGCATATAGCGCGTCGTTTACCGTTGTTGCCGGGCGACCGGTTTGTGTTGCGCGAAAGCGGTCGTTCAGAAACTATCGGGGGCGGCACAGTTTTGGATGTGTCCCCAGTTTTAGCAGCAGCTAAAGCTAGGCCCGATCTTTCCCCAGACAGGGTTATTGTCGAGCGTGGCTGGGTAGAAGTCGCAGAGTTTGCTTTGCTCACGGGTCAAATCCGTGAACCCACCGTAGGGCGTTGGCTGGTAGCCCCAGCCGTGTTAGAACAAACCACAAATCGCCTGCGTTTAGCAGTAAAAAATGCTGGCAGCATCGGTTTAGACATTGCCACTTTGAACGATCAAGAACGCGCCGTTTTAGCCACGCTTACAGAGATCAAAGCTGACGGTGGCCGTGCCCGTTTTAGCCAACAGCCCGACACATTTAGACATCACCGCTACATTGCTGTGCTAGAAGACGACTTGTTCGCTCCGCCCACCCCTGAAACTGCCAACGTTTCTAGAATCGAGGTACGTGAGCTAATCAAACGGGGTTTAATTGTGGAGCAAAATGGCATTTTTTTCGCTGCCAAAGCAGTAACAGAAGCCCAAAAGGTGCTTGCACAAATGCTTGTGGATAAACCTGAAGGCATTACTGTGGCTGAAATTCGCCAACATCTGGGAACTAGTCGCAAGTACGCTTTAGCACTGCTGGCTTATTTTGATGCTAACGGTGTTACCCGTCGCCAAGGTGACTATCGAACTGCAGGCCCACGCCTGGCAGCCGTTAATTAGCTAGCGCTTTGCAATCATGATTCAACAAATGCAACCCGCTTAGTAAGGGCTGGTTTCTAGTATTTGCTGGCGTTCTGCTTCGTTAAGCCCACCCCATATGCCATGACGCTCATGGTTCTGTAGCGCGTGTTGACGACACTGTTCCGTTACGTCGCATTGCTGACAGATTGCTTTGGCTAGCCTTTCTCGCTCTACTTTGTCGCTTTTAGGTTCAAAAGTTGTTGGCGGGAAGAACACTTTTGCGTGAGGTCCCCGACATGCTGCGCGTAGTTGCCATGTGGTGGTATTGGTCAAAGCACTCATAATTTCCTACCCCCTGTTACTACCGCACCCTATAGCCGCAGCTGCTATGAGCGCAAGAGGCAAAATTGCTAATCTAAATTGCGAGCGCTGCAGTTTGTGGTTATTTGCGACGTTCCCGGTAATCGCGGGCTGCTCCTTGCAGCGGTTCTACATGCAGCCACAAGCCGTCGATTTCAATTACCTTCACTTGTGTACCTGCATCTACTGGTGTGGCCCGATTAACCCGTGCTCGCCACAGAGCCCCGCGAATTTTGATCACACCATCAGGAGACACATCTTCAACAACCTCACCTAGTTCGCCAATCATCCAGTCCCGCCCGATGGTGGGTGTAGAAAAACGGGTACGCACCATAGACGGCATTGCGGAAAACATAGCCACAGCCACAGCACCTATCATTACAACCATCGGTATCCAACTCATAGAAACCCCGTCGTAAAGCCACCAGGTGCCCGCCCCAAACATCAATAGTCCAACGACAGTCCAAAATCGTGGTACTGAGGTTTGTATATCAACTCCAAAAGCCACCATTGAGGCGGCTAGTAGTGCTAGCGCCCAAGCATTAAAAGGCAACACCGCTAAACCATATCCAGCCAGCACAAACAGCACCGCTCCAACCACTCCCGCAACGCCAATCCCAGCGGTGAAAAACTCAAACAACAACAATCCCATACCTAACGTCAACAAGATATAGGCGATGGGTGGGCTTGCTACCGTGTGAAACAGCTGATCGGCTAGCGATAACCCGCGGAACTCCACCGGGGTAAACGGTTCTAAACGTGGTTGACCATCTACAGCAACTATTTGAGATGCAAAACCTAGATGGTCAAGGTCTACTAAGAAGTCGCCGATTAGCGGGGCCACACACTGTTCTTCTAACGGTGGAACTCGTATCTCGGCGGGTTCAAATGCAATGTTAGCCTCGCTGTAGCGGGCTTGTAGGTCTTGCAATGTTAGCGGTTCGCACGCAACAACCTCAGAGCTAATCAGCTCTCGCCATCCCAATGCTTTGTCGCGTAAAAGCTCCTGATTGGCCCATGCTGTTTGATGTTGGCTAATACCCGCTAGAGCAGGTCCTAGTTTGCCTACCCGAGTTCCCGGGGCAATGCCCACCGCATCGGCCACTCCAAACACTTGTGCAACCGCACCCTCTACCGCAGCTCCATTTGGCCCCACCCAAACAGCAATAGGCACATTTGAGTTAGCAATTTTATTAGCTAGCGAAGTTAGCTGTTTTTCGGGTACAACGGCTTGTGTGCTGTCTACGCGAAACGCTAGCAGCAGCACATTTTTAGCTTCAGCTTCGGCTATGGAGTTCTCAATCAGGTTGGCCATTACTGGGTCTAATAAACCGGTTACTTCTACAACCACTGTACGTTGCTGGTCGTGGGTAGCATTTGTTTGGTTGTGCGCAGTAGGTGAAGCCCAACTTTCAGTAGCCCAATTTGTATTTGTTCCTAACCCAAATAGAACCCCACCTATCACTAAACAGGCAGCCCCAATTTTTACTTCACGCGATATTCGCACAGTTGAGCTATTCGGTTTCTAGGCTCTCAGTATTCAATAGAGATTTCAAAGCTTCTTCGGGGGCTTCAGTTACTGGCACAATCCGATCAAAACCGGTGGTATGCAAAAGGCGATGCAGCGCACCTTCGCCGCAAGCCACCACAACTTCACCCTCTGAGTCGCGAATGCGACGGATGCCACCAATCAGCGCTCCCAACCCTGCAGAGTCCATAAACGGTACTTCTTGAAGGTCAATCAACAGACGCGGCTCTAAGGCCAGCTCCCCGATGCGTTCGCGAAACTGCGCCACAGTGTAGGCATCTACTTCACCACTAGGACGAAGCACCGTATGGGTGTCTAGTTTTTCTACTTCAATTTCTAGCACACTGCTTCTCCTTGGCCGACTTTGATGCTACCTTGCGTTAGCCAATTTTGGCACTTGTTTTAGGTTCGTGTTGTTAGCGTCATATTGTTAGCTACTATTAGCACTGTGTCTGACCCTGTGACTGCCACTGTAAAAAGAGCGCTGCTAGCCACCGACAGCGACTCTTTGCATCAGATGATTGATGCTGGCTTAGGAGGTTTTGTAAGTCAGCTGACTAGAGTGCGATCTGGTGCTGAGGTACGAACAGCAGTGCAAGCCCAAAGCCCAGATGTGGTGATCTGCGATTTGCAAATCGGCAACATGGGTGGGGTGGCCGCCAGCTTAGATTTGCGCATGGAGGCCGACATGCAACGGTTGCCCTCAACCCGCATTTTGTTACTGTTGGATCGCCAAGCCGACATCTATTTAGCTCAACAATCCAAAGCCGATGCTTGGCTTGTCAAACCTTTTGATGCTGTTGGCATTCAGCGGGCTGTAGCCGATCTTTTGGCGCCAACTTCAAATACCTTTTAGTTAGTTGTTGTTGAGCCGCTATATTTGAATTTTGAATCATAACGGGCAGTGGCGCAGCTTGGTAGCGCGCTTCGTTCGGGACGAAGAGGTCGTGGGTTCAAATCCCGCCTGCCCGACTGTGTGAAAAGTCGCATAATTGTAAAAACTCATAGCTATTAAGCGGGCAAGTTGATCATGGTGATTTGTTTTTCTAAGGAGGCGACCACCGTCTTTCCAAACCCTTGCTTGCGATCACATAAACATAAGGTCCCGGTTTGGCCACTCTTTGCAAGATACGATTGAAGTTGAACTTTAACCGGTTCACAAGTTCTGTTCCAGAGATGTTGGCGTTGTTGAATGCGAATATTCGCAAGCTGCTAGTGGCTAAAATATCGCTGTGATCCCGCATTAAAGAATAATCTTTCGTTAGAACTACCCAGTTGTTTTTATCTGCCAGCTTCATCCAATAGGGGTCGGGTATGTGTTGGTCTGAACCGTCAGGGTAGATATCTGACATGCGCAGCGCTTTGTAGCCTTGATCGTGAATGGCATTGGCAATGCTTCTGCCGAGGTTGCGATCTAGAAAGAAGATGGGTGAAGGCGGTTTAGGCTGCTGCTTGCGACGGGTAGATGGCATCGAGTGCCTCTTTAATGTCTTTAGCAGACATGTCAAAATCTTTTGCGATTGAATTTAAAGATTCTCCAGCGCTGGCACGTGACGTAATGGCTGACAGAGGTACACCACTTTGAACAAAAACCGCATTTCCTCCCGCAATGTCTGGGATTACACGAAGCAAGGGCCGGTCAGTGATCGGCAAAACGAGTTCAGTGGCCCATTTGTCTTTGTCACTGAAGGTAATGCGTTCTAAATATTCAGCGATCACATCATGAAAGACTTGCTGGCCAGTATGAACTACTGTAAGTAGTCTTAGTTGTTTGTCTGCACATTTAGTAGCGTATTCGTACAAAACATTGGCACCGTCGCTATAGAGTTGCTTTGATGCCAGTGCATGTTTGAGTTCACCTTGGTTTGCAAGCACATCAAGTGCTTTGCGGATGCGTTGCATTGGCAGACCTGTATTGCGAAATGCTTGGACTACGGTTGCCTCAACTAGGCCAATGAAGGGAATCGACCTCGGATCTTTTGAGGAGGTCTCAAGCGTTGTGATAGTTGTGATAATTGGTTTTTGTTTTGATTGTCCATTTTTTGAGGCAGATTTTTCGCATCCCTTTGCCCAGCTGTGCAAAGTTGAAGGACTCATACCTACTAGGCGTGCTGCTCCTGCAACGGTGAATAGCGGGCGGGTAAACCTCTGATCGTTGATGGCACCTCTCCTTTTTTTTGAGCCGCTATATTTGAACTTTGAATCATAACGGGCAGTGGCGCAGCTTGGTAGCGCGCTTCGTTCGGGACGAAGAGGTCGTGGGTTCAAATCCCGCCTGCCCGACTATGCAAAGTCCCCCAACTTCTCCAAACCCTGATTCTGTAAAATCACCGATCAGAAGTTTTACTAAGCACACCGTTTGTAGCGATTTGCTGTGCAAGTACCTCGTTTCGTGCGACTACACTCCTACGATTGCAGATGCAGTCCGCGCTGCTAATGCGCTAAAGGTCACTATTAATCCTATAGAAGTGTTGCTTTTTGGGTCTATAGCCCGTGGTGTCCAAACGCCTGGTTCAGATCTTGATTTGGTTATAGTGTTTGATGACCTCGGCGATTATGCTCGCCGCTATGAGCTAAAGCAGGAAGCTAAAGCAATTATTGCTTGTGCTACCGGTATGTTTGCCGATGTACGTATTACCGATCGTCTTGAATGGTTAATTCGTGCCAAGCAGTGTAAATCAACTTTTGAGTCTTCTATCGCCAGCTATGCCATTAAGGTGTTTTCGCGGCCCCCCATATCGCCAATAAATTGGCACAAGGAGATTGGCATGGCTCCGACTGATGCCCGGCAGGCAGTCAGCAGCCTCAATAACAGCATTAGAGCTTTTGACAGTATTCTTAGATGCCTGCGCGAATCCAATGCCTATGCCACCACTGCTGAAGGCAGCTTCACCGCGCAGCCTATCTCAGCAGACGATCGCCTTGACGATTCTGCCGACTTGGAGCACAGTCGGATTTTAGATATTTGTGCACACAGTCAGATGGCGATGGAGACCTGCCTTAAGGCTCTTATTCATGCGCTGCAAGGTAAGCATCCTCATAGGACACACATGATTGAGGATCTTGTTCAACACGCTAGTAAACAGCTTTCAACACAAGATGCTGCTGAGCTTGAAGCCTGTGTAGAACAAATAGTTCCTGAGAATGCTTCAGCATGGCGCGAGTTCAGTAGTTATCCAGATGATTTTTGTCTTAGTAGCGATTCAGTGCGAGCAACACCCGAATATGCTCACCAAATGCCTCAAGCAGCGGTGACGTTAGCTCAAACTTGTACTACCCTGATTACCCGGGTGCTTGGCTACCAACCTGAACCAGCTAAAAAGCTCTTAGTTCGCTGTCACCAAATCCAAACTCAGCTAGCTCCCTAAGCTTGTTTAGCTAGCACAGTGGTTGCTTTTGGGCCGAGGAGTTCTCTTGCTCGTTTTGCAACATCGCGAGCTTGTTCATGAGGGGTAGCAGAGATGTTTAATTGTTTGAAGACGTGTTCGGCATCTTTGAAAGCTGAGGCTGGTTTGTTTGGTAGTGCTGGGATATAAACGACTTCAAAGTTAACATCGGCTGGGACAGCTAAATCTTTTTCAGGGGTTGAGATGGTGCCGCCATCTAGCTGGGCTTCTTGTACAGTCCAGCCCCACGCTTTTACTTGTTCGGCAAGAGCATTTTGGTCGGGGATTTGGAATGACCATGTTTGGGCAAGTTGCACGACACGACCATTGGTGATTGCAAAGTCGAAGCGTTCTGTGTGGTGAGAGGTTCGCAACGTGACCCGTTCATGCAATTCTGTACCTTTAGAAATTGAGAATGTATTATAAAAACCTCGCAACGCTGCTAGAGCTTTATGTTTGGTGATAAATGTTTGCTGGTGTTTTGCTGGTTCTAGAATCATCAAGTTGAAAATACGTTCCAACGCATCATCAGCTGAGCTTGCAACCATCGGTGTAGGAGCGCTTAGTTGAACAATGTTCTGATGGTTCCAGTGAAGATCCCACAACCATTTCTCACTTAACTTTGTGTCGGCCTCAAATAAAGAGTGAATTGATTTCTCGAAGTCGTCGGTTCTCGCTCCAAGCTCATTAATGAATGACCAAACCGCATTAAGCGAAGAGTTCTGGTCAAGCGCACGAGCGCGGGCAGGGTTTTCAACCTGCCGAACTTGCCATTCTGAAGATTCTTCGCTAACTACGATTGCACCTACATTCACGAACTCGCCACGTGCTGGATCAGGCACAAAACGGATTATGGAGTAGATGTACTTCATGTCGCTTCTCCTATCCTCGCTAGTCTACGAGCAACCTCAGGGGCTCTGCTTTCAAGAAACCATCCAACCCGTTCAAGCTCTTCGTCGCTCACTGGCCAACATGTAGGAATTGCTTGCAGTGCTGTAACTAAATCCTCATGCTTTAAAGACTCAAGTCGTTGAGCGCATGCTCCGATTTCTGATTGGTCTAAGCCGTCGCGTGGCCAATTTAGTATGTGTGGGTCGCTTACCCGAGAAATCAAAGTATCGGTACACCATGTTGTACCAGTCTCAGGCAGATAATAGCCATGGTCATGGCTATACAACTTACGATCCTCGGGTTGGCAACTGTTGAGTTTGGGGTAGAATGATGTGTATGAAGGTTGTTGGTAAGCGTATGTGTTTGACTGATTGGGGTCGTCAGTTTGGGTTGTCTACGCGTGCTTCTTGGCAGATGTATCGGGATGGTCGTTTGCCTGAGGGGTTGGTGGTTGAGAAGGTGGGGAAGTTGTTGTATGTGAGGGTGCCTGATGATGAGTTGCCTGCTGATCGGGTGGTGTTGTATGCGTGTGTGTCTTCTTCGGATCAGGCTTTTGATTTGGTGCGTCAGTCGGAGCGTTTGCAGGTTTTCGCGCGTAAGCAGGGGTGGTCTGATTTTGAGGTGGTGATGGAGACGGGTTCTGGTTTGAACGGTAAACGCTCGAAGTTGTTGAGGGTGTTGCGTTTGCCGGGGAGGACTCGGATTGTGGTTGAGCATCGGGAGCGTTTGACGCGTTTTGGGTTTGAGTTGTTGGAGGCTTCGTTGGTGGGTCGTGGTGGTGGGGTTGTGGTGATGGATGATGAGGAACTTGAGGATGATCTTGTGAGGGATGTGACTGAGGTGTTGACTTTGTTGTGTGCGCGTTTGTATGGTCGTCGGTCTGCTGCTCGTAGAGCGCAGAGAGCGTTAGCGGCTGCTGGTGAGGGTGTGTCGTGACTCGCTGGCGGTCGGAGGATCCGTTTGTGGTGCCTGCCCCGTCGGGTGCGACTGTTCGTACAAAGGTTCATGCTTTTGGTGATGATGCCAGCGTGTTGAGGCAGGTCAGCGAGTTTTTGGGTTCGTATTTCCGGCAGGATTTGGCTGCCCGCTGCAAGCTGGGTTTGGAACATGCAGATCGGAATGAACGCAAAAAAGAGTTGACACCGGCGGTGTCGTCGCGTTGGGCGAATCCGATCACTCTTCGTGTGGGTGATCAGTTCGCTTTAGCGGTTCGTAATATGCAAGCTTCGATTGATCGTTATCGGACAGAGATCAACAGGATCGAGAAACGTCTTCGAGTGCCGGTCGGGCAGAAACAAGGTCGTGTGCGAGGGTTCGCGTCTGTAGGTGAACGTTGGCAGAAGCAACGCCGGTTGCAGAGCCTGAAAGCGCGTGAAGCTCAAACATCTGCTGATCTGCAAGCTGGTCGGGTGTCGGTGTGTAAGGGCGGTAAAGAGCTGGCTAACAACCGTCATCATCTACAAGAATGTGGTCTAACGCTTCAGCAATGGCGTGAACAGTGGGATGCTGCTAGAGGGTATTTGACTTGTGACGGGCGCACCGGTGAACCGTACGGCAACGAAATGATTCAGGTGATCCCTACCGCAGCAGGCTACAAGAACTGTGTGGTGCAGATCCGGTTACCGAAAGGTTTAGCGCATTTATCGAACACCCCAGACAGGAAAGCACCTTTTTACCGGTTAGAAGGGACCGTTACCTGGAATCATCGAGCGACCGAATGGTTACACCGATGTTTAACTAGTTCAAAGATCTCATACACCTTCTCTTATGATCCTGATAAACAAGCCTGGTATCTGTCGGCTAGCTGGACGTTCCCTAAACCTTCTGAACCCGCTGAGATACCCACCACCGCGAAAACGGTGGGCATCGATTTGAACTCCGATCATCTAGCAGCGTTCATCGTGGATGAGCACGGCAACCCAACCGGTCGCCCTCAAACGTTTGAGCTGTTAGAAGAAGGCACCAGCGAGCAACGGCGAGGCAGGCTACGAGAATCAGTAGACGCGGCACTGAAATGGGCGGTCTCCCAAGGCGCACAAGTGGTCGCTACCGAGAAACTCGATTTCAGTCGCAGTAAAGCTTTGGGCAAACAGATATACCGACGCGGGCAAGCAGGAAAAACCACTCGCCGTAAAGTCGCTGGACTACCCACAGCACAAGTTTTTGAGGCTGTAGCAGCTAACGCCAAAAAACATGGGATCACTCACGTAGCAGTCGATCCTGCGTACACCAGCAAATGGGGAACCAGATACTGGAAACCCGCACTCAACAAATCACGCCGACAACAAAGTAGTGGTCATCACGCTGCTGCTGTCGTAATCGGCAGAAGAAGTCAGGGCCACGCGGCCAAGCGAAAGAACCCAGAACCAGCAACGACCAGAGGATCGTCAAGGACAATCTCGGTTCCAGCCCAACCACGAACAACTGACATGCCCCCTACAAACAGAAAAGGACAACAGCGAGCCGCCCCCGGCAACGACCTGTTAGCCAAACCTGGGACTAGACGGGACAGACGCTCAAGGTCGTTCGGAGCGTCGACAATAGAACAACCTTCTATTGTTCAAGGAACGGCTCAGCATACAGCCATTGGTCGTCACCGCCCCAACACCAGTCGTAGAGTGCAAATGTACCAACATGGCGTTGGGAATTCTCGTCTTTAGCGCGGTATTTCAACGAACGATGCTCTACGGCGCTAGTGATCGCTTGTGAAGCATGGGCAAATCCACTTTTGATCTGAAATCCAGGACAAAATTCCCAGCCTTCAATCTCAGGAGGCAAAAAGACTATTTCACATTCACAAATAGGTGCTTCAATAAGTTTTCCCACAGCAGCTACGATGGCTTCTGTTACAGTGACGCGTTCTCCTTGCTTGTTGTTTAAGGGTTTGACCCACCATTGGGTGTTTGAACTGTCAGCGGCAAGAAAAGTACCCGACCCGCTTCCTGAGCTTTGTCTAATTGGCAATTCGATCCTTGTTGCGTTGTTAGGATCTTTGCGATCGGCTAAACAGCCACTCCACTTGCTGAACTCCACAACCATATTTAAAGTATAAGTACAAGCGTTGACAGTAATCTCTATTACGAGAAGCTGATTTGTAGGGGAGTTTAGACGCGGCTGGGTAACCTTGTCTGTATGTTTCTGCGTTCTATTCGCTCTAGTGCCGCTTTGCTAGCAGCCATCATTGTTTTAGCAGCGACTCTTTTTGCTGTTACCACAGCTAAAGCTCAAAGCGCCAGCAACGATCCTCCGACTGCTGATGCAGGCGATGATTACGCTGTTACTGCAGGCGTAGATGTCACCGGCAATCTAAATGCCGTCGGCAGCTTTGATGTAGAAGACTCAACAGCCAGGCTTACCTACTCATGGAAACCCATTACCGATGCTTATAGCTGGGTTGAAGTTGTTCTTACCGGTAACCCTAGAGGCCGCACGGCTACCTTTGATGTGCCACCGCTTAGGCTTGTCAACAGGCAGAGGGTTTACCATATCGACTTTGAGCTAACAGTTACCGATACAGATGGCGCATCCGACAAAGACATCGTTCGTGTCACCCTTAACCAACCCCCAGTAGCTGCAATATCGCTTACAGCTCTGCTCCCCCATCCCAACCCCACAGACACCAACAACAACGGCATGATAGAAGACTCAGAAAGATACATCGTTGATGCTGTTATAGACATACCTCTTGAAGGCGACAACGATGTGAACGATTGGGATATCACAGAAGGCGCCCGCCTCACCCTTACTGGTTCCGATAGCACCTCTGGTGAAGAAAACAAACAGCTCACCTACACATGGCAGCTCCGCGCGTCTCGGCCTAACCTCAGCGGATTTAAAATCGACCTTTTCGAAACAGCACAGCAATCCATCACTCTCGACCTTCCTGACACTCTTCGCGCGAACACCACTGCTTATGCTCAGTACCGTCTTGTTGTAACCAACCAAAGCGGGGTTTCCGATAGCGCTCTTATAAGCATCACATTGCAAGACAAACCTGCTGCCCCCACAGTGCGGGTATCGCTGCAAAACCAAAACCAGCCTGCACAACTGGCGTATCACCCCGACCCTAACCAAACTAACCAACCAGCTACTTTTGTGGTAGCCCCAGGGCAGACAGTGCGACTACAAGCCACAGCCGAAGATAAAGATGGCACTCAAACCCGTCACCTTACCCATCTGTGGGCACCTAGCGATAACGGCCAAAACTCAGGACAGGAAATAGCGCTAACTCAGGTATCGCCTACTCGCAAAGGTCCTATGTCTCAAGCCACATACACTGCCCCCGCACAGCTTCCAGATGACACTACGTCGCTCACCCAAGTTGTTACCGTTACCGTTACAGATAACACTAACCGCGCAGCTTCAGTTGACGTTACCTTCATTGTTGCCAACAACCAAGCCCCCGAAGCGATTGCCCCTGCTGATATCATTTCCGAAGACGGCGCTCAAGGCGGTGTTAACCAGTCGGGCGAAGTGCAAGTTGTTGGACTTGGCATTGATTCCGCAGACGACACCCTCACCTACCAGTGGCGTCTTGTCGACCAGCACGGTAAACCTTTAGCTGATCCTGAGGATGCGCCGATAACCCTCATCAACCCTAACTCGGCCACCACATCATTTAAGACCCCCGAACTCAGCAGGAATCTTGTTATCCACCTGCAATTAACCGTTACAGACTCTTGGGGGGTGTTTGACACCGACACCGTCATGGTTACTATCTTTGGTCTTAACGACCCTCCCACCGCTAACGCTGGCACTACTCAACAAGTACCCACCCGCACAGCAGTCACTTTGGATGCCACAGGCTCTTTTGACCCCGAACCTAACGAGCGTCTCAGATACTCTTGGGCTTATACCGGCCTTGTGCTTAACCCGCCAGCATCAACCACGCCGCTTACTACTCAAGACCGAAACGATCTAAGGGCTTTTTGGCCTACTAGCACCCAGTCTAGTGGCATCCAGTACCCCAAGGTGCTTAGAGCAGCTAACAGCGTAAAACCCTTTTTCACCACACCTAGGTTTACCAGCTTACGTAGCGTGCGCTTGATTTTTACCCTCACCGTTACAGATTCGGCAAATAACATTAGCCAAGATGAGGTGCATGTTGTTGTGTTAGGTCGTTTTTTCTCTGGTGATATTGACGGCCCCGAGTTTTGCCGTAATCGTAGCCTCGGCGGCCCACGTACCTATCCGCACGACAGCAACAAAGATGGCGTGGCCGATGTTTGCTCTTTGCGCTCTACCCGCCGTGAGGCCACAGCCCGCCAGCAAGCCCTCAATGCTTTAGCTAGCGGAAACATCGCCGAATTTAATCGACAGGTGCGCCAAGCTTGTGTAACCCTTCAAGGACAGGACTACACCACACAAGGCGATAAACCTGCAGACTTGTTCAAAGATGTGTGCGCTACTGCTTTAGTAGCGCCTCCTCCAGATCCTCCCGATCTCACAGCTAATCCTATGTTTTATTCGGGTCCAACAATAACGGGGCCTAATTTCTGTTTGAACTTGAGTTTGGGTGGTGCGCTCACCTATCCCCATGATGGTGATGGCGATGGTATAGCTGAAACCTGCGCTTTGCCTTACACCCGCCGTGAGGCCGTGGCCCGCCAAATAGCGTTAGACACTTTTGCTTCATCAGCACAGTTCAGCAGTTCGCTAGCTATTGCATGTCGGGTCAATCCTGCCACAAGTTTTCCTGAAGATAAGCCCGAAGACCTCGCCGAAGATGTTTGCGCCCGCCGTACCTCGCTTGACAGATCAGGTCAAACCGGCACAGCTTTACCTTCCTAGCACCCTTTAGGGCTGACTGTCGCATCTAGCTAACGCTGCTGCTGTGCCTGCTATGCCAATCAAACTACCTGCTACCGAGAATCGGCTAGCCTATGCGTTAGCGAGCGTCCAACAGGGCACCCCAAGCTAGCAGAACAGGAGTCCAAAATGAATGAGGTAAGCATTCTTGACCGTAAGGTGTATGCAATTCCAGAGGCTGCTAATCTACTTGGTGTAAATGCTTACACGCTTCGTTACTGGTTGCATGGGCGACGTGGCCAGCGCCCAGCGGAGCCTGTGTTGCGCCAAAAACGTCAGGTAGATAATAAGCTGCTTTCTTGGGGCGAGTTCATTGAGGCAGGCCATCTTGTTGCTTATCGTCGATTGGATGCATCGCTTCAGCAGCTAAGGGACTATGTCGCTGACTGGCGTAATTTTAAGAGGGTCGCGTATCCCTTAGCGTATCTAAAGCCTTATGTTGTCCCTAACAGTGAATTGTTAGATCATTCGCCTGATGGAGCAACTTGGCGACACCGTGATGGACAACATCAGATAGCTTCCTATAAGGAGTTTCGAACGGAAGCGGAGTTCACTTTGCCTGGTTCTCCTACAGATGTGCAGGAGGAATCTGTTGTTGCTTTCGCTAAACGGATTGATTTTGATGGCGACACCGCCATTGCTTACTGGCCTGCAGGTCGTAATGTTCAAGTTGTTGTTCATCCTATGGTCAAGGCTGGATGTCCAGTAATTGCTGGAACGGCTACCACAACCCGAATGCTTAGCGGGTGCAAGAAAGGTGGCGACACTGTTGAGTACTTAGCGGATGTCTACAGGCTTTTACCTAGTCAAATAGAAGAAGCCTTACAATTTGAGACTAAACTAGGTTCCCGCGAACTAACAGTTTTTGTAGCAGCGTAAACGTGTTTAAAAGCGGCGGTGGTTTGTCGACGAAGACTTGCTTGGGTTGGCACTGACGTTAGAGAGAGCTGGAATAGATATTGTCTATCCAGGGCATTCTTGTTATCCGTGTCTACCGCGGCGTGTTTCTGACGAGGAGTGGATTCGGATTTCTGCCAAAAATGCCTGGCCTGCTTTCACACATGACAAGCGTATTCTTCGTGGGAACTCAGCTGTAAGCCTCCTGCGGAATGTGCCAGCTGTCGTATTTTTTCTTTTAGGTCAGGATGAGTCAACCTGGCACTATGTTCGAATGGTTGCTAAGCACTGGGATACAGTGGCAGCTAAACTCAGGCAAGCTGAAGCTGGCGGCAAGCGGTTGTACACCATCAACTCAAGCAGAGTTACTGATATCCAAGTTTGATGACAAGTTTTGCGGGTTGCCATGGTAAGGAACGGTCGCAATAACTCTGGTCAGCTATAGCAGTCCACCTGTTGCAAGCACCGATGAGGCTCGGCTCACCGTGGTGCGATTCAGCAGTTACGCGATGTGCTTCATTCCATTGGTAAAAGAGGTGCGCGGAGGAAACGCATTTAGAGAACCTGTTGAAGCTGAGGGGAATGAGCAAGTACGTTGACTATGAGGTTAGCTTTGTTGGTTTTTGTTTGGGATTTTATGGCTCGGTGTTATGTGATTTAAATAGTTAAGGCTGTTTGCGTTTACCAATCCAGTGGGTGATATTTTATTCTCTGTCACTCCCATGTTGGCGGTCTACCTTGTTATGTGAGAGGCGTGTTCAGCGGATACTGCCAGAAAACACGGAATCATAAGATACTGTTCAAGAATACCTATGATTTCCCCGGTGTCCCTGAGCCAGGATGCAGTGTTTGCGCGATATCGGGCCATAGTAGCCGCATAGTGTCGGTGCGGGGAAAGAGCTTTGTTGGTTGTTACTATTTGCATCGTCTGATTGTTGAGCGCGACGAGTCGCAAAACGGTGCAGCGGAGTTCTCCCAAGTAATGGATATACCAGTTCCGGGACAATGAACCTGCGGTGGCGTTCACCGCCCGCATTCTCTATGATGCCAGCAGACTCAAGTTTGTTTAATGCAGTGCGTGCTGACCTTGTGCTCACACCTAGCTTGTTTGCTAGCAGCGGCGCATCAAGAATAGGTGTAGACGATAAAACTGCAAGTGCTTTTCCAGCGATACTGTTAGCCCGAAAACGAGTGTTGCGTTTCCAAGTACTTACAATCTCTTCTGCTTGGCGTTGCAAAGAAGACGATAACACCACCGCTTTTTTGCTGGCTTGAGCGAATACCTCAAGCCAAGGTCTCATAGCTTCACTGCGTGCTATATGGTCGTCTGCTGCGCACAACACCCTAAAGCGTTGAAGTGCGAAGTAATAATTTTGCCGCGCATTGTTGAGTGCGGCACTAATAGGTAAAGCATGGTTTATGTAATCTGCGCTTTTCAACACCGATTGAATCAAAGCGCGCCCTGTTCTTCCATTACCATCGTCAAAAGGGTGTATCGTTTCAAACTGGGCATGTGCAATAGCTGCTTTTACTACAGGGTGATGGTTGCTGTAGTTGAGATAATGCACTAAATCCTCCATTAGCCGTGCCACCGCATTAGATGGAGGAGGGACAAACGTGGCCTGTTCTATCAAACACCCTGGCGCTCCAATCCATATAGGAGAATCGCGTATCACACCACCAGTATCTTCTTCTTGTGTACCTGCAAAAAGTAAGGCATGTATCGCTTGAATGTCCTTCACCGAGCAGGTTTGGCCTTGGGCGAGTTTTGTTCCTAGCTCTAATGCAGATTCATTCTGTCTAGCCGATCCCAAAGCAAAAGCATCTTGTTCATCTAAATCAGACCGATCATAGAAAAACTTGTACTGCCCCCAAGCAAACCCTTGTTCAGATGCTCGAACACCTTCTATCTTGTTGGAATTGATACTTTCTTCGCGAGCCAAAAGCCACTGAGCAACCTCCAAGATCATCACATCTTGTGCTACAGCTTTATAGGATTTGATAGCATCGCTAGCAGCGTTAACGTGGTGCCACGTATCCACACTTAACACCGGCTCCCACCCAAACAAACAATGTGGTTGATATGCACTGTAGGTTCGCTTGCGGTAACCAGTCTCTGACCACAGCCAGTCAGTGTTTTCTACATACTGCCCCATACCATGAGTCTAACAGTGTTTTATGTGCAATCAACGGTAGGGTTTTCCGCAAACTTGCTTATAACAGCGTCGTATGCGCAATCAGCAGCAGGGTTTCCTGCAAACTTGCTGCTTGCTTGTAGTGGGCATGATTTGTTTATGTCGCAAATAACGCTGCCAGCATGCACCAGTTTATTGTGTTTCTACCTGTTTGCGGCGAGGAATTACACAGCATGCAGGGTTTACAGCGTGTAAATACTTAAATTGTTTGGTGAAGCGATGGTAATTTAGAAAAATATGGCAATAAACAGTCACGGTCCCACAAAAATAAAAGCAGGAGCAGGACGCTCGCTGATGAGCTGGGCGTTCGACGCAGAGTCAGATACGCTGTTGCAAGCTCAGCGGACAGCACGTAGCCCTGCAGTGTCGGGGCCGCTAGCGCTGATGGCCGATGCCCACGTGGGTATTGGGGCCACGATTGGATCGGTAATCCCAACTGAAGCAGCTATAATCCCTGCTGCGGTTGGGGTAGATTTAGGTTGCGGTATGACCGCAGTTCGTACCCCTCACACTGCTTCACAGTTACCTGACAACCTTAACAAAGCGCTAGATGCTATTGCATCTGCTGTGCCAGCAGGGTTCAACTCTCATCTAGAAGCAACTTCAGCAGCTCGGGACTGGTTACGCGCCCATCAGCTGCCTGACAAGGCAGCTGTTCACAATAAAATTAAAGCCAAAATGGGGGTACAACTTGGAACGCTAGGAAGCGGAAATCACTTTGTTGAGGTAAGTTTGGATCGTGATGACAGTGTGTGGGTAGTGCTGCACTCTGGCTCGCGGGGTGTGGGCAACGCCTTGGCATCCATGCACATCAAAACAGCGCAGAAAACTTGCCGAGAGCAGGGCCGGGAGTTAGAAGACCGCGATCTGGCTTATCTAACAGAAAACGACGTTGGATTCGACGGCTATATAGCCGACATGTTGTGGGCTCAAGATTATGCTCGGGCTAATCGCAAGATCATGATGGACGCAGTGTTGAACGCGCTGCGCAGGGTCACCGGTTTAGATTTCACCGCACAAGACACTATTGATTGCCATCACAATTACGCCGAAAAAGAAACACACAACGAAACAGTGGTGTGGGTTACCCGTAAAGGCGCTATCCGAGCCCGCAAAGGTGACCGTGGTGTTATCCCTGGCAGCATGGGCGATGACACTTACATAGTATCGGGGCGAGGATGCGCCGAATCGTACTGCTCAGCATCACACGGCGCTGGTCGACTAATGAGCCGTTCCCGAGCTAAAGCAGAAATCAGCCCCGAAGAGCTCACTGAACGAATGGCAGGGCGAACTTGGCAAAGCTCCCAAGCCGCAAAACTAACCGACGAAGCCCCCGGTGCTTACCGCTCCATCACCGCGGTAATGGCAGCCCAACAAGACTTGGTGACTATCGACACCCGACTCACTGCTGTCTTGAACTATAAGGGCTGCTGATCATAGCAACAGGTAAGGAATCGCCCGCTACATGGTGAAATTAAATTTAAGTGTAGTGTTCAGAGAGGTTGTGCATACGTCATGCGGGTGTGCCGCCGATGACGATCTGGTGTCTGAGCAGCGAAGGTGATCGTCTCTTTGCCGTCGTCCTAAACACACAGCCCGTAGCTACCGTTAGAAAACCCCTACTCGCCACCACCGAAGACTCAAATCAACAATGTGCCCCGCAAACTCCACAACCTGAACACAGCCCAAACCATATACAATCAGCTATGTCGCACCCACCCCTTAGAGCTTGCCGCCTTTAGCAATCCAATCACACATTAGTGACTGCTTGCGGCGTAGTCAGCGCGGATTTCGATGCCGACTGGAATGTGATTCATTTTTTTGGCAACACGGAAAGTTGTTCCGCTTCCCAAAAACGGATCAAGCACAATATCGCTCTCATCAGTAAACAGGTTGATAAAGAACTCTGGCAACCATTCAGGAAACGGTGCGCTGTGCCCCGTGTTGTGTGCTACTGGCGATTTGTGCAAAACGTTGGACGGATAAACAGTTTTTTTGCCTTCCCACGCTGAGATACGCCGCCCCACACCTGATTGTGTAGACGATTCTTGTCGGACTCGATCGCTAGTGCTCATGTTCTTCAGTCGGCTGTCTGTCCAGCCACCAATAGGAACCTTCACGGCATCTTGTCGCATCTTAATATCCTTAGTCTTGCTGAAATGCAAAATGCGTTCCCACGAGTCCCGAAAACGGTATTTCCATTTGCCCGGCGCAGAAGTGGTTTTATGCCAGATGTATTCCTCTACCCAGCGAAACCCGACATCGCGGTTAAGATCAAGAATCAGGTTAAGCACATAAGGATGCCGCTCACCATCAACACATTTTTCTTTGATGTTTAACACAAACGATCCAGATGGTTTGAGTATACGTAGCATTTGCTTACCACGTGCGTTAAACCATTTCACATAATCATCAGGTGCAATACCACCGTAAGTATGTTTGCGGGCATCAGCAAAGGCTCTTGTGGCCTCACCAAAGGGCAGTGCAAGACTTTGTTCCACCTTGTGCCTCCTGTTTTCGCTTTGTTCAACACTCTAGAATACGCGCGGGTATGACAACGACACACCACACCGTCATCAGCGGCACACCCGCATCACGCGTAAACAACCTCTATGGACACTACACCTAGACACAATCCTTTACTGCGCGATCTTTGGTTGATTTGGGGTGATCTTTTATTTGAGAAAGACCTCCTAGCTGCGTTACCTCCAAGGTGAGCGTTTGACCCGCATTGAAGCAACTTTGAACGCTGCAGTAGCTAAGCCCTACAGTGGTCACAAAAATTGCCTCTTGCCAAAGTAATTTCCCTCGGCTAGGTTGATAGCAAATCTTCCCCCTTTCTTCCCCCTTATTTTCATCTGCTAGTATTGAAAGGGAGTTTCCCATGGAATCTGTTCTAATTATCGTTATCGGCGCTCTAATCACCGTTATTGGGGCGATAGGTATTACTGTGCTTCGCTACTTGGTTAAATTAGTGAGCACTTTGTCCGACAAAGTCGATGCCCGCTTTGACAGGCTGGAAGAAAAGTATGATGCCCGCTTTGACAGGCTGGAAGAAAAGTATGATGCCCGTTTCGACAAGCTGGAAGAAAAGTATGATGCCCGCTTTGACAAACAAGATGCCCGTTTCGACAAAGTCGATGCCCGCTTTGACAGGCTGGAAGTTATTCTTACTGATCACGGTGAGCGGTTGATTCGTATTGAGGTCATTCTTGAAAACCACGAAAAACGTTTTGACCGCTTAGAAGCTGATATGGCTCAGCTAGCAAAACGGTTTGATGATGGCATGTCTCAGCAAGCAACCCGTATTGATGGTATTTACAAGTCCTTTGGTTTTCAGGGTGAGCGCATAGCCCGTCTCGAGGAAAAAAATGGTATCGCTCCGCCTACACCGCCTGCAGAGCTAGCCGAACCTGTTAACCCAGTCACATCTGCCACGCTGTCTCAAACCTAACAGTGTTGCTTCAAGCGACCATTCCAAGCTGTGAACACACCCACCATGTTGCCCCCGCAGATCACAACAAACATCGGTTTACCAGTCTCATTCACAATCCGAACAACTCTCATCACAGAAACTCCCGATCAAAGTTTCTTGTCAAACTAGATATGACCTCGCCCCTCACGCCATCGGAATGCAAGAACGAACCTACGTTTGTTGAGCGGGTGGCGCGTGTTCGGCGGGCGCGTGAGGAGCTTGATCTCGGCTCAGTGCGACTGTATGTCAGATAAGCCGCTGCAAGAGTGTGGCTAGCAAGCAGCACGGGCTATAAGAAATGAAGCTATCGGCTCATAGTTGACACGGTGGCAAGTCCCTTAGAGGACGCAGCTGCGACAAGTTGTCTGTTTCCGCTGGCTAGTATTGCATCACTTTCGCTAAGAATCTGTGCAGCTGCGAGGTGGACTGCATCGTAGCCCTTCAAATGGTGTTTTTCGGCATGCTCTCCCGCTGAGCGAACCAGCGCATCTGTAACCTCAACGAAGCTTATTTGGTTGACGGTTGTAGTTCATCTGGCTATTCTCGCTAGCACGGTGACGCATAATGCTTTTTAAAATTCAGGCTGAAAAAAGTCCTTGAGAAATCTTTAGTCCTTTGGAATAAGCGACAGGTTCAAGCTACTGTTCGTAACAATCCTGAAACTGCGATGGGTGTGGGCACCGGGCGGGGTTTGAGGCGAGGGCTAGAACAAATCTTCTGTGTTAGTGGCTGGTGCGTCTCCGAAATTGCTGATGTCCCAGATGGGGTGGACTGCTGTGATGGTTTTGTTGTCGCGTACGAAGGTCACGGTGACCTCCCAGTACTCCCCGTTTTCTGAGGGTTGGCATTTGGTGACTTTTAGCGGCGGACCTTGCGGGGTTAGCTGCACGTAGTCATCCGGCTTGAGCGACGGCGATAGATCTACCGGCTACTCTTTGTCGTTCGGCGGTGGTGGGGGTGGCAGTTTCTCTGGCGGGAAGTCGTGAGGACCGGCACTGTTCTTGGGGATATACCCGCGACGTTCTTCGCGCTCAGTGCGTGGCTGAGTTCGCAGCGGTGGGGCTGGTTGATTTTGTCTGCCGTTCCTTAAACAATAGAAGGTTGTTCTATTGTCGACGCTCCGAATGACCTTGAGCGTCTGTCCCGTCTAGTCCCAGGTTTGGCTAACAGGTCGTTGCCGGGGGCGGCTTGCTGTTGTCCTTTTCTGTTTGTAGGGGGCATGTCAGTTGTTCGTGGTTGGGCTGGAACCGAGATTGTCCTTGACGATCCTCTGGTCGTTGCTGGTTCTGGGTTCTTTCGCTTGGCCGCGTGGCCCTGACTTCTTCTGCCGATTACGACAGCAGCAGCGTGATGACCACTACTTTGTTGTCGGCGTGATTTGTTGAGTGCGGGTTTCCAGTATCTGGTTCCCCATTTGCTGGTGTACGCAGGATCGACTGCTACGTGAGTGATCCCATGTTTTTTGGCGTTAGCTGCTACAGCCTCAAAAACTTGTGCTGTGGGTAGTCCAGCGACTTTACGGCGAGTGGTTTTTCCTGCTTGCCCTCGTCGGTATATCTGTTTGCCCAAAGCTTTACTGCGACTGAAATCGAGTTTCTCGGTAGCGACCACTTGTGCGCCTTGGGAGACCGCCCATTTCAGTGCCGCGTCTACTGATTCTCGTAGCCTGCCTCGCCGTTGCTCGCTGGTGCCTTCTTCTAACAGCTCAAACGTTTGAGGGCGACCGGTTGGGTTGCCGTGCTCATCCACGATGAACGCTGCTAGATGATCGGAGTTCAAATCGATGCCCACCGTTTTCGCGGTGGTGGGTATCTCAGCGGGTTCAGAAGGTTTAGGGAACGTCCAGCTAGCCGACAGATACCAGGCTTGTTTATCAGGATCATAAGAGAAGGTGTATGAGATCTTTGAACTAGTTAAACATCGGTGTAACCATTCGGTCGCTCGATGATTCCAGGTAACGGTCCCTTCTAACCGGTAAAAAGGTGCTTTCCTGTCTGGGGTGTTCGATAAATGCGCTAAACCTTTCGGTAACCGGATCTGCACCACACAGTTCTTGTAGTCTGCTGCGGTAGGGATCACCTGAATCATTTCGTTGCCGTACGGTTCACCGGTGCGCCCGTCACAAGTCAAATACCCTCTAGCAGCATCCCACTGTTCACGCCATTGCTGAAGCGTTAGACCACATTCTTGTAGATGATGACGGTTGTTAGCCAGCTCTTTACCGCCCTTACACACCGACACCCGACCAGCTTGCAGATCAGCAGATGTTTGAGCTTCACGCGCTTTCAGGCTCTGCAACCGGCGTTGCTTCTGCCAACGTTCACCTACAGACGCGAACCCTCGCACACGACCTTGTTTCTGCCCGACCGGCACTCGAAGACGTTTCTCGATCCTTTTGATCTCTGTCCGATAACGATCAATCGAAGCTTGCATATTACGAACCGCTAAAGCGAACTGATCACCCACACGAAGAGTGATCGGATTCGCCCAACGCGACGACACCGCCGGTGTCAACTCTTTTTTGCGTTCATTCCGATCTGCATGTTTCAAACCCAAACCCAGCTTGCAGCGGGCAGCCAAATCCTGCCGGAAATACGAACCCAAAAACTCGCTGACCTGCCTCAACACGCTGGCATCATCACCAAAAGCATGAACCTTTGTACGAACAGTCGCACCCGACGGGGCAGGCACCACAAACGGACCCTCCGACCGCCAGCGAGTCACGACACACCCTCACCAGCAGCCGCTAACGCTCTCTGCGCTCTACGAGCAGCAGACCGACGACCATACAAACGCGCACACAACAAAGTCAACACCTCAGTCACATCCCTCACAAGATCATCCTCAAGTTCCTCATCATCCATCACCACAACCCCACCACCACGACCCACCAACGAAGCCTCCAACAACTCAAACCCAAAACCCGTCAAACGCTCCCGATGCTCAACCACAATCCGAGTCCTCCCCGGCAAACGCAACACCCTCAACAACTTCGAGCGTTTACCGTTCAAACCAGAACCCGTCTCCATCACCACCTCAAAATCAGACCACCCCTACTTACGCGCGAAAACCTGCAAACGCTCCGACTGACACACCAAATCAAAAGCCTGATCCGAAAAAGACACACACGCATACAACACCACCCGATCAGCAGGCAACTCATCATCAGGCACCCTCACATACAACAACTTCCCCACCTTCTCAACCACCAACCCCTCAGGCAAACGACCATCCCGATACATCTGCCAAGAAGCACGCGTAGACAACCCAAACTGACGACCCCAATCAGTCAAACGCATACGCTTACCAACAACCTTCATACACATCATTCTACCCCAAACTCAACAGTTGCCAACCCATTGTGTTCTCCTTTAGTTGGGTAGGAATTCTAAGTGGTCGATATTCTCTCGGGCCAGTAGAAAGCCGGTGCCAGTAAGCCTGAGCGCGCCGTCGTCTTCTCTTAGGGGCTCACCGGTGTCTTGGTTCAGGTATACACCGACTGATAGGTACAAATCAAAGTTGTTAGGGCCGTCTCGCCCAACATATGAAGGGAGCGTCGGCACAATGATGCCCCCGCTCGCATTTACGCCTGAAGGCTTGGTCAAGATGCCTCCGACCCAACGACCAGATCGCATTCGGCAACGTACGAATCCAGCTCGCTCTGAACCAAAAATGTGGTCCCAAGCAGAGGGTTGCTGACGCGGGGGTAAGTACTGCCCAGCAGGATACAGGTTTCAATTGGTTGAAGTCACTGCCGAAGTGGCTGAAGAACCAGTACAACGGCCACGCACCGAGCGCGAGCAGGAGGGCAGAGAATCCTGCGAGCCTGATTGCCCAGTCTTTTGATCGGAGGCCGTACCAAGAGCGTTGTCTCAAACCTAACAGTGTTGCTTCAAGTGACCAGCCTGCAGTAGCTAAGCCTCACAGTGGCCATAAAAAATTGCCTCTTGCCAAAGTAATTTCCCTCGGCTAGGTTGATAGCAAATCTTCCCCCTTTCTTCCCCCTTATTTTCATCTGCTAGTATTGAAAGGGAGTTTCCTATGGAATCTGTTCTAATTATCGTTATCGGCGCTCTAATCACCGTTATTGGGGCGATAGGTATTACTGTGCTTCGCTACTTGGTTAAATTAGTGAGCACTTTGTCCGACAAAGTCGATGCCCGTTTCGACAAGCTTGAAGAAAAGTACGATGCCCGTTTCGACAAGCTTGAAGAAAAGTATGATGCCCGTTTTGACAAGTTGGAAGTTATTCTGACTAATCACGGTGAGCGGTTGATTCGTATTGAGGTCATTCTTGAAAACCACGAAAAACGTTTTGACCGCTTAGAGGCTGATATGGCTCAGCAAGCAACCCGTATTGATGGTATTTACAAGTTCTTTGGTTTTCAGGGTGAGCGTATAGCTCGTCTCGAGGAAAAGAATGGTATCGCTCCGCCTACTCCGCCTGAAGAGTTGGCCGAACCTGTTAACCCAGTCACATCTGCCACGCTGTCGCAAATTTAACAGTGTTGCTTCAAGCGACCATCCCGCAGTAGCTAAGCCTCACAGTGGCCATAAAAAATTGCCTCTTGCCAAAGTAATTTCCCTCGGCTAGGTTGATAGCAAATCTTCCCCCTAACTAGTTTCATCCGTTACTATCACAAGGGAGTTTCCCATAGAATCTGTTCTAATCATCATTGTCGGCACTCTAATCACCGTTATTAGGGCGAGGGGAAGCTCACAAGTTTAAACTAAACGCTGCTGTCCTCAAATGGATTAATCACTCGGATGCCTCCGTAGTCCTGCCCGGAACTCATGTCTTCAGACAAAACGATATCACAACCCATTTCTTGAGTTGAAGCCAGAATCGCGCTGTCCCAATACGAAAGCCCAAAGCGGTGGCTAAGAGACACTGCGTGCAGGAAAATCTGTTCTGTCACTAGCTGAACAGGAAAGCTGTCAAGAGCCTCCAAAAAGCGCAGTGCTTGTTCAGATGTGAGAGCATCTGAACGGCTCGGACGGGTGGCTTGTACGTAAAACTCCTGAATCGCTTGAACCGAAAGAGCAAGGTTACCGCGTTCTAACAGCGAGAGGGCACGTTCGCGCTTGGCCGAATCTTGCGACACCGCGCTAACAGCGTACAACAAGATGTTCGTATCAACGAAACGCAGTGCGGTAATACAGGACGTCCCGAGGCGCATTTGCGGCTACGTGCAAACCCCCACTGTTGTCAGCAATGTCGCGAATAGCCGCACCTAGCAATCTTTGGCGACGCTCAGTTTTGGATTCCGAAGCTAGTATAGAACCGGTCGCCACCTGATCACCCTGTATTAGTTTGTGGAGATAGCCGCGTACAAGAGCCGACACCGAAGTATCCAACTCAGCTGCTCGGATTCGCGCCAATCGGTGTGTCTCCTCATCTACAGCTACTGTGATGTTTCTCACCTACGGGCCTCCAAATTCAACATCTAAAGTTTCATAGTAGCGCAAATACCGTGAAACACAAAAGGTCTGTAGAAGCCACTGCACTGAGGCGTAGCCGACTAATAACATCAGGGCATAAAATGCAGACCTCTCGGTTAGTCTGCCTGTATTTAATGTAAGAAAGCTACCTAAACACACAGACCGTAGCTACCGTCAGACAACCCTTACTCGCCATCATCGAAGACTTCAATCAACAACATGCCCCGCAAACTTCACAACCCGATATACACTCACCTATGTTGCAACCACCCCTAGAGCTTGCCCACCTTGTTTCTCCTCTTTTCGCTATGTTCACCACTCTAGAATAAGCGCGGGTGTGACAACTGTGTTTCCCCTACCTGTTTCGTGGAGAGGTTGGTTGTGGTTTATCTAGCTATTTTCGCTAGCACGGTAACGCACGTTCCCTTTATGTGTCGCTGATAGCAAATCTTCCCCCTAACTATTTTCATCTGATTAGTGGCAAATGGGAGCCTTCTATGAAATCTGGTCCAATCATTGTTGTCGGCTCATCGGTGAGCGTTTTGTTTGGTTTTTTGAACAACGAGGTGCGGAGCCTGTTCGACAAACAAGATGCCCGCTTTGACAAGCCGGAAGTTATTCTTACTGATCACGGCGAGCGTTTGATCCGCATCGATCGCTTAGAGTCTGATATGGCTCAGCAAGCAACTCGTATTGATGGTATTTACAAGTTCTTTGGTTTTCAGGGTGAGCGCATAGCCCGTCTTGAGGAAAAGAATGGTATCGCTCCGCCTGCCCTGCCTGCAGAGCTAGCCGAACCTGTTAACCCAGTTCCATCTGCCGCTCCATCTGCCACGCTGTTGCAAACCTAACAGCGTTCCCGTAATCGGCCACCCCGCAGCAGCCAAGCCCCACAGTGGCAGTAAAAATTGCTTCTTGCCAAAACAACCTCCCTCGGCTAGTTTGACAGTAAATCTTCCCCCTTTCTTCCCCCTAACTAGTTTCATCCTTTACTATTACAAGGGAGTTTCCCATGGAATCTGTTCTAATCATCGTTATCGGCGCTCTAATCACCGTTATTGGGGCGGTAGGTATTGCTGTGCTTCGCTATTTGGTTAAATTAGTGAGCACTTTGTCCGACAAACAAGATGCCCGCTTTGACAAGCTAGAGGAAAAGTACGATGCCCGTTTCGACAAGCTAGAGGAAAAGTACGATGCCCGTTTCGACAAACAAGATGCCCGTTTTGACAGGCTGGAAGTTATTCTTACTGATCACGGTGAGCGGTTGATTCGTATTGAGGTCATTCTTGAAAACCACGAAAAACGTTTCGATCGCTTAGAGGCTGATATGGCTCAGCAAGCAACCCGTATTGATGGTATTTACAAGTTCTTTGGTTTTCAGGGTGAGCGTATAGCTCGTCTTGAGGAAAAGAATGGTATCGCTCCGCCTACCCCGCCTGCAGAGCTAACCGAACCTGTTAACCCAGTTCCATCTGCCACGCTGTCGCAAACTTAACAGCGTTGCCTCAAGCGGCCAACCCAAGCTGTGAACACACCCACCATGTTGCCCCCGCAGCTACTGCAACTCACGCTTGTAACAGTCGATGTTAGATAAGTTTAGCATTCAAAGCCAGCCGGTTGCAAGGCAAAATCTATCAGCACTTTGTTGCAAAACGCCTTTATTTGTCACAATAATCAATATGCTTGAGAAAAGCAGGCGCCTAGACAGCACACGCTGGAAAGTTGCATAGGAGGTTTTCGTGGCTAGTTTGACAGTCCCTCGTGAAGACATCGTTGCAATGTTGAAAAGAAACGCAGATAGTACTGGGCTAGGCTTGCGGGGTTTTTATGAGCTTGGCAGAGAGGATCGCCTAGACAACCCTTTGCTGCGCGATCTTTGGTTGATTTGGGGTGATCTTTTAACTGAGGAAGACCTCCCACCGGCGTTGCCCTCAAGGTGAGCGATCTTCTCGAAATAGAGGCCAACAGTTTTGCTACCAACCTTACCCACCTTGTTCAGGGGTGTATTTCTGAAGCGCCCAGTTTTGTAGCAATAAATGCAAGCGAAGATCGCCAGCGTCGGATAGGGCCTGAGCCGTTTGGGAATGAACATGGATCAAGCGACGGTTTTAGCTACGTGCCGCTGATTCGAGAATGCGATAACAAAGATCAACCACGGTTAATGCTTAAGATTGAGTTTCGGGTATCACTAGACAGCCAGGTAGAGCACCTGGCGGTTCAACAATCCACATTCGGTTTGTGGGTTCGCCCTGACCCGGCACGTAAACCAAGACCAGTGTTTCGCGTTGAGTATGATAGAGAAGCTACTTCTAAACCATGTGCTCATCTTCATCTACATGCTGAGTCCGTAGAGCTTGGGTGGGTATATGGGACTGAGGGGCTGCCCTTACCCCGCTTGCAGGAAATCCATTTTCCGGTTGGAGGACGGCGTTTCCGTCCAACAGTTGAAGAACTGCTTGAGTTCCTAGATCGTGAAAAGCTGTTCACCAATTGGAATTCAGACTGGAAAAAAGCCCTTGAGCAATCTTTAGCCCTTTGGAATAAGCAACAGGTTCAAGCTACTGTTCGTAACAATCCTGAAACTGCTATTGAGCAGCTTGAGAAGATGCGCTACCAGGTAGCTGCTTTTGAATAGGCAAATCTGCTACCGCCCCTCTTTTTTCCTCTAACTATTTTTGTTTGTTAGCAGCAAATGGAAGTTTCCCGTGGGATCTGTGTCAATCATTGTTTTCGGCTTATCGGCGATAGTTTTGTTTGGTTTTTTGAGCAACGAGGTACGGAGCCTGTCCTAAAAACGATGCCCGCTTCGACAAGCTGAAAGCCATCCTTATTGGTCACGGCGAGCGTTTGATCTGCATCGATCGCCTAGAGGCTGATATGGCTCAGCTAGCAACCCGTATTGATGGTATTTGCAAGTTCTTTGGTTTTCACACCGACCGTATAGCCCGTCTCGGGGAAAAATGGTATCGCTCCGCCTACCCCGCCTGCAGAGCTAGCCGAACCTGTTAATCCAGTTCCATCTGCTGCGCTATCGCAAACCTAACAGCGTTGCCTCAAGCAGCAATTCCAAGCTGTGAACACACCCATCATGTTGCCCGCGCAGCTACCGCAACTTACGCCAGTAACAGGCGATTTAGAGAAATTGCTTTATTGTGTTTGAAATCGCGGGCGTAACCTGCAAGACTTACAGAAGTGTTGAGTCAGGGTCGGCTCAACGCGACTTAGCGGGCTGATCGGCCCACCGGTTTTCTTTGGATGCTGGTAATCTGATATAGTTTCAAAACATAGGCCCGTCTGATAGAAAGTTGTCCATGATTATGCTTCACTCGGTTTGGTCCGGCGAAGAGAGTGTAAACGCTCCAAACGCTCGTCGGAAAGCAACAACCATGTTGGCAGTGCTGGCTTTGCTAGCGAGTGTGCTCATGTGGGCCACCCCCCAAGCAGTAGCACAGAACGGTAGTCCTATCGCCTTACTACAAGCTCATGTCGGATCTACCCCGGATGACGCTGAGTTTGCAAAGTTTAAGCTTGAGGATGGAGTTTCTGCTTCTGCTGGGCAAAGAGTTCAAATTAAAAGTATTAGTCAACATGAAACCTCTGGAACTGCATTAACGCAAAATTGGAAAATTGAAACAGGGCCTTACAGCTGGATTGATATACGTAAACCAGACGGATCTCCTCCAGGAGATGGCGAACCGCCAGCCGCATCTCTTGAAGGTATCTCGGTTACCTTGCCAAACCAAAGTTACATCGATGTTCAAGTATCAGATAGTGATCCTGATAAATACAGGATTGTTGTTACGCTAACAGTAACTGATGCACGCAATAATTCTGACTCTGAACAAGTAGTTATTAATATTAATCGCAAGCCGGAAGCTGATGTAACCGTTGGTATAGCTGGTCTCTTGGATAAAGCTTTTGCAACGGAGGAAGATGCTCAACCAAATGAGTTATTTGGTACAAGCGCTATTATTGACGGCCCTGGTGAAAATGGCAACCGTGATAATGAGTGGGATATTAGGGAAGGAGCTTATTTAGTTTTAGACGCTTCTGGTAGTGCAGTACCTGGTGGTCAAGTTGGAAAATATGACTGGCGGCGAACTTTCATATTGCCATCTGGTCAAGAAGGTTTTGCGAATACTCAGGAAGGAGCTTCTCCTACTCTTGTAGTTGGTACCGGTAATGCCTATCCATTTGACCCAGATGGTGATGGCACGCCAAATAGCGAGTGTGATGTAGCTGACGCTGACTGTTTTGCTCGTCTACCCGATCTTGATCCAGGTGAGAGCGTTAGGGTCAATTACACCTTGGAAGTGACAGGAGCCGGCAGCACTAGGACTAACACATACACGGTTCGCCTTGTCATACATGCTGATGCTAAGGATGTAGATCCAATTTCTGTGAGTGTTGTCCCCACAGCTGCAAGCGCAGGAAGAGGTGCTATTGCTCAGTCAACAACTTCTGCTCTAAATGGAGGAGTTGACAACCAATGGCTTGTGAGCGCTGGTTCTGTTGTACAATTAACTGCTAGTAATTTTGGGGACGACGCAACGAAGCTTCGTTGGACTGGTGCTGCTGGAAGTGGTTCTACTGTTACTCGTAGGATTCCTGCTGTTGCCACTGCTGGTACTACTTATGATGTCACGGTGACCGATGGTACTAGAACAACTACCGTCCAATTAGTAGTTGGAAATAACCAAGCTCCAACCGCTGATGCTGTGTCTGCTGATGGCCCTGAGTTTCAACTAGTAGGTCCGAACAATGATTTACAGGTTCTTTTCCTAGCAGATGGTGTGCAACCCGATAGGCAACCAATAACCCTGAGGGGTGTAGGGAATGATCCTGATGGAGGTTCTTTGATAGAAGCTTGGACCGTGTTAGACTTCCCTGCTGATCAAGCGACCAATGCAGCTAATTTATTAGACATTGTTAGTGCCTTTGAAGCTACCCCAGCTGATGACAGAAGTAGATTCTTTATCGACCTTGATCCTGGTGACCGTAGTTCTAATAATGATGCTGTAGCATTTATTAGCATTATACAAACAATACTGCCGGAGCTAACTCCTTCTGAAAATCCTGCGATTACTCTAGTCAACCCAGTAGGAGACACGGTTTCTTTTGAGGTACCAGAGGTATCAGAAAATACTGGCGTGTTCATTAGTTACTCGGTTACCGATTCTGCTTTTGTTACTGCTACTAAAGTAGTTTATATTCATATTAAAGCAGGTGATGATAAGCCTGTAGCTAATGCTGGTTCTAATCAGCAAGTTTCCCCTGGTTCTTTTGTTCGTCTAAGCGGTAAGGATAGCTCCGATCCCGATAAAGGCGAAAAACCTACTAAGTATGAGTGGACTTATGTGAAAGGGCTTGCGAGTCCCTTGCCTGGCCCTGGTGGCTTAGGTGCTCTTACGGATTCTGAGATCAAGGAACTTGATGGCTGGATAGTACGAAAAGCTTCGCCTGATGAAATTAGTAATCCTGAAATTCGAAAATTGCAAAATTCAAAGAATGAAAATTACGTGTACATTGTGAAAGCTAACGGTGATGTTATTAGAGATGCTGATAAAACGCCTGCTAATTTGAAAGGTAATTATAAGGAGAATAGTAATCGTGGCGTGTACCCATATTTTGATGCACCTAAGTTAGGTCGTTTTAATAGCATCGCCCTTACTTTCCACCTTGTAGTAACCGATGAATCAAAGACCCCTGCTGTATCATCAACACCAACTCCTGTAACCATTACCGTGGCTCAGGTTGATCGGTTTTATAGCGGAAGTATTACTGGGCCTGACTTCTGCACTAACAGATCGTTTGGTGGGCCATCACTCTATGCACATGATGGTGATGGTGATGGCATTGCAGAGACTTGCTCTCTGAATACAACTCGTCGTCATACTGTTGCCCGTCAGAATGCCTTGGAAGCCATTGCTGCCCTGAACCCTGTGCAGCTTGCTAATCAGGCGGATGCTTGGTGCAAGGCTAATCCTACTGCTAGTTATCCAGGTGATGATCCTGCTGATTTAGCTAAAGATGTGTGCGCTAACGGTGGTGTTCTTGCTGCTGCTCCAGCAGTGCGTGATACTACTAAGTTTGGGCCTGTAATCACTGGTCCAGATTTCTGTACCAACTTTAGCCTCGGTGGTCCAGTTACGTATCCACATGATTCCGACGGCGATGGTATCTATGATATTTGCTCGCTAAACAGCACACGCCGTGAAGCAGTAGCTCGTCAAGCAGCTTTAGAAAGTTTTAAGGACTCGCCGTTTAGTGCTGAAGAGCAAACCCGTCATGATGAACTAACAGAGTTGCTTGAACTTGAAGCAAAAGAATCTTTGGAAACCGCTGAAACAACCAAGCTCGCTACTCTTCGCAATAAATATGCAGCAGAGTTTGATGTAGCTGGTGGAACTGATGACCAAATTGACACCACTGCTGAAACTGCTGCTGTGCAAGCAGAGATTACTCGTCTTGCTAGCAAGAAAGCAGTTGATGATGCCCGCTATCCCAACGCTTTAGCTGCGGCGTGTCGTGCGCTAGCAGGACAAAGCTTTGAAGGCGATAAAGTTGCCGATTTAGCAAGAGATGGATGTGCTCCCAGAGTTGCAGCTGGTGTAGCACTTCCTAGCTAAACCTAACCCCAGGCTTAAGTCTGGACAACTTCGGTGGTGCCCGGCCCCATTTAGGGGTTGGGCACCACCGCGTTAACCCATTTTTGTAGGCACCCCAAAGCTGCTCATGAACAGTTCCCAGCAACAACTCATTTTCCAGCTTGCTGCCCTGTCTTAGCAGCAATTCTTGAGGCTCGTGCGGAGCGTGAGAAGGGGTTCACTGAGGCTCGTGCAGATCGTAAAGCTATCCGTGATGAAACTCAGCAAGGTTTCGCTAGTACGCATGCTGCTATTGCTGAGAATGGGAAACGTATTACTGAGAATGGTGAGGGTATTGCGCGTGTTGAGGGTTATTTGGAGGGGAGTCGGGTGTCCTCTAAATCGTTTCGCCCGAAAGTTGTTCCACCTGAGCAAGAACCCCACGCAGATCCCAGCTCTGAGCTTCCCGTCGCCGAAGCAGCCTAGTTTGCTTAACCTTTTTCGTTATCTCTTATTCTTCTGTTATTACAGGTTTTTAACTATTTTTCTATATTTTTTACTAAAACCTCTTGCAAAACACGTTTTTACCTACTAGCTTAATCATATGGGTGTAGAAGCTATTGTTGGAATTGCTGTTGCAGTGGCAGCAGTATTGGGAATCATCTGGGATAACCGGCACAATACCGACAAACTCCGCGACGATATGAACAAGGGTTTTACGGAAGCCCGTGCGGAGCGTGAGAAGGGTTTTACGGAGGCTCGTGCGGATCGTAAAGCTATCCGTGATGAAACTCAGCAAGGTTTTACGGAGGCTCGTGCGGAGCGTGAGAAGGGTTTTACGGAGGCTCGTGTGGAGCGTGAGAAGGGTTTTACTGAGGCTCGTGCGGATCGTAAAGCTATCCGTGATGAAACTCAGCAGGGTTTGACGGAGGCCCGCGTTGCTGACGAGAAACTTCGTGATGATATGAATGCTGGTTTTACTGAGGCTCGTGTGGAGCGTGAGAAGGGTTTTACTGAGGCTCGTGCGGAGCGTGAGAAGGGTTTTACTGAGGCTCGTGCGGAGCGTGAGAAGGGTTTTACTGAGGCTCGTGCGGAGCGTGAGAAGGGTTTTACTGAGGCTCGTGCGGAGCGTGAGAAGGGTTTTACTGAGGCTCGTGCAGATCGTAAAGCTATCCGTGATGAAACTCAGCAAGGTTTCGCTAGTACGCATGCTGCTATTGCTGAGAATGGGAAACGTATTACTGAGAATGGTGAGGGTATTGCGCGTGTTGAGGGTTATTTGGAGGGGAGTCGGGTATCCTCTAAATCGTTTCGCCCGAAAGTTGTTCCATCTGAGCAAGAACCTCACACAGATTCCGGCTCGGAGCTTCCCGCCGCCGAAGAAGCCTAGATTCGGTTACTGATTTTGGCAAAACGGGTATGGTTTTAGATGCTCTCAGTTATTTCAGGCATGTGACCGCACTGTTACTGCTTCATCAATCCTGTTTGCAATAGTGCCGTACCCCCTCATATCGCGGCATTCATTCAGCACGTAGGAAGATAGCGTATCAATCAGCTAGATGTCTCAGATGACTTATCAATTAGTTGTTGTTTGCGTGCTTGTGAAATGATTTTTTCAGATTCAGTAGTCAAGCCAGCAGGTAAACTTGTTGAGGGGCGATCGAGTGGAGTACCTTCAGTTTCTACGTGACGTAATAAATGTAAGTGTTGGCGTAGGTTTTGAGAGCGGACAGCTAGGTAATCGAGTATCTCTTCTTTTCGATCTGCAAACTTTTCGTCTATGTCAAGCTGTCCTGGTGCAGCAAGCAAATCAACGATTCTAAGTTCATCCCTGGAAGTAGCAGACACACCGTATCGTTTCATATGAAATTGTATCCCATCTTCAAGTGTGTATGGGCTTTTTTGATCTATGAGCATCAAATCAAGATAATCGCGCAGTTTTGGCCTGTACATTATCAAGTCGAGTTTAGAGGCGAGTAAGTCAGGAAGCGAAGCGACTGGCAGCCCATCTATTTTTTTATGAGGTTGTAGTTGTTTGAGATAACCTGGGTTAGTTCCTTGATGGAGGAAGCGAAATACTTGAATTGAAACACCATTAATAGATACCCCTAGTTCGTCAGAACCACTGTAATCTTTCTCAACAATTCCTGTTAGAGACTGAAATTTCTTCAGTAGCCGATCTCCTGAAAAACTAACTGTAGTCATATAATCCAGATCGTAAGAAGTCCTGTGCTTGAGGTGTATTGCTAAAGCAGTTCCTCCCATCAAATATCCATCAATTCGCCGTACTGCTTTTTGTAAAATAGGCCACACACTCCGCAGTTCAGTAGAAAAAACTTCGCTCCAGTTATCTATATCAGGCACACGAACGTAATTTTAGAGCGTTGTCTATAAGTAAAGCTATCTCTCCAGTATCATACCCGCGCATTTGACGACATTTCTTGAGAGCTTCTGCCGGCAAATGTGTCAGTGCCCAGTGTTGTGCTATGACACTCTTAGTACTAAGTAAGGTGCTGGCTACGAAAAAAGCGTCTTTAGGTAAGCGAAGATCGCTGGCGCTAGTCCCACTGTAGAAAAAACGCCAAAGCTCAGGTGGTACTAGCTCGGGGCAGACCATATCCCAAGTTTCTTGGAATCGGGGGAGATACGCCATCACTTCAATGCACCACTCATTCAAAGTAAGGTTCCATAAATCCATCTTGATGGGCTGATAACCATAATGCACCCAAGCGCTCTCACAGTTCGCATAGCCTTTTTTCTGCAAAGTATTTAAGGCTTCGCGTATTAATGTGTCTGAGAGTTTCGTTGCGGCGACTACTTGATTGACTGGAATACCACGTACACGATTCCGCAGGACACCCATCACAGTTTTCTCTGTTTCGCTCATTTCAGCTACCAGCTCAGCGCCCGAACCTGGTTTGAACCTCTTTCTGCCCATAGGCAGCCAGCATTTGACGCTCATTGCCCTATTCTACCTTCTCACAAAACCGCGCGCTTCTCAGCGGGCACCGGAAACAAGAAACTGCTCTAGTCTAGATTCGGTTGCTGATGTTAGCAAAACGGGTGTGGTTGTTGATGAAGCTTAACCGTGTCTTGCCGGTAGGCCCGTTACGGTGCTTAGCCACAATCACCTCGGCAACCCCTTTATCGGTTGTATCCGGGTTGTAAACCTCGTCGCGGTATAAAAACATTACAATATCGGCATCTTGTTCGATAGACCCAGACTCTCTTAAGTCTGCTAGCATGGGACGTTTATCTTGCCGCTGCTCTAAGTTGCGTGATAATTGTGACAGCGCTACCACAGGGCAGTCTAAATCTCTAGCCAATATTTTAAGCCCACGGCTTATTTCTGACACCTCCACCTGGCGGTTCTCAGCAGTGTTACGACCCGTCATTAGCTGCATGTAATCAACTATAACCATGCCCAGCTTGCCAACTTTGCTGCTAAGGCGACGAGCCTTACCGCGGATTTCCATAATAGAAACCTCGGCATTGTCGTCAATCCAAAGAGGTGCCCCATACAGCTTGTTAATAGCATTAGTTATATCAGTCCAATCTTGTTCGGTTAGCTTGCCTTTGCGCAGCCGCGTGGCATCCACACGGGCTTCGGCGCACAACATCCGCTGGCTGATCTCAATCTTGCTCATCTCCAACGAAAAAGTAAGAACCGGCAACTTAGCTTTGATAGCAGCATGAGCAGCCATACCCAACGCAAAACTAGTCTTGCCAACAGCAGGGCGAGCACCCACCACCACCAAAGTGCCGGGCTGTAAGCCACCGGTCATATCATCTAGGTCAATAAAGCCGGTTGGAGTTCCGGTAATAACACCATTATTTTCTTGAAGCTGCTCAATACGGTTTAGATTTTGCTCTAACAAGTCGTTGATATTAACTGTGCTATCGCTCATCCGGTTTGCAGCCAGGTTGTAAACCAGCGACTCGGCAGCATCCACCGTTTTGCCTACATCTTGGCTAGGACTATACCCTAACTCCACTATCTCGTTACCCACATGAAGGAGCTGACGTAACACAGCCACCTCATGAACAATATTCACATACTTTTTAGCATTAGCTGCCGCGGGGGTGCCTGTTTGCAACTCAACTAAAGCAGCATTCCCGCCTGTTTTTTCAGTGAGATCTTTACGACTCAGCTCTGCTGAAACGGTAACAGCGTCTGCTGGTTCTCCCTTAGCAAACAAATCGCAGATGGTCTCATAAATGTAGCCATGAGATGGACGGTAAAAATGTTCAGCCTTAAGCAAGTTTACTGCTTCGGCGATAGCATCGCGGCTAAGCAGCATTGCCCCCAAAATGGCTTGCTCAGCATCTAGATCGTGCGGCGGGACGCGAGTGTTTCTACTAATCGACCTTAGGTTGCGGGTGGTAGAGCCAATGGCTAATGAATCGCTTGTCATCTCTTTTGTAACCGTACCAACAGGGTGTGACAGGTTAGGTCATTTGCTGCCTGTTGTTCTTTTAACTGTAATTTCACCGTTACATAGATTGGCAAAAACGGCACCGCAATGTTGCGCTGAAGGCGGTGGAATTAGGTGGATATGTTGGGGATTTTCCTGCTACTTCCCCACAGCTTTGAGCATAGTTGTCCACTACTTGTAGCGGTTATCCACTGCTGTGTAGCGGCAACTGTCAGGCCGCAAGGTTAGGTTACTTCTATAACCTCTACAGTGATGGGAAACTCCACCTCTTCATGCGGTTTAGCTATAACCGTGTGACTACCCAGCTCCTTGATGGCATCGCAATCTAAAGCTTTACGTTCTAGCAAGATGTTGGCTTGTTCGGCTACTGCCCGTACAATGTCGCCTGTAGTAACCGACCCGAAAAGCTTACCCTCCGCGCCAGCGCGCGCTGCTATATGAATTGGGGTGGAAACCAGCCTTGAAGCCATTTCTTGAGCTTCGGTTATCTCCTTAGCATCTTTTAGCTCACGGGATTTACGCATCCGCGCGGCTTGTTGTTCGGCGCCTTTCGAAGATTTGAACGCCTTACCCGCAGGAATCAAAAAGTTGCGCGCGTAACCATCGGCCACATCAACAATATCGCCTTTTTTTCCTAGCGAATCTACGTTGTCTCGCAGCACTACCTTCATGAGGCTGGTTCTTCCATATCATCTTCGGCTAGTACACTGCTGTCAGCCGGCACATCATCTGAGGGGGTTTCTGTAGATACGTCTGTTGCTGGTTCAACCTCGCCTTGTTGAGTTGAGCTATCTGCATTTGCTGTTTCACTATCGTCTGGTTCGAACTCGCCTTGAATATCTGGGTTGGGGTCAGCTAGAAAAGTTCTAGGCGGAGGTTCAGATGGTTGCGGTGCCGAATCTTCTAAACGTTCATCTTCGCGTGTGCGAGACACACTGCGTTGCGTGGTGATGCGGTTGGTGTAAGGCAAAAGCGCCATCTCACGAGCGTTCTTGATGGCTTTAGCAATCTCGGTTTGTTGTTGCTGGTTATTGCCTGTTACTAGCCGAGCCCTGATTTTAGCCCGATCTGACATGAACCTCCGCAAAAGGTTGATGTCTTTCCAATCCACATAATCAACTTGTTCTTGAGTGAGGATGCTGATTTTCTTTTTGCGCCGCCGCAGAATGTCTTTTGTTGAGGGCTTGCGTGTGTTTCTAGCCATTAGAAGGGCTCCTCGTCAATACTGTATGCGGGGGCTTGGTTAGACTGATTAGAGCCTCGTCCCTCGCCAGAATCACGGTTAGTGCTGTTACGTTGACGCCCACCGCCACCGTCGTTATAGCGCCCACCGCCGCTACCTGCATTGTCGCGCCGCTCATTGCGTTGCACGTCTGCGGTTGCCCAGCGCAAGCTAGGCGCTACCTCATCAGCGATTATCTCTATCTTAGAGCGGCGATCGCCATCTTGGGTTTCCCAAGAACGTTGCTCTAAACGACCGTTTACAATCACTCGGGTGCCTTTGAAGAGGCTTTCGCTCACATTTTCAGCTAGAGAGTTCCAGCATGTCACATCGAAAAAAGAAACCTGCTCTTCAAACTCGTTGGTTTGACGGTTTTGCCAACGGCGGTTACACGCTAAACCAAAAGTAGCAACTGGTGTGCCTCCCGAGGTGAAGCGCAGCTCTGGGTCTCTGGTGATGTTTCCAGTAACGGTCACGGTGTTATCAACAGCCATGTTTATGTCTCCTTAGGTTCCTCTACTCCTGTAAGAGCAGAGTTGTCTCCCAACAGCCCACGTTTGGTGGCTTCTTTGTCGGGTAGACGGATAATTTTGTGGCGGACCACATTGTCCGCAAGTTGCAGGAGACGTTGGAGAGATTCCATTTCGCGCGCCTCGGTCACGAATTCAAGTACAAAATAATAGCCTTCGGTTTGATGGTTTATTTCGTAAGCAAAACGCCGTTTGCCCCAGCGATCTTGCGTTTTGAGGGTGCCTCCGCCTGCGGTGATGTTCTCTGTGATTTGGCTGATACAAGCCGTAACGTCGGCTTCATCAACCGCAGCATTTAGAATTACCATCATTTCGAATGCTCGCATAGCGAACTTACCTCCCTATGGTCCCGGTGCCAAGCGGGGCCCCAGCTAGCCTTACTAGCGGGGCAGGGCAACATTTTGCAAATGCAAAGCCTACCCGAACAAAGTTGGTTTTGCTACATTTTGAACTTTAAAGCCAGTGGTTGCTGTTAATAATATAATATTTTTAGAAGTCACGGTGTCTACTGCAGAGGGTGCGATGACCATCGAACAACAAACCCAAGAGTTGTACGGCCTCACTCCTGAAGAGCTTGACGCGTCTGAAGAACAAATGTTGCGAGAGTGTGGATTTTCTAAGGAAGCACTCGCGAAGCAAGCAAAACAGGGAAGGTTTGAAAGCGAAACGGCAAAACGGACTTGGTTTTCGTTATTCTAGAAAATGAAGGAAAGCTTAGAGTATCAAGCTCGCGAATTCGCTAGCAAGCTTGCAAAGTTGCTCAATACCATAGCCGCAAGAGCTAAACCTCAGTGCTGTAAAGCTTTAGGGCTGTTACCTCTTCGGCGTTCATCTCGTAGCTTTCATGTGTGTTAGGAAAGTTTTCAGAGCGCACATCTGAGGCGAAACGCTTTAAAGCTGCTACCCCGTCGTCGTATATCGAGGCGTAGCGGCGCACAAATCGAGGGCGCAGATCTGTTTGTATGCCCAACACATCGTGGAAAACAAGTACTTGACCGTCACAGTTTGAGCCAGCACCAATGCCGATAGTGGGAACATCTACCGCTTCGGTAATTATTTGGGCTACTGCTGAGGGCATCCCTTCGCAGACGACAGCGAAACATCCAGCATGCACAAGAGCTTTAGCATCGGCCACTAGCGCTAATGCTGCTTGGGTGCTGCGACCCTGAATACGATAGCCGCCTTGTGCCAGCAATGACTGCGGGGTTAACCCGAGATGGCCCATAACAGGGATTTCTGCAGACACGATAGCTTCAATCATCGGTACCCTTTCTGAGCCCCCCTCTAGCTTTACGCCTTGCGCACCTGCGCGCACCAACTTGGCGGCGTTCGTAACGGTGTCGGCAGCGCTTACGTGATAGCTCAGCCACGGCATATCTGCAATAACTAAAGTATCAGTGCTTGCACGGGTTACTGCTGCGGTGTGGTGAGCCATGTCGTTGACAGTTACTTGCATGGTGTCTTGGTGCCCGAGCACCACCATTGCCAGCGAGTCGCCCACTAAAATAATGTCGGCACCAGCTTGGCTGGCCATCTTGGCGCTAGGAGCATCGTAAGCGGTAAGCATTACAAGGGGTGCAGCACCGGTGCGGCGTTTGTGTTGCGAAACCTCTAAACAGGTGAGCTTAGTACCCATCGTTGTGCTCCTTTCCCGTCTAGCGCTTGAAAGCTGCCAGCGGTTAACCCGCACTTTAGTTTATAGCCACAACCATTGCACTATCCGGCGCGCACAGTGCGTTTAGGCTTTTAGCAGGGCTGCAAAACGTAACTACGCAATAGGTGGTTCCACCCACAGTCGGGACACACCTCCACTTCATAGCAGGTGAACCGCCCCTTGCGCCGGGCTAGCTTAGCTTTTTCGCCCACGTAGCTGATGCAGCGTCCGTAGGCCGGCAACCCTGGGCCGAATACGTAAGACACCATGGCTAGCCCATCACCTGCACACACAGGGCAAGGTTCGGCTAGAGGAGTGCCTACTTGCTGCCCAGCTCGTATTAACTCATTGTGAGCATCGCAAATGTCGTTGCTTGTCCAAACCCCGCTACGCAGACGATGCAACGCATGGGCTCGCATGAGTTGATAGTTCACTATCGAAGCGGGTTCGGGCTGAAACCCTTCTGCTGCAGCCAGCACATGGCCTATTTTAGATGGCATCGCCTATGTTGCTGCGTCGTGCAGCAGAAGCCCAAGCCAACCCAAAGATCACCATAAGCGGGTTGACAATGTCCCAAGTTGGTTCGTGGCCTACAAAGTAGCCGTTGATTATTACAGCGCAGCCGATTCCCAAAGCGGTTGCCGCTGCTGTATAGGTAAGGGGGTTAGCTGTTTCCATGTCTTGGCGCTGTGCCATTATTCGGCCCCAGCAATTTACTGTCACAACGCTAGCGCAGGCTATGTGCAAAGGGTTTATGGTGAACCACAAGTTGTTGCTTGCGTTAAATAAGTCGGTGTAGGCGTTTAGCAAAACAGCTACCGATAAAGACACTAAACACACGGTGCGCACCCACGGTGCTTTAGATGTGTTGCGCCAAAGCCACCAAACTCCAACTACAGCAAGCACCACCGAGCCTATTTGCCAAAGCTGCCATTGCCAGCTGTTGTGAAGCTCGGTGTCGTTGTCAAAGGTTGTACCAGCCTCAACCCACATGAATACCCCAGTGGCACAGATGCCCGCTGAGAGCAGGGAATCAATAACACCTAGATCACGTCGCTGAAATATGTGCTGGAGTATTCCCATCGCCCCAATTTACACCGAGAGCGAGCGTTAATGCGTTAAACAGTGATTAGTTCGATAGGGATGAGCCGACAGTTAACTGGATCAACAGTAAGCGTAAGCCCCTCTAAAGTGTATGCACCTAAAAGCGGTTTTGTGCTTTCTTCGCCAAAAAGAACTAGCGTGTTGACGCTTTCTCCATAGATTGTGGCTTTAGCTTCGCCAAGATCAGTTTGGGTAACTCTACCATCTGCCAAAGTAACACCGACTGTTCGATGGGGCTTGATGCCTAAACTGCTTAATACGCTAGCAGGCACCATTGTAAAAAACGAACCAGTATCTACTAACGCGTTTAGCTCTATAGATTGGGCTTCATCGGGGCTTAAGATTTGCATTGAGACATCAAAGGTGCTCACTAAAGTTAATCCTTTTGGTACGGGTTGTTTTTATTAGCAGCTTGCGATGAGGCAGGCGCTAGTTGATTTTGTAGCATAGTAAGAATTATTTTTAAGTATCAATAGTAAATATGAATATATTTGTTTTTATTTCTCTTGAAAGCTGCTCGAAGGAGAATGCTACAGTAGGGCTTTGTAATGTGTTAACTGTGATTCCACAGGCAGTTGATGGGTCGCATGTGAATCCGATCGCCGTTTGGGATAGCAAACTTACCTGTGTGTAGCAGTATCCCAGCTTTAAAAGCGCCCGGGGCTACAGTGTCTAGACGGTCTCTTAGCCAACGTAAATTTGCTGTGTGGTTAGATGTGGGTGAGGATGTGGATTTGATTTCTACTGCTACCAGATCGTCATTATCGGCTTCGATAATCAGATCTATCTCGGTGCCTTTGCTATCGCGAAAGTGCGACAGGTTATAAGCACGATCAGATGCTGATAGCTGTCGTGTGATTTCGTTTACTACGAAAGTTTCTAGCAGAGGCCCAGTAGCAGGTTCTGTAGGTGATGCTAGCCCATCAGCATCTACACCGATCAGGCTAGCCGCTAATCCTGAGTCGGTAATGTGATATTTGGAACGCATAGCTGCGTTAGCAGTTATACCTCTAGACCATGCTGGCAGCTCTTGCACTAAAAAGACAGTTTGGAGCCACTCAAAATATTTTGAGATAGCCGGTCGGCTGATGTGAAGTTTACGCGCTGCTGCAGAGAAATTGATCTGGCTACTTGTAAGCCCTGCACTCCACTTGAGAAGTGGTGCTATTGCAGCCGTTTTACGGATATCAGCCAGTTCAGCTATGTCACGCTGTGTAACCGTATTGATATAGCTTTGATACCAGCGACGTTTTTGGCGAGTAGTGAGGTTAATAGCCTCGGGGTATCCACCTTGGCACACAAGAGCAAGGTAATCGTTTCGGCTAAGTGTAGATGCATGCATAGGAGCTGGATTACTGTTAAACCAGCTGTCGATTTCGTTTGACTGATTGCCAGCTAGCTCGGCTTGTGACAGTGGCCAAAGCAAGAGAATCTGAAGTCGTCCTGCCAAGGATTCGCTGATGTGGGGTACGGTGAGAAAGTTTGTAGAGCCAGTCAGGATGAACCTGCCAGGGGTTTGCTCTTCATCGACAAGCTCTTTAATAGCATAGACCAGTCTGTCGCCAGCGCGTTGTGCCTCGTCTATGATAACGGGAAATAATTGGTTGCTTAAAAACATCTTTGGATCGTCTAAGACGGCGGCGAGCATTTCTTCGTTGTCCATAGACAAGTAGGTGCCGCCTTGTGCTTCGGCGATCATCTTAGCCAACGTGGTTTTTCCGCTTTGGCGGGGGCCATGTAACATGATTACTCTAGCCCATTGGAGTGTTTCTTCGACTATGGTTTGAAGATGTCTGCTAGTGCGCTTCATGCAGGGAGTTTAGCAGATAATTGACAAACTCTGCCAGAGATAATTGACATTTCATGCTAGAGATAATTGACAAACTCTGCCAGAGATAATTGACATTTCATGCTAGAGATAATTGACAAACTCTGCCAGAGATAATTGACAACTACTGCCATGTAGTTTGTTGGTGGAAGTAGTGGTGTGGTTCGTGGTGTGGAGCTGATGGGACTCGAACCCACGACCCCCTGCTTGCAAAGCAGGTGCTCTAGCCAACTGAGCTACAGCCCCGAATAATTTTTAGCGTAGCCGTTCTAATACGTAAACGCAGCACATTTTTTGAACAACACTTATTTTTACCCGACGCGTGATGGCCACCAATTCCAGCGCCCAAACATAGACACTAGTGCTGGCACGATAAGCGTGCGGGTAATGAAGGTATCTATTAACACCCCAGCAGCAACGGCAAAACCAAGCTGCACCAACTCTTCTAAGGGGAGCACCATTAACGCCGAAAAGGTACCTGCTAAAATTAGCCCTGCAGAAGTTATAACCGGCCCCGTGCGCGCCAGCGCCCTGCCAACAGCCTCTTTTGTTGGCACTTCGCGTGCTTCTTCACGAATACGTGACATTAAGTAAATGTTGTAATCAACACTTAGCGCATTGAGGAAGATGAACAAAAAGAACGGTACAGACGGCCCCACACCAACATGGTCGAAAATATTTAAAGACACAAAAACGGCTAGCCCAAGAGTTGCGAAGTAGGTGAAAACAATGGTGGCTAGCAAATACAACGGTGCAATCAGCGATCGCAGCAACAAGGCCAGCACTAAACCTATTGCTAGCAACACAAGTGGTAGTACAACCAGGTTATCTCTGTTGGCTGCTTCACGGCTGTCGAAGGTTGCAGCGGTTTCGCCTCCAACTAGCACACTAGCAGGGTTTAGTCCTGCGGTAGTTGCAGCGCTGCGAGCCGCTTCTCTTAGAGGTGGCACAGCTTCTAGCCCTGCAGATGAGTAAGGGTTTTCTTTGAGTACTAGCGATAAGCGGGCAGCACCCCCGTCTGCAGATATAAACCTCATAGCCGCGCCATTTGTTCCCCCGGGTGGGCCTCGGCTACCAAAAGGCCGGCTGGGGCCAGAAACATCGGCCACCCTGGGATTATTCGCAAGCGACAACGTCATTTCGTCTATTTGCTGTAGCGCTTTTGGTTGCAGCACTTGCTCGTCGGCAGGTAAGTCCACATACACATAGGTTGGGGCTAGTTCGCCAGGTGGAAAACCTTCCCGCAGCAGTTCGAAACTGCGCACAGATTCGGTGTTACTAGGCAGAGATGCTATTTCGTCGTAGTTGGTCTCGTATCTGGTCATCCCTAAAATCAAAATCCCCAGCACACCCACGGTTATCGCTAGCGTTACACGGGGTTTGCTAAGCACTACCTTGCCGATTTTGCCGTACAAACTTTGCTGCCAGTTATCAGGAGTATCTGTTGGGCTGTTAACAGCTTGGAACTGTGGTTGTTTAGGCCAAAACGCTCGCCGCCCCAAGATGGTGAGCACCGCTGGTACAAGGGTTAACGCAGCTAGCATCATCAAAGCAACTGCTATGGCAATAACCGGGCCTAGCGAACGGTAAGCACGGAACGTGGCAAATCCCAAAGCTGCTGATGCAATTAAAATGGTTAGCCCTGCTGAAGCTACTGCACCACCAACTTCGCGTATCGTGGTACGCATCGCCTCATGCTTGTTGGCTATCCGACCTAACTCCTCGCGAAAGCGTGCCGAAATAAACAACACATAATCGGTGCCTGTACCAAACAACACTACGGTCATGATGCCGGTGGTTTGTTCCGACAGTGGCAGGTTAAATCTTTCTGCTACACCAGCGCCAACAGCGCCAGCTAAAGCAAATACCAAACCAACCGATGCCAGTGGTATGAATGCCACTACAGGGGAGCGGTAGATCAGCATCAACAACACCAGCACCAGCGCAACTGTGACAAACAACAACAACGAGTTGATGTTGTCGAAGGTTGCTACCAAATCCACTAGCAGCCCGCCTGGGCCACCTAATGCTATCTCTGCTGATTGTAAGTCCAGCGTGTCTATTTGGGCTCGAATGGCATTGACACTGTCGGTGAACTCTGGTTCGGTAGGTTCGCCGCTCATATCCAAAAAAACGTAAAGCGTGGTTTGGTCTGGTGACACTAAATCGCTTTCAGCAGCTTGTGCCTGTGTGGGAGCGCGTACTTGTCCTTGTCCAATGTTGCTGGGAGCAGCAGCGCTAATCAGCCAACGGTTTAGTTTGTCTACTGCAGCCCAAGTAGTGGAGCTAAGCCCTTCTGGTTCGTGTATCACGATCAGCACAGGAGTGCCCACCGACGGGAAACGTTCGGTTTCAAACAAAAAAGCTTGGGTAGATTCAGAATTAACCGGCAAAAAAGTGGTTTGTTCGTTTTCTATGGCATCGCTTAACTGCGGTAATTGCGACACCAGCACTACGGCGCCTAACAGCCACACAACAAGGGTGATCCACTTCCCTTTGGGGCTGCTTACAAAACTTGCGATTGTGTTCATAAACGCCTAAACAGTTCTCAAATTGATAGGTTTAGCAAAAGAAGCCGATAGGTACGCTACAGCCTCACGTTCTTGGCTGGCTAATAGCATTGTTTTGTTGTTTTCGAAGTTTGATATTGTAAAAGCGCGGGTTCCAATGTGCAATGAAGCATTTGTTGTGGTGAAATAATCATAATGCGTTTTGACCTAAGTGACGACCAAGAGTTTTTCCGCGATACCGCTCGGCGGTTTATCGAATCAGAAGTGCCTATGAGCGTTGTACGTGAGTGGCATGAACTTGACGAGGGCTACCCGTCAAGTTGGTGGAAGTCAGTTGCCGAGTTGGGCTGGACTTCGCTGCTGATACCAGAGGCATTAGGGGGAGGTAGTATCTCTAGCCGCCCTATCGTGGATTTATCCATAGTCGCAGATGAGATGGGTCGAGGTGTAACACCTGGGCCGTTTATGGGCACCAACGTGGTGGCCGACACCTTGGCTCGGTCAGGCAACGCTGTGCAGCAAGCATTGCTTGAAGGGGTTGTGTCTGGCGACGTGGTGTTTGCATGGGCTTTTAGTGAGCCTGAGGGGTTGTGGCCCGATATTAGCTTGACAACACAAGCTCAACGGTTGAACGGTGGCTATGTGCTTTCAGGAACTAAGGTAGCTGTGGAAGCTGCGGCACAAGCTCACCAGTTGTTGCTTACCGCTGCTACTGCTGATGGTTTGGCACAGTTTTTGATACCTGCTAACACGCAAGGTCTTATCATCACACCGCAGGAGTCTTTAGATTTGGGACGTCGTTTCGCCAAAGTAGAGCTTAAAGACGTACAGGTTAGCTCTGACACCCTTGTTGGTGAGATAGGCGCAAGTACCGAAGCCGATGTTTTGCGTCAATGCAATGTGATGGTGTTGTTGCAGTGTGCTGACAACGCTGGAGCGGCAACTAGGGTGCTGGAGTTCACTGTGGAATATGCTTTTAATCGTTACTCTTTTGGGCGAACTTTAGCCTCCTATCAAGCGCTAAAGCATCGTTTTGCTGATATGAAGGTGTGGGCTGAAGCGTCGTGTGCTGCGGTAGATGGTGCCGCAGATGCTATAGCTGCGAATCAAGACGAGACTCGTATGGTGAGTGTAGCTAAATCTTATGTGGGTGAGTACTCAGTAGAGTTGATGCAAGACTGTGCGCAGATGCATGGGGGCATCGGGGTAACTTACGACCATGATCTGCACCTTTACTTGCGTCGCGCCACGGTTAACAGGGGGCTGTTTGGAACTCCAGTGGATCATCGTGCGCGTCTTGCACAGAATCTGGGGTATTAGCTATTAAGGACGTTTTTATGTTTGGTGCTGCTGTATTAGCAGTTTGTTGAAGAAAGTTTGCGAAGGAGAAGAAAACAAAATGACCACCACCCAAGACCACATATACGCTGCGGCCGATCCAGCAGAGCTAGCAGAGTTTCGGGAGCGTGTAAAGACGTGGATGCACGAGAATATGCCTCGCAAAGATCCAGTACGTCCGTGGCGTCCCACTGTTGATGATGATGCCCGCAGCAACCGTAACAGGGAACTGCAAGGGCGGCTGTTTGAAGGCGGGTTTGCGGCGGTTTGCTATCCCAAAGAGTATGGTGGTCAAGGTCTCACCATTGCGCATCAGCGGGTTGTTGCCGATGTCAGCATCGATTTTGATATGCCAGTATTGTTTTGTTCTCCAACCCTGGCTGTGGTTGGGCCAACGCTTTTAGAGTTTGGCACTGAAGAACAAAAGCAGCGTTATGTTCCTGCTTTTATTAGTGGCAAAGAGTTGTGGGTGCAGTTTATGTCGGAGCCTAGTAGCGGTTCGGACTTAGCAGGTACATTAACTAGGGCCGACCGTGATGGCGATAGTTTTGTGATTAACGGTTCGAAGATTTGGAGCACCTTCGCGCAACGTTCTGATAACGCCATCATGTTGGCACGTACTAACTGGGATGTGCCTAAGCATCGAGGGCTCACAATGTTTATTTTGCCTGTCGACCATCCCGGGATTGAGATTCACACCATCAAGATGGTGGACGGCAATGACGAGTTTTGCCAAGAATACTTCAACGATCTTTTACTAACAGAAGAGAACGTGTTAGGAGAGGTAGACGACGGTTGGACGGTAGCTACTCGCTTGATGTTTCACGAGCGTTCCTCGGTTGGTGGCGCTTCTCCCTATATGCAAACTCACATGGGTCCTGGGCAGAAAGCTCGAACAGACGAATTAGTGGACATTGCAAAAGCGCATTCCAATGGCGACATCGGCTATCGCCGTCAACAAATAGGCCGTTTAGAGACGCTCAATCAGGTGCATCATTGCTTAACAGACAGAGTGGCGCGTGGTATTAAAGGTGGTCATCTTCCGCCCCCAGCGGGTTCATTGCTGCGACTTTTGCGCGGTGAAACAGATATGGAGTTGACTACAGAGACAATGGAGCTTTATGGGCACGAGTCTTTAGTATGGGACAAGGGAGCTGTCTCAGGTGTTAGTGGTGTGCAGTTTGCGCAGCGCCAAGCTTCCGGCATTGGGGGAGGTACCATGGAGATAGCTCGCAATATCGTTAGTGAGCGTGTTTTAGGTATGCCTCGCGAAGCAGCTGCCGATAGAGACCTTCCCTTTAGTCAGGTGCCACGCAACGGCTGAGCATTGAAGTTTGCAGCTATGCATTAGCTAGCAGGCTGTTAGGTGTAGGGGTTGGGCTGTGTGCTGGAAGCTGGCAGCGCCCGCGGCTTATTGCAGGCAGCTTTGCAAGGTCGTTTATAAACAGTGCTGGGGTGACAGCACCGTGAACTTGTTGTGGGACTGGTAAAGCTGCGGCCACACTCACAGCAGCGTGTTGGCCGATTGCTGAGTCTAGGTAGTTGCTAATCACAACTTTGTGTCCCTGCCGAATCCAGTTGCAAGCAAGGCTGTGGGCTGTGCGTGGGCCACCTAAAGCCATGGGTTTTACAACTAGCACCGGTATTGGCAATACAGTTTTTGGGTGTGGCAGCAAGACTTCGTGCAAGCTCTCATCGGCTGCTATTGGGATTGTGGAGTTTTTTGCTAGCTGGCTTAGATTAGCTAAGCCCGAAGTGGGTTCTTCGATGTACTCAATGTTGTAGGGGGTGAGAAGCTCTATGGCTTTGTGTGCTTGGGTGGGTGTCCAAGCACCGTTAGCATCTAAACGCAATGCAACATTGCTGCCGATCGCAGAACGCACCTCAGCTACAAGTGCTACATCGTCTGATAAATCTTCTAAATCACTCACACCAACCTTGAGCTTCACTGTGTTGTAGCCGTTAGCAACCGCTTTGGCTGCTTCTGCGGGTGAGCTTACAAGCGCATTGAGATGCACTTGCGTTGTTGCTGTGTTTCTATCAGCCAAGATTTGCGCTAAAGTCTTGTTCTGACGCTGAGCTTCAAGGTTACATAGAGCTAATTCAACCGCACCTTTTGCAAAGCGTTCAGTAGGCAGCTTCTGTGGATGGGGTTTTTGCGCCCAACCCTCAAGAGCTTGACGTGTGGCTGCCAAATTGCTCTCCGGCCAGTTAGGTAAACACATGGCCTCACCCCAGCCGTGGTGTGTGCCGTCGCGTATAAACAGGGCAATGCCATCTCTTTGGGTAATCGGTCCTTTGCTTGTTGCAATCGGGTGCCGCAGCTTGAGGGCTATGTCAAACAGCTGTACATCCATAACGCTATTAATGTCCAATGTTTAAGGTTGGTTACGACAGTTCGGCAAGCAGTTTGCGTTGCGCTAGAGCTTTATGGTGGTCGATGGGTACCTCAACAACGGTCACTCCAGCAGGCTGCGATACAGCTTCGGCTAACTCAGATGCACTGTTTACCCGCCGATAGTTTGCCCCCACACCTGCCGCCAGCTTGCCAAGGTTGATGCCATGCGGAGTGTGGAAAAGCTCGTCAAAGTAAACTTCGGTAGCACAATCGGCTACCGGTAACAGCGAGAAGATGCCACCACCGTTGTTGTTAGGCACCACTATTGTTAGGTCTACACCTGCGGTACATGCAGCAAGCAAACCACCAACATCGTGCAGCAGGGCAACATCACCTATTAAAGCCACAACAGGTGTAGATAGGGCTAAAGCAGCACCTAACGCTGAAGCTACCATGCCGTCTATACCGTTAACACCACGATTCATCAGTATTTGTCTAGGCGGTGCATGAGGAGGCCAAAACGAACCGATGTCGCGTGCCGGCATGCTATTAGACGCATAAAGCGGAATTTCGCTAGGCAAAGATTTTAATAAGGTGGCTGCTAGAAGCGGTTCGTGTAGCTCGCCGTTGTTTAGCACGGTTTCGATGGCTTGCCAGGTTGTTGCTGCGCTGCTAAGCCAAGCAGCCGAGAAGGTTGTGTATGCTGACTGTGTTGTGCTAGTTGAAGTTGCATCGATTCGGGTTGCTGCTTGGTGCAGGAGCGCTACCGGGTGTGAGGCTAGCGTTGCAGTCCAACTAAAAGCCGGGTCTTGCCAGCGCCGGTGGGGATCTACAAGCACACGATGTTTGGCCTCACAATCTGCAACAAACTGAAGCATTGCTTGGCTGTTTGGCGGCTTGCCGAGCTTAAGCAAAACTTCGGGTGCTAGTTCTGGGTTTTGTAGCAGTGTTTTAGCCCCGTTTAGCACTAGCGGGCTGTGGCCTCTGAGCTGCGACCCAGCATCGGCTAGTATTGGCCACTGTGTTGCGTTAGCAAACGCTGTTATGGTTTGAGCATCAGCCTCATTTATGTTCAGGGTTCCAGCCACGATTAGACCACGGGCTGTTTGCAGGTTTGTGATGTATTCAACCTCATTTGTAAAAGCTACTTGCGTGGGGGCTATGGGTTTGTTGAGGAATGGCTCAGGGTTTAGCAGCGGCCCTTGTGGTTCTAAAGGTTTACGAAAAGGCCAGTTAAGATGCACAGGCCCAGGGTTTATTTCAGCATTTGCTGTGGTAACAGCACGAACACCTAGACGCGCAAAATAATCTGGGTTGTCATACTGGCACGGCACTGTGGTGTACCAGCGCACATGGTTTCCGTAGAGTTTGGTTTGGTCAATTGTCTGACTAGCACCAGCATCTTGTAGTTCAGTGGGCCTGTCGGCAGTGCAAACTAGCAGTGGTGTGTTGCTGTGATGGGCTTCTATGACAGCAGGAAGATAGTTAGCAGCGGCGGTACCAGAGGTGCATACCAAAGCCACACAACGTCTTTGCGCTTTGGCCATACCTAAAGCACAAAAGCTGCCAACCCGCTCATCAAGCTGCACAGTTACCTGCAGCGAGGGGTGATTGCGGGCTGTTACAGCTAATGGTGCCGAACGTGAACCTGGCGACACCACCACATCAACTACACCGCTGCCAGCTACTTCAGCCCAAAACCTACTAGCAGCATGATATGCAAGATCGCTCATGTAATCACATCCAAGATTGCTGCTAGTTTAAGGTCGGTTTCTTGGAGTTCTTGTTGCGGATCAGACCCAGCCACTATGCCTGCACCAGCAAAAAGTTGTAATTCTGTAGGGCTAACCAACGCTGAGCGCAATGCAATATAAAAAGCACCGCAACCTTGGTGGTCAATCCAACCTACCGGGCCTGAATACCAACCGCGATTTAGCTTTTCGTTTTGTTCAATCCATTGTTGGGCAGCAGCTGTAGGGGTGCCACCTACTGCTGGGGTTGGATGCAAGGCTCCCACTAGTCGTAATGCTATGCCAGGCTGTGGGGTGATTCTGCCAGTTACTTTGGTGCTCAGGTGGTGGATGCCAGGCAAAGTTCTTACTTGAGTAGGCCCTACTGGGTCTAACGCGACGCCAGCTAGTGCTAAACGGGTTCGCAGATACTCCACAACATGGTGGTGTTCTGCTTGGTCTTTAGGGTTAGATGCTAAACATCGCATGTTGGCTTGGTCTTCAGCGGGGGTTAAACCGCGTGGGGCTGTTCCCGCTAACGCGTGGGTAGTAACCACGTCGTCTTTTAGCTCTAGCAATAGTTCAGGGCTGGCACCCAAAAAACAGCTGCGACCTTTCCCAAAGCCGAACACTGCACACGAATCAAAGCGCCGGCATAATCTGGCAATCACATCGGCCGGGTCTATAGCACCTAAAACATCAAGCGTACGGGCAACAACAACCTTAGTTAGCTTGTTAGCTTTGATGTCACCGGTGGCTTGGGCCACAGCATCTCTAAACGAGTTTCTGCTGGCATCTTGGATATGCAATTTTGCGGTTTTACAAGTGTTTTCTGCAGTAGTGTTTCTGGTCATGTAATTTTTGCTGCCATTGGGGGGAGGTTCTGTTGCACCCAAGTTTGCTGTGGGTGCTTGAACTATGTGTTCGGGAATCATCACCCAACCGCTGGGATAGCCTTCCCACAATGTTTGATCTTTGTGATCTGCGTTGCTGGCAAAAGCAAACCCTGCAAAAGCAAACTGGCCGGGCGCTAAAAAGTCGGCAGCAGCATCCGCTGCAGCTTCAAATCGTTCTGTCCCATCTACTTCAATAGCAGTGTTAACCCCTAAACCCGCTATGGCTTGGCCTTTGGGTGGCCGCCAAAACACCCGCTCAGACCCATGCCAGTCTGCAAACGCTTTCAAAGGATCCATCTCGGTGGGCTCGCGTTTGAGTTGCTGCATATTACTCAAGCGTAAACTGTTCAACCGTCATTTGACCCTTCAACGGTGTCTTAGGTGTTTATAGCTGCCAGTATGCGCTAGCGTGTGACCCGTGAGTGTGCGTTGGGGGATTGCTGGTCCGGGTGCTATTGCTGTTGGGTTTGCTAATGGTTTGCAGCTGCTAGATGATGCCGAGATGTATGCTGTTGGGTCGCGCTCAGCTAGCAGGGCTAGGGATTTTGCCAATAAATATGGGGCTACTGCGGCTTACGGGAGCTATGAAGATTTAGCCGCTGACGGTGAAGTGGACGCTGTTTATGTGGCTACACCGCAGTCGCGTCATCTTCAAGATGCTTGTTTGTTTTTAGAGGCTGGCAAACCGGTTTTGTGCGAGAAACCGTTTGCGTTGAACCGGGCACAAGCCCAACAAATGATTGCTACAGCTCGCCAACATGGGCTTTTGCTGATGGAAGCAATGTGGAGCCGCTTCCTTCCTGCCTATCAGGTGTTAGCAGGGTTGCTTGCCAAACAAGCTGTTGGTCAGCCGCAACTTGTGGAAGCTGATTTTGGATTTCAGGTGCCGTTTGATCCAGCTCACAGGTTGTACAACGCAGCCCTTGGCGGCGGTGCGATTTTAGATTTAGGTGTGTATCCTGTGCAGTTGGTTTCTTTAGTGCTTGGCACGCCTACAAGCGTGACAGCTCAAGGTCATATTGGCGCAACCGGCGTGGATGAGCAGGTGGTGGGTGTTTTTGGTTATAGCGGTGGAGAGTTGGCGGTAGTGAAGGCGGCTATTGCCATTAATTTGAGTTGCACAGCCCGCATTGCCGGTACTGAAGGAGTGATTGAGATACCAGCATCCATGCATCGCCCAACATCGCTTACAGTGGTGCGGGGCGATAAGCGTGAAACCTTTGAATGTTCTTACTCGGGTGATGGACTTCGGTTTCAAGTACAGGAGTTTCATCGTTGCCTTGCTGCTGGCGAAGCAGAGAGTCCGGTGATTACCCACGCCGAAACACTGTCGATTATGGGCACACTCGATGAGATACGCACGCAGATTGGGTTACAGTTCCCCGGAGAATAATTTTTTTCGTTACTTATGCAGGCAAACCGTGAAACGGAAATCCTCTTCGGTGAAGGTTGGTTCGGTGCCGTTATGGCGTTTCATAGCGGGAATGACCTGGCGGCGAATGCCCATACCTAATCTTTCAACGTAACCGTAATCTCGCATTATGTTCATCAGTACTTGGTTACGCGCATAGCGAACTCCTGCACGCAGACCCTCAATGCTGATGGTATTGGGAAGGATGCCGGGACTTTGCACTTCAATTCGGTCAGCAAAGATTGCTAATAGTACATCGGTGCCAGCAATGCTGTAGTCGCGGTGTGCAAGGGCGTTTACCACAACCTCGCGGATGGCTGTTTCGGGAAACTCGTGGCGCTCAACACGGCGCCCTTGCTCTAGTGTGGCAGATGTGCCCGTATTGCGGCGGGCGAAATCTAGAGTCCTCTCCACAACCCCAGTCTCCACTAAATCTCCGTTGGCTGAAAACAAGGCCACAAGTGGGCCTTTGATGACTTCATCGGATTTTATGGCGTAGCTTGGTTCTTTGCCTTCGTAGCAAACCGCGCGGATTCCGCACTGTGGCAAGAATCGCCCAGTGCTCTGGCTGAACAGCAGCATCCCGTTAACAGTGGCATATGTTTCACCATTTGCTGCGACAGCTAACTCAAGGTTGCAAAGCAGCCTACGATACTCCTCAGAGATAGGATTGGGCATCTCCGCATCGTTGCGAATGCGGGTGAAGTAGTCCTTTAGGCGTCGGGAATCGAGGTGTGTTATGTCAGCACCTGGCACTGGTTTGAGCCGTTCCTTAAACAATAGAAGGTTGTTCTATTGTCGACGCTCCGAACGACCTTGAGCGTCTGTCCCGTCTAGTCCCAGGTTTGGCTAACAGGTCGTTGCCGGGGGCGGCTCGCTGTTGTCCTTTTCTGTTTGTAGGGGGCATGTCAGTTGTTCGTGGTTGGGCTGGAACCGAGATTGTCCTTGACGATCCTCTGGTCGTTGCTGGTTCTGGGTTCTTTCGCTTGGCCGCGTGGCCCTGACTTCTTCTGCCGATTACGACAGCAGCAGCGTGATGACCACTACTTTGTTGTCGGCGTGATTTGTTGAGTGCGGGTTTCCAGTATCTGGTTCCCCATTTGCTGGTGTACGCAGGATCGACTGCTACGTGAGTGATCCCATGTTTTTTGGCGTTAGCTGCTACAGCCTCAAAAACTTGTGCTGTGGGTAGTCCAGCGACTTTACGGCGAGTGGTTTTTCCTGCTTGCCCGCGTCGGTATATCTGTTTGCCCAAAGCTTTACTGCGACTGAAATCGAGTTTCTCGGTAGCGACCACTTGTGCGCCTTGGGAGACCGCCCATTTCAGTGCCGCGTCTACTGATTCTCGTAGCTTGCCTCGCCGTTGCTCGCTGGTGCCTTCTTCTAACAGCTCAAACGTTTGAGGGCGACCGGTTGGGTTGCCGTGCTCATCCACGATGAACGCTGCTAGATGATCGGAGTTCAAATCGATGCCCACCGTTTTCGCGGTGGTGGGTATCTCAGCGGGTTCAGAAGGTTTAGGGAACGTCCAGCTAGCCGACAGATACCAGGCTTGTTTATCAGGATCATAAGAGAAGGTGTATGAGATCTTTGAACTAGTTAAACATCGGTGTAACCATTCGTTCGCTCGATGATTCCAGGTAACGGTCCCTTCTAACCGGTAAAAAGGTGCTTTCCTGTCTGGGGTGTTCGATAAATGCGCTAAACCTTTCGGTAACCGGATCTGCACCACACAGTTCTTGTAGCCTGCTGCGGTAGGGATCACCTGAATCATTTCGTTGCCGTACGGTTCACCGGTGCGCCCGTCACAAGTCAAATACCCTCTAGCAGCATCCCACTGTTCACGCCATTGCTGAAGCGTTAGACCACATTCTTGTAGATGATGACGGTTGTTAGCCAGCTCTTTACCGCCCTTACACACCGACACCCGACCAGCTTGCAGATCAGCAGATGTTTGAGCTTCACGCGCTTTCAGGCTCTGCAACCGGCGTTGCTTCTGCCAACGTTCACCTACAGACGCGAACCCTCGCACACGACCTTGTTTCTGCCCGACCGGCACTCGAAGACGTTTCTCGATCCTGTTGATCTCTGTCCGATAACGATCAATCGAAGCTCCCATATTACGAACCGCTAAAGCGAACTGATCACCCACACGAAGAGTGATCGGATTCGCCCAACGCGACGACACCGCCGGTGTCAACTCTTTTTTGCGTTCATTCCGATCTGCATGTTTCAAACCCAAACCCAGCTTGCAGCGGGCAGCCAAATCCTGCCGGAAATACGAACCCAAAAACTCGCTGACCTGCCTCAACACGCTGGCATCATCACCAAAAGCATGAACCTTTGTACGAACAGTCGCACCCGACGGGGCAGGCACCACAAACGGATCCTCCGACCGCCAGCGAGTCACGACGCACCCTCACCAGCAGCCGCCAACGCTCTCTGCGCTCTACGAGCAGCAGACCGACGACCATACAAACGCGCACACAACAAAGTCAACACCTCAGTCACATCCCTCACAAGATCATCCTCAAGTTCCTCATCATCCATCACCACAACCTCACCACCACGACCCACCAACGAAGCCTCCAACAACTCAAACCCAAAACGCGTCAAACGCTCCCGATGCTCAACCACAATCCGAGTCCTCCCCGGCAAACGCAACACCCTCAACAACTTCGAGCGTTTACCGTTCAAACCAGAACCCGTCTCCATCACCACCTCAAAATCAGACCACCCCTGCTTACGCGCGAAAACCTGCAAACGCTCCGACTGACGCACCAAATCAAAAGCCTGATCCGAAGAAGACACACACGCATACAACACCACCCGATCAGCAGGCAACTCATCATCAGGCACCCTCACATACAACAACTTCCCCACCTTCTCAACCACCAACCCCTCAGGCAAACGACCATCCCGATACATCTGCCAAGAAGCACGCGTAGACAACCCAAACTGACGACCCCAATCAGTCAAACGCATACGCTTACCAACAACCTTCATACACATTATTCTACCCCAAACTCAACAGTTGCCAACCCATGTGTTCTGTGTTGAGAAATGCCTGACCTTCGATATCACTATTGTCATCGCCGACATCACCGGTGGCATCAAGTCCCAGTATAAGTTCGGCGTCACCGAGTACGGGGATATTGGCGTTGTGCGTAGACAAGACAAACTGGCGCTGCCGCTTGCTTTCGCGCATTTTTTCGACAATCACCTCGCTAATGAAGCGGTTATCGAGGTCGTCTTCAGGTTGGTCTACAATTAGCGGTGCATCGGATTCAAGCAGCAGGAGGAGCAGCACCGCTGTAGCTTTTTGGCCTTTTGACAATTTGTCGAGCGGCTGCCATGATTCCTCTGGGCCGCTGCCCGATGTGTTAAGGGATAACTCAGTGGTCGGGGGCAACTCCAGTTCCTCTATCTGCATGAATACGCTTTCGTCAGCTCCAGCAATGCTTTCAGCTTGTTTCCCGATGATACCGAAATGCTCGGTCAGTTCTGCAGCCCCTGCGCGGCAGTGATTCGCAAATTCGGCCAGGGACAAGTCCTTGGCTGATTCGAGTTTTTGAATGGCGGTATCTAGTCGACCTCCAATTTCGTCTCTTAGCAAGCTCGTTAGCGGCGTTTTGTCTCCCGCAGCGGTAACTTCAACCCGCACATAGCCCTTTAGCAGTTTGGTGACTCGCTTCGCAGCCTGGGAGAGTTCACGGAACTGGGTGGCTTTTGCATCTTCCCATTCGTCGAGCAGGCTGCGCCGCCGCTGGATTTCCGCGTTGCGCAACTTCTCGAGCGTATTGCGCCGCTCTTTGAGGGGGCGCAGGCTCTCAATGTTGCGTTGTAATCCGATGAACTCCTCTCCGTCTACAGCCGATTTTTGAAGTTCGCGGAGAATTGCCTCGTACTGCTGATCTATCTTCGACTTATGTTCTGACCACTCTGTGGTGATGGTGGCGATATTCTGGCTAGCTAGTTCTAATGCATCTTGGATTTGCTGTGCTGCAGACTCAAGCGTCTCGCTCAGCTTTGTTAGCACCGAGTTCGCCTTGCTGAGGATTGGCGCTCCGGGGAGTTCGCCCAGTGAGCGCGGTGACAAAACGGTGCGGTCAACAGGTAGTTCTTGGTGTAGCTCCGCCAAGATGTCGTGTAGCGGCTGCAGGCGCTCTGAGATGGATTCGACGATTCGGGTTTCGCGAACCAGCAGGCTTTGGTTTTTGAGGCGTTCTTCGAGACCAGTTTTTTGAAACCGCTGCAAAGTCTCCTCGAGTCGGGGTAGCTCGGCCAGGCGCTCGTCGATCGAAGCGATCTCATTGTTAGCTTCGAGTATCGCGGTTCGGGAAGCATGTAGGGCGCGCTGAATGCTTGCCTTGCGGGTTTCGATGTCGGCATCAGAACCCATAAAGCGGTTAAGAAGTCCGGTGAGTTTAAGTCCACTGCGAGCTAGTTCAGATATTTCGTGTTGGCCGAACACCTCTACCTGACCTAGCACGTCAATTGGCCGCAAGTTCAGTAGCTCGCCTGCGTGATTGCGAACTGTGGGTGGATTAGGAACGGTTCGCTCAATACGGTATAGATGTTCTGCGGGATGCAGTGAGCGCACCAACAGTGACACCTTAGTGCCGTTACGAAGCACATGGCGGACGATGTCGCGGTGCGTGGTGTGGGCTTCGTCACCTGTCGGTTCAAGGTCTAAGGCGTAGCGAATGCTTTCGATTACGGTGGACTTGCCGGTACCGCGGCCACCGATAAGCACGTTTAGGTTTGGGTTGAAGTGAATCGCAGCGCCATCAAGAAAACCTCCGCCTTCCCAGGCAATAGCCACTAACTCTGAATGCTCTTCAGGTTTCTCATCGGTGTTGAGGCGGACACGCGAATCAGGGTCGAGGAAGGCTTGGCGCAGCCCCTCAACGCTGGGCTGGTCAGCAAACTTGATCAGGGTGGTCGCGCTCTTTTCGCCAAGTTGGTTCACACTGGCAACATCTTTGGCATTTACTACAGCGATTGCTTGTTGCTGACCAGCCATGTAAGGGCGGGCATACTCTTGATTTGTGTTTTTGACGATTGAACGTATTGCTTCGTCAAGTTCATCAATTGACGCGGGAATCTGGATGGCTAAAAGGTTTTCGTTTTTCCATGCCCGTGCCCGAGCGCTTTTTCGGAGAGCTTTGAAGAGTCCTTTTTCCTTCACAACGTGCGCTGCAATGGCGATCCCGCCCTGGTTGGAGACTAGCTCCAAGATATTGGCGAAGTTTTTGTCGCAAGCCTTTTGTGAGGGCTGAGGCTCGCGGATGCCAAACTCGCCCAGTAGCCGATTAAGCCGATCGATGGGTGTGTCCGAATCATAGATGCATAACACATGAATGCCATCAGCAGACTCAAGCTCGAAACCCGCCAGCACGGTCACGTTTGTGCCACTCGCGGCTTCACGAAATATGTCCATATCTTGAACGCTGTTGTGATCGGTGATCGCTAAAACCCCAATTTCGAGTTCTTGAGCTTTTTCTATGAGGCTGGCCGCATAACTCGAAGCGTCGCCTTCGTTGGGCGAGTTTCTGTAAGTCCCGCGGTAGTGATATGGGTTCACCTGAAGAGCGCAGCGCACGAAATGAGCGCCAGAAGGCTTTTGCAGCGCTTCGGAAATCGCTTTTGAGTGGGATGTATCCATTTGGCAGCTCTCAGGGCCGATAAATCACCTATAAATCTTTTATAGGCTAAGTCGTTTAGTGCAACTGCACCATAATACGCGATTTGTTCAAGGTAGGGAATCTGTGTTTATGTCAATCGAAAATCCCTATGAGCATTGTGAATCTGCAACTATGAGAGCTAGATGACATCGCTAAGAAGGGCTAAGTGGCGAGCAACAGGGCTTTTGGCAGTTGCTGCTGCGCTTTTTGTGGTGATGCGGGTAGCTACCGATGGTAAGGGATGGGCAGGCTATGTAGAAGCCGCAGCCGAGGCGGGGATGATTGGTGGATTAGCCGACTGGTTTGCGGTAACAGCCTTGTTTCGTCATCCGCTACGCATTCCTATCCCGCATACTGCCATCATTCCAAAGCGAAAAGATGCAATTGGGGCGAGCCTTGGCGAGTTTGTGCAAGACAATTTTTTTGATCCTACAGATCTAGGCCGTTGGGTAGCAGATCAAGCGCCTGCTCAAGCTTTAGGCCGCTGGCTATCCACCGCCGATCTGCAACCTAGCGACCCCGGCTTAGTGTCGGCACCTGCTTTAGGGCGGTTTTTAGAGTCGTTACTAGTCGCAGACCGTCAGCGTCCGCTAATCGATGCTGCTATTTCTAGGGCCGACCGGTTTCTAGTAGCCAACTATGAGGTACTGCGGGATCGCATCTGCCAAAACGCACCTGTCTACACCCCCAAACTATTAGATCATCATATATTTAATCGCCTGTATCGTGGGGTGCGCGGTGTGCTGAGAGATATGGCAGCAAATCCTAACCATGAGCTGCGCCAGCGTATTAACACAGCGTTAGGTAGTTACGCACACCGTTTGCAAACTGACACAGCGCTTGGCGCGCAAGTAGAAGCAGCTTTAGCTAATGTTGGTAAAGCGTTACAAACTGAAGGTGACCTGCAAAATCGGGTGGATGCTTGGCTAGTAGCAGCTACAAGCTTGCTAGCCCGCCACACACAGGCCGAAGTTTCCCAGGTTATCGCTGCAACAGTAAGCCGCTGGGATGCAGACGACACTAGCGCTCGTGTAGAGCGGCGCATAGGACGCGACCTTCAGTTTATTCGGATTAACGGCACCATTATCGGCGCTTTAGCTGGTTTAGCTATTCATTTGTTGAAGACGGTAATTTAGACAAGCAGGTGGTTTTTGGCTGTGTAGCCACCGAAGGTGTTTTTTAGCTTTATTCGTCGATTTGCGATTGCAGGTAACGTTCAATCCCGATATCGGCAACTATGCGTTGCTGGGTTTCAATCCAATCTAGATGTTGTTCTTCGCCTTCCAACAGATGCTCTAACAGTTCTCGAGTACCAGCATCGCCTTGTTCTAACGCCAGCTTGATGCCTTGGCGGTATCGATCTACTGCTGCTACTTCCAAAGCTAGATCTAAATCGAATTGCTCTGGCACGGTTTCCCCTACCATGACGTTGCCTAAGCGCTGCAAGTTAGGCATTCCTTCTAACAGCAGAATGCGATCCATGAGGCGCTCAGCGTCTCGCATCTCGTCGATAGACTCCTCACGGTACTTGGCCGCTAAACCTTTCCAACCCCAGTTTTCGCACAATTTAGAATGAGCGAAGTACTGGTTGATGGCGGTTAACTCAGCGGTGAGCATTTCGTTTAGTGCTTGAATAATTTCAGGAGAACCTTGCATAACCTTGATATTAGCCTGGATTGTCTCTGAAACTAGTTTGCAGACCCTACAAACACTGAAATATCTCGATCTGTGGAGCTTTGCTCCAACATATCTTCAATCAGGTCTAGGCATGCTCCGCAGTCTAAGCCCACCCCGCAGGTCTTAGTTAGGTTGTCCAACGTCATGGCAGGCTGGTTGAACTGCCCTGCGATGAAATCGGAGTTTATGGCTTTGCAGTGACAAACCATCATGGGCTTGAACTCTGTTCTCTGCGGGGTTGTTTACGATACTCAACCCTAATGGGTCAGATCGTCAGTTGGTTAAGAATACTTAACAATAAACCTTACGATAACTTTTTGCAACCCACAGTGTCAATAGCCAAAATAGCCACCCAAGACAACAACTAAAGGCGTAGCTGCTAGGGCCCCAAAGTGGTGATGGGCACAACCGAGATGCCATCATCTCGCTGATAGGCATACCCGCCGGTTGCAGTCACAACATTCAGCGACCGCAGCCGGCCTCGCACGTTGTCATCAACTCGATCTGCCAGCTTGCGAAGCGCTGCTGCTGCTTTTTCGATTGCTGCGTCGCCACCGAGCTTTATTTCAAACGCAGCCCATGATCCGTCGCTGAGTTCGATGATGACATCGGCTTCGAGCCCAGTTTCATCGCGATATTGGCCTGTCCAAGCGCGCAATGGGCCTGCGTAAACCCGCAGGTCGCGCACCACCAGCGACTCGAACAGCAGACCAAGCGTTTGAAGATCGTCGAGAAGGCGTTGCGGGTTAGTTCGCAGCAGCGCGCAGGCCAGCGCTGGGTCGGTTAGCTGCCGAACGGCTGAAGCTCGCAGGGTTGTTCGCGACCGCAGCCGTGGAGACCAAGCAGGGAGGTCTTCTGTAACGAAGACACGTTCGAGAGCAGCTAAGTAGCTGCTAACAGTCTTCGGGTCAAGCCTTCCGCCATTAGTGTCGTGCATTAGCGTGCTCAGTGTGGCTCGTGTGGAGATATTGCGCGCCAACGACTGCATAAGCCGACCGACGCGGTTCGGATCTCGTGCGATGCCATCCACGCGGGCTATGTCGATGCGACTGATTTCTTCAAGATACAGCGCCAAGAATTGCTGAGCATCTTCGGTGTGTAGATGGAGTGTCTGAGGAAATCCACCCCTGCATATCAACTCAACCACCTCATCTAGCGAACAGGTGGCTGCTTGTGTGTTCGGTGTTATGCCTTTTAGCAAGGCACTTAGCGAGACGGATCCATTAGATTGGCCTGTCTCGAACAGCGACATAGAGCGCATGCGTACGCGCCCGACGCGTCCTGCCCCAGAGTGGCGTGTTATGTCATCGGCGGGGCTGGCTGAACCCGTGAGAATGAACTGCCCTGTTAATCTTCGCTCGTCGCTTACATGTCGCACAGCGTTCCAGATGTTGGGCGCGAGCTGCCATTCGTCGATGAGCCGTGGTGTTTCGCCTGTAAGTATTGCGCGAGGGTCAATCTGCGCTGATTGATAGGCATTTGGTGCTGAGTCCAGCGCTACAGCGCTAGCGGCGAACTGCCTTGCGCTGGTTGTTTTCCCGCAGCCGCGGGGGCCTTCAATTACGACTGTCGGAACGAGACGAAGCAAACGTGCGATTTCGGTATCGATCACCCGCGGTAGATAGCTGTTTCCCGGGAGCGCGCCGTTGCTTGCGTTCGGTGCGGGATCTGTTACTGGGCTGCTCACAGCCACATCTTAGACAACTAGATGGATAAAATATGTTGTTTTAAATGGATGAAAAACGGCAAATACAATGGATGTTTTGCAGGCACTCATCAGCAGGTGCCTTTTAGTATGGAAGATTTAGGGTTAAGCCGTCACGCATGTTTCCAGTTACTTCATTGCGGTTAGCGCAGCAGTGGCCTACTTCATTGAAGCTCATTAAGAGTTGCTTATCTGCATCTACCCAAACCCTAGAGATACCGGTATAAAATACCCTGAGCAGCAGGCGTTCTTGAGTATGAACTAACTTAGAAAATATACGGCTGATCACTCCACCATGACACGCCACAACTACATGTGTACCAGGTTGAGCTTGACATAGTTGTTCAAAAGCATTGTTTATGCGCTTGTTAAAGTCGGCTGGGGTATCCCAGCCGATGGCTGCGTAGTCGCCAGCTTTTATGGAAGCCCGATATTTCTCAGCTTCTGAGACGTAAGCGCCGTCTTCGGCATAGAGAATCTCCGGGGGCAGGTAAATCTTAGAGTTGCGGTCTATCTCGCTGAAGCTGCTGTCTACCACCACATCTAACCCCAAACGATCTGCTAGAGGTTGGATGGTATCTCTAGCTCTGCGCTTGGGACTTGAAATAATGTGATCCACCGGCTCGTGCTGCAACCACTCACTGAGGCGTTCGGCTTGCCACACACCTAACTCGCTAAGACCCGGGTCGGCTATGTGGCCAGTGTTTATCTCAGGAACAGGTTGAGCGTGACGAATAAAGCAAATCTGCACTATTACAGCTTATTGGTTTTAGGTTATGGTGATCTGCTTCGTAAACAATTGCGGCAGCAAAATTGTTGGTACCGATGTCCTCTACGAACCAAGCAGTATTGGGTATTTGGGGAAACTGGCTAATACCGCATTTAGCTCCAAATCGTATCTTTTCTGGAATCTCCAAACCTGCAACCCCTAGTGAGATACCTTGGCCATGTGCTTTTGCAAGCGCTTCTTTGATTGTCCAAAACTTATAAAACAGATTCAGCTTATCGCTGGCATTTAATCCTTGAAAATGCGTCTGCTCTTGTGTACTGCACACTCTTTTGATGAGACCATCAAGCTTTTTGCGCGGTGTGTATTCTGCAAGGTCTATCCCTAAGCCACCGTTGGGGGCAATCGCAACCAAACCGTGGCTGCCATTATGGCTGACATTAAAACTTATGTTTTGTGGCTCATTTCCTACTTTGGCAAACGGTTTGCCAAAGCTGCCGAGGCTAAAGGCCAGCAGTTTGTTAGCGCAGTGCAACTGTTGACAAAGAATGCTACGCAGAGCTGCACGACACAAAACAAACCGTCGCCTAGCATCGTCAGCTTGAAAGCGGTGTGCCCGTAACTGTTCATCTGCATCTAACCACTTGTGGGCTATTTCTTCGTAGTGCGGATGTGGCGCTGCATCCACATGAAATACCTGTATGTGTCCAATTTGTGTGAACAGGTGCCACCACTCAGCAGTATTAGCTTGCACTTGTTTTACTTATGTTCGGGTGATGCACAGGGTGAGATTATTTAGGGCTGGTCTATAGTTACTATTTGCCTTTGAACTGTGCTTTGCCAGGGCCGTTTTTCAAGAAACTAGCCACACCTAGACGAGCATCTTCGGTGTCAAAACATTGGCTAAACGCTTCTATCTCAATGCTTAGAGCCTCTTCTAAAGGCAGGGAAAACCCATCTAGAATAGCTTTTTTAGCCATAGTAATAGCAGCAGGTGCCAAGCAGTACTGAGCAGCTAGCTTGAGTGCTGATTCATACACTTGTGCATCAGGGTACACCGCTGACGCTAGGCCGATAGCTACAGCCTCGTCGGCTAACACATTGCGACCGCTGTAAATCAACTCCTTCGCTTTGGTGATGCCCACTAAACGACTAAGTCTTTGAGTACCGCCCCCGCCGGGGATGAGCCCTAGTTTGATTTCAGGTTGACCTAAAACAGCTCCCTCACCGATCACCCGGAACTCAGCCGCCATAGCCAGCTCGCATCCCCCACCTAACGCATAGCCGTTGATCGCGCATACTGTAATTTGGGGAAGCGCCTCTATTGCGCTAAACGCAGCGTTAACCCTTTGACTTAGGTCTCGCCCCCCTTGCACCCCAAGGCTGGCAAACTCACCTATATCAGCACCGGCAGCAAATATACGTGGCCCACCCCAAATCACCACTGCCCGCACATCAGCCATTGCCGATAGTTCGTCTGCGGCTGCGTGCAACTCTGCTATAACTTGTGTGTTCAAAGCATTAGCTTTAGGGCGATCTAAACGCAAGGTCGCTACACTTGGCACCTCGCCGGTTTCAATTTTAACAAATTCACTCACAGCCACACTCCATTATTTTGTGATTGTCTTGTTGGGTTGGTAACCGTATTCTGCGTTTGGTGCGTTTGTGGAGTTATGCCACCACAATCTCTCGGTTTTCGTTGAGCTGTGCTGTGACGCTATCACCCTCGGCGATGGATCCGTCCAACACAGCGTTAGCTAAGCGGTCCGCTAGTTCGCGTTGCAGCAACCTTTTCAGCGGGCGAGCCCCAAAGCTAGGGTCGTAGCTGTCTGAGGCCAGCTTGTTGCGCACATCGTTGGTTACCTCTAACTGGATTCGACGGTTAGCTAGGCGCACGGCTAAACGTTCAATTTGTAAATCCACGATCTGTGTCAGATCGTCGGGGGTTAGCTCGTTGAATGTCACGATGTCGTCTATGCGGTTCACAAACTCAGGGCGGAAATACTCTTTAGGGTCAACAGTCAAGTTTGATGTCATAATCAGCACAGCATTCGTAAAGTCCACTGTTCGGCCTTGCCCATCAGTTAGACGACCGTCATCTAACAGTTGCAACAACACGTTAAACACATCGGGATGAGCTTTCTCGATCTCATCTAGCAGCACCACAGCATACGGGCGCCGGCGCACCGCTTCAGTGAGCTGCCCACCTGCGTCAAACCCCACATAACCTGGGGGCGCGCCAATCAGACGTGAAACCGCGTGCTTTTCCATGTACTCAGACATGTCAATGCGCACCATGGCACGTTCATCGTCAAACAAGAACTCGGCTAAGGTGCGGGCTAGCTCGGTTTTTCCCACACCGGTGGGGCCGATAAACAAAAACGTGCCTATAGGTCGGTTAGGGTCGGCTAGCCCAGCACGGCTACGACGGATAGCAGAAGCTACCAGATGTACTGGGGTTTTTTGGCCTACTACCCTTTGGCTCAGCACCGCCTCTAAGCGCAGGAGTTTTTGAGTTTCGCCTTCCAATAAACGCGTAATCGGCACACCAGTCCAACGGGACACAACGGCAGCCACATCATCGGGGTCTACTTCTTCTTTAAGCATTTGCCGGTCGGCTTGAAGTGCCACCAACCGTTGATCGGCTTCGGCAATTTGGTGTTCCAACTCTGGGAGCTTCCCAAAACGAATTTCAGCAGCGCGCTCTAAGTCGGCCTCCCTATCTAAGGCGGTGCTCAATGAGTCATGCTCCTCTTTTAGCACGCGGATTTGGCCGATTGCTTCTTTTTCAGACTGCCAGTGGGCTTGCATCCCGGCTAACTCTTCACGCAGGTTAGCTAACTCTTCTTCAAGCGATTCTAAACGTTCCGCTGAAGCTGTATCGGATTCTTTTGCTAGAGCAACTTGTTCAATTTCTAGTTGGCGAATGCGGCGATCCACAACATCAATTTCGGTTGGCATAGAGTCGATTTCGATACGCAACATAGATGCAGCTTCGTCTACAAGGTCGATAGCTTTATCAGGCAAAAAACGTCCTGTTACATAGCGGTCCGACAACATAGCAGCTGACACCAGCGCGGCATCTTGAATACGCACACCGTGATGAACCTCATAGCGTTCTTTAAGCCCACGCAAAATGGCTATAGCATCTTCTAGAGACGGTTCACCCACAAACACTTGTTGGAAGCGGCGCTCTAAGGCAGCATCTTTTTCGATATGGGTGCGGAACTCATCAAGCGTGGTAGCACCAATCATGTGCAACTCGCCGCGGGCCAACATGGGCTTGATCATGTTGCCAGCATCCATAGCACCTTCAGCGGCACCCGCACCCACAATGGTGTGCAGTTCGTCAATAAAGGTTACAACTTGTCCATTTGAGTCGATTATCTCCTGCAAAACCGCTTTTAGACGCTCTTCAAATTCGCCGCGATATTTCGCACCCGCAACCATTGCCGAAATGTCTAGCGCCACAAGGCGTTTGTTTTTCAAGCCTTCAGGCACATCACCGTCAGCAATACGCAAGGCCAGTCCTTCCACGATTGCTGTTTTACCCACCCCAGGTTCGCCGATTAGTACAGGGTTATTTTTAGTGCGGCGGCTTAGCACCTGTATGGTGCGGCGGATTTCTTCGTCGCGACCAATAACTGGGTCTAGTTTGCCGTCTTTAGCTAGAACAGTGAGATCCCGCCCATATTTTTCTAGAGCTTGATAGGATGTTTCGGGGTTAGTAGATGTCACCCGCTGCGACCCTCGCACCTCAGCTAGTGCTTGTAACAAGTGATTACGACCAACCCCCACCCGGTCGGCCATTGCAACTAGCACATGTTCGGTGGAAAGGTACTCATCACCTAATTCGCTGCGGGCACTATCGGCAGTTTCCATGATTTTGATCAGATCACGGTCGGTGCGTATCTCAGTGCCGAAAGCAGAGGGTAGTTTGGCGATTTCTGCTTCTAGGCGCTGGCGCAACTCGGGTAACGCAACCTCGGTGCGTTGTAGTACTGGTAGCACCACGCCTTCGGGTTGACCAATAAGAGCTAACAGCAGGTGGTCGGGAGTTACCTCAGGGTTGCTGTTGGCCTGAGCCATGGCTGTGGCTTCGTTGAAAGCCTCTCGGGTTTTTAGGGTCCAGCGGTTGGGGTCAAGCATTAGTTTCCACCTTGTTCAGGTTTAATTTGTTTATCTGCTCATATACAACCGTCAAAAGTTGATTGTATTCCACTCAATTTTGTTTCTTGCGGCACTAACAGGATAGGAGTGGTTGCTAGTCGTGCTTGTGCGATGTTGAGGTTGGTGTGTTTGGGTAACCAAGTTGTACTATATATTGCACTTAGCATTTAAATACTCAATCAGGCTGACTTTACCAAGCTGACTTTGTGGGTAAGCCAAATGGATGCGATCGCTATAAGCTGAAAGGCACTTAAATTATATGACTACTGTTGATACCAATTTGGCTGGCGCAAAGCTGTTGACTGCTGACGATTTGTTGCGGTTAAGCGCTCAAGGTGTGCGGGGCGAGTTGGTGCGGGGAGTGCTTCACGAGACGATGGCTACAGGACACCGACACGGTAAGATCGCGGCCAAGCTGGTTATTGCGCTTGGTAACTTTATTGAATCCAGAGAACTCGGTACTCTGGTGGCTTCTGATTCGGGTGTGTGGTTAGAGCGTGGTCCTGATACTGTGCGCGAACCTGATGTGGCTTTTACTTCTGTTGAGAAAATCCCGTTGGATGCAGAAATCTACGGTTACGCTGAGGTAGTTCCTGATTTGGTGGTAGAGATTGTTTCGCCTAGCGAAAGCCGTTCATGGGCTCGCGATCGGGCGCAGATGTGGCTTGGTTACGGTGCGCTGTTGGTTTGGATAGTGTATCCCTACACTCGAACCGTTGATGTTTATCGCCATGGTGTAGATACTGTGACTTTACATGAACAAGACACCCTCGATGGCCAAGACATCGTAGCTGGCTTTACCTGCCCCCTCAGCAAAATCTTCAACTAAAGCCCGAAACAGTTTTACCTAGCTTGGGGTTGTGTTTTGTAGACTCAATAGTCATGGTTGTGTTGTTGGCCTTGCAGCCAAATGCATTTGCAAGTTAATGATTGTTGGTATAAGCTGAAAGGCACTTAAATTATATGACTACTGTTGATACCAATTTGGCTGGCGCAAAGCTGTTGACTGCTGACGATTTGTTGCGGTTAAGCGCTCAAGGTGTGCGGGGCGAGCTGGTGCGGGGAGTGCTTCACGAGACGATGGCCACAGGACACCGACACGGCACGATTGCAGTTAAGCTGGCAGCTGAGTTGTACTTGTTTGTCAGTGCCAAAAGATTGGGCACTGTGGTGGCTTCTGATTCGGGTGTGTGGTTAGAGCGTGGTCCTGATACTGTGCGCGAACCTGATGTGGCTTTTACTTCTGTTGAGAAAATCCCGTTGGATGCAGAAATTTACGGTTACGCTGAGGTAGTTCCTGATTTGGTGGTAGAGATTGTTTCGCCTAGCGAAAGCCGTTCATGGGCTCGCGATCGGGCGCAGATGTGGCTTGGTTACGGTGCGCTGTTGGTTTGGATAGTGTATCCCTACACTCGAACCGTTGATGTTTATCGCCATGGTGTAGATACTGTGACTTTACATGAACATGACACCCTCGATGGTCAAGACATCGTAGCTGGCTTTACCTGCCCCCTCAGCAAAATCTTCAACTAAAGCCCGAAACAGTTTTACCTAGCTTGGGGTTGTGTTTTGTAGACTCAATAGTCATGGTTGTGTTGTTGGCCTTGCAGCCAAATGCATTTGCAAGTTAATGATTGTTGGTATAAGCTGAAAGGCACTTAAATTATATGACTACTGTTGATACCAATTTGGCTGGCGCAAAGCTGTTGACTGCTGACGATTTGTTGCGGTTAAGCGCTCAAGGTGTGCGGGGCGAGTTGGTGCGGGGAGTGCTTCACGAGACGATGGCTACAGGACACCGACACGGTAAGATCGCGGCCAATCTTGTAACTGAGTTGAATATCTTTGCTAGAGCAACAAGATTGGGCACTGTGGTGGCTTCTGATTCGGGTGTGTGGTTAGAGCGTGGTCCTGATACTGTGCGCGAACCTGATGTGGCTTTTACTTCTGTTGAGAAAATCCCGTTGGATGCAGAAATTTACGGTTACGCTGAGGTAGTTCCTGATTTGGTGGTAGAGATTGTTTCGCCTAGCGAAAGCCGTTCATGGGCTCGCGATCGGGCGCAGATGTGGCTTGGTTACGGTGCGCTGTTGGTTTGGATAGTGTATCCCTACACTCGAACCGTTGATGTTTATCGCCATGGTGTAGATACTGTGACTTTACATGAACAAGACACCCTCGATGGCCAAGACATCGTAGCTGGCTTTACCTGCCCCCTCAGCAAAATCTTCAACTAAAGCCCTAGACAGTGTTAATGAACTTTGAGCTAATTTAACGGATACGCTGAGGTAATGTCTTTAGCTGCTCTGTTAGTTGTGCCTGCTGCCACCGTGAATGATGCTTGCGGGTCTGAACCTGGGTTTTTTTGTGAGCTGATTTTTGATAGCACCGAAAACGAACGTTTAGCCGAGATTGTTGGTTGGCTGGTAGAGCGTCCCCTGCGAATCATCCTCATCTTGTTGGTAGCGTGGATAGCCAAGAAGATCGTCCATAAGGTAATCGAAAGAGCCGTAGCTCGTCTAGGGCGCCAAAGTGAGTCAGATACCGAAGACCAACTGCAGTCCGCAGGCAAGCTAGACATCGCTGCGGTGGCTAGCAAGGCCATCCACCGAATTCAAGAGCGACAAGTGCGTAGCTCACAGCGGATTGCAACCATTGCTGCTGTGCTAAAGAGCTTATCTACAGCTGCCATTGTGGCAGTGGCACTGTTGTTGTGCTTGAGCGAACTGAGCATCGACTTAGCACCGCTGATTGCCGGTGCTGGTATTGCGGGTTTAGCGGTTGGTTTTGGCGCACAATCTTTGGTGCGTGACTTTTTGTCGGGCATTTTTATTTTGATTGAAGATCAGTTTGGGGTGGGCGATGTAGTTGATGTGGGAGACACCTCAGGCACCATCGAGAAAGTGAGCTTGCGTACCACCACTTTGCGGGATGTAAACGGAGTGGTGTGGACGATACCTAATGGCGAAATCCACCGCACCGCTAACCACTCTCAGCTATGGTCGCGCGCCATATTAGATATTGGGGTTAGCTACGACACCGATATTGACCATGCCAGCAAGATCATGAAGCAGGTTGCAGACGACTTATGGCGCGAAGAACGTGCTGATGCCACTATTTTGGAAGAACCCGCTGTTTGGGGGGTGCAAGAACTTGGTGATGATTCAGTGGTTATTCGGCTTGTAGTTAAAACCGATCCTAGTGAACAGTGGACAGTCGGGCGTATTTTGCGGGCTCGCATTAAGTACGCTTTTGATGCTGAGGGCATTGAGATTCCCTTCCCGCAACGCACGGTATGGATCCGCAATGAAGCCACAAATAGTGTAGATTGAAAAAGCTCACAGATTAATCGCTTGATTGTTTGGCGACACGGGTTTGGTGAGCTGCGACTTCAATTGCACTAGCTACACCTGCGGTGGCTGCTGTAAGTAATACGGCTGTAGCTAACACTAGAGAAGGCCAGTAATTTGGTGCGATAGAGCCATCAACTAGCGCATAAGCTACAGCACCAATAGTACCGATTGCAGTGCTTGCTAAGCCGATTATGATAATCGTTAAAGCAGATTCAGATGCAGCAAGGCGTCGGATCATTGGCATTTGCGCGCCAAGATTGTTGAGCCGCACGCGTGTGTGAGCTGTTACCGATGCATTGGTGATAACCCATAACAGCAAGGCAGCAAATGTACCAAATGCTGAGACCTGTAATCCTGCTAAAATCCATGCTACACTACGTGGTTCTTTAGGGTCGCGATCTTCACTAGAAATAACAGCTAAGTCGGTCCGTTTACTATTGACCACGTAGCTGCGAAGAACAGCCTCGGCTTGTTTAGCGTTGTTAGTAATGAAGAGGCGAAAACCTAAGTTTGCGTCTCTAGGTGGTGTTGTGGCAGCCGAGTCGATTCCCGGAAATATGGTGGCTGTTGATGGGTGAATACGGATTCCCGCTGCCCCACAGTTGTTGAGTACTACATAATTATTTAGAGATTGGCAAGAAGATACCAATGTGAATCTTGGTGCTTCATTTCCCGAAGATTCTGTAATGTAAACATCAGCAAAAACACCTTTACCTTGAGCTTCTAGGGTTATCTGCGATACGGGATCAATGGCACCGTTGAACTGTATTGCGGTTGTAGGATTGTTTACAGGTGTCGAATCGTCAGATCGCGCTACTGCTATATATGAAGTTCCTACTGGGAGCACCACCGCTAATGCGGCAAGAATCATGAGTGGGCGAACTGAGGTAGCAGCGCTCCAACTTAATCTGCGCCCAAGGAGTAGTTGCAGGGTTGACTTGTTTGCCGCAATAGCGTTACCTACCCAATAGATTAATATAGGGAGAGCGATAATTACACACAGTGATGCTGCGATTAATCCAATTAGCAGCCCATGAACGGCTTCTGCTCCTGTTTGTGTGGTGGAATAAACAATTAGAGCTAATGCTCCAAGCAGTGGTACGGCGCGCCAACCTGATGGGGCTTTAGGAATCCTTGTAGCGGGACGCGAACTGCTTTGTTGAGGCACGCGACGCGCCCCTAGCGTCGAAGCTAGAGCTGTTACTAAAGCAACTATAAGCCCACAAAGCCATATGGGAATTGCTAGATCGCCAGCTAAAACTCTTTGCCCCACTATAGGTACAGAACGTAGCTGTGGTGCTAGTACATACCAAAAACCTGAAGCTGCAATAGATACTGGAAAAACAATAAGTGCAACACACGCAGCAGCAACCATCCATAGCATCAGGTGAGTTGCGCCAAGCGCGTTGAGTATACTCAAACGCTGCTCCAAGTTAGTTGTTACAGTACCAAGAGCAGCAGCTAATAGGCCAGCCCCAATCGTAAGCAAAATTCCGGTCCCTACAAGGACCACTGTGAGGTTGTCTATGCTAGCATTTAGCCCAATCCACTCAGTGTTTGGAATGGCTAAGAGTCGTTCACGCAGTTTCACTTCTGGGCCAACTAGTTGATACGCCACAAGCTCATCAGCCGCACCTATACCCTCATCACCTATAAGCAAAGCTTCAGGAAACCTATTATATAGCAATGGGTCAACAGACATCTTGCGTTGCAGTTCAGGTGAAACAAACCATTGCTCAATTGCAGCTGTCGTAGATATGCCTGGAATGCTGACATTAGGTTTTTCTATGCGCCAGTAATAAACAAATAGAGGTTCACCATCGACAGAATCATAAATAACATCTCTACTTAAGTCGGCGGATTGTTCAGGAAAAGCAGGTGTAAACGTCCGAGCCGAAGCACGTTCATCGACACGCTCCACCATCAATGCTGCACTAGCCACTAAACAGCAGATTATGGTCACGACGATCGTAACAATAGCTATCACTAGCACGCGGAAGATGTTGAATCCGCTCCGCCAGATTATTTTAAGCGTTGCTAAAGTAACCATAACAAAGTGGTCATGTATCTGTTGTTAACGATTGCTTATGCAATACACTTCAGTTCTTGATTGTGTAATAGCAATACTGTATCCATTGCTTTTGCAACATTTTGGTCATGAGTAGCAACTAACAAAGTAGTATTCGTATGAGCAGCAACATTGCATAATAAATCAGTTATTTCAGCTGAAGCTACTGTATCTAGTGCACCAGTGGGCTCATCACAAAGCAGTACAGAAGGACGTGTAACAAGCGCGCGCGCGACTGCTGCTCGTTGGGTTTCACCACCTGATAGTTGTGAAGGCCAAGCTGTGGAGTAATCAAATAAACCAACAGCGCTCAATGTTTTTTTTATTAAATCTTTAGAAGGCTGTTCACCGCGAAGACGTAAAGGTAGTTCAACATTCTCTCCAATAGTAAGCTCTGGAAGTAGCTCGCCGAATTGAAACACGATCGCTACTTCCTGCTGGCGATGCTTAGCTCTTAAACGCGACGAAGCCGCTGAGACTTCTAGCCCAGCAACAAAAACTTTTCCGTCATCAGGCTGTACAAGACCAGCCAAAATATTTAGCAACGAGGTTTTCCCTGAACCACTAGGTCCTACAATCGCAGTATGCGCGCCTTTTGGCAACATAAGATTTAGGTTATGTAATACACAGCGCTGCCCATATGACAACATCACCCCAGAACACTGAATTGCTGTTTCGTGGGTATCTAGCATTTAATATGCTGGCTTTCCTATATTCAACATAATTTAAAACAAGCAAACAAGAAACTTAATCCTATATTATAGAATTATTGAATATTCAATTTATCAATAATATACTGTATAAAGATGATTTTAAACTAATTCGCTTTAAACAGCTTGCCAGTTACCGCAACTATCAGGCCACCATGCCCTATATTCACAAGTTTTGTGTCTATAAATATTTCAACCCATATTTTTTGAAGCACATATTCCGTTATTCCCATCAATGTCTTTGGCTCCGTCAGATCCACCGCCACTGTTATCCCAATCAACTTTAGATTTAACTTTAGTTGAATCACTTTCTTGATCACAGGTCCTTATATATGAACCATTATAATCATAAGAGTAGTCGCTGCTATTAAAACTGTAGACTGCTGTTACTGTAGCTGTAGATACGGCATAAACCGCCACAGCAATTATTGTTGCAAAAAACTAGTCTTATAAGTAATTTCATGATATCTCCTGTTTTATCTATATAATACTTGTAATTATAGTTTTAGATTAATTCTAAAGATTAGTTTACTGCTTAGAACTGAAGAATGAAATATTAGATAAATTTTAGCATAAGTACCGTAATCCCTCAATCCTACAAAGGTAAAATCTGTCCTGCACAAAATTGTTGGTTGTCAGGTGAACGTCAACGGTTGCTGCAAAGGTTGACTGTTGTGGTCGCCCAGACGTATCAGAAGTGTCAGCAACCGACCGACGGTATTTTTTATTTGACTAGTTGCACAGATATAGCGAATAGATATAATGTATAACTGTGTTGGATCTTGCAGTGCTTGGCCTTTTAAAAGAAGGCGACCTCCACGGCTATGAGCTAAACAAACGGCTCAAAGCCCTAGTAGGGGGCTATGCCACTTCTTTTGGCGCTTTATATCCTGCGCTGGCACGCCTTGAGCGACGTGGCTGGGTGACCTCAGCCCCAGAAGCCCAAGAAACCGATCTTGATGAGCTAATAAGCAACAAAGCGGCTTCCACAACAGTACCTGAACCTGCTCGCAAAAGCCGCCGGCGCAGTAGCCGCTCTAAATCTGGGCGTATTCGCAAGGTGTATCAGATAACCACCGCAGGCGAAGACCACTTGCTGGAGTTGCTACAAGATGATGCTAACAACGAGCGACGCTTTCGCTTGCAGCTAGCATTTTGTCGATTTTTGCCACCAGAAAGACGTTTGTGGCTTTTCGAGGTTCGCAGAGCTCATTTGGTGAACTTGCAAGCTATAGCTCAGCGTAACCCTGAACCATCTTCAGACCGCTACGTTCGCTCGTTGTTTGATCGTGATCAACAACGTTTAGCTTCGGATTTAGCCTGGCTAGATCGCCTCATTGCACAGGAGCGTTCGCAAAGTTCTAACGCTCAAAACTCAACTGTAGTCGATGCCAGTTCACCAGAAAATACACAATGATCTATCTATGTCTACCCGAGTTAACCCGAGGAGGGCAGCACTCATGAGCAAACCTATTCGTCTCGCTATTGCCGGTATTGGTAACTGTGCTAATTCGCTAATTCAGGGACTGAGCTATTACGCCGATGCAGAGCTAGACGATCATGTGCCTGGTCTTATGCATGTGGTACTAGGTGGTTATCACATTAGCGATGTGGAACCGGTAGCAGCATTTGATGTTGACGCTTCCAAAGTGGGGCTAGACCTTGGCAAGGCAATATGGGCAGAGCCTAATAACACCGTACAGTTTTGTGAGGTACCTGAGTTGGGTGTGCATGTACAAAGAGGCCCAACTTTAGATGGGTTTGGTGAGTACTACCGCACCCAATGTGAGGAGTCGCCGGTAGAGCCGGTTGCTGTGACAGATGTTCTCCGCGACTGCCGCGCTGATGTGTTGGTATCGTATTTGCCGGTTGGCTCTGAACAAGCTCAGCGCTATTACGCCGAGTGTTGTTTGGAAGCTGGCGTGGCTTTTGTGAACGCAATCCCAGTGTTTATCGCTTCAGACCCGCAGTGGGCGCAACGTTTTAGCGATGCCGGCATTCCAGTGGTGGGCGACGACATCAAAAGCCAAGTTGGGGCAACAATCGTGCATCGCACTTTAGCCAGATTGTATGAGGATAGGGGTGTGGAACTAGACCGCACATACCAACTCAACTTTGGTGGCAACATGGACTTTATGAACATGTTGGAGCGGTCGCGGTTAGTGTCCAAGAAGATTTCTAAAACCCAGTCGGTTACTAGCCAAATTGATAACGGTATTGCCTCAGAAAACGTTCATATTGGCCCGAGCGACCATGTTCGGTGGCTAAGCGATCGTAAATGGGCTCATATCCGCCTTGAGGGAAGAGGCTTTGGGGATGTGCCTCTTAACATAGACCTCAAGTTAGAAGTGGTTGACTCTCCCAATTCTGCTGGGGTCATTATTGATGCGCTGCGCTGTGCCAAGCTGGGCTTAGATCATGGTATTGGTGGCCCGCTGCTTGGCCCTTCTGCCTACTTCATGAAAAGCCCACCCATACAGTACCGCGATGAGGTAGCACGCGAAATGGTAGAAGCGTACGCTCGAGGCGAAATCAGCTAAAGGTTTATCTACTAATCCCCAACTACACCTGGTTGGGCTTTTTGATGTTGTGCAGCTATAGCATCAAGCACGGCAACCACGTCTTTGTGGACTTCTTCGGGCTCTAGACAACGCGCCAGCCGGTAGTATTCAGCTTTTGCCAAGTTGCCTTGTGGTCCAACAGTTTGGGAGAAAGCAGAAAACACTGGTGCAAGCAGGTTGTCGCTAATTTTAGTGTTCAGCCAGTAGGAGTCTTGCGGGTTTCGTAATGCCGCTGGAGGCACTCTATCGCTTAGAGCATTTGTCATTGCTTCTTCCCAGCGGTTTGCCTCAGAGCTTTCAAATAACTCACCTTTGTAAAGGGAGCTACCTTGTTGTTGGGCATATCGTTCTAATGACACCTCTGGCAGTAGGTAATTTTCTATTTCTCTACGCGCCCACATATGTTCGGCCAGATTTCCAGTTGGGTTTAAATCGGTGCGGTCAAGACGGTCAAATAAAGCAAAACCTATGAGATTAGTTTTGGCTTCGCGAAGCCCGTTGAAATGTTTTCTTGCGTTTTTGGGCTGATCTCCGACATAGCACACAAAGGGACGCTCGAAGAGTGTTTGTGTGCTGTGGTCTAACAACTCAGCAAAACTTCGCAAAATTGCTAGGTCTGTAGACCCTTCTAAATACAGCACAAAGCCAGTTATTTCAGCTTGATAGTAGTCGTCGAAACCAATATCACGAAGTGCTTTGAGTAGCTCGCTGCTTTTGCTAAGGCGATGTGGTTTGCCCACGAATGCAACCACTGTCCCCCGCTCTGCAGCTTCGTTGAGGATCACTTCGGAGTGAGATGCAGCGATTATCTGAGAGCCATTATCCGACGCTGCTTGGCTGAGCAGTTCATAGGTTTGGCGTTGCCGTAGGATTTCTAAATGTGCATCAGGCTCATCTAGAAGCACCACGCTGTTGGGGTTGAGAGCAATGAAAGCTAAAAGCAACAGTGTTTGTTGCATGCCACGACCAGAAGCAGTTAAATCTAAACGGATGTTGTCTCGAGTGAGGTAGGTGAGTTTAATTTCTCCCCGTTCAAATATGAGCTGGGGTTGGTCTAAGCGGACACCGAAAAGCTCTTTTAGCCGCAGCGCTAGTTTGTCCCACGTAGTTCCATTATCGGGCAACTCGGCGATTTGGTAGCAGAGGTTACGGATAACCTCGGCAGTGCGCCCCTCACCAAGGCGCACGTTGATAGCGCCTGGTTCTAATTTGGTTTCGTTGGCTGCGAGCCCTGACATAGGGCTTAGCAACACTACTTGCGAGCGAAGAGCTTCATCTGGAACCGGCATTTTTTCGGAGCCATCTACATTGGTACGTAGTGGCCGACAGTAAAAGCTCTCTTCATTGGTATAGTCAAACTCAAGCCCACATTTCCACGTTGCTTGGTCAGTCAGACCCTCCACAATTACATCAATACAGATGTGCCTGGGGGCATGTTTGTCAGCGGTATCTTGAACACTGCGGTTAACCTTCAACTCCCGCCAGATTTGTTTGGCAGAGGGCACGGGTACCGAGGTGAGGTCGCGGCGATTAATTGCCACACCAGACCGTTTTTTAGCTTCAGAGTCTGAGCGCTTCTCAACCCAACGACGTAACCCTAAATCCCATAGCGTAAGCGCTTGCAACGCCGATGTTTTGCCAGAGTCGTTGGGACCAACAAACACGACAGGGTTACCAAGCTCAATTTCGGCTTCATCTAGCCCTTTAAAGTTACGAACAGTCAGCTTGGTTAGCACGTGTTTATATCTTATGGCTTTGCGGGGGTTTAAGGCTAAAGATTGTTGGCATACCAGCTAGTTAGATGTTTGCGGGCGGCATCTGCGGTTAGCGGGCCAACTTCTAGGCGATAGCGGCGTAGCTCTGCCACTGCTTGGCCCACTACAGGGCCAGGTTGCAAGCTCAGGTGAGCCATGATCTCCGCGCCATCCAACACAGGTGGGCCTAGCAGGTCTGCTTCGTTTGCTAGCAGGGTTGTCACATCATCAGCAAACGAGTTGTTAGTACTTCCACTTTCACTGCTTAGGGCAGCGACCACAGCAAGTGCTAGAGCGTGTTTGCCTTTGGTATCGACAACCCAGTGACGCAGCTCAGCTTGGTTCTTAGGCGGATTTGTAATAGTTGTTTGAGCTATAGCTAAAAGTTTTGGCACCGTTTGCCTGATGTTTTTTGTGGCCTTTCGTTCTAGTAGTGCTGTGCGTACTTGTTCGGGAGAACCCACCCCAGACATGAGCACGGTTAACCGTACTAGCGGATTGTTGCAGGCTTGGGCTAGGCACTTTAACACGCTGGGTGGATCTGCAACCGGCCCAAGCACACGGCTAGCTAGGCCAGTAGCAAACAACAGCTCAAAACCTGGCATTGGATCTGCTAATGCTAAAAGCCGATCTAATTCGTCGCGGATGCGCTCATGAGCCACAATGCTGAGACGTTCAGCTGTTTGCTTTATGGCTGCAATCAGCGAGTGGTCACAATTCAACTGAAATTGAGCTAAAAAGCGTGCAGCTCGCATCATGCGGATGGGATCGTCGCTAAAGGTATCGCCAGGTTCTAACGGCGTGCGCAGAAGCCGTGCCTGCAGATCTGAAACACCCCCAAAAGGGTCCACCAACCTTGTTGACGGTAATTCCACGGCCATTGCGTTGATGGTGAAGTCCCGTCGCGACAAATCCACCTCAATCGCATCTGAAAATTCCACCTCAGGTTTGCGCGAACCCGAAACATAGCGTTCGCTGCGGTGCGTGGTGATCTCAATTTTACGGTTGTTAAGATGAGCGCCGATAGTGCCGAATCGTTCACCTTGTGTCCACAAAGCTTGCGCGCAGCGGTGCAAAATAGATTTCACAGCTAAAGGTTGAGCATCGGTGGTGAGATCTAGATCTATCCTTTGCTGCAGAGGTAGCCCCAATAAACCATCGCGTACGATGCCCCCCACAAGATAAAGCTGATAACCCTCATCCATGAACCGCTTAGTAAGTTCGTGAGTTTCTTGAATAACCGTATTAAGTCGCTTGGCTAATATATTTGGGTCTAACATATTTGGGTCTGGTAGTTCAGCCACCATAGTTGTAAAGTACCTGTTATTCATCAACTTGGGGCTGCAATTTTGTGAAACCTTATCGGCAGGCGCAACTGTTGTTCGTTTCAACAATGTTGTTTATGTTTGGGATAGTTGTTCCACTCGCTGCACAGTCAACCGCTACCGGTGCGCAAAGCCCATCGCTGCAACTGTTATCACAAAGCATCTGGTTAGCTGAAGAAGATGAATTGCAGCTCACCTTTAGAGTGCAAAACCTTGCTGATCGCACAGCAACACCAACACCACCTCCAGCAACATTAGCTGGCGCAGGCTTCACCCTAGATCTAATCACAGGAGTACCTGCACGCTCGCGCGCTGCATTTCAAGACAGGCTGATTGAGCCTGCAAACAACTTAATCTGGCAAGAAATCACGGGGCTGCCTTTACCCGAACCTGACAGCAACGGGGTTGTCACGTTGCGCATTACAACCCAAAGAGTGTTTGATTTCGAGCAATACAACAGCAACGAATTTTTGCTGCTACCCGAAGAAGGCGTGTACCCGCTGAGCATCATCTTAAAGTCTCCTGCGCAGAAAACCGTAGACAGCATCCACACCTTCATAGTGCGCTTACCTTCTAGCGATGATGTTGGCACGTCTTTGCAGATTAGTCCAGTGCTTTCAGTGGGTGGCCCATTAGCGGTTAGCCCACAAGGTGAGTTGCAACTCACACAAGCCACGCAAAGTTTCCAAGCCTTAATTGATGTGTTGCGCCCACCAAACCGGGCCACAACCCAGGTGACGCTTGTGGTTGAACCGCATCTAGTAGATGCTTTAGCGCTGAGCAAACAGCCATCTCATGTGAGCCTTTTAAACCAGATGATTCAGGTAACAAGCAACCGCCCGATTCTTAGCAACACCTATGTGCCCATAGACAGCGACGCGTGGATACACCAAGGGCTTAGCTTAGAAATTGGCTGGCAGATAGAGGCGGGTGCAAGGGTGCTAATCGACCAGCTGAATAACGTTCCTGTTCCCACTACCATGCTGCTTACAAGTTCGGCTCGCCCAGAATTGCTTCAGCGGCTTAAAAGCGAGCAGTTAGAACTCGTGTTGGTGCCTAATGTTTTGTTGGATTCCAGCCAGCAACTAGCTACAAGCTTTGATCGAACCTCACTTTATTTGTCTGCATCCAACGATGTGATGAGAGCTTTGGTTATTGGCAACCCTGTTAGCAGTGTGTTGTCTGCCGACTTAGCCACAACCAACGCTGCAGCAGATAGCGCCAATTTAGGTGTGGATAGCTTGCAGATGTTTAGCCCATTTACAGAGTTAGCAGCGTTGGCATCTCACTGGTTTGAAGATCCACAACAAAAGCGGGCTGTTGCTTTAGCTTTTGCGCTACGATCGCCAACCGACGCTGCCAACGTGGGCACCTTTCTTGACGCGCTAGCCGCTAGCCCCATCTTGGAAACAGCCAGCCCGCAAAACATTGCTGATGCCTTGCCGCCCAGCAACCTCCGCAGGGTGCTGCCTAGAAGCGAAAACGGTTTCGGAGAGGACTACAAAGCAGCACTTAACGGTGGGCAGCAAATAGCTCGTTCCTACCAAAACATGGTTGATCCTATTGCTACCGCAGGCACACCCGAAAGGGAACTAATCGAAGAACTGGAACGAGCTCTGTTGCTGTCAGGCACCTACGGCCTTTCCGAAATCGAAAGAGACAACTACTTGGCGGTGGTCGCAAAGACGATACGCGACACAGTAGCCGCAATAGAACCCCCAAGTCCTCAGCGTATCACCATCACTAGCAGGGCTGAGAACATTCCCATGCTCATTCGCAACTATCTAGACCATGATGTGATAGTTGCACTGCAACTCAATAGCGACAAGCTGGACTTCCCGGAAGGTAATTTGCTGTTACGCCAGCTATCTCCAGGTGTCAATCAGTTCCAAGCACCAGTTCGTGCTAAGACTTCAGGGGATGCCATTTTGGAGGTTAAAGTAAACTCTCCAGATGGGTTGCTAACTTTGGGAGAGTCGCAGATCACAGTTCGAGCTACATCTCTATCAGGCGTGGGAGTTGGTATCGCTGCTGTGGCTTTGGCGATTTTAGGAATCTGGTGGGCCAGGCATTGGCGAGGTCGGCGTGCTGGTTCTGTCGCTCATAACTAGTAACCTCATAGCATGACAGTTCGCATTGTTACCGACAGTTCCTGTGACCTCAGCGCCGAAACTATAAAACATCATCAGATAACCGTGGTGCCGCTATCTATTAACTTTAGCGGTGAGGAGTTTATCGATGGTCAAGACCTCAGCGCACAGGATTTTTATCAAAAAATGGCTACAGCACCTGAGCTGCCCACCACTGCAGCTCCAGCACCAGGCGCGTTTGAAGAAGCATTTAGGCAACTAGCCGCTGCTGGAGCTGATGCAGTGGTGTGCGTGAACTTGTCTTTTGAGTTGTCAGCCACTGGTGAGTCGGCTCAAGTTGCAGCTCATGCATTGCAAGGCGAGGTGGATGTGCGTGTGGTGGATTCAGGGAAGGTTTCTGCAGGTTTGGGTTTGATGGTAACTGCTGCCGCAACTGCTGCCGCAACAGGCAGCAGTGCCGATGAGATTGAAGCTCAGCTTTTAGAACTAAAAGAGCGGGTTTATATCTTCGGTGTCTTAGACACGCTGGAGAACCTTAAGCGAGGTGGGCGTATAGGTGCAGCCCAAGCCATGTTAGGCAGTGCTTTGTCGATAAAGCCTTGCGTGGATTTAACCTCAGGCGTAGTGAAACCTGCAGGCAAGCAGCGTACCCGCACAAAAGCTCGCCGCTGGTTGTTGAATCATCTAGCTGCTGCTGGTGAGTTCGAGCAGCTAGCTGTCGCTCACGCTAACGCAGATGACATTGAAGAGTTTGTAAGCGCCTTAGGAAACAACCAGCCACAAAGCGTCAGTTTGATTGGGCCAGTTGTTGGCACGCACGCTGGGCCCGGTGTAATCGCCGTAGCTTATGTGGCGGCTTCCTAACTTGTATTGGCCTCAATAACTAGCTATCGGTAACCTTCGGGTTGTGTCAGAGTTCCTCCGCGACTACTTGCTTGTCGCTTTGTTCTTAGGGTTGGCTGGAGCCCTGGTTTTTGGGATGCTTGGTGTTGGCAGCTTAATTCGGCCAACCCGCTCACAACCACAAAAGTATCTCACCTACGAAAGCGGCGTAGACCCGGTGGGATCGGGATGGTCGCAAAGCAACATCCGCTACTATGTGTTTGCTTTGTTGTTTGTAATGTTTGATGTTGAAGCTGTGTTCATCTTTCCGTGGGCTACAAGACTTGAGGCATATGGCACCTTTGGCCTAGTAGAGATGGCCATCTTCATATTCATTTTAGCTTTGGGCCTGCTTTATGCTTGGCGTAAAGGTGTTTTACGGTGGATTTGAGGTAAACAGTGGGACTAGTTGCAAGCGGGAAAGCCCCTAAACCTTTAACCAAGTTGTTGAACTTGGGACGCAAGTATTCACTTTGGATGTACCAATGGGGGTTAGCCTGTTGTGCTATTGAGATGGGTGCAGCTATTGGTTCGCCCCGCTATGACGCTATGCGTCTTGGCGTGATCCCATTTCCTGCTAGTCCTCGCCAAGCCGATTTAGTGGTAATTTCAGGTACGGTCACAGATAAGATGGTGCCCTCCATTTTGCGTCTCTATGAGCAGATGCCCGATCCTAAATACGTAATTTCTATGGGTTCGTGTGCTAACTGTGGAGGCCCATATTGGGATTCGTATTCGGTAACTAAAGGTGTGGATCAGATAATTCCTGTTGATGTTTATGTGCCAGGCTGCCCACCAAGACCTGAGGCCTTATTAGAGGGCATCGTATTGCTGCAAGAACGCATTGGTAACGAGGATCCTGCTAAACGCTGGCGAGGTGAACCCATTGTCGTCGCCTGATCTCTCAGCATCTGACACCTCAGCAGTCACAGCAACACAAACCTCAAACGAAGCTGTCAATACCACTGAAGATGCAAACCCGCCAAAACTAGATGAGCTTCGAACCCGCTGGGCTTCACACCTAGCTGAGGGTCTAGGTGATGGCTATATTACCCATCATAGTATTGCTGGCAGCGACCTTTGGGTGAGGGTAAGCAGAGATGCTTGGGTAGATGCAGCAAAATTGGCACGCGATCAGCTTGGATGTGCGTTTTTCGATTGGGTGTCGGCAATCGACTGGTTGCCTTCACCTTACGGCAGGGACATGAACGCTCAAGAAGACAACCCCGACAACCAACCTGAACAAGCCACAGAGCAAGGGCATGCAGGCGGAGAAACCCGCTTTCAGATGCTGCTACGGCTGCACTCTGTTAGCGAGCACACTGGCATCACAATCAAAGCTGATTTACCCGATAACGACTTAAGCATTGACACTTTGATTGGGGTGTTTGCAGGTGCTAACTGGCATGAGCGTGAAGCATGGGAGATGTTCGGCATTTACTTCAACGGCCATCCTGACTTGCGCAACATTTATCTGCCGGGAGAGTTTGAGGGTCATCCTCTGCGTAAGGACTTTCCTCTTTTAGCCCGGCGGGTCAAGCCGTGGCCGGGGATTGTGGATGTGGAGTTGTTTCCCAACGAGGAATCTGCATGACCGCTACAGATGTAGATCAGCGTCGCCAAATGGCATACGTGGCCACCCAAGCCGCTGATGCTCGCCTCAACTTGGAGATAGAAACCGAGGGAATGACCCTCAACATTGGCCCGCAACACCCGGCTACTCACGGAACGTTGCGCTTAGTAGCCCGCCTAGACGGAGAACAGGTGATAGAAGCAGAACCCATCATGGGTTATATGCATCGCGGGTACGAAAAACTCACAGAGGTGCGCACCTATCCTCAGGTAACCACGCTCATAAATCGGATCGACTGGTTGGGCAGCTTCGCTAATGAAGTTCCGTTTATTTTGGCAGCAGAAAAACTGATGGACATAGAAGCACCTCCCCGAGCCATGTGGATTCGTACCGTGCTTTTTGAGCTAAGCCGCATCGCTAACGTCAGCTTGTTTTTAGGTGACATGGCCGTGCAACTAGGAGCACTAACACCAGTGTTCATGGCGTTTAGAGATAGAGAGTTCGTGCTCAATCAGATAGAAGCCGTTACTGGCGGACGTTTTCACCCAAACTTTAACCGCATTGGTGGCCTCAAAGATGATCTTCCTAAAGGCTGGATTGAAGACACCAAAGCTGTTATGGGTCGCATGCGCGATTTTTGTGACGAGTTTGAGGAGTTGGTGTTGGGCAACGAAATTTTTCAAGCCCGTTGCCGGGGTATTGGAATCATTCCGCCAGCAGTAGGTTTGGCTTACGGCCTGTCGGGAGCCAACATCCGTGCTAGTGGTGTGAACTGGGATTTGCGCCGCGACAGCAGCGAGGCTTTGGCATACGATCAGCTGGAGTGGAAGGTTTGGACACATCCCGACGGCGACTCTTTTGCGCGCTACTGGGTGCGCTTGCAAGAAACTCGTGAAGCAACCAAGATTGTAGAACAGCTGTTAGACGGGCTACCGGCAGGATCAATTATGGCTAAGGTGCCGCGCATTATTAAGGTGCCTGCTGGGGAGGCTTATGCAGCTACCGAAAACCCTTTAGGCGAGATGGGTTATTATATTGTTTCTAAGGGCGACTTGGTGCCGTTTAGAGTGAAGATACGTTCGGCGAGTTTTTCGAACATGTCCATTACACCCTGGTTGCTAAAGGGCGTGTTCGTGCCCGATATCGTAACTATTTTGGCCAGCTTGTATTTCATCTTGGGTGACATAGATCGATGATTGTGGCTATTGCACAGCAGCTGTTTGCAGCGGTGTTCGCGCTAGAGGTGCCCTACTGGGTGTCTTCGGCCATCAAGCTGGGGTTGGTTGCTTTGATTATTCCCACTGCAGCTTTAGTGCTGGGATATGTGTTCTTGTTAAAGATGATGAGCTTCATGCAAAGCCGTCTCGGCCCTATGGAGGCTGGGCCGTACGGCAGCTTGCAACTTTTGGCCGACGGGTTGAAGTTCTTACAAAAAGAAGACATCTTTCCTGAAAAAGCCGACAGAACAGTGTTTGCTTTAGCTCCGCTAGTAGTGCTGATTTCTACTTTTTTGATTTACGTGGTGATCCCTGCTGGGCCCGATGCGGTAGTGGCACAGCTTGATGTTGGCATTTTCTACGCTTTAGCAGTTTCATCTTTGTCGGTTGTAGGGATTTTGATGGCGGGTTGGGCATCGGCCAATAAGTATGCCCTTGTTGGCGGGCTGCGGGCCGCTGGTCAGCTCATAGCCTATGAGTTACCGTTAGTGCTAGCAGTTATGGGTGTGGTGATTCAAGCAGGCACGCTAGACCTACAAAAAATCGTCACTGCTCAAGCTCAAGGTGAGATATTTGGCTGGGGTGGTATTGGTAACCCTTTTATTTTGACACAGTTTGTGGGTTTTTTTGTGTTTCTAGTGGCAGTGCAAGCAGAGCTAACCCAGCCACCTTTTGATATGCCAGTAGCAGAGTCGGAGATTGTGGGTGGTTATCAAGTTGAGTACACCGGTTTTAGGTTTTTGTTTTTCTTTATGGGCGAATTTGGCACAGCTTTTGCCTTTTCTGCTCTTGCTGCAGTGATGTTTTTAGGAGGCTGGGCGCTGCCATGGGGCGATATAACTCATTGGGGTTTTAATATTGCTGGCCCTGTTATTTTGCTGCTGAAGGTGCTAGCTGTGGCCACCCTTATTTTTTGGTTCCGCTTCACATATCCCCGCCTGCGCGAAGACCAGCTGCAAAGTTTGGCTTGGAAGTTCCTGATCCCGTTGTCGCTGCTAAACATTGTTGTTACTGGCATTTTTAAGGTGGTGTTTTAGATATGGCTCTACAACGTTGCGATCGGATTTATAGGTAGGAGTTTTTAGATGGCAGCAATACCAGGTTTGCTTACAGGGCTGAAAGTTACAGCTCGTACTATGTTTCGTACCTTGTTTGGTGGTGGACCCCCGGTGCTGCCAGCGCCGTCAAAGAATGCACACACCGTGCAGTATCCTCGGGTTAAAGAAACCCCCACTAATCGGGCACGTGGAGTTATTGCTTTACATGTAGAAAACTGCACTGCGTGTATGCTGTGCGCGCGTGAATGTCCTGACTGGTGCATCTACATTGAGGGGCACAAATATCTAGCTCCCCCGCGGCGCGAAGGAGGTAAACCGCGCCAAAAAAACGCGTTAGACCGCTTTGATATCGACTACAGCTTGTGCATGTACTGTGGTATTTGCGTGGAGGTCTGCCCGTTTGAAGCCTTGTTTTGGAGCCCCGATTATGAGTATTCCGAACCGCGCATAGCCGATCTTTTGCATGACAAAGAGCGCCTCAGCGAATGGATGGAAACCGTGCCCGACTTTGAGCCTTATGAGGCAGGCTCCCAACAAAAGGTGTTGCAGGTTCCACGGTGATAGCTAGCCACGTTGCTTTCGGGATCATCGCTTTAGTGATGGTGGCTGCTGCTTTTAGGGTGGTAACCACTCGCGACATCATGCATGCCGCGCTTTACTTGGTGATCGTGTTGGCGGGTGTTGCAGCACTGTTTTTGCTGGTCGGAGCTGAGTTCACTGGTATTACTCAAGTGCTTATATATATTGGCGCAGTAGTGGTGTTGTTCTTATTTGGCATCATGTTAACCCGTTCAGATTTCGACATAGACACTGACAACGAACCCGACTATGCGCGCAAAGTCCCCGCCGCGCTCACTGCGCTGTTGTTGTTGGCGGTGATGCTTGGGGCTCTGGTGGATCGTTTTGGAGATACACAGCTGCCCGACGATCTGTCGCCGCAAACTACAGCTCAGGTTTCCGATGAACTATTCTCGCAGTTCATCGTGCCTTTTGAAGCTGTATCAGTGTTGTTGTTGGCAGCGTTGATTGGGGCGATTGTAGTAGCACGCCGTGAGGAAGGCGGCTGATGTATCTCAATGCGATGTTGTTGTTAGCCGCAGTGCTTTTCTGCATTGGTGTTTATGGTGTGCTAGCAAGACGCAACGGTGTTTTGGTGCTCATGTCAATAGAACTCATTTTGAATGCTGTGAACATTAACCTAGTTGCCTTTGGTGCTTTTCATGCCACGGTCATCGGTCAGATTTTTGCTTTGTTTGTGATTACAGTGGCCGCAGCCGAGGTAGGTATCGGCTTAGCTATTGTGCTGTTGTTGTACCGCAACCGTAGATCTATAGATTTAGATCAAGTCGATTTGATGAGGGGTTGAGGTGGCAACGCTGAGTTCTGTGTTAGGCGCTGAGGTTGCAGGTGAGACTGTAGCTGCTTCGGGCTGGTTTTTAGAGAACGCTTGGTTGATCTGGCTGTTCCCGGCAATTTCGTTTCTGTTGATCTTATTGTTTGGTAAACGTTTTCCTAAGGGCGGCTCTGAAATTGGCATTGGTGCAGTTGGAGCTTCGTTTGTGTTTGGCCTGTTTACTGCCATTCAATGGATTGGCGAGGTAGAGGGAACTGGTAGCACAAGCGCTCTCACCCGCTCCATTACTTGGCTCACTAACGGAGCTGAGAGCATTGGTGCTGGCATCATGATCGACGGTTTGGCTGTGATGATGATCTTCGTGGTGACACTGGTTTCGCTTCTAGTACATATTTACTCCACCGACTATGTGGCTGGCGACCGTCGTTACACCCATTTCTTTGCTTTTTTAAGTTTGTTCACCGCTTCTATGCTGTTTTTTGTCACAGCATCTACCACTTTGCAGATGCTGGTGGGATGGGAGTTGGTGGGGGTTTGTTCGTTTGCGCTTATCGGCCACTGGTGGGAGGAAAAACCTAACTCAGATGCTGCCCTAAAGGCTTTCTTTACCAACCGGGTGGGCGATATGGGGCTCATCATTGGTGTGTCCATTTTGTTTTTCGGAGCAGGCACTTTTGACGTGATCGGAGTGAATGAGGCTGCGCTAAACGGCACCATGACACACACGGTGACGCTGGCAGCAGCACTGTGTTTAACTGCTGCTGTTATGTCCAAATCTGGACAGTTCTTCTTACACACGTGGCTGCCTGATGCCATGGCTGGCCCCACCCCAGTCTCAGCGTTAATTCACGCTGCTACCATGGTGGTGGCTGGCGTTTTCATGGTGGCACGTCTTTACGGGGTTTTCTTTGAGGGCTATTCCATTGGTGGTTCTAGCCTGAACCTGTTGGCGCTGATAGGTGGAGTTACCACCCTGGTGGGGGCATCGTTGGCTTTTGTGCAACGTGATATCAAGCGGGTGCTAGCTTATTCCACCGTTTCACAGCTTGGATACATGGTGCTGGCATTAGGTGTAGGAGCTTGGACTGCTGCGCTGTTTCACTTGTTTACCCACGCTTTTTTCAAAGCATGTTTGTTCTTAGGCTCAGGATCGGTAAGCCATGCTGTGCATTCCTTCGACATGAAAGCCGACATGGGTGGGTTACGCAAGTACATGCCACATACATATCGCACCTTTATGATTGCAACCTTGGCGCTAGCAGGGCTGCCTATTTTCTCAGGTTTTTGGTCTAAAGACGAGATTTTAGTGGGCACTGGTGGCTGGGGTTTGTTTGGCGGCAGCAACGCTAACGGCGACTACACTTTGATGCTGGCTATGGGTCTGGTTACCGCCGCGTTAACCGGTGCCTATATGACTCGAGTGGTGTACCTCACCTTTTTCGGGGAGTATAGAGGGCACGGCACTCCCCATGAATCGGGGCCACGGATTGTCGGCCCGCTGTGGATTTTGGCGAGTTTGGCTGTTGTGGCAGGGTTTATTAATTTCCCCCCAGGTTTTCAGCTGGTACCGGCATCATGGCGGGAGAAGTTTTTTCATTGGGTAGAACCGGTGGGGGTTAGCTATTTCCCATACATCAAGCACGCTACACCGTCTTGGTCGCTTGCCATTGTTTCGGTAATCGTGGCTTTAATCGGTATTGCAATGGCTGTTTATTATTACTTTGTAAAAGTACGCGCGGTTAGCCCGTCGGCCACAGAGCTAACCAACGGCTTAACTGCAAGATGGGCTTTAGCCCGGTTAGGTCACCGCGTTTTAGTTAATAAGTACTACCTAGATTGGCTGTACACCAAAGTAGTTGTTGGCTTTGTGAAAGGTCCTTTAGCTAAAGCCGCTAACTGGGTGAACCAGCATGTGATAGATCGTATGGTCAATGAAGTAGGCACCCGTTCGGTGCAAGCAGGTCACGTGGTCTATCACAAGGTGGATCAGCTTGTGATAGACGGTGTAGTAAACGCTGCTGGCAAGATTTCTGATGGCTCCGGAGAGGAACTACGCCGTATGCAAACCGGCAAAGTTCAGCAATACGCGGCCATCATGTTTATTGCTGCCACTATTTTGGCCGGAATCTTCATCATTATTATTTAGGAGCATTTGGATATATGGCTGAATTTCTAAACGATTGGGGTTTAAGCCTCGCCACGTTCCTGCCGATTATCGGTGCGGCTGTGATGCTGCTCATACCCAAAGAAAGCGAACAACTCCACAAGCTCATCGCTTTAGCCACCAGCTTGGCGGTGGCGGTTTTTGGTGTTTTGTTGCTGGTTCAGTTTGTAGACAATGACAACTACGGCTCTTTGAACTTTGTGGTAGATAGGAGTTGGATTGACGTTATCGATGCCCGTTATATCATGGGGATAGACGGCATTTCGTTACCACTGATTCTGTTGACCATGTTAATCGTGCCGCTGTGCATTATTTACTCATGGAACCATTTTCCAGAGCCCCGTAATCCTAAGGCATTCCTAATATTGATTTTGATTTTGGAGACGGGCATGATCGGCACTTTTGTTGCGCAAGATCTGATTTTGTTCTTCGTGTTCTTTGAAGTGGTGCTGTTGCCCATGTACTTCATGATTGGGGTGTGGGGCGGTGAAAATCGGCGTTACGCCGCCATTAAGTTTTTCTTGTTTACCTTGTTTGGTTCGGCTTTAATGCTGGTGAGCTTTCTAGCGCTTTACTTTTTAGCTGATGCTGCTACCTTTGATATGCGGCTTTTGCCCACTGCTGCGGCTGGAATAGCTAAATCCTCGCAACTTTGGGTGTTTGGCGGAATGTTCTTAGGGTTCGGCATCAAAGTACCAATGTTTCCCTTCCACACATGGCTGCCTGATGCTCACACCGAAGCCCCTACAGTGGGCTCGGTAATTCTGGCAGCAGTGCTGCTCAAGTTGGGAACCTACGGTTTTGTGCGGATAGCTATACCCATTTTGCCTTCCGCTGCTGCAGAGTGGGCCCCGTTTATCGGACTGTTGGCCGTGATCGGCATAATCTACGGTGCTTTAGGATGTTTAGCGCAGCGTGACCTTAAGCGATTAGTGGCTTTTTCATCTGTAGCACACATGGGTTTCGTCATGTTAGGCATAGCTACTCTTACCGATTTTGGCATTAACGCCGCGGTGTTTGGCATGGTGGCTCACGGGCTTATAACTGGCATGTTGTTTTTCTTGGCTGGCTCGGTTAAAGAGCGGTATCACACTTTGGACATGTCACGGCTAGGCGGGCTATTAGTGCAGGCGCCGCGTATGGGTTGGATTCTCGGGTTTTGTGCTATGGCATCGCTTGGGCTGCCCGGTTTGGCAGGTTTCTGGGGTGAGTTCCCTGCTATCTTGGCTTCTTACAACCCCGCAGAAGTGCTGTCGGAGGAAACTTTTCGAACTTACATGGTTATAGCTGCGGTGGGTACTGTGCTGGCTGCTGGCTATTTGCTGTGGATGTTTCAAAAAACAGCTTTTGGTAATCCCAAAGACGAGTTTGCTAACGATCCCAACATTAAAGATGCCACAGCATCAGAGTATTTAGCTTGGGCTCCTTTGCTGATTTTGATTTTGCTGTTGGGGGTGTACCCACATTTGTTGTTTGGAGCTACCGATCCTGCGGTGGTCACTTCGCTAAGTGAATGCTTGGAATCTATAACTAGCGAGGCTTGTTTTGATGCCGCCGCACCCTAGTAGCTCAAAAGAAAGCCGTAGGAAGCCGTAATGTTTTGGTCTGCGTCTTTGCTGGTTGGCTTTGTCCGACCCGATATTGATTGGCACGCAGTCGCGCCAGAACTCACCTTGTTAGGTGTAGGTGCGGTGGTCACCTTGTTGGATATCATTTTTTTGGAGCGTGGTCGGGCATACACCGCGGCGTTAGCAGGTGTGGGTTTGCTTATAACGCTTGTACCCATTGTGACCTTAGCAGCAGATGGGGCAACCCGGGAGATGTTCGGCGGGGCTTTCGTGGTAGACGATTTTGCTCTGATCCTCAAAGCAATGTTTATCGTTGTGGCCTATTTGGTGGTGCTGTTGTCTACTAACTACATCGCCGAAGGAGACTACTGGGAAAACGAATACTACGGATTGTTGTTGTCGTCTGTGCTGGGTATGGTTTTGATGGCTTCAGCTAGGGATTTGATTACCATTTTCGTAGCTCTTGAGTTGTTGTCTATTCCGGCTTACTTGCTAGCTACTTGGCGTAAAGGTGACCTAAAAAGCAACGAGGCTGGGCTTAAGTACTACTTAATGGGTGTGTTTGCTTCCGCAATAATGTTGTATGGGATGTCGCTTTTGTTTGGGTTGGCTGGTGATACCCGGTTGAGCGAGATTTCTGCGGCTCTTTCTGTGGGTGATGCTGAGCCAGTAGCTATTTTAGGCATCATCTTTGTGATTGTGGGGTTTGCGTTTAAGGTTTCGGGATTCCCCTTCCACACTTGGGCGCCTGACACTTATGAGGGTGCGCCTACCCCTGTTACAGCTTTTTTAGCTGTTGCTTCTAAAGCAGCAGGTTTCGTTGCGTTGATGCAACTTGTTTACGCAGGTTTTGGGGCTCGTGACGATGTGTATGAGCCGCTGCTTTGGATTTTGGCTGTGGGTTCCATGACGGCGGGCAATCTGATGGCGTTGCGCCAAGACAACATTGTTCGTTTGATGGCTTACTCTGGGGTGTCGCAAGCAGGTTTTATGCTGGCACCATTAGCGGTGCTAGGCACTATTGGAGATGCAGCTATATCGGCAATCATCAACTATGTGTTGATTTACGCTGCTATGAACCTTGGCGCTTTTGCGGTGATAATCGCAGTGGCTCGTCGCACTGCTTCTGGTGCTATTGATTCTTTTGCGGGCCTGTTTAAGTTCGCACCAGGTCTTTGTGTGGTGATGTCGTTGTTTATGTTTTCGCTTGCGGGTATACCCCCGTTAGGCGGCTGGTTTGCCAAGTTCGCGGTGTTTCGGGCGTTGGTAGAAGCAGACACAGGCTGGGGTTATTCCTTAGCCGTGATCGCGGCCATTAACTCGGTTATAGCCCTGTTCTATTATGCCAAGGTGGCCCGCATGATGTGGTTTGAGCCAACCCTTGAACACGCTGATATAACGGCCATACGGGTTCCCCCTTCGTTAGTGTCTGCTCTGGCTATTACTGTTGCAGCAACCATCTTGTTTGGCGTTTACCCTCCAGCTATAACCCATTTCACTGAGGGCACTCTCCTAGCCCTGCCGTAACGAACCTTTTAGGATAGCTATTATTTAGCTAGCATAATTTAAAGAATGCCAATCTGTCGCTATCTGCCAGTAATATGGCATTGGAACGTTTTTATGTTTTGTTCCATGTAAAGGAGCATAAAATGGTGCAATTGTTATTGCCTAATTTAGAGCATAGTGAAATGACCGCGAACTTGCCAGATGATCCGACTAAGTTGCTAACAGATGAACAGCACCGAGATTTGAGTGCAGGTTTGGTACGAATTGCGGAGATTCGACGGAAGGCTGAGGTCTCCGCGGCTAATCTGCAAATTGCCTAAGGAAGCGACAACTTGTGGATCTTTCTGGATGGGATAACCCTGATCCTGCCGAAGTCCACCAACCTACTTCAGATAAAGAATGGGATGAGGCACTCGCCCGTTATCTCGGGTCGCTGAACGATAAACCGCTTCGTCGCTGTGTTGAAATTGCTCGGTTACGGGGTGCGGTTACGATGGTGGTTGAAACCAGGTATCTCGATTTGGACTACCGCAGCGAATTCTCATCTTATTATTCTCGACAGTTTTCAGATATCTGTAGTTGTGCACACCGAATTCATTTCTTTAGTAAGCCACTAGACTCCGAGGAACTATGGCGCGCTGCTAAAAAAGCTGCTTACATTGGGTATGTTGTTGTGCGACCAGTTGCAACTGGGCTTGTATCGCGCGCGATGTTGCCGCCACCTCCTGATCTGGTTAAGGCAGTACGTACATTGGTCACAGAAACCGTGAACTTGTTTGGCCAAGAACTTAATATTTGTGGTGTCCCGTTTGCTCAGCAGGATGCACAGTTAGGTAGTTGCGCTCAAGCTGCTGCGTGGATGTGCCATTTCGCGTCTTATTTGCGGGGTGAGACAGAGCGGCGAGTTAAAGCTGATTTTTCTTTGCATGCCGACGCAAGCCTTGTCCCAAATCAGTCGCTGCCGTCTCAAGGATTGACAGTCACTCAATTAAGTGATTTATTTAGGAAGTTTGATCTTCCTGCAAAGTTTTATTGGGTAGGTTCTCTTCCGAGTCCAGAATTGCCTTGGCAACCGCCTGCTCCAGCTGCTTCTGATGAGGACACCCAACCTGGTTCTTGGGATCATCGAATCATTTCAATCTCCTGTCGATACCTCAACTCAGGCTTTCCAGTTCTTATAGGTACAAATGACCATGCGTTTATTCTTTGCGGTTATAGACGAAGCGATCATTTTCGACCAAAGTGGATTGAATTTATTCGACATGACGATCAACTAGGTCCTTATTTGGTTGTTGACAATGTCCTGGACGATATTGATCGTAGAAATGACAGAGTTTACGGCCCATGGCGGACGATCCATGCTCCTCTGCCTGACAAGATTTGGCTGTCTCCTGAAGCTGCCGAAAGGCAAGGTGGGGTTAATTTGCTAGGAGCATCTGAGTTGGTGACCAGGGATTTGAGAAAACAGGATTCTGTGGAATCTTTAGCAGATCTTATCGCGCGGGAGCGTCTTGCTTTGAGAACCTACGTAACTAAATCAAACAATTTCAAAGCCTCAGTGGCGTGACGGGGACTGAATCAGAATATTTGTCGGGAGTACAGTTTCAGCCGATTGCCTCGATATGTTTGGGTTGTTGAAGTCATTGATCGAAAAAAGCGGAAAGCCAATCAACCTTGTGTTGTTGGAGAAGTAGTTCTTGATGCGACTTCTTCTGATCACTCTCCGCAAATTTTAGCGCTAAATATTCATGGGGTGATGTGGCTGAAGCAAACTAACGGTGATTTTCGCTTTCCTATCGTCGGTGATCTTCAGCCTTATGTGAGTGGTGGAGTAGGTGACCCTTAATCCAGTAATAAACACTTTGCTAGCCCTGCCGTAACGAACCTTTCAGAGTAGCTATTACTCAGCTCGAACAACACAAGAGAGTGTCAATTTGTCTCTGGCTATTAGGGGCCGAGTAGGGCTGCTGGTATTACGCCTATACCATCAGCGCGACGGTATGCCTGTTGTCCAGTGGTGATGACGGCAGCATCTAGCAACCGTGGTCCGATTTGTTTGGTAAGCCAGTGTAGGTGCCGCACATCGGAATCTCCTACAAGCGCTGAGAGCTTCACCTCTAAGGCAACAACTTTACCATCAGCTTTCTCAATAATGAGGTCTACTTCCCGTTCGCCACCTCGTGTACGCAGATGTGACACTCGAGCTTCGTTATGTTGAGCGTAAGTTCGTGCTGACAGGGTGACAAGGGATTCAAATAGAGCACCCAGTAATGTCCCATCTCGGGGAATAAAAGGCCGTGCATCAGCACCATCGATGAGAGCGTCTATGTCAACACCAAGCAACCGTGAAGCTAAAGCAGGATCGGCAAGCTGGTGGACAGGAGAGGCAGCTAGGCGGCGTAAACGATGACCAGTAGGTAGCCAAGCTGGCACTTCTTCAACCATCCAGAGTTGTTCTAGCATACTGCGATATGTGGTTGTCATTGCTCTCGCTGGCTTGTCGGGTTCGCCTGGAGTTGCCGCATCTCGGATGGTTGCATAACTTGCAGTTGTAGAGGTGGCCGCTGCGAAAGCGATCATCCAGCTGCGCAGTGTTACACGATCGCGGATATTTCGCCCCAAGTCATCGAGATCGTGTTCTACGATGCGATCAATATAGCCATCAAGCTGTGCCCGTCGTAGTCGATCTGGTAGCATTCTGATTGCAGGAAAACCTGAATTGACTATTTCAGCTGCGTAGTCGGCTAATTTTATATTGGTTTCTCCCTTTAGCGGGAGCTTCTGCCCACTGAGCAGTTCGCTGAGTGCTACAGTTGTTTTGCCAAGGTTACGTTCGGCTAGCGACAAAGATCGCATTCTTACTGTAACGATGCGTCCAGCTCCTGAATGGGTTGGAGACACAGGTGGTGCAGCCGATCCAGTAAGTAAGAAACGGCTTTTGGTTGGGTCTTGATCAACAGCGCGTCTTACCATATCCCATGAGTTTGGTATACGTTGCCATTCGTCAATCAGGATTGGGGGGTTGCCGGTGATCATGCGCGCGGGTTCAGCTCGCAGTATTTCTGCTTGGGCTGCATCATCAAGGCGATGCACAGTCACAGCTCTGCGTAGTGCTGTGACTGTTTTCCCCACCGCCCTAGGCCCTTCAATAGAAATCGCAGGCAATCCAGAAAGCAATTCGTCTAGTTCAAGATCTACAATTCTGGATAGGTAGCTGCTCATCTACCTAATTATACAAAATGGACGCGTTGAAAGTAGCAAAATGGACGCGTTGAAAGTGGCAAAATGGACGATTTCTAGATGTAATGTCTATAATTGAACCCATACATGTCGCTCGGTCTGAAGGCGAAATTAAGGTGTGATTCAAAAACCCAGTGTGTGGCACGAAAACGCAAGGGCTCGCTAAAGCGAGCCCTTGCACCCAGCCACCGAAGCAGCTGGGGGAATATTTTTATTATAGCTACACGACTGTCACAAGTCTTAAGCTGTGTCAGGTGTTTGCAAGCGACAGCAGAAGCTTTTAGATAGTTACAAAGCTGTTGGTACCAAGTTGATGTTTAATTTGTAGAACGCGCTATAGATTGTTTTCAAAACGCGCTGTAGTAGATTTTATCAATGTGCTTCGTTGTTTTCTGGCTAAGCGCAGTCCACCGAGGGAACTTTAGTTATGAGCGATATACAGGCCACGCTTACTATGCCCGGCTATTTGCCGCGTGTTGCTGAACACGATGTGGAAAGCGCCCTGTGCCGTCGCGGTGCCGTATTGATTGAGGGTGTTCGCGGGTGTGGCAAAACCTGGTTGGGTCGGCATTTTGCCCGCAGCGAAGTCCGCTTAGATGACAACACGATACTGTTGCTGGCTTCGTCTGACCCTGCTGAAGTGCTCAAAGGCCCCACACCTCGCCTGCTTGATGAGTGGCAGAATGCTCCGCAGCTGTGGAATCGTGTGCGCCGGGAGTGCGATGATCGTTCAGAGAGAGGGCAGTTCATACTTACCGGTTCTGCAGTCCCACAAGATGATATCACCCGACACACCGGCACTGGGCGCATTAGCCGGGTGTTGCTACGCCCGATGTCACTGTTTGAGGCAGGGCTGTCTTCTGGTGGCGTATCACTGAGGGCAATTTTTGAGGGTGACACTGTGTCATCAATGCCTAAGGAGGACGTAGGGCTGCATGAGATTGCGTGTGCAATATGTGCAGGGGGATGGCCACAACTCTTAGGTGAGAGTAACGATGATGCGCTCGAATCTGCACGCGACTATGTGAGCGAGGCTGTACGGGTGGACATATCTGCGGGGAGTGGGGTTAACCATAATCCTGACATGGTACGGCGACTTATGCTGGCTCTTGCCCATAGTGTTTCAAGCGAGGCAAAGATGACAAAGCTAGCATCGCACATGGGCGTTGCTAGCCCTCCGGGACGTAATACTATTACCGCTTATCTAGACGCGTTGCGCCGTATTTTTATTGTGGAAGACCAGCCAGCTTGGCCTATTAGTTTGCGCTCTAAAGCTGTGTTGAGAAGAGAGCCTAAGCGCCATTTTGTTGATCCATCTTTAGCTACAGCGCTTTTGGGGGTTACTCCTGAGCGATTGCTGGCCGATCACACTACGTTTGGTTTGTTGTTTGAATCGCTGGTGGTGCGTGACTTGCGTGTCTATTCTCAGTCTGGTTTAGGCGGAGTGTTTCATTTTCGAGATAACACTGGCCTTGAGGCTGATGCCATCATCGAGCGTGGCGACGGCTCATGGATTGCGGTTGAGATCAAGCTGAACACTGCCCCACAAGTGATTGACAAGGCCGCTAAGACGCTGAACCGCCTCACTGGAAAGGTAGCCCGCCCGCGTTTGGGGGACCTTGCTGCATTGGTAGTGATCACCCCCACCGGCCCTGCCTACCGCCGCCCCGACGGCGTCCTGGTTATCCCGCTGACCCTCCTCGGCCCCTAGATGCGGTGCCGTTTCGACGCTAAATAGCAGCGGCACTGCAGGTACTTGTGGTGGGGCATTTGTTGGTCAGTCGCTTACCTTCTAGTAAGTGAACCGATGTCTTCATGGCACCGTCTGTATTTGTCAATTTTGGGCTTAGTGTTCATCATCCTAAAATAAACGCGGGGGTGACAGTAGATAGCGAAGTATTACATCAAAACACGGAGCGCATATGCTGCTAACCCTTGATATTGGTAATACACAAACAGTTGTTGGCCTGTATGAGGCTGAGCGGTCCGAGGATTGCCATGCTGCTGATGGACTACTTGAGCACTGGCGTCTTTCTACCGTAAGCGAGCGCACACCAGATGAGATAGCAGTATTGTTACGCGGCTTGTTAGACAGCATACACGTGGAGATGGAAAGCGATTTAACTGGGGTTGCAGTGTGCTCCGGGGTGCCCCAAATCCGTGAGAGTGTGCGGATGATGGTTCAGCGTTACCTTGATTTTGATCCGGTAGTTATCGAACCCGGTACTCGTAGCGGCATTTCTATCTTGTATGACAATCCCCGTGAGGTGGGTGCCGATCGTATTGCTAACGCGGTAGCTGCTCATCACCTTTATGGTGGTCCAGCAGTGATCGTGGACTTTGGTACCACTAACAACTTTGACGTGATCTCGGTTGCGGGCGAGTTTTTAGGCGGAGCTATCGGGCCAGGTATCGAGGTCAGCTTGGAGGCGATGGTAGGACGGGCAGCCGCTTTAGGGCCAGTAGCGCTTACTGAACCCCGCAGCGTGATTGGTAAGACCACGATGGAGTCCATTCAGTCGGGGGTGATCTACGGTTTCGTAGCTCAGATTGATGGCATGGTGTCCCGGTTTTCTGAAGCTTTGGGTAGTCAGGTTTGTGTGATCGCCACCGGTGGCTTAGCCCACCTTATTGCCCCGCTTTCGGAAACCATCCAATTTGTAGAGCCCTACTTAACCCTTCACGGCTTGTGGCTCGTCCATCAGCGTAACCAACAGGCTAAGTGATGAGCTTTCCCTATCGGTTTGATGTCACCGCCACAGCTGCGGATTGTCACGAACGCTACAGCGACATTGAGCCCGGCACCGACACTGGACAAGAAGTGTCTATAGCTGGTCGGATTATGCTTCGGCGTGTGCAGGGGCGGCTCACGTTCGCCACATTGCAAGACACCACCAGCCGAATCCAGCTGTTTGCTCCAGCTAAGGTTGTTGCCAACTATGAGGGGTTTTGTGCTTTATCGTTGGGCGATTGGGTGGGGATAAGCGGCGAGGTAATGAAGACCCGAACCGGTGAGTTATCGGTGAAGGTGCAGCGCTGGGAGCTTTTAGCAAAAGCCCGGCGGAGTTTTCCCGATAAGTGGCATGGGTTGGCCGATCCGGACATTCGTTTTCGGCAACGTTACGTAGATCTGTGGGTAACCGAACAAGCCCGTCAAACCTTCCGCTTGCGCTCAGAGATGATGTCGCTCACCCGAAGATGGTTGGAAGATCGCAAGTTCATAGAGGTAGAGACACCGGTTTTTCACCCGGTACCTGGCGGCGCGCTGGCCCGTCCGTTTAGTACCCACCACAACGCGTTGGATATGGAATTATTTTTAAGGATCGCACCAGAGCTGTACCTGAAGCGGCTAGTAGTGGGAGGGTTAGAACGGGTGTATGAGATAGCCCGGGTGTTCCGCAACGAGGGATTGTCTACCCGCCATAACCCCGAGTTTACTATGCTGGAGCTGTACTGGGCTTACACCGATTACAACGACATTATGGAGTTAGTTGAGCATCTAGTAGCTTATTTAGCTATCGAGCTTAGGGGCACTACCGTTATCAGCTATGGCGGGCGGGAACTGGACTTAACCCCCCCTTGGCCCCGCGCTCGGTTCATTGATTTGCTCACCGATCAAAGCGGCCTGGACGTAAACCTCGACACGCCTCTAGCCGAGCTGCGCGCTCATTGCGCCAAAAGGGATATTCCAGTCGAAGAGCGTTGGGGCCCAGGCAAACTGCTTTTGGAGTTGTACGAGAAAACCACTGAGGCCAAGCTGTGGGGCCCTGTTTTTGTGTGCGACTACCCTACCGAAGTGTCACCGCTGGCTCGCGAGCATCGCGACCATCCTGGCTGGGTAGAGCGCTTCGAGGCTATTGTGGCTGGAAGGGAGTTGGCCAACGCGTTTAGCGAGTTGATCGACCCTGACGAGCAGCGTTTTCGTTTTGAGCGACAAACAGTAGAGCGAAATGCGGGTGACGCTGAAGCGATGGTAGTGGACCGCGATTATTTGCGAGCCCTAGAGTTTGGGTTGCCTCCGACCGGTGGTCTTGGTATTGGAATGGACCGCCTAGCTATGCTGTTGGCCGATGCCCCTAGCATCCGCGATGTGATCTTGTTTCCCACGCTGCGACCCGAAAGCTCTTGATTTGCATGGCGACTGAAGGACTTTTGTAATAAGAGGCGAGGTGAACTCCATCGGTGGTTGCAACAGGTCGACTTTTAGGGTTGCTCTGAGACAACAGCAATCTACAGATGGAGGTTTTTATTGCGGCACAGAGTTTAGACGTTTAGATGCGCGTTTTGCTTGAGGTGTTGTTGCTACAGGGGTTAAGCGACGCGAAGATTGTTGAGCGGTTGGTTTGTTTTGGTTAGGGGTTGTGATAGTTGGGGTGGGTGTGTTTGTGGGTTTGGTGGTGGCATTTTGGGTATAGGAGGGTGAGGTTACCGATATCTGTGGTGCCGCCGTGTTCCCAGGGTGTTTTGTGGTGTACTTCGCAGTTGCTAGCTCGTATACCACATGATGTGCAACGTTTGTCGCGTTTGTGTAGGGCTTGTAGTTGTGCTTTGGTGTGTTTGCGTCGGCTGCGCCCTAAATATAGTGGTTGTGCTTTGTTGTTGAAGATAGCTGGCAAAATGTTTGCTTGACACGCTAGCCGGCGGATTTCATCTATGCTGATTGGGGTTCCGTCGATAAGACTGGCGTTTTGAAGCTGACCAACGATGGTGTCATAGTCTGCTGTGAGAATAATAGTGGTTTGCTGCGGTTGCGGTTCAACGGTTGTGCCTGCTGAGGTTGTGTTTGTTGTTGCAGGGTTTAATCCTTGTGCTGCTAGATGTTGTGTTTCTAATTTCAATACTGTGTTTTTGAACTCGTCACAGTCTTGTCGCACACCTAAAGCCAACAAATCCAATTGTTCTTCTATGCTCATTGGTGCTCTACGATGTGACGCAGCTAGTAGCTCAGCGTGGTCTTGGGTGATCCAACCGTCTTTAGTTGCACGCATCACATCAGGTAAAGACGACAAACCTTTAACAGTGCGAACATGACGTCGTGTTTTATAAGAGGGAAGATCAAATTGTTTACACACCGACATCACAGCATCATCACCTTCCAACTCGCCTAACCTAACCAACACCGCACTCAAATAACTTTCAGCGCGTTGACGCACATCGTTAGCTTGTAAAGCTAGTTTCACAAGCTCACCAGCATCACAACCCGAAAAATCCTCAAATCCAAAACCAACAGCAGCAGTTTTAGAAGAACCTGACACTGTGTTAAGGGAATCTAAATCAGCTTGAAAACTAGCAATTATACTCATACATACAAGTATATCAGTATAATATAATAATACGCACTGAAAATAGTAGTATTTTATAGAAATAATTGGCTCTTTTCTATTATGCTGGGATTTGGGTTTTTGTGAGGGTTGCAACCGCAGGGCTAGGTGTAGGAGGCGACGGCGGGTGGTGTTTTGTGATGCTGAGATTGAGGAGTTAGCAGCGTCGCTGGTTCGCCCGCTGGGAGTGGGTTGGCAGACCTTGTGGGTTTGTTATCGCGTCGGTCGTTCAGCCAAGCAGGCGACGATCCCGCAAGGGTCGCTGCTAGTGGCTGGGTCGGGTTTGATGAGACTGTTATGTTGGCTCCTAACGCGAAAACGCTGCCGCCGGTTCGTGTCCGCAGCGGTTGATGTCAACACTGGTCGAATCGTGGACGTGTTCTGTGACCGCGATGCTTTTGACATAAAGAAATAGGCTTATCAACAACTCTGATACACAGGTGACAGTCGCTGAAGGTGGTGTGCTGTGACCCCCACAAGGGCTATCGTAAAAGCAGATTCTCTTCTACAGCGCACGCAAACTACTACTCACCGAAGCGGATGGGTCTTGACACCCGCGGTCGCAACAAAAAGTGTGAAGCACTTAACCGGGGTAACCCATACGACGAAGTCGCTGATTGCTGGGTAGCCAAAGAAAAAACCTGTTCAGTTTTCAAAACCCCAAACCCAAACCTCAAACGCTCAGACAAAAGCTTCTAAAACCTCCGCCAACTACCAGCTCAAAACCCTACTCACAACCAGACAAAACCATACAAAACATAACCCATCACAAAACCCAAAACCCGACATCTGAGCTTAAACGCGTAGACCCCTTGTTGTGGAGACATGCTTTGTGTGGAGAAGTTATGTTTAGAGTTATAAAGAAACTTTGATCGGGTGTTTCTGTGGTGGGGTTGTTCGGTTTGTGAGTGAGACTGGTGTTTCATGTTGTCTGTGGGTTGGATGTTAGTGAGGGTGCGTTCGGTTAGTGGGTGCGCTAAGGCTGTTTTGAGCGTGTTGGTGGCTTGTCAACCGGTGAGCGCTGCCAGCGTTGGATTGTTGTTTTTTCAACGTTACCACAACACGAACTCATCAACCACCAACAAAACATTATAACCAATCTCTCCACGAAAAGGAGGGAAGCTCGGTATCTTTAGCCAGAGCTTGCCTTTTGATTTTATAGTACAGTTCTCAAGGTATAATTTGAGCGTCATGTTGATCTCTCCCCCCCCCCCCCCTTGTTTTCTAAGTTTATGGTTAGCTTGCGTTTAGGAGGTTTTGGTTTTATGAGTTTAGTTCGCAGCTTTTTTGATCGGGGTTTGGCTGTTGGGTTGGGAGTGCTGTTGTTGGCCTCGATGTTGGCGGTGGTGCCAAGTTCGCTGAGCGCTCAGACACCGGCGGTTCCGGTAGTGTCGGTGTCTTACTCGGGAAGTTGGATTACTGAGGGTGATGTGGCAAATTTTACGGTGACAGCATCGCCTGCGCCCACAAGCAACATCAAGGTAAATCTGCAGCTGTTGCGTTCGCAGCCTTATGGGGCGCGTATTAGTGGCGGTAACTCGGTGACTTTAACTCCGTCGCAATCGTCGGCCACTGTGACAGTTTGGACAGCCGATAATGCTTTTTGGCATCCCAATGGTTCTTTCACATTGGTGGTTTTAGAGGGCGAGGGCTATAGGCTAGCTCATAGCGATTCAGCACCATCTGCGGAACAAGTATTCGTGAGAAATAATGATCCGGAGTCCGCTAACCGGCTGTCGCCGCGCTACTGGGACAGACCCAACGGCGAGTGCAAAAACTTCAACGGCCAGGTAATTCCCGGTGGGTACGCGGTGTGTGGTTGGCCGCCGCCAGGGTATTCAAGTGCTAACTCAGAGGTAGATTTTACGTTTAGCAAATCGGAGTTTTCGCTGCTTGAGGGCGAGTCGCGCGAGGTGGTGCTTACGTTTAGCCGGGTTCCGTTAGATTCCCCGCTTTCTTCGAGTCCGTTTCAAGGAAGAGATTTGCGACGTGTGCTCAGTACACATCTAAGGTCTAAGCCGCCTGGGTTTATAGGCTGTCGCAACAGCAATCGGCGGGATCCACCAGCAGCAGACTACTGCTATGAGGCACATGATTATCCTTGGTGGGACATGCGACCGTTTTTTCACATAGAAGTGCTTGACAATATGACGTTGAACTCCCACAACCAGCTGCGGGTACGCATAACGGCTAAGGAGACTGACACCGAAATTAATGGCCGTATAGAAGGGGTAGTACGTCCTCGCATCGGTGATGCTCGTCCGTGGCGCGGTGCAGCGCCGCCAGTAGGTTGGGATGAGCAAGGTTGGCATGCTCACCTAGAAGATGTAGTCGCATTTGCGGATGTCGCGTTAGAACAAGTGCGACCACAAACGGACGCAATCATGCGTTACCCAGTTCGCAGGTTGTTGGTCCGCATTATCAACAACGACCTTGGCACTGGTTCACGCAGTGTTGGCAGCAGCAGTGTCAACGCTGAGAACGACAACAGCCCGGCTTATACCGTTCCCGCGAGTTTGATTGCTGAGGTGCGCGCTTATGCGACTGAAACATTCAATGGTGGGGCGCATGTGGATCGTTGGAAGCGGGTGTTGTTGGCGTTTGGTGAAAAAGTGCAAAGTTTCACTGGCACACCAATGAGTGCTGCTGAAGCACAAAACCATTCACAAACATTCTGGAGTGTACGCTGGAACCCCGTAGTGACTGCTCTTAAAGCGTTGGAATCGCAACCTGTTGTTGATATTAGCACCGAAACTGAACAAACCCCGGTTGATCCAGCGTCGGTTGATCCAACCCCAACACCTACACCTACGCCTACTCCAACACCTACACCTACACCTTCAGCGACAGATTTGCCGGTTTTGTCGGTTGTTGATGCAAACTATGTTGAGGGTGATCTGGGTGGTTATTCTTTGTTTTACGTTAACTTAGATAAGGCTCCTGCTGGACGTGTTGAGGTGAAGTATCGTGTTGAAACCACAGGTAAGGGCACTGGTCATGCTACAGCGGGTACAGATTTCATAGCGGTTACTAGAACTGTTTCGTTTCGAGCTGGTAGTACGCGAAATGCTGGGCTGGTGATCGTTCAGGATGATCGTGTTAAAGAACCTGATGAAACGTTCCGTGTTGTGCTTTTTGATCCTCAAGGCGCTACCGTCACAAATAACATTGCAACCATAACCATCAAAGACAACGATTAAGCCTACTTACGATTAAGCCTACTTAATTGCCAGCTATAAATGGGGTGATCTCACAAAGTTTTTTAGAGTTATAAGCAGCAGGGAGGAAGTGTAAGGCGTGAAGCCAGAAAGCAAGACGAAACTTTCAATGTTAGGCTTGTTGTTGACAACGGCAATGTTGGCTTTGACATTTGGTGTGGCGTCTGTAGCTGGTGCTCAACCACTGTTTGACGCTTCCGAATTGTCGGGTGTTCCTGAGATAGCCGATGTTCCTGATGTATTTGATGTGACTGAGGGTTTGGCCCCAGATTTGACGCCCGAAGAAATTGAAGGCCACGAGTTGGGCTCCAAACCGCCGCCGGCGAGCATTGGCGACTTGTTAGATGACGAGGGGCTGTTTGAGTGGGAAGATGGCGAAGGCAAGATGTCACTTGCGCGGTTGGGTTCGCAGGCTGCATCAACCTTTGGCGGTGAAGGCGAAACAGACACAGCAACACTAGCTGATTTTGCGTCGTCAGCAGCAGTAGCGTACGTGCCGCCTCATGACGGGCAATCTAACCACACGAGTGCGATTTCACAAGCTCAGCAAAAAGCAGACAACTGGTTTGTTTCTGACACAGGGCAGTTATTTTTGCCAGTGGGCGGAGTGTTGGTGCTGTTTGCCGACGGAATACATGACGCTAAGGCGCGTGGGGTGCTTGTTAGCCAAGGCGTGGTGCCCGAGCGGGTTTCTCCGATAGAGGGGTTGCCCGGCGCGTACAGCATCGCAACCTCTTCAGATGTTGAGTCGTTGGAGCTGGTGCGTTTGCTGGCTGATATGGCTGAGGTGGAGTCGGTAACACCCAATATGTTCACGCCCAAGACTAACAGCGATTCAGAATCACTACCGGTGAACTACCCAATCACTAACCTGTATGCGACTGCCATTTGCAGATCTGACAATCCGCCGATGAGTGATGCTTTGTCGATTTGTTTATGGCATCTAGACAAAAGCAAATCTTATAGCGTATTTTCTTCTGGCAAAGCTCACAAACCGTTGGTTGACATCAACATGGGTGATGTGTGGGAGACCACTAAAGGTGAGGGTGTTACTGTTTCGGTAGTGGATGCCACTTGGGAGGCCAGCCACGAAGATTTGGTTGGCAATTCCGACCGGGCTGCTAGCACCTATTGGGGGCGCCGAACAGGTGAGAATGGCTCGTATGCTCCGTGGCACGGAACGGCTGTGGCGGGGATTATCGGCGCGCGTGACAACGCTATAGGCGGACGCGGGATAGCTCCTCGAGTCACTTTGCAAAACGTCAACTTCGTAGACGCTCAGAATTTTTGGACCAATCAGCAGGTCTACTTGCACCGCGCGAAGACCGTAGCGGTAGCTAACCACAGTTATTCTGCGCACGCTACCGGCCGCCTCAAGCGAGAGAGTCCGGTTATTTTTAGGGCTTTGGAGCAGAGCCTAAAGTCGGGTTACGACGGCAAAGGCACCGTTCATGTGAAGGGAGCGGGTAACGGAAAGAACGACGGTGTTGGTGATGAGACAGCCCTCTATGAGAGTCTGAGTCACCGCGGCCATATCGTTGCTTGCGCGGTGGACTCAGGCGGAACCGACGCAGATTATTCTGAGGAAGGTTCAAACTTGTGGGTGTGTGGCCCTTCAGGCGCTAGGACGCGCCATGGCTTGCTGGGGCCGATCGGCAAAAACCAATACCACGCCGGACTGCGGGGCACTAGTTATTCCGCGCCGGTGGTGTCGGGTGTGGCCGCTCTAGTGCGCAGTGCGAACAACGCGTTGACGTGGCGTGATGTGAAACTGATATTGGCAAACACCGCGCAAAAGAACGACAGCAGCGACTCGAGCTGGCAAACCGGTGCCACGAAATATGGATCAACTAAAGACTCTTATTCTTATAGCCGCAAGTACGGGTTCGGGCTGGTAGACGCGTCGGCTGCGGTAACCGCAGCCAAGACTTGGAAAAACTTGCCACCGATGTTCTCCACCTGGGCCTTCAAGAAGCCAGTTCAAGACGTGAAGAGTGCCACCGGCACAGAGTTCACGCTTGACATCAAGTCAGATATCAGCTTTGTTGAGCATGTGGATGTCACTATCGACATGGACACATCGCACTTTCGTGCTTTGAAGCTTGTGTTGGTATCGCCAAGTGGGCGCGAGTCTTTGCTTGTTGATTCTAGCTCAGCTCTCGGCTCAAATTGCCGTTGCCCGCTCTATGGAGACTTCACGTTCGGCTCGGCTCGGCATCTCGGCGAAGCCGCCGCGGGTACTTGGAAGTTGAAGGTGTATAACACCACAGGGGTGCCCGCGAAGCTAAACGCATGGGGCGTCAAGGTGCATGGACATAATCCCGACCGCACCGATGTTATTGAGCTGTCGGTACCTGCTTCGGTGACGGAGGGTGAAGATATCCCGGTTGCGGTAACACTTAAGGGCGCGGCACTTAGCTCTGATCTGGTGGTTCCTGTGGTGGTGACGCCTACCCGGGCGACTCCTCCTGGACAGCCCAACGCCGCCTACACCGCTCTCACGTCTATCACTATTCCGGCAGGTGCGCTGAAGGCGTCGGCGACGATATCTACCAATGACGACGCAGACACTGAACTTCCCAAGATCATAATGGTTGGCATCGGGCCACTTCCAGCCTCCTACGTGCCTGTTACCGATCAGCGCGTGATCATCTACGACAACGACCAGCCTTGGATCAGCGTCGCTGCGGCCAAGTACAGCATAAACGAAGGCGAGCCGGTCGAATTTGAAGTGACCATGCACCAGAACCCCGCCGCCAGAACTGCTGTTTGGATACATGTGATGGAGCTACGCCCAACGAACGCAGCGCCAGCGTATTTGCCGTACCAGTACCACTCCCGTTTGTACTTCACATCTGCTGGCACACAAAAACTGACCTACCCCACAACTAAAGATCAAAATGATGAATCGCCGCGCCAAATCCAAGCCACCGCAAATCCACCAGGCCATCGCGGCTACAAGATAAAAGGTTCCAAGCACACATATGTGTGGGTTTCTGACGATCTGTCTCTGGTGAGCATTGCCGCAGATGGCGATGTCAATGAGGGTGCCGATGCTTCATTTACCTTGAAAGCGGTTCCTGCGCCTACGTCACCTTTGACTGTGCAGGTTGCTGTAGATGAAACGGGTTTTTTCGGTGTAGATACTTCTAATCGCACTGTAACTATTGGTACCAACGGTACCGGTACGCTCACGGTACCTACTGTGCATCATAAATTCACACAGCCCGCAGGCGCAGTAACCGCAACTGTTCAGAAACCGTCTGACGATAGTTATTTTACTGCTAATGTCTCCAACACTGCTACGGCCAAGGTAACCGACATAGATACAGATCCTCTAGCGGCTGATGCGCCGGTAGTGATCGTGTCTGCTGGCAGCGCTATTACTGAAGGTGGTGACGCTGTTTTCACTTTGCGGGCGCTGCCTGGCCCTAGCAATGATGTTGATGTTGAGGTTACCGTTGCTTCTGGTGATCGTTTTGGGGTGACCGATGGTTCTCAAACTGTAACGATACCTGCTGGAAGCACCACCGACCTGACAATCACCACAACCGACGACAAGGTCGCTGGTTCTGACGGTAAGATCACGGTGACGGTGGTTGACGATGCTGCCTATGAGCTGTATTCCAAACCATCAGCGTCGGTGGCGGTGACCGACGCGGGTGTTCCCGTCACTCCAGTGGTGAGCATCGCTTCCGACGGTGACATAACCGAGGGCTATGCTGCATCATTTACAGTGTCAGCTAACCCGGCACCGCGAGCGCCACTATCGGTGACCCTGAATTTGTCTGCGTCTGGCGATTTCGGTCTGTCTAGTGGAAGTTGGACAATCACTGTTCCAACGACCGGTTCAATTAGAACAGCATTGTCTACTCTTGATGACAGTGTTGATGAGCCGAATGGGTCACTGACAGCGTCAGTGGCTGATCGTGCGAGTTATGACGTGAGTTCGACTGCGGGTTCGGCAATTGTCAACATTGCGGATAATGATGACCCGCAGCCGATAGTGAGTATCGCTGCTGGTAGTGGTGTGGCTGAGGGTGGTTCGGCTTCGTTTACTGTGTCTGTGAGTCCGGCGCCGTCGGCGGCGTTATCGGTGACGGTGGATGTGTCTGCCTCGGGCAGTTTTGGTGTGACGACGGGTAGCCGTACGGTGACGATTCCGACGACTGGTACGGCTATTTTGTCAGTGTCTACAACGGGTGATACCACTGATGAGCCGGATGGTTCGGTGACGGTGTCGGTGGTTGATGGTGCGAGTTATGACGTGAGTTCGACTGCGGGTTCGGCAACTGTCGCGGTGTCCGATGATGATGACCCACCGGTAGTGAGTATCGCTGCTGGTAGTGGTGTGACTGAGGGTGGTTCGGCTTCGTTTACTGTGTCTGTGAGTCCGGCGCCGTCGGCGGCGTTGACGGTGACGGTGGATGTGTCTGCCTCGGGCAGTTTTGGTGTGACGACGGGGTCGCGGACGGTGACGGTTCCAACCTCTGGTTCTGCGACGTTGTCGGTGGCTACTTCTGGTGACAGTGTTGATGAGGCGGATGGTTCGGTAACAGCGACGGTAGCTTCTGGTACAGGTTACACGGTGAGTTCAACAGCATCTTCTGCTTCGGTGAACGTGACTGATGATGATGTTCCGGAGATCAGTATTACTGCTGGCAGTGATGTGATTGAGGGCAGTTCGGCGTCGTTTACGCTTACTGCTAGCCCGATACCAGCAAGCGCGCTGTCTGTAACGGTGAATGTGACTGCTTCGGGTAGTTTTGGTGTGACTACTGGCAGCCGCACAGTCACGATTCCAACAAGCGGCACCGCTACCCTCACAGTGTCTACTTCTGGTGACAGTGTTGATGAGGCGGATGGTTCGGTGACGGTGTCGGTGACTGATGGTGCGGCTTACGATGTGAGTTCAACAGCGGGCACGGCGACAGTGAACATTGCCGATGATGATGACCCACCGGTAGTGAGTGTTGTTGCTGGTGCTGATGTGATTGAGGGTGGTAGTGCGTCGTTTATGGTGTCTGTGAGTCCTGCGCCGTTGAGTTCGCTGTCTGTGTCGGTGAGTGTGACGGCTTCGGGTGGTTTTGGTGTGACGACGGGTAGTAGGACGGTGACGGTTCCGACGAGTGGGTCTGCGACGTTGTCGATTTCTACGTCTGGTGACAGTGTTGATGAGGCGGATGGTTCGGTGACGGTGTCGGTGACTGACGGTGTGAACTATGATGTGAGTTCGTCTGCGGGCACTGCCACGGTCGCTGTTGCTGATGATGATGATGACCCACCGCCGACAGTGTATGTGGTGCCTGCGGGTTTGGTTGCTGATGTTCGCGGTTATGCGGCTGAGACTGGTAATGGTGTTGCGCATGTGAATCGTTGGAAGCAGGTGTTGTTGGCGTTTGGTGAGGATGTTCCCGGGTTCTCGGGTACGGCGATGACTGTTGCTGACGCGCAACAGCATGCGCAGACGTTTTGGAGTGTGCGTTGGGACCCAGTTGTGGTGGCGTTGCAGAAGCTTGCAGCTAACCCTCAACAACCAGCACCAGCTACCCCTGAGATCAGTATTACTGCTGGCAGTGATGTGGTTGAGGGCAGTGCAGCGTCGTTTACGCTAACCGCTAATCCGACGCCTGCTGCGTCGTTGACTGTGACGGTGAACGTAACATCGTCGGGTGGTTTTGGTGTGTCTACTGGTAGTCGCACGGTGACTGTTCCTACTACCGGTACTGCGACGCTTACTGTGTCTACGTCTGGTGATAGTGTTGATGAGGCGGATGGTTCGGTGTCGGTGTCGGTGGTTGATGGTGTGGGTTATGATGTGAGTTTGTCTGCGGGTTCTGCGACGGTGAATGTTTCTGATGATGATGATCCTGTGTCTGTGGTGTATGTGGTGCCTGCCAAGCTGGTTTCTGATGTGCGTGGGTATGCGGCTGAGACTTTTAATGGTGTGGCGCATGTGAATCGTTGGAATCGGGTGTTGTTGGCGTTTGGTGAATCTGTGCCGGGTTTTTCGGGTTCTGCGATGACTGTTGTTGAGGCGCAAGCTCATGCGCAGACGTTTTGGAGTGTGCGGTGGGATCCGGTGGTGACAGCGTTGCAGAGCCTGGCAGCTAACCCGCAACAGCAACAGCAGCCGCAGCCGCAACCTACCCCTACCCCTACCCCTACACCTACTCCAACTCCCCAGCCACCACCGCCGGCGACTCCGGTGATTAGTGTCACTGCGGGTAGTGGTGTGATTGAGGGCAGCGCGGCTTCGTTTACTGTGTCTGCTAGTCCGGTGCCGTCGGCAAACCTTACTGTAACCGTGAACGTAACCGCTTCGGGTAGTTTCGGTGTGACTACTGGTAGTCGCACAGTTACGATACCCACTAGTGGCACCGTCACGTTCACTGTAGCTACCACCGGTGATACCATTGATGAGCCTAACGGTTCTGTGACGGTGTCGGTGGTTGATGCTGCGGCTTATGATGTGCATCCAACTGCGGGAACGGCGACGGTGAACATCGCCGATGATGATCCGCCGCCGCCTGCTACACCGGTGGTGAGCATCACTGCTGGTTCTGGTGTGGTTGAGGGCAGCGCGGCTTCGTTTACTGTGTCTGCTAGTCCGGTGCCGTCGGCAAACCTTACTGTGACCGTGAACGTAACCGCTTCTGGTGGTTTTGGTGTGACTACTGGTAGTCGTACGGTGACGATTTCTACTTCTGGTTCAGCTGCCCTGTCGGTTTCGACTACCGGTGATACCATTGATGAGCCTAACGGTTCTGTGACGGTGTCGGTGGTTGATGCTGCGGCTTATGATGTGCATTCAACTGCGGGAACGGCAACGGTCAACGTTGCTGATGATGATGCTCCACCCCCGCCTCCGTCTTCAAGTAATTTGCCGTCTTTGTCGGTTGTGGATGCGTCTTATGTTGAGGGTGCTTGGGGTGGTTATTATTTGTTTTATGTGTGGTTAGATAAGGCTCCCACTAAACGTGCTGAAGTGAAATACCGTGTAGAGTCCACAGGCAGCGGCCCTGGTCATGCCACAGCAGGCGCAGACTTTGTGGCGGTTACTAGAACTGTTTCGTTTAGGGCAGGTGGAACAAATAATGCTGGGCTGGCAATCGTCAAAAACGATTCGTTGAAAGAACCTGATGAAACATTCCGCATTACGCTTTTCGACCCACAAGGCGTCACTATTGGACAAGCCACCGCCACCATCACCATCAAAGACAACGACTAACCAGCATTACGCTCCGCTTACTGTGGCTGATTACTTCACCTGACACGTTTGGTTTTGGCTGCTGCTTGTTTATTGAGAAGCGTCAGCTTTTAGTGCCTGAAGCGCAAACCTAGCCATGTTTAGAAATGAGACCTCGCGATCTTGTGAGGAGGTTTGCTCACCGCTGAGGATATGGTCGCTTACTGTTAGCACGGCGGCGGCACGAGCCTGCAGACGTGTTGCTATTGCGAAAAGTCCTGCTGCTTCCATTTCAACAGCCATACAACCTGCTGTTCGCATAACTTCAACAGGGATACCCCCCTCATAAAACAGATCGGTTGTGAAAACTGATCCAACATGGGATGGCACTGTCTCAGTTTTTGCCGCTTCAACAAGTGAAGCAGTCAAACTGAAGTCGGGTACGGGTGCAAAACCCTCAAAGCCGAACATACTGCGTGTGGTGGCGGTGTCTGATGAGGCACCATTGACTATAATGAGGTCGCGTAGCGCAATTTTGTTGTGCAGTGCTCCGCAGCTGCCTACCCGGATAAGCCGCTGGACACCGTACTCTGTAATCAACTCATTGATGTATATACCAGCTGATGGAATGCCCATTCCTGTTCCCATAACTGATACTGGACGCCCTTCATAAGTGCCTGTAAAGCCCAACATAGCGCGCACTTCGGTAACAAGCTTTGCGTCTTGCAGCAGCTCTGTGGCGATAACCTCAGCCCGTTTTGGATCACCTGGCAGCAAACAGGCTTCGGCAAAGTCGCCCTTTTGAGCAGAAATATGGGGGGTAGGCATTTTTGGACACTCCTTATTGCTAGCGCCGTAGCTAAACAGCGATACCACAGGTTAATTGCCAGATTAATTGCCATCTAGTGTGGTTTTACTATCTAAGAACTCCAACTCAACACGAAAACCTTTTCTTATTTTTTGAGTTGAAGCCTTAAAGCAGACCTGTGGTTGTCGTTTTAACTACTCAGAAGACCCGGTTGGCAGTGTTAGATCGCTCTGAAGATTGCAGTGCGCTTGGTATACGTACGCACTGTTGTAGTTAGCACACACGCCACGGCGCACAAGTTCCGCTGCTAATGCCTGCAACCGTGGACGATACTGGAATTCGTACTCCTCGTAACTCATCTCGGTGCGCTGAGCCCGGCGCCTGAACAAGTCTGCTAGCTTGTCTTGGGAGACAGACCCGTTCGAGTAATCCACATAGTGGTTGCGGGCTAACGTGTCGAAACGGCCGAGAATTGTCATAATGCCTACTTCGAAGATCGTGGTCTTTTCAAATACGGAACCATGATGGTATTCCCATTCTTGGTGTTCAGCCTGTAGGTGTTCAACGATCCGGTCGTGGCTTGCACCTGGAGATTTATGGTGGAGAAGATGGTAATCTTCACCATATGAGTCATCATATCCATCAAGAATTGTCACGTTAGTGACATGTGGTACATGTCGTCCCTCTTGGTTGAATTCAAGAAATCCGTGCTGCCCGATGTTTATGATCGTAAGGAAGTAAGTCATGGCGATAAAGGGCTGAAAATAAATGAAAAAGAGAAACACTAAGGAAGATGAAAAGCTAGACCCTGTTGTTACCAAGAGAGTGAGAATGGCTGTTGGTGCAAAAAGCCAGTAAGTAGCCATTCCCTGAATCAATTTACGGCGCCCACGAGCAACCGCTCGTAATCCCCCCCCCTCTTCTTGGCGTCTCAACTCAGCGACACCGCTGATACCGGTAGTGTAGAGAAAAAATCTCCAGACGTACCGCATCACATCCGACAATCTTGTGCGATCGATGTCCCAGAGGTAGTGTGGGTCGCCCTTGCCGCCGTCCATTCGGTGGTGCAGAAGCACATGAGAAGTTGAGAAAATATTCGGAACGATGCCGAACCAAATGCCGATCTTATTTTCGAAGAGATTTCCGACCCAACGTCCGAGATGTGGGCGGTACATTCTTTTGCCCGGAACATGACCTTCTCTATGCGCAAATGTGTATGCAGCTGCAAGGGTTCGACCTCCGGGACCAACCCAAACAAAATAATATGCTCCGATGACATACCACGGCAGTGAATGTGTAGCGATCTGCAACGCAAACACACCTACTAACGGCAAAAGAAAGCCAACGAAAAACAGAATCGTAGCTGGAAAATAATCTACATGCACTGCGCGGCGATAAACGAACCTTGTTGCGACTGATCGCAAGATATCTGAGCTATTAAGCCTACGACGTACAGGACGAAATACTCGATGCAAACCCTGCCTATAGAGTTGTCCCTGCACCATGAATGGCACAGCCCATAACAATATAAAATTCAATGTGATTAGTGTGCCAAGAGTTGTCCGCAACCGGATACGATACCTGATATTCCGGGATGCATTAAAGGTCATCTGCTTAGCACTTCTAACTTCGGTAACGGTTGGTCGCCGGTAAGCATACGTCAAAATTATCACATTTGGTGTGTGAACTTTTAATGCTTGCTAGCTACCACCGTAGCTAAACAGTGACACTACCGGGCAATTACCATTTAGCTTGTCCCGACCACCTAAGAACTCCAATTCAATGAGAAAACCCATCCCGGCTACCACGGCACCTGTTGCTTGTGCCAACTTTACTGCTGCAGCCGCAGTGCCTCCAGTGGCCAAAACATCATCAATTATTAATACCCGCTGAGCAGGTTTTAGAGCATCTGTGTGAGCCTCCAAAGCAGCCGAACCGTATTCCAACTCGTAAGCTATTGAGGTGGTTTCATAAGGGAGTTTACCTGGTTTTCGAAACGGCACGAACCCTACGCCAAGCCTGTAAGCGACCGCTGCGCCCAGTATGAAACCGCGGGCTTCTACCCCTATCACCCGCTCAGCAGCTGCTGATGTGAAACGCTCAGCTAAAGCATCGGCAACCCAGCGTAATGCTTTTCCGTCGTCAAATAGTGGGGTTATGTCTTTGAAGATGATTCCAGCAGATGGAAAGTCAGGAATATCTCGAATTAGGTTCTCAGGCCAGCTAGCTTCCACTAACCCAACTTTATCCGCCCAACTTCATCTGCCTAGTGCCCGTACAAGCCAACCTTCAAGCAAATGCTAGCAAATAAGTGGAGGACAGGCATTGCACCGCCCCTGCTGTGGTTAGAAAATTGTTGATTAGCGTGTAGGAAAAATGCTGATTATCTGTTAAGCAAATTGTTGATCAATTAATAAGAAAATTGTTGATTAACTGTAACGTGGGATTCATCGCATACCCCTAATAAGCCGCAGACAGCCCGTCGTGACTATATGGAGATGGTCTGCCAGGGTGGATACCCTGAGGCAATTGCATTGTCTCATACGTTGCAGCGCGATTGGTTCGAAAGCTATGTCGAGACGGTTATCGAGCGTGATTTGGCTGTGTTAGGCGATTTGTGAAGGAGATCCTCGTTGCCGTCGTGGGCACGTAGTCCCTCGGCTCGACCTGTGCGTCGACCGAAGATACCCATCACTGACACTGGATTGGCTGCGGGTCTTATGGGTTTTGATGCAGATACACTCATCGTGCCAACAGCACCAGCTACTGGTCCTATGCTTGAAACCTTCGCTGTTAATGAGATTGCTCGTTTAGCTGCCTTGTCTAGCAGCAGATTACGGCTATATCACTTTCGCGATTATCAAGGCCACGAGGCTGATTTAGTGATTGAAAGATCCGATGGGGCCATATTAGCGGTGGAAATCAAAGCCACGAGTTCTCCTAGAGTTGAGCAGTTACGTCATGTTGTTTGGTTGAGAGACCGTCTTGACGCAGTATCCCCTGGTGCTTTTCGAGCTGGCATCTTGTTTCACACTGGCAAGCAGCAGTTCATGGTTGGAGATCGACTTCATTTGCGTCCTCTTGACACACTGTGGCAGTAAAAATTTGGAGTGGATCTCAGCGTCACCATGAAGGTTTCGGTACACATGCTTGTAATTTGAAATCTATTCATCATAACATAGCGAATAATAATAGTTATTTTATGCTAGATTGTTAGATACAATTCCCCTTATGATCTATGACGCTCCCAAACTGAACAAGACAGATGCCGAGATTATCGACCAGATCAACCAAATTCGTACAGAATTACGACCATATGTGCGGCTAAGGCGTCGTTGGCATGGCACATTGTATCGCGCTCTGTTTGCACGCGCTGTACAGGGCTCTAACTCTATTGAGGGCTACCATGCCAGCGTTGAGGAAGCAGCCGCAGTTCTTGATGATGATGCTCCTGTGGGCTTGGCGGAGGACACAAGGCTTGCCATTGCGGGTTACCGAGACGCAATGACATATGCCCTGCAACTTGCAGCTGGCGTGTCACCAACCTTGCAGGCGACAAACATAACCCCCACACCATCCACCCTGCCATTAGACGCTATTGCTCTGCTTGATCTTGGAACTCTGCGTTCTATGCACTTTATGATGCTCAAGCATGATCTTTTTCATAATCCAGGGCAGCTTCGACCAGGTGCAATCTGGGTAGCTGACTCTGATGGTGAATCGGTTTACGACGCGCCTGAACGAGCCGAGGTTGAATCTCTTCTTAAAGAGATGTGTGAACAAGCTAATACCCTGATGAGCGATGCAACGGTGCCAGACATGGTTACAGCAGCAATGGCGCATCTCAATCTTGTGCTTATTCATCCCTTTAGTGACGGGAATGGGCGGATGGCTCGTTGTATCCAAACTTTTCTATTAGCAACAGCGGCCAGCGCTAGCGGGGACCCACTTTCCCCTGAGTTTTTAAGCATTGAGGAGTATTTGGGGAGAAATACCTTACAGTATTATGAAGTCCTTACCCAAGTAGCTGCTGGCAAGTGGTCGCCAGAACGCAGCACACGCCCATGGATCGAGTTCTGCCTTATTGCCCACCTATGTCAAGCCCAAACGGTATTGCAGCGAATAAACGAGTCCACCGCTTTGTGGGATGTGTGTAGCCAGTTAGCTGAAAGCCGTGATCTGCCAGAGCGGGTTATAGACACGCTGTGTGATACCGCTCGGGGCTGGACCATGCGCCGCTCGCTATACATGATTCGCACGCAGACATCAGGGGGAGAGCCGATCAGCGATGGCATGGCCTCGCGCGATCTTCAAGCAATGGTACGATCAGGGCTGCTAGTAGCGATAGGAGATAAACGGGGAAGGTCTTACCGGCGTTCACCAGAACTAGCCGATTTCTGGAATCAGATCCGCAGCATGCGACAAACAAGAGACAACACCAACCCTTATGACAGCTAAGATTGTCTTTGTTCAAACATAAAACTGTCTTGTAAATATATGGTTTCGTTTTGCAATGTGTTGACATGTCAGTGGTTCAGCATCATGTTTTTAATCGAGGCCAAGTATCACTTCCTGCGGAAACTTGTCGCCGGTGGAATATTATTGAAGGCGGGCCGGTCAAGATCGCTGATCGCGGCATTGCATTGCTGATAGCCTCTACAGCAGCTAGTGGACTGCGTAGGTTGCTGTCAGATGCAATTTAAGAGGTGGGTGGATATTCTGTACTCGTAGACAGCATTACCGTCTAATACCCTAACTTAACTTGATCGTCAGTAAAAACGATGTTCTCGTTGATTATCACTTACTTTTGTCGGTGTCGCTTCGCATGCTGGGATGGTCGATGGCTCAACTTTTAGCAGATGGTATAAGGCTGAACTTGGGTGAACTCCATCGGTGGTTGCAACGGGTCGACTGTTAGGGTCGCCCTGATTTACTAGCAACTTACCGGTGGAGGGTTCTATTATGGCACAGCGTTTGGATGCGGGGATGCGCGTTCGTTTTGAGGTGTTGTTGCGGCAGGGTTTACCCAACGCGGAGATTGTTTTGTGTTTGGGTAGGAGTAGGGTAACGGTTTGCAAGGGAGAAGAAACGTTGCGCGCAGGGTGCGTATCGTGCGCAAACCGCTCAAAATGAAGCTGATAGGAAAGCGTTGCGGCCGAGGTTGTGTAAGCTGGCCGCAAATCATGGTTTAGCCCGAGCAGGTGGGTGAGCGGCTTGGTGAGCGTTTGTCGCCTCACGCTATTTCCGCGGAGTTATGTTGTTTGGGTTATCGGATTTGTGCTGAAACGATTTACCGGGCTTGTTATGACATGTCTAACAGCAGCGGTTTGCCATCAAACAAAAATAGCTACTTTAGTGGAACGCAAAAGCCGTCAAACCCTGTTAGCAGCTTTACCAGACGGTTACGATGCTGTTAACACTGCTAAAGCCGTCACCGAAGCTCTTGGTAAACAGCCTGCACATTTGGTGAAAACCTTAACATGGGACCACCGCAGAGAAATGACACGGTGGGCTGACATTGAGAAAAACCTCAATATCAAAAACCACACCTAGCAACCATCGAAGACCGAATCAACAACATGCCCAGAAAACTTCACCACCCGAACACAGCCCAAACCAAATACAATTAACTATGTTGCAACTAACTATGTTGCAACCACCAATAGAGCTTGCCATATTTACCTTTAGAAAAGACAGAATCAGGCTTTAGGTAATATCCAGAGCTATGTCTAACGCAGGAGCCGAGTTGGTGATGCGACCCACCGAGATAAAGTCCACACCGGTGGCAGCATAATCGGCAACCGTATTTAACGTAATACCACCGCTTGCCTCTAGCACACAGTTATAGCCAGCAGCGCTGCTCACGCAGGCACGTATCTGCTCGGGAGTCATGTTGTCTAAAAGAACAGCATCGACACCTGCTTGCAGTGCTTCAACTACTTGAGTGATGTGGTCGCATTCAACCTGCACTGTTATAGAAGGCCAGCGCTGTCGTGCAGCTTTGACTCCAGCGGTGATACTGATATGAGCTAGATGGTTGTCTTTAAGCATCACTTGATCAAATAGCCCCATACGGTGATTGTTGCCTCCGCCAGCTCGTACTGCGGCTTTTTCTAATACACGTAGCCCGGGTGTAGTTTTGCGGGTGTCACGAATGCGAGCGTTATCTATACCTACATCCGCTAGAGTTTGCACGTAGCGGGCTACTTCGGTTGCGATACCCGACAAGTGGCTCAAGAAGTTCAGTGCAGTTCGTTCTGCACCCAACACCGAGGCCCGGGGTCCACTAACACGGCATAAGAGCTGATCAGATACCACCGGGTCACCGTCGGATGCATTCCACTTTAGAATTATCGCGGGATCTACCTGTCGAAAAACTTCGGTGACACACGCCCGCCCAGCCAAATACCCATCTGCTCGAGCCACAAGCGCTGCAGTTACATCTCCAGAAGGGATAAGCGCTGATGTGATGTCACCAAGCTGGCCTAAATCTTCAGCTAAAGCCAACTTGACAACAGCCCGAACCGACTCAGCAGGGGGATCAAAGCTGCTCACATCTAACCCCAATGTTGTCAATTAAACGAGTGCCACCTACACGGGCAGCTACTAGCAGACGCAGGTCACCTGCTAGCACAGTGGGCTGTTTTAAGGTAGAAGCATCTACTACTGTGGCGTAGTCGGTTGCTACAGCAGGCTCAGTAGCTAGCACTGCGGCCATTGCTGCTGTAACTTCGCGGGGATCGCGGCTACCTGCTTGCACTGCTTTTTGACCTGCTTGCAATGAGCGCCACAACACGGTAGCAGCGGTTCGCTGAGGCGGGCTTAGGTAAGTATTGCGACTAGACATTGCCAAACCGTCGGGCTCACGCAAGGTGGGACAACCTACTACTTTTATTGGCAAAGATAAGTCTGTAACTAAACGTCGTATAAGCAGAAGCTGCTGATAATCCTTTTCACCAAAATACGCCTGCCCCGACCCAAATATGGCAAACAGCTTGGTAACCACCGTTGCTACACCTTCAAAATGCCCGGGGCGGTTTTTGCCTTCTAGCAGCGTGTTGAGTGGAGCTACCACAACCGTGGTAGCTGGGGTTTGCGGGTACATTTCCGCTGTGGTCGGGGCGAACACGATGTTGGCTCCAGCTTCGGCAGCTAACTTTTGATCCCTGTCAAGATCGCGCGGATAGGTTGCAAAATCTTCGTTTTCGCCAAACTGCAGTGGGTTAACAAACACGCTTACCACTGTTAGATCATTTTCGACAGAACAACGCTGTATTAGAGATAGATGCCCTTTATGGAGACAGCCCATGGTTGGTACCAAACCCACCGAGTTCCCTTTACAGCGTTCTTTCAGTAACAGCGAACGCAACTCAGTTATGTTGGCGATAACTGGGCTTTGTGTGGGGTTCATCATTGGCCTGTGCATTTGTTGTCTTAGCTGGTCGGTGCTTTCGGAAAAGCACCGATGCGCTGCAAGTTCTGTTCTTTAGGGATAGTGTGACCCACAATCAAATCGGGAGCTAGCTCGCCTAGAGGCACCATCACAAAAGCACGCTCAAACATACGCGGGTGGGGCACTACTAGATCTGGTTCGCTCACAACCTGTCCGTCTACCCAAAGTACATCTACATCTAGCGTGCGCGGCCCCCAGTACGCTTCGCGTACCCGCTTGGCAGCAGTTTCTAGTTCTTGGCACAGTTCCAAGAGCTGGCGTGGGCTGCGCTGGGTGCAGAGTTCTACCACAATGTTGAGGAATGGGCCTTGGTTTGGTCCGCCTACTGGCTCGGTTTCATATACCCCAGAGACGCCAACCAAGTGCTCTTGAGCTGCAATAGCAGACACGGCATGTTGTAAAAAACTTAACCTGTCACCCAAGTTGGAACCTAGTCCTAGCAGAGCCCTAGCAGGAGTAGATGAGCCATGTGGGGCTGAGACAGTGTTAGCTGACATTTAGTTCACTGGCGTTGACGAGTGATACGCACTCCGCTGGTGGCAAGCTGATGAGGTACTGGAGGGCGCAGCTTATGGACTTCGATTGTAACGGTGACCACCCGCGCATCACAGGCAAAGCAAACATCGGCTATTTTTTGTGCCATTGTTTCCATCAAAGTGAAGCGCCCACTTTGTATTGCAGTAGACACCGCATCACAAACCATACCGTAGTCAACAGTGTCGCTCAGTTCATCTGAGGCCCCTGCTAAAGCGATTTCCGCGCCTAGTTCTACATTTACCTCAAAGGGTTGCGCGCGGTTTTGTTCTTCGGGCAACGCACCGCACACGGCCATAAGCTGCAATCGGTTTAGCAGCAGCTGATCTTGTGGCATCGCTAACTGTTTTGTGTTCGTATTAGCAACCATTGCAGCATTGAACTGGGATCTGATTTAACTGGGATCTGATTGTGCTGTGTCAGATTCTTGCTGGTTAGCAGAGGTATCTTCATTGGCTCTAGCAGCGGCTTCTTTAGCGGCAGCTTTTCTAGCAGCTAACAGCACATCTGGTGCTGCTAAGCAAGCAGCGGCGCTAACAATGCGACGCCCTACTGCGCCGATAGGACGTTGCGTCATCTTCTCTATAGCTACTAGTACTTGCGACTCGGTCTCTACCATTCCTTGCCACAGGAAATAACCGGCGATAAAGCCACACACATCGTCACCTAGCCTGCGTCGATGCAGCAGCAACTTCTCACCCCTATTAAGCAACAAGTGTAGTTCCACATATGGCCGACCTAGGCGGTCGTCGTATTCATCTTTATCTGAAATAGGCCAGTGGCTCCAACGTATGTTTTGCTCGCTATAGCTGTGCAGGTTGTGGGTAGAAGGCATTAACGACACCACCCGCGAAAACCCTTGATGACGAATCCAGTTGATCTCCTCAATGCGGCGAACTTTGCGATGACTTTCACCGTGACCACCCGGACGTTCACAAACAGCTAGCCGATCTTGCAGAATCCAACAAAAATTGCGAGGTTCTATGCCGAGGGCCCATTTGTTGATCATGCTGTCGTTACCTTTGTGGAGTTTGATGTTTGGGCTAAGGCAGCTTCTTGGCCAGCAACTACCTTAAGGGCATTTACAGTATAGGCAACATCATGTGCGCGAACTACCGAGATTCCCTGAGCAAAGGCCCATGTAGCTGTAGCAAGCGACCCTTCCAAACGATCATCTGTTGGCACTTCGGTTACTGATTGTGTTTTTGCTAGTTGCGAAGACAAGCCTGTTTTGTGGTCTGCAAAGCTGTTGTCGCTGCGGGCATGCAGTTCGCCGATGAACCTTTTGCGGCTAGCTCCCAAAACCACAGGGGCGCCTAGCTGCACAAAGCGGTTAAGACCAGCTAAAAGCTCTAAGTTGTGGGCAGTGGTTTTACCGAAACCAATCCCTGGGTCAAGCCACACCTCTGCTACGCCAGCGGCTTTTGCATGCTTTAGTGCTGTCAACAGAAAATCGGCTACCTCATTTACCACATTGTTGTAACTAGGGTTGTTTTGCATGGTAGCAGGAGTGCCTTGCCTGTGAACCGCAATCCATACAAGGCCAAGTTTGGCAGCGGTTACAAACAATCTGCCCGACACATCATTGAGGATGCTTGCACCAACATTTGCGGCTGCTAAGGCTACCTCTGCTTTGGTGGTGTCGATAGACACTCGGCCATGCGGCACTAACCCTTCTACAACTTTGAGCACTCGATTTAGCTCTTCGTCTAGAGATACTGGCTGAGCACCGGGCCGGGTGGACTCGCCTCCTACATCTACTATGGCAGCTCCCTGGTTGAAAAGCTGCCGCCCTCTAGCAATAGCAGCTTCGCTAGATGCAAACTTTCCATCACCAGAAAACGAATCGGGGCTCACGTTTAGAATACCCATAACAACAGGTTTTGTAAGCGTAGGGGTTTGTGTGAGGGTCATCGGTCGATAAAACGCATGGCCTCAGCACGAGTGGCGCTGTCAGAGCGAAACAAGCCTCGCACCGCTGAGGTAACCGTGTTGGAGCCGGGCTTGCGAATCCCGCGCATAGACATGCACAGGTGCTCAGCTTCGATCACTACGATAACTCCCCGAGGTTTGAGGATTGTCTCAAGAGCATCTGCTACTTGAGTGGTAAGCCGTTCTTGCACTTGTGGCATCCGGGCATAGCCTTCTACCACACGGGCTAGTTTGGATAGTCCGGTTATGCAACCATCCTTGTTGGGAATGTAACCCACATGCGCTTTGCCTAAGAACGGAATTAGATGATGCTCGCACAGTGAATACAATGGGATATCTCGCACTAAGATCATCTCATCATGGTCTGCTTCAAACTTACGGGTAAGGTGGGCCGCAGGGTTTTGATGCAGCCCCTCACATATTTCGGCATACATGCGAGCCACCCGTGCAGGTGTGTCTAAGAGGCCGTCTCGGGTAGGGTCTTCTCCAATGGCAGCTAAAATTTCTCGCACAGCAGCCTCAATGCGTGGCTGGTCTATGTTGGTCTGTGTTGGAGAAGCTGATTTGAATTCTCTAAGCTGTGTCATCGGTAACAACGGTAGTAGGGTTAAAACCAACTTAACCATTCAACAAACCGAGGCATTAGGGCTATTCTAATTGCTTGGGTGGTTCTAGACTGAGAACTCAATGACCGTTACCAAGCTCATCGGCAGTTATCGACTAGCAGATCGTTATACCAAAGATCAGGGAACGGTTTTTCTTACCGGTATTCAGGCCATGGCTCGTTTGCCGATAGAACAGCTGCGTTTAGACAAAGCTGTTGGTTTGCACACCGCTGCATTTGCAGCTGGGTATCCAGGTTCTCCTTTAGGAGGCTTAGACTCCGCTTTAGCATCAGCAGTGCGAGAGTCGGGTGAAGATGAAGTAGTGCTGCGTCCTTCAGTTAATGAGGAGTCTGCCGCTACCGCAGTAATGGGAAGCCAGCTTGCATGTGCTCGCCCTGATGCTCGTTATGACGGGGTTGTTGGCATCTGGTACGGCAAAGCCCCGGGTGTGGATCGAGCTACAGATGCTATCCGCCATGCTGTGTTCACTGGAGCACATCCTAAAGGTGGTGTTGTTTTGTTTGCTGGGGATGACCCGAACGCGAAGTCATCCACTCTGCCTTCTTCTACAGCAGGGGTTTTAGCCGATCTACATGTGCCTGTGCTGTATCCCGGAGACCCAGAAGATGTGCTCCGTTTAGGTCGTCATGCAATCGCTATGAGCAGAGCTACCGGATTGTGGGTGGGCATGAAAATTGTGGCTGATGTGGCCGATGGTTCTGCCAGCGTCAACCTGAATCCTGGCTTGTTTGCACCTAAGATCCCTTTGCTAGATGGCGAGCCGTACAATCATGTGCCCAATACTCGGTTGCTTACGCCTTATTCGTTAGATATCGAACAAGAAATTGTAGAGACACGCACCGACTTGGCGCTGAGTTACGCAGAAATTAACACCCTCAACAAGGTAGTTGTGGATTCTGCTAGCGCTTGGATTGGCATTATTACGTCGGGCCTAACTTATTGGGAAGTTCGCGAAGCCCTTGCAGCTTTGGGTTTAGCCAGCGATGAAGCTATTGCCGCTGCTGGTATTCGCTTGTTGCGTATGGGTATGCCCATTCCGTTTAACGTGTCTTCGGTGCGTAAGTTTGCTACCGGTCTTGATGAGATATTTGTGATCGAAGAAAAAACGCCCAACGTGGAATCTAGGGTAAAAGATGCTCTTTACAATTCTTCACATAGACCCCAGGTTGTGGGGGAGTTTGATGAACTAGATCGCAGCTTGATTAAAAGCCATGGCGGTTTGCACGCAGACGATTTGATTGAGCCGTTGCGAAATCGTCTGGCACGTCTCGGAGAGCAACTAAAACCTGCGGTGCCAGCACGTCAACACATACCGCTAGCAGTTAACCGTACACCTTTTTTCTGTTCGGGCTGTCCCCATAACCGCAGTACAGTAACCGACCCTAACATCGCAGTAGGTGCTGGCATTGGCTGTCACACCATGGTTTTGCTAGGTGACGAAGAACGGTACGGCGCTATTGCTGGGATCACCTGTATGGGTAATGAGGGTACCCAGTGGATTGGTATGGCGCCGTTTGTGGACTCTAAGCACTTCACCCAAAACATGGGCGACGGCACGTTTTTTCACTCTGGGCAAATGGCAATAACTTCTGCTATTGCGGCTGGTATTAACATCACCTACAAGTTGCTGTGGAACGGTGCTGTTGCGATGACCGGGGGACAAGACCCAGCCGGAGGTATTTCGCTTGAGAGAGTGTGCCGCGCACTGCTAGCTCAGGGAGTTGCGCGCATCATTATTACCTCAGATGACCCTGCCCGCACGCGGCGCTTAGGTGTGCCTGATTCGATCACAATTAGAGATCGCTCTGAGTTAGCTGCAGTGCAAAACGAGCTGGCCGGGGTCACCGGTGTTACGGTGCTCATTTACGATCAAAGATGTGCCGCAGAGCTACGCCGGGAACGCAAACGTGGTCAGATAAGTCAGCCGCCCACAAGGGTTGCTATCAACCACCGTGTGTGCGAGGGGTGCGGTCACTGTGCTGAGATTTCCAACTGCTTGTCGGTGCAACCTATTGAAACCCCCTTTGGGCGCAAAACCACCATCGATCAAGAGAGTTGCAACATAGACCTATCCTGCTTAGAAGGTGATTGTCCAGCTTTTGTGTCTATCACACGACCTACAGGTTCTGGATTTACCCAAGCACTCTCTAAGTTTTTTTCGAAACGAACCACTAAACAACTCGCAGCGAGCTTGCCTGTTCCTTCTACAGACATACCTGCACCAGATGTTTTGTCTCCTGATGTAAGAGCGTCTCAGGATGTGAGCATTCACATTACTGGTATAGGTGGCACTGGCGTGGTAACCACCGGTCAGCTTATAAGCACCGCTGCTATGTTGGATGGATCTAGTGTGTACGGCTTAGATCAAATCGGCTTATCGCAAAAGGCAGGTCCTGTTGTTAGCGACCTGCGGATATCGCACAACGGACGCACTGGCAGCAACAAACTAGGCGACCATCAGGCTGATTTGTTGTTAGCGCTAGACTTATTGGTAGCTGCCTCTGCGCAAGGGTTGAACCCTGCTGATGCTACCCGCACAGCGGTGGTGGGATCGTTAAGCGTTGTACCGCCTGGCACTAAAACCGCTCACCCTGAAATTCAAATGCCTAGCGACGCAGAGCTTTTAGAGAGGGTGCAAGCTGAGACCAGACCTGATGCGCAGCATTGGGCAGCTGCTGCAGACATATCAGCGGCAGTTGTAGGAGAAAGCACCGGTGCCAACGTGTTTGTAGTAGGAATGGCGGTGCAATCTGGGCTGTTACCAGTGTCACCTGAGGCTATGGAAACTGCTATTGGCCTTAACGGTGTAGCAGTTGAAATGAACACAGCAGCTTTCAGGTGGGGTCGCTGGCAGGTAGCCAACCCTACAGTGGTACAAGATGCGCTGGCCCGTTGCGCAGCTTCGGTGGCCGACACTCCAACCGAATCCACGCCAGCAGATGTTTTAGATGGTGAGCTGCTAGCGCTTGTTGATGGTATTGCTGGCGATAATGTGTTGCTAGTTCAACACCTGCAACTGCTGACAGCCGAATTAGTGAGATTTCAGGACTTAGCTTTAGCTAAGCAGTTCTTAGAAGATGTGAACATGTACGCAACGTTAGAGCAAAGATTTAATTTGAGAGTCGGCAAGCTCACCGAAACTGTAGCAGCAGGACTGTTTAAGCTGTTGGCTTACAAAGATGAATATGAGGTTGCCCGCTTGTTGTTAGATGCCGATGGACATCAACCTGCTGTAGCAGTGGCACAGCCTGGGGATCGTTTAGCATGGCAGCTGCATCCGCCATTTATGCGGGCATTAGGGCGTAAAGACAAGATTTCTTTGCCGGTGCGGAGATGGAAACCAGCAATCGCGTTGTTGGCTAAAGCAAAGCGTTTGCGAGGCACTCCAGCTGATGTTTTTGGGTGGACAAACTTACGCCGCCAAGAACGTAGCCTGCCAAAAGAGTATTTGAGGGCTTTAGCTAAAGCAGCGCAAAATGCTAGCAGCTCCGAGCATTTGCAGCAGGTTCTAGAAGTGGCTGAAACGGCTGATTTAGTGCGCGGCTATGAGGACATCAAGTTAGCTAATATTGCCAAGTTCAGCTCCCGCCTAAAGTCCCTCACAGCTACTGATTCAGCTACTGATTCAGCTACTGATTCAGCAAGCTAAGCAAGCTAATGTGCTTCCTCCTCCCCCCCCCCTTTTGTGGAAACATACTCTATTATTGTAGAGACATTATTATAGAGACATTATTGTGGAGACATTATTGTGGAGACATACTCTATAGGAGGAGTGATTAGGAGGAGTTCTGTGTAAGTCATGAAGTAATTTTGATCGGGAGTTCTGCGGTGGGACTTGTTTAGGTTTGCAGTATGAGGTTGGTTTGTTGGGTTTGCCATGTGGTGGTTCTAGTATCGGGAAATGGTTCGGGTGGTGGTGTTACGCAGTATTTTTTGGTTTGTGGGTTTTGTTGTACTTGGTGGTGTTTTTCATGGATGTCATGGTGGCATGTGTTGCATACGGTTACTAGGTTGGGGTAATCGGTGCTGCCACCGTTTTGCCAGTGTTGTATGTGATGGGCGAAGCTGCGATTAGCATCGGCGCCGCAACCTACACAGGCTTTGTCGCGTACCATTAGGGCGATTCTCTGGGCATCTGAAGCGCATCGGCGCCGACGACCTAACCATAAGTCTTGGGTTTGAGCATTGAACACAGCCGGGAAAATATCAGCTTGCACAGCTAGCTTCACTAGCTCCTTAGCAGGAAGCGGCATACCGTCTGAGAGGCGAGCATTCATCAAATGTTTGTTGGTAGCGTCATAGTCTGCTACTAGCACCAGTGCAATACCTGTAGCCTTGCCTTTTTCGGGGTGCAAGATGAGTTCTGCCAGGGCATCTGCGACACGTTGCTGGTGGGTACGTCTCGCTTTTGGATCTTCATTGCGCCACAACTCACGTTCTTTATTTGCCAGTGCTCCGGCGATGTGGCTGCCGGTGACAGGGTCCAACTCAGCGTTAAGCACATACATGCCTGTATCGATGTTTTGGAACACACGAGCGGATCGTTTCTGTTTGCGCCTTTCGTGGATGGCTTGCCCGTCATCACCAGATAGCTCATGTTGTTGACGCTTGACTGTTCGGGCTAACTCATCATAAGTCTGAGTTTTGGCGGCTTCCACAAGCTCAACTTCATCAATAGCCCCTTCTGATGAAGCACGAGCAATCAAGCGAGCATGATCCGTAGGAATCTCTCCTTTTACTAAAGCTTCTGATGTTGTACCCAACTCAGCAAGGCGCTCAGCATCTTTTACCTGATGATGAGCTACAGACGGAGACGATCGTAGCACTTCGCGTGCTGCCCGCTTCGCAGCAGAAGAATCGCAGCGGTGTGATAATTCTGCTAGCAAACAAGTTTTATACCCTGCCAGCTTCGACTCTGCCCGGCTTACAGCTCCTAACTCCTGGCGCAACTCACCTTCCGACAGCGCAGGCACGTTTGCAGCCACCAAGCACACCAGCGGGCCAGCGCTGCAAACTTCCGAACTATCGGACTGGTTGTTTTGGCTGCTTAGAGGTGTGAACTCCATGCAGATAACTATAACAGCTCCTAGTGACAATAACACTGTAAATTATATAATAATTTGACTAATTTATTAGAAAATATGATAGATAATCAAATAAGCAAATAAAATTATGTAAATAAGTGTAAATAAGTGAACTCCAGCGCGACCGGCTCTGGCCCGGCAGACTCAGTGCCTCGGGAAAGCGGCTAGCCACAATGCGCTCCAAGTCTTCGCTGCGGCTGAGGTCGCTGCGGCCGATCGGCGGGTGCTGTAGAAAACAGCGCTTCAATGGGATTGTAAGAGTTGTCACCGGCAAGCTGACCCTGGGTCAGGCCCCACATGCGCATGCGGATCAGCCGGCCTGTTCCAGGCCATGTGGAGGTCTGGCGGGCCGCTCTCACCGCGCCTGTCAGCAGGTATCGGTCGGCGCCGACGCCGGCATCGACCGCTCGCTTGACGGCGCCGACGATCTCGGGTGCCTTCTGTCACTCGTAGATCACCAAGCAGCCGGAGACGGCGCTGAGCACACTGTCGGGGTCTTCCCGGGTGGTACGGGCCATACCGGGGTGGGAGAGGTCGACCGTCGCATCAGCTAACTGGGCCGCCGAGGTCGACTTGCCGCATCCCGCGGCCCCACAAGCAAAACGGCGGGGAAGTCGCGCATCAGCTCGTCACGCAGCACACGCTTGAAAATCCGGGGATAGCGCAGCGAACCTGGAGGCACAGAGCCACCGTAGGCGTCGCTCGGCCTGGTCTGCTATAGGTTTTTCAGCCTAGTGCCTATTTGAATTTTTTTCATTTGCACTATGTGATCCGCGCCAGACCTTACTACGGCCCTTCCCGCTGAGGCGTTCGCTGCTGCGGCTCTCGCTGAAGAGGGAGTGCGCCGCTATCTGGATCAGCGCTGAGGATGCTGGTGAGGCAGCTCGCCCGTTCGACCTGGGCCGTGTTCGCTCTGGGTGTAGAGTATTACTTATGGAGCAATCAGTAAGAAAGCGGATGCCGGGACGAACTACCATCACATCCAAGCACCAAGTGACCATTCCTGCTGAGGCGTTCGCCGCCGCGGGTCTCGTTGCCGGAGACTCGCTGTCTGGCCGCGCCCTGGGGCCGGGCCGAGTTCTGTTTGAGCGCGTCCGCGACCCCCTAGCAGAGACTGAGGGAATCTTTGACGGCATCTACCCTGACCGCGCCGTGGACGAACTGCGCGATGAGTGGCACTGACTCATCCGGCTTGGTCGTCGTGGACGCTGGCATCGTCATCGGCCACCTTGACCGGGCCAACCCACACCACCCCTCAGCAACACGGGCACTGTCGGAAGCAGTCGCAGCAGCGCAACGCCTGATGATCCCGGTGATGGCATTTGCCGAGTGCCTCGTCTACCCCGCCCGGGCAAGCGACGACGCAGCCAGGCGATTCGAGGCGGCGCTGGCAACCATACCTATCGGAATCCTCGACGCCAATGCTGTCACAGCGCGCCACGCCGCCCTTCTGCGGGCCAGTCACCGGTCGCTGAAACTGCCCGATGCCTTCGTCATCGCCACAGCAATAGTCCACCGCGCCGACGTTCTTCTGACAATCGACAGAGGCTGGCCGAGCGCACTCACCCAACAACTCCCCTTTAAGACCCAGACCGTCTGACCCAAGCCAGTCAGCAGCTATCGGTCGGCGCCGACGATCTCGAGGGCCTCCTACTGCTAACATTGCTGCGACACAGCGTCGTCTTGACCACCTGGCGCGGCCCCGTCACCATTATGAACGGGTACTGCCCAGACAAGCGCACCCGGTGGGGCGCTAGCTCCAACTCGATCACCCCGCCACCCCAGCACCGGCATATCCAAACTTCTACTTTAAGATCCGCCCTGCCACACATCTACGCCACCATCTGCATGATCTCGAATCACCCTGGGTGCGCTTTAATGGTTAATAGGCAGCGAAGTTTTGGGTGAGGTAAAAGCTCCCGTTTTCACCAACGGCTATTCCCACCCCGAGATGGGTGAAGTCCGGGTCGACCATGTTCTGATAATGGCCGGGGCTGTCCACCAGGCCATTGAACGCCACTTGCACTGCCTCGCTGAACTCATAGCCCCTTGAGTACGAGATGTTCTCGCCTGCTGCTCTCCAACCTCCCGGGTACTGGGCTAAATAGTCCGGGTTGTGCTCGAAATCGCCTGTCTGGGACATCGTCTGCGACCATGCTCGGGCCACTGCCCCCAAACTGGGGAGGTGGAGCAGCATGTCTGCTCCCACAGAGGCTCTGAGATCGTTGACGAGGACCAGCATCGCGTGTTCAGCCGCAGCGATGTCAGCAGCAGAAAGCCCGGATATCGGAGTCGGCTCAACCACTGACGTGGGAGTCGGCGCTAGTGTGATAGCGGGTGTTGACGGGTTGAGGGGTTGGGCGGTGCATCCGCCGGGGACCAGTCGGGTGTCTACACTGAATTGACAGCGGTAGGTGTTGAGCAAAGTTTCCTGGGCGGCTATCAGATGATCTCGTGTTTTCAAATCTGCCATGGTGGGCGATCCCTCAAAACTGCCTGGCACAGTTGCGCCTCGTGCAGGGCTAGTACCATTGCAGCCACCAGGCACAGCATCTGTATCGGCTTGAAACACACACCGATACATATTCAGCAAAGTCTCCTGATCAGCCACAAGCCGATCCCGCACCGCGATGTCTTGAAAGGTCACTACAGGTGCTGGTTGAGCAGTAACGGTTGATGTCAACAAAACTGATGCTACTAAGACAAGAAATATGAGCTGAGCAATTCCTTGCCGACTACTGTCAGGCTGACTGTAAAGCATAATAAAACTTTTACTTTGATTAGAACCCATCAATGTATTATTTAATCAATATATTAATAAGGTGAAGTCCGCCGATGGTTGCGGCGGGTCGACTGTTAGGATCGGTCTGATGTTTCTGCAACCTACCGGTGTAGGTTTTTGTTATAGCACAGCGTTTGGATGTGTGGTAGCGCGTACGAGTTGAGGGGCTTTTGCAGCTTACGAACATCCACTTGGTACTAATTGAGTGTCTACATTGAAACGACACCTGTAAATATTTAATAGGTTCTCTTGGTTAGAGATAAGCTGATCTCTAGCATTGATCTCTGCTTGTGGCACAGTCTCTGGTATAGCATTTCGATCAATATCTCGAGCACCTGGATGTGAAGACTTATCTGATGACCTATTACGACCACATCCACCTGGCACTATTTGAGTGTCCACATTATATATACACCTGTAATTATTGAGCAAGTCTTCTTGTGATGCTATTAAATAGTCTCGATCCAGTAGCTCTTCAATCGGCCACCCCTTAAACCTATACTGCTCTGCAGGACTGTTTTGTTGCTCCTTAGAGGGGGAAGGATCATTAATTATATCATTGGCATCAATACCCATTGCACTATCATCAAAATAAGTTGTGTAATGATCATAAAGTAACTGAGTCACTTCTATGCCATGTACTGCTGGTATCATGCTATGTAATTCATTTAACATTTTAACATCAGGTAGAACTCCTTTGGTAAAATGATACCCCCAGAATAGATCATCTATTTGCACTTTATACTTTTTATAGATTTCCAGTAAATCAGAGTTCAATGCAAGCCTTTGATCTGTGGGAATTCTGTAATATATAGCATACAGTAATTCATGCATTAACGTAAATTTCAAGTCATTAAGATAACTGACATGCTCTATTTCAATACTTTCTATTCCAATATGATAATGAGAATCATCTAGCCACAGAAAGTTATACACATAACAACCACCCCCGGAGTACTTACCACATCCCACAAGCTTATCAACTATTTCAATGGTATTTATAGAAGTAAAGATCCGCCAGCCGGCATCAGTTAAGCCTATTTCATCCCCCAGTTGCTTGAGATAGTCACCATGTTTAAATTTATCGATTTCACCTAGTGGTGTAGAAAATTCTATGGTTGATTCAGGGCTTAAATAACCACCTGATGACCCAGAACCTGATGCCCCAGAAAGTGTACCTATTAAAACACTGAAGGCCACCACTATAACGGTGGTGGCCTTCAGAAAAAATTGAGGAGTTAGCCGTGTCATCTTAGTACTAGCTAGGGGGGGGGTCATTGCTAGCACTGTACCACGTGGACCCTGCCGGCGGCGACCCAGTACCTGGGTTACAGCTACTCACATGTAGCAATAAACAGATCACAGTCGCCTGGCTGACATAGAGGCATTAGACAACGAAACCGCTATCACGCTTTGTGAGTTCTTTGAACGACCCCGCCTATGGTTCTGTTCCATTGGAGTGGCTGTAGACGAAATCCTCACAAACAACAGAGCTAACTTCAAATCCAAAAAATTCGCTGACCAACTCGCCCACCAAGCCATCACACATACCTTCACCAAACTCTACCAACCTCAAACCAACACCTAACACTGAACTGTTCAACCGTACCCTCACAGAAGAATTCTTATACAACTACAGACTCAAAACGACAACCCGACCGTAAACGTCGACTCCAAACATGAACACACCATCACAACCCCCACCAACACCACACCACCACCGGCGGCACACCCGCATCACGCGTAAACAACCTCCATGGACACTACAACTAGCAACCATCAAAGATCGTCTTAACAACATGCCCAGAAAACTCCACCACCCGAACACGGCCCAAACCATATACACCATATACAATCAACTATCTTGCAACTACCACTCAAGCTTGCCCAATCATCAGCAGAGCTTGTCTTTAGGCTAAGCTGAACAAGGTATTAGTATGAGCATTTCGACAGATATATCTAGACCCTTCGGGGGGGGGGGGGGGTAGCAGTTTAGAATCGCGTCGCGCACTGCTGCTTATGCTTTGTGCGACGCTGTTTGTTTCTCCTGTACCGCTGCTGGTTTCATATGCATCTGAAGATGCTGGGCCAACCATAGTTGTAGCACTAATGTATATTGTTCAGCTACCGATTCTTGCAAGTGTATCTCGATATAGATTTCAAGGTAAGCGTAAACGGCTCTGGCGTAATCCAAACAGTGCTTCAATAAGTAGTGGTATCGGTGCAAATAGATTACCAGTAGTTCTACAGTTATGGCTTGCAACTAAATGGCGTTACCGATTAGCAGCTTTGTTGTTCGGATTAGATGGGTTATTGTTTACTTATTCCCTAATTTTAATTGAGCCAGCAGTCGCTACTATTATCTTTGAGTTTTGGCCGGTTATCTTTGTTGTAGTTCTGCTGCTTAGTAGTCAATCTAAAGACAATATAAATCCTCAACTCGGAAATAATACTGAAACAATTATACTTATGATTCTGGGTTCTTTAGCAATATTTTTGGTTATTATTAGTGAACAAGATACGATTGAAATTGCTAATTTTTATGACTTTGGAATTGGTTTAGCTTTTCTAAGCTCTTTAGCAACTGCATTGATTGTTGTTGTGCGAATGAGTGGTAGTAAACCTCAAAATTTGCGTGATCAGGAACTAATTTCATGGGCAAAACAATCTATTAACAATCAAGCTTTAATTAGTGTTGCTCTTTATATTATACCTAAATTTGGGATTGGATTATGCTTATTATTATTTTCAATTTTGCGAGGAAGCCTATCATCAGGTGGGATATTTAGCGCATTATTAGCTGGGCTTGCTGGGATAGTATTGGCTGTGGGAATTATTTTATTTGATACCGCCTTACATTTAAGTAATTCAGTCGACGAGTCGCATAATCGAAGTGGAGCAATCACGAGCTTGTCTTATGGGGTGCCTGTGCTTGCGCTTGGATGGTTGGGGCTGTTTAGTAGATTACAAGTAGCAAGAGTTGATCTGCTCATAGTGGGGGCGCTTGGGGTGATTGTGGTGAATATGATCATGCATTTAGATCCAGAAGGGGCGAAAGAACGGACTTTAGGAGCTACAGGTGGGCATGGATATCGGGCGATTGTGTTGTCGCTTTGGATTTGTGGAGTGATTGTGACGTTTCGAGAAGATTGGATGCCAGCAGTCTGGGTACAGTCATCGGTAGTTGAGTATTGGGGGATTGTTGGCGTGTGCGCCACGGTTTTTGTGCTGATTATGTCTTTTCGGCAGAGTCGGTTAAGCGAGCGACGCATGCGTATGGATGAGATGACATTGCGACTTCATGCTAAAGTTGCCGAATTGGGTCAATTAGGTTGTCTGGAGAGCGCTGGGGTGATTGCAAAGCACCTACGAGAACTGGACATAGAACCCAGACCAGCCCGTATATCGCAGATATACCTTAAAATCCACAAATTGATTAGGCCGCAACTTCTAGATGCTCAGCACACTGACGAGAATCGATATGGTAAGCTTAGCACACTTATGGCAGATATTAACGTGTTTACTAACCTTCGCCAACAAGGGCGTAACTTCGCGGAATTAGCGGTTATGACGCTTTTTGCTGGCCTTACTGTGCTGTTAGCTTTGTTTGTGCGGCCAGTAGGAAATACGGTTCCGTTCGCGGGGTTTGTCAATGATTTTGTTAATATGGTACTTGCTGCCGCGTTTGTGTTCTTGGTGTTTGATCTTAGAGATAAGCGTCGCGAAGCTGATGCTCCACTCTTGCAAGAAGCTGATTTAATTGAGAGTATTGATAGCACCGATGTATTCCACAACTGGCATCTGGCTTTGCGTGGTCGCGCCGATCCAACTCTTGATCGCAGGATTTCAAGTCTGCTGGGTTTGTGTGTGATAGCAATTTTTATGATTGTTTTATATTCTAAATGGCTTATAATGTGAGTGTGTTACCCGCTATCAGCTGACAGATTGGGTTTAGCTACAGTTTGGCTTCGCGGGGGTCCCAGTATGACCTTAGCGATTCTCCTATGCGGTTTAAAGACAGCACTGTTAGAAACATCAACACGCCGGGCACGAAAACTATGTGAGGTGCTTCTTGCAGCAATTTAGGATCGCGCCCGTCGCTAATCATGTTTCCCCAGGTAGGGCTTACTATGGGATTAATGCCTACACCTAAAAAGCTTAAAGAGGCTTCAGCCACAATGAACACTGCAACCACAATAAAAGCGTAAGAGGCTAACGGTAGAGCCACATTAGGCATAATCTCACGAAACAGGATGCGGCTGCTCTTAGCTCCCATTGCTTTAGCCGCGGTAACAAACTCGCGGGCAGCAAAAGAAAGGGTGTTAGCACGAGCTAGGCGCCCAATGGTAGGCACACTCAGCACAGCTAATGCCAAAGTTATCTTAAACACTTCACTGAAGTCGCTTCCATCGCCTCCAAAAATAGCCACAACAGCAATGAGCAGTATCAAAGCTGGAAAAGCCAAAACAGCATCGGTAAGAATGTTGAAAGCACCCTCAGTTGGCCCACGAAAATATCCGGCCACCATGCCCAGCATCGAGCCGATTGCCATTCCCAAACCCACCGCTCCTACTCCCACCAACAAAGACACCCTGGCACCGCGAATGGACTGAGCTAAGATACTTTTCCCAACCTGATCGGTGCCCAACGGCTCGTCAAAGGTGAACTTAGGTGGCTGCTCGCGATTAGAAAAATCGGCATCCAAGCTGTCATACACCCCCGCAAGCTGAGCAAATACAAAAAATAAAATAATGCACAGCCAACCCACCGACAGCCATGTACCAGGATCTGTTTTGGTGCTAAAAAACCCGGTAATAAGATAACTTAGCCCGGTTATTATGCCGAAAAATCCTAACAGGGTTATTACAACCTGCAACCCAGCAGCACTGTCGTAGAAAACGTTGAGTTGCAGCAGTATTAAAGCCATACCAACTACACTGCGAATAGTACCTTGTAGTCGGCTACGCGCCTTATGACGTTGCTCGGACTCGCTGACAGTTGACTCGGCGGAAAAGCTAGACGGTCCGCTGACTGTAGCTGTTGAGCTGGTTGCTGTATCAGCCACGTCTAATTCTCGGATCTAACAAAGCGTAAGCAATCTCTACTAGCAGGTTAAACATCACATAAAACACAGCCACCACCAATACCAGACCTTGTAAAACCACTAAATCATTGCTGCCGATAGCATCGATCATCTTCAAACCTATTCCAGGTATCTGAAAGAGTTGCTCAATAATGACGGTGCCACCAATTAGGCGACCGGCACTGATTCCTGCCAGAGTGATTAAAGAAAACGATGATGGCCGCAGAGCATGGCGGAACAGCACATGAGTGGGCGACATGCCTTTGGCCCGGGCGGTAAGTACAAAATCGTTTTGAAGTGTGGCTAACATGTCAGCCCTTAACAACCGCTGGAAAACTGCAATCTCGGTTATTGCAAGAGCTGTTATTGGCATTATTAACCGGCTTATGTGGTCCCACCAATCCCATTCTGTAAGCCTCGTCCAACCCTGAGGTGGTAACCAATCAAGTTGGTTAAACAAGACAAACACCAACAAGATGCCCAACATGAACTGCGGCAGGGATATAGCCGCAAATGATGCTGTGTTAAGCGTTTTGTCCAATCTGCGACCTGCCCGATAGGCGGAGTACACGCCTAACGGCACAGATACTAAAAGAGACACACCTAAGGCCACTATCGCTAACTCTAAGGTTATCGGCAGCCTGTGGCGGATGGTATCGGACACCTGAAGACCTTGCGTTTTTACAGATTCGCCTAGGTCTCCAGTGATCACTTCGCCTAGCCATAGGCCATAGCGGGTGATTACATCTTTGTCTAGATGTAATTGTTTGGTAATTAGTTCTCGCGCCCCAGGTTCTTCCGCACGTTCCTGGCCTAAAAGGTTAATAACAGGATCACCAGGAAGTAACTCCACATAAGCGGAAGCAAAAAAGCTTACGATAAACAGCACTGGGATAATTCGCAGGATGCTGCGCCCAATAGTTTTCATAGCTTTTTCACCTCCCCCCGTGAGGTAGTTATGGCACTCCTAGTATGTCATAACCGCTTAGCCTATATGGCTAGCAGGACAAGTATTACGCTTACCTGCTAGCCATATATAGACATTTGCTGTTGGTTAGGTGATTTAGCCTTTTGATGTAAATTGTGGCATGAGCACATAGTTAAAGGTCATCATCATGCCTGCAATTTCGTCGGTCCAGATGTAGCCACGTTCAGTTTTGAAGGTCAAGATGGCAGGCACTTCTTCGGCCCATTTGCGCTGGAACCGACTATAGCCTTCATAGCGATCTTCAAAGGTAAGCCCTTCTCGACCAAGCTGCAAAGCTTCATCCATTTCGGGGTGACACACGAAACCGTAGTTGGATGCGCTCCGTTCAGGCCCACATTCTCCATCGGCAGGCGAATCCCCGTAAAAAATGGGATAGAGGTCATCGGGATCAACAATGCTTCCAGACCATGGGTTGGCTATTGATTCGCCAGCGAACGCAGCTGCAACCATTTCTCCTACGGCTACACAGTTAGGCATAGCAGTGATGCCAACTGCCTCCCACATTGCAACCAAGGTTTCTACTGTAATTTCATTTGCTGGATCGGGATAACAAAAGATGGGGAACTCCAAGGGGCCACCTAGTTCTGCTTCGCAGACAGCCAACTCAGCTTGTGCCGCATCGGGGTCGTACCCCGGTAGTGGAGCCTCAGGATCGGCCCAAGGTGAGCCAGGTCTAAAAAGGCTGCGGTTAACTGTGCTGAGGCCGTCATGAACAACGTCGTTTAGCACGTCGTAGTCAATAGCGTAAGCAACTGCTCGGCGGCAGGCACGAACATTGAAGGGCTCTTTAGAGTTATTCAGCAAAAAGTGGCCACCTAAGCTGTCAATGAATGTGGAGATGTTGGTGCCCGCTTCTTTTTCGTCATTAAGAGTTACAGCGTCTCTGAAATAGGCAATATCTAAGTCTCCAGCTTGAAACGCGTTATAACGCTGTGCAGGGTCAAGTACCGGTCTGATGATGATGCTGTCTAGGTAGGGGCAAGGCGCACGGTAGTAGTCGGGATTACGTACCAGAACTGCTGCATCGTCTTCAATCCAAGAGTCAAACAAAAACGGACCAGCACCTATGCCGACCGGGTTAATGTTGATTTCGGGGTTGAGCCCAGTAGCAGGATCTACCCCAGCTTCATAGGTAGTGGGCGACATCATCTTGCCTAAACGTCCAGACAGGCTAAACGGAAACACCGCGCTAACGCTGTTAGTAACAATTTCAACAGTGAAGTCGTCTATCTTGTTCATCTCTGCTATCTGAGTAGCCCTATCAGCAACACGAGACCCAGGTGCGGTTTTATAGTGCTCCACGTTCCAAATGAAAGCATCAACATTAAACGGAGTGCCATCTGAGAAGTTGACATCGTCTCGCAAGGTCATAATGAAAGTTTGGTTATCTTCGGTTGTGAGGCTCTCTGCCATGGCAGGTATTAACTCTGCGTTTGTGAGATCCCAATAAAACAAAGAATCGTATATTGCCATCAAATGCATCTCACCCGACTCAACTCCGCCTGTAACAGTGGTGGCATCCCAACCGTTGGTGTCTGCAAAGTTGCCGAACGTAAAACTGCCACCTATGGGACGACCGTCCGTGCATTCAGTAGAGATGATGGCACCCGGTATCAAACCAGTATTGCCAGTAGGTACCACTCCACTTTCAAATTCTTCGGTTACATTATCAGCTTGAACAACAGGATCTGGAGCTTCTGTAGGTGCAGGTTCTGGTTCAGGTGAACTGCCAGAATCATCTCCTTCAGAATCATTTCCTTGTTGTGGTGCAGCTGTTACGTCAGCGGTGGCAGCAGTGTCTACTGCTGCGCTATCGCTGTCGTCATCGTTCCCGCAAGACACGGCAAACAAGCTGAGTGCCAATGCTATGGCAGCGAAAGTAGTCCAACGGATTTTCATAAGCATTCCCCTTTGCTCTATGGCCGAATTAGATCAAGCGATCTTTTTCAGCACTAGGTGAACTTTATACCCCTTTGAGAGTCTCTTACCAAAATGTAGGGCTAAAGTTCTCGTGAGGGACTAATGCTTTACCGTTCCTCACGGCGATAGGCAATGCCTAAAGCAGCAGGTGCTACTGAGGGTCGATGCCGGTAACGCCAGCTGATTATCACCAGCACAGCTATGGTCAACAAGAACGGCAACATACCTAATAGCGCTGGCGAAATTTGGTTTACCTGTAGCCCCAAAAAGTTGATGTCGAAGGATTGCAGACGTGGTTGCAGGGCTAAGGTGAACCCAAACAACAAAGCGCCAAGCGCTAAACGTCCCGGCTGCCAGGCTCCAAAAATCACTAACGCCACAGCAATCCAGCCTCGCCCCGCCACCATTCCTTCTACCCAACCTGGAGCCATGTATAGCGATAAGAACGATCCGGCGGCACCTGCAAACGCCCCACCAATCATCACCGCTGTTACGCGTAGACCTATTACAGAGTGGCCTACTGCATCTGTGGTTGGCGCTGATTCGCCTACTGCTCTGAGTGCGAGGCCAACTCGGGTTCGGGTTAGCACAAACCAACTCACAACCCCTAGCATCACAGCCAAATAAACCACTGGAGGTTGGTTGAAAAATATATCACCAAACCAGCGAATTCCAGATAGTCCTATAATACCCATGTCTGTAAATTGAGTCTCAGGGATGCGCCCACCCACATTGCGCCCCACATATGCTGCTAACCCCACGCCTCCGATTGTTAATGCCAACCCAGATACCACCTGATCTGCGCCAAGCACCACGCTAATAAGCGCGTGGAATCCACCTACCATGGCCCCTACTGCAGCGGCCACCACAAACGCGGCCCATGCACTGCCGGTTTCTAAGCCCACCATGAAACCGCTGACAGCACCCATAGCCATCATGCCCTCCACTCCGAGGTTCAGCACACCAGCTTTTTCAGCTATCAATTCCCCGAGTGCGGCTAAATAAACTAATGTAGCAAATTGAACAGTGGCCACAAACAGCCCAACCACAGCAGCTTCAGACATCGCTTTTAACCTGTGATTGCGAGTCGCTCCAGCGAATCCGATAGTTAAAAAAAACCACAGCCGCTAGTGCTCCGAACAAGATCATGGCTTGCAAAATCGTGGAGATAGCCGAACTTACGCCAAGCGTTTGAATGCTTTGGCCACCTACCTGAACTGCACCAAATACAAATGCCACCACCGCTACTCCTGATGGGCGCATTAACGCAAGGGCTGCAACTATGATGCCTGAAAACCCAAACCCGTTAGATAGCCCAGGGGTGAGACGCACTTCGGTGCCTGTGAGCTGTATTGCGCCTGCTAAGCCTGCTATCCCTCCTGATAGCAATAACGCGGTGAGTACTTTGCGGCGCAGTGAAACCCCTGCATAGCGCGCGGTGTTAGGCGAAGACCCAGCTAAGCGCAGCTCATATCCCCACGCGGTGCGAGCGACTGCCAGCGAAAAAACGATCAGCAACCCTAAAGCAATGAGCGTGCCGATATTGACACGCCCAAATAGCTCTGGAAGCGCTGCTTGAGCAGGTACCTCCACTATGCGGGGGAACCCTAGAGAGCTTGTATCTTTCCAATGGTCTACTTGTAGCCACTCCACGATCCGGATGGACACATAAACAAGCATCAAGGTGGTGATGATCTCATTCACTCCTAAATAAGAGCGAGCTATGGCTGGTCCGAGCATCAAGATCATGCCACCGGCTACGCCACTGCCAAGCATTATTGCTATGAGCAGGGGGCCAGATAAATCGTCGGTCACCATGGCAATGCCGGTTGCTAAGGTTGCCCCTGCCATCATTTGCCCTTCAGCACCAATATTCCACAGCCCCATCGACCCGGCTACTGCTACTGCTAAACCAGTTAGCGCTAAAGGCGTAGCCCGTTCTAAGGTGCGCGATAAAGAATCGGTGCCTTGCAAAGACGAGCTAAACATCCGTTCATAAACCTCAATAGGGTTGTTATCGGATGCCAGCAATAAAACTGCCCCTAACAGCAATGCCACCACAATGCCCGCCAAAAATCCAAATGCTTGGGTAGCAGGTAGAACGTTGTTCCGCCTTACCAATATCGGTCGGATCATCTCAGTGTTACCACCACTGCAGCGGGCTTATTTGCGGTCGGTTTATTTACTGTGCTCATTGTGGCGGCATTCCAGCCATGGCTGCGCCTAAGATTGTGCGTGGTGTAACATCAGGGCCGTACTCGCCTACGATGCGGCCCTCAAACATTACAAAGAGACGATCTGCTAAGGCCAACAGCTCGTCTAAGTCTTCGGAAATTAAGATCACGCCCACACCGTTTTTACGTTGCTCCACTAGGTGACCTTGAATGGCGGCCACACCTTGTACATCTAACCCCCTAGAAGGTTGTGCCGCAACTAAAAGCTGTGGTTGTCCTGCTAGTTCCCTGCCCAACAACAGTCGCTGCAGGTTACCGCCAGAAAGTCCTGCAATTGGATCGCTAAGGCGGCCTACTCGAACACCAAATCGTTCTACTAATCCTTTACAAAAGTCAAGGCACTTAGAAGCCGCTAAGAACAATCCTTTTCGTTGCGAACGATAAGAACGTACGATGGCGTTGTCCACCACTGACATTTTTGGTGCTAAGCCCACACCTAGGCGATCTTCAGGTACATAAGCTAACCCTAAGCCATAGCGTGCTGCGGGGGATGCTGCGGTGATGTCGATATCTCCTAGGATGACATTGCCTGTGGTTGGGTGACGCAACCCTGTGATGACTTCGGCTAGTTCTTTTTGACCATTGCCCGAGACACCTACGATGCCCACTATCTGCTTGGCGTAAATCGTGAAGTTGATGTTGTGTAGCGCTGGCAAACCTCGGTCATTGCAGGCGCTGATGTTGTTTAGTTCTAGTACCGCAGCGCCGGCTTCTATGGGCTCTGGCCGCTGCATATTGTGAGTTGTGGATTTGCCCACCATCTTTTCGGCTAAATCTGCTAAATCCACATTCATAAGATCGAAAAAGGTGGCTGTAGTTTTGCCGCGCCGTAATACTGTGGCTTCATCACAAAAAGCCACTACCTGATCTAGTTTGTGGCTGATATATATAATCGAGCGGCCTTCTTCGGCCATAGCCCTTAGGGTGAGACCTAACTCGGCTGCTTCAGCAGGGGTTAGAACCGCTGTTGGCTCGTCCATCACCAGCACTGACGCGTTGCGCCACAGAGCTTTGAGTATTTCAACTCTTTGGCGCTCTCCCATGGACAGCTGCCAAATCGGCCGTTGAGGGTCGGCTGCTAGCCCAAATGTGTTAGACAGCTCAGCAACTCGTTCTTCAACCTGTGCAGATCGCAGTAGCCGAGGTGCTGCGCCCAAAATAATGTTTTCTGCTACCGTCAAAGAGGGTACGAGGCGAAACTCTTGGTATACCATCCCAATGCCTGCAGCGATGGCATCAGATGGCGAATGAAATGTTTGGCGCTGACCGTTTACCCATATTTCGCCACCATCGGGCCGGTAAACGCCCGCTAGCACGTTCACTAAGGTGGTTTTGCCAGCGCCGTTCTCACCTAAAAGGGCGTGAATGGTGCCAGGGCGAACCTTCAGCTCGGCGCCAGCACAAGCGATCACTCCGGGGAATTGTTTTTCAATCCCCCGGAGCCAGACCGCGTGATCGGCCTCGTTTGTACTCATATGTAGACAAGCCAGACCCGACTGTTATCAACCAGTTGCGCTCCCGACAACACCTTCAACCAAAAATTCCATGCCCAACATTGCACCGTCGTCCATAGTCTCGCCTGCGGCTACAACCACGTTGCCAGCTTGGTCTCTAATCTCACCGGTGAACACATCCCAAGTACCAGATTCAATTTCTTGGCGTACTTGCTGGATTTCTGCCACAACATCAGCAGGCACATCATCAGCTAGCGGAGCTAAATCTACGATGCCGTCAGCCATGCCACCCCAGTAAGCACCCGGGGTGTAGCTGCCATCAGCTACAGCGTTGATAATCCGCTCATAGTATGGGCCCCAGTTCCAAACAGGGGCTGTGATGAAGGCATCAGGCGCAAAAGCGCTCATATCGGAGTTGTAGGACACCCAGCGGGCACCCGCATTTTCAGCGGCTAGACCAGGTGCGGTGGAATCTTGGTGCATAGCAATCACATCAGCACCAGACTCTAAGAGGGCTTCAGCGCTGTCACCTTCAACTGCGGGGTCGAACCAAGTGAATGTCCATGTGACATGAACTTCCACATCAGGATTCACCCGCTGGGCCCCTAAGGTGAAGGCGTTGATGCCACGCAGCACCTCAGGAATCGGAAATGCTGCCACATAGCCGATGTGGTTGGCTTCAGTAAGAGCACCTGCTGCCATACCCGACAAGTAGCGGGGCTGATACATGCGTCCGAAGTAGTTCCCAAAGTTGGTGTCGTTCATCTTGTAACCGCTGGCGTGTTCAAAAACCACATCGGGGTACTCGCCAGCTAACTCTTCCATGGCATCCATGTACCCGAAAGAAGTGGCGAACACAACATCAGCTTGTTCTCTTTCGATTAAGTCCACCACGAAATTCCTAAAATCGGGGCCATCTTCAGGCACATCTTCCACAAATGGGGTTGTTGCGCCAGTGGCTGTCTCGGCATAACGGCGCCCTTCGTTGTGCGCCCAAGTCCACCCGGCATCACCTACCGGGCCTACATATACGAAAGCAGCATTCACATCGCTGCTGTCCATGTTGTTAGACATGTCTTCGGAGTCATCAGCCATAGGCGTTGAGTCCGCCATAGCAGTTGCGGTGGATTCTGCGGCTGTAGTGGCAGAACTCGAATCGTCGTCATCGTTGCCACAGCTTGTGGTAAGCAAAGCAAAGACTGCTAAAACTGCTAGCAGCTTTGGGAAAATCTTTTTGGACATGGTTCCCTCCTGGAATTGGCTCATAGTTGAGCACCTTTAGACTAGTCTAAAGCGTTGAGTTAGCAGACATAGAGGGTTTGATAGGTATATGAAAATCTTGTTTCCAATAATTTTATTTCCCGCCGCTGCCGGTTTTGCAGTTTGGGCATTATGATGCCGTCATTATTGGCTCTGGAGAGGTTAAGCAGATGAGCTTTTTGTCTAACATCCCAGAGGGGTTTGGTTTAGAAGCAGATGTAGTGGATGCTGCAACTAGAGATCGAGCCGTACAACGATGTAGCGAGGTGGGCTTGCGGCTACCAACCTTTGCGGAGCTAGCTAACCCGCCTGCGCCGCTTGGTGAACTAGCAGGGATTGACCCTGATGCTGCCCACCCAGCCAACTTGTGCCGGGTGAACTGGTTTAACGATGCTTCACGACAGGGCCGCACAGATGTGCCTGGGTATGTGGTGATTCCACCTGTGTTATCAGGAGTTGCATCTCCCATCTTGATGTTGCTGGGAAACCGTTTTCCAATGATCAATGCTCACAAAGTGTTGGCTGCTTATGCGTGTTTAGCGCCCCGATTAGTCACCGGACAGTTCGACCCCACCCGTAACCGTGCCATATGGCCTTCTACCGGCAATTACGCTCGTGGCGGTGTGGCTATCTCTAAGATTATGGGCTGTCGCGGGGTGGCGGTGCTGCCCGAAGGGATGTCGGCTGAACGATTTGAATGGCTAGAACGCTGGACTTCTGATCCCAAAGATGTGATCCGCACACCGGGATCTGAAAGCAACGTAAAAGAAATCTATGACACCTGCAACGCCTTAGCTGCTGATGAAACAAACGTGATCTTGAATCAGTTTTGTGAGTACGGTAATCACCTCGGCCACGTCACCGCCACTGCTTCTGCTATAGAACGAGTGCTAGAACATTATGCAGCTAAGCATCCTCAAGCACGATTAGCAGGCTATGTTTCGGCTTCAGGGTCAGCAGGCACCCTTGGGGCGGGTGACCCTTTGAAGGAGCGTCATGGGTCGATTATTGGTGTGGTAGAAGCCTTAGAGTGTCCAACGCTTTTGTATAATGGCTATGGCGAGCACAACATTCAAGGCATTGGCGATAAGCATGTGCCGTTGATTCATAATGTGACCAACACCGATATGGTGATTGCAGTGTCGGACTGCGCCACCGATGAGCTAGGTGTGATGTTCTCTGCTACCGAGGGGCGCAGGTGGTTAGCCGATTTGGGTGTGGGCGACCATGTGATGGCACATCTAGACGATTTAGGCTATTCCTCGATTGCTAACATGTTGGCTTCGGCCAAGATGTCTGCTGCTTGTGGTTTTGGGGCAGACGATGTGATTGTGACCATAGCCACCGATGGTGCAGCTTTGTATAACTCTGAGCTGTCTAAAACCTTGCGTAGCGAGTTTGCGGGTGATTTTAGTGCTGACGATGCTGCTAAGGTGGCTGCCCGCTGGCTAGATGAGGTAGATACCGATCATTTATTGCAACTCAGCGAGCGGGACAGGGATCGGGTGTTCAACTTGGGCTACTTTACTTGGGTAGAACAACAAGGCGTTGATTTAGCCCATTTTGATGCTCGCAGAGATCAGGCTTTTTGGCGGTCGTTGCGAGAGTTGCTGCCTGTCTGGGATGAGCTTATTGCTGATTTTAATGCCAGAGTTGCCCGTCATTGACTGTCCTAGCTTGTAGTTGCGGGGCTTTAGCTAGCCCTGAGGACTGGGCGTGTTGGCGGCGAGGTTCCGACAGCGCAGATCATGTTTTGCAACTACCTGTGCCGCAGTGGTGGGTGGATAAGTCTAGTCAGCAGCCTTTTGTGCGTTACCGTCAAATGCTGCGATCGTGGCAAGAAGCCAATGACGATGCGTGGTTTGTAGATCGGGTTAGTCAGCTAGATGAGGCTGTGACTGCAGTGGATGGCAAAGGTTTTACAGTGACTCCTTGTTGTGGGTATGAAATTGCAGGCCGTCAGGTAATCGTGAAAGATGAAACCAGCAATGTTTCGGGCTCACACAAAGCCCGTCACCTGTTTGGTTTAATGCTGCATCTGCTGGTACGTGAAAAACGCTGGAGCGGTAGTGGCGTTAAATATAGGGCTAGTGGGCAGGTTGAGAGACCACCGTTAGCTATTGCTTCTTGTGGTAACGCAGCGGTAGCTGCTGCGATTGTTGCTGCTAGCGAACGTTGGCCGCTTCGGGTGTTCGTGCCCGAAGAAGCTAATTTCGCCACGGTGAGCTATTTGCGCCAACTAGGTGCGACTGTGGAGGTGTGTTCCCGGAGCAACAGCAATGCTGGCGACCCGTCTTATGCGCGTTTTCGCCAAGCTGTTGCGGCTGGCGCTGTGCCATTTGGCTGCCAAGGCCCAGACAACGGCTACACCTACGACGGGGGACGCACCCTGGGTTACGAGTTAGCCGAACAAGCCCCTGGAATAGACAGGGTATATGTACAAGTCGGTGGTGGTGCTCTAGCTGCATCCGTAGCTCAAGGACTAGCAGCAGCTCAGGCAACCGCTAGTCTTATTGCGGTTCAAGCTGATGGGTGTGCGCCGTTGCATAGGGCTTGGCAGCGCACCCACCAGCTAGGCGGCCTTGCTCAGGCTCGTACTCAAAAAGATGCGGTTATGTGGCCGTGGACACCTACTCCTAAATCAGCAGCTAGTGGCATTTTAGATGATGAAACCTATGACTGGGCAGCGGTTAGCGAAGCTATGCTTGTAAGTGGTGGCTATCCGGTGGTGGTTCCTGAGACTGTTGTTCAACAAACTTGGGAGACTGCCCGCTGCGCTACTGGCATTAACGTAAGCGCAACTGGAACGGCTGGTTTGGCGGGACTGTTACACGACAACCCGCCCGCAAATATTAAAGCAGCAATTTTATTTACAGGCACCCAGTTTTGAAGGTTATCCAGTAAGGCGAACTCTAGTAGTGGTTGCAACATATCAGATCCATATCGGCAACCTGCCGCTGACGTTCACCTTATAACAATTTTTTCCAGAATTCTTCCCAACGGTCATGGGGTTTGTAATTAATTTCTGATTGGGTCCAATGGACAGAGTGCTTTAAGACTCGATTGTCTGTTTTCATGAACTTCATTGCAGTGTTAGAAATAGCAATGCCTCGATGGTTTGTGCCAACCTTGGCTTTTAGGTAATTGTCTTTAAATTGTTCTCTGGCATCGGCTTGTACAGCTAACGGAATGTAGAAAATACTGTCGCGTTCTTGCCCCCAATGAATATTAGCAAGAAAAATATCGCATTCTGGTTTATAGTCACGGCTTATTTCTATGCCGATTTTCAGTGGGTCAACAGTCCACAAGACCTTGACTTCACCATTTCCCGTCACTGTTTTGATTGAAATATTGTGCCCGCAAACGGACACATCAAAACCCCTCTTGGTGCCATCGGTTAGGGTTTTGACACGATCTTCGCCGAATTCATTGATAAAAAATCCAGTCAAGATGTGTTCGCGTAGGATGCCAACAGCGGGATTGCCTTTCGGAACTTCTAGTGCCGCCATCTCGAATGCCCTGGGTAATCCGTAAGTCAAGCGATCCATACGTTCCTTGTCGGCAAAAAGGCTTTCAATACACGGATTCACAAGTTCGCCTCTGCTGAAACACGGGCTTGGGCGATTTCTACGTATTCTTGTGATGTGTCATAGCCCACATAGTGCCGTTCGTTGCGGAGTGCCGCAACTGCTGTTGTGCCTGATCCTATGAAGGGATCTAGGATAACGTCGTTGGCATAGGTGTAGAGCTTTATTAGGCGCTGGGGTAGTTCGACTGGGAACGGTGCTGGGTGGTTGACGCGTTTGGCAGATTCGGCTGGGAATTTCCAAACGCTTTTGGTGAACTCTAAGAACTCATCTTTGCTGATGGTGGATGTTCTGCCTTTGGCTGGTCGGGAATAATCTCCTTTGGAAAACACAAGAATGTATTCGTGTGTGTCTCGCAGCACGGGGTTAGATGCGGATAGCCAGCTACCCCAAGCACAAGATGTGCCTGCACTAGCCGATTTGTCCCAAATAATTTCTCCCCGCATTAGGTAACCAATTGCACGCATCTGCTGGGAGATCATGGCGTTCAAGGGAAGATAGGGTTTGCGGCCGATATTTGCCACATTTATGCAGGCGCGTCCACCTGGGGCTAACACTCGATAAACTTCGCGCCAGACAGCAAACAGCAAATCAAGGTACTCATCTTCGGTTAGATCATCATCGTAATCTTTGCCAACATTGTAGGGAGGCGATGTCACCATCAAATGAATGCTGTTATCTGGCAATTCATTCATTACTTCACTGGAATGGTGGTAAATACTGTTAAGGGCAGATTGCGGGCAACAGTTTTCTTCATAGACCGTGGCTGCACTGCCGTTGTTGGAGCCGTTGCTATACATTTTGCGGCTGTAGAACTTGTCCGAGTCATGGCCAATACGGCTAGATGTGCCGAAGGTTTGCATCTCTGTCCCGCTCATGATATTCGTGCCCTATAATTTGAGTCATTGGAGACCGCGAGTTGCTTATAGGTCATTGTGCCGGCTTTTCTCCTATTCAGCGCAATCAAAGTGTGTGCCCACTACGCTTTGCCCGTTACCCTAGCCGATGTTTGGCTGGGGGATTGGTTTTAGCAATTAGCTTTACATATAGCTGCGACACATATAGCTCAACAATTTGATAAGGAGACCAAGTGGCAGACAATCCCAACTTTGTGCTTAGAGAACCCGTTACAGATAGTGCCACAGACCCTTCACCGAGGACTGTTTTGCGCGGGGCCCGCTGGCCTGGTGACATTGCCATCACAGATGGGCTCATAACAGCGGTTGGCGATGTTAACCCAGCCGCTGGCGATGAGGTGATGCGGGTTGACGGTGACATCATTACCGCAGGGCTGTTCAACACCCACCATCACCTGTATCAGTGGATGACCCGAGGTCGTGCTGTGGGCTGCGATCTGTTTGGCTGGTTGGTAGAGCTTTACCCGGTTTGGGGGCGTTTAACGGTGGACGACGTAGCTGCTGCTGCACTAGTGGGCTTAGGGGAATTAGCAGTCACAGGTTGCACATCGGCCGCAGACCACCACTATCTGGTGCCTCACGGCGACGATGCTGTTTTCGATGTCATCGTGGAAGCGGCTGCTACGGTGGGGATTCGTTTGCATCTCAGCCGCGGTTCTATGGATTTAGGGGAATCTCAAGGCGGTCTTCCACCAGACCATGTTGTGGAGGATTTGGATTCCATTATGGCCTCCACAGAGCGGATCATCGCTCAACATCATGACGCCAACATGGTGCATGTGGTTGTAGCACCATGCAGCCCATTTTCGGTTAGCTCAGAGTTGATGACAGCATCGGCCGCCCTAGCCCGTCAACATGGCTTACGCCTGCACACCCACCTTTGCGAAACCATTGATGAGCAAGAACATTGCCTAGAGCGCTTTGGGCGCCGCCCGGTAGAACAGCTAGCCGAGTGGGGCTGGGTGGATGCTGATGTTTGGTTAGCACATGGGATTTGGTTTAACGATCTGGAGATAGCTCAGCTGGGAGCTAGCGGGGTTGGGGTGGCACATTGCCCCTCATCTAATGCGCGTTTAGCAGCGGGTACTTGTCGGGTAACTGATTTGGAAGCTGCAGGCGTGCCTGTAGGGCTGGGTGTGGATGGTGTGGCATCTAATGAGGTGGGTGGGCTGTTCCCTGAGTTGCGTCAATCTCTTTATGCAGGCCGCTTGCGAGCTGGGTCAGCTAATGCGGTTATGCCTGCCGATGCGCTGCGCTTGGGTACTAGCGGTGGTGCTAGATGCTTAGGCGTGGAACATACGCTGGGCACAGTGGCTGCAGGCATGACAGCTGATTTAGCTGTTTGGCCTGGCGATGATATTGCTGATGTGGCCGATCCTCTAGCTGGGTTAGTGTTAGGCCCCGACCGCCGTGTGCGTCATCTTTATGTGGGTGGTAATCGCGTTGTACAAGACGGCCAACTCTTAGGATGCGATTTAGCTACAGCACACGCCGATCTAGCACAAAAGGCTCGTCGCCTTTGGGAGTGAGTTGCGCGGGAGTAAGGTGAGTGTGAGCGAGGTTGATTTTAGCTACTAGCCCAACGCTATATCCCAAAAATGCAACAACTGTGTTAGGAAGCTAAAGGACGGCCAAAGGGCAGGCTTGTTTGCCAAGTAGATAAAAAAGCTTCAGCACGGTAGCAGGCAGCTAAAAACATTCCCTCAGGATGGCTAACAATTTCTTGGGTAACAGCAGTTATTTTGCTAGCGGCATTGGCGAGGATTGACGCAGCGTCTTCAGTATCATTGCCTGAAGTTTCGCTAGGCCACCAAGCAAACAAAGGTCCAGCGGTGGCAATGAAATCGGGCACCACTACTGTGCCGGATCGATTTAGAACCGCCAGAGCCCTAGCAGTAATAGGAATGGGAGCGTAAGGTACCACAACCTTAGCGTTTAGCTGCTTGGCAACAACGTGGTTGATAACTCCAGTTTTGGAACCTACCAACAACAAATCTGCTTCTGTAGACATCGCAGCAGCACCGCCGCTTGCTTCATACCGAACAGCATCGGTGCTGTTCAACAAGTCGGCAGAAAAACCGTTTTGGTCAACTGCTCCTTTATCTTGGGAGGTAACCGCCACCACTTTCGCGCCTTTTTCTAAGACTGCTTTAGCTAACTTTTGTCCGACACTGTCAAAGCCTTCAATGATTACCCTGCGATCTTCTAGACCTCCAAGAACTACAGTGGCTGCAGCCACTACCCCAGCGTTACCAGCTTGGCCAGCTAGCGCGCCGATGTTGCTGCGCGAGTCTGCATCCCATAATGGCTCTAGTGCTGTGTGAGATACTCGTGTGCCAGGCTCAGCCATGAAACGGCCCGAAGACACCATTGGCGCTACTTCGCTGTTGAACTTAGCGATTGCATCAGCGCGGGTTTCGTCTGTGGCGTTGATGCCAGCAGAGGCTCCACCCCGCTGCATTTCAAAACTGGCAAAAGTATACGTTAAAGACCTTGCTAAATCGTTCGCCCCGCTAGTTAAGATTTTACGCGCCGACCGTACTGTCCCCACTGATTCGGGGGCATCTTCTATGTCGAAAACCACAAAGGCATCGACTGTTGTGAGCTTGTGAATCAAAACAAGGTCTCCTGTGGTTTTATGCTTTTGTGCTAGCAGCGCTATCTGCTTGCGCGTGGGGTTTTTCTGGGTAGACATGGTTTGTTTCCAAACCGGCTACGATTTCTTTCACACGCACTTCAGCAGTGTGAATGCGCCCCCGGCAAACTTGGATTAGCTCAGCAGCCCGTTCCACTTTGGCAGCTAGAACATCTATATCGATTTGTTCGTTCTCTAACTCTGCTAAGATTTCTTGCAACTCTTCTAGTGCAGCGGCATAGCCCACTTGTGTGGTAGTCATCTCAACGGCTCCTTGTATCTCCGGCATCTGCAACATTTTGCTGATTAGGCACTGTACGGGTATCCGACACGACACTGCGAAGTTTGCCTGCAGCCACAGTAGTTTCTAGCTCATCACCTGTTTTGAGTTCTTTAGGGTTTGTTATTGCTTTGCCTTTGTGACGTGTGATTGACCAACCTCTAGCTAGAACAGCTTTTGGGTCTAACAACCCTATTTGCCCTTGCAGATACTCTAGTTCTTTAGCGGCGGCTATAGGGATACGCACCCCGCGTATGTGAGTGGATTGCTGCATTTGGTTTAGTCTGTGTTTGGCGCTCGTAACAGCTGCATAAGCCCGATACTCTAATGCTTGCGTGCAGCCATCTACTTTACGGGTTTCTTGCTGGGTGTGGCTCTCAGCTTGGGAACGAATAAGCTGCCCGTTTCGCAATAGCTGTCTAGCAGCTGTTCTTAGGCGTGTTTCAGCTGAGTAAACAGTTGTTTGGCTAACACCAACAAGTTGTGTATTTGCGGCTTGTAATCGCAAAGAGACGTGTTCGTATATCTTCTCCCAAGCTGTTTGTGAGTGTTGCAGATGCTGTTGAGCCGCGCCCACCAAAAACACGGCGCAAGCTGTTGGGGTTTTTTGAGCTGTATGAGCTACCTCATCAGCGATGGTGTGGTCGATCTCATGGCCTATACCAGTTATTACGGGTACCGGTGCTGTGGCAATGGCCCGAGCTACCATCTCATGATCAAATGCCATCAAATCGGTACGCGACCCTCCGCCTCGCACTATAGCTATTAAATCCACTTCAGCTTTGCTAAGTGCTGCAATAGCAGCAGCTATTAGTAGCGGTGCATCAGCACCTTGCACCAAACTATGCGCTAGCACCACTTCCCAAGCCATATTGCTGTTTTCAAGTTCATGGCAGAAGTCATGTTGCGCTGCGCTACTAGCAGATGTCACCAACCCAATCTTTAGTGGGGCAACTGGAAACTTTAAGCTCTGATTTTTGTGTAACAACCCCTCATCTTGGAGTAGTTGCAGCAGCTTTGTGCGGTTTGCTTCAAGCTCACCGAGGGTGAAGTTGGGGTCGATATTAGACATGTAGAACTGCAGCCGGCCCCCTTGCGGCCAAAAGTCCACTTTGCCTGCTATACGCACTAGCATGCCATCTTTTAATGTCATGTTGCCGTGCTCTGCGAGCGTGCGATCTACCCTGTCACGGTTACCCCTAAACAGCGCTACAGCTATTTTGGCTTCGGGTTGTGTGTTAGAGCGGGGTTCGTGGCTTGGCTCTGTGATATCAAAGTAGGCATGTCCACTGCGGGCAATGCTGAGGTTACTCACCTCCCCTTGCACCCACATCTCGCCTGCGAACTTTTTAGCTAATACTTTTTTAATTTGGGCAGCTAATTCTGCCACAGTGTAGGTCTGTGCTGAGTGGGTGGTCTGTGTGTATGTGGTGCTCTTCATATGGTGTTTATTTCATGCGATCGCTATAGAAAAATGGCTTGCACAGCTTCATTAGCTTATGTCTGCTAAAGACGTTTTTTGTTTGCTATGCACCAGCGTGCGGTAAAGCTCAGCGTATAAGCCGCCGTTTGCTAAAAGATCTTGGTGGTTGCCTTGCTCGGCAATTTTACCTTTGTTTAACACTAAGATTTGATCGGCGTTGGTCACAGTAGAAAGCCGGTGCGCAATAACCACAGCGGTGCGCTGCTGTAATGCTGTGGCTAAAGCTTGTTGAACTAGAGCCTCATTTTCGCTGTCAAGGTGGCTAGTGGCCTCATCCAAGATCACGATAGCTGGGTTTTTTAACAGCACGCGGGCAATAGCTAAACGTTGTTTTTCACCTCCTGAAAGACGGTAGCCCCGTTCGCCCACAACGGTGTTGTAGCCCTCTGGTAGTGAGGTGATCAGATCGTGAATGCAAGCCGAGCGACAGGCTGCTTGCATATCGTCAGCGCTGGCATCGGGGCGAACGTAAAGTAGGTTGTTAGCAATTGATTCGTGAAACAGGTGAGGGTCTTGGGGCACCACACCAACAGCGGCTCGCAGCGATTCTTGGGTGAGGTGGCGCACATCGTGACCATCTATTAGCACAGCTCCCGCATCAACATCATAAAGACGAGATACAAGCGCCGCAAGAGTTGTTTTACCCGCACCCGATGGTCCTACAAGTGCAATAAGCTGACCTGGCCGTATTTTTATTGATACTTCTTTAAGCACCGGCACAGTCTTAGCGGTGCGGTGCGTATTTGCATTAGCAGCATTTGCTTGGGTGCGGTTTTCGTGCCTTGGCTGGCGATTGATGTTAGCTGGTGGGCTAGCAGTAGCGGATTTGCTTAGAACTTCTGAGCCTTGCAGTGAGGTTAGCCGTGTATCACTTGGTGGGTAGGCGAAGGTAACTTCGTGGAGTTCGATTTGCCCTTTTGGTTTTTCCAACGTTTTGGCGCCGGGAGCATCGATGATTGGGTTGTGGGTATCTAGCACCTCAAACACTCGTTCAAACGACACCAAAGCGGTCATGACATCCACGCGGGCGTTAGTGAGGCTGGTAAGCGGGGAATATATCCTTACCACCATCAGCCCCATTGCGGCCAGCGTGCCTACTGTGATGGCCCCAGAGATAACTAGCTGTCCGCCAACCCAATACAACATGGCAGCACCGATTGCACCTACCAAGCTGAGTGCAATAAAGAATGTGCGCCCGTACATTGCGCTTTTCACGCCAATGTTACGTACTGCCCCGGCTTTAGTTTCAAAATTGTTGCGTTCATTGCTGTGGCTGCCAAACAGCTTAACCAACAGTGCGCCTGAAACGTTGAGCCGCTCTGTCATCGTTGTGTTCATAGAGGCATTATGCTCCATTGATTCTCTAGTGAGGGCTTGCAGTTTGCGTCCGACGCGTTTGGCAGGAAAGATGAAAATTGGTAGTAAAGCTAAAGCCATCAGGGTAAGCCGCCATTCCAATACGAACATTGCAACCAACGTGGTAGACAAAACAATGGTGTTGGATACCACCGATCCAAGCGTGCCTGTGAAAGCTCTTTGCGCTCCGATTACATCGTTGTTCATGCGGCTAATGAGCGAGCCGGTTTGCACTTGAGTGAAAAACGCCATTGGCATGCGCTGTACATGATCGTAAAGCTGCACTCGTAGGTCGTAAATCAGCCCTTCGCCAATACGCGCCGACCAGTATCGCTCTATGAACGATAACGCTGCTTCCCCGAAAGCAGCTAGCACGATGATGACTGCTAGCAGGTTAAGCTGGCTGCGGTTTTCGTTGGCGATGGCATCATCTATGATCTGGCGAAATAGCAGCGGGGGTACCAGAGATAAAAGAGCCCCTAGTAAAAGCACTACTACGAACCCGGTTAGCATGGCACGATACGGGCGAGCGAAGTTGGCTACGCGTTTGATGGTGTGACCGGCGATTTGTTTACCAGCTACCCCGCTGGGGTCGTGGCCGATGGCACTGTGTGGGCTGTTTGTGGAATACACAACCTGCACAATAGGCCGCAGAGGTGACAGTTAGGCTGTTTTGTATTGGTTATTTACGAGTTTGTGCTGGTTGTCTGTGGCGCGGCGACCAACTTTTTAGCAGCGTTTGTGTTTAGCGTCCGAAGACGCTGAAGTCGCCGTCTACAATCAGGCGAATAGAGGCATACAGGCCGATGCCTGCGATGACTATCCACGGGGCATTAGTACCAATAGTCCAGATATAAAGATCGGTTTTGGCTATGTTGCGATGTAGTTTTGCAACGAAAAAAGTCCATAAGTAGACGCTTGTTGTGTATATCCATTGCCAGAAGAACATAATGCCGATAATGCCGAGCGTGACCGGCGATAAGAACTCTGTTGTATACGCCACATATAGGATTATTGTAGGAATTGGAGTGAAGAGGCCGTTGGCGACATCTATGTTGAACGCGTAGGCGCGAGGATTGGTGTACCCGTCATCCAAGGTGGAGTATGTGGCCCACACATCTGCCCAAACCGTTGGGGAGAGTGCAGATTTGATTGGAACCTTGGATTTTAGGAACCCGTGTATCGCTTTTTGGCCGGTGTCACGTTCCCAGTTGCGCCAGTATTCTAAACGTGATTTGATGTGTTTTTGTCGCCAAAACAGGGCGATCTCCCAGTAGCAGATCACAAGGTTGATAGATAAGAATGTGGTCAAGATCGCATATATTGTTCCGATATCGCCGTGCCAGATTGCGCGATATCCTATGCCCAGCGCCCCTAGGAGGATTATCTTGATAATGATTATCAACCCGAGTGGCAGCGACATGGCTTATCCCTTTAGATGTGCAATGGTTTGCTGTCAATATAGTGGGTTCCAAATACGTTTTTGTGGCAGTTAGCGGTGGCGTAAGGTGGAGATGTGAGAGCGCGTACTCGTAAAGCAGTAGCAACGGTGGTGGCTATTTCAATTGTGTTGGCGTTGGTTTTTTCGCTGTTAGCGGTGTTTGCCGATCAAGCATCGGGTCATGCTGAGATGCAGCGCTCTGCGCCAAGACCTACACAAGCTGTGGGCGGAGTTGTTGATCGTGTTGAGATGCAGTTCCGCCAACCTATTAGAGCGTTTGAAGGTAATCAGGTGGTGTTAGAGTTTCCCGACGGCACGCGCGCGCAAACCGAAGTTGAGCTAAACAGCTATCTGGTGCGGGGACGATTTGAGGCATTGAGCGAGCCTGGTGATTACAAGGTGATCTGGGGTTTAGTAGATGACGATGACGGTGATTGGACTACAGAAGAGTTTCCGTTTACTTATGAGCCGGCTGCTGCAGCACCACAATGGTTACCCGAATCCGCGGCTTCGGGGTCAGATGGTGGAGGGGTTGTAGGTGAGACTCTTTTGCTGCTGGCAGTGATTGCTGTTGGCGTGGTGTTGGCAGTCTGGCTTTTTTGGCCTCGCCGCCGCCCCAAGCCTGAGTAGCGTTTTTTGCTCACTAAGTGAGGACTTTGTCTAGTTACCCTTCGACGTCTTATCTCTGCACTCGATGCATTTCTTAGAGAGTTACCGGTTCAGGGACATAGTTGGGTTTGGTGGCTTCAGCTAACCAAGTAATTTGTTGAAACTAGATATTTCATCTTTTATCTGCGGGCGGCAAAAAATTGTTTTAGTAGCTTGGCGGCAGCTTCTTTGTGTATGCCTGTGATTACTTCAAAGTTGTGGTTGAGTCGCGGGTCGGCTCCTAAGTTGTATAACGATCCGCAAGCTCCTGCTTTAGGGTCTTCAGCAGCAAAAACAATCCGGGCCACGCGGGCTAGCACTGCTGCGCCTGCACACATCGCGCAGGGTTCTAGCGTGGATACTAACACGGCTCCATTTAGGTGAGAGGTGCTAAGCGCGGCTGCTGCATCTCGCAGCGCTAGCAGCTCAGCGTGTGCGGTGGGGTCGTTTAGGTGCTCCCGTTCATTGTGGCGGGCAGCTAAAACCTTGCCATGCATTGCCACAACAGCACCTATAGGTACCTCACCAAGCTCGTGAGCTTGCTGGGCTTGTTCGAGTGCTAAATCCATTAGCGCAGCGTCGTCTAACACGGCTTTTAGGATACGAGATGCGAATAAAGGCTGTGATGATCACACAGATAACCGCTACTGTGTGTAACGGAAGGTTGCCAGAGCGGACGAATGGGGCGGCCTCGAAAGCCGTTGTGGCCTCCGGGTCACCATGGGTTCGAATCCCATACCTTCCGCCAGTTTTGTTGTGTAAGGACATAGAATAATCTACAGCAGTGTTGCCATTTTAGACAACACTGCTGTAACGTTTGGGCATGAAGGGGAAACGAATAGCTAGCATGCTTCGCAGTGCTAGACAGTCTAAAGGGCAGTCGTTACGGAGCGCTGCTAAAGATCTTGGTGTAGATGCATCGTATCTTTCTCGAGTGGAAACAGGAGAACGGCAACCATCACCTGAACTGCGAGATCGTGCGGTAAGCCATTATTCGCTTGACAGTGAACATGTTGCATTGGCTGCTGGCGATATTCCATCTGACATTGCAGAAATTCTCCTGCAACACCCTGAGCTGCTTGTTGAGATTCGAGCTAGATATGGCGAGCTTCGCTGATGTTTGTATTGGGCAGATTCTCAGCGAGCGTTATTGGCTCGCAGAACATATTCGCGATGGCCATTTTTCCCATGTGTTTAAAGCTAAAGACCAGCAGACTGGCATGTTGGTCGCAGTGAAGATGCTCGCTCTGAACGCTACTAGAAACCCTAGTGCAGTTTTAGAGTTCAAAGAAGAGGGAGCCGTTCCTTAAACAATAGAAGGTTGTTCTATTGTCGACGCTCCGAACGACCTTGAGCGTCTGTCCCGTCTAGTCCCAGGTTTGGCTAACAGGTTGTTGCCGGGGGCGGCTCGCTGTTGTCCTTTTCTGTTTGTAGGGGGCATGTCAGTTGTTCGTGGTTGGGCTGGAACCGAGATTGTCCTTGACGATCCTCTGGTCGTTGCTGGTTCTGGGTTCTTTCGCTTGGCCGCGTGGCCCTGACTTCTTCTGCCGATTACGACAGCAGCAGCGTGATGACCACTACTTTGTTGTCGGCGTGATTTGTTGAGTGCGGGTTTCCAGTATCTGGTTCCCGATTTGCTGGTGTACGCAGGATCGACTGCTACGTGAGTGATCCCATGTTTTTTGGTGTTAGCTGCTACAGCCTCAAAAACTTGTGCTGTGGGTAGTCCAGCGACTTTACGGCGAGTGGTTTTTCCTGCTTGCCCGCGTCGGTATATCTGTTTGCCCAAAGCTTTACTGCGACTGAAATCGAGTTTCTCGGTAGCGACCACTTGTGCGCCTTGGGAGACCGCCCATTTCAGTGCCGCGTCTACTGATTCTCGTAGCCTGCCTCGCCGTTGCTCGCTGGTGCCTTCTTCTAACAGCTCAAACGTTTGAGGGCGACCGGTTGGGTTGCCGTGCTCATCCACGATGAACGCTGCTAGATGATCGGAGTTCAAATCGATGCCCACCGTTTTCGCGGTGGTGGGTATCTCAGCGGGTTCAGAAGGTTTAGGGAACGTCCAGCTAGCCGACAGATACCAGGCTTGTTTATCAGGATCATAAGAGAAGGTGTATGAGATCTTTGAACTAGTTAAACATCGGTGTAACCATTCGGTCGCTCGATGATTCCAGGTAACGGTCTCTTCTAACCGGTAAAAAGGTGCTTTCCTGTCTGGGGTGTTCGATAAATGCGCTAAACCTTTCGGTAACCGGATCTGCACCACACAGTTCTTGTAGTCTGCTGCGGTAGGGATCACCTGAATCATTTCGTTGCCGTACGGTTCACCGGTGCGCCCGTCACAAGTCAAATACCCTCTAGCAGCATCCCACTGTTCACGCCATTGCTGAAGCGTTAGACCACATTCTTGTAGATGATGACGGTTGTTAGCCAGCTCTTTACCGCCCTTACACACCGACACCCGACCAGCTTGCAGATCAGCAGATGTTTGAGCTTCACGCGCTTTCAGGCTCTGCAACCGGCGTTGCTTCTGCCAACGTTCACCTACAGACGCGAACCCTCGCACACGACCTTGTTTCTGCCCGACCGGCACTCGAAGACGTTTCTCGATCCTGTTGATCTCTGTCCGATAACGATCAATCGAAGCTTGCATATTACGAACCGCTAAAGCGAACTGATCACCCACACGAAGAGTGATCGGATTCGCCCAACGCGACGACACCGCCGGTGTCAACTCTTTTTTGCGTTCATTCCGATCTGCATGTTTCAAACCCAGCTTGCAGCGGGCAGCCAAATCCTGCCGGAAATACGAACCCAAAAACTCGCTGACCTGCCTCAACACGCTGGCATCATCACCAAAAGCATGAACCTTTGTACGAACAGTCGCACCCGACGGGGCAGGCACCACAAACGGACCCTCCAACCGCCAGCGAGTCACGACACACCCTCACCAGCAGCCGCTAACGCTCTCTGCGCTCTACGAGCAGCAGACCGACGACCATACAAACGCGCACACAACAAAGTCAACACCTCAGTCACATCCCTCACAAGATCATCCTCAAGTTCCTCATCATCCATCACCACAACCCCACCACCACGACCCACCAACGAAGCCTCCAACAACTCAAACCCAAAACCCGTCAAACGCTCCCGATGCTCAACCACAATCCGAGTCCTCCCCGGCAAACGCAACACCCTCAACAACTTCGAGCGTTTACCGTTCAAACCAGAACCCGTCTCCATCACCACCTCAAAATCAGACCACCCCTGCTTACGCGCGAAAACCTGCAAACGCTCCGACTGACACACCAAATCAAAAGCCTGATCCGAAGAAGACACACACGCATACAACACCACCCGATCAGCAGGCAACTCATCATCAGGCACCCTCACATACAACAACTTCCCCACCTTCTCAACCACCAACCCCTCAGGCAAACGACCATCCCGATACATCTGCCAAAAAGCACGCGTAGACAACCCAAACTGACGACCCCAATCAGTCAAACGCATACGCTTACCAACAACCTTCATACACATCATTCTACCCCAAACTCAACAGTTGCCAACCCTGTTGGAGAAGGCAAAAAGGCTCGCAACATTGTATCGCTGATCGAATCTAGAGATGCGGACTTGCCTATTTATATGGGAGGTTCGACTACAACAATGCCTGTGAGTTTTCATGTGTTGGAGTTGAGTGACGGATCGCTTGATGCACTGCTGCCGTGTCGCCGTAAACTTAGTTGGTACACCAAGATGTTGCTTTTCCGCGATGTAGTGTCAGGTAGAGGTGACCATAGTTACGCACCATCAGAGTTTCCTTGGAATCTAGCAGATAGAGACGATCCAACAGCTCTTAGGCGAGCAGATATTTATCTTCTGGGCTCGGTTTTGTTTGAGATTGCTACAGGTCTTGGAATTACAGCAGCCACCTTACCAGATTGGAGTTTTTCCTTAGAAGCTACAGCTTCTAAGGAAAAAGAAGATAGAGAAGCCAGTTTTCATTCTGCGACACGCTATATGAGAGAAAGGTACGACTTAGCCTTGGGGGAGTTGGCGGATGAGGTGCCTTCACAAATACGGCAGCAGGTTGTGGATTTGGTACGTCAGATGTGTAGCCCAGTACCCGCATTTCGTGAGCATCGTTTTAGGGCGGAAACGAATAATCCTTTGTGGGGATTGCAGTGGATATTTCGCCGTGTTGACATCATATTGAAGATTTTAGATCGAACAGTTTCCTAAAAGGAGGAGAGCGAACATATGACAATAATCATGAAAGAAGACAATCTCATTACTCCGCTGAATCCTATGGCTGCTCACATTGTTGCGCCGCTAAGCGAGGCCCAATTACCACAGACCCCAGAACAAGTAATGTTATTTAATTCGAACTCCCACCCAATTGACGGAGATCTTTTGCAAGCACGTGATTTAGCAGGCAAGTTTCCTGATTCTCCTACTGCATTAGCCAGGCTTGCTATCAGCGAAGCGAGTTTTGGAAATAGGGGTAGCGCGTGGGAGGCAGCCCAGACAGTGTTGCAGAATGAAATCTTTGACGCCCCAGCCTGCATAGCCGTGTCTCAGGTCGCTGCGAACTTAGGAGAGATTAGAGCTGCGGAGTACGGACTCCGAAGGGTATTGGAATCATCATCTGCTAAGAGTGGAGCCAAACGTTCTGCTGCTGTGCTTGCCGCCAGGTTGGCTATACAACAAGGGTACTTGGATAGAGCCTTAGAACTTCTTGAAAAACATGAGAGCGAAGCGGGAGCAGCGCTCAAAGGGGCGCTATTGGTGCAGCTAGGGCGATGCCACGATGCTATCCGAGAATTGCGTTTTGCATTAAGGAACATTCCTGATTCTCCATCAACCCTTTGCAATCTTGGCTACGCGTATGCGCTGGCAGGTTCTCTAAGTAAGGCTATTAGAGCTACATCTGCTGCTGTAGCTCTCGCGCCTGCAGATCGCATCGTAAGTCTTAACTTGGCTTTCTTCTTGCTTTCTCAAGGTGAAACTAGCAAAGCATTATTGGCTATTGATCGTTTTGCCGCACATTACCCCAATGATGTTCAACTAGAGATTGCAGCTGCAGCAGTCCTACATATTGAAGGAGATTTAAAAGGTGCATTGAGACGTTTGCAACGTGCTGACGCATCTTTGGATATTAAAGACGATTCATCTGTTAGTAGGCAGGAACTTAGGTTCTACATAGACTTACTTCGGACTCCAGCAAACCCTTCAAAAGAGGTTTTAGCTAGCGCTTTCAAGGCACTCAAACGGTGTGATTATGCAAGCGAGATGCTCGCTCGCTTACTTCCTCAAGTTGCGCAAACAATAGCTGACCTTCCTATTTTGGAAACTGTTTACGCTGAACTTACCAAACGCTTTAACCGTTCAGTGTTGCTTGCTGTTGAGCAACAAGTTGCATTTCTACGTGTTGATTTTGACCGTAGTCTAGAAGTTGCTCTTCAGAGGGTGGAGGCAGAACCATTTTCCGCTGTAGCCCATATTTTTGCCACTTACTTGATGTCCTTGTACAAGGGGGATTACCAAAAAGCAGCTCAAATCGGACTCGCTGGGGTAAAATGTGGCATCGGTAACAGTGTTCTTCGCAACAATGTTGCTTTTGCCCTTGCATTAGCTGGTGATCTTGATGGGGCAGAACGAGTGCTTCCCGATTTTTCGGAATGTGATTTTGCTTTACCAACTTTGGGGCTCATAAAAGTTGTTCGAGGTGAAATTAATGAGGGCATTACTTTATACGAAGAGAGCGAAAGAAGGTTTCGGTCAACAGGAGATAGCAACACGGCGGATATTATTGTATTGAGCAAGGCATTAGCCATGGTTGCAGGTGGCCACAGAATCTCTGAAGATTATTTGAGTGGTTTGGACAGGTATAAAGACACTGATCCTAGATTTGTTCTTACTCAAATCGCTATCAAGCGAGAAACAAGTGCGGTGAACTCCAGTGGTGGTCACGACAGATTGTCCATTATGGTCTATCAAGCATATTGATACTTTATCAATGGATTTTATTTTTTATCTGCACTATAATTATTTTTTGTTTCTTTGCGACCTAAGTGGTTAATATATGTCCCGCGTTTAAAGGAGGTGGGGCAAAGGTGGCTAAAGGTAGGTTGAAGCAGCATCCTAGTGCTGATGCCCGCCAGCCGCTATGTGGGGGAGACGGTGGACGAGGCGATGGAGGCCATCGAGTTCAAGACGATCCGCCTGGCCGCCCAGTGGCGCTCTCAGCAAGCCGAAGCCGCTAAACTTGACGCCTAGACCGAAGCCAACCTCGTAACCTTGGGCTTCAGCCCCGAGGATCCCGAGAACACCCCATGAGCAGCAACACGGACTTTCTGATGAAGTGCATTAGCGCCCTAGACACTGCTTACACGCAGTTAGATACACGCGACCTTGATGCCGTTATGCACGATATTTTTCGTGCAGCATGTGTCAAACAGTTTGAGTTGGCCCTTGAGATGAGTGGCAAGCTCCTAAAAAAGCGCCTCCGCCCTTACTTCGCTTCCAATCGTGAGGCCGACCGGTTGAACTTCAAGGACTGTTTTCGCCATGCAGCTAACCACGGGCTGGTATCATCAGAAGCCTGTAGGCGTTGGCTTCAATATAGAGATAGCCGAAACAGCACCTCTCACGATTATGGTGAGAATTTCGCGGAAGCAACTCTTAAGCTTGTTCCCACTTTTATAACCGATGCTACTGAGCTTGCAAGTGTGATTGCTGACCTCCAATATGATTGACAAGATTCATTTACAGCCCCGTGATAGAGAAGAGATCATAGCTCTGCTGCAAGAGCATGTGCCTGAGGCGGAGGTATGGGCCTACGGCAGCCGTGTCAACGGTCAGAGCCACGATGCCAGCGACCTTGACCTTGTGCTGCGTGGTCCCGGCCTCGAAGAAATCCCCACAGACCAGCTCGCTAACTTGAGAGAAGCGTTCACAGGGTCCAACATCCCTTTCTTAGTTGAAGCCCGCGACTGGGCCAGATTGCCTGAGAGCTTCCATAAAGAGATAGAGAGGAAATATATACCTCTACGAATATTGACTCGAAGAGATGGAGATAGTAGGCAAGCTTTAGTGGTGGTAGTGAAATAGTTGGTTGTATGTGGTTTGGGTTGTGTTCGGGTTGTGGGGGTTTTGGGCTTGTTGTTGATTTGAGTCTTTGATGGTTGTTAGGTGTGATGTTGCGGTTGGTGTGTTTGGGTGACGGTTTTAGCGGTGTTAGCAGCGTCGTAGCTGTCACTTAAGCCGACTACAAGGGTTTGACGGCTGGTGCGTTCCACTAAAGTAGCTATGGCTGTTTGATGGTTTTTGCCGATAATCAGATCGTCTTGTTAATGAGTAGGTTCTTGACGGTCTTGCACACACAACGGACGGTCACATGTACGACGGTAATCATCTAAAACCGAGCGTTTAGTTTGTGAACTGCGTCCCCGTGGTTTACGCCGCCGTCGGGCACGGGGTAACAAAGCTCAACATTTTGGTGGTAAACCGCTGCTGTTGGAAACATTCGTAGCAGGCCCGGTAAATTGTTTCAGCGCAAATCTGATAATCCAGCTCGGCTACCTCCGCTGAAATAGCGTGAGGCGGCAAACGCTCACCCAGCCGATTGCTCACCTGTCGGGCTAAACCAGGATTTGCGGCCAGCTTGCCAAGCCTCGGCCGTAACGCTTTGGTATCAGCTTCAGCCTGAGCGGTTTGCGCGCGATATGCACTCTGAACGCAACGTTTTTTCTCCTTATTTGTTATATAATATTTCTTTTATTTCTATATTTTCTTGTATTTTTGGTAGGTATTGTCGTAGTGTATAGATATACTTGTGTTTATGAGTTTATATGGTAGTTCTCAAACTAATTCAAATGTTTTAGACGAGTTGCTCACTGATACGAGTTCTTTATCTGATAGTGGGTTTGGTTTTGATAATTTTTCTGGTTGTGATGCTGGTGAGCTTGTGAAGTTGGCTTTGCGAGTTAACGATGTGCGTCAACGTGCTGAAAGCTATTTGAACGCTGTGTTGGTTAGGCTTGGCGAGTTGGAGGGTGATGATGCTGTGATGTCTGTTTGTAAACAGTTCGGTTTGCCTGCTTATAAAACACGTCGTCACGTTCGCACTGTGAAAGGGTTAGCTTCTATGCCCGATGTAGTGCGTGCAGCTAAAGACGGTTGGATCACCCAAGACCACGCGGAGCTGTTAGCTGCTTCACATCGCCGCATCCCGTTGAGCAGTGAAGAGCAGTTAGATTTGTTAGCTTTGGGTGTACAACAAGACTGCGACGAGTTTAAAAACACTGTGCAACAGTGGGAAACGAAACGTTTTGTAGCACAAGGTTTGAACCCTACAGAACAACAACGTAAGCGTCGCAGCGCGAAAATATTTGATGGTGACAATGACATGGTTGTTTTGCATGCTGAGCTTGATCAGCTTTCAGGCGAGAAAGTGAAAACCGCTATAGACGCTATGACCACGCGAATGTTCAAACAAGATTATCGTGTTGGTAATGATCGTAGTTTTGAGCAACGCAACGCGGATGCGCTAGTACACCTCATCACTGCACACACTGAACCCTCAACCGGCAACGAAACCACAGAACCGCAACCGCAGCAAACCACTATTATCCTCACAGCCGATTACGACACCATCGTTGGTCAACTAAAAACAGCAAACCTCATAGACGGCACCCCAATCAGCATAGACGAAATCCGTCGTCTAGCATGTAAAGCGAACATCCTGCCAGCAATATTCAACAACCAAAAACAACCCCTCTACTTAGGACGCAGCAGACGGACACACACTAAAACACAGTTACTAGCCTTATACAAACGCGACAAACAATGCACCTCTTGCGGTATTCGTGCCACTAGCTGCGAAGTCCACCATATCCAACCCTGGGAACACGGCGGCACAACCAACATAGAAAACCTCACCCTCCTCTGCCCAACCTGTCACCACCAAACCCACAAACACAAACACAACCCCTAACCAAAACATCACCAGCCGCTCAACAATCTTCACATCGCTTAACCCGTGCCGCGACAACACCTCAACCAAAACGCGCATCCTCCTAACACCGAAACGCTATACCAAAATAAAACCCTCCATCGGTAGGTTGCAGAAACATCAGACCGACCATTATCGCCGATCCGTTGCGACCACCGATGGAGTTCACCTTTAGTGCCCAGAATCAGATTCAGTTTTTTTGCTCTGTTCTCTTTCTTGGCTTTCCTTTAGGTACTCATCAAAGAGTTCTCGTGCAACACGGCGTCCGAACTCTCCAGGGTCCAGAGGTTCGACATAGCCAGGAGGAGGGGGTCCTGTTCTCTTAGGGGGCATCTCCGCTAGCTTCTTTCGCAGCGCTTCTTCAGCTTGAGTTGTCATGGTTGTACCCCTAATATGCCAGAGTGTGAGTTTATGTTTTTGCCGCTAAAATAACGAGGGTTTAGTTCGGGTGAGAAATAGTGCTTTCGCTTAATCCACACTAGCCCATCACCTTTTGAGATAACTGCCACATCAATGGGGCCTCCAACCGTTTCGGCCTCTGGCGTGACCTTTCGCTTGAAGGAAGTTAAACTTACAAGAGTTTCTGCCATGTCTGCAAGCTCCTCTTTTGGGAGCAAGCTTACAATTGACATGATCGGATCAGAGTGTTTTGTGCGTAAAAAATCGCTTAGGCTATTTTCGAAGTGGTTTGTAATGTTTGTGTGAGCAAGCTTCATTTCATTATATAAGTCAGAGTGCGCCGCTTCTGACAATGAATCTTTCACCTGTTCACTGAAGTGCTGAATCAAGAGTTCTATTGCTTCGTCAACAAATTCCTTTAGTACTTGTGGATAGTCAGAATGCATACCTTCCATAAATGTTCTTATCATGTCCCTTTGTGCAAATGGGCAGATGCTCGCTGACGTATCTTCGCCGATGCAGACACTGTTCACTTTCCAAGCACGGACTTTGCCACCCACAACTTTATCGACAACGTAGTGCGACATTGCTGGAAACAGTTGCTTGGTCCCAAACCCTGTTACTACAACCCCGCTACTCCATGGCGACTCATGTGCTGTTCTTAGCGAGGCTCGGACCATGATTCGTGTTCGTCGTATGATTTTTGAATCTGTGGGAAGTCCAGTGAGATGCTCATCGACAAACGCTGGCCAATCCTTGATTGCCGCACTAATCTCTCGCCCTGCAATTGTTGCGCTGATGCCTTCTATGAAACCTTTTTGTTCGAAATAGCTGATTCGGGCATTTATTTGATTGAGCACCTCAGCATGGATTTGATCAATGGTTAGCGGTGATCCTGCCGACGAAGCAGCTGCTTTAGCACTCTCTACTTTTTCTCGCACCATGTCTAGCTCCCACCATGCACGCCAAGCAATTTGCTCGTGCTGTTCATGCAGAGATACGTGTTGAACTAAGGAAGGCAAGTAGCCGATGAGTGCTTCTGCATATTCCTCAACTGTTTCATATGAGGTATAAGCAAGCTCGCGACGGTGTTTTTTAGTTACGGTCTCCCAAGGAATTGATGCAAATGAACCAGCGCCATAGACCATTACTGCAATCGGTTCAATGGTTGAAAGAGGAAATATTTTGTTGGCTGTGTTGTAGACCTTGTGGTTAGGTGTACCAACGGTGACAGCACTGTCGGCTGCAATAGCTACAGCTTCGTGATTGAGGATCGCTACTTCTGCGGTCATTTGTTTACCTCCTGCAAGCCACATGTTCTCATAGTGCAGTGACAGTATTCTGAGTGTGACTTGCGTGTGTGACGCTAAAATCGCACTGTCGCAATACCGAGCTAACCTTAGATATGATGCTGGTTGTGAGTTGTTGCGATGAGATGTTGCGGTGAAAAGTTGGGTGGGCGTTTTTGCTGTGGTCTACAAATTGAGGGTATGAGGGCTTGTGGCAGGGTTGCGTGAAGAACGAAGCACTCATTGTGTCTGATGGATTACAAGCACAAATCGGCGCGCTTACCGCAGGGCGGGAGTGGTTTAAGCCGTGGCGCACAATCGCAGGCGATCAAGAAGCCGAAGGAAGTCTCTTTTAGCTTCAGGTGATGCTTAAAGGGGTCTGCGAGCCCGAGCGGTTTCTGGCTATAGTTCGCGACTGAGTGGTGTCGGTTATGCTTTTTTTGTGGAACTTACCAAGGTTTTTGAGATGCAGGCTGGTGTTCGTAGTGGTAAGCCTTGTTTTATTGGTACGCGGATAGCGGTTTACGATGTGCTGGATTATCTGGCTGCTGACATGACGCCGTCAGAGATTGCTGATGATTTTCCGGAATTGAGTGAACAGCATGTTTTGGCCACAATTGAGTTCGCTGCGCTGCGTGAGCGGCGTTTGGCCACCTTTGCGTGAGGCTGCTTTTTGACCAAAATCTGTCTTGCCGTCTTGTAGGACTGTTAGCAGCTGATTATCCAATCAGCTGTCATGTTGCCGAAGTTGGGCTTGATGAGCAACAGATCGTGCAATCTGGGAATACGCTCGTGTTTATGATTTGCTTATCGTTTCTAAGGATTCCGATTTTAGGCAGCTTGCGTTGCAGTCAGCGCGGCAAAGGCATATTAGGAGATAACTGTGGATAATGGTTTAGAGCGGTTTCTGGCAGCGGCCAATGAGATGGGTGTAATGGTAGACCCGGTGCGCTATCCAGAGGGAACCCGAACTGCAGCCGATGCGGCTGCTGCGGTGGGTTGCGATCTGGCGCAGATCGTGAAGTCGTTGGTGTTTACTACCCCCACCAAACTAGTCTTGGCTCTGACGTCGGGGGTTAACCGGGTGGACACCGATCGTTTAGGCGAGCTAGTCGGCCAGCCGATCAGCTTGGCTAGCCCAGATTCAGTGAAAGCCACCACCGGTTTTGTTATCGGGGGTACCCCACCTTTTGGCCACCTAAATCGGCTTCCTACATGGATCGATCAAGACTTGCTAGCTTACGACACCGTGTGGGCCGCAGCGGGCACCCCCGACTCCTGCTTTCCCATAACTCCAGCACAACTTATTGCTGCAACTGAGGCTGTGCCAGGCATTTTTATTTAGTGCCTCCTACAGGCGTGTTCGCCTAGTTTTCCCACCACACCCGCCCGCCAAAGGTTTGAGCACACTCTAGCGTGTGCAAGCTTCTTGTTGTGGCAACCGAGAAGCTTGTGTTTAGTGGACTTTATAGTACTAGCACATGGGCAGCATGCTTGTGCATGTTGTATGCATGCTGTGTTGATATTTTGTTCATATCCTAATTTGATATATTGATCATATCTTTATGTCAGAGTATATTTTTTCTTCCCCTAAGCCTGACGATGCAGATTTGTTTGTTATAGCAGAGATTGAACGTCTGCGAAGCGAACTCTCCCGCTATGTAAGACACAAACCCCGAAGATGGGCGGGCCATTTACGGAGGATGAGTTTGGCGCGCGCTGTTCGTGGCTCCAATTGGATTGAAGGATATCGAGCTTCCTTAGATGATGTGCTTAACGTTATTGAAGGTGAAGAGCCAGCTGATGTCAGCGAGGAGACCAGATTGGCGCTCGTTGGCTATCGCGATGCCATGACATATGTCCTGCAACTTGCTGAAGCTGAGGCACGAGTTGACGAATCCCTTTTGAAATCTCTCCACTTTATGATGACAAAGCACGATCTTCAGGTTCGTCCAGGTCTTTACAGGCTGGGGCCAGTGTGGGTGGCCGATGAGACTGGGGAGCATGTATGTGATGCGCCAGATGTAACTCTCGTTGAGCCACTTATGGCTCAATTAATTGAGTTTGTAAATAACGAGGAGCCTATGCCGGTTATGTTCCGGGCTGCGCTGGCTCATCTCAACCTTGCCATGATCCACCCATTTCGTGACGGCAATGGCCGTATGGCTAGAGCTTTGCAAACGTTGGTACTTGCGGGTGAGGGTATTGTGTCACCTATCTTCTCTTCGGTAGAGGAGTATTTGGGGCGTAATGCTGCTGAATACTACGCAGTTTTGTCGGAAGTCGGCCAAGGCAGGTGGCACCCAGAGAACTCGGCCCGGCCTTGGATCCGCTTTATGCTTAAGGCTCATTATCAGCAGGCATGGACGCTACAGAGGCGCATTCATGAAACCGAGCAACTTTATGACGGCATCTCTCAGCTGATAGATCGACACAGCTTACCTAGCCGGTGTATCGGTGCGTTGGCTGATGCTGCCCGTGGCCGTCGTTTAACACGGTCGATATATATTCATCTCGTTTCAATAGCTAACGGTGAGCCAATCTCTGACTTAACTGCAAGTCGAGACTTGAAAGTAATAGTTGATGCCAGGATTTTCGAACCGAGAGGGTCAGGCCGTGGCCGTACATACTATGGCGCACAAGAGTTGCGCGATTTGTGGGTCGACATTCGGGCTAACCGTCCTCGGAAAGCAAACGAGGATCCTGACGTCACCGTCCTACAAAGCACATTGCCTGGGATAGCTACTGTGACATGACAGAGTTATTAAGAGTTCGTGTTTTACAAGCGCTTTGCACAGCTGATCACTACAACAGAGGCTGTGCCAGGGGTTTCTGCCTAGTGTTGCCTAGTGTTGCCCGGTGTTAGTGGTAGTTGCGAAGTTGCATTTTATATAGTCTAATAAGAACTATATTAACAAGGAGGTGGCTAATGGCTGCTGCTAAGTTGCAGGATGTTTGGACTGTGGCTGAGGCGAAAGCGCGATTATCGGAGGTATTGCGCCTAGCAGAAGATGAAGGGCCGCAACGTATTGGGGTGAGGAAGTCGTTTATTGTGGTGCCTGAGCACCTTTGGCAGGAGCGGGTCCCACAGCGCTTGCATATGGGCCGCTGGCTTGTTGAGAATATGCCGCAGGGTATCAGCCTTACTTTGCCAGACAGGAAGTCCCACCGGCCGATTCCTTTTTTTTGATGTGGAAAGGGCGTGAGGGAGTTTCTTCTCGACACAAATGTGATTTCTGAATTGACTAAAGATACACTGAAACGGCAGGTTATTGATTTCTTATCAGATGATCAACATGAGTTTTGGATTCCTTCTGTTGTTGTCCATGAGTTGGAGTATGGTCTGCAACTTCTTCCAACGGGCCAGCGTCGCAGTGACTTGCAGGAACTATTGCGGGAATTCTTGATAGCATATCAAGGTCGCATTGTGCCACTGGATCATCTGGGAGCCGAATGGGCGGCGCGTTTTCGGGCGCATGCTCAACGTTTGGGTCGCGTTTTAGAATTAGGGGACGCTCTGATAGCAGGAACAGCTAAGTCCAGACAATTGACGGTCGTTACCAGGAACATAAATGATTTTTCTGGTCTGGATTTGGAAGTCGTCAACCCCTGGGGGTCACTGTAGGGTTAGCAATTTGCTCTAAATGTATTGTGCTAAATAGGGCCACCGGCAATAAAACAGTCAACTATTATCTTATTAACAGCAGCCTTGATACGCTGCTGCAAGCCCTTTTATCTGAAACGGTAGGCTTTTTAGGCAAAGCAGATCAGACCGATAGGAGCACGGCCATGCCGGAAGTGACTAGCTATAAACATGGGGACTTTAGCTGGGTTGATTTATGCACTGATGAGCCTCACAAGGCCAAGGCTTTCTATTCCGAATTATTTAGCTTGGAGTTTCGTGATGAACACCAAGACGATCAGGTGGTTTACACCGTAGGGCTTAAGGGGGACAAGCCAGTGTTGGGGCTTATGGAGAAGCCTCAGCAGATGCGTGAGATGGGCATTCCTAACCTGTGGGAGACCTACATAACTGTAGATAATGTGGAAGCAGCCTTAGCTAAAGTTGCACCAGCAGGGGGAACTCCTATGGGGCCAGTGATGGAGCTTGCAGATGCCGGGCGGATGGCGGTGGTTGCAGATCCTTGCGGTGCTGTTGTATTGCTATGGGAGGCGCTTAGCCAAACTGGTGCCGCTATTAAGGGTGAACATGGCACATTGTCTTGGAACCAACTCATATCCGCAGATGTTGACAAAGCCCTAGGTTTTTACTCTGAGTTGTTGGGCTGGACACAGTTGCCCATTGACATGGAAAATTCAACAGGCATAGCGTTGGGTGGTGCGATGATAGCTAGCGCCAGTCCGCTACCTGCACCAGCCATACCCTCTCACTGGGCAGTGTATTTCGCGGTAGAAGACTGTGATGCCACGGCCGCACAATGTTTGGCGTTAGGCGGGAATGTGGTTATACAACCCACAGATACTCCGCCAGGGCGTGCAGCACAGTTAGCAGATAACGCAGGTGCTATGTTCTGGGTTATAGCCTGCGACCCCACCTTTTCTAGTTGCACGCCTCCGTCGGGTGTTGGAACGACTTCGGGTACTGGGCCTTCTTGACAGACAGTATCTAAAACAGCAATAGCTTTCTTGACCGCATTCTCTTGTATAGGTTTTTCTCCATAACCATTCCAGTTTTCACCTAGAGAAAGTAACTCTGAGAGCCGCTTAAGTATTGAGTTGAACCAAGATTGTTTAGTTAAAGTTGCTGATACTTCAGCTGAGATTTTGTGTTTCTCTAATCCGAAGAGTGGAACACTTGTGGGTGTTAGAAATTCTGACATGCAACTTCAACAACTGGCGGTTGGTTGTAGGTGGATAGTAGGTAGGTAGAACTCCAGAGTGTGCTATGTTTATGGGGTTCACATTAGTACAAATTGTTTCGAATTATGTGATAGTTGCCAAATCAGTGTGGGACAATGTTGCATTGCCTGGAATCGGCTAGGTAGCGCTTCTGACATTTTTTTGATCCAAAGCACCAGCCACGGCTGCGCCGGCAGTTACACCGCAAGCAGCCGCCCATAACCAGCTAAGCACGGCCAAGGTACCAGCGGTAGCTACTGTTACCGCAGTGCTCCCTAGTGTCCAGTTCACAGCTACAGCGGCTACGGCTGATACAACAGAGAACCAGACGGCCGATACCAGTCCCCCAATTAGATGGTGGCGCCAATGCAGCAGTGGGCAAGCTATTGCTTGCACTAAAGAGAAAATAGCTATTACCGACACAAAGCCCACTAGCGGTGCTAGTCGCGCATCTATCCATACAGCTATAGCAGCTGGGCCAGCTGCCAACGGGAGGATACCCATTAACAGCCAAAACCCGGCGAACCGTTCCAGTATCCAAGACCGGCGCTCTGCACCGCGCACGCGGCGCACCGCCCGACACGCGGCCGCTCCGGCCCTCATCGTACCCCAAACCGCAACCACAGCAGCTATAGATGTGGCCGCCGGGGGAGCCGAGACAACCTCGGCAAACTCCTCACCAATGCTGCTATCTACATCGCTTAGCGCTGTTTGGCCAGCTTCGGCTAGCCATTCGTTGAAACGGTCGGCGATTTGTTCTGACACCGACCCAATAGTTGAGGCAATAGAAGCCGCAGCCACTGCAGCCGGAAACAACGACACAGCCGACCAGAAAGCTATTTCAGCAGCACCGGTGCCGCCTTCACCCGAGCGCCAGCATTTCACTGACTGCTTGATTAGCGCGATGGATTTAGCCAGCCAACCAGCGTCTGTGATTGGCCCAGCCTCGCCTGTGTTCATTAGTTGCTACCTTAACGGATTACCGTGCCTAAACATCATGTACTTGCACCATGAACCTAAACCACCACGAACGCCTCTATAACTATTGTTACCCCGGTTATTTGAGGCTGCTCGCCATTGGGCGCTCAGCTCATGCTACGGGCTCCAGTGATGTAAGCCACCAAATCGTCTATTGTCACATCGGACACCTTCACTTCAGCGCACTTTTTGCCTCGATAAAGCACCACTGCCTGATCGCAAACCGACAACACTTGCTCCATGTTGTGTGTGATAAGCAGCACCGCCAAACCTTGTTCACGAAGGTTAGTGATGAGTTCCAGCACTCTTTGGGTTTGTTCCACTCCTAAAGCAGCAGTTGGCTCATCTAGCAATACGATTTCTTGACCCCAAGCCACAGCGCGTCCAATGGCTACTGCTTGGCGTTGCCCACCTGATAATGAACCAACCGAACGTCGCAGTGAGGGTATGCGGATGTTTAGCCGTGACAGCGTGGCGGCGCACTCTTCGCGCATGCGGCGTTTGTTTAGCCAACCAAGTTGGGCTCCTAGCCAGCCACCACGGGTGTATTCACGGTTTAAGAAGAGGTTTTCGGCTACATCCAATGGGTCGATCACCGACAAGGTTTGGTGGACGGTTTCAATTCCTAGTTCCCGTGCGTGGCGAGTTGAGCTAATGCGATGCTCTGTACCTTTGATATAAATGTTGCCAGAATCGGGTTGGTATAGCCCTGCAATGCATTTCACGAAGGTGGATTTGCCAGCGCCGTTGTCGCCCAACAAGGCAGTAACTTGCCCGTGATGCAACTCAATGGAAACATCATCTAAGGCTTGCACGGCTTTAAAGGACTTAGAGATGCCAGAAGCCATCAAAGCTGCGGTGCTACTCATAAAGCTGCGGTTCATAAGGTTGTGGTGCCACTCACCGCCTACCTTGCCAGTCAAAAGCATTGCCAAACACATCTGTGATAGCGGTTACTGCGGCGTTTCCAGAGCGCACACCGCTAATACCAACAACAAATGCTCTTGTGACAAATGCTTGAATGCGAAAACCGAAGACGACCGTGGCACCCTCAGCAATGGTACGTTGCGATTCAGGATGCAGCTTAGCGTAGTAGTCGATGGCCGCAGGGTTGGGCATGTCGACAGCGACAGGATCGGTGGTTATCTCGGCAGGGTCGTGGGCAACAATGGCAGTGGGCTGGTAATCGCCAAACACTGGGTCGATGTATAGTCCGCCACCAAAACAAAATGGTATACCTTGGTGAATGTGCGCAACTTCGCTTACATAGCACACGCATGGTTGTTCGGGCAGGTCTTGTGTTGCATGTAAAGGAGTAGTTCCGGTAAGCCCATGTCCGGGTTCTATTTGTGTGGCCCCAGCCTCGCTAAGTTGAGGTAGTACTGTTGCCGATGTAGTGCCTGGGGCATTAATTTGCAGCTTTTGGTCGCCACTCACTTGTTTGACTGCGATGTCTGTTGCTTGAGCCAGAGTTTTCATGTTGGCAGTTATTCGGGCGACTCCGTTCATAGCATCGTAGAGCAGCGCAGGAAAAGTGGTGAGGCCAGCAAACCGCACTCCATCTAGGTGCTGAATATGACGGATCATGGCAGCTAGATCATCAAGATGTATCCCACCTTCATGCCCGTTGTAAAACTCATCGCCTGCGGCAAACACGCGTACCAGCAAATCTTGTGTTCGTCCTAGTTGTTTGGCAGCAGTCGCAACCTCGTTTGCTTTGTTGGGGGAGAATACCGTCCAGTAGTCAGGTTTGAACTCTATTGCCTCTGGCGTTTCGGCTGCGGGTACTTGTACTAGATGGCCTAAGTGGCCGAGGTTGTGTCCGTTAGCAACAATAGGGCGCGCGCAAGCCATATCTACGGCTACGTAACCGTTTACCCCAGCGTTGGTTATTACATCTAATGCTGCTGGGGCTCTGCCAAGTTGTTTGGTCATCGCATACACGGTTAGGTCATAAGCTTTTACATGATGCATGAGCGTTTGGGTGTTAGCAGCCATAGCGTCAAGGTCTAACGCATAGCTGTTAGTGGGGATTTCGCCGCTTTGGTGCAATTCCACCACTGCTTCAATGAAGCTTGGGTTTTTTTGCAGTAGCGGCAACAGAAACATTTCTAGACCTCCTTGGTTTCGCGCATGCTAAGTGCTACAGCCAAGATAATGATTGCTCCTCTAGCGATTAGCTGCTCGGACACCTCTAGTCCCATCAAGATGAGCCCATTATTTAGCATTAGCATGATGAGCGCACCGGTGATGGCTCCAAGCACAGATGCTCTTCCGCCAAATAGGTTGGTTCCGCCTATTACCACCGCCGCGATCACTGTTAGCAGTTCGTCTTCACCTAAGTTATGGCGTCCGATACTTAAGCGGCCTGCCCATAAGATGCCAGCAAAGCCTGCTGCTGTGGCGCTTACAACCAGAGTGGAAATCTTCACACGGGCTGTGTTTATACCCGCAGCGGTGGCAGCGTTGCGGTCGGCCCCCGTAGATAAAACATGGCGCCCCCAGCGCAGGTGATGCAGCGCTATATGGCCAATCAAACCTACAACAACTGTCCAAATCAATAACGAAGAGATAGGACCAAGACCACCTTTGCCAAATATTTCGCTAAAACGCTCATTGCGGATAGGTAACGATTGTAAGTTGTTCCAATTTCGGGTGATGCCGTTGATGATGCTTAGCATCCCTAAGGTCACTAAAAACGAGGGAATACGTACCTTTACAGAGATGAGCCCATTCACAAGACCTACAAGTGCCGCTACACAAAGAGCAGCTAGCGCACCCACAAAAAATCCGTAGTCGGCTACTATTTCGGCTGCCACCAGCGAGGAGAGAGCAGCGATCGCTCCTACTGAGAGGTCAATCTCGCCTGCAGCCAAAGCGAAGGCCATGCCCACGGCCATTACTGCTATGGGGGCAGCTTGGCGACCAATGTTAAGGAAGTTTTGAGAACTAAGAAAAGGCTCGTTATATAAGATGATGCTGAAAGTTGCCAAAATTGCGGCAAAAGCGATGTAGACCACGTATTGCCGTAGACCACCGTTGTGACGATAGCGATCTATCTTTGTCCTAACAAAGCCTTGGATCATTTGCACAGATTACGCCTGCTAAAGGTGTTGCTGCGCTTAGTTGCTAGCCGCCGAGAGCGTCAAGCACCTCTTGGGGCGGGTCGGTAGCTAGCGATAGTTCGTAAGCTTCAACAATATTTTCGGCTGTCACCGCAATGGCTGGCACGATGCTGAAGGGCGGAGCGGTTTTGTTAAGAAGGCCGTAAGCAGCTTTGGTGGCCATGGTGCGACCAATTTCGTAGGCTTCATCTGCTGCAATACCGACCATGTTGCCACCTTCAACTAAGTCTAAAGAGACGTTGGTGTCGAGGTCCATCGTGACTACTGCCACATCGTTGGCCCCAGCGGCTCGTAGTGCAGCTAGTACACCGTCTGCAGGGCCAGCTGCCCACGGTGCGTAAATGCCATCGATGTCGGGATTGCGGGTGAGCATGGCCGAAGCAATTTCTTCAGCAGATTGATCGGAGAAACCTTGTTCCGCCACGATCTCAATATTGGGGAAGTTGCTTTCTATCCAAGCTTTAAATGCTTGATCTCGCTGGTTGGTTACATAAAACGGTGCGTCGTGGAAGATAAAGCCAATCTCGCCTTCGCCACCAAGGGCGTCGCCTAATAGGTTGGCCGCGGCGATACCCATGGCTGCTAGGTCGTCGGTTACCACGCCAACAAACTCTTCGCCGTAGCGATATCCCTCAGGAGTGGTGGACAAGAACACCAGCTGCACTCCAGCATCTACAGCGGGTCGGAAGCCTTCGGCAGCAGAAACGGGGTCGATTGTGAGGCTTAAGATGATGTCGGGGTCTAGGACCATAGCGGTTTCAACATCGTTGGCCTGTTGCGCTGCATCAAAACCAGCTTCTGTTTCTGCTACTACCTCAATGTTCATTTCGGCGAAGGCATCGCGGGCACCTTGGCTAACTGCGTTGGTGAAGGCTCCTGCAGTGTGCCAAAGCAAAGCTGCTGTGTAGCCGCCGTCTTGGATTTGGGTTAACTCAGCAGCTGTGAGCTGGATGTCGCTAGATGGGGTAGCTTGTTCACCGTTGGGCCCCTGCGTTACTGGTGCAGGTTGAGCGGCCGGCTCGGGCGCAGGAGGCTCGGGAGCTTGCGTTGCCATAGCTGTTGGCGCAGCAGTGGCTTGTTCGTTTGCAGTGCTAGCACCATCGTCATCATCATCGTTACCGCAAGCAGCAACGAATAGGATAAAGACGGCAAAAAGAGCGCTCAATATGAGCCATCGGGATCTCTTGTTTGGTTGCATAGTTTTGCTTTCCTTTTTTGGTGGTTAGGTGATTTTGGTTTGAGGTGTGTTATGTGTGGTTGGATTTGTCGAAGTTGTTGCGGTTCCCGGGGTCGGCTCAAGCTCACACCACGCTGCAACAAAGTGTGCAAGGGTGCGGGCAGCGGCAATGAGTTCATCTATACCCACCCGTTCATAGGGTGTGTGCGCCTGAGAAATGTCCCCGGGTGCGAAGTAAACGCCTGGTATTCCCACAGCCGATAGGAATGATTTCTCCGACCAATAGGGGGCGGCTTCATATCGGGGAGGTACACCAGTTACGGCTTTAATGGATTGCCCGAAGGCTTGTACCCCAGGATGGTCAAGCGGAGTTTCGTCTGCAGTGCCGCCTTTGGGGTGATCACGCGGAGCGCTGAAATCAACCGTGGTTTCTACTTTATGTTCTTCGGCTACTTGTGCGGTGATGCCAGATATGGCTTGGGCTGCTTCATCCAGACTTTCGTGTGGCAGGACTTTACGGATTAACGAGAGCTGAAATTTCTCTGGAACTGAGATGCTTTCTCCCGAATGCACTTCGGTTACTACCAAGAACGCTTCGCCGATGAGTGGGTGTGTGTTTTGATGACGGAGGGTTTCTGAATGCGCCCAGAGGCTTTCTAAGAGCCGGTGCCCTGCCTTTAGGGCATCTACACCTAGCTCGGGGCGCCCGAAGTATGCAGATTTTCCAACAAGGGTGATGTCGGCAATTAAAAAGCCCATCTGTGCTGTGTAGATGGCTGATGTTGTGGGTTCGGTGTAGATACAGAAGTCTGGTAACTGGTTTTTGCGGATTTGATTGTCTGCTAGAGCTTTTTTCATGCCCATTGAAATACCACTGTTGGGCTGGCCTGATTCTTCGTCGCTTACAAAAAGCGCTTGCACCGTTCCTTTTGGCTTACAGCCTTTGCGTCTGATTGCTTTCAGCGCCTCTAAAATGATGCAAACCCCTGCTTTTTGGTCGGCGGAACCTCTTCCCCAAATTTCTCCATCTATAATTTGAGCACCGTAGGGATTGGCTCGCTCGGTACCATGCCAATGATTTGTCCAATCGTCACAATGCACGGTATCTAGATGCCCAGCTAACACCACTGATTGGCTAGAAGGGTTGTCTGTGCCAACGGTGGCATAGACATTGGCGCGCGTGTCGTCAAACAGAGCTAGCTGTCTTTGATCCCAAATGTTTTCTCCCATTTGCTCATGTACCCAAATGGCAAAATCACGTTCGTTGGGGGTAACGCTAGGAATCGCAATGGCTTGGCGAACAGATTCCACCAGCTTGTCGGCATCTACTGCATCTGCAATCGCTTCAGGTGTCGGTAGAGGGGAGGTTTTTGGTGTCATCTGTTGTGTCCGAGTGTGTCTGTAACTAAAGATTCATGTAGCTCGCCTAAAGCAAGTGATACTGCGCCTAAAAAGGCTGCACGTCTACCTAAAACCGATGTTGTAATATCGATTGGCTGAGGATGCAATTTATGTAACTCAGCGGTGATTGCGTTTACGAATATAGGGTTAGAACCAACTCCACCACCAAAGATGATTTGCTCAGGGTCGATGGTTAGACATAGTTGGGTAATAGTGGTGGCCATAGCCTGTGCTGCTTGTTGCAAGACATGGGTGGCTGCGGGGTCGCCTTGGTTGGCTGCAGAGAAGATTTCGGGTACATCAGCGGTGCCATCAAGTGTGGTGGTGTAACCAGATTCGCAAGCTTGTGCTACTAGCTTGTGAATGGCTGGGCCAGAGGCCACAGCTTCTAAGATGACAGGAGCCTCAGAGTTAGCTTCGCCACTGTTAAGCATGAAAGAGCCAATTTCACCAGCACCACCGGTACTGCCACGGTATAGCTCTCCGTTTACAATTATGCCCATGCCGATGCCGGTACCCACCGAGATAGTTAAGAAGTTGTTTAGCTCTGAGTTCATATCGGCTTCAGCTCGTGCTGCCAGGTTGACATCGTTGTCTACATGAACGTTCATGCCTAGAAGTTCTTCTAGCGTGGCTCGTACTTTTAGATCGGCAAAACCTGGTAAGTTTAGCGCATTTTCCACCTTGTCGGAACTAGTACGGTAAATACCTGGTACTCCTACGCAAGCTGAACCAGCTTGCGCGTTGATTTCAGATAGCATTTCGTGTGCATTTTGGGCAGCATTTTGAAGAGCTGTTGTTGCATTTGGGCTTGTTGAGATTTCTTTTTCGTGTATGACGGTGCCTAACAGGTTGGCTATTCCGATGATTGTTTTGGTGGCACCAATATCCACAGCCACAACAAAACCGGCTTCTGGTACGAACTCGTAAGGGTGAGCGGGTCTACCCACATTTCTTGTGGTGTTGTCACCATTTGCAGCTTGGCATTCAACTGGACGGATCAGCCCTGCTAACTCTAAGTCGGCCGTGAGTGCCGAAACTGTGGGTTTGGACAAGCCGGTCACTCTGGCAATGTCGGCTCGGGAAATGCCATAGGGTGCCGCTTCAAACATTGCGTCTAGGATGCGCTGACCGTTGAGCAGTCGTAAGAGTCGCGAATCCGATGCTCCCCTCATAGTGTTATTTCTGCCGCATTTCGGGTAGCCCCCTAACTCCACTAGGTATTTTAGAGGCTTGTGAAATAATTTGTCAAGCTAACTTACTTATTATGTTAGTGATGGAATAAATGTCTTTTGTATGACTCGATTCTGACACAGATTTGATTTTGAATTTTGTGTTTGGTATGAGTGAGATTGGTTTTGTGTTTGCAAAATGTTGTGTATCTGCTACGGCATTGGAGGTGTCTATGATGTTTAACAGTTTTTTTGGGCTAAGCAAAGCAAAAATTATTGTCGGTTTAGTTGTTTGTTCGCAGCTTCGATAGCTCCAATGGCTTCTGCGGAACCTGTTTCAAGTAAGGAGGTAGTTACAAACAAGGCAGTCACTTGTGGCAGTATCGGGGGTGTCATAGATAGTACTTATGATGCTCCTAGTCCGACAGGGCCGGTTGATGGTAGTGCTGTTTCTGCGACTGGGGTTGTAGGGCAGGTTTCAGAGGGCTTAGCGTATGAGGACTCTGCGCTGCAGATTTTGGATGTGCATACGGAGTTGTTGCGTCAGTCTGACGGCAACGCTCCGACTATCGTTGATGGCAGGCTGGAATCTGGTTGTGGTGTGGCTTTTGTATTGCAAGGTACACAGAAACAAGTTGGTGCTGTTGGGATTGTGGCATGCAGGTTGACGAGAATGCTCGTTGGCTTGTGCAAGGGCTTGCCGGCAAGCGTGGCTATAGGATGATGGCGGTGCTTGAGAATGCTCAAGCACCGAAGTCGTACATGGTCAAGCTGGACCTTGACGAAGATATCAAAGTAGTTAATCTTAGCGATGGTGGTGCTGTCTTTGTTGGCAGCGAAAACTTGGTGGTCGGCTCTATTCTCGCGCCTTGGGCTTTAGATGCTTTAGGGCAAGTAGTACCAATAACTCAGACAGTTACCGCAACCAGTATTACCATCACCGTAGATACTAGTAGCGTGACTGCTTGGCCGGTAATTGCCGATCCTGCTTACCACACTTTTCAATGTCACTCTCACAATTTGGTCACCACAACAGGTACAGCTAGTCAATACCTCAATGGTCTAAGATGCCCACGATACGAAGACATAACCGCCCGCGGCTACTACCCAGAATGGATTAAACACTTCAATCGCTGGAGAGTCGGTGATCGCAATGGTGAGTGTAGTTTTACGGCAGAACGTAAGACAACCCTTTTGGGGGTTATCTTTGACTTTACACAAGCATGTCAAACCCATGACTATTGTTATGACTTAGGTGCTGCTAGCAGATTAAATTATTCACATGTAAAGAAAACTGATTGCGATCAAATATTTCGCGATGATATGTTTTATGATTGCTCAAACCGATCTCTGCACAATCGACCTGATTGTTGGTATTATGCTAATATTTATTTTGTAGGAGTTAAGGCATGTCCAATAATAAAGTGTTTTTCTTGAGAAGAACTAATTACTATTTTAATTTGTAGCAAGCAAGGCTTGTCTTTGTTTTAGTCGTTTTTATAATGAGAGATGCCAAAAGATATAAGATTTTAAGTGACTCTTTAGTCTCTATTGAAACAAAGCTTGTAATATTGTATAGTTCTGCTTTACTTGGTGCTTTGATATCTGAAATTGAAATTTGTAGAATTAGCCATTGGAATTGTGAACCTCTTAGGGGAGTAAATTTAGTGCAAATGGGGGCTGGGCCAATGCTAGCTATATTAACCTATACTCGAATGACCAGTCTGCTGCTAGGTATAGCTAGTGTGTCTGTTGGTTCTTTGCTGCTTATACTTGGCATCCTGTCCGCTCACTCAGATGGGTCTCTTACTTGGGGATTTCATATACTGATGTTATTGTTTGGGGGTAGTAGTCTTGGAATTATCTTCATTTACATATCATACATTAGTGGTTATGATTCATTACCTGTTCAGTTTTCGCAACAAGGTGATCTTATGTCTTCAAAGAATAAGATGTTTCTTTTATATACTGGCGCTATATTAGGTGCCGGAGTAGGTAGTTTATTTATTTTTGGAAATACGATTAGACAAGATACATTTGATGAAATTTCAATTTCCAATGTGTATCTGCCATGGATTATTATTTTGACAACTTTTGTATTAACTACCCCGATTATTATTCTGGTAGCTCAATTGACTATGCATTTTCTGCAAACTATCTATAGCAGTATTGCTGTAGGTATTCTAGTAGTAGGATTTACCTTAGCTTTTGGTGAGTCAAATATATTTTATGGATATGATTGGGTAGGCAATTATTTGCTATGGTTTGCGGGTATTTTAGCTGCTTATGTAGCTGTGCTGTCGCAGAAGCGAAGAATTCGGCATCAAACTTTGTTGAGTCAAATACCGGCTAGCTAGGAGTACTGAGGTGAGTTGGCAAGCTCTAGTGGTGGTTGCAACATAGTTGATTGTATATGGTTTGGGTTGTAGAGTGTTCTGGACATGTTGTTGATTTGAGTTTTCGATGATGGGGAGTTTGACTGGGTTGTTGTTGAGGTTTGTGTGTTTGGGTAGCGGGCGTCATAAAATAGGTGTTGGTTTGTTGGTTGGTTGGGTTGTTGTCAGGGTGAGCGGGGTTCACAGAAGTAGACTTTGATACCGACGGTTTTTCTATGTCTGTCTACTGGGTCATTTTTTGGTCTTGGTCCTAAGTGAGGGTTTTCACCATATGTGAAGGTTGCTGTTTGAGTGCTCGGGTGATAGCTTTAGCAGTATTTTTAGCGTCGTAACCGTTACCTAAACCGACAACTAAGGTTTAGTTTACGGCATCGCCGGGCACGATATAACAAAGCCTAACTGTTTGGTGGCAAACCACTACGCTTAGAAGCATCGTAACAAGCCCGGTAAATCGTTTCCGCACAAATCTGATAATCTATCTCAGCTAACTCTGCTGCAATAGCGTGAAGCGGTAAACGCTCTTTGAGCCGATCACTCACCTGCTGGGCAAGCGCACTACCAGAGGCCAGTTTACACAGCCACGGACGTAACGCTTTCCTATCAGCCGGCACCTGAGCTTGCTGCGCTCGATGCACGCCCTGCACGCAATGTTTCTGTTCCCTCCAAACCGTTACCCTACTCCTACCCAAACGCTTCCCAATCGCAGCATCACTCAAACCCTGTCGCGACAATACTTCAAGTAAAACGCATATCTAAGTCTCTCAAAGCTGTGCCATACTAAAACCCTCCATCGGTAGGTTGCTGATATCTCAGGCCGACCCTAACAGTCGACCTGTTGGAACCACCGATGGAGTTCATACAGATTTGACTTTGAATTTTATGTTTGGTATGAGTGAGATTGGTTTTGTGTTTGCAAAATGTTGTGTATTTGCTACGGCATTGGAGGTGTCTATGATGTTTAACAGTTTTTTTGGGCTAAGTAAAGCAAAAATTATTGTCGGTTTAGTTGTTTGTTTGTTCGCAGCTTCGATAGCTCCAGTGGCTTCTGCGGAACTTGTTTCAAGTAAGGAGGTAGTTACAAACAAGCCAGTCACTTGTGGCAGTGTTGGAAGCGCTGTAGATAGTACTGATGATGCTCCTAGTCCGACAGTGCCGGTTGATGGTAGTGCTTGAGAATGCTCAAGCACCGAAGTCGTATACCGTTAAGCTTGATCTTGCTAAAGGCATCAAAGTAGTCAATCTTAGTGATGGGGGTGCTGTCTTCGTTGGCAGCGAAAACTTGGTGGTCGGCTCTATTCTCGCGCCTTGGGCTTTAGATGCGGGTGGGAAAGCAGTACCAATAACTCAGACAGTTACCACAACCAGTGTTACCATCACCGTAGATACTAGTAGCGTGACTGCGTGGCCTGTAATTGCCGATCCTGCTTACCACACTTTTCAATGTCACTCTCATAATTTGGTCACCACAACAGGTACAGCAAGCCAATACCTCAATGGTCTAAGATGCCCACGATATGAAGACATAACCGCCCGCGACTACTACCCACAATGGATCGAACATTGGGGCCGCTGGAGAGTTGCCAGAGGAAACGGAGACTGCACAGGTATTCCAGAACGATTAGATACATGGCGTCCACAAAGCATCATTGACGTTCTAATATCTGTAGGACTTTCGCGAACCTACCCCCTCGCATTTGGAGTAATTTACGATTTCAATCAGGCATGTAAAGGGCATGATTACTGCTATGACCTTGGGCATGCAGGCAGACTAGATTATGACAATGTAAGCAAATCTGCCTGTGATAGTATTATGTACAATGATATGAAGTTTGATTGCACTAAGCGTCGACTTCACGTCAGACCTTTGTGCAATGCTATTGCAGCAGCAGCTTATAATGTTGTGTGGATATGTCCAGAAATGTTATGCTTTTCTTAAGAAATTTTTTAATTTAAATTATTGATACATGTCGTCAATTTCGCAAAAAGTCATAGTATTGTATACAAGCACATTGCTTGGTGCATCTCTTAGTGAAATTGAAGTTTGCAGGATTGGTCTATGGAATTGTTTACCTTTTAGAGGAGCTTGGGTCACTCAAATTACTGCTGTACCTATGCTGATGATATTGATATTTACACGAATGGCCAAAAAATTACTTAGTATAGCTAGTAGTATTATTAGCATTTTTCTATATTTATTTGGTTTGCAGGCAGCTCGCTCACCAGGATCACTTACTTGGCCAGCTTATAATGTGTATATATTCTTTTTTGGAGTTGGCACAGCTATAGTTATATGGGTTTTTTCAGATTTACGTTATGATCGTCCTATACCACCACCTCCTTTGCCTGCGCAGCTTGTTTCAGATAATTTATATAAAAATGCAAAACTTATGTCATTGAAATATAAAATTGTTTCTCTGTATATTGGAGCTTTAGTCGGTGGAATTATAGGACAAATCTTCATTTATGGTTCTGTAATCGATGATTCTACATTTACATATCAAAAAATTTCATTTGAAGATGTTCCATTTCTACTAATTAGGATAGTAGCTGGCTCTGCTACTCCTATTGTAATACTTTTTTCCCAACTATCAATGGTTAAAGTCAAAACGATTCAGGTTAGTTTTTTGATGGCAATCATAGTATTAGGTCTTAGTCTCTTCTATGGACAATTTGACTCTTTATCCGGATATAATTCACTAGGCTATCATAGTCTATGGTTTGCAGGTATTTTAGCTGCTTTCATGACTGTGACTGTGCAGAAGCGGAGGATTCGTGGTCAAACTTTTTCTAATCTAGCATAGGCTGCAAGCAATACTCGGGTTCCAGCAGTTACAAAGTTAACAGTAACCTCACTGTCATCATCAACCCCTTTGATATCTGTAACCACGCCAAGTCCAAACTTTGGGTGGTTTACATCGTCTCCTAGTTTGAGCGTTACAGGTGTGGGGTCGGCTGCAGCTGTTTTAGATCTAAACTGTGCAGCAGCCCCCTCACCATGATTGCTATTGCTGAAGCTAGCGGCGCTTCGTTGATAGCCAAAACCAGATGAGCGGGCGCGGCTATTCCTGCGGCTGCTGCTGCGATTTTCAACTAACTCTTCTGGGATTTCTGCTAAGAACCTAGAAACAGGGTTGTAGGTGTGTGTGCCATGAATAGTGCGTGCCCAAGCGTGAGTTAAGTAGAGCCGTTGTTGGGCTCGGGTAATGCCAACATAGGCTAAGCGGCGTTCTTCTTCTAGCTCATTTGGTTCGGTCAGTGAGCGAGCATGCGGGAACACACCTTCTTCCATGCCCACCAAAAACACCACTGGATACTCCAGCCCCTTAGCTGAATGCAATGTCATCAGGGTTACCATAGAGCCATCGGTAAGTTCATCGGTGTCGGACACTAAGCTGAGCTGCTCCAAGAACTCACCCATATCAGCAAACTCAGAAGCCACCGTTACCAACTCATCTAAGTTCTCTAGCCGACCTTGCGCTTGCACGCTCACCTCTGTTGGGCTGCTCGCTTCGCTGCGTGCTTCAGCGGCTTGTTGAGCCCTATAACCGCTGTTATCTAAGATGTGCTCTAGCACGAGGCTGGGGCCTCCATCTAACAACTCTCGGGCCTCGCTTATCACTCTAAGGAAGTCTGCAATGCCGTTTAGCGCCCGTCCTTTGATTCCAGCATTAGCAGCGTTTTGGAACCCATCCATCAAGCTCAACCCATGTGTATCTGCCCAGGTTTGCAGCTTGGCGATAGAGGTGTCGCCCACACCTCGCTTAGGTACACCAACTGCTCTGCGCAGGCTCACCGCATCGGCAGGGTTCACCACAACGCGCAGATAGGCCACCGCATCTTTTATTTCACGGCGGTCGTAAAATCGGGTGCCCCCCACAAGCTGATAGGGAATACCTGCTTCTAGCAGCACCTCTTCTAGCACCCGACTTTGGGCGTTAGTGCGATAAAAAAAAGCCATTTCATCCCAGCGGTATTGTGCATCTTGGTGCAGTCGGCTTGCTTCTTGTACCACCCAGCGTGCTTCGGCATATTCATCGGTAGCACAGTGATACACGATGGGTTCGCCTTCACCTCTGTTTGTCCAAAGGTTCTTAGGTTTGCGACTTAAGTTGTTATCTATAACAGCGTTGGCCGCGCTCAAAATGCGTTGGGTGGAACGATAGTTTTGCTCCAACACCACTGTTGTGGCATCTGGGAAGGCCCGCTCAAACTCTAAGATGTTACGCATATCGGCTCCACGAAATCGATACACCGATTGATCTGCATCGCCCACTGCAAACACGTTGCGGTGCTGCTGGCCTAAGGTGATTACCAACTCGTTTTGTACTCTGTTGGTGTCTTGAAACTCGTCAACCAGAATATGCTCAAAGCGTTGCTGATAGCGGGCCAACACATCAGGTTGGTTGCGAAATAGTTCTACGGTGTTAACTAGCAGGTCGTCAAAGTCCATAGCCCCAGACTGCTGCAAGCGTTGCTGATATTCGCCGTACACATCGCCTATGCGCCGCTCAAACACGTTGTTAGCCCTGTCTGTATACTGAGCTACGCTAAGCATCTCGTTTTTAGCTGCGCTGATAGCGGCATGTACAGACCGAGGTGGCATTTTTTTAGTGTCGATGTTGCGGCTGCGCAAGATTGCGTTGGTAAGGCGCACTGAGTCGGCCTGATCGTAGATAGTAAAACTAGCTGGGAAGTTGCTGAACTCGGCTTCATAACGCAAGATGCGGGCACAAGCCGAGTGAAAGGTGCTTACCCACATTTGTTCCGCTACTGGCCCAATAAGGTTACTTACCCGCTGTTTCATTTCTTGCGCGGCTTTGTTAGTGAAGGTAATAGCCAAAATCCTAAAAGGGGATAAGCCTTGGTTATCGATAAGATGAGCGATACGGTGGGTAAGCACACGGGTTTTCCCAGAACCAGCACCTGCCACTACCAACACGGGGCCACCTTGGTGGGTGACTGCATCTATTTGAGCCGGGTTTAGCCCTTCAGTAACTGTGGTAGCGGACACTTGCCTAGACTACTTGCAGCCCGTGTCAGCTTTAGATCAAAGCACAAACGAACTCCTCATGTTTTAGCGTTATTTTGCTGAGGATGCCTGCTCTGCTAGAGGTATGTTTGATGGTATGTCTAAATCAAGGTGAACTCCGTCGGTGGTTGCGACGGGTCGGCTATTATAATTGGTTTGATGTTTCTGCGGCCTATCGGTGGAGGGTTTTGTTGTGGCATAGTGTTTGGGTGTGTGGAGGCGCGCATGTTTTGAGGTGTTGTTACAGCAGGGGTTTATGTAACGCTGAGGTTGTTTTGTGTTTGGGCAGGTGAAAGATCGGTTTGGTGAGTGTTTATTGCTTCACGCTATTGCAGCGGAGTTACGTTGTTTGGGTTACCGGATTTGTGTTGAGACGATTTGCTGGGCTTGTTATGATTTTTCTAACCGTAGCGGTTTACTATCAAAATGTTGGAAACTGCTGCCTCGTGCTTGGCGGCGTAAACCACCTAGCCGCAGTTCGCAGGGTAGGTGCAGTGTTTTAGGTGATTGGTGTCGTATATGTGAGCGTCCCAGCGAAGCTGATAGCTGGGTTGAGCCTGGTCATTAGCAAGACGATCTGATTATCACTCAAAAACCATCGCTCAGCTATAGCTACTTTAGCAGAACGCAAAAGCCGTCAAACCTTCAGTGTCAGCTTAGGTGACAGCTACGATGCTGTTAACACTGCTAACACCTGTCACCCAAGCACTAGCCCAGCAACTTGCACATATGGTGAAAACCCTTCATCTGAGACCACCGCAGAGAAATGACACGGTTAGCTGACATAGAAAAAACCGTCGGTATCAAAGTCTACTTCTGTGAACCCCACTCACCCTCACAACAACCCAACCAACAAACAAACCAACACCTATCCTACGCCGCCCGCTACCCAAACACACCAACCCCAACACCACCAAACCCCTACCAGCAACCATCAAAGACCATATCAAGGTAAACTCCATCAGTGGTTGCAACAGGTTAACTGTTAGGACTGGTTTGAATTATCAGCAACCGACCGATGGAATTTACCAATTTGTTGATGGGTGAGCCTTGACAGTTTAAGCTTTTTGTTATGACATACAGTAAGCATTTTTCGCGGCTTCGCATTGTTGCAGCAACCCTTATGGCAGTTGTCCTAGTATCTTTTGTTTTCACAGGGGTGGTTTCAGCTGATCCAAAAGCAGATGGCTCGCAGGAGGAGCCTACAAAAGAGACTCCCACAAGCGAAGAGCGCCCCGACGATAACGGTGAGACCAACTCACGACACGAAAATAAAGAGCCTCAAGATGAAAAATCAGAAGATACCAAAAACAATCATAATCCTCAGGGTGACGAGCAGCCTCAAGATATTCAATTTGATGCAATATGTATATTGGGGGTTGGCTTTTGTGGCAGTAATGATCCCAAACCTCAGACAGATACCGGTTATAAAAATTGTGGAGGGTTTTTGCTTTCCCAAGTAGGTCTAACTTATAGAGCGAATGGCACGAGCTATACTGCTATTCATGCTGTACCAACCAGGTTCGGTAGACTACTGTCAGGATCGTCATATTTAACCATGTACAATGATATAAGAGGTTGTTTAAATAAGTATAGACTGCTAGAAAGTGTAAAAGTGAGAAGTTGGACATCAATTAGGCAACAGTTAAGCTGCCATCTTCTTGGACAATATTTTGGTGGAGGAGGTTCAACATGGGATCTAGAAGGATATCGTGATGCTAATTATATTTGGTTAGCTAATGTGGGTGATCATATGTGTAATTGGTAGTTTCAAAAAACTCTAAGCTAGTGTGAAACAGTATTAATGCAACACTATATTGTAAGTAGTCGGTATTACTGGATATTTCACATTAAGCGCCGGCTGTTTGGTTGGTTATACCATGAGGATAGTCTTGACAAAATCCTGATTCCATGGATTATAGTTTCTCTAGCAATATCATTAGTTCCATTTCATTTATGGCATGTTATTGCAGTTTTTTTATTATTATTTTATGGGTTTTTCTATCTTAAGATTTCAACTGAGAAAGATTGCAGTGACCTTATCAGGCCATATTGGATGGAACAGCTGCGTACTCCAGCATTAGTACGTCTTTGGATTCTTGTAACATATTCAGCATGGAGAACAGGTGTATCATTTATTACTGGCTCTGCTCCTAGCTATGAACGTTTGGTTGATTTAGAGAAAGGAATTGTTATTCCTTCAACTATGTTTTATATTTGGAAAATAGGTGCTTGGGGTATAGTGATAATTTCAATACTATTTTCAATACAATTTGCATGGTGGGTGCGCTGGAAACCAATTCTTATCGTAGCTATAATGCTTGTACCAGTTCAATTATGGGTTTGGACTAATCGGATATCGCATGGCCTCATATTTTGAGCCTCAGCGATTTTGTAGGGTGAAGGTTGTTTAGAGATCGGCTATTGCAGTGCAGAGCTAACAACCTCTATGGACACTACACCTAGCAGGGCAGGCTCTTCAGCAAAATAATGCTAAAAAATGAGGAGTTCATTTGTGCTTTGGCAAGCTCTAGTGGTGGTCGCGACATAGTTGATTGTATATGGTTTGGGCTGTGTTCGGGTGGTGGAGTTTTCTGGGCATGTTGTTTGGTGAACTCCGTCGGTGGTCGCGACGGGTCGGCTATTATGGTCGGTTTGATGTTTCTGCGGCCTATCGTTGGAGGGTTTTGTTGTGGCATAGTGTTTGGGTGTGTGGGGGCGCGCATGTTTTGAGGTGTTGTTACAGCAGGGTTTGAGTGATGCTGGGTTTGGGAAGTGTTTGGGTAGGAGTCGGGTAACGGTGTGGTGGGAACAGAAGCGTTTCGTTCAGGGCGCGTATCATGCTGAAACCGCTCAAAATGGGGCTGATGGGAAAGCGTTACGACCGAGGCTGTGTGAACTGGTTGTAGATGGTGAACTTGTTTAGCTGGTGAAAGATCGGTTTGGTGAGTGTTTATCGCTTCACGCTATTGCAGCGGAGTTACGTTGTTTGGGTTACCGGATTTGTGCCGAGATGATTTGCTGGGCTTGTTATGATTTTTCTAACCGTAGCGGTTTACTATCAAAATGTTGGAAACTGCTGCCTCGTGCTTGGCGGCGTAAACCACCTAGCCGCAGTTCGCAGGGTAGGTGCAGTGTTTTAGGTGATTGGTGTCGTATATGTGAGCGTCCCAGCGAAGCTGATAGCTGAGTTGAGCCTGGTCATTAGCAAGGCGATCTGATTATCACCCAAAAACCATCGCTCAGCTATAGCTACTTTAGCAGAACGCAAAAGCCGTCAAACCTTCAGTGTCAGCTTAGGTGACAGCTACGATGCTGTTAACACTGCTAACACCTGTCACCCAAGCACTAGCCCGGCAACTTGCACATATGGTGAAAACCCTCATCTGAGACCACCGCAGAGAAATGACACGGTTAGCTGACATAGAAAAAACCGTCGGTATCAAAGTTTACTTCTGTGAACCCCACTCACCATGGCAACAACCCAACCAACAAACAAACCAACACCTATCTTACGACGCCCGCTACTCAAACACACCAACCTCAACACCACCAAACCCCTACCAGCAACCATCAAAGACCATATCAACAACACACCCAAAAAACCCCACCACCCGAACACAACCCAAACCACACACAACCAACCATGTCACAACCACCACTAGAACTTGCCTTATTTAGCAGTAATTTTTTGTCCCAGTTGCCAAACCCAATCAGGCGCATTTATAGCGTCATGGTCGCATAAAGCGTTAACTGCCATAGCGATCCGTGTCAGATCGTGGCGGCGCGGCGTGTGAAACGATGCCACCACCGATGTCGCTGCGGTGGTATTTTCATACTTATTACTCTATGAGCGTGATCTGTGTGCGATCATTGCTTGCACAGTTCGCGAAGGTCAACCACACGACCACGCATATCGTTATTACGCATCAGCTCAGGAGTATCAGCAGCTGTGATAGTAGGAACAAACACCACACTGACACAGGAGGCTCACCCAAACACGGAGCTAACAACCTCTATGGACACTACATGTAGCCGCACATAGGTAGACATATATTTAGTTTAGTACTCTCCTAGATTGAAGCTATTGCAAAGTGATGTAGATATTTTGATTTAGCCCATTAGTGTTAATACTCGTATGCCTGATGATGAGATGGCTGCTCAAACCTCCGCCGAGTTACCGGTAGCCGAGTTAATTGATATAGAACCAGCCATTGTTGCAGAAGACGCTGCGCCAGCCCCCGCTGTTGCAGAACCTGCACTAACCCTAGCTGCTGTTACAGACCTCAAACCTGAAGCTCCGCCGGGAGAGCCTGTATCAGCCACGGTGGACGGGCTTGTTAGCGGCACAATTGTTGCTGGTGCGGTTAAAACTAAGGCTGTTCACGAAGTGGAATTAGATTTAGGTGGAGATCGGATTGGGGTAATCAGCCAGCGCTACTGGGGTGACGACCCGGCTGCTGATCTAACTCGAGAATGTGTTTTGGGTGAGGTTGTTAACGCTGCTGTTTTGGTGCGCCAAGACCATAAGGGTCGTATCGTGTTGTCGCGGTTGTGGGCTATGCAGCAGATTGCTTGGGCAAACATTGCCAGAGCAGCATCAGCCAATGAGGCGATTAGCGGCACTATCACAGCTGTAGTGAAAGGTGGGCTATCTTGTGATGTGGGGGTGCGGGGTTTTATCCCCTTGTCTTTAGTAGATATTGAGCCGGTAGAGAACCTTCAGTCTTTGGTTGGCCAGGAGGTTCAGTGCAAGGTTGTTGATGCCGATCAGATGTCAGGCCGATTGGTGTTATCGCGCAAAGCGGTACTGCGGGCTACCCAGCGCAAGGCGGCAAAAGCGCTGCTGGAATCTATGACCCCAGGCGATGAGCACACTGCCAGAGTGGTAGATATTCAAGATTTTGGTGTCTTTGTAGATATCAGCGGGGTGCGGGGGTTGGTGCATATAGCTGATATGGCTTGGAAGCGTGTGCAACACCCTAGTGAGTTAGTTGCAGTAGGTGATGAGGTGAAGGTGCGGGTGAAGTCGGTGCAGGTTCCTAAGCAGCGTGTGAACCTTACTATGAAGTTAGATGCCGATCCGCTACAGAGATTAGAAGTAGGTAGTCTGCTGGTGGGCCAAGTTAGCCGTTTAGTAGATTTTGGTGCTTTTGTGATGCTAGAAGGCGATGTTGAAGGTTTGGTTCACATCACCGAGATGGCCGAGTACCGTGTGTATCATCCCGAAGAAGTGGTGTTGCCTGGTGAACAGGTTTGGGTAAAGGTACTTGCCGTAGACCGTAAACGCCGCCGTGTGGACTTGTCCATAGCGCAAGCCATCGCTGGCTAATTGTAGCGTCCATGGAGTTCACCTAACCATCACAAAAACCAAAACCTGACGTCCCTGCTTAAACGCGCAGAGCCGGTTTCTAGATACTCAACCTTCGCTTCTTCATATAGGAGACCAGCCATTTTCCTAGAGAGTCCAAAATGTAAATTACGATACTTCTAACCGTAGTGGACCGAAACGAAAACAAGTCTTACCGAAACACTAAATCTTGTTTGAAACTAGACATCCATTTTCCCACAACGCGGCTGAGCTACTTAGAGTAATCTGAATAGTATGTAGTTGCCTAAAGTGTTGGACCCCATCGTGAAGACCTCTAAAAACGGTGCTGCGGTGGATTATCTGCGGTATATGCAACAGTTCGCTTATTTTCGTTTAGAAGACCTGCCATGCAGTCCGAAAGTCGTTAAAGAAGTGGAACTGTTTGTCATCCACCAGTCTTTGCCTGATTTTTACATTTTGCTCTAATGCGGTCATTATTGCTAATGCGGTCGTTATTGCTAAGATAGTCGTATGCAGAAACTTGATCCGTGGGAAGAAGGACTCGCCAAATCTGCAAACAGTCCATTTACACCTGCTTTTGGAACTGCACCTACCACTATGGTTGGCAGGGACGACTTGATTCGATCCATAGCTAGTGGATTTCAAGACCGGGCAGGTTCCCCTGGGCATTCTCCACTTGTGTTTGGTGCTCGCGGGACTGGTAAAACGTCTTTACTTCACTCAATCTGCGAATCGGCTGCTAGAAGCGGGTGGCTAACGCTATCTCTGGATGCTGGCAGTCCAGGACTGTTGAAACGTGTTGATGCTGCTATTGAGTGGGCGGTACGCGAGTCTGGGCATCAATCCCTTGAAGATATTTCTTCTGATTCTTTGTCTCGGCTAAACCATCTGCAATTTTTAGGTGTAGGAGCTGGGTGGGAGCCAAAAAGACGCGACACGAACCCAGTCAACTACACAATCCGTGAGCGCTTAGCAAAACTAACAAAAGCGGTAGCTGCAAATGGTGGACGTGTGCTTATCACAGTAGATGAAATGCATAACATTAGGCTCACGGAAGCGCGTCGGTTTTGTAACGATTTGCAACATATAACCAAAGGCGACGAGTTGCCTCTTTTATTTCTCGGAGCGGGTTTCCCAATGATGAGAGAAGGGATACTTAAAGATAGTCGGCTCTCATTTTTTAGGCGTTCCGATCTTTACGATATTGCGGCACTTACTATCAATGACGCGCTTGAAGGGATAGAACAGCCGATATTAGAAGCAGGCGGGACGATCAGTGAAGAAGCATTACAGATCGCAGCAGAGGGTTCTGTTGGTAAATATCCATATATGCTTCAGCTGATAGGGGATCACGCGTGGAAAGCGGCCGGAGCGCCTTTAGGTCGTATAGAGGTAAAGCACGCAGAGCGGGCAGTAGAGGCGGCTAGAAAAGAGTTTGACGATAAAATATCAGCTCCTTCTTGGTCTGATTTATCTGACGCTGAGCAAGATTTCATGGCAGGTCTAGCTTCGCTGGGGGGAAAAGCCGAATCAGCTCAAGTAAGAACCGCTTCAGGTTTGATCCCACGCACTGCTAGAAGAATTCAACTGCGACTAACGATCGGTGGGTATATCACAGAAGATAGGGGTTTCTTGGAAATCACCGATCTCGTTTCACGAGAATCGGTGTCAGCGTTCTTTTCCCCAGATTTACTTGAAAACAGGCAGAGCACAGCGCATGTTGCGGGGAAGCGCCAGTGTAATAAATGGATGCCGCGTGCCCGACAACCTTGCGTGTTGGCATTGAATCATAAAGGACCATGCCGCTCTCATATTTAATACACACCAGCCCTCAGCACAGCATTACCGCCACGGATACACTCTTTGACCTGCATGTGATGGGATCCCCCCCCCTTAGACGACATCAGCCGAACCGATATCACCCAAGTAGAAGACGTGCAACGCGACCCTGTCGGCGTCCGTAGACTGCTAACTTCGTTGGGGCGTAACACCGGCGCCAAAGCATCTTTGCGAACACTGTCTCAAGACGCTTCTAAGGATCGAGATGTGGCTATGCATCCCCGAACTATTAAGGCATACTTACAAGCGCTTGAGCGCTTGTTTGTGGTTGAAGATTTGCTGGCATGGCAACCGCATCTTCGGTCGCGAATAGCTTTACGCACAACTCCAGTTCGCCATTTCGTATGCCCCTCTCTCGCTGTTGTCGCTTTGCGTACCAACAGCACTCGCCTGCGAGCCGATTTGAGGTTCTTCGGTTGTCTCTTTGAATCGCTTGTTGTGCGTGATCTTCGCATCTACTCACAGATTGAGGGCTGCCTTCTCTCCCACTATCGAGACGAATACGGCTTAGAAGTAGATGTGATTTTAGAAAGAGCCTACGGAGAGTGGGCTGCATTCGAAATCAAACTAGGAAGCCAGGCAGTCATCATGGAAGGAATCGAGTCGCTTCGCATGCTAAAAGATCGCGTTAACACCAAACGTATAGGGGAACCCAGCAAGCTAGCAGTAATCACTGCAACAGGCATTGGTGGGGAGTTGCCTGACAACATAGCAGTCATACCCATCACAGCCCTCGGCCCCTGACGGCTCACATAGCCAAAACAACCAACTCAACAAACTGTCAGTACCTAATAAACCGGCGCCCCTACTGTAAACACGTTCCATTGCAGCATTCAAAACCTCACACGGCAGCCGCCCAAACAATTCCAGTCTCAAGTTCTCAGTCAATAGCGACTCTTTCTCGGATTCCGGCAAAAACACCGGAACTAACTATCTCAGACCACACCCTTCACACAGACAATCTGACAGTCTCCCAGCAAGCATTTTCGACATGCTTTAACCTTTGAATAAATTGGGTATTATTGCCCCAAGACAAACCGCGCTTTTTCTTCCCGCAACATCTCGTAGGGGTTTATAAATGTGACCCCGACTCCACGACAAGCTTCGGGAATTTTGATCTTTTTCAACGACTCGCTAGATGCCTCATGCGTCACCACAATACAGTCATTAGCATGGGCTTGGGCTACTAGGTAATAGTCGGTACTTTGTAAAAATTCGGAGACTCCAGCTGATGTGTATTTTTGGCTGTTTGCCCACCCGCTAACCAAACTTAAGCTGTCACTGATCAAGTCGCTTTCAAGAGGAAAAAGGTCAGGTCTCCGCCCAGCCCATTCGGCGAGTTCATCCTCCTTAGCTTGAATTCCATCGCCTACTTTTTTGATGCTGAAAACTTTGCCCGCTTCATTTTGCTGATCCAGCCAATCCCAGAATGCTGGGCAGAATTCGAATCCGTAATGCAGGTTCTTTGCCTGAATAAAGACGTTGGTATCTAGCAGATAAGTTGTCATATCACTTCAAGCTGCTTGCAGAGTTTGTCGAAGGTGGATTGTTTTTTGAGTCCAAGCATATTGAAGGCATCTGTGTAGAGTGTTTGCCCTTCAAGGGTGTTAGCGATCACTGAACGTGTGAATTGTTTGGAGACTCTTGTAAGCAGTGTGTTGCAGAAGTTGCCTCCGCTATTTTTTGTGGGTAACAAGTCCATCACTCGCGCTAGTTCAGTTTGATATGTGTTTTGGTAGCTATTCCAGTCAAGATATCTCGCTTCATGCACTTGATGTAACACTACAAGAGTGCTTGATTTGAAATGATGTGCTAGCCGATCTAGCTCATCAATTAAGGGTGCATTGACATCAAAAGCTGTACGTAACTCTTGTAATGGCACTAGAACTTCTGCGGCAACGCTATTGCACCACCGTTCTATCTCATTTGTGGTTCGCGCTCTGAGGTTGAAATCTGACAAAGCGCTCTCACCAAGCCAGATATGGGCTAGTTCATGTACAAGAGTGAATGTTTGTGCTGCCTGCGTGTCCGCTCTGTTGATAAATACCAGCGGTGCCACTGAGTCTACTAGTGCAAAACCCCTGAACTCTTCAGGATTCAACTTGCGGTGGGTGTTGCTGCCAACAACACCACTCACCATGACTAGCACACCGATTGCCTCAGCTTGATCACGTAGGTAGGTAAATGTACCCGCCCAACCTGCTTCTCGCTTTTCCGATCCAAAAGAAAGTGCTTCTGTAATCTCTGCACCTGCTGCAACGGGATCAACTTCAGTAGTAAGTGAACCAACTTGAGACACCTCATTGAGCCCGATAGTACGAGCGTAATCCCGGTACCAGTCCTGTCGTTGTTGACATTGGTAAATAGTGTCTAGGAGGTCCGGGCTCGGACGAACAGCTGAGCGGTCGCCGATGGTACGAAAGTCGGGAATGGGTATGTCTTCTTTTGGTGGTACTGCCAAGAAGAGGTAGCCAACCGGCGTGCGTGTTGCCCTTGCAAAGTTTTCCAGCTGCTTCAAAGTTGGGTTCACCTCACCAGACTCCCACTGATACAACTTAGGAAACTTTTGAATTAGCAAGTCCGCGTCAAGGCCAGAGCGCGCGCGTGCCCATGCCAGCAAAGCGGGCTCAACTGTAACCTGAACTGTCACGCTCGTTTAGCCTGTATTGCTAATACTCATTTTCTCTTAGTTGGGCGAAGTGGTTTGCTTGGCTCCAGGGGAAACAATTGCTACTCCATGATTGGCCGCTGCGTGTGCCATTCTAGAGTCATAGGTAACAATGCCTTGAAGTTCATGGCCGAATTCAAGTGCTGTTGTTAAATGAATTGCGTCTAGGGAACGTAGCGAGGGCGGGTCAAGCAAACCTGCTAGTTTGAATATGCGCTCCCCTAATCGGATAAGTTGGATTGCGCCAAGTACTTCCTTAGCTAACTTAATGTGTTCAGAGGATTGTCTGTGAGCTGCTCTGAGAAGTTCTGTTTGCACAAGGTCCCCGGCTATCAAGATTCGTTCTTTTTGCGTGAGCCAAGATTTAAGTGCGTTTGTCTCTGGTTCTGCGGTGATCAGTGTCACAAGGGCAGATGTATCAATGTAAAACGGCATCTTAGCAGCGTTCATCTTCGCGCATTTCAGCAAGTGTTTTTGACATACTCGGACCTGCAATAGGATCGGATAACTCTGCTATGCTTCTTTGAATAGGTGTTGTCAAACCGGCATCGATTAGTTCTTGTAAGCGAGACTTTGGGATTGGTGTCAACAGAGCCACTGGATGCCCGCGACTGGTTATTGTGACGATTTCACCTGCTGCTGCAGTAGCCACCACTGCTGATGCGTTTTGTTTGAGCGACCTAATGCCCACTTCAGTCATGTGCATCATTGTAGTACATGGCGCCTGTTGCAAAACTAAAAAAAGTTAACTAAATGGCCAGAGCGCTCGCTCGCACATGCCAGCAAAGCGGGCTCAACTGTAACCTGAACTGTCACGCTCGTTTAGCCTGTATTGCAAATGGTGTTTATTATTCCAAGACCAAGCCGGTTTTAGGATTAATCCAGCGGATTTGGTCAGGTGGGAATCGTATCCACAAATCTTGTCCGGGCGTAGCCTCAAAGGTGGGGTGCGTGGAAACTTTAATAGCATGTGTAGATTGAGCAGAATGTGTGGCAACAGATTGCGGGGCAGCACCGGGTAACAGGGACACAGTAAGCAGGTTTTGGGCTCCAAGTGGCTCAACCACCTGTACCCGCACTCGCAAAGCATCGTCAGTGGCTTTAGACATAGTTTCCATGTTCTCAGCTCTGATGCCTAAACGGATGTCTGTGTCCACAAAAGCCTTTAGCTTGTTCAGCAACGAGCTGCTGCTAAGCATTTGACCGGCTAAGTCCACCGAAACTTCGCCATTATGAGCCCTTACCACACCATCTAGAAAGTTCATAGGCGGGTTGCCAATGAAGCCCCCCACAAACTCATTAGACGGGTTGTCGTATATCAGCGAAGGGCGATCCACCTGCTGTAAGACGCCGTCGCGCATTACTGCTACACGGTCACCCATGCTAAGCGCTTCAATTTGGTCATGCGTCACATAAATAGTTGTGGCATTAACTTCAGCAAGCAGACGTTTTAGCTCGGCACGCATCTCTAAGCGCAAAAGGGCATCTAAGTTGCTTAGAGGTTCGTCCATTAACAACACCTCAGCTTTCATCGCTAAGGCCCGGGCGACAGCCACACGCTGGCGTTGCCCACCGCTCATAGCGTTGGGTTTGCGATCTAATAATTCTTCAATGTGCAAAAGCGCAGCGGCTTCTTCCACCCGTTCTTGGATGACTGGCTTGGCAACCTTGTTCATTCGCAACCCGAAAGCAATGTTGTCGCGCACCGACATGTGGGGAAAGATGGCATAACTCTGAAACACCATTGAAATCTTGCGATCCCCAGCGGGCAGGTAGGTGACATCTCTGCCGTCGATGCTGATACGACCCGAATCCACCATACCGAGTCCTGCAACAGCCCGCAGCAGCGTAGTTTTGCCACAACCGCTTGGCCCCAGCAGCACTAAGAACTCGCCGTCGCGCACGGTGATGCTCACATCGTCTAAGGCAACTTTTTCGCCAAAGGATTTTGTTGCTTGTTCAACAACTATTTCAGCCATAACACACCTCGCTAACAACAAGGATTAGCCAACAATTCTGATAGCTCATTTTGTAACCTGACTCCACATGTTGAACAGATAGTTGCGAATTAGGAACATAAACACAATGGACGGTGCCATCAAAAAGAAACCGCCAGCGAACTGGTAGGCATCGCTGGACTCTGCAAGCTGTGTTAAAAGCAGTGCAGGTAGGGTTCTGTTCTCAAAAGTAAGAACACCCGCAGCGAACACTTCGTTCCAGCTCAACACGAAAGAGAAAACCGCACTAGCAGCAATACCCGGCAACGCTAAAGGCAGCACGATATACCAAAAAGATTGCAGTGCTGAAGCCCCAAACACTTGTCCGGCTTCTTCTAGTTCATGGGGGACGCTGGCAAACACGCTAGCGATGATCAATACAGAAGTAGGCATGGCTAGTGCTGTGTGCATCATGGCCAGACTGTAGACGCTGTCAAAAATGCCAGCTCGCAAGAACAAAACAGCCAATGGAATTGATAAAACAACAATCGGAAAGGCTCTTACTGCCAGTATCCCTAGGCGTACGATGTCTCGTCCCACAAAAATGTAGCGAGCAATGGCATAGCCAGCAGGTGCAGCCAAAGCAGTAGACAGCGCTAGGGTGATGCCAGCAACTATCAAACTGTTTAGCAAGCCGTCTATAACCCCAGGTTGATCTAGAAAAAAGCGCACAGTGTCTGTGGAAAACGGAATAAAGGGGAGCACGTTTTTGGGGTAGGAAAGCACAGTCTCACGGGTAGTGAAGGCCATGGATGTTAAAAACACCAGCGGTATGAGTATCCACAATGCGATTAGCACAGCTCCTATATATGTCCACACTCGGCCTCGTTTGGAACGCAGCTTCATGCGCCGGTGAAGTTTACGTACCTCTGGGGAATCTAAGGGTGGCAGGGCTGTTACGGTCATCTTTGAATCTCTGGGTCGGTTCGTACTGAGCGTAAGTAGAAGAAAGCGCTTGCTAGCGACAACCCCATCACGAACACGGCGTAGGCTGCGGCTACGTTGTTGTTGCGGAACTCAAAGTACTGGCGGAAAGCCTCGTTGGTTAGCACCGTAATCGTGTCACCGCCACCTAGAGCTATAACCACCGCAAAAACTTGCAGTGCCAAAATGGTTCGCAAGATCAGCGCTACTTGGATGCTGGGTTTTAGTAATGGCAGCATCACATGGCGTACTCGTTGCCAGTAAGAAGCACCAAACAGTTCTGCGGCTTCTAGGTTTTCATCGGGAATTGCTTGCAGACCTGACACTAAGATCACCATGACTATCGAGGTGGAGCGCCAAATTTCGGCTACTACAATGGCAAAGATTATCCAGTTGCGGGTTTGTGCGCTTAAAAACACATGTGGCGAGTCAATTATGCCTAGACCTTCCAGAATGGAGTTTAAAAGACCGTTGCCGGTAAATATGGAAAAGAACAACGTGCCCACAGCTAGATCACTCATGCCCATAGGGATGGTGAAGATGTAGAGGAACCAAGAGTTCAACTTGGTGCGGGCGTGGATCACCAGCGACATCAAAAGGGCGAGCACAAACTGCGCCGGAATAATAAGCACCAGCAGCAACAATGTGGTGCGCAGTGCCGTGCCAAAAAAGCGGTCGTCAAACATTTTGCGAAAGAAGTCGGCTGTGAACTGCCCTGCAGAGCCTCGGTCGATGCGTCCGTTTACCTCATTGCCAAACACTTGAATAAACCGTGAAGGTGCCCAACCCTCCGCAATGCTGCTTTGGTTTATGTTGCCAGCAGCGGCTGTGCTATCAGCATCAGCACCGGCAACAGTGTGGCGAACGTTGAACCACACCTCCAAGATAGCTACCTCGGTAACCTCCACTGCTGCGCGCGGTTCAATTAGAGCGATCTGAGCGGCGGTTTCTCCGGGCTCATCACGCAAAATGGTTAGCGGATTGTCGGGTGCGCCCAATTTAGGGCGAACTGTTGCTGTTAGCGGTGTGCCGTCTGCGGTTTCTTGGCGGATTCTGATGCGGGACTCTGGAGCCCAGCCTTGCGTAGGGGTGCCATCTTGCTCGCGCAAAGTAACTTGATACCAAGTCTCAGTTAGCAGATCGCTGGCTTCTTCGTTTACTAACAGGTTGCCTTGTCTGCCAAGAATCTCTACGCGTTCCCCTTGCGGGAGGCGCCCCGATTCGGAGGCGCTCAAGCTAGGAGCTTCCCGCAACGCCAGCACAGCATCATCATCCCAGATAGCTAAACGCAACCCTTCATACATTGGGTATGCAAAGAAGAGGCCGAGGAACACAAGCACCGGTGCGACGAGCAGGTAAGGCTTAACTGCTCGTCGCACGGCATGGAACTTAGGTTTATGTACCGGTGCGTTAGAGTTACGCACCGGCCATTTCATTGGGTTAATTCCTTATGGTGGGAGTAGTCCCTCAGGAGTTTTAATTGCTTAGTTAGCGGGTTCCACCACGCACGGGCCATCGCTGGCTGGATCAGGATCCCAGCAGGGTGCCCCGGTTTCGTTTAGCAGAGCCTGAAGTGCATTACCTTCGCTGTCTAGCACCGAAGCTATGTTTTCACCGCCATCTACTATGCGGTCATACGCGTTGCGGAAGATCTGGTTGATCTCACCGCCACGTTCACCGAGGCCCACAGGCAACAGTGCTGGGATGCCGTCTGGGGCATTGAGCAGCTTGTTCACGGCTTCGGCTTCTATGGCTACGCCTGCGGGCAGGTTGCTAGTGTCCACACCTTCAACCACTGGGAAGAACCCAAGCTCTGCTAGAACCTGCTCTTGCACCTCAGGACGGGTGAGGTACTCAATAGCTGCTGCTGCAGCTTCTGGATCAGGAGCATCAGCGGGAATACCAAGCCCAACGATAACCGGCATAAAGCCCCGGCCTTGCGGGCCAGCTGGTGTTGGGAAAGCCACGAAGTTGTTGGGTTCTGTGTCAAATGCTGGTAGCAAGCGGGCCACATGGTCAAAGGCCACCCAAACCTCACCGCTTAGCAAAGGCTCATTCATGAAGTCATAGGTGAGGCTTTCGGGATGCAAGGTTGGGGCTAGATCATCTCTCAGGTATTCCATCATCTCTGTAGCGGCAGCACTGCGGAACTGACTAACCATGCCACCGGTGTAAGAAGGCCACATGTAGCCCTCTAAGAAACGGTGGAACAAACCTGCCCGGGGGAGCCCGCACAACCGACGTCCTTCACCTTCTTGCAATGCTTGACACCACTCCGCTAGGTGATCCCATGTGAGGCTGTCAATGTCGGCACCATCTGGGAGGTAATCCAAAGCTTCTGTATGAGCAGCCATGATGTAGGTGGCTTGTGCCCACGGCACAAAGGCTAGGAAGTCTTCGGTACCTAGCAGTCCAGCGCTTACCATTGAAGGCGCAAAAGTACGGCTGCCGCTTAGATCGTCGTATACGTCAATGACATTTGTCAGAGTGTTCTCCCGTGCTAGTGGCGGGAAGGAACCGTGCAACGCCCCAAACACATCAATTTGGCCTGAACCGGCCAAGATTTGATCTGTGAATGCGCCAGCATCGCCAAAAGTCATATCTAAGCCGCTGGTACCGGCATCGGCAGTGATAGCCAGAATTTTTTGCTGTTCTTCAGGTGGTGCAAACTGAGTAGAGGCCACCGCCGCATCGGAAGCATCAGCCATATCAGACATGTCGTCTGTAGACATATCGTCTGTAGACATATCATCAGCCATTGCAGGTTCAGGAGTTGCGGGTTCAGCCATTTCAGTTGCCATTGGTGTGGCTGCTTCAGTTGCCATTGGTGTGGCTGCTTCAGTTGCCATTGGTGTGGCTGCTGTATCACCTGAATCAGCGGGTATGGCATCATCGTCGTTGCCGCAGGCTGCTGCTAATAGAGCGACAGCCATCATTATTGCTGCTAGCTTAGCTAGCAGGCTTCTTTGGTTTTTCATTTTTTTATGCCCTCCTAATCCATCGGTTTCGATGGATTTTTGAAAGTTTAGCGGGAGGACAGGCTAGCGGTCAAATGCTTGAAACTTTAGCAGATCGTCAACATAGTCGTAGATGCGCCGCTGAATCCGTAGATCGTTGAGTTGTCTACCGATTTGTTCAATAGCTGGCAAGGGTTTGTCGGGCAGGCTTACTTCGGCATCAGGCGCATCTAAGCGTAGCTGGTTGAGAGCTAGTGACAGCTTTAGTTCTTGGAGTTCTCGTTCGTAAACAAGGGCTCTATGAACCCCAAGGTGGTAGGCATCCCCCTGAAGAGACTGTAACGAAGAGCGCTCTGTTTGTGCTTTTGCTGCTAGCGCATCAGCTTGTTCCCGCAAGTGTTGCAATATGTGCTCTTTGGGTAGTGAAGTTGAGCGACCTGCACGGTCTTTTGGCAGCCCATGGACATTTACCGTAGGTTTTGTTGTGTCAGCAGAAGGAACTGTTTGCATAATGGGGAGTTCAACGATTTTTTTGGGTGCAATGCTGTGGGTTTGTGTGGTTATGGTTATGTGTGTGGGGTTGTAAAAGCGTGCTAGCAGGACATTTTTGTTTGGTTGTAGCGCGCTCATTGGCAGGCTGGCAGCAAAAGCTTTCCAGTGTTTGTGTGTGCCTTGGCTGTTTTTAACCTCTACTAGTGTTGGGGGGTTGCGGAAGGCTTCACAAGCGGCTAACAGCTGTTTGTCGTCGGGCGATGCAGGGATTACCGACATTCCTAGCTGGTGTTGGATCTTGCGTTCACAGCGAGCGCCAGGAACGTATATTGCAGGCCCAGCATCGCCCGTTCGGTGAGTCAGCCCAGATTTAGCCAACCACTCTACGCTGCGGCGCAGCGGTAATATGATTTTTCCATCTGGAGTGCAGCGGTAGGCGCGGATACCGCGGGCGTGTACCACAAAGCAACGTTCACCATCGAAGGTTGTAACGAAATCATGGAACGGGAAGGTAGAAACTTCATGTACCTCGCGTTGCCCCATTAGAACTCTAGCTAGGTCTGGGTGTATCTCATGGCCGAAAAGGTCGTTGTCGGCAGAGTTTCTTGGCACCATGTCAAACGGCATTCCCGCTAGGATTTTGATTTGTTTTTGGCCCTTAGGAGGTGTTGGAGGACTAAAACAAAGCTCAGCTACAAAGGCTGTTCCGCGGCTGTCCAAACTGAGGTCAAGTTCTACTGTTTGGTTTTGGCTAAAGCGAAACCGCAGTTCGGCTGTTAGCTCACCGTCTTCCCAGCAGGCTTGCATCGCAACAGCCAGAACACCATCTATAGCACTTACCGATTCTGCTGTTACTTGGGTTATGTGGGCAATAGTTAGGAGGTCTTTAGGTTCGCTGGAATAGCTGTCACCCTCGTCGTGACGTACCTCTAAGGGGCCAACAACTACATTGCCGATATTTATGGTGTGGTCGTTGTTGATTTTTAGCGGGCCAAAGGGTGTGGGCAGCTCCTCTACTGACAAATTGTGCGTCTTAATTGGATGCGAAGTTGCGGCAAAAAGCCCAAAACCATCTGAGTTGAACTCATAAACCAACCCTTTAGCTTGTACACTCGCCAAGCGAGGTATCGCTGAAGTCGATAGGACGTACTGCCCATCTTGTAGGCCGCAGCATATGTGGGCAAGAGAGTTTTCGGCATCTTCATGCATTGCGTTGAGCAGGCTACGGTAGGAACGTTCCATGCGTTCGTGTACTGCATCGATGCTGACCCCGCAAATGCAGTCGTGTACTGCGTTTTGTAGTAACTGTCGGTTCCAGTTTTCGTAGCGGCTGGGATTATAGGTGTTGCCAAGCGCGGCTAGAGGCTCACAAATACGGTGCAGTAAGTGTTCGGTGTCGGCGTGTAAAAGTTTTAGGTATGTTCTTGTTGAAAGGCTTCCTGGGAAGGTTGCCCCGTACTTGCCAGATAGCAATTCGCCTTCAATGGTGGGGGCTGAAGCTAGATGTGCTGTGAGCGCTTGTACATACTGTTCTGATGAAGATGCCAGCACCTGCGGGCAGTTGGCCTCAGCATTAGCCTCAGCAGTAGGAGTGTTTTGTGCTTGAAGGATGGCTACGGGATCTTCTGGTTCGGTTTCGAGGTCATAGCCGTCAAACAGCGGTGTGGGCAGAGCACCGTAGAAAGGGGCTAGTTTTTCGTATTCTCCTGCTAAGCGTCGCATAGCAAGGTTTGGTGTTTTGGAAATCCCGTATAGGTTGCGGTAGCCGCCAAAGAGGTTAATAGCGGTGAGCTTGCTGCCATCTGAGGCTGCCCAGTGAAACAAGGGTTCTAGTTGCGGTACTCCACGCCACAGGTACACAGCTTCTATGGCAAATAAAGAAAGCATTTGTGGGGCTTGTGAGATGTGGCCGAAGGTGTCTACTAACCAAGCTGTTTTTGTTTGGCCACCATAGTGCGCCACATCAGCGATGCCTGTGCTGATGTTTCTAAGCAACAATTCTCCGCTGGCGATTCGCCAGTCTGGTTGGCTGTAGAGGGGGCCGATTTCAAGGATTCTTCTACTAACCAAGTCTGTGAGTAGCGGCGAATATTGGGGTTGTGTGCGAATCAGATCTTCGCAAATTAAGGTTTGGCCATCTAACAGGTAGCGGTAGTGGGGATTGGCTTCTCTAATCTTATCGATGGCATCAATCAGCTGCGGTATCCACTCTGTGGTGTACTCCTCAGTTAAAAACCATTCTCTGTCCCAGTGGGTGTGGTTGATAATGTGTACCGGTGGTTTTGTCGCTGAACTAGGGTGTGTAAGGTTGGGGCTAGCGGTTTGCATATTAATTGAATATGTATTTCGGGTAGCTAGCGCGCTTGGAGGGACTCGAACCCCCGGCCTTCTGATCCGTAGTCAGACGCTCTATTCCAACTGAGCTACAAGCGCAAGGCTCTTTATTCTAACCACTGTGATGTGTGTTGTTGCGAAAGAAAATGTTTATTGCCTATTAGCAAGGTTTCTGAACTCAAAACCGGTGTCAAGAATTAGGTGAAGTTGCAATGAATGGGAGGCCAGCAGGATTGGCCGCTAGGCTTGGGGACTCTTTGGGTCGGTGCCCGAGTGGCCAAAGGGAACGGGCTGTAAACCCGTCGGCATTAGCCTTCGGAGGTTCAAATCCTCCCCGGCCCACTGTGTGAAGTAGAGATCAACCGCTAGAGGTCAACCTGCGGTGAAAGCTTTGCAGCATTATTTGCATGACAATTACGTCTAGCCAGCGCCCAAATTTGCGACCAACCTCTCGTTCGGTTCCTACAACCTCGAAACCTAAAGAACGGTGCATTTCCACCGAAACTTCGTTGCCACCTGAGATGCGCGCAATCATCGTGTGAAAGCCGTGGCTTATGGCTAGCTGAAGGATTTCTTGCAGCAGTGCTTTACCGATTCCCCGCCCGCGGTGGTCTTGATGCACATACACCGAATTTTCTACGGTGCTGTTGTAGGCGGGACGGGCGTGAAAAGGCGAGAGCGAAGCAAACCCCAGCACTTTGTCATCGTCACCGTTAGCCGTAGCCACTATCACCGCATGTACGCCGCTGCGGTTTTGCAGCCATGTTTGTTGGTCGGCCAATGTTCGGGGTTCCAACTCGAAGATGCTAGTACCATTCAAGATTTCATAGTTCATAATCTCACAGATACCCGCAGCATCTGTGAGTCGCGCTGTTCTAATTAACACGCTGGCAGGCTAGCGTTATAAAAACTAAGTAGCATGGTTACACTCTAAAGCAGGTAAAGTTTGAGTCTTGCCTCCTTAGCTCAGTCGGCAGAGCGTTTCCATGGTAAGGAAAAGGTCGAGAGTTCGATTCTCTCAGGAGGCTCACAGGTTCTTTTTAGCAACTTCTAGGCTGCTAAAAAGAACTCTAAGGCGGCGTAGCTCAGTCGGTAAGAGCGCTCGACTCATAATCGAGAGGTCGCCAGTTCAAGTCTGGCCGCCGCTACTGCTTACGCTATTGCTTAAAAGCTTACTGTTTAACTAACTGCTGCTAACCGCTATAATTTGTACTATCCAACCTGCACGTTCCAAGCGACAATCAGATCAACACGCCGAATTAATAGAAGCTGCCCGGCGTGGTGATAGAGATGCTTTTAATGAGTTAGTGCGGGCTACCTATCGTGATGCTTATGCGTTAGCGTATCGACTTACTCGCAACGCTGCCGATGCTAGCGATGTGGTGCAAGATGCCTATGTACGTGCATACCGAGCTATTCGCCGGTTTAGGGGTGAATCTAGCTTTTCTACATGGATGTATCGGATTGTTAGCAACTGCGCGTCTACGCATTTAAGCCGGCGTTCGCGTTATCGTACCGATGAACTTAAAGATGATGCTGCGGTCTTCGACATCAGCCCCGAGCAAGACCCAACTCTGCGTGCCGAGGCAGTGTTGTTGCATCAGCATTTAGACCATGCCATTCGGACTCTTCCTGAGCGGCTACGACAAGTAGTTGTATTACGACATTTGCATGATTTCAGCCACCGGGAGATTGCATCTCAGCTCGGTATTACGACAACGGCAGCAAAGGTGCGACTGCACCGGGCTCGGCAACGACTCCAAGAGCTGCTGCATCTAGCAACCGAGGTTGAATGAGTTCTGAGGTGAATCGCATGGGTGCCCAACGTCGCCCAGAGGTGGCACACCCAACTTTAGTGTGGGAGGTCATGGGCCGTCTTGATGCATATGAGAGACGGCAACGTTTAACTAAGCGTTGGTTAGCTGGAGCGGGTTTAGCGGTTGTTACATGGGTAGCTCACAAAAAGTCCGTTTCGCATTAACCGCAATTTTGTGTTTACATTATTTTTGTATTGTGGCTTGGGGGTTAACTCCTGTAGTCTAAAAGAACCCCTGACTTAGGGCAGTGGCTCAATTGGTAGAGCACCGGTCTCCAAAACCGGCGGTTGGGGGTTCGAGTCCCTCCTGCCCTGCGTAAGCAGTCCCTTTCCTAAGCGTTAGACGTACTAAAGTAATATGACAGACCTTAACCGACAACAAAAACGCATGGCCCAAAGACAAGGCTTTGTAGACGACGAAGGCGAGCCAGTCCGCGAGCGTCGTCAAAATCGCGATCAGCCCCGTCCGGGCCAATCTCGTGTTGGGCCTGTGCAGTTTCTAAGAGAAGTAAGAGGGGAGTTACGCAAGGTTTCATGGCCACGTCGTGATGAGGTAGTCAACTATTCAATTGTCGTGCTAGTGGTGTTGGTGCTTTTGACAACAGCTATTGGTCTTTTGGACTGGGGCTTTAGTGAAGCCATATTGAAGTTGTTCGATCGATGAGTACCGATACTCCAGTCAGCTCCGACCAAACCGTTGCTAGCGATGATGTTAGTGATATTGCCGAAGCCGAATCGCAACCCAAAGCTGCATCCGATCTTTTACCAACCGGCGACTTAGACCACGCAGATGAAAACGAAGCGCAGCTTGATGATGGTTTAGCCGGTGCTTTAGAGCCTGCTGAGTTGCTGCCAACAGGCCCTGGTGTTTCTCAAACTCCAAATGAAACAGCCACCGATGAGTCGTTTGAGGTAATCGGTGTAGAAGATTTGGTATATGAAAAACCACAAGAAGATGTTGAACCAACAATTAGCCCTTACGACATGCCCGGCAAGTGGTATGTGGTTCACACCCAATCTGGCTATGAAAATAAGGTGCAACAAAATATTGAATCGCGTCGCCGGACAATGGGTGCCGAAAACACCATTCACGACACTGTGATTCCTATGGAAGATGTGGTTGAGTTCAAAGGTGGTAAGAAGGTCACCGCCAAGAAAAAGATGTTTCCCGGTTACCTATTGGTGCGTGCTGAACTTAACGATTCCTCTTGGGATGTTATTCGCAACACGCCTGGTGTGACAGGGTTTGTCGGACAAGGACGTAGGGGAGCTAAACCAGTTCCTCTTAAACGCAAGGATGTGGAGAACTTCTTACAAGTTAAAACCGACGGAGAGCAGGTTATCCGCCGCACCAAACCACGTTTACAGTATGAGGTTGGTGAAACCATCAGAGTTAAAGAAGGCCCATTCGCAGACTTCTCTGGGGAAGTAGCCGAAATAAACGAAGACCAACTTAAGGTAAAAGTGCTAGTCAACATCTTTGGGAGAGAAACTCCAGTAGAACTTGAGTTCTCCCAAGTAGCGAAACTGTAGAGGGAAGGCTGATGGCTCCAAAAAAAGTTGCTGCAGTAGTAAAGATACAGATACCCGCAGGCCAAGCCACGCCTGCACCGCCAGTAGGAACTGCTCTTGGCCCGCATGGTGTTGCAATCATGGATTTTTGTAAGGCATACAACGCTAAGACCGAAGACAAACGCGGGCAGGTTGTACCTGTTGAGATCACAATTTACGAAGACCGCACATTCACATTCGTTACAAAAACTCCGCCTACGTCGTTTTTAATTCGACAAGCAGCTGGGTTAGAGAAAGGTTCTACAGAGCCCGGGCGCACGCAGGCCGGCAGCATTACTGCTAGTCAATGCGCTGAGATAGCCCAAGTGAAGCTGCCCGATTTGAACACCGATGATTTAGAGCAAGCCACCTTGCAGGTTGCTGGAACAGCCCGCAGCATGGGCATTGCGGTGGATTAAGGGAGATTAGCTGATGGGCAACAAGGGTAAGCGTTACAGCGATTCGGTTAAGCGCTACGACAAAGAGCTGTCGCACACCACTAAAGAAGGCGTTGATTTAGTAAAGAGTTTAGGTTCCGCCAAATTTGATGAAACCTTAGAGTTAGCTGCACGACTAGGGGTAGACCCTCGTAAATCGGATCAAGCGTTGCGGGGTACCGTTAGCTTGCCTTCGGGTACTGGCGCTACTACGCGCATTGCCGTGTTTGCTCAGGGAGAAGCAGCGCAACAAGCCACTGAAGCTGGTGCTGACATAGTGGGCGCAGACGATCTAGTCGCAAAAGTAGAAGCGGGCGACATGGCCTTTGACGTGGCAATCGCAACCCCCGACATGATGGGGATGGTTAGCAAGCTAGGCAGGGTGCTAGGCCCGCGGGGTTTGATGCCTAACCCCAAAACAGGCACGGTTACAGACGATGTGGCTAAGGCAGTGACCGAGTTTAAAGGTGGCAGGGTGGAATACCGCACAGATAGGCAAGGCAATGTACATGTGCCAGTAGGTAAGCTCAGCTTTACCGCCGATGAACTGGTTGCAAATATTACAGCAGTTGTAGATGAGCTGAACCGGGCAAGACCTGCAGCTGTGAAAGGCCGTTACTTTCGTAAGCTAACCATTGCTTCCACTATGGGCCCAGGCATCAAGTTAGATTTAGCCGATTTGGGCGCAAACCGCTGATCCGCTAAAATAGTGTTTTCAAAAACTGAACTCTTGCCGTAGAACTCAGGTGCAGTGTCTTATACTGCTTAATCCTCACAGCCTGATGAGGTGAACTTTTCCAAGAAACCTTGGGGCGTTTGCTGTCAGCGGCGCCCCATTTTGCATGTTAGCGCCTATTTACGGGCCAAGATGTTGTGAGATGTGGAACGCATGAACGAATAAGGGAAACTAAATCAAAATGGACAACCCACGCAGCGAGAAGGTAGCCATAGTTCAAGAAGTGCGTGAGCGCATTTCATCTGCTGAAGCTGTGGTAATAACCGACTATCGGGGTTTAGATGTGCCGGCACTAGCCGATTTACGTGCCCGCCTGCGCCAAGCAGGTAGCGACTACAAGGTTTACAAGAACACGCTTATTGGTTTTGCGGCACGTGATTTAGACCTTGACTTAGATGATGTGTTGGTTGGTCCAACGGCGCTTGCTTTTGTAGGTACCCATGATGATGGCACCCCGTCTGATGCAGTTTCTCTAGCTAAGGCTGTATGTGAGTTTGCAAACAGTTCTGATTTCTTGTCCATTAAGGGAGGAGTGTTAGACGGCCGCGTACTAACCGGCGCAGAGGTTACTGCTCTTTCCAAGTTAGGCACCAGAACAGAGATTCTGGCAGAGTTACTCGGTCTGTTGGATGCTCCACTAGCAGAAATGGCAGGGCTATTAGAAGCACCACTAGTGGAGATGGCAGGTTTGTTGGATGCCCCGCTCCTAGAGACCGCCGGCCTGATAGAGGCTTTAGCTGCTGTAAAGCAATAAGTAAGAACTAACCAATAACAACCAACCCATGAAGGAAAAACTATGTCAAAGGTAGATGAAGTACTCGACTCCATCGGGTCTATGACCGTACTTGAGCTTGCGGAACTCAAAGAAGCTTTCAAAGAACGCTTCAATGTGGAAGCAGCCGCTCCAGTTGCGGCCATGCCACTGACGACTGCGGCTGTTAGCGGCGATAGCGATGCTGCTAGCGATGCTGGTGAAGAGCAATCTGAGTTTGATGTGATCTTGACTGGCGGCGGTGATAAGAAGATTCAGGTCATCAAAGAGGTGCGTACCCTTACCAACTTAGGTCTAAAAGATGCTAAAGATTTAGTAGACAACGCTCCTAAGACGATACTTGAGAAAGCCTCTAAAGCCGATGCCGATAAGGCTAAAGAGCTTATTGAGGCTGCAGGCGGAAGCATAGAACTCAAGTAACTCTAGAGAGTTGCGCCTAAATAATTAATTTCGCTGCTAGCGACAGCAAAATCTTGTTGAGTACGACTTTGCAAGTTTGACTACAGACGCGTATAATCAAAAGATACGCGCTTGCTTTTGTCTTTGGTCATGCCATTTTCTTTTGCACAACCGCGTTTGTGAGGTCATCAACCTCACAAACGTTTAGGAATGTGCTCAGCATAGCAGCGTTGGATGTCCACAACCATAATTGCTCAGGAGCGTATCTTGGCCCCCCGCTTGGCGACCCGCGACCGTTACTCTTTCGGAAACTTGGAGGAGGTATTACCCCTACCCGATCTTCTTGCGGTGCAAAAGGATTCTTTTGAGTGGTTTATACGCCACGGGCTATCCGACGCTTTTGCGGACATCAGCCCCATAAAAGATTTTTCTGAAAACCTGCAGCTGGAGTTGGAGTTTGATCCTGACGATGAAGACTTAAACCCAGGGCCGCGTTTTGGCACAACGGTGGAGGAATGCAAAGAGAAGGATATGACCTACTCGGCTCCTATTTTGGTGAGAGCCCGTTTCTCTAACCGCATTACTGGGGAGATCATCGAGCAAATCGTGTTTCTAGGCGATTTCCCAGTAATGACCGAAAAAGGCACCTTCATCGTTAATGGAACTGAACGAGTAGTGGTGTCACAGTTAGTGCGTTCACCTGGTGTGATATTTCAGCCGGGAGAACGTTTTCGTTTGCGCAATTTGAGTAAACACCAGCTTGTCACTGGCACAATCCACCCGTATCGGGGGGAGTGGATTGAGTTTGATGTAGAACACAAACCGGGACGCAACCCAACGGCAGGAGCTCGGGTGGCCCGTAAACGGCGGATGAGCTTGTTTACCTTGTTGCGGGCATTGGGATATGACGAGCAAGGTGCTCCAGGCTTTTTAGATCGCTTTGTAGCCCATTTTGATTTTTTAGCTGATCAGTGGGAAACCGATAAGCACCAGCACAGCACCCGCGAGGAATCTTTGCTGGAAATCTACAAGCGGGCTCGCCCTGGTGAACCGCAGACCTTGGATGCAGCAGATAAGTATTTCACAAATGCTTTCTTTGAGAACCGACGTTACGACCTCTCACGCGTAGGTCGTTACAAGCTGGATCGCAAGCTGGGGCCAGAGCTGAATCGCATTGAAGAGCTTTTCGGCCTTGAGTTGGAGCGCCCAGAAAAAGATCAACCAGTTTTGTCGCGCGCTGAGGTGCTAGCAACTTGCACCTATTTGCTTCATCTTATGAAGTTTGAGGCTGGCTATCGTCTAGACGATCAAGATCATTTTGCTAATCGCCGTATTCGCTCGGTGGGTGAGTTGATTCAAAACCAGGTGCGTGTGGGCTTATCACGTATGGAGCGAGTAGTGCGTGAGCGCATGACTACCCAAGATATGGAGGCCATCACCCCCACATCGCTAATTAACAGTCGGCCAGTATCGGCAGCCATCAAAGAGTTCTTTGGCACAAGCCAGCTTTCGCAGTTTATGGACCAGGTCAACCCCTTATCGGGGTTAACGCATCGGCGGCGGTTATCGGCGCTTGGCCCTGGTGGTCTCTCCCGCGAGCGGGCTGGTTTTGAAGTGCGAGATGTACACTTTTCGCATTATGGACGCATGTGCCCTATTGAAACTCCTGAAGGCCCAAATATCGGTCTGATAGGCGCTTTAGCTTCTTATGGCCGCGTCAACGAGTTTGGTTTCATAGAGTCGCCCTATCGCAAGGTTGTTGATGGGAAGGTTACTAACCAAATTATTTGGCTAGCCGCCGATGACGAGGAGGAGTATGTAGTGGCTCAGGCTAATGCTCCTTTAGATGCCGACAACAGGTTCGTAAACGATCGAGTGCTGGTGCGACGTTCCCCGCAGGCTGCAACCATGCAGGGTTTGCAAGCTCAGCTAGAACAAGAGGTTTTCTTCGGGGCTACTACCGAAATTTCATCGGTTCCTCCAGATGAAGTGCAGCTTATGGATGTGTCGCCAAAGCAGATTGTTTCCGTGGCTACTGCGTTGATTCCCTTCTTAGAACATGACGATGCCAACCGTGCTCTTATGGGAGCCAACATGCAGCGCCAAGCGGTGCCGTTAGTGCGCCCAGAAGCCCCTTATGTGGGTACCGGAATCGAAGCTAAAGCAGCCCGTGATGCTGCAGACATTATCGTCGCTAAAGAAGCAGGCACCGTTACAGATGTGGCCGGCGACTCGCTTACGGTGAACTACACAAATATGGGCAAAGTGAACTACAACCTCATGAAGTTTCAGCGCTCTAATCAAGACACCAGCATCAATCAGAAATCGTTAGTTCAGCCAGGTGATTCTTTTAGCCAAGGAACCATCTTGGCTGATGGGCCTTCCACCGAAAACGGTGAGCTTGCCTTAGGCAAAAACTTGTTGGTGGCCTTCATGGCATGGGAAGGGTACAACTTTGAAGATGCCATTATTTTGAGTGAAAGGTTGGTGCGCGACGACGTGCTCACCTCTATTCACATTCACGAACATGAGATTGATGCCCGAGACACCAAGCTAGGTGCCGAAGAGATAACCAGAGATATTCCGAACCTTTCTGAAGAGATCTTGGCTGACCTAGATATTGAGGGCATTATTCGCCCAGGCGCAGAGGTTGGGCCTGGTGATGTGTTGGTAGGCAAAGTCACTCCTAAAGGTGAAACCGAACTAACCCCTGAAGAGCGTTTGCTGCGGGCCATCTTTGGTGAAAAAGCCCGTGAGGTGCGCGACACCAGCCTAAAAGTGCCCCATGGCGAGAGCGGCAAGGTGATTGATGTTAAGAAGTTCAATCGCTTCTATGGCGACGAGCTACCCCCAGGTGTGAACCAGCTTGTGCGTGTGTATGTAGCTCAAAAACGTAAAATATCTGTGGGCGACAAGCTAGCAGGACGTCACGGCAATAAAGGGGTGATCTCTAAGATCCTGCCAGTTGAGGATATGCCTCATTTAGCAGATGGCACACCAGTGGATATCATTTTGAATCCGTTAGGTGTACCTTCGCGCATGAACGTGGGGCAGGTTTTAGAAGCCCACTTGGGCTATGCTGCTCGCTGGGGTTGGGATGTTAATGGTTCGGTGGGGACACAACCCGACCGGGGGGAGGGTCGTAAAACACGGCCCACAACACAAGCTTCTACCCTCGTAGCCACACCAGTGTTTGATGGGGCTAACTGGGATGAGACGGCTCGTGCTGGCAGTCATCCCACTATCCAACAACTGTTAGAGAACATCAAACCAGAAAGCACTGATGGAGAGCGACTAGTTGGGGCTGATGGCAAGGCTGTTTTGTATAACGGGCGTACCGGGGAGCGCTATGACAATCGCATCATGGTTGGTTACATGTACATCCTCAAGCTAGCTCACCTTGTGGATGATAAAATACACGCTCGGTCTACTGGCCCTTACTCCATGATTACGCAGCAACCGCTAGGTGGTAAGGCTCAGTTTGGTGGGCAGCGTTTCGGAGAGATGGAAGTATGGGCGTTAGAAGCCTATGGGGCTGCGTATTGTTTGCAAGAGTTGCTCACAGTTAAGTCTGACGATGTAGTGGGCAGAGTTAGGGTGTATGAAGCCATTGTCAAGGGTGACAACATTCCTGAAGCGGGTATCCCTGAGAGCTTTAAAGTGCTCATAAAAGAGATGCAAGCCTTATGTTTGAACGTGGAAGTGCGTGACACAGCAGGTGCTCAAGTTGAGATAACCGAGTTAGACGATGATGCTTTCCGAACTTCTGAAGAGTTAGGTATTGATATTTCTCGCCCCGAGAGGGGAACCGATGATGACGATGATCGCCGTATGGTGGGAAGGACTTTCTAAATGCTAGATGTCAACGCTTTTAATCAGCTTTCCATCGGGCTTGCCACTGCCGATGCCATTAGAACTTGGTCAAATGGTGAGGTAAAGAAACCTGAGACCATCAACTATCGTACGCTTCGTCCTGAAAAAGACGGCTTGTTTTGCGAGAAGATTTTTGGGCCCACTAAGGATTGGGAGTGCTACTGCGGCAAGTACAAGCGTATCCGCTTCAAAGGTATCATCTGCGAACGCTGTGGCGTAGAAGTTACCCGCTCCAAAGTACGCCGTGACCGTATGGGCCATATTGAGCTAGCCGCTCCAGCAGTACACATCTGGTATTTGCGGGGGACTAGATCGTGGTTGGCGTATCTTTTGATGGGCACAGAGCCTAAAGAAGAGTTGAAGGCTAAGCAGCTTGAAAAGGTTATCTACTTTGCTGCCTATTTGGTTATAGAAGTAGACGAAGAAGAGCGCCATAAGCATTTGCCAACTCTAGAGAAAGAGATGCATGAAGAGGTGCAAGCCATTCGCGATGAGCTTGAGGTGAATAAAAATGAGCGTTTAGCTGAACTAGAAGCGGAGTTAGAAGAGGTTGAAGCAACCGGTTCTAGAGACATAGATCGTCGTCAAAAAGCTGCTGAAAAAGACATCGCTGTTTTTACTGAAGAAGCCGAAGAAGAAATAGAGATGGTAGAGCGCGCTTTTGAGGAGTTCTCCAAACTGCACCGGCGCATGATCGTTGAAGATGAAGAGCTGTGGCGGGAAATGCAAGATCGCTATGGTCAAATGTTTAGTGGCGGTATGGGGGCATCGGTTATTGCTACTTTGATTGACAGTGTGGATTTAGATGAAGAAGAACGCAAACTACGCGAACTACTCGATCCCTCTGATGGCAAAAAAGGGCTTTCGCAGCAACGTGAGCAAAAAGCCATCAAGCGTTTGAAAATTGTTTCAGCCTTCAATCGCCGCGATAAGCATGGGCGGCGCATCAACGATCCACGAGCAATGATTTTAGATGCCGTGCCGGTTATACCACCTGAGTTGCGCCCGATGGTGCAGCTAGACGGGGGGCGTTTTGCTACTTCTGATCTGAACGACTTGTATCGGCGCGTTATTAACCGCAACAACCGTTTGAAGCGTTTGCTGGACTTAGATGCGCCTGAGATTATCGTTAACAACGAAAAGCGGATGCTGCAAGAAGCGGTGGACGCGTTGTTTGATAACGGTCGTAGGGGTCGTCCGGTAACTGGGCCTGGTAATCGGCCTTTGAAGTCGCTATCAGACATGTTGAAAGGCAAGCAGGGACGCTTTCGCCAGAACTTGTTAGGCAAGCGGGTGGACTACTCGGGTCGGTCGGTAATTGTGGCCGGGCCTACTCTTAAGTTGCATCAGTGTGGGTTACCCAAGTTGATGGCGCTGGAGTTGTTCAAGCCTTTTGTGATGAAGAAGCTAGTAAACGAAGACCTAGCTCAAAACATCAAGTCTGCTAAGCGGATGGTGGAACGGCGACGCCCACAGGTGTGGGATGTATTAGATGAGGTCATTCAAGAGCATCCAGTGCTGTTGAACAGGGCTCCAACTTTGCACCGTTTAGGTATTCAAGCATTCGAACCAGTGTTGGTAGAAGGCAAAGCCATCCAGATTCACCCCTTAGTTTGTACCGCTTTTAACGCAGACTTTGATGGCGATCAGATGGCTGTTCATTTGCCTTTGTCAGCTCACGCCCAAGCCGAGGCTAGGGTGCTTATGTTGTCGGCCAATAATGTGTTGAGCCCCGCACATGGTCGCCCGTTAGTTACCCCTAGCCAAGATATGATCATTGGCGCATACTATTTGACCGAAGAGGTAGAAGGCGCTCTAGGTGAAGGGCGAGTTTTCCGTCGCCAAGATCAAATTGAGCGAGCCTATGAAGCTAAAGAAGTTGACCTGCATGCGCGCATTCAATACCGCATTCCTGAGTTGCTTGCTACCCCTCCAAACGGTAAAGCAGCCGAGTATCACCCCACCACTGTGGGCAGAGTGCTGCTAAACAGCACGCTTCCCGAAGACTTCCCTTATGTAAATCGGCTGGCCACCAAACGCGATATAACCGTCATCGTAGATCAGCTAGCACAGAACTACAGCAAAGAAGTTGTAGCGCGTAGTTTGGACGAGTTGAAGAACCTTACTTTCAAGTTCGCTAGTCTTTCTGGACTAACCGTTTCTGTAGATGATGTCAAGGTGCCCGGCGATAAACAAGCAATCTTGGATCGCTACGAAAAAGAAGCTCAGAAAGTAGAAAACCAGTTCCGCAGAGGCATCATCACAGATGGGGAGCGTCGCCAAAAAGAGGTGGAGATTTGGACCGAGGCCACCGAAATGGTGCGCCAGCGCATGGAAGTTGTGCTCAAATCCGAGCAGTTTAACCCTATTGACATGATGGTGGATTCTGGGGCTAGAGGCAACATGATGCAGGTACGTCAAATCGCTGGGATGCGTGGCTTGGTGGCTAACCCCCGTGGTGACATGATTCCGCGTCCTATAAAAAGCAACTTCCGTGAGGGACTAGCGATGTTGGAGTACTTCATCGCTACCCCAGGGGCTCGTAAGGGTTTGGTTGATACTGCTTTGCGAACAGCGGACTCTGGCTATCTCACGAGGCGTTTGGTGGACGTAGCCCAAGAGGTGATCATCAACGACAGAGACCCCTTTGCAAGCGGTGGCCCAGTGCGAGGCATTTGGATTGAAGATGTAACGCCCGATGAGGCAGGTAAACGCACCTATCTTGAAACCAGATTGTTTAGCCGAACCTTGGCCGAGGACGTAACCCTCAGCGACAAAACGGTGCTGGCAAAGGGCAGTGTGGTAGGCGATAACGAGATGGTTATGTTGCGTGACGATCCGCAAATAAACCGAGTTAGGGTGCTATCACCTCTCACCGATGATTCTGAGGTAGGTATCAGCAGGGCTTCTTACGGCATATCTTTGGCTACTGGTCAAGATATTGAGGTAGGCGAGGCTGTGGGCGTGATTGCTGCTCAGTCCATCGGTGAACCTGGCACGCAGTTAACCATGCGCACTTTTCACACTGGTGGTGTGGCAGGCAAAGACATTGCTGGTGGTTTACCTCGGGTTGTGGAGTTATTTGAAGCCCGCACGCCTAAAGGCAAAGCCGAGTTAACCCGTATATCTGGTGTGGTACGTATTGAAGAAGAGGACGGTAAAGCTAGTCGCTTGTTAGTAGTAGGCGATGATGGTTCTGAGTGGTCAGTGCTAGTAGATCCAGCGTGGAGGTTGGCTGTAAGCGAAGGCCAAGAGGTTTCCGCAGGCGATCCAGTAGCTCAAGCTGACGGCCCGTTAGACCCTAAAGAATTGTTGGAGATTCGCGGTGTACGTGAAACTCAGCAGTATCTTGTGGATGAGGTGCAGCGGGTGTATCGCGACCAAGGTGTGTCTATCCACGATAAGCACATTGAGTTGATAGTGCGTCAGATGACTCGTCGTGTTGCCATTCAAGAGCCAGGAGATTCCAATTTCTTGCCTGGAGAGCGCGTAGATTCTCAGACTTTTACCAACGTTAATCGGGCCTTAGCTAAAGAAGGTAAACGCCCTGCAGAGGGACGTCCCGAGTTAATGGGTATAACCAAGGCTTCGTTGGCTACAGATTCGTGGCTGTCGGCAGCATCATTTCAAGAAACAACTCGGGTACTAACCGAAGCTGCTATTGAGTCGCGCCAAGATGGGCTGATTGGCCTCAAAGAAAACATTATTATCGGTAAGCTCATTCCTGCTGGTACAGGAATGGAGATATACCGTGACATTGCTACGCATGCGCCTGATTACACTCCGATGGAGTTCTATACATCAAGCGATGATGATTTGAATCTACCGCAGTATTTTGCCGATATGGTTTCAGCTTCTAGCACTGAGGGTGCTGATGTGTTGCCGATTGGTTCAATAGCCACGTAGACTTACCTACAGGGCATGGCTAATGTCGCGCCCTAATCTTGTTCTATTTTGTTTTGATCAGCTTTAGGAAGTGCTGTGCCCACAATTCAGCAGTTGGTGCGTAAGGGACGCCAGTCAAAGTTCCGTAAGGAAAAGACACCAGCCCTACAGGGCGCGCCCCAAAGACGAGGGGTGTGTACACGTGTGTACACCACTACCCCTAAAAAACCTAACTCTGCATTACGCCGGGTAGCACGCGTGCGGCTTACTAGTGGGATGGAGGTTACTGCTTACATCCCTGGTGAAGGTCACAATCTGCAAGAGCACTCCATCGTTTTGGTGCGCGGTGGACGAGTTAGAGATTTACCCGGAGTGCGTTACAAGGTAGTACGCGGTACCCTAGATACTTCTGGCGTGTCTGAACGTCGTCAAGCTCGTAGTCGCTACGGCGCAAAGAAAGAAGACTGATCATGTCACGGAAAGGTTCTACAGGTCGACGCAACCTGCCTCATGATCCAATTTATGACTCTTTGCTAGTCACGCAGTTTGTCAACAAGATATTGCAGCGCGGTAAGCGTTCCACTGCAGAGCGGATCGTGTACGGGGCGCTAGACATTGTTGAGCAGCGAACAAGCGCAGAGCCTGTGGGAACTCTGAAGCGGGCTTTAGATAACGTACGCCCGCAATTAGAGGTGCGCAGTCGTCGTGTTGGGGGGGCCACATATCAGGTACCTGTAGATGTGCGTCCGCGTCGCGCTAACACTTTGGCTATTCGCTGGATTGTCAACAATGCTAGAGGCCGGCGGGAGCGCACTATGATGGATCGCCTCGCTAGCGAAATTTTAGATGCATCTAACGGACTTGGCGCGTCGGTTAAACGGCGCGAGGACATGCACAAGATGGCAGAGGCCAACCGAGCCTTCGCCCATTACCGCTGGTAAGCGGTCTGACCTCCATTGAGTTACATGTCTCGCCACCCGTTGGAAAAAACCCGCAATATCGGCATCATGGCTCACATTGACGCGGGCAAAACTACTTGCACTGAGCGCATCTTGTACTACACCGGCAAGGCTTACAAGCTAGGTGAGGTGCATGACGGTGCTGCCACTATGGACTGGATGGCCCAAGAACAAGAAAGAGGCATAACCATTACCTCCGCAGCTACAACTGCCGAGTGGGCTGGGCATCGCATCAACATTATTGATACGCCCGGGCACGTGGACTTCACCATGGAGGTGGAGCGCTCGTTGCGAGTCCTAGACGGTGCTGTGGCCTTGTTTGATGGGGTAGCTGGGGTGGAGCCTCAGTCTGAAACGGTTTGGCGTCAAGCTAACAAGTACCAAGTGCCGCGGATCTGCTTTATCAACAAACTAGACCGTACCGGCGCAAACTTTGAGCATGCCGTACTTACAATTAACGAACGGTTACGGGCCAATACTGCTGTGGTGCAGTTCCCAATCGGTATTGAAGCCGATTTGTTGGGAGTAGTGGATGTAGTAGAGATGCAAGGTCTGGTTTGGAGGGGTGATGATTTGGGATCTACTTGGGATGTCACGCCGATTCCAGATGAATTGCAAGAACAAGCTACGCAAGTTCGCCTAGAGCTAATCGACTTGTTGACTCGTTTTGATGAAACTTTGTTGGAGAAATACATCGAAGATGAGGAATCTATAACCCCCGCAGACTTAAGAGCTTCGCTTCGTGCTTGCACATTATCGTTAGATGTTGTGCCGGTGCTTTGTGGTTCGGCTTTTAAGAACAAAGGTGTGCAGCCGCTGTTAGATGCTGTGGTGGATTATTTGCCGTCGCCTATGGATATTCCCACCATTAAGGGTAGTTACAAGGGTCAAGAGTTAGAACGGCCTGCAGAAGACGATGCTCCGTTTAGCGCTTTAGCTTTCAAGATAATGAGCGACCCGCATGTGGGTAAGCTCACATATCTGCGTATTTACAGTGGGCAACTAGAAAAGGGCGGTCAAGTGTTAAACCCCCGCACTGGCCGCAAAGAGCGCATAGGACGCATTTTGGAGATGCACGCTAACGACCGTGAAGATTTAGACATAGTACGTTCTGGCGACATTGTTGCAGCTATTGGTTTTAAAGATGTGCGCACTGGCGACACTTTGACAGCTGTTGATCAGCCGATTGTTTTAGAGGAAATGGACTTTCCCGAACCAGTTATTCAAGTAGCAGTGGAGCCGCGCACCAAAGCAGATCAAGACAAGCTAGGCAAGGCCATGGCTGCTTTAGCCGAAGAAGATCCAACTTTCCAAGTTCGTACCGATGCTGAGACAGCGCAAACTCTTATTGCTGGAATGGGAGAATTGCATCTTGAAGTGCTAATCGACAGGATGTTGCGTGAGTTTAGCGTGGATGCCTCTGTTGGTAAACCGCAGGTAGCGTATCGTGAAACTCTTTCAGGGTCGGTTACTAAATATACTTACACCCACAAAAAACAAACTGGTGGTGCGGGGCAGTTTGCCGAGATAGTCTTTGATTTAGAACCTAACGAAGCAGGTAAAGGTTACGAGTTTTCTAGCGCCGTTACTGGTGGGCGTATTCCTAAAGAGTACATTCCTGCCGTGGATCATGGTATGAAAGATGCTATGACAACTGGGCCTTTGGCAGGATTTCCGATGGTAGACATTAAAGTCAAGTTGACCGATGGCAAGCACCATGATGTTGACTCATCCGAAATGGCTTTCAAGGTGGCTGCTACTGCGGCTTTTCGCGAGGCATCCAAGCGAGCGAAGCCAGTTTTGTTGGAACCTATTATGGCGGTAGACGTAGTAACTCCCGAAGAGTATATGGGAGATGTTATTGGCGACCTGAATAGTCGGCGCGGCAAGATTGACAGCATGGAACAACGTGGGCGTGAGCAGATTGTTAAGGCTCATGTGCCACTTTCGGAAATGTTCGGGTACGCTACTGATTTACGTTCGCGCACTCAAGGTCGAGCAACGTACACAATGCAGTTTGACACTTATCGGCAAGCTCCTGCCAAAGTGCAAGAAGAGATCGTAGCCCGAATTAGGGGCGAATAATTTAGGTATATATAACCCATTTGGGAAGGTTGAAATATGGCAAAAGAAACATTTGAGCGCAATAAGCCGCACTTGAACGTGGGCACGATGGGTCACATCGACCACGGCAAGACAACCTTAACAGCGGCTATCACGCGTGTGTTGTCGGAGGCTGATCCAACTAGCACGGAGTTCACCGCGTTTGACAACATTGATAAGGCTCCTGAAGAACGTGAGCGTGGTATTACTATCAATGTGGCGCATGTTGAGTATGAGACGTCTAACCGTCACTATGCACACGTAGACATGCCCGGCCACGCTGATTATATCAAAAACATGATTACTGGTGCCGCTCAGGTTGATGGCGCAATCTTGGTTGTGTCTGCTGCAGACGGCCCGATGCCACAGACACGTGAGCACGTATTGCTAGCTCGTCAAGTAGGTGTGCCAGCAATTGTTGTCGCTCTTAACAAGGTAGATCAGGTGGATGACGAAGAGTTGCTAGAGCTAGTTGAGCTTGAGGTGCGTGAGCTGCTCAACGAGTACGATTTCCCTGGTGACGACATTCCGATCGTCCCTGTGTCTGCGATTAAGGCTTTAGAAGGCGATTCAGGTGCTGCAGATCAGGTGAAAGCTCTTATGGAAGCAGTTGACACTTATATTGAAGAGCCAGAGCGAGATGTGGATCGTCCTTTCTTGATGCCCATTGAGGATGTCTTTTCAATTACCGGTAGGGGAACCGTTGTAACCGGTCGTGTAGAACAAGGCATTGTGAACAGTGGTGACAAGGTGGAGATTGTGGGCATCCGTGATACTGCTGAAACAGTTTGTACAGGTGTGGAGATGTTCCGCAAGCTGCTAGATGAGGGACGCGCCGGTGACAACATTGGTGCGTTGCTAAGAGGTACCGCTAAAGAAGAAGTGCAGCGTGGACAAGTGTTAGCGGCACCGGGTTCGATAACCCCTCACACTCACTTTGAGGCGCAGGTATACGTGCTTACTAAAGATGAGGGCGGTCGTCATAAGCCATTTTTTAGCAACTACCGGCCTCAGTTTTATTTCCGTACAACAGATGTAACTGGTACTGTTGCTTTGCCTGATGGTACAGAAATGTGCATGCCCGGCGATAACACAGAGATGACAATAGACTTGATTGCTCCGATTGCTATGGATGAAGGCTTGCGCTTTGCTATCCGTGAGGGTGGGCGTACTGTGGGTGCTGGCACTGTTACTAAGATTTTGAAGTAGCACTCATGCCCGTTGGACCAAAAATTCGCATTCGGTTGAAGGCTTACGATCACGAGATTATTGACCTATCCACCAAAAAGATCGTGGAAACAGTTAAGCGCACTCAAGCAGATTTGCGAGGGCCTGTTCCTTTACCAACGGAAAAACATCGTTTCACGGTAATACGGTCTCCGCATAAGGACAAAGACAGTCGTGAACACTTTGAAATCCGCATACACAAGCGATTGTTGGACATCGTAAATCCTGGCGCAAAAACTGTGGATTCGCTTCAGCGGCTAGACCTGCCTGCAGGTGTGGATATAGAAATCAAACTGCAACACAGTTAAGGCATATCTAGGTTGCGGCTAGCTTGCCTTTAGCAGCTGAGATGACAGTATCAGAATCTCAAGTAATCCTATTAAGGGTTTCTGGTCCCGATCGCCCGGGCCTGTTTGCAGGGGTTTTAGGGGTGCTTATCGAGGGTAAAGCTCAAATTCAAGACGTTGAGCAAGTTGTTATTCGCCGTCAGCTCACACTGTGTCTGGTGCTTGAGGTTCCTAGGGGCCAAGATATTCTCAAAGACTTACTTTTGTTTGGCTGGGAAAACGATGTAGCTGTGGACTTTGAGGTGGTAGATCCCACCCCTTCAGCCAACTTGGGCGCTCACGCTGTGACTGTTTTAGGCCGTGAACTAACACCCGCGATGCTAGCTGCCACTGCTACTGCTATAGCTAACGGGCAAGGCAACATTAGGCGGATTGTAAGGCTATCGCGTCATCCCATTTACAGTTATGAGCTGTTGGTAGAGGGTGGTGATGGTGCTGTACTTCGTCAAAACCTTTTAGCGGTGGCGGGCGCTAACCATGAGTTTGATGTAGCCATCCAGCGGGAAGGGTTAGCCCGGCGCGCCAAGCGGGTAGCGGTGTTAGATGTGGATTCAACCTTGATTCAGGACGAGATGATCGACTTGTTGGCAGCTGAGGCTGGTTGCGTGAAGAAGTGTCAAACGTTGACTGCACAAGCAATGCGTGGGGAGATTGATTTTGAGACTGCTCTGCGTGAACGGGTGCGCTTGTTGGCAGGCTTACAAGAAGCCGACTTAGATCGGGCTTGGGCACAGGTGAGGTTAACCCCAGGGGCACGAACTTTTTTGACCACCTTGAAGCGCTTAGGGTTTGCGGTGGCCATCGTAAGCGGCGGTTTCACACGATTTTGCAATCGCCTCAAAGAAGAGTTCGAACTCGATCATGCTTATGCCAACGTCTTAGAGATGGTAGACGGACGGCTTACTGGCAACTTAGAGGGGACTATAGTAGATCGACCCCGCAAAGCCGACTTACTAAAGCAGATTGCAGCTAGTGAAGGTGTTTCGCCTGAGCAGGTTGTTGCAGTGGGAGACGGTGCCAACGATATAGATATGCTTACTGTAGCTGGGTTGGGCATAGCATTTAATGCTAAGCCTAAGGTGCGCGAAGCAATAGAAACAGCTGTGAACGTGCCGCATCTAGATGCTATTTTGTTTTTGCTGGGGGTTAGTCGCCAAGAACTAGAGGCCGAGGGCATCTAAACCGGCCTGTTTAGTCACCTTGTTCGCGTAGGAAATCTTCGATCTGAGTCACAAGTGTGCTGGGGTCTGCGGTACGCATTTGTTCTAGGTTTTTATTTTCGGCAACGGCCTCGTCGTAGTTTGCTTCAAGCGTTGCTAAGTATTCGGCAGTGTCATCAGATTGCGGGATTAGGTTGGATACGCGTTTTTCATAGTTTTTGGCTAGTTTCTTAAGTTCTGCTGTGTTAGGTGTTATGTCTAAAATCCTGCACAAGTTTTCAATAAGGCCGAGAGATGCTTTTGGGGAAGGAACTTCGGAAGCATATCCGGGCACTGCAGCCCATAGCGAAGCTGTTTGCAGACCTGCTTCTACACAGGCACTGTTGAGGACTCCCACAATGCCGGTAGGTCCTTCGTAGCTAGATCTTGGCAGGCTTAGTTGTTCGGCCAGTTTTGCGTCTGGGCTGCTGCCGTAGATTACCGAGGGTCGAGTGTGAGGTATGTCGGCCAATAGTGATCCTAGCGTTATTATCAGTGGGCTGTTGATGCGTCGTGCCATTGTGATGATCTCTTGAGTGTATGTACGCCACTTGAACTGTGGTTCGGTGCCAACCAATATGGCTAGATCGGTGTAAGACAGGTTGTGCGGCTTGTCAGCTTGAGGTATTTTGCAAATCAAGGTGGCGGCTATGAGATTGTTATTAGGCCAGCTTAGGTAGCGGGAGCCGTCTTTATTTAGGTGAATAAGAGGGCGTGTTTCACTGAAATCGTAAAATGGTTCTGGATCAAGAGTAGCGAGTAGTTTTGCTTTACACCGTTTGGTTAACCAGTTGAGGGCGCTTGATGCAGCATCTCCAGCATCATTCCAGCCGGTAAATGCCACTAGAAGGGTTGGTTGAGTTTGGTTCGGGTTTTTTAGCCAAGTGATTTTGCTCACCGTTTCAACCTACCGTTTTTTCTAAGATTAACTGTTGTCGCACCGCTAGTCTTTGTTTATTCGGTTAGTCTCATCATGTGCAAGTTACGATTGTTGAGGTTACAGAGGTAAGTGCAGAACTGTTGAGCGCGTTTGAGCGGCTCACACCTCAACTGTCGTCATCGAATCCACCGCCTGATGTGAGGGCATTGCAAGAAATTGTTGAGTCTGGGTGTACTCGTTTACTGCTAGCCCATTTAGATGGTGTCATTGTTGGCAGTCTGACCTTAGTGCTGGTGCGTATTCCCACTGGTCTGCGAGCCATCATTGAGGACGTTGTGGTAGACGAGCATTACCGTAGCCAAGGTATAGGTGGTGCCCTTAGCAAGCATGCTTTAGAGTTAGCACGTTCTGTGGGTGCAGTAACCGTAGACCTCACCTCGCGGCCTTCGCGCGAAGCCGCCAATCGCCTTTACCGCAGCCTCGGTTTCAAAGCACGCGACACCAATGTTTACCGCTACGAGCTTTAGTTGGGGGCTGTCACTTAGTGCGTGATTTTTATTGTGCAGGTACCGCTAGCGGGCTTACACGTCTAATGAATGCTTTACCAAGGTGGTTTTCAACAATCTTCACTGTTCCTGTGTGATTCATCAAGTGGTTTATGGCATGATGTACGCTGAGAATCAGATCTTGAAGTCGGTCGTCTTCTTCAAGATCAACAACCTTTAGTCCCAAGTTTTTGAGCTGTGCCTTGCCGAGGCGCCGATTATGACTCATGTATTGATCATAGTTTGAAAGGGCTTTTGCAACCTCTTTCGCTTTGGCTGTGGCATTATCTGATGATGAAAACATGTATTTTGCAAGCCAATCAGCCACCATTGATACGGCTAGGCGTTCGGCATTGTCACAAATCTGTAGTAGCGCCGGTGATAATCCCCGGATGATGGGAAGCCACGCTGCCATGTGGTTAGGATTTTTTCGCAGGTCCTCGATTGCATCTTGAAACTGTTTTCGTATTGCGGCTGCTGGTGCTGTTCTCGGACCCTCTGGTGTTGCTATAGTAAGTTGGGGGTCAATCGGACCTAACTGAGAGTGATCCCCTAGCATTATTTCATCGGCGGCCATCGCCATCATAGTCGCAGCTGACATAGCAGCAATGGGTACAATTACTTGGAGTCCTGGAAATCTCCCACGCAGATACTCAACTATTGACTCGGCCGCTTCTGCGGTGCCTCCCGGTGAGTGAAGAATCAGGTCTAATGGCTTTTTGGGGTCGAGTCCGTGTACAACTTCCATGAATGCGCCAACATCTGGATCGAGGGATATTTGGATGCTGTCGGGAGTTGCTCCTAGTGGAGGAGCAAAACCTGCAGTTTCGTAGAGAATTATCGATCTACCGGTATATGCGAATAGTTCTCGCAAGTATCGACGACGTACTCCATCAAAATCTACAGGTCCGTCCTCTGTACGGCTAGCGAGTAATTCTCTTTCGACTTCACCCCAGGTTGCCACCAGATAATTCTATGTGGCGGGCATGTATTTTCCAGCTGATGATGTAGAGGAGATAGTTATTGTAGAACTTATCTGACTTTGTGCAGCAGAATAGGCAGCCATAGCTGCTTCGTATAGCTGCAAGACCTCAATTACTCCGGGTGAAGTCTCGAGGTCTTTAAATGATACTTCAGCAATGTCTCTGCTGATTGCATCTTTCTTGTCGGTGTAACTAGGCATTGTTTCTCTCCTATAAGACAGACTGTAGCGCTTGTTGTATTCACCGCTGGGCTCACGTACTTGGCTCATCTTGTCGAAAGAGGTATGGGTAGGGTTATGGACATTGCTATACATTCACGGGGACTTCGTTGGGAAAGTGGCAGGCAACAAAGTGGTCGGGGGCGACTTCTCGAAGTTCGGGCTCGTCGGTTGCACAAACATCTTGCACCTTTTCGCAGCGAGTGCGGAAACGACATCCCGAAGGTGGGCTTATGGGTGACGGTAACTCTCCAGTGATTTGGCGGTCTGGTATTGGTTGTTCAGGATCAGGCTCAGGTATGGATGCCAGCAGTACTTCGGTGTAGGGATGAGATTGATATCCGTAGAGGCTGTCGGGATTGGCTACCTCACATATTTTTCCGAGGTACATCACAACTACTCTGTCGGACACGTTTTTGACAACAGCTAAGTCGTGGGCGATAAACACCAAAGTGAGCTTGTAGCGTTCTTTCATGTCCTCTAAAAGATTCAATATCTGTGCTTGCACCGATACATCTAACGCTGATACAGGCTCATCGCAGATAATCATTTTGGGGTCTAGTACGAGAGCTCGAGCAATGCAGATACGCTGACATTGTCCCCCAGAAAACTGATGCGGTTTGCGGTCTGCAACAGCTCTAGGGTCTAGCCCAACAGCTGCGAGCATCTCTTGTACTTTTTGCTCTGCGGTGTCTCCAGAATCGTTATGCCAGATAGACAGCCCTTCAGCCACAATGTCATGTACGTTGCGACGAGGATTGAGTGAGGAAATTGGATCTTGGAATATCATCTGCATACGGGTACGACTATGGCGCAACTCTTGTTTGGAAAGCTTGGTCATTTCTGTGCCGTCAAACATCACCGAACCTGACGTGGGGGGAGGCAGTTGCATGATGGCTCGTCCAGTGGTGGATTTACCACAGCCAGATTCCCCTACTACTCCCAGAGTTTCACCTTCAAACACATCAAAGCTGATGTTAGAAACAGCGTGTACTATTTTTTTACGACCAGCAGGAAATTCCACGGTGAGGTTTTTTACTGACAACAGCGCATCGCTGCCTCTCAGGTGAACTGTTCCAGTACCAGCCATTGCTTTGTGATCCTTTGGCTTATTTTTAGCTAGATTTTGCAACCGCTGCTGCGGTCAGATCTAGCCCAGCAGCGGTTACTCCTGCTGTTTGGTTATGGATGTCGGCCTGTTGGTTTTCAGGTGACCCTACAGGGAACAAGCAGGCTTGGTGGTGCCCAACTCTGCTGGTTTCAAATAAGACAGGCTCATCGGTTAAGCACTGGGTTTGAGCATAGCGACAGCGTGGGGCAAAGCGGCATCCCACAAACTTTCGGGTCATATCGGGTGGTCGCCCGCTGATAGCCGAGAGCCTTGTGTGGCTTTGGTCTTCCATGCGGGGTATAGATTTGAAAAGCGCCTGTGTGTAAGGATGGTTCATGTTGGCGAACAAAGTGTGGGTGTCGGCAGTTTCAACCATCCTGCCCGCGTACATAACACCAATGCGTTGCGCTCGGCCAGCAACCACACCTAAATCATGGGTAATCAAGATCATGGCCATATCTAATTCTTGCTGAATAGACGACAGCAAGTCTAGAATTTGTTTTTGAACGGTCACATCAAGCGCAGTTGTAGGCTCATCTGCGATCAGCAGCTTGGGGTTGCAGGCCAGAGCAATGGCGATGGTAACCCGTTGGCGCATACCTCCTGAAAGCTGATGCGGATATTCTCCTAATCTTTTGCGAGGTTCGGGAATACCTACTTGCACCATAAGTTCTAAAGCTCGTTGTGTGGCTTTTTGCTTAGACATTTTTAAGTGAAAGCGTAAGGATTCGGTAATTTGAACTCCGATTTTTTTCACCGGGTTTAGTGAAGTCATTGGGTCTTGAAAGACCATTGCCATCTGCGTACCCCAAAAGTGTTTGGCTTCTGCACGGTTTAGCTGCGAGATGTCCTGACCATCAAAATACACTTTAGAAGATTCGGGTACTATGGCGTTAGTTGTCAAAATGTTCATGATAGACCGCACCAGAACGGACTTGCCAGAACCTGATTCACCTACGATCCCAATCGTTTCACCTTTGTTCAAAGAGAAACTCACTCCATCTACGGCCTTGAGTATGCCGCGAGGCGTGTTAAAGTAGGTTTTAAGGTTATTAATCTCTAATAGAGGTTGGTCGCCTGGCATTTATGTCTCCATTTTCGCAGCAACACAACTGCCCAACCCGTGTTTAGCTAAGTCGTGATTGTTTGCGTGCTGCTGGCGCTGGATCCTCATCATCGGACTCCTCTTTGTCGCGATCATAAACGATTACCGTAGTACCAGCTAGCCAATCTGACAATGTGCGGCGACGTTTATCAAACGGTGATGTCAGGTAGTTGGCTGCATTTATCAGCAAACCGCCTAGCACAACTGGGGGTACAATCCAGCTAGCACCGCCCAACAACCAGTGCAAACCACAGCGTCCTAAGCTCATATGGCTGCCATCTGCTGTGCGAACTGCCCGCAGTTTCATGAAGTCCATAGCTGGAGTTTGGCCTTCGTTCCAGCGAAGAAACACCACCGTATATATCAAGTGCAAAAAAATATAGACCAAAATGGCAGCACTGTAGCGTCCCCAGGGTTCTGGTTGCCACCGGGTAGAAACGCTGTCCATAAATCCCAGCACCTGAACAATCGTTAACATCCACTGTAAAAAAAACACTGTAAAAGCATCAATGAGGCGCGCTAGGGCTTTACGCCAGACTGGGGCAACAGGATAGGAAATCCCCTGTGGGCCGCTGACCAATAGCACGCTTTCAGATATTTGAGGTGCTTGAGAAGATGTGCTGGTAATAGTCACAGCAACTGCAGAACCTCCCTGTATGGACGGGCTATGATTGCTTTGTTACCTCGTACTGCTACCGGTCGTTGCATCAGCTTAGGATGTTCTAGTAGTAGTTGCACTACTGCTGCTGCACTTTGGTAATCGTTAATATTGAGGCCAAGTTTTTTAAAGTGGCTGTCTTGGCGTACCAACTCCGCTGGTTCTGTAGGAAGCAAGTTTACCAAGCGTTCTAGTTCTTGTTGGTTGAGTGGGGTTTTCATGTAGTACACAACATCGAACTCGATGCTTTGCTCCTCGAGAACCTCGAGTGCGTTTTTGGAACTGGTTCAACCAGGATTGTGATAGATGGTTATTTTGGTCATGCCCTAAAGACTACACCCAATTGACAGACTTGCTAAAGAGCAGTGTATTTACAAATAGGGGGGGGGCAGCTCACTGTTGAGTTTTTTCTTATGATTATGGTGGTGTTGTTGGTTGGGGGTGGGGTTGTGGTATGCTTTTTGGATGCGTTTTTTCGGGTTTTTAGTTGGTGGTGTTGTGTGTGGGTTTGCGCGTCTTGTTGCTGTTGTGGGGGGGGGGGGGGGCAGGTTTGGTGAGGTGTCTGAGGTTGGGTGGTTGGTTGCGTAAGGTTTTGCGCGTGCGGGGGTTTGTTGCTGCGGCACTGGCCGCGGTGTTGTTTGGGGTGTTGTTTGGGGTGTTGGCGCCTGGTTCTGTTGGGGCGCAAACTTCGTCTGTGGTGTCTTCTACTGGTGATAGTGCGGTGGAGGTAGGCGAGGGTTCCGTGGCTGTTGTTGGGTTTAGTGTGTCGCCTCCGGTGGATTCGGAGGTGTGGCTTCGGTTTTGTTTTGAGAGTTCTTTAGCTGATTCTAATTTTTCTAATCTGCAGACTCAAATTGGTAATATGAACGTGTCTTTGGATAATAATGGTTGTTTTGATGGCCAGACGGTAACTGTTACCGTGGCCGGGGCGACGACTCAGTCAGCTACTATTAGGTTTCAGCCTTTGACTAATACGGTGGATGATCTTGATGAGGTTGTTACTGTTACGGTGAGTGAGGATCCTGATAATCCGTTGCCTGATGGTGTAAGTATCGATGCTGAGGCTGATTCGGTGTCGAGGAAGATTGTGGATGAAGATCCGACGGTGGTGTCGTTGGCTCGTTCGGGTTCGGGGGCGATCACCGAAGGCGGGTCAGCGGAGTTAACGGTGAGTTTGGGTCGTGAGCTTGTTGCGGGTGAGATGGTGGGTGTGCCGTTGGCTATTAGCGGTACGAATGTGACGACCGCGGACTATGATTTGGTGTTGAAGGAAGGACAGGGGCTCAACACTGGCGTTGAGTTGTCGGGTGTGTCAACAACCGAACCGCATTTGAGTTTTTCTGGTGCTGGCGCGCAGACAGCAACTTTGCTGCTGACAGCGTTGCTAAATAATGATACGGGTGCTGAAACAGTAACAGTCGCGTTGGGGCCTGATGATGCGACTGCTAACGGTTTTGATCGCCCAGCGTTAGAGACGAACGTAAGTGGCGGTGTTAACCGGTCAAGCACGCAGAATAGTGTGAATGTGACAGTGAACGATCCTGCTGCGCCTGCTGCGCCTAGGTTATCGTTGGCTCAAGCTGGTGATGGGCAGGTGTATTTGTCGTGGGCTAATCCGGTTAATAGTTTGATTACTGGTTATGAGTTTCAACGCCGCCCAAGCGGCGGTGAGTGGGGTTCAGCGAAAGGGATTGTTGGTAGTAACGCTAATACCATTACTTATGTGGTAACCGGTCTCACTAATGACACGGCTTACACTTTCCGGGTGCGCGCTGTGTCTGGTAATACGGATGGGGCGTGGTCGGATGCGTCTGCTGCTGTGACACCAACGTCTGCTTCTACTGCTAGACCGGCTGTTCCAACGAATTTGGCGGCTGTTGCCGGTGACTCACAAGTAGTGTTAACGTGGGATAACCCGGGTAACACGGCGATTACTAGTTATGAGGTTCGTCAAAGAACTGGGTCCGCTGATTGGGGTACGTGGGCTGCTATTGCTTCTAGCAGCGCTACTACTGTTACCCATACTGTTACCGGGTTAACTAACGGTGTGACATATCAGTTTCAAGTACGTGCCGCTACTGGAAACCAAGACGCGTTGAAAAGTTTAACGCCAACAGATTTTTTCGCTGAAGCTACCCCCAGACCGGCACCACCAACGTTGCTGGTGTCGTCAAGGTCTGCGTTGCGGGTGCCTGAGGGGACGACAACTTTAGGGTATAATATTGTGTTGTCCCGGGCGTTGACGGCTGATGATCCTGCTGTGTTGGAGTTTGAGATAGCTGTTTCTGGCACTGCTACGCGTGGTACGGATTACTCGTTTTCGTCTGATTCTAATTTGAGTGGCACAGGTGTGAGTGTGGTTAACACTGCGGGTAAGGGTAACCCTGTGATTCGTATTGACCGGGCCGCGTTCGGTCTCACTCGAAGAGGTAGCACTGCTGGGTTGATTATCAACGTGAATCCTGATAGTGATACGGAATCGACTGATGAGACGATTGTACTAACAACACCAGGCACCACCCTCACCCACATGATTTATGATGCGCCTGCGTCTGTTGAAGCTAAGTTCGCTTTAGCTTCTTCTACTTACGCTGAAGGTTTCGGTCCTTTAACGGTTGTTGTTCAATTGAGCGCGTTAACAGGCCGGGATTTGGTGTTCCCCATATTATACCCGTCGGCTACTACAACAGCGGTAGCGAATGTTGATTACACACCGGTTAACAGTTTCACGGTGAAAGCTAATGGGCAGTTAACTCATTCTTTGGTTATTCCTTATGTTGATAATGATGTTGATGAGCCTAATAAAACGTTGTCTGTGATGTTGGGTGCTGCGCCTTCGGGTGCTACTAAGGCCACAACAGACACTATGACGGTGACTATTGCTGATAATGATGCAACAACAGTCGCTTTAGCGGTGGCAGATACTACGTTGCGTGAAGACACTGACACTCGTTTGACTGTCACTTTGAGTCGTGATTTAGTGGCTGGTGAAATAGTGCGGGTGCCTTTGACTGTAAGCGGAACTGGTGTGACAGCTGATGATTACACGTTGGAGTTGGCTTCGGATGCGGGGTTGAACACGGGTGTTAGGTTGAACATTGCCTCTCCTTTTAGTGCTGCTTCACCGCAGGTAGTGTTCACAGGTAGTAGCGGCACCGAACAGGTCGCTACTTTGGTGTTGAGCGCTTCCTATGATGCTACCTCTGAGGGTGCGGAGACGTTGCAGGTTGGTTTCGGTGCGGTTACAAGCAATTTAGCTCACCCGGATCGGTCTACGTTTACTGCTGCTGGTACTACTGCGGGTGCCCCGGTTGATGTGACAGTGAATAATTTGGATGCCCCAGCAGCGCCTACAGGACTCGCCGCGACTGCGGGGGACACGCAAGTGTCGCTGGTTTGGGATGATCCGGGTAATAATTTGATTACTGGGTACCAGTTTCGTAGAGGTTCAGGTGACCCGTTTAGTTGGGGTACGCATAAAGGTGTTGCTAATAGTGATGCGTCTACTACGTCTTATGTGGTGACGTCTTTGACTAATAGCACGGAGTACAGTTTTCAGGTACGCGCTTTAATTAACAGTGTGGAAGGTGCTTGGTCTAGCACAGTTAAAGCTACTCCTACGTCTAGTTCTACTGCTCCTCCGGCTGCTCCTTCAAACGTCACCGCCACAGCTGGTGACACACAAGTAGTATTAACGTGGGCTAACCCAGGTAACGCGGCTATTACCGGCTATGAGGTGCGCCAGCGTGCCGGGTCTTCTGGTAGTTGGGGTTCGTGGGCTGCTATTGCTTCAAGCAGCGCTACTACTGTTACCCACACTGCAACCGGGTTAACTAACGGCATTGAGTATAGTTTTGAGGTGCGCGCGGTTGCGGGCACAACACAAGGCGCAGCGTCGGTGACAGTAACCGCGACGCCGATGATTGAACCGCCTATTTTGAATCTTTTTCGGCGTCCCCCAGCTAGGTTGCCTGAAGGTACAATAACCGATACCAATTTTGATTTCAGGTTGTCCCGGGCGTTGACTTCAGATGATCCTGCTTTAGTGGATTTGGAAGTAGCAGTTTCGGGTACTGCTACGCGTAACGTTGATTATCAGTTTTTTAGTAGTGGAACGGTTGCGGGTGTGTCTGTGTTGAACACAGCCGGTACAGGTAATCTTGTGCTTCGCATTAATCGGGCGACGTTCGGTACTACCAGTCAGGCCGTGTCGGTGAAGTTGGGTATAAGAGTTCTGCCAGACAACACGGTGGAGTCGTCTGATGAGACGATTATTCTCACACCAGCGGGTGGTAGCGCGCGTACTTTTAGTGTTTATGATGCGCCAGCGTCGGTGGAAGTCAATGTTGAACAAAGCAGGCTTCGTGCTTCAACTCTTGAGAACCGTTCTTTGCATTTAACCCTTGTTTTAGACGCTGCTACTGGTAAGGATTTAGTGTTTCCTGTTTCGTATTCTGGTACAGCAACATCAGGGTCAGATTACACACCGGTTGATAGTTTCACGGTGAAAGCTAACGGGCGGTTAACTCATTCTTTGGTTATTCCTTATGTTGATGATGATGTTGATGAGACTAACGAAACGGTGACAGTAATGTTAGGCGACGCCCCGTCTGGTGCTACTAAAGGTAGTACAGACACTGCGACTTTCACGATTGTTGATAACGATGCGACAACAGTGACAATGAAGCTTGCGGGTAGGGCGGGTATTGAAGAAAACACTTCCACTCAGCTGACAGTGTCATTAAGCCGCGATTTGGTAACAGGTGAGGAGGTTTGGGTGCCGTTGACGGTGTCGGGTACTGGTGTCACGGCAGATGATTACACGTTTAGTTTAGCTTCAGGTACAGGGTTGAACACTGGTGTCACGTTGAACACTACCGCTCCGTACAGCGCTGCGTTACCGCAGGTTTTGATTACTGGTGGTTCCGCTGTTGAGCGGTTTGCTACTTTGACTCTCAGCGCAGCTGATGATAGTACAGCAGAGAACACAGAAACATTGTCAATTGGTTACGGTAGTGTGGAAAGTAATCTTGACCGGTTGGATGCATCTATTTTTTCTACAGGTGGTACTACTACTGCTGGTGCCCCGGTCACAGTTCAGATCAGCGATGAAGCTACTGGACCAACGTTGCTGTTCACCAGGACAGGAACAGGGACACGGCTTCCTGAGGGCACAACTCTTGTGGAACACAATTTTGTGTTGTCTCGTCGTTTAAATGGCACTGATCCTCAAGTACTTGAATACGAAATCGGGTTGGGTGGCACCGCTACTCGGGGTGCTGATTACACGTTAAGGTTTGTTTCGCAAGCACGCCACTCTGATGGTGTCACCGTCATTAACACTGCTGGTAGCAGTAATCCTGTTTTGCGTATCAACAGAACAGTGTTTGGCAGCAGGTTAACCAGGGGTACTGTTGGTTTAGTTTTGAGTGTAACAGCCGATAACACTGTTGAATCAGCTGCTGAAACAATTACTTTAACAACATCAGGCGGCAGCCTGGCTTACACGATTTATGATGCGCCTGCGTCTGTTGAAGCCAAGTTCACACGAGCCGCTTACGGGTATCAAGAAGGCAATAGAGTCTTTACAGTTGTGATTCAATTAAACGAACCAACAGGCAAAGATTTAGTGTTCCCCTTATCGTACCCGCAGCCTACAACAGCGGTATCAGGGGTTGATTACACACCGGTTGATAGTTACACTGTGAAAGCTAACGGGGAGTTAAATCACGCAATCTCATTCCTATACAATGATAATAACCTTGATGAACTAACTAAAACATTGACTGTGATGTTAGGCGCAGCACCTGATGGTGTTACTAAAGGCACCCCAGACACCGCAACAGTGACTATCTATGATAATACTCCCACAGCAGTTACTTTAGCCGTAAACGGTTCGTCTTCAATTGAAGAAGACACTAGTACTCAGCTCACTGTGACTTTGGGTCGTGATCTAGTGGCCGGTGAGATAGTGCGGGTGCCTTTGACTGTGAGCGGTACGGGTGTGACAGCCGATGATTACACGTTGGAGTTGGCTTCGGATGCGGGTGTGAATACTGGTGTAACTTTGAACACTGCTAACCCGTATAGTGCTGCTGAACCCCAAATAGTGTTCACTGGGGGCAGTAGTGTTGAGCGGGTAGCTACTTTAGTGTTAAAAGCGGTTGCTGATAATGATGATACTGAAACTTCTGAAACTATGACTATTAGTTTCGGTTCGGTTACAAGCAACTTAGATCAAATAAACCCGTCTGTTTTCGATGGGAGTGGTACTGCTGCTGGTGAGCCGGTGGAAATACTATTAGGCGCAGCTGTTTTGACTTTGTCTGTTGATAGTGGCACTGCTAATCCCACGGAGGTGGTTGAAGGCGAGTTGTTGATGATTACTGTTACGCGTAGCCAAGCTAACCGGACTGGTGCTGATATTAATGTTCCGTTCCGTTTGTTGATCGATGATGTAGGTTTAGTGGGTTTAGCTGATTTCACTATTCACAATGGTGATACTACTAGTTCAGCTAGTTTGAAAGCTCCTAACGACCGGTATGATGAACCAACTAAACAAGCATGGACAGCGGAATTGAACACTGCGTTGCTACCCGAAAATCATGTTGCTGATACATCTCGGGTGGCATTTACTGTTACAGATAATGATCCGACCACGGTTACTCTCAACGGGCTTGCAGGTGATATCGCTGAGGACACGGTGAAACGATTTACAATCACCCTTAACCGCGGGTTAGTAGCCGGTGAAACCTTGCCTGTACCTTTGGTTTTTGGTGGTACTGCTACCCGCAACGCGGATTACACTACTGCTTGCCCTGATCCTTTGCCGGTGGGAATACAATGCAATAATCTTGATACCGCTGAGACGCCGACTGTAACATTCACTGGCCCTCAACAAGGTGTAACAGCCCGTTCGGTTACTTTAACAGTCACCGCCCAAGCAGACCTATACACTGAAAACGACGAAACTCTGCGCATCGCTTTAGCACCCCTAAACGCTGATTCTGGTGACGGTTTAGGCGGCGGCGCGGTTGCTGTCAACGATTTTGATGCGTTCAACATCACAGACACCACCGACCCAGCAACCGCAATACAACCACCCCCAGAAGACCCTGAAGAACCTGTTGATCCTGAACCTGAAACAGTACCAACAACGCCCATATATCAAGTACCCACCAGCCTCATAGCTGATGTGCGCGGTTACGCTGCTGAAACTCACAATGGTGCCGCGCATGTGCGCCGTTGGCAACAAGTCTTGTTAGCGTTCGGTGACACCGTTAATGGGTTCACCGGCGCTCCGATCACTCTCACCGAAGCGCGAACCTATGCGCAACAGTTCTGGAGTGTTCGCTGGGATCCGGTAGTTGAAGCACTACAACAACTCGCCAACAACCCCCAACCCCAACCCACCGCAACACCTCAACCCACTCCAACATCCACACCAACACCATCTGTTTACACCGTGCCAGCCAGCCTCATAGCTGATGTGCGCGGTTACGCTGCTGAAACTCACAATGGTGCCGCGCACGTGCGCCGTTGGCAAAGAGTCTTGCTCGCGTTCGGTGAAGACGTGCCAGGCTTCACTGGCACCCCGATCACCCTCACTCAAGCGCGAACCTATGCGCAACAGTTCTGGGGCAGCCGCTGGGATCCTGTAGTTGAAGCATTGCAACAACTCGCCAACAACCCGCCACCCCAACCTAACGACCCGTCGCCTAACAATCCGCCGCCTAACAATCCTTCAGTTGACCCACAGCCAAAACCTGTGCTGCCCAGAATCGGTGTTACAGCACCCACCGATATCACCGAAGGCCAAACCGCCGATTTCACATTCACCGCTGTGTCCGCCCCCGCAACCCCGCTCACTGTCACTGTCAACATAATCACAACAGGTGATTATGGCATCACCGCTGGCAGCCGCACCGTGACCATAGACACCAACGGCACCGCCACACTGTCACTAGCTACCATTGGTGACAGCGTTGACGAACCAAACGGCACTATCACCGTCACACTTACCACCAGTAACACCTATAATGTTGACTCTGCTGCTGCGACTGCGACGGTTACTATCGCAGACGACGACGCACCAGTACAAACCACAAGCACACCTATTATTTCTATAGCCGACCAAACCATCACCGAAGGCACCTCCTGTCGTACCCCCGCCCCCTGGTCCTGCCTCAACTTATACCCTGTCACTGTCACTTTGAACCAACCCCACCACCAAAGCGTGTGGGTCTCATTCACCATCACCCAACTCGGACAAGGAACAGGCTATGCCACCGCGAACCAAGACTTCGCCGCACGCGACCGAAGAAGCTTCATCATCGCCGCAGGCCAAACCACCAAAAACATATACGTCAACATCAAAGACGACAACACCAAAGAACCCGACGAAACCTTCCAAATCACCCTACACAACCCCCTCCGCGGACAAATCGGCGACGGACAAGCCACCATCACCATCAAAGACAACGACTAACCCCGTTGGGGGTTAGTCGTTGGGGCGTGGTAGTCCGGCGGCGGTTTCGAGGCGAGCTAGGCGGTCGGTGTGGTCGAGGAGTATCGCGTTGATTTCAGCAAATCCTGCCTGCATTTCTGTGCGTACGCTGCTGATTTCGGTGCGTAGTTCGGTGCTTAGTTCTGTGCGTACGTTGTTGATTTCGGTGCGTAGTTGAGTGTCGAGGTTGTCTATGCGGTTGCCGAGTGAGTTGATTTGTGAGATGATTATGCTTAACAGCACAGATACTAGGGTAACTAGTAGTGTGCCGACCACCGAGCTGAGGGATGGGAGCCATTTACGTGTTGTGCTTTGTGTGTCACCGGTTTGAGATTGCGCGGTGTCGCTCATCTCGACAGTGGTTGTTTCGGTTGGCACGTTTTGTATTATAGCAGCCATCGAACCTCCTAATGCATCGATAATTAGAATATATATGTATTATACTTGAAATAGTTTACAAAACTTGAAAACATTTGATTTTTACTTGTTTTGATGAAACATATTCTATAAGCTGCTATCACCCTCTAAAACAATGACTGCTTAAACTCTTGCTGTGGGAAATGGGCTGGGCAACTTCTCTCCTCATCCCCTCCCCAAACGTATCCTTCACAAAAAAGGGCGGTTGACTGTGTTTGCGCAACGCAGCCCACAGCTTGTTGGTGCTAATATGGTAGGGCACATGTCATCTAGCGTTGATGTTGTTATGAAGTGTTTTAAGCATTTGGAGGAACTTTATGTCTAATGTAGTGAGAGCCGCAGTTGTGCAGACTGCGTGGACAGGTGATCAAGAGTCCATGATGGAACTGCACGAAAAGTATTTGGCCGAGGCTGCGGCTGCGGGAACTCAGGTGATGTGCTTTCAAGAGTTGTTCAACGGCCCGTATTTCTGTCAAGTGCAAGAGGCGGACTATTACAGTTATGCAGAAGCTATTCCCGACGGTCCCACCACTAAGCGTTTTCAAGAACTAGCAGCTAAGCACAACATGGTTCTGGTTTTACCCATGTATGAACAAGAACAGCCTGGAGTGCTTTACAACACTGCTGCAGTAATCGACGCTGACGGTTCTTATCTGGGAAAATATCGTAAGGTACATATTCCCCATGTGAAAGGCTTTTTTGAGAAGTTCTATTTTCGCCCGGGCAACCTGGGGTTTCCAGTGTTTGACACCGCAATAGGTAAGGTTGGGGTGTACATCTGTTACGACCGTCATTTTCCTGAAGGATGGCGAGCTTTAGGTTTAGCCGGTGCACAGGTGGTGTTTAATCCGTCGGCAACTAGCAGAGGGTTGTCCTCATATTTGTGGAAATTGGAGCAGACATCTTCTGCGGCGGCCAATATGTACTTCGTGGGTGCCATTAACAGGGTGGGTATAGAAGAACTAGGAGACAACGATTTTTACGGCACTTCTTATTTCGCTAACCCTCGTGGTGAGTTTGTGGATGATCCAGCGTCGGATCAACATGAGGAGTTGGTGATCCGCGACTTAGATTTTGCGTTGATTACACAGATACGTAATCAGTGGGCTTTTTATCGAGATCGCCGTCCCGATATGTACGGGCCGCTTGCTCACGCTTAGAGCACAAAACATGCCCAGGGGGGAAGCTAAACAAGGTCAAATGTTCACAGGGCAGAGCAAATGACCACAAACGCAGAACTGTATAAGCGTTATCGAGCCGTGTTGCCTTCTTATGTGAAACCGCTTTACACCGAACCTATTAGCATCCACCGTGGCCAGGGCAGCTATGTGTGGGATGTGGAAGGTAACCGCTATTTAGATTTTTTTGGTGGCGTGCTTACCACAATGGTGGGCCACAACAACCCAGCAGTTACAGCTGCCATACAGAATCAAGCATCCAAGGTGCTTCACACCTCCACGTTGTATTTGTGTGAACCCATGATCCAGCTAGCCGAAGAGATAGCAGCAGTTAGCGGCATAGATGATGCGCGAGTGTTTTTTACTACCTCAGGTAGCGAAGCCAACGATACCGCTATTTTGTTAGCTACTAGCTACAGAAAATCAAATGAAGTGTTGGCTATGCGTAACAGTTATCACGGCCGCTCCTTTACGACTCAGGCCATTACAGCGCACTCTTCTTGGACGTCTACTGCACTGTCTGGGCTGTCGGTGCATTTTGTGCATGGTGCCTATCGGTTGCGTAGTCCGTTTCGCGATTTAGATGACGAAGAGCTAACCGCAGCTTGTACTGAGGATCTGCGTCAAGTTCTAGACATGATGACCACAGGATCGCCAGCTTGTTTTATTGCTGAACCCATTCAAGGTGTTGGTGGGTTTACTACCCCACCTGATGGTTTTTTTACGCCTATGCATAAGCTTTTGTCCAAACACGAGACATTGTTTGTAACAGATGAGGTGCAAACTGGTTGGGGGCGAACTGGCGAGCATTTTTGGGGCTACCAAGCCCACAACATAATTCCCGACATGTTGACTTTTGCCAAAGGCGTGGGTAATGGCATTACTCTGGCAGGGATCGTAGCTAGAGCCGAGATAATGGATACGATCAAGGCGCTGAGCTTCTCCACCTTTGGCGGCAATCCACTGTCGGCAGCAGCTGGTTTAGCTACTTTGCGGTATGTGCAGGAAAATAATTTGCAACAAAATGCTTCTACGATGGGCCGCCGCATGGTCGATGCTCTGAGGCCAGCTGCACAAAGAGCGCCATGGATTGCAGAGTTGCGGGGTAAGGGTCTTATGTGGGCTTTAGAGATCGTAGTGCCAGATACGATTGAGCCTGATGCAGTTCGCGCCGGTGACCTTTTGGAAGGTTGTAAGCGGCGTGGACTCTTGGTGGGTAAGGGTGGGTTGTATGGCAATGTTTTGCGTATCACGCCCATGCTGGATGTAACTGCAGCAGAAATTGATGAGGGTGTGGCAGCCATTTGCGAGACCATCGAAGAGATAGAAGAGATAGATAGGAAGGTGTAGCGCTGTGACTAAGTTTATTAAAGGTGGAACTGTCGTAAGCCCCACTGGAGCCGATCCTGTGGAGGTGCTGATTGACGGCGAGACTATCGCCGCTGTGTTGCAACCAGGTTCAGATGTAGCTTTAGCAGCCGAAAACGGGGCTGATCAGATACTAGACGCTACAGGAAAGCTGGTTGTGCCCGGTGGCGTAGATGTGCATACTCATATGGAGTTGCCGTTTGGTGGCACTGTTGCGTCAGACGATTTTGAATCAGGAACTCGCGCTGCTGCTTGGGGTGGCACTACCACTATTGTAGATTTTGCTACGCAAAGCTACGGCTTAGACGTGCGCGAGTGTTTTGAGGCTCGTATGGCTCAAGCCGAAGGGCGCTGTGCCATTGATTATGGCTTCCATATGATTATTGGTGATGTTACCGATGTTGCTCTTGGTGAGATGGACCTTTTAGTTAATGAAGGCGTGAGCAGCTTCAAACTGTTTATGGCGTATCCAGGCGTGTTTTACAGTGATGACGGCCAGATTTTGCGGGCTATGCAGCAGTGCGCCAGCAATGGTGGTTTGATGATGATGCATGCTGAAAATGGTATAGCCATTGATGTGCTAGCCGAACAAGCTTTTGAACGAGGTGAGACCGACCCTGTTAACCATGGGTATGTGCGTCGAGCCGAGTTTGAGTCGGAGGCAACCCATCGTGCTATTCAGCTAGCTAAGGTGGGTGCAGCCCCGCTGTACATCGTTCACCTGTCTGCTAAGCAAGCCTTAGAGCAGGTAGCCATTGCTCGCAATAACGGTGCCAATGTTTTTGCAGAGACCTGCCCACAATACTTGTATTTCAGTTTGGAGGAACACCTAGATCAAGGTTGGGATGGTGCCGCCTACGTTTGTTCCACGCCTATCCGTTCTCATCACCATCACCATCAAGATGAGTTGTGGAAGGGTTTGCGAACTAACGATTTGGCGGTTGTGTCAACCGACCATTGCCCGTTTTGCATGAAGGAGCAAAAAGAGTTGGGTGTTGGCGATTTTCGGGCTATTCCTAATGGTATAGGTGGCGTAGAGCATCGCATGGATTTGATTTATCAAGGTGTAGCTACAGGCGAGATTAGTGTTCCCCGTTGGGTGGAGTTGTGTTCAACAACGCCAGCTCGCATGATGGGTCTTTATCCTCGCAAGGGTATTATCCAACCGGGATCAGATGCTGATTTGGTTATCTACGATCCACAAGCCTCTTGGACTATTAGCGTGGATAATCATCACATGAACATCGACCATTCCGCTTATGAGGGTATAGAGGTAAGTGGACATGTAGACACGGTGTTGTCTAGAGGGCGTGTGATAGTTGATAAGAATCAGTATTTTGGCCACATGAGTCACGGCCAGTATCAGCGCCGTGGTTTGAGCAGCTACTTGATCTAACGGCTGAGATATGTATTTCACACCCATGAGGAGTTAATAGTGCAGGAGATACACCATTTAATTAACGCAAAGCAGGTTGCAGGCACATCAGGGCGTACATCTGCGGTTTTTAATCCTGCTACTGGCACACAAACCGGTGTTTTGTCGCTGGCAGCTAAAGACGAGGTAGATTATGCGGTAGCAGCAGCACAGGCTGCTTTTACCGAGTGGCGTAAGGTGTCGGTGGCGCGCCGCATCACCTTAATGTTTAGTTTTCGTAATTTGGTGGTAGAACATACCGACAAGATAGCGGGCTTGCTTACTGCTGAGCATGGCAAGGTTAACGTAGATGCTTTGGGTGAGGTAGCTCGCGCTATTGAGAACGTTGAGTATGCGTGTGGGGTAGCTGAGCATCTTAAAGGTAGCCACAATGAGACGGCATCTACTGGTGTAGATGTCTATACGGTGCGTCGCCCTTTGGGTGTTGTGGCTGGAATAACACCGTTTAATTTTCCGGCCATGGTGCCTTTATGGATGATTCCTAACGCTGTTGCTTGCGGTAATACTTTTGTGCTCAAACCTTCAGAGCGCGACCCGTCTGCTCCTATGTTCATAGCTGAGTTGTTTCAACAAGCTGGTTTCCCGCCTGGGGTATTGAATGTAGTTAACGGCGATAAGGTAGCCGTGGATCGGCTGTTAGAGCATGCAGATATCAAGGCGGTGAGCTTTGTTGGTTCTACCCCTATTGCTCGTTATGTGTACGAAACTGGCACTTCGCATGGAAAGCGGGTTCAAGCTCTAGGCGGCGCTAAAAATCATATGGTGGTGTTACCCGATGCTGATATTGATTTAGCTGCTGACTCAGCGGTTTCAGCTGCCTACGGATCAGCTGGGGAACGCTGCATGGCTATTTCTGTGGTGGCCGCAGTTGGGGATGTTGCCGATCCATTGGTTGATGCTATTAAAGTACGTATGGAGAAGCTGGTTATTGGCAGTGGCGTTGATCCCGCTTCGGATATGGGGCCGCTAATCACCCGGGAACATCGCGACAAGGTAGCGGGGTACATTGATTCTGCTGTGGTACAAGGGGCAAATGTTGTGGTAGACGGTAGGCAAAGTCATTTTGAAGGAGACGGCTTCTTTCTTGGAGTGTCGTTGTTAGACAACGTAACTGCTGATATGGATGCCTACCGCGATGAGATATTTGGCCCGGTGCTTTGTGTTGTGCGATGCGATACTTACGCTGAAGCTGTTGGGCTCATAGCAGACAATTCTTATGGTAATGGTGCAGCTATCTTTACTCGAGATGGTGGAGCAGCTCGACGGTTTCAAGAAGATGCCGATGCTGGCATGGTGGGGATAAATGTACCTTTGCCAGTACCAGTGGGGTACCACTCTTTTGGTGGTTGGAAAGACTCCCTTTTTGGCGACACTACTATGTATGGACCTGAAGGAATTTCTTTCTACACCCGCCCTAAGGTGATGACCACCCGTTGGCCCGACCCTGCTGAAAGTTCAGTAAACCTTGGTTTTCCCACTAATGCTTGACGGGACACACCTGTTCCCCGATATTTTGAGAGCAGATTGTTTGGGTAATATAGTAAACGTTACGTCAAGCTACTATTGTTGGTGATTGTTGAAAGGATGAGGAATGGCAAAAACTGAGACTATTCGTGCTCGAGTTGAGCCAGAGCTTAAACAAAAGGCCGACAAGGCACTAGCTGAACTTGGTGTTACAGCTACCGATGCCATTACACGAATGTATGAAGAGGTTGTGTCCACAGGGGCGTTACCGTTTGCCGATGATGCAACAACCACAGCTAATCCGAATAAACAAATCGCAAACCCTAAAGAACCGGTAGAAGGGCAAACTGTTGTAGCTACATCTCAACGCCCACCTACAGAGGCGAGTCGTTCCGAAGGTTATCACGATAAGGTTTCAGGGGAACAGCAGCGTCAAGGCACACCTAAAAACGATATACCTAAAGAAGAACTACCTACTTCTAGTTCACGGGAGGGAACGGTTTCGCTAGGCGGTTTTTCGCCTGACGCGAGGATAAAGCCTGCAACTATTTTTATTATTTTGGGGTCTTTGGCTTTTGCAGCCTTGTTTGCGGTCTTTTTGTATCTTCTTGTCGCAGAGCGTTCTCACACTCATGATGAGTACGCCGAACACACCCATGCGCATGATGAGTATGCCAGTCACACGCATGCGCATGATGAGTACGCTGAGCACACTCATGATGAGTACGCCGAACATACCCATACCCACGATGAATATGCTGAACATACCCATGTGGTGAGCCCTTATGGTTATGGCCTAAACAGCCAGCCTCAGTACCCGGTGCCTCCTGTTTATGGGACTATTCCTGCACCTGCTCCATTTTGGCCTGCTCCAGAGCTTTATTCACAACCCAATTCTGGAGCAGAAATGTATTACTGTCCTAATGGAGAGCATTATTCATTTCAAGCATCTCCAGACTGCGTTTATAGGGGAACATATTACAATAGACCTTTTGGATAAAGGCTAGAAAATCAGCGGTGGTTGGGTGGGGTTAGAGTTTTATGTAGGTGTCGGGGTTTTGGGTGTGTTTTTGCTTTGGGGAACAGATTTTTCGTGTTGTTGATAATTGGGGAACAGATTTTGTTTGTTTGTTTTTATCTGGGTTTTTAGCTTGTTTGTAAGGGTTTTCTAGTTTTTGTTGTTCCTCGTGGTTTGTTTTCCGTTATCTGTGTGTGTTGGTTGTTTGTTTTTGTAGTTTGTGGGGGTTTGGTGTTTGTTGGAGGGTAGCTGCTGGGGGTGGTGGGGTTTTGGTGGGGGTGTGGTTGGTTTTTTATTGTTTGTTGATTTTTGTATAGTATATGAATTATGAGTGGTTTGTTGTTTTGTTTGTTGAGGGGGGGTTTGTGTTTTGATTCTTTGGTGTGCGGGGGGGGGGGCTGGGTTTGTTGTTTGGGGTTGTGTGTGTGGGTTGAGGTGGGGTTGTGATGTTGGTGGGGGGTTTTTGTTTTAGGGTTGTTTGTGGTTTGGTGGTTGTGTTGGGTTTGTTTGTTTCGGGTTTGGGTGTTGGTGGTGGTGTGGTTGCGGAGGGGGGTGGTTTTGTGGGGGTGGGTGTGGGGGGTTCTGGTGTTGTTGTGGGGGTGGGTGATGTTGGTGTTGGTGGGGTTTTGGGTGTTGGGGGTGGGTCTGATTTGTTTTGGGGTTTGGATGGTTTGGAGGGTTTGGAGGGTGTTGGGGGTGGTGTTGGTGTGGTTGGGGGTCGTGTGGGTGGTGGGTTGTTGTTTGGTGGGGATGGTTTTTTGGATTTGGGTGTGGGTGTGGGTGGGGGTGGGGGTTTTGGTTTTGAGGGGTGTGGGTCTGGGGAATCTGGTGTGGTTGAGGGTGTTGTTGAGGAGCTTATGTCAGATACTGTTGTGGCGGATAGTGGGTGTGGGTGGTCTGTTGGTTTGTGGGTGAAGCGGGTTGGTGGGGTTGTTGGTGGGTCTGTGTTGTTGGGGTCTTTGGAGGGTGGGGATTCTTTGTTGTTGGAGGGTGTTGGGGGTCGTGTGGGTGTGGGGCGGTTGGGTGGTGTGGTTCGTAGTTTTGGGTTTGGTACGCCGTTGGGTGAGTGGGTTTATTTGGTGTTTGTGGGGTCGTCGGGTGGTGTGGGTTTGTTTGTGGATGGGGTGTTGGTGGGTTGGGTTGGTGGGGGTGTTGGGTTGTCTTTGGGTGTTTTGGGTGGTGGTGTTGGTGGTGTTGGGGGTGTGAGGGCTGTTTTGGATGATTTGCGGGTGTGGGGTCGTGTGTTGTCTGCGGGTGAGGTGGCGGGGGTGTTTGGGGGGTTTGAGCCGTTGTTGGTGCCTGGTGTTGTTGAGGGTTTGGTTGGGGCTGATGTTGGTGTTGGGAGTGTTGGGTTGGGGTGGTTAGCGCCTGTTGGTGGTGGTGGGGTTGAGGGGTTTGAGGTGCGTTGGCGTGAGGAGGGTTCGGGTGTGTGGTTGGGTGAGGGTGTGGTTGAGGTGTCGGCTCAGGGGAAGGGGGAAGAGGGGTATGGTTTTGTGGCCGATGGGTTGGGTGTTGGGGTGGCATATGAGTTTTGGGTGCGTGCTGTTAATGGTGTGGGTGGTGGTGGTTGGGTTTCTGTTCGGTTTGTTGCGGGTGTTTCGGGGGTGGCTGATGTTGTGAGCGGGTTGAGGGTGTCTTCTGAGCCGGGTGGGTTTAGGGTTTCGTGGGGTAGGCCTGTTGATGCGGGTGGTTTTGATGTGTCGGGGTTTGAGGTGCGTTACCGGCGTGGTGGTGGTGGTGGTTGGGTGTCTGAGTTTGTGGGTGACACAGAGCGGGGGTTGGTGGTGGATGGTTTGGTTGTTGGTGGTGCCTATGAGGTGCAGGTGCGGGTTTTGACTGGGTTTGGTGCGGGTTTGTGGGTGTCTGGGAGGGTTGTTGTGGGTCGTGAAGGTGTTCCGGGTGTTCCGGGTGGGTTGTTGGTTGATGTTGGGGCAGATGGGGTGGTGTTGTTGTGGGATGCGCCTGTTAGTGATGGTGGTGTTGGGGTTGATGGTTATGAGGTTCGGTATAGGCGGGGCGGGTTTTGGTCTGAGCCTGTTGGTTTAGAGTCTTGGGTGCGGGGTTATGAGTTTTCGGGTTTGGTGCGTGGTGTGGATCATGTGTTGTTGGTGCGGGCTATAAATGAGCGTGGGCCGGGTTCTTGGGCTGGTTTAGAGGTAGGTTTTGGTGTTTCATCTAAACAAGCGTTCACGGTGCCTAGGTTGGTTGGTTGGTTGCCTGGTGATGGGGTGTTCACAGTTGTTAGGGGTTCACGTGTTGTGATTACGGGTGGTGATACAGCTAGGAGTTGGTCTGAGGATTTCATGTCCACAGTATTAGAAAACGAAGAGGTGGTAGCCGATGTTGACAGTGTTTTAGGTGTGAATGTGTTGCAAGCACATTCACAGGTTGTGGGTGTTGCTACTGCTGCGCGTAGGGTTTTACGGGAGGTAGCAGAAAAGATAGCTGCCGATTTGGAAGCTGTCACAGGTTTTGATGTGCCTGTGGTGGTGGTTGATGATATTCAAAGTGCGCGTGCTGGTGACATTGTGTTGGATGTAGCTGATAGTTCGGTTGAAGGGTTGGGGGTGGAAGGTTACACATTGTTTGTGGGTGATGTGGTAAGGATTGTTGGGAATACTTCTACTGGCGTGTTTTGGGGGTCGAGGTCTTTGCTGCAATTGTTAGCAGCATCTGAAACCGGTTTGGTGGTACCAGCAGGTTCGGTGCGTGATATTCCTTCAGCGGTTAGCGCTGTGAGATCTTTGCATTTAGATAAAGCAGCCAGGTTTTACAGTCCAACACATTTACAACAGTTGATCGGGTTGTTGTCTTGGCACAAACTAAACGTGTTACACCTTGATTTCACTTTCGCTAATGGTAGATACGATCAAGCGGTTTGGCTTTCGGATTTAGAAAACTTCGCTCGCGACCATCATGTGGCAGTAATCGTTAGCGAACCGCTTGCCGACACTACACCACCCGCAGAACAAGCAGACAGGCTAGTTGCTGAAAGTTTTGTTAGCAGCGGTGTGGTTGGGAGTGTTGTTGGTGACGGTGATGCAGGGTTAGTTGAGAGCACAGTCACACAAGACCGTCAACAATTAGCTAACACTGTGTCTGGTGTGAGCGCGGATCGTTGGGTGAGGGGACACCGTTTTGTTTTAGGACGTCAACTTGTGTTACCTGATTTAGCGGCTATTCACAGTCTGGCTAGCAAACTGAATGGGCCCGGTGAGGTGGGTGCTGGACTGTTCGTGGGCGGCCCGTTAGCTTTAGCAGCCACCGACGGGTTCATCAACTATCATTTAGGTTCGTCTTTAGCAGTGCTCGGTGACCGGTTATGGAACGAGCAGGCATCTAACTGGACAGTCGACGAGTTCCTAACAGCTAAAAACATTATCGGTTCACCGCTCACAACAAAAACCGTTCACAACTCTGAACAACATCGCGGGCTCATACACCACTGGAGTTTCAACAATGTGAAATATTATCAAACCTCTGAAAACACAGCAGATAAGACAAGCTATTTACTAATACCCGATCATACGGGCAGAGCTGACGGATATGCGATCGGTGACCCACAAAAATTTCCTCGGCTAAACGCTGACAGCCGTCTTTTAGGTCAAAGCATAGAATTCGGGCACAGCGAACAAGTCCTAAACCAAGACGGCATAGAACTAGGCGCCACAGACTTACCAGTACCATGGACCCTGTCAGCGTGGGTGAAACGAACCGGCAACCATCCCGGAGCGACACTACTAAACTCAATTAACGGGGCGATACGCCTACAACAACACAACAAACCCGTAATAGGCCTCCTAGACCGCACAAACACACCATACACATACCACAACTTTGACTACACCCTGCCACTAAACAAATGGGTACACCTAACACTCATCGCCACCCAACAAGGCACAGTACTATACGCTGATAGCCGTCTTGTCGGCTCAGTGCCCAAGTCGATTTCGTTGCCGCTACAACAAATCGGGTTTGAAAACCTCATCGGCCTAAAAGCCAAAATAGATGATATCAAAATATGGGGGCAACCACTTGTTTCTGCTGTCAACCAAGTTATATCCACCCCAACAACACCCATTGATCAACCCATAGTGCCCGAGCTGGTTGCTACACCACCATTAGAACCCGGTTTAGTAGCAGTGTCGCTGGATGTGAACAACTCGGGCACAGTCACAGAGGGTGGCACGTTGACGGTCACTGCGACATTAGCGGCAGCGGCCGCAGCGAACGTTACGATTCCAGTGCGCGTTGCCTCCGGTGGCACAGCAGGAGCTGGTGATTACACACTTTCTGCTTCGGGGAACATTACTATTAGCAGCGGTTCCACATCAGGCACTTTGACGTTTAATGCTACCGATGACAGTATTGATGAAAACAATGAGACGCTAACATTAGAGTTCGGTACGCTACCTGCCGGTTATCGTGCTGGCAGCCCGTCAAGTGTGAACATCACCATAACAGACAACGACACAGCGGGTGTGACCATCACCGAGACCGGTGACAGCACATCGGTAGCAGAAAACGCTGGTACTGACACTTACACCGTCGTGTTAGACACCCAGCCAACCCATGATGTGTCGGTGGCGGTCACATCAACAGGGCCTGTGGCGTTTGATGGACCAGATGATGCGACCGCGTACACCACAAGTGAAACATTAACGTTCACACCAACTAACTGGGCGACAGCGCAGACGATCACAGTGCAAGGCCAAAACGATGATGTGGACAACACTGGCGGGTCGCGTAGCGCGACACTCTCTCATGATGTGTCGTCCAGCGACACGGCTTATAACGCTATAGCTGACCAAGATGTCACCGTAACGGTGACCGATGATGATGCGACGCCTGAGATTGATTTAAGTGTGAACCCGGCAACGGTGGCAGAAGATGCTGGCGCGACCACGGTGACAGTTACCGCCACGGTTGATGACGCGACCATCAGATTTGACGCGGCGAAAACGGTAGCAGTGTCGGTTACAGGGTCGGGTGAGGCTAACCGGGTCGGGTTCACAGCGGTCAACAACTTCAACATTACTATCGCTGCTGGCCAACCGTCGGGGAGTAACACGTTCACGCTCACACCAGATGATGACAGCACTGATGAGACCGACGAGACAATCACCATATCGGGCACTTCAACTGGGCTAACCATCAACCCGGCGACGTTGACCCTCACCGACGATGATGCTCTTGCACTTGTTAGCATGCCTGTCACGTTGGGGGTCAACAACTCGGGCACTGTCACCGAAGGCGGCACGCTCACCGTCACAGCCACATTAGGATCAGCAGCGTCAGCGAACATGGCTATACCAGTGCAAGCTGGCTCTAGTGGTACTGCGGTTGCCGGTGATTACACGCTGTCCAACAGCGGTAACATCAGCATCTCTAGTGGACAAACGACAGGGATGCTCACGTTCGGTGCTACCGATGACAGTGTTGATGAGAACAACGAAACATTAACATTACAGTTCGGCACGTTACCTGCCGGCTATCGTGCTGGTAGCCCGTCGAGTGTGAACATCACTATCAACGACAACGACACAGCCGGTGTGACAATCACAGAGACAGGTGATAGCACTTCGGTTGTTGAGAATGCGGGTACTGATACTTACACGGTGATATTGGATTCTCAGCCGACGCACAGCGTGTCGGTCGCGATCACATCAACAGGGCCGGTCGCGTTTGATGGGCCAGACAACGCGACCGATTACACAACTAGTGAGACGTTGACGTTCACAACGTCGAACTGGAACTCGGCGCAGACGATCACCGTGCAAGGTCAAAACGATAATGTGGATAATACTGGTGGGTCGCGCAGCGCGACAATCACCCACGACGTGTCTTCCACGGATGCGAAATACAACGCGTTGGATGATGAGACAGTAACTGTCATAGTGGCCGATGATGATGCGACTTCGGTGACGTTGACACGCGACGCTGGGGCTTCTATCACCGAAGGTGACACGTTGGGTTACACGCTCACTCTAAATCGCGTGTTGGTGTCCGGTGAGTTGTTGGGTGTTCCGATCACGTTTTCTGGTAGCGCGACGCGGGGCACGGATTATTCGTTGGCGTGTGCGTCTGCGACAGGGGTTACATGTAGGAATCTTAACTCTGGTACTGCTACGGTGACTTTCACGGGTGGACCCTCAGCGTCAGCGTCAGTGTCGTTGACGTTGACTGCTGAGACCGACAGTGCGGTTGAGTCTGGTGGTGAGACTGTTGATATTGGTATGGGCACGTTGAGCGCTGGCAGTCTGGCTGGTGGTGTTTCTGCTACAGACAACGCTGGCAGTGTGACTATCAACGATCCTGTCCTAGCTGGTGTGGCTGTGAGTTTGAGTGTGAACAACTCGGGCACTGTCACAGAAGGCGGCACGCTCACCGTCACAGCCACATTAGAATCAGCTGCGCCAGCGAACGTGACAATACCAGTGCAAGCTGGCTCTAGTGGCACAGCAGTTGCGGGTGATTACACGCTGGGTAACAGCGGTAACATCACGATCTCAAGCGGTTCATCGTCAGGCATGCTCACATTCACCGCTACCGATGATCGTGTTGATGAAAACAATGAGACGCTAACACTGCAGTTCGGCACGCTGCCTGCCGGGTATCGTGCTGGCACACCGTCAAGCGTGAATATCACCATAAACGATGATGACACAGCCGGGGTGACAATCACCGAGACCGGTGACAGCACCACGGTGTCTGAAAACAACGGTACTGATACTTACATAGTCGTGCTAGACAGCCAACCAACCCATGATGTGTCAGTGGCTATCTCTTCAACAGGGCCAGTGGCCTTTGATGGGCCAGACAACGCGACCGACTACACAACTAGTGAGACGTTGACGTTCACAACGTCGAACTGGAACTCGGCGCAGACGATCACCGTGCAAGGCCAAAACGACAATGTTGATAATACTGGTGATAAACGCACCGCAACGATCACCCACGCCATCACATCAACCGATACTGTTTATAATGCGTTGACTGATGGGACTGTCACCGTAACAGTGACTGATGATGATACTGCGGGGATAACAATCACTGAGAGCGGCACTCCTGCCGGCACTAAGATATCTGAAAACGCTGGTACTGATACTTACACGGTGGTGTTAGACAGCCAGCCGTCTCATAGTGTGACGGTTACTGTTACTTCTGGCACACCGGCTGCTGTGTTGGTTGATGGGCCTGATACACCGAATCCAGATAACCCGACAGCTACGGAAACGTTAACGTTTTCTACCACTAACTGGGCGACAGCGCAGACGATCACCGTGCAAGGCCAGGATGATGATGTGGATAACACTGGTGATAAACGCACAGCGACTCTCACTCACGATGTGTCGTCTACTGATACAACATATAACGCGGTTGGTGATGAGACTGTTACCGTGACTGTTACTGATGATGATACTGCGGGTGTGACGATTTCTGAGACAGGTGACAGCACTACGGTGGGTGAAAACAACGGTACCGATACTTATACAGTTGTATTAGACAGCCAGCCGTCTCATAGTGTGTCGGTGGCGGTCACGTCAACAGGGCCTGCTGTGTTTGATGGTCCGGATGTTGCGACCGACTACACGACTTCAGAGACGTTGACGTTCACGACATCAAACTGGAACACAGCGCAAACAATAACGGTGCAAGGTCAAAACGATAATGTGGATAATACTGGTGGGAAACGCACCGCAACAATCACCCACGATGTGTCGTCTACTGATACAACATATAACGCGGTTGGTGATGAGACTGTCACCGTAACAGTGACTGATGATGATGCGACGCCTTCTGCGGTGACTTTGATGGCTGCTCCTGACACGGTGGCTGAGGGTGCTGGTGAGACTGAGGTGACGGTGACTGCTGCGTTGGGTGGTAGCACGACTCGTAGTGTTGCGACTGAGGTGACGGTGAGTGTGGGTGGTGGTACTGCCACGTCAACAACCGATTATGCTGCGGTTGAAGGTTTTACTATTACTATTCCAGCGGGTGCTTCCTCGGCTACTGGGACGTTTGATTTAACCCCGGTTAGTGACACGATAGACGAACCGAACGAAACGGTTGATGTGACGGGCACGGTGACTGGCGGCGGGTTGAGCGTGACTAAAGACACTGTGACTGTGGTTGATGATGATGCGACGCCTTCTGCGGTGACTTTGATGGCGGCTCCTGACACGGTAGCTGAGGGTGGTGGTGAGACTGAGGTGACGGTGACTGCTGCGTTGGGTGGTAGCACGACTCGTAGTGTTGCGACTGAGGTGACGGTGAGTGTGGGTGGTGGTACTGCCACGTCAACAACCGATTATGCTGCGGTTGAAGGTTTTACTATTACTATTCCTGCTGGTGCGGCGTCTGCTGAGGGCACGTTTGATTTCACTCCAGCTAACGATGTAATTGATGAGCCTGTTGAGAGTGTTGATGTTACGGGTGTGGTGACTGGCGGCGGGTTCACTGTGGCTAAAGATGTGGTGACGATTACTGATGATGATGTTGCGCCGTCGGCTGTTACGTTAACGGTGGATGCTGATATTGGTGAGAATGGTGTGCAGTCGAGTGTGGTTGAAGATGGTGATGCGAAAACAGTGGAAGTGACCGCGACGATTACTAGTGCTACACGGTTCGCTACCGCTCAAAACGTTACGGTCGCTGTGGGTGTTGTGGGTGATGCTGCTAGAGAGGGTGTTGATTATAAAACGGTGGCTGATCAGACGATTACTATCGCGGCAGGCGCGGTTAGTGGTTCAACGACGTTTTTGTTGAACCCAGTTGATGATAGTTTTGATGAGCCGTCGCAGTCTTTGTCGGTTAGCGGTAGTGGTGTTGCTGGGGTGACGTTTACAAACACGACAATAGCGATTACTGATGATGATGATACTCCTGAGGTTGATTTGTCGGTGGACCCTGCTTCGGTGGATGAAGATGATGGTCCGACTACAGTAACGGTTACTGCCACGGTTGATGATGAGACAATCAGGTTTGATGAGAATAAAACAGTGGTGGTGTCTGTTGACGGGTCTGGTACTGCTGGGGTGGTCGGGTTCACAGACGTCGATGATTTTAATATCACTATTAGTGCGGGCGAAGCCACGGGTACGGGTACGTTTACTCTCACACCGGCTGATGATGACATTGACGGGTCTGATGAGACGATCACCGTGTCAGGCACGTCGGCTGGGTTAACAGTGAATGAGGCTGAGGTTAGTTTGGTTGATGATGATACAGCCGGTGTGACAATCACGGAGTCTTCGGGTTCTACGTCGGTAGCAGAAAACGGTGGTACTGATACTTACACGGTGGTGTTGGATTCTCAGCCGACTGCGAGTGTGACGGTTACTGTTACTTCTGCCACACCGGCCGCTGTGTTGGTTGATGGGCCTGATACACCGAATCCAGATAATCCGACAGCTACGGAAACGTTAACGTTTTCTACCACGAATTGGGCGACAGCGCAGACGGTTACTGTTACCGGTCAAGACGATGATGTGGACAACACCGCAGATAAACGCACTGTAACGATTGCGCATGCTGTGAGTTCGGGGGACGCGGGGTACAATAGTGTTGGTGTTGCTGATGTGACTGTGACTGTGGTTGATGATGATGTGGCTCCGTCGGATGTTGTTTTGAGTGTGTCTTATTCTGTGTCTGGTGTTGAGGATGTGTTGGGTTCTGTAAATGAGGGTTTTGGTGTGCATTCGGTGACTGTCACTGCGAGGGTTGTGCGTGATACGCGTTTTGCTACTGCTCAAAATATTAAGGTTGTGGTGGGTGCTTTGGCTGATTCTGCTAAAGAGGGTGTTGATTACAAAACGGTGCCTGCTCAGATGATTACTATTGCGGCTGGTGAAGCATCGGGTGCGGTCACGTTTGCGTTGACACCTGTTGATGATGTTGTTGATGAACCTGATGAGGTTATCAGTGTTGTTGGGACTTTAGCTGGGGTGACGGTTGCTCCTACGACTATTGGAATTACTGATAATGATGTGACTGCGGTGAGTGTTAGCCGTGAAGCGGGGTCGACGGTTGTTGAGGGCACTACGTTGGGTTATACGGTCTCGTCGGGTCGTGGGTTGGTTGCTGGTGAGGTGTTGACGGTGCCGCTCACGTTTAGTGGTACTGCGACTAGGGGTGTTGATTACTTGTTGGTGTGTGCGGCTGTGGTTGGTGTGACATGTGAGAACCTAAATAGCGGTTCCGCGACGGTGACTTTCACCGGTGGCTCATCAACGTCGCCGAACGCGTCTATTACGCTCACCGCTGTATCTGATAACACTGTTGAGGCTAGCGGTGAGACGGTGATTGTTGGTTTAGCAGCGTTAACAACGTCGACACTTTTAAGCGGTGGCGGTTCCCAAGCGTCTGGTACCACCGCAGAGTTGACGATCAACGACCCTGCCCTAACAGATACGGCTGTTAGCTTGAGTGTGAATAATTCAGGCAAAGTTATTGAAGGCAGCACACTAACAGTCACGGCCACACTCGCATCAGCAGCATCAGCGAACGTGGTGATACCGATACGAGCTACCGGTGTTACTGCAACCACCGATGATTACAGTCTATCTAACAACAGCAACATCACGATCTCTAACGGTTCATTATCAGGCACGTTAACGTTCGGTGCCACAGACGACAGTGACCTTGAAAACAGTGAAACAGTCACCTTACAATTCGGGTCTTTGCCTGCCCGATACCGTGCCGGCAGTCCATCAAAGGTAACCGTCACTATTATCGACAATGACACCGCAGGAATAACAATCACCGAAACAGATGACAGCACCACAGTAGAAGAGAACGCTGGCACTGATACTTACACAATCGTATTAAACAAACAACCAACCGCTAATGTGACCATCACTGTCACATCCGACACACCCGCAGCAGCGCTAATAGACGGGCCAGACACCCCGAACCCAGACAACCCGACAACAACAGAAACACTCACATTCACACCCACTAACTGGAACACACCGCGAACCATCACCATCACCGGTCAAAACGATGATGTTGACAACACCGATAACAAACGTGAAGCAACCATCACACACACCCTAAGTTCGGGGGACGCGGGGTACAACAATGTTGATGTTCCAGATATCACCGTAACAGTCACTGATGATGATACTGCGGGGATAACAATCACAGAGTCGTCGGATTCCACGTCAGTGAGTGAGAATACTGGTACCGATACGTACACAATCGTATTAGACAGCCAGCCGTCTCATAGTGTGGCGGTCGCGGTCACGTCAACAGGGCCTGTGGCGTTTGATGGACCAGATAGCGCGACTGCGTACACAACTTCTGAAACGTTGACGTTTACTACGTTGAACTGGAATGTGGCGCAGACGATCACCGTGCAAGGCCAGGATGATGATGTTGATAATACTGGTGATAAACGCACTGCAACGCTCACTCATGATGTGTCGTCTACTGATACAACATATAACGCGGTTGGTGATGAGACTGTGACTGTGACTGTCACCGATGATGATACAGCCGGGGTGACAATCACGGAGTCGTCGGGTTCTACGTCGGTGTCTGAGAACGCTGGCACTGATACTTACACGGTGGTGTTAGATTCTCAGCCGACGCATGATGTGACGGTTACTGTTACGTCTGACACGCCGGGGGCTGTTGTGGTGGATGGTTCTGATGCGGGCACTGTTGGTAGTAGCAGCGAGTCGTTGACGTTCACTTCTTCTACTTGGGCGACAGCTCAAACGGTGACGGTTACCGGTGTTAACGATGATGTTGATAACACTGGTGATAAACGCACCGCGACTCTCACTCACGCCATCACATCAACCGATACTGTTTATAATGCGCTCCCTAGTCAAACAGTGACTGTGACTGTGGTTGATGATGATGCGGCGCCTACCACGGTGACACTGAGCGCGGCGCCGGACAGTGTGGTTGAGGGTGCGGGTGAGACTGAGATCACGGTGACTGCTGCGTTGGGTGGTAGCACGACTCGTAGCGTGGCGACTGCGGTGGTTGTGAGTGTGGATGCTGTGACTGCTACTGAAACAGATGATTACGCTGCGGTCACTGATTTCACGATTACTATTCCTGCCGGTAGCGCGTCTGGGACTGGCACGTTTGATTTAACCCCGGTCAGCGACACGGTAGACGAACCGAACGAAACAGTTGATGTGACCGGCACGGTGACTGGCGGCGGGTTCACGGTGACTAAAGATGTGGTGACTATTACTGATGATGATGCGGCGCCTACCACGGTGACACTGAGCGCGGCGCCGGACAGTGTGGTTGAGGGTGCGGGTGAGACTGAGATCACGGTGACTGCTGCGTTGGGTGGTAGCACGACTCGTAGCGTGGCGACTGCGGTGGTTGTGAGTGTGGATGCTGTGACTGCTACTGAAACAGATGATTACGCTGCGGTCACTGATTTCACGATTACTATTCCAGCCGGTGCGCAGTCTGCGACTGCCACGTTTGATTTAACCCCGGTCAGCGACACGGTAGATGAGCCGAACGAAACAGTTGATGTGACGGGTGTGGTGACTGGCGGCGGGTTTACGGTGACTAAAGATGTGGTGACGATTACTGATGATGATGCGGCGCCTACTGCTGTTACGTTGACGGTGGATGCTGATATTGGTGAGAATGGTGTGCAGTCGAGTGTTGCTGAAGGTGGTGGTGTGAAAACGGTGGAAGTGACCGCGACGATTACTAGTGTTACACGGTTTGCTACCGCTCAAAATGTTACGGTCGCTGTGGGTGTTGTGGGTGATGCTGCTAGAGAGGGTGTTGATTATAAAACGGTGCCTGCTCAGACGATCACTATCGCGGCAGGTGCTGTTAGTGGTTCAACGACGTTTGTGTTGACACCAGTTGATGATAGTTTTGATGAGCCGCCGCAGTCTTTGTCGGTTAGCGGCACTCTAGCCGGGGTGACGTTTGCGAACACGACAATCACGATCATCGATGATGATGTGACGCCTGAGGTTGATTTGTCGGTGAACCCGACAACAGTGGGTGAGGGTGCTGGTGCTACTACAGTAACGGTTACTGCAACGGTTGATGATGCGACTGTACGGTTTGATGCGGCGAAAACGGTGGTGGTGTCTGTTGACGGGTCTGGTGCTGCTGGGGTGGTCGGGTTCACAGCCGTCAACGATTTTAATATCACTATTAGTGCAGGCGAAGCCACGGGTAAGAACACGTTTATTCTTACACCGACTGTTGATAGTGTTGATGGGTCTGATGAGACGATCACTGTGTCGGGTACATCGGCTGGGTTAACAGTGAATGAGGCTGAGATTAGTTTGGTTGATGATGATGTTGATGTGGGTGTTGCGTTGAGTGTGAATAATTCGGGTGCGGTTGCTGAGGGTGGTGTGTTGAGGGTTACTGCGACTTTAGCATCGGTTGCGTCTGCGAATGTGTCGATTCCGGTGCGTGTTGTGTCGGGTGATGTTACTACTGCGGTTGCTGGTGATTATAGTTTGTCTAACAGTAGTATCACTGTTTTGTCTGGTGAGACTACGGGGTTTTTGACGTTTACTGCTGTTAACGATGATGTTGATGAGGATAGTGAAACTGTTAGTTTAGCGTTGGGTGTTTTGCCTGCTGGTTATGTTGCGGGCAGTCCGTCTAGTGTGCTGATTACGATTACTGATAATGATACTGCTGGTGTGACGATTACTGAGTCTTCTGGTAGTACTTCGGTGTCTGAGAGGCCTCCTGGTTCTGATTCTTACACGGTGAGGTTGAACAGTCAGCCGTGGGCTTCTGTGGTTATTACGGTCACTTCTTCAGGGCCGATCAAGTTGGATGGGCCTGATGCTGCGACTGCGTATACGGATCGTGAAATACTGACGTTTACTACCACGAATTGGAACAGCCCGCAGACGATCAGAGTGATAGGTCAAAACGATGATTTAGACAACACTGGTGATAAACGCACAGCGACACTTACTCATAAGATCACGTCCGCTGATCTTGATTACAACGCTAAGAAAGTTTCAGATATCACTGTAACAGTGACTGATGATGATACAGCCGGAGTGACAATCACCGAGACAGGCACTCCTGCCGACACCACAGTGGCTGAGGATGCTGGTACTGATACTTACACAGTCGTGTTGGATTCTGAGCCGACGCATGATGTGACGGTTACAGTTACGTCGGGTGATACGTCTGCGGTGCGGGTTGGAGACACTGATTCTGCTACGCCGGGTGTTCAAAACACGTTGATATTCACTTCGTCTACTTGGAACTCTGCGCAAACCATCACTGTTACCGGGCAGGATGATGATGTTGATAATACTGGTGGGAAACGCACTGCAACGATCACTCATGCTGTGTCGTCTACTGATACAACATATAACGCGGTTGGTGATGAGACTGTCACCGTAACAGTTACCGATGATGATACAGCCGGGGTGACGATTTCTGAGACAGGTGACAGCACCACGGTAGCAGAAAACAGTGGCACTGACACTTACACGGTCGTGTTAGACAGCCAGCCGACTGCGAGTGTGACGGTTACTGTTACTTCTGGCACACCGGCTGCTGTGTTGGTTGATGGGCCTGATACACCGAATCCAGATAACCCGACAGCTACAGAAACGTTAACGTTTACTACGTTGAACTGGAACTCAGCGCAGACGATCACCGTGCAAGGCCAGGATGATGATGTTGATAATACTGGTGGGAAACGCACCGCAACGATCACTCATGCTGTTACGTCTACTGATACAACATATAACGCGGTTGGTGATGAGACGGTAACCGTAACAGTGACTGATGATGATACAGCCGGGGTGACGATTTCTGAGACAGGTGACAGCACCACGGTAGCAGAAAACAGTGGCACTGACACTTACACGGTCGTGTTAGACAGCCAGCCGACTGCGAGTGTGACGGTTACTGTTACTTCTGGCACACCGGCTGCTGTGTTGGTTGATGGGCCTGATACACCGAATCCAGATAACCCGACAGCTACAGAAACGTTAACGTTTACTACGTTGAACTGGAACTCAGCGCAGACGATCACCGTGCAAGGCCAGGATGATGATGTTGATAATACTGGTGGGAAACGCACCGCAACGATCACTCATGCTGTTACGTCTACTGATACAACATATAACGCGGTTGGTGATGAGACGGTAACCGTAACAGTGACTGATGATGATACAGCGGGGATAACAATCACTGAGAGCGGTGATAGCACCACGGTAGCAGAAAACAGTGGCACTGACACTTACACGGTCGTGTTAGACAGCCAGCCGACTCATAGTGTGTCTGTGGCGGTCACGTCAACAGGGCCTGTGGCGTTTGATGGCCCTGATAGCGCGACTGCGTACACAACTTCTGAGACATTAACGTTTACTACGTTGAACTGGAATGTGGCGCAGACGATCACCGTGCAAGGCCAGGATGATGATGTGGATAATACTGGTGGGAAACGCACCGCAACACTCACTCATGATGTGTCGTCTACTGATACAACATATAACGCGGTTGGTGATGAGACGGTAACCGTAACAGTTACCGATGATGACACAGCCGGGGTGACGATCACGGAGACCGGTGACAGCACCACGGTAGCAGAAAACAGTGGCACTGACACTTACACGGTCGTGTTAGACAGCCAGCCGACGCATAGCGTGTCAGTGGCGGTCACGTCAACAGGGCCTGTGGCGTTTGATGGCCCTGATAGCGCGACTGCGTACACAACTTCTGAGACATTAACGTTTACTACCACTAACTGGAACTCTGCGCAGACGATCACCGTGCAAGGCCAGGATGATGATGTTGATAATACTGGTGGGAAACGCACCGCAACACTCACTCATGATGTGTCGTCTACTGATACAACATATAACGCGGTTGGTGATGAGACGGTAACCGTAACAGTGACTGATGATGATACAGCGGGTGTGACGATTTCTGAGACAGGTGACAGCACCACAGTGGCTGAGAACGCTGGTACTGATACTTACACAATCGTGTTAGATTCTGAGCCGACGCATGATGTGACGGTTACAGTTACGTCGGGTGATACGTCTGCGGTGCGGGTTGGAGACACTGATTCTGCTACGCCGGGCGTTCAAAACACGTTGATATTCACTTCGTCTACTTGGGCGACAGCGCAGACGGTTACTGTTACCGGTCAAAACGATGATGTGGACAACACCGCAGATAAACGTACTGTAACGATTGCGCATGTTGTGAGTTCGGGGGACGCGGGGTATAACAGTTTTGATGTTGATGATGTTACTGTGACGATCATCGATGATGATGTGACGCCTGAGGTTGATTTGTCGGTGAACCCGACAACAGTGGGTGAGGGTGCTGGTGCTACTACAGTAACGGTTACTGCAACGGTTGATGATGCGACTGTACGGTTTGATGCGGCGAAAACGGTGGTGGTGTCTGTTGACGGGTCTGGTGCTGCTGGGGTGGTCGGGTTCACAGCCGTCAACGATTTTAATATCACTATTAGTGCAGGCGAAGCCACGGGTAAGAACACGTTTATTCTTACACCGACTGTTGATAGTGTTGATGGGTCTGATGAGACGATCACTGTGTCGGGTACATCGGCTGGGTTAACAGTGAATGAGGCTGAGATTAGTTTGGTTGATGATGATGTTGATGTGGGTGTTGCGTTGAGTGTGAATAATTCGGGTGCGGTTGCTGAGGGTGGTGTGTTGAGGGTTACTGCGACTTTAGCATCGGTTGCGTCTGCGAATGTGTCGATTCCGGTGCGTGTTGTGTCGGGTGATGTTACTACTGCGGTTGCTGGTGATTATAGTTTGTCTAACAGTAGTATCACTGTTTTGTCTGGTGAGACTACGGGGTTTTTGACGTTTACTGCTGTTAACGATGATGTTGATGAGGATAGTGAAACTGTTAGTTTAGCGTTGGGTGTTTTGCCTGCTGGTTATGTTGCGGGCAGTCCGTCTAGTGTGCTGATTACGATTACTGATAATGATACTGCTGGTGTGACGATTACTGAGTCTTCTGGTAGTACTTCGGTGTCTGAGAGGCCTCCTGGTTCTGATTCTTACACGGTGAGGTTGAACAGTCAGCCGTGGGCTTCTGTGGTTATTACGGTCACTTCTTCAGGGCCGATCAAGTTGGATGGGCCTGATGCTGCGACTGCGTATACGGATCGTGAAATACTGACGTTTACTACCACGAATTGGAACAGCCCGCAGACGATCAGAGTGATAGGTCAAAACGATGATTTAGACAACACTGGTGATAAACGCACAGCGACACTTACTCATAAGATCACGTCCGCTGATCTTGATTACAACGCTAAGAAAGTTTCAGATATCACTGTAACAGTGACTGATGATGATACAGCCGGAGTGACAATCACCGAGACAGGCACTCCTGCCGACACCACAGTGGCTGAGGATGCTGGTACTGATACTTACACAGTCGTGTTGGATTCTGAGCCGACGCATGATGTGACGGTTACAGTTACGTCGGGTGATACGTCTGCGGTGCGGGTTGGAGACACTGATTCTGCTACGCCGGGTGTTCAAAACACGTTGATATTCACTTCGTCTACTTGGAACTCTGCGCAAACCATCACTGTTACCGGGCAGGATGATGATGTGGATAATACTGGTGGGAAACGCACTGCAACGATCACTCATGCTGTGTCGTCTACTGATACAACATATAACGCGGTTGGTGATGAGACGGTAACCGTAACAGTTACCGATGATGATACAGCCGGGGTGACGATTTCTGAGACAGGTGATAGCACCACGGTAGCAGAAAACAGTGGCACTGACACTTACATGGTCGTGTTAGACAGCCAGCCGACTCATAGTGTGTCTGTGGCGGTCACGTCAACAGGGCCTGTGGCGTTTGATGGCCCTGATAGCGCGACTGCGTACACAACTTCTGAGACATTAACGTTTACTACGTTGAACTGGAACTCAGCGCAGACGATCACCGTGCAAGGCCAGGATGATGATGTTGATAATACTGGTGGGAAACGCACCGCAACGATCACTCATGCTGTTACGTCTACTGATACAACATATAACGCGGTTGGTGATGAGACGGTAACCGTAACAGTGACTGATGATGATACAGCGGGGATAACAATCACTGAGAGCGGTGATAGCACCACGGTAGCAGAAAACAGTGGCACTGACACTTACATGGTCGTGTTAGACAGCCAGCCGACTCATAGTGTGTCTGTGGCGGTCACGTCAACAGGGCCTGTGGCGTTTGATGGCCCTGATAGCGCGACTGCGTACACAACTTCTGAGACATTAACGTTTACTACGTTGAACTGGAACTCAGCGCAGACGATCACCGTGCAAGGCCAGGATGATGATGTTGATAATACTGGTGGGAAACGCACCGCAACGATCACTCATGCTGTTACGTCTACTGATACAACATATAACGCGGTTGGTGATGAGACGGTAACCGTAACAGTGACTGATGATGATACAGCGGGTGTGACGATCACGGAGACAGGTGACAGCACCACAGTGGCTGAGAACGCTGGCACTGACACTTACACGGTGAAGTTGAACACTAAGCCTGCTGATCGCGTGGGAATAGCTTTGAGTGTGACAGGCCCGGTGACTATAAGTAAACGTATTTTGGCGTTCACTCCGTCTACTTGGAACACCGCGCAGACGGTCACTGTTACCGGTACCAACGACGATTTGGATAACACTGGCGGGTCTCGCACTGCGACAATCACCCACAATGTGTCAGCCCGAGACACCAAATATCATGCACTACCGAACCGTGACCTAACAGTAACAGTAACCGATGACGACACAGCCGGGGTGACGATTTCAAAGACATCACTGTCGGTTCCTGAGAACGCTGGCACTGATACTTACACGGTCGTATTAGATTCCAAGCCGACGCATAGTGTGAGGGTCGCGGTTTCTTCTACCGGGCCAATCGCGTTTGATGGGCCTGATGTTGCGACTGAGTTGACGACTTCAGAAACACTGACTTTTACTACCACTAACTGGGCGATAGCTCAGACGATCACAGTGCAAGGCGGAGATGACAGTGTTGATAACCCCGGTGATAAACGCACCGCAACACTTACTCATGCGATCACATCAACCGACACCGTTTACAATGCGCTCCTTAATAAGACGGTAACCGTAACAGTTACCGATGATGAGAAAACAGCGGTGACGGTGCAGCGCATGGGGGGCGCTTTTGAGGTTCGTGAAGGTGCGACGGCTGGTGTGTTTATAGTTAGTTTGGGACGAGAGTTGGTTGCGGGTGAGTCTGTTACGGTACCTCTTGTTGTTAGTGGTGGGGTAGTTGTGGATGATTTTACTTTGGCAAAGAGTCAGGGTGATGGTGTGAATACTGGGGTAACGTTAGCAAGTGCGGCTACTTTGGCGCCGTCGGTTGTGTTTGCTGGAGCTGGTGCTCAGGTTGCCATGTTGAGTGTGCGTGCTGTAGATGATGGCGAAGACGAACCAACCGAGACTTTTACAGCTGCTCTTGGGAGTCTTGGTGCTGATTTATTAGACGCAGGTGATACCAATGCTGATGGCACGATTAACGGTGACGAGGTGGCTACTGCAGCATCGTTTGAGTTTATTGATAATAACCCAACAGAGGTTACGTTAACGCGTTCTGACAGTGGTGCTGTGCAAGAAGATTCCTCAGCAGCAGACGCTGATAGGTCTGTTGAGTTTACGATAATGCTTAGCCGCGCTTTAGTGGCAGGTGAGCAGATAGATGTGCCGTTGGTGGTATCGGGTACGGGTATAACTACAGGTGATTATTCATTGGCGCTCAAGACAGGCAATGGAGTAAACACCGGTGTGGCTATTGACAGCGTGTCGTCTTCTTTGCAACGGACGGTCACGCTGAGTAACACAGGAGCGCAAACCGCTGTAGTGGTTTTAACAGTTACAGATGACTTGATAGCTGAAGGCAATGAAACACTAACAGTGTCCATAGACGACTTAGCTGACACAAGTTTAGGCACAAACGTCGCAGGCGGTGCAACACCCAGTGACGACGGCGACGACACCACCGATGACAACACATTCAACGTAGAAATCACCGATAATGATAATGCGCGCATCTATTTCTCTAGAAGATCTTTCACAGTTTATGAAGGTCAAAAGCGTTTCTACACAGTTGGTCTAAACACACAACCCGTAGCTGATGTGACGGTTAGGGTGAGGTCTATGGTACCTGCATGGGTATTAGTGGATAGTTCTGCTGATCTAAGTACTGAAGCGTCAGTTTCTGAGACTTTAGTATTCACCCCAGACGCGTGGAATGAGCCTTACCTGATTACTTTTACCGCACAAAATGATAACCGCGATAACTATGACAGCAAGCAGATTGTTAATATTATTCACGAGATATCGTCTTCAGATGCTCAATATAACGTTTTAGCTAACCAAGCAGTTAATGTTACGGTAAACGATGATGAAACTGCTGATTTACAGTATACACCTAAAGCAGGACTAGTAATAGAAGAGGGTGATATAGCGACATTCACTTTAGCATTAGCAACAAGACCTTTCAAAACTGTTCCTGTTACAGTAAACGTAGCAGCAGGAGGCAGGATTCATCTTGGTAACAAGGTACTTGGAACCACTCCAGTAACTCAACTAACTCGTTATTTCAAACCAAGTAACTGGAATATCCCCCAAACCATTAAAGTTGCAACTATTAACGATTTTAGGTACAATACATCTAATCAAAAAGTAAATATCACTTTAGATACTGGTGGAAGTGAAGTTAATTATAAAAATCTCAGCACTGTAAATGTACCTGTATCTATTCTCGACGATGAGTTGAACGCATTATATCATTATAAGTTTGATGATGGTTCTGGTGTTCGGGCGGTTGATAGTTTGGAGCCGTTTAAGCATGGGAGTTTGATTGATAATGTTCGGTGGGTTGGTGGTCGTGTTGGTTGGGGTGTGGAGATGGGTTATTCGGGTAATGGGGTGGTGCGTTTGGATGCTGATGCTTTGCCTGCGGCTGGTGGGTGGTCGGCTGCTTTTTGGGTGCAGCGGTTGGGTGATGGTCATCAGGTTTTGTTTGTGCCTAAATCGTTGAATAATCAGGATGTGGTAGTGAAGCTTTCGCAGCATGGTACGGGTCGTGTCGGGTTTACTTATGTTGATGGTGATAAGAATTACAGTTTTAATTATGCTGTTCCGAAGAATAAGTGGGTGCATTTAGTGTTGGTTGGTAATAGTACACGGACTCGTTTGTATGTGAACGGTGCTTTGCAGGGGACTATTCAAAAGAGTTTCAACTTACCGCTTTATCAGATAGGAGCTAAAAACCGCAACTATTCTAGATTTCAAGCCCACATAAAATTAGACGATGTTATAGTGCGTAATAGTGTTATGAGTGCTGCTGATGTGAAGGAGTTGTATGATGGTTATACCGATGTTGAGGTTGGTTATAGGTGGCGGTTTGATGATGGTTCTGGTGTTCGGGTGGCTGATAGTGTGGAGCCGTTTACGCATGGGAGTTTGACTGGGGCGGCTAGTTGGTTGGTTAAGGGGCGTGATAAAGGTGCGGTGCGTTTAGGTTCAGCGGCGGGTGCGGTTAAGTTGGGTGCTCCGTCGTTGCCGGCTGTTGGTGGGTGGACAGCGGCTTTTTGGGTGAAAAAACGTAGTACTGATCATCAAACGCTGTTAGCACCTCGTCATACTGTGGGTGTGGTGGTGAAGTTGTCGCAGCATTCCACGGGTCGTGTCGGGTTTACTTATGTGGATGATGATAGGGATCATAGTTTTGCTTACACTGCGCCGAGTGGTGTGTGGACGCATTTAGCGTTGGTTGGTAACAGTAGTGGGACTAGTTTGTATGTGAACGGTGTTTTCCATAGCACTTTGAATCAGAGTTTTGATTTACCACTTTGGCAGCTTGGGCGTTTAGACAGGGGGCACACTCAGTTTCAGGCTACAGCAGATTTTGATGATTTAATTGTGCAGAATAAAGCTTTTTCGGCTAGTGAGGTTAAAGCTTTATATGATGGTTATGAGTTTCAGGCTTTGAATTATCATTATAAGTTTGATGATGGTTCTGGTGTTCGGGCGGTTGATAGTTTGGAGCCGTTTAAGCATGGGAGTTTGATTGATAATGTTCGGTGGGTTGGTGGTCGTGTTGGTTGGGGTGTGGAGATGGGTTATTCGGGTAATGGGGTGGTGCGTTTGGATGCTGATGCTTTGCCTGCGGCTGGTGGGTGGTCGGCTGCTTTTTGGGTGCAGCGGTTGGGTGATGGTCATCAGGCTTTGTTTGTGCCTGAGACTTTAACTAGTACAGATGTGATTGTGAAGTTGTCTCAAGATGGTACGGGTCGTGTCGGGTTTACTTATGTGCAAGGCGATGATAATAATAGTTTTAATTATGTTGCACCGAAGAATAAGTGGGTGCATTTAGTGTTGGTTGGTAACAGTTCTTCTACCACATTATATGTGAACGGTGTTTCGAAGGGGACTATTCAAAAGAGTTTCAACTTACCGCTTTATCAGATAGGAGCTAAAAACCGAAACCACTCCAGATTTCAAGCCCACATAAAATTAGACGATGTTATAGTGCGTAATAGTGTTATGAGTGCTGCTGATGTGAAGGAGTTGTATGATGGTTATACCGATGTTGAGGTTGGTTATAGGTGGCGGTTTGATGATGGTTCTGGTGTTCGGGTGGCTGATAGTGTGGAGCCGTTTACGCATGGGAGTTTGACTGGGGCGGCTAGTTGGTTGGTTAAGGGGCGTGATAAAGGTGCGGTGCGTTTAGGTTCAGCGGCGGGTGCGGTTAAGTTGGGTGCTCCGTCGTTGCCGGCTGTTGGTGGGTGGACAGCGGCTTTTTGGGTGAAAAAACGTAGTACTGATCATCAAACGCTGTTAGCACCTCGTCATACTGTGGGTGTGGTGGTGAAGTTGTCGCAGCATTCCACGGGTCGTGTCGGGTTTACTTATGTGGATGATGATAGGGATCATAGTTTTGCTTACACTGCGCCGAGTGGTGTGTGGACGCATTTAGCGTTGGTTGGTAACAGTAGTGGGACTAGTTTGTATGTGAACGGTGTTTTCCATAGCACTTTGAATCAGAGTTTTGATTTACCACTTTGGCAGCTTGGGCGTTTAGACAGGGGGCACACTCAGTTTCAGGCTACAGCAGATTTTGATGATTTAATTGTGCAGAATAAAGCTTTTTCGGCTAGTGAGGTTAAAGCTTTATATGATGGTTATGAGTTTCAGGCTTTGAATTATCATTATAAGTTTGATGATGGTTCTGGTGTTCGGGCGGTTGATAGTTTGGAGCCGTTTAAGCATGGGAGTTTGATTAGTAATGTTCGGTGGGTTGGTGGTCGTGTTGGTTGGGGTGTGGAGATGGGTTATTCGGGTAATGGGGTGGTGCGTTTGGATGCTGATGCTTTGCCTGCGGCTGGTGGGTGGTCGGCTGCTTTTTGGGTGCAGCGGTTGGGTGATGGTCATCAGGCTTTGTTTGTGCCTGAGACTTTAACTAGTACAGATGTGATTGTGAAGTTGTCTCAAGATGGTACGGGTCGTGTCGGGTTTACTTATGTGCAAGGCGATGATAATAATAGTTTTAATTATGTTGCACCGAAGAATAAGTGGGTGCATTTAGTGTTGGTTGGTAACAGTTCTTCTACCACATTATATGTGAACGGTGTTTCGAAGGGGACTATTCAAAAGAGTTTCAACTTACCGTTATATCAGATAGGAGCCACAAACCGAAACCACTCCAGATTCCAAGCAAAAATAAAATTAGATGATTTACTAATACGTGACGCTGAGATGAGCGCGGCCGATATTGGATTGTTGTACAATAGCTACGGCTCTCAGAACCCTGCACCAGCGGTAGTACCTCGTTTGCGCTCTTGGGCATCAGGGTCTGGACAGTTTGAGTTATCTGCACAGGCGCGGGTAATAGTACCTATTGACCAACAACATAAACATTGGTCAGAAGATTTCTTTTCTACAGTACTCGGTGGCTTAGCTGATCCTTCTAAACAAGGTACTGACAACCTAGCTTTGGAAGCAACAATGGCATTGCGAGATTCCCCCTACGCAACCGCGTGGCATACATCTTCGCGGCGCACACTAAGACAAGTAGCAGACAAAATAGTAAAAGATATTCACACTCAAACAGGTGTCACTTTATCAGTAGTTTTGGAAACTTCTAGTCAATCGCGCAAACCTGGTGACATAGTAATAGAAATCAATGGTTTAGCTGATAACAGTTTATTAACTGAAGGATATCAACTTGCTGCGGTATCTGGTGGTAATGTGATAATCAGCGCAAATACTACTACTGGTGTTTTTTACGGCTCTCGTACCCTATTACAAACGCTGAAGCTCTCATCAAATGGTAAACAGATTCCCGCTGGTGTAGCGCGAGACTGGCCGGATTCGCAGCAGCATATTCGTATGATTCATAATGATATGGGCCGTAAATACTGGGAACCCGAGTACATTAAAAACGCGATAAAGCGCATGTCATGGGTCAAGCTGAACTCATATTTTTTCCATCTACAAGAGCGCGAAGCATTTCGCCTACACGATCCACAACGTTACCCTGGGCTTGCACCTATGCAAGGGCACTATACGAAAGCTGATATAGACGAACTAGAAGCAATAGCAGCAGAACACCATCTCAACATTATTCCGGGACTTGAAGCTCCAGGGCACGCGCAACCCATCTCGGGATACTTTGGAATAGCTATTGAAGCCGATCAGTCAAGCTGCTCAGAAGTTGAGTATTTTGAGCCCGGCTATACGATGGACTATGCATCGCCTAAAGCTAACAAGATTGTGCAAGATTTGTTTTACCACTTTAGTAAATGGTTCTCTGGGCCTTACTTCCATATTGGTGCAGATGAGGTGGCATATCATGATTTATACGCGCGCGGCTGGGGCGACCTTAGCAGAGACTTTGATTGCGATAAGATAGAACACTATGCAAAAGCCCGGTTACAAGAATATGGCCTAACTCTTGGGCGTACAGACGATATAGATAGCGCTGAAGCACCAGCAGTTGTCTTTGCAGCATTTGTGAATGATCTTAATGAAGTAATGCGTAGCGGTAAATACGGTAAACGGGTAATGATGTATTCAGGCTTTGAACATGGCGATTGGGATGATTTCGCCGAGGAAGATTCTACTCACTATTTAGCTGTTCCAAACCAAAACATCATAATTATGCCTTGGGAAGATGATGAAGATGCTGATGATGGGTTTGACTTCTCAGCGTATGGAAGTGGTTGGGAAACTGTAAATCTTCGTTGGTTTACATCTTATTTGTACCTTGTGCTGAATTCACGTAATTTCCATGTTCCTTATTCTGGACATTTATACAATCAATTGCGTGGCAATTTTCCTGCTAACAAGCGTAAAGAGATCGGGACGGGGATAGCTGCTTGGATGGATAGTGCGCAGTTTGCTGAAGATGAGTATGTGGAAGGGCTGTTACATGATCCGCGCGCAACGCTTGCAGATCGGACTTGGAACAGCACAAATGCTCCAGATGATGTGTCAGCGTTTCGCATGCGTCTCAGTAGTGTTGGCGATCCTCCGGGAATATCCGAACCTTCTCTTCGTGTGGATGATCGTAGCCCTATTACCCATTACCCTTTGGATGATTTGCCACGCATTCAGACGCTTCATAACTCGCATGGGTATGGTAAGTTTTCTAGTGTACCAGGAGGTGAAACAACAGGGGCTTTTGTGCTTGATCGCGTTGGCGAGCGTCACGGACTTGCTAAAGGTGGGACGACTTCCTCAGGAGATGCTTCTGCGAGTGTTATAGGGGAAGGATTCAAGTTTACTGGTAATAAGTCTGGGGTTGATTTTTGGGCTGCAGATGTAGCACCACCATGGACAGTTTCTAGCTGGGTTAGGTCATTTAGTAATTATCGTGACGCAACTTTGCTTGAATCACATGAGTATTCTTTGAAGCTAAATCAGGGGACAACAGGCAAGATAGGGTTTACTTACCATGCAGACACCCAAGACATAGGTAGATTTCTGTATAATACTAACTGGTCGTATTCCAACGATGTTGACTACACGTTTTCGTATTCTTTGCCGCTACATAGGTGGCAGCACATAACGATGGTTGGTACGGATGCGGACACCAAACTATACGTGAATGGTGTTTTGACAGATACAATTTCGCAGTCCTTTTCGCTGCCACGCAGAGGTATCGGGCAACATCAGCAGGAATTCCAAGACGATTATGTGCCTGGGCTTGACGCAAGCGTGGATGATTTATGGATGTGGGATGAGGCTTTATCTGATGCTGAGATAGCTAGTTTGTATAGTGCGTATTATGCGCCGTTTTGGGAGAAGGGTTTGTTGCATTGGTGGGAGTTTGAGGGTATTTCTGCAAGAGGTTATATAACAGGTTTAGGCAGCGAGCGTGTTGCAGCTCGTTTGGGTGGTGTGAGTCCTAGTTTGAGCGCTAATGGTGGACCTAGCGGTAAGTTTATTGGGCCTGTTGGCAACACAAGAGTTTATTTAGATGTGGGGGCGGACACGTTGCCTGCTAGAGATGGGTGGACAGCGGCTTTGTGGTTACGGCGGTTAAGCGCTTCTTCTGGCGGCTCAGTGCTGTTTGCGCCTGGTTCTACAGGTTTGGGATGGGTTGATTTAGAGCAGGCTGGGTCGGGAAATATGGGTATAACTGTGCCGGGTTCTGGTGGGGTGCCGGTTAAGCATTCGTTTGAGTATACGGCTTCAGAAAACGAGTGGGTACACATTGTTTTGGTGGGGACATTAGACAAGATATTGCTATATGCGAATGGGCAATTAGCTGGTGGCGTAAGTGTTGGGTTGGATTTGCCGTTGCATCGTGTTGGGGCGTCTGTATCAGGGCAATTACGTGCAGATGCGGAATATGACAGTCTTCGTTTTTATAACAAGGCGTTAGATGCAGCACAGGTGTACGGGTTGCATCAGGCTTATGGTGCTGGTGTGTCTTGGCGGTGGGCTTTTGATGAAGGTGAGGGTATTTCCTCGGGGGTAAGCGGCTCTCGGGCAACTGATGCCGATACACCAGCGCGTTTGTCTGGTGCAGCAAAATGGGTGGAAGGCCGTTTGAGTGCGGGAGTGCGCTTAGGTACAGCAGCGGGCACTGTGGTGTTGAATGCTCCGTCTTTGCCTGCCTCGAGTGGTTGGTCGGCGGGTTTGTGGGTGCGCCGTTTAGGTGATGGGCATCAGGCTTTGTTTGCGCCTAAATCATTAACAAATTCCGATGTGGTGGTGAAGTTATCTCAGCATTCTACAGGTCGAGTTGGGTTTACTTATGTGCAAGGTGATAAGGATTTCAGTTTTAATTATGCTGCGCCTAAACGTGAGTGGGCGCATTTGGTTTTGGTTGGGGATAGTTCTTCTACTCGTTTGTTTGTGAATGGTGTATTGCAGAGCACTATAAATCGGAGTTTTGATTTACCGCTTCATCAACTTGGCAGATTAAACAGAGATCACACGCAGTTCCAAGCACATATGGATATTGACGATCTCGTGGTAGTAGACAATGCCATGAGCAATGATGATGTGAAAACTTTGTATGACAGCTACCAAAACGTTGGCGGTGCTGCGAATACGATTAGCTACCACTATAGCTTTGATGAGGGTACAGGCACTCGGGCAGCAGACAGCGAGGAGCCATTTAAGCATGCTGTGTTGGCAGATACAGCTAGTTGGGTGGCGGGCCGTTTCGTCGGCTTATCTGGACGCGTGGGGTATAGTGCGGTTGGGGGTACTGTGCAGATTGGCGCAGATCCTTTGCCTGCTTCAGGTGGTTGGTCGGCAGCTTTGTGGGCACGCCGCTTAGGTGACGGGCATAAGGTTTTGTTGTCGCCAGAGACTGTAGCGGCAGGCACTGCGGTGGTTAAGTTAGCTCAGATAAGCAGCAGAGAAGTGGGGTTCACTTCGGTTGGCAATGGCGATACGCAAATTCACCGCAGTTTTGGGTTCTCAATGGATAAAGATATTTGGACTCATCTGGTTTTTGTAGGCACTACAACAGACACCCGGTTGTATGTGAATGGTGTGTTGCGGGGAACGATTAATGCGTCTTTAGATTTACCTTTACACCAGCTTGGTGGCACAAATGAGACTGCTGCAGATATTCAGGTTGATGATTTGCGTGTGAAGAACAGGGCAATGACTGCAATTGAAGTGAAAGCACTTTATGGCAGCTATGATACGACCGTTTTGTATCGCTGGGAGTTTGATGAGGGTTCAGGTACCCGGGCGGCTGACGGGGTAGGCCCATCTTTGAAGCATGGCGTTTTAGCTGGATCAGCGGGATGGGTAGCTGAGGGGCGTGCTGGGGCTGCGCTACGATTAGGTGGGCAGGCTGATTCGCACGTAACTTTTGGTGCTCCACCTTTGCTGGCTGCAAGCGGGTGGACAACAGCGTTATGGGTTAAGAAAGCCAGCGCTTCTGCAGGGCAAACACTTTTTGCATCAATAGGTACTACAAAGGGTAGCACAGCTTTGAAGTTGGCGCAGGTAAGCACCGGTGAGGTTGGTTTTACAGTATTTGGTGATAGTGGAACAGAGACTGATTACAGTTTTGGGTACACTGCTCCTTTGGATGAGTGGGTCCATCTAACATTTCTGGGCACCGCCTCGAATACAAGTTTATATGTGAATGGTGTGTTCCATAGTGATATAAAAGCGTCTTTGGATTTACCGTTAAACCGGTTGGGGAGTTTGGGGCGGTCGACAAACTCTCAGCGGGCGGTCGCAGATATAGACGCTGTAGTTGTTTTGGATGGAGCCGGTATTAGCGCTGAAGTAATCAAAGCGTTGCATGACAGTTACGCGCCTATTATAGATTATCGGTGGTCGCTAGATGAGGGGTCGGGTGCGGTAGCTGCAGATAGCGGGCCGGCATCGCAAAATGCTGCTTTGTGGGGGTCGGCAAGATGGGTGAAGGTTGGTCGTTCAGGGTCGGCAGTGCGGGTAGGTCCAGAACCCGCTGGCGCTTTAAGGCTGCGAGCAGGCATTATAGAGCCCGCAAATGGGTGGACTGTGGCGTTGTGGGTGCGGAACTTAAGACATCTGGGCGCTCATCAAGCACTGTTTGCTACTGAGGGACGCGATTTCCGTGGGATACTCAAACTAGGTCAACATAATACTGGCAAGGTTGGGTTTACGGTTGGGTCTAATCAGGATTTCAGTTTTAATTACGTAGTTCCCAAAGATATATGGGTGCATTTAGCTTTTGTGGGGACCTCTACGGATACAACGTTGTATGTGAATGGTGCTAGCAACAGTACGGTGAATACTGCAGTGCCGTTGGAGTTGTATCAGGTAGGTCGATTAGATCAGAATCCTAATCATCGTCAGGCTTACGCTGATATTGATGAATTAGTAGTGCGTAACAGTGCGATGACTGCTGACAGTGTGAAAGCGTTGTACGACAGTTACGCGACCCTCAATTATAATTATCACTGGAAGCTGGACGAGGGTTCAGGTGCGGTGGTGAAAGACAGTGAGAGTTTAAATCAGCATGGTGTGCTAACGGGTTCGGCAAAATGGTTGACTATTGGTCGGTCGGGGTCGGCAGTGCGGTTAGGTTCGGGTTCACCTAATCAGGGAACGGTGCGTTTGAACGCTGCATCGTTGCCTGCTGCTAATGGCTGGTCAGCAGCTTTGTGGGTTCGTAACCGTGCGTCTTCAACTACAGCGCATCAAGTTCTGTTAGCACCCGAGCATCTTGAACGTGAAACTGCAGTTATTAAGCTCGGTCAACATAATACTGGCAAGGTTGGTTTCACACTTCTGAAACACGATGGTAATTGGGAAGACCATAGTTTTAACTACACAGCTCCTAAAGATGAGTGGGTGCATCTGGTGTTTAGAGGAGACTCCACTAGTACCGAGTTGTATGTGAATGGTGTTAGCCAAGGGTCAATTAGCACTTCAATTAACTTGCCTCTTTATCAGCTGGGTCGGCTAACTCAGTATCAAACTTATCGTCAAGCTCAAGTTGATGTGGATGATTTGATTGTATGCGGGTGTTTGTGGCAGTCGGCAGATGTGCAAACACTTTACGCTAGTTATGATCCTGAACCAGCGACTCGGCATCGGTGGACATTTGATGAGGGTTCTGGCACAACAGTTGCCAACATTGATACAGCTGATGCTCCTGCGTCGCTTGGTGGTTCTGCGAAGTGGACTGCTGTGAGTCGTGATGGTGCGGCTGCGGTGCGATTGAATGATGGTTGGGTAGACATCGGGTTGTCTTCGTTGGCAGCGTCTGGGGGGACTGTGGCTTTGTGGGTGCGCCGCACTGCTAAACGTCCTGGATCGGTGCTTTTGTCTCCGTCTGCTGCGACACAGGGTGCGGTTGCGGTACGTTTAGAACAAAGTGGTGTCGGTGGCGAGAATATGGCGATTAGTACCTATGATGGTGCTAAGTGGGTGGATAATGTTTTTGCATCTACGGCATTGCCGCTACACACTTGGACCCATGTTGTGCTCACATCTAATGGTGTAAATACCAGGGTATATATAAACGGGCGACTGGTGTCTCTTATTGTTGTTCCTACAGAGTTGCCTTTGCATCGGTTTGGGGCGTTGTTTGATGGTACTGCAGCTATCCACGCTGATATAGACGACTTGATTGTGCGTGAAAAAGCCTTAAGCCCTGAAGATGTGAAAACACTGTACGACAGTTATAAGGCTGCGACTCCTGTGCGTCACCAATGGACGTTTGATCATACAACTGGGCTAGTTGCAGCTAACCTTGACAATCCTACGGTGCCCGGCACGCTTGGCGGTAATGCGGGTTGGGTTACGGTGGGTCGTAAAGGCCATGCGTTGAGGCTTGGTGGTGGTGGTTGGGTGGATGTTGGGGAGCCTGCTTTAGCGTCTGCGGGTGGTTGGTCTGTGGCTTTGTGGGTGCGTCGTACTGCGAAGAGTTCTGCGTCGGTGCTTTTGTCGCCGCCTGCGACTGTGGAGGGTGCTGCTGCTGTGTTGTTGGAGCAGACCGGGGCTGGTTCTAATCTTGCGATGAGTACTTATGATGGTAGTAGTTGGGTGGAGAGTTCTTTTGGGGTGAGTGTTCCGTTGGGTGTTTGGACGCATGTTGTGATTGTGGGTGATAGTGCTACTACTAGTTTGTATATAAATGGTAGGCGCAAGTTGATTTTGAATAGTGGTTTTGAGTTGTCTTTGCATCGTGTTGGTGGTTGGTTTGATGGTACTTCTACTGTTAAAGCTGATGTTGATGATTTGGTTGTGCGTGGTGAGGCTTTTAGCGCGTCGGATGTTAAGTCGCTTTATGATGGGTATAGGTTGACTGCTGGTTTGTCTTTGGGTTTCAGCGGGCAAAGCCAACGTGGTGAAGCTCAGGATTCTGCGCAGGCTCAGGGTGTTGGTGTGCAAGCAGGTAGCGGTAGTGGTTTTGTTGGTGAGGTTGTTGGTGCTAGTTCGGTTTCAGGTCCTTTTGGTGTGGCTTTGAGTTTTGATGGTGATGGTGATTGGTTGCAGCTTGATGCTGGTGTGTTGTCGGCTGCGGGTGGTTGGTCGGCGGGGTTGTGGGTGAAGCGTGGGAACAAGACTGGTGAGGCAACGCTGTTTGCTGCTGAGTCTGGTTCTAAGGTTGCTGCGTTCAAGTTGGCGTCTGGTGCTGAAGCGAAAATCGCTGTAGGTCAGCAGCTTTTTGACTACACTGCTAAAGCAGGTGAGTGGACGCATTTAGTGTTTACAGCTAACGCTGATCGATTACGTCTTTATGCTAACGGTAAGCTAGTAGCCACGTTGCAAACAAGCGTGGATCTTCCTTTGTATAGGGTAGGTGCGTTGGGTGATGGTACGAACTCTATGAACGCTGTGATAGATGAATTACTGTTGTTTGCTGTGGAGTTGGATGCAAGTGACATACAAACCCTGTATGAGCAGTACCTGCCAACGTTGAGTATTGTTGAGGGTGCCGATATTGTTGAGGGTGAAACAGCTGCGTTTACTATTATTAGCAGTTCTGCGCCACCATCATTTTCTGAGGTTACGGTGGATGTGACTGTCACAGGTGATTTCGGAGTGTCAGCAGGCAGTCAAACAGTCACATTTCCAGCATCGGGTATTACTACTTTGACTATTGCCACCGTTGACGACGATATTGCTGAAGATGACGGGTTGATTACTGTCACGTTGGTGGACGGTGACGCTTATAAGCTTGATTCGGCTGCTTCTGTGGCAAGCGTTGTGGTAGCTGACAACGACGCTGATGATGAGCCGTATACGGTTCCTGCGAGTTTGATTGCTGATGTGCAAAGCTACGCTGCTGAAACGACTAACGGTGAAGAACATGTGAACCGTTGGAACAGAGTACTGCTAGCCTTCGGGGAACAACCACCAGGGTTCACAGGCACGCCTATGACCGTGGTTGAGGCACAAAAATATGTGGACAAAGGCTGGAACCGCTGGAAACCAATAGTCAAAGCCCTCAAAGCTTTGATCGCCGACAACAATGATTCACCGCCTAAAGAAGATGACCGCTCAACGTACACTGTGCCGGCAAAACTAATCGCTGATGTGCAAAGCTACGCCGCTGAAACAACCAACGGTGAAGCCCATGTGCGCCGTTGGAACAGAGTGTTACTAGCCTTCGGGGAACAACCACCAGGGTTCACAGGCACACCCATGACCATCACAGAAGCACAAAAATATGTAGACAAAGGCTGGAACCGCTGGAACCCAATAGCCGAAGCCCTCAAAGCGCTGGAAACAAACAGCTAGTTTCTAACTTTCTTTTTTAAGGAGTTCCAGTTTCGTTGCAATCATTGTTCCATTCTTCAATGATCTGCCAAGTGGCGCTGAGGTCGCCAGTGTCGTTTGAAGCGTGGCCGATGCGGTGTCAATTTGGGGGTGTGTGCTTAAGTTGCTATTTTGTTATAGGGCAAGCTCTAGTGGTGGTTGCAACAGGTCGATTGTTAGGGTTGATCAGATGTTTGTGCAACCTACCGGTGGAGGGTTTTATTATGGTACAGCGTTTGGATGTGTGGATGCGCGCACGGGTTGAGGTGTTGTTGCAGCAGGGTTTGAGTGATGCTGAGATTGGGAAGTGTTTGGGTAGGAACTGTGTAACGGTTTGGTGGGAGAAAAAACGTTGCGTTCAGGGCGTGTATCGCGCTGAGACCGCTCAGGCTGTAGCTGATAGCAAAGCGTTACGTCCGAGGCTGTGTAAGTTGGCTGTAGATGGTGAGTTTGCCCAGCAAGTAGCAGATCGACTCAAAGAGCGCCTGTCGCTTCACGCTGTTTCAGCGGAGTTACGTTGTTTGGGTTATCGGATTTGTGCGGAAACGATCTATCAGGCTTGTTACGATGTTTCTAACCGTAGTGGTTTGCCACCAAAAAGTTGGGTTTTGTTGCTTCGTGCTCGGCGGCGGCGTAAACCTCATAGCCGCTGTTCACAGGCTAAACGTTCGGTTTTAGGTGATTGGCGTCGTATATGTGACCGTCCCAGCGAAGCTGATAACCGTCAAGAGCCTGGTCATTAGCAAGGCGATTTGATTATCGGCAAAAACCATCGCTCAGCTATAGCTACTTTGGTGGAACGCAAAAGCCGTCAAACCCTAATCGTCGGTTTAGGTGACAGCTACGACGCTGCTAACACTGCTAAAGCCATCACCCAAGCACTAGCCCGACAGCCTTCACATATGGTGAAAACCCTCACCTGGGACCAAGGCCGGGAAATGACACGGTGGGCTGACATAGAAAAAAACCGTCGGTATCAAAGTTTATTTCTGTGAACCCCGCTCACCATGGCAACAACCCCTACCAACGAACAAACCAACGGTATTTTACGACGCCCGCTACCCAAACACACCAACCTCAACATCAACCCAATCAAACTCGCCATCACCGAAGACTCAAATCAACAACATGCCCAGAAAACTCCACCACTGAAACACAGCCCAAACCATATACAATCAACTATGTTGCAACCACCACTAGAGCTTGCCAAATTAGGTTTGTGTTGTTTTTCAGGATGCGTATTTATGCTCATTGATATGGGTTAGGATAAGGTTTGGTGAGTTCTGAAGACCGTCATATGGCCATTCTTTCAATTTTGGCAGCAAAAGGTGAGGTTGATGTAGCAGAGTTGAGCAAGTCGCTTGAGGTTTCGGCAGCTACCATTCGTAGGGATCTTGCTGTTTTGGAATCTGGTGATGTGTTGCGGCGAACGCATGGCGGTGCGGTTAGAACAGATTTCTCTTATGAACTGCCTCTTCGCTACAGGGAGGCCTACCAAGAATCTGAAAAGTTGGCTATTGCCACCAAAGCTGCAAGTTATGTAACCGCGAATATGCAGGTGGGACTGACAGGTGGCACAACATTGGCCAGAGTGGGAAGGGTGTTAGGCCCTGGCCCTGCAATCAAGGTAGTAACAAATTCGCTTAGCGTGGCTTTTGAGTTGGCTCAATGGTCTCAACATACTCTTGTAACAACCGGCGGCTTTGTGCGTAGCAGCAGCTATGAAATGGTGGGACCGGCAGCAGATCGTTGTATAGCTGAATTTAATTTGGAATTATGCATTGTTGGTGCTGATGGTCTGACAGATGCGGGCATTTTCACGCACGACCATATAGAAGCTGAAACTAATCGTCAGATGATTGCTGCTTCTGAAAAGTGCATAGTTGCCGTAGATCACACCAAGCTGGACAGGACAAAGTTTGCGCGAATCTGTTCTCTAGACAGTGTGGATGTGTTGGTTACCGTTGGTAAGCCATCACAAGAGTTGGTTGCTGCACTTGCAAAGCACGGTGTGGAGTTAGTTTTAGTGGAACCTTGAGATACAGCTGTTTAGTGGTTACGTTGAGAAACCCTGAATGATGCTTAGTTGCTTGACGTAGCTGTTTGACTAAAAGCCATGCTTTGCAAAGAGGTTTGAAGCACAAGCTTTTTCATTTCATCAGGATTTATGCGCCCTGCCTCTGGCTGAGACACAGCGCTGCTGCCAGCTGCCACTGCGTGTTGCAGCGCTACAGATGGCGACAGTCCGCATACCTCTGCGGCGATGAATGCTGCCAAGGTAGCATCACCTGCACCAACAGGGTTGCCGTTTACCTCAGGGGGAGTGGCTAGGTGCCATTGTCCATCTATTAACAGCCCGGCACCAGCTTTGCCGAGGGTTGCTAGCACGCGCAAATCTGTTTTTTGCTGTCGCATCGCAACTAAACCAGCAGCCGTTTGAGGTTGATTAGCTAGATTCAACGGCTTGGAGTGGAGTTCTTCGCTGCATAGAGACTGCAATTCGTCAAAATTGGGTGCAATCGTGATACCGGTAATTTCAGCAGCTGCAAGCAGGTGTGTACCACTGGTGTCAACGTAAATCCTCGGACAATCGATAGCTGCAACAAGCTCCTTTATCCACCTAGCAGGAGCTTCAGCTGGAAAACTACCGCAAATCGCCACTGCATCTGCCGATACAGCCGACTTTTGGGCAGCCACAACGAAAGCCTCCCATTCTTGGGCTGTAAGCGCCATGCCACGGCCACGAATTTCGGTTATCGCATCAGACGACTTGATAGCCAAGCACAAGCGAGTTGTTGCATGTACAGATTTTTTGTTCAGCAGCACTCTTGGGTTGAGGAGGTCTTGAAACAGTGCGCCTGTTTTACCGCCAAGTGGAGCAACTAGTGCGGCTGCAGCACCGAGGTCTGCAGCCACGCAGGCAACATTTGCACCTTTACCCCCTGCTCGCATTTGTATATCAGCATTGGCAATATTGTCGCCTATTGCGAAGTTGGTGCTGTTTGCGGTTATGTCAATGGCTGGGTTGGGGCATATGACAGCGATTTGCCAAGCAGGATTTATTTTATTTTGAGTATATCTTAATGATTTATCGTTTATGGTAGTTTCTGTCATGTGTCTTGTTTTAACCTAAGACTTGGGATTTTAATTAGTTTGCTCACAAACACTCGCTATGTAAACATAATTATGCTCAGAATAGTACAATTAGTTGCATATTAACGCAGATTTGGGAGTTATTTTTTAATGCATAAAATTGTTAAGCCTGTGGCTGCGATAGGTGTTGATTATGGCGGCACAGAGTTGAAAGCTGTGTTGGGTAATGCTGTAGAGGTAATCGGCGACCCCGTGAGATCACGTTTGGGCCGTGTGCCTAAGACCACACAAATAGTTGAAGAAATAGCTGCCGTGGTGGAGTCGCTGGCAGCGAGGGCAGAGCAAGCAAATGTTGCTGTAGCAGGAGTATGTTTAGTAATTCCAGGGCGTGTGAATCCTATTTTGGGTAAAGGTGAGTTTTCGGAAAATCTTGGTTGGACTGATTTTTCTATTGGCCCAGAGTTGGAGGCAGCTTTGGGTATGCCCATTCACCTAGAGCATGATGTTTATGCTGGTGCGTTGGCAGAGTTTACTATTGGTGCTGGGCGCGGGGTGGGTTCGGGGGTTTTTGTGCCGGTTGGAACTGGGTTAGCGGCATCTTTTTTGTTGGATGGCCGTATTTGGCGGGGAGCTACTCGTTTTGCTGGGGAGATTGGACAGTTTCGCAATATCAGCAGCGGAGATGTGCATGTTGATGGTCGCCGGGGATCTGTTGAGTCTTTTGCTTCAGGGCGGGGGATTGAGCGGGCTTACGCAGAGATTATTGGCGGTAATGAAAATGTTGAGGCTAAAGAAATTGTTGCTAGAGCGATTGGTGGGGACGAGACCGCTTGTGTGGTATGGCAAAATTGCATAAATACTTTAGCGAATGCTTTGGCAACGTTGACTCTTACATTAGATGTTGAGGTTATTGTCGTTGGGGGAGGACTTAGCCAAGCTGGTACACAGCTTATGGATCCGCTGGCATCTGCGATGGTTAAAGAACTTAAATCGTTGCGAGATCCCCCAGAGTTGAGGCTTGCCACATTAGGGCAGATGGCTGGGGCTCGTGGAGCAGCGTTACATGCTTTGGCGGCATCTGCACCATCGGGTTCAAGTGCAGTGGCAGCTATTTCGTCTTTAGGCGTAGATAAAGGCTTAGAGGTTACATATCAGTCTAAGTTCATGCTGGCATTCGACCATAGGGCTTCCACTGCTGCTGAACTGTTTAACTGTGAGACAGTTTCTAGCGATCAGTGGGAATTGCTTAGCGATGCGAAAACCGTAATAGCTGAGGCTGCTGTTTTGGCGCAAAACGAGGTAGGCCAGCTAGGCGAAGTGTCGGTTTTAGTTGACCTTGAGTGTGGGCAAGCAGCTGTACGTGAAGCGCAATTTGGAGGTGTTGCTACAGCGCTGGCCCTTGAAGTGTCTGGCCAGCGTCGTCTTCAGCTGCTTGATGAAGGGGAACTAGAGGCTTCTAAGAGCCTTTTAGAGCTAGCTCGGTGGGGGAAGGTGTTGTTGCGTTGGAACCCAAGCGATCCTGTGGAACTTAAAGAATCTAACCTTGCAGCGCTGCGCCAGGCCCGCAGCATATGTGATTCCGTTGGCATAGATCTGCTCTTAGAGTTGATTGTGCCGTCTACAGCGTTAGACATGGGCATAGTTGCTGATGATGCTTTTCGCTATCGCAGTGAGGTTTTGCCGCGGTTAGTGGCAGTTGCGGTGGGTGAGATAACCGAGTGCTTTGGTCAGCCGCATCTTTGGAAGTTGCAAGGTGTGACTTCGGCTAGCAGCGCCGCTGAGATAAGTGCAGCAGCTTGTGTTGATGGGGTTGTGCCTCCCATTGTTATTTTGGGAGCTGGAGCGTCGTCCGATGAGATTGTTTCTTGGTTTCGTGCTGGTTCGGGTGTTAGAGGGTATGCAGGTTTTGCTATTGGCCGTAGTATTTGGAAGTCTTCGATTGCTGGTTTGTTAAGCGGGCAGCTAGATCGTAAGGGGGCTAGAGATGAGATAGCTGCACGTTTGATTGGGTATGTGAACGACTACATTGTGGCTGCCCATGTTTCGCGGGTTGCTGGATGCCGTTAACAACAGTTTCGGCTGAGAGGATTCTTACTTCCCAAGGTTGGCTGAATGAGGCTGAGGTTAGTTTCGGACAAGGTCGAATTCAAAGTATCGCTCAAACGGTACGCCCTAAAGATTTTGCCTATCTTGTGCCTGGTTTTGTTGATATTCAGATCAATGGATTTGCAGAAGTAGATTTAGCTACTAGTCCCTCTGGGGAATGGTCAACTCTTATCCCAGTGCTGGCAGTAAGTGGGGTGACTTCGTGGTTACCCACCCTTGTTTCGCGACCACTTGAAGTTTACGCTAGTTGGTTAGAAGATGTTGCTAGCTTTGCAAACGATGTGCGCGGTCTGCGTGTGCTTGGTGCTCATTTGGAGGGCCCGTGGTTGGGAGAGTTAACTGGCGCCCATGAAGATGTTGCTGTAGGGCCAGTGGATTTGGAATGGTGCCGGTCTTTGCCCGCCAATGTTCGGATTATCACATTAGGCCCAGAACGTGCTGGAGCAGTTGAAGCAATAAGATACTTAAAAAAGCGGGGAATTGTGGTGGCTGCTGGGCACAGTAGCGCCGATTATGAGGTAGCGCAGAATGCTTTCGACGCAGGGGTGTCTTTGCTTACTCATTGTTTCAATGCTTCTACCCCTATCCATCACCGCCAACCTGGGTTGACAGCCGCCGCATTGGCTCATAATGATGTGTATATCAGCGTTATTGCTGATGGGGAACACTTGCACCCCGATATTTTGAAGATTGCAGTGAGAGCTAAAAGTCCTGCTAAAACAGTCTTAATATCGGATTCGTCTGGTTGGGGTACAGGAAAGCTTGGTTCTACCAGTATCAGCTTGGTCGGTGGTGTTCCTCGCACTCCTGATGGTAGCTTGGCTGGCAGCTGCTTAACACTTGATGCAGCCGTGAGGTATGTGACAGAGCATGGCGTGATGAGCTTAGGCGATGCCCTTCGGAGTGCTTCGACTACTCCAGCACAACTGCTTGGGGAGCCAGACATAGGCTTAATCAAACTTGGTGCATTGGCAGATCTTGTGGCTTTGGATGACGCGCTTGAAGTGCGAGCAGTGTGGTGTCACGGTGAGCAGATTGCTTAGGCTGTTTTGACTCTTTGACAGCAGCTAAACTGGTATTTTGCACATTTATGATTGAAAAAGTTTGATTTTTGTTTGTTATTGAGTAGAAATTTTATTTGACGCAAGATAATGTTCATATTATAATTTGCTTGATCTTCATAGCACGGTATTTATTAGCTGATATCTGTAGGTATGAGCTGCAATTTATTCAGAACGCTTTATCTTATTACACATTTACTGCGGAGAGGAGGTAGGTGTCAGTGGTGCGATTAAAGCTCGGTGCGTGGCAAGCATGGGTTGCACACGGTTGTCTTCCTTTTGTCTGGTGGCAAGGGTGTGGGAGTAAATGCTGCTGTTAGCTTTTTTGCGAAGTGTTGGTAGGTTGAGTTTGCCTATTTCCCGTGCGGGTGGTTGTGTGTGTGCGGGGGGGGGGGGGGGGGGTTGTTGGGGTTGTGTGTGGGGGTTGAGGTGGGGTTGTGATGTTGGTGGGGGGTTTTTGTTTTAGGGTTGTTTGTGGTTTGGTGGTTGTGTTGGGTTTGTTTGTTTCGGGTTTGGGTGTTGGTGGTGGTGTGGTTGCGGAGGGGGGTGGTTTTGTGGGGGTGGGTGTGGGGGGTTCTGGTGTTGTTGTGGGGGTGGGTGATGTTGGTGTTGGTGGGGTTTTGGGTGTTGGGGGTGGGTCTGATTTGTTTTGGGGTTTGGATGGTTTGGAGGGTTTGGAGGGTGTTGGGGGTGGTGTTGGTGTGGTTGGGGGTCGTGTGGGTGGTGGGTTGTTGTTTGGTGGGGATGGTTTTTTGGATTTGGGTGTGGGTTTGGGTGGGGGTGGGGGTTTTGGTTTTGAGGGGTGTGGGTCTGGGGAATCTGGTGTGGTTGAGGGTGTTGTTGAGGAGCTTATGTCAGATACTGTTGTGGCGGATAGTGGGTGTGGGTGGTCTGTTGGTTTGTGGGTGAAGCGGGTTGGTGGGGTTGTTGGTGGGTCTGTGTTGTTGGGGTCTTTGGAGGGTGGGGATTCTTTGTTGTTGGAGGGTGTTGGGGGTCGTGTGGGTGTGGGGCGGTTGGGTGGTGTGGTTCGTAGTTTTGGGTTTGGTACGCCGTTGGGTGAGTGGGTTTATTTGGTGTTTGTGGGGTCGTCGGGTGGTGTGGGTTTGTTTGTGGATGGGGTGTTGGTGGGTTGGGTTGGTGGGGGTGTTGGGTTGCCTTTGGGTGTTTTGGGTGGTGGTGTTGGTGGTGTTGGGGGTGTGAGGGCTGTTTTGGATGATTTGCGGGTGTGGGGTCGTGTGTTGTCTGCGGGTGAGGTGGTAGAGGTGTTTGGGGGGTTTGAGCCGTTGTTGGTGCCTGGTGTTGTTGAGGGTTTGGTTGGGGCTGATGTTGGTGTTGGGAGTGTTGGGTTGGGGTGGTTAGCGCCTGTTGGTGGTGGTGGGGTTGAGGGGTTTGAGGTGCGTTGGCGTGAGGAGGGTTCGGGTGTGTGGTTGGGTGAGGGTGTGGTTGAGGTGTCGGCTGAGCCGGTGGGTGGTGGGGGGTATGGTTTTGTGGCCGATGGTTTGGGTGTTGGGGTGGCGTATGAGTTTTGGGTGCGTGCTGTTAATGGTGTGGGTGGTGGTGGTTGGGTTTCTGTTCGGTTTGTTGCGGGTGTTTCGGGGGTGGCGGATGTTGTGAGCGGGTTGAGGGTGTCTTCTGAGCCGGGTGGGTTTAGGGTTTCGTGGGGTAGGCCTGTTGATGCGGGTGGTTTTGATGTGTCGGGGTTTGAGGTGCGTTACCGGCGTGGTGGTGGTGGTGGTTGGGTGTCTGAGTTTGTGGGTGACACAGAGCGGGGGTTGGTGGTGGATGGTTTGGTTGTTGGTGGTGCCTATGAGGTGCAGGTGCGGGTTTTGACTGGGTTTGGTGCGGGTTTGTGGGTGTCTGGGAGGGTTGTTGTGGGTCGTGAAGGTGTTCCGGGTGTTCCGGGTGGGTTGTTGGTTGATGTTGGGGCAGATGGGGTGGTGTTGTTGTGGGATGCGCCTGTTAGTGATGGTGGTGTTGGGGTTGATGGTTATGAGGTTCGGTATAGGCGGGGCGGGTTTTGGTCTGAGCCTGTTGGTTTAGAGTCTTGGGTGCGGGGTTATGAGTTTTCGGGTTTGGTGCGTGGTGTGGATCATGTGTTGTTGGTGCGGGCTATAAATGAGTATGGGCCGGGTTCTTGGGCTGGTTTAGAAATAGGTTTTGGTGTTTCACCTAAACAAGCGTTCACAGTACCGCGTTTGGTTGGTTGGTTGCCTGGTGATGGGGTGTTCACTGTTGTTAGGGGTTCACGTGTTGTGATTACGGGTGGTGATACAGCTAGGAGTTGGTCTGAGGATTTCATGTCCACAGTGTTAGAAGATGGTGAGGTGCCGGTGGAGAGTGTTGACAGTGTTTTAGGTGTGAATGTGTTGCAAGCACATTCACAGGTTGTGGGTGTTGCTACTGCTGCGCGTAGGGTTTTACGGGAGGTAGCAGAAAAGATAGCTGCCGATTTGGAAGCTGTCACAGGTTTTGATGTGCCTGTGGTGGTGGTTGATGATATTCAAAGTGCGCGTGCTGGTGACATTGTGTTGGATGTAGCTGATAGTTCGGTTGAAGGGTTGGGGGTGGAAGGTTACACATTGTTTGTGGGTGATGTGGTAAGGATTGTTGGGAATACTTCTACTGGCGTGTTCTTAGGGTCGAGGTCTTTGCTGCAGCTGTTAGCAGCATCTGAAACCGGTTTGGTGGTACCAGCAGGTTCGGTGCGTGATATTCCTTCAGCGGTTAGCGCTGTGAGATCTTTGCATTTAGATAAAGCAGCCAGGTTTTATAGTCCAACACATTTACAACAGTTGATCGGGTTGTTGTCTTGGCACAAACTAAACGTGTTACACCTTGATTTCACTTTCGCTAATGTTAGATACGATCAAGCGGTTTGGCTTTCGGATTTAGAAAACTTCGCTCGCGACCATCACGTGGCAGTAATCGTTAGCGAACCGCTTGCCGACACTACACCACCCGCAGAACAAGCAGACAGGCTAGTTGCTGAAAGTTTTGTTAGCAGCGGTGTGGTTGGGAGTGTTGTTGGTGACGGTGATGCAGGGTTAGTTGAGAGCACAGTCACACAAGACCGTCAACAATTAGCTAACACTGTGTCTGGTGTGAGCGCGGATCGTTGGGTGAGGGGACACCGTTTTGTTTTAGGACGTCAACTTGAATTACCTGATTTAGCGGCTATTCACAGTCTGGCTAGCAAACTGAATGGGCCCGGTGAGGTGGGTGCTGGACTGTTCGTGGGCGGCCCGTTAGCTTTAGCAGCCACCGACGGGTTCATCAACTATCATTTAGGTTCGTCTTTAGCAGTGCTCGGTGACCGGTTATGGAACGAACAAACATCTAACTGGACAGTCGACGAGTTCCTAACAGCCAAAAACATTATCGGCTCACCGCTCACAACAAAAACCGTTCACAACTCTGAACAACATCGCGGGCTCATACACCACTGGAGTTTCAACAATGTGAAATATTATCAAACCTCTGAAAACACAGCAGATAAGACAAGCTATTTACTAATACCCGATCATACGGGCAGAGCTGACGGATATGCGATCGGTGACCCACAAAAATTTCCTCGGCTAAACGCTGACAGCCGTCTTTTAGGTCAAAGCATAGAATTCGGGCACAACAAACAAGTCCTAAACCAAGACGGCATAGAACTAGGCGCCACAGACTTACCAGTACCATGGACCCTGTCAGCATGGGTGAAACGAACCGGCAACCATCCCGGAGCGACACTACTAAACTCAATTAACGGGGCGATACGCCTACAACAACACAACAAACCCGTAATAGGCCTCCTAGACCGCACAAACACACCATACACATACCACAACTTTGACTACACCCTGCCACTAAACAAATGGGTACACCTAACACTCATCGCCACCCAACAAGGCACAGTACTATACGCTGATAGCCGTCTTGTCGGCTCAGTGCCCAAGTCGATTTCGTTGCCGCTACAACAAATCGGATACGAAAACCTCATCGGCCTAAAAGCCAAAATAGACGATATCAAAATATGGGGGCAACCACTTGTTTCTGCTGTCAACCAAGTTATATCCACCCCAACAACACCCATTGATCAACCCATAGTGCCCGAGCTGGTTGCTACACCACCATTAGAACCCGGTTTAGTAGCAGTGTCGCTGGATGTGAACAACTCGGGCACAGTCACAGAGGGTGGCACGTTGACGGTCACTGCGACATTAGCGGCAGCGGCCGCAGCGAACGTGACGATTCCAGTGCGCGTTGCCTCCGGTGGCACAGCAGGAGCTGGTGATTACACACTTTCTGCTTCGGGGAACATTACTATTAGCAGTGGTTCCACATCAGGCACTTTGACGTTTAATGCTACCGATGACAGTATTGATGAAAACAATGAGACGCTAACATTAGAGTTCGGTACGCTACCTGCCCGGTATCGTGCTGGCAGCGTGTCAAGTGTGAACATCACCATAACAGACAACGACACAGCGGGGGTGACAATCACCGAGACCGGTGACAGCACATCGGTAGCAGAAAACGCTGGTACTGACACTTACACCGTCGTGTTAGACACCCAGCCAACCCATGATGTGTCGGTGGCGGTCACATCAACAGGGCCTGTGGCGTTTGATGGACCAGATGATGCGACCGCGTACACAACAAGTGAAACATTAACGTTCACACCAACTAACTGGGCGACAGCGCAAACGATCACAGTGCAAGGCCAAAACGATGATGTGGACAACACTGGCGGGTCGCGCAGCGCGACACTCTCTCATGATGTTTCGTCCAGCGACACGGCTTATAACGCTATAGCTGACCAAGATGTCACCGTAACGGTGACCGATGATGATGCGACGCCTGAGATTGATTTAAGTGTGAACCCGACAACGGTGGCAGAAGATGCTGGCGCGACTACAGTGACAGTGACGGCGACGGTTGATGACGCGACTATCCGGTTTGACGCGGCGAAAACGGTAGCAGTGTCGGTTACAGGGTCGGGTGAGGCTAACCGGGTCGGGTTCGCAGCGGTCAACAACTTCAACATTACTATCGCTGCTGGCCAACCGTCGGGGAGTAACACGTTCACGCTCACACCAGATGATGACAGCACTGATGAGACCGACGAGACAATCACCATATCGGGCACTTCAACTGGGCTAACCATCAACCCGGCGACGTTGACCCTCACCGACGACGACCAACCACAACCAACACCAACACCTGAAGATCTAGTAGCAGTGTCGTTGAGCGTCAACAACTCGGGCACTGTCACCGAAGGCGGCACGCTCACCGTCACAGCCACATTAGAATCAGCTGCGCCAGCGAACATGGCTATACCAGTGCAAGCTGGCTCTAGTGGTACTGCGGTTGCCGGTGATTACACGCTGTCCAACAGCGGTAACATCAGCATCTCTAGTGGACAAACGACAGGGATGCTCACGTTCGGTGCTACCGATGACAGTGTTGATGAGAACAACGAAACATTAACATTACAGTTCGGCACGTTACCTGCCGGCTATCGTGCTGGTAGCCCGTCGAGTGTGAACATCACTATCAACGACAACGACACAGCCGGTGTGACAATCACAGAGACAGGTGATAGCACTTCGGTTGTTGAGAATGCGGGTACTGATACTTACACGGTGATATTGGATTCTCAGCCGACGCACAGCGTGTCGGTCGCGATCACATCAACAGGGCCGGTCGCGTTTGATGGGCCAGACAACGCGACCGATTACACAACTAGTGAGACGTTGACGTTCACAACGTCGAACTGGAACTCGGCGCAGACGATCACCGTGCAAGGTCAAAACGATAATGTGGATAATACTGGTGGGTCGCGCAGCGCGACAATCACCCACGACGTGTCTTCCACGGATGCGAAATACAACGCGTTGGATGATGAGACAGTAACTGTCATAGTGGCCGATGATGATGCGACTTCGGTGACGTTGACACGCGACGCTGGGGCTTCTATCACCGAAGGTGACACGTTGGGTTACACGCTCACTCTAAATCGCGTGTTGGTGTCCGGTGAGTTGTTGGGTGTTCCGATCACGTTTTCTGGTAGCGCGACGCGGGGCACGGATTATTCGTTGGCGTGTGCGTCTGCGACAGGGGTTACATGTAGGAATCTTAACTCTGGTACTGCTACGGTGACTTTCACGGGTGGACCCTCAGCGTCAGCGTCAGTGTCGTTGACGTTGACTGCTGAGACCGACAGTGCGGTTGAGTCTGGTGGTGAGACTGTTGATATTGGTATGGGCACGTTGAGCGCTGGCAGTCTGGCTGGTGGTGTTTCTGCTACAGACAACGCTGGCAGTGTGACTATCAACGATCCTGTCCTAGCTGGTGTGGCTGTGAGTTTGAGTGTGAACAACTCGGGCACTGTCACAGAAGGCGGCACGCTCACCGTCACAGCCACATTAGAATCAGCTGCGCCAGCGAACGTGACAATACCAGTGCAAGCTGGCTCTAGTGGCACAGCAGTTGCGGGTGATTACACGCTGGGTAACAGCGGTAACATCACGATCTCAAGCGGTTCATCGTCAGGCATGCTCACATTCACCGCTACCGATGATCGTGTTGATGAAAACAATGAGACGCTAACACTGCAGTTCGGCACGCTGCCTGCCGGGTATCGTGCTGGCACACCGTCAAGCGTGAATATCACCATAAACGATGATGACACAGCCGGGGTGACAATCACCGAGACCGGTGACAGCACCACGGTGTCTGAAAACAACGGTACTGATACTTACATAGTCGTGCTAGACAGCCAACCAACCCATGATGTGTCAGTGGCTATCTCTTCAACAGGGCCAGTGGCCTTTGATGGGCCAGACAACGCGACCGACTACACAACTAGTGAGACGTTGACGTTCACAACGTCGAACTGGAACTCGGCGCAGACGATCACCGTGCAAGGCCAAAACGACAATGTTGATAATACTGGTGATAAACGCACCGCAACGATCACCCACGCCATCACATCAACCGATACTGTTTATAATGCGTTGACTGATGGGACTGTCACCGTAACAGTGACTGATGATGATACTGCGGGGATAACAATCACTGAGAGCGGCACTCCTGCCGGCACTAAGATATCTGAAAACGCTGGTACTGATACTTACACGGTGGTGTTAGACAGCCAGCCGTCTCATAGTGTGACGGTTACTGTTACTTCTGGCACACCGGCTGCTGTGTTGGTTGATGGGCCTGATACACCGAATCCAGATAACCCGACAGCTACGGAAACGTTAACGTTTTCTACCACTAACTGGGCGACAGCGCAGACGATCACGGTGCAAGGCCAGGATGATGATGTTGATAATACTGGTGATAAACGCACCGCGACGATCACTCACGATGTGTCGTCTACTGATACAACATATAACGCGGTTGGTGATGAGACTGTTACCGTGACTGTTACTGATGATGATGCTGCGGGTGTGACGATTTCTGAGACAGGTGACGGAACTACAGTGGCTGAGGACGGTGGTACTGATACTTACACGGTGGTGTTAGACAGCCAGCCGTCTCATAGTGTGTCGGTGGCGGTCACGTCAACAGGGCCAGTGGCGTTTGATGGGCCAGACAACGCGACCGACTACACAACTAGTGAGACGTTGACGTTCACAACGTCGAACTGGAACTCGGCGCAGACGATCACCGTGCAAGGTCAAAACGACAATGTGGACAACACCGGTGATAAACGCACATCAATGATCACCCACGATGTGTCGTCCACAGATGCGAAGTACAACGCGGTTGGTGATGAGACTGTGACTGTAACTGTGACTGATGATGATGCTGCGGGTGTGACGATTTCTGAGACAGGTGACGGAACTACAGTGGCTGAGGACGGTGGTACTGATACTTACACGGTGATGTTAGACAGCCAGCCGTCTCATAGTGTGTCGGTGGCGGTCACGTCAACAGGGCCAGTGGCGTTTGATGGGCCAGACAACGCGACCGACTACACAACTAGTGAGACGTTGACGTTCACAACGTCGAACTGGAACTCGGCGCAGACGATCACCGTGCAAGGTCAAAACGACAATGTGGACAACACCGGTGATAAACGCACATCAACGATCACCCACGATGTGTCGTCCACAGATGCGAAGTACAACGCGGTTGGTGATGAGACGGTAACAGTGACTGTGACTGATGATGATGCTGCGGGTGTGACGATTTCTGAGACAGGTGACGGAACTACAGTGGCTGAGGACGGTGGTACTGATACTTACACGGTGGTGTTAGACAGCCAGCCGTCTCATAGTGTGTCGGTGGCGGTCACGTCAACAGGGCCAGTGGCGTTTGATGGCCCTGATAGCGCGACTGCGTATACGACTTCTGAGACACTAACGTTTACTACGTCGAACTGGAACTCGGCGCAGACGATCACCGTGCAAGGCCAAAACGACAATGTGGACAACACCGGTGGGAAACGCACAGCAACAATCACCCACGATGTGTCGTCTACTGATACAACATATAACGCGGTTGGTGATGAGACTGTCACCGTAACAGTGACTGATGATGATGCTGCGGGTGTGACGATTTCTGAGACAGGTGACAGCACTACGGTGGGTGAAAACAACGGTACCGATACTTATACAGTTGTATTAGACAGCCAGCCGTCTCATAGTGTGTCGGTGGCGGTCACGTCAACAGGGCCTGCTGTGTTTGATGGTCCGGATGTTGCGACCGACTACACGACTTCAGAGACGTTGACGTTCACGACATCAAACTGGAACACAGCGCAAACAATAACGGTGCAAGGTCAAAACGATGATGTTGATAATACTGGTGATAAACGCACAGCAACAATCACCCACGATGTGTCGTCTACTGATACAACATATAACGCGGTTGGTGATGAGACTGTCACCGTGACTGTTACTGATGATGATGCTGCGGGTGTGACGATTTCTGAGACAGGTGACGGAACTACAGTGGCTGAGGACGGTGGTACTGATACTTACACGGTGATGTTAGACAGCCAGCCGTCTCATAGTGTGTCGGTGGCGGTCACGTCAACAGGGCCAGTGGCGTTTGATGGGCCAGACAACGCGACCGACTACACAACTAGTGAGACGTTGACGTTCACAACGTCGAACTGGAACTCGGCGCAGACGATCACCGTGCAAGGTCAAAACGACAATGTGGATAACACTGGTGATAAACGCACAGCAACGATCACCCACGATGTGTCGTCCACAGATGCGAAGTACAACGCGGTTGGTGATGAGACTGTTACCGTGACTGTTACTGATGATGATGCTGCGGGTGTGACGATTTCTGAGACAGGTGACAGCACTACGGTGGGTGAAAACAACGGTACCGATACTTATACAGTTGTATTAGACAGCCAGCCAACCCATGATGTGTCGGTGGCTATCTCTTCAACAGGGCCAGTGGCGTTTGATGGGCCAGACAACGCGACCGACTACACAACTAGTGAGACGTTGACGTTCACGACATCAAACTGGAACACAGCGCAAACAATAACGGTGCAAGGCCAGGATGATGATGTTGATAATACTGGTGATAAACGCACCGCAACTCTCACCCATGCTGTTTCGTCTACTGATACAACATATAACGCGGTTGGTGATGAGACTGTGACTGTGACTGTGGTTGATGATGATGCGACGCCTTCTGCGGTGACTTTGATGGCGGCTCCGGACACGGTGGCTGAGGGTGGTGGTGAGACTGAGGTGACGGTGACTGCTGCGTTGGGTGGTAGCACGACTCGTAGTGTTGCGACTGAGGTGACGGTGAGTGTGGGTGGTGGTACTGCCACGTCAACAACCGATTATGCTGTGGTTGAAGGTTTTACTATTACTATTCCTGCGGGTGCTTCCTCGGCTACTGGGACGTTTGATTTAACCCCGGTTAGTGACACGATAGACGAACCGAACGAAACGGTTGATGTGACGGGCACGGTGACTGGCGGCGGGTTGAGCGTGACTAAAGACACTGTGACGGTTACTGATGATGATGCGACGCCTTCTGCGGTGACTTTGATGGCGGCTCCGGACACGGTAGCTGAGGGTGGTGGTGAGACTGAGGTGACGGTGACTGCTGCGTTGGGTGGTAGCACGACTCGTAGTGTTGCGACTGAGGTGGTTGTGAGTGTGGGTGGTGGTACTGCCACGTCAACAACCGATTATGCTGTGGTTGAGGGTTTTACTATTACTATTCCTGCTGGTGCGGCGTCTGCTGAGGGCACGTTTGATTTCACTCCAGCTAACGATGTAATTGATGAGCCTGTTGAGAGTGTTGATGTTACGGGTGTGGTGACTGGCGGCGGGTTCACTGTGACTAAAGACACGATCACGGTTATTGATGATGATGTTGCGCCGTCGGCTGTTACGTTAACGGTGGATGCTGATATTGGTGAGAATGGTGTGCAGTTGAGTGTTGGTGAGGGTGGTGGTGTGAAAACGGTTCGTGTGACCGCGACGATTACTAGTGTTACACGGTTTGCTACCGCTCAAAACATTACGGTTGCGGTGGGTGTTGTGGGTGATGCTGCTAGAGAGGGTGTTGATTATAAAACGGTGCCTGTTCAGATGATTACTATCGCGGCAGGCGCGGTTAGTGGTTCAACTACGTTTTTGTTGACACCGACTGATGATAGTTTTGATGAGCCGTCGCAGTCTTTGTCGGTTAGCGGTAGTGGTGTTGCTGGGGTGATGTTTACTGACACGACAATAGCGATTACTGATGATGATGTGACTCCTGAGGTTGATCTGTCGGTGGATACAGCTTCGGTGGGTGAAGATGATGGTCCGACTACAGTAACGGTTACTGCGACTGTTGATGATGCGACGGTAAGGTTTGATGAGAACAAAACAGTGGTGGTGTCTGTTGACGGGTCTGGTACTGCTGGGGTGGTCGGGTTCACAGACGTCGATGATTTTAATATCACTATTAGTGCGGGCGAAGCCACGGGTACGGGTACGTTTACTCTCACACCGGCTGATGATGACATTGACGGGTCTGATGAGACGATCACCGTGTCAGGCACGTCGGCTGGGTTAACAGTGAATGAGGCTGAGGTTAGTTTGGTTGATGATGATACAGCCGGTGTGACAATCACGGAGTCTTCGGGTTCTACGTCGGTAGCAGAAAACGGTGGTACTGATACTTACACGGTGGTGTTGGATTCTGAGCCGACTGCGAGTGTGACGGTTACTGTTACTTCTGGCACACCGGCTGCTGTGTTGGTTGATGGGCCTGATACACCGAATCCAGATAATCCGACAGCTACGGAAACGTTAACGTTTTCTACCACGAATTGGGCGACAGCGCAGACGGTTACTGTTACCGGTCAAGACGATGATGTGGACAACACGGGTGATAAACGCACTGTAACGATTGCGCATGCTGTGAGTTCGGGGGACGCGGGGTACAATAGTGTTGGTGTTGCTGATGTGACTGTGACGGTGGTTGATGATGATGTGGCTCCGTCGGATGTTGTTTTGAGTGTGTCTTATTCTGTGTCTGGTGTTGAGGATGTGTTGGGTTCTGTGAATGAGGGTTTTGGTGTGCATTCGGTGACTGTCACTGCGAGGGTTGTGCGTGATACGCGTTTTGCTACTGCTCAAAATATTAGGGTTGTGGTGGGTGCTTTGGCTGATTCTGCTAAAGAGGGTGTTGATTACAAAACGGTGCCTGCTCAGATGATTACTATTGCGGCTGGTGAAGCATCGGGTGCGGTCACGTTTGCGTTGACACCTGTTGATGATGTTGTTGATGAACCTGATGAGGTTATCAGTGTTGTTGGGACTTTAGCTGGGGTGACGGTTGCTCCTACGACTATTGGAATTACTGATAATGATGTGACTGCGGTGAGTGTTAGCCGTGAAGCGGGGTCGACGGTTGTTGAGGGCACTACGTTGGGTTATACGGTCTCGTCGGGTCGTGGGTTGGTTGCTGGTGAGGTGTTGACGGTGCCGCTCACGTTTAGTGGTACTGCGACTAGGGGTGTTGATTACTTGTTGGTGTGTGCGGCTGTGGTTGGTGTGACATGTGAGAACCTAAATAGCGGTTCCGCGACGGTGACTTTCACCGGTGGCTCATCAACGTCGCCGAACGCGTCTATTACGCTCACCGCTGTATCTGATAACACTGTTGAGGCTAGCGGTGAGACGGTGATTGTTGGTTTAGCAGCGTTAACAACGTCGACACTTTTAAGCGGTGGCGGTTCCCAAGCGTCTGGTACCACCGCAGAGTTGACGATCAACGACCCTGCCCTAACAGATACGGCTGTTAGCTTGAGTGTGAATAATTCAGGCAAAGTTATTGAAGGCAGCACAATAACAGTCACGGCCACACTCGCATCAGCAGCATCAACGAACGTGGTGATACCGATACGAGCTACCGGGGTTACTGCAACCACCGATGATTACAGTCTATCTAACAACAGCAACATCACGATCTCTAACGGTTCATTATCAGGCACGTTAACGTTCGGTGCCACAGACGACAGTGACCTTGAAAACAGTGAAACAGTCACCTTACAATTCGGGTCTTTGCCTGCCCGATACCGTGCCGGCAGTCCATCAAAGGTAACCGTCACTATTATCGACAATGACACCGCAGGAATAACAATCACCGAAACAGATGACAGCACCACAGTAGAAGAGAACGCTGGCACTGATACTTACACAATCGTATTAAACAAACAACCAACCGCTAATGTGACCATCACTGTCACATCCGACACACCCGCCGCAGCGCTAATAGACGGGCCAGACACCCCGAACCCAGACAACCCGACAACAACAGAAACACTCACATTCACACCCACTAACTGGAACACACCGCGAACCATCACCATCACCGGTCAAAACGATGATGTTGACAACACCGATAACAAACGTGAAGCAACCATCACACACACCCTAAGTTCGGGGGACGCGGGGTACAACAATGTTGATGTTCCAGATATCACCGTAACAGTCACTGATGATGACACTGCGGGGATAACAATCACAGAGTCGTCGGATTCCACGTCAGTGAGTGAGAATACTGGTACCGATACGTACACAATCGTATTAGACAGCCAACCAACCCATGATGTGACGGTTACTGTCACATCGGGTGATACGTCTGCGGTGCGGGTTGGAGACACTGATTCGGGGAAGCAGGGGATTCAAAACACGTTAACGTTCACCTCGTCTACTTGGAACTCTGCGCAAACCATCACCATCACCGGTGTTAACGATGATGTTGATAACACGGGTGATAAACGCACAGCAACGATCACCCACGCTGTTACGTCTACTGATACAACATATAACGCGGTTGGTGATGAGACTGTGACTGTAACAGTTACTGATGATGATGCGACGCCTACCACGGTCACCCTCACGGCTAATCCGGACAGTGTGGGTGAGGGTGCGGGTGAGACTGAGATCACGGTGACCGCTGCGTTGGGTGGTAGCACGACTCGTAGTGTTGCGACTGCGGTGGTTGTGAGTGTTGGTGGTGGTACTGCAACGTCAACAACCGATTACGCGGCTGTTAGTGATTTTACTATTACGATTCCTGCGGGCACGCAGTCTGCGACAGCAACGTTTGATTTAACCCCGGCCAGCGACACGGTAGACGAACCGAACGAGACGGTTGATGTTACTGGTGTGGTGACTGGCGGCGGGTTAACGGTGACTAAAGATGTGGTGACTATTACTGATGATGATGCGACGCCTTCTACGGTGACGTTGACGGCTGCGCCGGACACGGTGGCTGAGGGGGACGGTAAAACTGTGGTGACGGTGACTGCTGCGTTGGGTGGTGCCACGACTCGTAGTGTTGCGACTGCGGTGGTTGTGAGTGTTGGTGGTGGTACTGCAACGTCTGTGGCTGATTATGCTGCGGTTGAAGATTTTACTATTACTATTCCTGCGGGCACGCAGTCTGCGACAGCAACGTTTGATTTAACCCCGGCCAGCGACACGGTAGACGAACCGGCTGAGACGGTTGATGTTACTGGTGTGGTGACTGGCGGCGGGTTAACCGTGACTAAAGACACTGTGACTATTAGCGATGATGATGCGACGCCTTCTACGGTGACGTTGACGGCTGCGCCGGACAGTGTGGGTGAGGGTGCTGGTGAGACTGAGATCACGGTGACTGCTGCGTTGGGTGGTAGCACGACTCGTAGTGTTGCGACTGCGGTGGTTGTGAGTGTGGGTGGTGGTACTGCAACGTCAACAACCGATTACGCGGCTGTTAGTGATTTTACTATTACGATTCCTGCGGGCACGCAGTCTGCGACAGCAACGTTTGATTTAACCCCGGCCAGCGACACGGTAGACGAGCCGAACGAGACGGTTGATGTTACTGGTGTGGTGACTGGCGGCGGGTTAACGGTGACTAAAGATGTGGTGACTATTACTGATGATGATGCGACGCCTTCTACGGTGACGTTGACGGCTGCGCCGGACAGTGTGGGTGAGGGTGCTGGTGAGACTGAGATCACGGTGACTGCTGCGTTGGGTGGTAGCACGACTCGTAGCACCGCGACTGCGGTGGTTGTGAGTGTTGGTGGTGGTACTGCAACGTCTGTGGCTGATTATGCTGCGGTTGAAGATTTTACTATTACGATTCCTGCGGGCACGCAGTCTGCGACAGCAACGTTTGATTTAACCCCGGCCAGCGACACGGTAGACGAGCCGAACGAGACGGTTGATGTTACTGGTGTGGTGACTGGCGGCGGGTTAACCGTGACTAAAGACACTGTGACTATTAGCGATGATGATGCGACGCCTTCTACGGTGACGTTGACGGCTGCGCCGGACAGTGTGGGTGAGGGTGCTGGTGAGACTGAGATCACGGTGACTGCTGCGTTGGGTGGTAGCACGACTCGTAGTGTTGCGACTGCGGTGGTTGTGAGTGTGGGTGGTGGTACTGCAACGTCTGTGGCTGATTATGCTGCGGTTGAAGATTTTACTATTACTATTCCAGCGGGCACGCAGTCTGCGACAGCAACGTTTGATTTAACCCCGGCCAGCGACACGGTAGACGAACCGAACGAAACAGTTGATGTTACTGGTGTGGTGACTGGCGGCGGGTTAACCGTGACTAAAGACACTGTGACTATTACCGATGATGATGCGACGCCTACCACGGTGACGTTGACGGCTGCGCCGGACAGTGTGGGTGAGGGTGCTGGTGAGACTGAGATCACGGTGACTGCTGCGTTGGGTGGTAGCACGACTCGTAGTGTTGCGACTGCGGTGACGGTGAGTGTGGGTGGTGGCACTGCAACGTCTGTGGCTGATTATGCTGCGGTTGAAGATTTTACTATTACTATTCCCGCTGGCACCGCGTCTGCGACTGGCACGTTTGATTTAACCCCGGCCAGCGACACGGTTGATGAGCCGAACGAAACAGTTGATGTGACCGGTACTGCCACCAACTTCACGGTGGCTAAAGACGTGATCACTATTAGCGATGATGATGCGACGCCTACCACGGTGACGTTGACGGCTGCGCCGGACAGTGTGGGTGAGGGTGCTGGTGAGACTGAGATCACGGTGACTGCTGCGTTGGGTGGTAGCACGACTCGTAGTGTTGCGACTGCGGTGACGGTGAGTGTGGGTGGTGGCACTGCAACGTCTGTGGCTGATTATGCTGCGGTTGAAGATTTTACTATTACTATTCCCGCTGGCACCGCGTCTGCGACTGGCACGTTTGATTTAACCCCGGCCAGCGACACGATAGACGAACCGAACGAGACGGTTGATGTGACTGGTGTGGTGGCTGGTGGTGATTTGACGGTGACTAAGGATGTGGTGACGATTATTGATGATGATACTGCTGGGATAACAATCACTGAGAGCGGCACTCCTGCTGGCACTAAGGTGGATGAGAACGCTGGTACTGATACTTACACGGTGGTGTTAGACAGCCAACCAACGCATGATGTGACGGTTACTGTTACGTCGGGTGATACGTCTGCGGTGCGGGTTGGAGACACTGATTCGGGGAAGCAGGGGATTCAAAACACGTTAACGTTCACCTCGTCTACTTGGAACTCTGCGCAAACCATCACTGTTACCGGCCAGGATGATGATGTTGATAATACTGGTGGGAAACGCACCGCGACTCTCACTCATGTTGTTATGTCTACTGATACAACATATAACGCGGTTGGTGATGAGACGGTAACCGTAACAGTTACTGATGATGATACAGCCGGAGTAACAATCACTGAGACAGGTGATAGCACATCGGTGGCTGAAAACGCTGGTACTGATACTTACACAGTCAGGTTAGACAGCCAACCCACCGCCACAGTATCGGTTGCGGTCAGCTCATCCGGGCCAATCGCGTTTGATGGGCCTGATGTTGCGACTGAGTTGACGACTTCAGAAACATTGACTTTTACCACATCGAATTGGGCGAACCCGCAGACGATCACAGTGCAAGGCCAGGATGATGATGTTGATAATACTGGTGGGAAACGCACTGCGACTCTCACTCATGTTGTTAAGTCTACTGATACAACATATAACGCGGTTGGTGATGAGACGGTAACCGTAACAGTTACTGATGATGATACAGCCGGGGTGACGATTTCTGAGACAGGTGACAGCACCACGGTAGCAGAAAACAGTGGCACTGACACTTACACGGTCGTGTTAGACAGCCAGCCGACTGCGAGTGTGACGGTTACTGTTACTTCTGGCACACCGGCTGCTGTGTTGGTTGATGGGCCTGATACACCGAATCCAGATAACCCGACAGCTACAGAAACGTTAACGTTTACTACGTTGAACTGGAACTCAGCGCAGACGATCACCGTGCAAGGCCAGGATGATGATGTGGATAATACTGGTGGGAAACGCACCGCAACGATCACTCATGCTGTGTCGTCTACTGATACAACATATAACGCGGTTGGTGATGAGACGGTAACCGTAACAGTGACTGATGATGATACAGCGGGGATAACAATCACTGAGAGCGGTGATAGCACCACGGTAGCAGAAAACAGTGGCACTGACACTTACATGGTCGTGTTAGACAGCCAGCCGACTGCGAGTGTGACGGTTACTGTTACTTCTGGCACACCGGCTGCTGTGTTGGTTGATGGGCCTGATACACCGAATCCAGATAACCCGACAGCTACAGAAACGTTAACGTTTACTACGTTGAACTGGAACTCAGCGCAGACGATCACCGTGCAAGGCCAGGATGATGATGTTGATAATACTGGTGGGAAACGCACCGCAACGATCACTCATGCTGTTACGTCTACTGATACAACATATAACGCGGTTGGTGATGAGACGGTAACCGTAACAGTTACTGATGATGATACAGCCGGAGTAACAATCACTGAGACAGGTGACAGCACCACAGTGGCTGAGGACGGTGGTACTGATACTTACACAGTCGTGTTGGATTCTGAGCCGACTGCGAGTGTGTCGGTTACTGTTACTTCTGGCACACCGGCTGTTGTGTTGGTTGATGGGCCTGATACACCGAATCCAGATAATCCGACAGCTACGGAAACGTTAACGTTTTCTACCACTAACTGGGCGACCGCGCAGACGGTTACTGTTACCGGCCAGGATGATGATGTTGATAATACTGGTGGGAAACGCACCGCGACTCTCACTCATGTTGTTATGTCTACTGATACAACATATAACGCGGTTGGTGATGAGACTGTAACCGTAACAGTTACTGATGATGATACAGCCGGAGTAACAATCACTGAGACAGGTGACAGCACATCGGTAGCTGAAAACGCTGGTACTGATACTTACACAATCGTGTTAGACAGCCAACCAACCCATGATGTGTCAGTGGCTATCTCTTCAACAGGGCCAGTGGCGTTTGATGGCCCTGATGATGCGACTGAGTTGACGACTTCAGAAACATTGACTTTTACCACATCGAATTGGGCGAACCCGCAGACGATCACAGTGCAAGGCCAGGATGATGATGTTGATAATACTGGTGGGAAACGCACTGCGACTCTCACTCATGTTGTTAAGTCTACTGATACTGTTTATAACGCGGTTGGTGATGAGACGGTAACCGTAACAGTTACTGATGATGATACAGCCGGAGTAACAATCACTGAGACAGGTGACAGCACATCGGTGGCTGAAAACGCTGGTACTGATACTTACACAGTCAGGTTAGACAGCCAACCCACCGCCACAGTATCGGTTGCGGTCAGCTCATCCGGGCCAATCGCGTTTGATGGGCCTGATGATGCGACTGATTATATGACTAGTGAGACGTTGATATTCACTTCGTCTACTTGGGCGACCGCGCAGACGATCACCGTGCAAGGCCAGGATGATGATGTTGATAACACTGGTGATAAACGCACAGCAACAATCACCCATGCTGTTATATCTACTGATACAACATATAACGCGGTTGGTGATGAGACTGTTACCGTAACAGTTACTGATGATGATACTGCGGGGATAACAATCACTGAGAGCGGCACTCCTGCCGGCACTAAGGTGTCTGAAAACGCTGGTACTGATACTTACACTGTGGTGTTAGATAGTCAACCGACGTATGATGTGACGGTTGCTGTCTCTTCTGGCACACCTGCAGCCGCGCTGATTGATGGCCCAGATACACCTGATATTGATATTCCGACAGCTACGGAAACATTAACATTCACCACATCGAATTGGGCGACCGTGCAAACCATCACTGTTACCGGCCAGGATGATGATGTGGACAACACTGGTGGGAAACGCACCGCGACTCTCACTCATGTTGTTATGTCTACTGATACAACATATAACGCGGTTGGTGATGAGACTGTAACCGTAACAGTTACTGATGATGATACAGCCGGAGTAACAATCACTGAGACAGGTGACAGCACATCGGTAGCTGAAAACGCTGGTACTGATACTTACACAGTCAGGTTAGACAGCCAACCCACCGCCACAGTATCGGTTGCGGTCAGCTCATCCGGGCCAATCGCGTTTGATGGGCCTGATGTTGCGACTGATTATATGACTAGTGAGACGTTGATATTCACTTCGTCTACTTGGGCGACCGCGCAGACGATCACCGTGCAAGGCCAGGATGATGATGTTGATAATACTGGTGGGAAACGCACTGCGACTCTCACTCATGTTGTTATGTCTACTGATACAACATATAACGCGGTTGGTGATGAGACGGTAACCGTAACAGTTACTGATGATGATACAGCCGGAGTAACAATCACTGAGACAGGTGACAGCACCACAGTGGCTGAGGACGGTGGTACTGATACTTACACAGTCGTGTTGGATTCTGAGCCGACTGCGAGTGTGTCGGTTACTGTTACTTCTGGCACACCGGCTGTTGTGTTGGTTGATGGGCCTGATACACCGAATCCAGATAATCCGACAGCTACGGAAACGTTAACGTTTTCTACCACTAACTGGGCGACCGCGCAGACGGTTACTGTTACCGGCCAGGATGATGATGTTGATAATACTGGTGGGAAACGCACCGCGACTCTCACTCATGTTGTTATGTCTACTGATACTGTTTATAACGCGGTTGGTGATGAGACGGTAACCGTAACAGTTACTGATGATGATACAGCCGGAGTAACAATCACTGAGACAGGTGATAGCACATCGGTGGCTGAAAACGCTGGTACTGATACTTACACAGTCAGGTTAGACAGCCAACCCACCGCCACAGTATCGGTTGCGGTCAGCTCATCCGGGCCAATCGCGTTTGATGGGCCTGATGTTGCGACTGAGTTGACGACTTCAGAAACATTGACTTTTACCACATCGAATTGGGCGAACCCGCAGACGATCACAGTGCAAGGCCAGGATGATGATGTTGATAATACTGGTGGGAAACGCACTGCGACTCTCACTCATGTTGTTAAGTCTACTGATACAACATATAACGCGGTTGGTGATGAGACGGTAACCGTAACAGTTACTGATGATGATACTGCGGGGATAACAATCACTGAGAGCGGCACTCCTGCCGGCACTAAGGTGTCTGAAAACGCTGGTACTGATACTTACACTGTGGTGTTAGATAGTCAACCGACGTATGATGTGACGGTTGCTGTCTCTTCTGGCACACCTGCAGCCGCGCTGATTGATGGCCCAGATACACCTGATATTGATATTCCGACAGCTACGGAAACATTAACATTCACCACATCGAATTGGGCGACCGTGCAAACCATCACTGTTACCGGTCAAAACGATGATGTGGACAACACTGGTGGGAAACGCACCGCGACTCTCACTCATGTTGTTATGTCTACTGATACAACATATAACGCGGTTGGTGATGAGACGGTAACCGTAACAGTTACTGATGATGATACAGCCGGAGTAACAATCACTGAGACAGGTGATAGTACTTCGGTGGCTGAGGATGCTGGTACTGATACTTACACAATCGTGTTAGACAGCCAACCAACCCATGATGTGTCAGTGGCTATCTCTTCAACAGGGCCAGTGGCGTTTGATGGCCCTGATGATGCGACTGATTATACGACTAGTGAGACGTTGATATTCACTTCGTCTACTTGGGCGACCGCGCAGACGATCACCGTGCAAGGCCAGGATGATGATGTTGATAACACTGGTGATAAACGCACAGCAACAATCACCCATGCTGTTATATCTACTGATACAACATATAACGCGGTTGGTGATGAGACTGTTACCGTAACAGTTACTGATGATGATACAGCCGGAGTAACAATCACTGAGACAGGTGACAGCACCACAGTGGCTGAGGACGGTGGTACTGATACTTACACGGTGGTGTTGGATTCTGAGCCGACTGCGAGTGTGTCGGTTACTGTTACTTCTGGCACACCGGCTGTTGTGTTGGTTGATGGGCCTGATACACCGAATCCAGATAATCCGACAGCTACGGAAACGTTAACGTTTTCTACCACTAACTGGGCGACAGCGCAGACAGTTACTGTTACCGGTCAAAACGATGATGTGGACAACACCGGTGGGAAACGCACCGCGACTCTCACTCATGTTGTTACGTCTACTGATACAACATATAACGCGGTTGGTGATGAGACTGTAACCGTAACAGTCACCGATGATGATACAGCCGGAGTAACAATCACTGAGACAGGTGACAGCACATCGGTAGCTGAAAACGCTGGTACTGATACTTACACAGTCAGGTTAGACAGCCAACCCACCGCCACAGTATCGGTTGCGGTCAGCTCATCCGGGCCAATCGCGTTTGATGGGCCTGATGTTGCGACTGAGTTTACGATTTCAGAAACACTGACTTTTACTACCACTAACTGGGCGATAGCCCAGACGATCACCGTGCAAGGCGGAGATGACAGTGTTGATAACCCCGGTGATAAACGCACCGCAACACTTACGCATGCGATCACATCAACCGATACCAAATACAACACAATCACCAATAAAAAAGTCACAGTGACTGTCACCGATGATGATGCTACACCTACTACGATCACCTTAACCGCTGCGCCTGACACCGTGGCGGAGGATGCGGAGAAGACTGAGGTTACGGTTACTGCGAGGTTGGGTGGAACCACGACTCGTAGTGTTGCGACTGCGGTGGTTGTGAGCGTGGGTGGTGGCACAGCTAGCTCACCTGCTGATTACGCGGCGGTCACAGATTTCACGATTACTATTCCTGCTGGCACTTTGTTTGCTTCTAACACGTTTGATTTAACTCCGGTAAACGACGAGATTGATGAGGCAAACGAAACCATAGATGTGGTCGGAACCGCTGGCACGCTAGTTGTTGCTAAAGATGTAATCATGATTGAGGATGATGACTTAGCAGGAATATCGGTTGTGCATGCAAGTGGGGGTATGACGAGTGTTAGCGAAGATGCTGGTAGGGCTCTGCTTGGTGTGCAGTTGTTGTCACAGCCGGTGGGGCGTGTGAGTGTGAGGCCAGCGTCTGGGGATGAGTCGGCGTTGTTCGTGTATTCTGAGGTGTTGCGCTTTGATGCGGATAATTGGGACAAGCTGCAGTTTGTGCTGGTTGTTGGAATAAATGATGATGTTGATAATTTTGGCAATGAGCGGGTTGCTCAGGTCGAGTTAGATGCTTCGGGTTCTGTGGATGTGTTGTACAAGGGTTTAGCTGTTGAGCGGGTGAATGTTACGGTGGTTGATGACGATCTTGGTTGGCTTGGTGCAACTTCGGGGGCGCCTGAGGTTGTGCCGCGGGTGCGGTTTTGGTCTGAGCCTGTTGGTCAGAGTAGGAGTGTGGTGATGTTGGATTCGTCGTCACGGATTGTGGTGGATTCAGGGGATGCTGATTCGTATCGGTCTGATGCGTCGGTTTCGGCTAGTTGGTTGTCGGAGAGGTCTGTTAGTGATGTGGCGGGTAAGTTGCGGGCGGATTTATTGGCTGTGACTGGTTTGGGGTTGCAGGTGGTGGAGGCTGGTTCTGGTGGTGCTGGGGATGTGTTTTTGTCGTTGGTGGATTCGGTTGATTCGGAGTTGGGTGTTGAGGGTTATGAGTTGAGTGTGTCTGCTTTGGGTGGGGTGGTGATTACGGCTAATTCGTCTACGGGGTTGTTTTACGGGACGCGGACTTTGTTGCAGATGTTGAGGCAGTCTGATGGGCGCCGCTCTTTGCGTGTGGGGACTATTCGGGATTGGCCGGGTGATGGGTTGCGGATGGTTTTGGTGGATGCGGGGCGGAAGTATTTCACTATTGAATATTTAGAGGACCTCATCAGACAGATGGCGTGGATGAAGATGAATTCGTTTGTGTTGCATTTTTCTGAGCGGGAGGCGTTTCGTTTGTATTCGCCTCATGAGGATTATGTTGGTTTAGCCGATGATGATGTAGCGTATTCGGAGGCGGAGATAAAGGCGTTGGATGCTTTAGCTCAGAAGCATCATTTGACGTTAGTGCCTGGTTTTAATTTCCCGGGGCATGCGACTGCTTTGTCTAATCATTTTAGTATTGGTTTGGGTACTCCTCGTCCTGATGGCAAGGCCCCGTGTGTGCAGTCTAAGATCAAAAAAGAACCTAATTATATTATTGATATGAGTTCGCAGCATGCGGTGACGCGAGTTCATGAGATTTTGAATAGGTTTATTCCGTGGTTTTCTAGTCCGTTTGTGCATTTAGGAGCTGATGAAGTGCCTTCTACAATAGGGGCATGTCCGCGGATTTATGAGTATGTGAACTCTAGAAGCGATCTATTACGGTCGGGTGATATGATGTTGGAGTTCATTAATGGTATGAATACGGTGGTTAAAAAGCATAGTAAGCAGTCTATTATTTGGAACGGGCTTGAGGCGTTGCGGCCGGGTTCGTTGAGTTTAGATCGTGATGTGATTATGATGCCGTGGGAAGGTGATGCTCTTCTTAGGCAAGGCTATAAGCCGTACGAAACGATTAACAGTGTTTTTGAGCATGGTAATTATTTGACGCCAAGTATGGGTGAGGGCGCTTTGTTTTTGGAACCTAAGTATCTTTATAACGGTTCTGATGCTAATAATTTTCATGGGTATTATGAAGGTGCTGGTAACGATCCGGGGCCTTATAATCCGGGTAGTGGCAGTTTCCGTCATCCCAAGCATTTAGGGTTTAGTTTAGCGGTGTGGCCTGATCAGATGTTCTGGGCACAGGACCAGTTTTTTGAAAAGCATCTGGCTTTAGGTCGTGCTGCGGTGAGTGATCGGTGGTGGAACCATACTGAGCCTACTGACACGATCAACGATTTTTATGAGCGTCTCGCTAATATAGGTGACGCGCCTGGTTATAAAGGGTTCTCCACATCGGTGCGGGTGAATGATCAAAAACCGTCTTTTTATTATAATTTTGATCACAGTACTTGGCCGTCGGGGATTCATTGGCCGCAAGGTGGCACACCGTTTACAACGATGCTGGAAGAAGAAATTCAAAGTGCGCATGGGCATCGTGCAAGTTTTTATAACTTTGTGAGTGAAGACGCTGTGCTCGGGGAATCTTGGGGAATAGATGCTGATATTGGTGGTGTGAACCTAGGCAATAACGATATAGAACCCCCGTGGACGGCTGGTATCTGGGTTAAACCTACTGCTAAAAGAACTAACGCAGTGCTGCTAGCCACTAAAAACCCGCGCACCCATGATTATTCTTTCATCCACCTTGAACGGGGAGGCTCCCGTAAAGTCGCGGTTACTAAAAAGGCTAATCGTGGCAAATCCGGTTACACAGCACGCGATGAGCATGCCTACTTTGACTATGTAGTGCCCATGAATAAGTGGACTCACCTCACATTTGTAGCTACTAACACACAAATACTGTTATACGTAAACGGTGTTCACAATAGCACAATCGACATCTCTATGCCGCTGCCGCTAATGAGTATCGGCTATATGGACTGGCAAGCCGGATTCCTAGGCCGCAATGGAACCATCAACTCACCTCGAGGTAACTTCGATGAACTTAAAATTTTCGACGAAGCTCTAAATGCCGATCAAGTCAAACAACTGCACACCTCCCACTGCACTCAACAAACTCCTCGTCACCACTGGACCTTCGACGAGCTAGGGTTCCCAATAAAAGACTTTGGTACCGCTGGCACTAAAGTCGAGAAACAGGGCTCTTTGTCTTTGACAGACAATACAATTAATGGTAATCAGGGTAGAGGCTTATCTTTTAGAGCTTTAAGCCATTCAAAGGCGGACAAATCGCAGCCCCGTTTGGTGGTTGACAGGCGGGCTTTGGATGTGGGCCTGTGTGGGTGGACGGTCGCCACGTGGGTTAATCGTAAAAGTGACAGACAAGAAGCGGTGTTGTTATCTAACAAGAGTGCAGCCGACTGGCGCGTCAAGCTTCAACAATGGAACAACACTCAGAAAATCGGGTTCTCCAAACGAGGCGTTAAAGACTTTACCTTCGACTACAGCACCCCCAAAGACACTTGGGTACACATAGCCCTAGTAGGCACAGCCACCAAAACCACCCTATACGTAAACGGAGCAGAACATAGCAGCATTAACCAATCCTTCTCATTGCCATTACATACCATTGGCGCCGACTCTAATGCTGCAAACCCCATAGACGCTCAGATTGACGATCTACACATATACACAACCACCCTTAGTGAGAGCGACATCAAATCACTATTCGACGGGTATAGAACCACGGATGCTGTTGCTGACGAAAGCTACGAACATATTGTTGATCTAGATTTGGTGCCTGAGGTTGTGCCGCGGGTGCGGTCTTGGTCTGGGGTGCCTGGGAAGGTGATGTTGGATTCGTCGTCACGGATTGTGGTGGATTCAGGGGATGCTGATTCGTATCGGTCTGATGCGTCGGTTTCGGCGAGTTGGTTGTCGGAGAGGTCTGTGGGTGATGTGGCTGAGAAGTTTAGAGAGGATTTGGGTGATGTGACTGGTTTGGGGTTGCAGGTGGTGGAGGCTGGTTCTGGTGGTGCTGGGGATGTGTTTTTGTCGTTGGTGGATTCGGTTGATTCGGAGTTGGGTGTTGAGGGTTATGAGTTGAGTGTGTCTGCTTTGGGTGGGGTGGTGATTTCGGCTAATTCGTCTACGGGGTTGTTTTACGGGACGCGGACTTTGTTGCAGATGTTGAGGCAGTCTGATGGGCGCCGCTCTTTGCGTGCGGGGACTATTCGGGATTGGCCGGGTGATGAGCTCCGCATGGTGCTCTTAGACACAGGTCGTAAGTATTTCACTATTGAATACTTAGAAGACCTCATCAGACAGATGGCGTGGATGAAGATGAACGCATTCGTGTTCCACTTCTCCGAGCAGGAAGCGTTTCGCTTGTATTCGCCCCATGAAGATTACGTTGGACTAGCCGTAGATGAGAGTTCCTATTCGGAAGCAGAAGTTAAAGCCTTAGACAAACTAGCTCAAGAACATCACCTTACCCTCATTCCCGGTTTCAACTTCCCGGCGCATGCGACTGCTTTGTCTAAGCATTTTGAAATTGGTATGGGTAGCCCCCGCGACGACGGCACCGAACCTTGTTACGGCAACTGGGTGGTAGACATGACCACGCAAAAAACAAAGAACAGGGTCAAAGAGATACTCAATAGGTTTATCCCATGGTTCTCTAGCCCCTTCGTACACTTAGGAGCAGACGAGGTGCCTAATGTAATCGGGGCATGTAAACGCATCACAAACTACATAGCAGCCAACTCCCATCTTGAGACTTCAGGTGATGTGATGATGGAGTTCATCAACAACATGAACACGACAGTCAAAGCACAAGGTAAACAGTCCATTATTTGGAACGGGGTTGAGGCATTGGTGCCGCAACGGGTGCATTTGGACAGAGACGTGATTGTGATGCCCTGGGAAGGCAAAGCATTAACGCGCCAGGGATATAAGCCTTACGAAGTGATTAATGCCGATTTCGAGCAGGGATTTTATTTGACGCCCAACTTATTCCACTATTTATTCTTAGAACCTGATTATCTTTACAACGGTGCTGATGTGGGACGTGGGGGCTATTACGACGCAGCACCTCACAATCCTGGTGTTAACCGTCACCCCAAACTGCTTGGGCACACTTTGTCGATATGGGGCGATAGTACTTTCTGGGCACAAGATGAGTTCTTTGAGAAGCACATGGCCGACGGTCGTGCCGCAGCAGCCGATCGGTGGTGGAACCACACCGAACCCACTGACCGGATTACGGACTTTTACCTACGCGTGGACAACATTGGTAACGCGCCAGGGTATCAGGGTTTCCCTAAACCAGCGAGAGTGAACGATCAGAAGCCTTCTTACCACTATACCTTTGACCAAAGATCTTGGCCTGCGGGAATGACTGATCCCAAGCACACGACGATCGCCACGATTTTAGACGAAAAGATACAAGGCATACACGGGCACGCAGCTACCTTTCAGGGCAAGACATGGATTAGCGATGACGGTGTTGCTGGCAAGTCATGGGTGCTTGATAACGATTTAGCTGGTGTTAATTTGGGTAACAACGATATAGAACCTCCTTGGACAGCGGGTATCTGGGTTAAGCGCACTGCCCAGCGTAATAACGCGGTGCTTTTAGCTACCAGAGACCCGCGTACTGCCGACTATTCCTTTATCCATCTCGAACTGGGGAGCTCTCAGAAGGTGGCGATTTCCAAGCAAGTTCATAAACATAAAACCCCAGAGCACCATTATTTCAACTATGTGGTACCCATGAACACATGGACTCATTTAACGTTTGTAGCTAACACCTCACAAATCCAGTTATATGTGAATGGTACTTTCAACAGTAAAATTGATACGTCTATTGCGTTGCCGCTTATGAGCATCGGTTATTCAGACCATCACCAAGGATTCAAAAACCGTAAAGGTGCCGAGCACGCTCCACGCGCGAAACTTGATGAACTTAAAGTCTTTGATGAGGCTCTTAGCGCCAGTCAAGTTAAAGACCTGTTTACTTCTCATTGCACCCACACCCCTCATCACCATTACAAATTTGATACCGCTGATGGAAATTCGACTATAAAAGATTTTGGTACCGCTAATGTTTCGGCTGGAGCCTATAAGTTTACGTTGAATAAAGATAGTAAAATTACGGGGGTAGGAGGGACTTTTTCGGGTAATAGATCGCGTTTGGTTGTTAAAAAACGGGCTTTGGATGCGAGTCGCTGTGGGTGGACGGCTGCTATGTGGATGAATCGTCAAGGTGATGCTCGTGAAGCAGTGTTGTTTTCAGGTGATTGGCGAGTGAAACTGCAGCAGTGGGATAACACTCAGAAAATTGGTTTTTCTAAACTAGGTGTTGGTGATTTCACTTTTGATTATTCTGCTCCTAATAACACCTGGGTACATATAGCCCTAGTAGGCACAGCCACCAAAACCACCCTTTACGTAAATGGAGCAGAACACAGCAGCATAAACCAATCGTTCCCACTGCCTCTACACACCATCGGTGCTGATGCTGACGGTGCGAACTCTATCAAAGCTGAGCTTGACGACATCCGCATATACACAAGCTGGCTACCAAGCAGTAACATTAAGAGTTTGTATGATGGGTACGGCACGACAGGTGCTCTTACTGGCGAAGAGTATGTTGTGAATCCATCTTTGGTGGCTGATGTGCGTGGGTATGCGGCTGAAACAGGTGAAGGTGATGCGCATGTGCGCCGTTGGAATCGTGTGTTGTTGGCTTTTGGTCAGGAAGTTGCTGAGTTTGTTGGTACGCCTATGACCGCAACTGAAGCACAAACCTACGTCGATCGAGGTTGGACTCGGTGGAACCGAGTGTTTGAAGCGTTGCAGCAGCTAGAGGCTAGTGCTAAAGCACAGGTACCTCTTGTGAGTATTACTAGTGGTGGTGACATAACCGAGGGTGGTGCTGCTACGTTTACTTTGGTGAGCAGTGCTGCTCCACCGCCATTTTCTGAGGTGACTGTGGAGGTGGCTGTGTCAGGTGATTTTGGTGTGACTGCGAGCCGTCAAACTGTAGCAATGCCTGCATCAGGTATTGCTACTTTCACTATTAATACTATTGATGACAGCGTTGACGAGGCTGACGGGCAGATCATAGTTACATTGGTAGATGGCGATAGCTACAACCTTGATTCGGCTGCGTCATCGGCAAGCGTGACGGTGGCTGACGATGATGACACACCACCTGAAGACGCTGACACACCGTCCGAAGACACCAACATACCACCTGAAGATGCTTCATTGTATTTGCTGCCCGCGAAGCTTGTTGGCGATGTGCGTAGGTATGCGGCTGAAACAGGTGAAGGTGATGCGCATGTGCGCCGTTGGAATCGTGTGTTGTTGGCTTTTGGTCAGGAAGTTGCTGGGTTTGTTGGTACGCCTATGACCGCAACCGAAGCACAAACCTACGTCGACCGAGGTTGGACCCGGTGGAACCCAGTAGTGGAAGCACTCAAATCTCTAGAGGCGGCTAGCTAGTTTTAGCTCTTGCAGACCTATCTGCACGGCACATCAACAAAAAGTGATTGCTTTAGCTTACTTAGTTTCTTTATTTGTGTATTTATGTTCATTTGAGCTTGAATTATTTTACAGATGGGCATAAAATAAAAATAATGCTGTCAAGCCACGTTAAGCGAGAAATCGCGACGCAACCCGAAGTGTGGGTAGATCGCCGAGTTGCCGAACAAGCACTGCGGTTACCAGGGCCGAGTGGTTGGGTTGGAGTTGTTGGGTGTGGCACATCGCTTTATATGGCACAGAGCTACGCTGCCTACAGAGAAGGCAAAGGGCTTGGGAGAACCGATGCTTTTCCAGCTTCTTTAGCGCCGCAGCGTGAGTGGGATTACCTCTTGGCAATTTCACGGTCTGGAACTACCACAGAGGTATTAGATTTGCTTAGCCAGTCTAAAGCATCTGTGAAGATAGCCTTGACGGCAAGCGAAAACGACTCGCTGCTAGCGCTTGCAGATGAGGTGCTGGTAATGCCTTTTGTAGATGAGGAGTCTGTGGTGCAGACACGATTTGCTACCACAGCGCTGGTGACGTTACTAACAAGCATTGGCTATAACGTTCAGGAAGCAATAGAAGACACTGCCGCTGGTTTCGGCACCAACCCTGATAGTCAAATATGGAGCAAGACACGTCAGTTTGTCTTTATAGGAGTGGATTGGACCTATGGCATTGCCAATGAGGCGGCACTTAAATTGCGGGAGATGGCAGGCCAATGGAGTGAGTCGTACCCTGCAATGGAATATCGCCATGGTCCTATCTCAGTGGCCGACGAGTCCACTCTTGTGTGGGGATTTGGGCTGAGAGACGAAGCTCTCATAGAACAGATTAGGGTTACTGGTGCTCATGTTTATTGGCCTAAATGCGATCCGCTTGCATCGTTGGTTGCAGTGCAGCGGTTAGGTTTGGCGTTGGCCGAAAAGAACGGTTGGAATCCCGACACTCCGAGATACCTGACCCGTTCAGTGATACTTAATAGTTCCAACCACGCATAAGGCCTTGCGAGGAGTTGTGAGCACTGTTTTTACATAATCGCAGATAATTACCCAAATAAGGAGAAAATATGATGAAAATAAAACACGGCAGGCACCCGTTTTGGCTGGTTTTTGTCGCAGCTTTGCTAACGGTAGCCCTTGTTGCTGCTGGATGTGGCAATGATGATGACGATGGCACAACTTCGTCTACAAGGTCCACAACGTCTACAACGGAGCCAACTTCTGATGCTACTTCTTCAGGCAGTGATGATTCCATGACTGACGATGACGATGGCATGACTGACGATATGGTAATGTCTGAAGACGAGGACGGAACCTTGCGTTACTTCTCAATGTGGAACGAAGGCGAACCACAACAAGAAGTGCTTCAAGAGATCATCGATTCTTATGAGGATGAAACCGGCGTTGAGGTAGATGTGCTGTGGGCAGGTCGTGAAGTTCTCACAAGCGTCAGGGCTGCACTTTCTGCAGGTGACGCTGTAGATTTGATCGGCTTTGAGGCCGAGCCTTTGGCTGGTGCTTTGGTGAACACAGGAGATACTCATCCGCTTGGGTCGTTGCTAGATCATCAGATTCCTGGTGAGAGCGTCACCGTAGGTGATGTGATCCCAGAGTCATTTCTAGACATCTATGCCGTTAATGGCGAGCCGCACATCATTCCTTACATTGTTAACTCCTCTGGTATTCACTATGACGGTCGCCGTTTAGCAGAATTTGGCTTGGAGCGACCTGAAACGTGGGATGATTTCATTACCGCTGCTCTTTCTGCAGGCGACAATGCTGTACAGCACGACGGTTTGATTAACTTCTACAATGCTTACTGGCTGTATTGGTTAATTGTCCGCCACGGTGGCCCGGGTGCGTTCAACGCTGCGGCTTCCGATCCTACAGGTGAATTGTGGAGGTCTGCTCCTATAAGAGCAGCTGTGGAAGATCTTGTGGAGCTAGTTGAATCTGGCGCACTAGCCGATGGCTATGAAGGTAGTAACTGGCCTATTGCTCAACAAGAATGGGCTAACGGCAACGGCACCTTCAACATAAATGGCACATGGCTGGCATCAGAAACTGCAAGCTATTCAAGCGAAGGCTTTGAATACAGGCTTTTGCCTTTCCCAACCACTGAAGGTGGTTATGAGTCCGCTGAGGTATATCAGATAGGTTGGGTCGTGCCTGAAGCAGCCGATTCGCCTAGCGCGGCGCGCGAGTTTATTGCTTATGCTCTCAACAAAGATCGTCTGTCTGGGATGGTTGATGTAGCCAAAAACCTGGTTCCCCGAAGCGACATTGGCGTTCCGCCTGAGTTGCAAGATGCTGTAGATATGCTGGCCGCGAGTCCTGCTGGTCACCGTCCATATGATGGTGTGCAGGGAGACTATCCTGAGTACTGGGTTGAGTTTATGAAGCTCGACGATCAGCTCTTCTTTGGTCAGATTGACGCAGACGAGTTCATTGATGAGATGGCAGACTTAACTGCCGAATACTGGGCTAACCAATAGAGATTGGGCACAGCTTAGACTTAGAACTTTAGGACTGAGTCCTTGAGTTATGCAGGGAGCGATGAGGGTGCTTAGCGTGCAAAGTGCTTCCCCTCCACACTTGCGCCATGATGGTCGCCGCGCTGCTACCTTCATCGCTCCTGCATTAGCAATCTATTTGCTTATTATTATGGCTCCTACCGTGGCTACGGTGTGGATCAGCTTTACTGAGTGGCGAGGGGTTGGGGATAGTCCGGAGTTTGTAGGGCTAGACAATTATCGTCACCTTTTTAGAAGCGACACTTTTTGGGGGTCGTTTAACCGCACACTTGGTATTTTGATAGTGGGCGGTTTGGTGGTGTTTTTCTTTTCTTTTCTGTTTACGATGCTTTTACGGGAGATGCGCGCTAAAAAGTTTCTCCGCGCAGTTTTATTCTTTCCAAATATTGTACCGCCGGTGGCTTTAGCTATTGCTTGGGGGGTGCTTTTAGCCCCGCGTAACGGGCTTTTGAACGGCTTTTTGGAAGCGATCGGGCTTGATTTTGCTACTAGAACATGGTTAGCACCAGATCTTATCTTTCGTTCGGTGATAGCAGGGTTGGTGTGGATTTATACCGGCTTTTTCGTCACTATTTTGATGGCAGGTGTTGACCGTATTCCCAAACATTTTTATGAGGCCGCCGATCTTGAAGGAGCAACATCTCGACAGAAACTATTTCGGGTTACGCTTCCGCTCACATGGGATGTGCTTAGCGTAGCAGCAGTATTGTGGGCTATAACTGCAATTAAGACCTTTGAGTTTATATATGCTTTTGGTGGGTCTGGCACAGATCCCTCTATAGCTACGTGGACTTTGCCAGTGCAGGTGTATGCAGTGGCTTTAGGAAACCGCAGTCCGATTTTTGCTTTAGGACAAGGCAGCGCTATAGCTGTGGTTATGTTGGTGTTAGTTGGATTTTTGGTGTTGCTTATTAGGCGGCTGATGCGTCGCAGAGTTGTGGAGTTCTAATGGAATCGATTTTAGAACTCGGTGTCGCAAAACGTGGAGCGCGGCTAGCTAGTAAAGGGTTTGGCCGTTTGTTTGTATGGGTGTGGGTGCTTTTCAGCTTGGCCATGTTGGCGTGGTTGATATTGGCGGCTTTTAAACGCAACAACACCGTTTTTAGAAATCTTTGGGCGCTGCCTAACAGCAATGAGACATCAAACTTTCAAGATGCTTGGGACTTGCTTAATTTGGCACAAACCACCTTTAACAGCCTATTGACAGTAGGGGGTGGCACAGCGTTGACTATGGCAGTTGCAGCTCCTGCGGCATATGCGCTAACAAGAATGCGATTTAAGGGTGCTAGCTCTATGGTTAGCTTGTTTGCGCTTGGTATTGGCGTACCGGTACACGCCATTATTATTCCTTTGTTTGTGGGCTTGTCTGAGGTGAACCTAACCAATAGCCTTTGGGGATTAACCCTTACTTATATGGGTGTGTCAATGCCGTTTGCTGTCTTTTTGATGACAGGGTTTTTTCGCTCCCTGCCGGGCGAACTAGAAGAAGCAGCAGTTGTAGAAGGGGCAAGTCCGCTAAGGGTGTTTTCAGTAATGTTGCCTTTAGCAAGACCTGGCATGGTGGCATCTGCGTTGATTGTGGCAGTAGGTTTGTGGAATGAGTTTTTGCTGGCACTTGTGCTTACTTATGATGAGGGTAAACGTACAATCGGTGTTGGACTGTTGAATACTTTTGGCGCTATGCGTTATACCTCCAACTGGGTTGGTTTGTTTGCCAGCGTTGTTATTATGTTGGCCCCCCTGATTGTTCTTTATACTTGGTTATCGCGTCGGATCATTGAGGGTTTGACTGTTGGAGCAACGAAGTAGGTTTTGTGGCTGCTATTTCTTTGAACGCTGTTACTAAAGACTTTGGTGCGGGTGGCCCGCCAGCTTTATCTGAGGTCGATCTGCACATAGAAGATGGCGAGTTCATCGTGCTGGTAGGGCCTAGTGGTTGCGGAAAAACTACCTTGTTGCGCATTGTGGCTGGTTTAGAGACCTCCTCTAGTGGGGAGTTGAGTATAGACAACGCGGATGTATCAAACGTGCCTTCTGGTGCCCGCAATATTGCCATGGTTTTTCAGAACTATGCTTTATTTCCTCACCTTACCGTTGCCGAGAACATTGGCTTTGGTTTGAAGATTCGTGGAGTGAAGAAGTCTGAGCGGAAAACTCAGGTGGAAAATGTTGCTTCTTTGTTGGGATTGGCCCCCTATTTAGACCGTAGGCCGGGCGAGTTGTCTGGTGGCCAGCGCCAAAGGGTGGCGATGGGACGGGCTATTATCCGCCAGCCTGCTTGCTTTTTAATGGACGAGCCACTCTCTAACTTAGATGCAAAGCTGCGTGTGGAGATGAGAGGTGAGATATCACGGATGCAGCGTAGGTTGAAGGCCACCACAATTTACGTTACTCACGATCAGACAGAAGCTATGACGATGGGTGACAGGGTGGTTGTGCTGAACCAAGGTGTTGTGCAGCAGATAGGATCGCCAGAATATCTTTACAGTAACCCCGCAAATGTGTTTGTAGCTAAATTTATTGGTGCTCCCACCATGAACATGTTTGCTGGCTTTTTTGACGGAGAACAACTAGCAATCGGCTCCACGAAGATACCTTTGTTGAGCCGATACAAAGTAGTTAGTGGTGATGTGGCGGTAGGAGTGCGCCCCGAGCACCTTGCAATGGCTAACCCTGGGGAGGGTCATTTTAAAGGGCGGGTGGTATTAGTAGAACATTTGGGTAAAGAAGTTCAAGTTCACATGGAATTAAACAATGTGGGCCAAGGTGATTCTGTAGAACTAGTTGCCATTGTGGAGCCATCTGAATCGCCGCAAGAGGGCACAGAAGCAGAAATATCCATTAGCAATTTAGATAAAGTCCACCTCTTTGCACAGGACTCAGGAGAGGCGCTTGCTAAAGCATAAGTCTTAGAGACGGCTGTTGCGCGCTGCTTGGCAGCAAGCTATATCTGCGGTTAGTCATTGTGGGGGAGGCCAATCTGCTAAGGTGTTATTTCGGTTAGTTGCTTCAATGGGGGTGGCAATGGATTTCGGTGTTGTGCTGCAGACCGATCCGCCAGCGTGGCGGGTGGTGGAACTTGCTAAAGAAGCTGAGAAGATGGGTTTTGGCTACGGCTGGACCTTCGACAGTCATGTGCTTTGGCAAGAACCTTACGTGATTTACAGTCAGATTTTGTCTGCCACAGAGCACATGATCGTTGGGCCAATGGTGACCAATCCTGGCACTCGTGACTGGACGGTAACAGCGTCTTTGTTTGCCACTTTGAACGATATGTTTGGTAATCGCACTATATGTGGCATAGGTAGAGGCGATTCGGCTATGCGGGTAATCGGCCATAAACCCCGCAACTTGGCAACACTAAGCGAAGCCATGCAGGTAATTAAGGAACTAGCCGAGGGGCGTGAAACCACTTATAACAACACTTCTCAGCGTTTAGCATGGGCGCAAAGCTCGGAGTTGAAAGTGCTTATGGCAGCTTATGGCCCTAAGGCATTGCATCTGTGTGGAACCGAGACCGACGGTTTTATCTTGCAGCTAGCCGACCCCACTATTGCCAAGTGGACAATTGCAGCAGTGCGCAGTGCTGCTCAACAAGCAGGCCGCGATCCCGACAGCTTATATATTTGCGTGGCGGCACCCGCGTATGTGGGCAGCGATATGGTGCATCAGCGCGAGCAGTGCCGCTGGTTTGGCGGCATGGTGGGTAACCATGTGGCCGATTTGGTAGCTCGCTACGGCAACCAAGGATTAGGTGTGCCACAAGCCTTAACCGACTACATTGCCGAGCGGGAAGGCTACGATTACAGCGGCCACGGCAAAGCTGGCCACACCCACACTGATTTTGTGCCCGATGAGGTAATCGACCGTTTTTGCATATTAGGTAATGCCGCAGCTCATGTAGACAGATTGCGGGAACTGGAGGCTCTGGGGGTGGATCAGTTTGCGATTTATCTAATGCACGATCAGCCAGAGGCCACGCTTGCAGCTTACGGACAGCACATTATCCCTGCTATGGCGCCTTAGAGGTCTCACGGTTTATGGCTAACGACGCTTCAGTTGCTGCAGTAGGAGATGCAGTAGTTAGAGATCAGCTGCTTAAACAACAAGCCGCTCAGCAAGAACGCCGTGATGTGCTGGTGCGAGTAGCCCGTCAGACGGTAACTTTTGTGCTGTTTTTGACTTTGCTGGGTGGGCTGTATGCCGGTTACAAGGCATTTGGTCAGGCCATTGAAGACCGGCAACACGACTGGGCAGTGATTGGTTCGGTATTGCCACGCACTGACGACCTAAACATGCCCCCACTCAGCGAGATATTTGGACAGTTCACTGAAACACCAGGTGGACAAGACCAGATTTATGTGAAGATTTTGTTTGACGAGGCGCTATTTACATTGCGGGAAGCTTTTGTGGGCTTCATTCTAGGTTTGATTGTTGGTATGGCCGTAGCTTTGGCTTTGTCACAATGGCAACGGCTGGAACAGGGGTTTTTGCCTTATGTGATTGCTAGCCAGACGATTCCACTTATTGCTATTGCGCCTATCATTGTGATTTGGGGGCGCAAGAACTTTGATGTTTTCCCCTGGGAGTGGCAAGACTGGATGTCTGTATCGGTTATTGCTACCTACCTAACGTTTTTTCCTGTGGCAGTGAACGGTTTGCGTGGCTTGCAATCGGCTCGTTTAGAGAACATAGAACTGATGGAATCTTATGCTGCTAATTGGGGTCAGACTCTATGGCGTCTACGCCTACCAGCTTCTCTGCCTTATTTGTTTGCAGCCCTCAAAATTGCTGCTACCTCAAGCATAGTTGGAGCTATTGTGGGAGAGATTTCAGCAGGTGTGGAAGGTGGCCTGGGACGTAGGATCCTCCGTGAAGCGTTTAACTACACCACCGGCCCCGACCGCTTATTTGCCAGCGTTTTGGGGGCTGCTGTACTAGGCATATTTGTGTTTGTGGTAGTAACAGGAGTGGAGCGGTTGGTTGTTGGACGACATGGTCAGGGGGCAGCAGCGTGACCGACATCAAACACGCTATTGAAATCTGTGAGGTAACTAAGGTTTTCAACTCGGGTAGAGCCAATCAGATAAACGCTTTGGCGGAGATCAACCTCACAGTAGAGCCGGGCGAGTTTATTACCCTTATTGGACCTTCAGGTTGCGGCAAGAGCACCTTGTTGCGATTGGTAGCTTCGCTTATTGCTCCGACTTCGGGCACGGTGCAGGTTAATGCGAAGCCAGCAGAGCAGGCTCGTTTGGACAGGGATTATGGTATGGCATTTCAGACGGCGGGTTTGTTTGATTGGCGGAACGTAGCCAAAAACATTGAGTTGCCGTTGGAGTTGATGGGATGGTCAAAGTCAAAGCGTAGGAGTCGTTCTGCTGAAATGCTGGAGTTAGTGAAGTTGGGTGAATTTGCTAAGCATCATCCGCGTGAGCTTTCAGGTGGTATGCAGCAGCGGGTAGCTATTGCTAGAGCATTAGCTTTTAGCCCGTCACTTTTGTTGATGGATGAACCGTTTGGGGCTTTAGACGAGATGACCCGCGAGCATATGCAAGACGAGCTGCTGCGAATTTGGAAACAGACCAGCACAACTTTGGTGTTTGTAACTCACTCAATACCAGAAGCTGTTTATTTGTCTACCCGAGTGGTTGTGATGTCGCCTCGGCCTGGGGTAATCGCAAACATAATTAATGTGGACTTGGGTGAGCGTGGTGCTGCTTCGCGTGATGACTCAGCATTTTTTCAAAAGGTTACCGAGGTTCGTACCGCGTTGCGAGAGGTCGAAGGTTGAACACTCTGAAAAGTTTTTCTGCGCCACTTGTGGCTGGAGTTGTGATTTTAGGGCTATGGCAAGGGGCGCTTTCGTTGTTTAACCCTTCAGGGTTTGTTTTGCCAGCGCCTTTTGAGATTGTGGCAGCATTATTTGAGAATTGGGATGCGGTGTATCAGGGTGCGCGCATAACTGGTTTTGTAGTGGTGTCGGGTTTGGCTGTTGGCATTGTATTGGGGGTTTTGGCTGCTTTGCTGGTAACACGGTTTCGTACTGCTAACGAGACGATCACACCTTTAGCTGTGGCCATCAATGCTGTTCCTATAATTGCTTTAGCACCTATTTTCAACAATTGGTTTGGTCTTACTTCCCCCCGTTCTAATCAAGCAATTGTAGTGGCGCTGGTTTTCTTTCCTATTTTCATCAACACCGCAAGAGGTCTTAGTCAAGTAAATCGCAGCCAAGTTGAGTTGCTGGAGTCCTACGCGGCTAGTAGAACACGCATCACCCGTGAGGTGCGTATTCCCAACGCCATGCCATACTTTTTTACAGCTTTGAAGTTAGCAACATCGCTAGCGGTCATTGCTGCTATTGTGGCTGAGTATTTTGGGGGGAGACAAGATGCTCTTGGGCCAATAATCACCCAGTCGGCAGGACTTACTAGGTATGACGAGGCATGGGCGGCAGTGCTTATGGGTACCGCTATTGGTGCGGTGTTGTATGTTGGTGCAGTGTTGCTAGAGCGGTTGGCTATACCGTGGTATTTTGCTGCTCAAAACAGATCAAAAAAATAATCAATAATGACCAATCACTATTGGCCACGTGAATGTGGTCAGGTCAGTTTGGAGGGAAAACAATGAACAAGCTAAGAATATGGCCACTGTTGGCTTTGTTGTTGACGTTGACACTGTTTATCACATCATGTGGCAACGACGATGATGATGCTTCTAGCACAGCAACAGCTACCGCTGCTGCTTCTACACCGGCACCAGCATCCCCCGCAGAATTGCAAGAGGTCTCTTTGCAACTTCAGTGGGTGCCGCAGTCGCAGTTTGCAGGTTACTTTGCTGCTCGGGATTTGGGCTACTACGAAGATGTTGGTTTAGATGTGAACATCATTGACGGTGGTTTAGACATCGTTCCAGCAACCGTGTTGGATTCTGGTGGCGCTGATTTTGCTATTTCGTGGGTGCCACGAGGGTTGGTGCCGCGCGAAGAAGGCTTGAACATCACCAACATCGCTCAGGTATTCCAACGTAGCGGTACTTTGCAAGTGTCGTTTGTGGATGCGGGCATTAATGAGGTGGCCGACCTTGCTGGCCGCAATGTGGGCAACTGGGGCTTTGGCAACGAACTGGAGTTGTTTGCTGGCTTAAACAGTGTGGGCCTAGATCCGCAATCTGATGTGACTTTGGTGCAGCAGGATTTCAACATGACAGCTTTGTTGAATGGTGATGTTGATGCTGCTCAAGCGATGATTTACAACGAGTACGCTCAGGTGCTAGAAACCATTAATCCTGAAACAGGGGAGCTGTTTCAGCCAGAAGATTTTTCGGTGATTGATTGGAACGAGGTAGGTACGGCCATGTTGCAAGATGCTATTTGGGCTGACGCCGACAGGTTAGAAGATGATCCTTCATATCGTGATATTGCAGTACGCTTTGTAGAGGCTTCGTTACGTGGCTGGGCTTATTGCCGCGATAACTTCCAGGGCTGTGTGGATATTGTGGTGGGCGCATCACCACCCTTTGGCGGACCATCGCATCAGGCGTGGATGCTCAATGAAGTAAATGCACTCATCTGGCCATCTCCCGGTGGTGTAGGCGTGATGGATCAGGGTTTATACGATCAGACAATCGATGTGGCTACTGAACAGGGCATCCTTTCCCAAGAGCCCGATGATGGGGCTTTTAGAACCGATATTGCCGAAGAAGCAGTAGCTAATTTGCAAGCTGCCGGGGTGGACGTGTTTGGCAATGACTTTGCCCGTCTAGATGTTCAGGTGCAAGAAGGCGGCAACTGATTTAGATAGCTGATTAGTTGGGTTAGCTAAGTGGGAGTTCAAGCTCTCGCCTAGCTAACTCGCAATCAGGAGTTAGATTATCCTTTAGTTATTCATCGCAAACCTGCAAGGTTGCCTTCCCACAGCTGGTGGGCAAAGTGGGTTGCTGGCAAGATTTCGATTCCATCACGGGTACGCCTGGGACGGGGTTCAAGGCACACTATTATTTTGCAGACATGTGGATATTCTTCAGCCAAAGTGCGCAGTCCCTTTAGATATTTGTGCGTGACATTTGTGGTGGCTTTTGCCTCAATGGCAACTCTCATGGTGCCTATTATGAAGTCCACCTCTATGCCGCTAGGTAGTCGCCAGTAGGTAAGTGGCTCGTCAAGATCGCGGTAGGAAATGAAAGTAGAAAGTTCGTGGAACACCCAATTTTCGAAGGCTTTTCCGTATCCGGTAGAACCTCGTTGCAATTCGCCTCGTCGGGCTAGACGGTTAACAACGCCCACATCTGCAAAATAAAACTTGGGTGCTCCAGAGAGGCGACGTTTAGCGCGTTTTTGCCAACGTGGGAGCCATCGGGCGAGTAATGTGTCAACTAGAATATCGAAGTAAGCATTTGCAGTAGGGTTTGACACTCCGCATTCTCGCGCGATGTTTGCGAAATTAACTGGGTCTCCGTCGCTTAGTGCAGCAGCATCTAAGAAGTCTGAGAACGCTGGCAAGTTTCTTACTAAGCCTTCGGCTGCTACTTCTTCGCGGAGATAATCGGCGATGTAAGCATTGAGGAGTTGCCGTGGGCGGGTTGAGTTGTAGATTTTAGGCAAGTATCCATGGTTGAGTATTTGGTCGAGGTTGAAAGCGTCTCCAAGCTCACCGGCAGTTAGACCACGCATCTCATAACGGATGGCGCGCCCGCCGAGCAGGTTGGCCGCTCCTCGCCGCACTTTTCTTGCACTAGATCCGCAAAGCGCAAAGTGCAAACCGCGGTTTTCGATTAGCCAATGCACTTCGTCTAATAGCGCGGGAACTTTTTGAATCTCATCAATTACTATTTGTCTTGAGCCCTCTAGTCTTAGTGCTTCAAGTTCTTCACGCAGTAATTCGGGACGTGTAACATAGCGGCGAAACTCGTCTGCTTTCAGCAGATCCACCCACACATCATTGGGATACAGCTGCTTGAGTAGGGTGCTTTTTCCTGCTTGACGTGGGCCCCAAAGAAAAAATGTTTCTTGCCCCGATGTGGGTAATGTGAGTAATCGTTTAAACATTTACTTTAAATTATCATGATATTTGAAAGTAGATGTTTAATATTAAATTGTCGGCTTAGCAGTGTCAGCCCAACATTCATTGGTCAAACTCAAAGCGAGCATCTGCACGCGACCGCTTGTTAGGTGTAATGTGCAGGTAGATAGTTGCAAGGTAAGCGTAGAAAGGTGTTTTGTGATGCTGCGGTTTGTAGAAGAGATTTTGTTGTTGATGTTGCGTGATGATGATGGCAAGTTTGTCAACATCGCGCAGTCGGCAACCGATAGAGCTGTTGCTGGTGCAGTGCTGATGGAGCTTGCTGTAGAAAACCGCATCGACACCGATTTAGATCGCCTGATGGTGGTGGATGAGAATCCTGTGGGCGACGCTTTGTTAGACCCAACTTTGGCAAAGATTATTGCGGGAGATGAGCAAGATGCCCGTTACTGGGTGGAGCAGATTGCTCGCAGTGCGCCTGAAATCCGCGAAGAGGCGTTAGCGCGACTAGTAGAACGAGGCATTTTGGAACGACAAGAAGACCGTTTTTTGTGGGTATTTCGTTCGCGGCGTTATCCGATGGTTGATGGAGAATCAGAGCGAGAGGTTAAGTTACGTATTATGGGGGTGTTGTTTAGCAATGAAATCCCCAGCCCGCGCGATGTGGTCATTATTTGTTTGGCCCACGCATGCGGCATCTTTTCCGAGATGTTTTCTAAAAGAGAGCTAGAACAAGCAACAGATCGCATTGAGCAAGTACGTAAGCTAGACCTCATTGGTCAAGCTATGAGCCAATCAATTCACGATGTAGAGGTCTGGCTAGCTCAAGCCGCAGTACAAGGCCGAGGCTTCTTTTAGATTGCGGGTTGCTTAGGCGTTCTCTTTGTTGGCGATCAAAGCAGCAAAGGCTGCCTCTAAGGCTAGGGCGGCGGCTTGTTGATCTGCGCCTAAGCGCATTGCTTCTGTTGCGAAAACATTTGCGGCCTCAGCTAGTTGCCGTTCGATAACTGAAAATGCCACAGGGGGTTCTTCTACTACGAACGTGCCCGCACGTCCACGTCCTTTCAGGATGCCTTCCCACTCTAACTCTCGGTAGGCACGTGCCACTGTGTTAGATGCTAAGTCCAGGTCTTGAGCCAGCGTGCGGATGGCAGGCAGCTTTTCACGTGGTTTCAACCTGCCAGATGACACCATGAGCCTCAGCTGGGCTCGTAGTTGTTCATATGGGGGTACATTAGTGGATTGGTCGATCCAGATTTGCATACACATATTGTACCAATGTATTGATACATAAGATACAAAACTTTACAATTTTAGCCTTAATACCTAGTGCCTTGTCAGTTTTGTATTGACCTGATACTATACCGCTGGCACTCATAAATCTCAGAAAGGGACTGACCAATGAAGCTCATCACCGCAGTGGTTAAACCGCATCAAGTTGAGGACATCAAAGAAGCTTTAGCAGAGATAGGTGTGCAGGGCATGACCGTTAGCGAAGCACAAGGTTTTGGTCGCCAAGGCGGACATACCGAGACGTATCGTGGCACCGAATATAAGGTTTCGTTCACACCTAAGTCTCGACTTGAAGTTGTGGTAGATGATGCCTCGGTCGCAGCAGCTAATGAAGCCATTATAACCGCAGCACGTACAGGCAAGATTGGTGATGGCAAGATTTGGATATCCAACTTAGAGGGGCTCACCCGGATTCGTACCGGTGAACAAGGCAACGATGCCCTTTAGGGTAGATGGTTACCTAAACTGAGGTTTTGTAAACATCATATGCCACAATAGGTTTTGTTTGTTTTGCGGTGCCTGGCGTTAGTTGTATTAGGTGTTGGGCTAGCTTTGTTGGGGACTACTTCTTGTACCACAGAGGACAACGGCGACATTGTGGCGTTTTGTGAGCTAGCTGAAGACGGGGTGGGCATACGGCCAGTTGCTGATGCTGGCGATTTGATACAGCTAGATGAGCTGGAGAAGGTATCTCCACCAGATATTCGCGAGGCAACTACTACCATTGCGAACGCGTCTAGAGAAATAGGTGAGATTACAGACTTGCGTGAGTTGTTTAGCCGTGCTTTCGATTTGGAGGAGGCTGTAGCCCAAGCCCGAGAACAGCTTGGAACTTACGCACAAAACAACTGCTCTTAGAGATACCCGCTACCAAGACATTTTTAAAGTGGGGTAATCAGTTTAAACAGTTCGGCTGAAGCTAAGTTAGCTACAGCACCTTGATTAGCTAGTTGCTGTGCTATGCGCTGTTGGAACGCATCTAAATCGTGTTTGGTGGGTTTTAGCGGCAAATTCAAAGTTGTTTCGTATTGGGTGCCGAAGGCTTGTAGCGCTTGGGCTTTGGTAGCTTCATATCCAGATGCGTCCTCACCATGATCAGGTTCGTCAGCCTCAAACAACAAGAGCGCTTCAGGGCGGTGTGGTGGTAAGTTAAGTTCTGAGAAAAAATGAGGGTCGCGTGCTGCAACAATGGCATCGGTGGTTAACCAGCCAGCGTGGCGATGATCGGGGTGCAAGCGCCAGCGTTTCCACGGGTCGTGTCCTAGCACTATGTTGGGTTTTATTTGGCGGATGTGAGCTGCAATTTGCTTGCGTTGGAGTGCTCCAGAATCTAATTCTCCATCAACCCAACCCATAAATATGATTGGCGAGTTGATTCCCAATCTCCTAGCTGCCTCTTTTTGTTCGACTTGGCGTTGATATATGAGATCAGCAAGGTCGGTTTGAGGATCCCAAGTGCCTTTCGAGCCATCTGTACAAATAAGCAAGTGTATTTCAGAGCCAGAAGCCGCCCATTTGGCAAGCGTAGCTCCAGCGTTTAGCTCAATGTCATCAGGGTGAGCACCGATTGCTAGCGCTTTTTTGGGAATAGCCAAGTTGTGTGATGTGATGCTGCGGGTAGATGTCATGGGATTGTAGGGTGGGTGTTCAATGCGGTGAGCTTGTCTAGGTCTTCGGGAATGTCTATATCTAAGCCGAAGGATAGATCGCGCAACACTTGCAAGCTGCACTTTTTGCTTTGCGCTTCGTGCAGGTGACGCTGAAATGAGCCCGCTCCATAGTGAAATTGGAAGTCGCTAGCGCAAGGTAAGGCAATGACGTTGGTACCATCATTGCGGTGGTCGGGCACTAGTGTTATGCCAGGCCAATTTCCTAACGGCACCAGCGAACGGGCTAAGGGCAGGTCGCCATGAGCCACAATGGTGTGGGAAAAACCAGCATTGTGTAGATGATCGACCCCTTTGCGCACAGCACCGTTTAGCCCAGTACCCGGACACCATATCACCTCTGCATCAATTGATTTACCCCAGGCGCGCACTTCGGGATCGTCACATACGATTGCTACAGTTAGCGGCTTGGCGCACGAAACCACATGATTAGCCATCTTGCGGGCTAAATCGGCTCTCTCAGATGCTTTGAGCTTTGGTGCTAGCCGCAGCTTAGCCTCAGCAAAGGCTTTAACTGGGATTAATACGGCTGTTTCCCACCTAGCAGTCACTTAGCGCATTCTATTATCACCACTTATACAAGTGGTGAGGTAGCAAACATCGGCAGCTAACAATCAGCAACCATGCTTTATTGTTAAACGAATTGCTGACGGCTGGTCTACGGTTGAGGGGTATGGTAAATCGGGTTGTGGTAGTAGGTGGAGGCTCTTGGGGCACCACGGTAGCCCACTTGGCCGCTCATAATGAGCCCACGGTGCTGTGGTGCCGTGATATAGAAGTAGCTGAAGGTGTTAACCAAGCCAACACCAACCATAAGTACCTAAGGGGATTTCAGTTACACCCTCAACTGAGAGCTACAACCAATTTGTCTGAGGCGGTTGCTGAAGCTGAGGTTGTGGTAATGGCAGTGCCTTCAGCAGCATTTCGGGCGTTAATGCAGCAGGTTGCGCCAAAATTGCAGTCTTGGGTGCCGGTGTTGAGCCTTACTAAGGGACTTGAACGTGGTACTCGAGCGCGTATGACCGAAATTATTAACCATGTTGCACCTGCGCATCCTGCTGGAGCGCTTACAGGGCCTAATTTGGCACAGGAAATCATTGCGGGCCATGCAGCTACTTCGGTGATAGCCATGGCAGATGACACTGTAGCAACCGCACTGCAAGCAGTACTCACCACCGACTTGTTTCGTGTATACACCAACGATGATGTGATTGGCTGTGAGTTAGGTGGCGCTTTGAAGAACGTTATTGCCTTAGCTTCGGGCATGGTAGATGGCCTTGGTGCTGGCGATAACACTCGTGCTGCTGTGATGACTAGAGGGCTAGCTGAGCTTGCCAGGCTAGGTATAGCTATGGGAGGGCGTGCTGAGACCTTCGCTGGTTTAGCGGGTATGGGCGACCTGTTAGCCACTTGCATGAGTCCGCTTAGCCGCAACCGCCATGTAGGTAATGAGCTTGGGCAAGGCCGTTCGCTGAAGCAGATTTTGGCTGACATGAACCAAACAGCCGAAGGTGTTTATGCTGCAGCCATTGTGGTGGAGTTAGCCAAGCTGCATAACGTGGAGATGCCATTGAGCGTTGAGGTAGATGCAGTTATTCAAGGCACCCGAACCGCAGAAGAAGCTATGATGTCTTTGATGGGGCGCCAAGCCCGTCCCGAACCCGAAGTGTCAACCCAAACGGGTAAGCGGCTACAAAAAGTGTGGCACTTCTTTAGGCGTCCAAGTTTGTGAGCAGGTCTTTAGATGTTTTAGGCGCAGCTGGCTGGGGGGAAGTTGATGCGCAAGGTGGAATCAGCCCTAGCCATGCTAAGTGGCGGCTAGATTGGTTGGTGCGTTCTGCTAAGCAGTGGCATAAAGCATCAGACACCAAAGAAGTTCGTCAGACCCAGCTTGGTGCTGGTGCTGTAATTGAAACCCGTATGAAGTTGCCAGAAGGCGACGCTACGCAGCGGGTATGGGCGGTAGCTGCTAGTTCTGAATCGGCGGTTGCGGTAGTAGAGGTGGCTAATCAGGCTGCAACTGCTTTTGCATTCGCAATAGTTTTGGAATCTGCGGGAGCAAACATTGCAGTTAAACATACAGGCGTGTGGGTAGATAGAGAACTTGTGCTAGCAAGCGATCGTCCTGCGGCGGTGTTCGCAGTTGGGGAAAAGGCGCTAGTTGAGTTACTGCAAGCTGATGTTCCGGCCGACAGCACTGCTACATTAGGTGATGGCACATTAGGTGGTGGCAACCAAGCACATCAGGCTAAAGGACGTGATGTTGTTGCTTTGGTGTGGCCTTTGCCGCACACAGGGAGTTTAGCTGTAAGCGTTGGTTTAGCACCGGGCAGGGTACCCCTACCTTGCGATTTGCCTGATGCTCAGGCGGTGATCCGCGGCTGGGATGCCCACTTAGACAGAGGAGCGCGTATTGAAGTACCCGATGAGGGGTTAGCGAGGCGTATTCGGCAAAACCGCCGGCGTTGGCTGGGGTTGACTGGTCGCATGGAAACTGCTGAGGTGAAAGATTTATGCCTGCTAGCTGTTCGCTTAGACCACCACGGTTATCATAATGATGCAGAGTTGGTGCTAGATGAAATTGCTGCTCGCTGGACAACCGAGGCACCCGCAGAACGGCTTGTTGCGGTTACCACACATCATGATCTTACCGGTGACCAAAATGTGGCGAAACGTTATACAACCGCCGTAGCCGAGGCAGTGGCTGCAGCAGCACGAACGGGTATAGCTGCGCCCGTAGGTGCAGTGCAACGTTTGTTGCGCGCAGCTGGTGAAACTAAAGCTGCGGTCGATGTAACGCACTTAGCGCTCAGCGAGATGGAGCCAACATTTGCTGGGTTGCGTGCTGAGTTGGTTGACGACAGCGGCATAGAGCTTTTGGTAGCACCCGGGTTTCGCTCTGGTTGGCGGGGCGGGTCTATGGCTGTTTACGGGCTACCCACAAGGTGGGGGTTATTGTCTTATGCGGTGCGGTGGCACGGGGAGCGCCCAGCGTTGTTGTGGGAGTTAGATTTGCGGGCTGGAGTAAAGATGCCTACGTTAAATGCTCCAGCGCTTGATGAGGCTTGGAGTAGCACTGAGATACGTGGCGAAGCACTTTTGCGGGCATCTGTATAGTTAGTTTGGTGTTGTGCCTTACAAACCTGAGCCAACCTTAAATATTGAACGTGGCTTGTGGTCTGAGGGTCACGAGGTGGTGGTAGGCATAGATGAGGTGGGTAAGGGTGCATGGGCTGGGCCTTTGACATTAGTAGCTGTTGTGCTTCCTACAGATCGGGTTGTAGCTGGCGTTAGGGACTCCAAGCAGCTAACTGAACTGCGGCGGGAAGGGCTTTATGACTCTATCGCTAGTTGGTGTGTGGCTTGGGCTGTAGGTCATGCGAGTAATCAAGAATGTGATGAGCTGGGCATGTCACAAGCGCAGCGTTTGGCTGCGAAAAGAGCCTTAAGTGGGTTAGGTTTAGAACCTAGCGCAGTGTTAGTTGATGGTCGTTGGGATTTCGTGGGTAACGGGAACGCTCACACCTTGGTAAAAGGGGATGAGGCTTGTTTGTCCATCGCTGCGGCATCTGTGTTAGCTAAGGTGACAAGAGATCGGATCATGCGTTCAGCAGCAGTGGATTATCCTGAGTATCGCTTTGACAGCAATAAGGGGTATCCCTGCATGAAGCATCGTGGGGCGATAGCTAGGTATGGGCCCACGCCGCTGCATCGCAGATCATGGGTTTTCATGGACAAACTTGGTTGGGGGCATTTACGTGTCAGCCCTGCACACCAGACCAAAAGCTAGCAGCTGAAGTTGCGCTAAGTTATTGGTGGCGCATTTAGTTCGTTATTTGGGCAGGGTCGATGCGGATTTCAGAGCAGCTAGAATTAGCCTCTTGGAGGATCCTGTTATGCTCGGCTTGATCCATCGTGAGTTCCCAGCGGATTTTGACGATAGTCCACATGAACAGGTATTGGCACCAAGAAGCAGTATCGGGTGGGAGCCACTCTGCGGGGTCACGAGCACCTTTGCTGCGATTAGTGCTTTTAGACACTGCAATTAGGTGATCAGGGTTTGTGAGATCGTTGGCATAGAGTTCACGGGTTCTAGCATCCCATGCCCACCCTCCTGATTGGTGGGCTTCTTGGAGGGCTACTACGTGGTCTACATCTAGATCGCCTGCCACCGTAATTTGTTGGGCGTCGTACAGGCTTCGCCATAAACCTTGACGGATACGCCCGTTGCCTACCACGGTGGCTTCAGAGGATTCTGCATCAAGAACCTCTTGACGAGTGTCTTGACCATCACGATCGGCATCTGTCCAATGCTTCCAGTCACTGCGGTTATATTCATAGGCTGCTTCTACCGCAATAGTGATTTGTCCGAGCAGATCAGCTAGAGAAAGTCCTAACTCTACCGGTGGGGTGGGTGGTGGTGTAGGCGTTGCGGCAAGTGCGGTCACAGATGGTGTGGCGCTGGTTGGTGTTATTGCAGCGGTCGGTGTTGGTGATGCAGTGTTGGTTGTCTCAGGCGATCCAGCAGGTGCTTCTGTAGTGGCAGCGGGAGTTGGTGTTGCCGTATCTGGTGTTGTGACATCTGCTGTAGCAGGTGTTGTGGTAGCAGTGGTACTGCTAGATGTTGGAGTGGTGAGTGGTTGTGCTGTGTCTTGGTCGGAACTTACGCAGCTAGACAGCAGCACCGCTGTTATAACTAGCAGTGCTAGCAGCTGTAGCATCGGTCGCAAAGTAAAATGTGTTGCAGAATACATAGGTGTTATTTTTCCATAGCACGCTTACACAGTTATGCATTGGGTACGCTTTAGGTGCATATGGGACAGCCGGTAACTGTTATAGAAAAGCAAACAAGTCGCCCGGGAGTGCATCGTTTTGAGATAAACCGCAGCATCACCGGTACAGGTCACGAGTATTACAGTGCTGGCCACGACATTTCTGGTGAGCGTCCTGCTGATTTGCTAGCCCGCCGCCTTTTTGAACGGGGTGGTGTTGACGCTGTGCATGTTAACAGCAACATCATCACAGTAGATATCGCTAAGGGCGGTACACCGCATGGTATTAGCGACCTTATTGCTAATCTGTTTATCTATTATGGGCCAGGTGTGGAAGTTCCCACCGTTGTTGAAGAGGACTGAGCTACGCAACACGAAGATAGCCTGAACCGTGAGGCTGCCGAGCGTTGGTTTATCCGACGAGGCGTGCCACATGTGATTCACGATTATCGGGCTAGCACCGATGTGTTTACCCGGGCAGTCCCGTTTTTAGCGTTGGTTTTTGCTTTAGAGCTGTTTAGCTCTTTTGGTGATCGTTTTCGTGGTTGGGCGCAGTTTGGAGTTTTCTGCGCAGGTGTAGCCATAGCATTGGTGGCGGTAGCCTTAGTGAATCGTTTGCGAGGTAGGCGGCTTTTGCAGCTGCCAGACAAAGTTGGTGCAGTGGAGTTGACGGTGTTTGTGTTTATTCCACCTTTGCTTCCGGCCTTGTTCTCAAACAATCCGTGGTCGGATGCATCAGGACTAGCCTTAATTAATCTCGGCATTTTGTTGGTTACATATTTTGTGGTTAGTTTCGGTCTTTTACCCATGATTAGTTGGGCCGCAGGCTATTCGTTTCATCAAATTGCTCTTATCGGGCGACTGTTAGGACGCATTTTGCCGTTGTTGTTATTGTTTAGCGCTTTTTTGTTTCTCAACGCAGAGGTTTGGCAAGTAGCACACGACTTTGCTTGGCCGTTTTACGTGATAGTTGTTGGTGTGGTTGGTTTGATCAGCCTTGCTTCGGTAGCGGTACGCATACCTGCCGAGCTAGTGGATTTAGCTCGCTTTGAGAGTTGGCAACAAGCTTGTGAGTTAGTGAACACAAGCGATTCCCCATTGGCTCCAGCAGCGGCTCCAACCAACATGGCAATTACCCAAGTGCCGCCATTAGGTCGTTTAGATAAGTTGAACTTAGCGTTGTTGATGTTTGTAGCTCAAGCTGTGAGGGTGTTGTTGGTGGGCTTGTTTATTGGGGTATTTTATGTTGCCTTTGGTTTGCTAACCGTGCGTGAGGAAACCATTTTGGCGTGGATAGCATCTGATTCTTTGGAACCTCTAAGTAGTTTTGGTTTGTTTGGTTACGAGTTGGTGTTGACATGGGAACTGCTAGCAGTAGCTGGTTTTATTGCAGTGCTATCGGCTTTACAGTTTGCGGTATCGAGTGTTACAGACAAGACCTATCGGGAGTATTTTTATGATGATATGGCCAACGAAGCCCGCGAAGTACTAGCTACTAGAACCCTATATCTAGCCAACATTCGAGTAACGTGATCTATAACACGATGCAGCATACGATGCAGCAGGCAGAGGTTGGGAGGCAGAGGTTGGGGTTGCCATAGTGGGCGATAATGTCTGAGTCTGATATTAGCAATGAGCTGTCACCTGAGCATTTAGTTGCTGTGGCACGCAAGCAAGTAGCTTCTGCGGACAATTTGGAGGAGCTAAAAGCAGTGCGTGTGAGCGTGAGCGGCAAGCGCTCTGGTTTGGCGCGTGCCCGTAGAGCTTTAGCCGAAATGGAACCGCAAGCACGCCGTCAAGCTGGGCAAGCCCTAAACGCTGCTAAGCAAACTATCGAGGAGCTGCTTGCAGCTCGCGAAGCAGAACTTGCAACCACTGCCCGTGCTACGCAGCTAGCAGCTGAGCGTTTAGACCTAACCGAAGTTACAGAGCAGCTACAACACGGGCACTTACATGTGATCACCCAAACCTCACAGGCTTTAGAGGATGTTTTTGTGGGTATGGGCTATCGGGTGGTTGAAGGGCCTCAAATTGAAAGCGAGTGGTATAACTTTGGAGCACTCAACTTTCCTGAAGGGCATCCTGCTCGCGACATGTACGACACCTTGTACGTTGACTATGGGGAGCCTGCTAGCACGTTGCTGCGCACCCACACCTCGCCAGTGCAAGCACGGGTAATGGAAGCACAAGCGCCCCCCATTTATGTTGTTGCCCCAGGGCGGTGCTTTCGCCAAGACACCGCCGATGCCACCCACATGCCGGTATTTCACCAAATTGAAGGTCTTGTTATAGACACGGACATATCTTTAGGTGATTTAGCGGGAACAATTGAGACCTTCACATCCGCATACTTTGGCCCTGGTTTCACATCGCGTTTGCGGCCTTCGTATTTTCCTTTTACCGAACCTTCTGCGGAGTTTGATATTCAGCGTCCCGATGGCACTTGGCTGGAGTTGGGTGGCTGCGGAATGGTTCATCCTAACGTGTTGTCGGCTTGTGGTATTGATCCTGAAAAATGGCAAGGGTTTGCTTTTGGGTTTGGGATTGATCGTCTGGCCTTGATCCGCTTTGGTATCAAAGATTTACGTGATTTGTGGAGCAACGACATCCGCTTTTTGGAGCAGTTTTAAGATGAAAGTTTTGCTGAGTTGGTTGCGGGAGTTTGCGCCTGACATTGCTGGTAGCCCCGAAGAACTGGCCGAAACTTTGTCTGATTTAGGTTTAGCCGTAGAGGAATTATCTGAGCTTGGTAAAGGCTTAGATGCCATCGTGGTTGCAGAGGTTTTAGCAACCCGTAATCATCCAGACGCAGACCGCATTCAGCTAGTCGATGTAGACATTGGCAGCGGCGAAGCGCTACAAGTTTGCTGTGGAGCTTTCAACATGCAAGCAGGTGACAAAGTGCCTCTTGCAAAAGTAGGTGCCATCATGCCCAATGGTATGGAGATTGCGCGTCGCAAGATGCGCGGTGAGTGGAGTAACGGGATGCTTTGCTCGCAGGCCGAATTATCTATGGGCGATGATCATGGCGGCATTATGATCCTAGATGATGCCTGCGAGTTAGGACTGCCGATAGCAGAAGCGCTAGGTATAAAACGCGATGTGCTGTTTGACTTAGAGGTAAATCCTAACCGGCCTGATGCTATGTCTATTTTGGGGGTGGCCCGCGATCTTGCTGCTCGTCAGCAAGTACCTCTGATTTTGCCTACCCCAGAGGTGTCACACGCCCTAGCTTTGTCAGCAACACAGCGGGCAGCGGTTCATATAGGTGCGCCCGATTTTTGCAGCAGTTTAGCGGTGAGAGTGCTCGATAACGTGCCTACAGGTGCTTCGCCTAGCTGGATGGCTAACCGCCTTTTGGCGTTAGGCCAGCGACCCATCAATGCAGTCGTAGATATTTCAAACTACGTAATGTTTGAGTTAGGTCAGCCTAATCACACATACGACTTAGACCTGATGCCTGAAGGCTATTTAGGGGTGCGGATGGCTCGAGACAGTGAGCGTTTGGTTACCTTAGATGGAAACGAGCGCACCCTATGTAGCGCAGATGGGGTGATTGTTAATTCGCGGGATCAAGCGGTTGGTTTGGCAGGGGTGATGGGGGGTGCTTCAACAGAAATTTCAACCGCTACGCGCTCAGTGCTTTTGGAGGCTGCTTGTTGGAATCCTATGGCTATTGCTCGCACCGCGCGACGCTTAGGGTTACGTAGTGAAGCTTCGGCGCGTTTTGAACGCGGCACCGATCCTGACATTATTGCGTTAGCTCTAGACCGTTTTGTGGAGTTAGCCGCGGCTGTGGGTGCTACTACAGCTGCTGGAATCGTTGCTGAAACTGGTAATCGGCGGGCGCCGCTAACAGTGCGCTTGCGTCCCGCGCGGGCAAATTCTATTTTGGGAACTGATCTTAGCGCTGCTGAGATGGTTGAGTTGCTAGCCCCTCTTGGTTTTGTTAGCGGCGTTTCTGCTGACGAGACCGGACAATCAGAAGATATAGCAGAAGCCGGTGTCAAAGATATAGCAGTACAGATTCCTTCATGGCGTGTAGATTCTGCCACCGAGATAGATGTGATTGAAGAGATAGGGCGGATGCACGGTTATTCACGTATTGCACGTACTGTGCCGTTGACATCGCAGACAGGAGCTCTTACAGCTTTGCAATCACAGCGTCGCGGTTTGCGGGCTTTGCTAGCTGCGCTGGGGATTACCGAAGCCATGCCGCTACCTTTTTTGGCGCCCGGAGATTTAGCTCGTGCTGGTTTAGGTGATGATGGGATTGTTGTAACCAACCCTTTGGTTGCTGAGGAATCCATCATGCGTACCTCGCTGCGGCCTGGTTTGCTTAAAGCGGTGGCATACAACGCAGCTCGCCGCAATTTTGGTGTTTCATTTTTTGAGATAGGGTGGGTGCATCCTGGTGGGGGTGGTGAGGTGCCTGAAGAGCAAGAACATCTTGGGGTGGTGTTAGCTGGTTGCACTGTTACTGCTGTGACGCTTATTTGGCAGCGTTTGGCCCGGCATTTGGCTTTAGCGCAGCCAACAATTCGCAACCAGCCAACTGATGGATTGCACCCGGGTCGCAGTGCTATTGCTTTAGCTGAGGGTAAACAGGTAGGCGTGCTTGGTGAAGTCGACCCTGAGGTGCGCGCTTTGTATGAGATTGCTGAGCCAGTGGTTTGGTTAGAGTTAAACCTTGATGCAGTTATGGACAGCAATCGTGTGCCAGCACCTTATAGGGCTCCTAGCCGTTTTCCCTCTAGCGATATTGATCTAGCTTTTGTTGTGCCGAATGAGGTAGCAGCCGCAGAGGTGGCCGCAACTATCACCAAAGCAGCCAGCGATTGGCTGGTGTCTTTACGGCTGTTTGACGTTTTTCGCTCCGCCAAAATAGGTGATAGACATCGCAGTTTGGCTTACACACTGCGCTTTGAATCAGCAGAACATACTCTCACAGACAAAGAAGTGGCTGCTGTTCGTCAAGCCTGCATTGATGCTGTTGTAAGCGCTCATAACGCCACTTTGCGCACATAACTGAGTTTCCCCTTTTTTGTGGAGAGGTGTAAGTGTGTCCACAATCAGAATTATCTGATTTCGCTTGGCAGAGTTCTATGTGATGCTATGATATCACTATGAGAACAATCATTACACTTCCAGATCATTTGCATGCTGAAGCAAAGCAGCGTGCAGCAGAACAGGGTATTAGCTTTGCGGAGTTTGCGCGGCGGCTGTTTGACAAGGAACTCAGCACAGCAGAGACGCAAGGAGATATTGAGGCGATTTGTGCAATGGTGCGTGGTGAGCCATTTGACATGAGACAATGATTTTCGTTTGTACCGTTATGGATCAAAAAGGTATAAAGCTTTTGATGTTGTGCCTTAAGTCTCTAGTTTGAGTTTTGTGTGGCTTGCAGGTTTGCGAGTGTTTCGCTGGTAGTACAGTGGCTGTTCGGGTTTTACACAAAAAAGCGCCCACGGCAGGATTTGAACCTGCGACCTTGGACTTAGGAGGTCCCTGCTCTGTCCGTGCTGAGCTACGTGGGCAAGAGTGCGGACTGTGCTGCCCGCAATTTTAGCGCTTTTAGTTAGCGTTTTTTATTGTAGTAGTCGGGGTTAAATTGTATTTGGTCGTTGTGACGATGAAGCCAAGGATATAACGCAGTTGGCCGCCGTGCGATGATAGCGATATGGTTGCGTTGGCGTTTGCAAACAGTGGTAATGCTTCGCAACGCTGAGTTGGTTAGCTGCTGTTTTGCGCGGTGTAAGAAGTGATTTTGGTTGTTTTGTGAAGCGGGTAAGCGCAGCCCATAGCGAAACTCCACTCTGGGTTCGCCGGTGGGATCATAAGAGCGTAGCGTTTTTAGTATTTCAGCCTCAGTCCAGCGATAAACATGATTGGGGACGCTGGTGTTGTCTAGCCCACCAGAGCCGAAACCTTGACTGGCAACTGCAGCCAGCTCATAGCGATCGGCTAAATGTAACCGCACAGCCAACCGCATTAGTGTACTATCACGGGCTTCAAGCGCTACGATCCCCACACGACAAACCCTGTACATTTCCAACAACGCACGATGTGGAGAACGACAGTGGTGCAGTCCCTCAGACACAAACACCCAGTCAAAAGACCCATCACCATAACTTAACTCCTGGGCATCTTGGTAAGACCAGCAATCTTGCGGCACCAACTCTTGCAGGGCCTCGTCTAAGTTGGAAACAACCACATTCTCAAAGCCAAGAGCGTTCAACAGCTTCCAGTCCTCATTGCTAGCACAGACTGTGAGCAAACGGGTTTTTGGGTCAAGGTTTAAACTTTTTAATGTGTCAGCAGCAAAATTGCGGTTCAGAACTGTCTCCCTGTGTGCTGATTATATGTTTTTAGTTGCTGATGTTAGTGGGTAATTATCTCAGATATGCCAAATTGATACCTGAAAGGCGTAAACTTGAGGGCTCATGTAAGCAACTAATGGACTAGGAATTGCTATGGGACGTGGATCAGAAAGTTTCCAGAAGCGACAGCGCGAAAAAAACAAGCGAGAACGCGCAGCCGCTAAGCAGGCTAAACGTCATGGCAGGATAGACACCCATCTAAATGATGAAGAAACACCAATGTCTAGCGGGCGTTCAGAGGCTGATCTTTACGAAGATTTTCGTTTGCTTAGCGAGAAATATCAAGATGGCGGCATAGATGAGGAGACTTTTGAGCGTGGACGTGAAGAAATCTTCGCTCAGCTGGGCTTAGAGGTGCAGTGAGGCTATTGCTGTTGTTGATGTTCTAGGCGAGTGCGAGGTTTCATTACCTCACGTGATAAAGATGGTTGAAGTGGTGTGGTTGGAAATTTTGCGGGGTCCATACGTCTGATCTCCACTGAAGCTTCTACCACAGGTGCCCCCAAACCCGAATAAACACCTCGCAGCGGTGGCACATCATCATAATCTCTTCCGTGACCAATCTTAATGTGCTGATGGCCTACCCTCAGCTGATTAGTCGGGTCTAACGGCAGCCAGCCACCACCTGGGATAGCCGCTTCAAACCAAGCGTGCGTTTGCACTCTTACTAGGGCACCAGCAATGCTTCCCGTTCTATCGTTGGAAGAAAATAAATATCCAGAAACATAACGCGCAGGTATGCCTATGCTGCGACATAATGCCACGCCTAGATGTGCAAAGTCTTGGCACACACCCACACCCTTGCTAGCAATGTCGGCGATGCAGTCACCGATTTGAGTGTGACCAGGCTCATAAGACAAGCGGTTGCCCACAAACTCCCAGACGGCGTGTACCGCAGCACACACATCTTTTGTTCCACTGATAAGCTCTCGAGCTTCTGTGGCTAGGGCAGTGTCCCAGTTAGTGTGACGAGTACGGCGTAGATATTCTTCGTGGCTATTTTGAAACTCCAATTCTTGTAATGCTTCTAAAGGCGGGTTGACAGCTACAGGAATAGGGTCTTGTGTTTCTACTGAGGCTTCAGCGTTGACTTCTAAAGTTTGATGAGCATTTGTTATTCCAAATTGATCTACGCGGGTGCCCCAATAATCGGTGAAAGACAAGGTTCTTGCTGATGGTTTTGTGCCGATGCGATAGTTAATCAGTTGTTGACGTTGATTCGTAACAGGACAAGCTCGCACCTCATTTTGGGATTCTCGTACCGGTGCATCAAAGCGGAACACTGTGCGGTAGCAGACATCTAACTTCATGTGGTTTGTTTCATCGGTGATACTTCGGGGCCGATGGCTTGACTGTGTAAATCAAACGTCTCAGCATTCCGAAAGAAGTAGTAGCTGAGGTCGGTGGCAACCTCTCGCACACCGTCCTCAAGTTCTGATAGCAAGGCTGGTAAGCGCGCTAGCAAAGAGTCAAAGTTGCCATACTCTAATTCCGAGCGCAACCGTCCCAAGCGACGTACTGGTGGAGCTATGTTTTCTGACGCCAACGCATTCACATGATCTTCACAAGCCCGCAAGCAGTACAACACCGAGCGAGGAAAAGCATCGTCCAATAACAAAAATCGGGCTACATCTGATGCTAATGGGGAGGAGCGACTAGCGCGCTGGTATGCTTCAAGCGCTGATACCGAGCGGAGCGTGAGAGCCATTTCATCGTAGGAGGAGCCATCTAGTTCGGGATAACGCACGCTGATGAGACGACAAGTCATCAGAGCTCGTTCTAATGTTTGGCCTAAAACCAAAAAACGGTAACCTTCACCTTGCGACATTGAGGTGCTAATCACACCAGTAAGCGACTGACAGCTCACCCGAATGAAGTCTAAGGTTTGAAACGGATCGTGCTCCATGGTTGCGGTGAAGTCGGTTTGGTGCATGTGCAGATGTATTAGGTTGATTTGTTCCCACAACTCAGATGGCACCTGATCTCGCAGCGAGCGGAAGTTCTCACGGGCTCTGCTGATGCAGAAAACAACTGACCCTGCCAAATTGGGTGCTGCTACGAGCGTAGTAGCGGCAGCTTGCACATCTATACCGAGGCCAGCTTCGCTACGAAGCAGCGGAGCTGTTGGGTTGAGGTTCTTAGCGATGGATTGCACCGTGTGGTCAGGTGAGGGCATTTCTAAACGCAAAGTGTTGATTAGGTTGCCCATCTGTTCTACAGCGTGAGCGGGAGTTTCGGCCACAGTGCTTAACAGTGTGGCCCGCACCATGCGGGCAGTATCTTCGGCGCGCTCTAGATAGCGGCCAGCCCAGAACATATCTTCGGCATGGCGGGCCAGCATTAGCTATGTCCCTGTTTAGTTTGGCTAGTTTGGTTCACACTTGCAGCATCACTTGTTGTTGTAGCGCCAGGGTTTTTGGCGCTCAAAATCCAGGTGTCTTTAGAACCGCCACCTTGTGAGCTGTTCACAACAAGCGAGCCTTCGTGCATGGCCACTCTGGTGAGCCCGCCGGGAATTACTTCAGTTTGTTCTCCACACAAGACGAAGGGTCGCAGATCAATGTGGCGTGGTGCGAAGTTTTTGCCATCCCAAGTTGCTAAGCGTGAGAGGTTAACTACTTCTTGGGCTATCCAGTTACGAGGATCTGCCAAGATTTTGTTGCGAGCTTCGGCTAGTTCTTCATCGCTAGCTTTAGGGCCGATGATAATACCGTAACCTCCTGATTCGGCAACCGGTTTGATTACTAGCTGATCTAAGCGCGCTAGCACCTCTGCTTGCTGGTCTTGGTCCCACAATAAATAGGTGGTGGCGTTGGGGATTATGGGTTGCTCATCTAGGTAGTAGTGGATCATGTCGGGCACATATGCGTAGACAGCTTTATCGTCACCCACCCCGTTACCCACAGAGTTGGCTATAGTAACCGTGCCTACGCGTGCTGCGGCCATCAGCCCTGGCACTCCGAGGGTGGAATGTGGGTTGAATACCACTGGATCTAAAAACCCATCGTCTATGCGCCTATAAATGACGTCGACACGTTCAAGACCTCGGGTGGTACGCATAGCCACCACGTGATCGTCTACTACTAGGTCGCGTCCTTCAACTAGCTCTACTCCCATGCTGCGGGCTAAAAAGGCGTGCTCAAAGTAAGCGGAGTTGAATATGCCGGGAGTTAGCACAACTACGGTTGGATCTTCCCCGCAAGCAGGTGGTGCAATAGCACGCAATGCTCTTAGCAACGAGCGTCCGTAGTGATCCACCGACCGCACTTGCAGGTCTGCAAAAGCAGCGGGCAACAGCTTGGTCATAGCAGCCCGGTTTTCAATCACATAGGAGATGCCGCTGGGGTTACGAAGGTTGTCTTCCAAAACCTGGTAGCCCCCGTCAGCGTCTCGCACTAGGTCGATCCCAGCCACAACACAGCGAGCCCCTAAAGGTACCGACACGTTCATAGCTTCGCGCTCAAAGCCTGTGCAAGAGGTGATAAGACGCTGCGGGATGATGCCATCGTGAATTATGGCTTGTTCACCAGTGTAGATGTCGTCCAAGAAGCGGTTTAGCGCGGTTACCCTTTGACTGAGGCCACGTTCAATCGTGTGCCATTCTTGTGCATCAATAACTCGGGGAAACAGGTCCATAGGCCAAGTACGCTCGGTACCTTCTGAGTTGCCATAGACCGTAAAGGTGATACCTTGGCGTTGGAAGGAGTTGTTGCGTTCGGTTTCTAAAGCGCTTACCTGCGCTGGAGTGAGGCGGTCAAACCATTCCTGCACCGGTTGGTAGTGGTCTCGCACACGGCCATTTGCATCAACATGTTCATCAAAAAAACTATTAGCATCGGTCTGGTTCATAGATTTTGAAGGCTGGCAGTTTGCTTAGAATTCAATAACCTGGCGCACAACCTCCCCGTTGCGTACCGCTTCTAGTGCAGGGTTGATGTCGTGGATGCTTATGCGGCGGGTGATCATACCTTCTAAGTCGAGCTTACCGTTCTTCCACAGTCGCAATAAGCGGTGAAAATCGGTGCGCACGTCGGTGCTGCCGTAGTAGGAGCCAACGAGGGTTTTCTCGTTGTAGAAAAGCTCAAAAGCGCTGAACGACACTTTGTCTTCGGGGCGTCCCACTCCTACGATGCAGCAAGTACCACCACGTCTAGTCATATCGTAAGCGGTACGCATGAGGCTACCAATACCAACACATTCCAAGGAGTAGTCAAAACCCTCTCCGTCTGTTGTCTCGTTTTTAGCATCTTCTAAATCTTCGGGGAGCACTGCTTGTGTGGCACCAAAAGAGATGGCTTCATTGAGTTTGGCAGGATTTTTATCTACAGCCACAATTTCGGCTGCCCCAGCGATTCTGGCTCCTTGAATGGCAGCCACACCAACACCGCCAGCGCCAAATATCACAACTGAAGAGCCTGGAGTCACCTTAGCGGTGTTCATGCAAGCACCAGCTCCAGTCATCACCCCACAGCCGATAAGAGAAGCAACATCTAAGGGAACGTCGGGGTCAATCTTCACCACACCTTGACGGGGCATGAGCGTCTTTTCAACGAAAGTGCCTGCACCCACCATGCCCATAAACTCTGTATTACCTTGGCGGAACTTGTTGCGGGCCATAGCACCGAAGGTGACGTTGGCACAAAGGTTAGGTTGGTTGCGTCCAGTGCAAAAAGCACACTTTCCGCATGGCGGCGACCACACCACAATTACATGGTCGCCAGGTTCGATGTCATCCACATTGGAGCCCACCTCTTCGATGATTCCCGCCCCTTCATGGCCTAACACCACAGGTGGTTTCTGGAAAATAGTTCCGTTTAGCACCGACACATCGGAGTGGCATACCCCAGTGTGAGTGATCTTTATGGAAACATCGTCTGGGCCTAAGTCCAACAACTCAACATCATCGCAGATATCCAAGTCGGGCTGACCCACTTCACGCATTATGGCAGCAAGCATTTAAAGAGTGTAGACGAAATACACAGCTTTAGCCGTGTCTCGCTGAGTGTGGTGGTTTTTGTTTTGTGGATTGAGTGTTGCTGAGTATTGGATCTGGGATAGCAGATCTGGGCAACGGGGTCTTAGGTTCTGAGTATTAGGTTGTGTTGGCTAGGTTGGCATGTGGAGGTTGCAGTGTTGGGGAATGTTTTGGGTGGGGGAGCGATATGGTGACCTTTTTGCTGGTCATAGCAAACTTGCCAGTTGCAGTCGTGGACAAGGTGGTGGCAGCCGGGGCATAGTTGTACAAGGTTGTAGATGTCGGTTGGCCCGTCGTTTTGCCAGTGGTGGATGTGATGGGCTTCGCAACGTTCTGAGGGTGTTATGCAGCCGATACAGCCACCGTCGCGGGCAGCGAGCATGATGCGTTGGGCTAGGGAAGCTGATCGCTGTGATTTGCCTAGCCACAGTGGTTGGTTGTCGGCATCTACGAATGCGGTGTAGACATCGGCGTTGGCTAGGAGATGCTCTAGCAGTTCGGGAGGCACCGGTTGGCCATCGTCGAGTCTGGGGTGGCTGAGTTCACCGGTTTTGGCATCGTAGTGGGTGATCATTAGCAGTGAGGCAGGGGTAGCAGTTTGTAGACCGTCGCGGGTGATCATCTGGACTAACGCGTCGGCGTTTCGTTGCTGGTAGGTCACTTTGGCGTATTCATTTTCCTCGCGTCTGAAAACTTCGGCCATTGCGGCCCAAGCCAGGCTGACTTGCCGTCCTGACATGTAATCAAGGTGGGCAAATAGTTTCCAAGAGCCATCGGGTTCTTGAGTTATTGATGCTCTGCGATCTTGACGTTGTTGCTCGTATTTGGAGTAGCTTTTTTCTTCAACTGGTTCCCAGCGAAGCGCGTACCTTGATAGCAAGTCTGCGGGAGCTTCTTTTGTGCAAGCCAGTATTTCTTCTTCGCTTCGGTAGTCGGGTTTTCCAGCAACGCGTTCTATTACTCGGGCTTGGCTTGCGTTGATTTCTCCTGATGTCAACGTCGTCAGGGTTGTAGGAAAACTTTCTGCTAAAGACACCGCTAGTTTGACATCTCCGCCTGCTTTGCCTGCGGATTCTTTCACACGTTCGCGCAACACGCTTGCAGCGGCCCGAGGAGTGCTTTTGCGGGCACGTTCAGCTAGAGCTTCAGCTAGTAGTCCTTCAATTTGAGCGCGTGCCCACCCAAGTTCTTCGATTCGGTCATCCAGCTTGTCAACAGGCAGGTTGCTAACGTCTACTCGACATACGCGCAACACTACGTCTGTTGCAACAGTTTCACTATTGGCTGAACCAGTCAACTCCATACCTACACAGTACAACCACCCTGTGACAGTTACTTTCAGAAGCAAAGGCGCAGCAGGCTGTTTGTCAAGAGACGGCTATTTTCTAACCCGCTAAAGTTGTGGCGTTGTTTGGCTACCAACAACCCGCAGTGTATGAGGGGTGTAGTCACGCGTGGGTTTGGTCTGTGATGCCGACCAACTCTGGCGGCATGTTTCAAAAACAGCGGTGCGTGTACCAACCAGTAATGAGATGGGCGTTATACAGCTGGGGTTACAACAGTGTTCTCTCAACAGTTTGGGGTGATACATGTGAAACTTGGATGGACTCTGTACCTGAACGGACAACTCTTGAGAAATGCCGCTGGTTATACATCAAATATTTAGGGGAAGAAACAATACGCGAAGTTGCCAGAGTGCTCAATCATGCGTGTAGAGAATCTCAAAAAACTGTTGATCATGGTAAAATTAAAAGATTTGGGCGTTCCTACGAATATGCAGCTCTGGCTCTGGTTGCCAGGAACCGTCAATCAGTTGCTTGGGAGTTAGGCATAAACCCTAACAACCCTCAAGAGAACGGTTACTCGGATGGACTAAACGACTGGTATCCGATTTACGTAGACACTAAAGCCACACCAGTGATTTGGTGATAAACAGTGTTTTAGACGGTTATATAACATGTAAATTGTGCAGGTTGGAACTGTAAGGTAGTTGTTCCACGTATTGCTACATGAACTCTCAAGCCACACCCGTCTCACAAATTCGCGAAGGCCCTATTTTTAGTCCAACAAGGGGCGGATGCACATTTCGAAGTGTTTGGTAACAGCGGAATACTCCTGAACGTTTGCCCACAAGAGAACATGGTCTTCTATGCCTTTGAACCAGTGCATTATTTCTTGTCGGTAATACCTGTCGGAAGCTATGCCGTTGGTGAAAATCCACCAGAAAGGGATTATGTTTTCAGGTTGATTAGCTACTTTGCGAGCTGATTCTAGTATTCCCGGCATCATATATTTGCATGCCCGTTCGTGCGCGTTGCCAGCGGGTCGTTGGCGTTTTATCTCCACAAAAACAGATTTGCTGTTTGACTTGTTGGTTATGGCGTATTCTGGGCGTATCCCGTGTGGGCGGGATTTGTTTTTCTTGTCGGTTCTGGTCCCATAAATCCCTTGTAATCCTACTGGCTTGTATTCTGTGACATATCCAGTGCCATTGAGGTGCATTTCCATTATCACACTAAACACATCTTCTGCAGCTTGTCCGCGTGCAGCGCTTGTTTTTTGCCATTCAGCACGGCGCGACAACTCATCACGCCCCATTTGCTTCCAATCCCCAAAACGCCCAAGTGTGTGTGTGTGTGTGTGTGTGTGTGTGTGTGTGTGTGTGTGTGTGTGTGTGTGTCGAGCAAACAACTCGATTTTGCGTTGAGATGGGAACATTGCGTCGATGCGATAACGTGCTTCTACAGGCTTCGAGGAGTGTGCGGTTCGCTTTACTGAGATCATCTGGCGCACGTTTCTAGCACCGCGTGGTTGAGGTATTTTCCCTTTTTTGAACACTAAACACAGTTCGCACTGGCTCAGAGTGTAGAATCCAGGATTGGTTCGTTGCTTATCCCAAACAAAACCAACTGTAGCCCACCTAAATCCCCAAGATTTTCCTAACTCGATCGCTTGGTCTAGATGCGGGTTTGTAGCCCACATAAACAATAAGCAGTTATCAGCTGCTATTTGGTCAACTTTTAGGTTTCTGAGCGCATTTAGCGTGACAGTTGGATAGTGGCGCATTGCTCCGCCTGTATCACCGCTTCCCAGTCCTGCGTGTTGCAGTTGTCCCTTGTAATCCCAAGGAGGATCGGCGTACACAATATCGAATTTCTCGTCTGGTAGTGGAGGAAACACAGATGTTTGAATTGTTATGCGACCACCTTCCATATTGCAATTCAGGATCAAACCATCAAAGAATTTTTAGAAGAGAGTGTTTGCGGCTTTAGATGTTTCAGGCCCGCCTCGTTCCATTTCAGGCCCGCCTCGTTCTATTTGTGGCATTCTTAACCGCGCACCTGTAGCTGGCATGGACAAGACAGGCTGGTCTTTATGGCATGCTCGGATTACGAAAACGATACCCTTCTAACATTGTTACCACAGCTGGAGGCAACCAGCGTGACTGCGGCCAGTACACCCAATACACACAGTCATGTTTTTTGGTTGTGTGGAGGTTCTTGGTTTTGCATCCCTTGACGGGAATATTGGATTATTTGTTTTTGTCATGTGTTGAACTCTGTGGGTATAAACAATTTGTGTGGAAGTTTGGGTAGGCTGTCACTACATGCAGTCGCAAGTGACACAAGCAACAATTAGTTCTAAGAGGTGGTGCAGCAGTGATTGAACAGTCTGTAGTGCAAAACACGCTTGCAGAAGCGCTCAAGACTGGGGGCGAGTTTGCCGAGGTGTTTGTAGAGGATAGGCAGTCTTCTTCGGCAGTATTGGATGATGGCAAAGTAGAGGAACTTTCCTCAGGTCGCACTCGTGGTGCAGGCATTCGTGTTGTGGTGGGCGACACCACAGGGTTTGCCCACACCTCAGACCTCACCGCGCAAGGATTAGCGAGGGCCGCTCGCGCGGCGGCGGCTGGTGCAAGAGGCGGTGCAGGCACATCCCCGGTGGTGGGGCTCCGGCAAGTTCACGCACCGTCACCTAACGAAGTGAAGGTTTTGCCGTCCACTGTGGCTAAAGTAACAAAGGTTGAACTACTAGCCCGGGCTGATGATGCAGCTCGGAGCGCAGGATCGGCTATTACCCAGGTGTCGGCTCATTATGCAGATGGACGCCGCCGTATTTTGGTGGCTAATAGCGATGGTTTGTTGGCTAACGATGAGCAGGTTCGCACCCGTTTTGCGGTTTCGTGTGTGGCATTAGGCGATACCGGCATGCAAACTGGATATGAGAGCGTGGGTCGTCCTATTGGCTTTGAGCTGTTTGAGGAATACGAGGTAGACGCCCTAGCTCAAACAGCGGCTAATCGGGCGCTCATCAAGCTGTCGGCTCAACCAGCACCTAGCGGTTCTATGCCTGTGGTGATTGGTCCCGGTGGCGGTGGGGTGCTGTTCCATGAAGCCTGCGGGCACGGTTTAGAGGCTGATCTGGTTGCTAAACAAGCCTCGGTGTTTCGCAATAGGGTGGGCGAACAAGTAGCGCACCGCGAGGTAACTTTGGTTGATGATGGCACGATGGCTCGGGAGTGGGGTGCTTATGCTATTGATGACGAGGGTCGTCCCGCACAGCGTAATGTGCTCATTCAAGACGGCATTCTCTGCGATTATATGTGGGATTTGTTGCGAGCCCGCAAAGAGGGTCGGCAAAGCTCGGGTAACGGTCGTCGTCAGAGCTACAAGCATTTGCCTATGGTGCGGATGACTAACACATATTTAGCCAACGGCAGCGAGAATCCCCAAGACATTATTGCTGCAACCGACAAAGGAGTGTATGTGGCGCATCTAGGTGGGGGTCAGGTGAATACTGCTACCGGTGACTTTGTTTTTGGCATGAACGAGGCTTACCTCATTGAGAACGGCGAGATCACCGCACCAATTCGTGAAGGTAACTTGATTGGAAATGGCCCTGAAGTGCTGATGGGTATAGAGGCGCTAGGCAACGATTTTGCTATGGGCTCACCTGGTACCTGTGGCAAGGACGGCCAAGGAGTACCAGTGGGTGATGGTACCCCAACTTTGCGAGTAGCATCTATGACAATCGGCGGCACCGCAGCCTGAATTGAGCAAGCGTCAGTTGTTGAGCAGGGTTTGGTAGCAGCTAAGCTTGCACATTCGTTTATTACACTTCTACGTTTGTATTTTATATGTATATTGCCTGTTTGAATTAACAGATCGTAGGAGGTGCTGGCTTTGAGTCCGTCGAATTGTTGCAGACGCAGAAGCCTCCAACACTGATTCGTTAGCGTGTATGCTCAGAAGCAGATTATGGTTATCTTCGGCCGTGGGAATTAGCTATGGTATTATCCTTCCCCGATCACCCTGATGTTGTCTTTGAGCGCGCTCCTCTTACACAGGTACTTGCTCAGATTAGATTTTCTCCCATACTCGCTCTGATGGATCAGGCAGGAGTGGCTGGATTTCAAGAAGCGCTTCGTCGTGATTACCCAGAGTTTGACGTAGAGCAAGAAGCGCAAATCGCTATTTCGTCAACACATGCTGAAGTCCAAACGAAAGCACCTATTTGGCGGATGCGTGACAGTGAAGAAAGGTGGCAAGTGTCGCTAGCAGTAGATTTTATTGCTTTGAGGGTGAGTTCTTATGGTCATTTCGGAGAGTTCAGCGATCGGCTCTTACATGTGCTTGCGGTGCTTGAACGAACGTTGAGCCCTGGGCGGACAAAGCGAATAGGCTTGCGCAAGATTAATCGCTTTGAACATCCAGCTGTGCAAGCTCCTGAAGGTTGGAGAGAGTTGATAAAGGGAGATCTGTTGGGGCTTGTAGGAGTTAAAGATATGCCTGGAACCTATACAGGAGAGTATTCAGAAATCCATCTTGAAGATTCCGAATTTGGGGTGCTGACTATTCGTCATGGCATTGATCTAAATGATAGCAGTGCATATTTGCTTGATTTAGATTACTGGACAACAAACTCAATAGAGATACAATCAGATGATAAAATAATTTTTCTTTTGAAGGATTATTCAGATTCAATGACAGGTTTTTTTCACTGGTGTATAGGTGAAGAGTTATCCAATTTTTTGGAACCTATACCACGTTCGGAGGTTATTCTATGACTCTTACTCAGGTTGCTCCTACTTGGTTTGTTGAATCAACACAAACACAACTTATTAGCGAAAAGCCCGGGTGTCCATTTCCATCAGAGAATGTAACTGACTGCAATATTGACCCTAAGTTACTTATTAATTCGGAAGAATTAGCTCAAACTATTAGGTATCTTTCTCGACCCACAAATGATCAATATAGACATCGGTCGACAGCTCTTAGGTTGCTCACTGCATGGCTAGATGGGTTGACATTCGCTGAAGTATCAAAAATAGTAGGTGTTGAATCTGAGACTTTAAGAGAGATACTTCATGCTAGGCTGCTCCTAGATCGAAGTATACAAACTCGAGTTGAGCGCGTATTAGAAATTACACGGCTCCTTCGCCAAGTAATTGCTGAAGAAGATGTTGGCCGGTGGTACAAAACAAGTGATCCAGCTTTAAATGGTTTATCTCCCATTGAAGCCTTGCAAAAATATAAGATAGCTGAAGTAGAAAGAGTAGTTAAATCTTACTTTGACCCAAGCTATGGATGAAACGAAAGTATTAGAGTTTAATTTTGGCATTTCAGAGGTATGGTATGTCGCAGGCGTGAAGGATGTGTATAGATGGCTCCCACCTGATGTAGCTTATTTACCTATAGAACCGTGGTCTGGTGCAGGCCGTTTTGATAATGCTGAAACTTTGACTCTTTATGCTGGACTAACACCATCAGCAGCGTTGGCTGAGTATTTTCGCCGCAATCCTAAGTTGCTTCAGTTTCAGAAAGGGTTGAAGATTCGTTTATTCCAAATTCAAATATCAACATTTCGTGAGGGCGCTGATGTTTCAAACAAGCACTTAGCTGAAGTTGTGGGTATTGAGTGGGAAAAGTTGAGATCATCTGATTTGAGAAAGTCAGAACGCTATCAGCGGTGTCGAGAGTTGGCCGAGACGGTGTTAGAGGCTGGTGGAATATCGATTCGGTATCCGTCGGCTGCTTTAGATTCAGGTGTAAACGTAGTATTGTTTGGGAGTGATTCTGGTTCATGGTTTGCCAAAGTGTGCGCTGAAATTGCTCTGCCTTGGATTGAGCCAAGCGTGGTTAGAGCATTACCTGCTGGTGCTGAGCCATAGTTGCTGAGGTGAGAGTAGAATTGGCTAACTAGCATTTTGGTGAACTGGCTTTTTGAGCTTGTAGAGAGGACTGGCGTGTGAATCCTGAGGAGTTGTTAGAAATTGCTGAGCGTGTTGTGGGCTGGGCGCGTGCCGGTGAAGAGGTGGAGGCTTTGGTGGGTCATAGTCAAGAAACCGATGTACGGGTTTATGGGGGTGAGATCGAGTCTTTGTCAGTAGCGGAATCTCAAGGTGTGGGTGTGCGGGTAATCGCAAATGGCCGCCAGGGGTTTGCTTACGCTGGCACACTTGCTGCTGATGTGTTGCAAGAAACACTAGCTGAGGCCCGTGATAACGCTGTGTTTGGGTCGCCCGATGAGTTTTTTGGCTTAGCCGAGCCAGACGGGATGGCTATGACCAAGCTAGACCTGTACAACCCGGCGCTTTTGAACGTCAGCACAGAATCTAAGATCGATCTGGCTTTAGAGCTTGAGCGGGCGGTTCGTGCTGGCGACCCGCGCATAGTGGGAGTTGAATCGGCAGACTATGGCGATGCGGTGGGCGCTGATGCAATTGCTACAACTAGCGGAATTCGTTGTGCAGGACGAGAAACATCTTGTTACATAACAGCCTCCTCGCTGGCCACAGAGGGTGACGAAACTCAAACCGGCTTTGGGTTTTCGGTGGCCAGAGAGCCTTCTGGCTTAGATGTTGGTGTGGCAGCTAGCGATGCTGTGGAGCGGGCCACACGGATGTTAGGCGCTACGCAGCCACCCACAGAAAGGGTTACCGCGGTTTTAGACCCATATGTGACCGCGCAGTTTTTGTCTATCATTGGTAGTACTTTGTCTGGCGAGGCAGTGCTGAAGGGCAGATCTTTGTTTGCAGATCGCTTGGGAGAGCAGGTGGCTGCTGGTGGGGTAACTTTGGTAGACGATCCCACAAACCCAGAGGCGTTTACTGCTTCAGAATCTGATGGAGAGGGACTTGCTACTAGGCGTAACTTGTTGATTGATAACGGTCAACTAGGGTGTTTTTTACATAACAGCTATACCGGCCGACGTTCAGGTGGTGTCTCTACTGGTTCGGCTGTGCGAGGCTATGCCAGCACACCTGGTGTGGGATGTCAGGCTTTAGCGCTAATGCCTGGCACGCAAACACCCGAAGAACTGATTGCTGGTATCGCAAACGGCGTGCTGGTGCAAGGGGTAGCGGGTCTTCACTCGGGAGTAAATCCCGTGAGTGGAGATTTCTCAACCGGTGCCGAGGGGCTTCGTATTCGTAACGGCACCTTAGCCGAGCCCATCAGGGAGATCACTATTGCTTCCACGTTGCAACGGATGCTGTTAGATGTTGTAGCTGTAGGTGCAGACCTTACTTGGCTGCCCATGAGTTCCGCCGGGGTCACCTTAGTTGTGGCCGAGGTGACTATGTCTGGCAGCTAGTTGCGCCATAGTAGTAGGCGATGTCAACTCTACAAGCCATCTTATTGGGCATCGCACAAGGGCTTACTGAGTTCTTGCCAGTGTCCTCTAGTGGGCATTTGCAGATTATTCCGTGGCTAGGCGAATGGGACACTTTTGAGGGCAACGATGATCTAAAGCGAGCTTTTGATGTAGCACTACATTTAGGCACTTTAGTGGGGTTGCTGGTTTGTTTGCGTCGTGAGGTTTGGGTGCTGATACGTGACGGTATGGCTTGGCTGTTGCGGCCTCATGCTGAGTTGACAGCACAGGGGCGCCAAGGGTGGCTGTTAGTTTTAGCCACGGTGCCTGCGGCGGTAGTTGGGGTTTTGCTGAGTTCGGTGTTGGATCGGCTAGACGATGAGGTCTGGCTTACAGGGGTGCTGTTAATTGTATTTGGAGTGTTTTTGTGGAGGGCAGACAGACGTGGCGGTAAACGAACAGCGGCAAGTTTAGGTGTGCGTGATACGCTTATGTTGGGTTTAGCACAAGCTTGTTCACTACAGCCTGGAGTTTCACGTTCGGGGGTGATCATAACTGCAGGGCGACTCCTAGATTTTGACCGCGAGGCAGCCACTCGCCTAGCCATGTTGATGAGCGTGCTTGTGATTGCTGGCGCAGGACTTTTTGCGTTTATAGACATCGGAGGTTGGGGTGGGGTGCCAGGCGATGCACAGGCCGCGTTTTTGTGGGGTACGTTAGCCTCAGCTGTTACCGGGTTTTTGGCGGTTAAAGGGTTATTAGCGGTGGTGCGCACTCGCAGCTTCGGGCCGTTTGTGTTGTATAGAGTGATGTTAGGACTGCTGGTGTTATCGCTTATTGCAGCCTCGGTGCGTTAGAGTGGAGCTTGCTAACGTCGCTCCACAAGTGCAAGGGTAATAGAGCCTTGCACTACCGCCGAGGCCACGGGCAGCAATTCTTTCTTAGTGACTGCGATTGTTACTGCTTGGTCGGCAGTATGAGTGACTAGAGCACTTGTAGCCACGGTTAGGGTAGCTTGGGTTTGGCCACCGAGGTCATTACCTACAGGCAGTGTGACAAGCACATCTACCAAGTCGCCGGGTTCTAGGGAGGGTAATGCGGTGTGAGCTGGGATGGCTACCTCGGTGCGGTTGCCGATTTGCAAGCCTCCTAATCGGGCGGTGGTTATCACATCGCCCGGGTAAAGACCAGCTGACGCGATTTCGCTGCCTGTTAAGCCAGCAACCGAGTCTTGCGGCAAAGTGTGCAGGGGATACTTGCGTATTTCGGTATTGACAGCGTTGAGCGGTTCGCCTGCTGATATTGCTTTAGTAGCCACAACCACAGCTGTGCTTTTACCCAGCGAGGAACCACCGCTTGCTAGTCCCGCTACAGCCGCCACAATTAGTCCAGTAACAGCCGCGGCTGCGGCCACTACAACTGCGTAGCTGCGACGACTGCTCATGAGTCGTGTGCGCAATGTGTTGATCTGGCTCAGGTAAGCCATGTCTAAACCATTAAAGTGGTTGTGAACCACAGGTTATGTGCGGGGGAAGTGTTTCTAACCATAGCGGGGAAACCCTGCTTTGCAACCCCACTAGCAATCTAAGTAGCAACCCTAGTGGTTGATTTGGGTTGGTTAGGAGTAGGTTGGCAGGATGCTTCGCAAATGGCGGCGTAATCGTAAGAGCGTATCTAACCGGGTTGTTTATTCCCGCTGGGATGGAACACAGCAAGGGTTCGACTTCTCTGGTGCTGACCTGTTTGCAGAGATGAACGATGACTTGCTTTATCACGGTGATGTCAACGCGGCTTTACGGCGTGTGCTGCAGCAGGGATTTGAGATAGATGGTGAGCGGGTGCAGGGATTGCGCGAGATGTTGGAGCAGCTTCGTAAAAAGCGCCAAGAGCGCCTAAGCCAGCACGATTTGGGCGGAGTTTACGATGATATCGCTAAAGAGCTGCGGGAGGTTATCGACATTGAGCGAACCGAGCTAGAGCGCTTAGCTGCTGAGGCCGCTGCAGCTGCCGGATCAAAAGCATCAGGAGATGAACGTGCTCGTGATGTTGCTCAGCAAGCTATGGAGCAAAAACAAACTCAGCTTGACATGTTGCCTAGCGATTTGGCTGGGCAGATTAAAGAACTTGAGAGCTATGAGTTTACCTCTTTAACAGCCAAAAAGCAGTTTGAGGAGTTAGTTGAACAGCTTCGCCAGCAGCTGATGGAGAGCTACACAAATCAGATAGCAGATGGTTTGAACAACCTGTCTAAAGAAGAATTAGATCGAGCTAAAGACATGATGGCCGAGCTAAATGGGCTGCTAGAGAAACGTCAGAGTGTCGCCGACCAACTCGCAACCAACAGTTCGGCTCAGAACACAAACCCCACAGAAAACGCCCAGAAACTAGACGAGATGCTGCAAGCAGATTTTGACAGCTTTATGACACGCTTTGGGGATTTCTTTCCCACCAACCCGCGCACGTTGAGCGATTTGTTGGAGATCATGGCTCGACGCATGGCTGCAATGTCGGCCATGATGGCTTCGCTGACCCCTTCACAGCGCAGTCAGTTACAAGGGTTGGCAGAGCAGCTGTTAGAGGATATGGATTTGAATTGGCAGGTAAATCAGTTAGCTCAAAATCTACAAGCTGCCTTTCCTAATGCCGGGTGGGATAGCAGCTATGACTTCAGCGGAGTTGACCCTTTAGATTTTTCTACGGCTGCTGAGATGCTAGGCGAGTTAGGTGATCTGGATCAGCTAGAAAACCTGTTAAAGAGTGCTAACACGCCTGCTGCTTTAGCAGAGGTAGACATTGAGCGAGCTCGTGAACTGCTTGGAGATCAAGCCGCGCAGAACTTAGAGAAGATGTCTGAGCTAGCCAAGATGCTCACAGAAGCTGGGCTAATTGAGAACCGTGAGGGACGTTTGGAACTCACACCCCGGGCAATTCGCCGCATTGGGCAGAACGCTTTAGCTGATGTGTTTAAAAAACTTCAGCATGATCGGGTAGGTCAACACCCTATTGAGCAGGTTGGGATAGGCCATGAGAGGTCTTATCACACAAAACCTTATGAGTTTGGTGACCCCTTTAACTTAGATATTCAGCGCACAGTTCGTAATGCTATACAGCGAACTGGTGGCGGTATTCCCGTGCATCTGACGGTGGACGATTTTGAGGTGGAGCGAACTGAGAACATGGTGCGATCGTCTACCGTGTTGATGCTAGACCTGTCTTTGTCGATGCCCATGCGTGACAATTTTTTGCCTGCTAAAAAAGTGGCAATGGCTTTGCATGCGCTGATTAGCTCACAGTATCCACGGGATTTTCTGGGAATTGTTGGGTTTAGTGAGGTGGCTCGCGAGGTTAAGCCTGAGCACCTTCCAGAGGTGTCTTGGGATTTCGTTTACGGCACCAACATGCAGCATGGTTTCATGTTGGCCCGGCAAATGTTAGCCCGTCAGAGCGGCACCAAGCAGATCATCATGGTGACCGATGGGGAGCCCACCGCGCATGTGGATGAACAGGGCAGACCGTATTTTGCCTATCCACCAACTAGAGAGACTGTGTACAAGACCCTTGAGCAGGTGATGCGCGCTACTAAAGAAGACATCCGCATCAACACTTTCATGCTAGATGCCACCTCATATTTGGTTTCTTTTATCGAGCAGATTTCCAAACTCAACGGGGGACGTGCTTTTTTGACTACGCCTGAGACTTTAGGTGACTTTGTGTTGGTGGACTTTGTGGAGCACAAGCGCAAGTTGTTGGGCGGTCGGCGGGCTTAGCGGCAATCCCAAAATCGCTAATTTGAAGAAATTTCCTCTTGCCTTTGGTATTTTGATGTGGCAAGGTTACTTTAGTGAAATTACAAGCCCGTTATTTCTGAAGAGCAACAAAAGCTACATCGGGAGGACGCAATGCGATTAGTGCAAAATAATGCAGCACTGCAAGAAAAATTGGCCGAGCCGCTGGGTTGGAAAACGATGGCAAATTGTGCCGGGGTGGACCCTGATTTGTTTTACCCAGAACGTGGAGCCTCCACTCGTGAAGCCAAGGAGGTATGCCGTGGCTGTGTGGTGCGAGAAGACTGTTTAGAGTTCGCCATTGTGAACGGTGAGAAGTTTGGTATATGGGGTGGTATGAGCGAGCGGGAGAGGCGTCGGATACGCCGCGCACGTGGTCTTACTAGAGTACGCACCCCACTAACCGCAGTTTCTGAAAGCTCGGGGGCATGATTCGCTGTTAGATTTTTTGATATCTAGCAATGTGGCACCGATTGCGGGTAGTCTTAGCTCATGAGCCTCGGCGCGCAAGAGCTAATCATCGTCTTAATCATTGTTTTGGTGCTTTTTGGAGGAGCAAAACTCCCAAAGCTGGCTAGGTCTTTGGGTCAAGCCCAAAAGGAGTTCAAACAGGGTGTAGCAGATGGAGAAACTTCCGATTCTGCCGCATCCACACCAGCTAGCGCGGATAAGCCTGTCGACTCATCACAGAGTGAGTCCAATAATCCGTCAGCAGCGTCAGGAGACCAAAATTGACTGACGTAGCTGATGGTTTGCCCGAACCACCAGTTGGGCATGTCAAGATGTTGTATCTGGGACCAGTTTCTCCTCACTGGGATTTCATTTCCGAATTTGGTGACACCAAGGTAATTGAGCAGTTCAAGCTTCGAGCGGAGGCTCGCTTGTTGTTGCTACCACCCCACGATCCTCAATTTCGCCGTAACCGTGAACGCATTGTTCGTGATGCTGAACGCGAAAACCTTTTGCTGGACTGGGATTTGGGATATGACGAGGAAGAAGAGGATATTCTAGGCCAAGTAATCGGAACCTAGTTGCAGAGACCTGCCATGGTCGAAGTAAGCATTGATACAACCTCAGCAGCGGCTCGTTTTATCAACCGCGAGCTTTCTTGGTTGGATTTCAACAACAGAGTTCTTGCCCAAGCTGAAGATTCATCTTTTCCATTGCTAGAAAGGTTGAAGTTCTGCGCTATTTGGAGTTCTAACTTAGATGAGTTCTTTCAGGTTCGAGTAGCAGGCCTTAAAGATCAACTAGCTGGTCAGTTTGCGGGCACAACTCCTGACGGCAGAACTACAGCACAGCAACTTCAAGAAATACGCGCAGAAGTTGACCGCCAAGAGGGCCGTGTAGTGGGTTGCGTCCAAAAACTCATTGATGAGATGTCTGCTGCGGGCATTCAAATCTTGAACTGGGATGACATAGACGATGAGGAGCGCAAGTTTCTAACAGGTGAGTTTGACAACCGCATTTATCCAGTGCTGACTCCTTTGGCAGTGGATTTAGGCCATCCTTTCCCATACATTTCTAACTTGTCGCTGAGCTTGGGTGTGTTGATGGTGGATCCTAGTGATGGCCACCAACGCTTTGCGCGTTTGAAAGTGCCTGCCACTTTTGGGCGTTTTTTGAAGCTTGCAACTCAAGACTGTTTTGTGCCGGTTGAACAAGTGGTGGCAGCTCAAATGCCCACTTTGTTTCCAGGAATGGAGATCATTGAGACCGTAATTTTTCGAGTTACCCGCAATGTCGATATTGCAGTGGATGAGGGTGAGGCTCAGGACCTTTTAGAAGCCGTAGAGGTAGAGTTGCGCCGTCGCCGGTTTCGCAGTGTGGTGCGTTTAGAAGTAGAACGTAAAGTTTCTTCTGCAATTCGTAACCTGCTTATGGACGAGTTAGACATCCAGCCAGAAGATATCTATGAGACGGTTACCTTTTTAGAGCTTTCTAGTTTGTGGGAGATTTACGATTTAGATCGTCCAGATCTTAAAAATGAACCGTGGAAATCTACTAATCCGTTTGCTGGGTTATCTGGGTCTAGAGATCAGCCTGTAGATCTGTTTGCAGCTATTCGCCAAGGCGACATTTTAGTTCATCACCCTTACGATTCGTTCGGGGCTACTGTGCAGGAGTTTATTTGGCAAGCTGCCAACGATCCGCAGGTTTTAGCCATCAAGCTCACCTTGTATCGCACCTCAGGGGATAGCCCTATAGTGCGTTCTTTGATACGCGCTGCTGAAAGCGGCAAACAGGTTGCGGTTGTGGTGGAACTGAAGGCGCGTTTTGATGAAGAAGCTAACATTGAGTGGGCTCGGCGTTTAGAGCAAGCAGGAGTACACGTGGCCTATGGTCTAGTTGGGCTCAAAGTTCATGCTAAGACTTGCTTAGTTGTACGCGAAGAAGTCGATGGTGTGCATCGCTACTGCCACATTGGGACGGGCAACTACAATTCTAAAACAGCTCGGGTTTACACCGACTTGGGGTTGTTTACGGTTAATCCAGAAGTTGGCTTAGACCTAACACAACTCTTTAACTCCCTAACAGGCTATGGGCGCCATGTGGATTTCCATCATTTAGTGCTTGCCCCCCATGGGCTGCGCAATCATATAAAAGAGTTGATTGCTAACGAAGTTGCGCAAGGAACCAACGGGCGGATCATCTTGAAGCTGAACAGTTTGGCAGACTCGGAAATGGTGGAAGCGCTATATGCTGCTTCTCAAGCTGGGGTGAGAATCGATCTTATAGTGCGGGCTATTTGTTGTTTACGTCCACAAGTAGCTGGAATGTCTGACACTATTCGCGTGCGTTCGTTGATTGGGCGTTATCTTGAGCACAGTCGTATCTACTATTTTGGTAACGGAAACGATATTGGGGTTCCAGCCTATTTCATAGGTTCTGCCGATTTGATGCCTCGCAATTTGAACCGCAGGGTGGAAGCGTTGGTATCAGTTAACGACCCTCAAGTGCGTCAAAACCTTGACAATGTTTTGGACATTAATTTGAAAGATGATGTGCTAGCTTGGGAACTGCACTCTGACGGGAGCTGGAAGCGGGTACCCAAGTTGGCTGGTGTAGATGCTCACAGAGCTTTAGAGAAGGTAGCGTTAGCTTCTGTTTTGTAGTATCCACCATTTACGGTTAGTAAGCGCATATTGTAAGTAGCCGTGCAAATAGGAACAGCTTTAGTTATTTTGGGCGGTGGTGGGCTTATAACCCGTCAACGTTACGGAGCTTCCGATGGCGGTGTTTTAGAGGTGCTGATGGTGCATCGTCCGAAGCATCAGGACTGGTCGTTACCTGCTGGTAAGTTAGATGCTGGTGAAGACCTAGCCGAATGCGCTTTGCGTGAGGTTTTTGAAGAAACCGGTTTTGTGTGTGAGTTAGGCAGAGAACTTGGTGCGGTTGATTATGTGGACCAGCGCGGTCGGGTGCGCCAAGTGCATTACTGGGAGATGGATGTGGTAAGTGGCAGCTTTCAGCCCAGCTCGGAAGTTGATGCCATTAAGTGGGTGCCGTTAGCTGAAGCTTTGGACTGGTTTACTCATCCTCGAGACGTTGAGATTCTTGAAGCCTTTTTGGCGATGGTTAAAGAAAGCGTTTTTGCCTGACAGCTGCTTAGCAATTTTTTTGTTGTTGTTTACTTGCAGTTAATCTGAACGCTGCCGGTAAGCAATCTTGGTGATTTAGTTTGTGCGTGATCTATTGCGCTGAGCGAAGTGTTTGGCGTGCAGTCTGAGGAGGACATGTGAGATTACACAAACTGCTTGTAGCGGTTTTCGGGCTAGTTGCAGCATTCACGCTTGTTGCCAGTGCTTGTGGCAACGATGACGATGATGGCACTACAGCACCAGCCACCGCAGTACAAACCAATGGTAGCACTCAAGCTACCGCTGCTGAAGAAGTTGCAGATAACAACGTGTCGGGTTCGGTTATTATTTCGGGGTCTTCTACGGTAGAGCCCATCTCGGTGCGTGTAGCTGAGTTGTTTGAAGATGTGCAGCCTGATGTTGAGGTGACTGTAGATGGCCCTGGGACTGGTGATGGTTTCAAGTTGTTTTGTGAGGGTGAAACCGACATCTCAGATGCTTCTCGTCAGATTAAAGATTCTGAAGCTGAAGATTGCGCGGCTAATGGTATTGAGTTTGTGGAATTGCGGGTTGGCATTGATGGTATCGCTGTGATGACTGGTGAAAGTAATCCAGTGGATTGCGTGAGCTTCAACGATATTTATGGTTTGGTGGGTCCAGAGTCGACTGGCTTTGGTTCATGGGCCGATGCTGCCACATTGGTTGGGCTTGAGACATCTAGCTTGCCTGATGCTGATTTAGATATTTACGGGCCTGGCGAGGAATCAGGCACTTTTGACAGCTTTATTGAGATTGTGTTGGAAGATATTGCTGATGAGCGGGGGCAAGACGCCACGACTCGTCCCGATTACAATGCAAACGCCAACGATAATGTGATTATTCAAGGTATTCAGTCTAGTGACACCAGTTTTGGTTGGGTTGGGTTTGCTTTTGCTGCTAACGCTTTGGGTGTGAAGTTGCTAGATGTGGACGGTGGCGATGGCTGTGTAAGCGCTAACGCTGCAACCATTGCTTCGGGTGAGTATCCAGTGTCGCGGTCTTTGTACATTTATGTGAACAAAGCTAAAGCTGCAGCTAACCCAGCAATCACAGCCTATGTGGACTATTACGTTAGCGACGCGGGCCTTGGTACTGCTGTGTCTGATGTTGGCTACGTCAACTTAACCGACAGTGCCAAAAATGACACTCGGGCTAGTTGGGCGGGCCGCTAGGCCAGGTCACTGCCAGAAAAACCGTAGATTTATACCTCAAACATCAATCACTAGTAGCGTGTAGCTGTGAGCGATACCAGCGTTGATTCTGCTGGGGGGTTCTCCATTCAGTCTTTGAAGGCGAACCCCCGCCAGGCCCGCAAAGAGCGGTTTATCCGCAACTTTCTTGGGGCTACCGCACTAGTGTCGGTGTTGATTTCGGGCCTTATAATCTGGTCGCTATTTTCAGAGGCTTACACCTTTATGGCGGAGGTGGACTGGGCTTCTGTTTGGGATATTGGTTGGTTTCCTAGACGGGGCATCTACGATATTAAAACTTTAATCGTGGCCAGCCTTATCGTGACCGGCATAGCAATGGTGGTTGCTGGCCCATTGGGATTGGGTGCTGCTGTTTATTTGTCGGAGTACGCTCGCCCTAAGGTTCGCAAGACGCTGAAGCCTATCTTAGAGATTTTGGCGGGGATTCCTAGCGTGGTGCTAGGGTTTTTTGCTCTGCAATGGATAGCCCCCAATGTGGTGAAGACTTTTTTTGGTGGTCCAGATGCTGGTTCTTTGTTGGCAGCTGGAATTGGTGTAGGCGTTTTAGTTATTCCTTTGGTGGCATCCATCTCTGAAGATGCTATGAAGGCCGTGCCGCTAGCGTTGCGCGAAGCATCTTCTGGGCTTGGAGCGCGTAAGATAGCTACCACAACACGGGTGGTTATCCCAGCAGCTATTTCAGGACTTATGGCAGCGTTTATTGTGGCCATATCCCGAGCTTTAGGTGAGACCATGGTCGTGGTTATGGCTGGCGGAGCTGCGCAAACTGCTGTTTACACAAACAGTCCGTTAGAAGGCAGCCTCACGATTACCGCGGGAATGACCTCATTGGCACGGGGCACCGACAACGTGGTAGGTGAAGGACTTACCTTTCAGAGCTTATTTTTTGTAGGGCTTGTGTTGTTCGTGCTTACTTTTGCGTTGAACCTCCTCTCAGATCGGTTTGTTCATAAGGTAAGAGAGCAGTACTGATGGCCAAGGCAAGGTTGATAGGTGAGCGCACTAGCAACATGATGGTACAGGCTATGGAACGTCGCAGCAGCGATGTGCGAGGCCGCGTATTTCAGATCAGTTTGTTGCTCACATTGTTGATTTCCTTGTTCATTTTGGCTGTGTTGGTAGTAGATGTGGTGATGGATGGCTGGGGTATTCTTACTGGTCGCCCGGGCGGTTTTTTGTCTGGAACTATTAGATCTCGTTCTATAGATCCCAAATTGGGGGTGCATCAAGCCCTTGTGGGTACCTTTTGGATAGCAGTGTTTGTGGCAGTGCTGGCTTTTCCCATCGGCATAGGCGCTGCTGTGTGGCTTGAGGAGTATGCTCCCAAGAATCGCTTCGCACGGTTTGTGGAGTTGAACATTCGCAACTTAGCAGGAGTCCCGTCCATTGTGTATGGCTTGTTGGGGTTATTTTTGTTTGTGGAGCGTCTTGAGGGTATTACCGGCGGTAAATCCATTGCTTCAGCTGGTGTGACCTTAGCTGTTTTGGTATTGCCCATTGTGATTATTACTGCACAAGAAGCAATCAGGGCTGTGCCTCAAGGTTTGAAGGAAGGTGCTTACGGGGTGGGGGCTACGAAGTGGGATATGATTCGTAGCCAAGTTTTGCCTTATGCAGCACCGGGGATACTTACTGGTACTTTGTTGTCGATGTCTCGGGGGATTGGGGAGGCAGCGCCGCTGCTGTTAGTGGGTGCTGTGTCTGGGCGGTTAGGTTCGGACGCTGCGTTTTTAGATTTTGGGGCTATTACCGAGCGGGGTTTCATGGCTATGCCGATAATAATTGTGGAGTGGGTAGAAAACTCTGGACGCGATACTGGGTTTGCCGAAGCTGCTGCTGCAGCCATAGTTGTGTTGTTGGTTTTCGTTATTCTTATGAACGCCGTAGCTATTTTTTTACGTAACTATTTTGAAAACAAGCGAGGTTGATCTGTGGCAATCGTTTCTGACAGCACAAGGACAACGCTGATGGTACAAAATCAACAAGCATCAAAAGCAGAGGTTGGTCGTATTGTGGGGCTTGATGTGCAGCAGAGCGTGCAGAGCAGTTTTTCAGATGGTGTGGCAGAAGCTGTGTTTGAGGTTGAAAACTTAGATGTCTATTACGGCAGCTTTAGGGCAGTACACGGTGCCACTTTTACGGTTTATGAGCATGAGATAACAGCCATGATTGGGCCCTCTGGATGCGGTAAGACCACGGTTTTGCGCTGTTTGAATCGGATGAACGATCTGATTGCGGGTGCAAGGGTAGAGGGTAGGTTAGATTTTCGCAGTGTCCCTATTTACGACGCTCGGGTAGATCCTGTAGAGGTGCGCCGCCGCATAGGCATGGTTTTTCAAAAACCTAATCCTTTCCCGAAGTCAATTTACGACAACATTGCTTTTGGGCCTCGGGTGACTGGTATTGCTAAACGCAAGGGGGATTTGGATGATGTGGTTGAACGTTCTTTGAAGCGTGCGGCGCTTTGGGATGAGGTGAAAGATCGGCTTAAAGATTCTGCGCTAGGACTATCTGGTGGACAGCAGCAGCGTTTATGTATAGCTCGGGCTATAGCAGTTGATCCTGATGTGTTGTTGATGGATGAGCCTTGTTCAGCTTTAGACCCGATTGCTACAACCCGCATTGAAGATCTAATGCAAGAGATTAAGAATGATTACACCATTGTCATCGTTACACACAACATGCAACAAGCGGCTCGCATTAGCGATCGCACAGCCTTTTTTACTGCTCAGTTAGATTCGGCAATCGATCAGCGTTCGGGCTTGTTAGTGGAGTATGACCGCACTGAAACCATTTTTTCGAACCCATCCGATGAGCGCACGGAGAACTATGTGACTGGACGGTTCGGCTGAGCACCAATCAGGAGGTAGAGGTGGGAGAATTGAGGAAGTCCTTTCATGAAGAGTTAGATGAGATTAAAGCTGGCATCGTGCAGATGGCAGCTTTGGTTACTGAATCTTTGCCGCGGGCTACCGAGTCCTTGTTGGAGTCCAACTTGGAGATGGCTCAGCAACTTATCAACGCAGATGATGAGCTAGATGATCTAGCTGTTTACTTAGAAGAGCGTTGCCACCATGTGATGGCCTTGCAAGCGCCTATGGCTGGCGACCTTCGCGCACTCAGTTCAGCGTTGAAGTTGAACGCGGAACTAGAGCGTTCGGGGGATTTAGCCGTGAACATTGCTAAGGCCACTAGAAGGATTTATGGCACCCGCTATGATGCCACGTTGCAACAGCTTTTGGTGCAGATGAGCGATGAAGCCTGTCGTCTGGTGCGGTTGTCTATTGATTCATATGTGGATGGCAATGTGGGGTTAGCTTCAGCGCTAGGCGACATAGACGATCAGCTAGACAACTTGAATCGAGACTGTGTACAGGCTGTGTTTCAAGCGCATCATGCAGGCACAATCGACCTGCAAGCCGCCGTGCAGCTGTGTTTAATTAGTCGCTATTATGAGCGCATCGGAGACCATGCTGTGAACATTGGTGAGCGGGTGGTTTATATGGTGACCGGCTGGTTGCCAGAATACACTGGTTCGGCCCGCTTGAAAGCCCGCCAGGGTCAGCTGCCTGTAGACACCTCTGAGCAGTGATTGAGGTTTTTAGTTGATTGCGTACCTACTATTGGTGGTTGCAATCATAGTAATCGCGTTGCTTTTTGTTGTGGTTTGGCGCCAGCACAGTCAGGTTGTGGCGGCTCATCAAACTCAGCAGCGCCGTGATGCACAGCAGCGCCAACATACTAACGAGGCAGTAGATAATGAGACTCGGTTGCGACTGTCGTTTGATGCTATTCCCCAAGGCGTAGTTGTGGCTGGTGTTGATGGTGTAGAGCTTTACCGCAATAGTTATGCACAGGCATTTACCGAAGCTCGCCATGGTGAGGCTTTGGTGGAGATTGCCATTAGTGAGCTTGTAGCAGAAGCTGTTCAAGGAAAAGCCGTGGAGCGAGAAGTGGAGTTGTTTGGTCCGCCGCGCACCTGCTACTTCGTGAGCGCTAAGCCGTTGCAGCTAAACGCTACGACTTACGGCGCGGTGGCTTTAATTGATGATGTAACCGAACTTCAGCGTCTTGACACTATGCGACGCGACTTTGTTGCCAACATTAGCCACGAATTGCGAACACCGATGGGAGCGCTGTGTTTGTTAGCAGAGACCCTTGCAGACGAATCCGACCCGCAGGTGGTGTCTCGTCTAGCTGCGCGGATTCAAACCGAGGCTATGCGTTTGTCTGACATGATGAATGAACTGTTAGAGCTTAGCCAGATTGAGTCTGCGGAAATGGTTAACCAAACTCTGATTGATATTCAACATGTGATTGATGAAGCACTATTACGGGTGGCACAAGCAGCTCGGGACAAGCGAGTAACAATTGAGTTATCGCTTCCTGCTATTGGTTGTAAAGTTCCAGGCGATCTTCGCCAGCTCACCTCAGCAGTGTTTAACTTGTTGGACAATGCGGTCAAATGTTCAGAGTCAGGCTGTCAGGTATGGGTGAGCGTCGTTGTGAGTGAGGGCTGGGTGGAAGTAGAAGTACGAGATCAAGGTCATGGCATTGCGGAGAGTCATCAGCAACGGATTTTTGAGCGTTTTTACCAAATAGATCGTTCGCGTGCTGATAATGCTGGCCAAGGGGTTGGGTTAGGGCTAGCCATCGTACGCCATGTAGTTAACAATCATGGAGGCGAGGTTGTGGTGTCTTCTGATTTGGGTCAGGGTGCAACTTTTACTCTCAGGTTGCCAATGAGCAGCGAACTTGTTGGGGCAACAACATGAGCGATTCCACAAGGGTGTTATTGGTAGAAGATGAGGAGTCGTTTGTGGAGGCGCTGACAGTGGGTTTGAGTCGCGAGGGCTTCAATGTCAAAGTAGCACGAGACGGTAAAGAAGCCTTGGATTATTTTGATGTTCTAACTCCAGACATAGTGCTTTTAGATGTGATGTTGCCGTTAGTGTCGGGTATTGATGTGTGTCGTCAGATCAGGTCTCGGTCACAGGTACCTATCATCATGCTTACAGCCAAAGGTGAGGAGATTGATGCCGTGATTGGTTTGGAGGTAGGTGCAGATGATTACGTGACCAAGCCTTATCGATTGCGGGAGTTGGTATCGCGCATGCGTTCTTTGTTGCGGCGCACCCGCTGGTCGGGTGCTGAGGTAGCTTATCGTGGCGATGCTATTACTGCAGGTGATGTTACCGTAGATCCAGAACGTCACGAGGTGGTTGTAAGAGGTGAGCTTTTAGATTTACCGCTTAAAGAGTTCGACCTTTTGGAGGTTTTGGTAACCAACGCTGGTCGCGTTTTAACCCGAGATATTCTGATAGATCAAGTGTGGGGCAGCGATTATGTAGGTGATACCAAAACGTTAGATGTACACATCAAACGCTTGCGCGCCAAGATTGAGCCGGAGCCTTCTAACCCTAGTCGTATTGTGACTATTCGGGGTTTGGGCTATAAATATGTCACCAACGATGTTCAAATGCATGTTACACACTCCTGATGAGTTAGTTTTTGCCATAGTCTTAGCTTGTGCTTAATATCGCTTTTTTGCGGCTTGTTCGGGTCCATGCTTTAGCTGCGGTGGGTGATGCGATGATTACTGTAGCGCTAGCGGGTTCACTGTTCTTTTCTATCGACCCCAGCGCTGCTCGGGTGAGGGTAGCCCTTTATTTGTTGTTGACCATGGCGCCTTTTGCGGTGGTAGGTCCGCTTGTGGGCCCAGCTATGGATCGTTTTCGGGGCGGGCGGCGCACCATGATCTTAGTGATCAACGCCGGACGGGCAGTGGTTGCTTTGTTGATGATTTCTAATTTGGATTCGTTGTTGTTGTTTCCTATTGCGTTTTTGATGTTGGTGTTACAAAAAAGCTACGGGGTGGCTAAAGCATCTATGGTCCCGTTGATTTTGCCTGATGAAGAGAAGTTTGTGGGGGGCAATTCCAGGTTGGCTTTAGTGGGAGGTGTTTGTGGTTTTATCGGTGCGCTGCCAGCTATTTTTGTTAACTGGGTAGCGGGAGGATCGTGGACGGTTGCGCTGGCCATGGTGGTTTATGTGTTAGCGGCTGTGTCTTCGTTGGTGTTACCCGCAGTGCAGCTTCAGTCCGAAAAAGAAGTTGCAAATCTTAGTGAAATGGTGCGTAGCAGGGGGATACGTCGGGCAGCAGCTGCAATCGGTACTTTGCGTGGTGTGGTGGGATTTATGACCTTTTTGGCTGCTTTTGCATTGCGCGGTGGCACTGACAATGTGGATTTATCTGGGGTTGGCAAGGCTTTTGGTGCTGGTGTGCGTCACGCCTTGCAAGGCGATGTGGCTTCGGATGCCAGCCCGGTTTGGAAATTAGGACTAGTAGCTGTTGTAACTGTGGCAGGGTTTTTAGCGGGGTCTGTGCTAGCTCCGCAGCTTCGTTACCGCATTCGTGAGGAGGTAATTATTGCTGCAGCTTTGCTGGCGTTAGCTGGTGTAGCAGTTTTAGCTGCTTTTACAGGGGGATTTGGGGCGGTGCTGTTTTTGGCGTTGTTTTTGGGTATTTCTGCTAGCACTGCCAAATTGTCTTTTGATTCTATTGTGCAGCGGGATGCTGAAAATGTGAACCATGGACGGGCGTTCGCTGCGTTTGAAACACGTTTTCAAATATTTTGGGTGCTTGGAGCGCTTTTGCCTGTAGTTATTCCAATTCCTGTGCGGGTTGGGAGCTTGTTGATAGGTGTGGTGGCTGCTGTTTCGGTTGTGTTGTTCTGGTTAGCGCGAAGTTCTAATCTGCCAGGTCAATCCGGGCCAACCACAGTCCCGGAGCCTCAACCTCAGCAGGTGTAGGGAGATTGCGGGGGGATTCCCACAGTCGTGCTAAACCATCTTTACCAGCTCGCTCTAGCACGCCTAATGCAAAAGCGCTGCCTGCATCGTAGTGAGCTTGGCTAAGTTCTAAGCCGAGCATCTTTTCTATGAAACGGTCTGTCGAACCAGTGCTTACACGTCTTCTTCGCAGAGCTTCACTGAGCTGAGAGTAGGAGCCGATTAGGTTGCGGCCTACGCTGTCCATCACCCAGTCTACGTAGCCAGCAATTACGCTTGTCAGTGCTGTAATTTGCGGTAGTAGAGCACGTTGAGCTGCTGATTGGATAGTCCCTAGCATGATTTCAGGGTCGCCCCATAGTGACTCTAGATTTTGGAGAGATTCAGCATTGCCTATATCTAAATTGCCGAGCTTGTTTTGCAGTGCGCTGGGGTCGGATTCAAAGCTGACAACATAGTTGTGAAGCAGTTCTTTCATGCGTTTACCCACATGGGGAACCGACAAAATAGTGTGGTGGGTTAGCTCGCTAAGACAGACCCAAAGCTGTAGATCGGGCAAATTCAAACTCCATTCTTTAGCAAGTTTGGAGATGTTGGTGGGGATGATCAGTATTTGCGAATTGTCACGGGGAATGGGCAGGTCGTATTGACCAAGGTTGCGTTGGGCTAGGTTGCCTATCATGCTGCCAGCGGTCATGCTGGTTAGTGTTGGCCCTAGCATGTTCATGATTTGGCTGATCATAGCTCCAGTGGAGTCGCCTATATCTTGGGAGCTGTCGTTTGGGGTATCAGATTTGTATGCGGCGCCAGCAATGGGCTCAAGTAGGGGTTGGTAGGCGTCTAGGGTTGCCGATATCCACGAGCTGCGTGTGCTAGCTACGACGGTTGCGGCTTGGCCTTGTTGTGTGGTGGAAAGACCTGTGATGTTAGAAACTTGCAGTTCAGCTACTCGTGCGAGTTCTTCGATAGCGATGCGGTCGGCGGGTTCTACGTTTGATTCTGGGTTACCTTCGGTTGCTAATGCAACGGCGATTTGACGGGCAGTGTCCCACATAGAGGAGGCTTGCTGAGCAAACAGTTTGCCTAGATCTCCAAAAATGGGCATGCCTTTGAACGGGTTGAACTCCTCTGGTGGGTTAGCCTCGCTCACGCTCACATCCTACCGCCCTAGCTAGCGTTTTATAGTGGGCAGTACATTTAGGGTCAGCTGAGTAAGACTACTTGGTGGTTTGTTGATCGTGTTGTAGGTGGTGTTGTGTTTGGAACTGGTCGAGGTGTGAGGGTGCGGTTGTACTGTTCGGCTTTGTTGTTGGCATATATTATGCTATGTCTTTTATGCTATACTGATTTGATGCGAACTATGGTTATCATCTCGGATCACCACCACGCTGAGGCTAAGCGCAAGGCTGCTAATGAAGGTATCTCGTTATCGGCGTACATTCGGCGGTTGATAGCGAGCGATCTTCAGCAAGCTGAAAGAGGGGTTGATCCTGCGGTGATTTTTGGGTTGTTCAACGGTGGTGGTTCAAAGATCGCCCGATTCTAAGCAGATCCTCATTAGTGAGGCTATTGACAAGCAGTTCGCCGCTAAGGGCCTCTGAGAGACTTTGAGCGTTGATGGAGCGTTTAGCCATCGCACATGCATTTGCTTTAGATGCTGATTTTCTTGTTTACCGCTATGGCCCCGATAGAACGCGCGCGTTTTCTGTAAAACCTTGAAAAGTCAGATATATGGGTTCTATTCAACATTGCCGCTACGAGATATGTGCAGCGCTAGTAGCTGTAGCTGACTGTTAAGAACTGGGTAAGTTCTTTCAAGGGCTGTTTAGGAACCGGTCCAGCAGCGGGCTGCCCCAGGTGAGCAGGGAAATGTTTGGGGTGTCTTGGCTGCGGGCGGGATTGAAGGTTACGGCATGGGGCGAGGTGCTATCTAGGGTCAAAAGCCATGCATCGTCGTAGTTAGGGTGGGGTTTGAGACGGTCGCGGCACCAGCGAATACCAAGCAGGGCGTCTTGTAGGTCTTTGAGGGTCATAGCCGGTTGCAGTTCGGTTTCGTACTCGGGTACGGCATCGAGGTCTGCCAGCTTGACCGGTGCTTGTTCTAGCTGGCTAGCGGCGGCAATCAGCTCAGCGGCTGCTTTAGCAGGATCGATTTGGCCCATTGCAGCCTGTTCAAACACCGACTCGGTGGCGGCAAGCACGGGCTGGGCGTTGCCCACCACATTGGTGAACCACCCCAGCCGGTCGCGTATGCGATGGTAGATGTCGTCTTCTACGGTGCCGGAGTAGAACAGGTTGGTAACCTCCACCTTTGGCAGGCCGCCGATGCGGTCCACCCGGCCGATGCGCTGCTCTACCCGCATAAAGTTCCACGGCAGATCGAAGTTGATCACCCGAGCGCAGGTTTGCAGGTTGAGCCCTTCCGACATGGAATCGGTACCCAGCATGATCCGCACCTTGTCGCCTTTACGGAACAGCTCTTTAACTTCTTCTTTGGGAACTAATGTCCACTGACCGCTCTCGGGTGACCAACGCTCTCCTTTACCACCGTAATAGCACACGATCTGGTCACCATAGGTCTGGGCGAGACGCTCGCGCACGTAGCGAAGAGTGTCGGCGTATTGGGTGAACACCACCACGGTGCGATGTCCCGCCGTAAAACTTTGTTCCAGCAACTTGTGCAGCAGTTCCATTTTAGGTTCATCAGGTGGCAAAGCATCTAGGCTGGCAATGAAGCGGTCAAGCTCTGCTAGCTCCGCTTCTAGGTCTTGGGCAGCAGTTTCTGTTGGGTGCTCGAGGTCTTCGTCCCAGTCGGCAGATTCCATAGCGGCCTCGTCATCGGTATCAAGCAGCTCTGTAGTTGCTAGGCGACCGGCAAGCACATCTTTGCGTCGGGCTAGCGAGCATCTGATGGCATGAAAGCTAGAGGTAAGCCGTCGGCGGTAGATGGTCATAATGAAACCGAGAGGTTTGTGTTTACTGTCGGCTTGGAGGTAAGCGTCGTAGTGGCGTTTGATGTAGCCCTCAATGCGGTTGTAGAGGTTGTGAGCGGCGCCTAGGCCGCAGAACTCGTCCGTCACCACCCGATCGGGTATAACGGTGCCAGCGGGGAGCATCCCTTGGTCGCGGTAGGCCCGCAGCGTGGTCCGCGTAGTGCGAAACACCCGATCTTGCACAGGGGTATTAGCCCGCAGCCACCGATCCCAATGCGGTTTTGTTGTGGCCTCGGCGCGGCGGGCGGCCTCAGCACTAGGATGCTTGTGGAAGTCTGTAATGCGTTTTGCCTGCACTGCCCCGAGGTCGGCTTGTAGTGCGCGTGCCGTAGCAGCATCGGGTTGGGTTGTAGTGAAATGACCAGCCAGCATTTGCTTAAGAAACGGCCAGTCGCGTTCGCTAAGGGGTAGCTGCATCTGCTCGTAGTAATGCTGCATGGCTTCGGCGCTGCTATTCCATTCGGGGGGCAACCCAAACAAGTCCAGCAAGTCCCAGAGGTCATGGGTGTGAAGCTGCATGGGAGTAGCCGAGGCCAGCAACAGCGCCTGCCAAAGCCCGTGCTTTTTGAGTGCTAGCAGCGTGGCCAAGAGCTGATTAGGAGTAGCGTTAGGCTTAGAACCTTGACGGCGGGCGTGATGAGTTTCGTCTACAAACACTAAATCCCAGCCTTTACCTTCTAACAGGCTAGGGCGCTGTTGGCGACGCCGGGCGAGATGCGATGATGCTAACAAGACTGGTGCGGCTCGCCACGGGTTGCTACTTGTAGTCAGCGGTTTGCGGATACCATCGGCGCTAATCAGCTCGCTCCCATCAAGACGGTGTACGTCCAACAGAAACTTTTCGGCTAGTTCCTCTTGCCACTGGATGAGCACCGATGCCGGCACTAACAACAGCGCAGTTTTAACTTGCTCCGATAACAGCAGCTCACGCAGCACTAGCCCAGTTTCAATAGTCTTACCCAGTCCCACCTCGTCGGCCAGCAGATACGACCGTGGCCAAGTGTCAACAATGCGCCGCGTGATGGCTTCTTGGTGAGGCCAAGCCACGATATTTGCCGAAGCTAAACCAACACCAGTAGCAGTGCGGGGAGCTGCGCGGATGTCGGCTAGCATTTGCCGTTCGTCATCGCTGAGCGGCGGGGGTTCGAGGGGGTCGCGAGCGGGCGGGGTATAGTTTTCGGGTATTAGTTGCAACAGCCGGTCGCGGGCGGCTTGGGGTAGTTGCACTGTACGCCAAGTAGCAGCGGCATTGGCGGTGGTGGGTTTTCCGTCCCAAAGCTGGTTGAAGTCATCTACTAGAGGTTGCCCGTAGTCTTGCCATACTTCGGGCTTCCACGAACGGTACACGCAGAAGGATTCGAAATTCTCTTGCCACCCGGTCGCTGATTCGTTGATGCTGCCATGAAACGCTAACCGATCCCCGGCCCCGTCGGTGAGCACCCCAAACTTGTCGTGGAAGTAGCGATCACCTGCTTGCGCGGCACTCAGCGGCATCCCCTCGGGGTCGCAGGGCACCCCTACACGGATGGTGAGCCGCTCTTGTTGCACTAGCCAAGCGATGATCTGCCAGCGTTGCTGTGAGATGTCATCGGCAGCCATGTTGAGGTGCGACAAGAGGCGCTGCCCGAGCACTTCATCAATGGGGGTGTGGCCTAGCAGGGCGTCGCGGTCGGTAGCGGTGAGTTGCACCCCTACCAGCAGCCTGATGATGCCTTCATTATCAATAAATCGGGCTAGCCCCGCAGCAGCCGACACGAACGCCGAAGACGAGAAGTAGCCCGCTACGCGGTCGTAGGCCACCGCTCGCTTCAACACGGGCACATAGAACGCTTCAAGCAGGTTGTTATTGCTGCTGTAGCGGGTTTGGAGATCGAGTTCAGCAAACCGTCCTGAGGGTAGTTGATGGGGTTCAGCCATCGGATAAGGAGAGCTGTTCTGACGTGAACTCTTGTTGGTCGGGCGGGATGTCTAGGTTGGGGAAGCAGGTGGTAACCAGCGTATCTAGCAACTCGGCTTCTAAGAGGTTCCATTTGCCAGAGCGTTTGGTGCGGGGTACAGCGTTCAGCAGGGCTTGCAGACAGTCGTTGAAGCGGGCGTTGTTGACGAGGTCTCGTTCATCCAGCCAGCGCCGAGCTGCGGCCGGGCCGTCTTGGTCGGTGATGTATAAGGCGGTATGAACGGCATCGATTAGGGTTGGGAATGCGTGGCTGTCGCGGCTCATTCCCGGCAGGTGGATATCGCTTTCCCGCCGTAGCCGCTGCTGGGGTGTGCAGATGGTTACTGTGCCAGATTTGGCAGTGATGAGCTTGGCACGCTCTAAATCGGCGGTTTCCAGTCCACCGGTGGCAAGGGCCAGCTTGCGGGCCTCGTCGTATGGAAACTCTCGGGCACCAAACATGTCCCAAGCCAGCAGAACAAAATCGGTAAGTGGGTCGAAATCAGCAGCGCTGCCCACCAGTCGGGCTCGCAGGCGACGGGTGGCTTCGGCGCGGGCTACGTCTAGGGCTTCTTCGGGGCGTAGCAACCGTGAGCGTCCTTGTTCATCGGCTTCGGCTGCATATACTGGCCAGTGCGCTGACAATGCTGAAAGCGCTGGCCCGTAGGTAGACAGCAACAGATCAACACCGTTGAGGCCTTGTTTAGCAGCTTTTTCTAGCGCGTCGCCTGCAGCCCGGCGGATGTCGCTTGCAATGTCGTCTAGGTATATCCGCTGCTGCGTAGAGGGGGTTTCGCTGCGTTTGCGACACACCATGAATACGGTGGATTTAGCTGCGTTCTGGCGGGCTTGATGGAGCGACTGTTCGCTTTCGGTGTGTACCGGCCAAGATGTTTCAATGGTGAAACCGGCGGTGATGAGGGCTGTGCCCAAAGAGTCCCAAGCGTCGGCTCGCTTGTGGGTGAACATCACCGTGAGCACCCCGTTATCGGTTAGCACCCGACGGCATTCTGAGAAGATGGCAGCCATCTTGGCGGTGTAGTCGTGGTCGGCTAGTTCTTTGGCTTCTTTATTACTCCGTCTCGGGTGAGTAAAACGCGCTTTGTTAGTAACCGCTTCATCATGTTTGTTGGTAAGCGGTTCGGTAAACAGCTCGGGCCACACCGCGCCCAGGGTGCGTTTTTCCCACACATAAAAGAAGTCCGAAAGTTCGGCATACATGACGTTGTCGTAATAAGGCGGATCGATACACACTAAGGTTTGCGATTCGTCGGCAAGTGACGTTAAGTTGCCCGCGTTCGCGCAGGTGACGGTGACCTGGGGCTCTGGGAGTTGGTTGTTGAGTAGCTGCTGGTCAGCTTGGTGGGGATGGAGCAACCCGGCGATGCCTTTGTAGGCATCGGTGAGTTGTTTGAAGGTCCATTCGGAAAGCTCCGTGCCACCCTCAAACTCTGCAAAGGTGCTTCTAAACGGGAACGCATGCAGAGAAAACGCTTGAGCTATTTGTGTTCGATTCACAGTCCAGGTGTTTTGGCGAGTGTTGTAGACGAGTGCTTTTGCCTGCATAAGCGACAACAATGCCAGTACGGCATTAGCGCGGTCTTTGTCGTCTATAGCAGCCCGGACTTCGGAGATGAGCTTGCGGAACTCCTCTACAAAGCAGCCATGCACTAAAAGCTGCCGCGGCGTAAAGAAGTCCCGCCAGCGGGGCATGCCGTAGTTATGAGGTTCTCTCGTTTTGTTCCCTTCTGGCACGGTCTCGGTTGGCAGTATGTTGTCTTGTTCCCATTGGGGCAGCAACCGTGCAAGTTCGGCTTCAGCCGCGGCTAATGCATCTAAGTCCACCGCTGTAGGGGCTCGGAAACCTCTTTCGTTAGCAGTGCGAATTGCCACCGCGTACAGCACCTCACCCATGCGGCCGGCCTGAGCCTCGGCCTTGATGTAGTCGCTGTCGATGGTGAGGTGATCCCAAGGCGACTCTGCTTTGCCCCGCGACCATGTGGCTTCTTTTTTGGGATCGAAGTCGATAGCGCGTCCCTCGGCAATCTCAAATTCGGGCTCATCTAGTTCTGTGCCAGCGCGCTCGGTAACCAACCGTACTGCTACAGGCTTGTCGCCGCGCCGCAGTGCCCAATCGCCCACCAACGGCACTGTCTTGTTAGTACGAGGACAAGTCACAGTGCGGGCGAAAATGTAGGCCACCACCCTCTCTTGTGCGCTTGATAATTCAAAGTACGGTTTGAGACGTGTAGTCAGACGAGTTATTAGCTCATTCCCCCATTGTTCAAGGTCAGCTTCAAGTTCCAAGCCATAACGTGCGGGTAGCTCTACCCCGGCTCGCAGCACTCCCGCGGCTACTGGGTTAAGATCATTGGCGTGGGTGGGCAGCCGATAACGCACCGCCTCATAGGGGATTGAGCCGCCCCCGGCGGTGGGGTCGCAAACCGAGGGCAGCTTTCCCCAGGTATGTTCCAACACCTTGTGCAAGAGTTTGATGTGATTTGTGTTTGGCGAGTTCTTATAGGCCTGCTTGTAGCCGTAGCCGTTGCCTTTGAGCTTGATACCAGCAGCATCTGCAGCAGCAAGCAGCTTTTTAGCCTCCACTGGGTCGCCCCAGATGCCGCAAAGGTACAGAAACCACTGTTGGTATGCCTGCGGGGTGGCTAGTTCGTCGTGATCACCAAACGCTGCTGCCAGCTCAGAAGACCAAGCTGGCAGCAGGCTGGCAAGCACTGCACCCGCGCTAGCTACCAAGGGGCGCCGCGCCCACCACACGTGGAGAGTTTTGAGCTTGGGGAACTGGCCGGGAATAGGGCTGCTTTCCCGCACCGATTCGATACCCAGCTCAGCTACTGGAAACCAGTCCTCAATCAGCAGACGGGGCCGGGTGGTATTAGTCATCGGCCAGCAGCAGGCGCAGCGCTCGTAGCGCTCGCCTCCCGGTCGGGCCGCTGCACTGAGCGTACCAGTACAAAGCCTCCTCGGCGGTCAGGTCGCCTACAGCAGCGGCGATCTTTTGCCTTCTTCCTGCGCGGGACACCGGGGCAGAGGCGGTTATTGTCAGGGCTAAGCGCACGCCGGGGGCTTGAGCCAGATTGAACGGTCGGCAGCGGCGGGGCGATACTGCAGTAGGCTGATAGCCCGAGGCAACTACAGCGTTTACCACCTCACGGCGATAACCCACGGCTTGGAGGGGGTTGACCCGAGTTACCGGCTGTTTGGAGTCGCCGACGATCTCGGCCAGAGTAAAACCCCAGCCGTCCCCAGTGACAGTAGGAAGCAGTCGCAGGATAAAGCGGCGTTCGCGCATAGTGGGTACGCTCATCGATCGTCGCTGTCAGCCAGAGTTACGGTGATCGCGATGGCACCGGGGTCGTTGTTGGTAATCACCGAGCGGAACTGATCCCAGTCGGGGCTTCCGTAGGCTATGGGCGCTGACGGGGTGAACTCTAGGGTTAGCGTGCCGCCAACGTCAGAGCCCTGGTCGGCCAAACCTAACAGGGCATCTTCTAGCTGTCGCCATTTGCTGGCGCTGCCGGCAAGGTCGGCGCAGAGGCTGCCGTCGAGGCCGTCGTATTCCACTGTGATGTTGGCTGAAATCTGGCAGTCGAAGCGAGGAAGCTGGCTAATGCAGTAGCCTAGTGCGCGTAGATCGCGGGCCCCTTCGCCTGTGTCAGCAGTAGCGCTTACCTTGAGTGCGGCTATGTGCCCACCACCTTGGTCGCTAAGGGTATCAGCAATCTTGCCAAAGGCTTTGCCAACCGTAGCGCTTTCGACCACCACGGTAACCGGCCCGCTGGGGACTCCTTCTGGTTTGGAGATGTATCCTTCCTCAACAGCCTTTTCTGGGGTGAGGATTAGGAGGCTGTCTAGCTCCGCTTTGAGTATTTGTTCAGGGTCAAGCGGCGAGTTGCTGGTTTGTGTGCTGGGGGGGGGGGGGGGGGGGGGCAGCTACTAACACCACGCAGTTTTTGGCACGCGCGGCACGGTCTAGAGTTTCGAGCACCTCAGATTTTGTCGGCTCGCCACCTAGTGCTTTACGCAAGGCGCGACGTAAAGCGGCCCCGTCTATGTTGCCACTGTTGTCAGCCAGCACAGCTTGGATGGCTGTTTGGGTTACCGGTTGGCGCAGTACTCCTAGTTCTTGGGCGCGATCGTGGGTGTACAGCCACACGTTGGCGTCAATGCGGACGGGAGGAGGAGGATCGTCTTGACCCCAAGCCCGGTTCTGGTCAGCGTCATAGTATACCCAGTCCCCGAAACGCACCCCGGTGGTGATAGCTTCGGTGATGAGGTTAGTGTTCAACACCATGGCTTGGGCGTGGTCTCGCCACGGGGCCTCTGCCAACTTTGCGGTGGTGATTTCTGGATGGCTAGAGCTGAAACCTGCCGCGGTGGCTAACCGGTCGGTGGCCGGAGCGGTGTCGGTAATCTTGCCGTGCGATCGTAAAGCCTCGATGATCACCGCGGTCTGTGCCTGTTTTATTTTTCCCTGATCGCGTGCTGGTAGGTCGTGGTGGCGAAGGTCCTGGTTGGCTGGATCGCGTGCTGGCCAATACAAGTGACGATAAGCCACGCAAATAGCAATCCGGGTCTCGAGGTTGGCCTTGCCGGCTAAACCTCGCAGGTTTTTCGCTACGTCTTGGTCGAATTGAGCCATACGCTTGGTATCGGCGGTTACACGCTGTGCCGCTATTTCAAACCTAACCCGTTCACGCATGTCCTCGATGGCATCGGCGTCGGCCACCAGTGCGACTATCGCATTGCGGTAGGTACGGTTTTGCTCTTTGACGCCGAATCGTTTGGTTATGTTAGCCACCTTTTCGGGCGGGGTGTGGGCAGCGCGGGAGGTAGTGGTCACGTCGAGGTGGGAGAACACTATTAGACGAAGCTGTTGCTCATCGGGCACATCAGACGTGTTGGACGGGAAGTGAACGGCCTTCACCGGGCCATCGCTAGGAAAGAGAGCGCGGATACGGGCATCGAGTTCCTCGGTGATGTCGGCATTGGCCACGTTGGCCATTTCCGAGGCGATGATTCGGTTGGCGTTGGGCGCGGTTTGGAATCGCCAAGTGGCGCCGTCAGACACCAAGTACCACGCTAGCTGACTAGTAGCTTCCAGTGCTTCGTCGATCACGTCGGGGTTGTCATCTGGCCAGCAGGTGCCAGCATAGATGTCGGGCAGAGCGGCGCCGGGTAGCGGTTCGCCAGCCACGCTGTGGCAGAAAACTGTTGTACAAGCCCGGGTTGCGGTGCGCTGGTCAGCCCAGCGCTGTTGGTCTACCTCGTCGGCGTGGCTGTTAGGGGCGGCGAAGTCGGCCACCGCGGGGCCGTCGAGAGCGGCGCGGTCAATGGAGGTGGTGATGGAGGCCCGTACTTGATGGTGGTGCAGCGGCAGGTCGCCCAGATTGATGGTAGGGGCGTTCACCTCGTAGGTCCAAAGAGCGGCGACCGCCTCGGCTAGCATTTTCAGCGCTCCGCGGGCCCGTTGGAATCCCGGCATCGGGCCGATGCGCTTGTCGAGGCAGTCTATAAGCGCAGGATGGAAGGGATAGGTGCTGGCCAAGCGTTCGGCATACGCGGCTGGGTCGGCTGTGGCTGCTCCGGCGTTAACGCCTCGCTCGCCTAGCTTGCGGTACAGCTCCTGATAGGCGCCGGCGGCTTGTTTTGCGGCTGCCTCGTCTACTTCGGAGAATAGACGGCGACGCAAGATGAAGCCAATCTCATGGTCTTCGGCAGGGCGACCGATAGCGCCTTTGGGTCGTTCCATTACGTCGTGTGCCTCGTTTATGAGCTGCTCGGCGGCTACGTCGCGCAGCGCTTGACCAATCTCATCGGTTTCTTTACCGAACGCAGCGGTGCCTGTGGCCAAGGTGACGATGACCCGCACAGCCGCAGCGGCAGTGGCAGCTTCAAACAGCACCTTCAGGCCAGCAACAGTGGCTTTGGCAAGCTGGTTGATTTCTGGTAGGGCTGAGGAGGCAAGTTGACGCAGGTACTGAGCAATCTCGTCGATGATGATCACAGTGGGGGTTGTGTCGAACATATCAAGCCATACCTGCTTGCCCGGGGCGGTGCGGGCTGCGTCGCTGGCTTGCACGAGAGCCCACGCTTTGGGGCCAAGTTGCCGGCCGATCTCACCCCACAAGGTGTAGGTGGTGATACCGTCAGTAGTAAGGCCGTTCACAGGGTCAAGGCTGTCGCCCACCACTGCGGCTGCGGAGCATTGTGAGGGGAGTAGGGCGGGGTCTATGAACTCTTCAAGGTTCGGTGGCCGGGCACCGCTGGCCAAGTGCCACAGAGCGATCAGGCCGTGGGTCTTGCCGCCACCGAAGCTGGTCTCGTAGCGGTACACTGCGTGTTCGGCGTTAGCTGCGGCGGCTGCATTGTGCGATAGGCGGGCGAATGTGCCGGCCAGAAGGTCTTTGAGGCCGCGGGTGGGGTGGGTGATTTTGAAGAACGAATCGGCGTCGGCGTAGTCGTGATAATCGGGCGCGTTGGCTACTACTTGATCAAGCTGAGCGGCAAAGTGCTTATCGACCAGCCCGCCCCGCAGTACCTCCTCGCGGGGTGTGCATGTCTGTTGCACACTGGGCAGTGGCTCATCCATAGCCTGCAATCTTGGAACAAATCCAAATCCTGCACAAATCGGCTAGTTGCAGTACTAGTTAGTTGAGTAGCACTGTTTGCTGGTTGGTTAGGTTTTTAGAGTGAGTGGTTTGGGTGTTTGGGAAAGGGTTGGAGTGTTTTGCTGGTTTTTTGGGTTTGTTTTGCCGGGGTTGCCAAGCATGCAAGCTAGCGTGGGGTTTGGGTGGTGGTCTGAGTTCGTATTTGCCTTGTGGGTTTTGGTGGACTGTCCAGCCATGGTCGTGGATGTTGTGGTGGCATGGGGTGCATACTAGAACGAGGTTGTTTATGTCGGTGGGTCCTTCTTTGGCCCATTCGTGGATGTGATGTGTGTGGCACCATGTGGGTGTGCGTCCGCAGCCTATGCAGTGTTTGTCGCGTACGATGAGTGCTGCGCGTTGTGCTTCGGTAGCTGAGCGGTGTTTACGTCCTAACCAAAGTTGTTGGGTTTTAGTGTTAAACACAGCAGGTAAATGTCTGCGTTACAGGCTAGTTTGAGTGCTTCTGATATTGGTATTTGGGTGCCGTCAACCAGACGGGTGTTAGCCATTTTTTGTTTTAGGATGTCCCAGTCTGCTGTCAAAATCAACGTGGACCGCTGCGGTTTAGATGTGTCACCTTGAGTGGACATTAGGTTTTCTAGGGCGTCTGCTAGTGTTTGATCGAACCCGGTTAGGTTTTTAGGGTTTTCTGCGGTGTTTTTGTTGCGTATGCGTCGTGCTTCGGCTGCTAGGGCGGCTTCTATTTTGTTGCCTGCTATTGGGTCAAACCGGCCATTCAAAATGAACATTCCGTCATCAGGTGAGGTGAAGAAACTCAAAGTTCTGCGTTCACGTTGTTTTTCCAGTAAAGACTTACCGTCATCGCCTGATTGTTGATGTTGATGCTCGCGTACTGTTTTACAGAACACACCGAAATCTTGGGTGCGTGCTGCTTCAACTAACACTGTTTCATCAACCGGGCCTTGCGATGCGGCTTTAGCGATTTGTTTACCATGAGCCGCAGGAATCTCGCCAGCACCCAAAGCATCCAGAGTCGCAGGCACCGCAGCAAACTGTGACACTGTTTCCACCTCACGGCGAGCTTGTTGGCTAGACGCTTGCAACTCTTCTAGTACCACTCGGCGAGCCGAACCCTCCCCAGCACGGCGAGAATACTCAGCCAATACAGATGTTTTCATCGCAGCCAACCGGGCTTCAGATCGTTTAATCAACCCCAACCGATCCCGCAACTCCACCAACGACAAACCAGCCACATCAACTACCATCTCAGGCCACATCGCATCAACCGCCTGAGTATTTACCGGCACATTATCAACCGGTTCAGCAGAACTTCGCACCTGCTCATCTACCATAAACTCCATACATACAAGCATACCCGCTATAGTGACAATAACAACTAAAAATAATAAAAAATAAGTAAAAAAATAAGAAATTATTGACATAAATTGAACATAAACAACATAAACAACATACAACTTAAGATTGCTCAACAGTCAAGCAAAACGATGCTTACATTTCAGCTTACATTTCATAAAAGAATCACAGAATACAAACCCAATACATATAAAATACATCAGCAATTCCCCAGTGTTTAGCGGCTTCTGGTGCGAGACCAGCCAAGCCAGTTATGCCATGCGATTGGTTGCATTATTAGACGTCAGCGGGTGAGCTTCATCGGTGGTCGCGGCGGATCGGCCGTAGTGGTCGGTTTGATGTATCTGCGGCCTACTGGTGGAGGGTTTTGTTATGGCATAGCGTTTGGGTGTGTGCGAACGCGCACGGCTTGGGGTGTTGTTACAGCAGGGTTTTAGTGATGCTGCGATTGGGAAGCGTTTGGGTAGGAACCGGGTAACGGTGTGGCGGGAAAAGAAACGTTGCGTTCAGGGTGTGTGTTGCGCGCAAACCGTTCAAAATGAAGTTGATATGTAAGCGTTGCGGTCGGGGTTGCGTGGGTTGGTTGTAGATGGTGTGCTTGGCTAGTAGGTGGCAGATCGGTTTGGTGAGCGTTTATTGTTTCACGTTATTTCAGCGGAGTTACGTTGTTTGGGTTATCGGATTTGTGTTGAAACGTTTTACCAGGCTTGTTACGACGTGTCTAATAGCAGTGGTTTGCCACCAAACAGTTGGGCTTTGCTACCTCATGTTCGGCGGCGGTGTAAACCGCTTAGCTGCTGTTCGCAGGTTAAACGTTTGGTTTTAGGTGGTTGGCGTCGTGTATGTGACCGTCCGTTGTGAAGTTGATAACCGTCAAGAGCCTGACCATTAGCAAGGCGATCTGGTTATCAGCAAAAACAATCAAACCGTGATGGTTACCTTAGTTGAACGGTTTAACCGCCACACCTTGTTAGCAGCTTTACCAGACACGGTTACTATGCTGCTAACACCGCTAAAGCTGTCACCCAAGCACTAGCCCGAAAAACCATCACATATGATGTGCATCCTCACCTGAGACCACCGCAAAGAAATAACCCGGTAGAAAGACATAGAACAAACCGTAGATATCAAAGTTTACTTCTGCGAACCCCGCTCACCAAGACAACAACCCCACAACCTAAACACAACCCAAACCACACACAACCCAACCATGTCACAACCACCACTAGAACTTGCCGTTGTTGCGCGGATTCAAGTTGGGATGCTTCAAGTTTATGTGGTTGCGTAGATGGGTGTTTCGCGGGTTATGGTGGCTAAGTGGTGGCACCGTTTTTGTGAACACGGTGACGCTGGTTTGGTGGATCGGTTGTCAAAGCCTCACCGGTCACCGAGGCGTATCAGTACTGCGACTGAGGTTAGGGTGTGTGAGTTGTGTTGTTGGAAGCGTTGGGGGCCTGTTCGTATAGCAGTCCGACTGAAAATGTGAGCGTCTACAGTTCACCGTGTTTTGGTGCGTAACGGTTTGAGATGCCTGTCAGGGTTAGACCGGTCTACTGGTAAGGTGATACGCCGCTATGAACGAGCTGAACCTGGTGGTCTGATACATATTGGACATCAAAAAAGTAGGTAAAATCTTTCACCAAACCCTACCAACCCCAAACCAACCCCAAACACTGAACGGTTCAACCGTACCCTCACCGACGAATTCCTACACAACTACAAACTCAAAACGACAACCCGACCACAAACATCGACTCCAAACATGGACACACCACCACAACCCCCACCAACACCACACCGCCATCGGCGGCACACCCGCATCACGCGTAAACAACCCCTACGGACACTACAACTAAGCCCTGGAGCAAGGGCATTTGCGACTTCTCCCAGAAGCGCAGGTAATGTCTTACCAGCTCTGGATGTTGTTCAAGTAGTACTTCCAATGTGTCTCTTGCCATGCTGATCGCAAGCTCTATGCCCATATATCGAGAGGCTTTATCTTGTTCGTGGTCTTCAATAGCGCTTCTGGTAAGGCTGAGCCTGATCCGCTCCCGTTCGGAATCGCCATTTGAGGCAGCGATGCGGTGGGCGGTAAGCAGATGCCACCCTCGTAGTAATTGTTACGGTAAGTAGACAAGTGATGATCGTGGTTAGTGGTCACGATTCGGGGTTGTTTGGCTGCGGCCCACTTTGCTATTATTTTGTGTAGGCAGTTGGGACTCGACTTCGAATTGCCGATGATGTTTTTGACCCGCTGGTGGATATCCACACCCTTACTTTCTAGTTTGCCAAGAACCTTGTCAAGCGCTGTTTGATCTTGAGGTAGGCGCTCTTGGCTTTTTTATAAAGCTGTTCGGTTAGCTCTTTGAATGTTGGTAATTCTGATGGGGAATCAACCGAAGCCCCAGCGCCTACGAATAGCACTAGTTGCCCTTCAGCATGAGAGGAGATGAGCGCGTCTGGTATTTCCACTTCTTGGCCATCATATGTTGTAAACCACATAGCCGTAAGCATAAATGAGATCAGTGACAGTTTGAGTAGTCAGTAGTTTAGAGGTTTATGCGAGTTTAGAGTCAGTTTTCATAGTAATCATGTGCCATAGCAAAAAGTGAAGTCGGCAACGATTGCAACCTTGTTAGCAGGCAATGCTAGTTGTTCTCAGCGGTGGGCCGGTTCTCAGTGCTGCTTGCAGACTTGCGGGCCAGCATTGCTGCCAAAAAGTGGAGCTGATGGGACTCGAACCCACGACCTCTTGCATGCCATGCAAGCGCTCTAGCCAGCTGAGCTACAGCCCCGTGCGGGATTTAGTTTATCAGATCAAACGTCACCCTCACCGACGAATTCCTGTACACCTACGAATTCAAATCGAAAACCCGACCACAGACGTCGATTCCTAACTTGGATGCTTCACTACAATCTTCTCAGATACCCATCGGCGGTAAACTCGCATCACGGGTAAACAACTTCTATGGGCATTACACCTAGAGAATGGCAAACGCTGGTTATCTCCTAAAACCCTCTCATGGCTTTTACACTATTTCAAGCCTGGTACCTATAACTGTGATTCTCCGTGAGGGAAAGCATTACGAACTAAACGAATCGTCCAGCAATGCAAAGACTCTCCCGCATTCCAACAGATGCAGAAAATGGATGCCCCGCTCAGAGGCATACTGCATCTTGCGGAACGGCCATTCAGGGCGTTGCAGATCACAGTAACTACAGCCAACCTCTCCACGAAAAGCAGGGAAGCACAGCTGCAACAAGTCGACTGTTATGGTCGGTTTGAAGTATCAGCAAACTACCGATGGAGTACACCTACTTACACAAAACTAACAGACTCGCTTCTAGGTCTTATAGATTAGTCGGTAGATTAGCGATCATGAATGGTTACAATCCAGCGATTATTGAGCCGAAGTGGCAGCAGCGCTGGCTGGATGACACTACCTACGAAATAGATAACGACGACCCGCGCCCGCCCTACTACGTGTTGTCTATGTACCCGTATCCCAGCGGCCCCGCACACATCGGCCATGTTCGCAACTACACGTTTGGCGATTTGTTGGTGCGCTATCGCACAATGTGCGGAGACGGGGTGCTTTCGCCCATCGGGTTTGATAGCTTCGGCTTGCCAGCAGAAAACGCTGCCATCAAAACCGGCACACACCCTCGGGTACATACTGATACCAACATAAAGTTGTTGTCATCTTCGCTGCGCCGTATTGGGGCGGTATACGACTGGCGCCGTACTATTAGCAGCCACGACCCTGATTACATCCGTTTTACTCAATGGATTTTTTTGAAGTTCTATGAGGCTGGTTTGGTGTACCGAGATACCGCACCGGTGAATTGGTGTCCGGGATGTCAAACGGTTTTAGCTAACGAACAGGTGCTTGACGATGGCACTTGTGAGCGTTGCAACAGTCTAGCGCAGCAGCGGGAGTTAGAGCAGTGGTTTTACCGCATTACTGCTTACGCCGAGGAGCTTTTGAGTGGTCTTGAGGGATTGGACTGGCCAAGCCGTGTTAAAACTATGCAGCGTAACTGGATTGGCCGTTCGGAGGGGGTGGAGTTTTCCTTGCCCATCGCAGATGTCGACGGCAAACCTCGTAACGACATTGCCGGTATATCCGTGTTTACCACCCGTCCAGATACTAGCTTTGGGATGACCTTTGCGGTGATGTCACCCGAGCATCCGCGGGTGTTGGAGCTAACCACACCAGAGTGTGTACAGCAGGTGCAGTTGTTTGTGCAAGAGGTGCAACAGCGCAGCGAGATTGAGCGGCTGTCAACTGGTGGTCCGGCCAACAAGCGGGGGGTGAATACTGGCACTCGGGTGGTTAACCCGTTCAACGATAAACCAATACCGTTGTATTTAGCCGATTATGTGCTTACCACTTACGGTACTGGGGCTATTATGGCGGTGCCTGGTGAGGATCAGCGCGACTGGGATTTTGCCACTGCGTATAACTTGCCAATTATCCGTACAGTGCAGCCGCCAGAAGGTTTTGACGGGAAGGCTTATACAGGCAATGGCCCGGCCATAAATAGCGAGTGGCTAAACGGTATGGAGATGACCGAGGCCAAGTCCAAAGCTATCTCTTGGTTAGAAGACACTGGCATTGGCAAGCGTAAGGTTAACTACCGCTTGCGGGACTGGCTGTTATCTCGGCAGCGTTACTGGGGTTGTCCGATCCCGGTTATATATTGCCACGAGTGTGGTCCCGTGGCGGTGCCTGAAGCAGATTTGCCGGTGGTATTACCTGATGATGTGTCTTTTACCCCTACAGGACGTTCGCCTTTGTTAGATACAGACTTTTTGAACACGACTTGTCCTAAATGCGCTAGCCCGGCCCGGCGTGAAACAGACACGATGGACACTTTTGTAGACTCTTCTTGGTATTTTTTGCGCTTTGTCGATCCTCACAACTCAGAACTTCCCTTCAGCCCTGAGGCGCTAAAGCGTTGGTTACCTGTAGATCAGTACATAGGCGGGGTAGAACACGCCATCTTGCACCTCATGTATGCGCGCTTTTTTACTAAGGCTTTAGCTGATTTAGGTGTGGCGCCAGCAGAGTTGCGGGAGCCCTTTCAACGGCTTTTCACGCAGGGTATGGTGCGCATGGGCGGCGGTAAGATGTCCAAGTCAAAGGGTAATCTGGTGGCACCCGAGGAGATTATCGACTCATATGGGGCTGACGCGTTGCGACTGGCTATCTTGCAGGTGAAGCCCCCAGCCGAGGATGTGGACTGGGAAGATTTTGGCCTTGAGGGATGCGCGCGCTTTCTAGGCAGGCTTTGGAGGTTGGCAGCGGGTACAACAGAGCGAACCAACACGGCTCGCTCAGGCCCGCTAACCCAAGCTGACACGGCCCTAGACGCGGCAACTCATCGCCACATAGATCGCATTACCGGTGAGCTGAATCGGTGGTCTTATAACACCGCTGTTGCTGGTTGCATGGAGTTCACCAACGATTTGTACCGCTATGTTCAAGCTGAGGGCGGTCCCCATCACGACACGCTTGCGTTCGCTGTTGACTCGTTGCTGTTGGTGATGGCGCCCATGGTGCCACATATTTGTGCTGAGCTATGGGAAATACGGCGTGGCGATAACATCCACACCCAACGCTGGCCCACACCAGACCCGGCCAAACTCCAAGCAGAGACGGTAACAATGGTTATACAGATGAACGGCAAGGTGCGGGATCGCATTGCAGTACCAGCCGATATTGCTGGGGAAACCGCCGAGGCTTTGGCCCTAGCATCTGAGCGGGTGCAAGCGCTTTTAGACGGGGGCGAGCCGAAGCGGATAATCACCCGCCCACCTAAGCTTGTTAACATAGTTGTCTAAAGTTATGAACCCCACTGAGGCTTTTGTGTGGGTGTGGCTTCCAAACTCCAAAGAACCGGTAGTAGCTGGGCAGCTTATAGATAGAGGGCCAGCTGTTACTTTTATGTATGGCAGAGGTTACCTAGATCGCCCCGATGCTGTGGCATTGTATTTGCCTGAGCTTCCGCTTCAGGCAGAAGAAATCACCCCGATTTCTGGTGAGATTGCTGGATGTATCGCAGACGCTGCCCCCGATGTATGGGGGCGACGCGTTGTTGAACATAACCGCACTGCGGAACCTACAGATCTCACAATGTTGGGCTATCTCTTGGAATCTGGTTCCAATCGTTTTGGGGCAATTGATTTTCAGCAATCTGCCACTACATACATTTCTCGTGACCATGAGCATGTGTCGCTAGCTGAGCTTGTTGAGGTTGCCGATCTGATAGAGAACGGCTTGCCTATATCTGCTGGACTTGAGCGGGTTTTATTTCATGGTAGCTCGATGGGTGGAGCACGTCCCAAAGCAGTAATTACCGACGGTAAGCAACAGATGATTGCCAAGTTCGCTTCGACTGCCGATACGTATCCTGTTGTCAAAGCAGAGTTTGTAGCAATGGAGTTGGCTCGCCGAGTTGGTCTAAATGTTGCTGATGTTAGGCTTGAAACCGTTTTAGGGCGCGACGTTTTGCTAGTTAACCGATTTGATCGTACTGCTGAAGGAAGTCGAAAAATGGTGGTATCAGCGCTCACCATTTTGGAGTTGCACGATGCTGCTGGCATGGCAGGTCGCTATGCCACTTATACGGATCTTGCTTTTCACATTCGGGCAAGGTTTATTAAACCAGATCGCACTCTTCGGGAGATGTTTGCCCGCATTGTTTTCAACATTTTGGTTAGCAACACCGATGATCATGCCCGTAATCACGCTGCGTTTTGGGATGGCACTCACCTCAACTTAACTCCTGCTTATGACATTTGTCCTCAATTGCGTGTGGGTGAAGAAGCAGCTCAGGCTATGGCTTTTGGTGCCGGTGGTGAACGGCAAAGCCAAGTAGCGCGGTGTGCTAGTAACTCCAGCGTTTTTCATCTGACAACTGTGCAAGCACGCGAAATTGTAGACAATCAGATAACTGTCATCAACGACGAGTGGGCGTCTGTTTGCGATCAAGCCGAACTCTCTACAGTTGACCGTAACCGGCTATGGAGACGCCAGTTCCTCAATCCCTTCGCCTTCTATGGCTACTAACAGCTAGGTTGTTAAAACGATTCTGCGGTTCTGATCGATCAGAAATTTCACACCGTAGGCTGCAGTAAAATTTCGCGGTCTGAGATCGTGTTTGCTGTAAAACGAAGTGCTGCTTCTACGTCTGCTAATTCAAGGGGGGTAATTCAGCAATGACCTCGTCGGGGGTCATACCTGCAGTAATCATGCTAACTACTGTGGCGACAGGGATTCGCAGTCCCCGAATGCAGGGCGCACCACCCATTTGTTTTGGGTTTACAGTTATACGGTTCATATCTTCAGCGTAGGCAAATTTTATCGGCAGTCGCAACAGATTGGTTGTTTTGGTCGATCTTGATTGTTAGCTGTAGTGAGGTAAGTTCTACTGATAGTTGCAACAGATTGGTTGAGTTCACCACGCTATAGAGCAGACCGGTTTGGGATAGACCGCAGGGCTTGGTGTATGCCGTTCCAAGAACTCTCATTGTTGTCAGAGTCAGAGTTGGCTTCAAGATTGATGGTTAGGCGGTCAACAAGTCCACCCACGCAAGCTTGTACTGCAGCTGCAAGATTTTCTGGTTCGGCCACCACTGCAAAGGTGTTAAGCATGGTGGTGTCTACCACCTTTGTCATCTCTGACCACTGACCTTGTTTAGATAGTCGATTGAGGTCGTCTTGAGCATCACCCCAGCCATGATGTTCTAGCACAGGCCGATACGCGGGGGTAGAACCGTAAAATGCGATTTGGCGTCTAATAGCCTGTTCATTAGCAGCCATCGTTTCCTCACAGGTGCCGGTAACAATAAACAGCGGCAGCGATACCTCGATAGAGTTAGGATCACGCCCAACCCGCTCAGCACCTCTAGCTAGCGCTGGTAATGACACATCTCGCAGATAAGACGGCGTGGTAAAGCCGTGGCTAATCCACCCATCTGCCACCTCGCCAGCAGTTTCTGTCATCAAGTTGCCCACCGCTGCTAAATGGATCGGCGGTTGCCCATAAGGGTTAGGGCCTGGGCTGAACATGGGAGGCATAAGCGTGTGGGTATAAAAATCACCTCGAAACGACAATGCTTCGCCAGTTTCCCATGAATGCCAAATAGCCCGCAGCGCAGCCACCATCTCGGCCATGCGTGCTGCGGGCTTTGACCATGGCATCGAAAAGCGCTTGGTAATGTGCGGCTTGATTTGTGAGCCCAAGCCCAAGTTGAAACGGCCTTTAGACCAAGCTTGTAAGTCCCAGCTCGTGTTGGCCAACGTCATAGGATTGCGGGCAAAAGCCACAGCAATAGAAGTACCCAACTCGATGGTTTGAGTGTGCTCAGCGGCTAACACCAAAGGTAAGAACGGATCGTGAGCTAACTCCACCGTCCAAGCTCCGCTGTAGCCAGCGGCTTCTAGCTTTACAGCACCGCTCACAGCTTGATCCATCCATGCCGTGGGCGCAGCTTCGGCTGCTGCCGCACCAATTCTGCCGTCAAGCTTCATATGAAGGCCATTCTATGTTCTTTAGCTAACTTCTTGAGAAGAAAAGCGTACTTTGCAGGCTGTTTTGCGTGATTTGAGATACAAGGCTGTTATCCTAGAGCACCTTCCCCCGCCACCAGCTATGTGCCCTGCCTATAGATGCACTGCGGCCGCCAATGCTTTGTGCTGCACATAGCTAAATAGCTAAGCCTCATATGGCTGATATGCGCATACGGCAATGGAAGACAACCCCAAACCACCATCACGCCTCATTCTTGCTGAACGAGCACGCGAGCTGTGGGATGATTATCGTCATCTCCTAACTGTACCGCGCCTAGCCATGGTGGGTGCAGCGTTGCTGCTTGTGGTTGGTTTTACGGCATATCGAATGTGGGGGCCTTCTAATCCGCCTCCTGCAGAGGTGATTATTCCCCGTGCCACAGCGCTTGCCGATCAGCCTTTTAGCACGCCAGAATCTAAGCCGCTGTTGGTGCATATTGCTGGGGCAGTACATGTGCCAGGGGTGTATCAGCTGCAAGGACAAGGGCGGGTGGTGGATTTGGTTCAAGCCGCAGGCGGGCTCACCAGCGATGCCGATTCTGACAGGGTGAACCTGGCCGACGTGTTGTTTGACGGCCAGTGGGTTTACATCCCTCGCATAGGTCAAAAGGTCATTCCAGCTCCTGTGGGAGGTACCCATAACAGCCACAATGCTGAACTAGGGCGTTCAGGTCCGCTCAACATCAACGCTGCAACCGCCGAACAGTTACAAACACTGCCTGGGGTGGGGCCAGCTATCGCCAATGCCATTGTTAAACATCGTGAACGCATTGGCGGTTTCACCTCTGTAGATGGGCTGCTAGCAGTGTCGGGGATTGGGCCCGCAAAGCTAGCGCAAATCCGTGAATTGGTAACCATGTGAGCTTAGATGCACGCTCGCATATGCTGGCATTGCCACACAAGATTTCATGGCCTTGCACAATTTAATGCTCGCACAATCAGCCATGACCGACAAGCAAGTTATGGCCTTAGCGGTTGCTTGCGTAGCCGGTGCTTGGTGGTCGGCAGCACTTCCGCTTATCCCCGCTATTTTGTTGGCAGTACTAGCGGTGCTTATGCGCTGGCCATGGGTTTTAGTGCTAGCGGTTTTGCTGGCTAGCTCAGCATTAGGTTCTAGAGCGTGGGCTGGTTTGTATCCACTTGAGCCCGGCGCATTAGCCACTAACACAGCCAACACAACAAAACAAGCAACCCTAGTGTCCGATCCAGTGCCAATAGGTGCTGGCATGAGGGTGCTAGTGCGAATCGACGGGCGCCGTTATGAGGCTTGGGCTTACGGCGCGCCAGCCCGTCAACTTGCTAACAGGCTTACAGGTGATCGCATTTCCATCGGTGGCACTGTGCGCCCCATAGAGCCTTTGCCCACCTATCAGGCTGCTCGCCACATAGCTAACCGCCTCAACATACAGCACATTTCGCAGCACAGCAGCGGTTCTTTGCCTTATCGCTTGGCCAACTGGTTACGCCGCACAATCTCTACAGGCGCCCAGTCTTTAGACGCCGACCGTCACAGCCTTTTCACCGGCTTATCTTACGGTGATGACCGCTACCAATCACCGGTAGTGTCAGACGATTTCCAAGCTGCTGGCCTCACCCATTTGCTAGCAGTGTCCGGCCAAAACGTAGCTTTTGTGCTCATCTTGGCACGTCCGTTTATTCAGCGTTTTGGCTTCCGAGGACGCTGGGTGCTCACTTTAGGGGTTATTGCTTTTTTTGCTGTAGTAACCCGCTTTGAACCTTCGGTGCTGCGAGCTACCGTAATGGCAGCTATTGCAGCTACTGCCACCTTATTGGGGCGTGAAACATCTAGCCGCCGAGTGTTAGCCCTTGCTGTAGCCCTGTTGGTGCTAATCGACCCTTTGTTAGTTCATTCAGTGGCATTTCGCTTATCAGTAGCAGCTTCGGCTGGTATTATTTTGTGGTCAGCACCTTTAGCCGGACGGCTTTGGGGGCCCCGCCTATTGCGGGAGGCAATGGCTGTTACCATTGCTGCTCAACTAGCAGTGTCGCCTTTGCTTATTGCTACCTTTGGGGGCGTGCCGGTGGCATCTTTGCCTGCAAACTTGTTAGCCGCACCAGTAGCAGGACCGATCATGATGTGGAGCTTGTCGGCTGGGGTGGTTGCTGGCGTTGTAGGAGGCCCCTTAGCGCAACTCATTCACTGGCCGACTGGATTGGCTATTGGTTGGATCCACGGTGTGGCTAGTTGGGCGGCCACAGTGAGGTTGGGCGAGCTAAGCGCATCACACCTTGTAGTGGTTGCTGTTGGCGCAGTTATCTGGTGGCTGAGCAACCGCCAGGTTTTGCGAGCGGTAGCAGCTGTTGGGCTCATAACAGCGCTTTTGCTGCCTGCGGTGGTTGTGCGGGTTACCACACCGCCTTTTCACATGGTGCTTGCATCAGAAACTCACCTATGGCGACAGAACAACAGCACCATAGTGTTGTTAGGCCCCAACCGCTCGGCAGAAAGGCTGCTAGCAGATTTACGCAGTGCTGGCGTGCAGTCGGTGGATTTAGTAGTAGCCGATAGGGGTAATCGCGCGCAACGCAATCAGATATTAGCGCTGAAAGAGCGTATGTGGGTGGGAGCAGTGGTGGCTCCGCCCGGTCACAAAATAGGAGGTGCCAGCACAGTTCAAGCTAAACAGCGCATACAGGTTGGCTCACTAGTAGCAGACATCACATCGCATGATCCCCGCCTAGAACTCCAAATCCGTGCAACAAACTAATCGCTGGTCTACTAATCTGATTAAGATTTAAAGCCAAAGTCTTAATCAGTGAAGTTGCTATTAAGAAAAGTTTAATCATGCTAAGAGGCCAAACCGGCACTTATGCCGTTAGCAGATACAGAGACGAACAAGTGCGAGCTTTTTACCGTATCCGCTTCCACCTGATCCCCCACTGCAACTACAAGGTAGTTTGCTACAAGCTCTTGAGGCCGCAACCTTTGCTGTAGGTCGCCTTAACGGTATCTCTACATTGCTCCCAGACAAGACCTTGTTTTTGTATCACTATGTCCGCAAAGAAGCGGTTTTGTCCTCACAGATTGAAGGTATCCAATCTTCTTTAGCCGATCTTCTCCAGCACGAAAATGCAGGGGTACCCGGCGTACCTGAAGATGATGTTGCAGAGGTGTCTTGCTATGTAGCTGCTATGGAACATGGCTTGGCAAGGTTGCGTCATGATGATTTTCCCTTGTCCAATCGTTTGATTCGCGAAGTCCACGCAGTGCTGCTTTCATCTGGTAGGGGCAGCAACCTAGCTCCAGGAGAGTTTCGGCAAACCCAAAATTGGATTGGGGGAACTAGGCCAGGCACCGCCAACTTTGTGCCTCCTCCGCCTAGTGAAGTGCAAAACTGTATGGGAGCACTAGAGCGTTATCTGCATCAAACATCCGATAGGTTGCCAGCACTCATCAGGGTTGGTTTAGCTCATGTGCAGTTAGAAACAATTCACCCTTTTCTAGATGGAAACGGTCGTTTGGGGAGGTTGTTAATCATGTTCTTGCTTTGTGAGGCTGGTTTACTCCAAGACCCTTTGTTGTACTTGAGTTTGTATCTCAAGCAACATTGTTCCACTTACTATGAGTTGTTAAACAAAGTGCGCTATCAAGGTCAGTGGGAGGAGTGGTTGAGCTTCTTTTTGGAGGGCGTGCGGGTTGTGTCAGATGGTGCTTTTACCACTGCCACAAACCTCACAGACATGTTTGTCCACCACCGCCAAAGCATTGCAACTTTAGGTCGTAGCGCTAAGGGTGCTTTGCGTATTCATGAGAGCTTCATGCGGCTTCCCATTCGCACGATTCCTGATGTGGCTAAAGACACAGGGCTCACATACCCGGGGGCTGCAGCTGGTGTGCAGCGTCTCGTGGATGTGGGCATCATAAACGAGGCCACAGGCACATGGAAAACAAAAACTTTTACCTACAGCAGCTATTTGGATGTGCTAGCAGAGGGCACCGAACCGCTTTAGAGTGTAGCGTTGCAGTGGTGATTTTAGAGCTGGGTCCACATCGCTACGACGTAACCACTCGGGCGTTAGTAATGGGCATTTTAAATCGCACGCCAGACTCTTTCTATGACGCTGGTCAGTATTGGAACTTTGAACAGTTTTTAGCTAAAGCCGATCAACTTGTGTTGGAAGGGGCAGATATTTTGGATGTCGGCGGGGTTAAAGCTGGGCCAGGCCCTGAGGTAACCGAAGCCGAGGAGATGGAACGGGTGGTGCCCGCCATCGAAGCGTTGCGGCAACGCTTCGACATACCTTTATCCGTGGATACTTGGCGAGCTTCGGTGGCACGTGAGTGTTACGCCGCTGGAGCAGTAGTAGGCAATGATATTAGCGGTTTTGCAGATCCCAACTATCTCGCAGAAGCAGCGCAAGCGGGTGCTTCGGTTGTGGCCTGCCATGTGCGCTTAGCCCCGAGAGTGGCCGACCCTGAGCCTGTCTACAAAGACTTAGTTGCGGACATAAGCAGTTTTTTAAGCCTGCGCGCGCAGCGTGCTGTTCAAGCTGGCATTGCCCCGCAGCGGGTGATGTTGGATGTTGGGCACGACCTCGGTAAAACCCCGCAGATGTCGGCAGAGTTGTTACGTCGCAGCGACGAGTTGGTGGCTCTTGGCTATCCTATGTTCTTATCGGTTTCCAACAAGGGTTTCTTGGGCACGCTGAGCGGCACCACAGTAGATGATCGCCGTGAGATAACCGTGGCAGCACATGGGCTAGGAATAACCCGTGGATATCGTATTTTGCGTGCTCATGATGTGGCGGGCACGCGTCGTGTAGCCGACTTTATGAGTGAGATACTGCAATATCAGCAGTTTGTTACCCCATGAGCGCTACCGTTGTGTTGCTACATGGGGGCGATGAGGTGCTGTTGTCCCAAGCGGTGCGCGAGCGGGTAGCGCAGCTAGTAGGCGATGGCGACCGCGGCCTCATGGTGGCCGAACTGCAAGAAGCGGCATATCTAAAAGATGAAGAGTATGAGATATATCCATTGGTAGATGCTGCGCAAACCCCTCCGTTTCTGAGTGCTCGGCGAGTGGTGGTAGCCCGGGAACTAGGGCGTTTTTCTAAAAAGGAAGCACTTAACCCGCTGCTCACCTATCTTGTAGACCCCCTAGATAGCACTGATTTGGTTTTAGTTTGGGAAAAAGGCCCGGCTTTGCAAAGGATGAACCCACTGCCCAAACAGCTTGTAGATGCTGTCGTTAGCGCAGGGGGTGAGGTGCTCAGTGCGGGTGTTCCTAAAGGCCGTGACGGTAGCTCTAAATGGTTAGATGAACAGGTTAAAGCTGCTGGGTTACGTTTGCGCCCTGGAGCCAAGCGTCTTTTACTTGGTCATTTAGGAGAAGATCTCAGCCGCTTACCCTCGCTGCTAGCAATATTTTCGGCAGCTTTAGGCAGCGAGCACGTGTTAGAGGCAGATGATATAGCTCCTTTTATAGGTCAAAGTGGAGCGGTGCCTCCCTGGGAGTTAACCGATGCTATTGAATCGGGGCAGATTGGCGATGCCATCGCCAAATTAGGGCGTATGCTCAACGCCGGGGATCGTACCGAAATGCAAGTTTTAGCCGGGCTTTATAATCATTTCAGTAGGCTGTTGCATTTAGATGGCGCACAGGTAACTAACGAAACCCAAGCCGCTGAGATGCTTGGCCTGAAAGGCTCCACTTTTCCTGCAAAAAAAGCCTTACAACAGTCCCGCAAGCTAGGGTCACAAAAAGTCGCCCGATCTATAGAGCTGTTAGCTCAAGCGGATTTAGATTTGCGAGGGGCTACGGCTATGCCGCCCGTAGCAGTATTAGAAGTGTTGGTAGCTCGGCTAACGCAGATGAACCGTTAACGCTGCTCATTGAGGTTAGCTACAGTAGCTAGCTTATAACTACTGGGCTTTTGCTAGCTGTTTCAGCAAGCGCGACTTTTTGCGGGCTGCTGTGTTGCGATGCAAAACGCCTTTAGCAGCAGCTTTGTCGATGCGTTTGATGGCTAGCCGAGTTGCTTCAGCTGTTTCGTCAGAGTCACCCCTCTGTGCTGTTTCTATAGCGTTGCGGGTGCGGGTATTAATTTCTGAGCGTATTGCGCGGTTACGAAGTCTGCGTTTTTCGTTTTGGCGATTACGCTTTATTTGGCTCTTAATGTTTGCCACAGAACTCAAATTGTAGCGTGTTTAGAGGCTCATGCAACTTTCTCACATCCGTAACACTTCAATTATTGCCCACATTGACCACGGCAAGTCCACATTGGCCGATCGCATGCTGGAGATTTGTGGGGCGGTAGATCCCCGTGAGATGCGCGCGCAGTTTTTAGATTCCATGGATCTTGAACGAGAGCGAGGTATCACCATCAAGCTTCAAAGCGTTCGTTTAGAACACAGGGGATATGTGATTAATCTGATTGACACACCAGGTCATGTGGACTTTGGTTACGAGGTGAGCCGTTCGTTAGCTGCGTGTGAGTCGGTGATACTGCTAGTAGATGCCGCTCAAGGGATTGAGGCACAAACTTTAGCTAACTGCTACCTTGCGTTGGAGAATGACTTAGAGGTGCTAGTTGCGCTTAACAAAATTGACCTGCCTGCAGCTGAACCTGAGCGCCGTACACAAGAAATCGAGCAAGTGCTAGGCGTGGCCACCGCAGATGTGTTGCATATCAGCGCTAAAACTGGCAGCGGGGTGCCAGAGTTGTTAAATGCTGTGTTAGAACGCACTCCCGCACCGCAAGGTGACCCTAACGCGCCGCTGCAAGCATTGATCTTTGATTCTCATTTTGATCAGTATCGAGGCGTGGTTAGTTCGGTGCGGGTGATGAACGGCAGGTTGTCTGCAGGTGAGAAAATCCGCTTTATGCAGGCCCGTAGCGAGCGGGAAGCCGATGAGGTTGGGGTGTGGCTTCCCGACCCTACCCAAATCGCTGAGCTTGGCCCAGGTGAGGTGGGTTACCTCATTGCGGGGATGAAGAACGTGGCGCAAGCCCGCTCTGGTGAAACAGTTACCACCGTTCGCAACGGTGCAGCCGAAGCATTAGCTGGCTATCAAGAGCCTAAGTCCATGGTGTTCTGTGGGCTGTATCCCGTAGATGGAGATGAGTTCGCTGCGCTACGCGATTCTTTAGAGCGCTTGCGGGTAAACGACTCTAGTTTCAATTATCAGCCTGAGTCCTCTGGGGCTTTAGGTTTTGGTTTCCGCTGTGGTTTTTTGGGTTTGTTGCATATGGAGATCGTGCGTGAGCGTCTTGAGAGAGAGTTTGGCTTGAGTCTTATATCTACTGCGCCTTCGGTGGCTTATTTAGTAGAACTTTCTAACGGTCAAGAGATAGAGGTGGATAATCCCTCTGCGATGCCTCCCGCATCTGAGGTGCAGGCAATTCGCGAACCAATGCTGTTGGCTACCATTATTGCTCCTGCAACTTATACCGGCACTTTGATGGAGTTATGTCAAGCCCGGCGTGGGGAGATGCGCAAGATGGAGTACCTCTCGCCTGAGAGGGTGGAGTTGGGTTACCGCCTCCCGTTAGCAGAGGTAGTGGTGGACTTTTTTGATCAACTCAAAAGTCGCACTCAGGGCTATGCCAGTTTGGATTATGAACCCGATGGCTATGTCACTTCCGATCTCACTAAAGTAGATATTTTATTGCAACACGCTCCTGTGGATGCGTTTAGTTCAATTGTGCATCGTAGTGATGCTTATAGCTATGGCCGCCGTATGACCAGCAAACTTCGCGAGTTAATTCCGCGCCAGCAGTTTGATGTGCCAATACAGGCGGCTATTGGCGGCAAAATTATTGCCCGCGAAACGGTCAAGGCATTCCGCAAGGATGTCACTGCCAAACTTTATGGAGGGGACATCACCCGCAAACGTAAATTGTTGGAGAACCAAAAAGCTGGCAAGAAAAAGATGAAAGCTATAGGGCGGGTGGATGTGCCCCAAGAAGCTTTTATTGCCGCCTTGCGTTTGGATGATTAGTAAAATGATGCAATGACCGTCCAAACCGAGACGCTGTCTGCCCGCAAAGCGGCGGTGCTGCGAGCTGTAGTGGAAGGCTACATTTCTACCACGCAGCCTGTTGGATCTAGCCATGTTTCGGAGATAGCCGACCTTCAGGTATCTTCAGCTACTGTCCGCAATGAAATGCTGGCTTTAGAACAGGCTGGCTATTTGCATCAACCTCACACTAGTGCGGGTCGCATACCTACTGAGAAAGGTTATCGCCACTTTGTGAACTCTCTCACTGATGGCTCGGCAAAGGATGCTTCAGTGAAATTGGGGCGCAATAAACACCAGCAGGTGAAAGAGTTCTTCCACACTTCTTGCAATGAGTTAGAGCAAATGTTGGCCGATACTAGTGCTCTTTTAGCTGATCTAACCGCCTATGCCGCCCTCGTGGTTGCACCAGAGCATGGCAGCGCCAAGATTCGCTCGGTTAGTTTGGTAGACCTCTCGGAGCATCTTGTTTTGGTTTTGGTGGTGTATGACAACGGCTCGGTAGATAAGCGCACTATAGAGATGGAAACGCCACCCGATTGTGTTGAGTTAGCGCGGGCTGCGCAAGTGCTTACCGATGTGTTGAGTGGAAGGTCGGCTGTGGAGTTGAGCGGTGGTATAACAGATTCTTGTCTCACACCTTTTGCTGCCAAAGTGCTAGATGTTTTAGCCAATTTAGACGGTGCTCAAGATCAACTTTATGTAGGCGGTACAGCCAGCGTAGCTAGCTTGTTTGATGCCGCTGATACTGTACGGTCGGTTTTGGGAATACTAGAAAAGCAGTTGGTGGTTGTGACCTTAGTGAAAGATATTTTGGATCGAGGTTTGAATGTGGCTATAGGCACAGAAACGGGTGTGGCTCCTTTGGCGGAGTGTTCTTTGATTGTGGCACCTTATGAGGTGGACGGCCAGGCGGTAGGCTCTATAGGGGTGTTAGGCCCGACCCGTATGAATTATCCTCAAGCCTTAGCTGCGGTAGCAGTGGTAAGCCGTAATCTTGGAAATCGTTTGTCCTCTTTTTAACTGATGTTTGAACTCAACTAATGGCTGCAGATTTTTATGACTTGCTGGGTGTGAGCCCAGATGCCACCGACGATGATTTAAAGAAGGCTTTTCGCAAGCTAGCTCGCCAGTATCATCCTGATGCTAATCCCAATAACGCTGAGGCCGAAGCTCGTTTCAAAGAGATAGCGCTTGCTTACGAAACGCTAAGCGACCCTCAAAAAAGGGCACATTACGACCGTTTTGGCAGCGCTCCTGGTACTACAGGAGGGGGCGATCCTTTTGAAGGTATGAACCTGGGTGACGTTTTTGATGCTTTTTTTGGTGGCAACAGCCCGTTTGGCACAAGCCCTTTTGGCGGGCAAGGACGCACTAGGTCGGGGCCGCAGCGAGGCGCTGATGTGGAAGCAGTGCTTACTTTAGACTTCACCGAGGCGGTTTTGGGTGCAGATACTGAGGTGAACGTGCGTACGGCGGTTTCGTGTGAGTCGTGTGATGCCAGTGGCTCAGCGGATGGTGCTGCTCCAGTTACGTGTACTGCTTGTGGAGGTTCAGGTCAGCTGCAGCGGGTACGTCAATCCATCTTAGGGCAGATGGTTACCCGCACTGTTTGTGAGACTTGTTCAGGTTCGGGGCAAGTAATCGCTAATCCGTGTCGTGTGTGTGGCGGTGATGGTCGCATCGTCACTAATCGCGATTACACTGTTACAGTGCCTGCTGGTGTTAGCCATGGATCAACTTTGCGTGTTGCTGGTCGGGGTGCAGCAGGCCCTCGGGGAGGCCCTTATGGTGATTTGTATGCACATATTGAGGTGCGGCCTCATTCTCGGTTTGAGCGTGAAGGTGATCATTTGTTGGGCGAGTTGCAACTCACCATGACCCAAGCAGCCCTCGGTTTTACGGTGAAATATGAGACTTTAGACAGTACCGAGGAGATAAATGTGCCCGCTGGTACACAAAGCGGACACATTTTTCAGCTTAAGAGCCACGGTGTGCCACGTTTGCAGGGCCGGGGCCGTGGCGACATGTTGGTTCAAGCTGTGGTGGACACCCCAACAGGTCTAAATGATGAACAGATCGAGCTGCTTCGTGAGCTTGCAGAGTTACGAGGCGAAGAAGTAGCAGCCGCCTCAAACAAGCGCCGCAGGGAGGCTCGCCGGAAGCGACAACGTGAAACCAAACGGAAGTGACGGCCCTCACGTCTTTGTAGACGATTTGGAACGTTTAGAGTTGAGCGCAGATGATTGGCATCATCTAACTAGTGCGCTGCGGTTGCGCCCCGGTGATTCGTTTACTGCAGCAGATGGGCAGGGTTGCTGGCGGCTGTGTCGTGTGAGTACTGGTGCTACCGGTGTTGTGGAGCCTGCTGGTGAGGTGGTGTTTGTAGAAGCTGCGATGCCTCAGCTTACTATTGGGTTTGCGCTTATCAAGGGTGGGCGGCCTGAGATGGTTACACAAAAACTAACCGAGTTAGGTGTAGACAAAATTGTGCCTTTTCATACCAGCCGGAGCGTGGTGCGGTGGTCGCCAGACCGGGCAGCTCGTAACATTGCACGTTTACGGCGCGTAGCACGCGAGGCTGCCATGCAAAGTCGCCAAGTACGCATACCCGAAGTATCTCAAGTAACCGATTTTGCAGATGTAGCTGCTGGGTCTGAAAGTGCTTTATGCGACATCGGTGGTCAAGCAGCATCGTTAAGTAAAACAACCTTGTTGATTGGCCCTGAAGGAGGCTGGTCTGATGCTGAGCGTGCAAAGCTGCCATCTGTTCGTTTAAGCGATTCGGTTTTGCGTTCTGAAACGGCGGCAATAACTGCTGCAGTTTTGCTAACCGATCTTCGCTATCAGATAGCAGCACAGTGAACGCGGGGACTTTAGTAGAAGAGGCTTGTTGTACCACAGCTATCTACAAAAAGAACCCCACTATAAACCATAAAGAAGCAGAAACAAACCAAAATCCTGACCTAAGCACAACAATTCAACTACAGTACAAAAAGTTTAATAAACACAAAGTAAGCATTGCTATGAGCTTTGCTGCGGAGGAAATTGATGCCTGAGCTTTCCAGTCAGTTTATTTTTAACACCTTTGCGTTTTTGATTTGGGGTGCATTGGTGATGTGGATGTGCGCTGGTTTCACTATGTTGGAATCAGGTGCTGTTCGCACCAAGAATGCTTCCATGATCTGCTTGAAGAACATCGGCATCTACTCCATTGCAGGTTTGGCGTTTTACGTTATTGGGTACAACCTGATGTATGTAGATGTAGGCGACATTATTGGTTCTTTTAAATTTTTCTATGCAACCTCAGGCTTGGAAGAAGCATTGCTAGATGGCGATGATTCCGTGCTAGGCAGTGTTTTAGACCTCGGCTATGCCACTATGTCGGATTGGTTCTTCCAAATGGTGTTTGTGGCAACTGCAGCTTCCATCGTGTCAGGTGCCATAGCTGAGCGCATCAAAATGGGAGCTTTCTTTGCCTTTACTTTGGTGTTGACTGCGTTCATTTACCCAATTGTGGGTGCTTGGACATGGGGTGGCGGTTGGTTGGCTCAAGAGGGTTTTAGCGATTTTGCTGGGTCCACCATTGTGCATGGCACGGGCGGTTGGGCTGCTTTAGCTGGAGTGCTGGTGGTTGGTCCACGTTTGGGGAAGTTTAAGCCAGATGGCAGCGTTCGAAGCACTCCACCGTCTAATGTGTTAGTGGTAACGCTGGGTGTGTTTATTTTGTGGTTTGGCTGGTTCGGGTTTAACGGAGGATCACAACTAGCGCTAGGTACTCCTAAAGACGCTATAGCTATGACCAATGTGTTGGTGAACACAAACTTGGCGGCTGCTGCAGGCGTAGTAGCAGCACTGGCCATTTCCCGGCAGATATTAGGGCGTATCGATCTTTTTGCTGGACTTAATGGAGCTATAGCTGGTCTTGTAGCTATTACTGCTGGACCTACAATGGTAGATCATCAGTGGGCCATATTGATTGGTGCAGTTGGTGGTGTGGTCTGCACTATGGGGCTCAAGTTGATGGAGGTTATGAAAATTGATGATGTGGTGGGAGCTATTCCAGCTCACCTTTTGAGTGGAATCTGGGGCACTCTAGCAGTGACCATTGCCGCAGGCGGGCGTTTCCATATTCAACTTCTTGGCGTTGTTTCTGTGGGTGCTTTTGTGTTTGTGGTTTCGTATCTGGCATGGAAGTTGATTGATATTACAATGGGTTTGCGGGTATCAGAAGATGTAGAGCGCATGGGTCAAGACGCAGGGGAGCTAGGTATAGAGGCTTACCCTGAGTTTGTGCTAATGCCCGAGCCTTATGATGACTAACAGGTTAGGGGCGGATGGTCGTTATCATCGCCTAATGCTCTAAGAACTAGCATAACTAGTTCTTAGCCGCATGGGTTGGTGGGCTGCACAGCTGGTAGTCTGCCTGCACGCAGTGAGGTGACCGTTGAACCATTGGTTTCAAAGGTAACCCGGTAGTCACGGTCGGATTCATCAACTGGCACAAACTCGATAGTGTTGCCGCTGCCATCGGTGTAGGGGGTTGTTTGCAGTTTATCGCCAAACAGTTCCACAAGTTGAGTTTCGGTGCTACCCACCGCAGCGCCAGAGCGTGTGGAAATTGTTGGGTTGGTGATGTCCACGCGTTCAATGCGACCGTTATATACGGTAACCACCACACCGTTGGGCCCATTTGCGGGGGCTAGCAAAAAGCAGCTTTCAGTGTCGGCTTCGGGGGTGCCAGTCCATACTGTTTCAATAGCTTCGGCAGCATCCTCAGGGGTCATGCCAAACTTCATTGCTCCGAGACCGAGAGTGGTTAGCTTGTCGCTACTATCAAAGGCAGGTTGGCTCAGGTCTGCTGGCTCAGGTACATCTAAGAGTATCGTGTCTTCAGTTGATTGTGTGTCAGAGTCGGAGGGTAATGCAGCAGCAGAGGTGGGCGTGGCCAATACCGCTGCCGGGGGTTGTTGTGCGGGTGTGGGCACAGGTGTGGCAACTAGGGTAGGTGTAGTTACTACTGCGGTGGCAGTAGGTGTGTCGGTAGCTTCTGTGGAGTCGTTATCGTTACCGCAGGCTGCAATAACTGTGATACCTAGAAGCGAGGCGATTAAGTAAGCAATCCATCGGCGCATAGCTGACAGCCTAGTACTAGAACCGTTGCTTAACGAAAACTCACAAGTTAGCTAAATTGTAATCCCGATGATATAGATGCTCAGTGCTAGAGGTTTTAGTAGATGCCAGGGACAATACGGTAGGGGACTCGTTTTTGATATTCACCCCATTTTTCTCCATATTTTTTAGCACAGTTTTTATCGTCGTCTATCTGACGGTAGATGAAAAACGGAACCAAATAAACCAGGTACATCCAAGCCCATAAGTTTCCAAAATGACCCCACACCAAAGACAAGGAAAGGCCATAGCCCCATTCGGCTAAGTAATTGGGATGCCGTGCTAGCCCCCAGAAGCCGTTGCAAAGGATTTTACGTTCACCAGCTTGGATAGTTTCTGGTTTGATGCCAAAAAATAAACGTTCAGGCGACCGCTTAAACGTGTATTTTTGCAGGTTGGAACCACGTCCGAATACCCAGCTAGCGATGAACAACACTGAGGTGCCTATCAACAACAGAGACTGCCAGCTGCTGACATGGCCTGGATCTGGGTGTGCGGCCATGCCCCACATCGGGACTATAAACAACCAGCCGTAGAAAATGAAGAACCCCCAGAATACCTTAAATCCGATACGCTCATAGATGATGTCAAACGTGTATAGCTGCACTTGCTCAAACGCGAAATAGTCAAGCACGTAAGCAGTGAAAAATGCCGCAAAGAAAAACGCTCCTATGTTCACAGTGTTTACAGCATCAAAAGTTTCGTAATGCCAGACCGCTCCCGAGAAGGCATTTAGCGAGAGCATCGACCCGCCGACGATGTAGGAGTACATTTTGAGATCAACTTTGTTGTTGAAGAACTGCATTTCTTGGACACGTCCAAACCAGAAAGCCAGAAACTTGTTTTTCTCATCACCGGGAGGTTGACTGAACACCGCAATAAGAGTTGCGATGATCGCCAGTACTGTACCTCCTGCCACAGCGTAAAGGGATGAGCGGTAAAACCAGTCACGCCCCATTCCAGTAATCTCAGACCACCACAGCACTTGGGCCACCGCAAACACCAACAAACCGTTGAGCCGGTAAGTGCGGGGTTGGCCTGATTCTGCGTCGATGACATAGCCAGTAACACGCCTTGCAGGCAGGATTAAATGCAATATCAAAAAAGCAATGCAGACGAACAAAGGCGTAAGGAAACCTAAAACAGCTTCACCTGCAGTTAGCTCAACTAAATGCTCTATGCCGAGCGCATCAAACATACAAAATCTCCTAAGCAGTACTTATTTTGCAAGGTAGGAGCTTTAGTAAACTCCAGGAACAATTCGATACGGGACTCTCTTTTTATACTCGGCCCATTTTTCTTCGCCATACTTTTCAGTGCAGCGCTTTTCGTCATCAAACTGGCGCGGGATGAAGAACGCTGAGATGAATATAACGTATGTCCAAGACCAGAAGTTGCCCAAGTACCCAAATATGAAGGCCATTGAAAGCCCGTAAAGAAATTCGCCGAAGTAGTTGAAGTGCCTTGCTTGTCCCCATAATCCGCTAACTAATATTTTACGTTCGCCAGCTTGGATGATTTCTGGTTCTATGATGCCGAGGAATTTCCGTTCAGGCCAGCGCTTAAACGTGTATTTTTGAAGGTTGGCACCGCGTGTGATTACCCAGCCTATGAAAAATAGTGCAGCAGAACCGATTAGCCACAAGTAGAGCAAGCCGCCCGAAATACCCGGATCTTCATGTGGGGCTAATCCCCAAAGTGGTGGCAAGAAAATCCAGCCCCACCCGAACGATGTACCCCAGAACATCTTGAAGCCGACGCTTTCGTGGATGAGGTCATAGGTGTAAAGCTGTACTCTTTCAAACACGAAGTAGTCAAAGACATAGAACGAGTTAAGCACTACGTAGAGAACCAAACCAGGGTTAACGTCATCAACGTTGTCTACGTGCCATGCTAAACCAGACCAAGCGTTGAGCGATAGCATCGTGCCGCCAACAATGTAGCCAGCCATCTTAATGTCGAAGCGGTTGTTGAAAAACTGTAATTCTTTTGCGCGTCCTTTGTAAAACTCTGCAATCGAGTTTTGATACTCACCTTTTGGTTGGGTAAACACCAGCAGTGCAGTGCCAATAATGCCAAAGACCAGCCCGCCAGCTATTGCGTACATGGTGGACTCAAAGAACCATTCACGCGGCAAACCAAAGAGTTCAAATACCCACACAATGTGTGCTAGCACAAAAACTATTATGCCGTTTAACCTGTAAGTTAGAGGTTTGTTTGTGTCTTGGTTGATGACATAACCAGGAACACGCCGGGCAGGCAAGACTACGTGTGTAGCGACAAGGATGAGATAAATGAAAAGTGGTGTGAAAAAGCCTAAAACTGCTTTTCCACCGCTCAGGTCAAACAGATGGTCAAGGCCAAGCCAATCGATCATATGTTAATGCCTTTCTTTATTTCTTTAGCGTGCTTTTTTGAAGCGCCAGCCGTACATTAAACTGCCGTAAAAGTTGAAAGAACGTCTTGCTCGTGGGTCGTCAAATGGGTAGTCTGCACCGAGTTGACGTGCTGCAGCGAGTCCAGTAATGAAGCAGGTCTCTTGGGAGTTCACAAGAGTGTGTGCGCCGCAGTGCCAAGTTCGCCGCTTTCCTTGAATGAAGCGGAACAAATTGACTAGCCAAGTAATATGGCGCACATCGTGGACGATGTGTTGAAACCACCACTTCTTTACGATCTTGGTTTCGTCGATTGGGCTAATGGCGTTATAGGTTACCAAACAGGGTTTGTCTGAGTCGTAAGCCCAAGGCTGTTGGTTGTGCATGATGTAGGTGATCTCATAATTGTCTGGTCTAGGGCCGTATTGCTCTATGTAGTTAGAGCGTGTGGTAAGCGGTTTCATTTCGTTGTCGGGCAGCAGTGAGGAGTCGCTGTGAACCACAGTGTGATTGTGAAGCTCGCTTTCGTAACGAACAGACGAGAGCAGGTAGCGTTCCATAGCGGTGGGTTTGTCTAGCAGCATCAAAGTTTGGTTGGCGTTGCATGCAAAGATGACCTCGTCAAAGCTCTCCCTAGCACCATCGGAGTCTATTACTACAACACCGGCATGTGAGCGGGTTACTTTGCGAACCGGTCGTTTCAGATAGATTTTGTCTTGAAAGTTAGCTGATAGGTGTTTGTATATGTTCTGTGTTCCTTGATCCCAGGTTTGCATGGGTGTGGCCGATTCAATGTCGAAGAACTCTAAGTAGCGGGCAAACAAAGATGCAGGCATGTCGAACACATTTGTGGCCATGAGGAAGTTCACGAACATGGGTTTGAGAATTTTGTATCTGAAGTCTGCGGAGAAACCACCTCTGTTGAGCAGCGTGCCCATGCTTACGAAGTTGTAAGGATTCAGCAAGTTCAGAGCTTTAGAGTTGGAGCGAGCTAGCCACCCGAAGCGGTGAATGCGCCGCACAAGTTGCTGAAACTTATCAATTTCAGGTTGTAGCTGTTGGCGTATTGCAGAGTCGAAGTCGTGGGCGTATAGTTGTCCGTGATATTTTACGCTGTAGTTGAACTTTGTGTCGTAACGCTCAATGCCGAACTGTTGCATTAGCAAGAGTACGTGGTCATAGACAGAAGGGATTAGTGCGGTTACTGATATGTCAAACGGGATTGTGCTGCCGTCTTCTTGCGGCATATGAGCTGTTATCGCATTGCCCCCAAGTTCTTCTTGAGCTTCGTATAGTCGGAAGTCGAAGCGGTCTGGGTGGTGGTTTAGTCCCCACGCGGCCCCAATCCCAGACATGCCGCCACCGATTATGGCGATTTTGCGTGGGGTGTTTAGGTCATGAACTTCTGCCACAGGCTTTTCCTTCTCTGGTGTTGTAATCCAAAGGTTATATGACGAACGGTTGTTCTTCGTTGATTGTGGCCTTTAGAGCAGCGTAAAATTGTTTGCTGTGTAGGCCGCCTGGGACTCGAACCCAGCACCTTGAGATTAAAAGTCTCCTGCTCTACCTGATGAGCTAGCGGCCCACTGTTACCTTAGCGCTTTAACGCAGCAAACATCTTGCTAATATGAGCAATGTGTTAGATACAGAATTGCTGGCTAAAGATTCAGCGCTACCAGAATCGTCATTTCAAGAATCGCCACATCAAGACTTGCCGTCCCAAGATTTATCGCCAACTCAGAATTCGTTGTTTGATCGGAGAAACGGATTTGAAACGAGTGGGATACCGTCCCAAGATTTATCGCCAACTCAGAATTCGTTGTTGGCAGATCCAAGATTGGCGCAGATGGAAAGCGACTTAGCTGATGTAGAAGCCGTGCTATCTGATTTAGATGATCTCGATGCTCTGCGCCAGCGTGTTGGGGCTGCCTATGATGATGGCAGCATTGCTCATCGTTATGTGTTAGCAGAGTGTGCCGAAAAATTGGGCGATAAGTTTGAGTAAGCAGTAGCGCCTGTAGATATTGCTAATACAATCTGCTTTGTGGCTGTTTTGCGTTTGTTTGCACAAGTCCGAGAAGTTGTTGGTCTCGCACAAGACGAGGTGCCTGGTGCTACGGTGGATCAAGTGTTAGCTGAAGCTAAAGACCGTTATGGGCCAAACTTTACAGAGCAACTCAAGGTTTGCAATGTGTGGCTAAACGGTCAGCCAGTTGTAGGTGATGAGGCTGTGAGCGAGTTCGATGAGGTGGCGGTACTTCCGCCGGTGTCGGGGGGATGAACATTTGGTGACGGAGCGGTGGTAGCCGGATACGATAGGGCTGAGACGCGGTATTGGGCTTCGTCGGATAACGCAGATAATGTTCGCCAAGTTGCCATATTGTCTTTGCACACTTCGCCGCTAGCTCAGCCTGGTGTGGGTGACAGCGGTGGGATGAATGTTTATGTGCGAGAGATAGCCGCAGCTCTTGCTCATAGCGGGGCAGAGTGCCGCGTATATGTGCGCCGCTGGCGAGACGACTTACCTAAACAAGTAATCGTGGAGCCAGGCGTTACGGTGGTTCATATAGATGCTGGTGTGTCGGATTTGTCAAAGGAGTATTTATTTGAGGTGGTAGACGAGTTCACTGAAGGTGTTTTAGCCGATTTTCAGCGATATGGGTGTCCTGATGTTATCCACTCTAACTACTGGTTGTCGGGTGTGGTTGGGCATCGGGCCAAACATGAGGTGGGGGTTCCGCTGGTTGTTACTTTTCACACGCTGGCTAAGGTGAAGGCGGCTAGCGGAGACCCTGAGTCGCGAAGGCGCGCAGAGGCCGAGGCTGAGGTGGTGGGATGTGCAGACATGGTGGTTGCATCTTGTGTACCTGAGGCTGCGCAGCTGCAGATGCACTATGGAGCGTCTCTGAAGAGGATTCAGGTAGCACCTTTGGGGGTGGAGCATGCGCTGTTTTCTCCTGGAGATAAAGCTGCAGCACGAGCCGCTTTAGGGCTTGGCGGGGGGCCGGTGTTGTTGTTTGTAGGGCGAATTCAACCGCTCAAACGACCGTTGGTGGCTGTAGAGACTTTAGCTAAATTGCAGCGTTTGGACGCGCGGCTGCTCTTAGTTGGTGGGCCTAGTGGGATTGCTGGACATGATGAGCTAAAGCGGGTGTTGCAGCGCGTGGAAACGCTGGGATTGACGCAGCAGGTGATAATGGTGGATCCTGCACCTCATTATCGTTTGTCTACTTACTATCGGGCAGCCGATGTAGTGCTGGTGCCTAGCCGTAGCGAATCTTTTGGGTTAGTGGCTTTAGAGTCGGCAGCTTGCGGAACCCCAGTAGTGGCAGCTTCTGTGGGCGGTTTACGTTCGGTTGTGGAGCATGGGCGTACCGGGTTTTTGGTGGGTGATGGCACTGCTGATGCTTTTGCCGAAAAGGTGCGTGAGTTGATTGTAAATCCATTGCTGTGTGCTGAGATGGCGATGAATGCTTCTGAGCGCGCTAAGAAATATTCGTGGGCTGCTGCGGCTGAATTGTTGCAACAGGCTTATAACAGGGCGCAGTCGCGCGTGCTTGTTGATTGCACATGACCGGTTTGTTTAGCCCAGATGAGTTGGTTGACCTTGAGTCTAATATAGACGCGTGGCTGCAAGATCAACTTCATACAAATCCAACAGTGCTAACAGTTGATCGTGCCCAAGACACACAGCAACGCTGGTATGTGCGGATGGTAGGAGAGGAGAAAGCCACTACCACAGTTTGGTTTACTCTAAGCCAGCGCTTGTTGCACTGTGAATGTTATTTCATGCCAGCACCCGAGGAGAACGAAGGGCGTTTGTATGAGTATCTGTTGCGCCGCAATCGCGATCTGACAGGGCTACGTTTTGCGATTGGAATCGAAGAAGCCATCTTTTTAGTAGCAGAGTTGCCAGTGCATTCGGTGACAGAAGCTGAGATCGACCGTTTGTTGGGGTCTTATTACGCTTACTCAGAGCGCTGGTTCCGACCTTGTATGCGTATTGGATACGAATCTAAGTTTCGGGGTTGAGTGCGTAAGTGCGTATAGGTGTTATATAAGGAGTTAATGTGCATTATTGTAGTGTTAGTGTATGAGTATTAGACAACATTTTTTATTTTTTAGTATTTTATATTGTTTTAGTGTGTTTTCTATGGTAGATAAGCTTACATGGGCTTTTGGTCGGTGGGGGTGCTTGGGGAAGCGCTTTCATCGACCAGGGTCTTCTAGTTGGCTGCAACTGCGGGGGTGACGATGCGTTTGCAGATAATTGGTGGGGGACGTATGGGTGAGGCGCTGCTTAGCGGGTTGCTTAATGGCCCTTGGGCACCTGCAGCCGAGTTGGCAGTAGTTGAGCAGTCTGTTGATAGATGCGTTGAACTGCAACAACGTTTTGATGCGGTGACGGTTATCGCTAGCCCTTTGAGTGAGGTGGATGCTGTTTTGGCTGTTAAACCTAATGATGTTTTGGCTGTTGCCACAGATCTTCAAAAAGCTGGTGTAGTGCGGCTGTTGAGCATTGCTGCAGGCATAACAACAGCTTCATTAGAAGCCAAGTTAGGTAGTGGGGCAAGGGTCATTCGAGCTATGCCTAACACGCCCGCTTTGGTGGGTGCAGGCGCTTCGGCTATTGCTGCTGGTCGACATTGCGATGCTGATGATCTGGTTTGGGCTAGGCAGGTGTTAGAGGCGGTGGGCACTGTTGTGGTGTGCGAAGAGCCTATGTTGGATGCGGTGACCGGTTTGTCGGGTTCGGGGCCTGCTTATGTGTTTTGGCTGGCTGAAACCCTGGTAGATGCTGGCATCAAAGTTGGTTTAGCGCCAGAAATGGCTGATGCTTTAACCCGGCAAACCTTGCTAGGCGCAGCTCGGTTGTTAGTTGAGTCGGGGCATTCACCTACAGAACTGCGAGCCGCAGTGACCTCACCTGGCGGCACAACAGCTAAAGGAATAGAGGCTCTAGAACAACACAATGCAGCTAGCGCAGTACATGCCGCAGTGCGCGCAGCCACCGAACGCAGCCGCGAACTAGCTGCAGGCTAAACAAAATAACTGTCACTGCAAGGTTCTAATATAACTATTGTTTACAGAGCCAAGAAACAAGAGCCGTGTTTCACACGGGGGCTTGTAACTGTTCGTTACTTTTTGGGTTTATGGTTGTTATTATATTGTTATGGGGAAGCGATTGGTGAAGATCGGTGAAGCGGCTAGGTTGATGGGCACTAGTCCGGAGATCATGCGTAAGTGGGATGCGTCGGGTGAGTTGCCTGCGACTAGGCGAACGCGTGGGGGGACGAGGTATTATTCGGTTGCGGATTTGTTGGGGTCGAGCACGATTGAGACGGCTCCGACTGTGTGTTATGCGCGTGTGTCGTCTCGGGATCAGGGGGCCGATTTGGATCGGCAGCAGGCGGTGTTGGAGGCGTTTTGTGCGGTTAAGGGTTGGGAGACGGAAACGATTCGTGATTTGGGTAGTGGATTGAATTATGGTAAGAAGGGGTTGCAGCGGTTGTTGGAGATGATTTTGAAGCGTCAGGTGCGGCGGGTGGTGGTGACTCATAAGGATCGGTTGTTGCGGTTCGGGTCGGAGCTGGTGTTTTCTTTGTGTGAGTTGCAGGGGATTGAGGTGGTGGTGATTCATCAGGGGGATCCGCCATCGTTTGAGGAGGAGCTAGCTCAGGACGTGCTGGAGATTATGACTGTTTTTTCTGCGCGCTTGTATGGGGCTCGTTCTCATAAGTCGAAACGTTTGTTGAGTGTGTTGACCGAGGAAACGCCAGGCAAGGGTGAGGGTGGTTTGTGATGTTGAGGACTCATCGGATTGCTTTAGTGCCGAATCGTGAGCAGGAGCGGTTGTTGAGGGAGCATGTGGGTTACGCGCGTTTTGCTTGGAATTGGGGTTTAGCGCGGTTTGAGGCACGTGATAAGGATGCGGGGGAATGGTTGAACGGGTTCGTGTTGCGTCCTGAGTTCAACCAAACGAAAGGTGAGATAGCGGCCTGGGGAACCGTTTTGAGTCAGAACGCTTCCAAGAACGCGTTATTGGATTTGCATAAAGCTATTGAGTTGTGGGGTTCGTATCGGAAAGCTTTGAAAGCAGGCAAGAAACCGAGGTTTGTGGGTCATCCCCAGTTCAGATCGAAACACGATGTTACGCAGTCTTATCAAGCCGATAACGGTCCGGGGACTGTCAAGATCGAGGGTCGGCGGATCATGTTGCCGAAGGTTGGGGCTATCAAAATGCGTGAAGCTTTACGTTTTGAGGGCTCTGTGAGGAAAGTGGTAGTCAAACACGACGGCCACCGCTGGTTCGCGTGCGTGATCGTGGAAACAGCAGCTCCTGAACCGGTACCCCCACAAGTGGATGCTGCGGGGGTGGATGTAGGGATCACCCATTTAGCGGTGGTGGCTTACTCAGACAACCAGACTGAGTGGATCGAGAACCCGAAACATTTGCAGCATGCTTTGCGAGAACTCAGAAAAACAGATAAAGCCATCGCGCGTTCTAAGAAAGTGCATGGCAAAAACAAGTCATCCAACAGACGTAACCGGCTTTACGAGAAACGCCGTCGTCTGCATCGGCAGATTGCTAACAAACGTGGCGACCATCAACACAAAACCACTACGTCGATAGCCAAGCGTGCTGGTTCTGTGGGAGTGGAAACATTAAACGTTGAAGGCATGAAACGAAACAGACGACTAGCAAGAGCGATCTCAGACGCTGGCATGTCAGGTTGGTTGACCACGCTTGAACATAAAGCCCAATGGCATCAAAGAGAGTTCAAGCGCGCAGACTGTTGGCTGCCGTCATCAAAAACGTGCAGCGCCTGCGGACACAAAAAAGCGGTATTACAACTGTCGGAACGCACCTACAGATGCCACAGTTGTGGTCACACCATAGATCGTGACCTGAACGCTGCAAGAAATCTACTGGCTGAGGTGCAGCCAAAACGTGGAGACGATATAAGTCCTGTCCGTGGCAACGGTCAGGCAACCGTCAACGAAGCGTGAACTAGAATCATGCAAAGACAGATCAACACAGATCACAACACCTTAGCACAGATTCTAGACACCGGAACGGAGATGACAGCATGGCTGATATGGGAGTGCAGAGCAACGGTACAACAGTGTACGCGTCTCGTAGGTACACCGTTGCTAGCGTGGCAGAAGCCAAGCGAATAGCTAGTGGTTATTTGCTTGATTGTGAGTTAGGGTTTGCTTTCAGCTTCGGGCTACCAGAAGTTGATGATAGATACCATATCTGGCGTGTTCCAGTGACTACAGAGGCTGGAGAGTTTGCTATCGGTGAGATTGCTATAGATGCGCGGACAAGTCTTGTGCAAGAAAACCGATCTACGGAGCCTGAGGTCATGCGCTCACGCTATTTAGTGGGTGCTGGAAAACCGATAGCACGAAAGAAGCGCTGCAATTCGACAATTGTACGTTCTGAGCTTCGCAATACAATCATACAGGGTGACTCTGAGTTTACGTTGGCAGAATTACCAGCAGGGTCGGTTGATCTTGTGTTTACCAGTCCGCCATACTTCAACGCCCGTCCCGACTATTCTGAATATGATGAGTATGAGGATTATCTGACGAAAATGGGGCGAGTTATATCTCAGTGCGCGCGCTTACTTGCTGAAGGACGGTTTTTTGTTATCAATATTTCGCCTGTATTGTTGCGAAGAGCTAGTCGTAGTCAAGCATCGCGCAGGATAGCCGTTCCTTTTGACTTGCACGCGGTCATCGTCAAAGAGGGTTTTGACTTTATAGACGACATTATTTGGGAAAAACCAGAGGGTGCGGGTTGGGCTACTGGACGGGGGAGACGGTTCGCAGCGGATCGTAACCCGCTTCAATATAAGACTGTACCGGTGTCGGAGTATGTACTTGTTTACCGGAAGCAGACAGACAAGTTGATCGATTGGAACATACGTAAGCATCACGATCAGGATGCAGTGCGAGAATCTCGTATATTTGGAGACTATGAGCGGACCAATATATGGCGGATACCACCTGCAGCCACAAAAGATCATCCTGCGGTTTTTCCTGTAGAATTGGCTGAGCGGGTAGTCCGTTATTACTCGTTTGTGGGCGATGTTGTCTTAGATCCATTTGCTGGTATCGGTACAGTGGCTAAGGCGTGTATAAGCAATAATCGCAGATTCGTGATGGCTGAGGTGTCAGAGGAATACGTAGCCACTATGAAGCGGAGACTGGGGAAGTGGGGAGTTGATGCAGACATTCACTGTATGAATACTGATCCTCTAGAAAACAGCAAGCTCTTTTAATATTTTAGTATGGAAGTAGAGGACCATTTTCCTGAATCAGCTAAACATCTTCTGTCTGTTAACGGGAAGGCATTGACCAGAAAGTTAGGTATATCAGCTATTGAGAATGTGGTCAGTGATGTATTGTTGGGTGTAAATATCAGAAATGCAACAGAGAGCCTGACAAAGCGTAGAGTGGGCTTGTTGAATGGCGCGTTACTAGAAATGTACGTAAGTCTTCACAAAAGCGGTATTGATCCACTAGAAATTCCTGATTTAGTGCGCGACAGACTTCTGAGTGTCCAAGATCAAGACACACGAAGGGTCTTGCAGTGGATAGTGGGTATGACACAGAAGCAATTTCAAAACGTCTTACGATCCGACGAATTGGAGTGGCCGTCTTATATCAGTTCGCTTCAAGATAATATAGCGGATACTGCTACAGAAGCTGAGCAGATGTATGGGCAAATGCCACTGCAAGTGAATTGCGGTCAGCCTTCCTGGAAGTGGGCGCTTTCTATGATGATGGCGGCGGGATCGCAGACTTTAGCTGTACGGGGGTCTGAGAAGTCCCTTTATGGAAAGTTGTTTGAGAAGATGGTACTGACTGCTGTTTTGTCAATACTCGGTTTTTCATATACAGAGCGAGGAGACATTCGAGAGAGCTCGTTCTGGTTGGCGGACAGAGAGGAGAAGCGTGAGAGTGATGCTACAGCTATTTGGAAATTAGGGCAGGGAGTCCGTTTTGATATTGGTTTCATTGGTACGGGCAACTCGGAGATCACGCTTGACAAGGTGTCAAGATTTGAGCGTACTATGGAGATGAGTGGGGTTAGTCATTATTTGCGAACGTTCATAATTGTTGATCGCATTGGTAAGGGTAGTCGAGTCCCTGATCTAGCTGCAAGGATTGACGGTACCATCATTCAGATGAGTGCTAATGACTGGGCGTTGACATTGGGCAATGAGTTGGAATCATCGCTAGATGGCTACTTGTCGCCGCTGCGGGGCATGTCTCATGCTAAATATGAAGATGCTGTGCGTGCTGGTGTTCGCAAAGCGCCGTTGGAAAAAGTGTTACGACACCGCTTCTAGACAACGCAGAGAATGATGCTGGTGGCGGGAGCGTAGAATGGCCGAAGTGGGAGAGTGTCATTATTACCTGTTTGATATTTGGTTGCGGGGTGGAACTTACCGTGCTGCGCGGCCTAGTGTGATAGCTTCATAGCGGAGTTAGGGGTATCTATTAATGCCAAAGCCAGAACCAAGGGAGCGACTCATGACGGTGGCGGAGGTTGCCACTGTGATGCGGGTTTCTACAATGACTGTTTATCGGTTGATCAAAGCGCAAGAGTTGCCTGCAGTCAGGATTGGTAAGTCTTACCGCATCCGCGAAGGCGATGTAGACGGTTATCTGGCTAGCAGATACACACAAGCAGGCTGATCTGCGTTACGACACCATCTCGTTTTTATCCGACTACGGGATAGCTGATGAGTTTGTAGGGGTTGTTAAGTCGGTAATTCGTTCGATAGCGCCTCAGGTGCAAGTAATCGATATTACCCATGAGATATCTCCTCAAGATGTACGAGCTGGGGGTTTAGCTTTGGCACGTAGCGCTCAATACTTAGCCCCAGGTGTTGTGCTAGGGGTTGTCGACCCAACGGTAGGCGGCACAAGGCGTGCGATTGCAGTAGAAGTAGGAAGCGGTAGTTCTGTTTTGGTCGGCCCTGATAATGGCTTGTTAGCACCAGCGGTGGCCATGGTTGGGGGAGCAGACCGGGCTGTAGAGTTAACTGCTGAGCGTTACCATCTAGAGGCACCGGGCCCTACCTTTGCGGGCAGAGATGTTTTTGCCCCAGTGGCCGCAAATCTTTGTTTAGGAGTAGACCTAACCGAGGTAGGCACACTTATTGATGTGGCCAGCTTGACTCCAGCAATGGTGCCGGTGAGTCGTATAGAAGGTACAAAAATTCAAGCTGAGGTTTTATGGATTGATAGATACGGCAACGTGCAACTTAATCTAGGCCCAGACGACATAACATCACTAGGTGACACCATTCGCTTGACTATAGGTGGCATCGGCCACAACGCTCGCAAAACTTTTACCTACAGCGATATGCAGGGCGAAGAAATCGGTGTTTTGCTAGACTCATACGGGTTAGTAGCATTAAGCGTAAATCGTGGTTCAGCGGCTTTAGCGTTGAGTTGCTTGGAGGGAGACGCGGTGACATTAGAGACAGTGGCATTAGAAACCGGAGCTACACGTGATAGCAGCGCCAAATTAAGTGCAACGCAGGTACCGGTGCAGCTGCAATCCACAAGAATGGGCTCATAATAATGCGACCGGGTACCACTATTGCTGTTGCAGTGTTGCTTTTGGCTATTTTGTTGGCCGCCGCATTACAACTCTTCGTGTTAGCGCGCTAGCAGGCGTAAGCCGCTGGTGTGTTTGGTATGTTTTTGAGAATATGGTTTGGCAACAAGCTATAAATTCGGAGAAGCTAGAGATGGTCCATTGGGGTGCAAACCCACAAGGTCAGCAGATTCATCAACAAGTGAGTTGATGAGCGTTATTGCAAGAAACTTAGGTAAAGCTGTGGCTGTACTCGCGATAGGTCTCAATCACCGAACTGCACCGCTAGATCTTTTAGGGGAAATGAAGGTTGGTGACGAAGATCTGCCTAAAGCCTTGTTCAACCTGATCAACCGTGAACACTTATCTGAAGCAGTGGTTTTGTCTACCTGCCACCGAATTGAAGTGTACGCTTTTGCTGAGACCTTTCATGGTGCGTATCAAAACGTTCGGGATTTTTTATCGGAGACAGCCCAACGTGCTCCTGAGCATTTTAGCGATTCTCTTTACACCCATTATGAGGCAGATGCTGTTGCACATCTGTTTGCGGTGGCATGTGGTTTGGATTCAGCAGTTCTAGGCGAGCACGAAGTGCAGGGCCAAGTACGAAATGCTTGGGAAACGGCTCGCATTGAGGGAACCTGTGGTACTACCTTGAACAGCCTGTTTCGTCACGCCATTCAGGTAGGCAAAAGAGCCCGGTCTGAAACAGCTATATCCTGTCATATAACCTCCATTTCACAGGCTGCAGTAGCCTTAGCCGATAAACGTTTAGCTGGATTAGATGGTCGTCGTTTGATGGTGCTGGGAACTGGCGATATGGGGGAAGGCATGGTTCACAGCCTGGCAAAGAGCAGTGCGGCTGATGTGGTGGTGGCAAACCGCAGTGTGGGGCCGGCACGAGATTTAGCTGAGCGTGTAGGTGGGCGCTGGGTAAGTCTAGCGGAGATGGCGAGTGAGTTGGCTTGCGTAGATGTGCTTTTAACTTCTACAGGTGCTTCATCTTTGATTTTGGAGCACTGTGATGTAGCTAAGGTGATGGCTGCTCGAGCTAATCGGCCTTTGCTGATTGTGGACGTGGCGGTACCTCGAGATGTGCATCCGTCTGCAGCGCAGCTAGAGGGGGTGACGCTTTTAGATATGGACGATTTGCGAGCATTTGTTGATGGAGGGGTGCGGGAGCGTCAAGCTGAGGTAGCGCGGGTGCGAGAAATCATTAGCGAGGAAACCGATCGCTATGTGGGTTACAGCACCGCGCGGCAAGCAGCGCCGCTCATTGCTGCACTCAGGGCTCGTGCGGAGATTATGCAACGCGAAGAGCTAGCACGTCACTCTACAGGGCTCTCAGAAGCCGAAAGACAAGCAGCAGAGGCAACAACTCGAGGGGTAATAGCTAAGTTGTTGCATGAGCCAACAGTGCGACTGAAGCAAGCGGCAGGCTCGCCGCGGGGCGACCGTTTGGCCGAAGCGCTTCGGGACTTGTTCGACCTTTAGGGGCGATGGCGTGTTGCGCGCCGCCACTAGGGGCAGTGCTTTAGCTTTGTGGCAGACCAACCATGTAGCTGAGTTGTTAGCTGCCGCTGTTGCAAATACTACCGATGCTGAGGCTGTGCATCTAGAGCCTGTAGTGGTTTCCACAGTAGGAGATAGACAAAGCGAGGTGCCGATCTCAACTATTGGCGGCAAGGGTGTCTTTGTTAAAGAAGTACAGGCCGCAGTGCTAGATGGTCGTGCTGATATAGCTGTTCATTCGGCTAAGGATCTGCCAGCGGCAACCCCTGAGGGGCTGGTAATCGCAGCGGTGCCTAAACGAGCTGACCCTAGAGATGTTTTAGTAGGCTGTGAGCTGTCTAACTTGGCGAAAGGCGCGGTGGTTGCAACAGGTTCTGCCCGGCGTAGGGTGCAACTTCAGGCATTACGCGGCGATCTTAACTTTGTAGAACTGCGTGGCAATATCGGCACTCGTCTAGCTAAGGCAACTGATTATGGTGCTGTTGTCATGGCGAAAGCAGCTTTAGATCGTTTAGGAGAGATACCAGCGGTAGCTGAAGTGCTAAGCCCAGAGGTTATGGTTCCTCAAGTAGGCCAAGGTGCTTTGGCGGTGGAATGTCGGGCAGACGATGAGCAAACTAAAGAGTTGTTAGCTGCTATCCAAGACCCGGTGTCTCGGATCCAAGTAGATGCTGAGCGAGCTTTTTTAGCCACCTTAGGAGGTGATTGCACCTTTCCTGCGGGTGCCTATGCTCAATTACAGGGTTTAGATGTTGAATCTTCAGATGATCCTCTAGATCTAAATCAGCTTCAAGCAAGCAGCATCAGGTGGGAAATGCGCGCAGTACTAGCCGATGGAGTACAGGGTCAGTGCCATCTGCTGGCAGAACAATGTGTAGGTGATGTAACCGCACTCGGTCAACGTTTGGCAGGGCGGTTGTTGCAGGCGGTGGCTTGATGATTGCCAACGTTGCGCGCTACCCGTTATTAGGCCGCCGCATAGTGGTGACTAGAGCTCAGCCTGAAGCCCGTGTTATGGCAGTCGCATTACAGGCTCGGGGTGCTGAGGCGGTGGAGTTGCCATGCATTGCTTTTGCGCCTCCATTAGACCCAGAATCGTTAGCAGCAGCAGTCGCAGAGGTGAGTCGCTATAGCTGGGTGGTATTTACCTCGCCTCGGGGGGTTGAATGGTTTTTTGATTGCCTCCAAGATGTTCGCCGTTTGGATGAAGTCAAGGTGGCTGCCATTGGGCCTATGACAGCAAAAGCTTTAGCTAAGCGACAAGTAGTGATCGATTTAGTACCAGAAGAGTTTGTGGCTGAGTCGCTTTTAGAAGCTCTAACCGCAACAGTTAGCGTTGGTCAACTACCTGGGCGGGTGCTGATACCACGGGCTGCGAAAGCTAGAGATGTGTTGCCAGATGGATTAGTGGCTGCTGGTTGGGAAGTAGATGTGGTGAGCGCATATCGCACAGTGTTACCAGCGCGATGTGCAGATGCGGTAGCGCTGTTGGCAGACGCTGCAGCAGTTACATTCACCTCTTCTTCTACTGTGAACAATTTTTTAGAACTTTATGGAACTGAAGCCATGCCAGAGGTAGTGGCTGCTATTGGCCCTGTAACCGCAGCTGTTTTGCAAGATCGTGGTATCAGCGTAAACGTGGAAGCCACTACCCACACTGTAGAAGGTTTAATTGCAGCTATTGAGGATTTCTTCGCCTGACTCAAACACTATTCATGCTCTATTCGTGTTTTATTAAAGGGGGGGTCAAATAGATACGAGCAGCGCTGTGAACTGGGCTTTTGCATTAACTGTTGCGCTTAGCTGCTCTATTCATGTTCTATTCGTGTTTCATTAGGGGGGGTGTTAAGAGTCCAGTAGGCACCTCGACCATAACCCTCTACTAACACAAGACCCATATCTCGTAGTCGTATGAGCAAGCTGCGAGTCGTGGTTTCGCTAATTCCTGTTTGGGCTGTGATTTCTCCTCGGGCGATTGGACCTTTTGCTAGCAGGGTGAGTACGTCTGCTTCTAATTGTCCCATTGCAAGAGATGATCCGTCTGGTATCAACCACTTACCTTGACGCGGAATGCTACAGGCAACAGATGCACCGTTGGTGGTGAACACAGGTCTGCCTAATCCCACATCTGCACACATTCTTGCCATTCGCAGAGTGCCCGACCCAAGCTGTTCTACTATGCCCCGCCTGTATAGGCAACCAATTATGTTTGGATTCCATGGATGTGAGCCGTGGTCTTTATACAGATCGGCAGTTGTCAGTCCAAAATGAAGTCCACCAGGCGAAAGGATTTCAAGCCGGTCAGAGAACACCCTCACTTGCACTAGGCCAGCCTTAGCGTAATCGCGATGGCCGAAGGCGTTGGCTAGAGCTTCTCTAATAACCGCAGATGGAATCTCTAAACCAGCTTCTGCTTGGAGCCCACCGTTAATTCGTACCGGGTGGTGTAAGTGCTCTTCACAGAATGTCATTGCTTTGCGTAGCGAAGCGAAGATGTTATTTTGGATGAGCAGATCATCGCGTAATGTTTCGCCTAGGTGAGTGCCATTTACTGCTACGAGTCGGCATCCTAGGGTGGGATAATGACTTTCAAATTTTTGAGGTTTACCAAATAGGGCGATAGAACCTCGATTCGGATCGCCGTTGCTGTCAAGCATGTTCATTGCTTGAAAAATTTCGGTAATAGTAGCATCAGCGTTGAACTTGCCTCGTCCTGTTGAGATTGCGTCATCGCGCAGAGCTTGCACTTCATTCTCGTCAATGGCGTCGAATTGGCGGTAAGAATTTGCGGTTTCCCAACGATCCCAGCCGTGCGCTCTTTCGGGGACTAGCGAAAGGTGGGTTTCTTCAGACATTTGGACTGTGGAGGCCCCTGAGCGTATGTAGTGAAGACCTTTATAGGAGTATGGCTTGTTGGCACCAGCACCCACTGTCGCAATAATTATCTCATGATCTGTCTTATGAGGTAACGGGATGCGTTCTATGTTCGGAGGGTGCCAAGGACGAATTTCCCGACAAGCTTGGGTGATATTTTCAAGGGTCTTGTCGGAAACGTTTTGCCCGACTATCTGGCCACTGGGATATATCCCAAAGAGCACCCTTCCACCTTGTCCGTTCAACATCGCAGATAAGGTCTTAGCTGCTTCTTTTTTTTCGCCTGTTGTTTTCTTGAACTCAACGGTGGTGGACTCGCCTTGAGCAGCGAGCTTGGTTATTTCGCTGGCTATGGTCACGGTTTTAGTATATTCATGCTCTATTCGTGTTTTATTAAAGGGGGGGTCAAATAGATACGAGCAGCGCTGTGAACTGGGCTTTTGCATTAACTGTTGCGCTTAGCTGCTCTATTTATGCTTCATTCCTGTTTCATTAGGGGGGGTAGGTAGGATTGTTGCAATGGTTACAAACCATGAGTTGTTTACAAGAGCGCAGCGGGTTATTCCTGGGGGTGTCAACTCGCCGGTTCGCTCATTTCGGTCGGTGGGGGGTACGCCTTACTTTGTGGAACGAGCCCAAGGGCCATATGTGTGGGATGTAGAAGGTAAACGCTACATCGATTATGTGCAGAGTTATGGGCCTGGGATTTTGGGCCATGCTCATCCTTTGGTGACTGCTGCAGTGGCTGAAGCAGCCGCGAATGGCACAAGTTATGGAGCTCCAACTGAGCGGGAGGTGATGTTAGCTGAGTTGTTATGCAGTCGCGTGCCGCAGATGGAATGGTCTCGGCTTACCTCTAGCGGCACCGAGGCGGCTATGGCCGCATTACGTTTAGCACGAGGAGCCACAGGGCGCCGCAAGGTGATCAAGTTTGCTGGCTGTTATCACGGCCATAGCGATGCTTTATTGGCAGCTGGGGGAAGCGGCGTGGCTAATCAAGGTTTAGCTGATTCAGCTGGTGTGACCCCAGGAGCAGTGGCCGACACCGTTGTGGTGCCTTACAACCAGATACCCGAGGTAGACGAAACAGTTGCGGTGGTCGCTGTAGAGCCTGTAGCTGCCAACATGGGTGTAGTTGCTCCAGTACCCGGTTTTTTAGAGGGGTTGCGGGCGGCTTGTGATGCAGCTGGTGCTTTGTTGTTGTTTGATGAGGTGATTACCGGTTTCCGTTTAGCGCCTGGCGGGGCTACTGAATGGTTTGGGGTTGTGCCCGATGTGTGGTGCTTTGGCAAGGTAGTAGGTGGTGGCTTGCCTATAGGCGTGTTCGGTGGCAGGGCCGAATATATGCAATATTTAGCGCCGCTAGGAGATGTGTATCAAGCTGGCACATTGTCGGGTAATCCCTTAGCTACAGCGGCGGGCTTAGCCACGCTAGAACAACTAGATGCTGTGGCCTACCATAAGCTCACTTGTATAGCTACCCGTTTAGCAGAGGGTATGACGCAGGTCAGCGCTGATTTGGGGGTGGAATGTGTGGTGCCACGGGTAGGTTCGCTGGTGGGGGTGTTCTTTTGTGATCAGGCGCCTCGCAACTTTGTGGAAGCTAAGCTAGCAGCTGAAAACGGGGTTTATCCTCGGGTGTTTCACCGCTTGTTAGAGGCTGGCGTGGCTTTTGCGCCTGGCCCTTACGAAGCATTATTTCCGAGCTTGGCACACACAGACGACATCATCGATACCAGCATCGCAGCCTTCGCTCAAGCTGTGCAGGTGTCTAAAAGCTGAAAAACCGGTGACAAATGCTATTGCTATCAGCAGGGTTACGGTTTGTTGGTTCGTAGGAGTGCTGAGGTAACACGCGAGCCTGCTGTGGTGAGAGTAGTGGCGATTTTGTAGACGTATTCGGCAACCCCTGGGTTGTCTTTGTCCATAAGATTAGCCATTATGCGCAGGGCTAGTTCCATTACTGGACGAGCCCGCATACCTACACGCGTAAGCTCACGTAACAATGCTGGTTTACCGATAAGGTGGGCAAAAACCCGAGCCACACGAAAGTAGGCACCGTAGTGTTCTTCTAGCAGCGTGGGGTAGCGCCCGATGCCCTCTTTGGTGTTGGTGGCTATGGCTTCTGCGATTAGTTCAGCAGCGATCTTGCCAGTTTCGTAGGCGTAGTCGATGCCCTCACCGTTGAAAGGGTTCACCGACCCTGCTGCGTCACCTACTACAAGGTGGTTGGGACCAATTTTGGGGTTTATCGACCCGGCCATGGGGAGTCGCCCACCTACGGGAGCGATTAGAGGTTTGTTGGGGTTAATCTCCCAGTAGCTAGGCAAAGTAGCCGCAAACTCTTGCATCAAATGGGAGGTGTTGACCGAGTTGTAATCGCGGTAAGTGGACAGCAGTCCTGCACCTACGTTCACCGTGCCGTCGCCTACAGGGAAAATCCAACCGTAGCCGGGTAAACAGTTGCCGTTACGGTCGCGTATGTCTAAAGCACTTTCAATCCAAGGGGTATCGTGCAACGGGCTTTCAAAATAGGTGCGGATTGCCATACCCTGTGGATAGGAACGGTTTCTAGAGGTACCTAGTGCTCTACCAAATCGGGAGTTGGCGCCATCTGCTACTGCAACATAGCGGGCTAGCACTGTTTCGTTTGCGCCCGTGGCCTTGTTTAGGACTTGGGCTCCGTCTACAAGCCCTTTAGCTAAGATTGGCTGAGTAGCTTCGTTACCAAACCGCAACTCAGCGCCTGCAGCTATGGCCTGGTTAACCACCATTTGATCCAACTCGCAGCGTCTTACAACGTAGCCGTAATTGGGGAAAACCGAATGTTGCGGCCACTGCAATTCTAAGCTGCGTTTGTGGGCTACTGCGCGTAGCCCACAGTAGCGGTGGTAGCGGGACAACTCTTGGCTAAGTCCCATGTCGTCTAGGGCTTTGACTGCCCGTGGTGTGAGTCCATCCCCACAGGTTTTGTCGCGCGGGAACTCTTTGCGTTCCACCACTACAACATCTAAGCCAGCTTTAGCAGCCCAGTATGCGGTTGCTGCTCCTGCTGGTCCTGCGCCGATTACCAGCAGATCCCTACGGAAGCTCAGCGTGCTGCCATCCCTGCCTCGGTCATTAGGCCGCTGAGTGTGCTTGGGAAGGTTAAGCCAATTTCAAAGTTGTCTGGCAAAGCTTCTTCGGCTTCGAAGAGTTCTTCTAGATCAGCTAGGTCGGCTTCGTCAGCGCCACCAAGGTTTACACGCTCATAGTAGGTAACAGCTAAAATTTCACGAGCGTTTAGGTCTTCACCAAAGGCGGGCATACCGTTAGCAGCACCTAAAGAAACTGAACCTCGGTCTCCGTAGATGGTACCAGGTTCGGCTGGTGAGCCGTTGACGATCCATATCAGCTGATCCCGCCAGTCGTTAAAGGTAGCCATAACCTCACCATCGCTGAGGGCAGGGCCTACGCCACCACCCCCTTCAGCACCATGGCAGCCAGCGCAACCACCGCTGCCTTCATATACTTCCCGGCCTAAAGCAATGATCTCGCTATCGCTTTCTACAGGCTCCAAAGTGCCAGCAAAAATTATTGCCCAAAACGGTAGAAACAAAAGCACTGGCACAGCCCAGTAAGGGATCTTCTTGCGGGTGGTTGCTGCAGTTACCCAGGGTTTGACTGGTTCTGGGATTGGTTCTGGTTCGGGTTCTAGCTCTGGTAACTCGGGTAAGGATGGGGCTTTTGTGGTTGCAGGCACTTGAGATTGAACCACTGCAGGAGCGGCGCTAGTTTCTGATGGTGGCACCTGCGTAGCGGGCGCATCCTCAGTGGCTGCGCCAAGAGCTACGCGACGATCTTTAGATCTTTTTAGCAGATGCTCGGGTACTTCTACCAACGCTCCTCCGGTGTGTTTATTGGTTGAAATCGCATTCAACCAACCATCACATTACGCCCACTATATGCTACACGGCTACCCGAAGGCATAGATGGCATTAGGCAAGCATTAGATAATAGGGGAAACCTCAGCATGGATTTTTGGGGTTTTTAGATAATTTTTTTGTGGGGATGGAACTTTTTTGGGGGTGTAGTAGTCGTAGGGGGTGAAAAATTAATGGTTCCCCCTCCAGTAGCGGCCGCTGGTTGGATGGCTCCCACGTCCAACCAGCGTTGCCGTGTTTAGCGGGATGTAGTTTGGTAACAGCTATAGCGGCTAGTGTCTAACAGGTGTTAGAAGTTCCGATAGTTCGTAGCAGTTCTAACCTAGCGTTGCCAGCGTATGCTAAAGCAGGTGATGCTGGGGCTGATTTGGTGGCGAGTGAAGAAGTAGAGTTAGCAGCCGGTGGGGGGCGTGGATTGGTTTCCACCGGTATTTTTGTTGCTATTCCCGATGGTTATGCTGGGTTTGTGCAGCCTCGTAGTGGTTTGGCTTTGCGTCATGGTGTTACCTGCTTGAACACACCTGGGTTGATTGATGCTGGGTATAGAGGAGAGTTGAAGGTGTTGCTGGTGAACACCGATCCTGTAGAGCCTTTTATTGTGCGGCGCGGGGATCGCATAGCTCAGTTAGTACTGCAAAAAGTTGAGCAAGCTAATTTTGTGGAGGTTCAGGAACTGCCTGATTCTTCCCGTGGAACAGGCGGTTTCGGCTCAACCGGTACCTGAGCTTAAGGTTTGAGTTTGGTGCGTGACTTTGTGTGGGGTTTGGGTGGTGGACTGAGTTCGTAGCAGTGTTTGTCGCGTGCGATGAGTGTTGCTTTTCCGCCAAGTTCTTTTGGTCGAATATGATCTGCGTGCAGTTCAACCCCTTCGTATTTTCCTTGCCCACATATAACACATTTATAGTTATCTCTCTGAAAAATTGCTTGTTTTTGAGCTGACGTAAAATCTTCTTGCTTTTTTGATTGAACGTAATCAGGATCATATTTATAAACACCTTTACGAACTTTGATCAAAAAACCTTTTTGATAGAGTTTACGTATTCCTCTATCTGGGTCACGGAATACTTTTCCTGTTGCGCGTTGCCATTCTGCGGTTGCCCAATCAACGATTTCTTTGTGTTCAATTTCTCGATTTGGATGTTTCTTAAAATATTCAAGTAATAATTGTTGTTGGGTCATGTCCTATGTAAAAGCCAATTCTTGTTGCGCAATAAAGTTTTTGTAACGTTGAACTGCAATGTCACAGTAGTTGGAATCAATGTCAACTCCAATTGCTGCTCGTTGCGACTCTTGTGCTGCCAGAAGAGTTGACCCGCTTCCTAGAAATGGATCTAGTATCACATCTCCAACATAACTAAAGAGCTTGATGCACCGTTTTGGAAGTTCAATCGGGAAAGCAGCCGGATGACCACCTGCTCCTTTTTTGTTTTGGCCATTGAATGTCCAGATGCCATTTGTCCAAGCCATAAACTCATCTTTACTAATATCGCTAACACCTTTGTGTAATTTCTTCCACTGTGTCTTATACAGCACAACAATAACTTCTACAGGTGCAATAACATACAACGCAGAAGCTGAGAGCCAAGAACCCCAAGCAGTTCTTCGTGAGATATTACCTTCATTCCAAATAATTGTGGAATGGTATTGCCAGCCAATGTTCTTTGCAATTGTTGTTAAATCGGCACAAACAGATTGCTGGCCGCCTTTATTTTTGTCGAGTGGAATGTTTAAGCACAATCGCCCTGAATCTTTTGCAAGATCAAAGGTTTTCTTAAGCCACTGTTCTGAAAATTTTAGATAATCTGAATATGTTTTATTGTCGTCAATCGATCCATAATCTATGTCAACATTATAAGGTGGAGATGTGACTGTAAGATCAATAAATTGCGGGTTAATGCAAGTGCATTTCAAAAAGTCAGCATTGTATATTGTTGCATTATGTTCCTGGTAGTACACTAAATCTTGTAGATTGTCATTCATACTGCACCTTAGTCTGCAAACCAGTGTAAGCAATTAGTTGTTCGTAGGGAGTTTTTTGTCACATGTCTCAGCACTTTGGTGCAGCTTAGTTTGGGAGCGTAGCTCTACAATTGCTCCCGCCGTAGCATCCTGTAGCTTCTCATATCTCAGTGCAAGCATGCGCTAATCTCCTTTTGGGCTATCTGCTTGTACTGAGAATACCCTCTCACACCCTTGTGACAATTAGTTAAAAACAGGGTGAAGCGTAAGCTAGGCTTTACACTTGGGGTGTGCAACCGCCTCAAAAAGCAAAGGTGTGGACTGGCCTTAGCGCTGAACCCTTGCCGGTAGAACAAGCATTAGCTTGGGTGGGTGCGCCAGATTGTGGTGGTGTGGTGTTGTTTAGTGGCACTGCTCGTAATCATTCTGAGGGTCGGCCTGAGGTAAGCGTGCTGGCATATGAGGCTTATGAAGAACAAGTAGTACCGCGCTTAGAGGCTTTAGCCGACCAAGCCCGTGAGCGCTGGCCAGAGGTTAGCCGCTTAGTTTTGCTGCATCGCATTGGTCGGGTGGAGATTGGGGAGTCGGCGGTAGTAGTAGCAGCTTCGGCACCACACCGCGAGGAGGCATTTGCTGCGGCCCGCTTTTGCATAGATGGGTTGAAAGCCACAGTACCTATATGGAAAAAGGAAACTTGGCAAGGTGGGCAGAGTTGGGGGTTGGAGGCGCAGCACATCTCTGAAGTTGCCAACCTAACTCAAGGCAACTCTAAGCTGGGTTTCAGCGATTTAGCAGACTGATTTGTTACTGAAACAATGGCGCGTGATTTAGCAATCGACCTAGGAACTGCCAATACGCTGGTTTATGCCCGCGGGCAAGGCATCATTATGAATGAGCCTTCGGTGATTGCCTTAAACCGAACTACCAATGAGATTTTGGCCATTGGACAAGAGGCAAGACAGATGATTGGGCGCACTCCTGCACACATTGTGGCTAAGCGCCCATTACGTCAGGGAGCTATCACCGATTTTGGCGTGACCGAACGGATGATCAGGTTGTTGCTATCTAACGCTGGGGTGAATCGTTTTAGTCGCCCCAAAGTAGTTATTTGTGTTCCCTCAGCTATTACAGCCGTGGAGCAAAGGGCCGTGCAGGATGCTGCGCGTAGAGCTGGTGCTGCTGAGGTGCGTTTAATCGAGCAGCCTTTAGCAGCTGCGATTGGTGCCGAGCTACCCATTAACGAACCTGTAGCCAACATGGTTGTAGATGTGGGGGGTGGTACTAGCGAAACAGCTCTGATTTCTATGGGCGGTGTAATAGCCCTTAAAGCTATTCGGACTGGTTCTTTTGATATTGATGCTGCAATTCAGACATATGTGCGCCGTAAGTTTGGTATTGCTGTTGGGGAGCGTACGGCTGAAGAGGTGAAGATAGCTGTTGGTTCGGCTATGTATGTGCCTGGCGAGTGTTCGGTAGAAGTGCGGGGTCGTAATCTTTTAAGCGGTTTGCCAGAGACAATCGTTTTGAATCCCCAAGAGGTACGAACTGCGATTTCGGAAGTGGTATCAGCCATAGTGGAATCGGTGGTGGCTTGTTTGGTTGAAGCACCGCCAGAATTATCTCAAGATGTGATCACCCGGGGTGTCAAGTTAGTAGGCGGTGGGTCGCTGCTGAACGGTTTTGGGAAGCACCTGTCGCAGGCTATTGATGTTCCGGTAATGTTGGTGGATGCTCCATTAGAAGCAGTGGTGTTAGGCGCTGGACATTGCTTAGAATCGTTTTCAGGTGTTCAGGGCATGTTTATGGAGTGATTGAGCTAGGCGGGGTCAACTTGGGTAAGGAGTTCTGCGGCATCTCTGGTTTGCCAGTCCCGATCATTTAGGGCACGACTAAGAGCGTTGTCCACATCGTTGCCTTCAAAAGGAGCGAGGGCTAACACAGCACGGCGTCGCACAGCTACGCGGTCAGCGGTAGCAGCTAAAATTGCTTCTAACCCATCGGGGTGGCCGATAGCACCCAAAGCAGCTACCGCAGCTTCACGTACTAGGGGGTTTGGGTGTTCTACGCAGAGTTCACAAAGTTTCGGAACTGCTGCGTATTCAGCTTTGCTGCGTTCCCCACATGCCCATGCTGCAGTTTCAATAACGGTATCTTCGGTGTCGGCTAGCAAGGGGCTTGGGGACACGTTTGGGTAGTGGATGCTTAAAGCCACGGCTCGACAGCGCACCGTAGCAGAATTGTCGGCTAAGGCTTCTTGTAAAGCCGCTACACTAAGCGTGCCTAATCTGTGCAGAGCCCCTAAAGTTGCAGCTCTAACGTGAGGATCACGGTGATGCATGTTGTGGTGTGCTGTTGCGGCATCGCCTGTATGACCTGCTAAAATAACAGCCCGGCGTTTTAGCTGGTTGGGGTCTAGCGGCACAGCTGCTTGGGGTTTAGGGGCTTTTGCTGAGGGTTGTTTTGCAGTGAGCCACTGTTGGGTTTTGTCATACTAGAGTTTCTAACAGGATTGTCATACCAACAAAAAACACGCCCACAAACAAGGTGAGTCCAATTCCTAAAAGCGAAACTATTGCCAGCAGTGCAATTCCAGCCCTTAGCCTTTCCCACCAGTGCAAACGTGTATCGGATCCGTAAATAGCCCGGTAGGAATTAAAAACATCTCTTTCGTTCCTAGCATTACGCCACGAACGCCAGCGGTTTTTTATCCATTGGCTAATGCCACTATTGCTGAGGTCTGTATTAGTATCGCCTGTGTTAGCGCTGCCTGCGCTAGTATCATTGCGGCTAGTAAAACGAATGCGTAACCAGTTCAACACAGAGGCTTCTAGGGTAGCCCCTCCGCCTGCAGAAGGCTTGCCTACGTCTGTAAATCAGATGTCGTGGTGGGGTAGAAACCGCACATGGTTGGTTCGTGTTGTTGTGGTGTTGCTGATTTTTGGAGTGGTAGCGGTAGTTTTTACCGTTTGGCGTACAGATGATGTGGCAGTGCGACCTGGCACAGTGCTAGAAGTGCCTTCGTTGATAGCGGTTAATGGAGCTGAGGTGTATCCGCCTCAAAACGAGGTTTCTTTGGTGACAGTATTGGTGAGTGAGCGTTTGAACATCTGGCAGCGGATTGGGCTTCAGTTTCAGTCGGGCACAGATATTGAGCCAGAGCGCACTTTTACAGGGGATGGAACTCGCAGCGAGTTGCGACAACGAAACCAGCAGAGGATGCGGACATCACATCAGGCCGCAGCGGTGGCTGCACTGCAATATTTAGGGTATGAAATCCCTGTGCGAACTTCTGGAGTTGTTGTGTTAGATATTGCGTCGGGCACGCCTGCAGCTGAAGTGTTGCAGCTAGAAGATGTGATTGTTGCTGTAGCAGGCACCGCGGTAGATAGTTTGGAGGATTTAACAGCTGTTTTGGCTAACTACAGCCCTCAACAACAGGTAACACTCACCGTTGAGCGGCTAGTGGAGCTAACAGCGGGGGCACAAGAAGGTTTAGCTATGGGCACTGAGGTTCTTTCGTTGCTGGTGGAGTTGATTGCATCTGACACTGAGCCGCAGCGGGCTTTGATAGGGGTGGGAGCAACCGAGCGGGTAGATGAGGTGATTTTACCTGTAGACATCACCGTGGATAGTGGCGGAATCGGTGGTCCGTCGGCAGGTCTTGCGTTGGCTTTAGGCATCATCGACTTGTTGAGCCCACAGGAGTTGATGGGCGGGTTGCGGGTAGCGGCTACAGGTACGATTTCGCCTGATGGCGTAGTGGGCGCTATTGGTGAGGTAGATCAAAAGACCATTGCAGCACAAAGAGCAGGGATGGATGTTTTCTTAGTGCCTACTGAGAACTTAGCTGAGGCTACAGAGCATGCCAACGACAGCTTGCAAGTGATAGGTGTAGAATCGTTGGAAGATGCGCTTAGGGCTTTGGCACAGGTTTGAGGGGCGCTAGGGGCTAACCTCAAGGTAGTATGCGCAACCCTCGTGATGTGTTTAGGTCTCGGCAATCGTCTCGTCCGCGGTTCTCCCGACGATTTAAGATTATTGCAGCTCTTATTGTTGCTGTCGTGTTGGTGGGCGCTCTCTCGGTAAGAGGCTTAGCTCGCCTATGGACTGATTACCTGTGGTTTGATTCTTTAGACCAAGGTAGGGTGTGGACTGAGATATTTGCTTACCGCAGTTTGCTGGTTGCTCTGTTTGTAACCGTCTTTTTCTTGTTGATGTTTTTCAACTTGGTTTTGGCCGAGCGGATTGCCCCGAAGATACGACCCCCCGGTCCCGAAGAAGACTTGCTTCGCACCTATCACGACATTTTGGGGCATCGTCACCGTTTGGTGAGCCTAGTGTTGGCTTTTTTGATTGCACTGATCGTTGGTGGGAGTGCTGGCGGGGAATGGCAAAAAGCCATGCTGTTCTTCAACCACGTGGAGTTTGGTAGGCAAGATCCGCAGTTTGGTTACGACATAGGCTTCTATGTTTTTCAGCTTCCGTTTATTCAGTTCTTGTTGAGTTGGGTGTTCAGAGCTTTAATTATCGTGACGATTTTTACAGCTATCGCGCACTATGTGCTCGGTGGTATCCGCTTTCAAACGTCACCTCAGCGAGTAACGCCACAAGTGAAGGTGCATCTCTCGGTTTTGTTAGCGATGATTGCTTTAGTTAGGGCAGTAGGGTATTGGTTTGATCGCTTCAGCCTTAATTTTTCTTCACGAGGCCCGGTAGATGGAGCCACATATACCGATGTAAACGCGCAGCTTCCAGCTTTGAACCTTTTGATTTTGATATCAGTGCTCTCCGCAGTGCTGTTGATTATCAACATTTGGCAGCGGGGTTGGGTATTGCCGGTTACCGCCGTTGGTTTGTGGATGATCGTGGCTCTTGTTATGGGGGTTATCTACCCAGCGATTATTCAGCGTTTTCGTGCAGAGCCGCAGGAGTCCCAAAACGAGGCGGTGTATATCGAACGAAATATTGCAGAAACTAGGTTTGCTTTGGGACTTGACAACGTAATCACACGAGAGTTCAACCCTGATACTCAGATCACTGCAGCAGAGCTAACTGCCAGCGATAGCGTGCGTAATATTCGGCTTTTAGACCCAGATATTGTGCCTAACGCATTTCAGGTGGAGCAGTCAGAACGCACTTTTTATACTTTCAACGATGAGGTGGATGTAGATCGTTACGAGATCAATGGTGAGACCACCGAGGTGGTTATAGGTGCGCGTCAGCTAAATGTGGCGGACATCCCCCAGCAATCTTGGGAAGGGCGCCATGTGCAATACACTCACGGCTATGGGGTGGCTGTAGCACCAGTTAATGAGGTAACAGTTCAGGGTTCACCTAACTTTGTGGTGGGGGATGTGCCAGTGGCTGCGGATGAGGGTTTTGAGCTAACCCAGCCGCAGCTTTATATCGGTGAGAACCTAAGCGGCTACGCCATAGTTGGGGCAACTATCCCCGAAGTGGATTACACCGAAGCTAATGAGACGGTGCCATTTACATATGACGGTGAAGATGGTGTGGGTATAGGGGGTTTCTGGCGGCAAGCAGCTTTTGCCTTGCGTTTTGGAGATATCAATCCTCTCATATCTAATTTGGTAGATAGTGACTCGCGGATCGTCTTTAATCGCGATCTTCGCACCCGGGTAGAAACTTTGGCACCATTCCTAGAGTTTGATGCCGATCCATACCCAGTAGTTTCTGATGGGCGGGTGTTCTATATTGCTGATGCCTACACCACCTCTAACCGGTATCCCTACGGGCAGGTGCCAGATGTGCGGGATTTAAGCGATGAAAGCGGTCTTAAGAAGAATTTCAACTATGTTCGTAATTCGGTTAAAGCTGTGGTAGATGCTTTTGATGGAACCACAACTTTTTATGTGATTGATGCGCAAGATCCCATCATTCAGGCTTGGCGTAAGGTGTTTCCAAACTTGTTTGTGGACTTTTCGGAAATGCCAGCCAACCTTCAAAATCATTTACGATATCCCGAGGATTTATTCCGAGTGCAGACCACAATGTGGGCGCGCTATTTTATTGATGATCCAGAAACCTTTTATGCCAACTCGGTTACGTGGGCTGTAGCGCAAGACCCGGGGACTCGTATTACTGCTCGCAATTTGATAGACGAGTTTGCTGATGCGCTAGCTGCTGACAGCGTTGCCCCTGCTGCTGCTACCCGGCAGCTGGAGTTGAGGATTAGGCCGTTCTATCAGCTTTTGCAGTTGCCTGAAGAGGATGATTTAGATTTTGTGATTTTTAGGACGTTTGTGCCTGTGTCGGGTGCCGGCGATGATGAGGATGAGCGTAAGGAGTTGACGGCGTTTATCGTTGCTAAGAGCGATATTGATGAGTATGGCGAGTTGGTTGTTTATACAGTGCCTGACACCAATATTCCAGGGCCTAGCATTGTGGACGCTAAGATTCAGGCTGATACAGAGATTGCGGATGCTTTTACGCAGCTAAATCAGCAGGGTTCTACCGTGTTGCAAGGGAACTTGCTGATGATTCCGGTAGGTGACTCTTTGTTGTTTGTGCGCCCTGTTTATGTGCAGGCCACTGGCGACACCGAATTGCCGCAGGTTAAGCAGGTGATTGTGGGGCTTGGTAATGAGGATGATTTCTTGTTGCGGATTCGTCCAACTTTGGATGAGGCTTTGGCAGCGCTTTCGGATGCCACCGGTTCGTTTTTGGGAGTTCCTGTTGAGCCGGTTGATCCTCCTGCAACTGCTGACGGTGGGTCTAGCTCAGAGCCTACGCCAACGCCATCGGTGTCTGATGGGGGGCTTGTAGATGCGGTGCCTATGGACAGTGATACCCGTATGGCTTTATCTGAGTTGATTGCTGAGTTGCGCGATACTCAGGAGTCCATAGATGAAGACCGTCGCAAGCTAGACGGTTTGATCGGGCAATTGGAATCTTTGCTAGATAACTCTGAGGGTTAATTTTCATAGTTTTTCTAAGAGCGGAAACCTTTTGGCTGCCTAAGGTTTCGTTATGGGTTGGCAACTGTTGAGTTTGGGGTAGAATGATGTGTATGAAGGTTGTTGGTAAGCGTATGTGTTTGACTGATTGGGGTCGTCAGTTTGGGTTGTCTACGCGTGCTTCTTGGCAGATGTATCGGGATGGTCGTTTGCCTGAGGGGTTGGTGGTTGAGAAGGTGGGGAAGTTGTTGTATGTGAGGGTGCCTGATGATGAGTTGCCTGCTGATCGGGTGGTGTTGTATGCGTGTGTGTCTTTTTCGGGTCAGGCTTTTGATTTGGTGTGTCAGTCGGAGCGTTTGCAGGTTTTCGCGCGTAAGCAGGGGTGGTCTGATTTTGAGGTGGTGATGGAGACGGGTTCTGGTTTGAACGGTAAACGCTCGAAGTTGTTGAGGGTGTTGCGTTTGCCGGGGAGGACTCGGATTGTGGTTGAGCATCGGGAGCGTTTGACGCGTTTTGGGTTTGAGTTGTTGGAGGCTTCGTTGGTGGGTCGTGGTGGTGAGGTTGTGGTGATGGATGATGAGGAACTTGAGGATGATCTTGTGAGGGATGTGACTGAGGTGTTGACTTTGTTGTGTGCGCGTTTGTATGGTCGTCGGTCTGCTGCTCGTAGAGCGCAGAGAGCGTTAGCGGCTGCTGGTGAGGGTGCGTCGTGACTCGCTGGCGGTCGGAGGATCCGTTTGTGGTGCCTGCCCCGTCGGGTGCGACTGTTCGTACAAAGGTTCATGCTTTTGGTGATGATGCCAGCGTGTTGAGGCAGGTCAGCGAGTTTTTGGGTTCGTATTTCCGGCAGGATTTGGCTGCCCGCTGCAAGCTGGGTTTGGGTTTGAAACATGCAGATCGGAATGAACGCAAAAAAGAGTTGACACCGGCGGTGTCGTCGCGTTGGGCGAATCCGATCACTCTTCGTGTGGGTGATCAGTTCGCTTTAGCGGTTCGTAATATGCAAGCTTCGATTGATCGTTATCGGACAGAGATCAAAAGGATCGAGAAACGTCTTCGAGTGCCGGTCGGGCAGAAACAGGGTCGTGTGCGAGGGTTCGCGTCTGTGGGTGAACGTTGGCAGAAGCAACGCCGGTTGCAGAGCCTGAAAGCGCGTGAAGCTCAAACATCTGCTGATCTGCAAGCTGGTCGGGTGTCGGTGTGTAAGGGCGGTAAAGAGCTGGCTAACAACCGTCATCATCTACAAGAATGTGGTCTAACGCTTCAGCAATGGCGTGAACAGTGGGATGCTGCTAGAGGGTATTTGACTTGTGACGGGCGCACCGGTGAACCGTACGGCAACGAAATGATTCAGGTGATCCCTACCGCAGCAGGCTACAAGAACTGTGTGGTGCAGATCCGGTTACCGAAAGGTTTAGCGCATTTATCGAACACCCCAGACAGGAAAGCACCTTTTTACCGGTTAGAAGGGACCGTTACCTGGAATCATCGAGCGACCGAATGGTTACACCGATGTTTAACTAGTTCAAAGATCTCATACACCTTCTCTTATGATCCTGATAAACAAGCCTGGTATCTGTCGGCTAGCTGGACGTTCCCTAAACCTTCTGAACCTGCTGAGATACCCACCACCGCGAAAACGGTGGGCATCGATTTGAACTCCGATCATCTAGCAGCGTTCATCGTGGATGAGCACGGCAACCCAACCGGTCGCCCTCAAACGTTTGAGCTGTTAGAAGAAGGCACCAGCGAGCAACGGCGAGGCAGGCTACGAGAATCAGTAGACGCGGCACTGAAATGGGCGGTCTCCCAAGGCGCACAAGTGGTCGCTACCGAGAAACTCGATTTCAGTCGCAGTAAAGCTTTGGGCAAACAGATATACCGACGCGGGCAAGCAGGAAAAACCACTCGCCGTAAAGTCGCTGGACTACCCACAGCACAAGTTTTTGAGGCTGTAGCAGCTAACGCCAAAAAACATGGGATCACTCACGTAGCAGTCGATCCTGCGTACACCAGCAAATGGGGAACCAGATACTGGAAACCCGCACTCAACAAATCACGCCGACAACAAAGTAGTGGTCATCACGCTGCTGCTGTCGTAATCGGCAGAAGAAGTCAGGGCCACGCGGCCAAGCGAAAGAACCCAGAACCAGCAACGACCAGAGGATCGTCAAGGACAATCTCGGTTCCAGCCCAACCACGAACAACTGACATGCCCCCTACAAACAGAAAAGGACAACAGCGAGCCGCCCCCGGCAACGACCTGTTAGCCAAACCTGGGACTAGACGGGACAGACGCTCAAGGTCGTTCGGAGCGTCGACAATAGAACAACCTTCTATTGTTTAAGGAACGGTTGGATGATTGTTCAATATTTCAATATAGGGTTTGCAGGGACATTGCGCGCTGCGCTGCTTTTTGGTGCTGCTCGCTGCCGTGCATGGGTTGTGTTGGTTTGTTTGGCTTTGATGGTGGTGGGGTGTTCGTCTGCTGAGCGAGTAGCAGTGGAAGAATCTGGTGAGGATTTATTGAAGCCTCCAGAGCAAGTTGAGGATTGGCCGCGTCCACCGTTTGCGGGTATGTGGGTTAACCATCCCAACAACGTGTACCAAGCTGATGAGAAATGGATTTATGGGACTGTGTCTGTAGAGCCGCCTTGTGTGTATTTGACTAATGTTACGAATATTATGGCAGATACTTCGGGAGTGTCGTGGGAGGGGCGGCGTTTGGCTTTGTCGCTAATATATCCTGATGTTCGTTTTGATGAGAGCACTTACACGTTGTGGAACCCGTTGTGGAGATATGATATTCCGATTTCTCATGGTGATCGGGTTATTGTGGGTTCACACCCGTATGGTGAAACGGTTGGGGGTAAGGAGCCTGGTGATTTGCATCTTTTTTGGGATGCGTGTGCTGCTCATGCGTATGCTAGACCTGTTGGTCTTTGGACGTCTTTGGAGTGGCTTTGTGTTAACAGGCCGTCAGGCTGGGTTTGGCATTTAGATAATGAGCTGGTGCGTATGTGTAATGAGGATACGCCTTGGAATCAGCGGGAATTGTTAAAAGAACAGGGTATCATGGTTGATGTTGAGTCGTCTGATTTAGACCGTGAACCTAGTGAGCCGCCGCCTGAGGTAGAGTTAGCTTGGCCTCCTTTTGTTGATACGTATTTGTATCATCCTGATTTAGAGTTGGAGTTGTACAAGCTGGTGGGGGTGTTATCGGTTGAGCCAGCACCGCAGAACTACAGTCCAGAGTCGAGGTGTGCATACTTATATCCCACAGCTGCTTCGGATCCGCAGGCAGTGTTGTGGGGGGATTCGTGGAAACACACTGGCTCTGATGGTCAGCCGCTTGCTATCAGCTTAGAGCTACCTTATCCGCAGGTGCGTTTTGATGAGGAAAATCAGGCGCTGTGGAACGGTGACATCGGGCCTATGGTGAATGGAGATCGGGTGATTGTTGATCCTGTAGCGCTACCTGATTTCAACGACAACGGTTTTGGCAGATATAAACACCACCTTGACACGCTTGGCGGGCTTTGCCGCAAAGCTAACGCCAGTGCCACTGTGTTAGATATTCAACCTGTTGCACATTACTGCACTAACAACCCGCCGATCAGGCACAGCAGCCAATGCGATTATGCTTTGAACCCCGACACTCAAACCAAGGACCGTTTAGTTCTCCCTGAAGGCTAACCATTTGCTAGTCACCTGCTTGAGGTATTGGTGGCAACAAACTTGTTTGTTTAGTTAATTTTTTTAGGAGTTTGGGAACTTTTTGGCTGTGTAAGGTTTCGTTAAAGGGTAGATGTTAGTTGAAGTGCGTGTTTAGTGCTGTGCCCAGCATCCCACCTATACGATATGACCGATAAGGAGGAGTGGGTTATGTGCAAGAAGGTTGTGAAGTTTTTAGCAGGTTTTGGGAGAGTTGTTTGTGTGGGTGTTGTGTTGGTTGTTTTTGTGGGGGTGACTTCGGCGAGTACGGTGTCTGTAGTTGCTGGTGAAGAGTCGGAGCCGGTTCCTGTGGAGGTTGAGTTTTATGCGTTGGAGTATGCGGTGTCACACGCTGAGGCTAGTCGTCGGTTGCAGCGTATTGGGGTGATAAAGCAGGTTTTAGCAGAGATCCGCGAAGTTGAGAAGGAAAGATTAGCTGGTTGGGGTATTGATCACCGTGACAAGTTTACAGGTTGGGTACTGTTGACCGGTGATAAGTCTGTTAGTGCTGAAGCAACAGTTTTGGCTAACGCTCACAGTGATGTTGAGATCCGCAGCGGAGCGCAGCATAGTTACGCTGAACTACAAGCCGCGCAGCGTGCATTGTCCGCACAGCTTTTCACAGCTCGTAATTCTAGTACCGGTGCGGTTGGTAACACCGGGCAAGAGGATCAGCCGTCTACTAGCACACAGGGTGGGTTTGATGACAACAACATTGGTGTGGCTGAGGTGGTCACGTTCTTGGAGACTGATATGGCGGGTAATGCCGTTAGTGTTGGTATAGACCCTGGGTTGGCTTCTGAAGTTGGACCATTAGGCACCGTGTCCGAGCTACCTTTTGAGCAAAGCGCAGCCGTAATAAAAGAAATGCTGCAAAACCACATAGAGGTAGCATACATAATCGCCGATGGTCGCGGGATCGCGCCCGCAACCACTTTCCAAGGTGGCGATGCGATGAGTAATTGTACCGCAGGATTTACTGCAAGGCAGGCCAGCACTGGTAATTATGGTATTATCACCGCTGGCCACTGTGGAAATGAATTTCCAGCAGACACTAAACCGGTGATTATGAGCGGTGTAAGCTTGCCATTTGTTTACGGCTGGTTGAGCCCCACCGCTGATGCTCAGTTTCATAAAATCCCAGTGCCTAGCAGCGGCACCCATCATGTTTCAGACGATTATGTGTGCCGCAATCTCGAACCTGCTATAGCTCTTCTTGATCTTACATGTGATTTAGTTGGAACCGAGGCACGCGCTAACATGCTTGGTGATTTCGTTTGCCATGCGGGTAGACGCAGTGGGGTATCTTGCGGCACGGTAATGACCATTAACCACCAACTCAAGTGGAGTGGAAAGCCATGTCGCAACTCAAGTGGTCAAGATGTTGGATGTGAACATGTATTCGTAAGAGTACATGGCACAAATCTGAGAGGTTGCGAAGGTGACAGCGGCGGACCTTTCTACAGTAACAGAATAGCTTATGGGATCTTGGCGGGAGGTATCCATGTCAAAGATTGTAAATCTGGAAACAAATGGATTACGTTCTCTGCGATTCGTGAGGTTGAAGCTTTTTTGGGGGTGCAAGTGTTAACCGAGCCTGTTACTTTGAGAGCCTCTTGAGGGTTGTGGGAGATTCTAAATGGCTAGGCTGTATGGCTATCGCAACAAGGTTAGCGGCATTGAGTACTTTGCTTTTGTCTGGTGATGCTCGATGCCGTGTAGGTGGTGTGCGGTGTGTGGTTGTGTTGGTTTGTTTGGCTTTGATGGTGGTGGGGTGTTCGTCGGCTGAGCGAGTAGCAGTGGAAGAATCTGGTGAGGATTTATTGAAGCCTTCAGAGCAAGTTGAGGATTGGCCGCGTCCACCTTTTGCGGGTATGTGGGTTGACTATCCTGAACGTTCAAGTCCGCTGGAAGAAACTTGGATTTATGCGACTGTGTCTGTAGAGCCGCCTTGTGTGTATTTGACTAATGTTGCAGAAGGTGGCAGAGCATCGTCTACAGATAGGTCGCCGGTGTCGTGGCAGGGGCGGCGTTTGGCGTTGTCGCTTATATATCCTGATGTGCGTTTTGATGAGGACACTTACACGTTGTGGAACCCTTGGGGAGAGGATGACATTCCGATTTCGCATGGTGATCGGGTTATTGTTTCCTCAGATCCGCTTGATGAAATGATTGGGGGTAAGGAGCCCGGTGATTTGTATCTTTTTTGGGATGCGTGTGCTGCTCATGCGTATGCTAGACCTGGGGGTCTTTGGTCATCTTTGGAGTGGCTTTGTGTTAACAGGCCGTCAAACTGGGTTTGGCATTTAGGTAATGAGCTGGTGCGTATGTGTAATGAGGACACGCCTTGGAATCAGCGGGAATTGTTAAAAGAACAGGGTATCGTGGTCGATGTTGAGTCGTCTGATTTAGACCGTGAACACGGTGAGCCGCCGCTTGTTGCTGATTTGGTTCCGCCAACGTTTTTTGGTGATATGCATTTGTATCATCCTGATTTAGAGTTGGAGTTGTACAAGCTGGTGGGGGTGTTATCGGTTGAGCCAGCACCGCCGAGCTACAGTCCAGAGTGGAGGTGTGCATACTTATATCCCACAGCTGCTTCGGATCCGCAGGCAGTGTTGTGGGGGGATTCGTGGAAACATGTTGACTCTGATGGTCAGCCGCTTGCTATCAGCTTAGAGCTACCTTATCCGCAGGTGCGTTTTGATGAGGAAAATCAGGCGCTGTGGAACGGTGACATCGGGTCTATGGTGAATGGTGATCGGGTGATTGTTGATCCTGTAGCGCTACCTGATTTCAACGACAACGGTTTTGGCAGATATAAACACCACCTTGACACGCTTGGCGGGCTTTGCAGCAAAGCTAACGCCAGTGCCACTGTGTTAGATATTCAACCTGTTGCACATTATTGCACTAACAACCCGCCGATCAGGCACAGCAGCCAATGCGAGTATGCCATGAACTCTGACACTCAAACCAAGGACCGTTTAGTTCTCCCTGAAGGCTAATCATTTGCTAGTCACCTGTTTGAGGTATTGGTGTCGATAAATTTGTTTGTTTAGTTAATTTTTTTAGGAGTTTGGGAACCTTTTAGCCACCTAAGGTTTCGTTAAAGGGTAGATGTTAGTTGAAGTGCGTGTTTAGTGCTGTGCCCAGCATCCCACCTATACGATATGACCGATAAGGAGGAGTGGGTTATGTGCAAGAAGGTTGTGAAGTTTTTAGCAGGTTTTGGGAGAGTTGTTTGTGTGGGTGTTGTGTTGGTTGTTTTTGTGGGGGTGACTTCGGCGAGTACGGTGTCTGTAGTTGCTGGTGAAGAGTCGGAGCCGGTTCCTGTGGAGGTTGAGTTTTATGCGTTGGAGTATGCGGTGTCACACGCTGAGGCTAGTCGTCGGTTGCAGCGTATTGGGGTGATAAAGCAGGTTTTAGCAGAGATCCGCGGAGTTGAGAAGGAAAGATTAGCGGGTTGGGGTATTGATCACCGTGACAAGTTTACTGGTTGGGTGCTGTTGACCGGTGATAAGTCTGTTAGTGCTGAAGCGACAGTTTTGGCTAATGCTCACAGTGATGTTGAGATCCGCAGCGGGGCGCAGCATAGTTACGCTGAACTGCAGGCCGCGCAGCGTGCTTTTTCTGCACAGCTTTTCGCAGCTAGTAACCCTGGTGTTGGAGCGTTGGGTAATACAGGGCAAGAGGATCAGCCTGCTACCGGAACACAGGGTGATGGTAACAATATAGGTGTGGGTGTGGCTGAGGTGGTCACGTTCTTGGCAACTGATATGGCGGGTAATGCTGTTAGTGTTGGTATAGACCCTGGGTTGGCTTCTGAAGTTGGACCATTAGGCACAGTGTCGGAGCTAACTTTTGATTAGAGCGCAGCCGTAATAAAAGAAATGCTGCAAACCCATATTGACGTGGCATACACAATCGCCGACGGGCGTAATATCACTTTAGATGCAACTTTTCGAGGTGGCGATCCGATGAGTACTTGCACCGCTGGATTTACTGCACGGCAGGTCACTGTCGGTTCGTATGGTCAAATCACGATTGGTGATTACGGGGTAATTACCGCTGGTCACTGTGGAAGTGAACTTCCTACAGACACTAAACCGGTGATTATGAGCGGTGTAAACTTGCCTTTTGTTTACGGCTGGTTGAGCCCCACCGCTGATGCTCAGTTTCATAAAATCCCAGTGCCTAGCAGCGGCACCCATCATGTTTCAGACGATTATTACTGTGGACAGACTTATTCCAGGTTCAATCCATACTGCGATGTATTTAGAACAGAGGCTCGTGCTAACATGCAAGGCGATTACGTTTGCCACACCGGTAAAAACAGCGGTATATCCTGTGGTGAGGTAACAAGGATCGATTATCGGCCAAAGTACGCCTCTTGCTTTACTTCGAGAGGAGTAGGGGTTGACTGCGAGAATGTGTTCGTGACAGTACATGGCATAAATCTGAGAGGTTGCGGGGGAGATAGCGGTGGGCCTTATTACAGGGGAGGTATAGCTTATGGAATACATTCGGGGCGTGTTGCTGCTAGTGACGATGATTGTGGCATAACAGGTAGAATTACCATATTCTCTGCGATTCGTGAGGTTGAAGCTTTTTTGGGTGTGCAAGTGTTAACCGAGCCTGTCACTTTGAGAGCCTCTTGAGGGTTGTGGGGAGGCTCTAAGTGATTGGTTTAGATCGATATTTCAATAAGAAGTTTGCAGTGATATCACGCTTATTGTCGCTGGTTTATGGTGCATGGCGTGGTGTATGTGGTGTGCGGTGTGTGGTTGTGTTGGTTTGTTTGGCTTTAATGGCGGTGGGGTGTTCGTCGGCTGAGCGAGTAAACATTGACTCTGAACCAAGTAAAAATCCAGTGCCAACATTAGAGGGTGGAGCGAGTGGTGGTAGTGGTCAGATGGGTGTGGGGGATTGGCCGCGTCCACCGTTTGCGGGTATGCGGTTTATTCATCCCGAAGACATGTTCACAGATGATGAGAAATGGATTTATGCGACTGTGTCTATAGAGCCGCCTTGTGTGTATTTAACTAATGTCACGGATATTATGCCAGATATTTCGAGGGTGTCGTGGGAGGGGCGGCGTTTGGCGTTGTCGTTGTTGTATCCTGATATTCGTTTTGATGAGAGCACTCACACGTTGCGGAATCCGCGGTGGGGGAAATACGATATTCCGATTTCTCATGGTGACCGGGTTATTGTTGGGTCACGTTCGTACGATGAAACGGTTGGTGGCAAAGAGCCCGGTGATTTGCATCTTTTTTGGGATGCGTGTGCTGCTCATGCGTTTGCTCAACCTGTTGGTCTTTGGACGTCTTTGGAGTGGCTTTGTGTGAACAGGCCGTCAGGCTGGGTTTGGCATTTAGGTAATGAGCTGGTGCGTATGTGTAATGAGGATACGCCTTGGAATCAGCGGGAGTTGTTAGAGGAGCAGGGGATTGTTGTTGATGTTGAGTCGTTTGATTTAGACCGTGAACCCGGTGAGCTGCCGCCTGAGGTAGAGTTAGCTTGGCCTCCTTTTTATGATATGTATTTGTATCATCCTGATTTAGAGTTGGAGTTGTACAAGCTGGTGGGGGTGTTATCGGTTGAGCCAGCACCGCAGAACTACAGTTCAGAGTCGAGGTGTGCATATTTATATCCCACAGTTGCTTCGTCACCAAAGTCAGTGTTGTGGGGGGATTCTTGGAAACATGTTGGCTCTGATGGGCAGCCGCTTGCTATCAGCTTAGAGCTACCTTATCCTCAAGTGCGTTTTGATGAGGAAAATCAGGCGCTGTGGAACGGTGACATCGGGCCTATGGTGAATGGAGATCGGGTGATTGTTGATCCTGTAGCGCTACCTGATTTCAACGACAACGGTTTTGGCAGATATAAACACCACCTTGACACGCTTGGCGGGTTTTGCAGCAAAGCTAACGCCAGTGCCACTGTGTTAGATATTAAACCTGTTGCACATTACTGCACGAACAACCCGCCGATCAGGCATCGTCCCCAATGTGATTATGCTTTGAACCCTGACACTCAAACGCAAAATCAGCTAACTCTCCCAGAAAGCTAACCTCACCGCTAGCCATTTTTGAGGTAGGTGTGTGTGCGAATCTGTTTATGCGAGGCACGGTCTTCTAAATATTTAGTTTTTTCGTAGGAGTTTGGGAACCTTTTAGCCACCTAAGGTTTCGTTAAAGGGTAGATGTTAGTTGAAGTGCGTGTTTAGTGCTGTGCCCAGCATCCCACCTATACGATATGACCGATAAGGAGGAGTGGGTTATGTGTAAGAAGGTTGTGAAGTTTTTAGCAGGTTTTGGGAGAGTTGTTTGTGTGGGTGTTGTGTTGGTTGTTTTTGTGGGGGTGACTTCGGCGAGTACGGTGTCTGTAGTTGCTGGTGAAGAGTCGGAGCCGGTTCCTGTGGAGGTTGAGTTTTATGCGTTGGAGTATGCGGTGTCACACGCTGAGGCTAGTCGTCGGTTGCAGCGTATTGGGGTGATAAAGCAGGTTTTAGCAGAGATCCGCGGAGTTGAGAAGGAAAGATTAGCTGGTTGGGGTATTGATCACCGTGACAAGTTTACTGGTTGGGTACTGTTGACCGGTGATAAGTCTGTTAGTGCTGAAGCGACAGTTTTGGCTAATGCTCACAGTGATGTTGAGATCCGCAGCGGAGCGCAGCATAGTTACGCTGAGCTACAGGCTGCGCAGCGTGCTTTTTCTGCACAGCTTTTCGCAGCTCGTAATTCTAGTACCGGTGCGGTTGGTAACACCGGGCAAGAGGATCAGCCGTCTACTAGCACACAGGGTGGGTTTGATGACAACAACATTGGTGTGGCTGAGGTGGTCACGTTTTTGGGGATTGATATGGCGGGTAATGCTGTTAGTGTTGGTATAGACCCTGGGTTGGCTTCTGAAGTTGGACCATTAGGCACAGTGTCGGAGCTAACTTTTGATTAGAGCGCAGCCGTAATAAAAGAAATGCTGCAAACCCATATTGACGTGGCATACACAATCGCCGACGGGCGTAATATCACTTTAGATGCAACTTTTCGAGGTGGCGATCCGATGAGTACTTGCACCGCTGGATTTACTGCACGGCAGGTCACTGTCGGTTCGTATGGTTAAATCACGATTGGTGATTACGGGGTAATTACCGCTGGTCACTGTGGAAGTGAACTTCCTACAGACACTAAACCGGTGATTATGAGCGGTGTAAACTTGCCTTTTGTTTACGGCTGGTTGAGCCCCACCGCTGATGCTCAGTTTCATAAAATCCCAGTGCCTAGCAGCGGCACTCACCATGTGTCAGACAATTATGTGTACCGCAATCTCGAACCTGCTATAGCTCTTCTTGATCTTACATGTGATTTAGTTGGAACCGAGGCACGCGCTAACATGCTTGGTGATTTCGTTTGCCATGCGGGTAGACGCAGTGGGGTATCTTGCGGCACGGTAAAATGGTGTTAGGAGTCTCTTGATGGCTGGTTTGATTCGGCATGTCTACACGGATTTTAAAAGGACACCATTGTGCTCCTTGCTGTTGTCGAGGGATGAGTGGCGTGGTTTAGGTTTTGTGCGGTGCGTGGTTGTGTTGGTTTGTTTGGCTTTAATGGCGGTGGGGTGTTCGTCGGCTGAGCGAGCAGCAGTGGAAGAATCTGGTGAGGATTGGCAGAGTTTTCCGCTGGCAGGTATGTGGATTAAGCCGTTCCTTAAACAATAGAAGGTTGTTCTATTGTCGACGCTCCGAACGATCTTGAGCGTCTGTCCCGTCTAGTCCCAGGTTTGGCTAACAGGTTGTTGCCGGGGGCGGCTCGCTGTTGTCCTTTTCTGTTTGTAGGGGGCATGTCAGTTGTTCGTGGTTGGGCTGGAACCGAGATTGTCCTTGACGATCCTCTGGTCGTTGCTGGTTCTGGGTTCTTTCGCTTGGCCGCGTGGCCCTGACTTCTTCTGCCGATTACGACAGCAGCAGCGTGATGACCACTACTTTGTTGTCGGCGTGATTTGTTGAGTGCGGGTTTCCAGTATCTGGTTCCCCATTTGCTGGTGTACGCAGGATCGACTGCTACGTGAGTGATCCCATGTTTTTTGGTGTTAGCTGCTACAGCCTCAAAAACTTGTGCTGTGGGTAGTCCAGCGACTTTACGGCGAGTGGTTTTTCCTGCTTGCCCGCGTCGGTATATCTGTTTGCCCAAAGCTTTACTGCGACTGAAATCGAGTTTCTCGGTAGCGACCACTTGTGCGCCTTGGGAGACCGCCCATTTCAGTGCCGCGTCTACTGATTCTCGTAGCCTGCCTCGCCGTTGCTCGCTGGTGCCTTCTTCTAACAGCTCAAACGTTTGAGGGCGACCGGTTGGGTTGCCGTGCTCATCCACGATGAACGCTGCTAGATGATCGGAGTTCAAATCGATGCCCACCGTTTTCGCGGTGGTGGGTATCTCAGCGGGTTCAGAAGGTTTAGGGAACGTCCAGCTAGCCGACAGATACCAGGCTTGTTTATCAGGATCATAAGAGAAGGTGTATGAGATCTTTGAACTAGTTAAACATCGGTGTAACCATTCGGTCGCTCGATGATTCCAGGTAACGGTCCCTTCTAACCGGTAAAAAGGTGCTTTCCTGTCTGGGGTGTTCGATAAATGCGCTAAACCTTTCGGTAACCGGATCTGCACCACACAGTTCTTGTAGTCTGCTGCGGTAGGGATCACCTGAATCATTTCGTTGCCGTACGGTTCACCGGTGCGCCCGTCACAAGTCAAATACCCTCTAGCAGCATCCCACTGTTCACGCCATTGCTGAAGCGTTAGACCACATTCTTGTAGATGATGACGGTTGTTAGCCAGCTCTTTACCGCCCTTACACACCGACACCCGACCAGCTTGCAGATCAGCAGATGTTTGAGCTTCACGCGCTTTCAGGCTCTGCAACCGGCGTTGCTTCTGCCAACGTTCACCTACAGACGCGAACCCTCGCACACGACCCTGCCGCTGCCCGACCGGCACTCGAAGACGTTTCTCGATCCTGTTGATCTCTGTCCGATAACGATCAATCGAAGCTTGCATATTACGAACCGCTAAAGCGAACTGATCACCCACACAAAGAGTGATCGGATTCGCCCAACGCGACGACACCGCCGGTGTCAACTCTTTTTTGCGTTCATTCCGATCTGCATGTTTCAAACCCAGCTTGCAGCGGGCAGCCAAATCCTGCCGGAAATACGAACCCAAAAACTCGCTGACCTGCCTCAACACGCTGGCATCATCACCAAAAGCATGAACCTTTGTACGAACAGTCGCACCCGACGGGGCAGGCACCACAAACGGACCCTCCAACCGCCAGCGAGTCACGACACACCCTCACCAGCAGCCGCTAACGCTCTCTGCGCTCTACGAGCAGCAGACCGACGACCATACAAACGCGCACACAACAAAGTCAACACCTCAGTCACATCCCTCACAAGATCATCCTCAAGTTCCTCATCATCCATCACCACAACCCCACCACCACGACCCACCAACGAAGCCTCCAACAACTCAAACCCAAAACCCGTCAAACGCTCCCGATGCTCAACCACAATCCGAGTCCTCCCCGGCAAACGCAACACCCTCAACAACTTCGAGCGTTTACCGTTCAAACCAGAACCCGTCTCCATCACCACCTCAAAATCAGACCACCCCTGCTTACGCGCGAAAACCTGCAAACGCTCCGACTGACGCACCAAATCAAAAGCCTGATCCGAAGAAGACACACACGCATACAACACCACCCGATCAGCAGGCAACTCATCATCAGGCACCCTCACATACAACAACTTCCCCACCTTCTCAACCACCAACCCCTCAGGCAAACGACCATCCCGATACATCTGCCAAAAAGCACGCGTAGACAACCCAAACTGACGACCCCAATCAGTCAAACGCATACGCTTACCAACAACCTTCATACACATCAATCTACCCCAAACTCAACAGTTGCCAACCCCCTAAATTTTCTCATACATCTGAAGAAAAATGGATTTATGCGACTGTGTCTATAGAGCCGCCTTGTGTGTATCTGACTAATGTTGCAAAAGGTGGTAGGGCATCGTCTACAGATAGGTCGCCGGTGTCGTGGGAGGGGCGGCGTTTGGCGTTACAGCTTTTGTATCCTGATGTTCGCTTTGATGAGGAAACCCAGACGTTGTGGAATCTGCTGTGGGGGGAATATGACATTCCGATTTCTCATGGTGACCGGGTTATTGTGAGAGCAGAACCTTTTTCTGAAGATATTGGGGGTAAGGAGCCCGGTGATTTGCATCTTTTTTGGGATGTGTGTCCTGCTCACGCGGTGACTGACCCTGTTTTTATTTTGACATCTTTGGAGTGGCTTTGTATGAACAGGCCGTCACAGTGGGGGGGACTTTTCGGCAATGAGCTGGTGCGTATGTGTAATGAGGATATACCTTGGAATCAGCGGGAATTGTTAGAGAAACAAGGCATCGTTATTGACGTTGAGAGCCGCCCGTTGTAGGCCGTTAACCCAGCGAGTCTTTCCCGTGAAGTTGAACTAGAAAGCTAACCTTGCCGCTGACTCAGTCAATTTCGGTGCGGGTGAGACGCCACGAAGTGTAAAGCAGCCCAGCAAATCCGATTACTATAGGCACTATGTACGCTGCCAGTGTTGAACGGTCGGCTAGGCGCATCTCCACGCCGGTAGCATCAGACAGGATGCTCATGGGGTAGCTGCGTATTGACAGGCGGGCGAACCAGTCGCCCAATCGAGAAATCAGCAACTCCCAAATGGCGATGTAGCCTAACCCAACCAGCAGAGATCGTTTGAAGCGAAGCCCGAGTGCTAAGAACACCCCAGAGTAGGCGAACATTGCGAGTGCAGTGGCCACAACAGTGGCTACCAAAATATCGCTTACACCGGTTATTGCCGCAGCCACAGTCATCACAGCCACCACAAAAGTCCCTGCCAAACTAAGCACCGCTGCAAATGCGGCAGCAGCTATAGAGTAGCGGGGTACCGGTCGCAACCACACGTACACTAAAGTGCGGTCTTCTACTAGGTTGCCTAGTGCAGCCGACCCTAAGGACAAGGCAATAAACGGGGCGAATATGTTAGTGCCGAATGTGCCTATGCTGTCGGTAGCAAACTCAACGGGGTTATTGGCTGTTCGGGCGGCAACGGCTAGCACGATGGCTACACCGCTCAACCCAACCCATGCCAGCAGTCTGCCCAAGCTGATTTGACTGCGAAGCACCACCTTGTAGATGTGCGTGTTCATTATATTTCTCTATGCGTTATCACTGGCCCACCAGATAACGAAAGACGCTTTCTAGATCATCGTCTAGCGGGCGCATTTCTAACAGCGTGGCATTCTGATCGCGTGCTGTCGGGGCTACTGCTTTACGAAATGACATTGGATCGGAGGTATTTACAATTACGATGTTTTCTTTTTCAAGCTGACATCCTGATATCACGCCTTTATTCAAAAGTGCTGTAGCTAGTGCTCGAGGATGGTCGGTGCGAATGCTAATACGTAGTGGGCGGTCGTCCATCAGGTTGCGTATCTCACGGAAATCGCCTTCAGCGGCGAGACGCCCTTGGGCGATTACCAAAACCCGAGAGCCAAAACGTTCTACCTCGTCTAAAACATGGCTGGACACAATTACACACTTGCCTTGTGAACCTAGTTGGTGAAACAGAGCGATCATCTCCTTGCGCTGGCGAGGGTCTAGGCCGGTAAGTGGCTCGTCTAAAGCAATAACTTTTGGATTGTGGACGATAGCTTGAGCCAGCTTGATCCGTTGACGCATGCCCTTAGAGTATGTGGACAGTTTGCGAGGATCATCTGGATCTAGCTCCACCGTCTGAATTGCCCGGCGGGCAGCTTCAGCTGAACTATCAACATTGTGTAGCTGAGCAGCTAACTTCACAAACTGTTGCCCGGTTAGGTAGTCCAGCAGAGGTTCTTGCTGTGGTGCCATGCCGATTTGTCCTAAAATAGCGACATCGGTGCGGGGGTTCTTACCCAGTATGGTTAGTGAGCCGTTAGAAGGGCGAGCCAAACCGCACATCATCCGCAGCAGGGTTGATTTGCCTGCGCCATTTGGGCCCAGTAATGCGGTAACCCCTGCGCCAATTTGAAAGCTTACATCGGAAACTGCTACTAAACCGCTGAACCATTTTGACACACCGTTGGCTTGCACCATGGGGGGACTAACTGGTGAATGGCCGAGTTCGGGAGTTGGATTCCCGAGCGGAGGTGGTGGCGGGGGGCTAAGTTGAGTGCTCATCTAGTGATTTCTATGTTTTGGTACCGCCAACGGGTGAACCAACTAAATGCAGCGATAAGCCCAACAAGGGTTAGGTATATAGCCCAAGTATTTACATTATTGATAGGCGGTCCGCCACGGCTTGATTCCCCGAAAATGCGAGAGACCACTTCTAAAGGCAGGCCAATCAAATTCAACAAGGCATATGTGTCGCCTAGTTGCGTACCTTCGGCAAGCCCATCACCAACTGCTGAACTAGCTATCAGACCTACAAAAATACCCACACTGGCTAAAGAACGGCGCGCCGTAAGACTAGACAATGCCATCGATAGCGTGGTCCAGAAAATTGCTAGAGCAGCACCTGAAGCCAATATTCGCCCCAGTTCTATTAGCCAACCGATTACGCCGTCGGGCCCTGAGCTAGCCAAAGTAAAAGCAATCAGCATCAAAAGTGGAGGCCCCAGTGTCATCATGGCTAAAACAGCAGCTATAGCAGCAAACTTGGCAATAAGATATGTGTCACGATTCAACGGTGAAGCTAAATAGAGCCCTAGTATGCCGCTGCGGCGGTCGGTGCAGATTGCTTCAGGCGCAACGAATGCTGTGAACAAGAAAAGCGCCCCAGTAATAATCCCGTAGTAGTCGGCAGTGGAATCCAGCGCTAGTTCGTCTCCACGCGGTATAACAGCAGCTATTGCGATGAAAACGATAGCGGGCGTAAAAGCGATTAGGAGAACAAACGCAGGTAGCACTTTTTGCCAGTTAGATCGTTTTAGCCCCATAACCCGTTGAATCGTGTGATAGGCCAAGTTCATCACAACATGTCGAGTGCCATGACGAGGCCCCTCATAGGTTAAATAGCCGCGGTCGTAGATACGGGCATCTGTCATCGGGAGACCTCGATGAACACATCTTCTAGTGTGGCGCGACGTGGCTCTAAGCGGCGTAGCCCCAATTCCAGTTCGGCTATCAAATCTCTAACTAGATTACCTGCTGCGTCTGCATCGCTTACGGTAAGGATGTGTCCATCTACAGTTGCTAGCACACCTCGGGCCGCTAAAGCTTCTATTAGTGGTTGGGGATCGGAATCCACCTCCACAGTTAATCCTGCGCTAGCAGATTCTGAATCGTGCAATGCACCGCTGTGTCCCACCACGCCGTTGGTTAGGATTACCACCTGATCGCACACCCGTTCTACTTCTTCTAGCAGATGCGAAGACAACAAAATGTTGATCCCAAACTCGCTGCCCACCCTGCGAATCAAACTTAACATGTCGTCGCGTTGCACAGGATCAAGGCCGTCGGTGGGCTCATCTAGCAGCAACAGATCAGGGTCGTGAGCTAAGGCTTGAGCCATCTTTACTCGCTGTCGTTGTCCGGTAGACATAGTACTGATAGGGCGGAACCGTTCTTCGCCTAAGCCCACTTGCCACAAAGCATCACTAGCCCGCTCGGTAGCTGCACGTTTGGGCAGGCCGTGTAGTTGAGCAATGTGACGCACTAAATCTGTAGCTTGAACATCGCCGGGCAGATCGTGGTGTTCGGGGGAGTAACCCAAACGAGACCTAAGTTCAGGCCCACTCTGATTTGGATCAACCCCGAGCACGGTGAGCTGACCACCGTTACGAGGGTGTAAGCCTAAGATCAGTCCCATGAGAGTACTTTTACCAGCTCCATTAGACCCCAAAAGCCCAGTTATGCCTGTACCAATCGCACAATCCAAACCTCGTAAAACCTGGTTGGAACCGTAACTTTTTTGCACACCTTTTGCAGATATCACAACATCGGGCGGAGCTTGAGGCACAACATAATCTTAGCTCCTTGTTGTGTGCGTGTTTAAGGCACGTATGTCTTTGGTAAAAGTAAAAGTAATAGACCAACGGTTGTTTCTAGACGGTATATTGACAGTGAGTGATATTTTTCAAAGCCCAATACTCACCCAATATTCAAAAGTCGCACCGCAGCAACACATATGTGAAGGAGACTGACCAGTGACGTTAGATACCGTTCGTAATCCAGCAGTGCTGATTGAAATAACCGAGTTAGTAGACCGGTTGCTAGATGCCATAGACGGAGAGCTAACAAGCCGTTCTCGTGTTGTGGATGGGCTGTTGGATTTGCGTTTAGCTGCTGCTGAGTTGCCCGATGTGGTTGCTCAGGTAGATGAGCGCTTAGCCGCGTTGCCCGGAAAAACTACGGTTGCAAACCGTTGGTGGATGGACGTTTTAGCAGACCTCCGCACGGCTGCTGCTAACTAGCTTGTTTGCTATAGCTAAGTAAAGCTGTAGCTATTCATCGGCTAAAGCAATGTCGTAAGGGCGGATGGGAATACGTTGCAAGTTGAGGCCGGTGGCATCTCGCACTGCTGCTGCCACAGCAGCAGATGATGAAATAGTGGGTGGTTCCCCTATTCCTTTAGCACCATAAGGCGCGTTGGGTTCAGGTTCTTCAACGAAGGCCGCAATGTTCACATCTGCCATATCCAAAGTGGTAGGGATTACATAGTCTGTAAAAGAGTTGTTACGTACTAGGCCGTTATCTAGCACTATTTCTTCCATGAGCGCCAGGCCAACTCCTTGCGCTGTGCCACCCTCGATTTGGCCTATAGCCTGAGTGGGGTTAAGGATTTTACCTACATCTTGAGCGGTGGTGATGTCGCGCACTCGTACTAGACCGAGGTCGGGATCTACATCGGCAATTACCCGATGAGCAGCGCAGGCAAAAGACACATGCGCGTTACCTTGCCCATTTTCATCTAGTGTTTGGGTGGGCGCATGACGGTAAACAACATCGGCTTCGTAGCTGTTGTTAGCAGTTAGCTCAGCGAGTGAAGCTGCTTGTTGGCTATCTAAAGTACAAACCAAGCCGTCGCGCAACACCAAACCCTCAGAGCTGATCCCCCATCTAGCTGCGACATCTGCCAACAGTTGTTCTCGCACTTTGTGGCACGCAGCTTGCACAGCACCACCAGACATCCATGTTTGACGACTAGCAGAAGTGGAACCAGCCGAGCCGATGGTAGCAGTTTGAGCTGGAGCTAAAATTACCTCGTCTAGGCCTAGTTCTGTGTAAACGATTTGTTCGACTAAGGTCACAAATCCTTGGCCTACTTCAGCGCAAGCGCAGGTTATGGTGGCAACCCCCTTAGATAGGCGACATGCCGCTGAGGAGTAGTCGTCAAAGCCTTCAGAGAACATGAGGTTTTTGAAGCCCACAGCAAAGCCAGTACCTCGCTTTGTGTTGTGAGCTTGGGTGGTGCGCCCTGAACCTCCGGGTAGGTCTCGGTAGTCTGCGGTGGGGGGCAAATCACGGGTAGGAGCTTGGGCGCATTCACGGATTACTTCCGCAACAGGGAAAGTGCCGGTAATTGTTTGGCCGGTAATTAGCTTGTCTCCGGGTGCTAAAGCGTTTAGGAGCCTTAACTCCACTGGGTCCATCTGTAGGGCGGCGGCTAGTTTGTCCATTTGCGACTCGTGTGCAAAGCAGGTTTGCACTGCACCAAAACCACGCATAGCCCCACAAGGAGGGTTGTTAGTTCGCACCGCTAAACCTTGAATGTGGGCGGCGGACACTTTGTAGGGGCCAACAGCAAAGCAAGCAGCATTAGCGATAACCGCGCCTGAAGACGAAGCATAAGCCCCACCGTCTAGCACGATGCGGGCTTCTACTTTGATGAGGCGCCCTTGTGTATCGCCATGATGTCGATACCACATTTTGGCGGGGTGGCGATGTACGTGGCCTAAAAAGGATTCGTCACGGCTGTAAACCATTTTTACTGGTTTTTGGGTGTGCAAAGCCAAAAGACACAGGTGAAGCTGCAAGGATAGGTCTTCGCGTGCTCCAAATGCGCCCCCAACTCCAGCTAGTGTTATACGTACTTTTTCTGCTGCTACCCCTAAACAGGCAGCGATTTGATCGCGGTCTACATGCAGCCACTGAGTGGATACAAAAAGTTCAACACCGCCATCTTCATCGGGAAGAGCCATACCCGATTCTGGGCCCATAAAGGCTTGGTCTTGCATACCAACCTCATATGTGCCTTCCACTGTTACATCACCGGTTAAGCTGAGGTTGCCGTGGCGGATGTTCAGCTCACGAATTACGTTCCCATCGGGGTGGATAGGCGCTGTGTTCGCAGCAGCGGTGGAGTCGGTAAGCGGGATAGTTACTTGATAGTCCACCACTATGGCTTCGGCAGCTCTCCGAGCAATGTCGGGGTGGTCGGCTGCTACTAATGCCACTGGCTCGCCTACGTAACGGACTTGGTCTTTAGCTAGAACTGGTTGATCTCCGTGTTCTAGGCCAAAGTTGGGTGCTCCGGGCACATCGCTGGCTAAAAGCACTGCGTGTACTCCACTAAAAGCAAGGGCGGGAGCTATGTCGATGCTGCGGATGATTGCGGAGGCATGAGGTGAGCGTAATGTGTGGCCCCACAAGAAGTTGTCTGCCCACAGGTCGGAAGAAAAAGCGAAGCTACCTTGTACTTTTGGAATACCATCGGGGCGTCCCACATCTGCGCCAATACCACGGTTGTTAGTGGTGGTTCCGACATGTGCAGCAGTGTCGCTATCAACAACAGTGCTGTTTGTAGCTGCAATATCTGTGGCAGCTTTGCTAGCAGGAGGCTTTAGTGAAGTAACGGAGCGGTTCATGGTTGTGTGAGTAGTTGGTCTGACGCAGAACGTACAGCAGCTAAGATACGTCCGTAGCCGGTGCAACGACATAGGTTGCCCGACAGTGCTTCACGCACATCTGAGTCGCTGGGGTTAGGGTTGGCGTTTAGCAGGTCGTGTACAGCAACGATAAGACCGGGGGTGCAAAACCCGCATTGCACAGCACCTTCATTTACAAAGGCTTGTTGTATAGCCGACAGGCCATCGCGTCCGTCACCTAAACCTTCTACTGTGGTGATTTCTTGACCAGCAACGCTGGCTGCTAGCACCAAACAAGAACAGGTAAGCACACCATCTATGAGCACAGCACAAGAACTGCACTCACCCTCGGTGCAAGCATTTTTAGTGCCGGTTAGCCCGAGACGTTCGCGCAGCACAAACAGCAAGCTCTCGGTTAAATCGGAGTCTGCTACATCATGTGTTTCGCCGTTTACTTGCAGCGAGTAAGGATCAACCACTGCCGTTACCCCCTTTTGTAAACACCCGTTGCAGCGCACGAGCAGCTAACACACTAATGGCATGGCGCCGATATACCGCAGTAGAGCGATGATCGTCAATAGGCGAGGACTCTTGGGCCACTCGCTTGCCAAACTCTTCGCTTACAGCCGAATCCACTGTGGCGGGGTGAGTCCAGTCAATGTGTTGAGCTACCCAAGCCTCGGCCTCATAAGCCCGTGGGATGTTCGCAGCTACAGCGCCCATAGCACAGCGGATGTTTTGACCTTCTAGGTCTGCTACTAGGGCTAGTCCAGCTAGCGATATAACCATGGCATTGCGTGGGCCAATTTTTAAGTATTCTTGGCTTCCCCTCAGTAGGTCTAGTTCGGCAGCTGTGATGATTTCTGTGGGCTCTATGCAGGTGCGCTTGACGCCCACCATGAAGTCGTTAAGGCTTAAGCGGCGTTGTCCTTGAGGCCCTGTAAGTACGATTTTTGCGTTCAAAGCTGCTAGCACAGGCAGCGTGTCGCCCGCAGGAGAAGCAGTTCCCAAATTGCCTCCTAAGGTACCAGCATTACGGATGGGCGGCGATCCCACAGTGCGGGCAGCTTGAGCTAAAGCGGGAGCAGCCGCAGCGAGACCCGTGTTCATCATCTCGCTATAGGTCACCCCAGCGCCTACTAGAAGCTGGTTGTTTGCGGTTTCCCAGTGGCGTAGCTGTGGTATTTGGGCTAATGAAATTACATCAGCAGGGCGGCGCAAACCCCTGTTAATTTCCACCATCAAATCGGTGCCACCCGCTAATAAAGTGGCAGCGGGGTTCTTAGACAGCGCTGCGAGTGCCTCCTCTAGGGTGCGGGGCACGGTAACGCTAGACATCTTTAGTCTGTTGTGTGCTGATTATTTCTGGCAAAATAACTATCCTGTGGCTATCACTTCGAACATTTACGATATCAGAATTGACGGCTCAGCTTTGCATGAACGGCTAGCAGAGTTAGCTTCCATTGGCGCGATTGAAGGTACTGATGGGGCTTGCCGCTTGGCGCTTACCGACGAAGATCGTGCTGGGCGGGATTTGGTGGTTACCTGGATGCGTGATTTGGGTATGACTGTCAGCATCGATGGTATTGGTAATGTGGTGGCAACCGATACGAGTTCTGTGCCCGATGTTGTGGGCTTTAAAAATGACAGCAACGGTGATGGGTTAGCCCCGGTGATGTGCGGTAGTCATATCGACACTGTGCGAACTGGTGGACGTTACGACGGCAACCTTGGGGTGCTTGCAGGTTTAAGCGTGGTAGAAGCTGTGCAGCGGGCGGGGTTTACCACCCGGCGGCCTTTAGCAGTGGGATTTTTCAGCGACGAAGAGGGCTCACGTTTCCCGCCCGACATGTTAGGCAGTTTGGTTTACACCGGTGCAATGGCAGTAGAAGAGGCTTTAGACATTGTGGGTGTAGATGGCGCTGTGGTGGGTAAAGAACTAGATCGTATTGGTTACCGTGGTTCGGCACCTTGTCCTGGGTCACCACCGCATGCTTTCGTGGAACTGCACATTGAACAAGGTCCCATCTTGGATGCTGAAGATATAGCTATTGGCGTTGTTACTGGGGTGCAGGGAATCAGCTGGACCGAGATTACGATTGCTGGACAGTCCAATCACGCTGGCACAACGCCTATGAACATGCGCCACGATGCTGGTTGGGCTGCTAGTCGTGTAGCAGTTTTTGTTCATGAACTAGCCGCGGAGTTTGGCCCGCCTCAAATAGCTACAGTAGGGCGTATGGAGTTGCGTCCTAATCTAGTGAACGTGGTAGCTGCCGAAGCTGTGCTCACTGTGGACATGCGCAATACTGACGATAAGTTGCTTTGCGAAGCTGAAGACCGTTTAGCTGTGTTTTTGAAACAGCTAGCAGCCGAATCGGGTACTAGCATCACAGCACGCAGGTTAGCTCGTTTTGAGCCTGTAGAGTTTCACCCCGACATGGTGTTGCGGGTAGAGCAGGTGGCAGCCGATTTGGGGTATAGTCAGCGGCGTTTGTGTTCGGGAGCTGGCCATGATGCGCAGATGTTCGCGCCAATATGCCCGACATCTATGATCTTTGTGCCTTCTTGGGAGGGCATTAGCCATAATCCTTTTGAACACACCGACCCTGAGTATTTAGAAGCGGGCGCAAACGTGTTGTTGCAGGTCATGCTGAGCTTGGCCGAGGTACTAGACGCGCCAACACCAACAATGGCCAAACAAGAATCCACAGCAAGGGCTTATAGGTGAACGATAATTTTAGAACCCATCTTGTTAGCGCTAACCGACAGATCATCGTGGGAGCAGCGCAGCTTGGGCCCATTGCTCGCAACGACACCCGCTCTGATGTGGTGGAGAGATTGTTAGAACTGTTGCAGCAAGCCAGCAAGTTGGATTGCGATTTGGTGGTGTACCCTGAGTTGGCGCTTACCACCTTTTTTCCACGCTGGTGGATTGAAGACCCAGTTGAGTTGAACAGCTTTTACGAAACCGAGATGCCTTCACCCGAGGTGATGCCGTTGTTTACAGAGGCAGCACGGCTAGGCATTGGGTTTTGTTTGGGATATGCCGAACTCACAGCCGATGGGCATCGGTATAACACGTACTTGCTAATAGACGGTGCTGGCCACGAGGTGGGGAAGTTTCGTAAGGTACACATACCCGGGCATGAGGAGTACGAACCACAGCGACCTTTCCAGCATTTAGAGCGAGCCTATTTTGAACCCAGCCTAGAAACCTTTAGAACTTGGACAGCCTTTCGGGGCGAGATTGGCATGGCATTGTGCAATGACCGCCGCTGGTCAGAAACCTATCGGGTTATGGGGTTGGCTGATGTGGAGATGATTTTGATTGGCTACAACACTCCTATTCATTATTTTCCTGATCCATCGCAAGACTGTTTGGCTGGGTTTCATAGTCGGCTGGTAATGCAGGCAGGTGCCTATCAAAACGGTACTTTTGTGGTTGGAGTAGCTAAAGGAGGCGAAGAGGAAGGAGTGGAGAGCTTGGCTGAAAGCTGTATTATTGGGCCGTCGGGCGAGGTTTTGGCTGAAGCAGTCACTGATGGTGATGAGCTAGTTGTGGCGGAATGCAATTTGAATTGGTGTGCAGCCTACAAGAATACTCTGTATGATTTTAGCCGCTACCGTCGTCCAGATATGTATAAGAGCATCTCAGAACAGATAGTGCTATGACTACCCTCACCGTTAATGGCCAGTCGGTAACTATTCGCGGCAACCATGAACATTTGTTAGGGGCGTTGCGCGACGAGTTGGGCTTTATGTCACCTAAAGATGGTTGTTCGCCTAGCGGGCAGTGTGGCTGCTGTGCTGTGTTGGTGGATGGGCGGGCGCGTGTGGCTTGTCAAACATCTTTAGAGCGTTCGGCAGGTTGTGACGTGGTTACTTTAGAGGGAGTGAGCAACAAGGAGCGGTCGCGGTTAGCTGATGTGTTTGCTGCTCATGGTGCTTTGCAATGCGGGTTTTGCATTCCAGGCATTTTGATTCGTACCAAATCTTTGTTAGACCGCAAAGGGTCGGAGCTAACCCGTGAGGAGGCATCGCGGCACTTAGGAGGTCACCTGTGCCGCTGCACTGGCTACACCAAAATCTTGGATGCGGTGGAAGCATTAGCCGCAGATAAGGTGACGCAACCGCAAGCACCTGGCGGTGTGGGTAGCAGTGGCATCAAATATGAAGCACAACAGTTAGCCTTAGGTGATCGCAGCTACATAGACGACCTACGCCCCGAAGGGTTATTGCACGCTGCGCTGCATCTAGCCGACCATGCTCGGGCCGACGTGATTTCTATTGACACTAAAGCAGCGTTAGTTATAGAAGGTGTAGAAGCAGTGTTTACTGCCGCCGATGTGCCTGGTGATATGCGGGTGGGGATTATTCATAAAGACTGGCCGGTGTTCATTCCTGAGGGTGGCCGAACCTCCTATGTGGGCGATGTATTGGCCATCGTGGTAGCACAAGACCGTGTTACCGCTCGCCAAGCAGCCGCAGCTATAGAGGTTACCTATGAAGTACATACTCCAGTTACGGACCCGCTAGCAGCTGTTAGCAATGGCGCAGCGGATGCGGTGTGGGAGCTAGACGGCAATGTGTTGTCGCTTTCAGAGTATGTGCGTGGTGATGTGGACGCAGCTCTAGCTGCGAGCACACATACCGTCCATGAGGTGTTCCAAACCCAGCGTATTGAACATGCGTTTTTGGAGCCAGAATCTACTCTGGCGGTGCCCATAGAAGATGCTAATGGGTTGCATGTGTACTCTGGCGGCCAGGGTGTATGGGACGACCGTGATCAGATAGCAGCAGTGTTAGCGGTTGACCCATCTCAAATCACCGTGGAGTTGGTGAGCAACGGCGGGGCTTTTGGCGGCAAAGAGGACATGTCTAACCAAGCTCAGACTGCTTTAGCAGCATGGTTGTTGCAAAAACCGGTGTCTTGTACTTTGTCGCGCGAGGAATCTTTACGCATGCATCCTAAACGTCACCCCATCCGCATAGAGGTGTGGGCTGGTTGCGACGCTGAGGGTTATCTCACCGCTTTACGGGCACGCATGGTGGGCGACTCTGGGCCTTACGCTTCGGTGGGTATGAAGGTGTTGGAGCGGGCTGCAGGCCATGCCAGCGGGCCTTATGTGGTGCCAAACATTGATGTACAAGCTACAGCAGCGCGCACCAACAATCCTGTGTGCGGTGCGTTTAGGGGGTTTGGAGCTAATCAAGCTCAGTTTGCTATGGAAGGGGTGATGGATCGTTTAGCAGAAGCTGTAGGCATTGATGGTTGGGAGATGCGGTCGCGCAATGTTGTTAGCCCTGGGGCTATTTGGGGGCCTGGGCAGATTATGGATGACGGTTCTTTAGGTGCCCGTGCTTGTTTGCAAGCAGTCAAGCCTGCTTGGGATGAAGCTCAGGCTGCGGGTAAGTCCGTAGGCATAGGTTTAGGTTTGAAGAACTCGGGTTTGGGCAACGGTTTTAAAGAGATAGCTAAGGCTGTAGTGCGTTTTGACGAGGACTATCACACAGGTGGCGGTGTGGAGATCCGCCACTGCTGGACAGAGATGGGTCAAGGTATTCACACTGTGGCCCAGCAGGTTGCGGTAACCGAGTTAGGTATTAGTGCTGAGCGGGTGCGTGTGGTGGTTGATACTACTAGGGAGTTAGGTGCAGGGCAGACCACCGGCAGCAGGGGTACTTTGATGGGTGCGGGTTCGGTGGCTGATGCTTGCCGCGCAGCGCTAGCAGATGGCTGTAAACCCGGTGTTGATTACTGGGGGGAGTATCGGGTGGATTGGACAAATAAGCTTAGCGATGGGGTAGAGAACCCTATTATTCATTCCACTTTTGGGTACGCAGCACAGCTAGTGCTTTTGGGAGAGGATGGTTCAGTTGAGAAGGTTGTAGCCGCCCACGATGTGGGTAAGGCGGTAAACCCTTTGTTGTGTGAGGGGCAAATTGAGGGTGCAGTTCATATGGGTTTGGGATACGCCTTAAGCGAGGATTTCCCCGCTGATACCAACGGCTGGCCTACTAACATGACATTGCGGTCTTTAGGGATATTGCGGGCTAAAGACATGCCTGCTGTGGATGTGATTTTGGTGGAGTCGCCACAACCTAACGCTCCTTATGGCATAAAAGGGGTGGGCGAGATTGGTTTGGTTCCCACCGCTGGGGCTGTGGCAGCAGCATTAAGGGCACATAACGGTACCTGGCATAACAGCCTTCCTATGGGCACTTAAGCACTTCTCGAGCGCCTGTGGAGACCACCTTAGAAAATGCTGTGGCTACACCTTTAGGCACAACACCTGGGTTGGTGTGTGCACATCATCATCTTTATTCGGCTTTGGCTCGGGGGATGCCTGCGCCCCCTCATACACCGAACGGGTTTAGAGAGATCTTAGAGTTCATTTGGTGGCGCTTGGATCGGGCTTTGGATTTAGACACCATAGAGTGGTCGGCCAAATTAGGTGCTTTGGAGGCTTTAGAGAGCGGTTGTACTGCGATTATTGATCATCATGAATCCCCAGAGGCGATTGAAGGTTCGTTGGATGTTATAGCTGCTGCTTGTTCTGAGGTAGGGGTGCGGGTTAGCTGTTGTTATGGGGTTACCAATCGTCATGGTGCCGAAGGTGCGCGTCGTGGGTTAGCTGAAAACGAGCGATTTTTACGTTCTGGAGGGCGCGGTATGGTGGGCGTTCACGCAGCGTTTACTTGCACTGACGAAACCCTAGAAGCAGCCGCTGGGCTCGCCAAAGATTTAGGTGTAGGAGTGCATGTTCATGTAGCTGAAGGAGTTGCAGATGCTGATGCTGCGGTGCGTCTAGCACCGTTGGTTTCTGCGAACTGGCTTTTAGTGCATGGGGTGCATTTGCCAAACGATCAGTACCTAGAGGGTACTGTGGTTCACAATCCGCGCTCCAATATGAACAACGCTGTGGGCTATGCAGATCCCAGTCGCTTTGCCAATTCGGTGGCGCTAGGTACAGATGGTATCGGGGCTGACATGTTAGAGGAGTTTCGCCTAGCTTATGTGCGTCACCGTGAAAGTGATGTAACTGCCACCCCTGAGGTTGCTTGGTCGTGGCTAGCACAAGGTTGGGAGCTGTTTCGGGAAGCTCTTGGCGATGTGGTGCGCTGGTCGTATCAGCCTATGGAACCTTGGTGTTTGGCTTTTACTCCTGCTGTGCGAGCCATCGATGTGATTGTGGATGGCGAACTTGTGTTGGCTGATGGCGTGGCTGTGCGGGTAGATCCAGTTGAGGTTCGGGCTAAGGCTGCTGAAGCTGCAACCCGCTTGTTTAAGAAGTTGGAGGAGGTTCAACTATGAGCCCATATCCGGTAGCGTTGTATTTACAAGACGCGCATTCTGTGGCTGATGCTATGGAGTACGTGCAATACGCAGAACAGCAGGGTTTTGCTGCTGTTTGGCAGGCCGACTCTAGGTTGGTGCGCGAGGCCACAGTGCCGATGGCTGCTTTTGCTGCTGTTACCGAAAAGATCAAGGTAGGCAGCGGGGTTTTGGATATGTGGACACGCAACCCAGCTCGTTTAGCAGCTACTTTTTCTACTTTAGACGATCTGGCTCCTGGGCGGATTTTGTGTGGGCTTGGGGCTTGGTGGGAACCTTTGGCTTCTAAGGTGGGGGTAAACCGGCGCCGCCCTCTAGGTGCTATGCGTGAGGTGGTGACGGTGGTTCGGGCACTTTTGGCCGATGAGAACGTAACCTTTCACGGCGACTATGTGCATCTAGACGGGGTAGAGCTGGACTATGTACATCAACCGCGCCGTGCTAAGCAGGTGCCGATTTACATTGGGGCTACCGGCATGAAGATGATGGAGCTAACAGGAGAGCTAGCCGATGGGGTGGTGTTGAACTATTTGGTGTCACCCGATTATAACCGCAGAGCCATAGCTGCGTTAGGCGAAGGTGCTGCCAGAGTGGGACGAGATATTGCTGATTTAGATCGTCCCCAGCTAGTGGTGTGTTCGCTAGCCGAAGACCGCGATGAAGCGTTGGACGCGGCTCGTATGTTGGTAACACAGTATTTGGGTCAGCAGCCCCACATCATGGCTGCCTCAGGGGTGTCGGATTCGCTGCTAGAGAAGGTTAACGCTGTGTTGACTTGGCCTGCCACCAAAGAGCAGGTGCAAGCGGCTTCTAAGCTAGTACCGGATGAGGTTGTGCAGATGCTTTGCGCCGCAGGCACTGCTGAGGAGTGCCGCGCAAAGGTAGATGAGTATGTAGCTAGCGGCGCTACTTGCCCGATTCTCTACCCGCTAGGCCCTGACGTAAAAGCCATGATCGACACCTTTGCCCCCATTGCAGCCTGATCCTGCTGATTTTCTATAACGCATTATGGCAGCTTTAGGGCTAGTGCAGATTCCCGAGCAGGGAAACCTGGTGCGGGTTCGTGACCGGTTGTGGGTGGTCGAGTCTGTGATCCCATCACGCCCTCTTCCTGGTAATAACAATGGTGCTTCTTTAGATACCCATCACGCGGTGCGGTTGGTGCCAGTGGACGATAAGGGCAGCGCCGACTCGCTCACCGTATTTTGGGAACTTGAGCCCGGCACCGAGATACGCCCTCAGGCATCTCTACCTGACCCTGCCGATGGTACAGATAATAGCGAGACGTTCAGCGCGTTTTTGGATGCTGCCCGCTGGGGTGCGGTGGCCGCAGCCGACCCGTCCGCGTTTCAGTCGCCTTTCCGTGCCGGCATCGACATAAAGGATTACCAGCTTTTGCCGCTGGTTAAAGCCTTGGCCATGCCACGGGTTTGCATGCTTATCGCCGATGACGTGGGCCTTGGTAAAACCATCGAGGCAGGTTTGATTGCTGAAGAACTGGTGTTACGCGGTCTGGCCCGCAAGATTATGGTGGTGTGCCCGCCTAGCCTGTGCGGCAAGTGGCAACGGGAGATGCGCGATAAGTTCGGCCTCGCCTTCGCGGTAGTCAATAGGGAGTATGTGAGCAAGCTGCGGCGCGAGCGGGGTGTGGGCGTCAACCCGTTCCGATCTCACCCTCGGCTTATCGTGTCGCTTGAGTGGTTGAAGCTAGCACCGCAGCTGCGGCGGCTTGATGAGTTTTTACCGCCCGACCCTAACATTTACCCGCGTGCTTTTGACCTCCTCATCGTGGATGAAGCTCATTTGATAGCGCCTGCTGCAGCGGGTAATTATGCCAAGCCTTCAATGCGTACCCAAGCTCTTAGGAAGTTGGCGCCGCACTTTGAGCACCGGCTCTTTCTTACTGCCACCCCCCATAACGGTTATAGCGAGTCGTTCGAGTCGCTTTTAGAGACCCTCGATCCCAACCGTTTCGCTACTGGGGTGCCTATATCAGATCGCGACAGGGACGCGGTTATGGTGCGGCGTTTGAAGTCGCATCTGCGCGACCTGTTAGATGATGGTCAGACCGATTTTCCTGTCCGTCAAATCCAAGCTATTGAGGTGGCTTTTGGGAGCGCTGAGCGGGAGATGTTCTTGCTTTTAGACGAATATGCCACCGCCCGCCGCTCAAGCGCATCTACTCCTGCTGAGCAGGCTGCGGCACGATTTATTGCGTTGCTGTTGAAAAAGCGCTTGCTTTCTTCGCCTGCAGCGTTCAAACACACGCTTGACCGCCATATTGAGACCCTCGACCGTGCCTCTCCGCTAACGGCCTCGGTGCAAGCCGTGGAGGAAGTTGCCAGCCTGCTTGAAGCCGAAGTAGATAACGACGATGCCCTAGAGGAAATAGAGCAGGAAGCCTTAGCTGTAGTTGCTACAGCTTTGCCTGAGACAGAGATATCCGACCAAGAACTGCTGGCACGTCTAAGGGCGCGGACGTTGCCTTACAGCTCCCCAAGACACATACTTGAAGAATTGCAACAGCGAGCCAATCAAAACTGGCGGCGTCCCGACGCTAAAACACAGGCATTGCTTGACTGGATTGCCCAGACTTGTTTCCCAGACGGTAAGTGGAACGATGAGCGCGTCATTGTCTTTACCGAGTACCGGGCCACGCTTAACTACCTGCACGAGATGCTGACCCGCGATAACTCTGCTTGGCCTGCGATGAATGACCGTGTTGAGGTATTCCATGGTGGAACCGACCAAGACGAGCGCGACCGTATCATACGGGAGTTCAACTACGACCCTAAGGTCACCAAAGCCCGGGTGCTGCTAGCTACCGATGCCGCCTCGGAAGGGATTGACCTGCACGGTGCTTGTCACCGACTTGTTCATGTAGAGGTTCCGTTTAATCCCAATCGCATGGAGCAGCGCAACGGTAGGGTTGATCGACACGGCCAGAAATCACCTCATGTGGACATCTTCCACTTCACCTCTCTTGCCGATGAGAAAGACTCCATCGGTTATGACCACGCTTTCTTGCTGCGGGTGGCCCAGAAGGTGGATGAGATACGCGACGATCTGGGTACGGTTTCGTCGGTGTTAGCTGAGCGTATTGAAGCTCGGATGCTGCGCGACGGTGACGACAGTTTGGATTTAGATGCCATTTTGGCTACCCGCCGTGACAAAGCGTTGAGCGATTTGGCGAAGTTAAAGCGGGATTTTAGCGAGCAGCTTAGCGAAGTCCGCCACCGTTACAGCGACAGCGTGGCCGAGTTGGAACTGTCACCAGAAAGCGTGGAACGGGCTGTTCGGGTGGGGTTGCGCATTTCTGATCAGCCCCAGCCCATACCCAAAGTGGTGCAATATCCGAACGGTCCTGTAACGGTGTTCAAGATTCCCGACCTATCCGGCACATGGCCGGAAACACTGCAGGGCCTTCACGACGAGGTAGCCAAAAAGCGACTACTAGCTACCTTCGATGCTTCTGTAGCTTCGGGTGACAATAATATGGCTTACCTTCACTTGGGACATCCGCTAGTTGCACGGTGTCTGCGCACCTTGCGGGCCCAGATGTGGGGGTCATCGGTAGAACGCACCATCTTTCGGGCCACCGTTCGCTACGGCGCGGTGGATGAGCCCATAGCAGTTGGCCATGCTCGCATTGTGGTAAATGGGTCTGATGGTTCTATTTTGGATGAGGTGATCGAGCCAGCTGCAGTGCGGGTGGGTGGACGACAAGGCCGCCTGAATGTAGGTGAGACGCAAGCGGCACTGGCCGCGGTTCGCAGCAACTCCCCCCCCCCCCCCCCCCGTATGTAGCCAGTAAGTACATTGATCAGTGGCATCGGGTAAGGCCCGCCCTAGAGCAAGCCCTTGCCGTTCGGTCTGAGGAAGTCCGCGACCAGCGCGAACGGCGGCTTGACTCTAAGCGAGACCGGGAAGCCAGCCGTCTGAGCGGAACTCTGAGCGACCTTAAGGAGTCCATTAGGCAGCGACTAGAAGCACTCGAGTCTGGTGCTAACGCCAAACAGCTTGCCTTGTTCGATGCTGAAGAACGTGAGCGTTTCCAAGCCGACATCGCTGCGTTGCGTCGCCGTCTTGGTGAGATTGACAACGACATTAATCGGGAAGTTGCCAATCTTATTGCGCGCTACAAGGTTCGCGATATTCATTGGTTCCCGGTGGCCGTGGAGATTGTCGTGCCGTTGGGAGAAGTGTGATGGCAACTGTCGCCCAAAAGGTTGCCACTGCTCATGAGGATTGGCTGAGCCTTTGCGATCCCGAACAGCCTTGGTTCACCTTGCCGGTAATGAAGCGCGCTTTTCCTCAAGGTGTGAATCCGGTTAGCAGCATCGCTCGGGCAGAGCACAAGGCCCGCTGGGACGAGGTTTACAACGCTGCTAACCGCACCGCGTATATCGAATGGTTGTTGCGAGAGGCGTTGGGCTGGCGAGCCGATTACCTTAGAAGCGAGCAGTTACCCGAAAACCTTCGTGCTGGCGTCACCCAACAAGCAGTGACCGTAGTGCCAGATGGAGCGTACTGCTCAGCGTCTGTGTCGCCTATAGGGGTACTAGGCGACTTCAGTTCTGCTGAGGACGTTAGCTCTGCTGAGGTCGAACCGTCTCCACGGGTTTTGGTGTTCACCCTACCTGTGGGCATCGATCCCGCCAGCCGTCCACGCGATGGCTGGTCGGCTACGTGGATAGAACGGGCTGCCCAGTGCTGTCGAAAGTTCAAGGTGCCGCTAGCTCTGGTAACCGACGGCGACTACCTCACGCTAGTTCATGCTAGCGATAACCATCCCACCGGCTGGGGCACCTGGCGAGCTTCGGTTTTCGCTACCGAGCCAGCATTTTTGGCCTCTTTTGTCGCAATGCTGGACGCCCGACGCTTCACCACTGTTGGCGACGCTGACACACCCGCCGCGCTGCTGGTGGAGTCTGTGGGGTCACAAGCTGACGTCACCGATCAACTTGGTTTGCAGGTTCGCCGGGCGGTGGAGCTGTTAGTAAATGCCATCTCCCGAGCTAATCTCGACCGTAAGGGTCACCTTTTAGACGGAATCTCGTCAAAACAGGTGTATGAGGCTGCGGTGACCGTGGTAATGCGCCTTGTGATACTGCTGGTGGCCGAGGAGAAGAACCTTCTGCCCATCGACGACGAGCAGTACCGCCAGCTTTATGCCGTACACACTCTCCATGAGGATTTAGAACGAGAGCAAAGCGAAAACCCCGAATTATTGGAGACGCGTTGCATAGCGTGGCACCGTCTTTTGGCCACTGCGCGGGCGCTTCACGCAGGTGTTCGCCACCACGAGCTGTCCATCCCAGCCTATGGCAGCTCGTTGTTTGAACCCGATCGCTTCGGCTTTTTGGAAGGACGGACTCATGACAAGAACTGGCGTGACGGCTCCAGCGCCCTAATTCAGGTAACCGACGCCGACGTGTTGGCTATTCTCGACGCCCTGCTGGTGCTGCGATTTCGTTCTACCGCCGGGGTGACCGACACCCGCCGTTTGTCTTACCGTAATGTAGAGGTAGAGCAGGTAGGCCATGTTTATGAGAAGTTGCTCGACCACGACGTGTTGGTAGCCGACGGCCCAGTGCTGGGTTGTGTGGGCAAGCAAGGTGCAGAGCCGGAGATTCCCCTACAAGAGTTGGAAGCAGCTCAGATGAACGGGCGGGAGGCTTTGCTGCAGTTTCTTACCGATAGCGGTGGCAAGAACGGTGGCTACGATACGGGCACCAAGCAGCAGGTGGCCAAGATGTTGGATGATGAGGTTCCTATGTCTGAGCTAGCAGAGTTGCTGGCTTCTTGCGGTGATGATGGCAATCTCTTAGAGCGGATTAAGCCGTATGCCAACCTGCTGCGGTGTGATTTGCGGGATCGGCCGGTGGTTTTCTTGCGCGGCGCGGTGTATGTGACCGAGACGGGCAGCAACCGGGCCTCGGGCACGGCATACACCACTAGGGAGCTAGCTGACGAAGTGGCCGAGTACGCTCTTGCACCGCTTTGTTACTCACCTGGCCCTCAAGACACTGCCGACGTTAATCAGTGGGTCTTGCGTCCATCTAATGAACTGCTTGACCTCAAAGTTTGCGACCCAGCTGTTGGGTCGGGCGCTATCTTGGTGGCTGCTTGTCGCTATCTGACCGACCGGGTGATCCAAGCCTGGATTAACGAAGGCGATCCTCGTGTATCCGATGTAGCTACAGCCGCTGATGATCCCAATCGTTTAGCAGGGAAGCTAGATGCGTTGCGGCTAGTGGCAGAGCGTTGCTGTTATGGTGTTGACCGAAACCCAATGGCGGTGGAAATGGCCAAACTGTCGATGTGGCTTACCACTATGGCTAAAGACCGCCCGTTCACTTTCTTGGATCACACCATCAAATCGGGTGATAGCTTGCTGGGTATTTGGGACTTGGAGCAACTCCGCTGGCTCCACATGGACCCCGCTTCTGGGCGTGGTAGGGATCGCGCCTTTGATTGGATGGTTGGCGACCGTGATGTGTTGGAGTTGCTGAACGATCGCTTGGAAGAGGCCGCCCTGCTAAGGATGGAGCTTCAGAGCCAGACTACTAACTCCATCGGCGATTTAGACCGCAAAGCTAGCCAGCATGTCCAAAGCGAGCAGTTGCTTCAAAGTTTGGCTAGGGTTGCCGACTTGGTTGCAAGCGCTGCTTTGGCCTCAGCTCAAGAACCCAATCCATCTGCTGCGCTTAATCAAGTGCTTGAAGCTGATTTACCCATGCTGCAAGATGTGATCACTGCGCTTGGCACTGCTGAAGAGTCCACCGCGCTGGTAGCTGCCCAACAGCGGTCGGCTACGCGGCTTGATGCAGGATGTCCCAAGGATGCCCCAGAGCGGCGGCCTTTGCATTGGCCTATTGCTTTTCCTGAAGTGTTTGCTGATGGCAACAAGTTTGATGCCATGGTTGGGAACCCGCCCTTTATTGGTGGTCAACGTATTTCAGGCGCGGCTGGCGGGGATTATCGAGAGCATCTTGTTCAGTGGATAGCGCACGGCACTAAGGGCTCGGCTGATTTGGTGGCTTATTTCTTTTTGTATGCCGCTAAAGTGGCTAGATCGCTGGGTTTTCTGGCGACTAACACCATCGCCCAGGGCGATACCAGCGAGGTTGGCATGGCTCAGCTGATTGACCACGGCTGGATTATTCACCGCGCGGTTTCGTCTGCTCCTTGGCCCGGCGCTACATCGCTTGAAATTGCCAAGTGCTGGATGTTTTCAGCGGCGTGGCATGGGCCAAAGTACCTTGATGATCGTTGGGTGTCTGGGATAGATGAGATGCTTTACCCCACCAGCCGGTCGAACTGGCGCAAGCAGCCATTAGCAGCCAACAAGGACCAGTCATTTCAAGGCTCAATCGTACTCGATATGGGATTTACAATGAGTCCCGAAGAAGCACAAGCGCTTATTGCGAAGAATCCGCGCAATGTCGAGGTCTTGTTTCCATATCTGAACGGGAAAGACCTAAATCAGTCGCCCACTCATACAGCTTCGCGCTGGGTAATCAACTTTTTTGACTGGGCTGAAGAACACGCTCGGGCATATTCCGATTGCTATGCAATAGTTGAAGAGACTGTCAAGCCCGAGCGACTGTCTAAAAAAGGAAAAGCATATGAGAGTGCTCGCAAGTTTTGGTGGCAACATCTCGCTCAAAGAAAGGGGTTATACCAAAACATTGCCGATCTAGATCGCGTTCTTGTTATAGCGCGTGTCAGTAAGTCAGTTGTGCCAATATTTGTACCCGCAAAGCAAGTGCTCTCAGATAGAATCGGCGTCTTTGCCTACGATGACTATTTCCACTTTGGTTTAATGTCAAGCGGATTCCATTTTCGGTGGGCTGTTCGCTACTCATCTACTCTTGAAGCACGCACTAACTACACTCCAACCGACGTTTTCGCGACCTTCCCGCAGCCAGATTATTCAGATGTTGTAGCCGCTGCTGCTGAAGCCTTAGACAATCATCGCCGCCCGCTTATGGTTGCAGAGCAAATCGGCATTACCTCCCTTTACAATCGAGTTCACGACCCTGCCAACCACAGCTCAGCCATCGTGGAAATGCGGCGGTTGCATCGTAACCTTGATTTCGCGGTGCGCGATGCTTACGGCTGGCACGATATCGAGCTTGGTCATGGCTTCTACAATGTTCGGGGCGCAGGCCAGCGTTTCACCTTCACCCCTGAAGCCGCGGACGAAATCCTAGTGCGCTTGCTGGAGTTGAACCGCGACCGCTATCAAGCCGAAGTCAAAGCCGGTCTCCACAGCAAAGCCAAGAAAAAGAACACCACCCCGCTTGGTGGATTATTTCAAGACTCCGATCCAACAAACCAAGCAGCCATTGCTTAGCTCATTTAGCCCTATTGTCACACCTGTGTTATAGGATTATGGTCACTATTGGTCGTCTTGTGACCCTCTGCTACCCGTGGCAGCGTGTGTTGCCTATAGACCGATGGACGACTACCTCAGCGAAGCCGAGATTGTGCCAAGCGCCCGCAAACACGGTGTTACAGACGCAGACATACGCCACGCGCTAAGGCATTACTGGATTTCTCGCAGTGTTGGAGACCCTGATGTTGTTATGTATGTTGGACCTTCGAGGGCTGCGCACTTCTTAGAGATTAGCGTGCTGTATAAACATAATAGAAGGGTTATTATTCATGCTATGGCTGCAAGACGTAGCCTGTTGTACAAAAGGAGAAGATATTGGAAGAGTTGAGCGAAGAATATTTGGCTGAGAAGTTAGCTGCGCTTGAGAAGTGGTTAGACAATGCCAAGCCCGAAGACTTCAAGCCAGCCACTTTAGAGCAAATGGGCGGAGTGGCTAAGTGGATTAACCAGTTTGATGAAGTCAATGAAGCCTTGGCAGGAGCAGTAGCTGAGGCAATGTCGCGGGGTCTTACTTGGTCAGATATTGGGGAGTTGCTTGGTGTTTCAGCAGAAGCTGCCCGCGCAAAATATGGTAGCCGAGTCGCCGCTCAGATCGCTTCTTAGCGTTATTGTTACACCCTGGCTTTAAGATTATGGGCACTTTTGGTCGTCTTGTGACCCGTCTCTACTGCTGGCAACGTTGTTTGCCAATGAAACGATGGACGACTACCTCAGCGAAGCCGAGATTGTGCTAAGCGCCCGCAAACACGGTATAGCAGACGAAGATATACGACATGCTTTGAAGCATTCCTTGATCTCACATAGCACCGAAGATACTACAATTGTCAGATATGTCGGACCTTCGAGAACTGCACAATTTTTAGAGATTGCTGTAGTCTATGATATTGATGGGCTTGTTGTTATTCATGCAATGCCAGCTAGAAGCAAATATCTACCATGAAAGGTATCAGGATGGATAAAGAACGCGAAGAGTATCTGGCTGAGAAGTTAGCTGCGTTTGAGAAGTGGGCTGATGAGGTTAAACCTGAAGACTTAAAGCCAGCCACTTTAGAGCAAATGGGTGGGATGGCTAAGTGGATTAACCAGTTTGAGCATGTTAGTGAAGCCTTAGTTACAGCAGTAGCTGAGGCAATGTCGCGGGGTCTTACTTGGGCCGATGTTGGGGAACTGCTAGGTGTGTCCGCGGAGGCAGCTCGTAAAAAATATGGTAGCCGAGTTTCCGCCCAGACCGCGTCTTAGCGTTATTGTCACACCCTGGTTCTAAGATGATAGGTGCTATTGGTCGTCTTGTGACCCGTTTCTACTGCTGGCAACGTTGTTTGCCAATGAAACGATGGACGACTACCTCAGCGAAGCCGAGATCGCGCCGAGTGCCCGCAAACACGGTATTGCAGACGAAGACATCCGTCACGCCCTAAGGCATTATTGGGCGATTCACAGCACTGATGATCTTAGAATGGTCATACATGTTGGGTCTTCAACTACTGGAGAGCCACTAGAAATACTCGTGGTTTACAGCGATACGGATGTGTTGATAATCCATGCTATGACTGCTAGGCGAAAGTATTTGCCATGAGGGAGGTGATTATGGATAAAGACAGGGAAGAGTGGGTAGCTAAAAAGCTGGCTGCATACGAGAAGTGGGCAGAAAATGTTAAGCCTGAAGACCTAAAGCCACCTCCACTGGAGGTGTATGCCGCTACTGCCAAGTGGATTAACCAGTTTGACGAGGTTAACGAGTGCCTAGCTCGAGGGGTTGCTGATGCTCTTGCACGGGGTCTTACTTGGGCCGATGTTGGGGAATTGCTAGGTGTGTCCGCGGAGGCTGTCCGCGATAAATATGGTAGCCGTGTCGCCGCCCAGACCGCGTCTTAGTGTTATTGTCACACCCTGGTTCTAAGATGATGGGCACTATTGGTCGTTTTGTGACCCGTCTCTACTGCTGGCAGCGTGTGTTGCCTACAGACCGATGGACGACTACCTCAGCGAAGCCGAGATCGCGCCAAGTGCCCGCAAACACGGTATTGCAGACGAAGATATACGACATGCCTTGAAGCATTACTGGATGATTTGTAATACTGATAATCCTGCAATCACAATATATATTGGACCTTCTAAGAGCGTGCAACTTCTTGAGATTATTATAGTTGATGACAGTGATGGGCTTGCTGTCATTCATGCAATGCTAGCTAGAAGCAAATATCTACTATGAAAGGTACTAGGATGGATAAAGAACGCGAAGCGTATCTGGCCGAGAAATTGGTTGAGTATGAGAAGTGGGCAGAAAATGTTAAGCCTGAAGATCTAAAGCCAGCAACTTTAGAGCAAATGGGCGGGATGGCTAAGTGGATTAACCAGTTTGATCATGTCAATGAAGCCTTCGCTGGAGCAATAGCCGAGGCAATGTCGCGCGGTCTTACTTGGTCAGATATTGGTGAGTTGCTTGGTGTTTCAGCAGAAGCTGCCCGCGCCAAATATGGTAGCCGTGTCGCCGCTCAGATCGCGTCTTAGTGTTATTGTCACACCCTGGTTCTAAGATGATGGGCACTATTGGTCATCTTGTGACCCGTGTTTATTACTGGCAGCGTGTGTTGCCTACAGACCAATGGATGACTATCTCAGCGGGGCGGAGATCGCGCCGAGTGCCCGCAAGCACGGTGTTACAGACGAAGACATACGCCACGCACTGAAGTATCACTGGGCTACTCGTAGCACTGAAGATCCGGTGATAGTGATGCACATTGGACCTTCGAGGGCTGCGCACCTCTTAGAGATTGGCGTGCTGTATAAACATAATAGAAGGGTTATTATTCATGCTATGGCTGCAAGACGTAGCCTGTTGCACAAAAGGAGAAGATATTGGAAGAGTTGAGCGAAGAGTATCTGGCTGAGAAGTTAGCTGCGCTTGAGAAGTGGGCTGATGAGGTTAAGCCAGAAGACCTAAAGTCCGCTCCTTTGGAGGCATATGCAGCTACTGCAAAGTGGGTTAATCAGTTTGATCATGTGAATGAGTCTATAGCCGAAGCGGTTGGTGATGCTTTAGCGCGTGGTCTTAGTTGGGCTGATATTGGTGAGTTGCTTGGTGTTTCAGCAGAAGCTGCCCGCGCCAAATATGGTAGCCGTGTCGCCGCCCAGATCGCGTCTTAGTGTTATTGTTACACCCTGGTTCTAAGATGATAGGTGATATTGGTCGTTTTGTGATCCGTGTTTATTACTGGCAGCGTGTGTTGCCTACAGACCAATGGATGACTATCTCAGCGGGGCGGAGATCGCGCCGAGTGCCCGCAAGCACGGTGTTACAGACGAAGACATACGCCACGCACTGAAGCATCACTGGATGATTCGGAATACTGATAATCCTGCGATCTCGATTTACATCGAGCCTTCACAAGCAGCTTTGTTTTTAGAAATCGGCTTGCTATACAAAGCTAATAGAGTAATTGTTATTCATGCTATGACTGCTAGAAGTAGTCTTTTTAACAAAAGGAGGTGAAATTGACAAATTTAAGCGAAGAATATGAAGAGCTAAGTGAAGAGTATTTGGCTGAGAAATTGGCTGCGCTTGAGAAGTGGTTAGAAAATGTCAAACCAGAAGACCTAAAGCCAGCTCCGCTGGAGTCTTATGGTTTGATTGGTAAGTGGATTAACCAGTTTGATGAGGTCAATGAGTGCTTAGCTCAAAGGGTTGTTGAAGCTTATTTGCGTGGTCTTAGTTGGGCTGATATTGGTGAGTTACTTGGTGTTTCAGCAGAAGCTGCCCGCGCAAAATATGGTAGCCGCGTCGCCGCCCAGACCGCTTCGTAGAGCTAGTACCGCTAGCAAATGTTAGAGGTAGGACATAGTTGTCATAGGTTGGTTGTAATCTGACTTTTAATTCCTATGTCAGATTCAATGCAAGATTCCTCCTCGGCTAGTTCAGCCGCTTTGCCCGTTTGGGCTGAGCGTCCGTCGGCCATTCGCAATGAGCTAGTGCGGCGGGTAAGCGCCGACCTGTGTGGGCCTCTAGAAGGCGACCATGAGGTGATACGCGGGTTCCAACGCGCTGATGGCACTTGGGCACCGCCGGGGCGGGTAAACGACTGCTACTTGGTGGGCAAGTTAGCCCCAGTGGGAACGGTGGCACGCGATCCTGAGCGTAGCGACGACCCCGGCACCGGTGATGAAGACCCGGCTCGGGGCAGCCACGACGGGCAGGTTGCTCAGCGGGTTATGGCCCAGTCTTCGGTTGGGCTAACCGCAGTTGTTTCTGCTGACACGAAGGAGCTAAGAGCCAGGTGTCGCTGGGGGCAGTACATCCGCCAAGACGAAGCCCAAGCAGACGGCACCACTGCTCGAGTTTGGCAAAGGGAACCAATCGACCTAACGGTGTCGATCCCCATGCAAGAAGGCAGCATCGGTTTGATTCCTGTCAACGATGCCGGGGTAGTAGTACGGGGACGGATTGCTCATGATACCAAACGAGAGTTGCTGCTAGTGACAGCGTTCTTGTGCAACGAGCAGGAACCTGTGCAAATCAACAAAGACGAGCGCTGGTTGTTCCAAGCTAGCCTCGATCTCACTCCCCCCGACGGCGAGGCTGTGTTCTTGGGACGAGAAACGCTTCATGTTGCTTCAACAGTGCCTGAAGTTGAGTGCAGGGAAACTGCTCAACTAGACATGACCTACCGCCACGAGGTGGAACTGGCCGTAGGTCACGGTATTGGAGTTAACTGGGATCGCGCCCCCGGTGCTCGCAGGGGAACCCGAGTGGGAACTGCGGTGCTGCCGCAATATGAGGTTGGACGCACTGAAGCCCCTGACGTGGCTGAAACACCTCAACTCTCCGGGCTGATCACCGACATGAAAACTCTTGCAAAGCTAGATGTGAGTGATTTGATTAGGGGACTAATGCCACTTGCCGATGGTTACCGGGTTTGGTTGGATGAAGAGATTAACCATGCCGAAGGGCTAGAAGATCACCGCGCGGCCGCCGAAGACGCTTTGTTCGAGGCCACAAAGGTAGCCGATGCCATCAAGAACGGCATCACACTGCTGCAAGACAACCCCGACGCTTTGGAGGCATTCCGATTTGCTAACCAGGTGATGTCGCGCCAGCGAGTCCACACCATGGCTGTCGGCGAGCGGCGCAACAATCTTGATTTGTCGCTGCGGGAGGCACTGGCTAAAGCAGATATTCCAGAAAACCGCTCGTGGTGGCCATTTCAGCTTGCGTTTATCTTGTTGTGTCTGCCATCGCTCACCGACCCAGCCCACCCTGAACGCACCGCTGACACTGCGCTGGCTGACCTGCTCTTTTTCCCCACTGGCGGAGGTAAAACCGAAGCCTACTTAGGGTTAGTGGCATTTACCATGTCTATCAGACGTCTTCAAGGGGTGGTGGGCGACGCCCAAGACGCCGTAGACGGACGCGATGGAGTGGCTGTGATTATGCGCTACACGCTGCGGTTGCTCACGGCTCAGCAGTTTCAGCGAGCGGCCACGTTGATCTGCGCGGCTGAATTACTGCGCCAACATCGAGCTGTATCTGATAGCCGATATGAAGGTGCGCCCTTCCGTTTAGGTATGTGGGTAGGCGGCGGGGTTACACCTAACCAAGATACAGAAGCCAAAGAATGGGTAGAAGCCCAACGCAGCCAGAGCCGGGGGTTTAGTGGTACTAGCACACCGCTCCAGCTTACCGAGTGCCCCTGGTGCGGTTATACGCTCAGTGGTTCTCAAGACTGCCGCTATGATGAGCCCCAGCAGCGTTTCTTAGTGTTCTGCGGCGACCCTGAATGCTCGTTCACCGCTAAGCACGCACCGGGTGAGGGTATCCCAGTAGTAACCGTAGACTCCCAGATATACCGTCTGTTGCCCGCATTTGTGATTGCCACCATCGACAAGTTCGCGCTGCTACCGTGGAACGGCGCTCTGTCTACTTTGTTTGGGCGGGTCGACCAATGGTGCGAACGCCACGGCTACCGCAATCCCGACCTCGATCAACGTCACCAGAATCAATGGCGGGAAACTGACAAACACAACGCCAGCGGGGAGTTGCCCGCAGCATCCACACTTGCTGTTGTGACCAGGTTGCGACCTCCAGATTTGATCCTCCAAGATGAGATGCATTTGGTAACCGGCCCTTTAGGCACGATGGCTGCACTATATGAAGCTGCCATCGACCGTTTGGCTACTTGGAGCTATAAAGGTCAACAGGTTCGCCCTAAGGTGGTGGCATCCACCGCTACAGTGCGCCGTGCCGAGCAGCAGGTTTGGGCGCTGTTCTGGCGGAAGCTGCGGGTGTTCCCGCCCCCGGTTACTGATGCGCGTCGCTCGTTTTTTGCCGAGCAGGTCCATCCCACTGCTGAAACACCGGGACGGCTTTATTTGGGTGTAAGCGCTCATGGGGAGCGGCTCAAACAGGTGGAATTGCGGGTGTTTGCCTCACTGATGGCCGCAGCTCAAGCCATGTATGAGGAGTTAGGCAACAAAGGTGGGCTGATAGATCCGTGGATGACCACCGTAGGCTATTTCAACGCGGTGCGCGAGTTAGCTGGAATGCGCCGTATGGCCGAGGATGAACTGCGGTCTAAGCTGCGGCGAACCCGATTTACCACTGGACTGGCCGACCGCACCCGAGTGGTCTTGGATGAACTCACCTCTCGGGTGTCGGCAGATGACATCAAACAGGTACTCCGCCGCCTGTTCAACACATTTGATCCCGAACAGGAGGACGAGAATCGCAACCAGCGTCCCTTAGACCTGTTACTGGCTACTAATATGGTGTCGGTCGGGGTGGATGTGCCACGGCTGGGTTCTATGGTGGTGGTCGGGCAGCCGAAAGCCACCGCCGAGTACATTCAAGCTACCTCGCGCGTGGGCCGCAGCAAAGATGGTCCTGGCCTGGTTATTACCTTGTATAACTGGGCTCGACCACGGGATCTGTCTCACTATGAGACTTTTGCCTACTACCACGCCACCTTTTATCGTCAGGTAGAGCCGTTGTCGGTCACGCCATTCTCCGAACGGGCTTTAGACAAAGGTCTCACTGGGATTTTAGTGGCCACAATCCGCCACAGCGATACGATGTGGAATCCTAATGATACCGCCCGTTGTCTTGAGAAAGACGACCCGCGAATAAATGCCCATTTGGCCGCGTTGTCGGAGCGGGCCGAGTCGGTGTCCAAAAGCTCAAGCGCTGGCGAGTTGGTGCGAGATATGACCGAACAGCGCCTTGATACGTGGGAAAAAGAAAAGTCGCTACGCCCATCTCTGGCCTATCAAGCTCGCCTGAAAGATGAAGCCTCACTGTTGCAGGGGCCAGAGTCAGGTGATTGGACTATGTGGACTTGTCCCAATTCGCTGCGCGACACCGAATCCCAGATTAACCTGCAAATCGAGATTGAAGACCCTACCTATGAATCGCAAAGCCAGCCTAAGTTTGTTCTTGGCCAAACCGAGCCAGATGCAGATAACCCCCGAGTCTCAGTAGCAGAAGATGATGATGCAGACGAGTTGCTAGCTGCGGATCTGCACTTTGGCGAATCCACCAAGGCTTCTCCATGAGTCAAAATCAGTCAAAGGTAAAACGTGCGCCGAAGCCCACTCGCATTGGCGGTTTGCGACCTTCGCAGATGATTCACACTTTTGGCCCCGGTGCTGTGGTAGACCTGCCCGCTATGTCTGTTGTGGTTAGCGGAATTGACAGCTGGAATATCCATGACACTGCCCAAATTGCCGAAGCCAGGTTGCTGGCCAGTATCAGATCGTTGCCCGAGTGTGGGCGGGTAAGCGAGTTGCGTAGCCCACCGTGGATGGAAGAGTCGTCAAATTCGTATGATCACTGGGCATATGTTGGAGTACCGGTTTCCCCCTTTCCTCGCTGGCTGCGTTGCACTAGGTGTGATCGACTGGCCCCGGTAGATCACAAAATCTTCTCACTAGAAGTCAACCGTTTCCGACCCGACCGCTCATACTGGTATCACGATACGTGCCGTGGGAACAAACCTCGGGTCGTACCCACTCGGTTTATGGTGGCCTGTGCTAACGGGCACCTTGACGACTTTCCCTGGGTTGAGTATGTTCACCGGGGTGGCCCCTGTCCTGAAGGCGGCGCGGTGTTGGAGTTGAAAGAGGCCGGCCAGGCTAACTGGGCTGCTGATGTGCAGGTGACATGCAAAACCTGTGGTGCTAAACGGCTAGCTCAAGAAGCTTTTGGAGAAAAGGCTTGGCAGCACCTGCCTCAATGTCGCGGTCGTCATCTGCATCTTCAACGGTTTGATAAGGATTGCAGCGCGTCGCCTCGGGCGCTGCTGCTGGGTGCGTCTAACTCGTGGTTTTCTATTGCGCGCTCCGCTCTAACCATCCCCACCAACGCTCACCACGCCGCCGATATAGCTAAAAAAGTGGACGAATGCTGGGACGACCTTCTCGACATCGAAGACCGTGTGATCCTCGATTACGTAATCAACCGTTTACAGCGAGGCCAAGGCGAACAACAGCGCCGCTGGTTGCTGGACTATGACCCTGACGAAATATGGGCAAACATCGAGCGTCGCCATCAACAATCACCAACAGATCTAGAAGACGGGGATGAATGCACCGATTTGCGCGGGCCAGAATGGCAGGCGTTCGTCGCCCCCGAGCCGTTGGAGGAAGAAGACTTCAAGGTGCAGACGCTCGATGTCCCCGAAGGATTTGCCGGTGTACTGGACCGGCCTATAGCGGTAGACCGGTTGCGGGAGGTTATTGCGCTGTGCGGGTTTACCCGTATTGACGGCCCTGATGACGCTGGCGTGGCAACCCGCATTGCCCCTCTGTGGAACGAGCCTCCAACGTGGCTGCCAGCGGCGGAGACTCGAGGGGAAGGGATCCTTATTCGTTTATCTGAACTCCAAGTACAAGATTGGGAGGCTAGCTATGAGTCCACAGACCGCTATCAACAAATTTTGGAAGCGCACCGGGGCTGGCGGGCTCGTCGGGGACTAGAACCAAAGCAATCTGAGCCCCGCGCGAGGTTCTTGCTACTCCACTCTTTGTCCCATCTGTTGATACATCAGGTTGCTTTAGATTGCGGCTACTCCACTGCATCTATTCGCGAGCGGCTTTACGGTCGCCCGCCCAATGAGGGCGATCCTATGGCTGGGGTGCTGCTGTACACTGCGTCGCCCGATAGCGAGGGTACTTTGGGTGGGCTGGTAGCTTTGGCTGATCCCGAACGCTTGGCTACCACTTTGCGTGATGCTTTTAAGCGTGCCGAATTGTGTTCCACCGATCCGATGTGCGCCGATCACCAGGCCGATGGTACTCAAGACACCCTTCATCATGCAGCGTGTCACGCTTGCATGTTTGTCCCTGAGACATCTTGTGAGTACGGTAATCGTTACCTTGATCGCGCCCTTGTGGTACCTACCTTGTGTACTTCAGATTTAGCTTATTTTTGCTAGCACTGCCGACTGATTGCGGGAGGGGGGGGGGAGTACTTGTGAAGAGGTAAGAAGAGGTGGATGTGGCCGCGTGCCACGTCGTAGCTTGAGCTGTGACTTGCTTAGGGGCCGAGCAAAGTAATGGGAACAACAGCGATGTTGTCGGTGGTCTCAAAGGCATGCCCAACTGCTGTTAGTAAGATAAGTCGCGAGGGTTCTCCAGCTTGTTGCGTGTCTATTTTGTCGCGCACTTTGCGTAGTGAAGCAATCCCACTGGCGATGGCGTTGGCGCCACCAAGTTTTATCTCTACCGCTGCCCAGCGGCCTTGGTGTTGGTTTAAGCCTCCCGCAATGATGCAATCGCATTCTAAGTTCTTGCTATCTCGGTAGTACCGCAACTTAGCGCCTATAGATTGAGCAAAGATCCGTAAGTCTCGGATTGCTAGCGATTCGAACAGCAAACCTAAAGTGGGGAGATCTGCTAGCAATGTTTCTGGGGTAGCAGATAATGCTGCGGCAGCAAGCGAAGGATCAGTAAAGTAGCGTTTGGGAGTAGACCTAAGGGTGGCTTTACTGCGTAAGTGCGTGTTCCAGCCTTTGAGAGGTTCAATCACAAAGGCCTGGCTAAGACGTTCTAAGTAAACTTTGATTGTTGTCCGATCTGTCGGGCCACCAGTATTGGCTGTGTCTTTAGCTAGAGTTTGGTGAGAGGCAGAGGTAGTTTCGTTGCGGGCTAAAGAGGCGATTAGTGCGCTCATTTTTTCTGGGTCATGGTCGGTGTGGCCATTGCCAGACAGGTCTAAAAGGGTGATGTCTGTGAGGTAGTCAGACATGCGTGCTTGAGCATCTTTTGGTTCTGCGGCTATCAGCCTGGGAAAACCCCCACGACAGATGAGCGAGGCAATTTGCGGCAACTCAATGTTTGGAGCATCAGCGGCACATTCGTTACCGGCTAATAAGCCACTGAGCGAAATAGTCCCGCTTGAATCGTCAGATTCAAAAAGTGACATGGGTCGAATCTGGATTCGGGCTACGCGACCCGCTCCGCTGTGATCGGTAATGCCGTAGGTAGGTTTAATTGAACCAGCCAAGATGAATTGACCATTACGGTTTCTGTCGTCACAAGCATGTCGCATTGTATTCCAGAGGCCATCAGCTAGGTGCCATTCATCAAGCAAACGGGGTGTTTCCCCAGCAAGAAAAGATTTAGGACTAACTTCAAGGTTTAATCTGGTGGCTTCTAGTTCATCAAAACGGACCATGCTGTTGGCGAAGTTGCGTCCTGTCCAAGTTTTGCCACAAGCGCGGGGTCCTTCTAGTACCACTGCTGGCGCTGAACGCAGCGCGTCTTGTACCAATTGGTCAACTACCCGGGGCATATAGCCTGTAGGAGCTACCTTGTTTTGACTCATACCACAAATTGTACCGTTTTCATACCACAATTTGTACCGTTTTCATACCACAATTTGTACCGTTTTGATACTGCAATTTGTACCTTCTAGAACAGGTTTGCGTTCTTCTCGTAACGCCAAATTGTAAACTTGCGGGTTCAACAGTTTCCTATGTCTGGACACATCACAGAGCGGAGAGGGTGGGATTCGAACCCACGAACCACCTTGCGGCAGTTACTTCCTTAGCAGGGAAGCGCCTTCAACCGGACTCGGCCACCTCTCCGATATAAGCATTTTAGCCTTGTGAGCAAGTGATTACTGCAAGCAATAAAACAAGTTGGTAGAAGTTAAATGTTATGCCGTCTGTGCTTTGCAAGCGCTAACGTTGTGTTTGGAGGGATGGCAGAGCGGACGATTGCGGCGGCCTTGAAAGCCGTAGGGCTCTTTTGGGGTCCCGGGGGTTCGAATCCCCCTCCCTCCGCCAAAGAAGTGTCGGGCTGGCCGGATTCGAACCGGCGACCCCCTGCTCCCAAAGCAGGTGCGCTGACCAAACTGCGCCACAGCCCGTTATTTGTTTGTCACCTAACGTAATTGCTAAGACCAGCGCTAACGCTAAGACAAAGCCTCCTCTAGGCGGTCTAGAACCTCATCTTCAGACTCATCTAGGGAGTAGCTTAACTCCGACACTAGCACGTTGCGGGCCTTGTTGAAGAGGCTTTTTTCACCTGCAGATAACCCTTTATTTTGATCGCGCAGCGCCAAGTTTCGCACCACCTCTGCTACCTGATAGACATCGCCAGATTTTAGTTTCTCTTGATGGTTTTTGAAGCGACGACTCCAGTTAGATGGCTCCCGCACATCTCGTTTGCGGAGCACATCAAACAGGTCTTCTACATCCTCAGAGGCGATAGGCCAGCGCATTCCAATCTCTGCGGCTTTGGCTGCCGGTACTGAGAGTTCCATCTCGCCATGGGCCATCCTTAGCACTAGGTAGTCTGTTTTCTCGCCAAACGCCTCTTTCTTTTCTTTCTTGATGATGGTCGCGGCCCCATGATGAGGGTAAACAACCTTGTCACCTTTTTTGTACTTAATTTCACTCACAGACATCTCATTTTGCTATTTCCTATTTTTAGGCAAGATAAAACGAAATATACACGATACCTTACCCGCTGCCACACCCGCTGCCACGATCCGCACTAGTGGAGTATTTCTTTACCCTATTCAAAGCGTACTTCAAACAGAGTGGGCCAGCGTTTCCCGGTGATCAAGAAAGTATCGGTGTCGCGACGATACGCAATACCGTTAAGCACGTTGTTGCTGTCTGCTATAGAAGGGTGTGGGGCAATTAGCCCAGACATGTCGGCTTCGGCCACTACGTTACCGGTGCTTGGATCAATAACAACAATGATATCGGTGAGCCAAACATTGGCCCACACATAGTCGCCCACACATTCCAACTCGTTGAGCTGTGTCACAATGTTGCCATCAGCACGGGTTACTTGAACTGAACTCAGGATCTCAAAGGTGGTGGCATCTCTAAAAACTAGGTTGCTTGATCCGTTGCTCATCACTAGACGCTCACCATCGTAACAGAGCCCCCAACCTTCTCCTGTGTAGCTGAATATACCGGTTTGTTCCAAGGTATCTAGCTGATGAATGGTGGCTATTTCAGCTTGCCAAGTTAGCCAGATAAGGTTGTTGTCTACCAGCGCTAAACCTTCGCCAAAATACTCTGGGTTGGCGGTGAGTTCTTGTGTGGCAACACCAGTTGACAAATCAACTGCACGCAACTCGGATTGCCCCCAAAGACCTGTGCTTTCATATACCTTGTTATTGTGCCAGAGCAGCCCTTGTGTGAAAGCGGAGGTGTCGTGAGGATATTTAGCTAGCACCCGATAAGAGAGTGTGGCTGCTACATCAGCCTGAGCGGGTAGTTGGGGTTGCGTTATTACAAACGGTGTAGGCGTTGTGGTCGGAATTGCAGCAGGCTGTTCAAAAGGTTTGCGCGTGGATGTGCGTGTGGGTGTTGGGGTAGCGGTAACTGATGGGGTAGCGGTGGTTGTTGGTGTAACGGTGATTATTCCAGCAGCGGTGGGTGCTGGTGGTGGTGCTGTTAGCGGGGTGTTCGCAGATAATCTGCTTTGTGTTCGCGGCGTTGCTACTAATGTGGGCGCTGCTGACGTGGCGGTAGGCTCGGATATATCCTCGGATACATCGGTGATAGAACCGACGGGCTTTGTTGAGTTGGCAGGTTCTTTAGTAGCGAAAAGCGTGTTAGACGAACCCCCACCACCGCAGGCTGTTAGAAGTACGCAAATACTCAGCAGGCAAGTGACGAGCATCGCCATATGAGTGTGGGAGCTTATGAGCCGTCTAAAGAACATTTGCAAAGCATTAATTATGCATAAAATGAAAGATTGGATGCACAGCTTACAATGGTGCGGTATTCTCGCGGGTGTTAGGGAGGTAGCTAATGACCATTACTGATTCAGCAGTTGACACAAACCTAGATGCCAACAAAGACGCTTCGCTTTTAGGCAAGCGACTACTACGCAAAGAAGACCCCGAGTTGCTAACGGGGGAAGCTCGGTTTGTAGATGATCTAGATTTGACCGGGGCTTTATGGGCGGCATGTGTGCGTAGCCCGCATGCGCACGCCCGCATCAAGTCGGTGAACTTCGCTGAAGCCTTAGCCGCTGAAGGTGTTCTAGCAGCCTATTCGGGCGCCGATTTGGCTGAGAGTTGGGGCCCGTTGCCGTGTGCCTGGCCAGTAACTGAAGACATGAAGAACCCAGCGCATCTTCCAGTTGCAGTAGACAAGGTGAACTATGTGGGCGATGTGGTTGCAGTGGTGTTAGCAAAAGATCGTTATCTAGCAGCAGATGCTGCGGCAATGGTAGATGTGGAGTATGAGCCTCTTACAGCAGTGGTAGACCTTGAGGAATCTTTAAGCGACAAGACCGTCATTCATGAAGATTTAGAAACCAACGCTTCCTACACTTGGGAGCTAACCTCCGATGCAGACGCTGTGGAGGCTGCGTTTGCGAGTGCAACCCATGTGGTAAAGCAGCGTTACATTCAGCAGCGTCTCATTCCCGCAGCCATGGAACCGCGTGGCGTAGTAGCGGTGCCAGCACCTTTTGGAGGTGACATCACCATTTATTCTGCCACGCAGATTCCTCACATTTTAAAGGTGATGGTGGCACTTACCTTAGGTTTGCCTGAGCAAAAAGTAAGGGTGATTGCTCCTTGCGTGGGCGGGGGATTTGGTTCCAAACTCAACGTATATGCCGAAGAGGTTATTTGCACTGCTCTGGCTTTGCGCCACAGCTTGGCAGTGCGTTGGACAGAGAGCCGTTCTGAAGCAGCAGCATCTACAGTGCAAGGGCGTGGGCAAATTCAAGACATCGAGTTAGCTGCAGATGCTGAGGGGCGTATCAGCGGTGTGCGGGTAAAGCTGCTAGCCGACATGGGTGCGTATCTTCAGCTGGTAACTCCAGGAGTGCCCCTGTTGGGGGCGTTTTTATACCACGGGTGCTATGACATCCCCAACTATTCTTTTGTTTGCACCGGACTGTTCACTAACTTGACACCTACCGATGCGTATCGGGGTGCTGGTCGCCCTGAGGCCACTTATGCAATTGAGCGCGCTATAGATGCTTTAGCAGCCGAGGTAGGAGTAGATCCAGCAGAGATTAGGCGACGTAATTTCATTGCGCCCGAGCAATTTCCGTACGACTCAGCTGCTGGGCTTACGTTTGACAGCGGAGACTATCCTCAAGCTCTCACTAAGGCAATGGAGTTGGTGGATTATCAGAGCTTGCGTAGCCAACAAGCCCAGCGCCGCGCTGAGGCTGATACCAGCAATTTAGGTCCACAAATCGGCATAGGGCTATCTAGCTATGTGGAGATGTGCGGCTTGGCACCTAGCCGGGTTTTGGCTTCGCTTAACTATGCCGCAGGTGGTTGGGAGTCTGCTACGGTACGGGTGTTACCCACTGCCAAAGTACAGGTGGTAACTGGTACAACACCCCATGGCCAAGGCCACGAAACTTGCTGGTCGATGATTGTGGCCGACAAGCTCGGTGTAGATCCAGAAGATGTTGAAGTGCTTCATTCTGATACGGCCATCTCTCCATTGGGACTTGACACTTACGGCTCGCGGTCTTTGTCGGTAGGTGGTACTGCTGTGTACATGGCAGCCGACAAGGTAATCGAGAAGGCTCGACAGATAGCAGCCCATCAGATGGAGGCTAATGCTGAGGATTTAGAGTTTACCCAAGGCACATTTCGTGTGAAGGGGCAGCCCGACGCTGAGATGCCGTTAGCTGCGGTGGCGTTCGAAGCTTTTACCGCTCATAATCTGCCAGACGGATTAGAGCCTAACTTGGAAGGTCATGTTACCTGGGATCCACCTAACTTTACGTTTCCATTTGGAACCCATGTGGCCGTGGTGGAAGTCGACCCTGAAACTGGCAACGTAGAGTTGTTGGACTATGTAGCCGTAGACGATTGCGGTAATCAGGTCAATCCACTAGTAGTTGAGGGGCAAGTTCATGGGGGCATTCTTCAAGGCGCTGCTCAAGCGCTGTGGGAAGGAGTGGTATGCGATGATCAAGGTCAGCCGCGCAACTCCAGCTTTTTGGATTATCTGGTACCCTCATCTGCGGAGACCCCGTCGTTTCGTACCGACTGCACCACTACGCCTAGTCCGACCAACCCTATGGGAGTGAAAGGCATTGGCGAAGCTGGTACCATCGCTGCAACACCTGCAGTGATGAACGCTATTGTGGATGCTTTGTCGCCTTTTGGTATCAGTGATGTGGAGATGCCAGCCTCACCTGAGCGAATTTGGGAGTTGATCAAGCGCTAATGCTGCGTTGATGAGGCCAAGGTGGGAGTAAGCCTGCGGGAAATTTCCTAGCATTCGTTCGTTTTTCGGATCGTATTGTTCAGCAAGCAGTCCGGTAGGTCCGCATAGTCCCAAGTAACGGTTGAACAATGTGCGGGCATCGTCAAATTGGCCGATTAGCACGTAGGCTTCAATTAGCCAAGAAGCGCAGATTAAAAAACCACCCTCAATGCCCGGCAGCCCATCGTCGTGGCGGTAGCGGTAAACAGTTGGCCCATCACGCAGCTGCGCTTCAACAGTTTTGATGGTGGAAACAAAACGGCTATCTACCGGCGGCACCAGACCGCTTAAGCCAACCCACAAAAGAGCTGCATCCACATCGCTAGAACCATACGCGGTAGTGAAAGTTTTTAGGTGCTCGTTCCAGCCGTGTTCCAAAACATCAGCAGCTATGAGATGACGCAGCCAACTCCAGTAGGGTGCTAGATCTGCTTCAAGGCGTTCGGCAATCTTCGTTGCCCTGTCTACTGCCATCCAACACATCACTTTGGAATGAACATGATGACGCGGTGGTCTACGCTCTTCCCAGATGCCATGGTCGGGCTCATGCCAACGGGCAGCAACAGCACCTACAACCGCTTTAACCAACTCCCAATGTCGTTCTTTGAGAGTGATCTCTGCTTCACACATTCGCCAAGCTAGATCCACTATGGGGCCAAACACATCTAGTTGCACTTGATGTTCGGCTGCGTTGCCGATTCGCACCGGTCGGCTGCCTGCATAGCCAGCTAACTCGGGCAGCACTGCTTCTGGCAAGGCTTCATCGCCTACTAGAGGGTATACCGGCCTTAACTGCTCAGGGCTGGGAAGGTGATCTACCCTGTGAAGTAACCAATCCAAGAGGTCTTTAGCTTCCTGAGCGCTGCCTAGAGCTAGCAAGCAAGCAGCAGACATGGCCGCATCTCGTGGCCAGCAGTAGCGGTAATCCCAGTTACGGACTCCGCCTAGTACCTCTGGGAGGCTAGTGGTAGCAGCAGCTAAAATAGACCCTGTGGGCTGGTAGCAAAGAGCTTTGAGCACCAGCGCTGATCGTTCTACTTCTTCTGTAGCCACGTCGGGCAAGTTCAGCGTCTGCGCCCAGTATTGCCAGTGCGTTTTGGTGATTTGACGACGTTCAGCTTCAGTGACGGCCATGCGATGCGGCCGACCATGCACCCCTAAACGTAGTATAAGCGCTAGCGGTGTTCCGTCTAGCTGTACTTCTGCTGTGGCGGTTTGGTGGGGGCCGTCATCGGTGATCTGCCACTCCACTTCAGGTGATACCAAAATCATGGTTTCAGCAGCACCTGTTACTTCAAGACCCACAAAGGTTCGTTGCAAGCCTGTAGGGGCTCGGCCAAAGTCTAAACGAGGCGCAAATTCAATTCGCACTTTACCAGTGCCCTTTAAGCAACGGATCAAGTTTGTACGTCCTGCTGGTTTGAAAGGGCGCTGATCTGAGCAGTCTAGATAATCTACAACGGTTACATCTGACCAGCGGGTTTCAGTAATCATGCTTGCATCTAGGTAACGATGTGACAGCGGCGCGCTGCCGTCAGCACGACTTATTGAAAAGTGCCCGGCTCTAGCTCCGCCTAGCAAGCTAGCAAACACTGCTGGTGAGTCGGCACGGGGGTGACACATCCAGTTCACTGAGGCATCTCGGGTCACAAGTGCTACTGTGCGTTGATCGCTTAGCAGGCTGTGGCGCTCAATTGGTAGGGCTTGCTCACCCATAAGCCAAGCGCGACGTCGTTCAGCTAGCAGGCTTAAAACTTGCGCTACGGCTTTAGGTCCGCTCAGACGAGCGTGGGCTAGGGTTATTCCAGTCCCAACTTTGAGACCTAAATCGGGCCCTGAAAGTTGGGCAAAGGCATCCTCATCGGTGGTGTCGTCGCCAGTATAAATTACGGCTTCTGCGGAGACATCGGTTCTAATCCGCTCTAGAGCATCGCCTTTGGTGAGGTCTAGCACTGAGAACTCTAAAACCAACTTGCCGGGTTTAAGATGGATACCTTTACGTTTGGCTAGACCACCTAGTAAATCCTGTACGGCAGCAGCAGCTATTGCGTTATCGGCCATGCGGTAATGAAAGGCTGCTCCTGCGGGTTTGGGTTCAATAAAGAATCCATGGTCACGTTTAGCTAGTTCGCTTAGCTCTTGCAGTATCAGGTTGCGGCGTTCTTGCAGCTCGGGCGACAGTTGATCTGTAAATACAATTTCGAATTCCGTGCCGTGACTACCTACCAAGCGGATTTCTTCTGGTAGACGGCTGAGAGCAGCTAAGTCACGTAGAGCGCGTCCTGAGATAACCGCCACGTGAGTGTCGGGGGTAGCTGCTAGCTGTCGTAGGGCTGCCACCGATTCACGAATAGGGCGGGCTTCGTCGGGGTTATCAACGATAGGCGCTAAAGTGCCGTCGTAATCGCAGGCCACTAGCAAAACTGGGGTGCGGGCCAGTTCACGGATTCTTGCTATAACTTCTGCAGGCGGCATCGCGACATCTGTGGGGGGTAGCTCAGCTGTAAGAGGCGCTTCGCTAACTTGGCTATTAGGGGGGTCAGAGGTTGCGATTTCGTTGTCTGATTCGGGCATTAGCAAGCCTGTAGCTGCAACAAAAAGCTTTCCGCCCAATGTTCGGCGGTGTTAGCTAGAACAACGCGCCGCATTGACTGCATCGCTTCTATGCAGTCGGTGGTACTGCGATGTGTTGCGGTTTCCATAGCTGATTTTACTCCTTCAATATCGTGAGGATTGATTAATTCGGCGGTTAGCAACTCTTGAGCCGACCCTGTGAACTCCGATAGCACTAATACTCCAGTGTTGTCTGTGCGGCTAGCCACATACTCTTTAGCAACTAGGTTCATGCCATCTCGCAATGGGGTTACTAACATCACATCAGCAACTAAATACATAGCCACCAACTCTTCTATTGGGTGGCTTTGGTGCAGGTAGTGAACTACTGGACGGCCCATCATTCCAAAGTTTCCGTTCACATCTCCCACAAGTTGTTCAACCGTATGGCGTAGCTCCGCGTAGCCGGTTACTTGTGAGCGACTGGGTTCGGCAATTTGTATGAGAGCACAGCTATCAGGTGAAAGCCTGCCTTCAGCTAGTAGTTCCTTAAAAGCTCGTAAGCGAACCTCAATACCCTTGGTGTAGTCCAAGCGGTCTACACCTAACATGACTGTTTGGAGTTCTCCGAGGCTCTGTCGAATTTCAACCGAGCGGGCTTGCACCGCAGGATCTGCTGCTAAGTTTTGTATTCGGGCAGTGTCGATGCCGATGGGGAAGACCTCCACCTGCGTGGTTTGTTGCCGGTGATGAATGTTTTTGTTATGGATTGTGGCTTCGGTCACACGCGCAGTAGCTCGACAGAAGTTATCTGCACCAAGTGGTGTTTGTAAGCCGACTAGGTTTGCCCCTAACAAGCCGTTAATAATCTCAGAACGCCACGGCATACGAATATATAGCTCGCGTGCTGGAAAAGGAATGTGTAAGAAAAAGCCAATTTTCAGGTCAGGGCGTAGCTCCCGTAACAGACCAGGAACCAGCATGAGGTGGTAGTCGTGTACCCACACAGTGGCTTTGTGGCTTGCTAACTCGGCTACTGCTTTGGCGTAGCGCTCGTTAACACTGCGGTAGGAATCCCACCATGTGCGATGGTATTCGGGTGTGATGATGGCATCGTGAAACAGTGGCCAAATGGTGGCGTTTGAAAACCCCTCATAAAACAGTTGCAGCTCGCCTTGGCTCACACTTAAGGGATGACATGCAAAGCCGTCCATTACAAAGGGTTCTCCTCCAGCACCGGGTACCCCTGACCAGCCCACCCACGCTGCTTCGGGATTACCGGTCATAACTGGACGTAAAGCTGAAACCAAGCCCCCAGGGCTAGGCGCCCATCTTGCTTGCTCACCTTCCCAGACCCGCCTCACTGGAAGACGGTTGGCTACTACCACAAAGCTCCACTTGTGGTTATTGTTTGCCATGTAAAGCAAAATATCGCGTCAGCATCGGAGATGCCTGCTTTAGTGGCTAAATTGGCTTAGTGATTGAGCGGCAATCCACACATAAGCAGCCTTTGGTTACACCGCGATTTGTGTTGTTATGCACTTGTTCTTTGTTGTATTTCGTGGCGTTGGGACTTGTATACCCCGTGTTACCCGGTTTTGTAGAGAACGAATTAGGAGGTGGGCCGGTTGCTGTGGGATTGGCTGTTGGAGGGTTTGGATTATCTGCAGCGGTAGCTCGGCCGCTTTTAGGCCCCTTAGGGGATTCTTTGGGGAGACGCTTTTTAGTGCTCTTTGGGTGTGTGCTCGTGGGCTTGGGTGTAGCAGGAAACTTGTGGGTTACCACCGTGTTTATGGCGGTGCTGTTTCGCTTTTTGACTGGTGTAGGTGAGGCCGCTTTTTTTGTGGGTGTTGCCGCAGCTATGCAAGATAAAGCCCCCGAAGATCGCCGTGGCGAAGCTACCTCTTACTTTTCGGTTTCGGTTTACGGGGGTTTAGCTGGTGGCCCGCTTTTAGGTGAGCAGATTGCCGATAGCGTTAGCTACGACGCGGTTTGGATTTTGGGAGCGTTGTTGTGCGTGGGAGCGATTTTGTTAGGAGTTGTTTCTGTAGATGGTCGCCCTGAGAATGCTCCCACAGGTTGGCCAGACAGCTTTATCCACTGGCCAGCTATTCGGCCTGCAGTGTTGTTGGGATGCGGTCTTTTAGGCTATTCAGGGTTTTTAGCCTTTATTGAATTACATGTGGAAGACATTGGTTTTGGCCGTTCAGGGTTGATGTTTGCAACCTTTGCGATCACATTAATTGGCATGAGGATTCTCCTTGCTCGTTTGCCCGATAGGTTAGGCCCGCGCCGCACCACCATGTTGTCGTATTTGGGTTCGGCTACTGGGCTTTGGGTGCTGGCATTTTGGACTCAAGTACCCGGGTTGTTTGTAGGCACTTTATTGTTGGCTATGGGGCAGACATTTTTGTTTCCAGCATTGTTTGTGATGGCCGTGGAATCTGCACCTGTTAACAAACGCAGTCAAGCAATCGGCACATTTGGCGTTGCCTTCGACTTAGCTGTTGGCTTAGGTGGCTTGTTATTAGGTGCTGTGGTGGCGTTTTCGTCTTATTCTGGAGCCTTTTTTGCTGGAGGCTGTTTGTCGCTTATAGGGCTATTAGTTAGCCGCCTGCTGATACGCCCGTAAAGCACTCCTGCGAGCGACTCTTTATTGCGTCTATGTCATGCACAATAGTGTTCAATCGGTTAATGGAATCGTACCTTTTGGATATCTAGGGCTTTTAGCCCTTCTTTGCCCTCCTGATTGAGCCAGTCTTCTTGCCTCAACCACATTGGGAGCAGGATTTGCTCGATATCGGGTGTAAGACGGTTTCCAGCGAGGCTTCGGACTAACGGCGGGGGTAACTCTCCAAGCGCTTTTAGCGCCCAAAGACGGGCATTGTAGCTAAGGTGACACGTGTCAAGCAGGGCTTCGACTTGGCTGTGGCGCTGGAGGAGTTGGGCTGCGACAGATGACTGAGCGGCATCAGTTCCCGTCATCCAGCTAAGGAGTGTTTGCTGTATATGCTTGGGTAGTTCGTCAAGCGCAGCTATCGCATGCAGTTTGACGATGGGTTCTGTGTCGTTAAGATATCTTAGTAACATGTCTGGTTTTGCTGCTGCCCCTTGGCCCAGCCCCCAGACAGCCGCGGCTCTCAACTCGTTTGGCATCTCTGTTTTGCCTGCAATCTCGTTGAGCGCATTGGCTGCTGTATGAGACGGAAGGTCTGATATTGCTAGAACTGCTTCCATCTGGTGTTCGGCTGTGATATGAGGGTGAGTGATTTGATCGGTGATTTGCTTGATCCAATGTTCGGGCTCGAGGCAAGCCAGAGCAATTTGAGCTTCGAGTCGCAGTCTCCAGTCTTGTGAAGAGTCTTTAGAAATCTGTGAGATGGCATCGATTAGTCCTCGGTGTTTATTTACTCCCACTGTTTTGACAGCCGCATATCTTTCAGCGATATCGGGTGATTGCAGAGCTGCTTCAAGATCCCAAGAGTCGCCTGAACAGGAGGGGTGGGATGCTGGCTCTACACTCCCAGCCAAAATTTTATCGTCGCCTCCAAAAAATTCTCCATGCTTCGCATACACAAACTTCGGCTTGAACCAGCTGCGCCACTGCCAATACCGCAGCAATCTTCCGTCCTCTCCTGAGAACACTATCCGCCCTTCTTCATCTATATGTGTAAAACGCCCTCGCTTGGTTGGCACCCAACACGGCCATGTGAGTGTGACCTCAGACCCTTCGGATGCCGCTTTTGGTGCGGATTGTTTGACTTGGGCGATGCTGGCTCGAAGAGCCGCTGTCGAAAAGAGAAATGGAGTACCGCAATAAGGAGGATCGTTGCTGATGTCGACAAAGAGGAAGGCAAAGAGGTCATCGTCGCGCATTCCGCCTGCATCCCACTCACGACCCGGCGTGTCCGAATGCGACAGCATGATCTTAAGTTTCGATTTAGCCCGTGATTCTACTCGTAAGCCGCACCTCGTGCATACAAGATCTGGTAGCCTTAGTCGTTTGACCTTCGTTTGCCACACCTTGTTAGCCATAGCGTAACGTTCAAGCTCGATCGGCTTGTGGTGAAACTCGTCTTTCAGATAGCTGGCAACCGCAGCAGTTCCGATCGCCCCAACGGACACGAAGCGCGCAAAATCAGCGTCTTCTTTGAAACCCACTATGTCATATACCCGTGTTCATATGTGTCTGAGCGTACAGGCGTATTACCTTATATTGTCACTAAGCATGAGTAATGTATGTGGGGTGAGTGAGATCTTGACGGCTTCTATGCCATCGATGGTGGCAGTTAAACGTAGCGACCCCGTCTATATGGCACATGCGTACTTAACTAAAGTTCCAGTGACGGGCATTGTACCCTTTGTAGAGTTGTTTACAGAAGAGGGGGACACCGTACTTGATCCTTTTGCAGGTTCAGGTATGACCGGGGTGGCCGCGCTCATGACTGGTAGGCGGGCTCGGCTTTACGACGTCTCGGTGCTTGGGTGCCATATCGGGACGAATTACGTAAATCTGGTTCTCGAGGAGCATCTGCGTAAACGCGCCGACGAGGTGTTGGATGCAGCGGTGGAACGCGTCGGCGAGGTGTACACGGTTCAGTGCAGACTATGCGGCGACAACGCCCGGGTGGCCAAGACAATCTGGTCAGCAATCATGGAATGCCAAAAATGCGGGCATGAATTCAACTACTATCGCACATTGGAGGTTGCTAATTGGCGGAAGACGCAGATGGAGTGTCCGCGTTGTCAGGCACTGGTCACCAGCCGATGTAAGCGGCTTCACGAGAAGCCAGTTATAGACTCTATAGCTTGTGGCTGTTCTCGCACTCAGATCGAACAGGCTCATCATCCTCCAGTCGGGGAGATAGACATGGTTGGGTTGCAATGGCCCGATATGGCCATAGACGAGTCTCGCCAAATGTACGTCGCCTCTGCTCTTGGTCGCCATGGCCTGACCACAGTATCTTCTTTCTATTCATGCCGAAATCTATGTGCTCTTTCGGCCCTTCGAACCGCTATCAATAACGTGGAAGAAGCAGATCTGCGAGAAAAACTCCTGTTTGCGTTCACTGCGATATTAACCAGAGCCAGTAAGCGTTACCAATGGTCTAAACAGCGACCTCTTAACGCAGTAAATGCCAATTACTACATCGCTCCCGTGTTCTATGAGTGGAACGTCTTCGACCTCTTCGATCGTAAAGTCGAGGCAGCGATTCGCTCTGATCGTTGGATACGACAGCAGCGCAAAGCTCGCCTCCAGCAATCAGACGAAGATGGAGTGGACATCACGTATCATAAGGCCAGCGCTGCGGCCTTACCTCTTGCAGATCACTCTGTTGACTACGTGTTTACCGACCCACCATTTGGAGCAAACATCTTTTACTCTGACATGAACCTCTTTCACGAGGTCTGGCTGTCAGAATTAACTGATCCCGCTGAAGAAGCAGTTATTGACAGAGTTGATACCGGTACTTTTAGAACCCCTGAGCGGTACGAAGAGATCATGACCGTGGCGCTTCGAGAATGCCTCCGAGTTGTTAAACCTGGAGGATTCATTACGCTGTTGTTCGGCAATAGTTCAGGAAAAGTTTGGCAGCTCCTCCAGCGATCTATAGCTGCTGCTGGTTTGGAAATAGTCCCTGACTTCATAGCTACGCTGGACAAAGGACAACGCTCGGTTAAAGGGCTCGCATCTGGTTTTGAGAACACCGCCACACTCGATCTCATTCTCACCATGCGTGCTGCCCAGAATCCACCTCGTGAACTCTCGGATCCGCCTTCATCAGTAGTTAAGCAGATCGTGCAAGAATATCTTGCCGAATACACTGAAACCAGCCCTAGCTTGCTCTACCTTGAACTTTTGCGCCACGGTTTTCGCTCTGGCTGGAACCTCAGCCAGCTTGACTTGCGCCATGTAACTACCATCATTGAGGAAGCACATGGATTTATAGATCGTCGAAGTGCTCGGGTGATTCCAAAATCCTAGTGCCAGTATTACTCGGGATAAGTAAGGTGGCTTGCAGGCAAGCGGGGTACTTTAAATTGATATAGTTCTATAGATATAGCTGAGGTCCCTTTTTGACCGAAAATCACTCTTGACATTGGTTGCGTTGTGTAGCAAAGTGTAAGCCTTCCCCTTTTACTTCCCCCTTATCGCGCTTCGGGCGCCTTCGATAATGCGAAGGGAAGTTCAATGTCAGGGGCTAAATGGTTAGCGTGTGCTGGGGTTTGTCTACTCATAATGGTTGGTAACGGCAGTTTTGCTAACAGCCAAGAAGTTAGCAGCGGTTCACAAGCAACAACGGACCGAAACGATGTGTCCTTATGGGCATGGGTAGAAGTGGAGTTAGTGGCAACCACAGCAGCCACTCCTAGCGGTGGTGCCACCCCCAAAGACACATGTCACTACCGTCAAGGAAACCTCTTGCAGCTTTTAACTTGGCTACAAGTAGATTTAGGCGTGCTCAAAAATGATCACAAGATCTACCTGTTCAAGTTCTGTCAGAATGGGCTGACAAAGGAGTTGATGAAGTACTGGGTTTATACTCCCAAAGCCCCAAAACAGGGCTCCCCACAGCTTGGGAGCAACATAACTCGCAAAAGACAAGAGGTATGGGGTGGCTTAGCCATTCCAGAGCCCACTATTTTGATGGCACCACCTCGTATTACCATTGTGCATATCCCAACTTTTGTGTGGGTCCCGCAAGCACAAAAGCTGCCTGTTTCTGCAACGATCACAACCACCCTAGAAGGTAACGAGATAACCCTGCACGCTACAGCTAAGCCCCGCAGCCGTGGGTTTTTGCGGGTAGATATGGGTGATGGTAAAAGGTTGTGGTGCGATAAAAACGAGGTGGTACCTTTCAATATCGACTACGACCCGTTTGATCAGCTATCTAAGTGTGTTTATTTCTACCGACGGTCTTCGGTAAGTGCAGACGATCTGCGTTACAAAGTTGAACTCACAACTTATTGGGAAGTGTCTTTGCGATGTGAGCTAAATAGCAAGCCTTGCTCCGGCCCACTGCCGGTGGTACCTACTCAGGTTTTAACTGCTGAGCCCCACCTTATAGGTGTAGCCGAGATTCAAGCTCTTGCAGGGCAGGGCTCTGCTATCTAGTTTGCAAGATTATTTACATTTTCTTGCAACTTTCAGGTGATAGTTGTTTTTTATGCGGCTATAATAAGTAGTCCACTCAATGCGGGGTGGAGCAGTCTGGTAGCTCGTCGGGCTCATAACCCGAAGGTCGCGGGTTCAAATCCCGCCCCCGCCACTATTTTCCCCATCACTATTGTCCCTGCCACTATTTTCTCTGTGTTATATGGTTGTGGCAGCTTTGTGACCTAACTTGTGGCTTTGTTTGTGTAACTTTTTGGTTTACCAGTTCTGCCAGTAGCGGGAAGCTATCGGACCAGCTTGGTTTTGGTACTTCGACTTAGTTTCTGCAGTTCCATAAGGATTTTCTGCTGGCGTTGTCATAGCGATGAAAGAGATTTGCCCAATTTTCATACCTGGGTAAAGCGTTATGGGCAATGTAGCCACGTTAGACAGTTCCAGGGTGAGATGCCCGTTCCAACCTGCATCCACAAATCCAGCGGTGGAGTGAATGAGCAACCCTAAGCGACCTAAGGATGATTTTCCCTCTAGGCGGGCTACTAAGTCGTCAGGTACACGTACCCGTTCTAAGGTAGCCCCTAAAACAAACTCACCTGGATGCAATATAAAAACACCCTCAGGGTCGATGTCTACTGGCTCTGTGAGAGTGTCTAAGTTTTTTTTGACATCAATCAAACCTTCTGTGTGATTACGGAACACTAAAAAGTGTCTGTCGATGCGTAAGTCCACAGAAGACGGCTGGATAGCTTTGTCAGCTAAGGGTTCGATTTGAATGTGTCCCGCGGCTAGCTGTTCGCGTATAGAAACATCTGAGAGAATCACGCAACAAAGGTTAGCGGCAAACTGCTAAGCATAATGAACGTTTCAAGGGTACATCACTCAACACGGTTTGGTTCTATGCTGGGCGTTGATGAAAGCAGTGGTTTTTGAAAACAGCAGGGTTTTGGTAGAAGAAGTAGCTCAGCCTATCCCTGGAGATGGGCAACTGTTGATAGCTGTTAAAGCCGCAGGCTTAAATGGTGCCGACCTAGCCCAAGCTCAAGGGCGGTATAACCCTCCTGTGGGTGTTCCTAAAACTGCGGGATTAGAGATGGCTGGAGAAGTAGTAGCTACAGGAAACCGCTGTAATCGTTTTAGTGTTGGAGACCGTGTTATGGCAGTGGTGCAAGGTGGTGCTCAAGCAGAGTACTGCTTAGTGGACGAACCTTTAGCTATGGCGGTGCCCAACATATGGGATATAGAAGATGTTTTGTGGCTTAGCGCTGGGGCTTTTCCAGAGGTGTTTGCCACAGCCCACGATGCTTTGTTTACCCAAGCTGGACTAGCTGCGGGCGAACGGGTTTGTATTCATGGTGCGGCTGGAGGTGTGGGCATTGCTGCTGTGCAACTAGCCGTTGCTGCCCAAGCGAGGGTGACAGCCACAGTTCGCAATCTTGCTAATCGCAGTATGGTTGCAGATTTGGGGGCTGAGGCAGTAGCACCCGAAGAGTTTTTAGATGCAGGGCCTTATGAGGTGATTATGGAACTAGTGGGTGCTCCTAACTGGCCTGCCAACTTGAAGGCATTAACTACATGGGGTCGCATCATGGTAATAGGTGTAGGGGCTGGAGCGGAGATATCGTTGAACCTGGCATTGTTGATGGTTAAGCGCGCCCGGATTTTTGCCTCTACGTTGCGAACTCGGTCGTTGCAGGAGCGGGTTTTAGTGGCACGGTCTTTAGAACAGCATGTGTTGCCTTTGGTGGAGGCTGGCCGTATTAAAGTGCCTGTAGCGCGTACGTTTAGTTTGGTGGATGCGGCTGCTGCTTATGAATACTTTGCTACTCCCGGCAAGTTTGGCAAGGTTGTGCTTATGGCATAGTGCCTCTCAGTCAGTTTGTGGTAGCACTTATTATAATGTTGGTGTTTAGAGTGGCTATCTAGAGTGGCTACAGTGCTTAGATACCTGCGGGTGTAGTTCAGTGGTAGAACCTCAGCTTCCCAAGCTGATGACGCGAGTTCGATTCTCGTCACCCGCTCTTGTTGGCATCGCTGCAAGTAATCCTGCGTTGCTTCTAGTTTTATTTGAGGTGCGCTAGAACTTCGGCAACCCTAGTATGTGCTTGTTGGGCTGTAGGGGCTTCTAAGTTGAGTCGCAGTAGTGGTTCGGTATTAGAAGGACGTAGGTTGAACCACCAGTCGCCTAAGTCTACGGTCAGCCCATCCAGACGGTCTTGCGTGCCATGACTATAAGCATCTGCAACACGGTTGATTGTTGCAGTCACATCTTTTACTTGTGTGTTGATCTCACCTGAAGAGGTATAGTGCTCAAAGCTTGATGCTAAATCCGATAGCTTGCTGGTGTGGCTGCTAAGAGCTTCTAGCACGATCAACGCAGCGATGAGCCCGCTATCAGCCCTATAGTTGTCACGAAAGTAGTAGTGGCCTGAGTGCTCACCGCCGAACACGGCATTGGTTTCGCTCATTACTTGTTTGATGAAAGAGTGGCCGACACGAGTCCGCACAGGTTTTCCCCCAGCTGCGTAAATTGCTTGGGGAACAGCTTTGGAGCAGATGAGGTTATACAGCACGGTGGCACCAGGGTTTCGGCTTAAGATTCGCTGGGCAATGATTGCTGTGGTGAGCGAACCTGAGATGGGCTGGGCTTTTTCGTCTACCAGAAACACTCGGTCGGCATCACCGTCAAATGCCAAACCAATATCGGCTCCGGTTGCAAGTATCCGGTTACACAGATCACGTTGGTTTTCGGGCTGTAAAGGGTCGGCGGGATGGTTAGGAAAGGTGCCATCTAGTTCGGGGTAAAGATGATCTAGGCGTAGCGGTAAATCCGCAAACACTGCTGGCAGCACGAGACCACCCATGCCATTTGCGGTATCAGCTACCACCAAGAGCGGTTGCAACACATCAGCATCAACAAACGATTGCACATGAGACACATATCCAGCTAGAAGGTCTTTGCTGGTGTAAGTGCCTTTAGTGGAGGTTGGGTTAGCACCTTGCATTGCTAGAGCTTTGATGGTGTCTAGACCACGGTTGGAGCTAATCGGGGCTGCTCCTGCAAGACACATTTTGATACCGTTGTAGCCCGCAGGATTATGTGAAGCAGTGAAAATCGCTCCAGGTAAGTTCAAGCTGCCTGAACCGTAATACAACATGTCGGTAGAACAGAGCCCAACATCGATAACCCCTGCTCCGTGTTCTATAACCCCGCGCGAAAATGCTGCTGCCAGCTCCTCCCCTTCAGGCCGCATATCTCTGCCTACCAGAATTGTGTTAGCACCAGTGTCGGTAACATAGCGGGCAAATGCTCCACCAATAGCTCTTGCACCAGCGGCGTCTAGCTGATCGCCCACCGTACCGCGTACATCGTAGGCTTTGAAGATGGCATCAAAGTTGGTGGCCATGTTGATATGAGTTTAGTGGCGTTGAGGCGAGCTTTTAGGTTGCTAGGCGGCCTGTTGGTGTAGATTGTTTGTTTGTGCAGATTGTTTGTGCGCGGCTACGGTAGACGTTGCCTTTGAAAGTATATAAGTAAGTGAGTATTGAGGAGACATAGCGATGAGTAGTAACCTGCCACACATTTTGAACCTCATCGAGGTTGACAACACCAGCTATAAGGTGGTTCATCCCGAGTCTACAGCTGAAGGACGAGACGTCGTTTTCAGTGGTCAGCTACTAGCTCAGATGATGATGGCATCAGAAGGCCAATGTGATGCCAGCAAAGATATCCGTTCGGTGCATACGGTGTTTTCCCGACCAGGTTCTTACACTAAAGACTTATTTTTGGAAGTGGAGTCTTTACAAGCAGGGCGCAGCTGGGCTAGCGACAGCGTTACAGCTACCCAAGACAACAAGCTTTTGAGCCGAGCTAGTATCTTGTTAAACGTTTTAGACGCCGATTTGATGCGCCACGAGCCAGCTCCGCCCGAGGTGCCGTTGCCTGATGAGCTTCCAGCCGCTGAGGGCATCGTTTTTCCTGATGCCGAGTGGCGGTTGGTGCCAGGCGCACCTGAGGTAAACGGTGTGCCTGTGCAGCAGGCTTGGCACCGGTTTGGCGCAGATGTTGATTCGCAGGCCGCCAATCAAGGAATATTGGGTTGGGCCACTTGTGGCAACATCATTGGTTTGGGGATGCGACCTCATTCAGAGATAAACATTGCAGAAGCGCATCGCACGCTTTCTACGGGGGTGATCGCGCACACATTGCACTTTTTGGAGCGCATAGATGTTTCGCAATGGCATTTAGTGCAGTCCAAAGCTACCAAAGCTGCTGGCGGTAGGATTTACGGTCGCGGCGAGGTATTTAATACGCAAGGACAGCTTGTGGCTACTTTTCACCAAGACTCAATGGCCAAAGCTGCTGCTATGCAGCTAGACCCTTCCCGATCTATGTAGAACCTGCATAAAACCAGAGTTTGCTGGTTTGCAGGGACTACCCTTTTATTATGGTATTTTGGGTTTCAGCGCTTGTTATTATCGGGTTGATGCTGCTGGTGTGGGCTATCAGCGTGGCAATTCGTGACGCCAGCATTGTAGACATCTTTTGGGGTTTTGGTTTTGTGGCTGTGGCGTGGGCAGCGCTGGCTGTTACCGATGGCAACGGAGCGCGAGCTGCCCTACTGGTGGCTATGGCTACAGTTTGGGGTTTGCGGCTAACGGTTCATTTAGCTATTCGCAACATTGGTGAACCGGAGGACTATCGGTATCAGTCCATGCGCCGCCGGGCAGGTGAGCGGTTCTGGATTAAAAGTTTGGGGCGTGTATTTGGGTTGCAAGGTGCGGTTATGTGGGTGGTTTCGCTGCCATTACAGATTGGTATTAGCTCAGCAGGTAGAGGTTTGACCGCGCTTTGGGTGATTGGTGCGATTGTGTTTGTGGTGGGTTTAGTGTTTGAGTCTGTAGGCGATTGGCAGCTTGCTAAGTTTAAAGCTGACCCTGCTAATGAGGGCAAGATAATGGACCGGGGACTGTGGCGTTATACCCGTCACCCAAATTATTTTGGTGATGCCACTGTTTGGTGGGGTATTGGTTTGGTGGCTGCGGCTACCCCTCTAGGCATTGTTGGGCTTATTAGCCCTGTCATAATGACATGGCTGCTTGTGAAGGTGTCAGGCGTGGCCATGTTAGAGCGTGGGTTGCATAAGCGGCGGGAGGGTTACAGCGACTATGTGGCGCGTACTAGTGCTTTTGTGCCTCGTGCGCCCAAATCATCTCAGTCTGCTTAGATTTAGTTGTTCATTTTGCGGCAGTTCTAAAATTGTTTTGCATTAGTATGCAGTAAGTTGCATAATAATAGGAATGGCGAAAAAAGTTTCGGTAGGAGTTATCGGCGCTTCGGGTTACGTAGGCGCAGAGTTGATGCGCTTGTTGCATGGTCACGACAGCTTTGAGGTGCTTTTCGCAACCGCAGAAACGCAGGCTAATAAGCGGGTAGCTGAGCTTTATCCGAACCTAGCGGCCAGTGTCGCCAACACCTGTTTCACTAGCTATAGCCCAGAGCATCTAGCCGATGTAGAACTGGTGTTTTTGGCTTTACCACATGGACAATCCATGTCATTAGCACAAGATGTCCTAAGTCAAGGTACCTTGGTGGTGGATTTGGCAGCAGATTTTCGCCTCAAAGATCCTGTGCAATATCAAAGCTGGTATGAAGCACCGCACCAAGCCCCTGAGTTGTTAGACAACTTTGTATATGGTCTACCAGAGCTGTTTAGAGATGACATAGCAACAGCCACCGCAGTGGCAGTGCCTGGGTGCTATCCCACTGCTGCTTGTCTAGCATTGGCACCTTTAGCCCGCTTAGAGTTGATTTCCAAAGAGCCAATCATCGTAGATGCGGCTAGCGGGGTGTCAGGCGCGGGAAGACTACCTAAACCTCACACCACTTTTTGTGCAGTCGATGAGGATTTCACCGCTTACGGTTTGTTAAACCACCGTCACACTCCTGAGATAGAACAGACGGTAGGTATATCTGTGCTGTTTACCCCACATCTTGCACCGATGAACAGAGGCATATTGGCAACTTGTTATGCGAAACCCCAAGCAACTTTGTCCACTTCAGCTGTGTTAGCAGTGCTAGCAGACTTTTATGCTGCTGAACCGTTTGTGGTTGTGTCTGAACGGCCTCCTTCAACTAAAGCTACCTTAGGGTCAAATGCTGCTCATCTCACCGTGCGGGTTGATGAGCGCACTCAAACTGTGGTGAGCATTTGTGCTATCGACAACCTCGGCAAGGGTGCGGCCGGGCAAGCCGTTCAGTGCGCCAACATCATTTGCGGTTTAGATGAAGCTGCCGGGTTATCTGCTATTGGGGTGTTCCCATGAGCGTGACCGATGTTGACGGCTTTGTAGCCTCAGGGGTGGCGTGTGGCATCAAGCCCACAGGACAACTTGACCTGGCCGTGATAGCAGTTGCCGATCGGGTGCCAGCAAACGCAGCCGGGGTGTTTACCGCAAACAAGATGACAGCAGCACCAGTGCTGGTATGCCGTGAGCACCTAGCAGCTAGTAAGGGAAAAGCTACAGCTGTTGTGTTGAACAGTGGTAATGCCAACGCCGCCACCGGCACTCAAGGCATGGTGGATGCATACCAAATGTGTAACCAAACTGCTGCTGGCTTAGGCGTGGTTCCTCAAGAGGTGTTGGTGTGTTCGACAGGGTTGATTGGCTATAACTTGCCTAGCGACAAGATCGCATCTGGCATAACTGCTGCAGTAGAGGGACTGACTCCTAACGGCGGGGTTCAAGCAGCAAAAGCCATCATGACCACAGATACCGTAACCAAGCAGGTAACCATACAAGGCGATGGGTTTGTTGTCGGCGGCATAGCTAAGGGCGCAGCCATGTTAGAACCCAATATGGCCACCATGCTGGCGGTGCTTACCACCGATGCTCAAGCCTCATCTGAGGCACTAACATTAGCACTTAAACAAGGTGTAGCCGGCACGTTTAATACGCTCACTGTAGATGGTGCGGAGTCCACAAACGACACAGTTTTGCTTTTAGCTAATGGTAGGGCTGGTTCGGTTGACCCCACAGCATTAGCTCACGCTGTTATGCAAGCTTGTGAGAGCTTAGCTTTGCAAATGGCCGATGATGCTGAGGGTTCCACAAAAACAGTGTTTGTACGGGTTACCGGAGCTGCCTCAGATGCCGAGGCTGCTAAAGCTGCTAGAGATACCGCTAACTGTCAGCTTGTAAAGTGTTCTTGGTACGGTCAAGACCCTTATTGGGGTCGTATCGCATCTGAAATGGGCGCAGCAGGAGTTGCGTTTGACCCTAGCAAGTTGACCATTGCTTACGGGCAGCATGTGGTGTATCGCTGCGGTCAGCCCGCGCATCCAGAAGCACTAGCCGAATACATGACGAGACGGCACTTAGAACTAAACGTGGATTTAGGTATGGGTGACGGTTCAGCACAGATTATTACTACCGACCTTACGCACGCTTACGTTGCTGAGAATATGGGAACGTCATGATCGGTAACGCATCGCAACTAAACGATGCCAACCTTGCCCCAACCTATGTTGCTGCGGTGCTGACACAGGCTTTGCCATACATTCAGCGCTTTAGTGGTGCCATTGTTGTGGTCAAGTACGGTGGCAGCGCTTTAGGAAAGGACATAGCTCAAGATGCTGCGGAGCATTTAGCAAGTTTTGCTGCCGACATCGTCTTGATGCATTCGGTAGGTATACGGCCGGTGGTAGTTCACGGCGGTGGTCCTCAGATTGGGCAGATGATGGAACGGCTTGGTTTAGAGCCACGTTTTGTTGACGGTCTGCGGGTTACAGATGCCGAGACTTTAGACATTGCTCGCATGGTTCTAGTCGGCAGGGTTAACCGCGACATTGTGTCAGCCATTAACACACATGGCCCGTTAGCCGTAGGTGTATCGGGGGAAGATGCCGGCCTTATAACCGCTCGTGTAGACAATCCAGAGTTAGGGTTCGTAGGTACTGTTGATTCAGTAAACACAGCCATTATCGAACGGCTATTGGGTGAGAACCTTATTCCAGTAGTGTCTACCATTGGAGCAGATACAGCTGGCCAAGCTCTCAACATCAACGCAGATAACGTGGCTGGCAACTTAGCTGCAGCTCTAGGTGCTACCAAAGCTGTGTTTTTAACTGATGTAGAGGGCATATATGCTAACTCAAACGACCCTAGTAGTTTGATCAGCGCAACTACCGCTAATGAGCTAGAAGAGATGATGCAAGCAGGTTTGCTATCAGGAGGCATGATTCCTAAAGCACAAGCTGCTATGCACGCGGTGCGTCACGGAGTGGCATCAGTTCACATGGTTAACGGCACCACCCCGCATGTGTTGTTGTTAGAACTATTCACCGATGCAGGCGTGGGCACCATGGTTAGTCCTATCGCCAACGACACTGCTGCAAGCGCGCCATGATCGGCCATAGTGAAGCTGTCAGAGCAGCGTTAGGTGCCGATGTAGGTAAAGGTGAGGTGGCGAGTTGCCCAGTAATGCCAACCTACCCAGCTCCTTCGGTGATGTTTGTGCGTGGCGAGGGTTGCTGGCTTTGGGATTCGCAAAACCGCCGTTACTTGGATTTTTTAAGTGGCATTGCCGTGTGCAGTTTAGGACATGCGCACCCACAGGTAGCTGAGGCAATTGGTACACAAGCGCGCACCTTGTGTCATGTTTCTAACCTGTATGCCACAGAGCCGCAGGTACATGTGGCCCGCATGATAGATCGCCTTATAGGGGGACCGCCTGGGCAGGTATTTTTTGCTAACAGTGGTGCAGAGGCTAACGAATGTGCCATCAAGCTGGCCCGCAAATGGGCTGGACATGGTCGCTACAGCGTTATCAGCGCTGGTAGATCGTTTCATGGGCGCACTTTGGCAACCCTGCACGCTACAGGCCAACCCGAAAAGCATGAAGCTTTCCAACCTTTGCCTGAGGGATTTCGCCATGTGCCCTGGGACGATATTGCTGAGTTAGAAAACGCTATAGACCCAACTACAGCTGCCGTTTTGCTGGAGCCCATCCAAGGTGAGGGTGGAATCAATGTGCCATCTGCCGGGTACCTAGCAGCAGTGCGGGAGCTATGCACCGACCGGGGGTTACTGTTCATGCTAGACGAAGTTCAAACCGGTTTGGCACGCACTGGACGCTGGTTTGCTCATCAACACGAGAACATACTTCCCGATGTGGTGACGCTAGCTAAAGCTCTGGGCAATGGAATGCCCATAGGAGCTTGCTGGGCGCGTGCTGAGGTAGCAGCGGCATTCCAACCAGGTGACCACGCAACCACTTTCGGAGGCCAGCCTTTAGCAACCGCAGCGGCTAGGGCAACTTTAGAGTTAATGCAAAAGCTGGACTTGCCTAAACTAGCAACTCTGGCAGGCCAAACGATGACCACAGCACTTTTAGGTTTAGATGCTGTAGACAGCGTGCGTGGACGGGGTTTGTTGTTAGGAGTGGAACTAAAGCACGGTCGAGCAGCATCTGAAGTGGTGCGTGCCGCTCAAGCAGCAGGATTATTATTAGGCACCGCCGGCCCTAGTGCTTTGCGTATTGCCCCTGCACTGATTATCACTCCTGATGAGATTGCTCACGGTATTGGTTTACTGCAAGAGGTGCTAGAGCAATGAACTTTTACGCAACAGATGCTAACCCAAGCAGATCAGATGTACCTGACACTCAAGGGGGCAGCAATGTTCGCCACCTTTTAGAGGTAGATGATTTGAGCGCCAGCGAACTTAACCAAGTGCTTGCCAAAACGGCTGAGGTTCAAATGCCCAAACTACTTCAAGACAAAGGCGTTGCGCTGTTGTTTCAAAAGCCTTCAGCGCGTACGCGTCATTCTATGGAGATGGCTGTAGTGCAGCTTGGTGGTCATCCTATTACGGTTACCGCAGCAGAGGTGGGTTTTGATGCGCGGGAGTCAGCTGAAGACATCGCTCGCACTTTGGGTTGTTATCACGCAGCAATTGGTGCTCGGGTATTTGCTCACAACGTGTTAGAGCGTATGGCAGCTGTTAGTTCGGTTCCGTTGCTCAACATGTTGAGCAACGAAAGCCATCCTCTGCAGGCTCTTGCCGATTTGTTGACCATTCAGCAGGTTTATGGGCAAATAGCAGGATGTCGTATTGCATATGTGGGCGACTCCAACAACGTGGCACGCTCGCTAGCTATAGCGGCAGGGATTGCTAAAGCCGAGTTCGTAGTGGCCAGTCCTGCACAATACTGCTTTGGTGCTGCTGATATGGATCGCATCGCACGCAGCGGTCAGAACCCACAGGTAACATCAGACCCCGTAAGCGCCGTGCAAGAAGCTCATGTGGTTTACACCGACGTTTGGGTATCAATGGGTCAAGAAGCTGAAGCCAAAAACAAGCTAACTGCTTTTGAGGGCTACACCGTAAACGCTGAGCTGATGGCTGCTGCGGCACCTGACGCTATTTTTCTGCATTGTTTACCTGCACACCCTGGTTTAGAGGTTACAGAGCAGGTGTTGTATGGGCCACAAAGTCGGATTTGGCAGCAGGCTGAGAATCGAATGCACGCAGCTCGCGGTGTGCTTAGTTTTTTGTTGGGTACTTCATGAGTCTTGGCAAAAATCAACGGCAGTTTCGCATTGCCGAGATACTAAAGCGAGAATCAGTTTCTAGTCAGGATCATTTAGTGGAGTTGCTAGCTGCTGAGGGCGTGGAAACCACTCAGACTACAGCATCGCGCGATTTAGATGATTTGGGTGCTGTGAAGGTACCTACTGGTGGCGGTTCGGTTTATGCCATTCCCGAGTTGCCCGCTGAGCAGATAGCCCCCCGCGATCATCTTAAAAGAGTGTTAGGAGAGTGGGTGGTGGCTGTTGGTTGCTCGGCCAATTTAGTAGTGCTGAACACCCCACCCGGCTCGGCACATGTGGTGGGGTCGGCTATCGACCGCTCTAAGGTAGATGGGGTGTTAGGCACGGTTGCTGGCGATGACACAGTGCTGGTAGTTGCTAGCGAAGCTGCCGGCGGTAGAGTTTTAGCAGATCACCTATGTTCTTTAGCTGGTCTGGGCCATACTTGGGCTCAAAGCCCAACTTAGGTAGAACATAGGAGGTACTGTGAACATGCCTAGCTCATCTTTAGTTGAATCTTCGCAGCCACCCGCTACGCAACAGCCAAAACAGTTTGCCAAAATAGTGCTGGCTTACTCGGGTGGTTTAGATACTTCAGTAATCTTGCGGTGGTTGCAAGAAACCTACAACTGCGATGTGGTCACTTTTACCGCTGATTTAGGACAAGGCGAGGAGCTAGCCCCTGCTAGGGCCAAGGCTGAAGTTATGGGCATTAGTGAGATATATATTGAGGATCTGCGTGAGGTGTTTGTAGCCGATTACGTGTTTGCGATGTTTAGAGCTAACGCCATCTATGAGGGGCAGTATCTATTAGGCACTTCTATTGCTAGACCGCTTATCGCTAAGCGGTTGGTGGAGATTGCAAGCGAAACTGGAGCCGACGCCATCTCCCACGGTGCTACCGGCAAAGGCAATGATCAAGTGCGTTTTGAACTAGGTGCTTATGCTATTAACCCCAACATTGCTGTTGTAGCTCCTTGGCGAATTTGGAATCTTAACTCGCGCGAGCAGCTTGTGGCATATGCTCGCCAACATGAGATCCCAATTGAAGCTGAGCGGGCGGGGGGTTCGCCTTTTTCGATGGATGCCAACTTGTTGCATATTTCTTATGAAGGGGGTCCTCTAGAAGATCCGTGGTTGGAGCCTCCTGCAGATATGTGGCTTTGGTCTGTTGCTCCTGAACAAGCTCCAGCTACTCCTTTAGAGATTGAACTTACCTTTCAGGCAGGAAACATCACCGCCATTAACGGTGAGCCTCTAAGTCCCGCAGCAGTGCTTACTAAGCTGAACCACCTAGGAGGAGCTAATGGTATTGGTCGTCTAGACATAGTAGAGAACCGTTATGTGGGGATGAAGTCACGTGGTTGCTATGAGACTCCCGGTGGCACGATCATAGCTAAAGCACACCGTGCTATGGAGAGCCTGACTTTAGACCGTGAGGTAGCTCATCTTTGCGATGAGTTGATGCCTCGCTATGCCAGCTTGGTTTACAACGGGTACTGGTGGAGCCCTGAGAGGCTCATGTTGCAAACCGCTATAGACCATTCGCAAATTAAAGTAAACGGCCAAGTACGGCTTAAGCTGTATCGCGGTAACGTGACGGTAACAGGCAGACGTTCCAACGACAGCTTGTTTGACGAAGCTGTGGCCACATTTGAACAAGACCAAGGTGCTTACAATCAGGCCGATGCTGAAGGTTTCATAAAGCTGAATGCTCTGCGGCTGCGTACTTTGGCTAAACGTGGGTGACAACAATGATTTGGAGCTTGAGTTGCCAATCCCCTGTGCAATGAGCCCAACATGAGCACTTTGTGGCATGGAAGGTTCGCGGATACTCCTGCCGAAGCGTTGTTAGCTTATACCGCTAGCATTGGCTTTGATGGGCGCTTAGCTGCCGACGATATTGCGGGTTCATGTGCTCATGTGCAGATGCTGGCACAGGTAGGTTTGCTTACAGATGAAGAGTCCCGCACCATACTCGCAGCGCTAGCTCAGACTGAGGCCGAGCTTTTAGCAGGTGATTTTTGCTTTGCGCCTAATGATGAGGACATTCACTCTGCCATTGAGCGGCGGGTTACAGAACTAGCTGGCAGTACTGGCGCAAAGTTACACACAGCACGTAGCCGCAACGATCAGGTAGCTACAGCTTTACGTTTGTTTACTAAGCGCGAGCTAGCAGTGATCGCAAAACAAGTGTTGACCCTACAAGAGGTGCTTCTAGAGCGGGCGATTCGAGCCGCTCAGAGTTATTTGCCGGGTTATACCCATTTGCAAAGAGCGCAGCCGGTGCTTTTGGCTCACCATTTGTTAGCTCATGGTTGGGCGCTAGCTAGAGATGTGGATCGGTTAGCTAACGCGTTGGCGCGCTTAGATGTCAGCCCTCTGGGGGCTGGAGCTATAGCTGGGTCTTCTTTGCCGATAAATCCTGAAATTACCGCTAGCATCCTTGGTTTTAGCAGCGTTTTTGAAAACTCTATGGACGCAGTGTCCGATCGAGATTTTGTTGCTGAGAGTCTATTTGCGCTGTCTATGGTAGGCATTCACCTATCTCGTTTGGGGTCTGAGATCGTGTTTTGGACTTCAGCCGAAGCGGGGTTTGCTTGCTTAGATGATGCGTATGCAACCGGTAGTTCCATGTTGCCGCAAAAGAAGAATCCAGATATAGCAGAGCTAGCGCGCGGCAAAGCAGGTCGGCTCATTGGCAACTTGGCAGGTTTTTTAGCAACAATTCAAGGTTTGCCTTTGGCTTACAACCGCGACCTGCAAGAAGACAAAGAACCCTTGTTTGATGCGGTAGATCAGGTGTATCTAGGTTTGCAAGCCATAACAGGTTTAATGGCTACCATTAGTTTTGATACTCAAGCTATGGCCACAGCCGCTGATGCTCCAACTATGGCTGCTACCGATTTAGCAGAGCATCTTGTAGCATCTGGGATGGCTTTTCGGGAGGCTCATGTAGTTGTAGCTGATTTAGTGCGGCGCAGCATGCAAGGCGAAGGTTCGTTAGTGGATTTAGTACGGGCCGATCCCAGGTTGGGTGAACCTGCTAGCGCATTGCTAGCGCCTGGGGTAGCGGTAGGGCGTCGCAGCACTATGGGCGGGGCAGGCCCAGAGCCAGTTGCTGCACAGATTGCGCGTTTTCAAAACCAAGTCGCTAACGACCGAGCGCGGTTTGGGTAGCAGGCAAACAAACATGGGTCCACTTAGCGGTATTCGTATAGTAGAGATAGCAGGTCTTGGGGCTAGCCCTTTCGCAGCAATGCTTTTGGCCGATTTAGGAGCCGATGTAGTGAGGGTGGATAGAGCCGATAGGGTCCGTGATGAGGTACGCACCACTCCCCATCCTGATTTGTTGAATCGAGGGCGGCGTAGCGTGGGCGTAAACCTGAGATGCACTGAGGGCGCCGAGGTAGTGCTTAAGCTAGTTGAGAAAGCTGACGGTTTGATTGAAGGCTTTCGCCCGGGAGTAGCCGAACGTTTGGGTATTGGCCCTACAGAATGTTTAGCTCGCAATCCTAAGTTGGTTTACGGACGTATGACCGGTTGGGGGCAAGATGGACCTTATGCATCTATGGCTGGTCACGATATTAACTACATTGCTTTATCCGGCGCGTTGGGCGCTATTGGCCGTCAGGGTCAAGCACCAGTGCCGCCTTTGAACCTAGTTGGAGATTTTGGTGGGGGTGGCTTGTTATTAGCTTTCGGCATGCTGGCAGCTTTTTTAGAATGTCAGCAGTCACAGCAAGGCCAAGTGGTAGATGCCTCTATGGTGGAGGGATCTGCATTGTTGATGACCTTCATGTACAGCGCGCTAGCCAGGGGCATGTGGAGTGATCAACGTGGTGTTAATCTTTTAGATGGTGGGACTTGGTTTTATGATACCTATCAGTGCGCCGACGGTCATTACATCACAGTAGGTGCTATAGAGTCGCAATTTTTTGCCGAGATGGTTGCCAAATTTGGTTTAGACATTGCACCCGACGCGCAGTTTGATCGCTCAACTTGGCCTGAGATGAAAAAACAGTTGACTGCGGTAATTGCCTCCAAGACTCGTGATGAGTGGTGTGACATCTTAGAAGGCACAGATGTTTGTTTTGCTCCTGTGCTGAGCATGGCTGAAGCACCACACCATCCTCACAATAAAGCACGCGGCAGCTTTGTAGAGGTGGGGGGCACGTTGCAGCCTGCCCCAGCACCACGTTTTAGTCGCACGTCTGCGGCAATTCCAGGTACTGCGCCCAACGCAGGGCAGCACACCACAGCAGTGTTGTTGGAATGGGGGCTAGAAGCTATAGAAATAGAAGCGCTCAAGCTCTCCGGAGCTGTGAAGTAGGTGTTAGCAGCTACATTAGCAGGGTTTCATAGCTGGTTTTCCTGGGTTGTTTTGTTTGCGAATGTGTTAGCCGGTGGATGGTCCACAGCAGCTCATTACCGTCAAGCACTGCGGGGTGTGCCGCTATGGATTTTTATAGCATTAGCCCAAGTCACGGTTTTCGTTCAAGTGATAGTGGGGGTTGTGTATGAGAATCGTTCTGAGCTAGATCCTGGTGATCTGCATCGGCTGTACGGGTTTGCTGCTATAGCCGCGATTGCCATTATCTATGCGTATCGCCCACAGTTAGCTAACCGGCGTGAGTTGCTTTATGCCGGTGGTAGCTTCTTTTTGGCAGGTTTATCCATTCGTGCCATGATCCTCACCTAATTTTTTGCTGTACTGTTTGCTGTCTAGTGTTGTGTGAACTACGTCGCGACCACCACTAGAGCTTACCCGCCCTTCATTGAGGCTTGATGACCGCTGGTGTTTTCGGCTAATGCCAACTCGTTGGGTGTGGTGCTGTGTGGTGCTGTGTGGGTGTGGGTGAAAAGGGTTGGTTCTGTGGTTGGTGGGTTTGTGTTGTTGGGTGGTGAGGGTCGGGATTTTGGGTGTGGTACGTCTTTGGGTGAGTGGGTTCATTTGGCGTTGATGGGGTTGGTGTTTTATTGGTTGTGTTTTTTGTTTAGGGGAACAGTTTTTTTTGTGTTGTTTGGGTTTGTTTGAAAGCGGGGAACAAGTGTCGTTTGGTTGCTTTGAATAGATTTTTAGTTTGTTTATATGAATTTTTCTTATTTTTTGTAGTGTTTTTGTTACTCGTGTGTGTTTTTCCCCTTCATGTGTGCTTTCCTTCTTTTTGTGTAGACATGCTTTTTGAGGGGGAGGGGTTGTGTTTAGAGTTAGAAGAAACTTTGTTTGGGTGTTTTTGTTGTGGGTTTGTTCGGGTTGTGGGTGAGGCTGGTAGATGGGTGTTTCGTGTTGTCTGCGTGTTGGGTGTTGGTGAGGGTAGGTTTGGTTAGTGGGTGCGCTAAGATTGTTGCGAGCGGGCTGGTGGCAGTTAACCGGTGGGCGCTGTGAGCTGGTCCGGTTACATAGGGAGAACGTAGCGTTGTGGTTGGAGTGTGATGTGTTTAAACTATCTGTGGTCGGTTGGGTGTGTGGGGTAATAAGATGATTAGCCGGTTTCGTTGATGCTGAAAGGACCGATCATGGTGTGCCCTCACACGATGTCGCTGCGAGCATTGGATGCTGCTCCTTCAACGTTTTATAAGCATCTGAACTGGTTGGTAACACCGATTGTAGTGCCGCCGTCGGGCGGCAGGTGGGTTGGTGTGAGAAGTGTTTACCCAATCTAAACAGTTTTACGGGTCATCGAGAACTAAGCGCGCAGTTTCGTTGTGACGGTGTTTGAGTGTCTAAAAAAAAAACAGTGGAAACGTCAATGGCTAGGTAAAAGTTATGCGCTCGACTCGGAGAAAAAGAAGGGTTTGAGCAGTCGGAACACACCTGATGCAACACTCAAAAACTTCACTCCACAATCGCAATGACCCCACCAATAGAATACGAACACAAACACCAACAAAAAACTACAATCAACCCCACCACAAAAAGGGGGGAAGCTCAGAGGGAAGCTCAGGGTTGTGTGGTTGGTTTTTTATTGTTTGTTGATTTTTGATTTAGTTTGTATAGTATATGAATTATGAGTGGTTTGTTGTTTTGTTTGTTGAGGGGGGGTTTGTGTTTTGATTCTTTGGTGTGTGCGGGGGGGGGGGGGCTGGGTTTGTTGTTTGGGGTTGTGTGTGTGGGGGTTGAGGTGGGGTTGTGATGTTGGTGGGGGGTTTTTGTTTTAGGGTTGTTTGTGGTTTGGTGGTTGTGTTGGGTTTGTTTGTTTCGGGTTTGGGTGTTGGTGGTGGTGTGGTTGCGGAGGGGGGTGGTTTTGTGGGGGTGGGTGTGGGGGGTTCTGGTGTTGTTGTGGGGGTGGGTGATGTTGGTGTTGGTGGGGTTTTGGGTGTTGGGGGTGGGTCTGATTTGTTTTGGGGTTTGGATGGTTTGGAGGGTTTGGAGGGTGTTGGGGGTGGTGTTGGTGTGGTTGGGGGTCGTGTGGGTGGTGGGTTGTTGTTTGGTGGGGATGGTTTTTTGGATTTGGGTGTGGGTGGGGGTTTTGGTTTTGAGGGGTGTGGGTCTGGGGAATCTGGTGTGGTTGAGGGTGTTGTTGAGGGTGTTGTTGGGGGTGGGTGTGGGTGGTCTGTTGGTTTGTGGGTGAAGCGGGTTGGTGGGGTTGTTGGTGGGTCTGTGTTGTTGGGGTCTTTGGAGGGTGGGGATTCTTTGTTGTTGGAGGGTGTTGGGGGTCGTGTGGGTGTGGGGCGGTTGGGTGGTGTGGTTCGTAGTTTTGGGTTTGGTACGCCGTTGGGTGAGTGGGTTTATTTGGTGTTTGTGGGGTCGTCGGGTGGTGTGGGTTTGTTTGTGGATGGGGTGTTGGTGGGTTGGGTTGGTGGGGGTGTTGGGTTGTCTTTGGGTGTTTTGGGTGGTGGTGTTGGTGGTGTTGGGGGTGTGAGGGCTGTTTTGGATGATTTGCGGGTGTGGGGTCGTGTGTTGTCTGCGGGTGAGGTGGCGGGGGTGTTTGGGGGGTTTGAGCCGTTGTTGGTGCCTGGTGTTGTTGAGGGTTTGGTTGGGGCTGATGTTGGTGTTGGGAGTGTTGGGTTGGGGTGGTTAGCGCCTGTTGGTGGTGGTGGGGTTGAGGGGTTTGAGGTGCGTTGGCGTGAGGAGGGTTCGGGTGTGTGGTTGGGTGAGGGTGTGGTTGAGGTGTCGGCTCAGGGGGAGGGGGAAGAGGGGTATGGTTTTGTGGCCGATGGGTTGGGTGTTGGGGTGGCGTATGAGTTTTGGGTGCGTGCTGTTAATGGTGTGGGTGGTGGTGGTTGGGTTTCTGTTCGGTTTGTTGCGGGTGTTTCGGGGGTGGCTGATGTTGTGAGCGGGTTGAGGGTGTCTTCTGAGCCGGGTGGGTTTAGGGTTTCGTGGGGTAGGCCTGTTGATGCGGGTGGTTTTGATGTGTCGGGGTTTGAGGTGCGTTACCGGCGTGGTGGTGGTGGTGGTTGGGTGTCTGAGTTTGTGGGTGACGCAGAGCGGGGGTTGGTGGTGGATGGTTTGGTTGTTGGTGGTGCCTATGAGGTGCAGGTGCGGGTTTTGACTGGGTTTGGTGCGGGTTTGTGGGTGTCTGGGAGGGTTGTTGTGGGTCGTGAAGGTGTTCCGGGTGTTCCGGGTGGGTTGTTGGTTGATGTTGGGGTGGATGGGGTGGTGTTGTTGTGGGATGCGCCTGTTAGTGATGGTGGTGTTGGGGTTGATGGTTATGAGGTTCGGTATAGGCGGGGCGGGTTTTGGTCTGAGCCTGTTGGTTTAGAGTCTTGGGTGCGGGGTTATGAGTTTTCGGGTTTGGTGCGTGGTGTGGATCATGTGTTGTTGGTGCGGGCTATAAATGAGTATGGGCCGGGTTCTTGGGCTGGTTTAGAGGTAGGTTTTGGTGTTTCATCTAAACAAGCGTTCACGGTGCCTAGGTTGGTTGGTTGGTTGCCTGGTGATGGGGTGTTCACTGTTGTTAGGGGTTCACGTGTTGTTGTGGCTGCGGGTGATACAGCTAGGAGTTGGTCTGAGGATTTCATGTCCACAGTGTTAGAAGATGGTGAGGTGCCGGTGGAGAGTGTTGACAGTGTTTTAGGTGTGAATGTGTTGCAAGCACATTCACAGGTTGTGGGTGTTGCTACTGCTGCGCGTAGGGTTTTACGGGAGGTAGCAGAAAAGATAGCTGCCGATTTGGAAGCTGTCACAGGTTTTGATGTGCCTGTGGTGGTGGTTGATGATATTCAAAGTGCGCGTGCTGGTGACATTGTGTTGGATGTAGCTGATAGTTCGGTTGAAGGGTTGGGGGTGGAAGGTTACACATTGTTTGTGGGTGATGTGGTAAGGATTGTTGGGAATACTTCTACTGGCGTGTTCTTAGGGTCACGGTCTTTGCTGCAATTGTTAGCAGCATCTGAAACCGGTTTGGTGGTACCAGCAGGTTCGGTGCGTGATATTCCTTCAGCGGTTAGCGCTGTGAGATCTTTGCATTTAGATAAAGCAGCCAGGTTTTACAGTCCAACACATTTACGACAGTTGATCGGGTTGTTGTCTTGGCACAAACTAAACGTGTTACACCTTGATTTCACTTTCGCTAATGGTAGATACGATCAAGCGGTTTGGCTTTCGGATTTAGAAAACTTCGCTCGCGACCATCACGTGGCAGTAATTGTTAGCGAACCGTTTGCCGACACTACACCACCCGCAGAACAAGCAGACAGGCTAGTTGCTGAAAGTTTAAGCGGTAGCAGCGGTGTGGTTGGGAGTGTTGTTGGTGACGGTGATGCAGGGTTAGTTGAGAGCACAGTCACACAAGACCGTCAACAATTAGCTAACACTGTGTCTGGTGTGAGCGCGGATCGTTGGGTGAGGGGACACCGTTTTGTTTTAGGACGTCAACTTGTGTTACCTGATTTAGCGGCTATTCACAGTCTGGCTAGCAAACTGAATGGGCCCGGTGAGGTGGGTGCTGGACTGTTCGTGGGCGGCCCGTTAGCTTTAGCAGCCACCGACGGGTTCATCAACTATCATTTAGGTTCGTCTTTAGCAGTGCTCGGTGACCGGTTATGGAACGAGCAGGCATCTAACTGGACAGTCGACGAGTTCCTAACAGCTAAAAACATTATCGGTTCACCGCTCACAACAAAAACCGTTCACAACTCTGAACAACATCGCGGGCTCATACACCACTGGAGTTTCAACAATGTGAAATATTATCAAACCTCTGAAAACACAGCAGATAAGACAAGCTATTTACTAATACCCGATCATACGGGCAGAGCTGACGGATATGCGATCGGTGACCCACAAAAATTTCCTCGGCTAAACGCTGACAGCCGTCTTTTAGGTCAAAGCATAGAATTCGGATACAACGAACAAGTCCTAAACCAAGACGGCATAGAACTAGGCGCCACAGACTTACCAGTACCATGGACCCTGTCAGCGTGGGTGAAACGAACCGGCAACCATCCCGGAGCGACACTACTAAACTCAATTAACGGGGCGATACGCCTACAACAACACAACAAACCCGTAATAGGCCTCCTAGACCGCACAAACACACCATACACATACCACAACTTTGACTACACCCTGCCACTAAACAAATGGGTACACCTAACACTCATCGCCACCCAACGGGGCACAGTACTATACGCCAACAACCGACTAATCGGCTCAATAAACAAAACAATCCCCCTACCGCTACAACAAATCGGATACGAAAACCTCATCGGCCTAAAAGCCAAAATAGACGATATCAAAATATGGGGGCAACCACTTGTTTCTGCTGTCAACCAAGTTATATCCACCCCAACAACACCCACACCGATCACCACACCACCGCTAGAGCCTGGCCTCATTATCGCATTGAACAACCCCAATGAAGTGGGCAACCCCAACGAAGGGGAACAGTCTCAACAAGTTACTGAAGGTCAACAACACCAAGCCTCGGTAGTGCTCCCCACTGCTCCAACATCTTCTGTAACCGTCACAGTGACTGTTACAGGCCCAGCAGCGGCAAGAATACAAATCCAAGACACCAGTCCAATCACACCTGAGGTGCAAAACATCCAAGACACCAGCTCGCGCACACTTGAGGTGCAAAACATCCAAAATATTGACTCAAGCACAGTTGAGGCTCAAAACACGCTGATATTCACACCGTCTAATTGGTTTCAACCCCAAAATATCATCTATACGATCACCGATGACGACATAGATGACATCCCATCACAACAAACTTTCAACTTAGTTTTCACTCCTGATGGAGGCGGCTACAACAATACCCATCGAGTCATAAAAACGCTACAAATCGTTGACGACGACACCGCGGGTGTAACAATCACCGAGACAGGTGACACCACCACCGTAGACGAGAACGTAGGCACCGACACTTACACGGTGGTGTTAGACAGCCAGCCAGCTGCATCTGTGTCGGTTGCGGTTTCTTCTTCGGGGCCTGTCAGGTTTGATGGGCCTGATAGCGCGACCGCGTATACAACGTCTGAAACGTTGACGTTCACTACCACGAACTGGGCAACCCCGCAGACGATCACTGTGGAAGGTCAAAACGATAGTGTTGATAATGCTGGTGGGTCGCGTGCAGCGACTCTTACCCATGTCATCGCATCTACTGATACCAAGTACAACGCGTTGGATAATGAGACTGTAACCGTGTCGGTGACTGATGATGATGCGACTTCGGTAACTCTTGTTCGTGATGTGGGTGTGTCGATTGTTGAGGGCACGTCATTGGGGTACAGGTTGTCGTTGGGTCGGGTGTTGGTTGCTGGGGAGGTGTTGGCGGTGCCGCTCACGTTTAGTGGCAGCGCGACTAGGGGTGTTGATTACACGCTGACTTGTGCTGCTGCTACTGGTGTTGCGTGTGCGAACCTGAATAGCGGTTCTGCGACTGTTACGTTTACTGGTCGGGTTTCAGCGTCGGCGAGTGTGTCGATTACTTTGTCTGCTGAGACTGATAACACTGTTGAGGCCAGTGGTGAAATAGCTGATGTTGGTTTAGGCACGTTGAACGCTAGTTCTGGTACAGGTCTTGGTGGTGGTGCTTCGGGTACTGATAACGCTGGGAGTTTAACGATTAATGATCCTGCGGTTAGTGATGTGGCAGTCACATTATCTGTTAACAACTCAGGTACAGTCACTGAAGGCGGCACACTCACGGTTACTGCTACTCTAGCATCGGCTGCTGCTGCGAACGTCACGATTCCTGTGCGTGGTACTGGCGGCACTGCTGTTGAGGGTGATTACAGTTTGTCTAACAGCGGTAACATCACGATCTCTAGCGGTTCATCAGTAGGCACGGTTACGTTCACTGCTACTGATGATGATGTTGATGAAAACAGTGAAACTGTAACAGTGCAGTTCGGATCTTTGCCTGACGGTTACCGTGCTGGCAGCCCGTCAAGCGTGACAATCACTATCACCGATAATGACATTGCGGGTGTAACTATTACCGAGTCGTCGGGTTCTACCACGGTGGCTGAGAATGCTGGCACTGATACTTACACAGTCGTGTTGGATTCTCAGCCGACTGCTAGTGTGTCGGTTATTGTCACGTCGAGTGTTGCTGCTGCAGCGCTGATTGACGGGCCAGATACACCAAATCCAGACAACCCGACAACAACAGAAACGTTAACGTTCACTACTACTAACTGGGCGACACCTCAGACCATCACTGTTACCGGTGTTAATGATAGTGCTGATAACCCGGGTAGTCGCAGCTCGGCGATAACCCATGTGGTTACATCTACCGACACCAGCTACAATACGTTAGATAGTCAGACGGTTGCTGTGAGGGTGATGGATGATGATGCTACAACAGTGACGTTAACCCGGGGTTCGGGGGCTGCGATCACAGAGGGTTCCACATTAGGATACACGCTCGCGTTGGGACGCTTATTGGTAGCCGGTGAATTGTTGACGGTGCCGCTCACGTTTACTGGTAGTGCGACAAGGGGCACGGATTACACATTGACTTGTACGGTTGCGACTGGTGTGTCATGCGCGAATCTTAACAGTGGCAACGCGGCGGTGACGTTCACTGGTGGTGCTAATGCTACAGCGTCAGTGTCGATTACTTTGTCTGCTGAGACTGACAACACTGTTGAGGCCAGTGGTGAAACAGCTGATGTTGGTTTAGGCACGTTGAACGCTAGTTCTGGTACAGGTCTTGGTGGTGGTGCTTCGGGTACTGATAACGCTGGGAGTTTAACGATTAATGATCCGGCGGTTAGTGATGTGGCAGTTACATTATCTGTCAATAACTCAGGTACAGTCACTGAAGGCGGCACACTCACGGTTACGGCAAGGTTAGCTTCAGCGGCGTCAGCCAACATCACGGTACCGGTGACCGCTACCGGTGTTACTGCTGTTGCAGGTGATTACAGTTTGTCTAACAGCGGTAACATTAGTATTAGCAGTGGTTCCACATTAGGCACGTTGACGTTCACTGCTACCGACGACAATATTGATGAGAACAACGAAACCCTAACTTTGCAACTTGGTGTGTTGCCTGACGGTTACCGTGCTGGCAGCCCGTCAAGCGTGAGTATTTCTATTATTGATGATGATGCGACGCCTTCTACGGTGACTTTGATGGCGGCTCCGGACACGGTAGCTGAGGGTGCTGGTGAGACTGAGGTGACGGTGACTGCCACGTTGGGTGGTGCCACGACTCGTAGTGTTGCGACTGTGGTGACGGTGAGTGTGGGTGGTGGGACTGCCACGTCTGTGGCTGATTATGCTGCGGTTGAAGGTTTTACTATTACTATTCCTGTTGGTGCTGCGTCTGCGACCGGCACGTTTGATTTAACCCCGGTTAGTGACACGATAGATGAGCCGAACGAGACGGTTGATGTTTCTGGTGTGGTGACTGGCGGCGGGTTGAGCGTGACTAAAGACGTGATCACTATTAGCGATGATGATGCGACGCCTTCTACGGTGACTTTGATGGCGGCTCCGGACACGGTAGCTGAGGGTGCTGGTGAGACTGAGATCACGGTGACCGCTGCGTTGGGTGGTAGCACGACTCGTAGTGTTGCGACTGAAATAACGGTGAGTGTGGGTGGTGGGACTGCCACGTCAACAACCGATTATGCGGCTGTTAGTAGTTTTACTATTACTATTCCAGCGGGTGCTTCCTCGGCTACTGGGACGTTTGATTTAACTCCTGTTAGTGACACGATAGACGAACCGAACGAAACAGTTGATGTGACGGGCACGGTGACTGGCGGCGGGTTGAGCGTGACTAAAGACACTGTGACGGTTATTGATGATGATGTTGCGCCGTCGGCTGTTACGTTAACGGTGGATGCTGATATTGGTGAGAATGGTGTGCAGTCGAGTGTGGTTGAAGATGGTGATGCGAAAACAGTGGAAGTGACCGCGACGATTACTAGTGTTACACGGTTTGCTACCGCTCAAAACATCACGGTTGCTGTGGGTGTTGTGGGTGATTCTGCTAGAGAGGGTGTTGATTATAAAACGGTGCCTGATCAGATGATTACTATCGCGGCAGGCGCGGTTAGTGGTTCAACTACGTTCGCGTTGACACCGACTGATGATAGTTTTGATGAGCCGTCGCAGTCTTTGTCTATTAGCGGTAGTGGTGTTGCTGGGGTGACGTTTACTGACACGACAATAGCGATTACTGATGATGATGATACTCCTGAGGTTGATTTGTCGGTGGATACAGCTTCGGTGGATGAAGATGATGGTCCGACTACAGTAACGGTTACTGCGACTGTTGATGATGAGACGGTAAGGTTTGATGAGAATAAAACGGTGGTGGTGTCTGTTGACGGGTCTGGTACTGCTGGGGTGGTCGGGTTCACAGACGTCGATGATTTTAATATCACTATTAGTGCAGGCGAAGCCACGGGCAAGAACACGTTTACTCTCACACCGGCTGATGATGACATTGACGGGCCTGATGAGACGATCACTGTGTCGGGTGTGTTGGGTGGGGTGACAGTGAATGAGGCTGAGGTTAGTTTGGTTGATGATGATACAGCCGGTGTGACAATCACGGAGTCTTCGGGTTCTACGTCGGTGGCTGAGGATGCTGGTACTGACACTTACACAATCGTGTTAGACAGCCAACCGACTGCGGATGTGACGGTTACTGTTACTTCGAGTGATACGTCTGCGGTGCGGGTTGGAGACACTGATTCGGGGAAGCAGGGGATTCAAAACACGTTAACGTTCACCTCGTCTACTTGGAACTCTGCGCAAACCATCATTGTTACCGGGCAAAACGATGATGTTGATAATACTGGTGATAAACGCACCGCGACTCTCACTCATGTTGTTACGTCTACTGATACAACATATAACGCGGTTGGTGATGAGACTGTCACCGTAACAGCTGCTGATGATGATACTGCTGGTGTGACGATCTCTGAGACAGGTGACAGCACATCGGTAGCAGAAAACAGTGGTACTGATACTTACACGGTGGTGTTAGACAGCCAGCCGACGCATAGCGTGTCGGTCGCTGTCACGTCAACAGGGCCGGTCGCGTTTGATGGCCCTGATAGTGCGACTGCGTATACGACTTCTGAGACACTAACGTTTACTACCATTAACTGGGCGACAGCGCAGACGATCACCGTGCAAGGCCAGGATGATGATGTTGATAACACTGGTGATAAACGCACAGCAACGATCACCCACGCTGTTACGTCTACTGATGCTGTTTATAATGCGCTCCCTAGTCAAACAGTTACTGTGACTGTGGTTGATGATGATGCGACGCCTTCTACGGTGACTTTGACGGCTGCACCTGACACGGTAGCTGAGGGTGCTGGTGAGACTGAGATCACGGTGACTGCTTCGTTGGGTGGTAGCACGACTCGTAGTGTTGCGACTGCGGTGGTTGTGAGTGTGGGTGGTGGCACTGCCACGTCAACAACCGATTATACTGCGGTTGAGGATTTTACGATTACTATTCCTGCGGGCACGCAGTCTGCGAAAGCAACGTTTGATTTAACCCCGGTTAGTGACACGATAGACGAACCGGCTGAGACGGTTGATGTGACGGGCACGGTGACTGGCGGCGGGTTGAGCGTGACTAAAGACGTGATCACTATTAGCGATGATGATGCGACGCCTACCACGGTCACCCTCACGGCGGCTCCGGACACGGTAGCTGAGGGTGCGGGTGAGACTGAGATCACTGTGACTGCTGTGTTGGGTGGTAGCACGACTCGTAGCACCGCGACTGTGGTGACGGTGAGTGTGGGTGGTGGTACTGCCACGTCAACAACCGATTATGCGGCTGTTAGTAGTTTTACTATTACTATTCCAGCGGGTGCTTCCTCGGCTACTGGGACGTTTGATTTAACTCCTGTTAGTGACACGATAGACGAACCGAACGAAACGGTTGATGTGACGGGCACGGTGACTGGCGGCGGGTTGAGCGTGGCTAAAGACACTGTGACGGTTACTGATGATGATGTTGCGCCGTCGGCTGTTACGTTAACGGTGGATGCTGATATTGGTGAGAATGGTGTGCAGTCGAGTGTGGTTGAAGATGGTGATGCGAAAACAGTGGAAGTGACCGCGACGATTACTAGTGTTACACGGTTCGCTACCGCTCAAAACGTTACAGTCATTGTGGGTGCTTTAACTGATTCTGCTAAAGAGGGCACTGATTATGCGGCGGTGGCTGATCAGATGATTACTATCGCGGCAGGCGCGGTTAGTGGTTCAACTACGTTCGCGTTGACACCGACTGATGATAGTTTTGATGAGCCGTCGCAGTCTTTGTCTATTAGCGGTAGTGGTGTTGCTGGGGTGACGTTTACTGACACGACAATAGCGATTACTGATGATGATGATACTCCTGAGGTTGATTTGTCGGTGGATACAGCTTCGGTGGATGAAGATGATGGTCCGACTACAGTAACGGTTACTGCGACTGTTGATGATGCGACGGTAAGGTTTGATGCGAACAAAACGGTGGTGGTGTCTGTTGACGGGTCTGGTACTGCTGGGGTGGTCGGGTTCACAGACGTCGATGATTTTAATATCACTATTAGTGCAGGCGAAGCCACGGGCAAGAACACGTTTACTCTCACACCGGCTGATGATGACATTGACGGGCCTGATGAGACGATCACTGTGTCGGGTGTGTTGGGTGGGGTGACAGTGAATGAGGCTGAGGTTAGTTTGGTTGATGATGATACAGCCGGTGTGACAATCACGGAGTCTTCGGGTTCTACGTCGGTGGCTGAGGATGCTGGTACTGACACTTACACAATCGTGTTAGACAGCCAACCGACTGCGGATGTGACGGTTACTGTTACTTCGGGTGATACGTTTGCGGTGCGGGTTGGAGACACTGATTCGGGGAAGCAGGGGATTCAAAACACGTTAACGTTCACTTCGTCTACTTGGAACTCTGCGCAAACCATCATTGTTACCGGGCAAAACGATGATGTTGATAATACTGGTGATAAACGCACCGCGACTCTCACTCATGTTGTTACGTCTACTGATACAACATATAACGCGGTTGGTGATGAGACTGTGACTGTAACAGTCACTGATGATGATGCTGCGGGTGTGACGATTTCTGAGACAGGTGATAGCACCACAGTGGCTGAGGATGCTGGTACTGATACTTACACGGTGGTGTTGGATTCTGAGCCGACTGCGAGTGTGACGGTTACTGTTACTTCTGGCACACCGGCTGTTGTGTTGGTTGATGGGCCTGATACACCGAATCCAGATAATCCGACAGCTACGGAAACGTTAACGTTTTCTACCACTAACTGGGCGACCGCGCAGACGATCACCGTGCAAGGCCAAAACGATGATGTTGATAATACTGGTGATAAACGCACAGCAACGATCACCCACGCTGTTACGTCTACTGATGCTGTTTATAATGCGCTCCCTAGTCAAACAGTTACTGTGACTGTGGTTGATGATGATGCGACGCCTTCTACGGTGACTTTGACGGCTGCACCTGACACGGTAGCTGAGGGTGCTGGTGAGACTGAGATCACGGTGACTGCTTCGTTGGGTGGGTCTACGACTCGTAGTGTTGCGACTGCGGTGGTTGTGAGTGTGGGTGGTGGCACTGCCACGTCTGTGGCTGATTATGCTGCGGTCACTGATTTTACTATTACTATTCCAGCCGGTGCTTCCTCGGCTACTGGGACGTTTGATTTAACCCCGGTTAGTGACACGATAGACGAACCGGCTGAGACGGTTGATGTGACGGGCACGGTGACTGGCGGCGGGTTGAGCGTGACTAAAGACACTGTGACGGTTACTGATGATGATGCGACGCCTTCTACGGTCACCCTCACGGCTGCGCCGGACACGGTAGCTGAGGGTGCGGGTGAGACTGAGATCACGGTGACCGCTGCGTTGGGTGGGTCTACGACTCGTAGTGTTGCGACAGCAGTGGTTGTGAGTGTTGGTGGTGGTACTGCAACGTCAACAACCGATTATGCGGCTGTTAGTGATTTTACTATTACTATTCCTGCGGGCACGCAGTCTGCGACAGCAACGTTTGATTTAACCCCGGTTAGTGACACGGTAGATGAACCGAACGAGACGGTTGATGTTACTGGTAAGGCGGGCACGCTGACCGTGACCAAAGACACCATCACGATTACTGATGATGATGCGACGCCTTCTGCGATCACTTTGACCGCTGATCCTGACACGGTGGCTGAGGGGGACGGTAAAACTGTGGTGACGGTGACTGCTGTGTTGGGTGGGTCTACGACTCGTAGTGTTGCGACTGCGGTGACGGTGAGTGTGGGTGGTGGCACTGCAACGTCAACAACCGATTACGCGGCTGTTAGTAGTTTTACTATTACTATTCCAGCCGGTGCTTCCTCGGCTACTGGCACGTTTGATTTCACCCCGGTTAGTGACACGATAGATGAACCGAACGAAACAGTTGATGTGACGGGCACGGTGACTGGCGGCGGGTTTACCGTGGCTAAAGACACTGTGACTGTGGTTGATGATGATGCGACGCCTTCTACGGTGACTTTGACGGCTGCACCTGACACGGTAGCTGAGGGTGCTGGTGAGACTGAGATCACGGTGACCGCTTCGTTGGGTGGGTCTACGACTCGTAGTGTTGCGACTGCGGTGGTTGTGAGTGTGGGTGGTGGCACTGCCACGTCTGTGGCTGATTATGCTGCGGTCACTGATTTTACTATTACTATTCCAGCCGGTGCTTCCTCGGCTACTGGGACGTTTGATTTAACCCCGGTCAGTGACACGATAGATGAACCGAACGAAACAGTTGATGTGACGGGCACGGTGACTGGCGGCGGGTTTACCGTGACTAAAGACACTGTGACGGTTACTGATGATGATGCGACGCCTTCTACGGTGACTTTGACGGCCGCTCCTGACACGGTAGCTGAGGGTGGTGGTAAGAAGACAATGACGGTGACTGCTGTGTTGGGTGGGTCTACGACTCGTAGTGTTGCGACTGCGGTGGTTGTGAGTGTGGGTGGTGGCACTGCTACGTCAACAACCGATTATGCGGCTGTTAGTAGTTTTACTATTACTATTCCAGCCGGTGCTTCCTCGGCTACTGGCACGTTTGATTTCACCCCGGTTAGTGACACGGTAGATGAACCGAACGAAACAGTTGATGTGACGGGCACGGTGACTGGCGGCGGGTTTACCGTGGCTAAAGACACTGTGACTGTGGTTGATGATGATGCGACGCCTTCTACTGTGACTTTGACGGCCGCTCCTGACACGGTAGCTGAGGGTGGTGGTAAGAAGACGGTGACGGTGACCGCTTCGTTGGGTGGGTCTACGACTCGTAGTGTTGCGACTGCGGTGGTTGTGAGTGTGGGTGGTGGCACTGCCACGTCAACAACCGATTATGCGGCTGTTAGTAGTTTTACTATTACTATTCCAGCGGGTGCTTCCTCGGCTACTGGGACGTTTGATTTAACCCCGGTTAGTGACACGGTAGATGAACCGAACGAAACGGTTGATGTGACTGGTGTGGTGACTGGCGGCGGGTTGAGCGTGACTAAAGACACTGTGACGGTTACTGATGATGATGCGGCGCCTACTGCGATCACACTCACCGCCGCACCGGACACGGTCGCAGAGTCGGCTGGGAAAACTTCGGTGACGGTGACTGCCATGTTAGGTGGAACCACGACTAGCAGCACCGCGACAGAAGTAACAGTGAGTGTGGGCGGTGGTACAGCCAGCTCACCAGCTGATTATGCTGCGGTCAAGGATTTTACGATTACTATTCCCGCTGGCACCGCGTCTGCGACTGGCACGTTTGATTTCACTCCGGTTGATGACAGTGTTGATGAGCCGAACGAAACGGTTGAAGTGACGGGTAAAGCAGGCACGCTGACCGTGACCAAAGACACCATCACGATTACTGATGATGATGCGACGCCTACTGCGATCACACTCACCGCCGCACCGGACACGGTCGCAGAGTCGGCTGGGAAAACTTCGGTGACGGTGACTGCCATGTTAGGTGGAACCACGACTCGTAGCACCGCGACAGAAGTAACAGTGAGTGTGGGCGGTGGTACAGCCACGTCAACAACTGATTATGCTGCGGTCAAGGATTTTACGATTACTATTCCCGCGGGCACGCAGTCTGCGACAGCAACGTTTGATTTAACCCCGGCCAGTGACACGATAGACGAGCCGAACGAAACGGTTGATGTGACGGGCACGGTGACTGGCGGCGGGTTCACGGTGGCTAAAGACGTGGTCACTATTAGCGATGATGATGCGACGCCTTCTGCGGTGACGTTGACGGCTGATCCTGACACGGTGGCTGAGGGTGCGGGTGAGACTGAGGTGACGGTGACTGCTGCGTTGGGTGGTAGCACGACTCGTAGTGTTGCGACTGTGGTGACGGTGAGTGTGGGTGGTGGGACTGCTACGTCTGTGGCTGATTATGCTGCGGTTGAAGGTTTTACTATTACTATTCCTGTTGGTGCTGCGTCTGCGACCGGCACGTTTGATTTAACCCCGGTTAGTGACACGATAGATGAGCCGAACGAGACGGTTGATGTTTCTGGTGTGGTGACTGGCGGCGGGTTGAGCGTGACTAAAGACACGGTGACTATTAGCGATGATGATGCGACGCCTTCTACGGTGACGTTGACGGCTGCGCCGGACACGGTAGCTGAGGGGGACGGTAAAACTGTGGTGACGGTGACTGCTGCGTTGGGTGGGTCTACGACTCGTAGTGTTGCGACTGCGGTGGTTGTGAGTGTGGGTGGTGGCACTGCCACGTCTGCGGCTGATTATGCTGCGGTTGAGGATTTTACTATTACTATTCCTGTTGGTGCTTCCTCGGCTACTGGGACGTTTGATTTAACTCCTGTTAGTGACACGGTAGACGAGCCGAACGAGACGGTTGATGTGACCGGCACTGCCATCAACTTTACTGTGACTAAAGACACTGTGACTATTACTGATGATGATGCGACGCCTTCTGCGGTGACTTTGATGGCGGCTCCTGACACGGTGGCTGAGGGTGCGGGTGAGACTGAGATCACGGTGACCGCTGCGTTGGGTGGGTCTACGACTCGTAGTGTTGCGACAGCAGTGGTTGTGAGTGTGGGTGGTGGTACTGCAACGTCAACAACCGATTACGCGGCTGTTAGTGATTTTACTATTACTATTCCTGCGGGCACGCAGTCTGCGACAGCAACGTTTGATTTAACTCCTGTTAGTGACACGGTAGACGAGCCGAACGAGACGGTTGATGTTACTGGTAAGGCGGGCACGCTGACCGTGACCAAAGACACTGTGACTGTGGTTGATGATGATGCGACGCCTTCTACGGTGACTTTGACGGCCGCTCCTGACACGGTAGCTGAGGGTGGTGGTAAGAAGACGGTGACGGTGACTGCTGCGTTGGGTGGGTCTACGACTCGTAGTGTTGCGACTGCGGTGGTTGTGAGTGTGGGTGGTGGTACTGCAACGTCAACAACCGATTACGCGGCTGTTAGTAGTTTTACTATTACTATTCCAGCCGGTGCTTCCTCGGCTACTGGCACGTTTGATTTAAACCCGGCCAGTGACACGATAGACGAACCGAACGAAACAGTTGATGTGACTGGTGTGGTGACTGGCGGCGGGTTGAGCGTGACTAAAGACACTGTGACGGTTACTGATGATGATGCGACGGAGATCACTTTGGTTGCGTCTGATAGAACGCTTACAGAAGGTGGCAGTGATGACACTGCCACGGTGTCGGTGGTGTTGTCACGCGGGTTGGTGGCAGGTGAGTCGATTGTGGTGCCGGTGAATTACACGGGTGGTTTAGCTGTTGCTAATCCTGGTACTGATTCTGATGCTGAGTTTGAGGTGGTGTTGTTTGATGATCCTAACGTTGAGGGTGATGTTGAGGGGGTGAGTTTTGTGTCGGGGCCTGCTTCTGGGTTGGTGATCTTTGAGTTGAAGGCAACTTCTGTTGCTTCGGTGACTGCAGCGTCGGCGGTGTTGGTATTCACTGCGTCCGATGATGTGGATAGGGTTGATGAGCAGGTGGTGTTGTCGTTACCAGCGTTTACTGTTAGCAGGTATAGGGCGCAAGGGTTGGGTTCTGTTGTTATCGGTGATCCTTCGTCGCAGACGTTGACGGTGACCGATAATGACACAGACCCGGCTGTGGTGAGTTCAACAGAACTGAAGTTCACTGAGGGCAAGTCGGGTTCTTATACGATGCGGTTGAGCCGCCGGCCTGCTGGTTTGGTTACTGTTACTGCTTCGAGTGGTGACTCCGGTGTGGTTACGGTGAAGTCGGTTACGAGTAATAACGGTAAGGTGACACAGTCTGGTGGGACGTTGTTTTTCACGCCGCGTAACTGGGATCAGCCTCAAATGGTAACAGTCACATCTAGCCAGAACACGGTTGATGATGCGGCGGGTTCGCGTGCAGCGGTGATTACACATACTGTGGCTACAGCTGATGATAGGGATAAGAAAGTGACTGTCGCGGATGTGGAAGTAACTGTGGTTGATGATGATCCGACTGTGTTTAGTGTTGGTTTAGCTGGTGTGGCAGCATCGCAGCGGTTATTGTGGGTTCTTGAAACTGGTGGTATTGCTGAAATAAATGTTTCAGCAGCTGGGCGTAGCGGGTTCACTGCTGGGGAGGTAGTGGAAGTACCGCTTGCCGTGTCAGGTTCAGCTATACAAGGCACAGATTACACGTTGGCATTGAAAACTGGTGATGGTGTGAACACTGGGGTGAGTGTGTTGTCGTCTAAACCGTTAACTGGTGCGGACCCGGTGCTCGTGTTCACTGGTGGCACTGATACCACAGCTACTGCGACACTAGTGTTAACAGTCACCGGTGACAATACTGCGGAGGGGTTCGCTGATACTGTTACGTTTGGGTTGGGTGATGTGGATGGGTTCACTGCGCGTACTGTGACGAACCTGGAGGGTGGTGTGGCACCGTCGGAGACTGCGAAAAGTGTGACGGTGAACATCGTGGATGATGATGCTGGCACGCCAGCAGTGCTTGTGTCTGATTCTGATGGTGATACGACTGTGGTTGAGGGTGATGAAACAGATTTTTATTGGGTGCGTTTAGCTACTGAACCGGCTGCTGCGGTGACGGTTACTGCTACTGCTGCTGCGGGGTTGCAGGTGAGTGCGGCTGGTGGTAACGCTGGTAGCACAGCGGTGTTGTCGTTTACTGCGTCTAATTGGTGGCAACCACAACCGGTTACGGTTACTGCTGTTACCAATAGCACCGATCAAACCGCTGTGAGGACTTTGCAAATATCTCACACGGTTGCCGGGTACACATCTGTGAGTACTGCACCGTCGTTGCCGGTGATGGTGGTTGACGGTGATCCCACGGTTGTGGTGTTGTCGGGTGGTGGCATCTTAGTTGAAGGCGATCCTTCGGTGACCGCTGTAGTAACCGTAACCTTGTCGCGGGCGTTGGTAGCTGGTGAAGTAGCGCACGTGCCGTTGAGTTTAATAAGCCCGACTGGTGCGGTGCTGAAATCGACTCGCATCAACTATCGTGCAGCCACATGGCAGGTGTCTGGTGTTGGCGTGTCGCTGCTGCCTGCAGACGGGTCGTTGCGCGGGTTTAACCGTGAATCAGCGGTCATACAATTCACCGGTGTCGGCGCGCAAACCGCTATGATCACGTTCGCTGCTACCACCAACAAAGACCGCGACGATGCTGATGAGACGATTAACGTTAACCTCGCCCCGGTTTCGTTGACGCAAGCGGCTACTAATCTTGACGGCGGGTTAGCTTTACCCACAAACAGTGCTGAGCGTAGTGTGCGTGTCAGTATTAAAGATGATAAGAACCGGCCCAAAATCTCATTCGCACAAGCCACCTATGCTGCTACAGAAGCAGCCACCAACCGTACAGTCACCATTACAATTAACGTGTCACCAGCACCTACCACCGCTTTCAATGTTGGTTACACGATCACTGGCACCGCCACGCCCGGTGACGATTACACCACACTAACAGGCACCGCCACCATCGCAGCCAAAACAACCAGCACCACACTTGAAGTAGCCATCACAGACGACAACATTAACGAAACCCCTGAAACCATTATCCTCACCCTCACCGCCGATACTGCTTACACACTCGGCGACACCAAAACCACCACCATCACCATTACTGACAACGACACAGCTGGGGTCACCATTGAAGAGTCGTCGGGTTCTACTTCGGTTGCTGAGGATGCTGGTACTGATACTTACACAGTTGTGTTAGACAGTCAGCCGACCCATGATGTGACGGTTACTGTTACTTCTAGTGATACGTCTGCGGTGCGGGTTGGAGATACTGATTCTGCTACGCCGGGGGTTCAAAACACGTTGACGTTCACTTCGTCTACTTGGGCGACCGCGCAGACGATCACCGTGCAAGGCCAGGATGATGATGTTGATAATACTGGTGGGAAACGTACTGTGACGCTCACTCATGCTGTTACGTCTACTGATACAACATATAACGCGGTTGGTGATGAGACTGTAACTGTGACTGTTACTGATGATGATGATACCCCTGAGATTGATTTGTCGGTGGACCCTGCTTCGGTGGGCGAAGACGATAGTCCGACTACAGTAACGGTTACGGCGACGGTTGATGATGCGACTATCAGGTTTGATGAAGCGAAAACGGTGCGTGTCACTGTGGCAGGGTCTGGTACGGCTGGGGTGGTCGGGTTCACATCTGTCACTCCTTTCGATGTGACTATTGCTGCGGGCGAGAAAACAGGTAAGAACACGTTTACTCTCACACCGGCTGATGATGATATTGACGGGCCGAACGAGACGATCACCGTGTCAGGAACCTTGACTGGTGTGACAGTGAACTCGGCCACTGTGTCGTTGGTTGATGATGATACTGCGGGTGTGACAATCACCGAGACAGGTGATAGTACTTCGGTTGTTGAGGATGCTGGTACTGATACTTACACAGTTGTGTTGGATTCTGAGCCGACTGCGAGTGTGTCGGTTACTGTTACTTCTGGCACACCGGCTGCTGTGTTGGTTGATGGGCCTGATAAACTGAATCCAGATAATCCGACAGCTACGGAAACGTTAACGTTTTCTACCACAAATTGGGCGACCGCGCAGATGGTTACTGTTACCGGTCAAAACGACAATGTGGATAACACTGGTGGGAAACGCACCGCGACGCTCACTCATGTTGTTACGTCTACTGATACAACATATAACGCGGTTGGTGATGAGACGGTAACTGTGACTGTGACTGATGATGATGATACCCCTGAGGTTGATCTGTCGGTGAACCCTGCTTCGGTGGGCGAAGACGATAGTCCGACTACAGTAACGGTTACTGCGACGGTTGATGATGCAACTATTAGGTTTGATGAAGCGAAAACGGTGCGTGTCACTGTGGCAGGGTCTGGTACGGCTGGGGTGGTCGGGTTCACATCTGTCACTCCTTTCGATGTGACTATTGCTGCGGGCGCAGTCTCAGGCACAGCGACGTTCACACTCACACCGGTTGATGATGATATTGACGGGCCGAACGAGACGATCACCGTGTCAGGAACCTTGACTGGTGTGACAGTGAACTCGGTCACTGTGTCGTTGGTTGATGATGATACTGCTGGGGTGACGATCACCGAGACAGGTGATAGTACTTCGGTTGCTGAGGATGCTGGTACTGATACTTACACAGTTGTGTTAGACAGTCAGCCGACCCATGATGTGACGGTTACTGTTACTTCTGGCACACCGGCTGCTGTGTTGGTTGATGGGCCTGATAAACTGAATCCAGATAATCCGACAGCTACGGAAACGTTAACGTTTTCTACCACAAATTGGGCGACCGCGCAGATGGTTACTGTTACCGGTCAAAACGACAATGTGGATAACACTGGTGGGAAACGCACCGCGACGCTCACTCATGTTGTTACGTCTACTGATACAACATATAACGCGGTTGGTGATGAGACGGTAACTGTGACTGTGACTGATGATGATGATACCCCTGAGGTTGATCTGTCGGTGAACCCTGCTTCGGTGGGCGAAGACGATAGTCCGACTACAGTAACGGTTACTGCGACGGTTGATGATGCAACTATTAGGTTTGATGAAGCGAAAACGGTGCGTGTCACTGTGGCAGGGTCTGGTACGGCTGGGGTGGTCGGGTTCACATCTGTCACTCCTTTCGATGTGACTATTGCTGCGGGCGCAGTCTCAGGCACAGCGACGTTCACACTCACACCGGTTGATGACAACATTGACGGGCCGAACGAGACGATCACCGTGTCAGGAACCTTGACTGGTGTGACAGTGAACTCGGTCACTGTGTCGTTGGTTGATGATGATACTGCTGGGGTGACAATCACCGAGACAGGTGATAGTACTTCGGTTGCTGAGGATGCTGGTACTGATACTTACACAGTTGTGTTAGACAGTCAGCCGACCCATGATGTGACGGTTACTGTTACTTCTGGCACACCGGCTGCTGTGTTGGTTGATGGGCCTGATAAACTGAATCCAGATAATCCGACAGCTACGGAAACGTTAACGTTTTCTACCACAAATTGGGCGACCGCGCAGATGGTTACTGTTACCGGTCAAAACGACAATGTGGATAACACTGGTGGGAAACGCACCGCGACGCTCACTCATGTTGTTACGTCTACTGATACAACATATAACGCGGTTGGTGATGAGACGGTAACTGTGACTGTGACTGATGATGATGATACCCCTGAGGTTGATCTGTCGGTGAACCCTGCTTCGGTGGGCGAAGACGATAGTCCGACTACAGTAACGGTTACTGCGACGGTTGATGATGCAACTATTAGGTTTGATGAAGCGAAAACCGTGCGTGTCACTGTGGCAGGGTCTGGTACGGCTGGGGTGGTCGGGTTCACATCTGTCACTCCTTTCGATGTGACTATTGCTGCGGGCGAGAAAACAGGTAAGAACACGTTTACTCTCACACCGGCTGATGATGACATTGACGGGCCTGATGAGACGATCACAGTGTCAGGAACCTTGCCTAGTGTGACAGTGAACTCGGCCACTGTGTCGTTGGTTGATGATGATACTGCTGGTGTGACAATCACGGAGTCGTCAGGTTCTACGTCGGTTGCTGAGGATGCTGGTACTGATACTTACACCGTCGTGTTAGACAGCCAGCCGACCCATGATGTGACGGTTACTGTTGCTTCTAGTGATACGGCTGCGGTAGTGGTTGACACTGATTCTGTTACACCAGGTGTTCAGAACACGTTAACGTTTTCTACCACTAACTGGGCGACCGCGCAGACGGTTACTGTTACCGGTCAAAACGATGATGTGGACAACACCGCAGATAAACGCACCGCGACGCTTACACATGCCATCACGTCAACCGATACAACATATAACGCGGTTGGTGATGAGACTGTCACCGTAACGGTTACTGATGATGATGATACCCCTGAGGTTGACTTGAGTGTGAACCCTGTTTCGGTGGATGAAGACGATAGTCCAACAACAGTAACGGTTACAGCCACGGTTGATGATGCAACTATTAGGTTTGATGCGGCGAAAACCGTGCGTGTCACTGTGGCAGGGTCTGGTACTGCTGGGGTGGTCGGGTTCACAGACGTCGATGATTTTAATGTGACTATTGCTGCGGGCGCAGTCTCAGGCACAGCGACGTTCACACTCACACCGGCTGATGATGATATTGACGGTCCAGATGAGACGATCACCGTGTCAGGAACCTTGACTGGTGTGACAGTGAACTCGGCGACACTGCCGGTGACTGATGATGATCCAACAGAGGTTACGTTAGCGCGTTCTGATAGTGGTGCTGTGCAGGAAGACTCCTCAGCAGCAGACGCTGATCGGTCTGTTGAGTTTACGATAATGCTTAGCCGCGCTTTGCTTGCGGGCGAGCAGATAGATGTGCCGTTGGTGTTATCGGGTACGGGTATAACTACAGGTGATATCTCGTTAGCGCTCAAGTCAGGAGCAGGAGTGAACACCGGTGTGGCTATTGATAGCGTGTCGTCTTCATTGCAACGGACGGTCGTCACGCTGAGCAACGCAGGAGCGCAAACTGCTGTTTTGGTTTTAACAGTTACAGATGATTTTATAGCTGAAGGTAATGAGACCCTAACAGTGTCTATAGGCGATTTAGCCGACACAAGTTTAGGTAGCAACGTCGCAGGCGGTGCGACACCCAGCGACGACGGCGACGACAGCACCGATGACAACACATTTAATGTAGAAATCACCGATGATGATAAAGATAGTTTGTATTACTACCAGTTTGAGATGGGTAGTGGTACCCAGGCAACTGATAGTTCAGCACCGCTTAAGCATGCGAGTTTGGTGGATAATGTTCGGTGGGTTACTGGACGTGTTGGTGGGGGCGTGGAGATGGGTTATTCGGGTAAGGGGGCTGTGCGTATTGATGCTGATGCGTTACCGTCTTCAAAGGGTTGGTCTGCGGGGTTGTGGGTGCGTCGTTTGAAAGATGGGCATCAAAATTTGTTTGCGCCTAAGTTGTTTTCAGATATCTGGGCTGGTGGAACAGTAGTTAAATTATCGCTGGCTGGGACTGGTAAGGTTGGTTTTGTTACTGGCACGGGTCAGGGCAAGGCAACGGATCATACTTTGGAATACACTACGCCTAAAGATGAGTGGGTTCATTTAGTGTTTGTGGGTACTTCTACTAATACAAAGTTATATGCGAATGGGAAGCATCAAGATACTTCGTCAGAGTCGTTTGATTTACCGTTATATCAGATAGGCCCGTTGGTAAGTAGCCATCAACCTCACATGGTTATAGATGAGGTTAGGGTTTATGATTATGCGGTTGATGAAGCGTTTATTAAGAGCTGGCATGGTCAGTATGGTCCGTTGAAGGTGTTAAATCCAGCGCCTGCTGTTGTGCCACGGTTGCGGAGTTGGTTGCCGTCGTCTGGTAGTGTGGAGTTGTCTGCTAGTTCTCGGGTTGTGGTTTCTGCGGGTCAGCAAAATACGCATTGGTCGGCTGATTTCTTTTCTACTGTGCTTGGCGGGTTGGTTGATCCTGCTACGGTAAGTAATCCTGTTTTGGTTAATCAAGCGAAAATGGCTTTGCGGGATTCTCCGCAAGCTACTGCCTGGCACACTTCTTCGCGGCGCACACTAAGGCAGGTTGCAGATAAAGTTGCTAAAGATATTAAAACTCAAACTGGTCTTACGTTAGCTGTTGTGGTTGAGACGTCTAGTAAGCCTCGTAAACCTAATGATTTAGTGTTAGAGGTTAATAGTTTGGCTGATACTGGTTTAGCGGCCGAAGGTTATGAGCTGGTTACTACTGCTGGTGGGTCTGTTGTGTTACGGGCTAACACTACGACAGGGGTTTTTTATGGTTCCCGCACACTTCTGCAGATTTTGAAGTTGTCGTCTAATGGTAAGAGTGTTGTTGCGGGCACTGCACGTGATTGGCCAGATCCGCAGCAGCATGTTCGTTTGATTCATAATGATATGGGTCGTAAGTATTGGGAGCCTGATTATGTTGTTGATGCGATTCGGCGTATGTCTTGGGTTAAGTTGAATTCGTTTTTCTTTCATTTGCAGGAGCGTGATTCTTTTCGTTTGAACGATCCGCAACGTTATCCGGGGCTTGCTCCTGATATAGCGCATTACACTAAAGCTGATATTGATAGGTTTGAGCGGGTTGCTGCGGAGCATCATTTGAATATTATTCCGGGTTTGGAAGCTCCGGGGCATGCGCAACCTATTTCAGGGTATTTTAATATTGCTTTGGATGGAGACGATCCGAGCTGTTATAAGACAGCATCAAATTCAAATCAGCCAGGGTATACGATTGATTACGCGTCGCCTGCTGCTAATAAAGTTGTGCAGGATTTGTTTTCACATTTTAGTACTTGGTTTTCTGGTCCTTATTTTCATATTGGTGCAGACGAAGTGTTTATTAAGCAGTTGTATAAGCATAATGAGAATTTTACTTGCCGGAAGGTGTTTCGGTATGCGAAGCAGAGGCTTGAAGAGTATGGTTTGACGATTGGGCATGAAGCAAGTAAAGATATAGATTCTACTGAAGCACCGTCAATTGTTTTCGCGGCTTTTGTTAATGATCTGAACGAGGTTATGCGTAGCGGTGATACTGGTAAACGTGTGATGATGTATTCTGGTTTTGAAAAAAGCATTGGTAATGATATTAAAGCTGTAAATCCGACACATTATCTGGCTGCTCCTTCTCAAAATATTATTGTTATGCCGTGGGAGCACAATGGTGCTACTTGGCATAACAAACCCGACACTTGGGCTGGTTATGGTAACGGTTGGGATACTGTTAACCTTAGTTGGTATACGTCACGCCTGTATTTAGTGTTGCACAGGACTTTGCACTCTGTGCCTTGGGAAGATCATATGCATAAGAACCTTCCACTTAACAGGGGCCGTGAGATTGGTACCGGTATTGCTGCTTGGATGGACACCGGGCAGTTCGCTGAAGATTCTTATGTTGAAAGCCTACTTAACAGTCCAAGGTCTGTGTTAGCTGATCGCACGTGGAACAGTACGCCAGCAACTGATGATGTGGCACAGTTCCGTACCCGTTTTAGCAGGGTAGGGGACCCTCCTGGTGTGTCTCAGGAATCTTCACGTTCAGGGGGTCGTAGTGCTATCAGCCGTTATCTCATGGAGGACGTGGCGCGTCCGACTACGCATCACAACTCCCACGGTATGACCGGTTACAGCAACAACCGTGGGGAAGCTTTTGTTTTAGACAGTGTCGGGGAACGGCATGGTTTCGCTAATTATGTAGCAGGTCATGGCGCAGAAGCGGTTCCGTCTGATGCTCTTGAAGATAGTGTTGTGGGTAAAGGGTTCAAGTTTGTGGGTAAAAGGAGTGGTGTCGCGTTTTTCGGGTCAGATGTTGAACCTCCTTGGACAATGTCAGCATGGGTTAGAAGACACAGTGACTACGCGGATGCTACGTTGTTGCAATCACCTGTATATGCTCTGAAGCTGAATCAAGGTAGTAGCGGTGAGATTGGGTTTACCTACCATGCTGATGTAGAGGACTGGGACACGTTTTTGTATGGGCCCAACGCGTTATCCGTTGCTAACGATGTGGACTACAAGTTCGGATATTCACTACCGACAGGGGTTTGGGCGCATATCACAGTCGTTGGAACAAGCACAGAAACTTTGCTTTACGTTGATGGTGTTCGCCAGGGTCGGATCGCACAATCGTTTCCTTTGCCACGCCGAAACATAGGCCAACAACAATACGACTGGCAAAACGCTAATGTGATTGGTTTACACGCCAGCATAGACGACCTAGTCATATGGGACGAAGCACTATCAGCTGCTGAAGTAGCCGGGTTGCACGGTTCATACTACACACCGTTTTTCGAAGCAGGATTACTACACTGGTGGGAGTTCGAAACCCTAGAAAACAGCTACACCACAGGCCTAGCCGGCAACCGGACAGCAGCCAGGTTGAGAGGTGTTAGTAGCCTGAAAAACCATGTTGGTGGTGGTAAGTTTGTTGGGCCTAGTGGATCTTCACGGGCTTATTTGGATGTGGGTGCTGGTTCTGTGGATGCTGCTGTTGGGTGGACAGCCGCGTTGGCGGTGCAACGGTTAAGCGCGTCTTCGGGCGGGTCGGTGTTGTTCGGGTCTGCGTCTTCGGGTGAAGGCCGGGTTGATTTAGAGTTAGCAGGGTCAGGGAATGTGGGTGTGACCTTACCCGCACTCGGTGGAGGGTTGGAGAGTTATTCGTTTGGGTATCAGCTTCCGTTAGATCAGTGGGTGTATTTAGTGTTGGTGGGAACGTCTACGCATGTTTCGTTGTATGCAGATGGGCAGCTAGTTGGCAGTGTTAGCGCTAAGTTGGATTTACCGTTGCATCATATAGGGGCATCTTCGTCGGGTGGCTTAAGAGGCAATGCTGACTATGACAGTATCCGTGTTTATGGTAAAGCCTTCAACGCTCAACAAGTTAAAGGTTTATATAACTCACAGCGTTTACAATCTAACGTGGGCTGGTACTGGACGTTTGATGAAGGCGAAGGCAGCACTGCGGGTGCTGCAGGTTTTAAAGCAACTACAGCTAACATTCCCGCACGATTAGACGGCTCAGCCACATGGGCACAAGGACGTTCAGGAAACGCTATCAGAATGGGACCTGGACTCGGAAAAATACTATTAAGAGCACCTGCGCTAGCAGCGTCAAAGGGTTGGTCTGCGGGGTTGTGGGTGCGTCGTTTGAAAGATGGGCATCAAAATTTGTTTGCACCTAAGACGTTTGCAGATGTGCGCAACGGTGCAACAGTAGTTAAACTATCACTCGCCGGCGCCGGGAACGGCAAAGTTGGTTTTGTTACAGGCAACAACCCAGACCGCAGTTTTGAATACACCACCCCCAAAGACGAATGGGTACACCTAACATTCGTAGGCACTTCTACTAACACAAAACTGTATGTGAACGGGACCCTTCAGCACACTTCGTCGCACTCGTTTAACCTACCGTTATATCAGATAGGCAATTTAGCAAACCAGCAACAAGCCCACATGGAAATAGACGACTTAATGCTGGTGGATCGCGTGTTGGATGATGACGCTGTGAAAGCGCTTTATGATGGTACTACGCCTAGTGTGGATGAGGCTGGTTATCGGTGGGCGTTTGATGAAGGGTCAGGTACTTCAGCAGCTGATAGTGTTGAACCTTTTAAGGACGCATCAGTACCAAGTGGTTCGTGGAGTCCCGCCCGGGTGGGTGCGAGCTCTGTGAAGCTTGGCCCTGCGGTTGGTCATATAACTTTAGGAGCGTCTGATTTGGCAGCTTCAGATGGTTGGTCTGCGGGGTTGTGGGTGCAGCGTCTGGGCGATGGCCAGCAGTTTTTGTTTGCGCCCGAGCGTACGTCCTCTGATTATGCGGCGCTTCAGTTAGCGCAAGGTGACGGTACTGTAGGTTTGCGTATTGTGGAAAATAGTGTTGTTTCGGATTCGAGTTTTTCTTATACGTCACCTAAGTTTGTGTGGACTCACCTGGTTTTTGTTGGTAATTCAACTAGCACACGGTTGTATGTGAATGGCGTTTTGGTTGAAACGTTATCGATGGTTTTGGATTTGCCTTTAGCGGTACTTGGCAATGTGGTTAATGGTTCTAGCAGTTCGCAGTTGCACGCGCATGTTGATGATATAGTTGTGCGAGGTAAAGCAATGACCGCTGAACAAGTGAGGTTATTGTACGATTCTTACGATCCCATTGTATTGTATAAGTGGCCGTTTGATGCGGGTTCAGGTGATTCTGAGACTTCTTTAGTTTATGATAATGTTTATGCCACTAATTTTGGTGTGAAAGCTGTTTTAGAGGGGTCTACTTCTTGGGTTAGCGATGGGCGGGTAGGGTCGGCATTACGGTTGAGTGGGCAAGGTGGTTCCTATCTGTCTTTGTCTAATAGTCGGTTTTCAGCTTCGGATGGTTGGGGTGCGGGTTTGTGGGTGAGGCGTGCAGATTCTGATACAGCACAAACGTTGTTTGCCGATCAGTCTACTGCGAGTGATACAGCAGCGTTTAAGCTAGTTCAGGCTAATAGTGGTGAGGTTGGGTTAACTTTGTTTGGTCAAAACAGTGTGGAAACCAATCATAGTTTTGGTTACACCGCGCCTAAAGGTGAGTGGGTTCATTTAGTGTTTGTGGGTGGTTTATCGCAGACCCATTTGTATGTGAACGGTGTTTACCAAAGCAGTATTAACGTGGGTGTTGATTTACCGTTTAGCAGGCTGGGGCGTTTAGCGCGTTCAACAGATTCGCAGCCGCTTGCAGCCGATATAGACGATTTGTTGATTTGGCAGGGCCCGGGTCTTGGTGCGCAACAAATCAAAACACTATACGATTCTTATGTTAGCGCTAAGCTTTCGCATAACTGGTCGCTAGATGATGGTTCTGGTAGTCGCGCTACAGATAGTAGCAACCCGGGTGAGTACGCCACTTTGGTTGGGTCAGCTAGGTGGTTGCGTGTTGGTCGTTCGGGATCGGCGGTGCGGGTAGGACCAGGTTCACCTGCTGGGTCTTTGCGATTGAATGCCGGTACTGTAGAACCCGCAAATGGGTGGACTGCTGCTTTGTGGGTGCGTAACTTGCGTCATGCGGGTGCTCAGCAAGTGCTGTTTTCTGCTGAGACGGGAAATAGTTTTCTTGGGACAATTAAATTAGGTCAGGCTAGTAACGGCAAGGTTGGGTTTACAGTGGGGACGTTTACTGCTGGGCCTAAGTATTCTGTGCCTGCGAGCCTGATAGCAAATGTGCGCTCCTGGTCGGGTGAGACTGCAAACGGGCAAGCGCATGTGAACCGCTGGAAACAAGTGCTGCTAGCGTTCGGTGAGGACGTGCCCGGATTCACCGGCACGCCTATGACTCTCACACAAGCAGAGGGTTTTGCTAAACAGTTCTCAGCTAGTCGTTGGGATCCCATAGTTGAAGCTCTCAAAGCTATCCAAGCTGCTAACACTGTTGTTTATTCAGCTGAAGATTACAATTTTGATTACACTGCTCCTCACTATGCGTGGGTTCATCTAGCATTTGTAGGTACTTCTGCTAATACAACATTGTATGTTAACGGTGATTTTGATAGCACTGTTCCCACTGCTATGCCGTTGCAGTTAGGTGAAGTAGGTCGTGGGGATCAGGCAGCTTACGCTGATATTGACGAATTAGTTGTGCGTAGGAATGCTATGAGCGCTGCTCAGGTGAAAGCGTTATATGATAGTTATCCTCCTGCTCAAAAGATTAGTTATCGGTGGGATTTGGATGAGGGTTCAAGTATTACTGCTTCAGATAGTGGGGGTTTAGGTCAAAATGGCACGTTGGTTGGTTCTGCCACGTGGATAACAGGGCGTGACGGTTCGGGATCGGCGGTGCGGTTAGGTTCGGGTTCGCCTAATAAAGGGTCGGTGCGTTTAGGTGCTGCGTCTTTGCCTGCTGCTGATGGTTGGGGCTTGGCTTTGTGGGTGCGTAACCGTGCTTCGTCTGCGGGAACGGAGCAAGCGTTGTTAGCACCAGAACACATGGAACGAGGCCACGCTTGGTTAAAGCTAGGTCAGGCTAGTACCGGCAAGGTGGGTTTCACGACACGTGGTAATGGTTCTGACACTAATCACAGTTTTGATTACACTGCTCCAAAAGATGAGTGGGTGCACCTAGCATTCGTAGGTACTTCTACTAATACAACGCTGTATGTGAACGGTGTCAGTCCGGAGACTATTAATACGCCGATTAATTTGCCGCTGTATCAGCTGGGATTGCTAACGCAGAACCAATCTAAATTGCAAGCTCAAATGGATATAGATGATATACGTGCGGTTGAAGGCAGCTGGACTGCTACGGAAGTGAAAACTCTTTATGATAGTTATGGCGCCACAGCGGCAGAGCGTCACAGGTGGGCGTTTGATGAGGGTCATGGTGTGGTTGTGAGGAATGCTGATACACCGTCGGCGCCTGGTCGCTTTGGTGGTTCTGCGAAGTGGACTGCTGTGAGCCGTGCTGGTGCAGCAGCGGCGCGATTGAATGATGGTTGGGTGGACACCGGGTTGTCTTCTTTGGCAGCGTCTGGGGGGACTGTGGCTTTGTGGGTGCGCCGCACTGCTAAACGTCCTGGGTCGGTGCTTTTGTCTCCGTCTGCGGCGGTGAAGGATGCTGTTGCGGTTCGTTTAGAACAAACCGGTAGTGGTGAGCGTATGGCGTTGAGTACCTATGATGGTTCTAAGTGGGTGGATTCTGTTTTTAACCCTGTATCTAATTTATTTCCGTCTTCGGTGTTGCCGTTGCATGTTTGGACGCATGTTGTTTTGGTTGATACTGGTCCATTGATTTCGTTGTATATAAATGGTGAATTATCAGCTTTTCTTAGCGCTTCTAAGTTGCCTTTGCATCGGGTTGGTGCGTTATTTGATGGTACTGCTGCTGTTCACGCTGACATTGATGATTTGGTTGCGCGTAACGAAGTTTTCGACGCTTCAGGGGTTAAAACTCTTTATGATAGTTACGGTGCTGAAACACCGCAGCGTCACCGGTGGCCTTTTGATCACATAACAGGTGATAAAGCGTTTAATGTTGACACCCCCACTGTTTTTGGCACGCTTGGCGGTAATGCGGGTTGGGTTACGGTGGGTCGCACAGGCCATGCGTTGAGGCTTGGTGGTGGTGGTTGGGTGGATGTTGGGGAGCCTGCTTTAGCGCCTGCGGGTGGTTGGACTGCGGCTTTGTGGGTGCGTCGTACTGCGAAGAGTTCTGCGTCGGTGCTTTTGTCGCCGCCTGCGACTGTGGAGGGTGCTGCTGCTGTGTTGTTGGAGCAGAGTGGGGCTGGTTCTAATTTGGCGATGAGTGTCTATGATGGTTCTAGTTGGGTGGAGAGTTCTTTTGGGGTGAGTGTTCCGTTGAATGTTTGGACACATGTTGCGATTGTGGGTGATAGTGCTACTACTAGTTTGTATATAAATGGTAGGCGCAAGTTGATTTTGAATAGTGGTTTTGAGTTGTCTTTGCATCGTGTTGGTGGTTGGTTTGATGGTACTTCTACTGTTAAAGCTGATATTGATGATTTGATTGTGCGTGGTGAAGTTCTTAGTTCTACAGAGATCAAAGCGCTTTATGATGGGTATAGGTTGACTGCTGGTTTGTCTTTGGGTTTCAGCGGGCAAAGCCAACGTGGTGAAGCTCAGGATTCTGCGCAGGCTCAGGGTGTTGGTGTGCAAGCAGGTAGCGGTAGTGGTTTTGTTGGTGATGTTGTTGGTGCTAGTTCGGTTTCAGGTCCTAATGGTGTGGCTTTGAGTTTTGATGGTGATGGTGATTGGTTGCAGCTTGATGCTGGTGTGTTGTCGGCTGCGGGTGGTTGGTCGGCGGGGTTGTGGGTGAAGCGTGGGAACAAGACAGGTGAAGCAACGCTGTTTGCTTCTGAGTCTGGTTCTAAGGTTGCTGCGTTCAAGTTGGCGTCTGGTGCTGAAGCGAAAATCGCTGTAGGCCAGCAGCTTTTTGACTACACTGCTAAAGCAGGTGAGTGGACGCATCTGGTGTTTGCGGCTAACGCGGATCGGGTGCGTCTTTATGCTAACGGTAAGCTAGTAGCCACGTTGCAAACAAGCGTGGATCTTCCTTTGTATAGGGTAGGAGCGTTGGCTGACGGTACGAACTCTATGAACGCTGTGATAGATGAATTACTGTTGTTTGCTGTGGAGTTGAATGCAAGTGACATACAAACCCTATATGAGCAGTACCTGCCAACGTTGAGCATTGTTGAGAGTGGTGACATAACCGAGGGTGAAACAGCTGCGTTTACTATTATTAGCAGTTCTGCGCCACCATCGTTTTCTGAGGTTACGGTGGATGTGACTGTCACAGGTGATTTCGGAGTGTCAGCAGGCAGTCAAACAGTCACATTTCCAGCATCGGGTATTACTACTTTGACTATTGTGACTGTTGACGATGATACTAGTGAATCTGATGGGGAGATCACGGTCACGCTATCAAGCAGTGATAGCTACAAGCTTGATACGGCTGCTTCTGCGGTAAGCGTTGTGGTAGCTGACAACGACGCTGATGACGAGCCGTATACGGTTCCTGCGAGCCTTATTGCTGATGTGCAAAGCTACGCTGCTGAAACAACCAACGGTAAAGAACATGTGAACCGTTGGAACAGAGTGCTGCTAGCCTTCGGGGAACAACCACCAGGGTTCACAGGCACGCCTATGACCGTGGTTGAGGCACAAAAATATGTGGACAAAGGCTGGAACCGCTGGAAACCAATAGTCAAAGCCCTCAAAGCTTTGATCGCAGACAACAACGCTGATGAGCCGTATAAGGTGCCTGCGAGTCTTGTGACTGATGTGCGTGGTTACGCCGCTGAAACGACTAACGGTGAAGCCCATGTGAACCGTTGGAACCGAGTGTTACTAGCCTTCGGGGAACAACCACCAGGGTTTGTTGGCACACCCATGACCATCACAGAAGCACAAAAATATGTAGACAAAGGCTGGAACCGCTGGAACCCAATAGCCGAAGCCCTCAAAGCCTTAGAAACAAATAACTAACACAACACCAATAAAACTAAGAAAATCTGTGCAGCCACATGAGCTTGAGGCATCTCATATGGACACTACAGCTAGTATGGCTTGATTATGTGAATTTTTGCCATATGGTTAGGTAAAAATTAGCCATATTGTTAGGTAAATAGTTGCCAAATAGTTAGATTATGAACCTGGATGCCTATATGGCAAGGGTGGTTGACACCCAGATAGCTGACAAGTTGCGTGCGCTGCCGGTAGTTCTTGTTGAAGGCACGCGTGGTTGTGGTAAGACAACTACAGCTCGGCAATTTGTTGCTAGTGAGGTTTTATTTGATGAAGATGAATCCGCAAGAGAACATGCTTCTCAGGGTACGTTACCGTTGGTGCGGGGGCCACATCCCATGTTGCTTGACGGGTGGCCACTGGTTCCTGGGTTGTGGGATAGGGTTAGGCGGGCCAGCGATCGCATAGCCCGTCCTGGCAGTTTCATTTTGTCAGCTTCTGCTCGACCCACTGATTACATAATTCAGCACTCTGGTGCCGGTCGGATGGGACGGATATTAATGCGACCAATGTCGCTTTGGGAGAGTGGCGCATCAAATGGCACGGTGAGCTTAAACAAGTTGTTTGATTCAGGATTTGCAGCTGAATATCGACCGCATGCACCGCAGACCTACACGGCTGAAGAAGAGCTAAGAGAAGTCATTGATTGGTTATTGCGGGGTGGATGGCCGTTGACTCACAGCATGGCGCCTTGTGATGCTCAAGAGTTTGCACGGGATTATCTCAATGAGGTGTGTCGTGTAGATGTATCTAGAACAAACGGTACTCGACACAGAGCTCAAGATGTACGGCGTTTGCTCACTTCGTTGGCGCGAAACAGTGCATCGGAAGCTAGTCAAAATACTTTGGCTAACGATATGGGTGATGGCGTAAAGATTGTACGGCAAACCGTGAGCGGGTATTTAGAAGCGCTTAGCGGAATTTTTGTTTATGAGAGTCAGCTAGCATGGAAAGTACGGTTGTTATCGCGCTCTACCTTGCGGTCAGCTCCCAAGCATCATCTTGTTGATCCATCTTTGGCTACGGCTGCTGTTGGTGCTAATGCTGATTCTTTATTTAATGACAGGAAAGCTTTGGGCTTGTTCTTTGAGTCAATGGCTATACGTGATCTCCGCGTATACGCTCAAGTATGCCGAAGTACGGTGTTTCATTACCGCGATAAAGCTAATCTTGAAGTGGATGTTGTTATTGAGCGAGACGATGGCCATTGGATTGCAGCAGAAGTAAAACTAGGTACCCCCGATTCGATTGAAGAGGCGGCTCGGGCGTTGCTGGCGTTAAGCGCCAAAGTAGGTACAAGTGTTGTCGCTTCCCCTAGAGCACTCATTGTCATCACTGCTACAGGACAACCCTATTTACGATCAGATGGGGTGGGGGTGGTACCTATCACTACGCTCAAACCATAAAGAGCTAAATGAAGCAATTTCTAAATCCTTGTAAGCAATACTGGGTAGGTTTGATTTATGCAAGGTTTATGTTGAAGATAGATAAACAAGATAATTTAAGGTAAGGTATGTTGAAATGGACCGCTTTAGTAATCCTTATCGACCAGGAGTAGGATCTGCGCCTCCTGCGTTTGTTTGAGTTTCCAGAAGTCGGGTGTTTAGGTGATAGTGATGCATCTGCTGCGGTTGTGTTGCCAGCAGCCGAACTCGGAGTAAAGATTGCCGAAGACGGGGTAAAGAGGATTATTGAGGAGTCGGATTGAGCCAGGATAGCGGCTTACTAATACGTCAGCAGTTAGGAGTGTTAGCGCTTCAGCAAGTGCTTGCGCAACGAGAATGCGATCAAAAGGATCTTTATGGATTGGGGGCAGGCTATCAAGTGCAATCGTATGAGCGCCAGTGATAGCTAATTCTAGGTAGCTGTTGTTTAGCAATGTTTTTCGCAGCTGACGAGGATCTATGTTGAAGTCGGCTCTACCAAGTCCGTTCTTAATGATGATTTCCTATAGCGAAGCTACGCTGAAGTGCAATTCTGAAGACGGTTCCTCGATTAGGGAGCGGATATCTGCGGGTAACTTCTCGGGCATTCCAGCTGCTCACAGCAGGACATGAGTATCGAGTAAAAAGCTCATTTGCAGCCTGTAAACATATCTTCTATCTCTACGTTACCCATTCGATCGAAATCGGCCGGCACGCTGATATCGGGCAAGAATCCAGTTCTGCAAACAGGCTTTGAGCTTGCTGCATTTAGAGCCGTAACTTTTACTAGTGGCTTACCTGCTTTGGGGATTACAAATGGCTCACCCTTTACTGCAGCATCAACTAGACGCGATAAGTGGGTTTTTGCCTCGTGTATGTTGACAGTCTGCATTGTGCTGTCCTTTCGGAGAAGCCTTTCATCAAGACTTAGTTTAGTTTTATGAACTAAGTCTTGATGAAAGTTTATGCAAGATTTATGTTGAAGATAGATAAACAAGATAATTTTAGGTAAGATATGTTCAAATGGACCGCTTTAGTAATCCTTATCGACCAGGAGCAGGATCTGCGCCTCCTGCGCTTGTTGGACGCGACGATCTTATTGACGACTTTGAGATAACTATACGTAGGGCACTAGACAAGCGACCTGGAAAAAGCTGTGTGCTGCTTGGCTTGCGAGGAGTTGGCAAAACTGTTTTGTTGAATAGGTTTTCGCAAATCGCAGAGCGTAGAGAGATGAAGGTCGGATTTATTGAAGCATCTGAAGGTGGCGGATTTCCAGAACTGCTTGCAGTTCGTTTGAGGAGGATTCTTCTAGAGTTAGAGCACGGCGCAACTCGGCGCACTCTTTTGGCAGTAAGGCGAGCTCTTGCTGTGCTTGTGTCGTTCACGCATACCTTTACTGATGGCTCTTCTGTGGCGGTAAGCTTCGATCCGTTAGCAGGGCAAGCTGATTCTGGTGTGTTATCTGAGGACCTCACCGATTTATTTGTGGCTGTTGGAGAGGCAGCAGATGCCTGCAATTCTGGATTACTTTTAGCTGTAGACGAACTCCAATATCTCACCCACGAAGAGTTAGCTGCGATTGTTGGTGCAACTCATAGATCTGTGCAACTTGACTTGCCTGTCGTGGTTTCTGCAGCCGGTTTGCCGCAAGTTCCTGCCAAATTGGGAGATGCCAGAACATATGCAGAGCGTTTGTTTGAGTTTCCAGAAGTCGGGTGTTTAGGTGATAGTGATGCATCTGCTGCTGTTGTGTTGCCAGCAGCCGAACTCGGAGTAAAGATTGCCGAAGACGGGGTAAAGAGGATTATTGAGGAGTCGGGAAGTTATCCTTATTTCTTGCAGGAATGGGCCTATCATGCTTGGAATGCTGCGCCAGGTTCAGCAATCACCGATGAAGATGTGAGATCGGCTAGACCCAGTGTTATTGATAAGTTGGACAGGGATTTTTTTCGGGTTCGTTACGACCGGCTCACTCCAAAAGAGGGTGCATATTTGCTGGCGATGGCTGAGCTAGGTGCGGGCCCACACCGTTCTGGAGACATTGCAGAAGTTTTAGGTGTGCAGGTGACTTCTGTAGCGCCTCGTCGTTCTGCTCTGATAGCTAAGGGAATGATTTACAGCCCCGCACACGGTGAAACCGCTTTTACGGTTCCATTGTTTGAGCAATTTATCAAACGTGCTGCCAAGTGATTACTGAACAGCATTTTGTCACACTTAAGGGCTAGCCTCTCAGGGGTGGACCGTCGCAACAAAGTAGAACAGGCTGCCGCTCAGTGGTGTAAAGACCTCACCGACGAATCTGGGCGTAATCGGCTGCTCTATTACAAGGACCAAAAACGAGGCACTTTGGATTTGACCGAAGCCAACTCCAGTGCTGTGAACCAGCTGCGCAAGGGCAAGAAAATCCAATTAAGCAAGCTGTTCCCTGCCCAAATTGATGATAGCGCATTGATATTAGAGCTTGAAGAACAGGCTGCAAACGCTAACGGAAATAATCGCAGTCAAAACCTGCTGGCAGAAGCGATTAGAGGGGCTCGGACGATCAGCCGCACAGCACAGAAAAACTTCGAGGAAAAGGGTATTGACACGCTTTTTCTTGGATGGGGCATGGCCACTTGGACAGCTCAAGCCACCTCAGCTACTCCTGCTGCACCGGTTTTGCTGTGCCCTGTAAGCTTGCATCGCCAAGGTACTGCAGAAACCGACTACGACTTTGAGTTGACTGGCGAATGGACTCTTAACGAGGCACTGCTGCAACATCTCGCCAATGAGTTCCGTGTGGATGTATCTGGCGAAGACCTTTTAGACCCTTACGGTGACGGAGAACAGATTAGCCCAGACGAAGAGCAGGCGATTTTTGCGGAACTCTCTAAGCGGGCTGCGAGCGTCCCCAATTTTGAGATAACAGAACGTCTCATAGTAGGCAACTTCATGTACAAGAAGATGCCAATGGTGAACGATATGAAAGAACACCTAGACGCGTTAGCCGATAACGACCTGATAGCAGCCTTAGCAGGCGACGAGACAGCTCTAGAATCTGTGCGCTCACATTCGTATGAACCTGTAGATAACACCTTTCCCGACAGCATGGAACCCTCTGATGAGTTTTTAGTGCTAAGCGCAGACTCATCACAGAGTGCTGCAGTGAATGCAGCGTTAGCTGGTCATTCGTTTGTCTTGCAAGGGCCACCGGGAACAGGTAAGAGTCAGACGATTTCCAACCTTATTGCTGTGATGATGGCAGAAGGCAAGCGTGTTCTGTTTGTAGCTGAGAAGCGGGCAGCGATTGATGCCGTGGTCAAGAGGCTAACCAACGTGGGGTTAGATCATTTCGTGATGGACTTACATGGAGGGGTGTCATCTCGCAAAAAACTAGCTCAACAGCTTGCAGCTTCGTTTACCCGCATAACTAACACCCAATCTGTGGACCATCAGGAACTTCACCAGCACTTAGCAGAGGCCCGCCAAGAGTTATCGGGGTACGTAGAGGCTTTGCACCAAAAGCGTGCGCCATGGGGACTGTCATATTTCGAGGTTTTGTCTGAGTTGTTGTCAATAGAGACAAAAGAGCTTGTATCTGAGGCCAGCCCCCAACCCGCAATAAGGTTCTCGTCTGTAGATTTACAGGATTTAGATGAAACAACAACGCAGCAAGTAAGAAGAGATGTGCGAGATTGGGTAGATATGCGTGTGCCCCTTGCATCTGGGCAATCCCCTTGGGCAGGTGCCGTTGTTACCTCTATGCAAGAAGCTCGTTCTTGCCTTAACGCGTGTATTTGTTTAAGTGGCGAAGTGCAATCTAGGTGGCAAACCCAACGGGATTTGCTGGTCGAGCAGCTAGGCATAGCAGTTCCTGGGTCTGTGATGGGGTGGGCTTCTTTTATGGCTGATTTTGAAGACCTAACAAGCGCTGTGGCCAAGTCTATTGAGATATTAGGTCCAGAGATTTTCAGCGTCGACCTAGAGAAGTTAGCTCAGGATTTAGCCCCCGCCACGGGTAATGGGCTGAGCTTATTGTTCAACAAGCTATTGAATAAACAGTACAAGTTAGCGTTGTCAGAACTTGAGCGCATCAAAGTTGGTTCTAAGTCGCGTGGGGCTCGCGAGTTGTTAGAACAGGTTGAAAACGCTCACAACTTAGCTCGTCGCTGGGGTGAGTTAGGTTGTTCGGGTATCCCCAGAGTTTTAGATAAAGTTCAGCAAGCAAAAGAGACATTTCAAGAGTTCAAAGATGCGGTAGATACATTGGCTGCTGTTCTTCCTAACAAACAGCTTGCGGGTAAAACTGCTGAAGAAATAGCCGAGCTTGTGCAAACCTTGCAAAACGACCAGAGCACAGTTTTGCAGCTGCCAACACTTTATGACATTGAACAGCGTTTGCGTGCAACACATATTGGTACATTGCTAGATGATGTGATAGAGAAAAAATTGCATCCTGATGATCTTGAACTAGCTTTTTGCTATGCCAGGTTGCGGGCTATTCAGCAAGAGTTTTTGTTGGCAGACACAAGGTTGTCGGGATTCCAAGGTAGCAGGCAACTTCGTTATGTGAGGGAGTTTCAGCAAGCTGATACCAAGCATCTTGAAGATAATCCGCAGCGGGTAGCACGGCGTATTGCTGAGCATGCAATAGACGCGCTCAATAGGGACAAAAATCAAGAACAACTTATCCGTAAAGAGGCTTCTAAAAAGACACGTCATTTGCCGTTGAGGAGCTTATTTGAGCAGGCTCCTGATGCGCTTGCTGCGATTCGCCCTTGTTGGGCAATGTCTCCGTTAGATGTGGCTCAGACAATGCCACCCCTCCCGCTGTTTGATTTGGTTGTGTTTGATGAGGCCAGCCAGGTACTTCCTTGCGATGCTATTTCGGCCATATTGCGGGGGCGCCGGGTGATGGTGGCAGGAGACTCCCGCCAGCTTCCGCCCACTACTTTTTTTGATGGTTCAGGGGGTGATGATGATTTAGACGAAGACGAAGAATCCATGTCAGATTACGAGTCAATTCTCGATGTCATGGATGCTCGGCTTTCGCGTCGTCCATTAACTTGGCACTATCGCTCTCAAGACGAACGGCTCATCGCATACTCTAACCAAGAGATTTACCACGGTAGCTTAACTACCTTTCCTGGGGCTAACGCCGATCAGCGCCTTAATTGGGAGTTTGTCCCACACCAACAGGGTGTAGCGACTGAGAAGGGGAGTAACTCCGCTGAAGTGCTTCGTGTGGTGGATTTGATGGTTGATCATGCCCGCAATCGGCCTGGTGAAAGTCTCGGAGTGATAGCCATGGGGATGCATCATGCCAACCGTATAGAAGAGGTGCTGCGCCAAAGGTTAATGCAAGAAAGCGACCCTACGCTTGAAGATTTTTTTAAAGAGGCAAACGAGGAGCGGGCTTTCGTCAAGAATCTGGAACGGGTTCAAGGCGATGAGCGTGATGCGATTATCTTGAGCATTGGTTACGGCAAGAACGCCGCTGGCAAAATGCAGTACAGATTTGGGCCGCTAAACCAAGAAGGCGGCGAGCGGCGTTTAAACGTGGCTATTACTAGAGCCCGCAAACGCATGACGTTGGTTACGTCTTTTGCTTACTCTGATATGGATCCTGATAGGACGAAGTCTGTTGGGGCGAACATGTTGCGGGGTTTTTTGAAGTTTGTTCAGTCTGGAGGTACAGAGCTAGATGGTGCCGATTCTGCTCAGCCTCTTAACCCATTCGAAGTAGATATTTATGACAAGCTAACTGCTGCTGGTTTGGATGTAGTGCCTCAATATGGGTGTTCGGGGTATCGCATTGACTTTGCAGTGCGCCATCCAACTAAGCCTGGCTATTTTGTGTTAGCAGTGGAAGCAGATGGTGCGAGTTATCATTCATCTCACACTGCTAGAGATCGCGATCGTTTGCGGCAAGAACATCTTGAGCGTCTCGGCTGGCAGTTTTGCCGCATTTGGTCTACAGATTGGTTTAAAGATCACCGCTCAGAGGTTGCACGCGTGCTGCAGGCTTATCAACAAGTAGTGCAAGGTATCAACTCGGGACTGTTGAGTTCCGTAACCGTTAACGCTAGCAGCGATACGCATTCTGCTGACTCAGATTTGCTAACTTCACAACTAAAAAATCAGCCTCCTTCGCGCCAGGGGCCTCGACCTCAGATACCGCACCAAGTTTCTTCCATTGATGATTACAGTCAAACCGACTTAGTGGCATTGGGTAAGTGGCTTGAATCTGATGGTTTGCTACGCACTGATGCAGAGATGTTTGAAGCAATGTTTGCAGAACTGCCTTTTCGCAGTCGTGGTAGCAAAATAACAGCAGCACTAAATGCCGCAATTTCAGTTATGAAACAAGACAACTAATCCTTTAGGCGGGTGTGTTTCCAATCTTTGTTTCAACCAGAATATCAATTTCTTGAGCTACCGCAGTGTAGATATCTACATCAACATCCGGGGCCTCTATCGAGATGATGAGGGAGTAGCGGGCACCCTGTTCGCTGCGGTCCCGATCTTTCCTCTCTTTCCACCAGCCGCTTACCGGGTAGATAGCGATCATGCCTCGTTGGGCAAGGTCAGCGGCGGTGCCAGTCCAGATATCGGTGTGTAGGGAGCCTTTGGTGCGTGTTTGCGGTCCGAAGAACCATTCATTTGAATCGCTCTCGCTCGTTAGCTGGAGTTCGTCTTCGGCGCGAGCGTGGTAATTTACCCGCTTTCTGAAGTCGTCGGTCGATTCTGTGGCTCGGCGAGCTTCAAAGCGCAGTCCGTGGGATGCATAGCTATAGCGCCTGGCCCATCCCCGCCGCCCAGGGTTAGGCTTAATGAAATATGAGAGCGTGACTCGCATCTGAACTGTGGTTTCACCGAGGTCAGTGAGAATATCGGTTGGCCAGGGTAGTTTGTGCAAGTGCATCTCGCGCATCTTGCCCTGGCCGTCAAACGGGTGGATGATGTCCTCAACGATCAGAGTGAGGGAATCGGTTGCGCTTTTCGTTGCCCGTGCAAGGTCTGGTACGCCCATTCCATACCGCCTGAGCAGTGCTACACGATCTTTTTTCTTGGGGACACTACTGAATTGTTGTTGCATTGCATCTGTCCATTGAGCCGAATGGGCGATCAGCGCTCGCACGGTTTCGGGCCAAAGCGAAGGATAGTCAGCGAGGATCGACGCTCCGAGGTGGCTGGCCTGCGCCGCGGCCGCGCTGGTCCCGCTCGTCACGGTCAGCAGTCGCTGGTCATGTAGCGGTGCCTTTGTCGTCAGGAGTTGGAGAACTTCCGGAGTGTCGAATTCTTGTCCACTCGGTGATTGTGCAACGTTCCCGCCTTCGAGGACGACGTCGGGTTTTACCGGCCAGCTGTGTTCGAAAGCTACAGAGGTCCGGCTGAACGGAGACAGCTCGCCTTTTGGGGCGACCGGTGTCCAGCCAGAGAAGTCTAATGCTTGGCTCATGTCGTTGAGCTTGGTGAAGGCACCGACAGTGAGCACATTCCAGGCTTGACCAGGGTCCTCAACCGGCTCTATGTCGCTTCTGGTCAAGTGGTTGGCATCTCCTACATCGATGTTTCCGGCTGACACTATGAAGAGGCGGCGATCAGACAATTCGGCTTCATCAAGGTACACCAAGCCCTCTTCGTTGACATCGATCGCCTGGCCCGCTGCGATGGCATCAAGCGCCGAGGACCAGGAAGAAGGCTGGCCGAAGACAACCCGGGATGTCTCAGCGTCGGTTGGCGTCTTCCAATCTGAAGTGATCGCCATCGAGAAGAGACGCCGACGCCTGGGATGTTCGACCTCGACGCGGCTCACTCCTGTTGCCGTTACTGCCGTTCCTTAAACAATAGAAGGTTGTTCTATTGTCGACGCTCCGAACGACCTTGAGCGTCTGTCCCGTCTAGTCCCAGGTTTGGCTAACAGGTCGTTGCCGGGGGCGGCTCGCTGTTGTCCTTTTCTGTTTGTAGGGGGCATGTCAGTTGTTCGTGGTTGGGCTGGAACCGAGATTGTCCTTGATGATCCTCTGGTCGTTGCTGGTTCTGGGTTCTTTCGCTTGGCCGCGTGGCCCTGACTTCTTCTGCCGATTACGACAGCAGCAGCGTGATGACCACTACTTTGTTGTCGGCGTGATTTGTTGAGTGCGGGTTTCCAGTATCTGGTTCCCCATTTGCTGGTGTACGCAGGATCGACTGCTACGTGAGTGATCCCATGTTTTTTGGCGTTAGCTGCTACAGCCTCAAAAACTTGTGCTGTGGGTAGTCCAGCGACTTTACGGCGAGTGGTTTTTCCTGCTTGCCCGCGTCGGTATATCTGTTTGCCCAAAGCTTTACTGCGACTGAAATCGAGTTTCTCGGTAGCGACCACTTGTGCGCCTTGGGAGACCGCCCATTTCAGTGCCGCGTCTACTGATTCTCGTAGCCTGCCTCGCCGTTGCTCGCTGGTGCCTTCTTCTAACAGCTCAAACGTTTGAGGGCGACCGGTTGGGTTGCCGTGCTCATCCACGATGAACGCTGCTAGATGATCGGAGTTCAAATCGATGCCCACCGTTTTCGCGGTGGTGGGTATCTCAGCGGGTTCAGAAGGTTTAGGGAACGTCCAGCTAGCCGACAGATACCAGGCTTGTTTATCAGGATCATAAGAGAAGGTGTATGAGATCTTTGAACTAGTTAAACATCGGTGTAACCATTCGGTCGCTCGATGATTCCAGGTAACGGTCCCTTCTAACCGGTAAAAAGGTGCTTTCCTGTCTGGGGTGTTCGATAAATGCGCTAAACCTTTCGGTAACCGGATCTGCACCACACAGTTCTTGTAGCCTGCTGCGGTAGGGATCACCTGAATCATTTCGTTGCCGTACGGTTCACCGGTGCGCCCGTCACAAGTCAAATACCCTCTAGCAGCATCCCACTGTTCACGCCATTGCTGAAGCGTTAGACCACATTCTTGTAGATGATGACGGTTGTTAGCCAGCTCTTTACCGCCCTTACACACCGACACCCGACCAGCTTGCAGATCAGCAGATGTTTGAGCTTCACGCGCTTTCAGGCTCTGCAACCGGCGTTGCTTCTGCCAACGTTCACCTACAGACGCGAACCCTCGCACACGACCTTGTTTCTGCCCGACCGGCACTCGAAGACGTTTCTCGATCCTGTTGATCTCTGTCCGATAACGATCAATCGAAGCTTGCATATTACGAACCGCTAAAGCGAACTGATCACCCACACCAAGAGTGATCGGATTCGCCCAACGCGACGACACCGCCGGTGTCAACTCTTTTTTGCGTTCATTCCGATCTGCATGTTCCAAACCCAAACCCAGCTTGCAGCGGGCAGCCAAATCCTGCCGGAAATACGAACCCAAAAACTCGCTGACCTGCCTCAACACGCTGGCATCATCACCAAAAGCATGAACCTTTGTACGAACAGTCGCACCCGACGGGGCAGGCACCACAAACGGACCCTCCAACCGCCAGCGAGTCACGACACACCCTCACCAGCAGCCGCTAACGCTCTCTGCGCTCTACGAGCAGCAGACCGACGACCATACAAACGCGCACACAACAAAGTCAACACCTCAGTCACATCCCTCACAAGATCATCCTCAAGTTCCTCATCATCCATCACCACAACCCCACCACCACGACCCACCAACGAAGCCTCCAACAACTCAAACCCAAAACCCGTCAAACGCTCCCGATGCTCAACCACAATCCGAGTCCTCCCCGGCAAACGCAACACCCTCAACAACTTCGAGCGTTTACCGTTCAAACCAGAACCCGTCTCCATCACCACCTCAAAATCAGACCACCCCTGCTTACGCGCGAAAACCTGCAAACGCTCCGACTGACACACCAAATCAAAAGCCTGATCCGAAGAAAACACACACGCATACAACACCACCCGATCAGCAGGCAACTCATCATCAAGCACCCTCACATACAACAACTTCCCCACCTTCTCAACCACCAACCCCTCAGGCAAACGACCATCCCGATACATCTGCCAAGAAGCACGCGTAGACAACCCAAACTGACGACCCCAATCAGTCAAACGCATACGCTTACCAACAACCTTCATACACATCATTCTACCCCAAACTCAACAGTTACCAACCCCATACAGCTCTTCGCGGTTGCGGCCCGGTGGGGGTGGCAGCAGCTTTACCGACTCAAGCCGGTGCCGGAGCCGTATCTTTTCCGCCGACTTGATAGCCGTGCCGATGTCTCCAAAGAGTACAAGCCCAGCCATCTCTGTACCGTGGCCGTGGTGGTCGTCAACACCCCATGTCAGATTGCAGGCATGGCAGTCCGACATGGGGAGGGATTTATTCAGTAGTGGGTGCTGGCGGTGGACGCCGGTGTCCAAGACGCACACCGCAGGGGCTTGGACAGAAGCTGGCTCTGATCTTTCAGCCAGTATGGTCACCCAATTTGTCTGATCTGTTGGAGGCTCAAATGCAAGCAAGGCTGGCGATTCCTGAGGGCGCCTCAGCTCGGCAAGGTCGTCGAGAACATCTAATGCATTTGCAAGCTGGGTTGCGGCAGCTTCCACGAGGATGACCGTTCGGTCGGCGAATCTGAGGGCCGATTGTCCCATACTTAGTCCGGTTCTCTCAGCGAAGGCTGCAAAACGTTGGAGTTCGCCGCCGCGGCGCCTCAGCCACACCTCCCAACAAGTGGTCTCCTCTGCAGCAGGGAAATCCTCAGGAGAGTCTGTCCAAAGTTGTTCAACAGAGGCCAGACCGATGGTCGCAACCCGATTGTAGAGATTACGATGCCTCTGGTTTTCCTCTACGGCCGTTTCGATGTAGTGGTCAAGTCGGCGGCGGAAGTAGCCGAGCTTCCCGTCGGGCACAAAGACCGTCGCCTCCTCGACCATCTGATCATCAGACTGTATCTTTCGAACCGCAACTAGCTCAGGGTGGACCTTACCCTGTTGGGGGTCGAGTGAATTCAAAGCAAGCTGAATACCGGGGAAGCTCTCGAAGGAGACATAGATACCGTCTATGGAGCCCTCAACCTCTATAGACTGCCCTTCGCGGCGATGTCGTCCCTCCACCTCAGCAGCGGCCAATTCTCTGCGGAGCTTCTGGCCGTGGGAAAGCGGGTCATCGAGAAGGGGCGACCTGGTATCCGGACCTCTCCTTGGCGGAGGGCGGTATGCCTCAGCGAGTGCAGGCGTTGAAACGAAGATGTGCGGCTTGTCGCGATCTGCCATGGATTATTGATGGCCCCGGGCGTGCCTCTCGTCAAGGGCTTCAACAAGGACATCTGTGGCTACTTTTTGGTTGCCGGCAAGGATTGTGTCTTTGGCGGCGCGTTCAGCTGCCAATGTGATTTCGGCGTGGCTCAACCCTGCAGTGGCTTCGTCGATCTTCTTCCATGTGAGTCTGCCAACCGGAATGTTGGCAAGGCGATTAAGGATAACTGATCTTGCTAGTTCCAAGCTAGGCAGGGGATACTCGATTACTGCGTCGAATCGCCGGAACATTGCCTGGTCAAGGAGTTCGGGATGATTTGTGGCGGCAATCAATAGGCTCTCCGGTTCGTCTTGCTCGAGGAACTGCAAGAACGAATTGAGAGCGCGTCTGATCTCACCGACATCGTTTGTACGGGCTCTTTCACCGCCCAAAGCATCGACTTCGTCAAAAAGGTATACACCTTGCGTTTCGATGAGCGCGTCGAACACAAGCCTCAACTTGGCAGCGGTTTCTCCCATGAACTTGGTGATGACGCCATCGAGGCGGATGATGAAGAGGGGAAGGCGCAGCTCGCCGGCAAGCGCTTTCGCTGACATCGTTTTTCCCGTGCCCGGTGGCCCGAGAAGCAAGACGCGTCGTAAGGGGCGGAAACCCTGCTCCTGTAGACGGTCTTGCTGGCGCTGCTCGGTGATAACCCGCAGAAGCTGCTCACGCACAGACTCCTCTAGAACGAGGTCGGCCACTCTCGTTGCCGGGTAGGAAATGCCGAGCAGGTCGGCTAGCTCCCCACGGGGCTTGGCGACTGGCACTGGTCTTCCATGTGCGACTGCTGACCGTCCTTCAACCTTTCGCAGTTCGTCTACAAGGTCGCGCAGCTCCTGCGCGAAGCGAGACTGCCCGCTTCGCGCCGCTCGTGCGGCAACTTGAAGGGCGACCGAGTAGAACCGTGTGTCATCTCCCTCAGCATGGCTTTTTAGTAGCGCTTTTACGTGATCTGCTGTTGGCATGAGTTCACCCCCCTCTTGTACATTCGTTGCTGTTGGAGCAATCATGTTTCATACTGACTTTGCACACAGTCTAGAGTTTCTGTGAGGTCAAGGGCATGAGCAGAGTTGCAATTTGTGGACATTTCAGGCTTGGTGAACAAAGATCGGAACACAGTAATCGCTGGAGCTTTTGCTAAACGGTGGGCACCAGAAATAGCTTAATCGCAGTTAATGCTTTGTTTAAGTGATGGCGCCGATATACCTAAAGCACCCCCAACGGGATTCGAACCCGTGTTACCGCCTTGAAAGGGCGGCGTCCTAGGCCGCTAGACGATGGGGGCCTTTGACTGTTGTTGCAGATTATCAGCTTTGCTGGGTGAAGCCCTACCAATAAATGGCTAGCATTAGGAGCATACATATATTTCGGCTTATTTTGAGAGCCTTAGCCGCTAAAGGGGGTGGGTAAGCGTGGAAATGGATAACGAAGTTTGGCGTTGGATTTGGACTTGCTTTGCTGTGGCCTTTGCCCTTGCCGAGGTTTTTACTGCCGCTTTTTTCTTGCTGCCCTTTGCCATAGGTGCTGCTGCTGCTGCGGTGCTGGGCTGGTTAGGTATCCATATCTTGTGGCAGTGGCTGGCGTTTTTCACATTCTCGGCAGTGAGCTTCGTTATTTTGCGTCGTTATGTGCGGCGCGTAAATCAGGTACAACAACCACGGGTAGGGGCTTTTCGGCTTATCGATGCTTATGGCAAGGTGATTGAGCGTGTGGATGAAAATGCCATGACCGGTATGGTACAAATCGGCGGAGAGAAGTGGCGGGCTACAGCTAGCGAGATTATCGAGGTTGAAACCCGGATTCAGGTGACGCAGATTGATGGCACCAAAGTTGTGGTAGCACCTGTTTCTACTAGCCCCCAACACAATGTTAAAGTTTCAGATCACACTAAGTCTTCCGCTAGCGCAGACACTCCCTCAGATACTAGTTAAGCCTCAAAGAAAGTTAGGTAACTCTCATGGTAGCAGTAGTGATTTTACTCTTAGTTGTGGCCATAACGGTCATTTTGATCGCCGCGTTAGGTGTTCGCATCATCCGCCCTTATGAGCGGGGCCTAATTGAAATGCTGGGTCGCTATCAGCGCACAGTGGACTCTGGGTTGCGTTGGGTCATGCCATTTGTGCAGAGCATCAGCAAGGTGGACATGCGTGAACGGGTGATTGATGTACCACCACAAGAAGTAATCACCAAAGACAATGTGGTAGTGACTGTAGACGCTGTGATCTTTTTTGAGGCCACCGATCCGGTGAAGCTTAAGTACAACGTGGGCAACTTTCAGCTAGCAGTAACCAAGTTAGCCCAAACCAACCTACGTAATGTGGTGGGCGACTTAGACTTAGACGCGGCTCTTACTTCACGAGAGCTAATTAACGGTAAGCTTCGCCAAATACTTGACGACGCTACCGACAAGTGGGGCACCAGGGTGGTGCGTGTAGAGATTCAGCGGATTGAGCCACCGCCCGATGTAACTGAGGCCATGCATCGACAGATGAAAGCTGAGCGGGATCGTCGTGCTATTGTGACCGAAGCTGAGGGGGATAAGCGCTCAGCCATACTGCGGTCTGAAGGGCAAAAAGAAAGCCAGATTCTTGAAGCCGAAGGTGAGGCTGAGGCCATCAAACGGGTGGCTGATGCTGAGCGATATCAGTTTGAGACTGTGGCTCAGGGCGAGGCGTCAGCTATTGAGTTGGTGTTTGGCGCTATTCACACTGGCGATCCAACCCCAGACCTGATTGCGATCCGGTATCTTGAGGCGCTTAAGAACGTGGCGGATGGAAAAGCCACCAAGATTTTCTTACCGTTAGATACCAGCGGGCTCACCAATGCTGTGGCTTCTTTGTCGGAGATTGCTCGTGCCGGTCAAGGCGAATCAGCCTCGCGGTCAGAGGTACAAGAAAACCACTAAGACAACCGCTAAATATCGGCTGCTAAGGCTGTCACGATGTGTTCTAGCAGCCAGCCAAAAAACCAGTAAGCAGACTGCGCTAAGGCGTTGGGATCATCTTCATCTAACTCTTCGAAATCGTCTGCTTCACATACATCTAGGCGGGTGCCTAGCACGAGCCGCGCATCGTTTATTGCTGCCATCCAACCCTCTAGCTGCTCGCGGTCTAACAGCACCTCTTTAGCTGTTGCACTTATGTTGCTAAAGCGGCCGACACGCGTGGTGATTAGCTCTTGAAGCACCATCTGTTGAAACTCTTCTTCTGCTTCAGGATCATTAGGTAGGGCTGTAGGAAACAAGCGAGTGAGCATTTCTGCTTTAGGATCGCTTTCTACAAGTTCGGACAGTTCTTTCATTAAGTTGGCTATTAGCGTCCGCTCAGCGTCTAGCAGGTTGACCTGAAACATGTCGTTACCTTGACTTACGATGGGTGCTTTGCGGTCTTGCATTATGGTTTGAACTCTATTGCTGGTTTAACTTAGGTGGCATTTCTTGCGTCATCTGTTGGTATCGGGCATCACTAGTTATTGCGTTATCAATGTGTGCTAGTCGTCTTGTTCCATGGTGGCCCACAGGCCATGTTCGTGTAGGCGAAATACATCCATTTCAGCTTTTTCGCGTGGACCATCAGACACCACGGCACGGCCTTTGTTGTGTACGTCTAGCATTAGCTTCGTAGCTTTTTCTTTGCTGTAACCAAAAAGTTTTTGAAATACGAAGGTCACATAAGACATTAAGTTGATGGGGTCGTTCCACACGATGACTTTCCACGGGCGGTCGTTACGGACGCGGGTATCGTCTTCGGGCTCTTTAACCTCTACAGGGGCTACTTCTACCGGTGCAGTAGGGCTCATACCGAAGCCGCCTTAGCAACTGCTATTCGTGATGTGGACAGCGGGCCTTTAACCCCTTTTAGATTAAGCCAGTAGAACACAGTTGCGATCCACAATAGAGCAGCACCAGCGATGTGTATGCCTACCAGCAATTCGGGCACCCCAGTAAAGTACTGTGCATAACCGATTAAACCCTGACAAAGCGCAACCCCTAAAGTTGTGCGGCTCCAGAACTGCACGCGCTCAGACGCGTTTTGCAGCCTGAGCCACACCATCAAACCACCCAACAGTAGCAGTAGCACAACAACTGTAGAGCCATGAATTTGAGCTACATCGCGAATAGCAACGTTGATACGTTCTGCATCTTCATCGCCACCATGGGGGCCTGCACCAGTAACGATGGTACCGGTAACTATCACAGCAGCGGTAACAGCAACCAGTGTGTTAGCTAGCCACGAGGTGTGGTTGTTTTTGCTCCGTTGAGTATCTAGCGGAGTATCTGTTGACGCGCGCCAGTGCAGAATCACAGCGTTCCACAACAACACCATCGACAATAAAAAATGGCCAATCACTAACACAGGTGGGAGTTCATAAAGCACCACGAGACCCCCCAAAATGATTTGTGCTAGCACACCGGCTACTAGCCCCCATGAGAGCAATACCAGATCGCGGCGCCGGGGAACCCGCCAGTGTGACCCCAGCACCGCAGCAATCACGATTGCAGACACTAACCCAGTGATAAGGCGGTTGATGAACTCGATCATAGCGTGAACCTCTAGGGGGGCTATCAGCTGATCATTGTCGCAGGTGGGCCAGTCGGGGCAACCAAGACCAGAACCAGTAAGCCGTACAGCGCCTCCACTCACAATGATCAAAGTTAACAGCACTAATGCTCCGACGGTGATTTTGCGGTATGAAGCTACAGATACTTGAGCACGGATCACGGTTTGCATTGTATGGGCAAAAAGTGACAGGTAGGTACGCTGAATGCTTGGCCTTACAGCAATTCAAAACGTACTCTAGAAGGGTCATGGGTCTTACCCGTTTGTCTCCTCACAGCAGCTTTAGAGTTGCCGAGCCTAATAAGCCCTCCCAACCTAACGTTGCTAGCAGCCCTAATGATCAGCAGGTTAGTACAGAGGTTTCCGTTGCGCGCACCCTAAGTTCCCATACCCGCAGCGCTAAAGTTCGCAGCTACTACCAGCGCATTCGGGCTTACATTGCGCTAACCAAACCCCGCATCATTGAACTCTTGTTGGTTACCACCGTGCCAGCCATGGTGGTGGCAGACAGAGGTATCCCATCTTTGTGGCTCATAGCTGCCACTGTTATTGGCGGCACATTAGCTGCAGGCGGGGCCAACGCTGTCAACATGTATGTGGATCGCGACATCGACCGGTTGATGGAACGCACCAAGAATCGTCCTTTGGTAACCGGTGAGGTGACACCTCGTAGTGCTTTGGTATTTGCGATTTCTCTTGAGTTGGTTGCTTTTGTCTGGCTTTGGGGTTTTGTGAACTTGCTGAGCGCGCTATTAGCGGTATCAGCAACGGCTTTCTACGTGTTTGTTTACACTTTATGGCTAAAGCGCAGTTCTTCACATAACATCGTGATCGGTGGAGCTGCGGGTGCAGTGCCGGTGTTGGTTGGCTGGGCAGCGGTTACCAACACGCTGGATTGGGCTCCGTTAGTGCTGTTTGCTCTTATCTTTTTTTGGACACCACCACATTTTTGGGCATTAGCAATTCGGTATCGGGGCGACTACCAAGCTGCCAACGTTCCCATGCTGCCCGCGGTGGTTAGTACTCGTATCACTGCACTGCAGATGATTGCATATACAGTGGTTCTATGGGCGTTGTCGTTGGTGTTTGTGCCTGTGGGTGAGATGGGTGCGATTTACATGATCAGCGCTATCGTTTTAGGAGCGGTTTTCATGTATATGGCAATTCAGGTGTTGCGCACGCAAGCTGAGGTGTGGGCTATGAGACTGTTCTCTTACTCTATTACCTATATAACATTGCTTTTTGGGGCAATTGTGATAGATCAGGTGGTTAGAACCGGTGTTTGAATCGGACGGAAGTTTAGAGTTATGGCTTGGTGTGTTCCTATGATGCGAACAGCTTCGTTAGCTATGTGTAATGTAGCTATGCGTAATGTGCCAATGCATTATTACTTTCGTGGAGTCTTATGACACTCACTGAAACGAAGCCCGACACTGAGCCAACTCAAACTAGTGTTATCAGTCAGCTAGAGGTTCAGCCGTTACCTGTAGAGCAGGTGTCAGCGGTTGGTTTAGCAGGCATTTTAGCAAGCAGCGATCACCATGTTATTGGGAGACTCTATTTGCTGTTTTCCCTATTGTTGACGGGCTTAGCGTTGACACTGGGTGTTTTGCTTGGTCTTGAGAAATCAGATTTAGACGCGGGCATTGGTGTTTTTGCCGATGCCAATGAGCTGTTTCAGGTATTCGGGCTATATCGCACGACTTTAATTTTGTGCGGGCTAGTGCCACTGCTGCTAGGGCTAGCCACAGCAGTGATTCCCGCGCAGCTGCGGGCTAGAACTCTGGCGTACCCACGAGCAGCAGCAGCAGGTTTTTGGACTTGGCTGATCGGATCTATCACCCATGTTGTAGCTACTTTTGCTTATGGCGGGCTAGGGTCTTTACAGGCTGGTGCAGCTCGTGAAGAGTCGGTAGAACTAACCATATTGTCTTTAGGGGTTGTGGCTTTAGGTTTGCTAGCAGGGTCTGGAGTGGTATTGGCAACTCTGGTTACTCAGCGACCTGCAGGCATGGATTTGTTGCAGATGCCAGCTTTTGCCTGGTCGATGTTGGTTGCCACAGGGGTTTGGTTATTTTCGCTGCCGATATTTTTAGCAAATCTGGTTATTTCCTGGGTAGACATGCGTGGCACACAAGCATTGCGCTTTGGTACAGGGGATGCACCTTTTGTGCAGGTGTCTTGGGCTTTTGATACCCCACAGGTTTATGCGTGGGCAATTCCCTTGCTGGGTTTAGTAGCTGAGATATTTACCAACGCTCATCGCAGTCGCCCGAAGATGTTTGAGCGGATGGCCTTTGTGGTGGGGGTATTCGGGTTTTTCTCATTTGGAGCTTGGGCGCAGCGCTTTTTCAACAACACTGATGCTTTAGCAACCGATGCTCATGTGGTAACCGATCAGGTTGTTTTTGTGGTGTTTGGGTTAGGTATTGCTGCTGTTGTGGTAGCTTTTGGTGGCTGGCTTGCTTATAACGCAGTTTCCGGCAAACAGCGTCCCGACATATCACCGCAGTTTGGTTTGGTGGTGTTGTCGGGGGCTTTGCTAACAACAGCAGTTCTCATAGGGGTAGTTCGGGTTGCTGGTGCTGCTTTGGGGGTTTTGCGGGAGGCAGACAGTAACTTGTGGGCCAGTTTTTTTGATGCCATGGATGATTTAGAAACCTCCAGTTTGGTTACTGGGATGTTGAACTTGGTGGTTTTAGCTGGGATGTTAGCCGCAGTGGGGGGCATTTTTCATTGGGCACCTAGCATATTAGGCTCCCGCATGAATGCGCCGTTAGGATTTCTGGCAGTGCTGGCTTTAGGTGGTGGGGCGTTTTTGTATGGTCTCACAGATGTGTTAGCCGGCTTTTTTGATCAGCCAGATCGTATTTTTGCTTTAGAGGATTTGGATGCGGTTGATGCTACGGGCTTTGTGGAAGCCCTCAACGTGATTGGATTAGTAGGTGTTATGGCTGTGTTGGGAGGTCTTGCGTTGGTAGCGCTCAACGTGTTCTTTAGCTTGGCATCAGCGTCGGCTAGCGATGGTGATAGAGAGGTGCGTGCTGATGGCTGATGTAGCTGTGGGCACACCCCTAGCGGCTCCGCTTCCACGCAAGCGCACCTTGTTGGTTGGCACTGTTTTGGCCACTGCTTCTGTGCTCATGTACTTCGCTGGTCTTTTTGGGGTGTATTTGCGAGAACGTGCTCAAGCCTTAAGCGTTGGAGGCGATTGGATTCCTTCATCAGCCGATATTCAGTTAGCGCAACCTTCGGTAGCAGCATGGACAATGATGATGTCTGTGGTAACCATGCAGTGGGCGGTGTATTCGGCGGCCCGAAACGATAGAACCCACCTTATTATTGCCACTTTTGTTACGGCTATCTTCGGGGTTTCAGTGATCATCACCACCTCGTTTCAGTACACGCAGATGGGATTGGTGGCAGACGAATCGCTAGCAGCTACTTTAATTTACACAATTTCGGCGTCACACTTAGCCATGTTGACTGCTGGTTTGGTGTTCTTAGGGCTTATGGCATTTAGGGCGCTGGCAGGGTATAACCTTCGTGATCAAAGTGATGGGTTTGTGGCCGCATCCGTGTTTTGGTATGCAGTTGTAGTTGTCTATGTCGTCATCTGGACGGCAATTTTTGTACTGAAGTAGGTCGTAGCGTGTTTACTCCTGCATTTAGGCTTTTTTTTGGTTTTACTTTGGCCGCGATAGCAACCGCAGCTGTTTACGGTGTGGCTAGTGGCAGTGCTGGCGAAACCGAGTATTTTGCCATTTTGAACGTAGAAGCTTGGGTGGGCGTGTTAAGTCTGGGGTACAAGGGTGGTATAGGCGACCATGTGGGTTACATGGTGCTGATGGCTTTTGGGGTTTTGTCGGCAATGGTGGCTTTTTTCTTGGTTGCATTTAGAGATGCTGATGCTACCTCGGTAGGTGAGCTAACCGCTGACGGGAAGATTCCTGCACCACAGGGTCAGCTTCAGGCTAATTATTGGCCAGCCATATCAGCGGTTGGTTTAGCAACTACGGTGATAGGTTTGGTGATTAACCCAACAATTTTTGTGATTGGTTTGGTTATTTTAGGAGCTGCAATTTTTGAGTGGATGTTGGCTGCTTGGGCAGATCGCGCAACTGCTGATCCAGCGGTGAACCGCCACCTTCGCAATCGCATTATGCGTCCTGTGGAGTATCCGATTACCGCAGCTTTGGGTATTGCAGTTTTAGTTTTGGCGATGTCCCGGGTGTTTTTAGCGGTATCTAAGTTTGGCGCTGTGGTGGTGGCAGGTGTGGTATCTACTGTGATTTTTGTGATTGCAGTGATTTTTGTGGTGGCACCTAGAATTAGTCGGTCTTTTATTGCTGGTACTGTGGCATTAGCTTGTGTGGGGATTTTAGTTGCAGGTGTGATTACCGCTGCTGTTGGTTCGCGGGAGTTCCACTATCTTGGCCCGGGCGGAGACCACGGCGAGCATTCCGAAGATCATGGAGCTGGGGAGTAATGGAAGAGAGCGTGAGTTGCAAAAGCATTTAAAAGGACTAGTTTGGCTATCTAGCTTGCTAATAGTTGCCGGAGCTATCGCTTTGATTGTGGTAGCTATACTGGTGGACGACACTCATCCTTTGTCAACTTTGTCGCCGGTAGGTCGCCAAGGTCGCGACATAGCTGCGCTGATTAACCCCATATTCATCATTGCTGGGGTTGTCCTTTTCTTGGTGCAAGGCGGTGTGTTAGCGCTTTGGTGGCGTTATCGAGTATCAGGGTCTGAAACTGGCGAGGGGGAGTTTGGCTTTTACGAAGACGATGAGTTCCCAGAGCAGACTCATGGTAACAACCGTCTAGAGATTGGGTGGACAGTAGCCCCTGCTGTTTTGCTGGCTGTGATATCGGTGTTTACTTTGATAACGCTGTTTGCTTTAGACGATGTAGAAGCATCAGACGATGAGATGGTTGTTACTGTGGTAGGTCAGCAGTGGTGGTGGGAGTATCAGTACCACTTAGACGGTAACACTTCCACGCCTCCCGATATTGTTACTGCTAATGAGTTGGTAATGCCGGTAGGGGTAGACGTGCCGCTAGACATTAAGTCTCGTGATGTGATCCACTCGTTTTGGATTCCCAAGTTGAACGGCAAGCGAGATGCGGTGCCCGGCCGCTCTCATGATTGGATTATCCAATCAGAACAAGTAGGGCGGTTTAGAGGCCAATGCACCGAGTTTTGCGGTTTATCGCACGGCTACATGAAGATGGTGGCTGTAGTTCTGCCTAAAGAGGAGTTTGCGGCGTGGCGTGATAATCAGATACGTCCTGCAGAAGTGCCTGTAGAGGGTACGGCTGCTTATGAGGGTTGGCAAGTGTTTAGCCAGCAGTGTGCTAGCTGTCATGTGGTTAACGGTGTGACTACGCCAGCAAACAGGGGAGGCACAAGTACAGAGCCCGACACTTGGGACATTTACCAAGAAAACGGCACAGTAAATAGTGCTGGAGCTTACCTCGGTCAAGATACGTTGGTTTCGGGTGCTGCACCTAACCTTACGCATATGATGACTCGAGGTACGTTTGCAGGCGCGTGGTACGACCTTTATCTAAATGCGGGTAATCATCTGCCATATTTGGATTTGCCTGAAAGCGGGATTTTGAATCGTGGTGAGCTAGAAGCATGGATTTACAATGCTCCTGAACGTAAACCTGCCGCCGCAGATGAGTTGCGAGGCATGCCTGCTCGTACCAGCTTGAGCCCGCAAGATATTGACAATGTTGTGGCATTTATGTCCACACTGGATTGACGATAAATGAGCATTACCCAACGAACCATCACCACATCTGAAGAAAAGCTGGCTTTACCCTCAGGCCCTAGCTTAGTAGCTCGTCCTTTGGGGATATTTGGGCGCCCGCAAGGTAGCCAAGGGTGGCGAAGCTGGTTTTTCACAGTGGATCACAAGCGCATTGGCATTATGTATGGTGCAGCTGCGCTGTTTTTCTTTTTGGTAGGCGGTGCCGAGGCTTTATTTATACGTTTGCAGCTTGCTACGCCCAACGGTTCGGTTATCGGGGCGGGCACTTACAACGGGGTGTTCACTATACACGGTGTCACGATGGTGTTCTTGGTGATCATGCCTATGGCTGCAGCTTTTGCTAACTATTTGTTACCTTTGCAGATAGGTGCTCGAGATGTAGCGTTTCCGCGCCTCAACGCTTTTAGCTTTTGGTGTTTTTTGGCGGGTGGTGTGCTGTTAACTTCTTCGATTTTTATTGGCGGCTGGTTTCAGAACGTGCCTGATGCGGGCTGGTTTAATTACGCCCCTAACAGCGGTGTGTTGTTTTCGCCACATAAAGGGGTGGACTTTTATGCTTTAGGTTTACAAATCACAGGTATCGCATCTTTGGTGAGCGCCATTAATTTAATAGTGACCGTGCTTAACATGCGTGCCAAAGGCATGAGCTTGTTTCGAATGTCGGTGCTTACTTGGATGCTGTTGATCACACAGTTCTTGTTGTTGTTTGCACTGCCTGTGATAACTGTGGCTTTGTTTTTGTTGATGTTTGATCGGCTGTGGGGGGCTAACTTTTTCAATGTTGCGGCCGGGGCCGACCCGCTGTTGTGGCAGCATTTGTTTTGGATATTTGGACACCCAGAGGTTTATATTTTGGTGCTGCCTGCTTTTGGAATCGTCTCAGAGATTATTCCCACCTTTTCCCGTAAGCCCATCTTTGGCTACCACTTTATGGTGGCTTCAGGTGTTGCTATCGGGTTTATGGGCTGGGGTGTGTGGGCTCATCACATGTTTACCTCTGGTATGGGCCCGCTTTCTGTAGCCGCGTTTTCAGTGTCGACTATGTTCATTGCTGTACCCACAGGGGTGAAGATTTTGAATTGGTTGGCCACCATGTATCGCGGGCGGCTGCGATTTACAACGCCCATGTTGTATGCAGTGGGTGTGGTGTCAATGTTTACCATTGGCGGTTTGTCGGGTGTTACTCACTCGATTGCCCCTGCTGATACTCAACAGACCGATACTTATTACATTGTGGCTCATTTTCATTATGTGATTTTTGGTGGTGCTCTGCTTGGGTTGTTTGGGGGATTTTATTTCTGGTGGCCTAAGGCTTTTGGTTACAAACTTAATGAAGCATGGGGGAAAGCTAGCTTTTGGGTAATGCTGATCGGATTTAATTTTACTTTTGGCCCTATGCACATTTTGGGATTACAAGGCATGTCACGCCGCATCGCTACCTATCGCGCCGATGAAGGGTTTGCGTTTTGGAATATGGTGGCAACCATTGGTTCGTTTGTGATTGCTGTGGGCGTTGCTATGTTCTTGTGGAATGTGTTCGCGAGCACGCGCAGCTGGCGCAAAGCTGGTAAGCCTAATGTTGGCCCTGACCCGTGGGATGCTCGTGGGTTGGAGTGGATGACGGCCTCACCTGCTCCCGAACATAACTTTGATTCAGATATTGAAGTAAAGCGCTTTGATGATTTTTGGCATCGCAAGTATGGACGTGATGAGAATGGTCGAATTGTGCGGGCTGCTAAAGCTGAAGAGATAGCACATGATGGGAGCAATACCAACGTTCATCTGCCTTCTCCTTCCTACTGGCCTTTGCTGTTAGCTGGCGGAATTATGCTGGTGGGCTACGGGTTGATATTCAACTTGTGGATAGCAGCAGTTGGTTTGGTGTTGCTGGTTGGTTCGTTGTACGGCTGGTGTCTTGAGCCAGCAGATGATCCTGATAATGCTCACGGACATGGTAATACCCATGATGACGGCGCTACAGGTGATGACGATGGCACTGATTCTGGTGGAGGCAATTCCAGCAACGGTGTAGCAGCCGAGGCTTCGCAGGCAGATTTGGCACAGCAAGCAGAGAAAGAGGTTGTAACCGTTGGCTGACACTATGACCACCGATCGGGGTGCTACAGAAATTCAAGCTAAAGATGCCGAAACCGTGGCAGATGAGATGTTGCCAAATGAGGCGCTTGCATTAGAGGTATCTAAATCCACTGTTGTAGAAGCAGAGCATCATTTTAGCACTGGCCTATCCAATGAAAAGCTGGCCATGTGGGTGTTTTTAGGGTCGGAGTGCTTGTTATTTGGCGGGCTTTTGTCCACCTATATGTTCAACAAGGATCGTATTAGACCCACTGATATTGGTCCGAGCGATGTTTTCGATATTCCTTTTACCTCGGTTAGCTCTTTTGTGTTGCTGATGAGTTCGCTTACTATGGTTTTTGCAGTTTCAGCTATTACTCGGGGGGATTTACGTGGCAACCGAATTTGGTTAGCTACAACCGCAGCCCTCGGTGCTGTTTTTTTGGCTGGGCAGGTGTATGAGTTCACTGCTTTTTATAACGAAGGGCTTGGTTTTACTACCAACTTGTTTGGGTCTGCGTTTTATGCCCTCACCGGTTTTCACGGTGCTCACGTTGCCATTGGCATTACCATGTTGATGTCGCTTTATGTGATTTCACTGCGAGGCAACTTGCCTAAAGAAAGAGCCGAAACAGTAGAAATTGTCGGCTTATATTGGCATTTCGTAGATATTGTTTGGATTGTGATCTTCACAATTGTTTACCTTTTCCCGCAATAGGAAAACCTATGGTTACCACCACTTCTGAAACAGTCGAAACATCAGAGCCTTCCCAAAACGTAGAAGCAGAAACAAGCCACGCTCATCTCAGCGATTGGCTGTATGTGAAGGTGGCTATCGCCTTAGCATTGCTGACAGCTTTTGAGGTTTTTACTTATTTTGAGTCGGTTCATGGTTGGAGCGATACAGCCCTTGTCATCATGTTAGTGGCCATGATGGTGTTGAAGTTCTTGTTAGTAGCAGCTTTTTTTATGCATTTGAAGTTTGATTCGCCGATATTTTGGAAATTGTTTGTTTTCGGGCTTGTGCTGGCCATGGTGATATATATGGTGATGCTCACCGCCTTCCGATACTGGTAGAGATTGCAGCTGGTAAAGATTTGCTATCTCATCTAGTACCTACAGAGCCATTGGAGCTAGATATGGTTGTCGCTGCTGATTCTGATATTTGGCGTTATCAGCCTCACACTGAGGTGTGGATTATTTTGTTGGCTGCTGCAGTTATGGCTTGGTATGCCGCCAAAGTGGTCGCCCCTAAAGCTGCTCCGTTAGGAGAACCTGCTTTTACGCGCCGCAATGTTGCAGCGTTTTTAGGTGCAATGGTGATGCTTTGGTTCGCAAGCGACTGGCCCATGCATGACATTTCCGAGGAGTACTTGTATTCGGTACACATGATCCAACATTTGCTAATTACTTTTGTGGTCCCCCCGTTGTTGTGGGCGGCTATGCCCGAGTGGTTAGCACGTTTGATGTTGAGCGGTGACGGCAGTGTGGGGATATGGGTGCGCCGTTTAGCTCGTCCAGTTTTTGCGGGGGTGTTGTTTAATGTTTTGGTAGCAGTAAGCCACATTCCCTGGGTGGTGAATACCTCAGTTGAAAGCGGGGCTTTGCATTATTTTCTGCATTTGTTGTTGTTCGGGGGAGCGTTGGTGATGTGGTTGCCAGTGTGTGGTCCTATTCAAGAACTGCACATAAGCCCACCAGGGAAGATGATTCATTTATTTTTGATGTCGGTGGTACCTACTGTGCCAGGTGGTTTTTTGACCTTTGCGCAGAGTCCGCTGTACTCCGCGTATGACCATCAGGTGCGGCTTTGGGGTATTGGTGTGATAGCCGATCAGCAGGCTGCTGGCCTCATTATGAAGCTGGTGGGGGGCATGTATTTGTGGGCTTGGATTGGGGTTTTGTATTTTGTTTGGGCTAACCGCCAGCATCGTGCCGACACTGCAATGCAGTTGGTGTCAACCGCTGATAATAGCTTGGTTTCTAGCCAAACTTTTGAGGCTAGAAGCCCAGTGATGTCCTCGAATGGAAGTCAAGCTGCTGGCCAGCCTCGATGATCGACCTGCGTCTGTTACGCAACGATTATGAGACGGTGCGCGCTGCTTTAGAGCGTCGTGGTGACGATTTAGCCGAGCTAGAGCTGCTAGCAGCTTTAGATGCACAAAATCGCAGTCTCATTGCACAGCGTGATGAGATGCGCCACATGGTTAAGCAGCTATCGCGACAGGTCGGTCAACTTAAACGGCAAGGTCAGCATTCACAGGCTGAGGCTGTGGCTGTAGAGAGTCGGCAGTGTGGTGAGCAAGAAAAATCACTAGCTGAAAAAGCTGAAGCATTAGCAGAACAAGTGCGTCAGCTTTTGCTGCAAATTCCTAATTTGCCTTCGTTGGATGTGCCTGATGGTAGCAGCGAAGCAGATAACCCAGTGTTGCGGACACAAGGTCCAGAGCCTGGTTCTTACGGCCCGCATCAACGAGTGCCTCATTGGGAGTTTGCTGTGGAGGCGGGTTGGTTGGATATGGAACGTGCTGCCAAGCTGTCGGGCTCTATGTTTGCGATGTTGCGGGGTCCAGGTGCGTCTTTAGCGCGAGCTTTGGTGCAGTTCGGGTTGAATCGCAACGCTGATAGCTATGAGGAGATACGTCCGCCTACCCTTGTTCACACCGATGTGATGATCGGTACAGGGCAGTTACCTAAGTTTGCTGAGGATGCGTATTGGTTGGAGCGTGATGATCTTTGGGGTATTCCTACAGCTGAGGTGCCGCTTACCTCGTTAGCTTCAGGGGAGATATTGGATGAGGGTGATTTGCCAATGCGGATGATGGCTCACACATCTTGTTATCGCCGTGAAGCGGGAGCTGCTGGACGTGAAACCCGTGGCTTGCTGCGAGTACATGAGTTTGACAAGGTGGAGATATTGGCTTATGCCACTGCTGAACAAGCTCCAGCAGTTCATGCAGAGATTTTGGAGCGGGCTGAGGGTGCTATTGCAGATTTAGGTTTGACCTATCGCATTGTGGATATTTGTGCTGGCGATTTGGGGTTGGCTCATCATCGGTCTTGGGATGTGGAAGTATACGCTCCGGGTGCCGATCAATGGTTAGAGGTATCTTCGGTGTCGTGGTATTCCGATTATCAAGCTCGCCGCGCCAACCTGCGCTATAGACCTGCAGACAACACCCGCACTCGCTATCTGCACACTCTGAACGGTTCGGCTTTAGCAGTGCCGCGCGTGTGGGCTGCTTTGGTTGAGTCTTATCGCCAACCTGATGGCACCGTAGCTGTGCCTGTGCCTCTACAACCCTATCTAGGCCGAGACACTCTCTAAGCAGGTCTTTGCTACGCTGCAACTCGCTGTGTATTTTCTCGCTGTGTATTTTATTGTGGTTGTACTTGAGTGATGAACCAGCGGTCTTGGGTAAGCGGGTCATCTGAGAATTGCTGAACGCGGGCAAGCGCAAACCCGTTGCCGACGGCTAGCCAGATTATTGAATCTTGCGCGTTGGACAGGTTTATCCCAAATGCATCTGTGGGAGTTTGCCACCCCCATTTAGTACCGTCGGCCGACCATCCCAGAAATTGCTCTTCGTCTTTTGGGCTGTCGATTTCCAGACCGGTGATAACCCAGAGAGGGAAAGCGGGAGTTAGTTCGCCACGTGTGAACGAGGCTAGCTCTGCACCGGTTTGTCGGTCTTCGAATACGATGACTTTCGCGTCAGGTTCAGCATTGTCAGTTTCAGGATACGTGAACTGGCAATCAGCCATAGCGGAGATTCTGCGGGCCCAAAGCGCTTCTGGCCCGCACTCATAGATAGCAGTGTTTGTTGACGGATCCCAGAAGGTGAAGCCACCCTCTGGTTGGTTGAGTCTTAGCGTGTAGCCGTTCTTGGTTATTTGCTGGTCGCCGATGGCGAAGAGCTCTCTATCAGTACCAGCTACTACGTTGACAAGTAGTCCAGAAGGCCCGGCAGATATTTGGGATGGGATCGCATTGTCGAAAGCAACCTCGGTTATCAATGCACCGTCCTGATCTACTTGCCGTAAGCCGTACCCGCTGTCTAACCAGTCAGTTCTCCACAGAGAACCGTTAGAGCCAGGCGTTTGGGATAGTTGCAATAATGATGAGTTGAGATTTTCGCTCGTATGCCATGTACGGCCATCGCTAGAGTGCAGGGTAATGAGTTGCTCAGATGCTTGCGCGGTGTCGTCAGGTACGTATAGTTGTAAAGAGAAGCCAGCATTAGCAGTGGCAGTGCCAAATAGGGCATTGCCATAGATAAAACCGCTATATTCTGCGACCTGTTCAAGAGCGCCACCATCGCTGGCAAATATCCGAGCTATGGGATTGTCTTCGGTGTTTTCCTGCGATGTGTCAGGTATTTCATCGTTGGAGCTGGATCCGTCACTTGTTTGCGTTTCATCGCCTTGTAGAACGATCACCATCTGTTCATTTGTGGTCAATGCTGCTGTGATGTAGTAGGGAACAGTGTCGTAGGTAGGTGGTACTTGTATCGAGCTTGATGAAAAGTCGAACTCTATTTCACTCCAATTTGCTCCCTCATCGTCGGAGTAAAAGGCACGATAACCTTTTAGAACTGAGCTTGCATCTTCTGCGGTTTCTGGATTCGCCGATAAGGGGTTCTTTGCGAAGTCGTATCCCGCTATTAGCCAGCGATCGCCGGAAAAGGCGAGTTGAGGTAACCAGAGTTCGGTTGGAAGTGGTACTTCAGACCAATCGATGCCATTCTCGGTTGTCAAGAACTGCAAGCCAGATTCCCCTGTGCTGCTTTCCAAATTGTATGCCTGCATCAGGATGCGTCCGTTTCCGAGGGATTGGAAGATCCCCGAGGTTTCGTAGCCGCCTAGGTTTGGATCGATTTCGGTCCATTCGAGTACCGTTCCGGTGGATCTGCCTGTAGGGCTGGTGACGAGTATCTCTCTATCAGACTCGCCGCGACCTAACAGCACCCAAACACCGATTCCAGCAGCGACCAGAGCGACAGTAACCGCAATGGTTATAGGCCAGCGGCGCGAATGTTTGGTTTGGGCTGTGCTTACTGTGTGTGCTGATGCTGATTGTTCTGTATTTGGGGAACTTGAGGGCCTGTCCACATTTAAAATATAGCTTCAATATTTTCTTCTATTAGGCTGTTTTGATGGGTGGGGTAAGTGGACTCCTAAGCGGTGCAGCATTGTTTGATGTGTTTGAGCACCAACTGCGAGCAGGAGTGAGTTTAGCGGGAGGCTGCCGATGCCATTTTTGGCAGATTTTGCTGGAATCATATCAACATCAGGGGCTACCAGATAACTACGTCCTGAGAATCTTGTATGGCGGGCGGTGAGGGCTTCTAGTCCATTACGGCTGTGACTAGCAGATGAAGCTATTTCGAATGCCATTGGGTTTTGGGGCTCGTTATAGATTAGGTCAACTTCTTGTTTTCCATCTCTGTAGTGATACAAGCTGCTACCAGCATGGACGGCCAGAATATGCAGGCTTGCAGCCACAAGGTTCTCTAACAGGTGCCCCATGTCATCAGGGTTATTTAGCACAGCTATCCCCCGCTGTAGGGCTGCATTGCGGACAGCTCCATCAACAAAATACACCTTTCTGCCCCTACGTTGTTTTGCCGATTCAGAGCCTGAATAGTTGGGCAGCATAAAGATTAAAAAAGCATTTTCCAAATAAGTCAGGTAGCGCTCCACTGTTGGCACCGATATACCAAGATCGTTGCTTATGTTCTTAGCCGAAACTAATCCGGCTATTTGGTCGGCTATTACGTACAGCATTCGCTCTAGCAGCATTGGGTTGTCTACCCCAAAAGACTGTGGGACGTCTTTGTAAAGGACTCGCTCCACTGCGTCTGATCGCAACACTTGCTGTGAGTACAACAGCATATCTGTTTCTGTGTATTCGTAACTTGCATCTGAGGTAGCCGCAGCTAAGCGGAGTAGTTCAGGGAACCCGCCGGTCATCAAGAGGCGTCGCCGTACATCGGTTAAGCCTGTAAATTGCTGGAGTTCGGCTGGTATTGCGGTAACTGTGTCGGCAAGGGTTTGTTTGGCAAATCTTGCCCACTCTATCGAATTACTGTCCGCAACTAGATCCAGAAACTCTGTAAATGAATAGGGCATCATGTGCTGTTCTTCCCAGCGTCCCACACCACTTTCTAGGCGCCCCTGATGCAAAGCAGCCGCAGCGCTAGAGGTAGCAGCTATCTTTACAGGCCATTGTTCGTCGTAGAATGTTTTTAGCCAGATGTCCCAAGATTCTGCATAAATAAGTTCATCTAGCATTAAAAACACTGGATTGTTGTGATTTGCTCCGCTGGCTTCTAAGACCAAGCGAACCAGTGAACCGAGTTCTTGGCGAAGTAGAACGGGGTGATCCAAGCGGAGCCACCAGATCCGTGATGAATCAACTCCGTTGTTTAGAAGCCGTGCTACTGTTTGATATAAGGCAGTAGTTTTGCCTACTCTACGAGGACCTAAGATGAGTTGATAGCGTCGCGGTTTGTTGTTGAGAAGACGCTGCCATAAGTGACGAGCTAGAGGTCGTTCTACCTCAGGGGCTAAAGATCGCGGAACTTGGCCTAAGCGTCGCCAAGGGTTCTGCTCTAAGATAACTTGCTGCAAATCTGCCCGATGTGGTGCTGGCATACGTAAACTCTTTCTGTGCTGATGATACTTATTGTATGATATAAGTTTCACTGAATGATACTTATTTTAAAAAATAACTATCAATAGAAAGCGAAGTCGTTACTTGAGCTATGCTGTATCATTGTGCGCTTTGGCGGCGGTTGTTTGTTTTGGAGCCCGGTTTGGTGTGCTGCGGGCGACATTTTGTTGATTTGTTATGCTTGTAGTGTGAAGGCTACAAAAAATAAGTTGAAGAGTGTAGAGCTGATCTGGCGGTGTTCATCCATGGAGAACGGGCAGGACTCGTCTCAGACACTAAGAGCGGGCATTGGTTGTCTCCCGATACGACCGCGCCCGCTTGCAGGACGGCAGCTGGCAGCGAGTACACCAAGAAGACATGTGCCAAGCTTTTGGTATTCCACCGCGTACGGTGACGGTTTTCACAAGTGGCACTGCCACGCTCACTGTCGCTACCACCGATGACAGCACCGACGAAGCAGATGGTTCGGTCACCGCTACGGTCACCGACGGCACCGGTTATAGGCCCGATAGTTCTGCTGCCACCGCAACGGTCAATGTTATAGACAACGACAACTCACCACCGCCACCATCGGCAGCGGCACCGCCATCATCACCATCAAATACAACGACTAACCGAACAACCATTAGCCTCCAACTAACGATTAGCCCACACAAAGTTAACTGCAAGTCTGTCTGCCCTGTTTGGCTGCAAACCTCTCTGGCTGTTTGTTGGCGTTTTTACACCACCCAAACCGTCAGCAACGTCCCATGGACATTACAACTAGGGTTGGTGGGTGTTTTGCTGATGGCTGTTTGGTGCCGGTGGGGACACGGTGTCCTCAGACCGTCAGCGCTTTCCTCCATGTAGCCGATCCCGATCCAACTTGAGGTAGCCTAGTCCTGTGGGCGATGAGGCGATCCGAGCAGGGTCTCACGCAGGTCTTTTTGTTGAGCGTGTCGTGCTGCACAACTTCAAGGGCATTCGGCACTTAGCAGTTGACCTGAACCCGACCTTGACGCTGCTGGTCGGACGCAACAATGCGGGCAAGTCACGGATTCTGAGGGCATTGCATATCGCTGTCGGCGGTGTGCGAGTCGAGCGGGATGATCTGACGGTCGGATCCGACGATCCGGCAGAGTCGGCAGAGATCGATGTGGTGATTGCGCCACGTCCGCCCGACCCCGGTACCGATAGCCGCCAGAAGGCGGACGCTGGTGCCGCCGAACCGATCAATCAGACATTTGGCGGCTCGCTGGAACAACTCCTTGGCGACGGTATCGCGTTGGTGTCGAGCAACCCGATCCACCAGCGTTACGCGTGGCGCACCAAGATAGCGTCAGTCAGCGACGGCAGCGGTGCCCGATCTGATTCCGTTTTGCTCGGATACGACGCGAACGCTGACAAATGGCAGGAAACGACGATGCCGCTTCCTAGAGCGGCACGCAGTCTCGTCTATGCCGAACTCGTTGACACACGCCGCGATCTCGATGCAGAGCTGCGCCAACAAGGGACAGCGATCCGCCGGATATTGAACGACCTCCAAGTGTCTGAGTCTCAGCGGAATGCACTCGAACAGGAACTGAGGCAACTCGGCGAAGCAATCCTGCAGCACAGTACCACGCTCGGCACGCTCCGCGAATCGTTGAATTCGCTGGATCGATACGTCGATGCGATCGGTGATGCTCGTGTCGACCCGGTGCCGCGGACTTTGGAGGAACTTGCAAGAAGTGTGGGCGTGAGTTTTGGTCCCGATGCCGAGCCTCTGGCATCGAGGCTGCACGGTTCGGGAGTTCGCAGCTTGGCGTCGTTGCTGGCGCAAGACATCTTCTATGGTCAGACTTTGGGGATCGACGGCGGTGACATTCGCCCGCATCCTGTGACACTCGTCGAAGAGCCGGAGTCGCACCTGCACCCGCACGCCATCGTCGAAGTCGCGAGTCTGCTCTCGAAAGGCAGTCGTCAGGCAGTGGCGACTACACACTCCCCACTGCTGGCGACTGCGGTGGCGCCAGCGTCGCTGCGGCTTGTCCGACGAGACAGTGCAGGGACTCATAAGGCCATCGATTTCGGCCCCGCCAAGACAAATGACCGCGATGTGCTCCGCACTAAGCGGCCGGAACTCTATGCGAGCGAGATGGAGAAGCTGACTCGCTCGGTGGAGCGTCCATTCGGTGAACTTTTGTTTGCACGAGCCGTGGTCATCGGTGATGGGGCAACGGAGCGTGCCTTCCTCCCGCCGGTTTTGCGGGAGGCTTTGGGGCCGCTGGCGCATGGCATATCGGTCATCGACTCCGCAGGCATGAAGTCCGATTTCGTAGAACCTGTCATCAAGTTCGCGCGCCATGTGGGAATTCCGCTTGTGGTCTTAGCTGACAACGACAGTGCGGGAAGGCAGGCTGTGGAGAAACTGCTCAATGACAGGAAGTTGGACGAGTCGTCCGAAGTTGTGTGGAGCGGTTCCAGCGGCATAGACGCAGATGGTTCAGAACAAGGTGCAGCGATCGAGCGCATGATGATCGACGCTGCCCCTGATGCCTGCATCGCCGCTTGTGGGGCGCTGAACATTTTGGTTCAGAAACCCGAAGAGCTTCTTGATGCCATGAAGAAGCTCAAGGGTAGCATCGGCGCACCCCTCGCTTCGGAATTCATCGAACGTCACCCTTACGGCGACGGCAGCGAATGGACGGAACCGCTGCTGAAGCTTGTTGAGATTCTTCGGACGAAGCTCGGCGGTGACTCTGCATGGGAAGAGACAGCGGCATGACGGTGACGGACGGTGGCTCGGCCTACGGGTTCGACCTGACTGCTGAGCAGCAGCGTGCCGTTGACTCGCCCGCGCCAGCACTCGTGGTGACGTCCCCGGCGGGCACCGGCAAGACCGAAGTGCTTGTCAGGCGGGCCGAACGCTTCATTAGTGACCCGGCGAACAAATATGCACGCATGCTCGTAGTCACCTACACCACAAGAGCAGCCGAGGAGTTCAAATCTCGGCTCCGGCAACGCCTCGGCAGTGCAGCCGACCGCGTTACGGCCGACACCGTTCACGGATTCGCTCATTCGATCCTGAGCGTTCACGGAAGCCATGTGGGTTTACCGCTGGATTTCACGCTCATCAACAATGACGAAGACCGCGCCGAGCTTCTTGTTGCGTACGAGCCCTCATGGTCTGGTGATGATGCGTCGACCCTGTTTCGCGAACTCGATCTGGCACGAGCAAAAGGAACTGCTCATGCGCAACTCGCCGCATGGAGCAACGCGTTGGCGTACCAAGGCGCTGTCGACTTCAACGAGATGATCGCCAAGTCGACTGAGGTGCTCAGCATCAGCGCAGTGGCCGAGATGATGCGCAATGTCTACGGACTTGTTCTTGTGGACGAAGCCCAGAATCTCACGCAGCAGCAGTACGACCTGCTTCTCGCTCTGATCGGTCGGCACCCCGAATCGGACGCACCACGCATAGCTACGACGCTGCTTGGCGATCCAAATCAGCTCGTCACGGGCTTCGCCGGCGGTGACAACAAGCATATGGAGAGCTTCGCGACCGATTTCGGAGCACAGAAGGTCGTTCTTTCGAAAAACTTTCGCTCGTCGCAGCGCCTGTCATGCTTGGAAGAGTTGCTGGCCAGCGAACTCGGACGTGACACACAGCGTCGAAGAAACGGTGCCGCCGCCCTTACAGCCACAGGCGTCTTGTACATGCGCAAATTCCCGAACGAGTCGGCGGAGGCCGAGTTCATTGCCGAATGGGCTGCCAACCTGCTCGCCGAAGGCCTGCCGACTGATGCATTCATGGAGAACGAATCCTGCCGGGTGAGGCCTGAGGAGATCGCGGTGCTTGCCCGGCACGCTGCAGCACTGAGCACGGTTGCCGAGACCCTTACGCGCAACGGTCATGAAGTCGCCCGAGCGCACAGCATTAACGACTACATGTCTTCTGACATTGGCAAGATCACCTATCTGTTGCTGAAGTCAAGGAGCGACCGCCATCGCACGGAGGCTGTGGGCAGTCTCCGGCGGGACTTCAGCATCGAACTGCCAACGGAATCCACTGCTGAAGGTTTGGCTGTAGGCGCTGCAACCGAAGCGTCGCTGCGCGGTGCGAGGGTCTCCGGCGCTGAGGCGCTGACCCCGTTGCTGGCTGTCGAGTCGCTGATGCACTTCATGGAAGTGCTGGAGGGCTGCAGCCCGGCTGAGAACGAGAGCGACGCGGTGCTGGCCTGCTGGTCGGCAGACCGGGAACTCCTTCAGCGTTCGTGGAGCGAATTCAAAGAGATCACGCCCGTGCGAGAGCGCTCGTGGACACGGTTTGCCCTGCACATCGACAGTCATGCACAAGCACGCGATCTCGGCAGCGGAATCCGAGTGCTGACAGTACACAAGGCGCAAGGACGCGAATTCAAGGCGGTTGCGATAGCTGGCATGAACAATGGACAGTTTCCTGATTTTCGAGCGGAATCGACCGATGCTATGCAAGCCGAACTACAGACCTTCTACGTCGCTGCGACCAGAGCATCCCGGATGCTGTTGCTGACTCGGGCTGAGAACCGGCGAACACGCTACGGCGACCGCAGCACTGAGCCGTCTCCGTACCTGCGATACGTCAAGGAGGCGTGTACTGGCCGCCGCCCCGCTACTTGCAGTGTAGTTGTAGGCTAGTTTATGGCCACAATTTGGAGGCACTAGCTGTAGTGTTCGGTGAAGTCGTTACTTAGAGCCATGCTATATCAGCATGCGTCTTCGCGACGGCTGTTTGTCTGGGAGACTGTTTTGGTGTGCTGCGGGCGACATTTTGTTGATTTGTTATGCTTGTAGTGTGAAGGCTACAAAAAATAGGTTGAAGAGTGCAGATTGGCCGGTTCGCCGCGCTACTTGTGCTATTACCACGGGTCCACGGCTTGGGCAAGCTATTAGACAAGCGCGTAAAGAACTCGGTTGGACTCAAGTTGAGTTGTCTGAGAAGTCAGGTGTAGCCCGACCGCAAATATCTGCTATTGAATCGGCTAAGACCGACCCTAAAGCTTCGACGCTGATAGCTTTGCTGCGGAGCCTGGACTGTGAAATGGCAGTACATCCCGTAGATCACAGCAGATTCAGGCTTGAGGATCATTTAGAAGCGATTATGGATGATGGCTGATCTGGCAGTGTTCATCCACGGAGAACGGGCAGGACTCGTCTCAGACACTAAGAGTGGGCAAGCGGTTTTCACCTATAGCAGCGAATATCTTGCCCGCTGTTCGCTAGTGCCGCTGTCTACAGGTTTTCCGCTTGACTCGCTTCCGCACGCGGTGGACGCGTGGTTGGACGGTTTGCTTGCTGACAACGAAGAAGTGCGGAAGAGGTGGGCTACCGACTATGGTGTCTATTCGACTAGGCCGTCTGATTTGCTTGGAACACCTGTAGGTCGTGACTGTGCAGGAGCAGTCCAGTTCTGCTGTGTGGGAGAAACCGCAGATATGTTTTCCAGAGGTACCTATATCAGCCTGCTTGCAGAGTCTGATGTGGGTAGCATCATTGCGCGTCTTCGTTTAGATGCGGCAGCGTGGAACGAAGACCGCTGGGAGACAGCGTTCAGCCTTGGCGGTGCTCAAGCCAAAACGGCGTTGCGGTTTGAGGGTGGGCAGTGGTCGTTGCCTGCAGGAGAAGCCTGCACAACGCATATTTTGAAACCCGCTCCTGAGCGGTTTCCCGATCTAGATATCGTAGAGCATCTTTGCCAGCAGGCTGCCCGCAATCTCGGCATTCAGGCTGTTGCTACAGAATGCTCTTATTTTGGTAAAGAGCGGGCATTGGTTGTCTCCCGATACGACCGCGTCCGCTTGCAGGATGGCAGCTGGCAGCGAATACACCAAGAAGACATGTGCCAAGCTCTTGGTATTCCACCGTTGAGGAAGTATCAGTCTGACGGTGGGCCCACTCCGACTGATATAGCAGCACTATTGCGGCGATGTTCTAGCGATCCAGAATCTGACGTGCGCCGTTTCTTTGATGGCCTCGTTTACAGCTGGCTAATCGTGAACACTGACGGGCACGCTAAGAACTACAGCCTTCTCATCACTGCAGAACAGGTTAGGCTTGCCCCTTTATATGATTTGTGTTCAATCCTGCCGTATAGGAATAGGCAAGGGCGACAGTTCTATGTTCCGAAGCTTAAAATGGCGATGAAAGTTGGAAAAGAATACACCTTGCGGAAAGCGGACAGAGGTTCGGCATGGGGACTAACAGCCGATCATCTTGGCATCGGCCGTTTAGAAGCGGCAGAACGGATGGCAGATTTGTCCGAACGCATTCAAGGGGCATTTGATTCTGCTATGGTTACTCTGCCTGCGAAGGCGGCAGACTCGCTGATAGCGTCCAGCTTGTTGGATGAGGTCGGGAAGCGGTCTACTACGGGCAAGTCTGTTTCGCTCTCATTGGCTCGCATGGCGCAGTGAAGACAAGACTGTTGTGTTGAGAATCACACAAGTGCTGGTTTGGGGGTAATAGTGATTGTGCGGCAATTTCAGCGTTGGGTAACCCCTGTTGCGACAACACTTCAAAACGTGCGCGCGTCCATATATTTAAATGTTGTGCCATGATAAAACCGTCTCTTGGTTGGCCGCTGTTACTTCAGACCGACCAGTGTGGCCGATCCGTTGTGACCACTAATGGAGTTCACTTGACTTGAATCATTATAGAATATCTTTTTTATTTTCATATTTTCTTATGTTTTTAGTAGGTATTGTCATATTATGTTGGTATACTCATATTTATGAGTTTATGTAATAGTTCTCAAAGTAATTCCAATGTTTTAGATGGGTCACCTGTTAATACTGGTTTTAGTGTTGACGGGTTTGGTTTCGACGATTTTTCTGATTGTGATGCTGGTGAACTTGTTAAGTTAGCTTTGCAGGTTAACGATGTGCGCCAACACGCTGAGAGCTATTTGAATGCGGTGTTGGTTCGGTTAGGCGAGTTGGAAGGTGATGAAGCTGTGATGTCTGTTTGTAAACAGTTCGGTCTGCCTGCTTATAAAACACGTCGTCAAGCGCGTACCGTGAAAGGCTTAGCTTCTATGGGTGATGTGGTGCGGGCAGCTAAAGACGGTTGGATCACCCAAGACCACGCTGAGCTAATAGCTGCTTCGCATAGTAGAGCACCAATGAGCAGCGAAGAACAACTAGATTTGTTGGCTTTAGGCGTGCAGCAAACCTGTGATGTTTTCAAAAACACTGTGCAACAGTGGGAAACGAAACGTCTTACAGCACAAGGTTTGAACCCTACAGAACAACAACATAAGCGTCGCAGCGCGAAAATATTTTCTGGTGATGATGACATGGTCATCTTGCACGCAGAGTTAGATCAACTAGCAGGCGAAAAAATCAGAACCGCTATAGACGCCATGACCACACGAATGTTCAAACAAGACTACCGAACCGGCAGAGAACGTTCTTATGAACAACGCAACGCCGATGCGTTAGTACACCTAATCACCCACACAACTAAAAGCGAACATCAAACAGCAAACCCTACAACAACAGACGCAACCACAGAACCAATACCGCAGCAAACCACTATTATCCTCACAGCGGATTACGACACCGTCGTTGGTCAACTAAAAACAGCAAACCTCATAGACGGCACCCCAATTAGCATAAACACAATCCGCCGTCTAGCGTGTGAAGCCAACATCCTGCCAGCAATCTTCAACAACAAAGCACAACCCCTCTACTTAGGCCGTACCCGCCGAACACACACTAAAACCCAACTACTAGCCCTATACAAACGCGACAAACAATGCACCTCTTGCGGCATACGCGCCACAAACTGCGAAGTCCACCACATTATGCCCTGGGAACACGGCGGCACAACCAACATAGAAAACCTCACACTGCTCTGCCCAACCTGCCACCAACAAACCCACAAACACAACAACAGCCCCTAAGGTTCTCCTTTTTTGTAGGGACATACTGAGCTTGCTCCCACCAAACTATCACCCGGCTTCTATCCAACAAAATAACTCTCTCTACACCACTGCTTCAACAAATCTGAGCGCGTTTGCCAACGCCTAAACACTATCCCAATAGTGAGGCAAGCCCTATTGGTGGTAGCGACATAGTTGATTGTATATGGTTTGGGCTGTGTTGCAGTGGTGTAGTTTTTTGGGCATATTGTTGAGACGGTCTTGCACACACAACGGACGCTCACATATACGACACCAATCGTCTAAAACCGAACGTTTAACCTGTTCACAACGTCCCCGAGGTTTACGCCGCCGCTGAGCACGGGGTAACAATGCCCAACATTTTGGTGGTAAACCACTACGGTTAGCAGTATTGCAGTCCTCTCGTTAACAAGCTCGCAAAGAAGTAGAGACTGGTGCATAGTTTGGTGAACTCCGTCGGTGGTTGCGACGGGTCGGCCATTATGGTCGGTTTGATGTTTCAGCAATCTACCGGTGGAGGGTTTTGTTGTGGCACAGTGTTTGGATGTGTGGGGGCGCGCATGTTTTGAGGTGTTGTTACAGCAGGGGTTAGGTAACGCTGAGGTTGCTTTGTGTTTGGGTAGGAGTAGTGCGACGGTTTGTAAGGGAGAAAAAAACGTTGCGCTCAGGGTTGTTATTGCGCGCAAACCGCTCAAAATGAGGCTGATGGGAAAGCGTTACGACCGAGGTTGTGTGAACTGGTTGTAGATGGTGAACTTGTTTAGCAGGTGAAAGATCGGCTTGGTGAGCGTTTATCGCTTCACGCTATTGCAGCGGAGTTACGTTGTTTGGGTTATCAGATTTGTGCTGAGACGATTTACCGGGCTTGTTATGATGCTTCTAACCGTAGCGGTTTACTATCAAAAAGTTGGGTTTTGTTGCCTCGCGCTCGGCGGCGGTGTAAACCACCTAGCCGCAGTTCGCAGGGTAGGTGCAGTGTTTTAGGTGATTGGCGGCGTATATGTGAGCGTCCCAGCGAAGCTGATAGCTGGGTTAGCCTGGTCATTAGCAAGGCGATCTGATTATCACCCAAAAACCATCGCTCAGCTATAGCTACTTTAGCAGAACGCGAAAGCCGTCAAACCTTAGTTGTCGGTTTAGGTGACAGCTACGATGCTGTTAACACTGCTAACACCTGTCACCCAAGCACTAGCCCGGCAACCTGCACATATGATAAAAACCCTTCATCTGAGACCAAGGCCAGGAAATGACACGGTGGGCTGACATAGAAAAAACCTCGACATCAAAGTTTACTTTTGTGAACCCCGCTCACCATGGCAACGACCAACCAACAAACAAACCAACACCTATCTTACGCCGCCCGCTACCCAAACACACCAACCCCAACATCAACCCAATCAAACTCGCCATCATCGAAGACCGTATCAACAACATGCTCAGAAAACTCCACAACCCGAACAAAGCCCAAACCATATACAATCAACTATGTCGCGACCACCACTAGAGCTTGCCTTTGGTGCGGTGCCTGAAACTTTAGATGCGTTAGCGACCGGTGAGATACCCGCAGCTCATGGAAAACAGATTGCTAAAGCCGCTGCACAGGGCCGGTAGATGAAACTGTGTTGGTAGAAGCAGCGCGTATCCAAGATTTCGGTGCTTTCACTAGACAGTACATGCAATCACAGCACGCGTCCGAGGCGATCAGGTGATCGCTGATTGAGCTTTGCGGTGAGGCCGTAAGCGAAACCACAGGATGAGCCCAACTATCGCTGCGGCTAGCAATTCCCAGAAAACTGGCCATCTCAGAGGATCTGTGAACCAGTTGCCTAATCTCACGGGAATGTCCGCAACAGTTCTAAGCACCGGTAGCAAGATTAAGTTGCCTTCGTACTGCAAAATCTCAGCTAGCAGGTAGCCAACAGCAAGCACACCTGAAGCTGCGGCGAGGGGCGTTCGGGCGATGTTGTGGCGCAAGAGCCACAGCAGCAAGCTCAGCACAATAAAAGCCGTAGCTAAGCCAAAACGGTTACCCCCCACATCAATAATCCAGTTCTCAAGGCGGCTAGACACCCGCGTAGAAGCCTCTACAAAGGGGTTGTTGGCATCAAAATCGTCGCGCAGTAAAACCTGCACTTCCCACCACCCGTAAAAACCCAGCACCACACCGGCTACAACTAAGAACCCGCCAGAAATGCGGTTGATATGGGGCAGCAAGCGGCGCATGTGAGCAGTTACCCCTGACCGCCCCATGGCAACGCCCAAAGTGAGGGTGGTAATCACCAAGCCCATCCCTAAGGCGTAAGCCAAAAAACGCATGGTGCCTTCCCACCATCCGTCGCTGCTAAAAGCTCCGCTTACGCTGCCGAAAAACACCGGGCTAGCACAACCCAGCGAAACCACAGCGTACGACACACCAAACAAGAAAATTGAGACAAGCCCGCGGTTTTCCCCTCCCTTAGACAATCTTGGAGTAGATATTTTCGGTTCAAAGCCAACAAGCATGGCAATACCTAAAAGCACCATCAGACCGCTCACAACCAACGTTATCCATGGGCCCCGACTAGTAATTGTGGAGGTTGAGATAAGCGAAGATGTGAGCGCTCCGATGATGCCAAAGAAGGCCACAAACCCCGCAGTAAGCGTGAACCCCACCCGTAAGCCACGCAGCACACTACGACTGCTGCTTAACGATTCTTGATCTGTACCGATGCCCAAAAAATAGGCCAGATATGCAGGCAGCATAGCAAATCCGCAAGGATTGACTGCCGCAACCAGCCCGGCACCAAACGGAACTGTAAGGTCTAGTTCAAACACAACTAAAAGGCTACTACGTCAAGATATGTGCTGATTTGATCTGCAATTTGTTCAGCAGTGAGACCACCAGTGTGGCGGTGTAAAACTTGACCGTCGCGGCTGATATAGAGCGTGGTTGGCATGCCAATGAGGCCGAAAGCGTTGCCGATAGCTGAATTAGTATCCAAACCTGTGGGATAGGTAACGCCTGTTTCGGCTACTAGTTCACGGGCTAACGTCTTGGTATCGTTGACTGCTAGGCCAACAAAAGCGACATTTGAGTTTTGCAGGTGTTGCAACTCAAATGCCGGCATCTCCGCGCGACACGGAGCACACCAAGAGGCGAAGAAGTTCAGCACTAAAGGACGGTCTAGATAGTCGCCCAAAGTAGCTGTGTTGTTATCTAACAACTCAAAGGAGATGTCGGTAGGTTGGACGTTGTCGTCAGCTCCTGATCCACAAGAGCTGACGACAACGATGAGCAATACTGCTGCACAACACAAACAAAGTCGGGACAATCTCCGCAAGAGGCTAGCTACCATTACATAAACCATTACATAAGCAGCCCCAATCACCTGCCTGCGAAAAAGATGCCTCCACCTATTAGGCAGACTTAAGTATTTCTTGCAGGTGTTCGGGTACTGGCAGCTGCACAAACTCATCCTCAGGACGAGGTATCTTAGCAGGCCGACCTCGCCGCCGCTTGCTAGACAGCACTTTGCCGTTACGGAAAAGCTGCCCACCCCAGACTCCCCAAGGTTCTTGGCGGGCGATAGCACCTTCTAAACATTCCAGCATGACCGGGCACTCTGCGCAAAGAGCCTTAGCTTGAGCTATGTGATGAAGCTCGTCGGAGAAGAAAACTTCCCCAAGCGAGGCATCATCAGTGTTGCACGCTGCTTCTGCTCTCCACGGAGCATTTTCAAACAGGAGTGCCTCCATATTTTTCTCCTTTCGGGGATCTTTCTTTTGGTGGGTAGAGATAGACGGTAAAAACAAAAAGCCGCTGGATTTCTCCAGCGGCCTCGGCAGATATTTCTTCCTTGTGGGTGTTACAAGGATCCTCCCCGAGGCCTAGTGCTAGCTGTCATATGTCCAAATTGACAGGTTGGCATGTGACACATCTGAAAACAGCTATCAATTTGATTCAACATGGATTCAGCCATTGCAGCTTTTTCTAGGCGCGCGTAACGACCTGACGAGCCGTTTGCGACGTAGCTGCTGAAGAACATAGTTACTACTCAACAACCTAGCGAGGGTGCTTGTCAACTTATTTTTAGAATTGAGTTAAGAATTTGTAGCGTAAGCTGATGTGTGCAGGGATTTTTATTTGTCAAGCTAAGCGAAAGAAGTGTTGCCTGTAGTGGCGTAACTCGGTAAGGCTTTCACGGATGTCGTCTAATGCCCTATGTCCTTTTGCTTTGTCGGGGGCATTGTCGAATGTCGGGGGGTTCCAGCGTCGGGCTAGTTCTTTGATGGTGGATACATCTACACAACGGTAGTGAAAGAAGTTATCTACCTCTGGGAGTTGGGTCGCTAAAAAGCGACGGTCCATACCGATGGAATTGCCGCACAGGGGTATGGTACCTACTTCTGATATATGTGAATGCAAAAACTCCAAAGTCATATTGCCTGCTTCTTGCAAGCTCAAAGTGGAGTTTTGAATTTCTTGCAACAAGCCACTAGCGGTGTGCATTTCTACAACCACAGGCGCCATCGCCGCTAGCGCCTCAGTGGGTGCTGTTACCACTAACTCTGGTCCCTCAGCCACTAATTCTAAGGTATCGGTAGTAATCAGCGTAGCAATCGCAACTATTACATCTTGGCTAGGGTCTAGCCCTGTCATCTCCAGGTCTATCCACACCAGCATGATTAGCGGTCGGTCATAGGCACGTAGTTGCGTTCTGTAGCACCGGTATAAACCTGTCGAGGCCGAGCAATGCGGCTGTTTTGTTCCAGCAACTCTACCCAGTGGGACAGCCAACCAGCGGTGCGTGCTATAGCAAATAGCACCGTGAACATATCGGTTGGAAAACCCATAGATTGATAGATGAGCCCTGAGTAGAAGTCCACATTTGGATAGAGTTTGCGATCTACAAAGTACGCATCGTCTAAGGCTACTTCTTCTAGCTTGAGAGCTATATCTAACAATGGGTTGGAGCCGGTCACACCGAATACTTCGTGAGCGGCTTCTTTGATGATTTTGGCCCTCGGGTCGTAATTTTTGTAAACCCGGTGCCCAAATCCCATTAATCTAGTTTCACCCGCTTTTACTGCTTTGATGAACGGGTCAATGTTATTGTAGCTGCCAATCTGATGAAGCATCTCTACAACAGCTTGGTTAGCGCCGCCATGTCTCGGGCCGTAAAGAGCACAAGCAGCCGCTGCAATCACAGAGTAAGGGTCGGTGTGGGCGCTACCAACAACTCGGGCTGTGCTGGTAGAGCAGTTTTGACCGTGGTCGGCATGTGTTATGAGCAGCAGGTCTAAAGCTCTGCGCATAGATGGATGACATTCATAGGTGGGCTCGGCGATTTTGAACATCATCGACAAGAAGTTGGATGCAAAGTCTAGGTTGTTATCTGGATACACGAACGGTAGTCCCGAATTAAACCTTGCGCCAGCAGCAGCCACAGTGGGTACTTTCGCTATGAGACGCACAATCTGATGCATCCTATTTTCGGGGTCTTCAATGTCTTTAGCCTCTGGATAAAAAGTAGACAGTGCGGCGATGGTGGATACGAACATGCCCATTGGGTGAGCATCGTGCAAGAAAGACTCCATAAAGCGTTTGCGGAAGCGCTCATGAATGAACGTGTGGTGGGTGATGTCGTGAACCCAGTGGTCGTACTCTTGTTGCGAAGGTAGCTCTCCATGCAACAACAGGTAGGCCACCTCCAAGTAAGTAGAGTGTGCGGCAAGTTGCTCAATGGGGTATCCCCTGTAGCGCAAAATACCGTTTTCGCCGTCTACCTCGCTGACTGCGCTGGTGGTAGCAGCAGTGGTACTAAAAGATGGGTCTAGGAACCAAATATTTGGTAGTAGTTTGCTCCACTGCGATGCATCCACGCCGCCTTGGATAATTGGAATCTCTACTGACTCACCAGTCCGATTGTCGGTGATAGTTACAGACTCAGGCACTCAAGACTCCTTTGGCCGTTTTGTGTATTGATTGGATTGTTATGTAACAACCAGCTGTGTTGCATCGGCGCTGAGGCAATCGTATAGGCCGGTTCTGTATTGGCTAACTGAAGTGTTATTGCATCTAACCTTACCCCAATTTGTGGGCGCACCGCGAGAAGAGCGCCATCAGACAAGACCATTGCAGAAAAAATGTTATAGAGGGGTGTTGTCATGGCGGCGGCGCGGCAAGCTTTCCCGTTTGGATTCTAAAATCTCTAGTGCAGCAGCTACTTCAACACGAGTATGAGCTGGGTCTATAACTGCATCTACAGAGCCTCTTTCAGCGGCGATGTAAGGATTTAGATAATGCTCTTCGTAGTTTTCTACAAGTTTCTGGCGCTCTTTCTCGTTAGCTCCGCGATGCAAGATTTCTACCGCACCGCGTGCGCCCATCACTGCTATTTCAGCGCTAGGCCAAGCTAGAGCAATATCGTTACCCATGTAGCGAGAGTCCATAACGATATATGCACCGCCGTAGGATTTACGCAAGGTCACGTTCACACGGCCAACGGTGGCACGGGCGTAGGCGAAAGCAAGTTGCGCTCCGTGACGAATAATGCCACGCCACTCTAAGTCCTTGCCAGGTTGAAAGCCCGAAGTGTCCACAAAGGTTACTAGTGGCAGGTTGAAGGCATCGCAAAATGAGACAAACCTTGCTCCTTTTTGGCTGCATGCAATGTCTAGAGTGCCAGCTAGGCTTTGCGGCTGATTAGCTACAATGCCTATAGGCCGTCCAGCTAACGTTGCAAACGCGCACACTAAGTTTGTAGCCCAGTTGGCTTTATATTCCAACAGATCACCTTCGTCTACTACTGCTCGGGCTACATCACGCACGTCGTAGCTACCTAATGGGGAGGTGGGAAGTAAGTCGCGAAGCTCAGGAGTCAAGCGGTTAGACGGGTCGGGTGTTGCATAATGTGGTGGGAGTTCATCGCTGTGAGCGGGCAGGAGGTTTAGCAAGGTACCGATAAGATCGGTGGCAGCGGTTTTATCTTGCACCATGAACGCCGCAACGCCGCTAAGCCTTGCTAGCTGGCTGGCACCGCCCAATGTTTCGTTGCTGATGGTTTCACCGGTGAACTGCGCCACCATTCGTGGCCCTGTTACAAAGGCATAGCTAGCTTCGGTGCAGATGGCGATATCGGCTAGGCCCAGCAGCAACGCAGGTCCCGATACAGCAGGGCCTTTTGCGCAAAAGATGGTGGGGATCTGACCTGAACATTGCACCACAGCTTTAGCCAGGCGACCCCACCCCACCGTGGCTGCTATGCCAGCGTCTACATCAGCACCGGAAGAAGCGATGTAGCCCACTAGAGGGATGCGTCGTGATAGAGCTTCTTGGGCGGCGTACTCAATGGTTTGACTGTCATCAGGGCTGAGAGCACCGCGGTTGTCATGGTTATCTTCAACTTCGAACACCACACAGCTGCGACCCTCATAGCAGTCTAGCCAAGCCCGCGCTGCACCGAGAGTGCCAGCTCGCAGTGATACCCGACTGGTGCTATTAATGGTCTTATTGCTTGTTGTGGTTGACATTAACTGGGGTAAACACCGGGTTGTTCGTAGCCATGGGTTGCCACAACCTCAGATATCACCTTATGTACAGCTCGGGTAACCGCGCTTGGTGGCACCCGTCTGTTGAAGATTATCCCTACCGAGCGCTGCATTAGGCCGGTGATGGGGATTCGCTGCCAAGGGCCGTCATCAACGGGGGCTGCGGTAGCAGGTAAGATGGCTGCGCCGAAACCGGTTTGCACCAAAGTGGTAATCATGCGCATACCGTCAATTTCCACTCGTGTGGTTAGCTTGATCCCTTGATTGGTGAACTCCGAGTCGATTTCATCTCTAAACGCTGTGCCAGCAGGGGGTAGCAGCAAAGCATGGTGGGTTAACTCTGCTGGGTTGACGGTGGATTTATCAGCTAACGGATGGTCTAAGGGTGTGATAAGCAAGCGGTCTTCGGCAAACAATTCTTCGCTGCGGATGTCAGGATCTTGAATGGGCAGGTTCACCACTGCTGCGTGTAGGTCACCTGATACCACTTGGGGCAACAAACTTGTGGTTGTAGCTGTTAGCACTTCAAGACGCACCTTTGGAAACTGAGCTTCTAGGGCTGGCAGTAGCTTGGGGATAAGCCAGCGGGCGGTGGAATCTATGGTGCCGAGGCGGGTGATGCCAGAAATGTCGTCGCGCATGGCTGCCATGTCTAAGACGATGGCATCTGTTTCGGCAAGGATACGTCGCGCTCTAGCAACCACTGCCTTACCTTCTTCGGTGAGGGTGGCGGCATCTCTGTCTACTAAACGAGTGCTTAGCTCTTTTTCGAGGCGGGCAACGTGTTTGGACACATTGGATTGCACAGTGTGAAGCGACCTAGCCGCTTTGGAGAAGGTTTTGTGTTCTGCGATCGCCAACAAGGCATCGAGTTGGCGAATGTCCATAGGGTTCAATCTACTTGAAAGCCTTGCCTAAAGCAGCCTTTATGTGAGTTAGCTATTGAATTCGTTGCATAAATCGGCCATGTTGTTTGAGTTTGCTGGCCTAATTGCTGCAAAGCCCTAATATGATCAGAGCTTGTATGATCGCGAGCCGATTTCTTGTTATATGAGTGTTAGCAATGCGGTTTCTAAAAAACATCAGCCGGTGCGTCCGCTTCCTACGCCTGAAGAGTGGTTAGCTGTTGACCCTGATCCGCTAACTCGTGCCGAGCTAGAAAGGCTAATCGCCAACAACGAGCACCAAGCCATCCAAGAATGCTTTGGAGATCGTTTACGGTTTGGCACCGCTGGTATTCGCGGTGCAATGGGGCCTGGTCCAAATCGTATGAACCGTGTAGTTGTGCGCTTGTTTACTAACGCATTGCTGAAAAGCTTGACACCGCGGGCAAAGGTTGTTGTCGCCCATGATGCTCGTCGCAACTCTGCTGTTTTTGCTGGCGATGTTGCGGAGGTTTTGGCAGCAGCAGGTCGTCGGCCTATGTTGTTGCCACCCAACACGCCCACACCGGTGCTTGCTTTTGCGGTAACCCATCTCAAGGCCGCTGCTGGCGTGATGGTTACCGCTAGTCACAACCCGGTGGGGGACAATGGTCTCAAGTTGTATTTGAAGGATGGCGCGCAGGTAATCCCGCCTCATGATGTGGCTATCGAATCGCAAATGGCAGCTTTGAGCTTGCCTCCCCGAGACGTGTGCTGGAACACACCTAATGAAGGTTGGCCTCAGCAGGTAGACGTTGAGGTGGAGTACTTGGCTGCTATTTTGGGTAATGTTCCACGTTTAGCTGGATATCAGCCGCTGGCCTACACGCCGCTACAAGGGGTGGGAGGCAAATATGTGAGTTGGGCGTTAGAGTATTTAAATAATGGTGAGCCATTTGTGGTGCCCGAAGAAGCTGAGCCAGATGCGGAATTGAGCAATGTGGTCTCGCCCAATCCCGAGCATCATGCCACTTTAGATCGGGTAATTGCTGAAGGTAGGCGTATTGATACTTGGCTGGCTATTGCCAACGATCCTGATGCTGACCGTATGGCCGCAGCGGTTTGGGCTTATGAGAACGAATGGCGGGTGCTGAGCGGTGATGAAATCGGAGCGCTTTTGTGCGACTGGGTGTTAGCTTTGCCGTTGCTGAAAAGCGGTGGGAAAGAACGGGTTGTGGCTAGCAGCATTGTGTCTGGTCGACTGGTGGGGCGTATTGCAGAGGCCAGAGGGGCTACTTATATCGAGACGCTGACAGGGTTTAAATGGATTGCTCGTGCTACAGATCTGTTAGCCGAACCAAGCCAAGACGAGCTTCCATGGCAGTTTGTTTTTGGGTATGAGGAGGCGTTGGGGTTTGCTTGCAATGGTGAAGTGCGAGACAAAGACGGCATTAGCGCAGCAGTGCATTTCACCATGATGAGCCGCTGGTTGCGACAAGACGGTCTCACTCCTATAGACCGCTTGGCTGAGTTGACCGAAGAGTTTGGGTTGCATCGCACCACTCAGATAACTAAGCAGCTGCAAGGGCGTAGCAGCACAGAGGCTATGGCTATGATTCGTGAGCGGTTGCCCCAGCAGCTAGCAGGTATAGAAGTTACCCAAGTAACCGACTTTGCAGAAGGTGCTTTGGGGCTGCAGCCTGCGGATGTGTTGCGATTGGATTTGGCTGATAGGAGTCGAGTGTCTTTACGTCCTAGCGGAACCGAACCTTTGCTGAAGGCTTATATTGAGGTAGTGGGCCCGTTGTCTTACCCTGACCCGCTAACAGCTTTAAGTGAGGCAGTTAGCGGTTTATTGTAGATTCCGCTCTGATTAGTTGCTGGCTAGGTTCTGGTTTGCGAACTCCCAGTTAATGAGGTGGTCTAAAAACGCCTCAACATAGCTAGGACGGGCATTTTTATAATCTAGGTAGTAGGCGTGTTCCCATACATCAACCACTAGCAACGGTTTTTGGTTGTGCAGCAAAGGCAGATCAGCATTGGAGGTTTGTGTAATCTCTAGTTGGTTGTTTTCATTTATTGCTAGCCAAGCCCAACCTGAGCCAAACAAGGTGGTAGCCGCTGTGGCGAACTTACTGCGAAAGTCATCATAAGAGCCAAAAGCGCTATCAATGGCCGTAGCAATATCGCCAACAGGTGCTCCACCACCGTCGGGGCTTAGGGAGTTCCAATAAAAAGTGTGGTTCCATATTTGTGCGGCATTGTTGAAGATGGGCCCGCTTGCACCGGTTACCACCTGTTCTAGTTCGGCTGTTTCCCATTCAGTGCCTTCTGCAAGGCGGTTTAAGTTGGTGACGTAGCCAGCGTGGTGGCGATCGTAATGGAAGCTAAAGGTGTTGGCGCTTATGTGGGGCTCCAAAGCACTTTGGCTGTATGGCAGAGGTGGAAGTTCAAAAGACATAATGCGAACTAGGCTAACAGCTTATACACGTTAGTAATAGCCGTAGCCTCAATGTTGAGCGTGTTCTAGAAGACGTGGCTAGTATCACGTGTGTGTTTATCTGGTTTAGTTGAGTCCAGCTGCACGAAAGGCACGGTTAAGTAGCGGTGTGGCTTCTTTGTTTGGTGTGGGGTCAGCTTGTGATGCGGTTTCTTCAAGCACTGGCAAATCTGATGTGAGTTCAGGCTCTGTGTTAGCAACATCTGCGTTTGCAGAACTGACGGTGGTGATTGCAGGTGCAGCTTTAGGGTCAAGGTCAAACTCAGGTTCAAACGCGGGAGTTCGCAGGTCGCGTAGCTCCCAGCCTTGTGGCACTACCACAGCATCTGCGTGGGATTTACATAATGGCACCCCACCGCCGCTTGAGGTACTGTCAAGATCTACAAGCTGCGCGGTGAGTTCGCGAGCGTTGATGAACAAAATTGCAGATGCCACAGTCCCACACAAGGTTCGAGCGCAGAATATTGGTGGCATAGGCTAAAGGTAGCGCTACTTTTTAGTTAAGTTGCGGATGCTCATTAGGAAAGTTAGGGATGTTTGCGGTTGCACTGTGTCGTTTAGCAAGCTATACCACAAGGTAAATGCAGAACATAATGTCAGCTAGAAGCCAAGCAATTAACGTTTTCGCCCGTCAACTAGAGCTGTGTCGGGTTAGGTCTGGGGATTCTGTAGCGTTGCTATGTGATACAGATAGCAATCAAACATTGCTTCAGTGTGCAACCGAGGCTTTGGCGCAGCTTGGTATTGTTTCAGACACTGTGCTGGTTGATCTGAGCCTGCAGCGCTTGCATACAGTCTCAGATGAGATGCCCGTAGATGCTGATTTTGTGTTGGATTTTTCTAGCTGTTTGCCTCAGCAAATCGAGCGTTTGGTTACTTCAGGTTCGCGAGTGCTCAAGGTGTTGGTGCAAAACATTGGCGATCTCCAAGAAGTGGCTCCGCATTCGGGTTTGGGACGTAGAGCAAAACGGGGTTTGGAGCTACTTAACACAAGTCGGCAGCTTTGTTTGACTGATGATACGGGCACAAAACTGACAGTAGATCTTAATGACACACAGTGCTGGCAAGAAGATGGTTTGAGCACCGTTGCCGGGCAGCTTGTCAGATGGCCACGCGGCGTGATCGGCGTACCCTTAGAGTCGGGCACAGCTAAAGGCAAGGTGGTGTTAGCGCCCGGGGATGTTTGGTTGCCGATGGGGTGGTTTGTTCGTTGCACTGTGACGTTGAAGATTAACAAAGGAAGATTAGTAGCTGTTAATGGGCCACAGGGGGAAGTGGAGGCCATCGAGTCTTATCTAAACTCATGTGGTGATGCTGATGTGTATCGCCTCAGCACACTTGAAATTGGGTTGTTATGGTTAGATCAGCCAGCTATGCCACAATTGTTTGAGCGGGGACTTGCCGATTCGTTGTTTTTGTGTGATTTGTATGGGCATGTGAGTATCTTTACTGGTGCTCAAGTGGACGATAGGCGGCACATGCGCGGTATAGGTGGGTGTTTGCGCACAGCTACCGTGGCATTAGATGACGTGTGTGTGATTCGATCTGGTTGCCCACAAGGTGAATTAGCCCCTGATGTTTATGAACAGGCCGCCCACCGTTGGCCGCTGTATCACGGCTAGCACGGTCAAGTCATTGAGTAGCATCAAGAAGATATAGCTGCAGCTCGCTGCCCGCATGTGGGCCACGGTGTCCAGCCTTCGTCTTCGTAAAGGGCATAGGCCATACGGTGCTGGTCGGTGGGTGAGGCGTCTCGGGGATCTACTCCGTTTAACTGAGGGTAGTTTGCTTGTGCTACGCTGTTCCAAGTTGTTTGGAGGAATTGGAAAGCACCGTAGTAGGTGTCATAGAAGCCGTTATCGGCGATTGCTTGGTAGTTGCCATCAGATTCGCATTGGATCAGTGCTTCCCATTGAGCTTGTGTGGTGCCGCTGGGTACAGCAAGCTCGGTTGGGAAGCCAGATGCATCTGTTGGGCTATTGCTGTCGGATGGAATAGTGATTATGGTAGTGGTGGTATCGCCTGTGCTGTCGGTGGTATCGCCTGAGCTATTGGTTGTATCTTCTGTGTTATCGCTGTCGGATGGACTAGATCCAGAGTTTTCGTTCTCGACTGGTGTGGTGGTTGTGGTGTCAGATACATCTTTTGATTCGTCATTTTCTGGGTTAGCTTCCCCTAAGTCATTGCCGTCGGTAGGAACAGACGCGGGTAACGTTGCTGCACACTCTGGCCACGGTGCCCAACCTTGTTCTTGGTACAAGACATAGGCCATGCGATTTTGGTCGGCGCTGGTTGCTTGGCTGGGGTTGATACCAACAAGTTGGGGGTAGTTGCGGCGGGCGAGGTTGTCCCAAGTTGTTTGTCTGAACTGGTAGGCACCGAAGTTGACTCCATTGGGATTAGAGTATTGATAGTTACCGCGGGCGTTGCACTGGCGGAGTTGCTCCCATTGCGCCTCGGTTGTGCCTGCGGGGATGGTTAGTGTTGTAGCAGTCGTGCCGGTTGAAGGTGATTGGGTTGTGTTAGGGCAGCCATTGGAGACGAGCTGGATATTTTCTTGTAGCCGACAGCGGTACTCATTTAGTTGTTTCTCTTGTGCTTCGATTAGCTCTTGGCGTTCGACAAGCAGTTTTTCTTGGGATTCAATTAGGGCTTGTTGTTGACTAACGATGTCATCTTGGGTATCGGCTTGTTGACTGCTTGCTTGTGAGCTTGTGATGCCAACTGCTAGCAGTAATACTGCTCCGAGCAGCCCTATCAGTTTGCTAAGTCGTTTGGTTTTCATAGTTTATGTATCCCTTCGAAGCTATGCCGCAATTGTTTGCAAGTCTTTTGATTTACAACGTTTACTTAAAGGTTACCTGCGAGCAATTTGGGGTAGCTTATTTGTTTGCTTGGTTAGCCTACATTTGTTAGCAGTAGTACAAAACTGTTCCTTGTGTGGCGATCTCTCGGTTTGTTGCTTGCGGTTTTGAGCACTTTACTAATATGTTACTTTGTGGGATTGTTTTTGTGAGCCGCAAGCTTGTAGCTGAAGCAGCTGGTACTGCTTTGTTGCTCATTGGTGTGGTGGGCTCGGGCATCATGGCTGAGCGCTTATCGCCTAGCGATGAAGGTTTGCAACTTTTGCAGAACGCGGCGGCTACCGCTGGAGTGCTTTTTGTCATCATCTTGATGATGGGTCCGGTATCGGGAGCCCATTTTAATCCAGTGGTGACTTTAGCTGACTGGGTTTTAGGCGACTTGCCTGCTTCTAGTGTTGTGTCCTACTTAGCAGCTCAGGTGAGCGGTGCTGTTGGGGGTACTGTGCTGGCCAATTTGATGTTTGATTTGGATCCTGTGACTTGGTCTAGCAAAGACCGTTCAGCAGCGCATCTGTGGCTAGGAGAGTTAGTAGCCACCTTTGGGTTGGTTACGTTGATTTTTGCGCTGGTGCGTACAGAGCGGGTGCGCTATGTGGCTGCTGCGGTGGCTGCTTATATTGGGGGTGCCTATTACTTCACCTCTTCTACAAGCTTTGCTAACCCAGCAGTTACTGTGGGGCGGATGTTTTCCGACACCTTCGCGGGGATTGCACCATCCTCGGCGCCGATGTTTGTTTTGATGCAGGTTGTGGGGTTAGTTGTGGCTTTAGTGTTTGTGAGGTTTGTGTATCCAAAAGCAGCCAAACAGTGAACGGTTATGGCCCTAGAAGCGCGAGTGGGATTACGGCTATTCCGTCTGGGCGTCGATAAGCCTCAGTGCCTGTTGTAAGTATTGCGGCATCGGCTAGTTCGTTGCCGAGTTCGCCCGCTAACCAGTGCAGGTGGCGCACATCAAAATCAGCTACTTCCTGTGTTAGCTTAACTTCAAGAGCAACCGTTTTTTTGCCACCCCCAGATACTACGAAGTCTATTTCACGTTTGCCTCCCCAAGTGCGTAGGTGTCCTACGGTGGCTTCGGCTTTTTGTGCGTAGACCCGCAGGTTTAGTGCAGCCAACGATTCGAACAGTGCGCCAAGGAGCGTTCCTTCTTGCAGCTCTTTCGGGCTTTTTGGGTTGCCCATTAGTAAGGTTTCGGTGTCGACCTTCAGCAGTGAAGCAGCCAGGGCAGGGTCGGTGAGATGGTGTTTTGGGCCTTCGGTTAGTCTTCCGAGCCGATTGAGTGATGGCGACCACCCCGGGAGGGGGTCGAGTACGTATAGCTGCTCGAGGGTATCGACGTAGGGGGCTGTAGAGCTTCGGCTGGGCTTGTTGCCGTACCCGCTCGTAGCAGCATCTCGAATTTTTTCATATGACGCTGTGGTAGATGTTGCGGCCGAGTAAGCCGTCAGCCATTTGCGAAGCGCACTAGGATTTCGGAGGGAACGGCCTGAGTCGGGAAAGTCTCTTTCGGCGATCCGCGTTACAAATCCTGCGAGTGCTGCGCGTAGCGCCCTGTCGTCAAGCGAGCGCAGACCTGGGAATCCGCTGTTAAGGATCTCTTGCACGTAATCTTCTAATCGTGCTTGAGTGTGCCCGGTTACCGTCGGTTTTTTCCCATTTAGCATGTCTGTGAGGCTGATTGTTGGAGATGAAAAAAGTGGCGCGTCGCGACGCTCGTATAAACTTAAAGGTCGCATACGCACGCTGACTATACGACCTGCGCCAGAATGGGTAGGAGGCATGCTAGGTGATGCAGAACCTGTGAGGATGAAACGACCCGGCCATGGGTTTTGGTCTACTGCCCTCCGCACGAGATCCCAGGTGTAGGGCAGCCGTTGCCATTCGTCTATAACGACTGTTTTGGTTGCCTGCACGATACGTTTTGGGTCTGCAGCAACCACGCTAAGCGTGTCGGGGTTGTCTAGCTCAAATATGTCTGCAGCGCGTTGTAAGGCAGTGGTTGTTTTGCCTATACCGCGCGGTCCTTCTAGACATATTGCTGGCAGGCTAGCGGTTAGTTCATCTAGTTCTTGGTCTACTACGCGAGGCCAATATGCTGACCGTAGGATATTATTTCTCACTTCCGTAGGATACAATTTCTCACTACTCAAAGATACAATTTCTCATCTCTGTAGGATACAATTTCTCTAGTACGCTGCCCGTGCCCATATTGGATGTGGCTCTCGGGGATTCACTCTAATCCCCACCGGCAGTCGGTGATATTTGCGTTTACAAATTTACCTAAATTGGTTTTGCTTTTGTTGGTTGGAAGTTGTCCTTTAATCTTGTGTTGTGCAGATAGTGCTTGTTGAACCGGTGTTGGCTGTGGATATTGGTGGCACCAAGGTAGCTGTGGGTGTGGTTGACCCTTGTGGGCACGTGCTTTGTCAGCGGCGAAGATCGTCTCAGGCTGTTGATGCGGAAACTCTATTTATGTCGGTGGTAGAGCTGGCTCAAGCGGTGTTAGCAGAATATGGTCAGCCGGTTCGCGTTTGCGGTGTGGGCAGTGGCGGGCCTTCTAGGAATAATCATCGGTTATTGTCGCCGTTGAACATTGCTGTGTGGCGCGATTTTCCCCTAAAAGAGCGCCTCAGCGCAGCTTTAGGACTTGAAGTGGCAGTGGATAATGATGCTAAAGCTCTGGCATTAGCTGAAGGTTGGGTGGGTGGAGCTGTCGGCCAAGATAACTATCTTGCCATGGTTGTATCTACTGGTATAGGTGGTGGCATTGTGTTGAATGGAAGGTTGTTAGATGGCGCAGATGGCAATGCTGGGCATATCGGCCATGTGTTTGTAACCGAGGGCGGTCGGGCCGATGCTGCTGGAGCGGTAGGTTTGTTGGAGGGCCAAGCCTCTGGTTCTGCTTTAGCTGATTTACTAGATGGCGTTGCGCCCGCAGATGCGCCCCGTGAGGTACGCCAGCGGGTGGGAACTTTGGTGGGAAGGGGTGTTGGGTCGGTAGCTAACCTGTTGGATTTACGTTTAGCAGTGGTTGGTGGATCTGTAGCGCTGGGATATGGGGATGATTTCTTTGCTGCCGCGCAAGTTGAGATTGATCATGTATGTCGTTTGCTGCACTCTACGGGCACTCGTATTGTCCCAAGCCCTCTTGGTGCTGACGGCGGTCTCATCGGCGCCGCAGCAGTAGCAGCTCGATTATTTAGCTGATGCTACAGGTACAAAGTGGCGCAGGTTGAGCCTTTAGCTAGTAGCTCAGCTAGTGGGATGTGACCATAGGCAGTTTATGGGACGCAGGTAGAGCCGGTCGCCTGCTGTGAAGCTGTAAGGGCCAGTATGTAACACGATACCGGCTCGGAAAGCTCCAGGCGTGGTGCTGTCAAGTTTGTCGCGTAACCAACTGAGGTGGGCGACAGCATCATGTGATGGTGAGCTGCTGGCTTTGATTTCTACTGCGACTACTCTGCCATCTCGGGCTTCAAGAATGAGATCGATCTCACGTCTTGTGTATTGGCGATTTTGGTGGTTGCGCCAGTGGTAGAGTTTGCAATCTCGGCATGAGGCAGAAACCTGGCGGGCAATTTCGTTTACAGCAAAGGTTTCTAGCAGTGGACCTGCTGCTGGGGCAGTCGGTGAGGCTAATGCGTCGGCATCGACACCAAGTAGGCTAGCTGCCAAACCTGAGTCGGTGATGTGGAACTTTGGTTGTCGGGTTGTTCGCGAGGAGAGGTTCCGAGACCAAGCAGGGAGTTCGTGAAGCAAAAAGACAGTTCGTAGCCACTCTAGATATGCGTTGATAACTTGACGGCTTACTTTCAGGTCATTTGCTGCTTCAGACTGGTTGATTTGCCCGCTTGTATGTGCGGCGGCCCAGTGCATGAGGCGTGGCAGCGAGGCTGTTTTGCGGATATCGGCGAGAGCAGCGATGTCTCGTTGCACGACTGTCTCGATGTAACTTGCAAACCAACTTTGTCTCTGGCTTGGGTTCAGGTTGATGACTTCGGGATAGCCTCCTCGGCAGGCTTGTGTAAAGTAGTCGGCTCGCTCGATCTCGGTTGCGGGAGACAGTGCAGGGCCATCTTCAAACCAGCTTGTAATTTCTGAGGAGCGGGAACCAGCTAATTCAGCCTCTGACAGGGGACACAACTGGAAAATCTGAATTCGGCCTGCCAACGATTCACTGATGGTTGGAACGGTTAGGAAGTTTGTTGACCCTGTGAGCAAGAATCGGCCTGGAGTTTGCTCTTCGTCTACGAGTCTCTTTATTGCGGTGATAATTGGGTCGCCACCGCGTTGAGCTTCGTCAATTACTAGCGGATATGTTTGGTTGGACAGAAACGCTACAGGGTCGGTAAGTATATTGTTTCGCAGGTTGTCATCGTCTAGCGACACATAAGTGCCGTTGCGCTCCCGGGCGATTATTTGCGCTAAGGTTGATTTACCGCTTTGTCGGGCACCGTGAAGCATGACCACACGAGACCATTGCAGGGCGTCTGCAATTTTAGGTTGGATATGCCGAGGGACGGTTTCCATTTCGCTATTTTATATCTACTTTACAAATTCGCAGCTATCTACTTTACAAATTCGCAGCTATCTACTTTACAAATTCGCAGGATGAGTCTTTAGTTAGTAGTTCAGCTAGTGGGTCATGACCACAGGGAGTTGATAGGGCGGAGATGTAGTCGGTCGCCGATTTTGCCATGCTGATTGCCTGTGTGCAGTAAAATGCCAGCTTGGTAGCTGCCGGGGGCTGCCACATCTAACTTGTCTCGCAGCCAAGCAAGGTGGTTGAGCTGAGCCCGACTAGGTGAGCTGGTTGCCTTGATTTCCACCGCAACTACAGCGCCATTAGGAGCCTCAAGCACTAAGTCCACCTCATGTCCTTGATTGTCACGGTAGTGAGAAAGCAATATGTCCTGTTCTGTGGTAGACAGTTGACGGGCGATTTCATTTACGGTAAATGTCTCGATGAGGTTTCCAGTGGCCACAGCGTTTGGTGAAACGAGAGCCTCGGCATCGAGTCGTAGGAGGCTGGCAGCGAGGCCACTATCAGTTATGTGGTATTTAGGTCGACGTATCGGACGAGTCGTTAAGTTTCTAGACCAAGCAGGGAGTTCGTGTACTAAAAAGACTGTCTGAAGCCACTCGAAGTATGAGGCAACTATAGGACGACTGACTTCTAGCCTTCTTGCTGCGTCTGAAAGGTTGATATTGCTGCTGGTGAGTCCAGCCGTCCACCGCATAAGAGCCGGGAGAGCGGTGGTTTTGCGAATATCAACGAGTGAGGCGATATCGCGTTGGGTAACCGTTTCTATGTAGCTGCGAAACCAATTTCTTCGTCGATTAGGAGTTAAGTGGACGATTTCTGGGTAGCCGCCTCGGCAAACGAGTTCAAGGTATTCGTTGCGTACAATAGTATTAGAGGGAGGCATCTGCTGTTGGGCGTTAAACCAGCTAGTAATTTCTAAGGGCTGGGAACCGGCCAATTCGGCTTCTGATAGTGGCCACAGGCGGAAAATCTGAATTCGTCCAGCTAACGATTCGCTGATGTTTGGAACGGTCAGGAAATTCGTAGATCCTGTGAGTAGGAATCGGCCTGGTGTCGGGTCGGCATCCACGAGATGTTTTACCGCCCTGATGAGCCTGTCTCCGCCTAGCTGAACTTCATCTACTGCAAGGGGGTGGCGCTGGTTGGACAGGTAGCTGACAGGGTCAATTTGGGCAAGTTCGAGCTGTGTAGCATCGTCTAGTGAGACGTACGTTCCACCTGCATTTTCGACGATTTCTTGAGCCAGGGTTGATTTGCCGCACTGACGGGCGCCGTGCAGCAAGACCACGCGTGACCATTCCAGGGCATCTTGAATTTGATGCTGAATATGTCTTTTGATCAAAGCTTTGGCTAACGCCATATTGTGAGTATAGTTCCTATTTTACAAACCGCATGCGTTCTATTTTACAAACCGCATGCATTCTATTTTACAAACCGCATGCGTTCTATTTTACAAACCGCATGCATTCTATTTTACAAACCGTCGGAGAGTCTGGTCGTGTCTGCTGAGCGCGCGTGGTTTTGGCTGTGCCATTTTTTAAGTTCAAACCAATACTAGTTAGCAGACCAAAAGCACTTTACCTAGTCTTGAGGAGGTGTCATAGGTGCCGAATTGGAGGTGAGCAGTGTTAGTGGTAGATGCGATGAACGTGATTGGGTGCCGCCCCGATGGCTGGTGGAAAGATCGAGACGGCGCGCTTATTCAGCTTGTGCAAAACATGCAAGATGCTGGTGTGGTTGCTCTTGTAGTGGCCGATGGTGCGCCGGTGCGCGGGTTGCAAGCAGGCAAGTATGGTTCTGTCACCCTGGCTTATGCTGCACGCCGTGGTCCTAATGCTGCCGATGACACTATTGCCAAAACAGTGGTTGAAATGGATGAGCCATCTGCTGCCACAGTGGTTACCTCTGATAAGGATTTGGTTGAACGGGTAGGTCGTTACGGTGCTGTTGTAGTGGGTGCTCGGGCTTTTCGGGATCGTTTAGAGCAACGCTTGGGGTGACTGTTTGTAGCAGCAAAAAGATATTTCTAAATTAAAACGCACTTTTTCTACAAGCTGTCTCAGCTAGCGACTAATGTAGACAGATACCAATTTAATAAAGGGGGGTAGGTGTTTCCATCGGAATTTAACTTTGTTGCGGTTAGCACTGTTGCCGAGGCAGTTCAAGCTAAGGCATCGGTAGGTGAGGACGGCAGGTTCTTAGCAGGAGGTCAAAGCCTCATCCCAATGATGAAAATGCGGGTGGCCGCTCCTGAAACACTGATCGACATCAACAAAATAGCTGCTTTGAGCGGTATTCAACGCTCCAATGGCCATCTTCATATTGGGGCATTAGTGCGTCACAGCGATGTTGTGGCTTCAGACCTTACTTTTGGGGCTATCGCTGCTGCTGCCAAATGGGTGGCCGATCCGCTAGTACGTAACCGCGGCACGATGTGCGGTTCGGTTGCTCATTGCGATCCCGAAGGCGACTGGAACTCGGTGCTTTTAGCAACAGGTGCTGAAGTAATAGCCACAGGGCCGCAAGGTGACAGGCAGATTCCTATTGAAGATTTCATTGCTGGAGCGTTTACATCAACTTTGCGTGATGATGAGTTAGCTGTGGGCTTAAAGATCCCAGTGCCAGCTAACCGAACTGGAGGTGCTTACCTTAAGTTAGAGCGCAAAATCGGTGATTACGCTACCGTTGCTGTAGCTACGCACCTCGAGCTAGATGATGCGGGGGATATAGCCGCAGCGGGTCTTGCGCTGACATCTGTGAACCCCATCAACACCAAAGTAACAGCTGCTGAAGCTTTGCTTGTAGGCCAGCAGCCCTCAGAAGAGTTGTTTGCGCAAGCAGCAGAAGTAGCCGCCGCAACTGCCGAACCGCGCGATGATGTGCGCGGCACTGCAGTTTGGAAAAAGCAAGTAGTACGCACTTACACCAAACGAGGGTTGGCTGCTGCCGCCTCACAAGCACAAGGAAGCTGATAATGGAAATTGCACTCAATCTTAATGGCACCAATCACGAAGCAGATGTTGCCCCGCGCACCTTATTGGTGGATTACATCCGGCGTACTGCAGGGCTTACTGGCACTCACATTGGGTGCGATACCACAAGCTGTGGGGCTTGTACTGTGCTGTTGGACAACAAGCCGGTGAAGTCTTGCACTATGTTAGCTGCTCAAGCTCAAGGTGCAGATGTGACAACTGTGGAGGGCCTCAAAACTGCTGAGGGGCTGCACCCCATACAGTCAGCCTTTACCGATGATCACGGTTTGCAATGTGGATTTTGCACTCCAGGAATGATGCTGGTGGGGGCAGCATTGATTGCCGATAACCCAAACCCAACAGATGAGGAAGTGCGCTGGGCGATATCGGGCAACCTGTGTCGCTGCACTGGGTACATGAACATTGTTAAAGCTATTCAAACTGCAGCAGCTCATGCTGGTGCAGTTAGCGAATCGACTAGCGAAACTAACGAAAGCTGAGGAGCCAAACATGACCGCATTAACAACCCCTCCTGAGATTGGCGGCATCGGCCACAGCGTTCAGCGCAAAGAAGATGCCCGTCTTATCGAGGGTCAAGGCAACTTTTTGGACGACCTTGAGTTGCCCAACATGTTGCACATGGCTATTTTGCGCTCACCTTTGGCACATGCCCGTATCAAAGGCATCGACACAACAGCAGCAGCCGCTATGGAAGGTGTTGTGGCGGTGGTTACTGGTGAGCTTATGGATCAGCATGGCTTAGCGTGGATGCCTACTTTGTCGGGCGACACACAGGCAGTGCTGGCAACAGACAAGGTTCGTTACCAAGGCCAAGAAGTGGCCGCAGTAGTAGCCATAGACCCATACATAGCTGTGGATGCTTTAGAACACATTGAGGTGGATTATGAGGACTTGCCTCCCGTAACCACTCCGCAGCAGTCGCTTAGCTCAGACGCTCCTGTTATTAGAGACGAAAAAGAGGGGCAGAAAGATAATTTGGTATACACATGGGCAACTGGCGACAAAGCTGCCACAGATGCAGCTTTTGCTAAAGCCGACAAGGTTGTCACCTTAGAGACCCACTATCCTCGTTCGCATCCTGCGCCGTTAGAAACCTGTGGCGTAGTGGCCGATGTGAACTCTGTTACCGGCCAAGCCACTATTTATATGACATCGCAAGCTCCGCATGCTCACCGCACGTTGTTTGCCATGGTGGCTGGGTTGCCCGAACAAAACATTCGCATTGTCAGCCCCGATATTGGTGGTGGCTTTGGCAATAAGGTGCCGATTTACCCAGGGTATGTGGTTGCAACGGCTGCCTCGCTTTTGTTGCAGCAGCCGGTTAAGTGGGTGGAAAGCCGCACAGACAACCTCATCTCCACCGGTTTTGCACGCGATTATCACATGAAAGGCGAGCTAGCGGTTACCGATGAGGGTCGTATTTTGGGCTTACGGGTAGACATGCTCTCGGATCAGGGTGCGTTTTATGCCGATGCTCAGCCTTCACAGTTTAAAGCAGGATTGTTCCATGTGGTTACCGGCAGCTACGACTTTGGTGCTGCACACATTAACTGTCAAGGAGCGTTTACCAACAAAGCTCCCGGTGGGGTGGCCTACCGCTGTTCGTTTCGAATCACCGAAGCCTCGTTTCTAATAGAACGTTTGGTGCAAAATGCTGCCTACGAAGTAGGCATTGATCCCGCCGAAATGAGGTTGCGTAACTTCATTCAGCCAGAGCAGTTTCCTTATGAAACCCCCACAGGGTTTGTGTACGACTCAGGTGATTATCCCACTGCTCTGCGTACTGCTTTAGCAGAGGTGGGATATGAGGATCTACGCAAAGAACAGCAAGCGGCCAGAGCGCAAGGGCGACTTATCGGCATTGGTATTGCCCACTTCACCGAGGCAGTAGGGGCGGGCCCATCACGCACTTATGATATTGCGGGCCTCAAGATGATTGATTCCGCAGAATTGCGGGTACACCCCACAGGCAAGGCCATCTTAAAGCTCGGTGTAAAAACCCAAGGCCAAGGCCACGAAACCACTTTCGCGCAGATAGTGGCAGAAGTACTGGGCATACCAGCTACCGATATCAAAGTAGAACATGGTGATACAGATCACACGCCCTATGGGTTGGGAACTTACGCATCGCGTTCCACCCCTGTAGGCGGGGCAGCTACTGCGGTGGTAGCACGCAAGCTAGCCGATAAAGCCCGCAAGATAGCCGCGCATCTGCTAGAGGCTGCTGAAGACGATATTGAGTTAAACGCAGGCGTTTTCGCGGTGGCAGGCAGCCCAGATCGCTCTGTCACGATTCAAGACGTGGCCTTAGCGGCTTACACCAACCTGCCAGAGGGTATGGAATATGGTTTAGAAGATGTCACCTATTACGACCCACCTAACCTTACCTATCCCTATGGTAGTTACATTGTGGTGGTAGAAGTAGACGCAGACACCGGCGAGTGGAAAGTGCAGCGTATGGTGGCCTTAGACGATTGCGGAGTGCGTATTAATCCTATGATCGTAGAAGGCCAGATATGTGGCGGGTTGACCGAAGGTTTTGCTATGTCATCCATGCAGTGGATCACCTTTGATGATGATGGCAACTGCATTGGCTCTAACTTTATGGATTATTTAGTGCCCACTGCTTGGGAGACACCCAAGTTTGAGCTGCTAGCTACTGAGGTGCCCTCGCCGCATCACCCAATCGGAGCTAAAGGTGTGGGCGAGTCAGCTACGGTAGGTTCGCCTGCTGCTTTCGTGAACGCTGTGGTAGATGCGCTAGCTCACCTAGGGGTACGCAACATTGATATGCCGGTTCTACCAGATCGGGTATGGTCTGCTATCGAACAAGCCAGCTAGCGCTACAAGTTATTTGGTTGCAAGTTAGTTGCAGGCAGTGTTGTTGCTATGAACACAGATGTCATGGCCGCAGCGGTGCGGTTCAAGCAGCAGCGCCAAGCTTTTGTGATGGCTTCGGTGATATGGCGGCGGGGGCCGTCGTCCGGCCAGCAAGGGTCGCAGGCGTTGATTTTGCCAGACGGCAGAGTGCAAGGTTTCTTAGGTGGAGCTTGCGCTGAGCCCGCGGTGATTGCTGAGGCGATGCAGTGTTTAGGGCACGGAGAGCCTCGTTTGTTGTGTTTGGGAGAGTCTCCAGAACGTATTCGTCAGAATGTAGATAGTAGTGGGCTGCGTCAGATTGCTATGTCGTGCGAGTCGGAGGGTGCTATGGAGATATACTTAGAGCCTGCCATGCCAGCACCGCAAGTAATCGTGGTAGGACGCACCCCTGCTACCGATGCTATTGCTAGCGTAGCTTTGGCGCTTGGTTGGGATGCGCTGATTGTTGATGATGGAGGTATCGCAGCAGATCACGCACATCCCGAGTTGGTTAGAACTAGCTTAAATTTTGATGACATTAGTGTGGATACTGCTACCGCAGTGGTGGTAGCTACACAGGGACACTACGACGACGCAGCTTTAGCGGCAGCGTTAGGTACCAAAGCTCGATACATCGGGTTGGTTGCATCAGCTAAACGGGCTGAAGCTATGCGAGAGTACTTACAGAGCCAGGGATTTAGCAGCGACCAACTTGATCGCATTGTTGCTCCTGCAGGCATGGATTTGGGTCGCATTCCCAACCGCGAGATAGCTGTTGCGGTTATGGCTGATTTAGTGGCTCGCCGAGCACAAGGTGAGCTAATCAATAGTGCTCTTGCAACCGTTAGCACACGGCCCACAGAAGCTAAAGACCCAGTCTGTGGAATGACCGTGTTGGTTGACAGTGCCCGTTACCGCAGCACGCACAATGGCACGAATTATTTCTTTTGTGCTGCTAGCTGTCAGCAAGCCTTCCAGTTAGATCCTGAGGCTTTCACCGCTAGTTAAGCAGGCATTTTAGGTCCACGGGTCTCTCAAAAAAGCCTCTAGCTGAGCAGCGATGTCCTCACCAGTGGGTAGCAGATCTTCGGCTTCGTCAACTTGGCGTTCTAAGTGTTGTACATATTCGCTGAGTTCTTCGTCGTCTGCTACCGCAGAGTCAATTCGTTTGCGCCATGTTGCAGCGGCTTCATCTAAATCTGCATGGTCGTTAGGTATCCCAGTAATCAGTTCAAAGCGTTTTAGTAGCGAGCGGGTGGCCTCAGGGTTGGGCGGGCCTGGCACATAATGAGGTACTGATACTCGCAGCGAGATAACTGGGATGTTCGCTACATCTAACGCCTCATGTAATGCACCCACTAAGCCGGTGGGACCTTCATAAGTTGGGCGACCTAAGCCGAACATGCGGGCAAGCTCTGCATTAGTTGAACTGCCTACCACGCCAAGTGGCCGGGTGTGAGGTGCCATACCAACTAGCGCCCCTATGGTTACCACCAGTCCTGCTTGGCAGGCGCTCGCTACTTCAACCAAGTACTGAGAGTAGCTGCGCCAACGCAGATGCGGCTCTACCCCGTTGACGATAACGAGAGGGTGTTTAGCACCGTAGCGCTCAACAGCGGTGACCTCTGTAGCGGGCCAGGTGATTACCCGCTTGCCGTGATCATCGAAGTGTATGTGAGGACGTTGATCTTGGAAGTTGAAAAACTCTTCAGGGTCGATTCGGGCTAGCAGTTCCACACCGTTCGCACCATCGATCATGATTTGTGCGGCGGTGGTGGCAGCTTCAGCAGCGTCAAACAAACCTTCTAGCGCCACCACCATAACTGGGTTGTGCTGTGAGGGCTGGTCTACAAACCATTCCAACTCCTGTTCCATACTAAAATGCTCACACTTGCAAAGCAGTATGGCAAACCGATTGCCCAACTAACGCGCAGTTAGTTCAAAAATGCTGGGATTAACGGCTTCACTGATGTGCTGATTTTAAGGGTTCAGGTCGCAGCCCACCTGATGTGCAACCGACATTGCATCGGCGATGGCTTCATCTTGGTTGATGTAACGGTAGGTGGCGAGACGTCCTGCAAAGTACACGGGGATATCCAAGCGTTGGCTGATCTCTGTTGCAAGTTCAGAGTTACGGCGTTCGTTAGCCCCATCAGCGGTAAGCACAGGGTAGTGGCGTTGTGGGGCGCCAGGCAGCTCCTCGCTTACCACCGTTCCTGCAATGAGCTGCCCAGTAGCATGTTTGGTTTCCACCGTGCGGGTGTGGTTGACGCGCAGCGATGGTTTGTTAACCACATATGCGGAGGTCACTGTTTGATCAAGCTGTGCAGTAGGGAAGTGCCGCGACACCATCTCTATGCCCCGCCACTCAAGATTGCCACCGCAATTAGCAAAATCGTCTAAAGCAGCGGTAATAATTACTGCCTCAAAGTCGCTTTGGAGCCGTCCCGCATCTTGCAGGGTTATTTCAGCGTTACAGGTAACCGCTACACCGGTTAGCACAGATTCAATAACCTCATTGATTCCATTAGGCGGGAAGTACTGCCAGCGATCCCGAAACAGCCCCCGATTGCCATCGCGGCGTAACTCCACTCGTTTAGGGGCAAAGCGCGCCGAAAGTTCGGTAGCAGCCCGCCCCCACTGCTTAGTTGTGTAGTCCTTGATGAACAAGTCATAGAGGGTGCGACCCATCATCGACACCACATAGTCTTCAAAGTTTTCACCCTCAGGTTGAGGCGGTAGTTTAGCTAGTTCAGCTTCTATCTTCGGCCATATTGGCAGCATACGGAGCTCTTCTACTTGCGGCGGCCAAGACAACAGCAGGGCTTCGTTGTCGTCGTCATCGGGCGACAGATATACCTCGGTTAGCACCTTATGGTTATAGGAGCGTGTCAGACCGTGAGCGTTGACAAAGCTGTTCACTTCAGCATTGGAGGTATGAAAGATGTGTGCGCCGTTAGGTTCGTATACAACACCGTTGAGTGTTTCGGCTCGGGAGTGACCCCCAACCACGGGGGTCTTTTCAAACACTTCAACAGCAAAGCCCTCAGCAGTTAGCAGTCGCCCTGCTACAGCACCTGTCCAGCCTGCCCCCACTATCGCTACACGTTTTTGCACCCTTCTAAGCTTTCCAGCATTTGCAGCAGCGGTGCGAACCCGAAGCCCGTTTTAGGTAAAGTAGTAGAGGCTCTGCGATGCAACCATCGCCGCAAGGTTTTTTTGTACAAGAATCACTCGTAAGACAAAAAGGGGAAATAGCGTGGTTACTTCTGGTTCGATTTTAGGTAATGCTGTGGTTCGTAGCGAAGACCCTGCGCTGCTGCAGGGGGTTGAGAACTATTTTGACGATTTCACTCCGGCTGGCACGGCATACATAGCTTTCGTGCGCTCACCTATAGCCCACGCAACCATCCAATCTTTAGATGTTAGCGAGGCGCAGGCTTTGCCTGGTGTGCTAGCGATATATACCAGCGACAACATTGGGCTTGCTCCCGCCCCTGGTTTTGCTATGTTACCGCAGTTTCTACGTCCTGTGATTGCAGGTAATAAGGTACTTTTTGTGGGCGATATTGTTGCTGCGATTGTTGCTGAGACCCGCCAGCAAGCCACTGACGCGGTGGATATGGTGATGCTAGATTACGACCCTTTGCCAGCTAATGCTGATCCTGAAAAAGCCCTTGACTCAGATGCTTTTGTTATTTGGCCCGATAACGAAACAGGAAACTTAGCATTTCACACTGAGCATGGTGACGAAGACGGTTTGGATGAGGCTTCATATGTGGCAGAGGTTAAGTTGCACAGCCAGCGTTTAGCTGCAGTGCCTATGGAGCCTAATGGCGTGTTGATCGAGCCAGGTGTTCCCGATGGTGGCATGACCGTGACCGTACCTTCGCAGAGCCCGCTTGGCCTAAAGAGCGGTTTTGCAAAAGCGTTTGACCTTGACAAGGCCACAGTGAGGGTAATGGCACCTACTGTTGGCGGCGGTTTTGGAGCTAAATCGGGTATGTACTCTGAATATCTGATCGCGGCTAAGGCTGCTTTAGAGCTAAACCGCCCCGTAAAGTGGACTGAAACTCGTGCTGAAGACATGGTGTCTTTGTTTCAAGGTCGTGGCCATGTGCTCACTGCTAAGATGGGTTTTGACAGCGATCATAAAATTACTGGCTTGAATCTGCATTGTTTAGCTGATAGCGGAGCGTATCCAACGGTGGGCAGCTTTTTACCGGTGCTCACCCAGATGATGTCTCAAGGTGTATATCAGATTCCTAAAATCAGGTTTGTAGGCGATGCGGTGGCAACCAATACCACTCCCACAGCAGCATATCGTGGAGCAGGCCGACCAGAAGCAACTCAAATCTTAGAACGAGTGCTAGACGTGGCTGCGGCAAAGTTAGAGATTGACCCGGCAGAGCTGCGGCGACGCAACTTGTTGCGTTCTGAGCAGTTTCCTTACACCACCATTACAGGGGCAAACTATGATTCTGGAGATTACGAGAAAACCTTAGATACAGCACTCAACGCCTCGGGTTATGCAGACTTGCGTGTACAGCAAGCTCAACGGCGTTCTGCGAACGAAACCAAGTTGTTGGGTATTGGCGTGTCTACCTATGTGGAGGTAACTGCACCACTGGGTTTGCACACTGAATATGGCAGGGTTGATGTGCTAAGCGATGGCTCAGCTGAGGTGCGGGTAGGTACGAGCGCCCACGGCCAAGGCCATGCCACATCTTTTGCGATGATTGTGCAAGACCTTTTGGGAATACCTATGGGAAATGTGAAGCTCATTCAATCTGATACTGCAGAGATTCCGAGAGGTTCTGGCACGATGGGGTCTCGTTCGCTGCAAATTGCTGGCAGCGCAGTTTTTCGGGCCAGCGAAGAGGTTTTAGCCGAGGCTAAAGCAATAGCGGCTAGCAAGCTAGAGGCCAATGTGGATGACATTGTGGTAGGTGATGGCGGTTTGCATGTGGCAGGTGTGCCTTCTCAAGCTGCAACGTGGGCTGATTTAGCTGCAACCACTGATGCTGGTGTGATTACTCACGAGTTAGATTTCGATCAGGGAGGATCAAGCTTTCCGTTCGGGGCACATGTAGCTGTAGTAGAGGTAGATATCGAAACAGGTGGAGTGGAGTTGCTACGCCACGTAGCTGTGGATGATTGCGGTACGATATTGAACCCACTCATCGTGGAAGGTCAACAACACGGCGGAGTGTGCCAAGGCGCTGCTCAAGCACTGTATGAGTGGGTGCAATACGACTCAGAGGCTAACCCCCGCACAGCAAGCCTCGCTGATTATTTGATACCTAGCGCAGCTGATTTGCCTAGCTTTGAGGCTCACAACACCGAGACAGCTAGCCCTCTAAATCCGCTAGGTGCTAAAGGTATCGGCGAATCTGGAACTATCGGTTCCACCCCAGCCATTCACAACGCCGTAGTAGATGCCCTTAGCCACCTAGGGGTTACCCACATTGATATGCCCACATCTCCTGAGCGAATTTGGCAAGCCTTAGAAGCAAGCTAGCGTTTTAGGCTGCAGGCAGGTGGGCAGTTGCGCCTCTGCCTAATGGCCGCAAGAACACTCCCGAGCGGGGTTTGGGAGAGAAAAAACTAGATTTAGGGGGCATAAGCCCGCCTTCGTCTGCTACCGCAAACAGTTCGGCAACCGACATGGGGCACAGCGCAAATCCTAAGCGATTCTGGGCGTCGCAGCGCTGGATCATCTCCTCATAGCCTGCTGAAGCCGGTAGATATTCAATGGCTTCAGGCTGGTTTATTTCGTTTAACCCTAACACCGGGGCTAGTACTTGTTGGCGTAGTCTCTCTACATCTAGTTGGCTCACCGCGCTAGATTTACTGGCATTCACAGCAACGGGTGGCAGATGCAGCTTGTAACATTTACCGTTCAGGTATAAGCCCACTATGCCAGCTTCATTGGGTTGGGCTTGTTGCATGCACCCCACAGGTTCGCAGCGAACATGAGCAGCTAGTGCTGCTAAGCACTCTTCGGTGGTTCGGTTTTTTTGGTCTACAGCTAGACGGTAAAAGGTCTGTACATGTAGCTGCTCATCGCAAAACAAGATAGCTAGCAGGCGGTGCAACACAGGGTTGTTGGGGTTAGTTTTGAGCCCTTGAATGGCCGCTGCAGAGCGATGGTGGCCATCGGTTACATATAAAACCTTGTCATTGAGAAGGTTTACAATTTGTGGATTGTGGGCTTCGGGCACAGTCCACACCTGATGGCGCACATCTTCAGAGCCAAACTCTAACTCTGCTGGTTGTGTGGCGGTGATGTTGTTTAGCAACCCAAGCAGGTCTTGGGAGGAGCGCAGCGCCATCGCTACCGGACTTGATGTTGCTCCCACGCCTAAAAGGTGTGCCCGCAAAAGGGCAGCTCGCTCGCTGTGAACATCTTCGTGAACACGTATACGTCCATCGATAAAACCTGTAACAGCAACCGCGCAGACTACTCCAGTTTGTTCGCCGTGTGAATGGCTGAGTCGATACAAATACAGGGCTTTGCGTCCAGTGGCAGCAAAAGCATCGGCTTTTAGCAGCCTTGTTAGCGCCGCGCGCCCATGTGCTACTAGTTCTTCATGCGAAGCAGCACCTTCAGTACTATCTTCAGGGCCTCTAGTTACGTTCATATAGCTATAAGGGTTATCTGCGACAATTAGTTGACGTTGTTCGGGTGTGAGACTGTCGTATGCCCTGCTAATCACCTTATTGGCCCAACTAGGGCGCACCAACCATCCCGCAAACGGTGCTACCAATGAGATCATTGGGAATCTTGCAGGGTGGTATCGCCTAGTGTGGAGGCTTCTTGCACCGTAACACAGATTACGTCTGTCAGGTTGCTAAGCAATGCAAGCAGTTCTTCGGTAACAGCGCCTGACACCTCAATTAATGCAACAGCAGCTTCGGATCCGCTTAAAATACGGTTTTGCATGTTGGCAACGTTGAGACCCCGGCTGCTCATCTCTTGCAAAACACATGCCAGCACCCCCACCCGGTTGTAGTGACGAATGCTTAATGTGGCGGTGCGTTTTGGGGCGGTTTCTAAGTTCACACAGTAGAGCACTTCTCCGGCGCGATAGGCATCGATTATCTCCGCAACACCATCTGCCACTGCTGCTTGGGCTTGTTGAGTGGATGCGCCTATATGGTGTGTGGCTGTTACCTTCGGGTGGCGGGCTAACTCGCTAACAAACTTGCCTGTTCCACTAGCAGGTTCGTTAGCAAAAACATCTAAACCTGCTCGTAAATCACTGGTATTCAAAGCAGCTAACAGTGCTGTCTCATCTACTAGCTCGCCTCGGCTGGTGTTGATAAGCACAGCATCAGGTTTCAAAGCCGCTAAAAAAGCGCTATCAACCATGCCTTTGGTACCTGCATCGGCGGGCACATGCAGTGAGACGATATCGCTGGCAGCTAATAGTGCTTCACGGTTGGGTACTTCGGTTACTCCGATCTCAGCCATGGCTTGCAGGGTGTTTGGGCTGCGGTTGGGGTTAGCCACAGTAATTACTTCCAGCCCACAAGCGCTAGCTCGCTGTGCCACATGCAGTCCAATAGCACCCATGCCGATAATGCCTAAAGTAGAGCCATAAAGCCCGCGTGCTTGACTGTAAGTCTGCTTGTTCCAGTCGCCGGCTTGTAACTCTGCTGTTGCCGGAGCGATGTGACGGTCTATAGCAAACATCAGCCCGATAGCTAACTCGGCCACTGCTATGGCGTTGCGTCCCGGAACATTGCACACGAATATGCCTAGCTCACCAGCGCGTTTAGCGTCTATGTTGTTGGTGCCTGCACCAGCGCGCAGCACCATACCTAAACGGGTGCCTTTTTCTAGAGTTGCCGCAGTTACTTTGGTGCTACGAACTACGAGCACGTCTGTCCCATCGATATGTTCTGTCAAGCTCTCAGCGTTTAAAGATGGGTTTACCTCACATAAATCTCCAGCAGCGCGCAGCTTGTCAATAGCTTTTTGCTCTAAGCGGTCAGCAAATAGGATTTTCATATACGTTTTTTAATTTTTGCATAATAAATTAAACACATCCCCGTAAACAATAGTGGCATAACAAGCTGTGCGACAGGTAGGCGGGGCAAGTAGCTTCGTTTATAGATGGTACTGTTGAGAACAACCCGCGTGCTATGGCAGTAACTCGTCGTAGCAGAATGGGTCGCACCGCTGAGATTGCTGGTTTAGGTGCGCGTGGCGGGGGGCGTTGGGCAATGTCTAAAGCTCGCCAAGTGTTTGCCGATGCTGAACGCAAAGAAGCCTTAGAAGCTGAACGTGAGTTGCGTACCACAGCTGATGTTATAGAAGTGCTGGGCAATATGAAAGGTGCGTTAATGAAAATCGGCCAGATGGCCAGCTATTTAGATGTGGGTTTGCCCGAATCCACGCGCACTTCCTTAGCACAACTTCAAAGTAATGCCCCGCCGATGAGCGCTGCGTTAGCCGAATCTGTTATCACAGTTGAGCTTGGTGCTCCTCCTAGCAAGTTGTTTGCTCGCTGGGATCCCGTGCCTATCGCTGCTGCATCTATCGGACAAGTTCATCGTGCTATCAGCACCGATGGCAGGCCGTGTGCTGTGAAAGTGCAATATCCTGGGGTGGCCGAAGCTATAGCTGCCGATTTGCAGTCGGCCAAGATGGTTTTTCGGGCGCTTGCAGTGCTGTTTCCCGGGCTTGACCCCGCTCCAGTCACACAAGAGCTGCGAGATCGCCTTACAGAGGAGTTGGATTATCAACACGAGGCATCTAATCAACGTTTGTTTGCTGAGCATTACCGTGCTCACCCTTACATCATCATTCCAGAGGTCTATGAGGATTTGAGTTCTAAGAGGGTGCTCACCACAGAGTTAGCTACCGGTGCCACTTTTGGTGAAGTGTTGCAGTGGCCACAGCAGCAGCGCAACCGAGCGGCTGAGACGATTTACCGTTTTTCGTTTGGCTCCATATATCGACTGGGAGCTTTCAACGGAGACCCTCACCCCGGCAACTACTTGTTCGGTGATGATGGCTCGGTAATCTTTTTAGATTTTGGCTTAGTAAAACGCTTTAGTGCAGCAGAAACCGCTCAGTTTGAACGAATGCTTATTGCTATGGTGATAGACGGCAGCATTGCTGATTTTCGGGTTGAGCTTGTAGACGCTGGCTTGTTGCCTGCAAATGCACCCTTTAGCGATGCGCAGATAGAGGCTTATTTTTCACACTTCTACGATTTTGTGCTTACTGATGAGACGCGGGCTTTCACCAACCAATATGCCACAGCAGGGGTGAAGGCTATTTTTGATACTTCTGGGGAGCACGGCGCACTAAAGAAGGTGCTTAATGTGCCAAGTGCTTTAGTGGTTTTGCAGCGCATCAACTTAGGGTTGATTTCGTTGTTTGCACAGCTTGGCGCTACCGCTAACTGGCGACGTATAGCCGAGGAACTTTGGCCGTTTACTAACAGGGCAGCATCCACCCCAATGAGCCATGATGCCCAAGCTTGGCGTGACAGCTTAGGTAGCTAGTTTCACATTTAGCCTGTGTCTAGATAGTGTGGCTTGGTTTGCCAGGGCCTTCGGTTGGTAAACCGTTGATATCGGCGTTTAGCTCGGCTTTTGCCATCAACTCGGCAATAGCAGGGCCTAGCTTGGTGGGGTCTTGCGATTCCATCTGCATCATTGGACCACGTGTCCAACCTTCGGCGATGGCAATCAGCCCGAAACCCACTAGCCACACACGACCAGTTACTTTAGAAGACTCGGGGCTAGCCAACCATGTTACTAGTGGAGCTATCCAGTCGGGCGACATAGCTTCTATCTGTTCTTCACTGGGTTCGCCAGCTAGACCTGCTGTGAGACGGGTATGAGCCGCAGGTGCGATGCAGTTTACGGTGATACCATAGCGGATTAACTCCATAGCGGAGATCACTGAGAAGGCTGCAATACCAGCTTTCGCAGATCCGTAGTTTGTTTGGCCTACGTTGCCAAACAAACCTGATGGGGAAGCAGTGTTGATGATTCTGGCATTAAAGGTTTTACCCTCTTTCACCTGTGCTCGCCACCATGCAGCGGCATGATGAACTGGCGCAAAGGTGCCTTTCAGGTGAACTTGTACCACCGCATCAAAATCTGCCTCACTCATGGAAAACACCATGCGATCCCGCAGAATGCCAGCGTTGTTGATGAGGATGTCTAGAGTTCCGAAGGTGTCTACAGCTTGATGAATCATGTCGCGTGCGGCATTAAAGTCGCTCACGTCGGCACCGTTTACCACGGCTTGGCCGCCCATGGCTTCAATTTCTGCTACCACTTCGCCTGCAGGCCCTATGTCTCCCCCACCGCCGTCGGGGTTAGCCCCAAAATCGTTCACAACAATTTTGGCACCTTGTTGAGCCAACATTAGGGCGTAAGCACGCCCAATACCCCGACCAGCACCAGTAATTACGGCAACGCGCCCTTCACACAGCTTGCTCATTTTGTTTTCCTTGTAGACTTGTTTGGGTTTGCTTTTCTGACGGGTAGGGCAGTATTGCGGTGCAGCAGCTACACACCTAAAATGTTGGCTACAGTTCCACCCATGATGTTTTGCTGATCTTCTAGGGGTAGATTTTGAACTAGGTCGGAATAAGCAAGCGGATCTGCCATTCCCTCAGGGTGGGGAAAGTCAGAGCCAAACATTAGGTGACTTGAAGGGATGCCTGTTTCGGACATTAGCCCAGCAGGATCGGGCTCATGGAAGCAGTGAATGTAGAAGTTTCGCATGAACGCTTCATGGGGGTCTTCGTCAAATAAACCAGCCTTGTTTGCAGATGCATCTTCTAGTCGTTTCACAAAGGGGCGTATCCATGTTGCTGGATATTCCACAGGAGCAAAACGCAGCTTGGGGAATCTGGTTGCTAAGCCATGTCCAAGAATGGAAGCAACGGCATCAACGAGAACATCTTTTTCAGATGCTAAATCTAGGAACCCTAAGTTGGCATTAGGTGCAAAAGCTAAGAACTCAGCACCATGACGCCCTTCCCACTCGTCGGTATAGCGGCTGTAGCCAGAGTCGCCCGAGTGCATACCTACTAAAATATCTAGCTCTTGTACCAGCTCCCAGAAGGGGTCAAACTCGGGCAAAGCAAAAGATTTACGACCCTCATAGGTGGGTACTGGGGCTACACGAATTAAAAACGCTTTCGCACCTCGTTCGGCTACCCAATGCAACTCTTCTATGGCTTTATCCAAGATAGACAGCGAGATAATGGGGGTGGTGTAGATGGAATCGGCGTAGTTGAATGTCCAATGTTCGTGGATCCATTCGTTTAGTGCATGCACAAGGACACATGTGGTGCGAGGATCATCGGCTAAGCGCTCTTCTAAAACGCTTGCCAAAGTAGGCCACATAATCGTGCGATCTATGCCCATGTCTTGCATCAGCGCCAAGCGAGGCTCAGGATCAAAAAAGGCATCAAGGCCGGGAATTACCTTAGGCTTGATATCTAAAGGCATAGAACCTGCCGATTTAGCCGTCTCACGTTCTACTATGCCCCCCTCAGCAGCAGGATCTATACCCCAAGCACCAGGGGCAGCAACTCTGTTGAAGGTGGGGTTGGGGATGTAGTGGCTGATTTGATCTCGCAGCGCGATTTTGGTTCTGCCATTTATGTCGATGTACTTCACCACACCTTCAAACTCTTTGGGCAAGAACTTGGTGAAAGCATCGGTGTTTTCGTAGAGGTGGTTGTCGGCATCAAACGCCTTGTAGGGGAGTTCCCGGTTTCGTACGTACATCAAGTTCTCATCGGCCATTTCTTTCTCCTTATCTGTGGTTTAATCTTTCTTTAGCGTTTAGATCGGTGGTTTACACCTGATGCGTTTCACAAACTGTATCAGTGTTATCGGTGAGTGGGTAAGCTGTATGTAGCATAGCTGTAGGTTTATTAGCATATACATATTGCAGTCTTAAGGGAAAAATCCCATTTTTGCACTAACAGCAGTAGACACTAACAGCATTAGATTAGCAACTAGACAGGAGGGAGTGGCTGCATGGCAATGGACATAACTCCTTTAGTGGAGCCGTCACGGACGGCACTGTTAACAATGGAGTTGCAGCGTAACTTAGTGGGAGATCTTACTAGTGGGCCGCTTGTAGATGAAGCTCAAAAAATATTTCCTGTTGTGCAGCGTTTGTTGGTAGCGGCGCGCCAAGTTGGGGTAACGGTAGGTCACTGTTTATGGCATGACCGTAGAGATGCTGTAGGTCGCAACACGAATGTGGCGCTGTACAAGTTGCGGAAGATGATTCCACCCTCGCCGCTGCCGCCAGATGCCCGCTTGCAAGAGGGCACCGAGTTGGTTTCTGACCTTGAATCTGATCCGCGCGATCTTGTTTTTAACCGTATGCATGGCATGAGCCCAATTTACGATGGTGGGGTAGATCCCGTTTTACGCACTCTGGGGATAACAAACGTGATTGTGGTTGGGGTGTCTACCAATATAGGCATACCCAATACTGTGATGGATCTTGTGAATCGCAGTTACGAGGTGGTGGTACCAAGCGATGCCGTAGCAGGCACACCTGCTGAGTACAGCGAGGCTATGATACAGCACACAATACGAATGCTCGCTACCGTTACTAACACCGAAGCTATTCTCAACAAATGGAATCCCAAAACTTAGTTTGGAGTGAAGGTTATTTATTTTGAAAACTGGCGCGTTAGCAGGTTTAGATATCATATGAGCTTGGGTTTGGGGTAAGGTCGCATTATGACATTTGCAATAAAAGGTTGTACGGCGGTTGTAACAGGCGCTACCCGAGGCATTGGACGTCAAATCGCTTTGCGTCTCGGCAGAGCAGGTGCTCGATTAGTGGTGGTAGGTCGCACAGTTAGCGAGTCTGCAGATGCGATACTTGCAGGTTCGCTACAGGCTGTGGTAGCCGATTTAGAAGCCGAAGGCATTGAAGCTCGCAGCGTGCAAGCCGATATGACCTCTTCTGATGATATTGCCCGAATCGCAGAGAGCGCGCTGGAGTGGTATGGAGGCTGCGACATCTTGGTGAACAATGCAGCATATACTTCTAACGGTCCCGTAATTGAGGTGCCATGGTGGCGCTGGGAAAAAGGGTTTCGAGTACAAGTAGTGGGGCCGCTGCAGTTATGTCAGGCGCTTGTGCCTCAGATGTTAAATCGTGGTGCAGGCAGAGTGCTTAGCGTGAGTTCTGGGGCTGCTGTGACATTGGCAGACAGCTTGGCTCTGTATTCAACCACCAAGCAGGCTATGGAGCGATGGAACGAGTTTATGCACTTAGAGCTTGGAGGGCGAGGCGTAGCGTTCAACGTTTTTAGGATAGATTCGGTTGTATCTACTGAGAGTTGGTGGCATGTTTACAACACGCAAGGGGAAGAGATAGCCACAGGCGGCAAGGGGATAGGCGAGTTGCAAACCCCAGAGCACACTGCTGCTTGTGCCGAATGGATGATACAACAGCCCGCAGATTGGAGCGGTCATGCTGTTGGTTTTAGCGATATCGCTTCGCTTGGCGGGCCACAGCTCTAACTGGAGGTTTTTTGTCAGCTATCTCTAGTTATGCTTGGTTATCCTTAGATTGTGGCAGGCGTAAGGCTTCGAGTTGGATTGATTGGTTGTGGTGCTATCGGATCGGTTGTTGCTAAGGAGATTAGCGCAGGGTCGGTAGGCGGGGTTGAGCTGAGTGGTGTTTTAGACCCAGCAGTAAAGCACCGTTTATCCCTAGACAGCTTGGATTTGCTGTTAGACCGTAGCGATGTGGTGGTAGAAGCTGCAGGCCATGAGGCTCTGCGTGCTTATGGGGTGCAGGTTAGGGAGTCGGGTACCGATCTTTTGGTGGTGAGTATCGGTGCGTTAGCCGATCACGCCTTAGAAGCAGCTTTGCGCCAAGCCAAAGGAGGCCGACTGTATTTGTGTACTGGCGCTATTGGGGGCTTTGATATTTTACGAGCTGCTATGAGGTTAGGCCCGTTAACGCAAGTTCGTATTACGAGCACTAAGCCTGCTAAAGCTCTAAAACGTCCTTGGATGAACCAGAGTGTGTTGGATGCTTTAGATGCTCAAGATAGCGCTGATGCGGTGGTTGTGTTTGATGGTACTGCCCGTGAGGCCAGCGCGAAGTTTCCTGAATCGGCTAATGTGACTGCTACGTTGTCTTTAGCAACTGTTGGTTTCGACAAAGTGCAGGTAACTTTGTTAGGCGACCCAGCCGCTAGCGGTGTGCGCCATGTTGTAAGCGCCGTTGGTGCAGCAGGCAGCTATGAGTTGGCTTTTGCCAATGTGGCTTCGCCTGATAATCCCCGCAGCAGCGCAGTTACTGCCTATTCAGTGTTGCGGGCACTAGATGATATCAATCGACCATCAGTATCGTTTCTTTAGGTGCGCATTCAAGCCATTATAGTGGCTGTTGCTGAAGTATATTGTAATACATTGACATTATTTTATAGGCATTTGTAAAGATTATTGTTGCATTTTATGGGATGATGGTGTAGGGTGAGGCGATGGAAGTTGTGACTTTGAGCGATTTAGCGCCGATTTTAGCGGCGGTGATTGGCCCAATGTTGGTGATGGTGTTAGCTCTGATGCGGTATCAGCATTTAGACAGCACTAAAACCCGTACCCTCATGTATGAGCTGATTGAGAAGTATCATGCGGAGTTGAAAGGCGAGTTAAAAAGTATTGCCGGAGAGATTGGAGAGATCAAAGAGCGATTGTCTTATATCGAAGGTCATTTGCGTTTGCCTTCTCCGCCTGCTTCCGAAGGTGATGCTGGTGAAGCTAAAGCAGCTTGAACGTAATCACTTGTAGCTGTTGTGTAAATCTAGCAAAGGTTGCAGCAATCTCAGTTGTTTGCAACAGGCGGGGGAGATAACTAACTTAGCGGTGTAGCTAGCTGGAGGGTGGTGTGGCGAGGGTGGTCATCTCGGCTCCGGTGCGGGTGATGATTTTAACGGCTACGTTGTTGCCGGGTTGAGGGGGAGGGAAGGGCTGCGACACTGTGCCGCAGAGGGCTTCGGCAGCCGCTTTGTCTAGGTCTTTGCCCAGTGATTTGATGAGGTTTTTGATATGGCTGTCGGTGCGCTTGTAGCCGGGCAGGTACATCAGCCGAGGAAAAAAGCTGGTGCCATCATGGTTGGTGTCGATCATCCAGCAGTCCACATCGGCCCCGTTTGACTGCTCGACTCGTCCGGTGGCGGGGTTGTAGGTGTCGTAACCGGCTAGCTCTATTACTAGGTTGCCCTCGTCGTTGCGTTCGCAAAACACGTCGGGTTCGCCCAACAGGGTGAGCGCTCCAGCGTCGGGCTCGTTGCCGAGGCCAGGGATTTGCAGGTCGCGTGACGCGGCTACCTTGTGTACCCGTACTTTCCCGGCGTTGGTGCTGGCGGCATCTTCGAAGGCGCTGGCCACGATTATGAGGTCGGAGATGTCGTTTCGGGCTTGCAGTGCCTCGCTGGCTGCGCTAGTGATCATGTCGTTGTTTACTGTGACATCGGAGGCGGCCAGCACGATAGCTGCGGTTAGACGGGTTTGTCGGCCCGGCGCAGTGCAGTCGGCTTCGTGCGACACCAGGCGTCCGTGGGGCCATGGGGTGGTTTCTACCACGCTCAGCGCTTCATGGCCTGCGGCATCGCAGATGGGATGGGCGATTAGGGCTTCAAGCAGCCGCTCGGCGTTTTCGCCTTCGGCAGCGCCGATGTCTGTGTTGCTAATGGCGGCTGGTGCCGCCGGGTTGTCGCTGAACGGCAGGTAGGCATAAGGCGAGGCCGATTCCACCGTGAACGGCCCGGTGAGCCGCGCGCGGTTTTTGTCTTCCTTAGGACGGTCTACAAGGTAGATGGTGTTCTCGGGATCGTTCACCGTGTCGTAGGCCAAAGTGGCTGCCGACACTCGCTGGATGGTTTCTACCTCGAGCCCCGCGGCGGGATCGTTGCCGCTGTCGCGGGTGCGGTACCAGGGATGCGTGGCGGTAAGCAAGTGGCGGCGGGCTATTGCGATGGATACTCGCCCTACATCAATGCCGATCCAGCGTCGCCCCCAGTGTTCGGCCATGTGCGGCGTAACCCCAGAGCCACAGGTGGGGTCGAGCACCAGATCGCCCGGATCGGTGGACATAAGGATACAGCGCTCAATGAGGCTGTTAGCGGTTTGGACGACGTAGCGTTTGTTGGAGGGACTCATAACTCGGTGCCAAATGTTGTCGATTTGTTGACCGGGGACTTCATCCTCGTAGCATTTCCAGTGCAGTGACCCTCCATGTCCAGTGCCAATAAGCCTGTTAAGTTCAGCCAACCGATCTAACCCACACAATTTTTCTTCACCAGCATCAGGAGGTGAATTCACTCCAATGGCGTGTGTCTGGTCTGTAGGAGTAGATACACGCCAATGGCGCGTGCTGCCAGAGTGATAGGAGACCCCATTGTATGCGTATTCACAGGTGCGTCCAGTGGTTGATGCTCCTTGGGAAGTTAGAGGCATGGTGCAATAAACGCGACTTCCTTGTGGTAAGTGCGTATCGGGTTCAGTCTTTTCGGCAGTGGTCATTTTGCGTGTTGTGCCGTCAGGAAGCTGTACTTTGCAAGTCCATGAAAATTGTTCAATCACTTCTGCTCGAGATAGAGACTTGTATAATTGCCGATATTTGACTTGTTCCTTGTTTTTTGCATACCAAAGCAAGTAGCTTGAAGTTTCCGGCAGAGTTTTTGTTGATGAACTCCCAGTAGAGCGCCAGGTAATCGTTGCTACTCGGTTCTCTTGGCCGAAGACTTCATCGCAGAGCACAGCTAAGCGGTGGACGTTGTCGTCGCCGATTTGTAGGAACAGGGAGCCAGATTCGGCTAACAGTTCGCGGAACAGTACTAGGCGTTCGTGGACTTCGTCAAGGTAGGAGTGGATGCCGTTTTTGTAGGTGTCGCGGAAAGCTTTAATGGGCTGGGCATCGCCTACAGGAACGCCGGTGTGGTCTGTTTTGGTTTCTAAGCTGTCGGTAGCCACCATAAAGTTGGAGTTGTACTTGATGCCATAGGGCGGGTCGAAGTAGATCATCTGCACTTGCCCAGCAAGACCGTCGCGGGCAATGAGCGATTGCATCACCTCGGCCGAGTCGCCATGGATAAGGCGGTTCTGCCAATGACCTGAGTGTTGGTAAAACTCCCACTTCTGAGCGTCGGCGGGCAGCCCGTTGAAGTCGTCAAACAGGTTGAGCGGCACTCCAGTGTCGGGGCGGCGGAGTTGGTCGATCATGGTAAGCGGGTTGATCTTCTCCCGGGTATACAATGGCACGCCCGCAAAGCTATGGGGGCCGTCTTTGGCAGAGGTATGGCCTTGGCGATCCCAAGCCAGCCGGGGTATGGGATTGTTAGCGCGGCTGGTGGTGGCTTTATCCACGTCAAGGCCGGTGTCGATGCGTTCCACGGTGAACTCCTTGGGCTGGCGTTGTTGGTCGTCCATAAGCGGGGCCGTCTCGGCGGTGGGCTGATACACCCGTGATGCCTGCTCATGGCGATACGATCCCGGCGGGCGGGCTGGTTTAGAAGACTTTCGTGCCACTTACATTGCTCCTTTTGCGGGGGCGGACTTGAGGGCGGCTGTGATGGCAAGGTCAAGCTGATGGCGCACCGAGTGGGCATCGTCTATTACCCCGTAGTGCCAACAGCGCAGCTCGTCTGTAAGTGCATCAGTGCCGGCCACACACGGGATCCAGTGGTGCTCGGTCCACTGCTGGGCTGCGGTAGCTTTTTGATCCCAAGCACCCTTACACTCCACAATGAGGTTTGTGCCATCTTCGAGTCGGGCTACAAAGTCGGGCTCGTAATGGCGCCACACGGTTTCATCCCAGTAGGGGATAGCCCAGCCCAACTGGAAGTTACGAGCCCAAGCCAGCACTCTGCGGTCACCATCCAACGCTTGAGCGCACAGCAGCTCTAGGTGCGAGTGGCAGGCAGCATGCGACAACTCGGAGTTAACAGCTTCGTGGATGTTTTCGAGGGTAGTTTCGAAGTCCACCCTAGCGGTTTCTAAAATAGCAGGTTTAGCTAGGCGAGCACGCCGTGAAGACTCGGCGCCGGTGCCAAAATTGCAGGCGCTCAAGATGTCCTCGGCCGCTTTGAGCCGGTTAGAAGGGTCGGCCACCACTGTGCGGAGGTCATAGGGCTCTGTAGAAGATCTGCCAACCACATTGGGATGGGCTGCCCACTGGCCTACTGCAGCAAGCGCCGAGCGAAACAGCGACGCTCGTCCCTGCTGGCGTGCGTCGGCTTGGGTGCTATTGAACTTCTGTTTAGGTTCACCGGTGGTTAGGTGGTGGGCGATTTCGGCTGCTAACCACATTTGCAATGTTCGCTGGCGTTCGCTGTCAGACATCGAGCTGATAATCGTTTCCTCGCCCACCGAACCACTCAACGCAGTGGTAGTAGCTGTTGTCTGCGGACTGGGCTTCCACGTCTGCACTTTGTTTAGCTCTAAAGCGAACTGACCTTGAGGAGCGATCCACATATATTCGGTTACCTGAGGCCAACTCACCCGCAGGTGTTGGCGGCCCTCCACAGTGTGAACCCGAGTGCGGGGCTTAGGCGGTCTGGGCACGTTGGGTTGGCCAGCACCGGGCATGAACTCGAACGGGATGCCCACCACATCGGCATACTCGGGCTCAAGCCGCTGACGGCCATCGGCGTCGGGCTCTCGCAGCGCGTCGTAAGAGGTACGACGCAGTGCCCGGCCGGTAACCTGCTCGCACAAAAGCTGGGTGCTAAACGCTCTAAAGCCCACAATATGGGTTACGGTGCGGGCATCCCACCCTTCGGTAAGCATGGCTACCGACACCACGCAGCGCACGCCGGCGCCGGGCTGACCCGGCTTGCCCACGGTGTTGAGCATCTCCCGCACCGCGGCCTCAGCGTCTTTTTTGCTGTCGAGCCCCGCGGTCTGCACTAGCAGAGCCTTAAGTGGTTCTGGGATGGTGTCGCCCTCGGTTACTTTGCTGTGGACGACCAGGGTGCGTGGCGAGTGATGCCACCGGCCATGTTCATCTACATTAGAAAGCTCGGGGTATGCCCCTGGGCGTAGGATACCGTCTTCGTCGATCTTGCCTGCCAGATGTTCGTACAGAGCTGTGGCGTTTTGGATGTTGTTAACAACAAAGATGAGTACCGGTGGCGTGGGTTGTCGTCTCTCTCTCTCTCTCTCTCTCTCTCTCTCTCAGTATCGCCTTGCCAAGCCTCTAATGTGCGCTTCCAATCTTCGATCACCGCAACCATCGCGCCGCCTAGCGCTTCGGGCAGTCGTCCAGAATTGTCAGGGCTGGCGAACCAATCTTTGAGCTTTTTAGATTGGGTGTTCAGGTAAAGTTTCCGCCACACGGTCTCGTCGCGGCTGCTGTCGTCGTCTATGGGTACTCGGGGTACTTTCACCAACCCCGATTCGATAGCATCCATCAGCCCGAAATCGGATGCCACCCATTGGAACTGCTCAGGTTCGGATTTGCTGGCAGTGTCGATCCACAGTGGCGTAGCCGAGAAGTCCAGCACCGGATGGGCTTGGCCATCCTCGGTTTCGGCATGGCCTAGAGCACCCATGTCGCGCAGCGCGCGGATGGCGTTGAACCACACTGAAGCCCGCTGGTCCTCGTTTTTTTGTTCGCTATTGGGTTTTTCTCTTTTCGGGGGCAGATAACAGTGATGAGCCTCGTCGTTGATCACGCACACACCGTTGCGCTTTGCATTGGCTACGAGATCGTTTAGCACCCGGCGTACTGCTGCTTCCCATGTTTCGGTGTCTTCCCCTCGGGTTTTGCCTAGCAGTTTGCGGGCTGGGCCATCGTCTATGAGGTCGCGCTGGGTGAACGCTTGAAAGTTCACTATTCGCACTTTGGCACGGTTGAGAGTTTGACGCATGTCCTGGGGCACTATCCCCATGTCGTCGTACACGTTGTCGGGTCGTGACGGCACAAGCACGCCGAGGCGTTCTCGCACGGTGTGGCCGGGGGCAAACACAACGAACCGGTCGGTGTGTTGGATATTGCGGGTACGAGTGGAACGAGCTGCGTTTAGGGTTTGCCAAGCGATTATCATGCCCATCACCGCGGTTTTGCCTGTGCCGGTGGCCATCTTAGCGCATAACCGCAAAAGCCCGTCGTTGTGCTGGCGGGCCTCTGCCTCCAAATCTCGGCGTATTGGGTTCTGACGGGTAACCACTTCCCGTAGCCAAATAAGCGTTTCGGCTGCCTCCACTTGAGCGAAGAAGAGGCGATGCTTCATAGCTTGGGGGTCACTCCAGTGATGCAAAAGCCGTAGGGTGGTGGCTGTGACACCCGGGTAGCCGTCAGCGCGCCACTGGCCTATATCAGCGCGCACCCGTTCTACTATTTGGTTGGTTTTACGGTCGTCTAAGTGAAGGGTTTGCTGATGACCGGTTTTTTGATCTTCGGGCACGCTGATACTCACCGGTGCCCGCCGCCCTGGTAGCGGTTCTTTGCCTCGCTCGGCCCGACCTGAGTGGTCCAGCGACCAGTGGCGGTTAGGCTCATGATAGGGAGAACACAGCACTGGGTCAACAGCCGGATCCCACACAGTTCCGCTCATAGAAGCCAATTTATTATTCCACTCATTCAGGCACAGTTATCTTAAAGTTCAAAGCACAAAGGTTATCAAGTTGTTAAGCGCAACGCTGTTTTTCATCAACCCTCACGAACGCGCATCAATCACTTGCAACGGTCCATCCCATTCAATGAGACTGATTTCATGGATACGCGTTGATGTGGTGCGGAGAAGGATGTTGGTGTCTAGCAGCAAGGCTGGCATCAGCCATCAAGTTCATAGGTGGGGCACCAATCGGTAGCCCATGTATCTTCCCAAATGTTGTCAATGTCTGCGTTTGGTTCTATGTAGATGAGCTTGCCCATCTGCTCCCAAAAACCTTCTGATTGTTGAGGGCAAGGTGTAATTACAGCTATTGGTCGCTCATTCTTCGTGACAGTAATGGGCGTGCCAGTTTCTTCAACCTGATCTAAGATGTGGGAGCAGTTTGCCTGAAAATCTGAGAATGAAATAGGGTCAGTGACTGTAGACATCAAGCGCCTTTCTGCTGCTTGTACAAGTCAACTGTACTATATCGTTATGCGTGTTACAGATATCAGGAGATGCTTGCGTCAAGCACTGCATCAGCGGCGATTAGCTCATCTATTTGGCTAGCTGATAAGCCCGCACAGCTTTCAAGAATTTGGCGGGAGTGTTGGCCGACTTTGGAAGACTCAACTGCATAGGTGCTTGGTGTAGCCGACATTCGTTATTAGTCTGTTGTCACCGAAGCATGCTGTTACAGGCTTTTAACATAGTAGTATGAGTACTTCATTGTTAGGGCTGCTTGGTAGAACTCGGCAGGGGGTTTTAGTTATTGGTTTTAGTTATTGGTTGGGGCGTGGGAGTCCTGCGGCGGTTTCAAGGCGGGCAAGACGATCAGTGTGGTCGATTAGTATTGCGGTGTGGTCGCGTAGTATTGCGTGTATTTCAGCAAATCCTGCTTGCATCTCTGCGCGTAGGCTGATTTCTAGGTTGTTCATTTCGGTGCGTAGTCCACCGATTTCTGTGTGGAGTTCGGTGCGTAGTCCACCGATTTCTGTGTGGAGTTCGGTGCGTAGGCCACCGATTTCTGAGCGTAGTTCGGTGCGTAGTTCGGTTCCGAGGTTTTCGATGCGGTTGCCGAGTGAGATAATTTGTAGCACAAGTATTGTGAGCAGTGTTGTTATGAGTGCGGCTGTTAGTCCGCTTAGTAGCGTGTTGGTTGATAGTGTCCGTGTTTTCTCTGCAACGTTGGTGGCTGTTGGTTGGGCATCGGTTTGGGTAGGTGAGTTCTCGGGTGCTTTGTCAGCGCCGGTTTGCACGGTTTGTACTGTAGCAGACATTTCAGCTCCTAAGGTATTTTAAGGTATTTGCATAAATAGTATATGTGAAATATGTGAATTATGTCTATAATACTCCAAGAATCCTAAAAAATATCATAAAATTATGCAAAGTTGCTATTAACACCGTCCAATACAACAATTAAACTGCTCGGAGTTTTTACTTTCTTTATACTACTAGCCTTATAGCATCTAAAATAGTTTAGAATTATCGCTTATGTAATGTTAGGGGTTGAAAATGTATAAGATATATTAGTTTGGGATGTTGTGTGTTGGTGTTTTTATGTTTGTTTTCAGATTTCAATGTCTAAGCCAGGGTGGTCTTGTGGTTTTGGTGGGAATAGGGAACGTGGAGTGTTTTGACCAATATCGCAGGCAGCAAGATCTGTTTCGGTTTGGGTAACAATGTGGGCTAGGTCGCTAACTTCTTTTGTGTGGCTGGCGAAGTGGGTGGTCAGCGCAGCAGCGGTTGCGTGTGCCATGTGTGCTAGTTCGATGGCTGTGTCTTCGATTTCTTCTAATGTGAGCGCTGGTCGGGCTTTTGAGTACGGTCCGGCGGTGTGCCACAGTGTGATAGCACTGGGTTTGATCCGGTTCAACCGAGACATCGCCGGGTCGGTGACGTTGTTGTACTGGTTAGGAATAACTTCGGCTAAACCTGCTATGGAGTGGGTGCGCTCAGCTTTAGTTCCTGTAAGGCATATAACAGCTTTGAAAGCGCATTCAATAGTTTTTTGGGAATCAGCACACAAGCTAGCCATACGCTCATAACGAGCTTTAGCCCACAGTCTGGTGTCTTGCCGTTGTTTTTCTAAACGCTCGCCACGACTCTCATGCAAACCGTTAAGCACCTGTCTTAACGCGTTTTCAGTGTCGTGCAGCCTTTCTAGGGCTTCATCATAATTGTTTGCGGGCATTGCGATCTCCTTGTCCCAGTTAACATCGCTGCTTGCTGGATGGTCGTATAACACGATGGCATCACTTATAACTGCTGCTTCAAACGATGAGGAAACTTTAGTAGTACGATGCTGCCATTCGGGTCGGTCTGTGACCCACACATCAACAGGCGTTTTAGTTACTTCATCAATACCGTGTTGAAGACGACCTCTAACACTTTGACGGCATGAGTAATCGCCTAAATCGTCAAACACAGCGACCATATCAATATCACTGTTTCGGTTAGCAGTACCTTTAGCAACCGACCCGAACACTAAAACCAAACCAGCACCATGTCTAACAAGCACATCACACACACGACGAGCATCATGCAACGAAGGAACCACCACCGCAGATGCTGCCACTAAAACCATCACCCCACTCTAATTCACCACACAACAACCATCAATCATGTGTAGGTCGTTTAGATCGATAAATCCTAAACTCCTTTCGACACCGCTGTTCAAGTCTGGTTTAGCAGCGTATGCTTGTTTGACAATACCGCATTAGCCACGTCCTCGTTGATTTCCTCGGTTAGTACGTCGATGGCATCTGTACTACGACCTGCCCACAGGTATATCATCGCTGATCCGCCTCCAATAACAACTTCTTCGGTTCGCCCACGATCAATTAAGTACTGATCGATGCTTTCAAAAATTATTTGCAGATCGCTTTTTCCCAGTAACCTGTCATCATCACTCATGTCGTTCACATGATAGTACGTTCTAGTCCAGTGGGGTGGGCGCGGTGGTGCTACAAGCAAGCGAGATGCGCTGACTAAAGCTTCGCTGAACCAAACATTGTGATAACGACAAGCAGGTGAAGCTGTCATTAGTATCCTGGCCTGCATAAGCGGATGCGAAATGTAACGGTCATTTATTGGATGAATTGGGGTACGTGAACGATGTTGGTAACCCCATTTAGGGGGAAGATGTTGATAATGCAAACAGGCTGAGCTTCCCCCTTTTTTGTGGTGGGGTTGGTTGTGGTTTTTTGTTTGTGGTTGTGTTTGTATTTTGTTGGTGGGGTCATTGTGATTGTGCTGTTACCGCCGGGGAACAGGTGACACTACTATAACATGGGATAACTGGGTTACGATCACTAACAGTGACGCGGATACTACCAGCCACACAGTAACCGGGTTGACTAACGGCACTGAGTACAGTTTTCAGATCAGAGCTGTGTGGAGCGGTGTGGCTGGCACCACATCAACCACTGTAACAGCCACACCGGTTGGTTTTGTGGTTTCTGTTGAGACTGCTGATTTGGTGGAGTCTGAATCGTCTGGTACGCGTAGCGGTGTTTTTCGTGTGAGTGTGAGTCCTTCAAGGTCTGCTGGTGTTGCGTTGCGGTTTTGTTTTGAGAGTTCTTTTACGACTCCTAGTTTCGGGGTTGCCGTTGCTGGTAGTCAGGTGTTGTTGGATAGTGATGGGTGTGTTGATCGTGCAGGGTCGGGGGGTGGTGTAAATCAGATTACTTTTACTGTTTATGGAACGAATGATTCTGTTGATGAGCCTGATGAGGTAGTAACATTAACTGTGTTGGAGGATCCTGATAACCCGTTGCCTGTTGGTGTGGTGGTTGATGGTGATAATGATGAGGCGTCGATTAAGATTCGTGATGATGATGCGACTGTAGTGTCGTTGGTTCGTGTGGGTTCGGGGGCGATCGGTGAGGGTGCGACAGCCGAGTTTACTGTTAGTTTGGGTCGAGTGTTGGTTGCGGGTGAGACGGTTGATGTGCCGTTAGCGGTTGGGGGGACGAATGTGACAACCGCTGATTGGTTGTTAGCGTTGAAAACAGGGCAGAGTATCAACACTGGTGTGACTTTGTCGGGTGAAACTACTGTGACACCTAAGGTGAGTTTCTCAGGTGCGCAAGCGCAAAAAGCTACGCTTGTGTTATCCGCGTTGATAGATGATGATATGAGTGTTGAAACGTTTACTGTCGCGTTAGGCCCTGATGGGACTGGTGCGAACGGGTTTGATGTGGCAACGTTAGCTACGAATGTGGGTGGTGGTGCTGATCCGCATGCTAGTAACAAAACTTTTGATTTAACAGTAAACAACCCTAGTCCTGCAGCAGCACCCTCAGGATTAGCAGCTGTTGCGGGTAACACTCAAGTCACACTAAGCTGGGATGATCCGTCTAACAGTGATATTGCTGGCTACCAATACCGCCGGGGAACAGGTGACACAGTAACATGGGATGACTGGGTTACGATCTCTAACAGTGACGCGGATACTACCAGCCACACAGTTACTGGGTTGACTAACGGCACTGAGTACAGTTTTCAGATCAGAGCTGTGTGGAGCGGTGTGGCTGGCACCACATCAACCACCGTAACAGCCACACCTGAGGTGTTGATTGGTATCACCCCGGTCGGTCTCAAACTTGATGCTGCGTCGGTGGTTGAGGGTGAGTTGTTGGCGATCATGGTTGAGCGTCAAAGCGTTGGTGAGGCTGTTGATGTTCCGATTAGACTTGTTATTGATGGTGTTGGCACTGTTGCGTCTTCGCCGGTAAGAATATCTGCTGGGAAACGTACTGCTGCGGCGAGCCTGAAAGCTCCTAACGATCGGGTTGATGAGCCTACCGGTGAGGCGTGGCGTGTTGAACTTGGCACGTTGCCTACTATTTACACACCTGCCCCTACCACACCTGACACCACACCTGGTGCGCCGCCGGTCTATGAGCAGCTACTCGCAACTCAACATTTCATAGTGTTAGACAATGATCCGACCACTGTTACACTCGCTGGTTTTGAAAACGACAACAACAGCGGTGATGTGGTTGAGGGTGGTAGTAAACAGTTTACGATCATGTTGAGTCGTGGTCTTGTTGCTGGTGAAACCCTGCCTGTACCACTCACGTTTGGGGGTACTGCGACGCGTAACCTTGATTACAGTGTTGTTTGCCCTGATCCGGTGCCTGTCGGGGTGGCTTGTGATAGTGATAGTCTTAATGAGAGTGATAACCCGCAAGTGACGTTCACTGGTCCCCCTCAAGGTGTTACAGCTACCACAGTTACGTTAACACTTGATGTTGCTGAAGATGATTATTTAGAAACTGATATTGATACTGAGATTAATAATAATATTCGCACTGGCACTGAAACCGTACATGTCACTCTCGGTGCTCTTGATAACACGTCTGGTAGCGGTCTTGGTGGCGGTGCAACAGGAGTTAACCGTTTTGAAGCGTTCAATATTGTTGACACCACCGATCCTGTGAACGCTATCCCACCACCAACACCCGAAGACACTGCCACACCCGACCCTGAACCTGAACTAGCTCCACCGGTTATCTACACTGTGCCTATCAGTCTTGTAGCTGATGTGCGCCGTTGGGCGGCTGAAACTTTCAACGGTGTCGCACACGTTACCCGTTGGCAACAAGTGTTGTTAGCGTTCGGTGACACTGTCCCAGGGTTCACCGGCACCCCGATCACGCTCAGCGAGGCGCAAGTTTATGCGCGACAGTTCTGGAGTGTCCGCTGGAACCCGGTGGTAGAAGCGTTACAACAACTCGCCAACAACCCGCCACCCCAATCTAACACTCCGCCGCCTAACAATCCGCCAGTTGATCCCCAACTAGAACCTGTGTTACCTAGAATCGGTGTCACCACACACACTACTGACATTACCGAAGGCCAAAACGCCGATTTCACATTCACCGCTGTGTCCGCACCCGCAACCCCGCTCACTGTCACTGTCAACATAATCACAACAGGTGATTATGGCATCACCGCTGGCAGCCGCACCGTGATCATAGATACTAACGGCACCGCCACACTGTCACTAGCTACCATTGGTGACAGCGTTGACGAACCAAACGGCACTATCATCGTCGCACTTACCACCAGTAACACCTATAATGTTGACTCTGCTGCTGCGACTGCGACGGTTGCTATCGCAGACGACGACGCACCAGTACAAACCACAAGCACACCTATTATTTCTATAGCCGACCAAACCATCACCGAAGGCACCTCCTGTCGTACCCCCGCCCCCTGGTCCTGCCTCAACTTATACCCTGTCACTGTCACTTTGAACCAACCCCACCACCAAAGCGTGTGGGTCTCATTCACCATCACCCAACTCGGTGAAGGACCAGGTTATGCCACCCCAAACCAAGACTTCGCCGCACGCGACCGAAGAAGCTTCATCATCGCCGCAGGCCAAACCACCAAAAACATATACGTCAACATCAAAGACGACAACACCAAAGAACCCGACGAAACCTTCCAAATCACCCTACACAATCCCCTCCGCGGACAAATCGGCGACGGACAAGCCACCATCACCATCAAAGACAATGACTAACCCCGTTGGGGGTTAGTCGTTGGGGCGTGGTAGTCCGGCGGCGGTTTCGAGGCGGGCTAGGCGGTCGGTGTGGTCGAGGAGTATCGCGTTGATTTCAGCAAATCCTGCCTGCATTTCTGTGCGTACGCTGCTGATTTCGGTGCGTAGTTCGGTGCTTAGTTCTGTGCGGACGTTGTTGATTTCGGTGCTTAGTTCTGTGCGGACGTTGTTGATTTCGGTGCGTAGTTGAGTGTCGAGGTTGTCTATGCGGTTGCCGAGTGAGTTGATTTGTGAGATGATTATGCTTAACAGCACAGATACTAGGGTAACTAGTAGTGTGCCGACCACCGAGCTGAGGGATGGGAGCCATTTACGTGTTGTGCTTTGTGTGTCACCGGTTTGAGATTGCGCGGTGTCGCTCATCTCGACAGTGGTTGTTTCGGTTGGCACGTTTTGTATTATAGCAGCCATCGAACCTCCTAATGCATCGATAATTAGAATATATATGTATTATACTTGAAATAGTTTACAAAACTTGAAAACATTTGATTTTTACTTGTTTTGATGAAACATATTCTATAAGCTATCATAATAATCAAAGACAACGATTGATTAAATTATCCGCCGATTCGGCTTTGCGCGTAGATTAGGTTCTCTTTTTTGTGGTGGTGTTGTTGGTTGGGGGTGGGGTTGTGGTATGCTTTTTGGATGCGTTTTTTCGGGTTTTTAGTTGGTGCTGTTGTGTGTGGGTTTGCGCGTCTTGTTGCTGTTGTGGGGGGGGGGGGGGGGGGGCAGGTTTGGTGAGGTGTTTGTGTGCTGGGTTTGCTCGTTGCGGGGGTGTGAGGTTTGTTGGTGTGGGGGTTGTGGTGGTGTTGGTGGCTGTTTTGTTGGTGGTTGCGCCTGTGGGGGTGTTAGCGCCGCGGTTTGTTGAAGCGCAGACAGCGTCTAAGGTTTCTGTGTCTGTTATTAATAGTGCTCTTGTAGATGTTGAAAGTGATGTTGTACGCAGCGGCCAATTTGAGGTGCGTATATCACCGGTAGCAGGTTCAAATGTGATTGTGAGGCTTTGTTTTTCTAGTTCTTTGGATACTTCTAGCTTTATAGCTTCTTCGGGGCTGACGCCGTTGTCGTTGGATGAAAATGGTTGTGTTGATAGAACGTTAGCGATTAGAACTCAGTTTGGCGAAACTAGACAAGCTGAGTTTTTTTCGCTTTATGCTATGCAAGATGTTTTGGATGAGCCGGATGAAACGGTGACTTTGACTGTGTCTGAGGATCCTGATAATCCGTTGCCGGCTAGTGTGAGTATTGATTCTAGTAATGATTCGGCTTCTGTGACGATTCGTGATGATGATCCAACAGTGGTGTCGTTGGTGCGGTCGGGTTCGGGTGCTGTTGTTGAGGGGGAGAGTGTGGAGTTTATGGTGGGGTTGGGTCGTGAGTTGGTTTTTGGCGAGGTTGTGGATGTGCCGTTGTTTGTGGGTGGGACGGGTGTGACGACTGGGGATTGGGGTTTGGTGTTGAAGGAGGGGGAGGGTTTGAATACTGGGGTGGTGTTGTTGGATGAGTCGACGGCTTTCCCGAGGTTGAGGTTTTTGGGTACGGGTTCGCAAACAGCAATGTTGACGCTTACAGCGTTGGTTGATGGTGATGCGGGTGTGGAGACGTTTACGGTCGGGTTGGGTGCGGATGGGGTTGGGGTGAATGGGTTTGATCGTTCTGTGTTGGCGACGAATGTGGGTGGTGGCGCGGATCCGTCGTCTTCGGCTAATGGTTTTAGTTTGGTGGTGAATGATCCGGTGGCGCCTGTTGCGCTTGGGAGTTTGACGGTTTCTCCGGGTGATACTCGGGTAACGTTGCTTTGGGCTAATCCGGGTAATAGTTTGATTACTGGCTATGGGTTTCAGCGGCGTGTGGGTGGTGGTGTTTGGGGTTCTGTTACCAGTATTGTTGGTAGCGGTGCTTCTACTGTTTCTCATACGGTGACGGGTTTGAGTAATGGGACGGTTTATGAGTTTCGGGTGCGCGCTGTATCAGGCAATACGGTTGGGGCGTGGTCGGCTGTGTTGTCCGCGACACCGCAGTCAAGTTTGACGGCTCAACCAGCACAACCAGCAGGTTTAAAAGTATCAGCAGGTGATGGTGAGGTAACGTTAACATGGGTTGATCCGGGTAACACTGCGATTACTGGCTATCAGGTTCGTAGCCGTACGGGGTCTGATGCTTTTGCTTCGAATGCGTGGACCGCTGTTGCTAACAGTGATGCTTCTACTGTTTCTCATACGGTGACGGGTTTGAGCAATGGTACGGCGTACGGTTTTCAGGTTCGGGCTGTTGTAGGAACGATGACGGGTATAAGATCTGCAACGGTGTCTGCTGTGCCTGCGGTTCCATCGGTGGTGAGTGTTGCTTTTAGGCCTCTGGGTGTTCTAAAAGAGGGTGCCGATTTCGTTGACGGTTTTTTGGATGTGAATGTAACACCGGCAATAGTCGAGGGTGTGACGCTTAGGTTGTGTTTTGAGAGTTCTTTGCTGGTTCCTTTGTTCACTTCTCGTGCGCGTCTCACAGCGGAGGTATTAGGGTTGAATGTTAGTGAAATAGATTTGCCATTGGATGATACGGGTTGTGTTGATGAAACAGTGACAAGCGAGGCAGCTGATTCATCTCTTGTGCAATATTTTAGTATTTTTTTGGGTTTGAACGCTGATTCTGTGGATTTACCTGATGAAACAGTGACTGTGACTGTGTCTGAAGATCCGGCTAATCCATTACCCGCCGGTGTGAGTATTGATCCTGGAGCTGTTTCGGGTTCTTTGACGATCACTGATGTTGACCCGACTGTGGTGTCGCTTACCCGGTCGGGTTCGGGGGCGATCACCGAAGGCGGGTCAGCGGAGTTTGAAGTGGGGTTGAGCCGTCCGCTTGTTGTGGGTGAGGTTGTGGAGGTGCCGCTTGTTGTGGGTGGTACTAATGTGACGACTGGGGATTGGGGTTTGGTGTTGAAGGAGGGGCAGGGGTTGAATACGGGTGTTGAGTTGTCGGGTGTGTCAACTACCGAACCGCATTTGAGTTTTTCTGGTGTTGGCGCGCAGACAGCAACGTTGCTGCTGACAGCGTTGCTAAATAATGATACGGGTGCGGAGACAGTAACGGTCGCGTTGGGGCCTGATGATGCGACTGCTAATGGTTTTGATCGCCCAGCGTTAGAGACGAACGTAAGTGGCGGCGCTGATCCGTCTAGTTCGGATAATAGTGTGAATGTGATAGTGAACGATCCTGCTGCGCCTGCTGCGCCTAGTTTATTGTTGGCTCAAGCTGGTGATGGGCAGGTGTATTTGTCGTGGGCTAATCCGGTTAATAGTTTGATTACTGGTTATGAGTTTCAACGCCGCCCGAGTGGCGGTGAGTGGGGTTCAGCGAAAGGGATTGTTGGTAGTAATGCTAATACTATTACTTATGTGGTAACCGGTCTCACTAATGACACGGCTTACACTTTCCGGGTGCGCGCTGTGTCTGGTAATACGGATGGGGCGTGGTCGGATGCGTCTGCTGCTGTGACACCAACGTCTGCTTCTGTTGCTAGACCGGCTGTTCTAACGAATTTGGCGGCTGTTGCCGGTGACTCACAAGTAGTGTTAACGTGGGATAACCCGGGTAACACGGCGATTACTAGTTATGAGGTTCGCCAAAAAGTTGGGTCCGCTGATTGGGGTACGTGGGCTGCTATTGCTTCTAGCAGCGCTACTACTGTTACCCACACTGCAACCGGGTTAACTAACGGTGTGACATATCAGTTTCAAGTACGTGCCGCTACTGGAAGCCAAGACGCGTTGAAAAGTTTAACGCCAACAGATTTTTTCGCTGAAGCCACCCCCAGACCTGCACCACCAACGTTGCTGGTGTCTTCAAGGTCTGCGTTGCGGGTGCCTGAGGGGACGACGACTTTAGGGTATAATATTGTGTTGTCCCGGGCGTTGACGGCTGATGATCCTGCTGTGTTGGAGTTTGAGATAGCTGTTTCTGGTACTGCTACGCGTGGTACGGATTACTCGTTTTCGTCTGATTCTAATTTGAGTGGCACAGGTGTGAGTGTGGTTAACACTGCGGGTAAGGGTAACCCTGTGATTCGTATTGACCGGGCCGCGTTCGGTCTCACTCAAAGAGGTAGCAGTGCTGGGTTGATTATCAACGTGAATCCTGATAGTGATACGGAATCGACTGATGAGACGATTGTGCTAACAACACCAGGCACCACCCTCACCCACATGATTTATGATGCGCCTGCGTCTGTTGAAGCTAAGGTCGCTTTAGCTTCTTCTACTTACGCTGAAGGTTTCGGTCCTTTAACGGTTGTTGTTCAATTGAGCGCGTTAACAGGCCGGGATTTGGTGTTCCCCATATTATACCCGTCGGCTACTACAACAGCGGTAGCGAATGTTGATTACACACCGGTTAACAGTTTCACGGTGAAAGCTAATGGGCAGTTAACTCATTCTTTGGTTATTCCTTATGTTGATAATGATGTTGATGAGCCTAATAAAACGTTGTCTGTGATGTTGGGTGCTGCGCCTTCGGGTGCTACTAAGGCCACAACAGACACTACGACGGTGACTATTGCTGATAATGATGCAACAACAGTCGCTTTAGCGGTGGCAGATACTACGTTGCGTGAAGACACTGACACTCGTTTGACTGTCACTTTGAGTCGTGATTTAGTGGCTGGTGAAATAGTGCGGGTGCCTTTGACTGTAAGCGGAACTGGTGTGACAGCTGATGATTACACGTTGGAGTTGGCTTCGGATGCGGGGTTGAACACGGGTGTTAGGTTGAACATTGCCTCTCCTTTTAGTGCTGCTTCACCGCAGGTAGTGTTCACAGGTAGTAGCGGCACCGAACAGGTCGCTACTTTGGTGTTGAGCGCTTCCTATGATGCTACCTCTGAGGGTGCGGAGACGTTGCAGGTTGGTTTCGGTGCGGTTACAAGCAATTTAGCTCACCCGGATCGGTCTACGTTTACTGCTGCTGGTACTACTGCGGGTGCCCCGGTTGATGTGACAGTGAATAATTTGGATGCCCCAGCAGCGCCTACAGGACTCGCCGCGACTGCGGGGGACACGCAAGTGTCGCTGGTTTGGGATGATCCGGGTAATAATTTGATTACTGGGTACCAGTTTCGTAGAGGTTCAGGTGACCCGTTTAGTTGGGGTACGCATAAAGGTGTTGCTAATAGTGATGCGTCTACTACGTCTTATGTGGTGACGTCTTTGACTAATAGCACGGAGTACAGTTTTCAGGTACGCGCTTTAATTAACAGTGTGGAAGGTGCTTGGTCTAGCACAGTTAAAGCTACTCCTACGTCTAGTTCTACTGCTCCTCCGGCTGCTCCTTCAAACGTCACCGCCACAGCTGGTGACACACAAGTAGTATTAACGTGGGCTAACCCAGGTAACGCGGCTATTACCGGCTATGAGGTGCGCCAGCGTGCCGGGTCTTCTGGTAGTTGGGGTTCGTGGGCTGCTATTGCTTCAAGCAGCGCTACTACTGTTACCCACACTGCAACCGGGTTAACTAACGGCATTGAGTACAGTTTTGAGGTGCGCGCGGTTGCGGGCACAACACAAGGCGCAGCGTCGGTGACAGTAACCGCGACGCCGATGATTGAACCGCCTATTTTGAATCTTTTTCGGCGTCCCCCAGCTAGGTTGCCTGAAGGTACAATAACCGATACCAATTTTGATTTCAGGTTGTCCCGGGCGTTGACTTCAGATGATCCTGCTTTAGTGGATTTGGAAGTAGCAGTTTCGGGTACTGCTACGCGTAACGTTGATTATCAGTTTTTTAGTAGTGGAACGGTTGCGGGTGTGTCTGTGTTGAACACAGCCGGTACAGGTAATCTTGTGCTTCGCATTAATCGGGCGACGTTCGGTACTACCAGTCAGGCCGTGTCGGTGAAGTTGGGTATAAGAGTTCTGCCAGACAACACGGTGGAGTCGTCTGATGAGACGATTATTCTCACACCAGCGGGTGGTAGCGCGCGTACTTTTAGTGTTTATGATGCGCCAGCGTCGGTGGAAGTCAATGTTGAACAAAGCAGGCTTCGTGCTTCAACTCTTGAGAACCGTTCTTTGCATTTAACCCTTGTTTTAGACGCTGCTACTGGTAAGGATTTAGTGTTTCCTGTTTCGTATTCTGGTACAGCAACATCAGGGTCAGATTACACACCGGTTGATAGTTTCACGGTGAAAGCTAACGGGCGGTTAAGCCATTCTTTGGTTATTCCTTATGTTGATGATGATGTTGATGAGACTAACGAAACGGTGACAGTAATGTTAGGCGACGCCCCGTCTGGTGCTACTAAAGGTAGTACAGACACTGCGACTTTCACGATTGTTGATAACGATGCGACAACAGTGACAATGAAGCTTGCGGGTAGGGCGGGTATTGAAGAAAACACTTCCACTCAGCTGACAGTGTCATTAAGCCGCGATTTGGTAGTAGGTGAGGAGGTTTGGGTGCCGTTGACGGTGTCGGGTACTGGTGTCACGGCAGATGATTACACGTTTAGTTTAGCTTCAGGTACAGGGTTGAACACTGGTGTCACGTTGAACACTACCGCTCCGTACAGCGCTGCGTTACCGCAGGTTTTGATTACTGGTGGTTCCGCTGTTGAGCGGTTTGCTACTTTGACTCTCAGCGCAGCTGATGATAGTACAGCAGAGAACACAGAAACATTGTCAATTGGTTACGGTAGTGTGGAAAGTAATCTTGACCGGTTGGATGCATCTATTTTTTCTACAGGTGGTACTACTACTGCTGGTGCCCCGGTCACAGTTCAGATCAGCGATGAAGCTACTGGACCAACGTTGCTGTTCACCAGGACAGGAACAGGGACACGGCTTCCTGAGGGCACAACTCTTGTGGAACACAATTTTGTGTTGTCTCGTCGTTTAAATGGCACTGATCCTCAAGTACTTGAATACGAAATCGGGTTGGGTGGCACCGCTACTCGGGGTGCTGATTACACGTTAAGGTTTGTTTCGCAAGCACGCCACTCTGATGGTGTCACCGTCATTAACACTGCTGGTAGCAGTAATCCTGTTTTGCGTATCAACAGAACAGTGTTTGGCAGCAGGTTAACCAGGGGTACTGTTGGTTTAGTTTTGAGTGTAACAGCCGATAACACTGTTGAATCAGCTGCTGAAACAATTACTTTAACAACATCAGGCGGCAGCCTGGCTTACACGATTTATGATGCGCCTGCGTCTGTTGAAGCCAAGTTCACACGAGCCGCTTACGGGTATCAAGAAGGCAATAGAGTCTTTACAGTTGTGATTCAATTAAACGAACCAACAGGCAAAGATTTAGTGTTCCCCTTATCGTACCCGCAGCCTACAACAGCGGTATCAGGGGTTGATTACACACCGGTTGATAGTTACACTGTGAAAGCTAACGGGGAGTTAAATCACGCAATCTCATTCCTATACAATGATAATAACCTTGATGAACTAACTAAAACATTGACTGTGATGTTAGGCGCAGCACCTGATGGTGTTACTAAAGGCACCCCAGACACCGCAACAGTGACTATCTATGATAATACTCCCACAGCAGTTACTTTAGCCGTAAACGGTTCGTCTTCAATTGAAGAAGACACTAGTACTCAGCTCACTGTGACTTTGGGTCGTGATCTAGTGGCCGGTGAGATAGTGCGGGTGCCTTTGACTGTGAGCGGTACGGGTGTGACAGCCGATGATTACACGTTGGAGTTGGCTTCGGATGCGGGTGTGAATACTGGTGTAACTTTGAACACTGCTAACCCGTATAGTGCTGCTGAACCCCAAATAGTGTTCACTGGGGGCAGTAGTGTTGAGCGGGTAGCTACTTTAGTGTTAAAAGCGGTTGCTGATAATGATGATACTGAAACTTCTGAAACTATGACTATTAGTTTCGGTTCGGTTACAAGCAACTTAGATCAAATAAACCCGTCTGTTTTCGATGGGAGTGGTACTGCTGCTGGTGAGCCGGTGGAAATACTATTAGGCGCAGCTGTTTTGACTTTGTCTGTTGATAGTGGCACTGCTAATCCCACGGAGGTGGTTGAAGGCGAGTTGTTGATGATTACTGTTACGCGTAGCCAAGCTAACCGGACTGGTGCTGATATTAATGTTCCGTTCCGTTTGTTGATCGATGATGTAGGTTTAGTGGGTTTAGCTGATTTCACTATTCACAATGGTGATACTACTAGTTCAGCTAGTTTGAAAGCTCCTAACGACCGGTATGATGAACCAACTAAACAAGCATGGACAGCGGAATTGAACACTGCGTTGCTACCCGAAAATCATGTTGCTGATACATCTCGGGTGGCATTTACTGTTACAGATAATGATCCGACCACGGTTACTCTCAACGGGCTTGCAGGTGATATCGCTGAGGACACGGTGAAACGATTTACAATCACCCTTAACCGCGGGTTAGTAGCCGGTGAAACCTTGCCTGTACCTTTGGTTTTTGGTGGTACTGCTACCCGCAACGCGGATTACACTACTGCTTGCCCTGATCCTTTGCCGGTGGGAATACAATGCAATAATCTTGATACCGCTGAGACGCCGACTGTAACATTCACTGGCCCTCAACAAGGTGTAACAGCCCGTTCGGTTACTTTAACAGTCACCGCCCAAGCAGACCTATACACTGAAAACGACGAAACTCTGCGCATCGCTTTAGCACCCCTAAACGCTGATTCTGGTGACGGTTTAGGCGGCGGCGCGGTTGCTGTCAACGATTTTGATGCGTTCAACATCACAGACACCACCGACCCAGCAACCGCAATACAACCACCCCCAGAAGACCCTGAAGAACCTGTTGATCCTGAACCTGAAACAGTACCAACAACGCCCATATATCAAGTACCCACCAGCCTCATAGCTGATGTGCGCGGTTACGCTGCTGAAACTCACAATGGTGCCGCGCATGTGCGCCGTTGGCAACAAGTCTTGTTAGCGTTCGGTGACACCGTTAATGGGTTCACCGGCGCTCCGATCACTCTCACCGAAGCGCGAACCTATGCGCAACAGTTCTGGAGTGTTCGCTGGGATCCGGTAGTTGAAGCACTACAACAACTCGCCAACAACCCCCAACCCCAACCCACCGCAACACCTCAACCCACTCCAACATCCACACCAACACCATCTGTTTACACCGTGCCAGCCAGCCTCATAGCTGATGTGCGCGGTTACGCTGCTGAAACTCACAATGGTGCCGCGCACGTGCGCCGTTGGCAAAGAGTCTTGCTCGCGTTCGGTGAAGACGTGCCAGGCTTCACTGGCACCCCGATCACCCTCACTCAAGCGCGAACCTATGCGCAACAGTTCTGGGGCAGCCGCTGGGATCCTGTAGTTGAAGCATTGCAACAACTCGCCAACAACCCGCCACCCCAACCTAACAACCCGCCGCCTAACAATCCGCCAGTTGACCCACAGCCAAAACCTGTGCTGCCCAGAATCGGTGTCACAGCACCCACCGATATCACCGAAGGCCAAACCGCCGATTTCACATTCACCGCTGTGTCCGCACCCGCAACCCCGCTCACTGTCACTGTCAACATAATCACAACAGGTGATTATGGCATCACCGCTGGCAGCCGCACCGTGACCATAGACACCAACGGCACCGCCACACTGTCACTAGCTACCATTGGTGACAGCGTTGACGAACCAAACGGCACTATCACCGTCACACTTACCACCAGTAACACCTATAATGTTGACTCTGCTGCTGCGACTGCGACGGTTACTATCGCAGACGACGACGCACCAGTACAAACCACAAGCACACCTATTATTTCTATAGCCGACCAAACCATCACCGAAGGCACCTCCTGTCGTACCCCCGCCCCCTGGTCCTGCCTCAACTTATACCCTGTCACTGTCACTTTGAACCAACCCCACCACCAAAGCGTGTGGGTCTCATTCACCATCACCCAACTCGGACAAGGAACAGGCTATGCCACCCCAAACCAAGACTTCGCCGCACGCGACCGAAGAAGCTTCATCATCGCCGCAGGCCAAACCACCAAAAACATATACGTCAACATCAAAGACGACAACACCAAAGAACCCGACGAAACCTTCCAAATCACCCTACACAACCCCCTCCGCGGACAAATCGGCGACGGACAAGCCACCATCACCATCAAAGACAACGACTAACCCCCACTAATCGGTACGCTCTGTAATACCAGTAAGGCGTTGCATAAAGGTTGGCCGTGTAAGCTAAGACCGCTAAGAAGTTCTTCGATTAGCAGTCGATCATCAAACACTAATCGTTGTTGAAATTTGTTCAACTACTAGTCGCTCAAGTCGATATCACCACTAGCTGCAACCCCAACATCGGTATCGTTCACATAGAACTCTGCGAAGTTCATGGCGAACTGCTTTCTTTAGCAATTTTGTTAGTTCTTAGAGTGGCTGGGGTAGAGCAGAGGTTATGACGGGGTCCAAAGAGTACTGATGGGGCGAAGGTGAAGGCGGTCGTCGAGGGTGGCAGAGTGTGCTCCAGTGTGGAGAAGGATGCCAGTTTGGAAGGCACCGGGATTGGCGCTGTCAAGCTTGTCACGGAGCCAGCGGAGGTTGTCTAGGTGTTTGAGCGAGGGCGAGGTGGTGGCCTTGATCTCTACAGCGACAACATAGCCGTTTTTTGCTTCAAGTACGACATCTACCTCGCGTCCGTGGCGGTCACGGTAGTGGGAGAGATTGTAGCGATTAGGCATAGCCGTTAGCTGACGGGCGATCTCGTTAAAGACGAATGACTTTAGAAGCGGTCCGGTCGCCGGGTGAGTGGGAGAGGTTAGGGCATCGGTATTGGCGTCTAGCAGGCTGGCGGCAAGACCTGAGTCGGTGACGTGAAACTTGGGACGGCGACCGGCTTTGGGCCAGAGGCTTCGCGACCATGCGGGCAGTTCGTGGATTAAGAACACAGTCTGAAGCCACTCTAGGTATGAGATGATCGTGGGAGGGCTCATACGCAGGTCGCGTGCTGCGTCGGTTATGTTTATTTGGTGGCTGCTTACAGCGGCTGTCCATCGAAGCAGTAACGGTAACGATGCGGACTTGCGGACCTCGGCCAGCGCAGCGATGTCTCGTTGGGTCACCGTTTCGATGTAGGAGTTGAATCAGTCGTGGCGGTCTTCAGGGTCTTGGTTGATTACTTCTGGGTAGCCGCCTTGGCAGATGAGGGCGAGATAGTCCGCTTTGGTGGGCACTGATGTGGGTGTGGGTCCCGGCTCTCCTTCAAACCATTTGGTTATTGTCGTAGCTTGGTTACCCGACAACTCGGCCTGTGAGAATGGGCTTAAGCGGAGAACGCGCACTCTACCGGCAAGCGACTCGCTAATAGTGGGTACGGTAAGGAAATCGGTCGATCCAGTGAGAAGGAAACGACTGAGGGCGGGGTTGTTATCAACGAGTTGTTTGATGGCCCGGACTACTCGATCTCCTCCGAGTTGGATTTCGTCGATAACCATGGGTTTCTCGAAGTGCGAGAGGTAGTCGGAGGGGTCATCTAAAACCGCTTGGCGGTGTACCTCGTCATCCAAGGAGATATAAGAACCACCGCTGTTGGTTGCTACCACTTGGGCAAGGGTGGTCTTGCCACACTGTCGAGGGCCGTGGAGCATGACCACCCGTGATCGATCCAGCATTCGCTCAAGGCGGGGTTGTAGGTGCCGGGCGATGATGTTCATCACCCTACTTTAGCCCTAGTTAGGAATTTGCCCAAGAGATAATTCGATTATTGTCCACTAGCTAATTAGCAAACGGTCCACTTCAGCCTTGATATTCGATTATTGGATTTGTTCGGCTAACCAATTTAGCGTCCTCATACTATCAACAAGATTTCCCAGTACCCAACTGTGGAACCTAGCTATTTCTATGTCAGGTTTTTTCTAATTTCGGATTCACAACCAGCATAACAATACGACAACACCTGAGCGAATGGTCTTTTGTAAGCCTGTTTTAAGGTGGAGGTGCTTGTGAAACTTCACATTTGAAACTACGCTTGTATTATCTCGCTGAGGCACTAACTGTCACAGGTCGCATATAAAGTGTGTCTCGACATTCCCCATGTAACTCATACACAAAAACAACCCCTAAAGGAGGAGATGTGGAACGAGATAAAGCACTAGAGATGGCACTTGGCCAAATTGAAAAGCAATTTGGCCAAGGTGCTGTAATGAAGATGGGCGAGAAGGGCACCATGGCTATTGAGACCATCCCCACTGGAGCGTTAGCTTTGGATTTAGCACTCGGAGTTGGGGGTCTTCCCCGTGGCCGGGTGGTGGAGATTTACGGCCCTGAGTCTTCGGGTAAAACCACCTTAGCTTTACACTCAGTTGCCGAAGCACAGCGCAATGGTGGTATTTGCGCTTTTGTGGATGCCGAGCATGCGCTAGACCCAGTTTATGCCAAAGCCATAGGCGTAGATGTGGACGAGCTGCTGATCTCACAGCCTGACACTGGCGAGCAGGCTTTAGAGATAGCCGACATGTTGATCCGCTCCGGTGCAATCGATGTGTTGGTAATCGACTCTGTAGCAGCGCTCACCCCTCGAGCTGAAATTGAGGGCGACATGGGTGACACACATGTGGGCTTGCAAGCCCGTTTGATGTCACAAGCGCTACGCAAGATCACTGCTAACTTGAATAAGTCCAAGACGGTTTGCATTTTCATCAACCAGCTGCGTGAAAAGATTGGTGTGATGTTTGGCTCTCCTGAAACCACTCCAGGCGGCAGAGCACTCAAGTTTTACTCCTCGGTTCGCCTAGACATTCGTCGCATTGAGTCCCTCAAGCAAGGAGTGGATGTGATAGGTAACCGCACTCGGGTAAAGGTGGTAAAAAACAAGGTAGCACCCCCTTTCCGACAAGCAGAGTTTGACATCATGTACTCTAAGGGCATTAGCCGCGAGGGGTCTTTGCTAGATGTGGGTGTAGAGCTAGACATTGTGGAGAAATCTGGGGCTTGGTTTACCTATGAAGGCGAACAGCTTGGTCAGGGTCGCGAAAAAGCAAAAGCATTTTTAGCCGAGCACCCAGAGATAATGGTTGAGATAACCGAGCGAATTTGGAGAGCAGTAAGCCCTGCCGAAGACACGCAAGACCTCGCCACTAGCTCTCAAGATAAGGCGATAAGCCCCTAGCACATAAAGTGGCAGGCTTAAATTAACCAACAAGCTCAAACAAAACAACAAGCTTAAGCTAAATGATAGGCAAGGTAGCCTTAGCGGACAGGTAGTCTGTTTATGTGAGCCGCAGCTATTTCATACGTACCTACGGGTGTCAGATGAACGAGCACGATACTCAACGCATAGCCAGCCTGCTAGAAGCAGACGGAATGGTGTTGGCCGAGGATATGGAATCGGCTGACACCATTGTGTTGAACACTTGTTGCATCCGTGAAAATGCCGACAACAAGCTTTACGGGCAACTAGGACATCTTAAATATCTCAAGCAAAATCGGCCTGATATGCAGATAGCAGTAGCAGGTTGTTTAGCCCAAAAAGATCGCGATTTGATTCGTAAGCGGGCAAGCCACGTAGATGTGGTATTTGGCACCCACAACGTACATCGTGCTGCTGAGCTGATAGGTGCAGCTAGCAGCGGCCCAGTGGTAGAGATATTAGAACAAGCAGTAGAAACAGATCACAACAGTTTTCCTTCGGCTCTACCTGTGCGTCGCGATGCTCCCTACGCAGCTTGGATGACCATTCAGGTTGGGTGTGACAACTCTTGTGCGTTTTGCATTGTTCCAGCGGTACGGGGTGAAGAGATAAGCCAACCTGTGGAGCAGCTTGTAGACGAGGCTCGCCAACTAGCAGCTAGCGGGGTTACAGAGATCACCTTGTTAGGGCAAAACGTTAACTCTTACGGGCGTGATCTGCAACGAGCACGTCGCCAAAACGGTGAAAAGGTTGCTCTTAAACCCCTGTTTGGCGATTTGTTGCATCAGTTAGGCAAGGTTGAAGGCATTGAACGTATCCGCTTCACTAGCCCGCATCCTAAAGACCTAAGATCGGAAACCATTGAGGCTATGGCGCAGGTACCCTCTGTGTGCGAGCACTTACATTTGCCTTTGCAATCTGGCAGCGACAAAGTGCTAGCGGCAATGCATCGCGGTTACACCGCAGAGCGTTATTTAGAACGCCTACACAAAGCAAGAACAGCAGTAGATAACTTAGCAGTATCCACCGATATCATCGTGGGTTTTCCAGGTGAGACAGAACAAGACTTTACCGAAACCCTTGAAGTGGTTACGCAAGCACGATATGACTCGGCTTTTACGTTTATCTTTTCTCCCCGGCCAGGCACTGAGGCTGCTGAGTTGTCTGAGCTTTATTGCGATCCTGAAGAAGTGAAAGATCGGTTTGAGCGGCTGCGGGTTGTGGTAGAGCGTTCCAGCCACCAAGCCAACCAAGAGCGTGTTGGCTTACGCGAAGAAATCGTAGTGGAAGGCTTTTCCAAAAAAGATGCCAGCCTGCAAACAGGCCGTACCCGCCAGAACCGTCTGGTGCATTTTGAGTTCACACAGCAACTCAAGCCAGGCACTTTTGCAACCGTAGATGTGGTTAGCGCTGGGGCACATCACCTGCGAGGCGAACTAGTTGAGGTCACAGCTCCAGCTCGTTGGAGGGCTAAAATCCCCGTGACAGCTAACTGAGCGTTGTGCCAGATTTTGAGTCAAATGCAAATACTGCTGAGGCGTTAGCATTAGTTGGGGTAACAGCCAGCGGAAAATCGGCAGTGGCTTTAGCTTTAGCTAGAAGCAGTAAGGCTTGTGAGATTATCTCGGTAGATTCTATGCAGGTATATCGCCACATGGACATCGGCACAGATAAACCATCTGCAGAGGTGCGCGCTGAAGTGCCCCACCATCTAATAGACGTTGCAGACCCATCAGAAGATTATTCGCTAAGCAGATTCCAAGCATCCGCACAACAGGCGCGCACAGCTATTTACCGCAGACAAGCGTTACCACTGTTTGTAGGCGGCACTGGGCTTTACCACCGTGCAGTGATTGACAGTTTGAACATTCCTGGGCAATACCCTCAAGTGAAACAAGCATTAGAACAAGAACTCGACACAGTCGCGTTACATGGTCGCTTACAGAAACTTGACCCTGTAGCTGCTAGCCGCATGGAACCAACTAATCGTCGGCGGATTATTCGTGCTCTAGAAGTAACATTAGGAAGCGGGCGTTGTTTTTCAGCGTACGGCCCAGGTCTGAAAGAGTATCGAAATAGCCAGGTTATTCAGATTGGTTTGCTTTTGTGCCGTGCTGAGATTGACCGCCGTATTCAAAAGCGCTATGAGCGCCAGCTAACCGCTGGGTTTTTAGCTGAGGTGCAAGCGCTATTAGACAGACCTGATCCGCTTTCTCGCACTGCTTCACAAGCATTGGGCTATAAAGAACTGATAGCCCATTTACAAGGGGAGATATCTTTAGATGAGGCACTAACTATAGCTGTGACACGAACACGTCGTTTCGCGCGACGCCAAGAGAAGTGGTTTAGGCGTGATCCTCGTATCGTTTGGATAGATGCTACAGAATCGCCTGAAGTCTTAGCTGCAAAAGCATTATCTGAATACTGCCGTAAAAAACTAGAGCTATGCAGCTAACTAAACATCACGGTTTGGGCAACGATTTCTTAGTGGCGATGGTTACTGAGTTGCCTGAGGATGCTACAGATTTAGCAAAAGCAGTTTGCGACCGCACCCGAGGTATTGGCGCTGATGGCTTAATTTTTGGGCTGCCTGGAAGTTCTGCTGCTAAAAGCGATGCTGCCATGGTGCTGTTCAACGCTGATGGGAGTCGTGCTGAGATGAGCGGCAACGGCATCCGCTGTTTAGCTCAAGCCCTAATCATGATAAACACTGTCACCCCTTCTACACCTAACACGTTTCGTATTCACACCGATGCCGGTTTGCGTAAAGTAACTACACATAGCACCGATAATCCAAATGTGCTTAGCGCTAAAGTGGATATGGGACAAATAAGCGCTGGACCTAATCTGAATAACCTAGCTGGCCGTGATTTTTTGGTGACCCAAGGGTTGACAAAACATTTGGAAACCGTTGCGCTGGGCAACCCTCATTTAGTGGTAGGAGTTGACAACCTAGATGACTACAGCTTTGAGCAGCTAAGCGAAGAATTAAGCGTGATTGCGGCTAGCGTAAACATTGAGTTTGTAACTTTAGGTGAGAACCCAAACAGTATCAAGATGAAGGTTTGGGAACGCGGTGCGGGTCCCACGCAAGCATGTGGTACCGGCGCATGTGCTGCAGCCCATGCAGCACATGGGTGGGGTTTGGTTGGACAGCAGGTGAAAGTGCTTATGGCGGGCGGTGAGGTGACCGTTGAGTTAGGCCAAGATTCCGTAATGCTGACTGGGCCCGCAGAGTTCATCGCCAAGGTAGATTATGCCTGAGCCTAACACCTCTCACACTACAGCGCCTAGTAGTCATAGGGGAGGATTTGGAACACATGGTGGCGAGTCCAATGCGTTCATTGAGCGAGCGTTTCGTGAGAAGATTGTGCTGGTTGGTGTTACTTTGACTAAAGCCGACGCCACCCGCACTGCAGCCGATTTAGACGAGCTAGCTCAGCTAATCACAACAGCAGGTGCAGACGAGGTAGGCCGCGTTGCTCAGCGCCGTAGCGCACCTGATTCGGCTACTTATGTGGGGCGTGGCAAAGCATTAGAAATATTAGAGCTGTGTGAGCGGACCGATGCCGATACTGTGGTGTTTGATGATGAGCTAACACCCGCGCAGCAGTTTAACTTAGAGAAGATTTTGGGGCGCACAGCCATCGACCGCACAGCAGTTATCTTAGACATTTTCGCTCAGAATGCTCACACTCAAGCTGGGCAAGCGCAAGTAGAGTTAGCTCAGCACCGTTACCGTCTACCCCGTCTGCGCCGCAGCGGGGGCTTTAGCCAGCAAGCTGGTGGGATTGGCACCCGCGGCCCTGGTGAGACGCAGCTAGAAGTAGACAGACGCCGCATCCAACGCCGCATCCACAAACTCGAAGCTCAGCTACGCAATATAGCCAAAAACCGCAATGTGCAGAGCCGCAGCAGACGCCGCTCTGCACAAAGCACCGTAGCCATAGTGGGCTACACCAACGCCGGTAAGTCTCGCTTGTTGAACCGGCTAACCCAGTCGGATGTGCTAGTACAAAATCGCCTTTTCGCTACCTTAGACGCAGCAACCCGTCGCTTAGAGTTGCCCGGTGGAGAACGGGTTTTGCTTGCTGACACGGTGGGTTTTATTCGCAAACTGCCCCATCAGTTAGTTGAAGCGTTTCGCACTACCTTAGATGTAGTAACAGAGGCCGATTTGTTATTGCACGTTGTAGATGCATCTAGTGCTGATCTAGACAGACAAGTAGCTGCGGTGCGCCGGGTGCTACAAGAAATTGGTGCGGCTACTATCCCCGAGTTAGTTGTGCATAATAAATGCGATCTGATTAGTGCTAGCACAATACCTTTAGGCTCAGGCCCGTTGGAAACAAACAAAGCTGCAATAGCAGTGTCGGCAGCTACAGGGGAGGGTATAGACAAGTTGCTGACGGCTTTAGCAGGTGAGCTTCGCAACAAGGCGCAGATCGTAGAGTTGTTGGTGCCGTTTGCGCACGGCGAGGTGTTGGCCGCAGTGCAACGCTCTGGGCATGTGCTTTGCACCGACAACACCGAGACTGGGTATCGTGTCCAAGCACGTCTAGATGATGTGTCGGTCGCACGTCTAGCTAAATGGGTGGTAGCTTGATGGCTGGTTTTGAACTTCCGCTGTACCCTTATGATCGTCTAGACAATTTACGTCAAATCGCCGCGGAGTTTAGTGGCGGCTGTGTGGATTTATCGGTTGGTTCGCCTAGCGATGCCACTCCTAATGAGGTAACGGCAGCTTTAGCTGATTCGGATGCTGGACGCTCATATCCTGCTTCGATTGGTTCTACGGCTTTTCGTTCAGCAGCAGCAAGCTGGCTGTCGCGCCGTTTTGATATTGAAACCGCAGGTTTGGACATAGCCGCATGCGTGGGCACTAAAGAGTTTGTAGCATCGGTGCCTCGCTATTTGCGCTTATATCAGCCTGAACGTGATACGGTGCTTTACCCGGCGGTGTCGTATCCAACCTATGCTATGGGTGCTGTTTTGAGCGGATGTCGCGCTGTGCCGGTGCCGTTAGATAAAAACTGGCACTTAGATTTAACGCGAGTGTCTGCTAGCGATGCTGCACGAGCTTTGTGTTTATGGGTGAACTCGCCCGCAAACCCTACCGGGGTGTTAGAAAACTTAGCTGCCGCAGTTACATGGGGGCACAAAAATCAGGTACCGATATTAAGCGATGAATGCTACATAGAGTTCACCTGGGCACCTCATCTTCCGCAAAGTATTTTGCAGTACGGTTCTAAAGGTATTTTGGCTGTGCATTCATTATCTAAACGATCCAACATGGCAGGATTGCGGGCTGGGTTTTTTGTGGGCGACCCAGAACTTGTAAGAATTTTAGCGCAAGTCCGAAAGCACGCTGGGCTGATGATTCCTGGTCCTGTACAACAAGCAGCCGTTGTAGCTTTTAGCGATGACACGCATGTGCAAGCTCAACAAGATATTTATCGTTCCAGACTCGTGCGGCTAGCGGCTTTGTTTCAAACCTTAGATCCCACTGTGAAGCTCCCCGAAGGTGGTTTTTACCTTTGGCTGACTGCTAGCGATGGTAATGGGTGGGGGCTTGCTCGCCGTGCAGCTAAAGAGCTGGGTGCATTGATAAGCCCAGGTGAGTTTTATGGCACGCAAGGTAATAGACACGCGCGGGTAGCAGCGGTAGCACCTGATGATCAGATAGATCTTCTTGAGCAACGTATAGCTGCACATTCTGGCAGTACCTTAAAGATATGAATGCTATGCGTTATGGTGAATTGCAGTCCCAAATCGAAGCCTTGTGGCAAGACAGAACGCCTCTTGTTAGCGGTGATAGCGTTGCCCAAGATGCTGTAGCAACTGCAATCAATTTGTTAGATTCTGGCGAAGCTCGGGTTGCCTTTGTAGACAGCAACGACAAAGTGGTGGTAAACGAATGGCTAAAGCAAGCCATCTTGTTGTTGTTTGCTTCAGCATCTATGGCAACTACAGAGTTAGGTCCGTTTGAGTTTGCCGACAAGATACCGCTAAAAACTAACTACCAAGCGCGTGGCGTGCGTGTGGTGCCCGGGGCTTCGGCACGTTGGGGATCGTTTTTAGACAGTGGCGTGGTTATGATGCCTAGCTATGTGAACATAGGAGCTTGGGTGGGCTCCAACACTATGGTAGACACTTGGGCGACTGTGGGGTCTTGTGCTCAGATTGGCGCTAACGTGCATCTCTCGGGTGGGGTGGGTATTGGTGGCGTGCTGGAACCTCCTCAAGCAGCACCGGTTGTTATAGGCAACGATTGTTTGGTGGGTAGCCGTTGCATTGTTGCAGAAGGAGCGCGTCTCGGTGATGGGGTGGTGCTTGGTGCGGGCTGTGTGCTGACAGGTTCAATCCCGGTGATTGATGCTGTTAGTGGTCAAGAGCTTGGTCGTGGGCAAGTGCCTGCGTGGTCGGTGGCAGTGTCGGCTACCCGTGAGCGGAAGTTTGCCGGTGGTACCTTTGGGATGCCTTGTGTGCTGGTAATCAAGCATCTTGAGCCCGGTGAGCGGCATGATAAAGCCCAACTTAATGAAGTGCTGAGAGTACACGGAGCGGCTACCTAGTGGCCGATTCTTCTGTGTCTGATGCACTTTTAGATGGTTTAGATCTGCTAGCTAAGGCTGCAGAACTGATCAACATAGAATCAGTGTCATATCAAGAAGAGCAGATAGCCAACCTTATTGAGGAACGCTTGTTGCAAAACTCTTCTTTAGAAACTTATCGGGTAGGCAACAACGTGGTGGCTCGTACCCGCATGGGCAAGCCTACAAGGGTGTTGATTGGTGGTCATAGCGACACGGTGCCACCTAATGGCAACGCTGCTGCCAGAATTGTTGATGATGTGTTGTGGGGGCTAGGAGCATCCGACATGAAATCGTCTTTAGCAGCGATGTTGGAGTTAGCCAGCTTGCCGCAGGAACCGGTTGTAGATGTGACCTGGTTGTTTTATGCCCGTGAGGAGGTAAAAATTGCTGACAGCGGGCTTAGGGAGTTATTTGGTGAAAATCCTGAAGTGTTGCAAGCTGATTCTGCCATTTTGGGTGAACCTACAAGCGGAGCGGTAGAGGCTGGCTGTCAGGGAACTATGCGCTTTGTTGTAACCTTAGCGGGGCAGCGAGCCCATACTGCTAGGCCGTGGATGGGGGTAAATGCAATCCAACGTTTAGGGGCGTTGCTACAGCTGGTGGACGCATACCAACCCCGCAGCCCTGAGATAGACGGCTGTAAGTTTCGTGAGTCTTTGCAAGCTGTGAACGTAACCGGTGGGGTAGCAGGCAATGTAGTGCCTGATGCAGCTAGTGTGACTTTGGGTTACAGGTATGCTCCAGATCGCAGTGCGGAGCAGGCCGAAGCTGCACTCCGTGAGATTTTGGAGCCAGTTTTAAGGCCAGAAGATACTGTGCTGGTTACAGAAAGCGCCCCGGCTGCAGCTCCTGGACTTGGAGATCCGCTATTGCAAAGATTGATTACAGAAAACAACTTAGAGGTAAGAGCCAAGTTGGGTTGGACAGATGTAGCTTTTTTTGCAGAAAGGGGAGTGCCGGCTGTGAACTTCGGCCCAGGCGATGCCACGTTGGCTCATGCTGCTGATGAAAGAATCAGCAGGACTGCTTTAGAGTCTTACTACAAGTGCTTGCGAGGGCTTTTGTTTTAGCGTGTTAGCTGCTTGTAGCTATGGGCGCGTTGTTGCAGAAACAGAGCCATGATCTGTCAAATAGCGTAAGAATAAAAAGTGATCGTCTGCCAATACCCGATCTAGCTTCAAGTTATGCATAACCGGGGGTGCTCCTACGATGAGTCGTTGGCTTGTGCCACCTGTAAGCAGCGGTGCAACTGTCCAACACAGTTCATCTAGCATTCCTGTTGCTAGGAGTTGCCCGTTGAGTTGAGGGCCTCCTTCAGCTAGTACAACACCAGCGCCTAAAGTTTTCAGATGACGTATCACTGCCGCTATGTCCACCGTGGCGACACTGCTAGAACCCATTTTGCTATTACTTGGCAAGCAATACACTTCGGCCATCTCATGGGCGCGAGATACGTTTTTTGAGGGTGGCTGCTCCACGGTGAAAAGCAAAGGTGCTGGATCATCCAAGAAAACCTCAGTGTTGTAATCTAATTGCAGCGAACTGGTGATGATCGCAAGCCGTGGGCGGGGTGCTTGCTGGTGTTTAGCTCGTTCAAGTTGGGCTTTTGGGTTGGCTTTAGGTGGCTTGTAGCTTTCGGCGCGCAAGGTGTTGGCTCCCACTAAAATAATATCTGCTACAGAACGAATAGCAGAAAAGACATCTTTATCGCCAGGTCCCCCAAGCCCTTCAGAAACCCCTTGCACAGCAGTAGCTCCATCTGCAGAGCTAATCATGTTTAGCATTACCCAAGGGCGATCGCTGTGAGGTGGACGTTTGTCTTGAGCGTAGACAGCAAATAAGTCGCTAGTATCTTTTATGTTTGTTAGCGCAGTTTGAGTTTTTGTGGCAGTCGTAAAAAGTGTCTTCATCTGCTAGCGACCGTATCAGGTGGTTCGGCTTGCGTATTAGATAACACAGAAACTGCAGCCGTATCCTGCTAGATACTGCTAGGCTTTAGTAGATTAATTTGTGCTTAGGTCTTGTTTTGGAGGAGGTTACCTATGAGTTCTACACAATCTATGAGTAGGCGAGATCGATTGCGGGCGTTGGCCAGTTCAATGTCTAGGCAGCGGCGTGCGCCTGACCCTGCTTACGCAATCCCTCACGCAGATCGTGATCTTTCTAAAAAGACGGTGGCATTCACTGGCGGCACCGATGGCATGGGCAGATCGGCTGTTGAACTCCTTAGCGGTATGGGTGCCAAAGTTATTTTGCTGGCAAGAAACGAAGCTAAAGCTCAAACGCTAATCAACGAAGTAGGCTCCTCGGTTGAGTTCGTGCATTGCGACTTAGCTTCGTTAGCTAGCGTTCGCAGTGCAGCAGCTAAGCTGATTTCTGATTACCCAGAAATTAATGTGCTTGTGAACAATGCTGGTTTGAACGCAGGAACTGAGCGTCATGTTACCGAGGATGGCCATGAGCTTGTTTGGGCCGTCAACTACTTAGGGCCTTTTCTTTTGACTCATCTTTTATTAGACCGACTGAAGTCGTCAGCGCCAGCTCGTATTGTCAACGTTTCCTCAGCGATGGAGCAATTTGGAAAGCTTGATTTTGGCAATCTTCAGCTCGAGAACAACTTTGATAGTTTCAAAGCCTATTCAAATGCTAAGTTGGCTCTCAACACCTTCACACGCGATCTCGCTAAAGAGTTGGAGGGTTCAGGGGTGACGGTAAACGCACTCAACCCGGGCTTCATAAGAACTAACTTGCTCCGTGACACTGAGGGAAGACAGGCACTTTTCGGTAAGGTCATGATGCGGTTTTCGGCATCGCCTCCTTTGGTTGGTGGTGATCGTATTGTGCGGCTTGCTATTTCTTCGGCTTATGATGGGGTTAGTGGCGAGTTTGTCTACGAGGACGAGGCACGAGACCCAAACCCACAAGCTCTTGACGCCCAAACAGTTGAGCAGCTTAGAGAGGCGAGTCGGGCTGCAGTTGGCTTAGACGAAAGCTAAGCCTTTCAGCAAACGTACTCAGCAAACATAAAATGTAAAATCGGGGGGTTTGCATGGCTGACCCACAGCTGCGTTGGTGGGACTCTGAAGTTGGTTATGAGGTATATATACGTTCGTTTGCCGACGGCAATGGTGATGGGGTGGGCGACTTCATAGGGCTCACTGAGAAGCTGGATTACTTAGCTTGGTTGGGTGCTGGCATTGTGTGGGTGACCCCTTTTTACCCTTCGCCGATGCGGGATTTTGGCTATGACGTAGCCGATTACACGGATGTGGACCAGCTTTTTGGCACCTTAGACGACTTTGATGCATGCGTTGCAGAGGCGCATCGCTTGGGTTTGCGGTTGATTATTGACTTGGTTCCTAACCATTCCTCAGATGAGCACCCCTGGTTTCAAGCTGCCCAAGCAGACCCTGAAGGCGCTATGCGTGGCTACTATCACTGGCGAGACCCTGCGGTGGGTGGGGGACCGCCTAACAACTGGGTCTCTCACTTTGGTGGCTCAGCGTGGACGTTTCATGAAGCCTCAGAACAGTACTACTTGCATTTGTTTTTACCTGAACAGCCAGATCTGAACTGGTCTAACCCCAATCTGGTGTTGGAGTTTGATGAAGTGCTGCAGTTTTGGTTGGACAGAGATGTGGACGGTTTTCGTATTGACGTAGCACAAGGCTTAGTCAAGAACATGTTGATGCCCGATAATCCGCAAATTCGCCCAATAACCGCAGACATGACACCTCGTCAGGCTTTTGCCTGTTTTGATCACCGTTACGATTTAGACCAAGTTGGCAACACAGAGATATACCGCCGCTGGCGTTCCATCGTTGAGCCTAAAGATGCTTTGCTGTTGGGCGAGGTATATTTACGCGACAACAACCCAGCCAAAGTAAACCGTTACGTAGCTACGCAAGATGGTTTGCATCGGGCATTTTACTTTGCGCCTATGCACACACCATGGGAGCCTTCAGCCATGTGGGCTACCTTCAGCAACGCTTTAAATGCAGCACCGCGGGATTTGTCTTGGGCGATTAGCAGCCATGATGATTCGCGTGCGCGTAGCCGGTTTCAATCCGAACAATTTGCACATATTGGGCAGCAACGGGCTTTAGCGTATGCAGTGTTTTTATGTGCTCTGCCAGGTTTGCCGTTTCTCTATCAAGGCGATGAGTTAGGTTTAGCAGACGTTGAGATACCTCTTGAGTTGATGCGCGATCCTGTGGCTGTTCGCAACCAAAACTCAGGTGACGGGAGAGACGGTTCTCGCACTCCTATGCCGTGGGAGCCAGGGCCTTTAGGGGGGTTTACAACTAACGCTGAGACATGGTTGCCAGTAGGTCGGTGCGATGCAGATACGGTAGCTGTGCAAAAAGACGATCCGTTTTCACCTCTAGGTAAGCATAAAGAGTTGTTGGCGGTGCGCCGCGAGCTAAGCGATCTTCATGCAGAAGAACTCCAGTGGTATACGTCAACAGGTGATCTAGTGATTAGCTTTAGACGTGGCGCTTGTATTTGCGCGTTGAATATGGCTGACGAAGCAACCGATTTCATCCTGCCTGCTGGGCAGTGGCGCTTAGCGTATTCTTCGGCACGTGCCGCAGGTGAGATAGCTGAGTCAAGCATTTCTCTTACTGCTCCCGAAGGCGTGTTGTTGGTGAAGTCTGCCTAGCACCTCACAATGTGGTTGCGTAGCCCCCGTCCACAGGGATAACGGTGCCGGTGCAGTATGCGCCAGCCCGTCCAGTCAAAAACATCAGCACTCCAGCCATGTCTTCAGGTGTGCCGATACGCCCTAAAGGAGTGTCTGCAATTACTTGATCGCCATGATCTTCGAGTGTTTGGGCAGTCATCTTGGATGGAAAAAAGCCGGGCGCGATGCAGTTAACCGTAATGTGTTGCGTGGCGAGTTGTTTGGCTAGCACTTTTGTTAGGTGATGCACAGCGGCTTTGCTAGCCGAGTAAGAGTAGTTCTCCATCTCTGGGGCTTGCAGGCCTTGCACAGACCCTACATTGATTACTCGGGCAGGGTCAGCTGCGCAAGCACTAGCGCGGAGTAAAGGCAAGAGCTTAACGGTCATCTGAAAGACCGCTTTTACATTCAAGTCCAGCACCCGACCCCAAGCTGAATCTGGGAACTCATCCATAGGCGCGCCCCATGTAGCTCCAGAGTTGTTTACCAAAATGTCTAGACGGTCGCAGCGTTGGCCTAGCGCATTTGCGAAGTCGTTGCAACCCTGTTCGTTAGATAGATCGGCAGCAACTGCTTCCACCGGTCCAATGTCAGACAATCGCTCAACTGTTTCATCTAGTTGTTGCTGGCGTCGTGAGCACATGATTACGTGTGCCCCCGCACCAAGCAATCCTTCGCTGAACATAGCCCCAATGCCTCGGCCACCGCCGGTTACTACAGCTACTTTGTCTTTGAGGCTGAACAAATTATCAGGCGTGAGGTTGGTCATGGGTACTCCTTATTTGTGTGGCTATAACGGTGGGTTATATTTGTGTAAGACACTCCGCTAAAGATTACTGATATAGATTAATTGTGAAAAAGATAAGTGCTAAGGCATAGATCGTGGCAGAGTAGAGGGGTGATATCAGCATCTATACCAAGTCCAAGTGCTAGCAGCATAGAAATTGTTGGGTTCGAATTGCAAGCATACGGGCTTTTGATTGGCTTTAGCATTTTTGCGGCAGGATCGTTATTTTCTCGCCGTTTTACGCAGAAGGGTTACCCTTCAGAGCTAGTTACTACCCTTGCGGGTTGGGGGATTTTTGCGGGCTTAGTCGGAGCACGGGCTTATCATTTAATTACCGATTGGCCTAGCTACCAAGGTAATTGGGGGGAGAGTTGGCAGATTTGGAAAGGAGGTTTGGGAATCCCTGGGGCTATTATGGCTGGCGCAGCAGCAATGTGGTTGGTTGCGCGTCGGAAACAGTTTCCTATGTCTGATGTTGCGGATTCAATAGCTCCAGCATTGCCGTTAGCACAAGCAATCGGTCGGTGGGGCAACTGGTTCAATCAAGAACTTTATGGTCGGCCCACCGATCTTCCGTGGGGGTTAGAGATTGATATTGAGAATCGGCGCCCTCAATACCGAAATGATGAGACGTTTCATCCCACATTTTTGTATGAGTGTGTATGGAACTTGGCTTTGATGGGATTTTTATTTTGGGTTTCTAAACGTTTTTCTTTGAAGCCGGGGCGTTTGTTTGGGCTATATGTTTTGGGTTACGCGCTAGGTCGGCTTTGGATTGAGACAATTCGGGTTGATTTTGCGAGTCAGCTTGGTGGTGTGCGGGTGAACATCTGGTTGATGTTGGCTTTAATTATTGGTTCGGTTGTGTACTTGCAGGTTGGACGTGATCACGTCAAAGGTTCAGATGACAGTGTTTCAGATGATGAAGGTTTAGACGGCGTGGATTCAGATAAAGAGATTTCAGACAACGATTCTGTAGAAGATGAGGAAGTCGCCGAAGACAACCATGGCGTAGAAGATGAGGAATTAGAAAATGAATTAGATAAAATTGAACAAAATGATAGATGATTTCTGTGCGCTGGGTGTGGCCAAGGATTTGGTGGATACGCTTAAGCAACGGGGCATTACAAACCCGTTTCCAATCCAAACCCTTACTTTGCCTGATGCTTTAGCTGGGCGCGATGTTTGTGGTAAAGCTAAAACAGGTTCCGGCAAGACTTTAGCTTTTGGTATTCCTGTTATAGAACATCTTTCCAACTTTAAGTCGGTTGACTCTGATAGCAATAAGCATAAGCTGGCATTTAGCAACGTGAGCGGCCTGATTTTGGTGCCTACAAGGGAGTTAGCTGTACAAGTAGCAGAAGAGTTGCGCCCTTTGGCTAGGTGTCGTAACCTGCGACTAACACCGTTATATGGCGGAACCCCAATCGAAGAACAAATACAAAAAGTGCAGAAGGGCTTAGACATAGCTGTAGCCACTCCTGGTCGGCTGATTGACCTCATTGAACGTCAGGTAGTGTCGGTTGTGGAGCTAAACATGGTGGTAGTGGATGAGGCCGACCGAATGGCCGATATGGGGTTTTTGCCTCAGGTGGAATGGATTTTGCGGCACGTAGAAGCGCGTCATCAGACTTTGCTTTTTTCTGCCACATTAGATGGTGTGGTAGATGTTTTGGTGCGTCGTTACCAAATCAGCCCAGTGCGCCATGAAGTGGAGTCTCCCCAAGTGACTGTAGATGAGATGCTGCATCGTTTTGTTGCTGTCCACGAGATGGATAAGGTAAAAGTGGCGGCTGCGATTGTTGCTGCTTCCAATCGTGTGCTGGTGTTTTCTGCTACCCGTCATGGGTGCGATCGCCTCAGTCGTGCGCTTAACTCTCAGGGTGTACGAGCAGAGCCTATTCACGGTGATCTGCGTCAAAAAGTTCGCGAGCGTTCGTTAGCGAGGTTTGCTGCGGGGACGATTCAAGCATTGGTCGCTACCGATGTGGCTGCTAGAGGCTTGCACATTGATGATGTAGATGTGGTGATTCATTACGACCCTGCTCCCGATCATAAAACTTATCTTCATCGGTCAGGACGTACCGCTAGAGCTGGTGAGTCTGGTATGGCTGTAACCCTCTCATTGTGGAATGAGGAGCTAGAGGTAAAACGGTTACAGCGGCGGTTGTCATTAGAGGCACCTATTGTGGAGATGTTTTCTAACGATGAGCGTCTTGGTGCTCTTGACTGTTGGGATCCGGTAGCGCAGCCTGTTTAAATTAGCTAGCTACCCTTCTAAGCGAACATTACGATTACTACGCAAAGGAGAGGGCTATGTCCACAGGTACAAACCAACAGACAAATGGTTCTCATCGCGCGTCTGTAGAGGCAGCAGCTGTTCATCCTCGTAACTACAGTCCTAACTTGACAGTTACCGGTGCTTGGCGCAGTGGTGACCCCACAGGAAATCGTCAGTTCTTTACTTTGGAAAGGCCCGGTAACTTCATCTTGGAAGGTGGCGGGGCGCTGTGCAGTGTTACTTTGGCCTATGAAACTTGGGGGCAGCTAGCTAGCGATGCTTCTAACGCTGTGCTTATCTGCCATGCCTTAACCGGTGACTCTCATGTGGTGGGAGCTGCTACAGATGGGCACCCATCCCCCGGGTGGTGGGGTGAGATGGTAGGGCCAAACAAATTGCTAGACACCAACGAGCTGTTTGTGGTGTGCGCTAATGTTTTGGGTGGGTGTCAAGGCTCCACCGGCCCTTCATCTACTAACCCCGCAACCGGCAAGCCTTATGGCTCAACATTTCCTGCTATCACAGTAAGAGACATTGTGCGTACGCAACGCCGCTTGGCCGATCATCTAGGAGTTAGTCGTTGGTTAACGGTGGTGGGCGGTTCTATGGGTGCTATGCAAGCTCTGGAATGGGGCATCATGTTCCCAGATCGGGTGGGTTCGGTGTGCGCTTTGGCAGGTTGCATGGCAGCTAGCGCTCAGCAGATTGGCTGGTCGGCGGTAGGCCGTACCGCCATCGCTTTAGATCCCAACTGGAATGGTGGGGATTACTACAACAACCCGCCCGGCCAAGGCCCACACGCTGGTTTGGCTATTGCTCGTGCTCTAGCGCAAATTACGTATCGCACAGATGAGGTGTTTGAAGAGCGTTTCGGGCGCAGCCAATACGACATTCGTTCGGTTTATGATTTGTGGGATAGGTTTCAAGTTGAGTCGTATTTGGATTATCACGGCGAAAAATTGGTGAAGCGCTTTGATGCTAACTCTTACTTGGTGCTCAATCGGGTGATGGATTTGCATGACATCGGTCGTGACCGTGGTGGCATAGCAGCTGCGGTGGCACGATTAGAGTCGCCGGTGTTGTCGCTTAGCATCTCGAGCGATATTTTGTATCCACCACGTCAGCAGACGGAGTTGCATGATGCAGTGGTGGCCGCTGGGGGTCGCAGTGTGTATATTGCGGTGGACAGCCCTCACGGACACGATGGTTTTTTGTTAGAGACCGAAGCGGTAGGTCAAGCAATCACAGATTTCTTGGACAAGGTTAGGGAGTAATGGGGTGTAAGAAGTTTGTTTGGTGCAGGCGGTTTAGTGTTAGTTGCTGGGCAGTGACTTTGTGGGGAGTGACGACATTTGTTGTGATTATGCCGATAGCAGCGGCGTCTATAGCATCGCCAACTCACGGGGTGGTAGCACAAGTGTATGGCCAAGATACAGGTGTTGATGTTAACTCTGGGATTGATGCTGATACTGCCGGTAATCGGTTTTCTGGTGATTCAGCAGATGAGGTGAGATTGTTTATAGCATTGTTGCTAGGGATTGCCGTTGTGGCCTTGTTGGGAACGTTTATTTATTGGATACGTAGCGGCGAACAAGCTGCGCGCTCACAGTAGCATCTACCTATGGTCGATATTTTGGATGTAGACGCGATGATTGCCCGCTTCAAAGAGCGTGCTGAAGCAGTTAGGTCTCGTCCTTTGCCACCTGTGGGCGGTGAAGAACGTACTTTGTTCATTCGTAGAGCTCAAGAAGATTTTCAGGATTTCGCAATCATCGGTGATGCCACTGGAACCGTTACTGATGGCGTTTTGGTGTTGCGCGTGGATTTAAGATCTCCTGAAGAGTCTTGAATTGTCTTAGTAGTTAATTATTTTGCAATTTATAGTGTTGGCTACAGTGTTGGCGGTTCAAAAATGAAAGCTTTAAATACCGATTGGCTTTAATATCAATGGCCAACGGTTGAGCAATGTTGCTATGCTTTAGGTTCTTGCGGATGTAGCTCAGTTGGTAGAGCGACACCTTGCCAAGGTGTAGGTCGCCGGTTCGAACCCGGTCATCCGCTCCCAAGTAGGTGTGGCGGTTGCGGTTGCTATCAGCTACAAAAACCGTAATTGAGGTAACCGCATCTGCTGCACGTATCTAGCGTCGGTGCCCGAGTGGACTAAGGGAGTGGCCTGCAAAGCCATGATTCACGGGTTCAAATCCCGTCCGACGCTCGTGGTTTGCTAACCTTTAGCAGTCCGGGCCGTTAGCTCAGTTGGCTAGAGCACCTGCATGACGCGCAGGGGGTCAGGGGTTCAAGTCCCTTACGGCCCACCACATAGTTGTTAATTAGCTACACAACACAGCGCTAAGTGGCTAATAAGCGCATTTGATCAGCGCAGTGATATAGCGCAGCGTATCTGATCGATCAGCGCAGCGTAGAGATGTTCAACGCTTTTAGTCGAAGTTATCAGCTTTACGGACGATAAAAAGCCAAGTGAGGATCCCCGACAGCAATACCAGCAGTCCAGACCACACCCCAGCTTCAGCTAAGAAAGCCTCTTCGATGCTGTTAAATGCTTTTGTGGTCAGGGTAGGGAAATCGAATGGGGCTATGAGCAGTGTGATGGGTAATTCTTTCATAGCAGACAGCATTACCAGACCACCTCCAGCTAGAAGCCCCGGTGCCATAAGCGGAAGATCTATGGTTCGAAATCTTCTCGCCCAAGTTGCACCGAGGGTACGGGCTGCATCGCTCAACTGTGTGGACACTGCTGTTACGGCCACTTGTGAAGTACGCATTGTTTGGCCTCCAAAGCGCACTACATAGCCAAACACCAGCAGTGCCACTGTGTTACGAAGTGGGTTTCCGAGGTCGGTTTTAAGAGTCCAAAACAATAGCCCCAAGCCGATGAGGATGCCGGGCAGAGCAAACGAGGAGACGATCACGGCATTAGCAATCGCCCCCATCCGTGAGCGATGTCGTACAACTAGATATGCAGTAGGTAATACCACCAGCACTGCTGCGAGCGCCGCTAGCAGGCTACCCATGGTAGTGTTCCAGGCTGGCCCCCAGATGTTGTTCCAGTTCACTAGCAGGTCTCGTCCGCCTGCGGAATCAATACGTATTCCGTCAATCGACCAGTCCACCAAAGATGCCAACGGCCCTAACAAGCTGATCGCTAAGGTTGCTGCGATAAAGGCAACTACTAACGGCTTGGTTTTACCTAAGCGATAGATCACAGGGCGGCTACTGCGGGCCGTAGCAGTGGTTTCGAAGCGCCGGGTGGCCGCTCTTTCAGCAAACACCACGACTGCGGCTAATACCAACAAAATCACACTGAGTGCAAGCGATATTGGTTGGTTGTTGAGTCTGGTTGTGTAGATGGCCCGGCTTAAAGTGTCGTAACGCATGAGTTGCACCGCGCCGAAGTCGCTAATGGCATACAAGAACACCAACAAGGTGCCGGCACTTATGGCAGTAGCAACTTGTGGCAGCACAATCCTGCGAATCACAGCTAGTGGTGAGTCGCCTAACAAGCGGGCGGTTTCTTCAGCTGAGCCCGGTAAGCGGCGTAGGCGGGCGGCTACTGGTAGATACACATAGGGGTAGGTGAACAAGGTAAGCGCTAGCCATGCTCCGAACAGACCGCGCATCTCTACATTCCAAACAACACCGATGTTGGATAGCCAGTCTGTTAGCAAACCCCCTGGGTTGAGCGTGCGGATTAACGCTGCTGCTCCCACAAAGGTAGGAAATACCAACGGCAGCGGCAACAGGGTTTGCCAAAATTTTTTCCAGGGCAAATCGCAGCGGGTGGTAAACCATGCTAGTGCTGTTCCCAATACTGTTGTGGTAGCTGATACCAGCACAGCTAAGCGCAGGGTGCGCAGCAGTGGTCCTGAGGTGCGTTCTGAAAACAGCACTTCTGCTGGGTTGCTTTGGAAGGTGAAGTTGCGCCAGAGCAGATAGGAGGCAGGAAAAGCAAAAGCTATGGTTACCGCTAACGACGCTATTTTCAAAAGCGCGGGGGAGCGGGTGGCGAGCACTAGTTGATCTTGGCCGTTTCGCCTTGAGTTTTTTGTAGTGTTGCGTTTTTGTTGGGGTGCGGGTGTTGCCCGTTTAGGGCATGCGAACGCCGCTGATGCGGGGTTTTCCCGTTTTGGGTTTGGGGTTGTGTAAAAGCTGTTGCAGGAGGGCCAACATAAGCTGCGGTGACAGCCTCGCCTGTAGTGAACTTTCTGGTTCCGCTCACTCTAGCTAGCAGGCGGCTGCCGCAAACGCTAGTTACGGTAACTAAGGTGTCGGCACCTTGGTATTCATGGTTTTCTACGGTGTGAACATTGCCTGAGGGTACACATAATTCAATAGCTTCAGGTCTGACAACCACATTCACTGGTCCATAGGCGGGAGCTTGCAGGGGGATTTCCCCTAAGTTACTTTGTGCTTGGTAGCCTTGGGCTGTAGCAGGATAAAGCGACATTGCGCCGATGAAGCTTGCTGCCCATGGGTTGGTTGGTTTTTGGTAGATCTCAGCGGGGTCGCCTACTTGAACGATTTTGCCTTCACACATGAGAGCTACACGGTCGCCTAGTACTAGAGCCTCTTCACGGTCGTGGGTGACGAATACCGCTGTTATGTGTGTGTCTTGGAGGAGTTGGCGAACTTCACCGCGCACTTCGCGGCGTAACGAAGTGTCTAGGTTAGAAAACGGTTCGTCTAGAAGTAGCACGGTGGGTTCTGGTGCCAACGCTCTAGCTAGAGCTACGCGTTGTTGTTGCCCGCCGGAGAGGGTGTCTGGAATGCGTTTTTGCATTCCAACCATATTTACTAGTTCTAATGCTTTGGCCACTTTTTGAGAGCGTTTGCGCCGTGGCACCCCGTAACCAACATTGCGGGACACATCTAGATGAGGGAACAGCGCCCAGTCTTGGAATACCATGCCCACGTTGCGGTTTTCAGGGGGTACCCAGTTGCTTGCGCTAGCTACGCAGCGGCCGTTAATGTGAATGTTACCTGATTCGCTTTGTTCTAGTCCGGCGATGATACGCAGCAGGGTGGTTTTGCCGCAGCCGCTGGGGCCTAAAAGTGACAGCATCTCGCCGTGGTGAAGTGTCAAGCTGCAGTCGTTGAGCACTGCTACATCATTGAACGATTTAGAGAGGTTACGCACACACAGCAATGGGCTGGCAGAATCGGAGATCATGTGCTTGTAAGGTTAGCTTTATTTTGCTTGCCTAACCGATTTAGCAAAGCAACATTATTAAACAGCCTAGCTGGTGCTGTTGTTGGTGTGCGCAGACTGCCGTTGGAGTTTGCAGACTGTTGTGGGAGTGCTCACAAGCGCATGCCACGCTTACATTTACATGCTAAGCCATTTCGCTACATCGCGGATTAGGGGCTGTTGCTGTGTTAATGAGATAACCGTGTGCTAATGAGATAACCGTGTATTAATGAGGCAACCGTGTGCTAATGAGGCAACCGTGTGCTAATGAGACAACCGTGTGCTAATGAGGCAACCATGTGCTAATGTGTTCGTGTGTCTTCTTTGAGTAATACTCATTCGTCAGTATTAGGGCAACCTGACCCAAACCCGTTTTCACCAGGATTTGGACAATCACCCACGATGCTGGTAGGCAGAGATAGCTTATTGTCTGACATAGGTTCAGGATTAGTTACTGGACCTAGAGACATCCGTTACACAAGTATCTTGATGGGGGTACGCGGATTCGGTAAGACAGTTGCAGTATCAGAATTAGAGCAGCGTGCAGTTTTGGATGGCTGGATCGTTATATTTGTTGATGCTAGCGGTAAAGGGCTTTTGGAACGGATTCAAGATGAGGTGGATGCGCTCCCTTACCGCTATCCCGATTTAGATTTCGGGATGTTGGGTAGTCAAAAAACAGTTGAACGGGCTAAGGGTATTGCTATTGGAGGTTTAAGGGGGAGAGTATCTGAAACAGTCTCGCAACCGGTGGGTCGAGATATGGGATTTCGTGTGCAGCTAGACTATTTGGCTACTCAAGCAAAAAAGCAACAAACGTCAGTGCTTTTAGTGATAGACGAACTACATGCTGTCGACAGGAATGAAGGACGAAGATTCTCTAACGATATGCAGCATATAACAAAGCGAAGCGAACTCCCTCTAGCGTTTGTGGGAGCTGGGCTGCCAGAAATGAAATACACACTGTTAGCAGACAAGAAAATGACATTTCTTGGAAGATCGGAAAGGTATGAACTTCCACCTTTGACTGAAGCTGATAAGATTAGAGGGCTGCTGCATCCTATAAAGGATTTTGGTGGTGATATTACCGATGCTGCTTTACGCCAAGCCTCTAAATGTGTTGGAGATTCACCGTATATGTTGCAGCTGGTGGGGCATAATGCATGGGCTCTCGCTAATGCGCCTAGCCATGTTATTGACACAGATGCGGTAACTCATGCGGTAAGGCTGGCACAAAAGAAGTTCGATCAAAATGTGAGCGAACCTGCATTTCATGATTTATCAGACGCTGAACAAACGTACCTGAAAGGAGTAGCCGACTTAGGAGGGATCGTCAGAAACATTGATGTAGCGCAACGCTCAGGCATGAAAGAAGAGACTGCAAGAGGAATTAAAAAACGGCTTGTCGATTCGGGTTACCTTGATGCTACTAATAACATAATCCAACTAACAGAACTAGTATCTAAGCGGGTTATTTTCAAAGAACTGAACTTGGAAGACGACAGCAGCGGCAACACACTTTATGCTGGTCTACACAGCCATAGGCACACTCAAGTAGAGGTATCTTCTGGTAATGGGTCGCGTTGTAGAAAATGGATGCCCCGCAAAAGAACATACTGTATCTTAGCGAGGGACCACAGCGGCGGTTGCCGATCTCAATAGCAAGGTGAACTCCAGACATTTCAGGGCTTGTTTTGGAGTTGGATGTTTCAGAGGTTCAGGCGGCGGCGGGGGGTGTTTGGATTGTTGTTGGGGGTGGGGGTAGGTTGTGGTGGGGTGGGGGTTGGAGGGTGTGTTGGTTGGTTTTGGGGCAGGTTTTGATGATGTAGTTGTGTTTGTGGGTTTTGCGGTGGCATTTGGGGCATAGGAGGACAAGGTTGTTTATGTTGGTGGTTCCGTTGTGTTCCCATGGGTTGATGTGGTGGATGTCGCAGGCTGTGGGGTGGATGCCGCAGCTGATGCAGCCGCGGTCTCTTTGGTATAAGGCCAGTTTCTGGGCTTTGGTGGGTGTCCGCTGGGTTTGGCCTAAATACAGGGGCTGAGCGTCGGTGGAGAATATCATCGGAACGATATCGGCGTCACAAGCTAAGCGGCGGATTTCGTTGAGGTCGATAGGAGTTCCGTCGATGAGCCCGGCGGCGGTGAGTCGGCTGTTGATGGCGTCGTAGTCGACTGACACTATGAGAGTTGTTTTTTGCGGGCGGATGACGGTGTCGTAGCATCCCCCGACGGCCCCGGTTGTAAAAGGGTTAGCGGGTTGTTGGGTTATGAGCGCTACTAGAGCGTCTGCGTTGCGTTGTTCGAAGGTACGTTCTGGGTTGTAAGCGGTGTCGTCGATTAGCATTTTGCTGCTCATAGCGCTCAGCGCGATTTTGATCCGGTCGCCTGCTATTGGGTCTAGCTCGGCGTGTAGCACGACCATACCGTTAGCACTGTCGAACACTTTGAGGCTGCGGCGGGCTTGTTGCCGTTCGGTGCGGCTCATGCCATCGGCGGCGCGGCGTTGGTCTTCGTAAGCGGCCACGGTTTTTTTGTAGTCGTCGTGGTTCTGCCAGCCACTTAACTCTAGTAGTTCTTGTTGTTCTTGTTCGCTTATTGGTGCTTTATTATGCGACTCTGCGATCATAGCTCCTTGTTCAACTGATAGGCGGCCTTGTTGTATTGCGTTGAAAACATTTGGTACAGCTTTTAAGCTCTCAGCTGTTTTAGCTAATTGCCGGGCTTTGTAACTGCTAATACCAAATTGATGACATACTGACACCGCAGCGCTGTGACCTTCAAGTTGGCTGTAACGGCTTACAAGACCAACTAAATATCCTTCTAAGCGACGGCGAAGAGCATCGGCTTCACCCATCAAACCTAACAACTCCGAAGTACTAGCCCCAGAAAAATTAGGAAATGTAAAACCCTCAGCAACACTAGAAAGATCGTTTTTGTTATTAGAGATTACTCCTAATTCCATAAATACAATTATACCAACCCTAGTGACAATAAACACACAGATTAAACAAAAAATAGCTAAAAAATATAGAAAAAATAGCTAAAAAATTGAACTTTCTCCCTTTTTGTGGAGGCATGCTTTATGTAAATGGGGTAACGAAAACCACCAATCTCAACTTCACAGAGAAGAGCCTGAAAAGGGGGGAAGCTCGACTTGTTGCAACCACCGATGGAGTTCACCGTGCTTGTATTGTTTTGCGGGCTGCTTTGGCCTGCTAGTGTTGTGGTACAGTAAATGACAAGTAAAAATTCTGCTGCACTTATGAACGGAAGAAACATTTCATGTCGCTGCAAGACTCTATAAATCAAGCTGTTAAATTGCTGGAATCGGGGTCTTTGAGGTTAGAAGCTCATGCGCGGAAGTATGTGATTGATCCGATTCTGGGTGAGTTGGGTTGGGATAATTTAGATCCAACTCAGGTGATGGTTGAATATGAGGTAGACAATCGGCTTGTAGATTATGCTCTGCTAGACAAGGGAAAGCCACTTGTTTTTGTAGAGGCTAAAAAAGTTGGGCATCTAAGCCCAGATGCAGAAGAACAAGTTTTTGGCTATGCAGTGAATAGGGGTATTCCACTTTTGGTGCTGACCGATGGAAACCAGTGGGATTTTTACCTCGCAATGGCTGCGGGTGAGATTACAGCGCGTCGTTTCTGGCGTATTGAACTGAGTACTTTAGATAATGCTCGACTGCCTGAGTATGAGAAATCTTTCCGCGCCTTCTTGGGCAAGCAGGAAGTGACTAGTGGTAGAGCTAGAAGAGATGCCGAGACTTACCATGAAGACAACCAGGTCAAAGAGCGTGCTAAGGCTGAGTTAGAGGGCGCTTGGCAGGGGCTGTTGAGTCCGCCTAATGAGATTTTGGTTGATTTGCTGACAGAAGAGGTGGAGGGAATATGCGGCACGCGTCCGCGTCAAAAAGATGTGGAGAGTTTCATTAAGGGGCTTGCGGGTTCTTTTGTTGAGCAGGTTCCGCACAGGCAGGGGGCAAGCAGTGGGTACAGTCAACCAAGAGCTAGTAATGATACTTCTGTAGCAGCGTCAGGTCGGTCTGCAGCTAATAGGTCTCAATCTGCACAAAAACCCCGAGCTATACCCAGGAAAATTGCTGGTTATCGATTGCACGGCAATGAAGTTGCTTGTAATAGTGCAGCGGCAACTTTGGTGGAAGTGGTCAAGGAGTTTCAAGCACGAGACAAAGGATTTTTGGATCGCCTTTACGCTGATTCTCGTAATAGAGGGAGAAACAGGGTTTTTGTGTCCAAGCAGCGCAATGAATTATTTCAGATAACCTTGCCTGAAAATGAATACAAGAATCTAGGTGGGGGATGGTGGCTAGGTTTGAACATGAGTGTTGAGCAAATTATTAGAAAAATTCAGTTTGCTTGCGAGGTAGCTGGGGTGCAGTACGGCACACAGCTAACCATTATTGAGCAAAATCTTTAAGCCTGTGAGCAAGCCTTTTGGTGATTAGTTCAAACGATGTGGCAGGGGTCAGAGTGTCCTTGCGACATGGCCTCTAAGAAGCCTGAGGCACGTTCTTGACGGGGATAGCGGTTAGCTAAGCTCCAAAAGGCTGCACTGTGATTAGGCTCGCTAAGGTGTGCTAGCTCGTGAACGATAACCGCATCAAGTACCCAGCCGGGTACTTTTGCGAGGCGTGTGGAAATGCGGATTGTGCCCCGAGAAGAAGTACACGAACCCCAACGGTCGTTTTGTTCTGCCCATGAAACCGACACTGGTATAGGCAAATCGTAACGCTGAGCAAGCTTGATGGCTCGTTCGGTTAGGTTTGGGATGCCCGTGTTAGCTGTACGTTTGCGTTCTATACGCGATACCAGCTTGCTGATCATGTCGGCTTCGGCTTTTGCAGACATTCCAGCAGGCACACGTACCTCAATGCAGTCTGCCACAATTTTTGCAGCCGCAGTCTTACGACGTTTAGGGCTGCGGATCACACGAACTGCCAGAGGTGCCAATAACTCAGATGTAGGAGTAACGGCTGCATCGCTAAGCACAGGCAAGGGCGTATCTAAAACCGCAGATGGCATAGCCTGACTTTAGTAATTACCGCTGACAAATTGGTGGATATGCACAGAACAACATTGGTTGTAGGGGAGAATATACAGGTGAGCCAGATAGCGAAGTTGACAGAGCAGATAGCGCAGGAGGCTCCTGTGCCCACCAGACAGCCTGTGGCCGAGCATTTAGTTGAGTTGCCCGAAGGGTTGGGCTGTGTAGACCAAAACGTGTTAGGTGATTTGCGGCGCGGTGCGATTGACCAACTCCCCGAGAGTGCTCTTGAGTGCTTGTCGCCCGATGTGCGTGCGCGCATTCCAGATGAGCTAATCGATTTTGCATCCACTAACCCTTACATAACTATTGGGGCTGTAACTGTGGCGTTGCTAGCGACAGGGCTGTGTCTTTTTAAGCTAGCCAAAAAAGCAGTGTTCATGGCCTTGTTGTTAGGTGCAGTGGCTGGGGTTGGGTGGTGGGTAGGGTTTGGCAGTGCCTTTTAGGTTGAGCATCTCACCCCGTTAGCACAAAACAAAAGGTACCCTTGCATAAGTGGTGAAGCTCAGGTGATGGAGTTCTTGAAGTGGCTGTCGCACTTGCTGCGACTAGCAGTGCTGATGCCTATGCTAGCCTTAGCCGTAGCTGCAACCACCGTTGTAGTTTGGCCTCCTATTGGTGATGTGCTGAAGTCTTGGGATTCCACTCCTGTAGAGCTGAACTTGACAGAAGACGTGAACCTTAACGAACTAGCCATTCGCTCTAATGTTTACGACACCAATGGGCAGAAAATTGACGTGTTCAGCTATATCGAAAACCGTGTGCTCACCAACTTAGACGACATTTCAGAGCCAGTAAAAAATGCGGTATTAGCAGTTGAGGATGAGAACTTTTATTTGCATGCCGGTATCGATTTGAGCGCTGTGGTTCGTGCTGGTTTAGAAAATGTGGGTGCGGGTGGCATTACTCAAGGTGGTTCCACCTTGACTCAGCAGCTCATCAAAAACCTAGTAGTAGGCAACAAAGTAGAAGCTGAACGCAAGGTACAAGAGATGGCTATGGCCCGTAGGCTAGAGCGAGAGATGGAAAAAGACGAGATACTCAACTTGTATCTCAACACCGTTTACTTTGGACAAGGAGCCTACGGAGTTCAGGCCGCAGCCGAAGTTTACTGGGGTTTAGATGCAGCCGATTTGGACTGGGGACAAGCCGCTTTGTTAGCAGGTATCATCAATAACCCTAGTCGCAACAATCCCATCAACAACCCTGTTGGAGCACTGCGGCAGCGTCGCATTGTGCTTAACCGGCTAACGGACTTGGGGTTCATCACAACAGACGAGTTTGAGCAGTACAACCGCCAACCGTTACCCACCCAAGTGAACGAGATTGAACTGCCGCCTAAAAGCTACTTTGTGGAGGAAGTGAAGCAGCTTTTGTTGGACGATCCGCAGTACTTAGGTGGCACAGCAGAGGATCGCTTCAATTTAGTTTTCAATAGCGGGCTTAGTATTTACACTACTTTTGATCCTGAGACACAACGTCAAGCAGAACAAGCTTTGGTGCAAACTTTGGCAGAATACAACACTGGCGAGCATGCAGGTGTGCCCGCAACGATGGCATTATCTGCCATAGAGCCTGACAGCGGTGCGGTGCGAGCTTTAGTTGGGGGGCCTGGTTTTGCTCAAGATGAAGAGGAGTTCAACCTAGCTACACAAGGCACTCGTCAGCCTGGTTCTGCTTTTAAAACTTTTGTAATGCTCACCTTATTTGAGCAGGGCTATCAGCCAAGCGATGAGGTGAGCGGGCGCGGGCCTTGTTTGCTGGCTAACCCGGGTGGAGTGCCCGACCCATACATAGCACATAACTTTGCACGCTCTGTTGGGCAGGTAGGCACCATTACCAATCAGATTCAGGTTTCTTCTAACTGTGCCTTTGTGCGGTTAGGACAACTAGCGGGCATCGAGTCGATTATCGATACTGCCGCACGACTTGGTATCACCACCAAACTTCCTTCGGTAGCATCTTTACCGTTAGGGTCTGGTGAGGTACACCCTATCGACATGGCCTCAGCTTATGGGACAATAGCTACCGGCGGCATTCGCTATGAGCCTTACTACATTGAGCGTATTTTAGATCGTCAGGGCAACGTTTTGTACCGTCATGAACTAGCAGGCGAGCGGGTAGTGTCGGCACGTTCGGCTTGTTGGGCAACTCAGGTACTCGAAAACAATATGGTAGCTGGAACTGGCCGGCGGGCCCAGGTGCCAACACAGCCTGCGGGTGGCAAAACCGGTACTACCGAAGAGTCTGCTGATGCTTGGTTTGTGGGATTCACACCTTATTTAGCGACTGCTGTGTGGTTGGGTAACCCCAAAGAGCGCATTCCGCTGAGAGGGGTTACGGGAAGTTCCTATCCTGCGGTGGCATGGGGACGTTTTATGACCAGCTATCATCAACCCCGCGAGTCGCGGCAGTTTGAGGGGTGTCCGAATGAGACACGTCTGTCAGATTTAGCCCGCCCAGAGAACGTGTTTGTAGTTGATGATCCTTGTGTGGATGCTGTCGTTCAAGGTGGTTCTGTAGAGACACCTGTTGCAGTCGGAGACGCTGTGGGAGGAAACGTTGCAGTGCAGCTTGTACCAGTGGATACCGACGAAGATGGTATTCAAGATGTATGTGCAAATCTAGGTACTACTGTTGGGATTGTGCCCTGCGGACTAAGCGAGTATGCCACCCAAAAAGGAGAGGTCTTTGAGTTGTATTGCGGCACGCCTGTTGCTGCTGCACCCGCAAACATCGTGCCCAACAACAACATTGCACCAGAGAACATTGCACCCAACAATGGTGAAGCTGAAGCTGTCGCGCCACAATTTGGTGATGCTAATCTTGTGGCGCAGAGCAATTTTTAGCAGCTTAGTGATGTGCAGAGTGCAGCACTCCACAGCTTCACCCTACTAATATCAGCTTGTGAGCGAAGACCAGCAGCAGTGTTTGTTGACGGTGCAGGGTCATGACACCCGCATTAGCCAGCTTCGTCACCGCTATCAAACATTGCCAGAGCGTGACAAGCTTGCTGTAAGCAAACAAGCTAAACAACAGCGTGAGCAGCAAAAAACTACCTTACAAGTAAAGTTGTTGGAACTTCAGCGCAACCTGAAACATAGCGAGGACGATCTAACAGCCCTTGAAACAAGGATCAAACAAGAAAACGACCACCTGTACTCTGGTGAGTTAACTGCTACACGGGATTTGCTGGCTTTGCAACATGAGATTGAGGGTTTGCAAATGCGCTGCTCAGAGGTGGAGAGCGAAGCGCTGGCGCTAATGGAGCAGGTTGAGCAAGTGAATGCGGAAGTTGAAAATATCACTCAAAAACTTGCAAATGATGAGGCAGATATTACCGAATGCCAACAAGCCTTAGCTACAGCTGAAGCAGCGGTGCAAGCCGAAATAGATGCGGAAACAGATGCCCGAAAAGCAGCTGCTATTCAGATCTCGGCTGAAGCTTTAGCAGATTATGAAAGTCTGCGCGATAGGTTAGGCGGCGTAGCCGTAGCTCGACTGCGCGACGGAATTTGCGAGGGCTGTCATTTGGCGTTGGCGGCTAGAGAGCTGGATCGGATCCGTCAACTGCCGCTAAGCGAACTATGTCACTGTGAGGAGTGTGGCTGCATTTTGGTGCGAGCCTAAGAAAGTGTTTTTATGGTTCATGGCCCTTAGTTTTGTTTTGGTGGCCGTGGTGTTTGACAGCCCGGCGCTTGATTATCGCATGGTTATGGCAGGATCAGTGTTGCCTTTAGTTGAGTTGTTCTTTGCTGGGCCGTGGGCTTTGCACACTTTGTTGGCTCCTTTAGTGCTGCTAACAGTAGTTATGTTGATTACTCGTGGGCGTCGCTTGGCGAGGCGTCGCTGGCTGGGGCTTCCTATTGGGTTGTTTATGTACTTAGTTTTGGAGGGATCATGGTTGCGTACTGAGTTGTTTTGGTGGCCAGCTTGGGGAGCAAACCTAAATAGCTCCGATTTGCCTCAACTCAAGCCGCTAACTGTTCTAATCGCTATGGAGCTAGTGGGTGTGACAGCAGCTTTTTGGGCGGTGCGCCGTTATAGCTTGACCAACCCTAAACACCTCCATCAACTAGCTACAACAGGCCGTCTCCCGCGGATTGTTGGGTAGTTTTGTAACAATGTTCATTGCCATCGCCAACACGATCACCCTTGCGGATTTAGAAAACTTTGAGGAGTTCCATGTGGCAATTCACGGCGATGTGGCCGCAGCGGTGACAGCTTTAGATGGCCGAGCTGTAGCTTCTAAGCGGCATAATCACCTTTGGATAGACATCGCATTTGTAGAAGAACTTGCTAGCAACGCTGTAGACCACGTTGTAGATGCCAAGTGGCAAGCGCAGTTTGTGAAAATGCTGGCTTATGCCAACTCCAAAGGTTGGGTGGACGAGGCAGCCAACCGTGTGGAAGCCCATATCCAGCCTCTAGATTGACCTGCGTCTTTTTCGTAGCAACGGTTGCTGAGCGTTCTATAATCGGCTTATGAACCGCAATGGATATGCCAGCGGGCTTGTTGGGCAGCCTGTCCTAGACAATCAGTGGTATCCCATTGCTCTTAGCGAGGACATCAATCCGGGGCCATACGGAGTGCAAGTGTTAGGCCATCGCTATGTTGTGTGGCGCGGTGAGGATGGAAGGCTCATCGCAGCCTCTGATCGATGCCCACACCGGCAAGCTCCGCTGTCTATTGGGCGTATGGTGGATGGGTGTTTGGAGTGCCCCTATCACGGTTGGCGTTTTGGTGCCGCGGGACGCTGCGAGTTAGTACCATCAGCTGCGCCGGGCACACCAGTGCCTCCTAAAGCCCACCTTAGTACTGTTCTAGCTGAGGAACGTTACGGGTTGGTGTGGCTGTGTCCAGCTAAGCCACTGGGACAGATCCCAGAGATTCCTCAAGAACAAAATCCTAAGTTTCGCCGGTTAAACACGCCTTTTCAGCAGTGGGCAGCATCGGCCACTCGTATAACCGACAACTTTATGGATTTTTCCCACTTCCCGTTTGTTCACACCTCTACCTTCGGCCTAGCTCAACAGACAGTGGTACCTCCACTAGAAATAATCGACTTGCCTGATGGTTATCGTGGCTATGTGTATGAAGTTAATGCCAACAACACAACCGCTGAAGGTCAAACCGTAACCGGCCAAGACGAAGATGTGCTGCACCGCAGCATGTCTACCGGATATGTGCTGCCATTCTCGGTGCGTAGCACCATTGCCTATGAGTCGGGCTTAGAGCACATCTTGTTGCTTTTAACCACACCTATAGATGATGTTAACTCGCTATTTAATTTTGTGGTTTGGCGAAACGATGATTTTTCAGTGCCTGCTTCAGAGATCATCAAGTTTGATTTGGCCATCGGAGCTGAAGATAAGGCTATGTTAGAAAAGCTAGAGGGGGTTTTACCCATGGAACTTACGGCCACTGTAAGCGTACAGTCTGACCGTCCTTCGGTAGATTGGCGTCGCAACTTTGCTGCGCTGTTAAGTTAGTGTTGATGATCTAGGAGAGCAGATGATTACTGGAATGAATCATGCTGTGTTGTATGTGCGCGATGCTCGCAAACAGCAGCAGTTCTACGCTGATGTGCTGGGTTTTCAGACTGTTATTGACGAACCAGGACAGTTTGTGTTTATGCGCGCCCCAGCATCTGATAACCATCATGACATCGCCTTTTTTTCAATCGGCAACGGGGCTGAGCCATCTACAGCAGGTCATCGTTCGGTAGGGATGTATCACATTGCTTGGGAGGTGCCCACCCTAGAGCATCTAGCTGATATTCGTAGGCGGCTTGTAGAAGCTGGAGCTTTGTATGGTGAGAGTGACCACGGAGCCAACAAGAGCCTTTACGCTAAAGACCCTGACGGCTTAGAGTTTGAGGTGATGTGGCTGGTTCCTGTTGACTACTGGGGTGAAGAGGAGAACCAAGCTATTATCCGTCCTTTAGATATTGCGCATGAGCAGAGCCGTTTTGCTGCATTAGCTGCCAATAACTAGACAGTGGCTAGCAAGATAATGAGAGCAACGCTATGAATCTGGCTAATAAGTACTGCTACTTCTACGATGAGGATTTATTTGTTGAAACTGATCGGGAAGGGTTTCGCCGTCGGGTTATTACTGGCGATGGGCTGCAGCTTTGCTTTTGGCGTATAACTGGCGGATCTACAGGGTCGTTTTTGCATTCCCACACAGACCATGAACAGCTGGGTATCGTAGTGCGCGGTAAGCTTGACTTTCGTATCAACGACGATCCAGAAAACAGCGAGCGGGTAGTTTTGAGCGAGGGCGAAGTTTATATCGCTCCTAAGGGAGTGTGGCATGGTGACTCAGTGTTCATCGGCGACGAAGAGTATGGGGAGTGTTGGATATTTGATGTGTTCACTCCGCCTCGCAATGATTTGGTTGCCACCTAAAGCAGTGTGCGTTTTGCTTCTCTGGCTGTGCGATAGCTAACGCAATGTCTGACTGGCGGCTTGCAGTTGATATAGGTGGCACGTTTACCGATGCGGTGCTTTTGGATGCCAGCAGCGGCCAAGTAACCGTTAGCAAAGCCCTCACCACTCCTACAGCTCCACTACAGGGCTTACAAGCAGCGGTGGGTGAATTGTTGGGGCGGGCTGGAGTTGCTCCAGGCGAGATTACCGCTCCCATCGTGCATGCCACCACGCTCATTACCAACGCTTTGATTGAGAACAAAACCGGTCGGGCTTGTTTGGTGACAACCACAGGTTTTGGCGACACCCTGCTGATTCGTGACGAGCACCGTTACGACATGTACGACTTACAGATTGAGTTTCCCGATCCGCCAATTGCAAGGGAACTTACTTTTGAGGTTGATGAGCGTACTGCGGCCAACGGTGATGTGCTGGTTGTGCCCTCACCTGTAGACATCGCAGCATTAGCTCAAAAACTAGAGGCGGCTGAGGTTGAATCGGTGGCAGTATGCTTGCTCAATTCTTATGTTAATCCAGCTAATGAGCGTTTGTTAGCAAACGAGCTGAAACGGCTGTTAGGGGTACCGGTGTGCGCTTCGGCTGATATTTCACCGCAGATCAGAGAATATCCTCGCATGATTACAGCGGCTTGTAATGCGGCCACTATGCCGATCATTGGCTCCTATTTAGCTGAGTTGCAGAAGTGGCTTGCGGCTGAGGGGTTTGGTGGTTCGGTGCTTATGATGCTGTCTAACGGGGGAGTAGTGTCGGCAGACGACGCGGCCGCTGCTCCTATAAGGCTGGTGGAGTCTGGTCCAGCCGCAGGCGCGTTAGCTGCACGGTGGTTTGCTAAACGCATGGGCGAAAACCGACTTTTGGCTTTTGATATGGGCGGTACGACTGCGAAAGCAACATTGGTGTTTGACGGCGAACCGGCTTTAACTAACACCTTTGAGGTGGCTCGTCGGTACCGTTTTAAGAAAGGATCGGGCTATCCAGTATCAGTGCCGTCTGTGGATTTGGTGGAGATTGGCGCTGGTGGTGGGAGTTTGGCACACCTAGACCAGTTTGGTCTTTTAAAGGTAGGGCCTGAGTCTGCAGGGGCTGATCCTGGGCCAGCCTGCTACGGCCAAGGGGGATCACAGCCTGCAGTAACCGACGCCGATGTGGTGCTAGGACTTTTAGATCCTGCTGCTTTCCTCGGTGGCGATATGGCATTAGATGAAAGTTTGGCTTTGTTAGCCGTTGAACCTTTGGCTAGCGGACTTGGCTTGTCAAACATTGATACCGCAGCGGGGATGTATGAGGTGGTTAGCCAGAACATGGCTGCAGCTGCGCGCATGCATGCGGTTGAGCGCGGGGTAGATCTGCGCGGTCTGACCGTATTGGCTTTTGGCGGGGCTGGCCCGCCCCATGCTTGTAGGGTAGCTGAGCTGTTGGAATCAGCGCGGGTGGTGTTTCCAGTTAATGCCAGTGTTCTATCGGCTTTTGGCACGTTGGTTTCACCGGTACGGATTGATTTAGCTCGTTCTATGCCGGTGAAGTTAGCTGAGGTGGACATATCGCAAAGAGACAGGTTGCTAGACGAACTGCGCGACGAAGGCCGCCGGGTGTTGCTAGGTGCTGGTGTTCCAGAAGCTGAAATTGCTTTTCGCTATGGACTTGATGCCCGCTACACAGGGCAAGGAAACGAGATCACTATATGGTTAGGTGAGGGCGATGCTTGGCCAGCTGCTGACAATGATGTGACCACTGCATTTGAAACCGAATATCGCCGTATTTACGGTATGACCATCACCGATGTTGCTATAGAAGTGGTCACTTGGCGGGTATCGGCAAAAGCTGAGCCAGCAGAGTTGGGCGAGATGGCAGTTACTGCAGCCACAAAGATGCAGTTGCCTCAGCCATTTGCAACCCGTACCGCGGTGTTTGGGCGAGAACAAGACGCATTAGATGTGCCAGTTTATAGACGGGAAGATTTGACGAGTGGCACAACATTTTCGGGCCCAGCTTTAGTGGAAGAACGGGAAACAACATCGGTTATCCGTCCTAGATGGAATGTAACGGTTGCCGCAGATGCCAGCCTTGTAGCTGTTTTGGAGGAGCAATGACCCAGCAAACTTACGATCCTATTCAACTAGAGATTCTTTGGCAGTCGCTTATTTCGGTTGTGAACGAACAAGCTCGAGCCCTTCAGCGCGCGGCATTTAGTCCGATTGTGCGCGAGGCCGGTGATCTTGCCAACGCAGTGTTCGACCAGCGAGGTCGCATGGTGGCTCAAGCCGTGACCGGCACGCCCGGGCACATCAACTCTTTGGCTATCGGCGCGGCCAACATGCTAGAAGAGTTCCCCCCTGAGTCGCTTGAACCCGGTGATGTTTTGGTTACAAACGACCCTTACTTAACCGCCGGGCAGTTGTTAGATGTGACCGTGTTGGTACCAGTGTGGCGCGCACCATCTACGGGAGGAGATCCCTTGCCCATTGCTTATTTTGGTTCCACTATTCATCACACCGATGTGGGCGGCTATGGCATTGGGGCTGGTGCTAGAGATTGTTTTGAAGAGGGGTTGTGGATACCTATCTGCAAGCTCATGCGTGCCGGTGAGCGTAACGAAGATGTGTGGAAGTTCATCTTGTCTAATGTGCGTCAGCCTGATCATATGACCGGCGATCTGCACGCACAGATGGCTTCAGGCGAAGTTGGCTCACAGCGTCTTGGCGCGCTGTGTGACTCCTATGGGCTTGCTGATATTGAGGACTTGGCTGATGAGATCATTGCTCGTTCCGAAGCTGCCACGCGAGCCAGCATTGCTGAATTGCCGGCTGGAACATATAAAGCCGATGCAGTGCTGGATTTAGCTGATGGTAGCCGCATAGACATTGTGTGCTCATTGCGGGTGGATCCTGATGTTGGAGAGATATTCGTGGATTACGAAGGCTCATCTGAAGCTAGCCCATGGGGTATCAACGTGGTACGCAACTATACGCATGCTTACACCACCTTCACCGTGCGTTCTGTGCTGAATCCTGAGATTCCTAACAATCACGGCAGCCTAGCTCCCATTCGGATGTCTGCTCCTGAGGGTTCCATCGTTAATGCTGTGTGTCCTCAGCCTGGAACTGCCCGCCATGTGGTGGGGATGTTTTTGCCGAACGCTTTGTTGAAAGCCTTAGCACAGGTAAAACCTGAAGAAGCGATGGCTGAAGGTGCGGGTGCGGTTTGGACTATGCAGGTTAGCGGTAACCATGCAGATGGCACTCCGTTCATTACTGCTATGTTCACTTATGCTGGAGGGGTAGGAGCACGGGCATCTAAGCCAGGCTTAGATGCTTGTTCTTATCCCACAGGGGTGAGCGCGGTTCCCATAGAGGTGGTGGAAGCTTCAGCACCGGTGCGTTTTGCGCGCAAAGCCTTGCGTGCTGGTTCGCAGGGGTTAGGTGCTCAGCTTGGCGGTAAAGGTCAAACCATTGAGTTCAGCGTTGATACCTCCCGCCCCTGGTTGCTTAACGCTGTAACGAGCCGTTTGTCTGATCCGCCGCAGGGAATCTTTGGTGGCGCCCCGGGAGAGGCAGGTTCGTTCCAAGTCAACGGTGAGGCGGTCACCACACAAAGTCGACTTACTTTAGATCCTGGTGATGTTGTGCGCTTGGATCTCCCTGGTGGAGGCGGTTACGGTTCTGTTGATGGCTGATTTGGTTACTTTTTCTGCAGTTTGGGAGCACACTGTAGGACGCCACAGTAATAACATTTTTTTGATATTTGAGCGGCCGGATGGATCTACTACATCTTGGACTTACGAACAGTTTCATGCTGTTGTAGACGGTGTAGCTGCCGGGTTGGTTCAGCGGGGAGTAGAACCCGGTGATTCTGTTCACGTTGCTTTAGCCAACACCCCTGCATTTGTAGCTATATGGTTGGCTGCTAACCGGCTTGGAGCGTGGATCGTACCTTCCGACCCTATGAGTAAGACCCAAGAATTGGCAGATCACATTGGGCGCACAAATCCTACTGCAGGTTTTTGTGGTATCGGGCGGGCTGATGTGTATCGCCGCGCTGCCCCAAAAAACCCTGCTTTCAATATCACCGAAGTTGATGAAGCTAGCGGCAGTTTGGAAGCATTAGCTGGCACCGCCCGAGTGGATTGGCCTTTAGTAGGTTTACGTGACCGTGCTGCGGTTATGTTCACCTCGGGCACTACGGGGAAACCTAAGGGTGTGGACATTTCTCAAGCTAACTACGCATTTTGCGGTCAGGTTATGGCTGAGCGAGCCAATCTAAGTCCCGAAGACCGTCAGCTAGTAGTGTTACCGCTGTTTCATGCTAACGCCCAGTATTATTCATTTGCTTCAGCAATTTGGACTGGGGCTTCGCTAGCGCTTATGCCTGGTTTTTCAGCTAGTGGCTTTTTAACGCAAGCAGTTCGTCATCGGGCTACTTGTGCCAGCCTGTTCGCCGCGCCTATGCGGATGATTTTGGCTCGGGGAGCCCCAGTTGCAGGCGTGGGGTTGCGCCACTGTTGGTATGCCCAGAACATTACCCACGATCAGTATGAGATTTTGGCTAACTGGTTTGGTTGTCAACCTCGTCAGCTTTATGGAATGACAGAGACCGTTCCTGCAGTACTTACCGAACCAGCCAAGAACCCGATTCCTGCATCTATGGGCCAAGTTACTCCCGGTTGTGAAGTAATTTTGCGAGACGGCCAACTGCTGGTAGGCGGAGAGCCTGGTTTAACATTGTTTGCTGGCTACTTAGATGATCTAGATACCACAGCAGCTTCATTTACAGAAGACGGCTGGTTTTGCACTGGCGATCGGGCTCGCAGAGAACAAGACGGTCGATATTATTTTGAGGGTCGCAATTCCGAAGTGCTTAAGGTTGCTGGCGAGAACGTTTCGACTGTGGAGGTGGAATCGGTGTTAGCTAGCCACCCCGCAGTATTAGAAGCCGCAGTGGTGGGCGCACCAGATCCGATACGCGATGAGGTGCCAGTGGCTTTTGTAGTTCCGCTTGATCCTGCTAGCCCTCCTAGCACTGTTGAGATGTCTAAGTGGTGCCAAGAGCGCTTAGCTAAGGCCAAATTGCCCCGTTTGTTTATGCTGATGGACGAGTTGCCTCGCACTAGTGTCGGCAAGATACAGAAGTTCTTGTTACGCCAACAAACAACAAAGTTGTCCCCCAAGTCGCAAAGGATTTGATTGGAGGCGATCCAATGACTATGTTCACTGCTGAATTGCTAGATTCGTTTGAGGATTCAATTACCGATGTTGCGACGGCGGTGACACTTCCACCGGAGATATACACCTCAGAGGAGTTTTTAGCCTTCGAACATCAAGCGTTGTTTGGCAATGAGTGGTGCTGCGTTGGAGTGGCTAACCGTATTCCCGAAACCGGCGATTGGTTCACCACTACTGTCGGCACCGAACCCATCATCGTGGCTCGCCAACGTAGTGGTGCTATCGCAGCTTTTTCGGCTATTTGTCGACATCGGGGAATGCAGATAGTAGAGGGAGAGGGCAGTAGCCGTTCATTTCGATGCCCGTATCATCACTGGAACTACCGGCTAGACGGCCGTTTGATGGGTGCTCCAGCTATGGAACAAACCGAAGGTTTCAACAATGATGATTGGAGGCTGCCCTTGTTGGCGGTGGAGTTGTGGCATGGGTTCATTTTTGTTAATTTCAATCTTAAGGCCGTTTCGCTCGCACCTAGTTTGGAGAGGTATGCGCCTTACCTCACTAACTATGAGCTTGAAAACTGTGTGTGCCCCGGCACTTTCACGCTTTTTGACTTGCCGTGGAATTGGAAGGTCATGTTTGAAAACTTTAACGACGGTTACCATGCCAACCGCTTACATCAGGTTATTCAAGACTTCTGCCCCTCAGATATGGCTAGATTCCCAGTGCCCTGGTCGGATAATTCCAATGTGATATTTCGGGAGAACGGCTACACCCACATAGACGGTGGTTTTAATGCCACCCGCAAAGCGCTGTTACCTGTGTTTCCTAAGCTGACTACCATCGAGCGCTGGCGCTCAACTTTTGCTTTGATTCCGCCCACGTTGTGCTTTGGTACCGCACCCGATATGGCGTTCTTTTTTATCGTGAAACCTACCTCTGCAGAGACTATAGATGTGGAGATTGGCTATTTGCTGCATCCCACATCTTTGGAACATCCCATGTTTGAGCATCTGTTTCAAGCCAACAACAATGGTGTGCAGGTGTTTGTGTCACAAGATCAAGACGCCACCACCAAAGTGCAGCGGGGTTTGCGATCGCGGTTTGCGGTAAGGGGACGTTATTCATGGCAAGAGGAAAGCCATGTGCAATTTAATCGCTGGTTAGTGCAGCGCTACCGTCAGCATTGGCCAAAAATGTAGCTTATCTTTCTACTTGTTTGTTGTCTCTAATGCATAATTTGATTTATACATAACTCTAGTTACACTAACTCCAGTTACACTAACTCCAGTTACACTAACTCCAGTTATATTAAGTAGGATTATGCTAAAGAAAACACAAGTTAAAGTGCCGGCGAGGCCATCTAGTCTTTACGACAGGGAAGTCGAGTGGGAAGACTTGTCGCGGTTTGTGTTAGCACCGCGGCTTAGCCTTCGGCTAGGAATCTTGTACGGCAGACGTCGCTACGGCAAGAGTTACTTGCTGCGTCGCCTAGTAGAGGCATTGGGTGGGGTTTACCACTTGGCCTTAAGAGAAGAACGCAGACCCGCTTTGGATCGGTTTGCCAACAGCTTGAACCGACAACTTCAGTGGGCACCAGCTCAGCCGTTTCGAGACTGGAGTGATGCCTTGCAGCAGGCAGTGAACGTGTTGGGAACATCTAGCACACAACCGCAGCTCTTGGTGATAGACGAATATTTCTATCTTCAGCAAAGCAGTCCAGATTTAGATTCTGTAGCTCAGGCGGTGATGGATGAAGCTGCTGCTGGTGGCCTAGCGGATAACTGGACAGCACCGGTGAGCATTATTTTGTGCGGCTCAGCCATGTCTGTGATGACTCAGATACTGAGCGGCACATCACCCCTGCGCGGCAGAGCAACTCTGGATATGCCGTTATCCCCATTTAACTACCGAGATGCTCGAGGCTATTGGGGTATCGAAGATGCTAACGCAGCTTTCGCGGTCGACACAGTGATGGGTGGTGCCGCAGGCTACAAGGCTCTGACCGTAGATGCAGGGGTTCTAGACAATGTTGCTGATCTTCCTGAATGGCTAGCTGCCACAGTATTGAACCCGTCACATGTGCTGTTCCGTGAGGACGACTACCTTCTTCGCGAAGATCCTCGGGTTACAGATGAAGCAGTTTACTATTCCTTGCTTCATGCGGTTGCCGATGGGCGGACATCGCCAGCCAAGATAGCCGAAGCATTAGGCAGAACAGCCAACGATATTAGCCATCACCTAGGAGTAATGAGCACCGCTGGTTTTGTTGTTCGCCAAGAAGACCTTTTGGTTGCTAGACGACCTGTTTACCGTGTGGCCGATCCGATTGTGCGGTTCCACCACCTGATTAACCGGCGACACCGCGCTCGGCTGGAAGATCGCCGGGCATTTGAAGTATGGGCTGACGCAGAAGCTAGTTATCGCTCGCGGATTGTTGGACCACATTTTGAGTCGCTTAGTCGCGTGTGGATAGACCGTTATGCTTCTGAGGATACTTTGGGTGGACTTGCTGAATCAGCAGCCTCTGTGCAAGTAAACGACCGTCAGCAACGTCAGAGTTTTGAGTTGGATGTCGTGGCACTCCAAGGTGGCCAAAGTAGAGGCAAAACTAAGGTGATTCAAGTGCTTGGCGAGGCTAAAGTCTACCAACTAGGTATTGAAGTGCTCGCACGTCTCGATCAAATTGCCGACCTTTTAGCTGGTCGCTCTGGAGTTGCACTATCACCTACAGCTAAACGCTTTTTGTTTTCGGCACAAGGTTTCACATCTGAGTTAGTTGCCGCTGCCAAAAATCGGGCTGATGTGGAACTGGTTAGCCTAGCCCGTCTCTATGAGGGGGACTGACTGCTCGATCCTAAGATACACATGAAGGCATGAGGCATGATTGGTGCTGCTTGGTTGCTGTGGTTTATTTGCTACTATGTCAAATAGTTAAACTTTTCTGGAAGGGAAAATTATGAGACGACCGATTAGCATAATGTGGTTGCTGGTAGCAATCATAGCGGTGCTGGCCTTAGTAGCGGGCGCGTGTGGCAATGATGATGATAGCACCGCTTCTGTTACAGAAATTGACGTTGCTGGCACTCCTGCTGGGTCGCCTTCAGCCACACCAATGGTTTCTGAGCAAACAGAGGCATCAACATCTCAGCCGACAGATGATGAGCCTGCCCCCACAGCCACTGAGTCGCCAATGGACATGGAGTTACAAGCGCTGTTAGATACCTTTGATGCCAATAGTGATGGCACTCTGCAAATTGGTGTAGCTGCTGCTGGACCCCGTGACGATCAGGGTTATTACCAAGCGTTGGTGAACTTTGCTGAGGAGTTCTCAGAGATCAACGGTTTTGCTTCACCCATTGTGAGCGACAACATTGGCGCGGCTGAGGCTGCTCAGGCAATGTCTGATTTAGCTGAACAAGGCGTGGACATTATTCTTGTTGGGGCTAGCGAGATTGCCGAGCCGCTAGCTGATCTCACCGAGCAGTACTCTGATATATTTTGGTATTGCAACTGTGGAGCTGGGTTTCCTGAGACACAGGGACTGGCTCAAGCCACCGACTGGGGCTCTGCGATTCACTACACCGCAGGCGTGGCGATGGGTGCTGAGCTGCAAGAACGTGGGGGAGATACCAGTGTGTTTTTGGGCTGCTGCGATCTTGACTTTGAAAAGGAGGCGTACAATGCCACTGTGTACGGTCTTCAATCTGTAGACCCTTCATTTACCATGGAGTACGTGGCAACCGGTGGTTTCCCGTTTGACTTTGACAATTCAGCAAATGCAACTGCTGCGCTTACTAATGCCATTGCCGAAGGTGCCACTTTGGTATATGCCTATCTTGGGGGAGCATTAAATCCAGTCGCTCAGCTTGCAAGCGACGAGGGTATTGCAGTGTTTGCTGCTGGCCCTGCTGATATTTGCTCGCGCGCTGACAGTATAAATTGGACTGGCAGCATAGTGTTTGATGGTGGGCGATACGCTCAGGAAGTGTTGCCGCTCATCATTGCTGGAGACCTTACTGAGGGCGCTACCTACGATTTCCCAACCGAAGCAGGTCTTAATGGCGGCGAGCTGTGTAACCCTTCTGCGCAAGCAGCAGCATTGTTGGACGAAGCTTTTGAAGCTGTTGTCAGCGATGGTGAACTGCTTGGCGTTTTGGGCGGGATATCTGCTGATGCTTATGGCGGCGGGTGATTAGAGCTACGACTACATTGGCAGACACTGGGGGGTTTGAACCTTTCGCACCTTGCGTTGAGTTGCTTGGCATCACCAAGCGTTTCGGGGAAGTCGTGGCTTGCGATCAAGTTCACTTAACCTTACAACGTGGCCATATTCATGGCATTTTGGGTGAGAACGGAGCAGGCAAGTCCACTTTAATGAAGATGCTCATCGGGTTGGTGCTACCCGATGCTGGGTCAATTCGTATTGATGGGCAGCTACGCACCATCTGCGATCCGCTGGCTGCAAACGCACTCGGCATTGCAATGGTACATCAGCATTTCAGCCTGGTTGATCAGCTTTCGGTGTGGGAAAACGTAGCCCTAGGCGAGCAAGGGCGACTCAAGTCTGTGGGAGTACGCAAAAGAGTGGCAGCGATTAGCGAGCAGTATGGGTTAGAGATCAACCCTGATGCCCGTGTGGGTGATCTTACTGCAGGTTTGCGGCAACGAGTAGAGATCATCAAATGTTTGCGGCGCGATCCGCATATTCTGGTTTTTGACGAACCCACTTCGGTGCTTACCCCAGAGGAGTCGGAGCAACTTTTTGGCACGCTCAAAGAGGTGGTTGCTGCTAAAGGCCGATCCGTGGTACTAGTTAGCCACAAGTTAGATGAGGTTCTTCACGCCACCGATGAGATCACCATCATGCGGCAAGGCCGAGTGGTTGATAATCTCCCCACGCATTCTGCCGATGCTCGTAGCCTTGCTCGGGCCATGGTGGGACGTGAAGTGTCTTTGCGCGCGGAGCGGGCTGCTTTTGGTTTTACTAGAATTGCCGAAGCTAAACACGAATCAGCCGTTAACAACCCTAACGAAGCTGCAGAACTTACACAGATAGCTTCTGCAGGCACAGCGCCCTTACAGCCAACAACATCTCTCGAGTTAGATGAGCCGGTGCTGCGGATTGAAAATGTCACGGTTTGTGGGCGGGGTAGAGCGCTGCTCCTAGACGACATCAGCTTGGAGTTGCGGGCGGGCGAGATTGTGGGCGTGGCTGGGGTGGAAGGTAACGGGCAGCGAGTTTTAGGTGATTTGCTGTCAAGCCTGATTACTCCTGATAGTGGACGCGTGGTAGTAAACAACGTTGCGGTAAATGCTGGATCACCTGGTGCTATGGCTAAAGCTAAAGTAGCGGTTATCCCTGAAGACCGCCACGATTCTGGTGTTGTGTTGGAGATGACGGTAGCGGAGAACCTATTTTTGGTTGACCCTCATAGGGTGGCTCGCCACGGTGTTATCGACAAAACTCAGCTAGCTGAGATTGCACAGCAAATGATTACAGAGTTTGATATCGGATGTTCTGGGCCTGATGCTTTGTTGTGGTCACTGTCGGGCGGTAATCAGCAGCGGGTAGTGCTGGCGCGTGAGCTATCTGCTGATCCTGTTGTGCTGGTGGCTGCTCAGCCCACTCGTGGTTTAGATGTGGGAGCAATTGAGTATATGGCCGATCGTTTGCGCCAGTCGGCTATGGCTGGAGTAGCAGTTTTGTTGATCTCTAGCGAGCTAGATGAGATTCTTGAGTTGGCAGACCGCATTGTGGTCTTGTTTCGGGGTCGCATTGTGGGTGAAATGTCTCGTGCCGAAGCTACCCTCGAATCTCTGGGATTGCTGATGGGCGGAAGCAAGACATGAAGCAGTGTTGCGCGCTGAGCGGCTGTTCAGTGTGCAAAAAGGGTGGGCTGTGAGGTGACGCGAAGCACACGCCTGTTTGAGTGGGTGACCTTATATGCCTTCAGCTTAGTTGGTGCTTTAGTTCTTGCCAGCGTGATCGTGGAGCTTACCGGCGGCGACTGGTGGCCGGTGGTGGAGGCACTTGTAGATGGCAGCATCACCGCACCTGGACGGTGGGGTGGAACTCTGGGTATTGCCGCACCGCTGCTGTTGGTGGCGTTGGGGACGGTGATATCAACGAAAGCTGGTTTGATCAATATCGGCCAAGAGGGGCAGCTGCTCATCGGAGCAGCAGTAGCAGTGTATTTTAGTTTTCGCATAGGTGGCCCTGGCCCGTTGAATGTAGCGCTGCTGTTGCTTTTTGGTGCTTTGGGTGGCGCGGTGTGGGCTTCGATATCTGGGGTCTTGCGTTACTGGAGGGGGGTGCCGGAGGTTTTGAGCACGTTGTTGTTGGTGTTTGTGGCACTTCAGGTTGTTGGGTACGGACTAAAGCAGCAGTGGCTATTGTTGGCAGATGAGGCTAGTCGCGGAAATCGTAATCTGGTTAGTGAGCAACTGGCTAAAGACAACCGGATTCCTCGTCCTGATGTGTTTGGCAATGAGTTTCCCATCACCGTTTATGTGGCGTTAGCGCTGGCGTTTGTGGTGGCTTACTTGCTGGCTCGCACGGTTTGGGGTTTTAGGCTGCGGATGCTAGGACATAACCGGTTGGCTGCTCAACGTGCTGGTGTTTCAGCGACTGTGTACGGAGCTGCCGCTTTAGCTATCAGCGGTGCTTTTGCTGGGTTAGCTGGGGCAGCAATGTTTGCTGGCGGTGGGTTTTCGTTTGGTAACTATCGGCTGGTGCCTGGTTTTTCGGACAACATTGGCTGGACTGGCTTGCTAGTCGCTCTTTTGGCACGAGAGCGGGCTTTGCCGGCAGTACTAGCAGCCTTCGTGTTTGCGGGATTGCGTAATGGGGCAGGTTTTGTAAATAGCACTGGGGTGCAAAGTCGCATAACCGATGTGGTGCAGGGGCTTTTGGTTTTGGCGCTTTTAGTGCCTCCTGCTGTGATTTTTTTGCGAGATCGCCGTCGGGTGCGAGCTGCAGCCACTGAGAGGGTGTGAAGCGGTGCTAGTTGATGTAACAGAGTTGAGCTGATCATGGTGATTGACTTCTTTTCTGCAGTGATTGATGTGTTTAGCAGCGAATCCACCTACATTAACGGGGTTTTGTTTGCTGGTCTTTTGGCTTTTGCAGCTACGGGAGAGTGGGTGGCTGAGCGGTCGGGAACTCTTAACATCTCAGTGGAGGCGATGTTGTTGGGCGGAGCTTTTGCGGGAATACTGGGATATCACATAGCGGATTTGATAGTAGTGGGTTTGTTGTTTGGCGTGTTAGGTGGGCTTCTGATTGCTGTTGTGCAGGCTGAGATGAGTCATCGACTTACTGCTGATCAGTTTGTGGTTGGCCTTACCTTAAACATTTTGGTGCTTGGCCTTGTGGGATTTTTGGATCGCGAAATCCAGCCGCAGGCTTTGCGGGCACAAGAGGTGGAGATGCCCCTTTTAGTGGATATTCCTCTTGTGGGTCAGGCATTGTTTGGAGAGCCTTGGCCGTTTTATTTGCTTTATGGGTTAGTGCCGTTTTCGTGGTGGTTGGTTTATCGCACCCGGTGGGGATTAGAGGTGCGGGCTGTAGGGGAGAACCCACAATCTGCTGATGTCAGCGGGATCGATGTGAACCGTCGGCGCCGTCAGTCGATTTATTATGCTGGATGTGCTTCTGGTCTGGGAGGGGCATATTTTTTGTTTGCGCGCATAGCAGCGTTCGATGATTCTATTATCGCTGGTCAGGGGTTTATTGCCATAGCTGCAGTTATTTTTGGCGGCTGGACTTTGCGGGGAACCATGGTTGGTTGTGTGGTGTTTGCAGGGGCTTTATCTTTTCAGCTGTCGCTACAAGGTTTGGGTTATGACCTCAACACCGAGTTGTTGCAGGCTCTGCCTTATTTGGTGACCATTGGGGCTATGGCTATCTTTGCTAAATGGGTACGTCCACCTGCTGGGTTGGCGCAACCATTTATACGCGGGCTGAAGTAGACAAGTAGCTAGGTTTAAACAGATGAGCCAACACCACCGAGGTCAGCAATGAAGGCGATGCGATATCATGAGACCGGCGGCCCTGAGGTGCTTCGCTATGAACAAGTGCCTGAACCTGAGCCTGGGCCTATAGATGTGGTGGTGGATGTGGTGGCTACCGCTTTGAATCGCTTAGACGTGGTGCAGCGCAATGGTTGGTTTACGATGCCTGGCTTCACATTGCCGCACATCGCTGGTATGGATGTGGCAGGGGTGGTCTCAGAGGTCGGTTCTGAAGTTGCACACATAACGGTTGGAGATCGTGTGGTGTTGGATCCGTCTCTTGCTGGGGTAGATGATCGCTCCAAGTTAGGTGGGCGGGGTGATTTGTACGGCGAACTTGGGATTATTGGGGCTACTGATAACGGTGGTTACGCCGAGCGTTGCTTGGTGCCAGCATCACATGTGTATATGGTGCCTCATGCTATGTCGTTGGAAACAGCTGCTACTTTTCCCACTTGTTATCTGACGGCTGCTCACGCTTTGTTTGAGGTGGGTGGGCTCAAAAGCGCTGAGACGGTGCTGATTCATGCTGCAGGTTCGGGGGTGTCGGTTGCTGCTATTCAGCTTGCCTTGCACGTTGGGGCCACTGTTTTGGCCACTGCAGGCACTGATGAGAAATGTCAGCAGGCACTAGATTTGGGCGCAGCCTACGCGTTGAACAACCGTACCGGTGATGTGGCAGGCTGGGCTCGGGAGGTAACTTCTGGAGCTGGGGTGGATATGGTGTTTGACCATGTGGGAACAGCGTTATTTGGTTCATCGCTGTTTGCGTTGGGTGTTGGTGGGCGTTTGGTGAACTGCGGCAACTCATCTGGAGATGAGGCAACGATTCCATCTTTGGGCTATCTATTCCATTCGGGTATCAAGATATTGGGATCTGATCCGTATCGTCCCGAAGAGTTTGGTGCTGTATGGGACATGTTTTGCGGTGCTGGTTTTAGTACCGCAATTGACTCGGTATTTGATCTAGCCGATGCAGCTGAAGCTCAAACAAAGATGCTGGCAAGCGATTTCTTCGGCAAGATCTTACTGAAACCCTGATCTAAGGCTAAGGGTACAGGCAGAGTCGAAATGGTTGATTCTCCCTATCCTGAACTAAAAAAGTCGCATGTCCCAGAACGTGTAGGTCGCCCGTGGACTGATCACAAGCCTCCGTCTTCGGCTCCGATATGGGCGGTGATTAGCGGGTTTGGGTCTTTTCATGTGCTTGTAGCTGCCCTGGAACTTGGCGTGTTTGATGCCTTAGCGCACAAAGGCGCTACTTCTAGTATGCCGCTAGAGGTAACAGCTTACGATCTAGCTGCTGAGCTAAAGGTGTCGGCACCACACTTGCAAGCGTTGCTGGATTGTCTAGCAGTGTTTGGGTTGTTGGAGCGAGTAGGTGACTGTTACGGGTTGAACGAGACTGCTGCTCGTTACTTAACCACATCAGGATCAGCTTCTATGGCTTCGCTGGTAGCGGTTGCGCCAGGTCCACTACAAAATTGGTCTCGGTTAGCCGACACTGTTAGAGCGGGGCGGCCAGTAAACCCTATAGACACTCAACCAGCAGATTTTTATCGCCCCTTAGTTGAGAGCACTTTTACTACCATGTTTCGTGCTGCTGTTCGAGCCGATTTGCAGGTGCGCTATAGTGCTTTATCTGCTCCGCGCGTGTTGGATTTAGGTGCCGGTGGTGCCCCTTGGTCTATCGCTATTTTGAAGGCTTGCCAAGAAGCTACAGCCGTCATAAACGATATTGAAGGAGTAATAGATGTAGCCCAACGCTTTGTTGTTGAACATGATGTGGCGCAACGTTGCGAATTTCGCCCTGGCGATTTCCACAGCATCGCAATCGAGCCTGCAAGTTACAACATTGTTTTATTAGGCCATGTGTGCCGCACGCAAGGATTTGAAGGCACCAAACACCTCATTTCTAGAGCAGCCGAGGCACTTTGTGGTGGGGGACGACTAATTTTGGCTGATTATTTTGTGGCACCCGAACCTCAATGGAACCCTCACAGCACCCACATGGCTATGACAATGATGGCTAACACCATTAACGGTTTTGGCATTACTGCTGCACAGGCCGCTGAGTGGTTGCGCCAAGCCGGTTTTGAAGCCCTTCGCCTTATCGAACCAATTGGCGGGCAGTATGCCTATGTAGCGCATAAGCCGCCAGCTTATAAGTAGCCCTGTTATAACTCTCAAGGAGCATTATGTTGGAACACATCGATACGTTAATCAAAGGCTGGTATGTGGTTACTATGAACCCAACCCGCGACATCATCAGGGATGGAGCGGTAGCCATCCGTGATAATCGGATAGTTGCGGTTGGTAAAGCAGCCGATTTGCAGGTGCGTTATCAGGCCGCTGAGACGGTTGGCGGCGACCGGTTTGTTGTCACCCCAGGTCTGATTAACACCCATATTCATATAACCGGTGAGCCTTTAACCCGTGGCTATGTGCCCGACGACACACCATTTGTTGAAAATGTATTTCAGTGGTTATGTCCGCTTTATTCGGTTTACAACGCTGCTGAAGAGCGCCTATCTGCACAGCTAGCAGCAGTGGAGATGCTCAAATCGGGCACCACCTGTTTTTTGGAAGCAGGTACCATCCGTTTTGTAGACGAAGTTGTAGACGGTTTAGCCGACGTTGGGATTCGTGGACGCATCGGCAAGTGGGTGTGGGATTTGCCGCCTGAACCTAGCGTGTATCGTCAAGATACCGATGAAGCTATTGCTAACTTGCGTGACACTGTAGAGCGATTCCATGGGGCTGCAGATGGTCGGTTGGGGGCTTGGTCGATGGTGGTTGGTCACACTACTTGTTCTGATCCGTTGTGGAAGGCTGCTCGTGCTACTGCAGACGAGTACGGCGTGGGGCTGAGCTTTCATATGTCGCCAGCTAGTTTGGACCCAGACAGCTTCATCGCTTCGTTTGGACAACGTCCCATGATGCATCTCCAAGAGCTAGGAGTGTTAGGCCATGACACAGCTATAACCCATTGTGTGCATGTGGACGAAAAAGAGATACAGCTTTTGGCGTCCGCAGGCTCCACGGTGGTGCATTGCCCCACCACTGCACTAAAGGTTAGCTATGGGGTGACTCAGATTGGCAAGATGCCTGAGATGGTTACTGCCGGGGTGAACGTTAGCGTGGGAACCGATGGCAACAACGCTTCTAACTACTCTGATTTGATGCGAGCCACCTATTTGGTGGCTGGGCTTTTTAAGGATGCCCGGATGGATCCTCAGATGTTTCCTGCTGAGAAGTCTTATGAGATGGCTACTTTATGTGGGGCACGCACTATGAGGCTGGAGGATCAGATTGGATCGCTAGAGCCAAATAAGCTAGCCGATGTAGTGCTACACGATACTGATCGTCCAGAATGGCGTCCGTTGTTGAACGTAATGAACCAGCTTGTGTGGTCAGCCGACGGCCGAGGTGTTCACACTGTGTTCGTAGACGGACAAAAAATAGTGGAAGCTGGTCGTATGCTCACCGTTGATGAGGACACATTTTATGAACGCTGTCAACAAGCTGGTGAGGCTGTGGTAGGACGCTCTGGGTTGCCTGACAAGGCTAAGTTTCCTATTTGGTAGTTACAAGTTGTCATAGTCCACTGTTATGTTGCTATCTGACATATCGTTATCAGGCACCGATTGGCAGGTGAGGATGAACCCTTCTGCTACTTCGTCTGCCTCCAAGATGTCGTTCACCCGCATGGTGACGTTACCCTCAACAAGTTGGGCTATACAGGTTGCGCAGTTGCCCTTTTCGCATGAGAACGGCGGGTTGAGCCCAGCTTTGCGAGCGGATTCCAGCACGGTATCGCCTGCATCGTATGGCACCGTTTGTTGTTTGCCATGCAATATAATCGTCAAGCTAAGAGAATGTGCGGGCATACTACTGTGTGCTGTGGGGCTGTGTGCTGTGGGTGGGGGTTAGCTTGGTTGCCGTGCGAGCTTGCTAGCTAGGGTGTAAACCCCTTGATCGTAGGAAAACTCTACTCTATTGCCGTCTGGGTCTGAGAGCATACAGATGTAGCCGATGGGAGGTGGCATATCGGTTGGGGGCTGAGACAGACAGCCATCGGCTTTGCCTTTAGCTGCAACCTCTTCTACTGCTTCGCGGCTAGTTAGTTCTATACCGAGGTGGGCAAAGGGTGTTAGCGTGGCGATGGGTGCGTCTTTAAACGGGTCGGCTTCGGGAAAAAACTGAGCTAGCACCAAGATGAAAGGTGAGTCGGCAGAGTCGCCGTGTCCCAACCAAGCGCCGTACCCATTGTCGTCTTCGCGCCGATCTAGCAGTTGTAGAGGGGTGTAGGTGGTGTACCAGTTGATGGTGGCATCTATATTTGTTACTCGCAAGGCAATATGAGTCCAACGAGCCGCAGGGGGATGGACATCGTATGTGGGGTGTTGTTTAGACATTGCGGGGCTACTCTTTAGTCCAGCCGTCGGGGATTTGAGGGTTTTCGCCGCCTTTTGTCCACAAGATTAAGGTGTTGCCCCAAGGGTCTTTGAAAGCAGCATTGAATCCATTGAACTCAGCCCAATAGTGGTTGCGCCAAAGTTCGGTAGCTCCACGCGCTAAAGCTCGATCCATGATGGCATCGGAGGAGTCGTCATCGCTTACTAAGATCCACACCCGCACGGTGCCTCCGTCTTGCGACAAGCTGCGGGGGTCGGCACCGTTGGGGTTGGGGTGGGGGCGGGCGTTAGCAACGTTGTGTATCCCTAAGTGGAGGTTGTCTGTGGGGCCTTGTGAGCCGTCTTCTACTTGAAAGTTTTGGCCGGGGACGATTCGGTGAAACACGCCTGAAGGGCGGGGTTCCACCTCCCAACCGAAAACCTCGTTATAAAAAACTGCAGATGCTTCAGGGTCGTCAGAGGGGAAGTCAACAAAGATGAGAGTGTTGGGATATGTCATAGCTCTATCTTAGATTCCAAAAAGTGATTATGACAATGGCTTGACTATCGCAATGGCCAGTGTGAATGGGGTTGGATATCTGATCGTTCGATGAGGTGTTGGACTTTTTGGAGGGTTTCGGAGCGTAGTGATTCGATGTCTACTGTGGTGCAGTGTCCGTTGCTAATTATGAGGCGACCGTCTACTAAAACATCTGTCACCGAGCGACTGCCGCCTGCCCATATGAGTTGCAGAATCGGGTCGGGGCTAGGTGGTAGCCATTCAATGCCGCTGCGGTCGATCACCACTATGTCGGCTGCTTTGCCCACTTCTAAAGATCCGATTCGGTCGCCCATGCCCACTGCCTCTGCGCCTGCAATGGTTAGCATTTCAAAAGCGTGGTGGGCACCGAACGCGGTAGGATCGGCGGCAGTGTCTTTAGCAAGCCCTGCAAATAGGGCTGCTGCGCGCAGGCCATCAATCGCATCGCCGGCGTTCTCGGTGTCGCATCCTAGTGCTAGCCGTCCGCCTTGTCGCCATAAATCTAAGTGAGCGAAGCGCTTGGTGAGTCCTTGGCCTAGTCGTAGGTATGCCCAAGGACACGAAGCCACTGCGGTGTTGGTGTTTAGCAGGGCTGCTATTTCAGCATCGGTAATGTGTACGGCGTGGCCTACTAACACGTTTGCGCCGAGCACACCTAAGCGCTTTAGGTGCAGCAGGGGGCGAAGTCCGGTGCGCTCCAAGTAGTTTGTGGTATCTTCAGGAGTGGGAGAGAGGTGGAAGCTAAGTCGCCTGTTCATAGAGCGAGCTAGTTCAGCAGCAGCAACTACGAGAACGTCAGACATTAGGTCGTGGCCTACTAGTGTTACCGATGCTTCTATGAGTCCGCCGGGTTGATAACGCTGGATAAGGTCGCGTTGTGCTTCTATTACTGCGTTTGGAGGTGCCGATTGGGGAAGACCGTTGGTGTCCGATCCCCAGCGGCCGATAGCACCGCGCACACCTACAGTGGTTATAGCTTCAGCTACGCGGTCGGGATGTGCCACTGTGCCAGCATCAATGGTGGTGGTGATCCCGTTGCTAGCTGCTTCAACAAGGCTGAGGGTGGCGGCTAGTTCGTCGTCATCGCCGGTAACGTGTTTGTGAACAGGCAGGATCCATTCGAAGATTGCTGCGCCCGACGGCAAGTTGTCGGGGATGGAAGAGGCAATCAGGCGGTCGGCGGTGAGATGCTGGTGGGCGTTAATGAAGCCAGGGACTACAAGCGACTGTGCTGATCCCACTTTGGGTGCATTTGGGTACTGGGTGCGGATGTCTGTGGCCTTACCCACTGCGACGATTTGCTTGTCTGCTACTGCTACAGCACCCCCTGAAATAATGGTGCGCTCAGCATCCATGGTGACGATGTCACCGGTGATTACCCAATCCGCTTCTACCACGCCAATTTACTTTCGTGGTGCTTTGTTGCGGGGTTCGGTTTCTTGTTTCTTTGAAGTCATATTGATTACAGTGCCAACTCGCTGTTTTCTCAGATCTTGTTTTCGTGCCATTGTTAGAATTTTTTGATTAGGAATAGGTGTTCGTTGACGTGGATGTTACGTCCGCGGAGGTTGCGGCTGCCTCGGAATGTGTTGTATCGCAGTTTTCGTTCTTCCACATGGCCGATGCTTGTTAGGAAGTGTCTTAGTTGGTTTAGGCTGACAAAGCCTTCGTCGTTGAATGAGATGAGCACGTAGTTGGCATCTACGCGGGAGATGGCATCGCAAAGCTGGTCGAAAGCGTATTGTTTTTTGTTGTAAAGGGAGCGGTTCCAATTTGTGGGTATTCCAGATATGGTCGAGATGTCTTGTGGTTGTTCATAGTTGACTATAAGGTTTAACATGAAGTAGTTAGATGCATAGGGGTGCTGGTTGTAGGGCGGGTCGAAGTAGGCTAGGTCGAAGTCTCCGACATCGGCTATTAGCTTGTTGGTGTCTTGTTGGTACACCTCAACGTCTGTTTCGAAGCGGCTCAATACTGGCACTTGAAGCTGTATTTGGCCTTTGATGCGTGTGAGCGCGTCAGCGCCGGAACCTCCGAATTTGCCGATGCCAGTGTGTTTGTTTTTGTAAAATCCTTTGAACATTCCCGCTGTGTTGGCATGAACTGAAGCTGCGGACAAAAGCGGGCCTAACAGAAGATTGTGGAAGCTCAGATGCTGTTGTTCTATAAACAGCCTGAACCAATCCAGCCGTTTGGCGTTCTGCTGAGTGTAAAACACACGCTCACTGAACTGTATGTTCAAGTCGTTGGCGGGAGCGTACATCAGCTCAATAAAACCCTCATGCTGAGGGGCTGCCTCATCTACTTCGTAGTTGGCTCTAGCAACGATCTCACCCACAACCTTTAAATCAACAGCAGAGCGGTTAGCCAGAAAGCAGTTCGCTATCGCCCGCGCGTATGGCTCTAAATCATTACACACAACACGCTGCGCATATGCCTTGAACAGGCGAGATACTACACCTGAGCCTGCGAACCCATCAAAAAGATGCAGCTTATCCCTACCAGTTTCTGTTTGGACTGCCCGCAAAGCCTCAGCTATAGGAACGAGAAGTTGCCGCTTATTACCAAGATACGTAATAAGTTGCTGTCGGTAGTAATCCGGGCATTCCACAAAATCGCTAGGTGGTTCCATAAGACTCGGCTGCATGGTGTTCCTTATCTATCAATGTGTGGTATCCCGCCGGTAGCAAGTGCTAGGTAAGAGCAAAAAATTACTTAGTGTTTTCACAGTGCTACACTAGCTGAAGGCTACGACACATTTAGTGGATCAAATACCCGAAATGCCACCACCAAAAACACAAACACACCCCACAACACCCCCTAAAGCCATAACAAGCTAGCCCATCTCACCATCTAGCAGAGGTGAAGGCCAATGGGGGTGTGTCGGGGTCTTGGGTCCTGCCAAGAGCTTCTGTGACGGTTTTAATCGAGTTCACCCAACTAGGATGTGAGCTGATCCCTATGCATGTAACACAAGAGCATCAATTCGATTTTCAGGATTGCCATAGGGTGGACAGTGGTAGGGCTGTGATGCGGTCGCCTAGGGGAAGGGCTAGGGTGCCTGAATAGAGTACCACCCCGGCCGTGAAGCGGTCGCCAAGATTGTCACGCAATGAGGCTAGATGGCGGGCGTGGTCGGGCTTGGCAGTGGCTGCAGCCTTAACCTCAATGCCTGCGACACGTCCATCGGGGCTCTCACAGATTAGGTCGACCTCTCTACCATTGCGGTCGCGATAATGGAACAGGTTGATCCCGAGATCCGACCACCCGCACTGGCGATGTATCTCGTTCACAACAAAAGTCTCAAACATCTGACCCCGCATCGGATTTGTAGGTCTAGCCAATGATTCAGGGGAAGCATTGAGCATGGCCGCAGCTAGTCCCGTGTCGGTGATGTAGACCTTCGGATGGTGTCGCACCCGGGCACCCAGATTGGCAGACCACACCGGCAGCGTGGCGACCAAATGAACCATTTCCAGGTAAGCGAGATAACTGGAGGTGGTGTTGATGCTGCCGAGCCCCACCTGCTTATGGATCGTGTTCACGACTATCTGATTGGCTGTTCTACTAGCCAGTGCCCGCAACAGGCGGGGAATCTCACGGGTTCTACGAGCACCCGTCAGGTCTGCTACATCGCGGGCGACCACCGTGTTCAAATAAGAGTCAAACCAAACACGTCTGCTGCGGTGATCAATGAAGAGCGGCTCGGGGTATCCACCAGCGCAGATCCGCTGGGCATACTCCGCCACGCTAATTCCAGATGTATGCATCGACCGTAGCCCAGCAGGCTCGTTGAGCAGTCGATCCAAAAAACGCTCTTTGTGCCCTTCGAGCTCGCCTTGCGAGAACGGCGATAGTTCGAGGATCGATACTCTGCCAGCCAATGATTCGCTGATGTTAGGAACGGCCAGGAAATTCGCTGATCCTGTCAACAAGAATTGCCCAGGAGTCCGATCAACGTCCACAGCCATCTTGATAGCACGCACTAAGGAGTCGCCCGCCCGCTGCACCTCGTCGATCACCACTGGACGCTGAAGACCCATCAGCAATCCAACCGGATCCTCACGAGCTATTCGTAGCAGGTCATTGTCGTCAAGCCCCAAATAACTCCCTGTCGCTGCAATACGGCGCGCTAATGTGGTTTTACCGGTCTGTCGGGCACCATGGATCATCACAACACGGAAAGAATCCAGATGCCGCCGAACTATTGATTCGAGATTTCTTTTTAGCTCTAGAGGTTCCACTTTTGCCTGTTCAGTTCTCTTTACTGCTCTAGTGCGCGATATTAGAATACTGTAATGCGCGATTAATCTACAAACTACCGCGCGATTTGTCGATTAGCTAATGCGCGATTAAGGAGGGCGACCGACAAGAACTCGCGGCTGTCTCTGCTGTTTATTGATTGTTTATCGATGCCATCAACCAATCCTCCACTGAGTGAGGCGCTGGAGATATAAGATGTTGGTGAGTCGGCCTGTAGGCGGGATTCTGTCCGGGCCTTTTTAAAGCCGTGTGTGGTCATCCATCTATGCGGCCTACCCGGGGATCTCCTCATGTGAGGTGGCGGGCCGCCAAATCCCCTGCTTGGCCTTGCTCCCGGTGGGGTTTACCTAGCAGACCAAGTTACCTCGGCCTCTGGTGCGCTCTTACCGCACCGTTTCACCCTTACCTGTGCTTAGCGAACCAAGCCATCGGCGGTTTGTTCTCTGTGGCACTTTCCTGCGGGTCGCCCCGACTGGCCGTTAGCCAGCACCGTTGCCCTGCGGAGTCCCGACCTTCCTCAACACAGACACTCAGCATCTGAACCCCTGTGCCGCGACCACCCGGCCGACTCACCGTAACTACAGCTTACCCGATTTGAAAGATGCTTAAAGCCCTAAATCAGATAGCTCTGGATACCAGCGTTCAGCCCGACTTATCGCATCACGCCAACGATCACGATCCACAGCATCTTGCGGCTCAATCACTTGACTTGGTAACCAGCTATCGGCCACCTCCTGCCAGCTAGACCAGCGCCCTAAACCCATCTGTGCCATTACCGCTGCCCCCAGCGTAGTACCTTCTGGCACTGAACATAGCTCTACATTACGCCCCAGCGTATTGGCTAAAATCTGCATAAACACTAGATTTTGCGACATACCACCATCCACGCGAACACTGTTGATTTGGTAGCCACTGTCTGCTTCAGCAGCTTCTACAAGGTCGGCTGAAAGATGCGCTATGCCTTCCAACACGGCTCGCACAATATGAGCAGAAGTAGTGCCACTGCTAATCCCAAACAGCGATGATCGTGCCCCAAAATCCCAGTAGGGGGTACCAAGTCCAAACAAAGCTGGCACATAAACCACACCACCACAATCAGCCACGCTATTTGCACTCTCTGCGGTTGCCCCCACATCAGCTAGCAAGCCCATGTCTTGTACCAACCAGCTGATGTTAGAGCCGGCCGCTAGCATCATCGCTTCGGTGCCCCAAGTGACCGTTCCCCTATGTTGCCAAGCCACGATTGGGAACATTCCTTGTGCGCTGCGTTTTTCGCTGATGGGCCGCAGCGCGCCTCCGCACACATCCAAAAAACCGCCAGTTCCCAAGGTGAGCTTGGCAAGACCCTCCAGCACGCAGCGCTGCCCTACCATAGAAGATTGTTGATCGCCGATAATCCCCACAATCGGAGGAGACCCTGGCAGTGCTGTGGCATGTCCTACCACAGCCGTAGAGTCCACAATGTGCGGCAGACACCCCAAAGGTATATTCAAATGCTCAGCTATTTCAGATGACCAACCTTGCCCATCTGTAGCTAACATCCCGCTCGCAGAAGCGTTGGAAGCATCTGTTATATGACAAGCCCCCTGCGCTAAGCACCACACCACCCAGCTATCCACTGTGCCAAAACACACATCATTTTTGCGCTGCGGATCGTGCTGATCTAACAAGCACACAAGCTTGGTGGCAGCCTCGCTAGGTGATAGCTCTAAGCCCTCATTTTTCAATCTTAGGCATTCCCCAACAGTGCGTAAGTCTTGCCAACTCAAGCCAAAACCTAGTGGTGTACCGGTTTTACGATCCCACAGCAGCGCCGACCCGCGTTGATTGGTCACCGCCACAGCCCCCACATGGCCGACTTCAGCAATCACCTCCTGCGCAGCACCTAAGATGACAGCGTTCATCTCCTGAGCGTCAAACTCAGCTAAACCAGGCTCAGGCAGCAACAGCGCACTGTGGTGCTGACGAAAGCAAATGATCTGTTGGCCGTCGCTCACAGCCGCACGGATGCTGCTGGTTCCAACGTCTATAACGCAGATGTTCATAGTAGAGATTGTGGCTTGATGGTAGCCATCATCCACACTAGTAGGGTGAGTGTGCAACATCATGGAGGTTGGCCGGGGATTTTGCTACGGCTGCTGGCAGGTCAAGACTTATCTTATAGCGCTGCTACAGCGGCTATGAATGAAATTTTAGAAGGTAAAGCAACTTCGGCTCAGATAGCTGCGTTTGTGGTGGCTTTGCGGGCTAAAGGCGAAACTACACAAGAGTTGGTGGGCTTGTTAGAAGCAATGCGTGCTGTTGCCGATGAGGTTCCGTTGGATGCACCAAGGTTAGGTTTAATAGACACTTGCGGCACTGGCGGAGATCAAAGCGGCAGCATCAACGTATCTACTACAGCAGCGTTGGTGGCCGTCGGTGCTGGAGCAAAAGTTTGCAAGCATGGTAATCGCTCGGTTTCTTCACTTTGCGGTTCGGCCGATGTGTTAGAGGCATTAGGAGCGGTGGTTGATTTGGGGCCACAAGAGGTAGCGCAATGTGTGCAAAAAACCGGTTTTGGCTTTTGTTTAGCCCCTCGCTTTCACCAAGCTATGCGCCACGCAGCTGTGCCGCGTCGCGAGTTGGCTATAGCCACGGTGTTTAATTTCTTAGGGCCACTAGCAAATCCCGCGCGGGTCAACCGTCAATTAGTGGGTAGCAGCAACCCGCAAATGGCACCTAAGATGTTGGAGGTGTTGGCAGACACTGGATCGGTGCGTGCCATGGTAGTGCATGGGCATAATGGTATGGATGAACTTTCCATCACAGGGCCAAGCAATGTGTGGGAGTGGCGTGATGGGAAGATATCCACATACGTTATCGAGCCTGCAAGCTGCGGTTTAGCGACAGCACACCCTGCAAGCTTGCAGGGTGGAGACGCTGCTAAAAACGCTGAATGTTTACGTAGGGTGTTACAAGCAGAAAAAGGCCCTCAACAAGATGTTGTAGTACTAAATGCTGCGGCTGCTCTGCTGGTTGCCGATTTGTGTGAGACTCTGCAAGAAGGTGTAGCAAAAGCACGTGGTGCCATCAACGATGGCGCTGCTTATCGGGTGCTTGAAGGATTTGTGGCGACCACGAAAGAGGTGCAAAACGAAAATGGCTGACAGTCACGAAGCTAGTGAGAATGTTTTTAGCCCATCTATAGAGCAGCTAAAAGATGTGTTGCGGGCTAGCGTACAAGTAGCTAAAGCAGGCACAGAACAGACACCCCCAGTAGAAGAACCAGCTCGTCTGAAGAAGGTGATTAACTTTGCCAAGTTAACCGACACGGCCTTAAGTCAGGTTCGCGAGGTTTTGGAAACAGATGAGGTTTTTCGCTCCCGAGTGGTTGACAATGTTGACCTAAAAAACTTAAGTACTATTAGCAAACTTTGGTTAACCAGACCTGAGGGTTGGCAACAGCAGTGTCACGAGATGTTGGCATCTGAAGCTCAACAAGTACAAGAAGCTGCTTTTGCTCAAAATCAAGCAGCTCAAAACCAGCAGCTAGCACAGCTAAAGACAGCAATTCGTAGAGCCGAGAGGCAAAGAGACAAAGCGCTAGAGGATCGTGACGCTGCTCGCACACAAGCAACTCAGGCACGTAGCGAGGCACGTCAAATAAGTGAGCAAACAGCCAAACTAGAAAAAGAACTACAAACTGCTATCCAAGACCAACAAGAACTTCAAAAAAGTTTAGATCGTTACCAGCGTATCGCAGAGCGCACAGAGGAGAAGCTTAAAAAATCTCAAGATGAGGTGAAGCTTTTGAACAAAGAGCTGCGCGATACTCAAAGCGCACACGTTGCGGAGACAAATCGTCTTGTGAAGCAGCTAGAAGATGTTGAGCTACAGCTGACTCAAGCTAAAGAGGCTGGGTTCGTTGCAGCGTCTGAACCCGAACCTACAGAAGCCGATTTGTTTGTTCCGCTCCAAGAGCCAACCAAAAGATCTGAGGTAAAGCTGCCACCGGGCATTTTGAATGACACGGTGCAAGGTTTGGAATATTTATTACGTGTACCCAACTTGGTGATGTTGGTGGATGGTTACAACGTCACTTATAAGTCTAAGGAGTGGCAACAGCTTCCCCCCGCTGAGCAACGCATACGATTTCTTCAAAAGTTAGATGAGGTAAGCGCTCGCTATTCTGAAGTGGAGATTGTGGTGTGGTTTGATGGCCAAGCCACCGACTACGACTACATTAGCACCACAACTCGTTCCCTTGGATTGAAGGTGTGCTTTTCGCCTGCAGGGGTGGAGGCAGACGACGAGATACTTAAAAGTTGTGGAAAGTATCCGTTTTTGCGGCCTGTGGCAGTGGTGTCGCATGATGGTCGGGTTAGACAAGGTGCTCGTGAACAGGGTGCCAACCTGGTGCAACCTTCCAAGCTGTTAGCTTTAATGGGCTTAGAAGCGGTCAACCAAGGCGATGCCCCCGGCTTTTAGGTGTACTAGAGCTAGCTGCTACTGCCGCAAGGTCAGATGTTGATGCCCAAACAAGTTGCGCTGAAGCTAACTAACACAGAGATAACCGCAGCGGGTTTAGCCGCAGGTTTAGATGCGGTAGGCATAGCATCTGCAGCACCTTTCACACACACAAAAACCCAACTCTTGCGGCGTCGCGCGGAGGGATTACATGGTGGCATGGCGTTTACCTATCGCAACCCAGAACGCTCCACTAACCCTAGTCGCACAGTAAACGGGGCTCGCTCTTTGGTAGTAGGAGCACTGAGCTATCAGCCAGCATCTCCGCAAGGTAGCACCGCTGCAAACATTGCTGAGCGACCGTTAGCTCGGGTTGCGGCTTATGCACAGCACGATCATTACGCCAAGCTCCGAACAGGATTAGCTCATGTTGCAGATATGTTGCGTGAAGCAGGGCATAAAGCTGTAGTTGCAGCAGACGATAATGCTCTGGTAGACCGTGAAGCGGCTTATCAAGCTGGGCTGGGGTGGTACGGTAAAAACAGTAACATTTTGCTGCCGGGCCAGGGCAGCTGGTTTGTGTTGGGCTCGGTGATAACCACCGCTGTTTTGGAGCCTTCTAAGCTAGTTGCTAAAGCTTGTGGGTCGTGTCGCCGCTGTATAGACGCTTGCCCAACAAAGGCAATAGTAGCCCCGGGAGTTGTGGATGCTAGGCGTTGTTTGGCTTGGTTGTTGCAAGCTGAAGGCGATTTTCCCGAACAGTATCGAGCGGCTTTAGGAGATCGCATTTACGGCTGTGACGACTGTCAAGAGGTGTGTCCACCTAATCGCCACACTCATGCCATACCTCAAGCTCAAGTTGATTTGGTGGAACTTTTATCTATGAGCGATGAGGAACTGTTGGACCGCTATGGCCGTTGGTATATACCCCGCCGACAACCGCGTTATCTGCGGCGCAACGCTTTGGTAGCACTAGGCAACTCGCAACTCGGCAAAGACACAGAAGTTGCAGCCACTATCTGGCGTTATATGAAAGATTCGGATCCCATGTTAGTGCGTCACGCCACTTGGGCAGCTAAACAACTTGGCCTAAACCGTGGCTAAGCATTTGTTAGTAACAAATGACTATCCACCCAAGTTGGGCGGCATACAAAATTATCTGTGGGAGCTTTGGCGGCGGCTTCCCCCCGAAGATGTTTGCGTGCTTACCCGAATGCATTTGGGCGATAAGACTTGGGATGCTCAACAAAATCACCAAATTGTTCGCTCAGCTAAGACTTTTTTGTTGCCTACCTCAGATATGGCGGCTGAGATCAATCAGTTAGCTCATGCAGTGGGCGCCCAGCTTGTGTTGTACGACCCTGCTCTACCTCTTGGGGCTCTTGGCCCTAAACTGAAACATCCATACGGGGTAATCTTGCACGGTGCTGAGGTGACAGTGCCCGCTAGGCTTTTTGGCACCAAACAGCTTATTGCAAAGGTGTTACGCGGAGCTGCTGTGGTAATTGCAGCTGGACGTTATGTGGTAGCTGAAGCAGAACGTGCTGCTGGTTCGCAGCTTCCTACGGTTATTGTTCCGCCTGGGGTGGATGTAGAGCGTTTCCGACCGCTAAACAAGACTCAGCGCAGTGCCGCTAGAGCCCGTTTTGGTTTGCCAGAACATAGCCCAACCGTGGTGTCAATCAGCCGCCTTGTGCCTCGCAAAGGTATGGACATTCTTATTGAAGCAGCAGCGTATCTACATAGACGCTATGAAGGTTTGTCTGTAGTAATAGCTGGTAGTGGACGGGATCGCTCCCGTCTAGATCGCTTAATTGGACACCATAACGCTCCAGTTAGGCTCATAGATCGGGTTGCAGATAGTGACCTGCCTGATTTGTACGGATGTGGCGATGTGTTTGCTATGTTGTGTCGCAAACGTTGGGCTGGACTCGAACAAGAAGGCTTTGGCATTGTTTTTTTGGAGGCTGCTGCTACGGGCGTGCCCCAGCTAGCTGGTAACAGCGGAGGAGCAGCCGAAGCAGTTCAAAATGGCCACACTGGGATGGTGGTGCAAGAGCCTAACCAACTTGATGCTGTAATTGCTGGTTTGGACTCTTTGCTATCTAACCCAGCTTGTTTAGAGCATATGGGTACCGCGGCTAGGATGCGCGCAGTAGCAGAGTTCTCATATGATCATTCGGCTGAGCGGTTGCGGGGCATCTTGGATGAGGCGATCTGCGGTTAGAGGTTCTTGCGGGATAATCGGTTATGTCAACAATTCTTAGCAAGCTGCGTGAATATCTTGTGCCTTCTGTAGCTCAAGGACAAAATGTGCTGCGCGCTTGTTGGGTAGGCACTGCTGGCTTTGTGGTATTTGCTTTAGCTACAACAGTCTCACCTGTTGTAATGGCTGTGCCGATGGCTGTGTTCTCGTTTGTGCTGTTGGCAGCAGGTAGTTGGGCTATGTTGTGGGCATTTTTGCAAGCTTTACAGCGCAGCCGGTATGAGATTATTGGTGTGGGCGGCCTGTATTTTTTAGCTGGCTGTGCCCCAAAGGTTGTGCGCCGCTCTATGCTAACGGCATTAGCAGTGCAGTCAACGGTAGCGGTATTAGCAGCTTCAGCGCAGCCCTTTACCGCAACCGCATTCGGTATCCTAGTACCTGTCTACGCGCTAGGACTTTCTGGCGTGTGGGGTGCGAAGTATGGGACTTTCTCAGATCGCGCTGCAGCGGACACAAAGCAAAAACCCTATGATCCCTCTAGGAACGGCAGCGATGTTTGATCAGGCCACTAAGAGCACCACTATTGAAGCTCCACCTCAGAGCTGTTTTGAGGTGGTATGCGACTATGAGTCGTACCCAGAGTGGGCACCTGAAATTAAAAAGGCAGAAGTATTGCGCCGTGACACGGATGGACGTGGCGGTTTAGTTTCTTTTCAAGCCGCTGCCATGGGCCGCAGCACAACCTATCTTTTAGAGTACTTCTATGGTTCTAACCCGCTGCGGGTGTCTTGGCGGCTAGTGCAAGGAGATCTCACCAAACGTTTAGATGGTGAGTACTCCTTTCATCCTGTGGTAGATGAGCCTGATCGTACAGAGGTTACTTACCACTTAGCTGTGCAGATGGCTATGCCTTTACCTGGGTTTGTGAAGCGTCGTGCGGAGGCACGGATTATGAGCACTGCCCTTGAGGTGCTGCGTAGTAGGGTAGAATCTCGTCCCACTTAGCAGACCCGTATTGTTAAGAGTGTAACGGTAGCCTGCTAGCAGATTTGGTAAGGTTGCGTACTGTGGATTTTCGCCGCATCAATAACTTGCCGCCCTATGTGTTCACTATCATCAACGATCTGAAGGTGCAAGGGCGTAGAGAAGGTCATGACATCATAGATTTAGGCTTTGGTAATCCCGACTTACCATCGCCGCAAGTTGCAGTTGACAAGCTCACTGAAGCTGCTGGTAACTATCGCAATCACCGTTATTCGTCTAGTCGGGGCATTCCCGCATTACGCAACGCGGTTGCCCGTTACTATCTGCATCGCTTTGGCGTGCAGTTAGATCCCGCAACAGAGGTAATTAACGCCATTGGCGCTAAAGAAGGTTTTTCACATCTTATGTGGACGTTGCTACAGCCGGGGGATGCTGCACTGGTACCATCCCCGTCGTATCCCATACATCTGTATGCGCCGCTGTTTGCTGGAGCGCAGGTGCGTAAAATACCGCTCAGCACTGGAAGCGATTTTTTTGAAATCATGCAAGACCGCTGGCAGTACTCTTGGCCTAAGCCTCGCATCGTTGTTTTGTCGTTTCCCCACAATCCAACTACTACTTGCGTGGACTTGACTTTTATGGAAAATGTGGTGGAGTTCGCACATAGCCACAACGTGTTATTAGTACATGATTTTGCTTATGCAGACGTGGGTTACGATGGTTACACGCCCCCTTCGATTATGCAGGTAGATGGAGCCAAAGATGTGGCCGTGGAGTTTTATTCCATGACCAAATCGTTTTCTATGGCAGGCTGGCGGGTGGCCTTTATGGTAGGCAACCCTGAGGTGATAGCAGCACTAGCTAAGCTCAAGTCTTACTTAGACTATGGTTCTTTTCAGCCTATTCAAATTGCAGCTACCGTGACATTAAACGAAGCTCGGGAGCATCCTAAAGAGGTGTGCAACATCTATCAGGGGCGGCGCGATGCGTTGTGTGCGGGTTTGAATCGTATTGGCTGGCAGGTTACACCGCCTAAAGGCACCATGTTTGTTTGGGCGCGTATCCCAGAGCCGTATCAGCATTTAGGGTCTGTGGAGTTTGCTTCTCGGTTGGTGCGTGATGCGCGCGTAGCGGTGTCACCTGGAGTCGGGTTTGGGCCGGGCGGTGAGGGTTATGTGCGTTTTGCTTTAATTGAGAACGAACAGCGTATCGCCCAGGCTGTGCGTCAGCTACGGCACAGTTTTGTTGAACTTGCTAATGTCGAGCTTGCTGACGAAAAGGTTTTTGATGAGCCGCTGTTGCCGCACTTAGAGGCGTAGCTATGAAGGTCGGGGTGTTAACAGGTGGAGGGGACTGTCCCGGTCTAAATGCTGTTCTACGGGCTATCGTGCGTAAAGCTGAACGGCATTATGAAGACACCGTGATTGGTTTCAAAGATGGTTGGAGCGGTGTGTTGTCTGGCGAGTTTATTGAATTAGATGTTAACTTCATGCGCGGCTCGTTGCCTCGTGGTGGCACAGTGCTGGGTACTTCTAGGGTATCTCCGCGCATGTTTGTGGACGGTTTAGATAAGGTACGCGCTTGTATGGAGTCGACTGGCACCGATGCACTGATTGTTATAGGTGGGGAGGGTACGTTATCGGCCGCAGCTAGCGTACAATCTGCTGGTGTTGCCAGGGTAGTGGGTGTGCCTAAGACCATTGATAATGATATTGCTCTAACAGAGCAAACCTTTGGTTTTGACACTGCTGTTTCTATAGCTACCGCAGCGATAGATCGGTTACACACCACTGCTGAATCGCACGACAGGGTCATGGTGGTAGAGGTCATGGGTAGACATGTGGGACATATCGCCACCTGGGCGGGTATTGCAGGTGGAGCTACTTTGACTCTTATCCCCGAACATCCCTTCGACATTCAAGCTGTAGCTGAAACCATCATGCGTCGCCACCGCAGAGGGCGTTGGGCATCAATTGTGGTCGTGGCCGAAGGTGCTGTGCCTGCTGAAGGCACCTTGGAGATAGCCGACCCTGAGGTAGACAAGTTTGGGCATAAAAAGTTGGGCGGTATTGGACAGATAATTGCCAGCGAGATTGAAGCTCGTACCGGATTTGACACTAGGGTGACGGTGCTTGGTCACGTTCAGCGTGGTGGTACCCCATCAGCATTTGACCGTGTGCTGTGTTCTCGTTATGGCATCGCAGCAATAGATGCTGTTCATGATCAGCGTTGGGGTTCAATGGTGGCCTATCAGGGGGGCGAGATGGTGACGGTGTCTTTAGCCGAAGCAGTGGCTGCTACTAAGACGGTTAGCCCTGAGCTATATGAGGTAGCACGAGCTTTTTTTGCTTAGCTACTTTGCTAGCTTGTTATTGTTTTTGACGGCGGCCATCAAAATGCCGCCATTCTTCCATTGAACGTAAGGTTAAAATCGCTACAACGGTTAGTCCTAAAGCTCCAGCCGTTGCTCCTACTAATGCTCCTAGACCAGTCCACAGGCTGCAGTTGCCGTCACATTGCAAATCAATAAATGCAAAGCCGATCACACCTCCGCACAGCCCACCTATCAGGATTGACACAAACGCTAACCAGCGTGCAGCGCGTGGGGGGAGCGCTGAACGTTCTTGAGGTGAAAGGCGATCTTCCATCTTTTTACCTTACAAGCAAGATTTAGATAACCAAGTTTTAGCTCAAACGCGAAATAACCGTACCAAACTATAGGTACGGTTATTTGAGTTAGTTCAAATGTTTGTGTGAACTAAACAGTTTTTTGTTATCAGCTACGAGAGCCTCACTTCTTTTTGTTGTTATTGGACATTGAGGCAGCGGTAGCAGATCCTCCGTTATTCCACTTGTGAGCGAAGGCTTGCTGAGCTGCGTTTCTGCGGGCACTGCCATTTGTGCCACCGCGTACATCCTCTAGCTCTTCAGCGGTTAACTCTCGCTCAGTGGAGGTGGGGGAGGTGTTAGTTGTTTCTTGTGTCATAAGTTCTTCTTTCTAGTTGATAGTGGATTAATAATGAGACAAATATTTGGCACAAAGCATGCTTTGTGCCAAATAAGCGAACTACTAAAGCCTGCGGTTAGGGACGTCAGTGCTGTAGGTGTTCTGACCAGAGTAGCTGCGCTCGTTACCACCACGAGCGGTTTTGTCTTTGTTGGCAGAAAAGCCACGTCCGCCGCGCACCTCGTCAAGTTCCGATTCGGTTAGCTCTCGTTCGGTTGCTTCAGGTTGAGTATTATCGTTCATCTGATTTTTACCTTTCCCAGCTACCGTGTTGCTCATCAACGCTCAGTAACTGTTTTTTGGGTGTTATTTATATAAACTATATGCTTAGTATCTGCTGTGTCAAGCAATCGTACGGGTTTGCGCGTTACAGGTCTGTGTTGGTAACAGTGAACTAGGAGTTAGTGGACTAGAGGTTGTTTAGGAGTGATGCGGGTGTGTCACCGATGGCGGTGTGGTGTTGGTGGGGGTTGTGGTGGTGTGTCGATGTTTGGAGTCGATGTTTGTGGTAAGAACTCACAAAGTGTGACAGCGGTTTCGTTGTCGAGTGCCTCTACGTAAGCCAGGCGGCTGTGATCTGTTTATTGCTACATGTGAGTAGCTGTAACCCAGGTACTGTGTCGCCGGCAGGTTCCACGAGCTACGGTGTTAGCCCGCCTGTGGACTTTCCATCCGCCTCCAGGAGAGAATTTTACCTACTTTTTTGATATCCAATATGTATCAGATCACCAGGTTCAGCTCATTCGTAGCCGCGTATCACCTTACCAGTAGGCCGGTCTAACCCTGAGAGACATCTCAAACCGTTACACACCAAAACACGGTGAACTGTAGACGCTGGTACGCCTAACCGGGCTGCGATGCGAGCGGGCCCCCAACGTTTCTGACAACGCAACTCACATACTCTAGCCTCAACCGCAGCACTGATACCCCTCGGTAACCGGTGAGGTTTTGACAACCGATCCACCAAACCAGCTTCACCGTGCTCACAGAAACGGTGCCACCACACCTAGGCATAACTCCTCTTCATAAAGTATGTTTCCACGAAAAGGGGGGGGGGGGGGAGCTTAGGAACTAGGGGTTGTGTTTGTGTTTGTGGGTTTGGTGGTGGCAGGTTGGGCATAACAGGGTGAGGTTGTTTATGTTGGTTGTGCCGCCGTGTTGCCAGGGTTGTTTGTGGTGGACTTCGCAGTTTGTGGCGCGTATGCCGCATGATGTGCATTGTTTGTCGCGTTTGTATAGGGCGTGTAGCTGGGTTTTTGTGTGTGTTCTGCGGGTGCGGCCGAGGTAGAGGGGTTGTGCTTGGTTGTTGAAGATTGCAGGCAGAATGTTGGCTTCACAGGCTAGACGGCGTGTTTCGTCTATGCTGATTGGGGTGCCGTCGATGAGCCCCGCTGTTTTTAGTTGACTGGTGATGGTGTCGTAGTCGGCGGTGAGGATAATAGTGGTTTGCTGCGGTTGCGGTTCACAGGGTTCACCTGTTGAGGTTTTAGTTTGATGTTGACTAGTACTAGTGATGAGGTGTAGTAGCGCGTCGGCGTTGCGTTGTTCATAAGACCGTTTTCTGCCGGTTCGGTAGTCTTGTTTGAACATTTGTGTGGTCATAGCGTCTATAGCGGTTCTGATTTTTTCGCCTGCTAGTTGGTCTAGCTCTGCGTGTAAAACAACCATGTCATCATCGCTATCAAATATTTTTGCGGTGCGACGTTTATGTTGTTGTTCGGTTGGGTTTAATCCTTGTGCTGCTAGGCGTTGTGTTTCTGCTTCCAACAAAGTGTTTTTGAAATCATCACAGGTTTGCTGCACCCCTACAGCTAACAGGTCTAGCTGTTCTTCAACGCTCAGCGAAGCGCGGTTATTTGAAGCTGCTATTAGCTCCGCGTGGTCTTGGGTGATCCAACCGTGTTTAGCTGCTCGCACTACATCGGGCATAGAAGCTAACCCTTTCACAGTGCGAACACGACGACGTGTTTTATAAGCAGGCAAACCAAACTGTTTACAAACAGACATCACAGCATCATCACCTTCTAAATCGCCTAACCTAACCAACACCGCACTCAAATAACTCTCAGCACGTTGACGTAAAGCGTTAACCTGCAAAGCCAACTTCACAAGCTCACCAGCATCACAACCAGAAAAATCATCAAAACCAAACCCAGCACTAGACACAGAATTAGTATCAACAGGTGACCTATCTAAAACATTGGAATTACTTTGAGAAGTATTACATAAACTCATAAACATAAGCATATCAGCACACTATGACAATACCTACCAAAAACATAAGAAAATATAGAAATAAAAGAAATATTACTTAGTAAGCTGGTGAACTCCATAAGTGGCTGCAATATTAGGAGTTAGTGGCCTAGAGGAGTTGGCGGCTCACCAGATCGCGAAACTGCCCTGACGTGCTTAGCAACTCCTCGTAGTTGCCTACTTGGGCTACCCGCCCAGCATCTAGCACATAAATCCGATCAGCTTTGCGGATAGTAGAGAGCCGGTGGGCAATTACGATTCGAGTGGCACCTAAACCTTCGATACTGCTCATTACGTCTGCTTGACTTTTAGCATCTAGCCAGCTTGTAGCTTCGTCAAGAATCAAGATACGCGGTCCGCGTACCAGCGCCGCAGCAATGCGTATCCGCTGTATTTGCCCGCCAGAAAATACGCTGGAACGATCTGCAACTGCTGTCATCATTTGCATTGGCATTTTGGCAATGTCAGCGTCTACTGCTGCAAGGCGCGCTGCTGCCCAAGCATCTTCTAGCGTCAAGTCGTCGGCCATGCCGATGATATTCTCCGCTAAACTTCCCGGCTGTAGCGAGCTGTTTTGGGGTACCACGCCAATCTGTCGGCGTACAGAACGGCTGTCTAAGTTACGTAGATCTCGCCCGTCAAAGAAAATTGCGCCTCGCTGGGGGGTCTCAAGCCCTAGTAGTAGCCGCACAAACGTGCTTTTGCCTGTGCCTGAACTGCCGACAATGGCGATGAACTCTCCGGCATGGGCGGCAATGGTCACTTCTTCAAGTACCGGAGGGCCGTCGGGCCCATAGCGGAAGCTAATCTGTTGCGCTGATAACTCTCCTTCAAGCACTGTTGGGGTAACTGAAACTAAAGCGTTGCGTTCAGGTACAGCGTTTAGCACCGGTTTTATTTGCTCATAGGCGGTGAAAGCTTCGGCCAGGGTATCTGTGGTGCGGCCTAGATCTGCAACGGCAGTGTAAAGAACAAGTGATGCGGTTAGCACTACTGCGAAGTCGCCTACGGCTAAGGTATCACCACGGCTGATAGCTGCCGCGCATAGTACCGCGGCAAATGCGAATGGATAGGCTGCTCCGAATGCTGCTAGATGTTCGTCTATTCGGGAACTTCGTATTTCTGCAACCTGTTTGTTGCGATAAGCATCGGCCCACGAGGCAAACGCGGCTGTTTCAGCGCCAGAGGCGCGAATCTTTGTGATGCCGCCGATGAACTGCAACAAGCGCCCTGACAGGGTTCTGACCGCGGCGTGCCAAAAACGCTGGTGGGGTATCTGAGCTAGTCCGAGGCCAAGTATTACAGCTAGTGCTACCACAGACATCACCAGTGCTACGACTGCTAGCAACCGATCGTAGAAAAACAGCACTCCAAGCGTGGGGAAAAGAAAGATCATGGATGCTGCAACGTTGATCAACAAACCTGAGATCAGGTCGCGTAACTGCTGAAATGTGCCCATTCGCACGGCTAACTCACCAGCGATGGTGTTTCTAAAAAATGGCAGAGGCAAAGCCAGCAGACGATCCCAAGCCGCCGCGCTAAGGCGTGCTCCAATGCGTGCTTCAAGGCGGAGCAGTGTCATTGCACCGAATATGGTCAGCATTGTGGCAGCTACGGTTAACATTGTTAGTGCTAGAAGTATCTGAGCTAATGCATTACCGCGGGCGAACGGCAGCGTCCAGTTAGCAAGCATGCCCAAAGCAATGGCAGGGGCTTGGGTGAACAGTGCTGCAATCAGTCCTGTGACCGCAAAGTTTGCTAGATCTTTAAAGGTGCCGTGGCGCGATAACCTAAGCAGATCGCGCGCTGTAGTTTTTCGTTCGTCTGTGAGCTTTGGGTAGATAGCCCAAGCGCTTTGCAAGTAGGTGCCAGCAGACGACGCGGTTACCCGTTTTGCATGACCGTCGGCACTAATGGCACGGTAGCCTAGAAGCGACGGTAACAAGGCAACAGGCTTTTTGTTGTCGCTTGTATAGGCAAGCATAGGTCCGCTGTCGCTGCGCCACCAACGGCTATCGGGTGTAAGGCTGACCCGCCGCGCTCTTAGCCCTGATGCTTCGATTACCTGCTCTAGCGTGGCTGGCGGTGCTGTTAATGGTAGGCGCGGTTCGCGAAAAGCAATACCGCTATGGCGACCGATGTGCTCCAATGTGGCCATTAGCTTCGATTGGTGTGGTGCAGTGCTTTTCCTTCCTCCTTCTAGCGATTTGAGCAGAGTTTGAGAGCGTTCTTGGGCTAGCCGTCGATGAGTAGATAGCGCTGTTTGGGCGTTTACCTCATCTGCGAGCAGCAGTCTCCGGTTCAGAGCTTCGGCACCGAATGCCACGCGGTGAAAATTGGCAAGTGTCTTGTGCAATTCGTTATGGCTGATTTGTGTGGTAATTAGGATATCAATGGGTTTGGTGGCTGTAACCCAGCTGTGAGGTGTGAGTGGCACCCAGCAAGGTGTATTTGTTGTCGAACGCGTTAATGTTTCGGTACCGAGGTAGCGAAGCGCTTCTGTATCCTCGCTAATTGCAGTAGCGATCCACACGAACTCTGAGTGGTGTACACCTGCAATGCTGTTAGGGGCAATTGTGAGCGTTGCTGTGTTGTGGTCAGGCCCAGCTTCGATAAAAGTGGAGATGCGGGGATGTAACTCAATATTGCTAGCTACCGCGCGGGCTATATCATGTACCCATGCTGTGGCTTGTCGGGCAGCTTCGGCTGCTAGCTCTGCGTTCACGTTAGGATCGTGATCCTCAGTTAAACCTAACAGAGATGCGTCTAGCCTAAAAAGCCGTGTGTCGGCTAGTCCTTTGGCCACCACGGTGAGTGGGCCTTCTAGATTTGGCAAGCCAAAAACCAGTCGATTTTCGCTGGCCCGGAGCAAGTGCTTAGCGGCTGTTATAACCCTGCCATTTTGGTGTTCTTCACAGAAGATGTCCAGCGCCCCTGCGGCAACAAACCACACACTGCCAGCATCATGCAACAGCATTGGGGTGTTGGCTGCAGCACAAACCAACTCGCCATGTTGAGCGGCGAAATCGGCTAATGAAGCAGTAGCAGTGTTGGCTGAGTGATTTAGATTTTGGTTCTCAGATGTTGTCACTGTGCCTCCACTAGCTGGCGATAGAGCCCAGTGGGATCGCTAAGCAACTCTTCATGGTTGCCGCGCTGTATGACACGGCCTTGTTCGAGGACAACAATCTCGTCGCAATCGCGTATTGTCGTAAGGCGGTGCGCCACAATTACACAGGTCAGCCCACGTCTGCGGAGCCCATCATCGATTTCTTGCTCGGTAACGGCATCAAGAGTGCTGGTAGCTTCATCGGCGAGCAGGATTGAAGGGTTTTTGGTTAGAGCCCGAGCAATCTCTAGGCGCTGCCTTTGACCGCCGCTGAAGTTGCGTCCCCCTTCGGTTACTAGCGAGTCGTACCCCCCAGAGCGGCTCATTATCTCATCATGGATGCGTGCATCTCGAGCCGCTTCGATGATTTGGTTGTCTGGCATCGCAGCATTCCACATAGTGAGGTTGTCGCGCACCGACGCAGCGAACAGATGGATTTGTTGGTCTACTGATGACAGTGAGTTGGCAAGCACTTCAGGCGCAATATCGGTGCGCGGTGCATTGTCGAAGAGAATTGCTCCGCTATCAGGAGTCAACTCGCCGCTGATGAGTCGCAAAAGGGTAGTTTTCCCCGATCCGGTTAGACCCACGAAAGCCACTCGCTGCCCTGGTCTTATGGTGATGCTAAGCCCGTTGATCAGCGGGGGCCGGTTTTGGGTAAAACCGAAAGTTACGTCACGCAATTCTAAGTTGCCCGCTAACCGCAGCCTGCCGGCAAAGGTTGCTACTGTTGGCGAGACGTTGTTGTGCGATTTTGAGTTAGCCTGTCGGCTGGTTTCTGGCACATTAAGAGCTGCTTGGCGGTCTTCTGGGGCGTTGAGCACGTCTTGCACACGTTGCAAATCAGCGTCGAGCACCATAAATGAGTCGGCAAATTGCACAAATCGTCCTATCGGTACCAAAAAGGCACCAGCTAGGGTGTAAAAAGCGATTAGCTCGCCAGCACTAAGCTCGGCTTGGGCAACTTTCCACCCTCCTATACCTAGAACGATTATTGCGCCAATCAGCGAGAACAATCTTGGCATAGCGCTGATTACGTAGCCGCTAGCTAAGAATTTCTGACGTGCAGCGATTTCGCGGGCCTGCTGCCCGCTCCAGCGGACGAAGAAATCGTTTTCGCTGGCTGTTGCGCGGATGGTTTCCATGTCGCGTAAACCAGCAGCCTCGATGCCTAACATTGTGGCTTGTTCATGGCGGAATTGACGTTCGGTGTCGGCGCGCAACCGGCTTAGCAGCGTCATGAGCCCAATGCTTGTGGCTGCCGCAGTTCCGATGAGAGCCGCTAGCAGTGGATCGAACGCGAACATAACGCCAAGCAGTACGAGGCTGGCGAAGAGTTCAATCACAAGCCATGCTGCCCCAGTGGAAGCTTCACCGGCAACAGTATCTACGAGGTGTACGCGGTAGGTGAGATCGCCAGCAAATCGATTCTCAAAAAATGGCGGTGGTAGACGGAACATACGGCCTAGAAATCCTTGTGCTCCGCTTACTGCTAGGCTCACCGCCATTTTGCGAAACATGTATTGCTGTAGCCACACCAACAGGTACATAACTACACCTGAGATTGCTAGTATCCATGCTAGCGGTGCTCCCCATTCTGGCTCAGAACCGCTCAAAACCCTGTCCACGAACAAACCAAGCAGTACTGGCAACGCAGCCATTGGTACTGCGGCTAGCAAACCTGCTAGCACCGAGAACGTTAGCGCTCCTTTAGCTGGTGTTAGCCATGGCCACAACTTGCGGAAGATTCCTGGCGGACGTTTTGTGGATATAAAGCCATCACTGCGCTCGGCGCGTAGCACCACCCCGGTGAAAGCTCTGTTTATGGTCTGTGCGCTAACTGCAAGCCGTCCGTTAGCTGGATCGTTTAGGTGATAGCGCCCACCCCAGATTCCTTCTAACACTACGAAATGGTTGAACTCCCAGAACAAGATTGCCGGGCTGTCTAGATCGGCTAAAGCGTCAGTTTCCATGCGCCAGCCAGTAAGTGTTAGCCCATAAGCTCGGCCTGCAGCCACGATGTCTGACGCTGCAGAGCCGTCTCGAGTTACTCGACAGGCAACTCGCAGTTCCTCGGCGGAGACGTATCGCCCGTGATGAGCGAGAAGAATGCCGAGGCAGGCAGCACCGCATTCGGTTGCGTGCATTTGCGGAATAATGGGGGTGCGGCGGCTGCGTAACCTGGCGATATGGCGCATTTGTGGCTAGCTTTTTAGCCGCGCCCGATCAGCATTTGGATCGGGCGTCGGGAGTCGGTGATTATCCGCGCTTGGCATCGGTAAGCTGTCTCAGATTGTTGTGCTAATGATGTAAGAATTGCGGGAGGATCTTCAAGCTCAGCTGCCAAAAGGGTTTCAGCGGTACTAAGCGCGCCATGTTGGGCAACCACTAAGGGGCGTTGTGTGGAGTTTGTTTGGCTCAAACGCCCATCAGCATGGATATGTTCTTGTTCACTTGCTGTCGTAATTCTGATAGCGACTATTGCCGATGTATTGATGCGTGCTGTTTTAGAGGAATCCACCGCAAGTAAAGCTGTTGGTGGCTCTTGAGTAAGGCTTACTATTTCGGCGACTACTGAACCCGGGTTTACTGAAGCGTTGGCTTCTATAAGCGAATCTGCTACTACACCGTTAGCCGGGCTCAACACCAGTGAGCCAGCAGTTGCTGTAGCTAGTAATGCTTCTGCTTCTGCTTTTGCGCCGCTGGCCTCAGGGCTGTTGGGATGTTGTGCAGCCACAGCAGCTGCGCGTGCTTGTGCCGTCGCGGCTGCAAGTGAGATATCGGGCACAACTATGCGTACAAGCGGATCGCCAGAACTCACGTGGCTACCTTGTTCAGCTAGGGTTTCGCTAACAAAGCCCGAAGACGGGGACACAACCACATGACGCTCACCTGCGGCTCTTAAAGTGCAAGCAGCGTTGATGCCTGATTCTAAGCGCCCTAACACGCTCCAGAGAATCACGCCAGCAATTGCCACTGTTAAGATAACTAAAACAAGCCACTCACGTGGGGCGCTAACCCGCAGAATGCCATCAATAGGGCTTGTGCGACCGCGTTGTTGATATGCCTCTGTGCGATAAAGCATCTCTGCTTCAGAGTCTTGTGAAGGCTGATCGGTCATGTGGCTCCTAGTTTGCGGCACGCAGACGTTTTTTTGAAATGCAAATAAAGCACAAGCTTCAAGGTCTTATGGTATGGCAGTAATTGGGGCATGCTGGGGATTAGCCTGAAGTTTGATGCGTATTGAGGAGTTGGATTACGACTTACCTAAACAAGCTATAGCTCAGCAGCCCGCAGAACCCCGCGATAGTTCTAGTTTGTTGGTGGATTTGGGACCAGAGTTGGGTTTTCAGCATCGACATAGCCGAGATCTGCCTGAACTGTTGCAACCAGGCGATGTGCTAGTGGTAAACAACAGCAAGGTGATGGCCGCGCGATTGCACTTGCAGAAGCTAAGCGGTGCTCAGGTGGAGGTGCTTTTATTGGAACCAGCAGGAGATGGTCGCTGGAGTGCTTTGGTGCGACCAGGGCGCAAGGTGCCTGTTAGGACTTGGCTTTACTATGACTCCAAGCCGGTACTAGAAGTTGGTGAAGCTATTGTTAGCGGTGCTGCTGGTGAAGTGGCTGCTCATGGGAGGCGTTGGGTAAAGCCTGTTGCCGGGACAAAGGATTTTAACACAGACGATCAGGGGGTAGAAGGGTTGATGGCAAAGGTTGGCAAGGTGCCGTTGCCTCCGTACATCACCACAGAGCTAGTCGACACCGAGCGTTACCAAACTGTGTATGCGAATCGGCCGGTTTCGACAGCAGCGCCTACTGCTGGTTTGCACCTTACACAGGCTGTTTTGGATCGTTGTCGGTCTGTCGGAGCACAGGTATGCGAGTTGGAGTTGGCAGTAGGTACTGGTACTTTTCAGCCGGTTCTAACCAAAGATTTGGCCGATCATCAAATGCATAGTGAGCGCTATCAGATTCCCGCTGCCACCATGCAGTCCTGTCAAACAGCAGGGCGGGTGGTTGCTGTGGGGACTACTGTAGTTCGAGCTTTAGAGTCGGCTGCAAAAAGTGGGCAGAACAGCGGTTCGACTAGTTTGTTTATTCAGCCGGGGCACAAGTTCGTTTTAGTCGATGCTTTGCTTACTAACTTTCATTTGCCTCGGTCTAGCCTGTTGGCGTTGCTAGCTGCTTTTATGGGGCCACGTTGGCGAGACGCATATCAAGTAGCGTTAGCAAACCGTTATCGCTTTTTGTCGCTGGGTGATGCTATGTTCTGCGTTGCCCAACCTGGCGCAAAAGCTTAGCTGTAAGTTAGCTGTGAGCTTGCAGTTTGATCTAGTTGCTCAGCAGGGTTTGGCGCGTTGTGGGCGTGTCACCACCGCAAGGGGTTCTTTTGTTACACCCTGCTTTATGCCGGTTGGAACAAGAGCAGCAGTGCGCACTTTAGATACTGCAGACCTAGAGGCTCTTGGACCTTCTGTGGTGTTGGCAAATACTTACCACTTATTTATGCGCCCAGGAGCAGAGTTGGTGCAAAAGATGGGAGGCATTCACGGCTTTGTTGGTTGGTCAGGTCATGTGCTGACCGATTCGGGTGGCTATCAGGTATTTTCGCTTGGACCACAAGTAGACGACGAAGGTGTCACCTTTAGGTCTACATATGATGGTTCTAAACATCGTTTTACTGCCGAACAGGTTGTTGACACGCAGCTACAATTTGGTTCAGACATACAAATGGTTCTTGATGTCTGTCCATCAGCAGATGCCCCTGACGCTGCACAGCGTGCTGCGGTTGAACGCACTGCTGCATGGGCTACTAGAGCACGTAAGAGGTTCTTGCAACAACAAGGTCATAGTTACGGGGCTAACCAATTTGGCATTGTTCAAGGGGGATTGAACTCTGCTTTGCGTGCCGAAAGCGCAGCACGAACCATAGACATTGGTTTTGATGGCTATGCCGTAGGAGGATTATCGGTAGGCGAAGAACAGGCTAAAATGTTGGGCGTTTTAGCCGCAATCACTCCGCAGCTGCCCAGCCACCTACCCCGCTACTTTATGGGTTTGGGTGATCCCGTGGGTTTAGTTGAATGCATAGCTTTAGGTGTGGACATGTTTGATTGCGTGTTACCAACCCGTTTAGCTCGTCATGGCACTGCTCTTACTTGGCAAGGCCGATTAAACATTGGGAACGCTTTGTATGCCAGCGACGACACGCCGTTGGATCCTCAGTTTCCCGCTTCCCCAGCTGCCCGCTATTCCCGTGCCTATCTGCGGCATCTTCACAATGTAGATGAGCCTTCGGTAGCGCGGTTGTTAACTTTGCACAATGTAGCTTGGCTTTTAGCGCTTATGAAACAAGCTCAAGCTGCTATTGCTGCTGGCACTTTTGAGAAGCTACGTGCCAAAGTATTGGAATGTTTTAGCCGTTGAAGTACTAAGGCGAGTTACAGCTAAGACATTGGTACATAGTTCTTGGGGCTACAGAAAACAGATTATGTGAAAGATAGTTTGTGGTAAATCGCTTAGACCGCTGTTTTTCGGCTAACATCATTTGCGGTGGAAATTCTTCCTTTGCTTTTGCTGATGTTTGTTGCCATGTATTTTTTCATGGTGCGCCCGCAGCAGAAAAAAGCGCGTCACCATCGCGAGTTGCTGGATTCTTTGGATGTTGGAGATGAGGTAATCACCACCTCTGGTTTATATGGAATGGTGACCGATTTTGATGGTGGTACTGTATTTATTGAGATTTCTGATGGAGTCGAGATCAAGATCACCCGTGAAACTATTGCTAATAAGGTTGTCTATGCCTCTGATTTTGAAGGCGATGAGGCTGAATCGTAAACAACTCACATTGCTAACATGAGCCGTCGTTCGTTGGTTTCGTTGCTGATAATTCTGGCTGTTGCTGGAGGACTTTTGGCGGCTTCGTTGGTTGCGGGTAACAGTCCTTTGCTGGGTCTTGATCTTAAAGGCGGAGTAGAGGTGGTGTTGGTCCCGGTAGATGATCCTGAACGTCCTGAAGACATTACCGCTGGCGATTTAGACACCGCGGTGAACATTATTCGTGACCGTATAGATGGTTTAGGGGTTGCTGAACCAGACGTTACTCGTCAAGGAGGGCGAGTGGTTGTGCAGCTTCCGGGCATTAGCGATCAACAGCGAGCTATTGATCTGGTAGGGCAAACTGCCGAGTTGCGTTTTCGCCCGGTATGTGCGGAGTTAAGCGCGGAGCCCATTGTAGTTGCTCCGGAGGCTGTTGAGGTTACCCCGGGTGATGTTGAGGTTGTTCCGGGTGATGTTGAGGTTGTTCCGGGTGATGTTGAGGTTGTTCCGGGTGATGTTGAGGTTGTTCCGGGTGATGTTGAGGTTGTTCCGGGTGATGTTGAGGTTGTCCCGGAGGTGGTTGAGGTTGTCCCGGAGGTGGTTGAGGTTGTCCCGGAGGTGGTTGAGGTTGTCCCGGAGGTGGTTGAGGTGACGCCGGGTGAAGAGGCTGGTCTTGAAGATGAGGTGCTCGGAGACGAGACATTGCCTGAAGCACCAGAAGATGAGGGACTGCTAGAAGACTCTGGATTGCCTGAAGATTTGGGAGCCGAAGATGAGGTGCTCCAAGATGAGGTATCAATAGGGGAGGCACCTAGTGAGGTAGGTGGGTTTGTAAATACCGCATATGTTGCAGAAGCGGTAGCTGCGCAGTCCCAAGAACCAGAAGAAGTAGATGTTGTAGAGCCAGTAGAGGTTATAGATGTGACCGATGTTGTAGAGGAAGGTGACGTTGAAGAAGAAGCAGATATTGCAAACGAAGTAGATGTGGTACAAGACTCTGAAGATGCCATTACGCCAGAGGTTGTAGTAGAACAGCCAGAACTACCTGTAGCAGAGTTAGATGAACGGGGCTTGGCACCTTGTCCTGCCGATACTGGTGCTTTTTTTGGGCTACCCACAAGCACGTCTGCAGAGGATCAGCTAGACAGCTTCGTAGTGCTTCCCCAGCGCGATGACGACGGGCAGGTCGTTAGACGATATCTGTTAGGCCCTTCTAGCCTGACTGGTGCAGGATTATCTGGGGCAGATAGCGCGTTTACGAACGAATATGTTGTAATCGCTAACTTCAAGGGGGGCGATGAAGGCTCTGATCAGTTTGACGAGCTAGCTGCAGAATGCTTTTCTGGTAGTCCAATTTGCCCTGGCGGAAGAGGGCGCGTTGCCATCGTGGTGGACGGAACGGTAGAGGTTGCTCCTTCGGTAAACGCTGATAGTTTTGACGGCGAAGCCGTTATTAGCGGCGGTTACTCAGGTGACGAAGCTGAAGACTTAGCCTTAGTGCTACGTTATGGCGCTTTGCCGGTGGAGTTTCAAGATCCAACCGATTCTCAAAGTGATAGCACTAGTCGAGCAGTATCTGCAACTATAGGTAGCGATTCGCTGCGAGCTGGCGTGATAGCTGGCATTGTGGGTTTGGCGCTGGTGTTTTTATACATGGTGGTCATGTACCGCCTGCTAGGTGTGATTGCGATGTTAAGCTTGGGTGTGTCGGCTACCTTGTTGTGGGTCATCGTGGCTTGGCTAGGTGAAACTCAGGACTTGGCGTTGACCTTGGCTGGGGTAACCGGGCTGATAGTTGCTATTGGTGTGTCTTTAGATTCCAATGTGGTTTATTTTGAGCACCTTAAAGAAGATGTAGCTACTGGGCGTTCGTTGCGTTCTTCTTTGGAACAGTCCTTTAGGGCAGCCTTTATTACCATTTTTAGAGCCAATTTTGCTTCGCTAATTGCCGCGGTGATCTTGTACTGGCTATCGGCTGGTTCGGTTCGTGGCTTTGCGTTAATGTTAGGCCTCGCTTCGGTGCTGGATTTAGTTGCCACCTACTTCTTCTTACGGCCTTGCGCTCAGCTTTTATCTCGTTTTCGGACTTTAATGGAACATCCACATCGTTTAGGGTTACCTACTCCTGAAGAGGCGATAGCTCAGAAAGCTTCACAGCTATGAGCAGCCAAAACGTGGCTAACGCAGACATCAGCAATAACGATATTGGTTGGCTACGACGTCTGTGGCGCAACCAAACTAATGTCAACTTCGCAGAGTTGTGGAAGAAAGCTCTTTTAGTATCGGCTGCTTGCGTGCTTGTTAGCATCGTGGCTTTGTTGGTGCGAGGTGTCAACTTAGGTATTGAGTTTGAAGGTGGCACTGTCTGGGAAGTTTCAGCGCCTAATGTATCCACAGCAGATGTGCGTGATGCGTTGCGCGAGGTAGGTCAGGCTAATGCCAAGATTCAGTTTGTAGGTGGGGATGTGCTGCGGGTGCGTGCTGAGTTAGATGCTACAGATGCCAACAGCGTAACAGTTGTGTCGGCAGCTTTAGCGGCACTTACCGGTCAAAGTTCTAACGATGTTAGCTTCAACTCCATAAGCGCTTCTTGGGGAGGTGAGATTACAGATAAGGCTATTCGTGCTTTGATTGTGTTCTTTGTAGTGGTGGCCATTTATATCACTATTGGGTTGGAATGGAGGATGGCCTTAGCTGCTTTAGTGGCTGTCGCTCACGACATGGTGATAACAGTGGGCATTTACGCCTTGTTTCAGTTTGAGGTAACCCCTGCCACGGTCATTGCGTTTCTAACCATCATGGGCTACTCCTTGTATGACACTTTGGTAGTATTTGATAAGAATCGTGACTACCAGCGCCGTTCTGCGCTCATAGGTAAAGCAACTTATACACGGATTATGAATATGGCATTAAATACTGTGCTGTTGCGTTCGGTGAACACCACCATCACGTCTGTTTTGCCAGTTTTGGCAATGTTGATTATCGGTACTTTGGTGCTAGGAGCGGTAACTCTAGCTGAGTTTGCTGTGGCTTTGTTGATTGGGTTGTTGGTAGGTACTTATTCGTCGCTGTTTGTGGCTTCGCCTGCAGCGGCGTGGCTTAAAGAGCGTCAGCCCGAACAAGTTGAGTTGCGTGAGCGGCTTGAGGCTCGTGCTCATTCACGCGGTATTACGGTTCATGAGGTAGAATCACAAGCTACTGCAACTGCTGATGTTACGCAATCAGCTGCAGTTGGCCAGTCTCGTCAAGCAGCATCCCGTTTAGGAACAGCGCGTCGCCCTGTATCTCCGAGCACAGCTATTCCACCTCGTCCTCGCAAACGCAAGCGCCGCTAAGTATGAGAGCAATCGGCTATGACGCTTGTTGCTGAAGCGTTGCCGTGGATGGATATATCTGGGTTAGAGGTAGGCCCGCTTCTAGATGCTTATAGCCAACGTCATCCGCAGGATTCTTTAGAGCGCATCCAAACTGCTTACCGCTTAGCGGGCGAAGCCCATGAAGGGCAGTTACGTAAATCGGGCGAACCTTACCTGTCGCACCCCTTAGCAGTAGCTCATATTGTGGTGGAGTTGGGGTTAGACGATGTATCGGTGGTAGCTGCGCTTTTACACGATGCTATTGAAGATACTGCTATGAGCTTAGGTGACGTGGAGCAGCACTTCGGCGCAGAGGTGGCTTCTATTGTGGACAGCGTTACCCGTTTAGACAAACTTAACTTCAACACACAAGAAGAAGAACAAGCAGCTTCCATGCGCAAGATGCTGGTGGCTATTGCTAAGGATCTGAGGGTACTGGTTGTAAAGCTGTCAGATCGGCTACACAATATGCGCACTCTAGCGGCCTTGCCGTTGCTCAAACAGCAGCGGGTTGCGCGTGAGACAATGGACATTTACGCTCCGCTAGCTAATCGTCTAGGTATGCAAGATATTAAGTTGCAGCTAGAAGACTTAGCGTTTGCAGCGTTGCACCCTAAACGCTATTCAGAGATTGACCGCATGGTGGCTAATCGCGCCCCAGAACGGGATTTATATCTAACGCAGGTGCTGTCCAGCGTAGAAGCCCGTTTAGCCGAGCTTGGGATTCCAGCACGGGTGACAGGTCGTCCCAAGCATCATTGGAGTATATACGAAAAGATGATCACCAAAGATCGCAGTTTTGAGGAGATTCACGATTTAGTGGGTATTCGTGTGATTGTAGACTCGGTGCGGGATTGTTACGCAGCGCTTGGCTCAATTCATGCTACTTGGCGGCCAGTACAAGGGCGTTTCAAAGACTATATTGCGATGCCTAAGTTCAACTTGTATCAGTCTTTGCATACTACTGTGGTGGGTCCGGGGGGTAAATCTTTAGAGGTGCAGCTTCGTACTAATGAAATGCATGCGCGCGCTGAACAAGGGGTAGCAGCACACCACGCTTACAAAGAGGGTACCGCTGTTGATGATTTGGCATGGCTCAGCCGCATAATGGACTGGCAGCAAGAAACATCTGATGCAGCAGAGTTCTTAAGTAACCTCAAGACCGATTTAGATCACGATGAGGTACAGGTGTTTACCCCCAAAGGTGATGTGGTTTCGTTGCCTTTGGGTGCTGTGCCTATTGATTTTGCTTATTCCATACATACCGAAGTGGGTCATTGCTGTATTGGCGCGCGGGTTAACGGTCAGCTTGTGCCGTTAGACAGGGAGCTACGTCCAGGCGATATGGTGGAAATATTTACCTCTAAGGTGGCCGACAAAGGGCCTTCGCGGGATTGGCTTGCCATGGTGGCATCGCATCGGGCTCGTAACAAGATACGGCAATGGTTTTCGCAGGCTCGGCGTGATGATGCCATCAAGGCTGGACGAAATGCTGTGACAGCGGCTCTGCGTCGTGAAGGTTTGGCGGTTTCAGAGATCATGTCGGGCGATGAGCTGTTGAACACTGCGTTAGAGATGAAGTACCGTGACCTAGAGGCGTTATTTGCAGCAGTTGGCGAGCGCCATGTTTCAGCCAAAGCTGTGGCTGAACGTGTAGAGGGAATGAGATTAGAGCTGGTTGCAGAGGGCGCCAGCGAAGATGAGTTAACCATACTAACATCTCCTACTCCGCTAGTGCGCCGCTTAGATCAAACGGTAGAAGTAGATGGTTTAGATGATGTTTTGGTGAGTTTGGCTCGTTGCTGTAAGCCAGTGCCACCTGATGAGATTATTGGTTTTGTTACACGCGGTAGAGGGGTTTCGGTGCATCGCGCCGCTTGTGCTAACGCTGTTGCTTTATCGTCTGATCAGGGAGATCGCCTGATAGATGTGGATTGGAGCGGTGAGCGCAGCGGTACTTACTGTGTGACTATAGAGGTGAAGGCTTTTGATCGCACTAGTTTGTTGCGAGATGTGGCTAATGCCCTATCAACTGGGTCGGTCAATATTTTGGCTTGTGAAACTCGCACCGGTATGGATCATATCTCGGTGATGCGTTTTGACTTTGAGCTTAGCGACAGTACTCATCTTGAAGCTTTGTTGCGTACCATTCGTGGTATAGATGCTGTCTACAGTGCATATCGGGTAATGCCCTCGGCTACCTCCAACTAGTTAATCTCAAACCAAGACATTCCTCTCCGACTTTTTTGATGAGCTTGGCAGCTGCTGGATGTGGGTAGTGGATGGTTAGCAGGTTTGATTCTGCAAGTAGAGAGCTTAGTTAGCTTTGGCGACCAACCGTTCCTTAAACAATAGAAGGTTGTTCTATTGTCGACGCTCCGAACGACCTTGAGCGTCTGTCCCGTCTAGTCCCAGGTTTGGCTAACAGGTCGTTGCCGGGGGCGGCTCGCTGTTGTCCTTTTCTGTTTGTAGGGGGCATGTCAGTTGTTCGTGGTTGGGCTGGAACCGAGATTGTCCTTGACGATCCTCTGGTCGTTGCTGGTTCTGGGTTCTTTCGCTTGGCCGCGTGGCCCTGACTTCTTCTGCCGATTACGACAGCAGCAGCGTGATGACCACTACTTTGTTGTCGGCGTGATTTGTTGAGTGCGGGTTTCCAGTATCTGGTTCCCCATTTGCTGGTGTACGCAGGATCGACTGCTACGTGAGTGATCCCATGTTTTTTGGCGTTAGCTGCTACAGCCTCAAAAACTTGTGCTGTGGGTAGTCCAGCGACTTTACGGCGAGTGGTTTTTCCTGCTTGCCCGCGTCGGTATATCTGTTTGCCCAAAGCTTTACTGCGACTGAAATCGAGTTTCTCGGTAGCGACCACTTGTGCGCCTTGGGAGACCGCCCATTTCAGTGCCGCGTCTACTGATTCTCGTAGCCTGCCTCGCCGTTGCTCGCTGGTGCCTTCTTCTAACAGCTCAAACGTTTGAGGGCGACCGGTTGGGTTGCCGTGCTCATCCACGATGAACGCTGCTAGATGATCGGAGTTCAAATCGATGCCCACCGTTTTCGCGGTGGTGGGTATCTCAGCGGGTTCAGAAGGTTTAGGGAACGTCCAGCTAGCCGACAGATACCAGGCTTGTTTATCAGGATCATAAGAGAAGGTGTATGAGATCTTTGAACTAGTTAAACATCGGTGTAACCATTCGGTCGCTCGATGATTCCAGGTAACGGTCCCTTCTAACCGGTAAAAAGGTGCTTTCCTGTCTGGGGTGTTCGATAAATGCGCTAAACCTTTCGGTAACCGGATCTGCACCACACAGTTCTTGTAGTCTGCTGCGGTAGGGATCACCTGAATCATTTCGTTGCCGTACGGTTCACCGGTGCGCCCGTCACAAGTCAAATACCCTCTAGCAGCATCCCACTGTTCACGCCATTGCTGAAGCGTTAGACCACATTCTTGTAGATGATGACGGTTGTTAGCCAGCTCTTTACCGCCCTTACACACCGACACCCGACCAGCTTGCAGATCAGCAGATGTTTGAGCTTCACGCGCTTTTAGGCTCTGCAACCGGCGTTGCTTCTGCCAACGTTCACCTACAGACGCGAACCCTCGCACACGACCTTGTTTCTGCCCGACCGGCACTCGAAGACGTTTCTCGATCCTGTTGATCTCTGTCCGATAACGATCAATCGAAGCTCCCATATTACGAACCGCTAAAGCGAACTGATCACCCACACGAAGAGTGATCGGATTCGCCCAACGCGACGACACCGCCGGTGTCAACTCTTTTTTGCGTTCATTCCGATCTGCATGTTTCAAACCCAAACCCAGCTTGCAGCGGGCAGCCAAATCCTGCCGGAAATACGAACCCAAAAACTCGCTGACCTGCCTCAACACGCTGGCATCATCACCAAAAGCATGAACCTTTGTACGAACAGTCGCACCCGACGGGGCAGGCACCACAAACGGATCCTCCGACCGCCAGCGAGTCACGACGCACCCTCACCAGCAGCCGCTAACGCTCTCTGCGCTCTACGAGCAGCAGACCGACGACCATACAAACGCGCACACAACGAAGTCAACACCTCAGTCACATCCCTCACAAGATCATCCTCAAGTTCCTCATCATCCATCACCACAACCTCACCACCACGACCCACCAACGAAGCCTCCAACAACTCAAACCCAAAACGCGTCAAACGCTCCCGATGCTCAACCACAATCCGAGTCCTCCCCGGCAAACGCAACACCCTCAACAACTTCGAGCGTTTACCGTTCAAACCAGAACCCGTCTCCATCACCACCTCAAAATCAGACCACCCCTGCTTACGCGCGAAAACCTGCAAACGCTCCGACTGACACACCAAATCAAAAGCCTGATCCGAAGAAGACACACACGCATACAACACCACCCGATCAGCAGGCAACTCATCATCAGGCACCCTCACATACAACAACTTCCCCACCTTCTCAACCACCAACCCCTCAGGCAAACGACCATCCCGATACATCTGCCAAGAAGCACGCGTAGACAACCCAAACTGACGACCCCAATCAGTCAAACGCATACGCTTACCAACAACCTTCATACACATCATTCTACCCCAAACTCAACAGTTGCCAACCCATCCAGCTGTGGTTGTCCGCACCTTCTGTGATTGTTGTTTGTGGGGTGTTCGCGTACTCCTTTTGGCAGAGCTTCTTGTTGGAGTGTTTCAGCTTCAAAAGTGTAGATCGCAGATTCTTTGTTGGTGTCCCATAATGTGATGCTGCCCTCGGGCTGGTTGTAGCGAAGCTCAAAGCTGTTCTTTGTAATCGTAAACTCTGGTAGCTGTGGTATAGCGTCCAGATCGGTTTCGATGTAAGACGGGTTGCTACTAAAGACGACAGCACCAACGAAGCTGACGGTTCGGTCACCGCCACTATTACCATCAAAGACAACGACTAACCCGCACACTTGCTAGTCGCGTTAACAATCCCACAGAACATTGCATCTAGTGATCATGATGGCTGTTGCTGAAGAGTATTGTGATGTATTAGTATTATTTTATAGGCATTTGTAAAGATTATTGTTGTATTGGGTGGTGTTTTGGGGTAGGGTGAGGCGGTGGAAGTTGTGACTTTGAGCGATTTAGCGCCGATTTTAGCGGCGGTGATTGGCCCAATGCTGGTGATGATGTTGGCCTTGATGCGATATCAGCATGTAGACAGCACTAAAACCCGTACCCTCATGTATGAGCTGATTGAGAAGTCCAGCAAAGAAAACCGTGAGCTGATCGAGAAGTACCATTCGGAGTTAAAAGGTGAGTTATCGGAGTTGAAAGGCGAGTTGAAAGGTATTGTTGGAGAGATTGGGGAGATCAAAGAGCGGTTGTCTTATATCGAAGGTTACTTGCGTTTGTCTTCTCCGCCTGCTTCCGACGGTGATGCTGATGAAGCCCAAGCAGCTTAAACATCTGTTGTAACCCTCGACCCATCCCTTGATGCTTTGATGTAAGAAGTGGAAGGCTTGCATAGGGCTTTGGTTTAGTTGTAAACTATTTTTATGACTTTGCACCCCTTCACATCAGCTTGTTCATGCTGCTAGATTCCGTATGAGTAGATTGCGCCGCGGTTTGGCGGCTGTTTTGGTATTAGTGTTGGTGGGGCCGTTGTTGGCGGTGGCTCATGATGGGGTGATAGAGCCGACGCCTGTTGCGGCGCAGACGTCGCAGTTAGTGCGGTCGGTAGTTGATAATGGGGATGGCACGTTTTCGGTGCCGTATACGTGGCGGTTGATTCCTGATGGTTTGAAGTCGGGGGCGAAGTTTCGGTTGTTGTTTGTGACATCAACGACCCAGCGTGGTGATGGTTCGTCGTCTGATATCGCGACGTATGATGCTCAGGTACAGGCTGTTGCGGCGCAGGGTACGAGTGTTATTGTTCCTCATGCGTCGGCATATAAGGCGGTGGCGTCTACATCGTCGGTGGATGCGCGTGATCATATTCGGGCGAATCCAACAAACTCTGCCCATGTGGTGGCGCCGGTGTATTGGATGGACGGGGCCCGTGTGAGTCGGAATTACGGGTCCACAGCGCAAACGGGGTTTTGGTCGTCTGCTTGGGAGAATTGGACTTTGGCGGATCGACGCGATTCATCGCGTCGCGCCCACGATTTTACCAATGGTCCCAATTTGTCTGGATTAGTGTGGACTGGTACGAACGAAGATGGTACGCGGCATCCCACGGCCCCGTTGGGTTCAGCGAACCCGCGGTTGGGGGATACTGATGGTAACAACGGTCCAGTGAGTAGCGAGTCGCACCCGAATAGTAGCACGGCAGCGTTGTATGGTATTTCGCCGGTGTATGTGGTGGCTGACCCGTATGATGACTGTGATGATGGTGACGGCAATGGGCAGACGGCGAAGTTGTTTGTGACGGCAAGTTCGGATAATTCTTGTCATTTTTTTGCTCCCGCGGGTTACACATGGAAGTCTTTGCGGTCGATTGAGGTGCTACGCGCGGAGTTAGCTGATGGGGTGGCACCGGAATCTGTGTTTCGTGAACAGTTGAGCCAAGGTTATGGCAAAGACGCACTCGGCGCAAAACCCGTGCGGAATAGTGATGGTACTTTTACGGTGTCGTCTGCGTGGCCGTTGGTTCCTGATGGTTTGGGTGTGGGTGATAACTTCAGGTTGCTATTTGTGACGTCAACAGCGATCGACGCTAGTTCTGCAAATATTGGTGTGTATGACGCGCATGTGCGTGCTCGTGCCGCCGCGGGAGATCCTGATATTCAAGGTCACTCGTCTGCGTTTAGGGCAGTGGCATCAACTCCTACTGTGGATGCGCGTGATCATATTCGGGCGAATCCAACAAACTCTGCTCATGTGGTGGCACCGGTGTATTGGTTGGGTGAGACGCGTGTGAGTCGGAATTATGGGTCTACTGATGGGACGGGTTTTTGGGCGGCTGCTTGGGAAAATCGTGCTGTGGGGGATCGACGTGATGAGTTTGGAGAAAGTCCTAGTGGGAGTTCGGTATCTTCGCGTAATATTTGGACTGGCACGCTTGATGGCGCCAGTACAGGAACTCCTGGCACGAAATCCACGGCTTCTTTGGGCGGTTCAGGTTCTACGGCGGTTGTCGGTGATACTGCTAACGGGATGTTCAACGCGTCTCTTTCTACTCGGACTGAGTTGTTGCCGTTGTATGGTATCTCACCGGTGTATGTGATCGCTGAGTCGGGACCGGTAGTGCGTCAAGGTATGGATATTAGTGATCCGAGTTTGGTGCGGCATCGCTTGTTTTATGATCGCCACCATTTCGCTGTTACCGACGATAACGGTCACACTGTTGGTAACAATCATAGTGATGTGGCCGAGGATGAAGATATTCGGCTGCGGCTTGTAGGCGGGTCGTCTGCTCCGCATAACCAAAGCGTGGTGAACGCTTTGGTGGATATGGATAGATTTCGGAAATATTCGACCGACAAAGATGGGGTATGGCTAAGTGGTCTAGATAGGGTATATCTGTCGTTCAAAGACGGTGGGTTGTGTTTGGGCGTGGGCAGGCTGTCGCCTGCTTTGAGTAATGGTGATTTGGGGTTCTTTTGGGGCCGCAGCAAAGTCGCGCGTGATCCGAACACTGGAAATTTTGTTGAAGGGCGCACAGCGGCGTGTGTGCAGGTGACGTTACGAATCACAATGGTCACAAACGCTGACGAAGCAGTGCGGGTGCTAGTCCGTCTGAAAGATAATCACAACGGTGCCGTGTCGGTGCTCACCAACGAGTACCCCACCCAAAACACAAACACCCCGAGCACAGACACAACAGATACAACGGATAACACAGACACCACGGACACAACGGACAACACAGATAACACAAACACAAACACAGACACAACGGATACCACAGACACCACAAACAGCAGTGATGATTCGGGTTCGGACGGTTCGCCTACCTATGTGGTGCCTGCGCAGTTGGTTGCTGATGTGCAGGGTTATGCGGCTGAGACCAGTAATGGTGATGCGCATGTGAATCGTTGGAAGCGGGTGTTGGTGGCGTTTGGTGAGGATGTGCCGGGGTTTGGTGGTACGGCGATGTCTGCTGCGGAGGCGAAGCAGCACGCGCAAACGTTCTGGAGTGTCCGCTGGGACCCGGTCGCAGACGCGCTCACAGCTCTCGAAGCGCAACCTGCTCCCCAAACCAACAGCGATACCACAGACACAACAAATGACAGTGGTGATTCGGGTTCGGACGGTTCGCCTAGTTATGTGGTGCCTGCGCAGTTGGTTGCTGATGTGCAGGGTTATGCGGCTGAGACCAGTAATGGTGATGCGCATGTGAATCGTTGGAAGCGGGTGTTGGTGGCGTTTGGTGAGGATGTGCCGGGGTTTGGTGGTACGGCGATGTCTGCTGCGGAGGCGAAGCAGCACGCGCAAACGTTCTGGAGTGTCCGCTGGGACCCGGTCGCAGACGCGCTCACGGCTCTCGAAGCGCAAGCTGTTCCCGAAACCAGCAGCGACGACATCAGCCCACCCCCGGTTGACCCCGTACCGGTTGACCCTGTGCCCGTTGATCCCGTTCCGGTTGATCCTGTGGTGGATCCGGTGGTGAGTGTTACTGCTGGTAGTGATGTCACCGAGGGTGGCGGTGCGGTGTTCACGCTTACCGCGTCTCCAGCACCCACAGCGCCGTTTGATGTGACTGTGGCTGTGTCCGTGTCGGGTGATTATGGTGTTACTGCGGGCACGCGCACGGTGACGGTTCCTACAACTGGCACTGTCACGCTCAGTGTTGCTACTACTGATGACAGCACTGATGAAGCTGACGGTTCGGTTACTGCCACGGTCACCGATGGCACCGGTTATAGCCCCGACAGTTCCGCTGCCACTGCGACGGTCAATGTTACCGACAACGACGACCCACCCCCGCCGGCAGCGAACTTGCCAGCGTTTTCGGTAACCGATGGTGTCCACACCGAGGGCAGCGGCAACTATTACTTCTTCTTTGTGACCTTAGACAAACCAGTCAACAAGCCGACGCGGGTGAGCTACACAGTTGAGGCGACAGGCAACGGCTCCGGTCATGCCACCGCGGGCACTGATTTTGTGTCCACCACTAGGACGATTTTTTTCCGACCCGGCCTGACTCGCAATATCGGCTTGGTGACGGTTAAAAACGATAACGTCCGAGAATCCAACGAAACATTCCGTATCGTGCTGTCTAACCCGCAAGGTGCCACTATCGGCAATGGCACTGCTACTATCACCATCAAAGACAACGACTAACCCTCACACCTGCTAGTCGCGTCAACAACCCCACAGAACATTACATCAAGTGATTAGGATGGCTGTTGCTGAAGAGTATTGTAATGTATTAGTATTATTTTATAGGCATTTGTAAAGATTATTGTTGCATTGGGTGGTGTGTTGGGGTAGGGTGAGGCGGTGGAAGTTGTGACTTTGAGCGATTTAGCGCCGATTTTAGCGGCGGTGATTGGCCCAATGCTGGTGATGGTGTTGGCTCTGATGCGGTATCAGCATGTAGACAGCACTAAAACCCGTACCCTCATGTATGAGCTGATTGGGAAGTCCAGCAAAGAAAACCGTGAGCTGATTGAGAAGTCCAGCAAAGAAAACCGTGAGCTGATTGAGAAGTACCATTCGGAGTTGAAAGGTGAGTTATCGGAGTTGAAAGGCGAGTTGAAAGGTATTGTTGGAGAGATTGGGGAGATCAAAGAGCGGTTGTCTTATATCGAAGGTTACTTGCGTTTGCCTTCTCCGCCTGTTTCTGACGGTGATGCTGATGAAGCTCAAGCAGCTTAAACATCACTAGAGGTAGCTGCTGATCTACACGATCGCTGCTCGCAGGGCACCCTCCGCTGATTTCCGGTTGTGCGTTGCTAGGTTTTGGTGTGTGGGGGTGTGTTTAGTTCCGTTGAGGATCGACCCTGTTGGCGAGTGTTTGCAAAACTTTACGATGTTTTAGCGCGTTAAGGTAGAGCGCAAAAAGTTGCGTTATAGTTGGTTTATGGTTCCAATCGACCTAAAAGAGGTCATTGCCGGTGGGGAGACGTACACCGTAGAGTTCAAGGGCGATGTCGGCGACGACGAGCTTGTTGAGGCTGTTGTGTGCCTTGGCAATGGGGATGGCGGTTTGGTCCTCATCGGGGTGGATGACAGCGGTGTCGTCTTCGGTGCCGGCCCCCCGGTTTGACGGCGCGAATCTTGGCCTGCGGGTCGCGGCTCTTGTGGCCAACAAGACATCTCCCGCCCTCCTACCAGCGGGGCTGGGGACTCACACCTGATGAACAGGCGAAGCTGGTGTTGGCCTTCGCCGCCGAGCATGGATCCATCGGGAGAGGCGAAGCAGCCGAACTCTGCGGCCTCGCCCCTGAGCGGGCCTCGCGCTTGTTGCGACGAATGGCGGCCCAAAAAACACTGCGGATGATGGGGGCGCGCCGCACAGCTCGATACCGCATCCCGCAAACAGACTGACAGACTCTTGAGCCGCTTCACGTCATCGGCATTCATCCTGCGCCGTACTGATTGCGCCACCGATGATATATGGTGTTGCATAGGATTATGTTTGTTGAAAGTCAACTTGGCATTCATTTCAGCGGGTAACGGTTTTGGAGCGTTTGTACCCCGTTGGATCGCATTGAAGTTGGCTGGCGATGCTAACGACTAAGTGGGTAAGGGCTTATCTGGAGGCAGGATTGATGTGGTTGTTTATGAGCGGGCAGATTTTACGACTTGGCCGACTTGGCCACTTATGTATCGGTGCTGATCACAGATTAACAACTCCGTTAAGTACCAGGTTAAATACCAGCGGGGTTGTAGCTGTAGGGGGGGGTTAGTTTTCGGGTCGTGGTAGTCCTGCGGCGGTTTCTAGGCGGGCGAGGCGGTCGGTGTGGTCGCGCAGTATTGCGTGTATCTCAGCAAACCCTGCCTGCATTTCCGCGCGTAGGCCACCGATCTCTGCGCGGATCTCTGTGCGGAGTTCGGTGCCGAGGTTTTCGATGCGGGTGGTGTTGGCGTCGATTCGGTTGCCAAGTGAGATGATTAGCAGTATGAGTATTGTTAGCATTGCTGCTATAAGTGTGGCTCCTATGCTGACTAGGCTTAGTAGCCAGTTAAGCGAAATGTCTCGGGTGCGTGTTGTTGTATTTGTGTTGCTGGTAGTTACCGGTTGGGTTTCGGTTTGAGACCCGGCGGTTTCAAGTGTGCCTTCGGCTCCGGTTTGCATGGTTTGTACTGTAGCAGCCATAACACCTCTTGGTGTATCTCCTATAGTTAGATGTTAAAGTCTTGTTTGTTTTGGGGGGTTAGTTTTCGGGTCGTGGTAGTCCTGCGGCGGTTTCTAGGCGGGCGAGGCGGTCGGTGTGGTCGCGCAGTATTGCGTGTATCTCAGCAAACCCTGCCTGCATTTCTGCGCGTAGGCCACCGATCTCTGCGCGTAGGCCACCGATCTCTGCGCGGATCTCTGCGCGGAGTTCGGTGCGGAGGTCACCGATTTCGGTGCGGAGTTCGGTGCCGAGGTTTTCGATGCGGGTGGTGTTGGCGTCGATTCGGTTGCCAAGTGAGATGATTAGCAGTATGAGTATTGTTAGCATTGCTGCTATAAGTGTGGTTCCTATGCTGACTAGGCTTAGTAGCCAGTTAAGCGAAATGTCTCGGGTGCGTGTTGTTGTATTTGTGTTGTTGGTAGTTACCGGTTGGGTTTCGGTTTGAGACCCGGCGGTTTCAAGTGTGCCTTCGGCTCCGGTTTGCATGGTTTGTACTGTAGCAGCCATAACACCTCTTGGTGTATCTCCTATAGTTAGATGTTAAAGTCTTGTTTGTTTTGGGGGGTTAGTTTTCGGGTCGTGGTAGTCCTGCGGCGGTTTCTAGGCGGGCGAGGCGGTCGGTGTGGTCGCGCAGTATTGCGTGTATCTCAGCAAACCCTGCCTGCATTTCTGCGCGTAGGCCACCGATCTCTGCGCGTAGGCCACCGATCTCTGCGCGTAGGCCACCGATCTCTGCGCGGATCTCTGCGCGGAGGCCCCCGATTTCTGCTTGCATTTCTGCGCGGAGGCCCCCGATTTCTGCTTGCATTTCTGCGCGTAGGCCCCCGATCTCTGCGCGGATCTCTGTGCGGAGTTCGGTGCCGAGGTTTTCGATGCGGGTGGTGTTGGCGTCGATTCGGTTGCCAAGTGAGATGATTAGCAGTATGAGTATTGTTAGCATTGCTGCTATAAGTGTGGTTCCTATGCTGACTAGGCTTAGTAGCCAGTTAAGCGAAATGTCTCGGGTGCGTGTTGTTGTATTTGTGTTGTTGGTAGTTACCGGTTGGGTTTCGGTTTGAGACCCGGCGGTTTCAAGTGTGCCTTCGGCTCCGGTTTGCATGGTTTGTACTGTAGCAGCCATAACACCTCTTGGTGTATCTCCTATAGTTAGATGTTAAAGTCTTGTTTGTTTTGGGGGTTAGTTTTCGGGTCGTGGTAGTCCTGCGGCGGTTTCTAGGCGGGCGAGGCGGTCGGTGTGGTCGCGCAGTATTGTGTGTATCTCAGCAAACCCTGCCTGCATTTCTGCGCGTAGGCCCCCGATCTCTGCGCGGATCTCTGCGCGGAGTTCGGTGCGGAGGTCACCGATTTCGGTGCGGAGTTCGGTGCCGAGGTTTTCGATGCGGGTGGTGTTGGCGTCGATTCGGTTGCCAAGTGAGATGATTAGCAGCATGAGTATTGTTAGCATTGCTGCTATAAGTGTGGTTCCTATGCTGACTAGGCTTAGTAGCCAGTTAAGCGAAATGTCTCGGGTGCGTGTTGCTGTATTTGTGTTGCTGGTAGTTACCGGTTGGGTTTCGGTTTGAGACCCGGCGGTTTCAAGTGTGCCTTCGGCTCCGGTTTGCATGGTTTGTACTGTAGCAGCCATAACACCTCCTGGTGTATCTCCTATAGTTAGATGTTAAAGTCTTGTTTGTTTTGGGGGGTTAGTTTTCGGGTCGTGGTAGTCCTGCGGCGGTTTCTAGGCGGGCGAGGCGGTCGGTGTGGTCGCGTAGTATTGTGTGTATCTCAGCAAACCCTGCCTGCATTTCTGCGCGTAGGCCACCGATCTCTGCGCGGATCTCTGCGCGGAGTTCGGTGCGGAGGTCACCGATTTCGGTGCGGAGTTCGGTGCCGAGGTTTTCGATGCGGGTGGTGTTGGCGTCGATTCGGTTGCCAAGTGAGATGATTAGCAGTATAAGTATTGTTAGCATTGCTGCTATAAGTGTGGTTCCTATGCTGACTAGGCTTAGTAGCCAGTTAAGCGAAATGTCTCGGGTGCGTGTTGTTGTATTTGTGTTGCTGGTAGTTACCGGTTGGGTTTCGGTTTGAGACCCGGCGGTTTCAAGTGTGCCTTCGGCTCCGGTTTGCATGGTTTGTACTGTAGCAGCCATAACACCTCCTAGGATATTTCCTGACGAATTGATATGTGGGGTATAGGAGTATATATGTATTATATTTGAAATAGTCTAAAAATGTTAGGTAATTCAAAAAATAATAGAGAAAATCGCAATTTACCTTGTTTCATGTGCTTCTCCCTTTTTTGTGGAGGCATATTTTTCTGATTTTTTCTATAAAATACTACTATTTTCAGTGTGTATTGTCATATTATGCTGATATGCTTGTATGTATGAGTGTAACTGCTAGTTTTCAAAGCAATTTAGATTCTCTCAACGCAGTGTCAATTTTTTCTGAAACTGTTGCTGACAGTTTTGGGTTTGACGATTTTTCGGGTTGTGATGCTGGTGAGCTTGTGAAGCTAGCTTTGCAGGCTAATGATGTGCGTCAACGCGCTGAGAGTTTTTTGAGTGCGGTGTTGGTTAGGCTAGGCGATTTAGAAGGTGATGACGCTGTTAGGTCGGTTTGTGAACAGTTTGGTTTGCCTGCGTATAGGGCTCGTCGTTGTGTTCGCACTGTGAAAGGTTTATCGGCTTTACCGGATGTGGTGCGTGCAGCTAAAGACGGTTGGATCACTCAAGACCACGCGGAGCTAATAGCTGCGTCGCATCGCAGAGCACCAATGAGCACAGAAGAACAACTAGATTTATTAGCTTTAGGCGTGCAGCAAACCTGTGATGTTTTCAAAAACACTGTGCTCAAGTCAGAAACACAACGGCTAGCGGCACAAGGTTTAAACCCTACTGAGCAACAACATGCGCGTCGCAAAGCCAAAATATTTAATGGCGATGATGACATGGTTGTGTTGCATGCTGAGTTAGATCAGTTAGCAGGAGAGAAAGTGAAAACCGCGATGGACGCTATGACAACACGAATGTTCAAACAAGACTACCGTAATGGCAACGAACGTTCTTTTGAGCAACGCAACGCCGATGCGCTAGTACACCTCATCACCCACACCACCAACAACAAACACCAACCCGCAAACACAACCCCAACAAGCACAACCCCCACAGACGCAGCTTTAGAACCAGAACTAATACCGCAACAAACAACTATCATCCTCACCGCCGACTACGACACCATCACCTGCCAACTAAAAAACGCTGGGCTCATCGACGGAACCCCAATTAGCATAGACATAATCCGCCGTCTAGCGTGTGAAGCTAACATTTTGCCAGCAATCTTCAACAACAAAAAACAACCCCTCTACTTAGGGCGCAGCAGACGGACACACACCAAAACACAACTACTAGCCCTATACAAACGCGACAAACACTGCACATCATGTGGTATAAGAGCTAGCAGCTGTGAAGTCCACCACATTGTGCCATGGCAACAAGGCGGCACAACCAACATCAACAACCTCACCCTCCTATGCCCAAAATGCCACCATCAAACACATAAACACATCCACCCTAACCGCTACAACCAACCTCGCCATGAATAACAAGACAACGGGAACGAGAGGAGCTTCCCCCCCCCCCCTTTTTTTTCGTGGAGAGGTTGGTTGTAGTTTTTTGTTGGTGGAATAATACGAATTGTTTACCAACATCACGACCCAATCCGCAATGTTACGTTCTCCCTGTGTAACCGTACCAGCTCGCAACGCTCAGCGGTAAATTGTGATTTTCTCTATTATTTTTTGAATTACCTAACATTTTTAGACTATTTCAAATATAATACATATATACTCCTATACCTCACATATCAATTCGTCAGGAAATATCCTAGGAGGTGCTATGTCTGCTACAATACAAACCGTGCAAACCGGAGCCGAAGGAACACTTGAACCCGCCGGGTCTCAAACCGAAACTCAACCGGTAACTACCAGCAACACTGCTAAGACAAAACCTACCCGGGAAATTTCGCTTAACTGGCTACTAAGCCTAGCCAGCATAGGAACCACACTTATAGCAGCAATGCTGACAATACTTATGTTGCTAATCATCTCACTTGGCGACCGAATCGACGCCAACACCACCCGCATCGAAAACCTCGGCACCGAACTCCGCACAGAGATGCAGGCAGGGTTTGCTGAGATACACACAATACTGCGCGACCACACCGACCGCCTAGCCCGCCTAGAAACCGCCGCAGGACTACCACGACCCGAAAACTAACCCCCCCCCATCACAAAACAAACAAGGCTTTAACATCTAACTATAGGAGACAATTTCTTGTGGTGGTTATGCCATGGTTGGTTTATGTGTTGGTTGGGTTGTTGTGAGGGTGAGCGGGGTTCACAAAAGTAGACTTTGATACCGACGGTTTTTTCTATGTCAGCCCACCGGGTCATTTCTCTGCGGTGGTCTCAGATGAAGGGTTTTTATCATATGTGAAGGTTGCCGTTTGAATGCTTGGGTGACAGGTGTTAGCAGTGTTAACAGCATCGTAGCTGTCACCTAAACCGACAACTAAGGTTTGACGGCTTTCGCGTTCTGCTAAAGTAGCTATAGCTGAGCGATGGTGTTTGGGTGATAATCAGATCGCCTTGCTAATGACCAGGCTCAACCCAGCTATCAGCTTCGCTGGGACGCTCACATATACGACACCAATCACCTAAAACACTGCACCTACCCTGCGAACTGCGGCTAGGTGGTTTACACCGCTGAGCATGAGGCAACAAAACCCAACTTTTTGGTGGTAAACCGCTACGGTTAAAAACATCATAACAAGCCCAGCAAATCGTCTCCCCACAAATCCGGTAACCCAGCTCAGCTAACTCTGCTGCAATAGCGTGAGGCGACAGGCGCTCTTTGAGTCGATCACTCACCAGCTAAACAAGTTCACCATCTACAACCAGTTCACACAGCCTCGGTGGTAACGCTTTCCCATCAGCCTCATTTTGAGCGGTTTCAGCATGATACGCACCCTGAGCGCAACGTTTCTTTTCCCTTGCAAACTGTCGCCCGACTCCTACCCAAACACTTCCCAAACCCAGCATCACTCAAACCCTGCTGTAACAACACCTCAAACAAGAACGCTCATCTAAACGTCTAAACGCTATGCCACAACAAAACCCTCCACCGGTTGGCCGCTGAAACATCAAACCGACCATAATGGCCAATCCGTCGCGACCACCGATGGAGTTCACCCCTCTACAAAAAGAGGGGGAAGCTCACACTGACCGCCTCGCCCGTTTAGAAATCGCCAATGGACTCCCAAGACCCAACAACTAGCCCCCCTAATACACACTACAACCAACCTCTTTCACGAAAGGGGGGAGATCAGCTACAAGGCTGTGGCCGTGAATGGCGTGGGGTTGTAGGTGTTATGTTTACAGTTATACGGGGCTTGTAACTGTTCGTTACTTTTTGGGTTTATGGTTGTTATTATATTGTTATGGGGAAGCGATTGGTGAAGATCGGTGAAGCGGCTAGGTTGATGGGCACTAGTCCGGAGATCATGCGTAAGTGGGATGCGTCGGGTGAGTTGCCTGCGACTAGGCGAACGCGTGGGGGGACGAGGTATTATTCGGTTGCGGATTTGTTGGGGTCGAGCACGATTGAGACGGCTCCGACTGTGTGTTATGCGCGTGTGTCGTCTCGGGATCAGGGGGCCGATTTGGATCGGCAGCAGGCGGTGTTGGAGGCGTTTTGTGCGGTTAAGGGTTGGGAGACGGAAACGATTCGTGATTTGGGTAGTGGATTGAATTATGGTAAGAAGGGGTTGCAGCGGTTGTTGGAGATGATTTTGAAGCGTCAGGTGCGGCGGGTGGTGGTGACTCATAAGGATCGGTTGTTGCGGTTCGGGTCGGAGCTGGTGTTTTCTTTGTGTGAGTTGCAGGGGATTGAGGTGGTGGTGATTCATCAGGGGGATCCGCCATCGTTTGAGGAGGAGCTAGCTCAGGACGTGCTGGAGATTATGACTGTTTTTTCTGCGCGCTTGTATGGGGTTCGTTCTCATAAGTCGAAACGTTTGTTGAGTGTGTTGACCGAGGAAACGCCAGGCAAGGGTGAGGGTGGTTTGTGATGTTGAGGACTCATCGGATTGCTTTAGTGCCGAATCGTGAGCAGGAGCGGTTGTTGAGGGAGCATGTGGGTTACGCGCGTTTTGCTTGGAATTGGGGTTTAGCGCGGTTTGAGGCACGTGATAAGGATGCGGGGGAATGGTTGAACGGGTTCGTGTTGCGTCCTGAGTTCAACCAAACGAAAGGTGAGATAGCGGCCTGGGGAACCGTTTTGAGTCAGAACGCTTCCAAGAACGCGTTATTGGATTTGCATAAAGCTATTGAGTTGTGGGGTTCGTATCGGAAAGCTTTGAAAGCAGGCAAGAAACCGAGGTTTGTGGGTCATCCCCAGTTCAGATCGAAACACGATGTTACGCAGTCTTATCAAGCCGATAACGGTCCGGGGACTGTCAAGATCGAGGGTCGGCGGATCATGTTGCCGAAGGTTGGGGCTATCAAAATGCGTGAAGCTTTACGTTTTGAGGGCTCTGTGAGGAAAGTGGTAGTCAAACACGACGGCCACCGCTGGTTCGCGTGCGTGATCGTGGAAACAGCAGCTCCTGAACCGGTACCCCCACAAGTGGATGCTGCGGGGGTGGATGTAGGGATCACCCATTTAGCGGTGGTGGCTTACTCAGACAACCAGACTGAGTGGATCGAGAACCCGAAACATTTGCAGCATGCTTTGCGAGAACTCAGAAAAACAGATAAAGCCATCGCGCGTTCTAAGAAAGTGCATGGCAAAAACAAGTCATCCAACAGACGTAACCGGCTTTACGAGAAACGCCGTCGTCTGCATCGGCAGATTGCTAACAAACGTGGCGACCATCAACACAAAACCACTACGTCGATAGCCAAGCGTGCTGGTTCTGTGGGAGTGGAAACATTAAACGTTGAAGGCATGAAACGAAACAGACGACTAGCAAGAGCGATCTCAGACGCTGGCATGTCAGGTTGGTTGACCACGCTTGAACATAAAGCCCAATGGCATCAAAGAGAGTTCAAGCGCGCAGACTGGTGGCTGCCGTCATCAAAAACGTGCAGCGCCTGCGGACACAAAAAAGCGGTATTACAACTGTCGGAACGCACCTACAGATGCCACAGTTGTGGTCACACCATAGATCGTGACCTGAACGCTGCAAGAAATCTACTGGCTGAGGTGCAGCCAAAACGTGGAGACGATATAAGTCCTGTCCGTGGCAACGGTCAGGCAACCGTCAACGAAGCGTGAACTAGAATCATGCAAAGACAGATCAACACAGATCACAACACCTTAGCACAGATTCTAGACACCGGTGCGTTGTTGGCGGAATTATTAACTTGGTTGCATTTGGTGGTGAGGTTTGTGCTAAGGTTACATGTCTGTATGTTCAGAAGTTATCCCCCCCCCCCCCCTTGCTAAGCTCAGCTTCATCGGTGGTGCGGACAGGCGCAACGTTGACGCACTCACGGTTTGGCGCGCGCAACCTGAACGCGTGAGTTCGCGGTGACAAGCGATCATGTCAGTGCCTATGTGTAACCGGAGGCCATGTTGCTGAAGAGACCTTTACTTATTGTGATGCTAGCAGTAGCGCTGCTAGCAAGCGGCTTGGGGCCCATAGGTCAGCACCTGCCGGGCTTAGGCACCGACGCCGCCCAAGCGCAAAATATAGACATTAATGAATTTCGGACACAGAGGCCACTGACCTCCTTACCTACTAGCGTGAGCGCCAGTTTGCTTACAGGTGGTACTAAGGGAACCGATGGCATACGCCGCTACTACTCCACTGTTGACATTACCGTGCCATTTCCCTTGACTTTCAAGGGTGTAAATCGTTGCGCCTTCCAGCTGTCGGGGGGTAAGCATGTGGCAACGCAACAAGCGATAGAAGGCATTGGGTTTTGCACATGGAATGAAGGAGAAATGAGAACCCATAACTTCACACAGCCGTCAATTCGCGTACAGGACAATCCATCTGGCGTGAAAGTAACGCGTGTAGAGAAAGCCGCCAACAACACAACTCGTACCGCAAAAGTGACTCTGGAGTTTACAGATGCAGCGCTGCTAGCTATGAAGAGATCTCCAGAAAGCTCCACCACGTTAGATACCTTACGTATTCAGATTAGCGGCCACTTGCTGAGTGCAAGGCGTACTGGCACAGATGGGTGTAGAAACAATTTTACCTACAATTTCCAACGTGGCCTCTGCCCGGTACCTAGTTCAGTGGCAATTCGCTTGACGAACCCGACGGCAACTATGGGACTCCGAAAGGCATCGGAGAATCCGCCAACGACAATATCTGAAGGCGAGTCGTTTAGCACCTCCATATTCTATGACGGGCTTAATTTTTCTGACATAAGGGCCATCGGCAACAGGGAGACACCGGTTCCCCTTAAGTTCACCGACTCTGCTGGCAAGGCGCTTGATGTCGCCGACACGCCGGCCGAGACCGAGTTGGTTCTCTCCGACAGCACTAAGCTCACCGGGAGAAACGTCTGGCAGCAAAGTTTCATTGCACCTACCGACAATATGCTTGAAAACGACGAAGATATTTTTGTAGAGATTGACGACGCCAAGTTGCTGCCTCTCCTGAGGATTAGCACCGCTACCGATGCTAACAAACTGCAAAAGCGCGCGACTGTACAAGATGCCTCATCACCGCAAGTAGAGCTAAAAGTACTCGACAATAAGGCCACCGAGGCGGTGTATTCAGATCCAGGTCCGGCCCGCCTGCAAGTGGGCATCAAAAATGCTGTCGACGATTTCCGCTTTAAAGACGACCAACGTTTAGAAGTGCCGATCGTCGTTACACCAGCCACACAGGTATTAGACGACGATTATGGGCTAGAGCTAGTGCCAGCCACAGGTGTCAGCTTGCAAGGCAACACCGTGATCTTCGGCAGTTCTAAAAACGGTCCACTCACAGCCGAAGTAAAGCTCATCGAACTTGATGAACCGTTCAACTCACGGGAGGGTAGGGACGCAGAAGCAGCAGATAGAAGTGACAGTTCTTTAACTGTGGATATACCGCGTAGCGAAAGTACCTCCACACCTGGTGCCTCAGTGCTGTCGTCTACCGGGTTTGGAAGAGCGGCTACCGGAGAGCGTGTTGGCAACGGGAGTATTACTTTAGTTGACGACGACACATCCAAGTTTGTTAGCCAAGTGTTTGCTGATCGAAATCAAACTGGGATTCGTGCCTCTCGTCCTCCAGGGTTGCTCAATTTCCAAGAATCAAGTTTTGAACGTGTGGGACAGTCTGAAAATTTTGAGTACACTTTCACACTGGATACTAGTGCTATACAAACTTTTCCAGATCCAGATTTTTCCGTGAGGGAAGCCCTAAATTGGGGCACAGTGAGTGATCCGCGTCCTAGCTGGGAAACCGTCAGCAGTAAGACTTTTGCTACTGAGCTTGCTTTGCGTGGGGGCTCTACCACCATCAGTGGCTCACAAAGAACTATCGGCCCGTCAATTGAGTTACAGAACGCTCCCGACGGTATGACCATTCAAAGTCTTGAGCGCACGAGTAATACTCAAGCAAAGGTGACTCTGCGGATGACAGCAGATGCGCTTGCTGCATTCAATCTTCAACAGCGCTTTAACATAAAAATAGGCGGCATGCTTTTTGATAACTGCAAGCGCGCTACCTTCTCAATTCGTGGTGCTCATCTTGTCCCCTATGACCTCACCGACATTTCGCCTTGTTTTAGATATATTGTGCCGTTGCAACTTGCCCCCGGCAAAAAAATCGTGCTCACCGAAACTGATGGCAGTACGATAGTGGGTGATTCACCAGCCGCTACAGACACCTACACCATCCGCTTAAGCCAGCCTCCAACTGCAACGCTCACCGTTACGCCCACAATCTCAGACACCTCTGCTAAAGCGAGCGTGTCTGGTCCGGTTGTGTTCAACCCCAGCGACCGCGGCGCTGCGCTTACCAAAACCATAACCGTTACTGGCGACGATGACAGCAAAGACAACAAAGGCGGTTTAACGTGGCCAGATGTCACCATCACCCACACAATCCAAACAACCGACACTGTGTACAACTCAGCAACTTTACCCGATGTAGTGGTCGATCTAGTAGATGATGAACCTACTATTGTCTCACTCAAGCTAGAAAAAGACGCTCCTGATTATTTGATTGAAGCGGCTCTGGATGGTTCAACAATCGAGGTGACTTTAGCAGACAACCGCACGCTAGGCGGCACTGAAAAGTTAACCATTCCCCTAGAGCTAGTGAGCGACACTGGTGTGGTGTTTGCCCCTAACGATCAAGCCCATGTGCAGCTTGAAGCTGCGGCGGGTGTGTGGAATCCGAAGAATTTCAAAGCGCAGTCTGCCAAGCCGTCGTTTTCGTTGACTAAAGACGACACTGAGTCTCAGACAGCATTTACTGTGAAACCGTTTGCCAACCGCCAAGATGACGATACAACCGCCGACATCTTCACCGTACGTATCGCTACAGATGCCAACGGCGAGCTACGGGGCAATAACTTTGAGGGCGGCGTATTTGTAGACACAACAGCAGCCGAGCAAAGTTTTGTGCTGTTTGAAGCGCAGGGAGATACACCAAACCTAGCAGCGTTCGCGTATCCAACTTCGCTGCAGTTAGCTGAAGGCGAGACTGCCGAGCTACAGGTGCGCATCGACTCCAAACCCGGTGCAGGGGCAAATCTATCGGTAACTACGGCCCCCGCTTCGGGCACGCCCACTACAGCGGTGAGGGTGGTGTCGGGTGGCTCCCTTACTTTTGTCGGTGACGAAACGAAAAATAACGCGTGGTATAAGCCGCAGACGGTAACAATAGAGGCGTTGGAAGATGAAGATCCTTACAACACACAGTTCAATTTAGAACTAAAGCGGGGCCAGACAACCACAACGGTACCTGTGACCATTATGGATAACGATTCTCCTAGCGGCTCACTACAGTCTGATAAGCTACTCTTTGGCACTAGCGAGTTTGCATCTTCCGGTGACTACGGCGGTTGGCGGTGGCTAAGTTTTCCAGTTGATCTGAAGGGCGATTACGTGTTCGCAGCCACACGCGGCCGTTCCCGAGAAGGCGACGGCTTCTATGAGGGTAGCGGTAGTTTGTGTACTCGTAACGGCGGAGTAACAAGCCCGTGTCGCCGCTTAGCGCAAAACGCTAGAGGCGCGAGTAGGTCAACCACACTTGTGAGCGACCTAAGCGGCTCACAGTTACGAATGGTAGATGATGGGTTGCGAGTTACCGGCCAGAGTCGTGGAGGTAAAAGGGCGTTCGTGCAAATTCAGTTGCCCCAACAAAGCAATAGGGCGAGATTGCCTTCCAATAAGGTCTATGATGTCACACTACAGATAGGCGGCAGGTTGCTTGTAGGCGAAAAAGACGTTTTCGGCAATACTATTGGTAACAATAGCCAAGAACTTTGCGCTGGCACTGTTAGTTTGACCCAGTCAGGCAACTGCTCTCCGGTAGAACTTTCGTTTCAGTTGTATCCAGACGACTTGCCAACTGCTAGGAATGCACAATTTGTGGGTGATACCACATTTGAGATGCAGGAAAACTTCACGCCAGCTACAGATTTCACTCTAGGTAAGGTGCTGGCGCTCGATTTCAACGGTGACACAGTCACATACAAGCTAAAGGATGGATCTACGCCAGGTTTCTCTATCGGGGCCAATGACGGTGTCCTGATTTATAAGAAAAACACACCTGGACTAAGTCGTGAATTCCAAGGCTTCACTAACGGCCAAGTGCCGCTGGTTGTAATAGCATCATCTACCGGCAGCAACGGCCAACCTACCGAGGTGGAACAACCCATAAAAGTAACCCTGCTCAACGTTGATGAAGGTGCAGGTACGGTGGCGTTTACAACCGATTCAATCGGACGTGTCGGCACAACTATGACGGTAGCATCAGTGAGCGGCGACCCAGACGGCGACCCCAAACTTGAAGATGTTACCTATCAGTGGCAGCGCAGCGACAACGGCACCACCTGGGTTAACATCGCCGATGCCAATGCTGCTACATACACCGTAACCGATGCTGACGTTGACACCACAAAAAATCCGTATGTAGGCAAATTTTTGCGGGTGCAAGCTACCTACACCGACGGCGGCGGCACCGAACAAACGGTAGCGTCAACTTCGCAGCAAGCCTTCCAACTGGCATGGATTGGCCCGCTGGTTAGTGTGACAGATGCCAACACGGTAGAGGGCGACAAAACCGACCCTGCGATAATCAACATTAGGGTAAGCGGCAGCACAAACAAAACCCACACCGGCGATGCGAGACTATCGCAACCCCAGACCTTAGTAGGTAACGAGACCTTTGATCTCTTTTTCAGCGTATTTTTAAACGGCAACACGGTGGTACCCGGCACTGACTTTACTGATCCAGCAACCGACTACATCATTGAGATAGACTCAAACCTTGAGGGTGTTAGCTGGGAGCCCGCCCATGATACCACCCAAGATCCCGAGAGCGATCCTCCGCAATATGTCAAGGTTACGTTTCAAGCCGCGCCGGGTAAACCAGCGCCAGCTTCGGTTGATTTGAAATTAACTGTCAGAGGCGACGATGATGCCCAAAAATCATCGTTTGTGGTAGGGGGAGAACCAGACATAAGTGCGACCGGTGCTGTGTGTGGTTCGTTCTGTTCGGGAGAGCCTACATATGCTCGCGTTACCAGTGGAAGTCGTGCTATCACCGCCACAGACGCAGATGACCCCGATAAAGTAGTAGGGTTCGCAAAGTCGTTAGGTGAAGTTGTAAATCTCTTGCAAACAGCTGAACTCATCGAAGGAACCGGCGCCACCGCTAATCAACTCACAGTGACGCTAGACGTGACCGACGCAGCAGCAGGTTCGGTTGATGTAACCCTTGAAGACGTCTCCGCTGTTTACGGCACCGACTACCGTTACGCAGGCTCCGCTACCCTCACGCAAGCAGGCAAAACACAAACCTTCACGTTAAGCTGGCCAAAAGATTCTACCACTGCTTCGTTTGTGCTTGAAAGCTTTGCCGACGCTGACGATGAGTTAACTAACAAGTTGCTCAACATTAGGCTGTCGAATCCTACGGGCGGGTTCAGCATCGCTGCTGAAAAGCAATTGCGAGTGCATGTGGTAGACGACGATGCCACAACGGTGTCGTTGAGCGGCGGCGGGTTACGTCCCGAAGGAGTCTCTTCCGGCGGTCACATACCAACCTTCACGGTGCAGCTCAGCAGGCCGCTAGCTATTTTCAGAGGACCAGTGGGGAAGGCCAGAACCTACACAGAGATAGTGCAAGTTCCGCTGACCTTCGCTAGCAGCACGGGTGTAAAGTTCGGCACCGCAGACGGTGTCGGCAAAATTACAGGGCAAGATATCGAATGGAAGCTAGTTACAGCCGACAGCCCAGGCGTGACCATCCTTAGATTGGGCGCTACAGCCCCGGTGCTCACTTTCACCGCTCCTCAAAATGGCGTCTCAACGGTGCAAACCGCAGTGATTCAGCTAGTAAGCGCCAAAAAAGACGACGACACCGACGATGAGTTGGTAACAGTAAGTCTCGGCGACCTAAACGACAGCTCCTTAACGCAAACAAACCTCGACACAGTGCAAGCCGACGCGTTAAACTCCCAAGCAGTTTTTGGGGTAGTCGACCAACCCAGCGCTACCGATAGAGTTGCTGTGTTACCCAAAACAGTGCAGCTGTTAGAAGATGGTAACGGGCAATATAGCTTGGCTCTAGCCAAAGCGCCCACCGCCGCGGTTACCATAACGGTAACGTCATCGGACACTGCTGTTGTGGCTTTGACCGCGCTAACTCAGCCAGCCGGCGGGCCAACAGCGACGCTGCAAAACGACGGCACCTTAACGATAACCTGGGCAAAACCCAAAGATGCTAGTGATTTCGGTTGGCGAGTACCAGCGTTGGTGGGCTTGAGCGCTAAAGGCGATGCCGACGCCAACGATGAGACAGTGACGCTAACCCACGCGGTGAGTGGCTACGGCAGTGTCACAACAGCATCAGCCGTAACTGCCACAGTCAGAGAAAACGTGGTAACTGTTGCGGCAGCCGAAGCCAACGAAGGCGACTCTTTGAGTTTTGAGGTTTCGCTGCCGTTACCAGTAACCACAGCAGTAACAGTGCCGTACACGCTTGCCAACGGCAGAGGCGACTCAAGCGACCCCACATACAGCGTCGCTACCGGCAGCGCCGATGGCACTAGCGCCGATTACAACAACACTGCCGGATCAGTGACTATCGCCAAAGGCCAAAAATCAGTAACGATAACGGTGCCCACCACTGATGACAGTGTGTATGAAGGCAACCATTATCTAACGCTCACATTGGGCACACCCACAGTGTCAAGTGGCACCGCTCCGCCGTTGAGCACCAGCAACAACAAAGCAGTCGGCACCATCAATGACGAAGCAGATTTGCCCACGATCCAGTTCAACAGAACATCATTCACCACAAACGAAGACGTTGGCTCTGTTAAGGTCACGCTGACTAAGACCGGTACCACGTTGGTGCCTGCCACGGTTACCGTTACTGCCACTGACAACACTGCTACCGCTGGCAACGATTACAAATGGCCCAACGACTTTGAGGTTACATTTGCAGCCAATGAAACTTCCAAAACCTTCGATGTTGAAATAATTGACGACACAGACCAAGAAGTCGGCTCCGAAAACTTCCGTCTCACCTTAAGCGCTTTCGCTCACGCTAAAGCTGGCTCAACAAACGAGTCGGTAGTTGTCATTTCGGGAGGAGAAGAACCTGCAGTTTCTTTATCGGTAGACCCCGCTGCAGTTATCGAAGGCAGTTTCGCTGTGATCACGGTTACGGCAAAAAGCCTTGGTCCGAAAGCATATAACGTTCCTTTGATACTCAAATCTGGCACCGGAACTGCTGTAGCCGCCGATGTTCGCTTCGACAACTCAGGTACGGTGTCGATCCCAGCAGAAAAGCTGGGGGTCACTCCAGAGCCGATCAAAACGCGCATCCACGCAGTCGCTGACGAAACTACCGAAGGCGCCGAAACGTTGACTGTCACCTTCGGCAAGTTGCCCCCCGGCATCTACCTAGACGACGATTCCAGCGTAGCAACCGAAGTGGTTCTAACCATCACCGAGCCGCCGCCAATAACCGAGCTACCAGCCGATTCACCGCTGATTCCTACTGGCGTGGGCCCAGGTGAAAGCTTCAGGCTGCTGTTCAGCACCGCCACCGATACCGCTACCACTACAACATTTGCCGCTACATCGTCTGATATCGCTACCTACAACAAAGCCGTGCGCGACCACGCCGCCCTACATGGCCGCCGCAGCGGCAAAGACTTGCTGACTCCTTCGCAAATCGCTCCGTACGCAGGCCTATTCAGCGCAGTAGCACAAACCGCTTCGGTGAATGTGCGTGCTAACACCGATACTGAATCAAGCGACACCGATGCACCGATCTACTGGGTGGGTGGCAACAAGGTTGCCGACGACTACGACGATTTCTATGATGGCGATTGGGATAGCGAAACCGCACGCAACCATCGCGGCGGTGCGGTACCAACTTCTGCCACCGGCGATCACTGGACTGGTGTTCCCTACGGCAGCGGGAACAGCGCCGGATACGTCCTCGGCACAAGCGGCACCAACGCTGCAAACATCGCCCACGGCCGCTTAGGCGATACCACCACCGGAGTAACCCCACTCACCGGTCTACGCACCACCGCCGCCACCAAACTGCCGCTGCTAGGACTGTCGCCAGTGTTCACCGTAGAAGACAAAGTGCTTAAGGGTACTGGGTTGTCGGTGGAGGTGGATGGTGGTGTGTTGTCGATGTTGGAGCGTGCTACGCGTGAGAATCATTTGGGTAATCGTGATTCGTTGGTTATTGTGTTTGATACAGCGCTGTCTGGTTCGGTGGTGGTTGTGGGTTCGGTTGCTTTGCGGTCGTCTAGGCTTACTCGCACGCCGGGTGTGTTGGATACCACGTCGTATCCGATTGCGACCGTTCAGCCTGCGGTCATTTATAGCGGGTCTAAGTCTGCGACGTTGACGGTGTTTTCTGATCGTTATGATGTGGCTGATGCGCCGGGTGGTTTTCATGAGGGTGTGATTAGCTGGAAGGTGTACACGTCTGCGAGTTATAGCACTAACAGTCCTAAGGTGTATGCTGGACTGAAGGTGCCTGATGTGCCGTTTAGGATTGTTGATGATGATCCGACACCGGTGGAGTTGTTAGCGGCTGTTACCCCTGATTTGTCTGCTGTTGAGGCTGATTCGTCTGATACAGCGTCGGTGCGGGTGCGGCTGGGTCGCGCGTTGGTGGCTGGTGAAACTTTGACGGTGCCGCTCAAAGCTGCGGGTGCTGTGTTGGATACTGATTTCTCGTTGGCTTTGTCGGGGTCACCGCAGGGGGTGTCTTATGCGGCGAAGGCTGGGTTGGGTGAGGTTACGTTTACGGGTCCGTCGGCGCGCGAGGCGGTGCTAACGATTTCGGCGTTGAATGATGTTGATACTACAAATGAGCGGTTGGTGCTGTCGATTGCGGATCGTTCTGATGTTGCTGCTCCGAAGGCTGGTGACGGGTTTATGCGTTCGACAGGGTTAGCTGGTGGGGCGTGTTCGGGTACGCGTTGCGCGGCGGTGAGTCGCACTTTGGTGACGTCGCAAACAGTGTCAATAGTTGATGATGATATTGGTGTGCGTTTGAGTTTGTCTGGTGCTGCTGTGGTGGGTGAGAACGCGGGCACGTTAACCTATGGTGTGCGTTTAGCTTCAGCCCCGGTAGCTAACGAAACAGTGACGGTGGCTGTGTCTTCTGGTACTACCACAGCGTTGACGGTCACGGCTGGTAGCTCGTTGACGTTCACAGCGGATGATTGGTCGACTGCGAAACAGGTGACGGTTACGGGTGTGAACAGCGCGGGTGATGCTGCTGATCGGTTGGTAAATGTGACGCATGCTGTGTCGTCTTCTGGTGGCACGTCTCCGGTGTATGCGAGCGGTGTGCCGTCACGGGTGTTGGAGGTGACGGTGGTTGATGATGATAAGACGTCGGTGACTCTGTCGGGTGGTGGTTCGTTTACCGAGGCTGATACGTCGTCTTCTGGTGCCGCGGTGACGGTGGGGTTGGGTCGTCCGTTGGTGGATGGTGAGGTTGTGGAGGTGCCGTTGAATTTGTTTAGTCCTTCTGGGGCGCCGTTGGTGTCTGGTAAACGTCCTGCGCCTGGTGTGGCAGCGCAGGATCGGTTTGTGGATTGGACTGTTGCTGGTACTGGCACGTCTATTAGTGTTGATACGTTGACGGCGGCGGCTAGAAGGTTCGGTAATCGTGAGCAGCTTGTGGTGACGTTCAGTGGTGCGGGCGCGCAAACCGCGACGGTAACGTTCACGCCAGCTACTGATAAAGATGGTGTTGGTGTGGGTGATGCGGATGCTAGTGATGAGGTTGTGAATGTTACGTTGGCTGATGAGTTCAATGTTTCGCAGCGTTTGACGAATGTGAGTGGCGGTTTCACACCTACTGGGTCGGCGAGGTTTGTTGTTGTTGATGCTGATTTGGGTGTGAACGTTGTGGAGTCTGGTGGTGCCACAACAGTCTCTGAAAACGGTGGTACTGATACTTATACGGTGAAGTTGAACACCCAACCGTCAGCAGACGTAACCATAAAGGTCGAATCAAACACAGTGTCTGCGGCGACTGTTTCGTCTGCCACGCTCACGTTCACTAACACTACTTGGGATACCGCGCAGACGGTGACGGTGACAGGTGTGAATGATAGTGTGGATAATCCTGGTGATCGCACAGCGACTATCAGCCACACCGTGACTTCAACTGACAGTGATTATGCTGGTAGGTCGGTTAATAATGTGCTGGTGACTGTTGAAGATGATGAGCCTACACCTGCTAGGGCGGGGTTGGTGTTCTCTGAGACTGGTGGCAGCACAGTCGTAAATGAGAAAAATCTTACAACAGACCGGTACACTGTCAAGTTGAGCCGCCTTCCGTCTGCTAATGTTACGGTGCAGGTGTCTACGTCGTTGACTGGGGCGTGGGTTAGTACAAGTACGTCTGGGTTCGGCCTTTCGTTGGAGTACACGTTCACTCCGGGTAACTGGAACAATGCTCGAGATGTTTGGGTGCAAGCCCAGGATGATGTTGTTGATAATCCTAATGATCAGCGTACAGGCACGATTGCTCACAGGTTGACGTCTGATGACCCTGCTTTCAACGGTCGGGTGGAAACGTTGGATGTTGTTGTTGTGGATGATGATGATCCAGTGTCGGCGATCACGCTCACCGTCGACGCTGACACCGGTATTGCTGGCACCCAGACCAGTGTGGGTGAAGATGGTGGCGCTAAAACAGTGAAAGTCACCGCAACTATTGACGGAACCACAAGGTTCGCGGCTCCCCAAGATATTGATGTTTTTGTGGGCGCGAACAGCGACAGTGCCACTGAGGGCACTGATTACGCGACGGTTGCAGATCAGACGATTACTATTGTTGCTGGTGCAGCGTCGGGGTCTGCAACGTTCACGTTCACCCCAACCCCAAACACAGACGATGAACCGTCAAAAGTTGTGTCACTTCTTGGCACGTTAGGGAACGTGACGTCCACAAACACCAAGCTGAGCATCATTGATAATGACCCGACCGTGGTAACTGTGGCTCGCACCGATAGCGGCGCCATCGCAGAAGACACCTCGGAGTCGGTTGCTGCTCGCAGCGCCGAGTTCACAATCACATTAAGCCGAGCGCTAGTAGCTGGTGAGCAGATAGATGTTCCGCTGCTCATTTCTGGTAGCGGTATCAGTGCAGGCGATTACACGTTAGCACTCAAGTCTGGTGACAGCTTGAACACCGGCGTAACCCTTACGGGTGCTAACAGTTTGACACCGACTGTTACCTTCAAGAACGCAGCAGCGCGTACAGCCACCCTCACACTGGTTGCTACCGATGACAGTGTTGATGAGGGTACGTCTGAAACGTTGACTGTCACATTAGGCGATCTGGCTGACACGTTGCTGGGTACCAATGTTGATGGCGGTGCGTCGGTGTCTCGTGATGGTGGTGGTAACAATATTGTTGATCACAAGTTCAATGTGGCAATCACTGATGATGACACTGCCGGTGTCACCATCACCCAAACTAGTGGCACCACCACGGTGGCAGAAAACGGTGGCACTGATAGTTATACGGTAGTGCTAAACAGTAAGCCGTCGCATGATGTGACGGTTAGGCTGGTGTCTGGTACTGTCGCAACGCTTATCGGCCCTGACGACTCAACGGTACCGGTCAGACGTGTTGCGTTAACGTTCACTCCCACCGACTGGAACACACCACAAGAGATCACTGTCACCGGCCAAAACGACAACCGCGACAACCCGGGCAGTCGCACCTCAACTATCAAACATACTGTCACGTCGAGTGACAATAGTTACAATAACTTCAGCGTTGCTGATGTGACGGTTCCTGTTACCGATGATGATCCGACTACGGTCACGTTGACTCGAGATACTAGTACCACGTTTGTTGAAGGCGACAGTGTGGGTTACAGGCTCACGTTGGGTCGTGCGTTAGTAGCAGGTGAGATACTGCCAGTAGAGTTAACGTTTGATAGTAGTGATACGGCTATTCGGGGCACTGATTACACGTTGGCGTGCCCCACAACCTTACCCACAGGGGTGACATGCAACAATCTCAACACCGCCGCCACACCCACTATCACGTTCACTGGTGGCAGTAATACTGCTAGGGCGGTGACGATCACCCTAACGACCGCTGCTGATAATGTTGATGGGGCTAACGTTAAAACGGTTAATATTGGCTTAGGCACGCTAAACAGCAGTTCGGGTACGAAACTAGACGGCGGTGCTAAAGGTGTTGATAATGCCGACGTTGTAACAATCACCGACGATGTGGCGACTTCGGTGACGTTGGAGCTTTCTGGTCGCAAGGCGATTGAGGAGAGTACGCAAACGCAGGTGAAGGTTCGGTTGGGTCGCGATTTGTTAGCTGGTGAGGTTGTGCGAGTGCCACTTACTGTGACGGGTACAGGTGTTACAGCAGATGATTACCGGCTGGCGTTAGCTACCGGTGTGGGGGAGAGCAGTGGTGTTTCGTTGAACACCACTGCGCCGTTTAGCGCTGCTGCACCTCAGATAGTGTTCACTGGTACTGCTGAGGGTTTTGAACAAGTCGCGACGTTGACTTTGACTGCTCGCAGCGACGGTGCAACCGAGAGCCCAGAGTTGTTGTCGGTGGCGTTTGGTTCTGTTACGAGCAACCTCGATCAGATTGATGCTGCTACTTATGGTACTCAGGGTACTACTGTTGTTGGGTCGCCGTTGGTGATTACTGTGAGTGATAGTGGTGGTGTACCGACGTTAGAATTGACATCGCTGGTGTCCCTTGAGGCGAAGAACAGGGTTCCTGAGGGTACGGTGTTGGGTAGGTTTAATCTGCTTTTGAGTCGGAAAATCACAGCTTCTGATCCGAGGGTGATCAATTTTGAGATTGGGTTGGGTGGTACTGCTGTCAGGGGTGTTGATTACACGTTTGAGGGTGCTGATGCTACTCAGTCGGCGGGTGTTAAGGTGACTAATCTGGCGGATACTGATGGTAATCCTGTGATTAGTATTAATCGTTCAACGTTTAGGGTGGCTAGCCGCGGTTCGAGTGTAAATTTGGGGTTGAAGATTCTCCAAGACGATGTTACAGAAACCACTGATAAGACGATTATTTTGTCAACGTCTGATGGCACTATAACTTTGGGTACCTATGATGCACCAGATTCAGTGGAAGTACAATTTACCAGGAGTGATTACACGTATGAGGAAGGTGACGGCAGCATAAGTCCTGTTTTGTCGTTAGACACCTTGACAGGCAAAGCGTTAGAGTTTCCAATAACGCTCACTGGTACCGCAACAAGTGGGGAAGATTACCAACCGCGGTCAACGCTCACAGTATTACCGGACGGTGTGCTCACACCAGACTACATTATAATCGGTATAGACGATGATGTTGATGAGCCTGATGAAACGTTGATTATTACGTTGGGTGATGCTCCGTCTGGTGCTACTAAAGGTTCACGAGACACCGCAACAGTCGCCATTATAGACAACGACCCCACCACCGTCACACTCACCCGCGACGCAGCTTCTGTTGTCGCTGAGGGTAGCACACTCGATTACACACTCACGTTAGGCCGCGCGCTGGTTAAAGGTGAAATACTGCCGGTACCACTCACGTTTAGTAGTGGCAGCGGTACTGCTACTCGTAATACTGATTACACGTTGGCATGTCCCACAACCTTGCCGACAGGGGTGACATGTAACAATCTGAACACCGCTACCACACCAATAGTCACGTTCACCGGTGGTGCTAGCGCCGCTGAGAGCGTGACAATCACACTCACCGCTAGCACTGATAACACCGTTGAGGCTACCGGTGAAACTGTTGATATTGGTTTGGGTACGCTAAACAACAGGTCGGGTACGAACCTAGACGGCGGCGCTACAGGCACCGATAACGCTGCGGTGGTGACGATCACCGATCCTGGTGGGATTGTGCCTACAGTGTCCGTGACGGCTGGTTCAGCGGTAACAGAAGGTACCGCGGCTACGTTCACAGTTACCGCTAACCCCGCACCGTTGGCCAATCTTGCTGTGACAATAAAGGTAGCTGACGACGCTTCTGATGAGGCAGATTATGTGGCAACAGCGGATGAGGGTAACCAGACGGTCACCATCAGCGCTGGGCAAACTACAGCCACGTTCACTGTGGCTACGGTTGCCGACACCACCGATGAACTTAACGGCACGGTAACCGCAACAGTGCAAACAGGCACCGGTTACACGGTGAGCAGCAGCGCTAACACTGCGTCTGTGGACGTAACCGATAATGATGCCACGACGGTGACGTTATCGTTGCTTGGTGAGAATACTGTGCTGAGTTCAAATTCTCGTTTGCTTCTTAATGTGACTTTGAGTCGTTCGTTGGTGGCTGGTGAGGTGTTGAATGTACCGGTAGTGTTTTCGGGTGCGAAGCTTGGGGAATCGTTTAGAGTCGTCCCTATTGCGGCTACGGCTCTTGGTGTGGCTTCCGGTGATTTTTCTACTGTTGCGGAGTCGTTTTTTACTTTCACCGGGCCTGTAAATCCAAGTAGTCCGAGCCAGATGATCCTCTTTTATGTGCCGGACACTAACAATGTTGATGATATATTGACGGTGTCGCTGCCGGCTACATCTGCTTCTGGTTCTCCGAAGTTAACTGCGACTGGTTTTGCTGAGGCTGTGACGGGTTCTGGTTCGGTTTCGGTGCGGTTGGATGATCCTGGAGATGATGAGGATATTACTGTGCGTTTGCGTGGGGGTGGTGTGATTGATGGTAGTAGCAGCAGCGGGGAGGCTGCTGAGGTTGAGGTTGATGTTGAGTTGGGGCGTGCCCTTGGTGCTGGTGAGTTCGTAACGGTGGTGTTAGCTTTTGATGATAAGAAAACGATAAAAGCTGACGTTTCTTCTAACGCACAAATTTTAGGTGCAAAAGGTACCTCTGATAACTTTTTGTATTTCCGGTGGTCGGTTACCGGTGATGGTGTGACCTCTCGCTTTGAGAATAGTACGGCTATCAACACGCTTGAATTGGATTTTACTGGGTCTGATACTGAGACAGTTCAAACAGCGACGCTGAAGTTTGTTTCAACTGGTCAAGAAGAAAATAGTAGCTCAAACAGTGTTGAAGCTGCTGATGACGCAGAACACGAATTAGTGGAAATCACAACCGCTACTGGTAACGCCTTCTGGGGTAGGGAGTCTGTGAATCTTAAGTTAGTTCCTTACGACGATAAAGACTCAGAGACGCTAGATGATGTCACTACTCGAGTGCTAATCACCGATGATGATGCTACTGCGTGGCAGCTATCATTCAAAGATACCGACAATGCGGCCTTGACCGCTGCGAGTGTTGATGAAGGCGATGACTTCACGTTCAACGTAACGCTGCCTGATGGGGTGACCGGGCCGGTGACAATACCGCTCACCTACACCCACGGTACTGGTAGTAGTGTGGCCGATTTTGCTGCTGACGGTTTGCCAGCGTCGGTGACTATTCCGGTCGGTCAATCCTCGGCAACAGTCACAATTTCAACGCTCAAAGACCAAGCACTGGAATCTGCTGAGACGTTGACGGTGACGTTTGGTAGTGTGCTGCCTGCGTTCACGGGTGCCAATCAGTCGTTTGTGCTGACGGTGGCCGATGCTGGTTTTGTTGGTTTGGTTATCACCGAGACCGGCACACCAGCTAGCACGTCGGTGCCTGAGGACGGTAGTAGTACTGATACGTACACTGTCAAGTTGGGTTCGGAGCCTACCCACAATGTGACGGTGACGATCACTTCAGACACGCCAACTGCTGCGACTACTTCACCTACAACTCTTACGTTCTCAACCACAAACTGGGATGAGCCTCAGACGGTGACAGTGACTGGTGTTGATGATGATTTAGACAACACGGGTGATAAGCGCACCGTCACCCTAACTCATGCTGTGAGTTCGTCCGATACTGATTACAACGGACTCAAGGATGTACCCTTAGAAGTGACCGTCACCGATGATGACAGTGTCGGGTTCACTATCACACAAACGTCAGGTTCCACTTCGGTAGCTGAAAACGGTGGTACTGATACTTATACGGTGAAGTTGAACACGCAGCCCACTGCCATCGTGTCAATAGGTTTGCGGGCGAGCGGTCCGGTGAAGCTGAGCACGAATGCAGTTGCGTTCACTGCGTCTGATTGGAACAGTGCGAAGACGATCACTGTTACCGGTGTGGATGATAGTGTGGATAACACTGGTGGGTCTCGCTCAGCGACGATAACCCATGATGTGTCAGCTCAAGATGCTAAATATCATGCGTTACCGGACCGTGACATCACAGTCACGGTGACAGATGATGATGCCACTACCGTCACACTTGCTCGCGATGCTGGTAGCAGCATCACTGAAGGCAGCACACTGGATTACACGCTCACATTGGGTCGTGCGTTAGTGGCAGATGAGGCGCTGGCTGTGCCGCTCACTTTCAGCAGTGGTAGTGGTGTTGCGTCTCGGGGTACTGATTACATGTTGGCGTGCGCGTCGGCTATCGGTGTTGCTTGCGCGAACCTTGACAGTGGTCGTGCGACGGTGACGTTCACTGGTAGCAGTACTGCTGTTGATGCTGTGACGATCACGCTTTCGGCTGTTATTGATAGCGTTGATGAGGGTGATGGTGAAACAGTTGATATTGGTTTGGGTGTGTTGAATGCGAATTCGGGTACGGGTCTTGATGGTGGCGCTGCGGGTACCGATAACGCGGGTGTGTTGACGATTACTGATTTTGAGCCTGAGTCGCCGCTGTTGGTGTTGGTGCCGTCGTCGGTGGCTGCGGCGAGCTTGAATGGTGCGAAGGTTGTGTTGCGGCCGAAGTTCGCGAGTTTCTTTGATACCAGTTCTAGTTATTACGACAGTACTAATGATGTGTTGACTGCTGCGGCGAAGAAATTGTTTAGGTTGGTGGGAGCGCCTGCGGGTGTGTCGATTAGTGATGTGGTGTTGTTGGATGAGGCTGATGGTTCAGCCGAGTTGGGTTTGCCGTTGAGTTTTAAGCATCGTTCGGTGGAGATCACGTTGGCGTATTCAGGTGATGGGTTTGATGCTGATCGTGTTGTGACTGTGAGTGTTGATCCTTCTGTTGGTGAGTCTCCTAGTGTTGGGTTGTTGCAGGTTGTAGACACTGATAAGAATGCTTTCAAAGATTATCTGTCAGCGGTGTCAGTAGATTTGACTATTAAGGCGCCGCCCGTTTCTAAGGTTACTCTTTCACGGGTGTCAGGTGGTTCTGTTGCTGAGGGGGGTAGTGTTTCGTATCGTCTTGTTCTTGACCGGCCGTTACCAGCGGGTGGGAAGCTTGTGGTGCCGTTGACTGTTGGTGGTGACGCAACGTTGGGTGTGGCTGCTAAGCCTGCTGTTGGTGAGGTTCCTGCTGTTGAGGCTACTGGTGATTTTGCGTTGACTTGTCAGAGGGTTGTTGGTGTCGAGTGTACGAATCTTGGTACTACTCCAACGGTCACGTTCACGGGTGTTGCTAACGCGGTTAAGGCTATAAATATCAGGCTTGATGCTCACAAAGACGATTCTGTTGAAACCAGTGGTGAAACGGTGGATCTTGGTGTTGGTACGTTGGTGCCCACTGGTCTTGGTGATGGTGTTGTGGTGGCTGGGGTTGATGAGGCTGCGGTGCTTAAGATTGTTGAGCCGTCTACTGATGTGGAAGTAAATCTGAAAGCTAGCAACAGCGGTGTTGTGGTTGAGGGTGGCACGTTAACAATTACTGTCGAGTTGGCGTCGGCTGCTGCGGCGGAGTTGGTGTTTCCTGTGAATGTGTTGACGTTTGCGGGTACCCAGGACGGGTTGTGTAGGAGTACCCCGGTTGATGGGTTGCCTGCTAAGAAGCGTCAGACTACTTTGGCTGATTCTCGGGTGGTTGAGATTGAGTTGTGTAAGAGTGCTACGTTCGCGCGGGCTGCGAGCAGCGATGATTTTACGGTGTCGGGGCCGTCTATTACTGTTGCTAAGGGTGCTACGTCGGGTTCGTTGACGTTGTCGGCGGTTGATGATGCTGTGGTTGAGTTCGCGGAAGTGTTAGCGGTGGAGTTAGGTGATTTGCCTGCTGGTTTTGTGGCTGGTTTGTCTGATGTTGTGTCGGTGACTATTGCTGATGATGATGCGGTGGCTTTGAGTGTTGCTGTGAATCCTGATACCTATAGCCGGTCGCAGCGGGTGTCTGAGTCTGGTGGAGCGCAGACGGTGCGTGTTACTGCGTCGGTGGTTGGTGGGGGAACGTTTGCTACTGATCAGACGGTTGCTGTGACGGTGGGCGACGACGGTGATAGCGCTACCGAGGGTACTGATTATGACACTGTTGACCCTTTGACGGTGACTATTCCGGCGGGGGAGTCGTCTGGTTTTGCTGATTTTACTTTGACTCCGAAAGTTGACAATACCGATGAAAAGGTTGAGGTGTTGTCTGTTTCGGGTACCTCGTCTGGTGTAGTTGTGGGTGTGGTGGAAGCGAATGTGTTTATAGAACGCGCCGCGGAGGTGGTGATTGTTGATGATGATGAGTTAGTAACACAGCTTCAGTTGAGTTTTGATGCTGACGCTGACACTGCTGGTACACAAACCTTTATACGTGAGGGTGGTGGCGCTAAGAAAGTGAAAGTCACTGCCACAATAGTCGGTGACACAAGGTTCGCAGATGATGTGAGTTTTGAGTTGTTTGTGGGTGACAGCGGTGACACAGCGGTAGAGGGCACTGATTACGCTGAGGTGGTCGATCAGAGTTCTGTTACTGTTGACGGTAAAACAGTGTTGAAGGGTGTCAACGTTGTTACTATCAAAGCGAATCAGGCGAGCGGGTCTGCCACGTTCACGTTGACACCTACCAATGACAGCAACGATGAGCCAACGGAACAGTTAAGCCTGTATCTCCTCATCAAAACTGGTCAGCCAGGTGAGCCTAGCTTTGTTGCTGAGAAAGTGTTCCTACCGATTTTCGATGATGATGGTAAGGTTTCTGTGGCGATGGTTGCTGCTGCGGGTGATATAGCCGAGAATGGTGGCAGTAAAGATGTAAGAGTTGTGTTAGAGCGTCCGTTGACTGGTTCTGAGACGGTGACTGTCCCGTTGACCCTAACCGGTGCGACCGTGACTGATGATTTCACTTGGGCGTTGCAGCCGTCATCACAAACCGGGGTGAGTTTGCTCACCGCCTCACCGCACAGTACCCAGAACCCGGCGTTGCAGCTAGCTACGGATGCTTCGCAAGCTGTTTTGCGCTTCACTGCGGTAAACAACTCGACCCGCACCCAGCCGTACGTAACAGTAGATTACGGAACTGGTGCGCTGGCACCGTCGGGCACGAACGTGACGATTGAAACACCTTCTGGTGGACCGGTCGGGTTCGCGATCCTAGACGATGAAACCGGGGCTGTGGAAGTGCCAGCTGATTGGGCTCCCAAACCGTCTGCGGTGTCTGGCGGTGGCACATTCCGTTTGTTGTTCGCTACGTCTGGTTCGCGTGATGCTAGCTCGGCTGACATAGGTGTGTACGACGGTTTCGTGCGCTCCCATGCCGCAACTTCAAGTCTCGCCAGTTTGGTGCCTTATGCAGGTTTCTTCCGAGCAGTAGCCAGCACACCAACCGTAGACGCCGACACCCATAACGATGCTGATGTCACCGATGACGGGACAGGCGAGGCCATCTATTGGCTTGACGGTCACAAAGCCGCTGATAACTACAGCGATTTCTGGGACAACACCTGGGACGATGACAACAGCCCCACCAACGAGGACGGCACTGTTACTGATTTGTCTGCTGATGCGAGTTTCCAGAGTTACTACACAGGAACTGCTGCTGGCGGTAATCGTCGCAACGGTTTCGAGTTAGGCAGCGCACAGGTTGTTGGCACAGGCGAGCTAGGCACCACATTCGGCACGTTGAGCAGCGGGTTCTTCCGCAGCGACGGCGGCACAGACAAAACCGGCCTACCGTTCTACGCCCTCTCGCAACCATTCACCCTAGAAGCAACAGTCAAACCTACTGTTCAGTTCGCTGCTGCCACCTACACAGCTACAGAAGCTTCAACTAACCGCACTGTCACAGTAACCATAAACGCATCACCAGCACCGACGGCTGAACTTACGATCAACTATGCTGTTACTGGTACTGCTACTTCTGGTAGCGACTTCACAGCGTTGACTGGCACAGCCACTATCGTAGCGAACGCGAATAGCACAACTTTTGACGTGGTTGTCACCGACGACAACATTGACGATGATGACGAAACCATTATTGTGACGCTCACAGCCAATAACGCCTACACGCTTGGCACCACCAAAGCAACAACTATCACTATCACCGACGATGATGCCACCCCAACAGGCATCACCTTGACAGTGGACGCTGACACTAGCACCAATGGCGTTCAGGGTGCAGTGAGCGAAAATGGTGGCGCTAAAACAGTGCAGATAACCGCCACGGTGAACGGTGCGACTCGTTTCGCTACAGCCCAGACCGTGACAGTTACAGTCGGCGCCAGCAGCGACACTGCTACCGAAGGCACTGATTACACAACAGTGGCAGATCAGACTATTACTATTGCTGCAGGCGCAGAGTCGGGTTCGGTGACGTTCACGCTGACACCAACGAACGACACCACCGACGAACCCACCGAAGAGTTGTCAATATCTGGCACCTCCGGCAGCCTCGCCTTGACTGGTAAGACCATTCGTATCACCGATAACGACCCGACCACGGCCACGCTCACTCGCGCGGCTGGCGGTGTCACTGAAGGCAGCACACTCGTCTACACGCTCACATTAGGTCGTGCGTTGGTGGCAAGTGAGGCGTTGGCTGTGCCGCTAACTTTCAGCAGTGGTAGTGGTACCGCTACTCGGGGTACTGATTACACGTTGAAGTGCGCGTCGGCTATCGGTGTTGCTTGCGCGAACCTTAACAGTGGTAGCGCGACGGTTACGTTCACTGGTGGTAGTACTGCTGTTGATGCTGTGACGATCACGCTAACTGCTGCTGTTGATAGCGTTGATGAGGGTGATGGTGAAACAGTTGATATTGGTTTGGGTGTGTTGAATGCGAATTCGGGTACGGGTCTTGATGGTGGCGCTGCGGGTACCGATAACGCGGGTGTGTTGACGATTACTGATTTTGAGCCTGAGTCGCCGCTGTTGGTGTTGGTGCCGTCGTCGGTGGCTGCGGCGAGCTTGAATGGTGCGAAGGTTGTGTTGCGGCCGAAGTTCGCGAGTTTCTTTGATACCAGTTCTAGTTATTATGACAGTACTAATGATGTGTTGACTGCTGCGGCGAAGAAATTGTTTAGGTTGGTGGGAGCGCCTGCGGGTGTGTCGATTAGTGATGTGGTGTTGTTGGATGAGGTTGATGGTTCAGCCGAGTTGGGTTTGCCGTTGAGTTTTAAGCATCGTTCGGTGGAGATCACGTTGGCGTATTCAGGTGATGGGTTTGATGCTGATCGTGTTGTGACTGTGAGTGTTGATCCTTCTGTTGGTGAGTCTCCTAGTGTTGGGTTGTTGCAGGTTGTAGACACTGATAAGAATGCTTTCAAAGATTATCTGTCAGCGGTGTCAGTAGATTTGACTATTAAGGCGCCGCCCGTTTCTAAGGTTACTCTTTCACGGGTGTCAGGTGGTTCTGTTGCTGAGGGGGGTAGTGTTTCGTATCGTCTTGTTCTTGACCGGCCGTTACCAGCGGGTGGGAAGCTTGTGGTGCCGTTGACTGTTGGTGGTGACGCAACGTTGGGTGTGGCTGCTAAGCCTGCTGTTGGTGAGGTTCCTGCTGTTGAGGCTACTGGTGATTTTGCGTTGACTTGTCAGAGGGTTGTTGGTGTCGAGTGTACGAATCTTGGTACTACTCCAACGGTCACGTTCACGGGTGTTGCTAACGCGGTTAAGGCTATAAATATCAGGCTTGATGCTCACAAAGACGATTCTGTTGAAACCAGTGGTGAAACGGTGGATCTTGGTGTTGGTACGTTGGTGCCCACTGGTCTTGGTGATGGTGTTGTGGTGGCTGGGGTTGATGAGGCTGCGGTGCTTAAGATTGTTGAGCCGTCTACTGATGTGGAAGTAAATCTGAAAGCTAGCAACAGCGGTGTTGTGGTTGAGGGTGGCACGTTAACAATTACTGTCGAGTTGGCGTCGGCTGCTGCGGCGGAGTTGGTGTTTCCTGTGAATGTGTTGACGTTTGCGGGTACCCAGGACGGGTTGTGTAGGAGTACCCCGGTTGATGGGTTGCCTGCTAAGAAGCGTCAGACTACTTTGGCTGATTCTCGGGTGGTTGAGATTGAGTTGTGTAAGAGTGCTACGTTCGCGCGGGCTGCGAGCAGCGATGATTATACGGTGTCGGGGCCGTCTATTACTGTTGCTAAGGGTGCTACGTCGGGTTCGTTGACGTTGTCGGCGGTTGATGATGCTGTGGTTGAGTTCGCGGAAGTGTTAGCGGTGGAGTTAGGTGATTTGCCTGCTGGTTTTGTGGCTGGTTTGTCTGATGTTGTGTCGGTGACTATTGCTGATGATGATGCGGTGGCTTTGAGTGTTGCTGTGAATCCTGATACCTATAGCCGGTCGCAGCGGGTGTCTGAGTCTGGTGGAGCGCAGACGGTGCGTGTTACTGCGTCGGTGGTTGGTGGGGGAACGTTTGCTACTGATCAGACGGTTGCTGTGACGGTGGGCGACGACGGTGATAGCGCTACCGAGGGTACTGATTATGACACTGTTGACCCTTTGACGGTGACTATTGCGGCGGGGGAGTCGTCTGGTTTTGCTGATTTTACTTTGACTCCGAAAGTTGACAATACCGATGAAAAGGTTGAGGTGTTGTCTGTTTCGGGTACCTCGTCTGGTGTAGTTGTGGGTGTGGTGGAAGCGAATGTGTTTATAGAACGCGCCGCGGAGGTGGTGATTGTTGATGATGATGAGTTAGTAACACAGCTTCAGTTGAGTTTTGATGCTGATGCTGACACTGCTGGTACACAAACCTTTATACGTGAGGGTGGTGGCGCTAAGAAAGTGAAAGTCACTGCCACAATAGTCGGTGACACAAGGTTCGCAGATGATGTGAGTTTTGAGTTGTTTGTGGGTGACAGAGATGACACAGCGGTAGAGGGCACTGATTACGCTGAGGTGGTCGATCAGACCTCTACTGTTGTTGACGGTAAAACAGTTCTTAAAGGTGTGAATGTTATTACTATCAACGCTAACCAGGCGAGCGGGTCTGCCACGTTCACGTTGACACCTACCAATGACAGCAACGATGAGCCAACGGAACAGTTAAGCCTCTATCTCCTCATCAAAACTGGTCAGCCGGGTGAGCCTAGCTTTGTTGCTGAGAAAGTGTTCCTACCGATTTTCGATGATGACGGTAAGGTCGCGGTGCGTTTGGTGGCCGCTGCGGGTGATATAGCCGAGAACGCTGGCAGCAAAGACATCGTCGTGGCTTTGGAGCGACCGTTGACTGGTTCTGAGACGGTGACTGTCCCGTTGACCCTAACCGGTGCGACCGTGACTGATGATTTCACTTGGGCGTTGCAGCCGTCATCACAAACCGGGGTGAGTTTGCTCACCGCCTCACCGCACAGCACACAGAACCCGGCGTTGCAACTAGCGGCGGGAGCTTCGCAAGCTGTTTTGCGCTTCACCGCGGTAAACAACACGGACCGTACTCAGCCGTACGTAACAGTAGATTACGGAACTGGTGCGCTGGCACCGTCGGGCACGAACGTGACGATTGAAACACCTTCTGGTGGACCGGTCGGGTTCGCGATCCTAGACGATGAAACCGGGGCTGTGGAAGTGCCAGCTGATTGGGCGCTCAAACCGTCTGGGGTGTCTGGCGGTGGCACATTCCGACTGTTGTTCGCCACGTCAGGTTCACGCGATGCCACCTCGGCTGACATAGCTGTGTACGACGGGTTCGTGCGCTCCCATGCCGCAACTTCAAGTCTCGCCAGTTTGGTGCCTTATGCAGGTTTCTTCCGAGCAGTAGCCAGCACACCAACCGTAGACGCCGACACCCATAACGATGCTGATGTCACCGATGACGGGACAGGCGAGGCCATCTATTGGCTTGACGGTCACAAAGCCGCTGATAACTACAGCGATTTCTGGGACAACACCTGGGACGATGACAACAGCCCCACCAACGAGGACGGCACTGTTACTGATTTGTCTGCTGATGCGAGTTTCCAGAGTTACTACACAGGAACTGCTGCTGGCGGTAATCGTCGCAACGGTTTCGAGTTAGGCAGCGCACAGGTTGTTGGCACAGGCGAGTTGGGTACTAATTTTGGTACGTTGAGCAGCGGGTTTTTCCGCAGCGACGGCGGCACAAACAAAACCGGACTACCGTTCTACGCCCTCTCGCCACCATTCACCCTAGAAGCAACAGTCAAACCTACTGTTCAGTTCGCTGCTGCCACCTACACAGCTACCGAAGCGTCAGCTAATCGCACTGTCACGGTGACGATAAACGCGTCACCTGCACCGTCAACTAACCTTACAGTCAACTACTCTGCCACCGGCACTGCCAAATCTGGTACCGACTACACAGCGTTGACTGGCACTGCAACTATCGTCGCGAACGCGAATAGCACAACTTTTGACGTGGTTGTCACCGACGACAACATTGACGATGATGACGAAACCATTATTGTGACGATTACTGCTGATAACGCCTACACCCTCGGCACCACCAACACAACCACTATCACCATCACCGACGACGATGCCACCCCAACAGGCATCACCTTGACAGTGGACGCTGACACCAGCGCAAACGGTAACCAAGGTGCGGTAAGCGAGGGTGGTGGTGCTAAAACAGTGCAGATAACCGCCACGGTGAACGGTAGCACTCGTTTCGCTACAGCCCAGACCGTGACAGTTACAGTAGGCGCTAGTCGTGACAGCGCCACCGAGGGTACTGATTACACAACAGTGGCGGATCAAACGATCACTATCGCAGCAGGCGCAGCAATCGGCAATGTGACGTTCACGCTCACACCAACGAACGACACCACCGACGAACCCACCGAAGAGTTGTCAATATCTGGCACCTCCGGCAGCCTCGCCTTGACTGGTAAAACCATTCGTATCACCGATAACGATCCCACTACCGTCACGCTCACTCGCGAGGCTGGCGGTGTCACTGAAGGCAACACACTTGATTACACGCTCACATTAGGTCGTGCGTTGGTGGATGGTGAGGCGTTGGCTGTGCCTGTTACGATTAGGGGCAGTGCTACCCGTAAAGCTGATTTTACGGTGGCGTGTGAGAGTCCGTTGCCTGCGGGTGTTGTTTGTGCTGGTTTTGGTACGGCTAAAGCTACGGTGACGTTCACTGGTGGTGGTGCGGCGCAGTCGGTGAAGTTTACGTTGTCTGCTATTGCGGATGATACTGACGAGCCTAGTGGTGAAACCGTGAACATTCGGTTGGGTGCTCTCGACGGTGATTCGGGTACGAACCTTGATGGTGGTGCTTCGAGCATTAACAACGCTGCTGCGTTGACGATTACCGATCCTGGTGTGGGTGTGGCTGTGCAGTTGAGTGTGAGTGGTAGCACGGTTGCTGAGGGAGAAAAGTTGACGATAACGGCTACGCTTGCCGAGCCTGCGCCTGTGGGTGGTGTGGAGATTCCGGTGGGTGTGCGGGCTGGCGGCAAAGCGCAGGCTAGTGATTACAGGTTTGCTGGTACTATTAGTATTGCTGAGGGTCAAACGTTTGGCACGTTGGAGTTAACAGCCACCGATGATTCTGAGGGTGAAGGTGATGAAACTTTAACGTTGGAGTTAGGTAATTTGCCTGATGGTTACATGGCGGGTAGCCGTGCTAGCGCAGAGATCATTATTGCCGATGATGATCCTGTCGTGCTAACCGAGGACAGTGGTGTGACGGTAACGGTGGAGGGTGGTGTGCTCACGATGTTGGAGCGTGCCACGCGTGAGAATCGTAGTGCTAACCGTGATTCGTTTACGGTCACGTTGCCTGCGGGCCAGTCAAAGTCGGTTGTGTTGGTGCCTTCGGTTGATTTGAAGTTGACGGTGGCCGGTGTTGAGCAGCCGTTTGTTAGTGTGCCTGCGTTAACGTTTTTTGCTTCTGAGAATGCGCAGACATTGACACAATATGTGACAGCTAATCGTTATGACACTGCTGATGTTGCGGGTGGTACTCATGCTGGTACGATCACGTGGAAGGTGGTTGAGTACGACGCAACTTACAGGGGTACTGATCCTGGCAAGGATCTAACAGAGGTCACGTCTTTGGTGGTGCCCTCTATACCGTTCCGTGTTATTGATGACGACCCAACGTCGGTGGAACTGTTGCAAGCGTCAACGGTGGATTCGGTTGCGACTGAGGCTGTCACGGCAGACACTGCGGCGTTGCGTCTCAAGCTAGGCAGGGCGTTGGTTGCGGGTGAAACGTTGATTGTGCCGCTCAAGGCTGCGGGTGCGACTTTGGGTACTGATTTCTCGTTGGCGGTGGCCGGAAACGGTGTGACTTATGCGGTGGCGCAGGGTTTAGGTGAGGTTACGTTTACTGGTCCGTCGGCTGCTGAGGCAACAATCACAATTTCGGCTTTGGCTGATAGCGACTCTATGAGTGAACAGTTAACGCTGAGCATTGCAGATCGTTCTGATGTTGCTACCCCGAAGGCTGGTGATGGGTTTATGCGGTCGGTTGGTTTGGCTGGTGGCGCTTGTTCAGGTACGTGTGCGGGTACTCGTAGTGGTGGTAGCACGTTAGCTACCTCGCAGAAGGTTTCGTTGGTTGATGATGATATTGGTGTGCGTCTCACGTTAAGCGGGGACGCTGAAGTGGCTGAGAACGGGGGCACGTTAACCTATGATGTGCGCTTAGCGGTGGCACCGGTGGCAAATGAAACGGTTACCGTCACAGTCGCGTCACACACGACAACAGCGTTGACTGTTACTACCGGTGAAACGTTAACGTTCACTGTCGATGATTGGTCAACACCTCAACAAGTAACCCTCACCGGTAAAAACGACACAAGTGACACCGCAGACCAAGTTGTGCAGGTGACGCATGCTGTGGCCTCTACGGGTGGCACATCACCGGTGTATGCGGCCAGTGTGCCAACAGCAACGTTAGAAGTAGTTGTGATAGATGATGACGCGACCACGGTGACTGTGTCTGGTGGTGGGACTGTTGCTGAGGGTGATGCGTCTACTAGTGCTGAGGTGACGGTGTCGTTGGGTCGGGCGTTGGTGGCTGGTGAGGTGGTGCAGGTGCCGTTGTTTGTGGTGAGTCCGACTGGTGCGCCGTTGGTTACTGGTAGACGGTTTTTGCCTGATTTGCTGCCACAAACAGCGCTGCTTGACTGGGCTGTGGCTGGTACTGGCACCACTGTTGATGTTGATTCTTTGGTGCGGGCGAGTAGGTACGGGAATCAGGTGAGGCTGGTGGTGACGTTGTCTGGTAAGGGTGCTCAGAGAGCGACGTTGACGTTCACCCCAGCAGCATCTGTGGCCGATGCTGATCCTAACGATGAGCGGGTGGAAGTGAGGTTGGATGGCAGTGAGCTGAATAATGATTCGCGGCCGACGAATGTGACTGGCGGGGTGACAGGTTCAGGTACCAGGGTGGTAACTATTACCGACACTGCACCGTCTGCGATCACACTGAGTGTTGACGCTGACACTAGCACGAAGGATGTGCAGGAGGGGTCAATACCTGAGGGTGCTGGTGCGAAAACGGTGCGGGTGACTGCCACAATCGACGGTGCGATACGTTTAGATAGGGATCTGACGGTGACGGTAACGGTGGGTGCTAGCTCAGATAGCGCCACTGAGGGCACTGATTATGAGCGTGTGGCGGATCAGACGATCACTATTACTGCTGGGTCGCTGTCGGGTTCGGTTACGTTTGTTGTGGCACCTAAAAAAGATGCCACAGATGAACCAGCCGAGTTAATTAGTGTTATCGGTGAGCCGGTTGGTAACCTGACGTTCACCGGTGCGACTATCAGGCTGGTTGATAGTGACCCTACTCGGGTGTCGTTAACGCGTGAAGCGGGAACCTCACTTGTTGAGGGTTCTTCGTTGGATTATAAGTTGACGTTGGGTCGAGCTTTGGTGGCTAATGAGTCGTTGGTGGTGCCGTTACGAACTTCGGGTAGTAGCAGGCTTAATGATTACACGTTAGCGTGCGAGAATCCGTTACCTTCGGGTGTGACGTGCGCCAGTCTTGGTACTCGCCAACCGTCGGTGACATTCACAGGTAGCGACAGCGCTGCGAAAGAGGTGACGCTCACGTTGACCGCTACCGCTGACACTACTCGTGAAACTGGCGGTGAAACAGTTGATATCAACTTGGGCACGCTAAACAGCAGTTCGGGTATGAATCTTGATGGTGGCGCTCGGGGTCGTGATAGGGCTGGGGAGGTGACGATCAGGGACCGGGTTGTTGTTCCAGAGTTGTCGATCACCGCAGACAGCTCGTCGGTAGTGGAGGCTGGCACAGCGACGTTTACGATCACCGCAAAGCCGGCGCCAACCTCTGTATTGCGTGTGTATGTGTCTGTGGCTGACGCGACGGGTGGCGGCGATTATCTACCGGCAGCTAGTGAGGGTGGTAACAAACTCGTTGTGGTCGGCACCGACGGTACTGGGACGTATCGTTTGGACACGTTGGGTGACCGTGTTGATGAACCTAACGGCACAGTAACAGCAACGTTGCAAACCCGTGCTGGTTACACGGTTGATAGTTCCGCTAACACAGCCTCAGTAAAAGTCACCGACAATCTGCCTACGGTGGTCACGCTCAGTCGGGCTGCTGGCAGCACGCTCGTTGAGGGTTCTTCGCTGGTGTACACGCTCACATTAAGCCGAGCGTTAGTGACAGATGAGACACTGGCGGTACCGCTCACCTTTAGCCGTGGCACCGGTACCGCTACCCGCAACACCGATTACACTTTGGCGTGCGCGTCAGCTACCGGTGTGACATGCGCGAATCTCAACGTTGGTGCCGCCATGGTCACGTTCACTGGTAGCGACAGCGCGGCGAGGTCGGTGACGATCACGCTCACTGCTACCGCTGATAAAACTGCTGAGCCGAGTGGTGAAACGGTTGATGTTGGTTTGGGCACGTTGAACGCGAGTTCGGGTACGAACCTTGGCGGTGGCGCTCGGGGTCGTGACAGAGCTGCTGCGGTGACAATCAACGATCCCGCTGCTGATGATGTGCCAGTCACGTTAACCGTGAACAACAGTGGCAGCGTAACTGAGGGCGGCACGCTCACAGTAACAGCAACACTAGAATCGGCTGCACCGTCGGGTGGTGTGACGATTCCGGTGCGTGCTACCTTGAATGGTAGTGCGGTTGCTAATGATTTCACGTTGTCAAACGACGGCGATATCACCATCACAGCAGGCAACACCGCAGGCACGCTCACGTTCACTGCTACCGACGACAATATTGATGAAAACGCAGAGACGCTCACGTTAGGGTTCGGTACGTTGCCTGATGGCTACCGTGCGGGCAGTCCATCAAGCGCAGAAGTAACGATTACCGATAATGATGCCGCCCCAACAGCAATCACGCTGTCGGTTGATGCTGATACTAGCGCTAACGGCGTTCAGGGTGCGATTAGCGAAGGTGGTGGCGCGAAAACCGTGCGGGTAACCGCTACGATAAACGGCAACACCCGTTTCGCCACAACCCAGACCGTGACAGTAACAGTTGGCGCTAGCAGTGACACCGCCACCGAGGGCACTGATTACACAACAGTGGCAGATCAGACGATCACTATTGCTGCAGGCGCAGCGTCGGGGTCGGTGATGTTCACGTTGACACCGGATGATGATAGTACCGATGAACCTGAAGAGTTTTTGTCGATTAGCGGTACTTCTGGCAGTCTCACTTTTACTGGCACGAGTATTCGTATTACTGATGATGATGCTACGACGGTGACGTTGTTGTCGCCGGAAGGTGCGTTAAATGTGTTGAGGCATACTCAGGGTAGGCTGAACAGTACAGTATTGAATTTTGCTTTGAGCCGCGCGTTGGTGTCTGGTGAGTCGTTGAAGGTGCCGGTAGTGTTTTCGGGTGCGACGCTTGGTGAGTCGTTTACTGTGATGACCCCACCGGTGGCGTTGCCTGGTGTGACGTTTGGTGATTTTTCGGATGCTGATGAGTCTTTTGTGATGTTCACTGGTGGGGTTTCAGCGTCACAGTTGGCTTTTGTTTTTGTTACGTATAAAGAAGATAGTAATGAGGTTGATGAGACGTTGGTGGTAAGTGTGCCGGCTACGTCTGTTTCTGGTTCTCCAAAGTTAACTGCGAAAGGTTTTGCTGAGGCTGTGACTGGTTCTGGTTCGCTTTCGTTGACGTTGGATGATCCAGCCAATAATGAAGAAATCTCGGTGCGTTTGCGTGGTGGTGGTGTGATTGATGGCAGTATTAGTAGTGGGGATAATAGTCAAACAAATGTGGTTGTTGAGTTGTCGCGTGCGCTGGCTGATGGCGAGTTCGCGACGGTTGTAGTGAACTTGGATGACAAGGAAACGTTCCCGAGTGGTGCCTTATTGGTGGGTCCAAAGGGGACTAATGATGTTCTGTTGTATTTCAGGGTAGCGGTTTCGGGTGAAGGCGTGACCTCAGGAATACGTGACGATGGTTATGAGCTGAAGTTTAGGGGTTCAGATACTGATACTGTTCAGCGGGCGACGTTGACGTTTACGTCTACCGCTCAAGAAGCGGGAACTTCTCCCCAACATGTTGAAGATGATGCTGATCATGAGCAAGTAGAAGTTACTTTCGAACCTGATGCTCTTGGGTGGGTTGAGTCGCAAGGTCTTCTTTTAGTTCCTTACGACGATGAAGACCCCGCTACGCGTGATGATGCTACTACGCGGGTGTTGATCACCGATGATGATGCCACTGCATGGCAGGTTTCTTTTACTGACACTGATGACAAAGCGCTAAGCACCGCCAGTGTCACCGAAGGTGATGACTACACGTTCAAAGTAGCGTTGCCTGACGGGGTGACCGGTCCGGTTACGATACCGCTCACTTACACGCATGGTACTGGTAGCAGTGCGGCTGAGTTTGATCCGCTGCCAGCGTCGGTGACTGTTCCGTTCGGTCAATCCTCAGCTACGGTCACGGTTTCAACGGTTGAAGACCAAACCACGGAATCTGCTGAAACACTAACCGTAACCCCGGGCGCAGCCCCACCCGGGTTCACTACTAGCGGCACATCGTTAACGTTGACTGTAACTGATGATGATGTGAGCTCGGCCGACCCGGTGATTTCGATTGCTGCGGACACGTCACCGGTCACCGAAGGCACGGCAGCTACGTTTACGGTTACTGCTGATCCCGCGCCGACAAGCAATCTTGTTGTGACAGTAGCGGTGGCTGATGCCTCTAACGGCGCGGATTATGTGACTACCGCAGATGAAAGCAACCAGACGGTTACTATTAACGCTAACCAGACTACAGCCAAGCTCACCGTTAACACCACAGTTGATAGCACCGATGAGCCTAACGGCACGGTTACTGCCACCGTGCAAACAGGCACCGGTTACACAGTAAGTAGTAGTGCTAATGCTGCGTCGGTGAACGTAACTGACAACGACGCGACTACTGTTACGTTGGCTCGTGACGCTGGTGCTACCCTCTCTGAAAGTGGCACACTTGATTACACGCTGACGTTGGGTCGTGCGCTGGTGAGCGGTGAGGTGTTGGCGGTGCCGCTCACGTTTGCATCTGGTACTGGCGTAGCGACTCGGGGTACTGATTACATGTTGGCGTGTGAGAGTCCGTTGCCTATGGGTGTGACGTGCGCGAACCTCAACAGCGGTACCGCTACTGTGACGTTCACGGGTAGTGCTACCGCGGCTAAGACGGTGACGATCACGTTGTCAGCTACCACTGATGACAATGTTGAGTCAGAAGGTGAAACGGTTGATATCAACCTCGGCACACTCAACGCGAATTCGGGTACGAACCTAGACGGTGGTGCTTCAGGCATTGATACTGCGGTTGTGGTGAGGATTGTTGATCCTGGTAGTACTGCGGGTGTGATTGTTTCGGGTGTTAGTGCGTTGTCTGTGAAAGAGGATGGTTCTGATACGGATAGTTTTACTGTGGTGTTGGGTGCTGCGGTGCGGTGTGTGGAGGTGTTTGCTGATCTGTGTGTGGGTGTGAATGTTACTGTGAGTGATAAGTCGGTTTTGCGGGTAAGTCATCAGGCGGGGGGGCCGTTTGGTTTTTCTACTCAGTTAGTGTTTGGTGATAATAATTGGGGTACACCGCAAACTGTGTATGTGCGAGGTGTGGATGATGATAAGGTGAATCAGAGTGGGCGGACTGGGCAGCTTGTGTTTGATGTGGTGGCTTTTGATGTGGGGGCTTTTGATGAAAACGTTGCTTTTACTTATGATAAAGTGGCTGTGCCTGCTGTGTCGGTGACTGTGACTGATGATAATCGTGATGGTTCTGTGGCAGTGTTTAATAAGCTGCCGTCTGATTTGATGATTGCTGAAAACAGTGACGGTTCAACAACACCTATTCCGGTGGGGTCACCTGTGACTGCTGTTGATGTTGATGGTGATAGTGTTACATATTCGCTTGCAGACTCACCCTCACCGTCAGGTTTTAGTATTAATGCGTCTTCTGGGCAGATTTCTTACACTGGTTCTGGTTTAGATTATGAAGCTTTGTATTCGCATAGGCAAGTTCGGTTGGTTGTAGTGGCTTCATCGGCTGGGCCTGATAGTTCCACGCAGGTCGCTGTGTCTCAGCCGGTGGCAGTGAATGTGACTAATGTGAATGAAGGTGGTGCTAAGGTGATGGTGAACGGGTTCGCGTTAGCAGGGCGTACTACAATGAGTTTTGGCAGTTTGGATGGTGACCCTGATGGTGATCCGAATGTGCAGGAAACTGATACGACTGGTTTAACGTTTTTGTGGCAAACATCAACTGATAACGGTGCGAATTGGGTGACCGCAACAGGCACTGGAAGCGGTACAGCTACATATCAGGTTGCTACTGTTGATGCTGGACGATTGCTGCGGTTGCAAGTGTCTTACACTGATTTTGCTAAACACAAAGAGACTGTTCATTCACAACCAGTGACTGTGTCAGGTATCACACGCGAGCAAGTGTTGGTGAGGGTACGCGATGGGGTAGCAACAGAAAATAACACAGCCGACAAAGCGGTGATAGCGGTGGGAGTTGATTTAGCCTTACTAGACGGTGAAAAAGTGACCGTGCAGCTAAACTTTACAGGCGGCACCGCAGGCACTGATTTCATGTTAACAAAAACCTCAGATTCGCCAGCTAATGTAACCGTGTCAACAACAGGGCTACTCACATTTGTTGGCCCTGTGAAAGGCTGGGCGCTAGTAGAAGTCACCGCACCAACCGACAAAGACACAGAAAACGAAAACATAACAATATCAATTGGTGAAATCACAGCAACAGGACCAGCACTAACTAACACGAAAATGGTTGGCACAATCATAGGAACAAAAACTTTACAACTCACCGAACCCAGCTAAAAAAAGCTCTACTAACCCCAGCTACAACTAGCTTCTAGAACCTTTCAGGATACTCCGAAGCAAGCCGCAACAAGGTGTGAACTCCATCGGTGGTCGCGCGACGGATCGGCCATAATGGTCGGTTTGAAGTATCTGCAACCTATCGGTGGAGGGTTTTGTTATGGCACAGCGTTTGGATGTGTGGATGCGCGTTCGTGTTGGGGTGTTGTTGCGGCAGGGTTTAACCAACGCTGAGATTGGGGAGTGTTTGGGTAGGAGCAGGGTAACGGTTTGCAAGGGAAAAGAAATGTTGTGTTCAGGGTGCGTATTGCGCGCAAACCGCTCAAAGATCAGCTTACACGAAAGCGTTTTACGACCGAGGTTGTGTAAGCAAGCTGGCTGTAGATGGTGAGCTTGCCGAGCAGGTGAGCGATCGGCTTGGTGAGCGTTTATAGCCTCACGCTATTTCAGCGGAGTTACGTTGTTTGGGTTATCAGATTTGTGCTGAAACGATTTACCAGGCTTGTTACGGATGTGTCTAACAGCAGTGAGCTGCCAGCAAAGTGTTGGGCTTTGCTACCTCATGCTCGGCGGCGGCGTAAACCACCTAGCCGCTGTTCACAGGTTAAACGTTCGGTTTCAGATGATTGGCGGCGTAGATGTGAGCGTCTCAGCGAAGCTGATAACCGTCAAGAGCCTGGTCATTAGTGCGCTTCCCCCCTTTTCGTGGAGACATATTTTATGAGGAGGAGTTATGCCTAGAGCTAAAAGAAACTTTGATCGGGAGTTTTTGTGATGGGGTTGTTCGGATTGTGAATGAGACTGCTAAACCAGCGTCTCATTTTGCCCGCAAGTTGGGTGTGTGAGGCTATCAGATGATCGGTGAATTAGCTGGGTCCACAGGTGCTCACACAAAAACACTACAACCAACCTCTCCACAAAAAAGGTGGAAGCACAATATGTGCTGCCGGGCACACCGTGCATACAAGGTAAAACTTTCATTCAGGTTGTAAAAAACCGTATCGCAAAGATGTGGTACACTTCCTACATGAACGATACATCAAGTGTTGAGCAGGTGAGCCTGTCACAGTCTGCCCGCGACTGGATTGAAGCACTGCCAGCAGATACATGGTTCAGATCGTCTGCTGTGCCTGGGCCTAGACATGTGGTGCGAAAAGTACTTAACAGGTTGGTGGCAGATGAAAAGCCAATTATCGGCAGATTCTCGCCAGGTATTTACTGGAGGCAACGACCTCTACGAGATGAATGCTATGGGATACATCCAATGCTGGATCACTTAGCGCATTCTGTTATAGCCCCACAAGGTTCAGGATATGCAGGTATATGCGCTCTTCACCATATTGGGTGGACAACACAAGTCCCAGTCAAAACAACAATCGCGGTACCTTACAGAAACCTGACTGTTCCCGATTTCAATGGCTCTCCTTCCCCTCGTTTCGTTGAAAGGCATAATAAGCGTCGCAGGAAACTGAATTGGAACGAAGCAACGTTACTAGAAGCAGCGTTACATCCAGAATTCGCTAACTACGCAACTTGGGAAGAGGCTATGTGGTCTTTCAACTGGGCGACTGGATGGATAAAGCAAGGGCTGCCTATTCGGAAAAAGATATTTCTGTGGGCCGCTCAAGGTGAACCGCAACCTAAAAAATCAGTTGGAGTTATCAAAGAGTGGCAATCCTTTGATGCGCTCATGGCAAGATTAGAAGCTGATTTACCAAATGAATTGAACAATATATGACAAAAAAGTCGCTTTGTCTAGCAAAAACAACAAAAGGTGGATTATGCAAAAACTATAGTGATACTTGCCCATTCAAATCCCATAAACGACAGAGTAAAACCAAACAAACTTTAGATATACGTCAAAATGTGATCGGAAATCAACACAACTATAGGCAAAAGAACGAATCTTTATTATCAAATAGATCACATCTCTTTAAACAAATCATTAAAGAAGCTGAAGCTGTATACGGGATTTCAGAGGTGATGCTCAAAGCTGACTATTGGTTAGTGAAAACGCTTCACTCTTGGTTTCTGGAAGTGGGGGATGATTCGATTCCGCATGGCTATTCATACGCTAACCAACCTGATTCTACTCAAAGCGCAGGTGACATAATTTTTCATGGAGGTACTTCTTTATCTGCCGCATGGGATATTACGCAGCGATGGTCACAAGATATCGACTTGCTCTTATCCCCAGGAAAAGATGTTACACATAAAAAAATGCGATATGCGTGCAAGAAAGGAGCAGAAAAAACAGGACGTAGTATTGGTTGCAGCTTCAAAACATCAAGTCGAAGTTCTGGGCACTATTTTTTTATACTCAGAAATAGTGAAAAAGAGAATATGGCAAGTGTCGATATAGCGTTTTGTAGTGTTAAGTCGCCTTTATGGGTCCAGAAAGTCCCTGTGATGTCTATGATTGGACGAATATGCGATCCCGACTTGTTGAATGCATACCCAGAACTAGGTGGATTTGAGTTCAATACTCTTGGACCTGGTAGCACTGCGATGAACAAACTTTTGGCACAAACAGAAACAAGCGCATCAGGCGACTTCTCTTATATCACTGAGCGGGCTAGAGATGTGTACGATTTAGCTTGTATCGCTAGACGAGCCGACGACTTTGAAGGTCATATTGGAAGAGACAGTAAAGCATTACTACATTTCGCAGAGGCATGGTCAGTAACGGGGCAGGAAAGACCGCCAGATGGTTTTGCTTCTATCAAATCCTTTGACCCATCAACTAGAGAATATGAGGCGCTAGAAGAAGGTTACGAAAACGTGATGGAGACACTGGTGTGGGGAGAGGTTATGCCGCTAAATGAGGCAATCGCTTTAGCTGTAAGCCTCGACCCTGGACCTGCTGCCCCACCCCCTCTTTTAGAACCACACCCCATGGTCTCTTATCCGCGAGGTTCACGTGTTCGCAGCACTTCAACTTAGCCAGGTAAGCTGTATTGCAACATAGTTAGGCAAACCCAGCGCTCCTATTGTGCCCAAAGGGTGCAGATAGGGGCAGCGATAATGCGGTTATCTAGCATAAACGGTCGTGGGCCGGTGTTTAGTATCACCCCAGCTATGAATCTGTCACCAAGTTGGTCTCGTAACCAGACGAGGTGACGAGCATCTTTGGCGGTCGGGGCGCTTGTGGCTTTGATTTCAATTCCGACGATTCTTCTACCACCGAGTTCAGCGATGATGTCAACTTCATGGTGCCCATGTTCTTGTCGCATATGATACAAGCGTGGCCTGCTTTCAGCTGTTTCCACCTCAGCTCGAAGTTGAGCGCTGACAAAGATGTCAAGCAGCTGTCCGAGCAGTCGGCCGTCGCTTCGCACTGCTTCGTGATTTATTTGGAGCGTAGAAGCCCAAAGCCCTGAATCCACCACGCTTCGTTTGGAAGCCAGCGCTAGCCGTTTGAGTCTGTTAGATGTCCATGCAGGCAGCTCATTAACAACAAGCAGATTTGCTAAGAGACGTTTGTACGCAGTAGCTGTTTTGGAATTAAGGTCTGCGGCATCGTAAATTGTTTTGTCGGTGGCAATACCGCCTGCATTGAGGGCATATGCTTCAAAGAACCTTTGCAAGCGGACGGGATCAGGGCTAGCCCCAACAGTTTTAGGATCGCGGGTACACATTTGAGCTAGATAGCTTTGCATCCATCTAGAGCGCAGCTGGGGAGATCGAGCATTTAGCGCTTCAGGAAAACCACCTTGTAGCGCAAGATCTACATAGCCAATAATGTCGGGTGGGTCTGTTGGAGTGCGCAAGTCGTCACCGTCTGCTACTCGATCTAAGAAGGGTTTTGATGTGCAACCTAACTGTTCGCTAACAGTTAGAGGTTGCATCGTGATCCGTATAACTCGACCAGTTCCTGGCCAAGTTTGGCTTTGCATATCTGAGTACACAGATCCGGTAAGCAGGAACCTGCCAGGTTGCCGGTTGTTGTCAACTGTTCGTTTGACTGCTCCTAGCACTGAGGGCACCTCTTGCCACTCGTCTAGTAATATGGGTTCGGGTAAATCCTGTAGTGCCGCATCTGGATCAGCCGCAAAAATAGACGCTTCGTTAGGTCGGTCTAAACGCACTACACTGGTTGCATGTCTTGCAGCAGTTGTGGATTTTCCAACAGCCCGTGGACCTAGCAGCATCACGGCTGGAAATTCGCTTAAGATTGTTGTTACTAGAGGGTCAACAAGTCGAGGGCGGTAGTCAGAAGTCGCAGGCATTGCTACCATAATACCAGTTTTCGCAAGCCTCGACTACCAGTTTTCGCAAGCTCAGAGTACTAATTTTCGTAAGTCTTGATTACCAATTTTCGCAACTTTTTGGTAAGGAGCGGTGTTTAGTGTCAGAAATGCTGACGGCGGGCGGTAGCCTGCGATACGTGAGCGGTGATGAGACTGAACAAAACATGAGCGGCGTTTCGCTAGATGTTGATGTGATGGACAATGTGGTGAACCTTTGTAAGCGGCGAGGGTTCGTGTACCAGTCGGCTGAGATATACGGTGGGTTTCGTAGCGCCTACGACTACGGGCCTTTAGGTGTGTTGCTCCTTCGTAATGTGAAGGACGCTTGGTGGCGTACCATGGTGCAGCTTCGCAGCGACGTGGTCGGTCTAGATGCCTCTATTTTGTCGCCCCCGCAGGTGTGGGAAGCATCAGGGCATCTCACCAACTTCACAGATCCTTTAGTGGAATGTCGCAGCTGCGGCAGGCGTTATCGCGAAGATCAGCTTGAAAACCCACAGCAATGCCCGGGTTGTGGGGCGCTTGGACAATTTAGTGAAGCTAAAGAGTTCAACTTGATGTTTCGCACTCAGGCTGGCCCGGTAGCTGGTGCGGGAGCAGACGTTTACTTGCGCCCTGAAACAGCTCAAGGCATGTTTATCAACTTCACCAACGTTTTAAACACAGTCCGTAAGAAGCCACCCTTTGGCATAGCACAGATAGGCAAGTCGTTTCGCAATGAGATAACCCCAGGCAACTTCATCTTTCGCACACGAGAGTTTGAGCAGATGGAGATGGAGTTCTTTGTGCCGCCCGCTGAGGCTGTTAAGTGGTTTGAGTACTGGTGCAACGCGCGGCTGGACTGGTACAAAGAGCTAGGCATTTCTGCAGACAAGCTACGTTTGCGGCCTCATGATGCCGATGAACTTAGTCACTACTCAGCGGGCACCGCAGATGTGGAATATCTGTTTCCCTGGGGATGGGGTGAACTAGAGGGTATTGCTAACCGCACTGATTACGATCTCACCCAGCATGCAGCTCATTCTGGGGCAGATTTAGAGTACTACGATCAACAGGCCAACGAGCGCTACCGTCCTCATGTGATTGAACCTGCCGCAGGTGCTACCCGCACAATGATGGCTTTTTTGTTAGCTGCTTTTGATGTTGAAGAAGTGCGTGGGGAAACACGCACGGTATTGCGGTTACATCCTCGTCTAGCACCGTATAAAGTTGCGGTGTTGCCACTATCTAAGAAACCCGAGCTGCAAGAGGTTTCTGAAGAGGTGTTGGGCTTGCTGCAACCTGAGTGGATGACAGACTATGACATAACCCAATCCATTGGACGTCGTTACCGCCGCCAAGACGAGATTGGCACACCCTACTGTGTGACAGTGGATTTTGATAGCTTGGAAGATCAAGCCGTAACAGTGCGCGACCGGGACTCGATGACCCAAGATCGTGTACCTATTGACCGGTTGGTAGAGCATTTAGCCTCTCAATTGAGGCTGTCGTCTAGTTAGGAAGCAACGTGGCCATTCACGAAGAAGACGTGGCCCGGGTACGTGAGACCACCGACATTGTAGCGCTCATAAGCGAATATGTTCCGCTAAAGCGGGTTGGCCGCCGTTGGCAAGGTTTGTGCCCGTTTCATGCCGAGAAGACACCGTCGTTTTCGGTTAATGCTGAGATGGGCGTTTACCACTGTTTTGGCTGTAAAGCCAGCGGTGATGCTATTACTTTTGTGCGAGAGATTGAGAATGCTGATTTTGTAGATGCAGTTGAGCGTTTAGCTAGCCGGTTGGGGATTGCGCTGCGCTACACCTCGCCTAACGAGAGCATCAACAAGCAGAAGCGAGCAAAGTTAGCCGAAGCTCTTGAACGTGCGGTGCAGTGGTACCATCAGCGGCTGCTGACAGCATCTGATGCCGCGCAAGCCCGAAGCTATCTTCGCCAGCGGGGTTATAGCAGCGACATGGTACGCCGTTACAAGCTGGGGTGGGCTCCCGATGACTGGGATGCGTTAGCAGTAGAGCTTCAGGTTGGAGCAGATACGGGAATGCCAACTCAGGTGTTTGCAGATGCTGGGCTGGGGTTTCGCAACAAAAGCGGGCGTATTCAAGACAGTTTTCGGGCCCGAGTATTATTCCCTATTTTCGACCCTAGCAACAAGCCACTGGGCTTTGGTGGGCGTGTGCTACCAGGTGGGGAGGGTCCAAAATATAAGAACTCAGTAGACAATGCTGTATATCGAAAATCGCGGACTCTTTATGGGCTTAATTGGGCTAAACAGGACATCGTTAATGCTGATGAGGTGATTGTGTGTGAAGGTTATACCGATGTGATTGGTTTTCATCAGGCGGGCATCTCACGGGCAGTGGCAACGTGTGGTACTGCGGCAACCGACGAGCACATGCAGATTTTGCAACGCTATGCAAACCGCATTGTTTTAGCTTTTGACCCTGACACAGCTGGTGGGAATGCGGCAGAACGGTTTTTGCAGTGGGAAGGCGCGGTGCAAGTTGAGGTGGCAGATTTGCCAGAAGGTGCCGATCCTGGTGATTTAGCTCAGAACGATCCGCAGCGTTTGCAAAAAGCAATTCAAACTCGTATTCCTTTTCCACGTTTTCGTTTTACGCGAGCTATAGATCAAATGGACACTAAAACCCCCACAGGCCGTTTGCAGGCGGCGAAACGAGCTGCTGAGATTGTTGCTCCAATAAAAGATCCAGCGGTGCGAGATCTGTTTTTGGTGGAGATTGCTACGGTGTGCCAGCAAAACGAGGCTGGAGGTTTAGACAGACTCCGCGCTATTGCTGCTAACCATCGCTCACCAAAAGCGCGTACGCGCACGTCACGTTCACAGGATGCACCAAACAATGGTGCGCCCCACCCAGCTGATATGGCAAACGCATATGATCCTGGTAATCGCTCAGAAGTTGAAGCCGATACGCTCAGCCGACCTCCCGACAATGTTGAGCGCCAAGTGTTATGGCTAGCAGTCAACGAACCGACTGCTGTTTGGGAAGAGATAGTTTCTGACATGTTTCACTATCCGCTTTATTGGGAAGCTTTTGAGGCGTTGTTAGAGTATCCAGATATTGACAATGTGTTGCGCAGGGCCGACCCTAAGTTGAGTGCGCTCATCCGGGAGTTGCTAGTGCTAGAAGATGAGGAACTGCGAGTTAGCCGACATCAACAAGACATTGTTATGGCACGACTGGTTTATGAGTCTGCTCAAAGAGAGTTGACGCATTTGGAGCGCTTAGCTCGCACCGCTTCAGCCGATGAAGACTTGTTGCTACGAGTGCCTGGGTTGAAGTTAGCCGCCGACAAGCTACGAGAATCAGAGTGGGCACCCACAGAGGCCCACGCTTTGTTGCAGCTACTACAGCCTGAGGAGCGGCAACAACAAGCTACTGCTTAGAAGTCTTCGTCGAAAGTTACGTCACCGCCAACGCCTACCTGATAGGCAACAACGGTGCGCTCAAAGAAGTTGGTTAGCTCTTGTACGTCTTGCAACTCCATAAACGAGAATGGGTTTTTAGTTCCAAACTGTTTAGGCAGTCCTAGCTGCATTAGACGTTGGTCGGCTACGAATTCTAGGTAGCTGCGAGTGTCAGCAACAGACATGCCCGGTACACCTTGGCCTAGTAGGTCTTGGGCAAACTGATGCTCGCAGTCCACAGCCTCGCAGATCATTGTGCGCACTTGTTCGCTGAGTTCTGTATCAAATAATTCGGGTTCTTCGGCACGCACCGTGTCTACAACTTCTAAGGCAAAGTTCATATGGCAACTCTCGTCACGAAATACCCAGTTAGTACCAGCGGCTAGCCCGTTTAACAGACCTTTAGACCGCAGGAAGTACACATAAGCAAAAGCTGCAAAGAAGAACAGCCCTTCAATGCAGGTTGCAAAACAGATTAGGTTTAATAAAAACTGACGGCGTTGTTTAGGTGTGTTGCATTGTTCGATGTGCTCTACAGAGTTCATCCAACGAAAGCAGAACTCGGCTTTTTGTCGTATAGATGCAATGTTGTCGATAGCCGCAAAAGCGGCTTCTCTTTCGGCTAAGTCGGGTATGTAGTTGTCCAAAAGAGTCAGGTAGAACTGCACATGTAGGGCTTCTTCGTAGAGTTGGCGCGACAAGTACATTCTTGCTTCGGGGGAGTTGATGTGGCGGTATAAGTTGAGCACCAGGTTGTTAGCCACGATGGAGTCGCCTGTAGCAAAAAAAGCCACTAGCCGGTTTACCAAGTGCTTTTCTGCTGGTAACAGCGTACGCTCTAAGTCTACTAAGTCGTCAGAAAAGTCGATTTCATCTACTGTCCATGTATTTTTAATAGCATCAAGGTACATTTCATAAAACTGTGGGTAGCGCATTGGGCGTAAGGTAAGGTTAAAACCTGGATCTAATATGCGCCCTCTAGCAGAGTTAGGGTTTTGCGACAACACGGGAGAGGGGTCTGCAGCGAGGTTAGGGTGCAGGTTAGTGGTGGTGTTTGCAACAAGTGCCATTACTCGCAAGCCTCGCAGGTTTCAGGGTTCTCTAGTGAGCAAGCTATTGCTTCGGCATCCAACTCAATTGTGTTGGCAGAGGTGTTGGTCGTGGTTTGGTTAATTCGGGTAGCTGGTCGGGATCTTAGGTAGTAGGTGGTTTTTAACCCTGACTGCCAAGCGTGCAAGTACATGGAACTGAGCTTACCAATGGTGGGTGACTCCATAAACAGGTTGAGCGACTGCGATTGGTCTATAAATGCTCCTCTAGCAGCGGCCATGTCGATTAGTGAACGCTGTGGAATTTCCCAAGCAGTGCGGTAAATGGCTTTTAGCTCAGATGGGATGCGCTCAATGTCGGCCACTGAACCTTCGGCTTTTTTAACTTCTGAGATCATTTGTTCATCCCAGATGTCGTGCTGTTGCAACTCTTGGACTAGGTAGCGGTTGATTTGTAGGAACTCTCCTGAGAGGGTTTCACGTTTGAACAGGTTAGATATTTGCGGTTCAATGCATTCGTAACAGCCTGCAATGGCTGCGATGGTAGCGGTGGGAGCTATAGCTACTAGCAGCGAGTTGCGTAGTCCATGTTGGGCGATGCGTTCACGTAAGGTTTGCCAACGATCAGGGTCGCTAGGTTCTATGCCCCACAGATCAAATTGCAGGTCACCTTTAGCGGCCCTGGTTTCGTTGAAGGTGGAATGCGGTCCATGTTTTTCGGCTAGTTCGGTGGAAGTCCAAAGAGCGTTGAAGTAGATCTCTTCTGAGATACGGGTTGACAGCTCTCTAGCCTGAGGGCTGTCAAAAGCAAGGCCAAGCTTAAAGAACACGTCTTGGAGTCCCATTAGCCCAAGTCCCACCGGACGCCATTTAGCGTTGGATTTATTAGCTTCAGCGGTGGGGTAGAAGTTTATGTCTATGACACGATCTAGAAATGGCACCACCTTACGAACAACCGAACCGAGTTGTGTAAAGTTCATGGTGGCATTTTTGACATCTACAAAGGTACTTAGATTTATCGAACCGAGGTTACAAACTGCGGTTTCAGATTCGCTGGTGACTTCAATGATTTCAGTACACAGGTTGGATAAATGCACAGTTCGATCCACCCCACCTGTTTGGTTGCAGCGCAAGTTGGAAGCATCTTTGAATGTCATCCAGCCGTTACCAGTTTGAGCTAAGCAGCGCATCATGCGACTGTAAAGGGCTCTAGCGGGGATTTGTTTTTCGTAAAGGCCATCTGCTTCGGCTTTTTCGTAAGCAGAGCGAAACTCATCACCATACAGATCGGTAAGTTGAGGCACTTGTTTGGGGTCAAACAGCGACCATTGCCAGTCGTTTTCTACGCGTTCCATAAACAGGTCGGGTATCCAGTTAGCTAGGTTCAAGTTGTGGGCTCTTCGGTTGTGGTCGCCAGTGTTTTCTTTGAGTTCTAAGAACTCGTCAATATCGGCATGCCAAGTTTCTAAGTAAACGCAAGCAGCACCTTTGCGCTTGCCGCCTTGGTTAACTGCAGCTACCGAGCTATCTAGAGTTTTTAACCAGGGTATGATGCCGTTGGACAGGCCGTTGGTTCCGCGAATCAGGGAGCCTTTAGAACGGATTCGATGCCAGGCTACGCCGATGCCTCCTGCAAACTTAGAAAGCTGCGCGATGTCGCTGTAGCGCTTGTAGATGCCTTCAAGGCTGTCAGGAGGGGAGTCTAGTAGGTAGCAAGATGACATTTGTGGGTGGGTTGTTCCTGAGTTAAAAAGGGTTGGGCTAGAAGGCAAGTAGGCTAAAGAACTCATCAGATCGTAAAAATCAATTGCCTCATCCACATCGTTAGACAGCCCACACGCAACACGTAAAAAGAAGTATTGCGGGGTTTCAATTACTTGACGAGTGTCTGGGTGACGTAGCAGGTAGCGGTCGTACACTGTTCTTAGTCCAAAAAACTCAAAGTTGCGGTCTCGTAGTGAGCTGATAGAAGCGTTAAGTGCGGGGGCGTGCCTTTCAGCAAAGGTGGCTGTTTCCTCGCTAATCAGACCTAAAGTGTGCCCTACTTTGATGGATTCGGTAAACCACGGGATGTTTTGGTTGGCAACTTCTTTGTTGATGCACACAGAAAGCAGGCGTGCTGCCAGCTTAGAATAATTTGGCTCGGTAACGATTAGCCCTGCTGCGGTGCGGATAGACAGTTCGTCTAGTTCCCGGGTGGTGGCTCCATCGGCCAAAGCAGAAATAGTGCGGGTGGCTACCCGCATGGGGTCGATTCCTAACAGACCCTCGGTGCATCTAGCTATTGCATTGACAATTTTGTTGACATCTACCGGTTCTAGTTCTCCATTGCGTTTACGCACCCGCATACCAGTCGTGACGGAGTTGTTGCCCACAGTTGCGAGTGGCTCTTGTATGAGTGTCATCAGTCCCCCAGACAGTTTATGCATATGATCTTGAGGCATATGATCTTCAGTTGGCAAACCCCCAAGTTCAACTAGTGTACTTACATTTTTGTAGTTAGCTAGCGTAATAGCTAAAGATAGCCTGTTACCTGCGAGTTCGTATGTATCTTATCTGTGTGTAGGCCCATTTTGTGTGCAGTTTAGGCTTGTTGAACGGTAAGTTCGGTAGCTTTGAGTGCCGCCCAGCAGTGGGTGCCAGCACCTAGACGCAGTTCTTTGGCAGCTTGAGGGGTAACCCACGCCCAACACGCGGCGGGTGGTCCTAGAAAAACTTTTACCCTGTCGCTTTCTATGTGAGTGTGCGTAACCTGAGTGGGCCAGGTGTTGCGGGCACTGGTTTGTGGTTTTTCAGCAGACAAGGTGATTGCTGCAGGCGAGAAGCTTACAAGCACAGGCCCGCTTGTTGCAGTAGCGGTGATGAGGGTAATACCACAGTCCAGCGTGACGGTCGTACCCGAGGCATGGCCAGCAAACAAGTTGAGTTCTAAAAGATCTGCAATCCAAGCAGTTCTAGGGGTGGCAGCTACCTCTTGGGGGGTGCCAGATTGTGTGATTTGACCGTTCTCCATTACTAGTAACTGGTCGGCCAGAATGCGTGCTTCTATCAGATCGTGGGTTACTAGCACTTTTGTGGCAGCGATGTCAGCTATGAGATGGCGGATGCTGCTGCGAGTTTTGGAATCTAAAGCCGCTAAAGACTCGTCTAACAAAAGCACCGCAGGATTACAGGCTGCTGCGCGTGCCAAACCCACTCGTTGTGCTTGTCCGCCCGATAGTTGCGCTGGAGTTGCGGCACCAAGATCTGAAAGACCTACGCGCTCTAACCATTGCCAGGCGATTTGGTTGGCTTGTGTTTTGGAGATACCAGAACTTCGGGGGCCAAAAGCTATGTTGTCTATCACGCTTAAGTGTTCAAACAACAAGTTATGTTGGCTGTGCAAAGCAATGGGTCTACGTTCTGGGGGGATATAGATAGCATTAGCAGGGTCGTCTACAAGCTGATTGTTTAGTGTTACGGTGCCTTGTTGTATAGGCAAAAGTCCAGCTATTGCATGCAGCAGCGAGGTTTTTCCTGATCCGTTGGGGCCAACAATGGCTGTACAGCTTTGGGCGGCAGCGTTGAACTTAGCTTGAAGTTTGAACGCACCAGCTGTTGCGATGATATCTACAGCAATGCTGGTTTGAGATTTGGTCTTTTGCGGGTTGCTCATTGTTGTGATCTGCCAGGTTGAGCTGGGCCATGTTGTCGCGTTGCGGGCGAGGAAGTACTGGGGCTGAGCCAGCGGTGTCGCAAGCTCACCAGCACTAACAACGACACCGCGATGAGCAAAACAGACATCGCAATGGCAGCTTCAGGTTGTCCAGCTTCGTTGGATTGGGCAATCGCTAGTGGCAGGGTGCGGGTGCGGCCAGGATGGTTGCCAGCAAAAGTAATGGTGGCACCAAACTCTCCTAGTGCCCGTGCCCAAGATAATGTTGCGCCGGCTGCTAAAGAGGGAGCTAAAAGTGGCAGGGTTATACGACGCAACACAATAAAACGGCTAGCGCCGAGGGTAGCTGCTGCTGATTCCAGACGTGTGTCTAGCTGACGGATGCCAGCTTCTGTGGTGATCACGAAAAATGGCATGGACACAAATGTGGCAGCGATGATTGCGCCACCGGTTGTGCCGATGAGGGTATTGATACCGAAGAAGTTTTGCAGTGCTTTTCCTACAAGCCCTTGCCTACCTAGAGCAAAAAACAAAGCGATGCCTCCAACTACTGGAGGCAGCACCATTGGCAGTAGCACTACGGCGCGTACCAGTGCTTTACCCCAAAATGACAGTCGTGCTAGTAGCCAAGCTAACGGTAGCCCGAGGGTAATTGATATCACCGTGGCCAGCACTGAAACCAGAGTTGATACGCGTAGCGCTTCTAAGGTGTGCGACTCCGCTAATGTGCTAAACAGTGAACTCCAAGGGGTGCGCTGTAAAAGTCCGAAAATGGGCAGCCCTAAGAATCCGACAGCGAGAGATGCTGCTACAACAAGCGCTATAGACGGGCGACGGCTCATGGTGGGCTAAAACCGTATTTTGCTAAGATGCTTTGGCCTTTAGGGCTTAGCACGTAACTAACAAAATCTGCTGCTGCTGTTTTATCGGTGACTGTAACAATTGGATACTCAGTAAAGCGTTGCTGAGTAGCCGATGATGCGCTGCTAAACGGCACTTCGATCACCTTGTTGGCACCTGCTACTATATCGGTAGTGTAAACTAAACCTGCATCAGCTTCGCCTAACATAACTTTGGTAAGCACGGCTCGTACATTTGTTTCATAGGTGGTGGGGTTAGCTGCAATGTTGGCATCACCTAACACCTGTTGAGCTAGTGTTCCGCATGGCACTTCTAGAGCGCATACTGCTAGTACCAAGTTGTTGTCTGCTAAATCGCTGAGCGCGGTGATGTGGGCTGGGTTAGCTGTAGGCACGATTAAAGCTAAGCGATTGCGTGCAAAAGGTGTGGGTAGTTGTGCGGTTGGGCGAGCGTTGCTTACTCGGGTCATGTTGGCATTGTCAGCCGAAGCAAAAACATCCACGTTGGCTCCAGCTACGATTTGTGCAGCTAGTCGAGCGCTGCCAGCAAAACTAAGCTGAACGTTAACACCAAAAGTAGCTAGCTCATATTGCCTAGAGATCTCCGTGAATGCCTCTGATAAAGATGCTGCTGCGTACACCGTAACCGTGTTGTTGTTAGTGTTTGTGGTGCTGCAGCTGCATAGTAGCAGTGCTAAGAGCCACAAGGCTGCGGTTAGAGGCTTACAGAACTGTGAGGGTTGTAGTAGGGATTGTCGTGGTCTGGCCCAATCAGCTTTAGCTGTGTCATACATTGCAGGCCGTTATTTATCTGCTGCTGTCAGCTTAGGTTGCAGTGTTTGTTTCCAATGTGGCAACTACCGAAAGTTCTGCTGCTTCTGCAAAGCACAACTCACGGCAGCGTCCAGCGTCGGCCAAATCCTCGGCAACTTGGCTTAGCACAGCTATGCGGTCAGCTGTGTCATGTATGGTTGCGGTGATTATAGGTGTGGCTAGGCGTACTTTGGCATCGCTTTTGATGCGACGAATCTCCCGCAAAGCTGCAGCAGCTATTTCGGTCACTTGTGCTTGCACATTGCCTGCACTGTGCCGCAGTGCTTCAGCATCGGGCCAAGCGGAGCGATGCAGCGACCCATCTTGCCACCAAGACCACACCTCTTCGGTGACGAAAGGCAAAAACGGGGCAAACAGTTTTAGATATGTTGTTAGCGCTGTTTCTAAAGTGGCTCTTGTGGAGTTGCTAGCCGCCTCGCCTCGTCCCCCATAGGCTCTGTTTTTGACTAATTCAAGGTGGTCGTCTGTAAACGACCAGAAAGACGTTTCTGTAGCTTCTAAAGCACGGGTGTAGTTGCCAGCATCCAAAGCAGCAGTGGCATCGTCTATCAGATGAGCTAGATGAGTTAGGAGCGCCTTGTCTAAAGTGTAGGTGGGCTGCGTGGTGTCTGCGGGTGCTTGTTGGAGAACGAAACGGCTGGCGTTGAGGATTTTAACCGCTAAACGGCGCCCCACCTTCATCTGGCTTTGTTCAAAAGCAGTGTCGGTGCCAGGGCGACCCGAGGCTGCCCAGTGCCGTAGAGCATCAGCCCCGAAATCTTCTAGCGTGTCCATGGGTGTTATGACGTTGCCCGTAGATTTCCCCATCTTTTTACGGTCGGGATCTAGCACCCACCCAGAGATAGCTGCTGTAGACCATGGCAGCGTGTCGTGCTCATGATGTGATCTAGTTACTGTGGCAAAAAGCCAAGTACGGATGATCTCATGGGCTTGCGGACGCAAATCCATTGGAAAGGTGCGGGCAAACAGGTCGGGATCGTCTTCCCAGTAGCAGGCTATTTGCGGGGTAAGCGAGGAGGTAGCCCAAGTGTCCATTACGTCTGGGTCGGCTGTGAAACCATGTGGTTGATCCCGTTGGTCTTCGCTAAAGCCTGGGGCTGTATCTGAAGATGGGTCTATTGGCAGGTTGGCTTCTTCGGCAACTATAGGGTTGTTGTAGTCGGGTTGGCTGTTTGCATCCAAGCAATACCAGATGGGGAAAGGAACACCAAAAAAACGTTGCCGACTGATAAGCCAGTCGCCGTTTAGCCCTTCAACCCAATTCTGGTATCGCACTTGCATGTGCTCGGGCACCCATTTGAGGTTGCTGCCTTGCTTGAGAAGAGCTTCACGCAATGCTGGGTCGCGTCCACCGTTACGGATGTACCATTGACGAGATGTGACGATCTCTAACGGGCGTTCGCCTTTTTCGAAGAACTTCACTGGATGGGTAATGGGTTGAGGTTCGCCGATTAGCTCTCCTGAATCCCTGAGCAGTTCCACGGTGCGTTGCTGGGCTCCATAAACGGTATTCCCGGCGATTTCTTTGTAGCGTACTGCATTGATGCCTTTGGGGGGATTGTTGATGATGCGACCAGCTTTATCGATGATGGTGCGAACCGGCAGGTTAAGTTCCCGCCACCAAGTTATGTCCGTGGTGTCGCCGAAGGTGCAGACCATAGCCGCACCGGTACCTTTGTCGGGGTCGGCTAGCCGGTGAGCCACCATGGGTACTTTGGCTCCGAACAGCGGCGTGGTGATGGTTTGCCCGAATAATGCTTTGTAGCGTTCATCATCGGGATGGGCTACTACAGCTACACAAGCTGCTAGCAGCTCAGGTCGGGTTGTGTCGATGAGGAGTTGGTTGCCGTCTGGACGACGAAAGGCTAAGCGGTGGTAGGCACCTTTTCGCTCACGGTCAACTAGTTCGGCTTGAGCTACAGCGGTTCGAAAGGTTATGTCCCATAAGCTAGGTGCTTCGGTTTGGTACGCTTCGCCGCGCGCTAAGTTACGCAAAAAAGCGCGTTGAGACGCTCTACGGCTTCGTTCATCGATGGTTGCGTAAGTAAGCGACCAGTCGATAGACAACCCGAGGTGTCGCCATAAGTTTTCAAATGCTTGTTCGTCTTTAGCGGTGAGTTGTTGGCATAACTCCACAAAGTTGCGCCGTGAAATGGGTTGTTGATCTTTGCTGGGTTTTTCGCGGGGTTGATAGTTAGGGTCATAAGGGAGCGAGGGTTCGCAGCGCACCCCAAAGTAATTCTGCACTCGCCGCTCGGTTGGCAGGCCGTTATCGTCCCAACCCATAGGGTAGTAAACCTGCTTGCCACGCATCCGCTGGTAGCGAGCCAAAGCGTCGCAGTGGGTGTAGCTGAACACATGGCCAACGTGCAAAGAGCCGCTAACAGTGGGGGGAGGCGTGTCTATGGAGTACACCTGTTCGCGGCTAGCAGCGCGGTCGAAACGGTATGTGCCTTGCTGTTGCCAGATTTTGTCCCACTTTGCTTCTAAACCTTCTATAGAAGGCTTGTCGGGCACTTTGCGTGCAGTCATTGTCTGGTTCCAATCATTGTGTAGCTATCGTACTAGGGCGTTTTTAGTTGATAGCAGTTGTTGACAGTTAGGTTTTAAGCCATAGCTTGCGCGTTATGGTTCGGCTAGGTTAAAGCTGTGGGCATGGTTAGGACTTTGCGTTCGGTAGTGCGGTTTCGGCGCTTTGAGCCTAATCGGGCTAAGCGTAAGCTTAGTCGTGTGGCGTCTGTAGCTGACTTACGGGAACTAGCTAGGCGACGGCTGCCTGCTGGGGTGTTTGATTACATAGATGGTGCGGCCGAAGACGAGTTGGCACTAGAGCGCAACAGCGCTGCTTTCAATCAGTGGGAGTTTGTGCCTCAGGTACTACAGGATGTGTCTGAGCTGGACACTTCTGTAGAGTTGTTGGGCAGAAAACATCTGGTGCCGTTTGGGTTGTCTCCCACCGGGTTTACCCGCATTGTGTGTCCCGAGGGGGAGTTGGCTGTGGCCCGTGCTGCAGCCCGCAAGGGTGTGACATATACGTTGTCTACGTTGGGTACCCGCTCTATTGAAGAGGTAAGAACAGTAAGCGATGGCCCACTTTGGTATCAGCTGTACTTTTGGCGTGACCGCGGCTTAGTGGCTGAGTGGCTCCAGCGTGCGGCTGCATGTAATTACGAGGCGGTGGTGGTTACGGTAGACACACCTGTTTTTGGTCGCCGTGATCGTGATGTGCGCCGCGGTTTTACTTTGCCACCTACTTTAGGGCCTGACACGGTGCTAGATGGGCTCCGCAGGCCGCGCTGGACGTGGTCTTTGTTGTCTTCAGACCCCATTACCTTTGCTAATTTAGCTGGTGTCACTGGCTATGACGGTAAATCTGCTTTAGGGTTGGCCGAGTTCGCTCACAACCAGTTCAATCAAGCTCTGCAATGGGATGATTTGGAATGGTTGCGGGAGCGCTGGGCGGGCAAGCTTCTTCTTAAGGGTGTGCAGTCTGTAGCGGATGCTCAAATGGCTGTTTTGCAGGGTGTTGATGGCATCATTTTGTCTAATCATGGTGGCCGTCAGCTAGATGCGGCACCTGCCATTTTGGAGTTGGTGCCAGAGGTGGCCAAAGCTGTAGGGGGTGATATAAACATAATCTGTGAAGGTGGTATCCGCAGAGGTAGTCATATGGCCATGGCGCTTGCTCTTGGCGCTGATGCGGTGATGTTTGGTCGCCCGTATCTTTATGCTCTCGGCGCTGCTGGGGAAACAGGTGTTGCGTATCTGATTGATCAATTTACCGAAGACTTTCAGCGCACTCTTGCTCTTTTAGGCGTTCCTAAAGCTGCAAACCTAAGCTCTGTGTCGGTTCGGCAGCGGACATGAGTTGACTGTTGTGATGATTGGGCAGGCGTGTAAATGATACGGGTTTTTAGTGGTCGGCTGGTTTTGGTTGGCGCTGGAATCGCTGTTTTGGGATACGTGCTAGTAGTACTTTTTGGCAATGTTACAGATGTGCAGTCTGCGGTAGACAGCGAGGCGTTTAGCGATGCTGCGGTTGCTGGCGGTAACCGTCTGCGGTTGGCCTTGTTGTTTGACATGGTAGTGTTTGTGCCGGGTTACTTGTTGGTTGTCTGGTGCTGGAGTAAATGGCGGATGCAGTTGTTGCAAAGCGCTGGAGCGGTTGGGGATTCGGCAGGTGTTTTGCGAAGTGCTAAAAGCGTTTTTTGGTTTTACCGTTTGGCGCCGTTTGGGATTGCGATAGCTGCGGTAGCTGATTTGGTAGAGAACTGTGTTGTGTATGTCGGTCTTGGTACGGTTGATCTTAACGATGTTGTTGCGGCGACAATGGTTGTGCCCGCTGAATTGCTTATTGTGTTGTTGCGGATTGTCGCCGCAGTGAAGTGGCTGTTTGTGGCGCTGGTGTTGTTCTCGCTGGTTATTGCTGGAGTATCTGAGCTTTTTGTTCGGCGGCGTGTTAGGTAGCGATGGTTAAGCGGTTATGCGCCTTGCTTGTGGTAATGTTTTTGGCTGCTGGCTGTGCTGGGAGTAGTTCAGAAGTTCGGGTTCAAGCTAGCAGCGAGCCTTCTTTGGATGTAAGCCAAGTTAGGCAATCACCTATACCTGATGCCACATCTAAAGCAGGGTTAGGGTCTTTAGCTAGATCGGATGTTTTTAAAGATTTAGATGAGGCAGAACCGCTGACAGAATTGGATTTGCTTGATTTCAAGCCGTGTGGTCGGCCTTATATGTGCGCCGAGTTAGAGGTGCCTGTCGATCACAACAATCTGGAAGCGGGGAGCATCACTTTAGAGCTTGGAATGTTGCCTGCTACTGACGAAGATCGTCGCATAGGGGTTTTGCTGGTGAACCCTGGGGGCCCTGGCAGTGGCATGGAAGATTTCTTAGATTATGGGGCTGGGCTTTCGCCTGATGTGCTTGAGCGATTTGATGTGGTGGGGTGGAACCCGCGTGGGGTAACAGCAGACCTGCGAGCCGATTGTTCAGATGAAGCCGAGGATTTACAGTTTATAGGAGCGCTGTCTGACACTGTGGAGAACGAAGCGAAGATTACCGAAGTTGCTAAACAGGCTGCCGAGGCTTGTCTAGAGAGCTTGGATGGGCGCGAGCATCTAATCTCAACGTTGCAGACCGTGTATGATATGGACTGGATCCGACAAGGCTTGGGAGAGGATCAGATCAGCTATTTTGGCTATAGTTATGGCACAACTCTCGGGCAGTTTTATGCCGACTTGTACGGGCCTAATGTTAGAGCTGTTGTGCTAGACGGGGTGGTGGATGTGTCTTTGTCGCCCGAAGAAGTTCTCGTGGAGCAAATAAAGGGTTTTGCGCGTGTTGAAGATGAAATATTTGCTGCTTGTTTACAGGATGTGAGGTGTCCTGTAGTTGCTAACCCCAAGGATGCCTATTTACAGCTTATGAAGCGATTAGAAGATGAACCCTTGCTTAATACTACAGGTGAGGTAGTGGCTGGGCCAGGTCACGCTGCGACAGCGCTTGTTGCGGTGTCTTACTACTCATCAGAAGTGTGGGGGATATTTTATGAAGCGTTTGCAGAGGCGCTGACAGGTAACGGAATGCCCTTAGCAGAGTTGGCTTGGTTTTACACACGAGATGGAGGCGGTCTTGGGGCGTTTTACAGTATTAGCTGCACTGACAGCGCCAGGCTTAGCGCAGCAGATGTAGCCAGTCTGGTTGATCAGATGACTGCGTTAGCCGGAGCGCTGGGTAGGGCTGCAGCAGCAGAGGCCCGTATGTGTGCTCATTGGCCAGAGACAGAACCGCGCCCTCACAGATCCCTTAGCGCTTCTGAGGCACCGCCAATTCTTGTAATAGGTAATACGGGCGACAATGCCACCCCCTATGAGTGGGCGGTGGCTGTTGCCGAGGCACTTGCTACCGGTGTGTTGGTTACATACAACGGACAGGGTCATACCAGCTATGGGAGCAGCAGGTGTGTAGATGAAATCGTGGACGAGTATCTCATCAACCTGACAGTGCCACCAGACGGCACCGAGTGCGGTTAAGTCGTTAGGTTTTTGGCAATGAGCAAGGAATGCGTCGTTTGGCTGAATAGAGTAGTGCTGACATGGCGAGGTGTACCTAATGGCCCGTTCTGATCTCTTAATCGACCTTGTAGAGGCAGAGCAGCACGGCGACCGCGCTCGGTTCCGCGCTTTGGTCGAAGCGGCAATCGCCGAAGAGCGAGCTAAGAGTCATCACCTCGTTGCTGAACGTCTCTCAGAGTTGATTACTACCGTTGGTCTAGCCGACCGGCCTGGTCGAGACTCGCTGGCCTCGTCGGTTGGCGATCTGCTGCTGGAAGTCGTGCCTCAGCGTCGCCTGCTCGATCTCACCTTGACGTCTTCTGTCTATGGGGCGATCAGCGAATTGATAGAAGAACATCATCGTGGCGAGTTACTGCGAAGCCACAACCTTGAACCACGGCATCGAGTGCTGCTTGCAGGGCCACCCGGCAATGGGAAAACTAGCATTGCTGAGGCCATTGCTGCGGAGACGTTACTGCCGATGTATGTTGCCCGGTACGAGGGCTTGGTGTCAAGCTATTTAGGCGAATCCGCTAGCCGGTTAGATGAGGTTTTCGCGTTCGCTCGTACGCGTCGCTGTGTGCTCTTTTTTGACGAGCATGAGACTGGCGAGATCAAGCGGGTGGTCTCCACATTGTTGCTACAGATTGATCAGTTGCCAGCACATGTCATCGTTGTATGTGCGACCAACCATAGTGAATTGCTCGATCGAGCTGCTTGGCGACGATTTCAACTGCGGCTATTGATCAAAGAACCAACCCGAGTAACGGCTACAGAGTTTCTTAATAAGACTGTCCAGCGACTAGGTGGGGAGCTTGGCTATGCACCCCGTACGTTGGCCGACCGCTTACAGGGAGCCAGCTTTGCTGAGTTAGAAGAGTTCGCGCTTGACGTGCGACGGCGCTATGTTCTTAGCCTCCCCGATTCTGACCTGCAGACTATCGCAAAAAACAAAATCACCCAGTAGCAGAAGCAAGCTCGCAACTGAATTCGGCTGATTTCCGATCCCTGCTCCCTTTTAGTCCGGCAGATACCGGTCGTATACCTCCCGGCGCAGGTGGTGGGGGTTGGCTGCGGAGGCCGCGTTTACCAAAAATGAGCAGACAAGGGGAACGTCTTGCTCCACAGTTTGTGGCACTTCAGCAGGCACTGGCTAAAGAAGCAGCAACGCTTACAGATGCAACCGATGTATCTGATCCTGAGTACCTTGTGGTGTTTGAAATCGTGGGTGCTGTTCCCGGATTTCTTCGGGCTACTCAAGGTGTAGAGGGACTTAACTTTGTAGATGACATCGTTGGAAGTGGCATAGATCCTGATGAGGATTTTTATTATTTGGACACAGACAGAGAGCCGAGTGATAAGAAACTCCCACAGACACTGTATCTGGTGATGGCAAACGCGAGAGCTGTTAATGAGCTAGTTCGACTATTTGAGTTGTATAAACAAGATCAAGATATCAAATTCGATCGGGGATTAGCACCGCTTAAAAAAGTATTCGAGTTGCTTCATGCTGTACGGAGGTGGGGCTCTGAGGATCGAGTAGCTGAAACTGGTTTGCTAGATAGTTGGCAAGAAGAGATCGAAGTGGTTGGCCAAGCAGTTAATTCGCTTCAAGTTGAAATAGAACTTGTTTGGAAGGATGACGCTGCAGCCCGTGATAGTGCGCAATTTAGCGTGCAGCAGATTCTTGATGATATTCAAGGTGCCGAGATGGTAACTACCACTGTGATCGAAATTCTTCATTCTTCACATTGAAGAGGAGTAGACAACTTAGGGTTGGGCGACACCAATGGTGTCGCCCAACCTGGCTTTTGCTAGTTGATGTGGTGTGGCTGACTGGTGGAAAAGGCGTTCGTAATCGTGTGATTTTTAGCTTGTGTAAGGTTTGTTGATGGTTAGTTTTCTGGTGTGTCGGTGAGAGCTAGTATCCATTTGCGGGTAGCGGGGTGGGTGAATGCAATTTTGCTTTTGCCAGCTGCGGTGATCATCCCTGCTTTGATGAGGCGATGCCGGTAGACGCCTGCGTAGCTGATTGTCACATTCAGTCGATCTGCAATATCAGCTAACTTTGATTCTTCTTGATCGGCAGTCATAGCTATGAGGAAGTTGCGATCCACCTCTGAGAGTTCTTTCCACGTGGGCCAAAGCACGAGGCGCCCAACGCGTTTTTCAGCTTCTACGATGCCCCAAAAGACATCGTCACGGGTTATCTCTATGTCAGGGTCTCGGGCTACTTTCCAGCTATGAAAGCCTACGAGTTGCACCATGAAGGGATAACCCAAGGTTGCAGACACTGCGACTTCAAGCGCATCTGGAACAATTTGAGCATTATGATCGTAGATCGGCTTTGCAATTGCATCGCGGGTTTCTGCTTTAGTGAGCCGCCCGATCTCATAGATCGAGCAGCGTTGCAGGAATGTGGCAGTATCACCAGCGAGGAGGCTGTCTTCAATGCTGGGCAAAGCGGCACCTACAAAGGCTATAGGTCTTCCTTCCCGGCGGGATACATGTTGAAAGATGCTCCCAAACTCTCTCACTTCATTGATATCCCCAGCTTGGAGTTCGTCAATGGTAATAATAAGGCCGGTGCTATGCATCTTTAGCATATCGCCAAGAGCAGTTAGTGCAGAGCGCAGATCTAGAGGCTGGACTGCGTCCGCAGGGCGTTCGACTGTGACCCCAATACTTGCAGCCTGTATGCCTGCTATCCGCCAGCGGGGTTGGTCAGCATTTAGCAGCTTGAGCAGGGCAGTAGCTTGGGAGGCGATGCGGTTGTTTAGTCCTTTGGGGAAAGCTGTTTCAGAGATGGTTAACCAGCCTCGGGTGCGGGTCTGCGTTTCAATTGCTTCGAGCATCACTGTTTTGCCAGTGCCTCTTGCGCCGATTAACAGCGTTGAGTAGTCGGGGTGGGTTATACCAGTATCAAGGGCGTCTTCGATTGCTGCAAGAATATGATCTCGGCCTGCTAGTCGAGGAGGTGATGCGCCAAAGGTAGGTGAGAATGGATTTTTATTAGCCACAGTTTAATTTTAGCAAAGCAACATTTTTATTTCTTTTAGTGTTTTTATTTTCTTTAGTGTTGGCGATGGGCTTAGAAAAGTAACAGTGCTCTTTTACAAACCATTGAACTTCTTTCCGGTCAGCTAGCTTCTTTAGGGTAGTTTGGCGATTTCGGTTAGTTCATTGGGGTCGAGCGGGGTGTGCAGGAATGCGTCTAGGATTTCTTTAACCACCTCAGGTGAGTTAAGGCGCAAACTAAGTGCTAAAACGTTGGCATCGTTCCAGCGGCGAGTTCCGCGTGCTGTTTCAGCATCGGTGCGTAGCGCTGCTTGCACCCTGTGCTTTTGGTAGCTTGCGGTAAATTGGTTGCTGCTGATAGCTAAAGTTGGTTGAGTGTTGCCTTGCTTATAGGAGGGCATTCAACATGATCGAGACAGTTCTTCCTGATTCGCCTCAATACGAGCAGGTTATCGAACTTGGCAACGCCAACAGCGCGACTTTGGGTATCTTGCCGTATTCGGTAATCAAAGAGGCCGCAGCGGAGGGCCGGGTGCTTGCTTCGGTAGAAAACGGTGCAGTTGAAGGTTACGCGCTCTACAGAAAGAGGGTCAGAGCAGGGGACATTGTTCTTACGCATCTTTGTGTAGACCGAGAGCAACGGGGACGAGGGATTGCCCGTAAGTTAGTAGAAAGCATCGTAGGTAGAAATCCTCACAGGGCGGGTATTTATGCGTCGTGTCGCCAGGATTATGACGCTCACAGTATGTGGCCGCAACTTGGATTTCAGCGCTGGGGAGAAAAGCCTGGTCGCAGCCGCGCTGGCTATCTTCTCGCTACATGGTGGCGTCCTATTGCCGCTAAGGCTCTATTTGGGGAATCCGAACAAGAGGATGGGCGTTTGTTGGCGGCTATCGACACCAACGTTCTTTTAGATATTTTGGAGCAGCGAGATTTTCCTGCTTCTTTGGCACTTATCGCAGACTGGGTAGTTGATGTCGCAGAGTTGGCGGTAACAAAACAAAGTCAAACTGAGTTGTTGGAGCAACGCCTCAGCAATGAACGGTTTGAATCCTTGATGAGCGAGTTTCGAATTTTGGCAGCAGCTGATGATGCGTGTCAGGCAGTTATAGAACAGCTTCAAGCTGAACCTTCGCTAGCGGCTCTGGAAAGCAACGTTCTTCAGCTAGTCGCGCAGGCAGCAACTGGAGAAGTAGAGTACCTAATCTCGCGGGACGAGGCACTCGGTCAACAAGCGGAGCAGATAACGCAGATTACAGGTTTGACGTTGGTAAGGCCAGACGACTTCTTGTTGCGTTTGCAAACGTTGGGAAGTGATCACAGCTATCAGACACGCGCTATAGCAGCATCGGGCATGAGCTTCTCCACTGCTTCAGAGATGCCTTCGGCTGCTATGTTAAAAATCTTTTACCATCATCATATTCGTGAGCATCCTGGCGGCTTGAGGCAGCGTCTCGCCATTTCGACTGCTCATCAAGGACGCATCGAGCTTCTTAGAGCCGACTCAAAAGAGCCGTTGTCTATTGCAGCGATGCACCGCGATCAAGTTGGTTATACGGTGAAAGCGTTGCGCGTGGTTCAAGATCAGCAGTCATACACTGTGGCATACACTGCGGCCAGACAGATGGTTCACCACCTTCGTAAGATTGTTGCCAACGATAATTCAGAAGCTGTGATGGTGGTGGATGATCAGATTAGTTCAGTAGTTGAGCGGGCTCTGCGCGACGAAGGTTTTAGACCTGAGGGGTCGGCGTGGAAAGCGGTGGTTCAGACTGACGTTTTCGGCCCCGGCGATGTATTGCCACAGGAGCTGCAGCAAATAGGCTGGGACAATCTGAACGCTTATCTTGTGCGTGACTATGAGCGATATGCATGGCCGTCAAAAGTGTTCAGTGGAACTATAAAGTCGTATATGGTGCCGATCAAGCCTGAGTATGCGCGTGTTCTTTTAGGGTACGAGGAGCCTCAGGTACGGCTGTTTGAGACGCATGCTCGAGCAGCAGTAGCCCGAGAAAACACCTACTACATGACACCCCGCAAGTCTGTTGAAGCGCCTGCTAGGGTCATCTGGTGGGTCTCAGGCGGTGGAGCATTAGGCGGTGTGCGGGCTATGTCATGGTTAGATGAAGTTGATACCGATGACCCGCATCGCTTGTTTAGCAAGTATCAAGACCGCGGTGTGTTGAACAAACAGCAGGTGTTTGGAAGTGCTAAACAGTTTGGCAATAGCGGCGCTCTCGCTGCAACAGCGCTCTTGTTCAGCCAGACGGAGGTATTCGACAAGCCAGTTCCGGTGGCGAGGGCTAAGGAATTGTGCCCTGAAATGCGTACTAAAGGATTCTTCGTGACAACTCGCCAAGTTGATGAGCAGAGTGTTAGTGCGCTCTATACCGAAGGGTTGAAATCAGGTGATTGAAGAAGAAGGGCTTGATCGGGAACGTATGGTTATCTTGTCGCTCAAGCCGAGATTTGCAGAAGCAATCCTTACAGGATCAAAAATGGTTGAACTCCGTCGCACGACACCGCGCATCAAAGTTCCTACGCGGGCATTGCTTTATGCGACTACACCGGTACGAGCACTGCTCGGCACCTGCGTTGTGACAGATGTTCTAGTTGATGACGTTGCTACCTTATGGCGCAATTATGGCTCACAAAGTGCTTTGGTCTCTAGTGAGTTTCAACGCTATTTTGAGGGTTTGGCAGTAGGCACAGCCTTGTTGCTGAAACAGCCGCAGCCTTTTACTAAAGGGATGCCTTTGCAAGATTTACGGTCGCAACCAAGCGGGTTTCGGCCTCCGCAAAGTTTCGCTTATATTGCTGCCGGCGCAGGTAACCGGTTGCTACAGCTAGCCGCCTAGTTCAAAGTCTACGATCAGCTTCTTTAGGGTAGTTTGGCGATTTCGGTTAGTTCATTGGGGTCGGGCGGGGTGTGCAGGAATGCGTCTAGGATTTCTTTAACCACCTCAGGTGAGGTAAGGCGCAAACTAAGTGCTAAAACGTTGGCATCGTTCCAGCGGCGAGCCCCGCGTGCTGTTTCCGCATCGGTACATAGAGCTGCTCGCACTCCGGGCACTTTGTTGGCTGCAATCGACACACCGGTTCCTGTCCAACAGCACACCACCCCGATATTGGTATCGCCGTAAGCCACAGCTTCTCCTACGGCTTGACCAACTTCGGTCCAAGACGCACCCTCGGCTACAGCTAGCTGCACTTCGTGATTAGCGTCAGTTAAATATTGCTTGATGGTATTGGTCAGGGTTGTGGATTCGTCGGTCCCAAAGGCGATTTGCATTCAACTATCTTATGCGAAGTGCTGCGGACGGTTTGCTTGTTCACTTAGTGATGCTCATAGGCAGGTTTTGCACCTACCCAACTTTTGATGCCAAGCTTTTTGTTACTTCGGCCGAATATGGAGTTGATGCACTGGGCTGGTCGATCAATTTGTGGCTTTATATGTAATTGGTAATTAAAGTTCGTATACCGTTGCATTGATGCGAGTTGGGATTCTTGGAGGTACAGGGTCGGCAGGTCGTGCTTTAGCCGCACGGTTAGCCTCAGCTGGATATGAAACTATAGTGGGGTCTCGCTCAGTCGAACGTGCAGTCGATACTTGTCGGGAATTGCAAACTAAATGGCCTGACCACAATCTGAATTTGTGTGGTGAAAGCAATTCTGGTGCCGCAGCTTGTGATGTTGTGATGGTTGCTACTCCATGGGATGCCGCAGCGTCTACTGTGGCAGCGTTAGCTGATGAAGTGGCAGGAAAAGTGGTTATCAGCATTGCCAATGCCATGAAAAAGGTAGGTGGGCAATTTCAACAAGTGGTGCTAACGCACGGCTCGGTTGCTGCGGAGGTGCAAGCTGCGGCTCCGCAAGCTTTTGTCGTGGCTACGCTTCATCATGTGTCAGCACACGATCTAGGTAATCTCAACCAGCCGTTGGACTGTGACGTGCTGGTATGTGGGGATCATCTAGAGGCCAAGGCCACCACCATGACCATCATTGATAGTTTCCCCGGCGCTCAAGCTATAGATGCTGGTGCTTTGTCGCATGCGATTACGTTAGAGGCTTTTACTGCGGTGATGTTACAAATCAACGTTGCTTACAAATCGCGAGTTGCGTTACGGCTTAGGGGGCTAAACACTAAACAGGGTTGATATCAAAAACAGCAGCTAACTCGGCTCGGAGTTCGCCAATGCCCTGTCTTTTAGCAGCGCTAGTCCAAAGCACATCGCTTGGAGATATGTTGAGCCTCTCAGCTAGTTCGTTGCGGCGGGCATTGCGGCTAGAAGGTTTTACTTTGTCAGCTTTAGTAGCCACCGTTCGTAACGCAACACCATTATGGGTGAGCCACTGAACGGTTTGGATGTCTAACGGTGTGGGGCCGATTAGCCCATCAATCAACAACAGCACCTTTACTAAAGTGGGTCGACCAATCAGGTAGCTGTCCATCATTGGTTGCCAGCGATGGCGTTCAGCTTTGGGTGCTTTAGCAAAGCCGTAACCAGGTAAGTCTACTAGCCAGCAGCCGGGTTTGTTTTCTAGCTCAAAAACGTTGAGTAGTCGGGTAGCTCCTGGTGCTTTAGATGTGCGGGCGAGACCTTTACGGTTAGCAACAGCGTTAAGCAACGAGGACTTACCCACATTAGAACGTCCAACTAGGGCTACCTCACAGCAAGATTCTGGTAGTTCACTAGCGTCTGCGGCTGACTGCAAAAACCTCAGTGCCAACGGCTTGGACATTCCAAAATTCTACCGGATCACAGTAAGCAGCTTCGCCAATTCTTCAGCGGTGGCTGCTCCAGCATGTGAAGCCACAACCATGCCATCTTTGTCCACCAAAATCACCAACGGTACAACAGCAATCCCGTAACGAGCATGAAGGTCACGTTGGGCGTTATATTCAACCTCTTGGATAGCCACAGAACTTGAGGCTAGTTGTTGAGCGGCGTTTATAACCCCAGCACAAGTAGAACATGATTTTGAGGTAAACACCACCAGCAGCCAGTTATGGTTGGGGTGCGTAAAGTCCCAGCGTTCTAACTTTGTGGGTACCGAATAAGTAGGTGCAACAGATGGCGAAGCTGCATACGTAGAGTTACGGCGTTGGTAAGCCCAAGCTAGTAACAAAGCAATCAGGATTACCCCAATGGCAATTAGGCTGCGGGTCACTTACTACGAGCTTACCTATGAGGTGGGACTCGTATCTGCGATTTGCGATTCTGCTGAATCAGTAGAGTTTGCGATTCCATGAGAGTTTGCAGATTCACTGGTGGTAGGTGGGGGTGATGGTTCAGCAACGATTTCTTGAGCGCGAGCAGCTAGCGCCGTACCGACAAGCTCGCGCGGATCGCCCGAAGGAACTTCTGCGCCTAGTTTGACTAAGCGGCTGACCTCTTCGCCAGAAATAGTTTCATGTTCTAGCAACGCTCGAGCCACCAGATCTAATCCGAAGCGATGTTCGCTGAGGACATCTTGGCAGCGCTGTTCTTGGGTGCGCAGGATTTCCGATACTTCTTCGTCTATAACCCGGGCTGTCTCGTCGCTGTACTCCCTGTTGGTCATCAAATCGTCGCCTAAAAATACCTGACCAGAACTGCGCCATGCCATTGGTCCGATGCGGTTGCTCATACCCCACTCGCGCACCATTCGGCGAGCAAATTCGGTGGCACCAGCTAGGTCGTCAGCGGCACCGCTTGAAGCAACACCGAACACCAACTCCTCGGCCATGCGCCCACCCATGCGCATAACCAGCATGTCTTCAAGATAGTCCTTACGTAGGGTGTGACGGTCTTCTTCAGGCAAGGTCATGGTCACACCCAAGGCCATTCCTCGTGGAATTATAGTTACCTTGTGCAGCGGATCAGCTTTGGGCAGTACTGAAGCGCACACCGCGTGGCCAGCTTCATGGTAGGCGGTGATTTGCCGCTCTTCTTCAGACATAGCCATGGATTCGCGGCGCTGACCCATTAGCACCCTGTCGCGCGCGTGTTCAAAGTGATTCATCCTGATTTGTTCAGAACCACTTCTTACCGCATATAGAGCCGCTTCATTTACTAAATTGGCTAAGTCGGCACCGCTCATACCAGGAGTGCCGCGTGCTATTAGCGGTAAGTCCACGTCGGCAGAAATTTTCTTGGCACGGACATGTACATTAAGTATCTGTAGCCTGTCATCAGCTTCAGGTAGTGGCACTACCACTTGGCGGTCAAATCTGCCCGGACGTAACAAGGCTGGATCTAAAATGTCAGGCCGATTAGTAGCAGCCATCATCACGATGCCTTCAGTGGCTTCAAAGCCATCCATCTCGGCCAGCATCTGGTTGAGGGTTTGTTCCCGCTCGTCATGGCCACCGCCTAATCCAGCCCCTCTTTTGCGTCCGATTGAATCAATCTCGTCAATAAAGATGATGGCTCGCCCCATCTTTCGGGCCGACTGAAATAGGTCTCTAACTCGGCTTGCGCCCACACCTACAAACATTTCCATAAAATCCGACCCGGTAACCGATAAAAATGGCACCCCCGCCTCACCAGCTACAGCTCGGGCAATTAAGGTTTTACCAGTACCCGGTGGCCCGACTAGCAACACACCTTTAGGTATGCGCGCACCAATTTGGGCAAACTTGTCGGGGAGTTTGAGAAAGTCCACCACCTCAACAATTTCTTTTTTGACACCCTCATAACCGGCAACATCTTCAAAAGTGGTGCCGGGCCGTTCGGTAGTGTAGGTCTTGGCTTTGGAGCGACCTATAGACATTATCCCGCTCATTTGACCTTGTGCGCGCCGTTGAAACCACCAAAAGATTAAGAATATAAGCGCCACGGGGATCAGCAACGGCAAGATGCTCGCCCAAATGCTGCTGCGTGGAGTGTGGAACTCGAAGGTTTCGATTGTGCCGCGAAGATCTTGTTCTATTTGTTCGCCTAGTGGATTTGGGCCTGTGGTGTGGAATTTGGAACCATCAACCAGAGTTCCTTTGATATCACCAGTGCCATTGTTGTATTCGGCTTCGGCAATCTGATTGCTTTGTGCAGACTCCACGAAAGCTCTAAAAGATATCTCTTCGCCCTTGTCGTCACTACCAAAGAAGTTGGAGAACAAAACTGCTCCCAACACGCCAAACAGGATTAGCCACAGCCAACGTGGAAAACGACTAGAGGGTGACTGTTGGCCTTGCCCGCGCTGTTGATCGCGACGCTCAGGGGGAGCAGGTGGCGGGGGCGGATTGGACATATGGCAATTCTAGGAGTGGTCGGCGTCAATTTCAGCATTGCTTTGGCCTACGCTGCAATATGGTGGATGCAACGCAGTCGCAAATAGCAACAGATTCTTCTTCAGAGGATTCTCAAAAAGATCAGCCCTTAGTATATCAGCGGGCAATTCGCTGGGGCCTACCTGATGTGTTTGTGGGTATTGTGCTTTCATGGGTGGCTGCAGTGGTGGTATTGCTGGTTGTTTTAGTAGTTGCGAATCTGGATACTGATGCTGCAACTGGTACAGGTTCTTATTTAGGTCGTTACGGGTTAAGCGATGCTACTGGCGCTGAGCGTAGCGATCCAGCGTTGCCTCTTTGGACTTTGCCTGTAGGCCAGATTGGGCTCTGGGGTGGTTTCGCGTTTGCTACTTTGCTAGCAGGCAGGTGGCGGGGGCGTGGAGTACGCAGAGACTTCGGTTTGTTTATGAAGCCCGTTGATATTCCGCTAGGTCTTGTTGTGGGAGTGTTAGCGCAAATTGTGGTGGTGTGGTTGATCTACGCGCCTTTTCAGCTGTTGTGGGATTTTGATGTGAGCGAAGCGGCTCGGGAGATAACCAATAGAGCTGCCACCAACAGTGATGTCGCCTTGTTGTTTTTGAGTGTGGTAGTTGGAGCACCCATATTTGAAGAACTGTTCTTTCGGGGACTTGCGCTGCGAGCTTTTGAGCGTAAATGGGGCCCGTTCATAGGTGTTTTGGTGTCCTCGTTGTTGTTTGGAGCTGTGCATTTGCAACCGTTGCAGTTTCCTGCTTTGGTTGTGTTTGGTCTGATAGCGGCTTTGCTAACCCGACGCTATATGCGTCTTGGGCCAGCGATTTGGGCGCATGTGGGGTTCAATTTAGTAGCGGTTGTGAGTCTTTTATGGTTGGCGTGAGGTAGCTATGAGTCTAAAAGACGGTGGACTAGGCGCATGTGCTGGCGTCCTAACTGGTGTTATCCAGTCATATGAATGGGGTTCAACTCAAGCTTTAGCTGCCATGATGGGTTACAAGCCAGCTAAAGAACCGCAAGCTGAACTATGGTTTGGAACCCACCGCAGAGGATCTGCCACGCTGCTACGCCCGAGTGCTGATGGCCACCCTAGCAACCCTCAAGTATTAGATGAGGTGATCTCAGCTAATCCGCTCGGCGAATTAGGTTCGATGGTTGCCAACAAGTTTGCAGGCGAGCTGCCGTTTTTGTTGAAGGTATTAGCAGTAGCTCAGCCGTTGTCTTTGCAGGCGCATCCAAATCGTACACAAGCTCACAAAGGGTATGAAGCTGAGGAACGACACGGCATCCCCTTACAAGCACCTAATCGCTCTTATGTAGACCGTAACCATAAGCCAGAGTTGATTTGCGCCCTAGAACCCTTTACTGCTTTGTGCGGGTTTCGCTTTTGTGCAGGTACCGCAGAACTACTTAGCAGCTTAGGTGTAACAGAGCTAAGCCCAGTTCTTACCATTTTGCAAGCAAGCAATCTTGCAGAGCACACAAGAATCCGTCAAGTATTGCAGTGGCTATGGGGGCTCGATCATAAAACGGCTGCAAAGCTAGCCAAACGGGTGACACAGGCATGTTCTACCCCGGGTCCTTTTGCTGCTGAGCGTCGTTGGGCTGTGCGCATTGCCAAACATCATCTTGAAGATGTAGGGGTGGTGGTGGCGTTGCTGCTAAACCTGGTTACTTTGCAGCCTGCTCAAGCCCTATTTTTGGAGGCGGGCAACATGCACTGCTACCTCGAAGGGTTAGCAGTGGAGGTGATGTCCAATAGTGATAATGTGTTGCGCGGTGGTCTTACTCAAAAACACGTCAACACAGATGCTTTGTTGGAGGTGGTTAATTGTCGTCCCAGTACGGTTTTACCGCTAACTGCCACAGAACCCAGCTACACGTTTCGGCCACCTGTGGCCGAGTTTTGCCTTACACGCATGGAGGTTTCGCAACGGGTGCAGTGCATTGGGCAGGGGCCTGAGATTGTGCTATGCGTGTCTGGTGAGGTGAGCGTGGCAGGTCAACAAATCCGTTCGGGTCAAGCAGTTTGGGTGCCTGCAAGCTGCGACGTTTTCAACGTAGACGGTAGTGGTCTTGTGTTTAGTGCCACTGTTGGCTAGGGCAGCAGGGCTTGTGTCGGTAAGACTGTCAGGGTGGCTTTAGACCCTCGTTTACTGGAAATTTTGGCTTGCCCCGCAGATAAGGGGCCCTTGTTGTATTTTGCGGACGAACAAACGCTATACAACCCAAGGTTGCAACGGCGCTATCTCATCCAGCAGGACATTCCTAACATGTTGATTGACGAATCGGAGCTGGTGGAACAAACCGAGCATCAAAGGTTGATGTCTAAAGCTGAAGCCGAAGCAATCGCTTACACTTTTTCAGTATCAGGGGACACGTTGTGAGCAACCAGACAGTGGAGAACCGTTTAGACACTCTGGGCATGTGGGCAGCTACCCAACAAATGCCTGAACAGATTTTGTCTGCGGTAGAGCAATCAGAGGGTTTAGCAGGATTGCCTAGGCGTTCCGATATAAGCAACGTTTTGGTTTTAGGCATGGGCCCGGGAGGGTTTGCTGGTGACCTTTTGGCTGTGACAGCTGGGCCGTTCATGTCTGTGCCGATTGTGGTGGTGAAAAGTTATCAGCCGCCATCTTATGTAGATGAACAAACTTTGGTATTTGCTCTGTCTGCAAGCGGTGATACACCAGAAACAATTCAAGCTACCAGCCAAGCTGCATCCGCAGGAGGACGTGTAATTGCAGTAACGGGTGGCGGTCAGTTATCGCAAATGGCCGCTAGCTGGGGGGTTCCTATAGTGGAGGTGCCAGCTAGCTTATTCCCCACACGCTCAACTCTTAGTGTGCTAAGCGTTGCCCCGATGGTGATTTTAGGGCAGATGGGGTTGTTCCCAGGTGCTTCGAAGTGGGTTCATCAAGGTGTAGAGCAGCTGTGTTACCGGCGGGATACCTTTGGTGATTCAGCCAAAAATTTAGCGCGTGTATTGGGCTCAACGGTGCCGCTTGTTTACGGCGGTGGGGGTCTTGGTGCTACAGCGGCTCGACATTGGAAAAACATGATCAACATCAGCGCTAAAGCTCCAGCGTTCAGCGCAGCGGTACCCGATATTTTGCACAATGAGATTGCCGGTTGGGGACAACACGGTGATCTAACAAGACAGGTTTTTGCTTTAGTGCTGTTACGCCACGACCATGAACACCCTGATGTGATGGCTGGTTTTGACATTTTGGTAGACATGATGGATGAGGTAGTGGGCTCGGTTCATGAGGTTCGTGCAGCTGGGGAGGGGCCAGTAGCTCAGGTGTTTGATCTGATGTTCCAAGGATCTATAACCGCATTGGAAATGGCTGCTGTCGTAGGTCTTGACCCGGGACCAGCACCAGCTATTGAAGTAGTAAGACAGGGGTTAGGATGAGCACTCTTAGCTATGATTTCAAAGTGGCAGACCTTAGCTTGGCCGAAGCGGGTCGCAAAGAGATTCGTTTAGCAGAACATGAGATGCCCGGTTTGATGGCGTTACGGGCACAGCATTATGACGCTCAACCGTTGGCTGGTGCGCGCATTGCGGGCTCTTTGCATATGACAGTACAAACCGCAGTACTCATTGAAACTCTAACGGCGCTTGGAGCACAAGTGCGTTGGGCATCGTGCAACATCTTTTCTACGCAAGATCATGCAGCGGCTGCGGTGGCGGTCGGCCCTAGCGGAACTTTAGCTAATCCACAAGGTATACCTGTTTATGCTTGGAAAGGTGAGACCTTGCAACAATACTGGTGGTGTACTGAAAAAGTTTTGTGTTGGCCTGATGGCGCAGGGCCAAACCTCATCTTAGATGATGGTGGGGATGCCACCTTGTTGGTGCATATGGGCGCTGATGCTGAAGCTACAGGTGACGCAGGTAACCCTGATGAGGCCGATTCTGAGGATTTAGCTGAGATTCGCCGCTTACTCAGCCGCACTTTGTCTGCTAATCCTGGACTATGGACAGCTATCGCCGAGGGGATTCGGGGGGTGTCGGAAGAAACAACCACAGGGGTGCATCGGCTATATCGGATGACCGAGCAGGACACGTTACGTTTTGCGGCTATTGATGTGAATAATTCGGTTACTAAATCCAAGTTTGACAATTTGTATGGCTGTCGACATTCGTTGATTGACGGCATCAATCGCGGTACCGACATGATGATTGGTGGTAAAACAGCTGTGGTTTGCGGCTATGGGGATGTGGGCAAAGGCTGCGCACAGTCGCTGCGAGGACAAGGTGCCAAGGTGGTGATCACCGAGGTAGATCCCATTTGTGCATTGCAAGCAGCCATGGAAGGTTTTGAAGTGCAGCGTCTTGAAGATGTGTTAGGAACCGCCGACATTTTCATCACCGCTACTGGCTGTAAGGATGTGATTAGCGCTGAGCACATTGGCCGCATGAAGCATCAGGCTGTGGTTGGTAACATCGGCCATTTTGATAACGAAATAGATATGGCTGGCTTGAATGCTCTTTCAGATGTGGGGCGCATCAACATTAAACCGCAGGTAGATGAATATGTGTTTCCCGATGGCCATTCTGTGATTATTTTATCAGAGGGGCGCTTGTTGAATTTGGGTAACGCTACTGGTCATCCGAGCTTTGTGATGTCGTGCAGCTTCACCAACCAAGTGTTAGCTCAAATGGAGTTGCACGCTAACGCTGAGGCTTATGGAAAAAATGTGGTGACGTTACCTAAAGCCCTTGACGAGATGGTGGCTCGCTTGCATCTTGATGCCTTGGGCGTTCGGCTCACCCAGCTCACACAAGCGCAGTCAGATTACTTAGGCATATCTCAGCAAGGCCCTTTTAAGCCAGAACATTACCGCTACTAGCGCCGGTTGCTACTGTCTCATGCGCAAGTAATTCTCAAGTAATTGTCGTAGGCAACCTTTAGGGTGTTGACATGTTGTTACCACGGGTTTGCGCAGGATGTGGCGGTTTAGGGACGTCACCTTGTAATCGGTGTGTTGCCATTTTAAAGATGGTAGGGGACATGCCTGCTCCTGAGCCGTTAGCAGGGTTATGTGCAGCATTTTTGTATACCGGGCCAGGGCGGGCAATGTTGACTGGACTCAAGTATCGCAATCAACGCGCCAGTGTAGGTTGGTTGGCAGCGGCTATGGCCAAATGCGTAGGCGAACCAGAGTGCTTTGCTGCGCTTACTTGGGCACCTACTTCATCTCGCCGCCGTCGCCGCAGAGGATTTGATCAGGCCGAGTTGTTAGCCCGAGCTGTAGGCAAAAAATTAGGTTTGCCGGTGGTCTCTTTGCTCAAGCGCTTAGATGGTGCTGGCCAAACTGGCCTTAATCGTGAGCAGCGGTTTGGAGCTATTCAGTTCAAGTTTGTGGCACGCCGTGTGCCTAGCGGTGCGGTGTTATTGCTAGATGATGTGGTAACAACGGGAGCCACATTGCAGGCTGCTACAAGAGTGTTGTTACAAGTTGGGGTTCCACAGGTGCATGGTTTGGTGGCTGCTGCTACACCATTACCTTACTCGCGGCCTGCCCCTTGCCAGCTTTCTGGTGCGGTTACAATGAGAGCACATAGCAAAAGCTAAGACGGAGGTAAGCCGCCATGGACGTGACCATCAGCAGCGGGACTCATGTGTCTCAGAGGCTAGGGCAGGCTACCCACACGAAGGTGGGCAAGTTGAACCGCTATCTGCAGGGAATCGATCAGGGCACGGTTCGGTTTAGCGAAGAGAAAAACCCTCGCATTTCCGAGCCTCATATTTGCGAGATCACCTTGGAGGGTAGCGGCTCTAGTATTCGCAGCCGGGGCAACGGGGCGACGTCGTTTGCAGCTTTGGACAGTGCTGTTGCCAAACTAGAACGCCAGCTCCGCCGTACTAAAACCCGCCGCGTAGACCGCCAGCAGCACTCTCGCAACCGCCACGCCAGCTAGCTGTGCTTAAGTATCCTCTATCATATTGTGATGGTTATTTTAAAATCTTACAGTAATATAATTTTATGGAAAACAATGCTGAAGATTTTTCAAGCATCACAGAACTGCTTTGGCAATGTCTCTCCCAAAGCAAAAGACCACTTGGTCTTCTGTTAGGTGCTGGGTGCCCGTCTGCTATTAAGATAAAAAATGGTGCGGGGGAGCCACAGCCCCTAATTCCAGCTATTGCAGGGTTGACGGATGCAGTAAATCAGTCTTTGGTTTCATCTCATCCCAAGTACGACGCGCTGTTGTCTCGGCTATCTAGCGATTTGTGTAGGGATCCAAATATTGAAGAGATATTGAGTCATGTTCGTGGCCTAGCGCAGATAGTGGGGAGAATGGAGGTATTCGACCTTAGGAAAGATGAAATTGAAAGGTTAGAGAAGGCAATAACTGGACAGATTACTCAGGAAGTGACAGTAGATTTGCCACAAGAGCTAACCCCATATGATGATTTAGCAATCTGGGCTGATGCTGTCACTCAAGATATTCCTATACGTATTTTTACGACGAACTACGATCTTCTGTTGGAGGCAGCTTTTGAACGACATGGAGTACCTTTTTTTGATGGTTTTACTGGTGCTCGAGAGCCTTTTCTTGATTCAGTTGCTATAGAATCCGACGATCTTCCAGCTAGATTGATACGTATTGTCAAGCTTCATGGGTCTTCAAATTGGGTAGAGAGAAAAGATCGGACCGTTGTACGAGTAATAGCAGAGAGTGAGAACGCATCGCGATTTATTCATCCTTCTCACTTGAAATATTCTGAAAGCAGAAGAATGCCGTATTTGATTATGTTTGATCAGCTACGAGATTTTTTTAAGCAGCAATCTGCAACGTTTGTATCTATTGGATATTCATTCCGCGATGAACATATTAATGATATTATAAGTCAAGGGCTACGCGGAAACCCTAGTGCAAAAGTATTTGGGCTTCAATATGGAAAGATTGAAACATATGAATCAGCAAGAAAAATTGCAAAAAATCATCTAGGTTTGACAATAGTAGCAAGTAATGGTTGTATTCATGCAGGTAGAGATTTTAATCCAAAATCAATAAACGATGATGAGAATATCTCTTTAAATCTCGGAGACTTTACTCGATTTGGAAATAAATTAAAAAGTTTGGTTGAACCTGTAACAGGTAACACGAATAATGTTGGTTGAATGAGAGTAGAAGTTGCTTAGCTCTGATCCTAGTTTTTTGGGTGTAGTTGAGAATGTATCAGGTTCTACAGTTAATATAAGACTGGACAAAACAACAATATCAGGGCTGCTTTTTGTTGACGGTGAATCGTACTATGTAGCACAGGTAGGTAGCTTTGTCCGTATTCCTTTAGGCTTGATTCACTTAGTAGGTGTTGTATCCCAAGCCGGATCTGCCCCTGAACAACTAGATAGCGATGAACCTGATGGACGGATGTGGATGACAGTTGAGCTTGTTGGTTATGGGTCAGCTGACAAAGGTTTTAGTCGCGGTATGTCACTGATGCCTAGCATTGGTGACCCTGTTCATATTATGACAAATGCTCATCTTGAAATTGTTTATGGATCTGCCCATTCTCTAACAAGAATACCTATTGGACATGTGGCGAGTTCTCTATCAATTCCTGCTTTACTTGATATTAATAGCTTAGTAACACGGCATTCAGCTGTGGTAGGAACGACAGGTGCTGGGAAATCTACAACAGTAGCTAGAATATTAGAATCTTTAACAGATGCAGATCGTTATCCATCTGCTCGGGTTATTGTGTTCGATGTACATGGTGAATATTCAGTTGCACTGCAAGATCAAGCGCAAGTTTTTCAGGTAGGAGGAGGCAGCGAATCAAGATCACAACCCTTATACATACCATATTGGGCACTATCTTTTCAAGAATTGGTTGATCTTGCCTTTGGAAGTTTTAATGATGAAGCTTCCCGTGCTGCAGTTAGGGATCGGATCTTAGAGATGAAACGCTCTACTCTTGCTCAGTTTCCTCGGGAAGGTGTTAGTTCTGCGGATATTACTGTTGACACACCAATTCCATTTAGTATTCATCAGTTATGGTTTGATTTGTATCGAGAAGTAAATGCTACACATACTTCACCTGCCACAGGTCAATCTCGTCAAACTGAAGCATTACTACTAGATGAGAATAGGCAGATAATAGAAGAAGGTGATGCCTTGAAAGTCGTTCCACCTCGTTATCGCTCTGCGACGCAAGCTAGGGGTGAAGACAAGATATATTTAAGTGGCAGTCTATTAAATATTCGCCGACAAGTTGATACTCTTGGCTCACTTCTAAAAGATGCTCGTTATGATTTTCTATTTCGACCTGGCCCATTTTATCCTTCTACAGATGGTAAAGTAGCATGGGATTTAGATATTTTCCTAAAAAATTGGGTCGGCAGGAATTCCACTGTGTCAATTTTAGATCTATCTGGTGTTCCTACTGCAATTCTAACTGATTTAGTGGGTGCGCTTACCCGTGTAGTGTATGATGCACTTCAGTGGTCTCGGCAACTTTCTGAGGGCGGCAGAGAACGCCCGTTACTGTTTGTATTTGAAGAAGCGCATTCATACTTAGGGGCTGCTCAATCTCGTTCAGCGCAAACAGCAGTCCAAAGAGTAGTTAAGGAAGGACGAAAGTATGGGATAGGTGCAATGGTAGTGAGCCAACGTCCATCAGAAGTAGATTCGACAGTTCTATCGCAATGCGGAACGATTGTGGCTCTTCGCCTATCAAATGCTCAGGATCGAAATCATATCTTGTCAGCTGCATCTGAAAATCTCAGCGGCATTTTTTCGCTGCTTCCAGTTTTGCGAACTGGTGAAGCAATTGTGGTAGGGGAGGCTGTTCCCCTTCCAATGAGAGTGCTGATAGAATTGCCAAATAATTTACCAGAAAGTACAGATCCCAAAGTGGTGGGCGATCAACAGCCAGGTGGATGGGACAGGGAACAAGAAGCAGCTGACTATGAAGATGTTATAATGCGTTGGCGTTCTCAAAATCCCATGTCAAGGTATTTAGTCGCTCAGGATGATGATATATTGAAAAATACTCAAGAATAGAAAGAAATCTAGTTATGAATCGAGATCATTTAAATTCATCTAATGTTGTATCAGCAGGTTATGATGATGCAACTTCTACATTAGAGATCGAATTCAAGAATGGTGGGGTTTATCAGTACTTTGATGTCCCTTCTGCCATTTACGAAGATCTTAAGCATGCTAATTCGCATGGAGGTTTTTTTCGTGAGCAGATACGCGGTGTGTTCCGTTATGCGCGCGTATAGCTGTCCTGCTTGGCGTCGCCACGCCAGCTAGCTGTAGCATCCATAGAGGTTGTTAGCTCCGTTACTGGGTGAGTTCTCTGTGCTAGTTGGTGGTTATGAAGGATCTTAGGTTGCTTTATTTTGGTGACTGGCTCGCAAAAAATAGCGGTAGAGTAGCTTGCAGATGAGTGTGTTCAAGAAGATACTGAACACCGGTGAGGGTAAGAAGCTTAAGGCACTTGAAAGCTTGGTGCCAGATATCAATGCCCTAGAACCGGAGGTTAAAGCTTTATCAGATGATGCTTTGCGCGCGCGCACAGCTGAGTTTCGTCAGCGTCTTAGCAATGGCCAAGACTTAAACGATTTGTTAATGGAAGCGTTTGCAGTGATGCGTGAGGCAGCTTGGCGCGTTATTGGGCAGCGACATTACGACGTGCAACTCATGGGTGGTGCAGCTTTACATTTTGGCTGGGTAGCCGAAATGCGTACTGGTGAGGGTAAAACTCTTGTATCTACTTTGCCAGTGTATTTAAACGGGCTCAGCGGCAAGGGAGTGCATGTTGTTACGGTAAACGATTATTTAGCCGCGCGCGATGCCGAATGGATGGGTGCCATTCATCGTTGGTTGGGGCTTACTGTGGGTTTGGTGGTGCCCGGCGAACGCGGTCACGATCATAAAGCTGCCCAATACGGTTGCGACATCACTTACGGCACTAACAACGAGATGGGTTTTGATTATCTGCGCGACAACATGGCTATGGCTAAAGATCGTCAAGTGCAGCGAGGCCACAATTTTTGCATTGTAGACGAGATCGACTCCATTTTGATTGACGAGGCACGCACGCCGCTCATCATAAGCGGTCGGCTAGCTGATGCAGCTAAAACCTATTACCGCTTTGCCAGCATTGTGCGTGGCTTACGCCGTGATGTTCACTACGACGTAGACGAAGAGAAACGTATCGTAGCTCCGACAGAAGATGGTGTGCGGGCAGTGGAACGGGCGTTAGGGGTAGAAAATCTTTACGACTCGGTTAGCTCCAACCTTGTTCATCAGCTGCAAGCTGCGTTGCGGGCTAAAGAGCTGTACCACCGCGATAAGGATTACATCATTCAGCGTGGTGAGGTGAAAATCGTAGACGAGTTCACAGGACGTGTGCTAGAGGGAAGACGTTGGTCTGAAGGGCTTCATCAAGCGGTGGAAGCTAAAGAGGGTGTCAAGATCAAAGAAGAGAATCAGACGCTCGCTACCATCACTTTGCAAAACTACTTCCGCCTTTACGACAAGCTCGCTGGCATGACCGGTACTGCTGTTAGTGAGGCCAATGAGTTGTTAAGCACTTACGGTTTGCAGGTTGTGCCTATTCCAACCAACTTGCCTGTTGTGCGAACCGACGAGGCAGACCTTATTTACAAGACAGAAAGCGCCAAGTTTAATGCTTTGGTAGAGGACTTAGTAGAACGTTATGAGCGCGGCCAGCCGGTGCTTGTGGGCACTGTATCGGTAGAGAACTCTGAGAAGTTGGCCGATGTTTTGAACAAGCGGGGTATCCCTCACGAAGTGCTTAATGCTAAGCAGCATTTTCGTGAGGCAGACATTGTAGCCCAAGCTGGCAGGTTGCATGCCATAACCGTGGCTACAAACATGGCAGGACGTGGTGTAGATATCGTATTAGGCGGTAACTCTGAGGCACTAGCAAGCAAAGACACAGCCGCTGAAGGGCTTGATCTCAATAGTGAGGCAGGTAAGGCGCGCACAGCAGAGTTTTTAGAGAAATATGAGGCAGAATGCAGGGCCGAGGGCGACAAGGTACGTGAGCTAGGCGGGTTATATGTCCTCGGCACAGAACGCCACGACAGCCGCCGCATAGATAATCAGCTGCGAGGCCGTTCAGGTCGCCAAGGCGATCCGGGTGAGAGCCGTTTTTATCTTTCGTTAGAAGACGATTTGATGCGTATTTTTGCAACTGGTGCCATGAACTGGGTGATGGACAGGGCTCTTCCTGAAGATGTGCCCATAGAAGCCAAGATGGTGTCTAAAGCTATTGAGCGGGCTCAGGGCACAGTGGAACAAAAAAATGCTGAAACACGCAAAAACGTGCTTAAGTACGACGAAGTGCTAAATCAGCAGCGCAAGGTGATTTATAAGAGGCGGGCTCAAATTCTTTCTGGCAGCGACCTTCGTGCCGAGGCTTTAGAGCATCTGAGTGAGGCGGTTGATGGGATTATAACCACGCATTGCGCTACTGAGGAGCCAAGCGATTGGGATTTAGAGCAGCTTGAAACTGAGGTGAAGGTGTTATGGCCCACTCAACTCAGCCCCCAACAAATGGGTGAGGTGTCTTCTACAGATGGCCTTTACGACCTGTTGGTAGGTGAGGCAGTGGCTCATTACGAACAACGTGAAACCGAAGTAGGGGCTGATGCTATGCGTGAGGTGGAGCGGCAAATCCTAATGCGTATTATTGATCAACGTTGGCGGGAGCATCTTTATGAGATGGACTACCTTAAAGAAGGTATTAACCTGCGTGCTTTAGGACAAAAAGATCCTCTAACTGAGTGGCAGCGTGAAGGTTTTGAGATGTTTGGGCAAATGATGACAGGTGTGGGGCGAGACTTTGTTACCTACATTATGCATGTGGAGGTAAACCTTGATGCTTCAGCAGCAGATGACAGCAGCGCTGCAAGCAACCTTACCGAATCGGGCCCGGCGGATTCGTCTACGAGCAGGTCGGCGCTGTTAGCAGCAGGTGTAGGGTCAGCAACAGTTGTCGAGTCAGCGTCGCGTTCTAGGGTACCTGTGGTTAAGTCGGATTTAGAAAAGACACCGCGCAACGCTGCGTGCCCTTGTGGTTCGGGTCGTAAGTTCAAGCTTTGCTGCGGGCGTTGAGCGCTTGCTTTTAGGTGATTTAGGGAACTTTCGTGCCTGACTTTACAGACGAGTTAACCATGCTTGCCGCTAAGTTAGATGAAGCTCGCAGCTATCTTCGCATCAACGAACTCAAGATGCGTAGGCCCGAGTTAGAGACAGCTGCTGCATCTCCAGATTTGTGGGATGAACCTGATCGTGCCCGCAACATCAATCGGGAGCTAGCAGAACTTGTTGAAGATTTAGATTTGTTTATCAACTTAGAGAGCACTTTAGAAGATGCCGATACCTTGCAGCAGCTTGCTAGCGAAGAACAAGATGAGACGCTTGCCCCTGAGATAGGGGAGATTGTGGCATCGCTATCGGCTCAGCTAGATGCCCTAGAGTTGCGGTCTTTGCTAGGAGGCACGCACGACAGCTATGACGCGGTGTGTGAGTTACATAGTGGCGCAGGTGGCACCGATGCTCAGGACTGGGCTGAGATGCTTTTGGGCATGTACAAGGGCTGGGCCGAGCGCAGGGGTTTTGCTTTTCAAGTTGATTCCGTATCTGAGGGTCAAGGAGCTGGCCTTTCCTCTGCAGACTTCACCATTTCAGGGCGTAACGCTTATGGTTTGTTGCAGGCTGAGCGGGGGGTTCATCGGTTGGTGCGTATTTCTCCGTTTGACTCTGATGCGCGACGTCACACCGCGTTTGCCCAGTTCAAGGTGGTGCCGTTTTTTGATGAGGTGTCAGACGAGGTGGACATTGAAGACAAGGATCTGCGTGTAGACACATTTCGTTCTTCAGGGGCTGGGGGTCAGCATGTGAACGTAACCGACTCAGCAGTCCGAATCACACATTTACCAACCGGTGTGGTGGTGTCGTGTCAGAATCAGCGAAGCCAGCATCAGAACAAAGATAGGGCTATGCAGATTTTGGCAGCTCGTTTAGCAGATCTGAAGCGAGCGGAGCGGGAAGCTGCGATAGCAGGCTTAGCAGGTGACTATCAAAAAGCTGAGTGGGGAAGTCAGATACGCTCTTATGTGTTGCATCCCTATCAGCAAGTAAAAGATGACCGTACAGGTGTAAGCATCGGCAACGTTGAGGCGGTGCTAGCAGGCGATTTAGATGAGTTGATGGAGGCGTACCTGCGTTGGAAGCATATGGCCTAGTACGATGCGAGTAGGAGTTCGATATATAAGATGATCAAGTTAGAGAACGTAACCAAAATATATAAAGGTGAGGTGCTGGCTTTACAAAACGCTTCTTGTGAAGTGCAGCGCGGTGAGTTTGTGTTTTTGGTAGGACCATCAGGGTCGGGTAAATCTACTTTTATGCGCTTGCTAAACAAAGAAGAACAACCAGATCGAGGTCGGGTGCTTGTGGCAGGCAAAGACATTGGAGCATTACCTAACTATAAAGTGCCGTATTTGCGACGTAACATTGGCTGTGTATTTCAAGATTTTAAGCTGCTGCCTAATAAAACTGTTGTTCAGAATGTGGCTTTTGCTCTTGAGGTGATTGGGCATCCTCGCAGTGTGATCAAAACAAAAGTGCCAGCAATTTTGGAGTTAGTCGGCTTGTCGAAAAAGATGCGTAGCTATCCTGATGAACTTTCCGGCGGTGAACAACAGCGAGTATCTATCGCTCGGGCTTTTGTGAATCGACCTTTGATTTTGTTGGCCGATGAACCTACAGGCAACTTAGATCCCACTACCTCGTTAGGCATTATGGTCCTGTTAGACCGCATCAACCGCACTGGCACCACCGTGGTGATGGCCACTCATGATCGGGGGATTGTGGATAAGATGCGCCGTCGTGTGGTGGCGCTAGACCAAGGACAAATTGTTCGGGATCAGTCACGCGGTGTGTACGAATAGTTAAGCCAATGAGCTTGCGTGTGAATTATGTGCTGCGGGAGACGGCTAGCAACTTTCGCCGGAATGTCACTTTAACCATCGCTACCGTCATTACTGTTACGATTTCGCTTACTTTGCTTGGTGCAGCGCTGCTTTTTCGTGATGCTGTAGACAACGCTACAGTGCGTTGGAAAGATGGCGTGGAGTTCATTGTTTTCTTAGACCCTGACATCAGCGTGGAACTTGAATCTGATATCCGCCGTCAGCTAGAGGAGTCTCGTGAGGTTTCTGGGTTTACCTACATCAACAAAGATGCGGCTTATGCTGAGGTGCAGGATTTGTTGGGCGATGCCCCAGAGTTAGTAGATACCATCACAGCTGAGCGGTTGCCTGCTTCTTTTAGGGTAAGACCTACAGACACATTGCCAGAGCGGGTGGAACAGCTAGCAGGGGTATTTCGTGCTCAGCCGGGTGTGGCTACGGTGGTTACTGCTAGTGAGACTATTCGTGCTATTGAGGATTTGTCTAGTGGGTTGAGTCAGCGTGTGATTCTTATTGCCATCGTGTTGTTGCTAGCTGCTGCAGTGTTGATATGGAACACCATTCGCATGGCTTTATTCTCGCGGCGCCAAGACATTGAGGTAATGAAGTTGGTGGGTGCCACTAACTGGTTTATCCGTGTGCCGTTTATGGTGGAAGGGCTTATACAAGGTTTAGTAGGAGGTCTCATCGCTTTACCGTTGATCTGGCTTACCAATAACTTTTTGAGCATCATCAACGATGATGTTTCTTTAGAGTTGCTTAGAGGTTTCACCGTAGACCCTTCTCGGGTATGGTCTTTGGGCTTGCAGATGGTTGGGTTAGGCGCTTTGGTTGGCACTGTAGGCTCGGGTGTTGCTGTTAGTCGCTTTTTGAGGAGTTAGAGAGTATTTGCGCGTTGTTGCTCTGGCGTAATTGACGTTAGACGGCTTCACAGGTATCCTGAGTGTTGCGGGTGGGGTTAGTGGGGTCTGTGTTGCTTGAGTTTTGGCTTGAGCAGACTTTGCTATATGGAGAGCTTGAAGATGCCCGAATTGAACCCCATCAACCTAGCAGTGGTGTTTGGTGTGGTGTTTTTGGTTGTGATTTTGGTTGTGGTCGCAAGACTGTTTCGCTCAGCTAGAAATTGTGTTTGTAAGAGCAGTTTAGGCAACCGACGCTCGGGCTTTGCGTATGCTCTTGTTCCTACTACGCCACAGACTATGAGTGGTAACAGCTATAGCGCTACTGAGGCTAGCGGATCTCAACTTTTAAAAAACGAGCAGGGCTCTTGGCAATGGTGTTTGGCGTTCATCCCTGCAGAAACCCATGATACCAACTCAGCACTACCGCCTTGGTGGGCACCTCCACCCCCGTGGAATGCAGATTCAGAGCAGGTATCTGCTGAGGCTGAGGAGTTAAGCAAGCTGTTTAGCGAAACTAACATTGTGTTGCCAGCGATAAACCCTAAATCAAAAGCAGGCTAAATTTAAAGGAGGTGATTAGTGGCTATTGCTAGAACCTACATTCCTGTGGAGGTCTTTCCATCTGGTGAGTACCTTCGGGATGAGTTGGACGAACGTGGGTGGACTGTTACTGAGTTTGCGGAGATCATAGGTCGGCCTATTCAGACAGTTTCGGAGATTTTGAATAGCAAGAAGGAGATTACTACGAAAACGGCGATTTCTTTCTCTGAGGCGCTTGGTACTACTCCTGAGCTTTGGCTGAATCTTCAGACTGCGTATCGCCTGTATGAACAGCGTTGCTAGGCAGCCGATCAAGAGTTCACTTCTGTTGAGCGGCGGGCTCGGTTGCGCCAGGCTATTCCGCTAGCTGAGGTGCGGTCTCGAGGTTGGATTCCTGAGACTGATGACCTTGATATATTAGAGTCGACTGTATGTGGATTATTAGAAATTAACCACATAGATGACAAGCCGCAGTTTTAGATGATGATTTAATGGGTTGGCAACTGTTGAGTTTGGGGTAGAATGATGTGTATGAAGGTTGTTGGTAAGCGTATGCGTTTGACTGATTGGGGTCGTCAGTTTGGGTTGTCTACGCGTGCTTCTTGGCAGATGTATCGGGATGGTCGTTTGCCTGAGGGGTTGGTGGTTGAGAAGGTGGGGAAGTTGTTGTATGTGAGGGTGCTTGATGATGAGTTGCCTGCTGATCGGGTGGTGTTGTATGCGTGTGTGTTTTCTTCGGATCAGGCTTTTGATTTGGTGTGTCAGTCGGAGCGTTTGCAGGTTTTCGCGCGTAAGTAGGGGTGGTCTGATTTTGAGGTGGTGATGGAGACGGGTTCTGGTTTGAATGGTAAACGCTCGAAGTTGTTGAGGGTGTTGCGTTTGCCGGGGAGGACTCGGATTGTGGTTGAGCATCGGGAGCGTTTGACGCGTTTTGGGTTTGAGTTGTTGGAGGCTTCGTTGGTGGGTCGTGGTGGTGGGGTTGTGGTGATGGATGATGAGGAACTTGAGGATGATCTTGTGAGGGATGTGACTGAGGTGTTGACTTTGTTGTGTGCGCGTTTGTATGGTCGTCGGTCTGCTGCTCGTAGAGCGCAGAGAGCGTTAGCGGCTGCTGGTGAGGGTGTGTCGTGACTCGCTGGCGGTCGGAGGATCCGTTTGTGGTGCCTGCCCCGTCGGGTGCGACTGTTCGTACAAAGGTTCATGCTTTTGGTGATGATGCCAGCGTGTTGAGGCAGGTCAGCGAGTTTTTGGGTTCGTATTTCCGGCAGGATTTGGCTGCCCGCTGCAAGCTGGGTTTGAAACATGCAGATCGGAATGAACGCAAAAAAGAGTTGACACCGGCGGTGTCGTCGCGTTGGGCGAATCCGATCACTCTTCGTGTGGGTGATCAGTTCGCTTTAGCGGTTCGTAATATGCAAGCTTCGATTGATCGTTATCGGACAGAGATCAACAGGATCGAGAAACGTCTTCGAGTGCCGGTCGGGCAGAAACAAGGTCGTGTGCGAGGGTTCGCGTCTGTAGGTGAACGTTGGCAAAAGCAACGCCGGTTGCAGAGCCTGAAAGCGCGTGAAGCTCAAACATCTGCTGATCTGCAAGCTGGTCGGGTGTCGGTGTGTAAGGGCGGTAAAGAGCTGGCTAACAACCGTCATCATCTACAAGAATGTGGTCTAACGCTTCAGCAATGGCGTGAACAGTGGGATGCTGCTAGAGGGTATTTGACTTGTGACGGGCGCACCGGTGAACCGTACGGCAACGAAATGATTCAGGTGATCCCTACCGCAGCAGGCTACAAGAACTGTGTGGTGCAGATCCGGTTACCGAAAGGTTTAGCGCATTTATCGAACACCCCAGACAGGAAAGCACCTTTTTACCGGTTAGAAGGGACCGTTACCTGGAATCATCGAGCGACCGAATGGTTACACCGATGTTTAACTAGTTCAAAGATCTCATACACCTTCTCTTATGATCCTGATAAACAAGCCTGGTATCTGTCGGCTAGCTGGACGTTCCCTAAACCTTCTGAACCCGCTGAGATACCCACCACCGCGAAAACGGTGGGCATCGATTTGAACTCCGATCATCTAGCAGCGTTCATCGTGGATGAGCACGGCAACCCAACCGGTCGCCCTCAAACGTTTGAGCTGTTAGAAGAAGGCACCAGCGAGCAACGGCGAGGCAGGCTACGAGAATCAGTAGACGCGGCACTGAAATGGGCGGTCTCCCAAGGCGCACAAGTGGTCGCTACCGAGAAACTCGATTTCAGTCGCAGTAAAGCTTTGGGCAAACAGATATACCGACGAGGGCAAGCAGGAAAAACCACTCGCCGTAAAGTCGCTGGACTACCCACAGCACAAGTTTTTGAGGCTGTAGCAGCTAACGCCAAAAAACATGGGATCACTCACGTAGCAGTCGATCCTGCGTACACCAGCAAATGGGGAACCAGATACTGGAAACCCGCACTCAACAAATCACGCCGACAACAAAGTAGTGGTCATCACGCTGCTGCTGTCGTAATCGGCAGAAGAAGTCAGGGCCACGCGGCCAAGCGAAAGAACCCAGAACCAGCAACGACCAGAGGATCGTCAAGGACAATCTCGGTTCCAGCCCAACCACGAACAACTGACATGCCCCCTACAAACAGAAAAGGACAACAGCAAGCCGCCCCCGGCAACGACCTGTTAGCCAAACCTGGGACTAGACGGGACAGACGCTCAAGGTCGTTCGGAGCGTCGACAATAGAACAACCTTCTATTGTTTAAGGAACGGCATTCAAAGTGATCCTAATGAGATAGCAGCAAACAATTAGGCTAGAGCGTGGCTGTTTCCTAATGGATTTGAAATAGCGTCAACATCTGCCCCAGACATCTTGCAAGCAGCTTCGCGCTATAATGTGCATCCGAGCGTGGTTATCGGGTATCTCCAGCACGCAAATAAGCAGTACAGTCTCTATCGCAAGCGTATCTGTAAGGTGCGCTCCACACTTCAAGACGCAGGTCTTCTCTTAGCATAGCTTCACATGGTATGGGTAAAAAGAAAACACTCTCAGGAGCTGGTTGTGGCATCGTTTGATCGGGTGAAGCTATGCTGTATGGCAGATAAGTTTAGGTAGGGTGATGTAGTGCTGAGGTTGCGCGCTGAGGTATATGAACAACTAGTGGGGCATGCGTTGTCAGGTTTACCGCATGAGGCGTGTGGAATGTTGGCAGCTCGTCAAGGTGAGAATGTTGTCAGCCGATTTTTTCCTATGCACAATACGGCTGAATCAGCCACGCTTTATCGCCTAGACGATGCCGAGTACATGGCTGTTGAACAAGCTGCCGATACTGCGGGGATGAACTTGGTGGCGGTGATGCATTCTCACACTCACACAGATGCTTACCCATCGCCCACCGATGTGAGAGCGGCCACTGCATTTGATCCCTTCGGAGCTTTGTTCTATGCGATTATTTCGTTGCAGAACTCCGAGCCAGTCTTACGCTGCTATCGCATTGTTGATGAACAAATCCAAGAGGTAACAGTAGAAGTAGTGGGGGTGGCTGAGCGGTAGCCTACAACTAGTGGCCATCCAAGAGTCGGTTATAGACCTCATCGGCAACACCCCTATGGTGGATGTAAGTGTGTTGTCTCCTAATCCTGCAGTGGCTTTTCACATCAAGTTAGAGGGCGTTAATCCTGCTGGTTCGGTAAAGGACAGGGTAGCCCGTCAAATGGTGTTGGAAGCTGAGGCTGATGGCACGTTATTTACAGGGCGCACCATTATCGAACCTTCGTCGGGTAATACTGGCATCGCGTTAGCCATGATTGCACGGATTCGAGGTTACCCACTTAAGATTGTGATGCCCGAGAGTGTTTCTGTTGAACGTCGTCAGCTTTTGGAAGTATTTGGTGCGGAGATTATTAGCTCACCTGGTTCGGAAGGGTCTAACGGAGCGGTACGAATGGCTCAAGAGTTAGCAGACCGCAACCCTCAATGGGCTTTTTTGTATCAGTACGGCAACGAAGCTAATCCCCGTGCTCATTATCACGGTACTGGTCCAGAAATTTTAGCCGATTGCCCTGAGATCACCCATTTTGTGTCGGGTCTCGGTACTACTGGAACCCTTATGGGGGTGGGTGCATATCTAAAAGAGCTAAAACCTTCGGTGAAGATTTTAGCTGTGGAGCCGCCCGCAGGGGAGACGGTGGATGGGTTACGCAGTTTAGACGATGGGTTTATTCCCCCGGTTTACGAAAAGTGGGGAGGAGATCAGCTTTTGGACGGTAAGCGTATAGTGCGCCCACGTGAGTCGATTGAGTGGACGCGGCGACTATCTGCAGAGTGTGGTATTTTTGCTGGTATCTCTACGGGTGCTGCGCTGGCTGGGGCAGCTCGGGTGGCCGAGCGTGTTTCTGAAGGTGTTGTTGTGGTGGTGTCGGCAGATGGTGGTTGGAAATATCTCTCCACAGGGGCATGGACGGATCCCATTGAGAAGGTTATTGCAAGGGCAGAGTCGATTATCTATTTTTAACAGCGGGTGTTTAGTTGCTATAATGATTGTCTAAACCACACCACCAAGTCGGAGCGTGGCTCCGACATAACGGCCTCGACTCAACCCGCCTGAGTCGAGGCCGTTTTCTTGGTGGGCAGAATGCTTGGAGTTGCTGAGGAGCAGCAAATGAGAAGTGCCAAATGAGAAGTGCCAAATGAGAAGTGCCAAATGAGAAGTGACGGCCGGGCTGTAGATGAACTGCGGTCAATCAGTTTTGTGCGAGACTTTACCGACAGTGCGGACGGTTCGGTTTTGGTGTCTTTTGGTCGCACTCGGGTTTTGTGTACAGCTTCGGTAGATGCTGATGTGCCGCGGTGGCTGAAGAGTAGAGGCAGCGGATGGGTTACTGCTGAGTACTCTATGTTGCCAGGGTCGTCGCCTGAGCGGGTTAGCAGAGAAGCAGCTCGAGGCCGCCAATCAGGTCGTACTCAAGAGATTCAGCGGCTAATCGGCAGATCTTTACGGTCGGTTGTAGATATGGTCTTGTTAGGTGAGCGACAGGTGATTTGTGATTGTGATGTGATCCAAGCTGATGGGGGTACTCGGACTGCTGCTATTAGCGGAGCATATGTTGCTTTACATGATGCGTTGAGCAGGCTCAAAGCCAAAGGTGAGCTAGAAGTACATCCACTGGTGGATGCTTGTGCTGCGGTGTCGGTGGGGATAATCAATGGGCAAGCATGTTTAGATTTACCTTACAACGAAGATGTGGCAGCAGAGGTAGATATGAACGTGGTTGGGACTAGCTCTGGTTGTTTCGTGGAGGTTCAAGGTACTGCCGAGGGTCAGCCTTTTAGCCGGGAGCAGCTAGATGAGCTTTTAGATTTAGCTAACTTGGGTATCTCACAGATCCTCCGCATGCAAGCCGAGGTTTTAACTGAGCCACCCCCACAGCGGTGAGTTCTGGCTATACGGGACGGTTGCAACTTGTTGTAGCAACCGCCAATCCTCACAAGCTAGCTGAGATAGCCGCTATTTTAGGTACTAAGGTTGAACTGTTAGAGAGGCCGGTGGATTTAGGTGATATCAAAGAAGACGGTGACACTTTGCAAGCCAACGCAAGGTTGAAGGCAGTTGCTGTAGCGGCTCACACACAAAAAGCAGCGGTAGCCGATGATACTGGGTTAGAAGTAGCAGCTTTAGACGGGGCACCGGGTGTTCGTTCGGCTCGCTATGCCAACGAGCAGGCTACCGATGATGCTAATCGTGAGTTGTTGTTAGCTAATCTGCAAGGTTTGACAAATCGCAGCGCTAGGTTCTGCACTGTAGCAATGGTTGTGTATCCCGATGGAGCTGAGGTAGTAGCCGAAGGCATCACCGAGGGTTATATTGCTAACTCGCCTAGAGGCGACAATGGTTTTGGGTATGACTCTGTGTTTGTTCCTACCGGGGGTGTTTCTACTGGGGGTGCTGCTGATGTAAGCACCTCTGATATCAGCTTTTCTCAAAATTGTAGAGGTAGAACTTTTGCTCAGATGACAGCGCAGGAGAAGAATGCTTTGTCGCATCGCGGCAAGGCTTTTCGTGCTTTAGCTGCCAAGCTAGGGGTGTAAAATAAAGTGAGCACGTTAGTATCTGCAAACTTAGTTGTAGCTGAGTGCGCGCCAGTGGCGGAATTTGGCAGACGCGCAGGGTTTAGGTCCCTGTGGGCGCAAGCCCGTGTGGGTTCAAATCCCACCTGGCGCACTTTTTTCTAAGGCGTACGCCGTTACGATGGAGGCCATGATGAACCCTGAAATGTTTGAAACAGCTAGCCCTGAACGGGGTGCTTTTGAAATCTATAACCGTCTTCTTAAGAACCGCATAGTGTTTTTGGGCACCGATGTGAACGACGACATTGCCAATTACATAACCGCGCAGCTTTTGTATTTGGAGGGCGAGGATTCAGAAAAAGACATCTGGCTCTACATCAACTCTCCAGGCGGTTCGGTTACCTCTGGGATGGCCATCTACGACACTATGCAGTTCATCACCCCAGATGTGGGAACTATTTGCATGGGGTTGGGGGCGTCTATGGGGCAGTTTTTGTTGTGTGCTGGTGCTCCCGGTAAACGTTATGCTCTGCCGCATGCACGTATTATGATGCATCAGCCTTCAGGTGGTGTTAGGGGGCAAGCAGCTGATATCGCTATTCAAGCTGAACAGCATGCTTATGTGAAGTCGCTGTTAGCTGAACGCATCGCTCATCACACCGGCCAAACAGCCGAACAGGTAGATCTGGATTCAGATCGTGACCGCTGGTTTACTGCCGAAGAAGCAATGGAATATGGCATTATAGATCATGTGATCGTCAAACGCGGTGAGATGATTTAGCCCCCTGCTATTAGCTAAAAAGTTCTCCTGTATTGGGAGCAGTGCCTGCAGTATCCGCTAGCACAAACACCAGGAAGCAGTGTTGAGCCAAGCAGTGTTGAGCCAAGCAGTGTTGAGTTTTGCTTAGGGATTTGCTCTATGGCACAGCGTTTGCCAACTCAGTTGAGCAGGATTGGGTTGTGCTGCTGTGAGTAATTTGCCTCTGTTTTTTTAGCTGGTTCTGTGGGAGGCACGGGTTTAGGTGGGGGAGTGATTTTGAAGCGTTTTGTTGTGGTGTTTTGGGTGACTTGCCAATGTTCGTCGTGGATGTTGTGGTGGCATTTGTTGCATACCAGCACTAGGTTGGACATATTGGTTAGCCCGCCGTGTTGCCAAAAACGGATATGGTGGGCGAAGCTGCGGTGAGCGCTAGCGCCACAGCCGATGCATTCTTTGTCACGGTATATTAGTGCGGCTCGCTGGGTTTGAGATGCGGTGCGTCTTTTGCGTCCCAAGTTCATTTCTTGGGTTGCACGCCTAAACACGCCTGGTAACAAGTCTGCGTTGCAGGCCAGTCGAATTAGCTCAGATGTTGGGATTGGTGTGCCGTCGGCCAAGCGAGCATTAACAAGTTCTTGGTTGAGAACGTCATAGTCTGCCACCACCATGAGAGCAGTTCCTTTGGCTTTACCTTTTCCGGGTTCACAGATTAGTTCTGCTAGTGCATCTGCCATCCGTTGTTGCGGGGTGCGCCGTTTTTTAGGATTTTCTTTGTTCCAAAGCTCGCGTTCTTTGGCCGCTAAGACAGTGTCGATATGAGCCCCAGTAGTTGGGTCAAACTCGCCTGATAATACGAACATGCCGTTTTCGCGGCTAAAGAATGCTCTAGCTGAGCGCTTGTCACGTTGGCGTTCAAAGATTGATTGTCCATTATCCTTGGACATCTCTATTTGATGGCGGCGAACGATTTTGGCAAATCTGTCGTAGTTCTCTTGCTGAGCAGTTTTTGTTAGCAGTGCCTCATCAATAGTGCCTTCCGAAGCTGCTTTAGCAATAAGCCGTGCATGGCCTGAAGGGATGATCCCTGCTTCTAGCGCTTTTGAAGCTGTCGGCACTTCTTGCAGTTGAGTTGATGTTTCTACATCGCGTGATGCTTGTTGCCGAGAAGCTTGCAGCTTGTTACGCAAAACCTGCTTGGCTACTTCCTCGCCGCTTTGTTTACGCTCGGCACGTATCAAACAAGCTTTCCAAGCAGCCAGCTGAGCTTCAGCTTTTCCAACCGCAGCCAGCGCCTCCCTGCGTTGCACCACGGACATCCACACAGGATCAACGCGCGGCACCTGCACGACAGCCTTGCAATCCTCTACAGTAAAACCCCTGCTCAAAGCCTTATTAGCCATATTCAGACTATAGCAACCACCTGTGACAGCTTGTTTTAGCTACTTGGCACATTGATTTACTAGACGAAACAGAAGATAGAGAGTAGTTACATTCCCCTGTGTGGGGAGTTCGTTCTAGCGGGATTCAGTTTTAGAAAACCAGCTTCACCACCAATCTGTAGTTGAGGATTCTGAGAAGGACATCTGTCTTTATATCAACTCTCCGGATGGGTCGGTCACCTCTGGGATGGCCATTTACGACACCATGCAGTTCATCACCCCAGATGTGGGTACCATCTGTATGGGCTTAGGGGCGTCTATGGGGCAGTTTTTATTGTGTGCTGGGGCACCGGTCAAACAGCTGAACAGGTAGATCTGGATTCAGATCGTGACCGCTGGTTTACTGCCGAAGAAGCAATGGAGTATGGCATTATAGATCATGTGATCGTAAAACACAGTGAGATGATCTAGCCCCTGCTATTAGCTTAAAAGTTCTCCTTTATTGGGAGTATCAGGGAAAATTGTAGGTTCACTTTCGTGCGTGGAGCAATTGAGAATTTCTTCTAATACTCTAGCAGGTTCGGAGTCGCTAGGTTTTGGCAGAGCGTCGATGTCTATGGGGTTTGCTTGTTGCAGTTTTTGTAGGAGTTCGTCATTTAGTGGATTTAAATCGGTGGTCATTTATTCCTCTTTTTGATTGACTTGTCTAGTTGTTTAGCTAACAGTTTGCGAGCACGATGGGCTCTTATGCGTAGAGCATTAGGTGTTTGGTAGAGGATTTCACTAATTTCAAAATACGAAAAACCTTCCCAGCAGATTAGCATTAGTATTTCTTTTTCGAATGGTGGCAGCTGATTCAGTGCTGCTAATAATTCTGAGGAACTTTGGTCATCTATATTGTTTGTAGTATCAGAGGTAGTTTGGTCAGAGCTAGGTTGATAGCGTAATTTTTGCAGCAAAGCATTTTTTCGTTGGGAAGCACGAGCGTTGTTGAGAATTAAATTTCGGGCAACACCAAACAACCAAATACGCTCGTTTCCTTCAGGAATTTCAACTCGTTTTTTCCAAGCAATTAGAAATGTATCAGCGACGATATCTTCAGCTGTAGTCTGATTTGTACGACGCCATGAATAAGCTAGCAAATCTTTATAGTAATTGCGATAGAGATCGCGAAACCATATCTCATCATTGCGGGGAAGTTTATTTAGCACCATATGACAAGTTTATTTAACTTTATTTCCAAAGAGTTTCATCTTCCATTGATCGATATATCCAAACTTATACAGCACAAATACTATAAATATTGGTATTATTGGAATATATTGAAGAATATTTCCTATTCTAGGCCAAATCATATCAACTGTTGCTACTACAAGAACTAATAATACTGGAACCCATAGCCATGGCGACAGTAGTCTGCGAATAACTTCAGTTTTAAATCTATAATCTGGCCAAATATAAAACGAAGCTACATCAACAGCAGATACTGCTATTAATAATGCAATCAGAGCATTTCGACTTTGTGAGTATTGTACTAGGAAGATGATTATTAGTGTGCTGTTGCATATAATACTAAACAGGCTTCTTTTTCTTTGATTATTCAAATTAATCATGGTACCATCTGCAGTATCCGCCAGAATAAAAACCAGGAAGCAGTGTTGATTTAACTTTTACACATTTATTCAAGAGTCCAGCTGCACATGCTAATCCTGCTAGTGTACCGAAGACTGCAAGAACGATTGGAAACCATAATCCGCTACGAACTATAGTTTCAAGCCCTGCTCTGCCTATTGTGCATAGTGTTATTGTTTCCCATTTATCAAAATATATAGTTCCAGTTACCCACCCCCATGTAAATTTTGGATCGGCAATAATTGGGTAAACAGTATCTGCATTAGGCTGGATTACTTGTGAAATAGTTCTACCATTTATTTGGTAGTGTGTCGCTACTTGTTTTCCTTGAGCATCTAGAGCCCAAGGCTTGTTGAAAGTTCCTACAGCAATACCATCGCTCCCAATAATATCTACTGCGCCTTCTTCAGTTAGTGCAAGCAGCGAGCCATCTGGCATGAGTACATCAAAGTCATAAGTTGTGGGGGCATCTTTGGAGGCCAGTTCTAGGAGCACCGTGAAACTTGATTTGTCAGCAGAAATAAAGAAGTCAGCTTTTTTATCTGAGTTGTCAATGCGGATCAGGTTTTGTTTTTTGGCTTGTGCAATGAATTCATTTGCATTAGATGTGGCGACCAGTTCAGCAGTGCTGCGTGCCGAGATGGCTGCAAGTTTACTAGCTAGCCCTACTATGTTTCCATCGTAAGTAGATGTAACTAGTGTTGATCCTTGTTTGGGGATTTGTCCTATGGCACTTGGAGATTGTGCAGGTTTGGGTTCTGCTTCTGAGTTAGGTGCCGATGTGGGTGCTGTTGCTTGTTCAGCTAAGAGTGTATTTTGTCTGCTAGGTACCTTTACAGCAGAGGCATTGGAATCGGCTGAGGCGTGTTGGGCGGTTGTGCTTGAGGCGATCAGCGCAATGATAACAAAAGTGGTTAAATGAAGGGATAGCCGCATGATATGTCTTTGCAAGTAGTGGGTTTTCTTATTACATGTTCGGCTCGGGTCTGATTATTTCAAATTGTTAAAAAATTATTTTAGCTGTGGTTAGAGGTGTGCTGTTCATAGAGGTTGTTAGCTCCGTTATTGGGTGAGCTTGTTGTGTCTGTGTGGTGGCACTGTTTCCAAAAGCTTTCTAAGAGCACGGTGAAGCTGGTTTGGCGGATCGGTTGTCGAAGCTTCACCGGTCACCGAAACGCACTGACACTAAAACCGAGGAGCAGGTATGTGAGTTGCGCTGTCAGAAGTGGTAGTAGCCCGCTCGGATAGCAGCCCGGCTAACAATGCCTGCGTCTGTGGTTCACCGTATTTTGATGCGTAAAGGTTTGAACCATCTCTCAGGGTTAGACCGGCTTGCTGGTAAGGTAAGGTGAACTCCGTCAATGGTTGTGACGGGTCGGCCATTATGGTTGGTTTGATGTTTCAGTGGACTGCCGTTGGAGGGTTTTGTTGTGGCATAGTGTTTGGGTGTGTGGAGGCGCGCATGTTTTGGGGTGTTGTTGCGGTAGGGGTTAGGTAACGCTGAGGTTGCTTTGTGTTTGGGTGGGAGTAGGGTAACGGTTTGTAAGGGAGAAAAAACGTTGCGCTCAGGGTTCTTATTGCGCGCAAACCGCTCAAAATGAGGCTGATGGTAAAGCGTTACGACCGAGGCTGTGTAAACTGGTTGTAGATGGTGAACTTGTTTAGCAGGTAAAAGATCGGTTTGGTGAGCGTTTATCGCCTCACGCTATTTCAGCGGAGTTAGCTGAGCTGGGTTATCGGATTTGTGGGGAGACGATTTGCTGGGCTTGTTATGATGTTTCTAACCGTAGCGGTTTACCATCAAAATGTTGGGCTTTGCTGCTTTGTGCTCGGCGGCGTAAACCACCTAGACGCAGTTCGCAGGGTAGGTGCAGACGCAGTTCGCAGGGTAGGTGCAGTGTTTTAGGTGATTGGTGTCGTATATGTGACCGTCCGTTGTGTGTGCAAGATCGTCAAGAGCCTGGTCATTAGCAAGGCGATTTGATTATCACCCAAAAACCATCGCTCAGCTACAGCTACTTTAGCAGAACGCAAAAGCCGTCAAACCTTAGTTATCAGCTTAGGTGACAGCTACGACGCTGTTAACACTGCTAACACCTCTCACCCAAACACTAGCCCAACAACCTGCACATATGATGAAAACCCTTATCTGAGACCACCGCCGAAAAATAACACGGTGAGCAGACATAGAAAAAACCTCAACACCAAAGCTTACTTTTATGAACCCCACTCACCCTCACAACAACCCCACCAACAAACAAACCAACACCTATCCTACACCGCCCGCTACCCAAACACACCAACCACAACACCACCAAACCCCTACCAACAACCAGCCAAGACCGAATCAACAACATGCCCCGAAAACTCCACAACCCGAACACAGCCCAAACCACATACAACCAACCATCTCGCAAACACCAATAGAGCTTGCCATTGCATTCACATAGATTGATTTTTTTAACAGCCTCCAGGGACTATTTCAGTGTCAATGTTGAACCGGCAGCGGTAAGTGTTCAATAAGTTTTCTTGTTCTGCTATTAACCTGTTGCGTGCCACAAAAGTTACTAAAGAAGGTTCTGTGGTTGAGCGTGTGAGAGTGGCTGAAGGGTTGATAGGTCTATTATTTCTACAGCCTCCTAGTACTATTCGGATATCTATTTGAAACCGACAACGGTAGATATTCAGAAGATTTTCTTGGGCAACGATCAAAGAGTCGCGAGTTTGGATGTCCTGCATCGATACTGTTACAGGTTTTGTGTTAGTGATTGAGCTTTGCCGGTTGGGTAGCCTTTTGAACATTGGCCATGCGTCTGTGGAAGAAGTTGGTGGTAGCTGATGTGCTTCCACACGTGTGAAGCGCTTAGGGGTGTCAAATGCTACGGTGACAATGTGACGCGTCCCATTGATATTGCCTATGGCTGGTGCTGCTTCGTAAGAAACAGCAAAGCTAAGAATTTCTTGCCAGTGTAGCCCTTGTTCTAAAAATGAACCATCTTGACCATTGAGCAGCGCTAACCCTATGTCGGTGCCAACTGCAACATCTTGGTCGCCGTCACCGTCTAGGTCTGCAATAATCGGATGCCCTGTAGCGCGCCCAGTTCTTAGCTCAGGGTGAGGGAATTGCGGTGTGACAGACCACAAGCTACTGCCATCACCATTGAAAGCATAGACTTTGCGGTCAAAGGAACCGGCTACAACCTCTAGTTGCCCATCGTTATCAATGTCGCCGATGGCAGGCGATGCCCAAACAGTATCGTTTGTATTAACCGGCCAGCCCGCAACGTTGCTGCCATCGTCTAGATGGAATGCCCATACTTTTGTGTGATCACTGCCGGTTTCAGCAGAACAGTATGCATTACCACGGCTTGAGCATTCTGTATGCCAGTTATTACCCATGCCCACTACAGCTTCATAGCGACCATCATTGTTAATATCGCCTATGGCTGGCGAAGAATGGAACACTTCGTTGGCTTCTCTGAGCCAGAGCGGTATAACTTTGCTGTCACGGTAGTCAAATGCCCGAAAGATTCCACCAAGATGGTCTATGTAGCCTCCAGGGGTAGAATCTCCACCAATAAAAATCTCCATGTCACCGTCGTTGTCTGCATCAAATAACGCTGGAGACGACCAGACCGTATCGTCATTGTTGATTGGAAAGCCCGACAGTGGGTTACCCTTTCCATCTACCGCCCATATTCGAAAATCCCAGCTAGCAAATACCACTTCTACGGTGCCATTGCCGTCTAAATCGCCTATGGCAGGGGTAGCATAGGTAGCTTCACACCAACCATCACGGCCTGCTGTTTGCCCTTGCCAAATTGCTGCGTTATCGAAACTGTAGCTAAAAGCCCACTCAATACTGCCAGTTTTGCCATTTACAGAGATAACACTGCCATTTTGGTTTGGTACAAAGGTTGAACCTAGTCCTACGACCACCTCTATCTCTCCGTCGTTATCGATATCTCCTACAGCGGGGCTTGAATCTATAGCTGTGGGCTGACTTTGTGCATTGCACTGCTCGGCTTGGTTGATTCCAGGAATAGCTGCTGTTGCCCACTTAAGCTTGCCATTGCCTTCGTAAGCTCGCAATATTCCATCTTGGTGGCCGAAAACAATTTCGTTGTGGCCATCGTTGTCGATGTCGCTAATTACTGGCGATGAACTGCGATTCCACCCAGGCAGGTCAAAGCTCCATGTTTGTGTGTAAGGTTGGATATCAGCAGCATTTGTTGGGCGTTGTCCGCTTGCAGCATTCATATGAAAGATGGATGTAAACAAAATCACAACAGCCAACATTGCTGGGTATTTTCTGTTGTTTAGCACGATGGCTCAATTTATCAGATAGCAGTATTTCAACGAAGACTGTAAGTGGGGGTTGCTGAGGGTAGTTTGGGTGTTGGTGGTATGAGTGAGGTGCCTGCTAGTCTTTGGGTCTTGGGCGAAAAGCGAGTTTTTGGTCGGCTGCTGCCTGTGGGAACTCGCCGCCGAAGATTGATTGGTTGGGCCGTGCGCGAGGTTCGTGCTGCTGTAGCCCATAGCAGAAGCGAGTGGCAGCGACGTAAGCGTATGCGGCGTGTTGCCAACAACTCAGCTAGTGTGCCCGAAAAGCAATCGCGCCAAGAACAAACGCGCCCGCCCGCAGGTATTACCTATAAGGAGTGGTTTTGCCGCCTGCCTGCTGCGCGCAGTGTTTTGGAAGTGCAACGTAAGTGGTTTGAGCAGTGGCCGCGGCCACCAAAGGTGTGGGTGCTGATACTAGAAGATGGGGGTGATATAGCAGCGTCTGAGATATCTCTCAAAGACCAATCGTGGGGTTTGATACAGGTAGTAATGGTAAAGCCAAACGGGCTGGAAAAAGAGTTTCAGCGGCTAGTGCAGGACTGCCCCAAAGACTTAGTGGTGTTGTTAGGAGCTGGCGATTGTCTGCGCCGAGATGCGTTGTATCAGATTGCTCAAGCGGCATGGCGAGACCCGTGGCTTGAGCTTTTGTATTGGGACGATGATCTGCACACGTTGAATCGTGTGTGGGAGTGGTATCAAGCTGATATGCCCGAAGGCGTATATTTTGCAGGTGATTTGGAGCGTCTCAGTAAGCCCCGAATTAAGCCAAGCTGGTCGCCTGAACTTTTGCTGTGCTGCAACTATATTGGGCGAGCTTTTGCCGTGCGGGCACGCAATTTAAGCACAGATGCTGCTCAGAGGTATGCGTCTGTGGGGGCTAAAGACGACTCGCTGTGGTGGGATATTTTGCTAAGTCTTGATATCAAAGATGAACAAGTAACCCGTTTAGCAGCTGTATTGCAAAGCCTTAGCGATCGGGCTGATGGAAGCGATCGCTCCATAGCGCCACATGAGCTTGAGTTAGTAAACCGTAAGCTACAAAGTCGGGGTTGGCATGCCCGAGCCGACGTGGGTGGAGAGCCGGGGGCGCAGTTCGTGAATCTGCAGTGGCCTATAAATTCAGATGTGACGGTTAGCATCATCATTGCTACAAGACACAGCAGAGAATTGTTGGAAGGTGTGTTTGAGCTGATTCGCGCAGCTAATTATCCAAGTCTTGAGGTCATTATTGTTGACAACGGTGGCCGCAGCCATGACAACGAAGTCTGGTACCAGCAGCGGGCTGGCGATCTAGCACCTCAGATCATTTGGTGGGACGAGCGTTTCAACTATTCAGCGGTGAACAACAGGGCTGCAGGTGTGGCTACCGGTGAGGTGTTGGTATTTCTCAACGACGACACTGCTAAAGGTCACTCTGGGTGGCTTCATAATCTTGTGGGCTGGTCGCAGTGCCCTGAGATTGGTGTGGTTGGCCTCCAGCTCATCGACCAAGATGGGCTGATCCAACATGGTGGGGTAATCGTTGGGATGACTGGCTTGGCTGGGCACCTATTTCAAGGTATGGCTCCGCAATCTGACAGCCTCATAGGACATACAGATTGGACCCGTAACACCCTGGCAGTAACCGGAGCTTGTCTAGCTGTACGCCGTGAGGTTTTTGCAGAGGTTGGTGGGTTTGAGGAGCGCTTGGAGCTTTGCGGCAGCGATGTGGTGCTGGGCTTGCGGGTTAGACAGGCCGGATACCGCAATGTGGTTTCAGCGGCCACGCCGATCATTCACAGAGAGTCTGCGACTAGAGGTTCGCATATTCCTGACGGCGATGTGTTCGGCAGCTATTGGGCATATCAGCGTTGGCTGATGGGTGGTGATCCTTACTTTTCCCCAAATCTGGATGTCTCGCAATCGCAGCCGGTGTTGCATTGTGAGGAGAAATCAAGTGTGCAAAAGCAGTTGAGTGAGATATTAGAACGGCCTATGGAGGTTTTCTATCAGCGCAATGAGAGCGGGGAAGCTCATGCTCTGTCGGTAGTTGCACAAGCAGAACGGTCTCTGGGTGAGGCGGTGCAACACAGCCATCAGCAGGTGATAGGTCGCCAAGAGGTAAAAAGCATCAACTGGTTTGTGCCAGAGTTCCAAAACCCTTTCTACGGTGGTATTCACACCGTGTTTCGTTTGGCTCATCATCTAACCGTTAAACATGGGGTTGAGAATCGATTTGTTGTGCTAACCGGGCCACATAACCATGACGAGCGTTGGTACAGATCGGGTATGGCAGCAGCGTTCGGTTCGCTTGCTAACAGTTTCATTAGTTATCATGATTCTTTTGCTTTTAATCCCGACACTATAAAACCTGCTGATGCAGCCGTGGCTACTATGTGGAACACAGCCTACTTTGCTGCGCGTGTTGTCGATCAGACCCGTCGTTTTTATCTGATACAGGATTTTGAGCCTATGTTTTATCCAGCGGGCACGCTTTATGCTCTAGCAGAGCATAGCTACCGTTTGGGGCTTTACGGGCTTTGTAATACTGGCCATCTAGCAGACATTTATCGGGAGCGTTACGGGGGAGTCGCCGCTCATTTTTGGCCTGCAGTGGATGATTCGATCTTTCATGCTCATAATCGCATGCAATCTAATCCTGAACGTCCTGTGACCGTATTTATCTATGCGCGACCCGGTCATTTGCGTAACTGCTGGGAGTTGGCTGCTAGAGCTGTGCGCCTTGTCAAGGACGAGCTAGCAGATGATGTGCGTATTGTAACTGCAGGATCATGGGCATTTCCCGAGCACATGGACTCTCTCATCACTCATAAAGGGCAGCTTGACTATCGCGATACCGGGCCGCTGTATCGAACTTGTGATATTGGAGTGGCTCTTACTACCTCTGAGCACCCCTCCTACCTGCCGCTGGAGTTACTGGCATGTGGCACCGCAGTGGTGGCATTTGAAAATCCGGCTGGGGATTGGCTGTTACGCCACGATCGTAACTGTATGCTGGCACCGCAGACAGCAGATGGTTTGGCCGCTGAGATCATTTCTTTGGTGCGGGAGCCTGCTCGTAGACAGCGGCTGGCTAAACAGGGTTTAGCCGATATTGCTAGTAGCTATGCTAGCTGGGAACACAATCTAGCTGGCGTGTATGACTACTTGTGCAATCCAGATTCTGTGACCGGTGCTCATAATGTCTGAGCTTACTAGTCCGGGTGGTGTGTTGGAGATATGGCGTTATAGGGAGTTGATTGGACGGTTAGTGCAGCGTGAGTTGGGGGCACGTTATAAGCGCTCAGTGTTGGGTTGGTTGTGGTCGATGCTCAATCCAGCAGCCACATTGGCTATTTATGCTCTGGTATTTGGGGTGTTGCTTAAGTTTGATCCGCCACGGGCTGGAAATGGCCGTTTTGATAATTTTGCTCTTTATTTATTTTGCGCGCTGGTCATGTGGAACGTGTTTCAAGGGGTAATAGTCGGAGCGATGGGTGCTTTATTGGATATGGGGTCATTGCTCAATAAAGTGTACTTTCCTCCTGAAGCACCGGCTGTAGCTAACACGATCACGGTAGTTTTTCAGGCTGTGATTGAGGGGTCAATCTTGATGCTGATCCTCATAAGCCTGACTAATGTGAGTTGGACATTTCTGTTGTGGCCGGTGGTTTTAGCGCTCTTGGCGGTGTTTGCGTTAGGTATTGGACTTGTGCTTAGTGTGTGGAATGTGCGCTACCGTGATGTTGGGTACTTAACATCTATATTTTTACAACTTTTGTTTTACGCTACCCCAATCATCTACCCGTTGAATTTGATTCCCGAGGAGGCTTTAGGATTACCTGCCCGCGATATTATTCTTTTGAGTCCTATTACGCAATTTACCGAAACTTCGCGTGATTTACTGTATGGATTAGATTGGCCTGGTTTGCTGCGTTTGGTATTTATGTCTTTAGTTTCGCTTACAGTTGGCATGGTGGGCTGGCTGACCTTTAAGAGCCGTGCTCGAGATATAGCCGAAGAAATATAAAGATCGTGGATGAGATAGCTGTAGCAGTACATGATGTGTCTAAGTGTTTTCAGCTGCGCTTAGACCGTCCTCGTAGCCTAAAAGAGGTTTGGACTGGTTTGCGGTTGGGGTCTATGTATCGTCAGCAGGCGCGCAGCGAGCCATTTTGGGCTTTGCGCGATGTCAGCTTAGAGGTGCCTAAGGGATCGATGTATGGGTTGGTAGGTCGCAATGGTTCGGGTAAATCCAGCTTGTTACGCATTATCGCCGGGATCTATCGGCCTACGACAGGCAGAGTTGAAGTGCGCGGTCGGACGTCAGCTCTTTTAGAACTAGGAGCTGGTTTCCACCCAGCGCTCAGCGGCAGAGAGAACATCTATCTCAACGCTTCGGTGCTTGGGGTGCCTAAATCTCAGATTGCTGACAGGGTGGATCAGATTGTGGAGTTCGCGGGGTTGCAGGAGTTCATCGACAGTCCTGTCAAAATCTACTCCAGCGGCATGTATGTGCGGCTTGGTTTTGCGGTGGCTGTGCATGTTGATCCTGAAGTGCTCATTGTAGATGAGGTGGTGGCCGTAGGGGATGAGGAGTTTCAGCTTCGTTGCTTTAGTCATCTAGAGACTTTGCGCGCACAGGGAGTAACAATCGTGTTAGTAAGCCATGACTTGGGGATGTTGCGCGCTAACTGTGATCAGATGGCCTGGCTAAATCGAGGATCGGTAGCCGCAGAAGGCAATCCCCAAGAAGTGATTCAGGCTTATTTGGATACTATCGATACTGATGCGGCGGCTTCGGTAGGCCATCGGCCTCGCCCAGATAATCAAGGAGAATCTCCGCTGCGAATCACGAATTTGGAGTTTTTGGATGAAGCTGGTCACAGTCCCAAGTCGTTTGCCTCAGGAAATCCGTTAGTTGTGAGGATTCACTATTTTGCTAGTGAGCCAATTCAGGATCCGGTTTTTTCTTTAGGATTTTACAATCACAACAACTTGCACTTAGCGGGGCCGCGCTCGCATGTCAACGGATTCCGCTCCGGTAAGGTGGAAGGTGAGGGATGGTTAGAGTTTTATGTGCCGCGCATACCGTTTCGCACGGGAGCGTTTCATGTCAACGCAGCTGTGCAAGATGCTAAGGCTTCATTTCTCTATGACCGGCGAGCCCGGGAGTTCTGGTTGCAGATTTCAGGTGAGCCCGACCCGCAGGCTAACGGGTTGTTGAACTTAGAGGGCGATTGGCGTTTGGGAGTTTAAGGTCATCTGTAATGCCTGAGATGCCCACAGCGCCTTTGCCAATCATGGCAATTGGCGAACCACTTTTATATGCCGATGGAGCCGAGGGGGAGATGTTGAGGTTGCTGCGAACAGCCGAAGATCGTCGCAGCGGATCTGATGAGTTGGCTTTGTTAGTGCGCGACTGGCCCACCGCGTATCATTTGGCGCCCGAGCGGGCTGTTTTATTAGACCCGCTAAGCATCGGTTCGAATGATCTTGTGCTAGACGTAGGGGCGGGATCGGGGGTGAACACGCGGCTGTGTGCCGAGCGCGGGGCGAAGGTTACTGCTGTAGAAGCCAGCGCAGCGCGAGCAGAGTTGATAGCTAACCGCTGCGCTGGCTTAGAGGGTGTTGAGGTTTTGTGTGGGCCACTTCAGGAGCTAGGTGACGACAGGTTAGGGGGTTACGATCTTGTGCTGCTAGTGGGGGTTTTAGAATACGCCAGCACTCCTCAGGGTGGCAGTAGCGGGCCGACCGCATTGTTGGAGATGCTAACAAAGTACTTAGCTCCAAATGGTGTGGTGGTGCTGGCTATCGAAAACCGTTTAGGCCTCAAATATTTGCTGGGCTTTCCCGAAGATCATTTGGGGTTACCGTGGGTGGGCTGGGAGGGTTACCGCAACGGGGAGCCAACCACATGGTCGCGGCGCGAATTGACACAGATGCTGTGTGATGTGGGGTTGCTTGCGCAGAAATGGTTGTATCCGTTTCCAGATTACAAGTTGCCTATGGCAGTGCTAGCCGAAGAGATTTACAGTCATCCCGATGCGGTTGACATGGTGGATCAGCTTGTAGGTCGTCCCACTAATAACGAATATGCGCAATCGTTGCTGGTTGCCGATGATCGGGCTGCTCACCGCGCTCTGCTCACAGCAGGTTTGGGGCTTGATGTGGCTAATTCTTTTTTGGTTGTAGCTGGTCATAGCTCAAGCGATGTGTCTAAACGGGTAGACGAGAATGTGTTGGCCTGGCGGGTAGCGCCTGATCGTCGCCGGCGTTGGCGTCAGCAAGCTGTGGTAGCTAAAACTAAGCAGGATTTGGTAATCAAACGACGTTTAGTAGCTAAAGAAGCCCAAATTCATAGTGACAAAAATAGTGAAAATGAACAAAATGAATATGTTCAATATGAGGGATGGCTTGGGCAAGTTGAGGTAGGCGAGGAAGTTTATGTGCCAGGTCGCAATCTTGAACAAGAACTGCTAGCTGTAGCGCATCAAGGTAGTAGCGACAAGATAGCCCAGCTATTAGAGCAATGGCGTGCTGTGTTGGCTAAACATGAGATAGCGGTTGAGGCAGGTTTTGACCCCCACCCATATCTGCCAGCTGATACCACTTTGGTGTTGCCGCAGGACTGGTTAGATGTTGGGCCAGATAATTTTGTGGTTACTGTTGATGGGCTCAAATTTGTGGATCGTGAATGGGTCGCCGCTGGAGGTGTCGATGTTCGCCTGGCGGTGGTAAGAGGTTTGTGGAAAGTGGTGTCGGCTATGTTGAGTGCCCGCTGCTATTTGTTGTGGCCGGTAACTTGGAGCAACGACCGTTTGGTGATGCATTTAGGGAACTTGATTGGCGAAAAAATTGATATGGAGTTGTTAGCTCAGTGGCGGCAAGCTGAGGCAGAGTTGATTCGTCTGATTTATCGTCAACCTGAGGTGAGGTTGGCGGAGTTGTACGATGCTGGCAGCCGTTCCCGGTTGAATCTTCTGCAGGCACCATCAGCCCCGTATCGGCGTATGGAACATTTAGTGCAGCGTCAGCAGGAAGTTATTGTTGACTTGCAACAAAAGGTTACAGAATCTGAACAGATCCGAAGTCAGCTAGCTCATGCCACGGCAACTGTAGCTCAGAATCAGCAAGAGTTGCTGATAGCAAAACAGCGTTTAGATAGGTTGGCTTGGAGGGAGCGATTTCACAACAAAATTGCCAAACTAATTCGGAGAGCTTAAAGTATCAGTGCGACTTGCTGGTGAGCATTTGTAGCTTGGCTTGTCAGTTTGTGGTTGCAGCAAGCAAATCTTCTAATGTGTCCCAGATTTGCTGGCGGGTTACAGACAGGTGGAAGCGTTGTGCAGACTGTACAGCGCTATTTTGTAGTTTGCTCCTAAGCTGTGGGTCAGATAGCACTGTATCTAGAGCGGTGGCTAGGGTTGCGGGCCGTTTGTCGGTGAGCAAAATCCCTCCCGTTTGGATGGTTTCAGCAACTGCGGCAGAATCGTAGGCCACAACCGGCAGGTTGTTTACCATGGCTTCTAGCAAGGGAACACCAAATCCTTCGTGTTCAGAGGTAGAAGCAAACACATCTGCCACCCGATATGCCTGCAATAAATCTTTATCAGATACTTTGCCAGCGAAAATGATTTGGTTCTCAACGGATAGTTGTTTTGCAAGTTCTTGGAGAGATGCAAGGTATGTTGCTGGTGATGCTTCGCCAATCAGTAGCAGTTTCGCTCGCGGTCGCTTATGCATCAGCATAGCCAGAGCAAAGATAAGGTCTTGGTGGCATTTGTTTGGGGCAATTCGCCCAACAAATAACACTGTGCCAGCATCTTGAGGAATAATAGAAGGGGCAGAAATAGTAGGTTTTGGCTGGTTTGCAAGTTCACACATTATAGGAGAAACAGCCACATTGCTAAAGCCCATTTGTTTTAGTTCCACAGCATTAAATTGAGAATCAGCTATCGCTCCTATTGTTAGCGGTACTAGCTGTTGCAGCTGTGTACGACCTTTTTGAACTGCATTTTCTATGTCTGGATGCCATTTGTGGAAAAAATGTGCTGGGGTGATGTTATGATAGTTAAGAATAATAGGAATTTCTTCTTGAATGATGCGATCTGTGATGCTAGATCCAATACAGTGCTGCAAGATGGTAGTATTGTTACTATATTTCCAGTCAGTAATAGAAATATTATTATCAGAATTACTTTGCACAGTTTCAGTAATTAATCTAACCGCAAAGCCTTTGTTTTCAAGCAAATTTTTTAGGATTTTAGTATGATTGCTAGTTGCGTCACCATTAGAAATAATTGGTAAGAGAATATCAACAGTTGGTTGAGAGTTACTTAAGATTGAAGGTTTGTTTGTTTGTGCATCTAGATTAGTAGGTAGCCATTTAGCAACAATAATTTCTGGTATTTTGCTGTCGTCTGTAGTTAGTAACTTTACTTGCATCCCAACAGCTTCTAACAGGTACTGCCATAAATGTCTTGATATACCAAGATTGTGATAAAGTTCAGACTGAATCTGTGTACGATTTTGAGGGTCTGCTACAGCAACAATTATGCATCCTTTTATGCTTAGTGTCCGTGCTGCCTGTGCAATTAGATACTGGATTTCTTGACGTGGCAACACTTCCACAATGCCAGTAAATATAATTGTATCAAATTGAGCATTACTGCTGTCCGCTAGGTGTTTTGTAATATCACCAAGACGTACATCGGTGTGGTTAGATAGACTAGCTAGCAGTTGTGCAGTATTTGCTTCTACACCGTAAGCATTGCCTCCAGAATTGTTGATACTTTGCACAATACAACCACTGCCCCCTGAAAGTACTACGCAAGAGCCTGTGCCTGCTAATGCAGCAATTTGAGCTATAAGTTCACTTGATAGTGGTGAAACATCTGTTGGAGGTGAGTTTTTGTTGGTGAGGTTGGTGGAAGATGTGTGGGCATTTGCTGAACTAATTGCATGTTCAATACTGTTGATTCGTTGTTCACTGTTGTGGAGCCAACTTAGAAGCATGCCCGAAAAAGTGTTGAACTGATCGGTTATAAACCTTGTGTACCAGTATGTTAGTTTGCGAATTATTAGTTTAAGTGGCCCGATTCCTATGCGAGATTTGATTGGTACCTGTGGGTCTAAGTGCGCGAGAAGGGTTGTTTGTTCTAAGATTTCGTTGTTGCTCATTGGTGGTGTAGTTGGAATTAAAGCTGTCCAAGTTTGTTGCATTTGAAGTTCATTGGCTGATATTACAGGGTCTTGCTGACGCCATTTCTCAGCTTTGGCCGCAATTTGAGTTTGTATGAGTTCATTAGAAGTTGGTTCTGCCTCGTTCATCTTTTTAAAAATCTATCTTCTAAAAATCTTTTGTAAGAGCCTGATGACTAGCGGGCGAGCTAGATTTTGATGGAGACGCAGATTTTCAGCATCTTGTTTTGCTATATGGGCTGCTTGTGCTTTGAGATGAGTGTCCAGTTCGGCTATTTGTAAGTTATTTGCAGCGATGCGAGTGTCCCGTTCTGCGATGCGGGTATCTCGCTCTGCGATGCGGGTATCTCGCTCTGCGATGCGGGTATCTCGCTCTGCGATGCGAGTGTCCCGTTCTGCGATGCGGGTGTCCCGCTCACTCACTCGATCTTTCCATTCTCGTATTATTTTCTCATTTTCAAAGAGGGTGTTAGTGAGATGTTTAGCATGTAATTTTAACTGTTCTAGCTGGACTGCCTGAGCGATGTTTCTTTCTTTTAGATCCAGTAGTTCATGTGGGCAAGGTTTTAGGATTTTTTGCACATCGGGGTCAGACCAGCGAACAGGTGCATCGGTAGATTTTATGTGGGGAGCAGTTTGTAAAAGTTGTAGAGGATTTGAGCTCCAGCGTTGCTTGAAGCGCTCTTGTTCCCATTTTTCAATTACTGCAGGGCGGCTTGCGCTTTCGTAGTGGGTGAGCATTACCGTAGGATCTAGAACGATTCGCAGACCACATCTTTTGAGTCGTAAGCAAAGGTCTATGTCTCCATAAGAAATCGGGAAGTTGCGTGATATGCCGCCAACAGCTAAAAAAGTGGAGCGTCTAGTTAACATGCAAGCGCCGGTTACAGCGTCAACATCTTGGGTTGTGGCGTTTCTTTCGGCTGGAATATTGCTAAGGCTGCTGCCACGGAAACTATGAATCGGTTGCCCCTCAACAAACTCAATTCCTATGTGCTGGATGCTTTTATCCGGATACAACAAGGTGGCACCTACTATACCCACTGTAGGGTCTTGCAGATTGCTGGCAAGTCGCTCAAGCCAATCGGATCCGTTAGCAACAACGTCGTCGTTTAAGATGAGCACTTGTTCTGCTGAGCTTGTTAGCACACCTGCGTTGATGGCTTGTGAAAAATCAAAAGGGCCAGGGCCGCGGTGGATTACGCTAACAGCCATATCGGTTAGATTTTCAACAGGAAGGCCCTGGTACTCGTCGCCGATCACAACAAGCACTTCTAGAGGGGCAGGGTGCAAGCTTTTAAACGACTCTAAACAGCGCTTTAGCATGGGTTCTGGCTCACCTGCGAGGCTGACACCTGCACTGGGAATAATGATTGCGGTACAGGCTTGCCCGCTAGCAGAAGTCACATCTTTATCATAACTAGTTAGCTATTAGTACTGTTGATTGTGACTGTACAGATTATGATCACACGGCTTGTGTAATTCAACGCTAACCTAGCTAAAGTGACAACGCGTTTTGTGATCATTGGCGGTGGGCCTGCCGGTAACAACTGTGCTACCTACGCTGCGCGCTTAGGAGCAGAGGTTGTACTAGTTGAACGTGACATCGTTGGTGGGGCAGCTCACCTGTGGGACTGTGTGCCTTCCAAAGCAATGATAGCTACTGGTGGGGCAATGTCGTTCTTGCACCATATTTCGGGTATGGGATTAGACGATGTCGATCCACGTATTGAGCGCAACAACCTTCAAAAACGTATAGCTTACATTGAAGATCGTTTGGGTGGATCGATTACTAGTTTGCTTGACAGTCAGCGGGTGCGTTTGATCTCAGGTTCCGCACGCATGGTTGGATCCCATGAGGTGGAGGTGGTTACTGCAGATGCCACCGAGGTGGTTGAAGCCGATTTTGTGGTGTTAGCTACCGGCAGCAGACCGCGTATCCCCGATTGGGCTGAACCCGATGGGCAAAGAGTGCTAACAACACGCCAAGCTTACCCACCGCCAGAGATGCCTGAGCACTTGGTTGTTATCGGTTCTGGGGTGACCGGTGTGGAGTTTGTTCACATGTTCGCTTCTTTTGGCGCTGAGGTAACACTCATAGTGAGCCGCCAGCAGGTGTTACCGGGTAAAGATCCTGAGGTTGCTACAGCCCTAGAAGAAGACTTTATTAGCCGTGGTGTGAAGCTGTTTATGGGTGCTAGAGCCAGTAATGTGGAGGTAATTGGGGATTGCGTATGGGTGCAATGCGATGACGGTCGTACAGCGGTTGGGTCGCATGCTTTGTTAGCGATTGGATCAGTTCCCAATTCTGATACTTTGGGCTTAGAAGAAGTAGGCATTAAAACCGAAAACGGTTACATAGTTGTAGACCACAACCTGCGATCCAGCCTTGGGCATGTGTATGCAGCAGGCGATTTGTCTGGCAAGTTGCCGTTGTCTTCGGTGGCATCTATGCAGGGACGTAAGATTGCCGAACACGCTATGGGACTTCACAGCAGGCCACACACGCATATGGACTACGACAAAGCAGCCTCAGCTATCTTCACGGAGCCAGAGATTGCTGATGTAGGTTTAGCAGAAGCTGATGCCTTCGCTGAGGGTCGTAAGGTGCGAGTAACAAAAGTGCCATTTTCGGTGTCGGCAAAGGCGCTCATCAACAACGACACCCGTGGGTTCGTAAAGATCATTTCCGACCCGGCCACTGGTGTGGTGCTAGGCGGGTCGATTGTTGGCCGTCATGCTGCAGAGTTGATTTCGGTTGTAGCATTGGCCGTAAACGCCAGCTTGACGGTAAACGATATTGCTAACAGCTTGATGGTGCATCCTGCATTGGCAGAACTGTTGACCGACGCTGCGGAGTAATGTATCTGTTTGCTTACAGCTTGTTGACAGGGCGCAATTTTGAACTTATTGTACTACCGCAACCACGTCGCCTGTACCTACAGATTCGCCAGCTGCAACCTTGATTTCGGTAACCGTTCCAGCTTTTTCAGTGCAAACGTTGTTCTCCATCTTCATGGCCTCAAGCACTACAATTGGATCACCTACTTCAACTGAGTCACCTTCTGCAACCAACACTTTTACGATGGTTCCCTGCATTGGCACGGTGATATCTCCACTAGAAGCACTAGAGCTAATGCTGGGGTTTGAGCGTCTTGGCTGTTTAGCCACGCTGGGTGCCCCACCCATAGCAGGGGAGTTAGCTATTTCAGGAACCCACATCTTCACCCCGTAGCGCTGCCCATTAACCTCCACGTTGATGTTACGTTCTACTAGAGCCTCTGTGTTTGAGGTTTCTGTGGTACTAGGGGCAAGCTCCGTTTTGATACCGGTAAGGTCTAGCGTTTCTTCTACCCATTTGGTGGAGTGCTTGAGCGCCGCAAAGTCTGCGTGCGACAAGATCGCTTTATCTGCGCCTATGGTTGTGGCTACACCGTCTATTTCTAACTCTTCTAGCGCTCGTAAAGTTCTAGCAATAGCTGTGGGTCGATCTTTGCCCCAACAAATCAGCTTGCCAACTAGGTTGTCGTAATACTGGCTAATCTCATCGCCAGCTTCGTAGCCGCCATCCCAACGAGTGCCGTAACCGCTAGGTGTACGCAGCTTGGTGATTGGACCAGGCGATGGCAAAAACGCACCCTCAGCAGGGTCTTCAGCGTTGATACGCACTTCAACAGCATGGCCGGTGATCGTGATGTCGTCTTGTGTAAAAGGCAAAAGCTCATCGCAAGCCACCCTGATTTGTTGTTCCACCAAATCTATGCCCGTAATCAACTCGGTAGCAGGATGTTCTACCTGCAAACGTGTGTTCATCTCTAAGTAGTAGAACTCTCCATCTTCGTAGAGAAACTCCACAGTGCCAGCGTTCACATAATCGCAACCATGTGCTACCTTCACTGCCGCTTGACCCATAGCAGTGATGATTGTGGGATCAATTCCAGCAGCAGGGGCTTCTTCAATGAGCTTTTGGTGTCTGCGTTGCGCCGAGCAGTCCCGAGTACCCAGATACACACAGTTGCCATGTTTGTCTGCTATCACCTGTACTTCCACATGGCGGGGTTGCGATAAATATCGCTCCATGTAGAGTTCGTCACGTCCGAAGTAGTTCAAGGCTTCCCTACGGGCAGAGTCGATAGCCTCTGCCACATCATTAGCATTAGTCACGACTCGCATGCCGCGACCGCCTCCACCGTAGGCAGCTTTGATTGCTACAGGGTAACCATGCTCAGCGCCGAAGTCTCGTACTTGTTCTGGGTCACTAATGAGGTCGGTGGTGCCCGGCACACCTGCCACACCCACCCGTTCGGCTGCTTGGCGGGCAGATATTTTGTCGCCCATGATCTCAATAGCTTCAGGATGAGGGCCGATGAAGGTAACTCCTTGGGCAGCTATAGCGCGGGCGAAGTCTGCGTTCTCAGAAAAGAAGCCATAACCAGGATGCACTCCATCAGTGCCGGTGCGTTGGATGATTTCTAAGATGGCTTCGGTGTTGAGATAGCTTTCAGCAGCGGTCTGGCCTCCTAAAGCGTGAGCTTCATCTGCGAGACGAACATGTAATGCGTTACGATCAAGTTCGGAATAGATCGCCACAGTTGCGATGCCCATCTCTTTGCAAGCACGGATTACCCGAACTGCTATTTCACCTCGGTTAGCTACCATGATTTTAGATAACACGGCTTATATGCTGCCAGAAAACAGCACAGTTACGCGAATAGTGCCACTCTGATAGTTAATGTCTGTGTCTAAAAGCCCTTCAGGTGAGGGCTCTATGCATACCAACTCAGCGCGTACGGGCCTTATGCTTGTGGGCAATTTTGCTGTGGGCAATTTTACTGTGACGTGGGTGTCTCAGACAGATTCCACTAATGCAGAGCTTTTATTAGCAGCACGGCAAGGTGCTCCTGCCAATTCAGTGTTGGTTGCCGACTATCAGCGAGCGGGCAAGGGTCGTTTGGCACGCAGCTGGGTGGCTGCGCCAAGTTCTGGATTGTTGTTCTCGGTCCTGTTGAGGCCGCAGCTTGCGGTCACCCATGCTAGCTTGATAACTCTAGCTTTAGCTTTGAGTGCTAGTGAGGCTTGTGAGCACGTAGCCGGAGTGCGACCGTTGTTGAAGTGGCCTAATGATTTGGTTGTAGAAAACCGCAAGTTGGCGGGCATTTTGGCCGAATCGCTGATATCGGGTAGCAAGCTGTTAGCCGTTGTGGTGGGCATGGGCCTAAATGTGAACAGCGTAGCCAATGTGAACTTTGATGTGGAAATGACTTCTACAGCATTTAATAACCAAGCTGTGGGCTTAGCCGATGTTTGCGGCAAGGCTGTGGATCGCTATGTTTTACTAACAGCCATATTAGAGCGTTTTAGCGTGTGGATGGATGGCATTGAACTTGCGAACAAACAGCAGGCGTTGCTTGCTGTGGTTCGGAAGTGGTCGGCCACTTTAGGTCAACCAGTCTCGGTTACATTTACCGATGGCAACATCGCAACAGGGGTCGTGAAGGATATAGACCAGCGGGGTGGGCTGCTGCTAGCCGATGGTACGCAGGTGACCACAGCAGATGTGATGCATTTACGCAAGGTGCCTTAGTGTTTAAGGTTATGGGTCTATCTCGGTGGCCATTAGGTTAACAAAAGCTTTAGAAGCTGCTTGGGTTACAGGGCCTGGACATAATCGCAGCGGTTGGTTGTCTACAGCAGCAATAGGGTGGACGTTGCGGGTGGTGGAGGTTAAAAAAGCTTCTTCACATTTAGCTAGTTCTGTGAGGGGCACATCTTGTTCTTTAGCACCGGTTAGTTCAATCACCAGCTGTCTTGTAACACCAGCTAAACAACCCGAGGCTAACGAGGGAGTAATAAGTGTGCCCTGATGTACTAAGAACACGTTGCTACCTGTGCCTTCGCAAAGCTCGCCTCGGGTGTTGCTAAAGATAGCTTCAGTTGCGCCAGCTTTCGTTGCTTCAGCTAAGGCGCGCACATTGGCACCGTAGGATACAGTTTTTAAGCCAACTAGAGGGCTGTTTTCGTTGATGGTCCACGCCACTGTTTTTACATCTGAAGATTCTGGCCAAGGGGTTTGAGGGGTGGCGGCCACTAATGCGGTGGGCGTGCTTGTGCCTCTAGCACTTCCTAGCGGACCAGCACCGCTGCTAACGGTGACACGTAAACGACCGTAGGTTAGGCCATTAGCAAAAGACACATCCACCATGGCTTGGTGCAACTCTTGAGTGTCGGGTAATGCTATGTCCATTTGTTGAGCAGAGTAGGCTAAACGTTCTAGGTGTCGGCTGATAGCAAAGGGCAGTCCCCGCACAATTGCAAGGGTTTCAAACACGGCATCGCCTACTAGCCAGCCGTGATCAAATGGTGAAATTCGTGCTTGACTGACAGGTTGTAGCGTTCCGTTTAGCCATACAACGCTGTCTGTGAAAACGCTTTTTGCAACGTTTTCACTTTTAGGGTTGTTGTTTGTTGAGGGTGTTTGACTGGTTGTCATTGTGGGTTGTACTCTCCGCTAGCTACCGCTAGTAGTCTTGCAGCTTTTAGTTCTGTTTCTTGCCACTCGTCTTCAGGGTCGCTGTCGTAGGTTATGGCACCGCCAGTGCCTAAATGTAGATGGTCATCTTCAACCCATAAGGTACGTATAGCTACGTTTAGGTCGCCATTTTGTTTGTCGGCATCTACCCAGCCAACTGCACCGCAGTAAACCCCTCTTTGGTGGGGTTCTAAATTGGCGATGATCTCCAGCGCAGCTAGCTTGGGAGCGCCAGTTACCGAACCAGGTGGAAATGTGGACGATAGTATCTCTGGCCATCCGCAGCCGCTTTTGAGTTGTCCTTGCACAGTGCTTACTAGGTGGACAAGCCCAGGGTGGTGTTCTAAAGCAAACAGTTCAGGCACTTTGATGCTGCCATAAGTACATATTCGTCCTAAATCGTTACGCATTAGATCCACGATCATTAGGTTTTCGGCTTGGTCTTTGCCCGTTAGACCTGAAGGATCTGCAGCGGTTCCTTTGATGGGGCAAGATTCCACCCAAGAACCGTTGCGTCTCAAAAATCGTTCTGGCGAAGCCGAGGCTATGTGTACGCCTTGTTTAGGTAAACGTAAAACGGCTGCATAGGGTGCGGGGTTGCCGTCAGCGAGTGCTGCTCCCAATGCTGCAATATCGGTAGTTGAATCAAGCAGTGGGGCGCTCAAACGGCGGGTTAGGTTTACTTGATACACATCGCCTTCAGCAATCATTTGACGAATGTGTTGGACTCTGGTTACAAAGCTGTGACGATCGAGCGAGGTTGTCCAAGTATCTATAGGAATGGCTTTCCATGGACGCCCTTGCCACGGCCTTGCTGGTTGCACTTTGTTGAACCGCGCGCACACCGCTGTACCGTTGAAGTTTATGGCTACTGCCCAGAATCCAGCGCTCTCAAGAGCAGTTAGATCATGGGTGACATCTGCAAGGTTTGTACACAAGTAGGGACCTACGACGCCAACAGCGGTTAACTGCATCTTGTTTAGTGTACTTAAACTGGTAGACGATGGGTGGTAGACGATGGGAGCAAACTAATGACGCCGCAACAACTAGAGCCGCTAATTAGCAAACACAGCTCTAACAGGTCTGGGCGTAGTTTGGGTCAGAAGCTGGTGATTTTTTTAGGTTTGGTGGTGTTTGTAGCTGCCATAGCAGGTGTGTTTGGGCTAAACCTTGTGCAATCACAAGCTAGCCAGATTCCCCGAGTCACCGTAGGCTCGTGGCTAGATATTGATGTTAACACGGCCGAATTGAAAGCACAGGAAGAAAAGCAGGTCTCTTCGGCCAAGAATTTTTTGCTTGTAGGCATAGACAGTGCTGTCGGTATCGATCCCGATAGCCCTATTCATATAGATCGTGATATCAACACTTTACTTACTGACTCGGTGGTGTTAGTTCGTGTCGATCCCGAAGCTGATCGGGTGGCTATGTTGTCGATTCCGCGTGATTTGTGGGTGCCTATCGCTGGTAAGAACAGAAGCGGACGGGTGAACACGGCACGAGGCTTGGGGGGGCCTGCAACGTTGATTGAAACCATTTCGGATTATCTGGGAGTGCCTATTCACCATTATGTGGAGATTAACTTTGCTGGGTTTTTGCGAGTGGTAGACGCAGTTGGTGGGGTGCCTGTGGAAATCAGCCAACCAATTCGTGACGATTCTTTGGGTTTACGTATTGAACAGACTGGTGTGGTTACTTTAGATCCAGATACTGCTTTAGCTTATGTACGTACTCGCCGTCCTTTGACGTTGGTAGCAGGCGGAAACCCTGCCAACGACAGCGACTGGGTGCGCTTAGGGGTGTGGAACGATTTAGAGCGCAACCAACGTCAGCAGGATTTCATGGTAGCTACCTTGAAAAGAGCAGTAGGTCAGGGCATGCGCAACCCACTAACGTTGCGTCGTGTAACTCAAGAGCTGCTAGATGATGGCAGCCCTAGCATTGTTTTAGACGACATCATCACGTTGGGTCAGCTCATAGCATTGGGTGATCAGTTCCGCTCATTTTCAGTAGAACAAATTGAACGCTATGAGCTGGTAGTGAGCGATGCGGTGATTGACGCCAAGCAGGTTTTGTTGTTGGTGGAGCAAAGCCCAGGCTTACAAACAGTGTTAGATCTTTTTGGCGCAGGAAGTTTGGCTAGCATTCAGGTGCGGGTGCTCAACGGCACTGCTGTGAGAACTGTGGATCAGATAGAAACTCAACTGCAACAAGCTGGCTTTTCGGTGGTGGAGCGTAGCAATGCAGCTAGCTTTGATGTGTCCCAAACCATTATTCGCTACAGCGCCTCAGCGCACAGTCAGGCTTTAGTGTTGGCTCAATACATTGAGCCAACACCGTTGTTGGTGCTAGTTAGCGAAGATGCGCTTGTCTCAGCTGGTGCTGGCGAAGGGTTATATGGCGCGCTTACACAAGTTGATTTAGAGTTGGTTGTAGGGGCAAATTTTGGTGCTGTGAAAAGCGCAGTAAGCGCAAAGCGCTAAACCATTTGGTTTTTGTTACTGTACCCAGATTGTAAAGGACTTAATATTGTTTAGTGGATATATTGTTTAGTGAATATATTGTTTAGTGGATATTGTTAGTGGTTTCAACATGGCAAGCTCACCGGTTAGTCCCAGCTAGCTAGAGTTTCAGCTTCTTGGCGGTTGGCCAGGTACCACTCATAGGTGCGTTGCAGACCTTCGGCAAACTTTGTGGTGGCTTCAAAGCCAAACAACTGTTTAGCGCGGCTGGTATCCACGCAGCGGCGTGGTTGTCCATCGGGTTTTTGCGGATCCCACTCAAAGCGACCCCTAAAGCCACACACTTGGGCAATGTTGTGTGCTAAATCGCTGATTGTAATTTCTTGATGAGCGCCGAGGTTAACTGGCTCTGCCCCTTGGTAGTGTTCCACAGCAGCCAAGATGCCGTGGGCAGCATCATCTACATATAGGAACTCTCTGCTGGCGGTGCCAGTGCCCCACACCGAAATATGGTCGTGGTTATGTTCTGTGGCGTCCACACATTTTTTGATTAGCGCTGGGATCACATGCGAAACCGTAGGGTGAAATTTGTCGCCCGGACCGTAAAGGTTAGTGGGCATTAAGTAGATGCCTTGCTGGTTGTACTGGGATCGGTTGGCTTGAAGTTGTGTTAGCTGAGCAAGTTTGGCTATCCCATAAGGTGCGTTGGTTGCTTCGGGGTAGCCCGTCCACAAAGCATCTTCTGTAAAAGGAACGGGGGTTAGTTTGGGATATGAGCAGATGGTTCCCACCACAGCTAGGTACTTTGTTTCAACTAGACGACATTCTTCGATGATGTTTGTGCCCATTAGCAGGTTGTTAAGGTACAAGTCGGCCGGTTTTTGTTGGTTAATGCCGATGCCTCCCACCTGTGCTGCTAGGTGGATAACTACGTCAGGTTCAACTACAGCTAGCAGCTTGGCAGCAGCGTGGCGGTGGCGCAGGTCGTAGTCGCTATGAGCTGGCGCAGCTAGCAATGTGGGCTGTTTCTGATTGAGTAACCGGCACACAGCTTGGCCTAAAAATCCAGTTCCACCAGTGACTAGCACCTTTTTGGCAGACCAGAAGCTATCGTCTGGCAAAGAGACGCTCATAGGTTCACACTCATAGGTTCACGCTCACAGATTAAAAGAGTACGGGAAGTGGGGCATACTCTAAGGAGTTGAGAGTAGCTATAACTTTAGAACAGTGTTGGCACCGTGTGCCGGGAGGTACCGCAGCGGCTGCGGTGGGTACCGTTGCGGCTTTGCGGCAGCTACACGATCCCCCAGAGCTGGTGGGCGTGGCTGCTTGGCATCGTGGGGCACCACCTAAGCCTTTTGTCCCTGATTTAGAAGTGATGAACCTACGTTTACCCCGGTTTATGTTGTATTGGGGTTGGCACCGTTTGCGTCAACCTTGTTTGCAGCGGGTTGTTGGTGAGGTGGATGTAATTCATGCCACCGGCATGGCTGTGCCACCAGCAACCGCACCGCTAGTGGTTACTGTGAATGATCTGGCTTTTATGCGTTACCCTGATTATTTTACAGCTCGCGGGAGGCGTTTTTTTTACAGATCGTGGCAGCTTAGCTGTGCTGAAGCTGATGTGATTGTGTGTCCCTCAAATCACACTTTGGCCGATTGCGTGGCAGCTGGATTGCCCCTAGAACGCCTAAGAATGGTGCCTTATGGGGTGGACAGATGTGCTGTTTCTGCTAAAGAAGTTGCAGAGGTTAGGCAACGCTATGGTTTAGCTGAGCGATTCGTGTTGTGGGTGGGAACAGCTGAGCCCCGTAAAAACTTGTCTGGGCTGTTAGCTGGGTGGCAAATGCTTGGGCTCAGCGCAGAGCAACTTGTTTTAGTGGGCCCACATGGTTGGTATGTAGCACACGAAGCAGAGATTGCAGCCTGTGGTGGTTCGGTGCGCCGCTTGGGTTTTGTAAGCGAAGCCGATAAACGTGCGCTCATGGCTGCTGCAGCTGTGTTTTGCTATCCGAGCTGGAGTGAGGGTTTTGGTTTGCCGGTGTTAGAAGCGATGGTGCAAGCAACACCTGTGATTACCTCAGAGGTAGGTGCAACGAAAGAGTTAGTTAGCGATGCTGCTTTGTTGGTGAATCCAGCCGAACCGCACGCAATTGCTGATGCTATGGCTAGTTTGCTAGCTGATACTGCCGGCGCTGAGCGTTTAGGCAAACAAGGCCAACAGCGGGCATTAAGCCACTACAGCTGGCATCAGTCAGCTGCGGCGTTGATGGCGGTGTACAGGGAGTTTGCAATCTGATGGGCGTATCGGTGGGAGTGAACTTGTTGTGGCTGCGGACAGGCCGGGTGGGTGGTTCTGAGGATTATGTGGTACGCCTGTTGTCGGCGATTGCTGTAGATACTGGCCTGCGGCTCACATTGTTTGTGTCTAAAGGGTTTGTTCGGGCCTATCCCGAATTGTGTAAGCGTTTTACGGTGGTAGTAGCACCGCTCACAAAACCTCGGCTAGTGCGGGTGTTTATGGAAAGCACTTGGTTAGCGGTGCAATGCAAAAAGCGGGGTTTAGATGTTGTGCATCATCTAGGAGGCACCGTGCCCCTAATTGGTATGCAACCTGCTTTGGTAACAGTTCACGACCTTCAGGGCTGGGATCATCCCGAACATTTTGGGACTATCAAGCAGCTGTATCTGCGAGCTATGTTGCCGTGGGCTGTGCGTCGTTGTTGCTTTGTAGTGACCGTTAGTGAGTTTTGCCGAAAGCGCATTACAACCCATCTAGGAATAGCAACAGAACGTATTAGGGTGATTCCCGCGCCGCTTATTGTGCGTAGCAAACGGTTAGGCGATTCGGTGCTAGATGTGCCCGTGCTAGCTGAGCCTGTGCTAGCTGATTCTGTGGCACCTATTACGGTGGGAAGCGTTCAGCCTGATTTGGCGTATCCGTTTGTGCTTTACCCTGCTGTAACCTATCCCCATAAGAACCATGAGGTTTTGTTGCGAGCGTTGGCATTGCTTGTTGCACAAGACATTGACGTGGCGCTGATAGCTACTGGCGCGAACGGTCCGTTAGACAATGATTTAGATCAGCTAGCCAATGATTTGGGGGTGGGGGAGCGGTGGCATCGTTTAGGCCGTGTGTCTAAGTCTGTGTTAGAGGGCTTATATTGTCAAGCGGCTGGGTTAGTGTTTGCTTCGCGCTATGAGGGTTATGGTTTACCGTTGACCGAAGCTATGGTTTACAGATGTCCGGTGTTAGCGGCTGATGCTGAGGCAGTTCGTGAGGTAGTGGGGGCGGGGGGGCGGTTGTTGAATCCTGGTAACCCGCATGAGTGGGCTGAAGCTATCGCAGTGTTGCTAAATGATGCTGGGGCACGCCAGCAGCTAATCAACGCAGGCACACAACGTGTTAAAGAGCTAGCTGCTTTAGACCCAGCAGCAGATTTATGCACGTTGTACAAACAGATGGCTTCCTCCCAACTACCTCCAATCAGTTAGCAAATCAGTTAGTAATGGCTCACTCTACAGCACAGACACAAACAGCAAAACACCCCTTACAGCCGCAACAGCCAGCACCGTCTTTGTCGATTCTTGTGTTGTGCCCGCATTATCTGCCCGACACTGCTCCGACTGGACAGGTTATGTCCAGCTTGTGTGAAAGCTGGACAGCGTTAGGCCATCGTGTGGAGATAATCACAAGTTTGCCGTGGTATAAAGATCACGAGGTCGCCGAAGATTGGCAAGGCCAGATGTTGCATACGCAGCCTGAGGTTTGGGGTCGGATTAGGCGTTGGTATCCCTTTGCTGGCAACAAAGCTGGTTTGTGGAGACGGGCTTTAGGATTTGTGGGGTTTAGCGTATTAGTTGGCATAGATGCTGTTAGGGCAGCGCGGCGTTGCGATGTGGTTTTTGCCATGTCTCCACCGCTTACTTTGGGGGCTGCTGGCTGGTTTGCAGCAGCATTTGGGAAAAACCCACTGGTTTTTAATGTGCAGGACATATTTCCTGAGGCGGCGGTGCGAGCAGGTGTTTTGCGCAATAAAACGGTGATTGCATTAGCTAGTGGCTTAGAGCGCTGGCTTTACCGGCGAGCTGCTGCGGTTACTGTGTTGTCTCAAGATATGGCACATAATGTGCAAGCCAAGTGTAAAAGCGCTGCGCGGGTCGCATATCAGGGTGCAGCGCAAGATGCTGTAGCAGAGGTTGTGAAAGATCAAGATGTGTGTAAACAAGATGTGTGTAAACAAGATGCGTATAAACAAGATGCGTATAAAGGTGTACGGGGAGAATTGGTGGTAGTTATTCCTAACTGTGCTGATGCGTCAAGCATTACGCCTGCACCTACCCAAAACACCTATCGGGAAGATTTAGGTTTGTCCGAGGAGAATTCGCCAACACGGGTGGTTATGTACGCAGGTAATCTAGGGCATTCGCAGCCTTTAGAGTTGGTGGTAGGCGCAGCCGAACGTTTTAGCTCACAAGGTCACACTCATGTTCATTTCGTGATTAACGGTGATGGGGTGGCACGTCCCCAAATCTCACAAGCAGCACAGCGGCTTTCTAACTTGCATCTGCTAGGTTGGCAACCCTCAGAGCGCTTATCTGAGGTTTTAGCTGCTGCTGATGTTCACTTGGTGTTGTTACGCAGTGGTTTGGCATCTTCTAGCGTGCCGTCCAAGGTGTACTCGGTGCTAGCAGCAGGGCGCCCAGTGTTAGCTAGTGTGGATCAGGGTAGTGAAGTGGAACGGCTGCTCGCTGCTAGCGGTGCTGGCATCAGCGTGCCGCCTGACAATCTGGATATGTTTTGTGAAGCCTTAGAGCAAATGCTTGCCAATCCCAAAAGCCTACGGGAGATGGGGCAACGTGCTCGCACATACGCAGAGGCTACTGCGAGCCCAGCGCAGATAGCAGATAAGTACCTTCAATTATTTGATCGTGTGCTAAACCGCTAGCAGTGTTGCTGATGCTGCTAAAAGCACAGCGGGCTGATAACATAACTGATAACATAGTCGTGATATAGGGTTTGTGGTCCCTATAAATCCGCATTTGTAGGTAATTTCTAAATAACTATCAAAGGCTGCGCCGATGTCTGAACAGCATGACACCATGATGACACCCCAAATTGAAGAACTTTTAGGTCGAACCGATTCCAAGTTTCGGTTGGTTACCTTAGGTTCTATGCGGGCTTGTCAGATTAATGCTTACTTTGGCCAACTAGGTGAGGGGTTAGGTGCTATGGTGCCTCCGCAAATCCTGACAGCTTCTAGAAAACCCTTGTCGATAGCCTTTGAGGAGATTGCCGCAAACAAAATTGTTGCCACCGCTCCGTCTGCAGCAACCGAAGCCGCAACTACAGGCGGTAAATCATTGCTAGGAAACGCTGATGTTGCGGGCGATAAATCGAGTGCTGCTGAGGTGGATCTAGATCCTGCCTCTTAAGATTGGGTCTAGCTTGTAATCACGTCCATGAGCGCAGTGGCTGGCAAGCGCATCGTGCTAGGAGTAAGCGGTGGGATAGCCGCATACAAGGCTATAGAGGTGTGTCGTAACTTAGTGTCACAGGGCGCGCATGTGATTCCCGTGCTTACTAAAGCCGCCACACGGTTTGTGGGTGTCGCCACGTTTGATGCTTTGGCATCTGAGCCAACCCGCATGAGCTTGTTTGAAGATTCTGATCCAATCCCGCATACAACCTTGGGACAAACTGCCGACTGCGTGGTGGTGGCTCCTGCAACAGCACGAGTAATTGGGTCTTATGCAGCTGGTATTAGCTCCGACCTGCTCACCGCAACATTGTTAGCCACGCGGGCTCCAGTGGTTGTGTGTCCTGCTATGCATACTGAGATGTGGGAGCACCCTGCGGTGGTAGAAAACATGGCTACCTTGCGTAGCAGAGGTGTACATGTTGTAGAGCCTGATTCGGGGCCACTAGCGGGAGGTGATGTGGGTGCTGGCCGTTTGGGTGCCTCTTTCAGAATTGTGGCCGCAGTCGAACAAGCCTTAGCAACTTTTAGCGCGTCGGCTACTGCTGCAAATCGTTGCTTGGCAGGTGATATGAGCGGCATGTCTGTAGTGGTAAGCGCGGGTGGCACACGCGAACCTATAGACGCAGTACGTTATATTGGCAATCGTTCCTCAGGTAAGCAGGGCTACGCTTTTGCCGCAGAGGCAGCTAGCCGTGGTGCTTTTGTAACCATCATCACTACTGTGGTCGACCCAGCAAGCACTACAGCAGAGGTCGTTAAAGGCGCTGTAGCAGGTGCCTCAGCAGATTGCGTGAAGGTGGTTTATGCTGACACAGCGCAGGAGATGGCTGAAGCAATAACGCAAGCTGCTAAAAGTGCAGATCTGATTATTATGGCCGCGGCTGTGGCTGATTTTCGCCCTAGTAATCCGCTCACAACAAAGCTGAAACGGCGCGATGGGTTGCCGGCAATAGAAATTGAGCCAACGCCAGATATTTTAGCTTCTTTGGCTGCAAGCAAACGCAGCGGCCAAATCTTGGTGGGTTTTGCTGCTGAAACCTGTGATTTGCAAGCTAATGCAGCGGCAAAGCTTGCAGAGAAAAAACTGGACTATATTGTGGCTAACGATGTGGCTGCTAACGATGTTGGGTTTGCTTACGACACTAACGAGGTTTTAATGCTGTCTGCCGATGGGCGCACTCATCAGGTAAGCTTGCGGTCTAAGCGCAGAGTTGCTCAAGCTGTACTAGACGTTGTGATGGCAGATCTCCGTGGCGCAGATACAGTTTCTGACGGTTTGAGCTAAGAAACTATTACCTTGAGTTCCAATTCCGACCTCACTATCGGACAAGATAAGACACAATGAGCATTGATTCTACTAGCAGACATCTTTTTACTTCTGAGTCGGTTACAAGCGGGCATCCCGACAAAATTGCTGACCAGATTTCAGACGGGGTTTTGGATGCTCTTTTAGAAGTTGATCGCAGCTCCCGGGTGGCCTGTGAAACTTTGGTAACCACCGGCTTGGTTGTGGTGGCAGGAGAGATATCTACTGAAGCCTATATTGATATTCCTAGAGTAGTGCGCGACACCATTATTGGCATTGGTTACGACCGTGAAGATTACGGTTTTGATGGAAGCACTTGCGGGGTGATGCTATCTATAGACGACCAATCACCCGACATCAATCAAGGATTACAGCGCCTTGATCCAATGGAACAGGGCGCTGGTGATCAGGGAATGATGTTTGGTTATGCTTGCAACGAAACTCCAGAGATGATGCCTTTGCCAATTCATTTAGCACACAGGTTAGTAGAACGGCTCGCTGATGTGAGGAGTGCTTGTTCGGTGCCTTATCTGCGTCCCGACGGCAAATCACAAGTCACTTTTGAATATCACGGAACGCACCCTGTAGCACTCAAGACCGTTTTGATTTCGGCACACCACCGTGACGGCATCGATTTGACAGAGATGACAGATGACATAAAAGAACAGGTCATAGAACCTGTAGTTCCAGAGCAGTTTCGTGGCGATGGCTATGAGGTGCTGGTGAACCCCACTGGTCGGTTTGTGCGCGGTGGTCCGATGGCTGATGCTGGCCTCACCGGTCGCAAGATCATTGTGGACACCTATGGGGGTATGGCACGTCATGGTGGAGGGGCGTTTTCAGGCAAAGACCCAAGCAAAGTAGATCGTTCGGCAGCTTACGCAGCTCGTTGGGTGGCTAAAAATGTGGTGGCTTCTGGAGCGGCTAGCCGTTGTGAGGTGCAGGTGTCCTATGCCATTGGCTTAGCGCGTCCAGTATCAGTCATGGTGGAGACTTTTGGTACTGAGACAGTAGACCCTTTGAAGATCAACAAGCAGGTGAACGAGATTTTTGATCTGCGGCCAGCAGCCATCATCGCTGAGTTGGATTTGTTGCGCCCTATTTATCGCAAAACGGCAGCCTACGGACATTTCGGTCGGAGCCCCGAGAGCATTTTTACTTGGGAGCGCACCAACCGTAGCAATGACCTTCGCTTAGCGTTAGGCTGCTAACCATTTGTACGTCCGGGTTGTTACCGACGTAACAGGCATCAATAAGGAGTTCACCTACTCGGTTCCTCAAAGCTGGGACCATGATCCTATTTTTGGTGTGGGATCGCTAGTAAGGGTGGTTTTGCATGGTCGGCGTTTACGAGCTTGGATTACCGCTCAAGAGGTTGAAGCTCCTCTAGAGGTAGTTCCTGCGCCGTTAGCTAAGCTCAGCAGCCTGGGGCCGACTCCAGATTTGCTGGAATTAGCAAAGTGGGCGGCTTGGCGTTGGGCAGGGCACAGGGTGCATTTTTTGCGTACCGCTTCGCCGCCGCGCATGGTGAGGGTTTTGCCGCGTCCAAAGCGTTCTCGGCTGGTGTTTTCTGGTGATTATGGTGAATTATTTACACACCCTGGCGGTACGTTGTGTAGCACGCCTAGTGAGGATCCGTTGCCTTTAGCTATAGCTGCTGCTGCTCAAGGGCAAGCTTTAATTTTAGTGCCCGATCAGCTACGTGCTGATCAGTTGGTGAGGCAGCTAGGACGGGCTGGTGTTTGGGCTGTTCGTTACCCGCAAGGTTGGGCTGGTGCGCTAGCAGGGGCAACTGTTGTGGGCAATTTGGCAGCAGCTTGGGCACCAGCGCCTAACTTGGCCGCAGTGTTGGTGATTGACGAGCATGATGAGGCTTTTCGTGCAGGAGCAGCTCCTACGTGGAGCGGCCGCGATGTAGCAGTCGAGCGTGCCCGCAGAGCTGATGTGCCTTGTGTTTTGGTTTCACCTTCTCCTAGTTTGGAGGCATTGCGTGCTGGTCCGGTTATGCGTCCACAACGCAATGTAGTAAGAGCTGCTTGGCCAACAGTGCAGGTGGTGGATCGCCGTTCAGAAGACTTGTTGCGCGCGGGGTTATACTCGCCTCAGCTAGTAGCTGTATTGCGGAGTGATAAACCAGTGGCATGTGTGCTGAACAGGTTGGGTCGCTCAAAGTTGTTGGCTTGTCGGGTGTGTGGTGAGTTGGCTGTGTGCAGTGAGTGTGGTGTTGCTATGCGTCAAGACACCGAACGAAGGTTGATATGTAGGGCTGGCGTACACACCAGACCATTGGTGTGTGCTGAATGTGGTAGTACTGCTATGAAGAACTTGCGGGTAGGAGTGAAACGGGTGCGTGAGGAGTTAGAGGCTTTGATTAAAGAACCTGTTGGCGAGGTAGCTGCTGCTAAATATGAGGGCCCTGCCACTGCGCGAGTGGTGGTGGGAACTGAAGCAGTGCTGCATTTAGGAAGACCTTTTGATGTAGTAGCTTTTTTAGAGTTTGACCAAGAGTTGTTGGCCCCAAGGTACAAGGCACGTGAGCAAGCAATGTCATTGCTACTTCGAGCTGCTCGTATTGTTGGGCCTGCGAATGGTGGTGGGCAGATATTGCTTCAGACTATGTTGCCAGATGATTTAGTTGTGCGAGCTGCTGTGCAAAACGATCCAGCATTGTTGGCACGAGCCGAAAGAGATCGCCGTCAAGAATTGTGTTTCCCTCCCTATGGGGCTTTGGCTGTTGTGTCGGGTACAGCAGCTAGCGAGTACATGCAGGCTTTTGTTGCCTCAGATCAGGTGCGTGTTGCTAACGACCCTAGCGGGGTGTACTACCTGCGAGCACCTGATTACGACATTTTGTGTGATGCTCTACAAGCCACGCAAAGACCTAAAGGTAGACTTCGTATTGATGTTGATCCTGTACGCGCCATTTAGTTGGGCTTGCAGCTAGTTCTAGTTATTAGCTCGCGGTGTTAGTTCTTGTGGGTTAACTGGTGATGGGGAGAGCGGCTTGAACTGCCAAAACTCTGTAACCGCGGCGCGAAGCTAGTCTAACCACAGACCAGCCTTGTCCGCTGAGCCATTTTGCCAGTGAATCTGATCCTAGATTTTTATTGACTACAAGGTAAGCCACACCTGCTGGGGTGAGACGTCCCAACCAGAAGGTCAGAACCTCATGTAACGCGGTTTTGCCGATATGAATAGGCGGGTTGGAGTAGATAGCAGCAAAGCGCACCTTTGTGGGTATTTCGTTGGGCAGGCAAACCTTGTCAGCGGTATGTCCGTGTTGTTTCAAGTTGTGGCGGCACAGTTCTAAGGCTCGGGGGTTGATATCGGTTGCCCACACTTCTGCTTGAGGAGACCAGCGGTTAAGCGCCACCGCAATGGGGCCGTACCCGCATCCTAAATCCAACAGCACACCGCTAGAAGGTGGCGGGGGTATTTTGGCTAAAAGATGGCGTGTGCCAAAATCTACCTCTGCACAGGCAAAAACACCCCGGTCGGTGGTTAGCTCTAGCTGCAACTCGCCTACCCGTAGCTCAACGGTTTTGCGTTTTCGTTGGCTTTGCGGTGAGGAACTGAAGTAATGCGAATTGCTCACCGCCCGACATTATCACTTGAAATCTTCTATTTGCAGAGGTTGAGCCTGAGTTTCGTTCAATTTTGCTAGTTGTTAGTTGTTGGTGTCGCCATTAACACCTCTGCATAACCCCCATACATTCTCGTTAGAACTAACTTTTCAAAATTAAAACAGTATAAATCAATTATTTTTATTTTTTCTAAACTATTTCAAGTATCATAGGTATATCCTGTATTTTAATGCATAGGAGGTGCTATGGCTGCTACGATGCAAAACGTGCTGCCCGATGAAACCACTGCGGTGGTAAGTGATATCCCGCAAATTGAAAGCGGCGACGCGCAACGCACAACACAACAACGATCCTCTAACCCTGTGCCTATTGCATTAGCAGTCACACTTATAATCGCGATGCTTGGCATAATCATGTGGCAAATCGACTCACTTGGCGATCAGGTCAACAGGAATGGTGATCGTATAGAAGCCAACAGCACCCGCATCGAAAACCTCGGAACCCAACTCCGCGCAGAATTCCGCACAGAGCTACGCGCAGAAATCAGTGGCCTACGCACAGAACTTCAAACCGAGATTGCCAACCTACGCACAGAAATGCAAGCAGGCTTTGCTGCCATAAACGCAACACTGCTTGACCACACCGACCGCCTAGCCCGCCTAGAAACCGCCGTCGGACTACCACGACCCAATAACTCAAACCCCTAAAACCGCACATCGCACAGCATCAGATGATGGTTGCTTTATAGGCGAGTAGTCTTAAGCAATGGCATCTTTAGTATCTGCTCCTTTGCGCATTCGGATATACGGTGACCCGGTACTGCGGCGCGTAGCTGATGAGGTGCCCAACGTAGATTCTAAGATGGTCGCGTTTTGTGATCAGATGTTTATAGCTATGCATGAGGCATCTGGAATTGGTTTGGCAGCTCCACAAGTAGGGGTCTCACAACGTTTCTTCGTGTACGACTATGGCGACGGTCCTAGTGTTTTGGTGAACCCTGAGATAGTAGAGAGCGACGGCGAGTGGACTTACAAAGAAGGTTGCTTGTCTGTACCCGAACTCTCTTGGGAGATAGTACGACCTCGCCGAATCTATCTCCACGCTTACGATTTAGATGGCAACGAGGTCACCATTGAAGCAGAAGATCTACAAGCTCGCTTGTATCAACATGAGATGGATCATCTAAACGGCAAGATCCTCCTGGACTACTTAGATGAGGAGCAGCGCCGTGAAGCTAAAGGCATTCTACGGCAACGGGCAATGACGAGCGCGCGTGCTTCAGCGCAACCTGCACAATCAGCACAATCTGTAGGGGAAGCTACACAGAAGCTCACCCTTTCGTGATTGACCCGCCGGGGAAGATCAAACGGCTAGTCTTTTTTGGCACTCCAGATGTATCAGTGCCGTTTCTTGAAGCTTTGCACACAGGTGGTTTTGAGGTTGCACTAGTAGTAACCGGCTCTGACAAGCGCCGAAGCAGGCGTGCTGAGCTTACTGCTAGCCCGATTAAGGGTGCAGCGCACAGCTTAGACATTCCAGTTACACACAATGTGCAAGATGCTCTTTTGGTAGATGCACAGCTTGGTGTGGTTGTTGCTTTTGGTCAGATTATTCAGCCTTATCTTTTGGATCGCTTGGCTATGATAAATGTGCATTTTTCGTTGCTGCCACGTTGGCGAGGAGCAGCCCCAGTAGAACGAGCGATTTTGGCAGGTGATACCACTGCTGGGGTTTGTTTGATGGAGGTGGCTGAAGGCTTAGACACTGGCAGGGTTTATCAAAAAGTGGAGCTACCCATCTCACCACAAGCCAGCGCTGCATCTTTGACGGCTGACTTAGTAAAAAATGCTGTGCCAATGCTGCTTGAGGCTTTACGAACAGGTTTACCCAACCCGCAACCCCAAACAGGTGTGCCGTGCTACGCCCACAAGATCACCACCAAAGACTTACGTTTAGTTTGGGACCAGCCAGCGCATGTGCTGCACAGACAAGTGCGCGTAGGAGGTGCGTGGACAACATGGCGCAACAACCCAATCAAGATTTGGCAAGCAAAGCCCTTGCTAACATCAGATGTTCATTTATCAGATGTTCATTTATCAGATGTTCACTTACAGCATATGGGGGCTGCTGGCACATTAGTAAGCTCAGCATTGCTTGATACATCCGAAGTTGCTAAACAAGCAGGTACAGAAGTTGCAGAAGTTGCAGTGGTAACCGGCTTAGGCTTGCTGCAGCTAATAGAAGTGCAGCAAGCAGGCCGGACACGCCAGAGTGCAAAAGATTGGTTACGTGGTGTGCGCCCACAGGTTGGTGAGCAGTTCCACTAGTGGGTGCTGAGTCTGTACACAATCCTCGTCTTGTTGCTGCCAAGTTGTTGACGCGCATCCAAAAAGATGATGCCTACGCTAACTTGGTGTTAGCAGGTGCAGAGTTGCCAGCAGGGCAAGCTCAGCTAATCACCGAAATAGTGTACGGGGTTACGCGTATGCGCCGCGCTTTGGATTACCTACTTAGCAGCTTTGTTGCAAAAACACCCGATCCAATAACCCATAACCTGCTTCGGATTGGCACATATCAACTCCACATGATGCACACCCCCGTGTATGCCGCTGTAGACCAAACGGTTGCCGCAACTTCGCAGCATCGGCGAGGTTTTGTGAACGCTGTGCTGCGCCGGGTAGCTGCTATGACACCGGTATGGCCTAATGAAGCTGTGCGGCTCAGCTATCCCGAGTGGATTGTGGATATTTTGGCCAAAGATTTAGGCACAGCTAACGCTTGTAGTGCTTTAGAGCACATGAACCGTGCTCCTGTGGTTTCGCTGCGTTCCGATGGCTATGTTCAAGACAGAGCATCTCAGTGGGTAGCAGAGCTAGTTGCTGCTCGTGCGGGTGAGCGTATTTTAGATTTGTGCGCTGGCCCAGGCGGAAAGGCTACGTTGCTGTCCCGCAGTGAAGCTCAGGTTGTAGCTGCAGACAGTCGACCGCACAGAGCCGCATTGGTTGCCAAAAATGCACAGCGCACTGTTGCACCACTTGTGGGTGTGGTGATTGCTGATGGTCGGCAAAGCCCATTTCGTAAAGCTTCACTGGACAGGGTTTTGGTGGATGCTCCGTGTTCGGGTTTAGGGGTGCTGGGCCGCAGGGCTGATGCCCGTTGGCGTATGCAGGCTGAAAATGTGGCTTCGCTAGCTAGCCTCCAAGCTGAGCTTATGCGTGTTGCATTTGAGCTGGTTCGTCCCGGCGGTGTTGTGATTTACAGTGTCTGCACAATGACTGCTGTGGAAACCGAAGCCATAGACAACATGGTGGCACGTCTGTATCCCGATGCAATACCCATACAGATTGCAGACTCTCGTTGGCGCAAGCGAGGTCGTGGCGCTCAAATATTGCCTCAGGATCACAACACCGATGCTATGTTCGTAATTCGCTATCAAACCTCTAATACACTTGTTGGTCACAACAAATCATTAGACAGGTAGCCTACGGGTATGTCAGATACACAAACTTCAGGGTTAGCAGCCAAAGTGCTCACCGTTTCTGATGGCGTAATACACGGCACTCGCCAAGACCGCTCAGGTGATGCGTTGGTAGAGCTGCTTACAGAACAGGGCTATGAGATAGCCCACCGTCATGTTGTATCAGACGGTGTTGAATCGGTGCGGGATGCTTTGTTGGAGATGTCGGAGGGTTTTGCCGGTTTGATTGTTACCACCGGTGGCACTGGTTTTGCTCCGCGTGACCTTACACCTGAAGGCACCGCAGCAGTTTTAGAACGCCGTGCCGACGGTTTAGCTGAAGCTTCTCGTTTGGTGAGTCCTTTTGGGCGTTTGTCGCGGGCGATAGCTGGCATCAGGGGCAGCACAATTATCCTAAACGTGCCTGGGTCTCCAAGCGGGGCTTTGGAGTGTCTTGGAGCGGTGCTAGATGTTGTACCCCACTCTTTGCGTTTGTTGGCTGATGAACCGACCGAACATTAAGCCTAGATATATATTAAGCCTAAATATATTAAGTCCAAATATATTAAGCCCAAGTGTCACGTCTCAGCACGCAGCTGTGAAAGCAAAGCCCGAAATTAAGATATTGAGAAATCAAGAGACAGAGATAATAAGAGACATAAGAGATAATAAGAGGGAAGTAGTGTCAGATGCCGCAATGATGGACTTAGCACTTTTAGCGGCGCGGTCTTGCCGGCTAATTACATCTCCCAATCCATGGGTGGGTTGCGTAGTAAAAACCACTCAAGGAACTTTCACTGGTGCCACTGCACCGGTTGGAGGTAACCATGCAGAGATCAACGCTTTGGAGCGTGCTGGTTCTTTAGCTAAAGGAGCTGATCTTTACACAACCTTGGAGCCTTGTGCCCATCAAGGACGTACAGGGCCTTGCACTGAGGCTATAGTCGCTTCTGGTATCACTCGAGTGGTTATTGCTATTAGCGATCCTGATAAGGATGTTTCGGGTCGTGGCATTGCTGCATTGCGAGCTGCAAACATAGAGGTAGTTGTTGGGGTTAGAGCAGCTGAGACAACTGAACTGTTGGCTCCATACATTAAGCATCGTCGGACTGGTTTGCCGTGGGTAGTGCTTAAGCTGGCCGCCAGTCTAGATGGTTATATTGCAGCCCCCGATAACAGCAGTCAGTGGATTAGCAGCTCCCAAGCTCGCAGCGATGCTCATCGTTTGCGGGCAGAAAGCGATGCTGTGCTTGTGGGGGCAGGAACCATTGCCGCAGATGATCCTCAGCTCACAGTACGTGATTGGCATCCCAGCAACGGTGTTACCCCACGTTCTGATCAGCCGCGGCGAATAGTTTTAGGTGTTGCACCTGCAAAAGCGCAAGTGCATCCCGCCACTCAACTAAGCGGTCCGCTACCTGAAGTCCTGCAAATCCTGGGCTCACAGGGGGTTATGCAGCTTTTGGTGGAGGGCGGTGCTAGCACTGCTGCTTCGTTTCACCAAGCTGGTTTGGTGGATCAATACATGATTTATTTTGCTCCCGCTTTGTTTGGTAGCGCCGCTGCTCGTCGCATGTTTAGTGGAACCGGTGTGGAAAACATTGCTGAGCTATGGAGGGGGCATATTTATAGCACAACAAGGTTGGGCCCAGACCTGCGCATTGACCTCCGACCCGGTAGCGTTTAGGCATGCTTTCTTTGGTGTTACCTAAGGGATCGTTAGAAAAAGCCACCTTAGAGTTGTTTGATGCTGCCGATATCTCGGTGCAGCGCAGTTCTGATGTTGCATATAGGGCTACCATAAACGATCCCCGTATTAATGCAGTACGAATTTTACGACCCCAAGAAATACCCCGCTATGTTGCTGCAGGTTTGTTTGATTTGGGGATAACAGGTAGAGATTGGGTAGCTGAAACTGCCAGCGAGGTGGTGTCACTAGGCGAGCTACACTATTCCAAGAACACTTCACGTCCTATTCGCTTAGTGTTGGCAGTCCCAAGTGATTCTGCGTGGAATGAGGCAGGTGACTTACCGCAAGGCGTGAGGATATCAAGTGAATACCCTGAGCTGACTAAGCGGTTTTTTGACGGCTTAGGCATTGAAGCTGAGATTGCTCTGTCTTATGGTGCTACTGAAGCTAAAGTGCCCGACATTGTGGACGCTGTTGTAGAAATCACCGAGACAGGTAGAGCGCTTAAGGCTGCCGGCCTTAGAATTATTCACACAATCTTGACCTCTCACACTGAGTTAGTAGCCAACCCGCGTAGCTACGCCGATCCAAATCTGCGTCATGCGATGGAGCAAATTCACATCTTGTTGTGCGGGGTGCTTGAGGCTAGAGGCAAGGTTCTAGTGAAGATGAACGTGACCGCTGAGAGCCTAGATAAAGTAATAGATATTTTGCCTTCGATGAAGGCTCCTACTGTGAATGAGCTTTTTGGAGGTCACGGTTATGCAGTGGAAACAGTGGTGCCTAAAAGCGAAATCAACATTTTGATCCCTGAACTGTGTGACGTGGGTGCCTGCGACATCATAGAGTTGCCGCTATCTAAGATCGTGCATTAGAAGGGTTAGAAGGGCTTGTGCTCTTGTTAGTTTTGATTCGCTGAAGCTTGAGAGACTTGCACAAATGCCATGCGGATTTGGTGCAGGGCATCTTTTAGAGTTGCCTCGTGTTCTCCTAAGCGACCGGCTAGGCCGTCTAGCAATATTCCGAGAGCATCTATAGCTAAGCGAGCTTCTTCGCAGTTAGGAGGTTGTTGGCTTAGGTGAATCGCGCCAAGCTCATAGAGACCCATTGCGTGGTTACCTACCACCACCGCAGCTGGGGTGTTAGCAATTTGTTCGCGGGCTTCGGCCATTTGTTGAGCCAACGCCTCGGCTTGTTCGCGTTCTTCAGGGCTTAAATGTGCTAAAGGATCTTCACCTGCAGCTTGGGATTGTGGCTGTGTGTGCGATTGTGCTTGTGATGTTGGTGGTGTGGGTGTTTGTGCTGGTTGTTTGTTGTTGCCAACAGGCACTTCGCCACCGGGTGTCCATAAAGTACTCATTACACAATATTTATACAGGTTTTTTTCGCGTTTAGTCTTATTGGGGTTAATTGCTGCTACTGTTATCGTGTAACTTCAAAGCACAAATATGCTGGCCTGATTAAGTGTTGCTCTATTTAGTTTGTTGCTAGTTTGTTGAATGGTTCAGATAATTGGCGGTAAGTTGTGTACCTACTTCAAGTCGAGAGAGAGGATTTTGCGCATTGCTAAGCGGTGATAGGCCATAGCTTCGGTAGAAGCTGAGCCCCGGATCAACGATCGTATAAAAGCCCGTGAGGTTCGTTTGGTTGATCAAGATGGACAGCAAATAGGCATTAGCTTACTGCCTGAAGCTTTGGAAATGGCTCGAAGAGTTGGCTTGGATTTGGTGGAGGTTGCAGACAAAGCCAACCCACCGGTTTGTCGGATCATGGATTACGGCAAATACAAGTATGAAGCTGCTCAACGAGCTAAAGAGTCCCGGCGAAACAGCACCAACATCATTGTCAAGGAGATGAAGTACCGGCCCAAGATTGGTCCCGGCGATTTTGAAACCAAGACGCGCAAGGTGCGAACCTTTCTTGAAGAAGGCTGCAAGGTAAAGATCACCATTATGTTTCGTGGTCGTGAAGTGCAGCATCCCGAGTTGGGTCAGCGAATCTTAGATGATATTGCTGCTGAGGTTGACGGGGTAGCCAAAGTGGAAGTTTTTCCCAAGTTAGATGGTCGCAACATGGTTATGATTTTGGGACCTGTCAAGAACAAGTCTCAAAAGCGATCTGCTCGTTCGGCTCAAGCTGTGGCATCAGGCTCATCACCAGAGTCTTCACAAAGCGCAGACAACTGATATGCCCAAAATGAAAACTCACCGCGGCGCTGCTAAGCGCTTCAAAACAACCGGTACCGGCAAGTTGCGGCGCCGTAGTGCTTACAAGAATCATATTCTTGAAAAGAAAGCACCTAAACGCAAACGTCAGCTGCGTGGCCCTGCTGGGGTATCTAGCGCTGATGCCCCTGCGGTGAAGCGCCAGCTTGGTATTTGAGTTGCTCAGATTAGAGCTAGTAATTATTTAAGTCCATGAGTTATCCAACTAGGGAGTATTAGCGATGGCTAGAGTCAAGCGATCCGTAGCGGCTCGCAAGCGCCGTCGGGCAGTGCTAAAACGTGCTAGAGGTTATTACGGCAACAAGAGCCGTACCTTCCGGGCTGCAAACGAGCAGCTTTTGCACAGTGGACAGTATGCCTACAGAGACAGAAGAACTCGCAAAAGTGAGTTTCGTAAGCTCTGGATACAGCGCATCAATGCTGCTTGCCGACAGAACGGCACTACCTATAGTCGGTTTATTAATGGTCTTAAGTTGGCTGAAGTGGAAGTAGATCGCAAGATTTTGGCTGATTTAGCCGTTAGCGATCCGCAGGCTTTTGCTGCGCTAGTGGAGGTGGCAAACTCTGCGGCTGAGGGAACGGCTAGCGAGCCGGTTGACAAAGTTCTTGAAGAAGTTGCCTCTGTGGGGTAGCCCTGTCTGGCTCCCGAACTCTTAGCAAACACAATCCGAGGATTGCACACCTGCGTAGGCTGGTTAGAAGTCGTCGTGTTAGACAAGAAGCTGGTTTGTTTGTTATCGACAGCCCGCTTTTGTTAGCTGAAGCTGTTGCGTCTGCAGTGGAGTTAGTAGAGGTTTTCTGCGAGGTTGGTAGTGCTGATGTTGGTAGTGCTGGTGTTGATGTCGCAGATGCGCCTGTGTGGACGGTAGCCGACGGCGTGTTGAGCAATGTTGGATCGGTTGTTACATCTCAAGGTGTGGCTGCTATCGCCAAGATTCCCGATGTGTTGCCGGTGTCGGCTATGTCGGTGCGATCTTGCGATTTTGTGGTAGAGCTAGCGGCAGTAGCAAACCCAGCTAACGCGGGCACAATAGTTCGCAGTGCCGTAGCAGCAGGCGCACAAGCGGTAGTATTTGGCACCAACTCTGTAGACCCATGGAACCCTAAGACACTGCGGGCTTCATCTGGCGCCCTCTTTAAGGTGCCAGTTTTAGAGCAGCCAGCTTTAGATTATTCCCCAAGCATTCTTCGTGACCGTGTAGAGCAGCGGGACGTGGCAGTTTTAGAGCAGCCAGCTTTAGATTATTCAACATTAGGTTTGCAACGCTTTGGAGCCGACCCACACAAAGGTGAGCCCTGCGATGAGGTGGATTTCACAGTGCCGTTGACTTTAGTGTTAGGAAACGAAGCACATGGGTTAGATAATCAAACAAGCAATAGCATTAACTGTTGGGTGTCTGTGCCTACCACAAGCCTTGTGGAGTCCCTAAACGTGGCTAGCGCAGCAGCCGTTTTGTGTTATGAGGTCGCCCGCCAACGACGAGCTGTTCAGGCTGTTAGATGATTGAGAGCGTTTACGGGTCTATAACCGCAGTTGGGTTTGAATCAGGCCACCGATTTGTGATCGGGCATTGGCTAAAGAGCCCTATTGGGACTTTTGCAGATGTTATGTGGGCTGACCCTGATGGCAACAAGGTGCTAGTAGCCGACCCTGAAGCAGCTGAGTATGTGACCTCGGTGTATCCTTTCGCAGAAGTGGTGGCGCAGCCGGTTGCACTAAAGGCTAAAGGTAGAACTCTAACGGTTGCAGCCGGAATCGTTCATTTAGAGGTTGAGCTGAGCAGATACTGTTTTAGGTTTCCACCGCGACCTCGCTGGTTCACAGCAACCGTTGAGAACCAAATATCTAGGGTTCTGCTAGGCGTGCAAACTTATGGCATCAGCCCAACGGGAGCTATCGAGTGGTATCGCACGAGGTCACTGCGATGGGTGGTTGCTGCGTCTGGGAGCATCAAAACTGGGAGCATCAAAACTACAGGGTATTCACAAAGCGCTGAACTGCCTGAAAGCGCAGACATAGCCAGCAACACAGGCTTAGGCGCAATGGCTAATCTTAAGCGTCCTATAGGCTTTGGTTTCACCGATCCGCCGCAGCGCCCTAGCCAAACCGTTCTAAGGGTTGACATCAAAAAATATAGCCGATAAAGCGATGAGCAGATACAGCGATCAGCAGATACAGCGATCAGCGGGTAAAAGCATGATGGATAAAAGCATTGAGCTTCCCCCTTTTTTGTGGTGGGGTTGGTTGTGGTTTTTTGTTTGTGGTTGTGTTTGTATTTTGTTGGTGGGGTCATTGTGATTGTGTTGTGAAGTTTTTGGGTGTTGTATCAGGTGTGTACTCATAGGCTGATTTTTTGTTGTGTTTGGGTTTTGGTTGCCTAAGCTCGGTGGTTGATGAGTTTGTGTTGTGGTGTGGGGAAGAGTGATTTTGTTGGTGTGTTGTCTAAGGCGGTACCTGTTTTGCCGGTGGGTTGGTTGATGCCAACTTTGTTGCTAGCAGCAGTGAATGCTTTAGCTGTGCAGTTGTGAGCTTTTATTAGAATGAAAGATCACGTCAGCAATGTTTTCGTCTCTAGTTGCTACGGCAGTGTTGATAGCAGTTTTGGCTAGTTCAGTTGTCGGGTGGGTATCAGATGTGGCGAAACCGATCACACGCCGCGAGTAAAGGTCTAACACTGTGGCTAGATACACTGGGCCTTCTAATGTTTTGACAAGTCCCCGCACCATTTCTGGTTTATTCTGTCAGCACGGAAATCGCGTTTTATTAGGTCTGTGGATGCTGTGTGAGCAGGGTTTTAGCTGGTCAAACCCTTCTTTTTCTGCGGGCAAGCGCATAACCTTTGCCGGATCGTTGATGTTTCCACCGTTTTTTTTAGACACTAAAACACCGTCACAACGGAACCGCGCGCTTAGTTCTCGGTGACCCGTAAATCTGTTTAGATTGGGTAAACACTTCTCACACTAACCCATCTATTACCCGACGGCGGCACTACAATCGGTGTCACCTGCTGGTTTAGATGCTTATAAAACGTTGAAGAAACAGCATTTAACGCTCGCAGCGACACTATGTGAGCCACACCACGATCAGTCCTTTCAGCATCAACGAAACCGGCTAACTCACCGGTCACCTTGTAGCCTCATTCACCCAACCGACCACAGATCGTTTGAGAACATCACACTCCATCCACAAAATCGTGTTCTCCTTGCATAACCAGACCAGCTCACAACGCTCACCGGCTAATAAACCGCCAACACGCTCAACACAATCTTAGCGCACCCACTAACCCAAAGTACCCTCACTAACACCCAACCCACGAGCCACATGACACACCGATCTACCAATCCCACTCACAAACCAAACAACCCCACCACAAAAACCCCCCATCAAAAATTCTTTTAGCTCTAGACATAACTCCTCCTCAAAAAATATGTCCCCACAAAAAGGGGGAAGCTCAAGCATGATGGGTAAAAGCATTATTAGCTAAACATAAATAGCTAAAGTGACTAAACAAAGAAGTAACTAAACCAAGCAAACATCAGGATGTGAGATGAACCCTGTTGAAGCAATTGTGTTCACGTTGGGTGCGTTGATCTCTTTGGGGACTTTGCTGGCCGCTATCCAAACGGTAGTGGTACCTCGAGCTGAACGTAGTTTCTTAATTCGTTTTATTTATGTTGGTATGGGGCTTTTGTTTATGTTTTTGGCTCGCCGTCGTAAAAGCTATGAGGCCCGTGATGCCCTGTTGGCTCGGTATGCCCCCACAACTTTGATGTTGTTGCCCTTGGTATGGGCTACAGGTGTTACTTATGGGTTTTCCCTCATGTTTTGGGGGCTACATGTGCGCCCGTATCGCGAAGCGCTCGTGTTGAGCGGCTGGTCGCTTACTACTTTGGGTTATCGGATTACTACCGACCTGTGGACTTTAATGTTGGCTACCGCCGAAGCGCTTATTGGTTTAGGCATAGTAGCTTTGTTGATCAGTTTTTTGCCTACTATGTACAGCGCTTTTAGCACTCGAGAAACAGCGGTAGCCCAGCTAGAAATCAGAGCAGGTACTCCACCTACACCTGAGGCTATGATCATTTTGGCACATGAGAGCGGTGCTTTAGAGTCTATGGATGATACTTGGGCTGAGTGGGAACACTGGTTTATCCGCTTAGAGGAAACCCATCAAACTTATCCAGCGTTGGTGTACTTTCGTTCGGTGCGAGCTAACCGTTCTTGGGTAACAGCTGCTGGTGCTGTTTTAGACACTGCAGCCATTATGTTGTCCACTGTGTCAGTAGCGCAGTCGCCAGCAGCTCCTTTTATGATTCGTGCTGGGTATGTGGCGTTACGTAACACTGCAGATTTTTTGGCTATCGATTACAACCCTGATGCTTCGCCCACCTCATCTATTTCGGTGCTTCGCCATGAGTTTGACGAAACTTACGATGTCTTACAAGCTGCGGGAGTGCCTTTAGTTCAAGACCGTGACCAAGCTTGGCGAGATTTTGTAGGCTGGCGTGTGAACTACGATGAATGCTTAGTGGGGCTAGCTGCTATTACTTCGGCTCCACCGGGTAAGTGGAGCAGCGACCGTCCTTCTTCTAATCAGCGTTTAACATTATTTATTAGACCTTTTCTTGTTAGGCCTGTTTTTGTTAGATCTTTTCTTGTTAAGCCTTTGCGGTTGGCTATTACATCTTTTTCTCGTTTTTCTTGTTTTTCTCGCAAGTCTGATCGCAAGAGCAGAAGTTTTGGCAGCTAAAGCGCTTTACTGTGCCGTTATAGGTTAGATGATGGGTTTAGCTCTTTTGTTTAGGAAATATTGTCGGCAGTATTTGTGGCGTAACTTGTGGCGTAGTTTGTGGCGTAGTTTTTCAAGAAATGCTCAGCGGGATTCTCCCTGGGATATTAAAAGGGATATTAAGGGGGATATTAAGGGTTTACGCCAGTCTGTAGTTGCGCTGGGCATTTTGGTGGTTACCAGCGTGATAGCAGGAGTCGTGTTAGGTCAAAGCCATGAGCGGCTCAGCGACCTCCCCGGGCTTTTGTTACTAGTGCCAGCCGCTATTGCTTTGCCTGGTAAAATATTTGGTGCGCTGGGTAGCAGGTTGGGTACAGCCATTCATACTGGCACGTTTCGAATGTCGCTGGGGCTGTCTGGTGTGGTTGGGCAAAGTGTTTGGGCCTCGGTTGTGCTCACTTTGCTAATGTCGGTGGTGCTGGCAGTGTTTGCATCTGGGGTTGCTTCCATTACTGGTGTGTCAAATGCCATTAGCGTGTCTGATTACATAGTCATCTCCGTGTTAGGCGGAGCGCTAGCAGCAGTTTTGGTAATGTTAGTCACCTTAGGGATGGCCACTGCCTCTGTGCGTTGGGGTTTAGACCCCGATAATGTGACTGCGCCTTTGGTTACTGCTGCGGGCGATGTGCTGGCTTTACCTGCGCTTATTTTAGCTTCTTATATGGTTAGACGCGGTGCTTTTACTCCAGTGTTAGCTGCTTTGTTGGCGGCGATTACAGTAGTGGCGGTGGTTGTAGGGTTTCGTTCGCAGGCTTCGTTATTGCGCTCAGTGTTGCGAGAGTCCACCCCAGTGCTTGTGCTAGCTGGGTTGTTGTCGCTAATGGCGGGGGTAACAGTGGAGAACCGCTTTGAGGTATTTTCCGAGCGGCCTGTGTTGTTGGTATTGATACCCGGTTTTTTGGCAACCGCAGGTGCGCTTGGCGGTATTCTTGCTAATCGTTTGTCAAGCAAGTTGCATTTAGGTTTGATTAGCACTTCGGTTATGCCATGTCGCCGAGCCCGTGGTGATGTGTGGGCTGTTGCTGGTATGGCTTTGCCGGTATTTGCTTTTTTGGCTTTCGTGTCTCAAGGTGCAAGCTCTGTAGTGGATTTAGCTGGCCCGGGGCTCAACCGTTTATTGGGGGTGGTGCTGCTAGGTGGCATAATCGCGGTTTTGGTGGTTGTGCTTGTGGCTTATTATGGCACCATTGTGGCAGTGCGTTTTGGGGTTGACCCAGATTCGGTGGGCATTCCCACTGTTACAGCAGTGTTGGATTTAGTGGGCGCATTGGCATTGGTATTTGCTATTCAAGCTGTGGGTGCCACATGAACTGCCACATGAACTGCCACATGAACTTGATAGACGTATGTGTGCTTGAGATTCATGTTCTTGAGATTTATGTTTAGTTGTGTTGCAGCGGTGTTGTGGAATCGTGTTGCAGAAATCTTGGATTACTCTTATAACCCTTATAGAGGTTGAGCACAATGGTTGAGAAAAATGACAGAAGATAAGCCCCGCAATCTTCGGGCTATGTTGGCTGAGGCGAAGGATTTGTCCGAGCTAATGGTAGACCTAGCCTACGCAGCTTTATATTTCGGCGATCCCGGTATGGCAACCGAGGTAGACGAGTTAGAGCTGCAAATGACCGAACTTGTGCAGGGTATGCGGGCGGTGTGCGTTTTAGCTGTGCGTCATCCTCGTGAAGCCGACGGAATGTCTTCTGTATTGCAGGTGATTAGCGCTATAGAGCGCATCGCTAATGATGCAGTGGATATTGCGGGTATCATCACGCATAAGTTGGGTATTCCTGAAGAGTTGGTAGCCGATATGTCTAGTGCTGAGGAGGTTTCGCATCGGCTTGTAGTTCGTGAGGGATCGGACATGGGTGGTCGACCGCTGCGTGAGTTGGAGTTGCCTGTGGTAGTAGGTATGCGGGTGATGGCTATTCGCAGAAATCGCAGCTGGATTACCGATGTAGGCGGCGATCAGCTAATGATGCCCGGCGATGTTTTATTTTTGCGGGGCTCGCCTGCAGGAATTGAGCGTTTGCATCAATTAGCGGCAGCGCCAGTTTGGGAGGAACCTAAAGTATCAGAAGACCCGTGGATTTCGGATTTAGACAGAGCTGTGGATGCGTTAGTGGAGATGAAAGACCTTTCTGAGGCCGCGGTGGGGTTAGCTTATTCAGCGTTGGTGCTAAACGATAAAGGGCTAGCAGCTCAAGTGCGTTTGTTAGAAGGTCGTTTAGATGAGATGAACCATCAGCTTGAGCTGTGGGTGTTGCGTGCTGCTGCGCAAAACCTTGATCCGTCACCGTTGCGAGGTCTTTTGCATGTAGGTCAGGCCGCCGAAGATATTGGAGATCAAGCCCGTCAAATGGTTTCTTTAGTGGAACAAGGTGAAGATTTGCATCCTATTTTGGAGATAGCTTTGGGTGACTCCGAAGAGGTGGTAGTGGATTTACCGGTAGCGCGCACAAGTGCTGCCAACGGTTCCTCGCTTAAAGAGTTAGCCTTGAACACCGAACCTGGTTTTACTGTTTTGGCTATTCGCCGTGAGGGGCGCTACTTGTATCGGCCTCGGGGTGGCATTGTGCTTTTAGCGGGTGATGAGATTATTGCTAGCGGCCCAGATGAAGGTCGCGAGGTTTTAGCCAATCGTTTGGGTTGGAATCTTGTTCGTGAAGATGAGGGGCTTGAATATAATCTACAGCCTTTGTAATTGTGATTGGGCTTGGGTAGCAATTTTTTGTGCTAACTGTTCAACTGCCGAAGCTACTTGGGTGGGAGATCCATCTAGGTTGATGGCTACGGTGCGTAAAACTTTGTTGGCATGTGTAACTTGTATTTCGCTTGCAGGTGAGCTGTTGCCTCTACCAATGGAGTTCACCGCAGTTCTATTTTTGTTCTTGTAATTATGGCAATAGATCAACATTCCTTCAGGCAGATTTAGCGCGGTGGTGTAGGCCAGCAGTTGGTAGTAATCGCTGTTTGTAGCTTGGCCATCATCTGTTAGCTTGTACTTGATGTCGGCTACATAAACTGGTTTTTGCTGACTCTTAGTGTCGTAAAAAACCAGGTCGGGGCGGATGGTTACCCTGTTGCCTACATCTAGGTGGTTGTGCGCTTGGGCGTGTACTTCAAGTTTGTTGTGGAGGGCTCGTTGCAGCCTTTGGGTGATGAAGTCCTCGAACAGGCGATTCATGTCTACTAAGAACGAAGATGCTTGCCGCTGCCCGCTGCGGTCGGTTAGCGAGCGGTTATCTAAAAGCAGTCGGGCTAAGCTAAGTGCGGGCTGGTAGTGGTTGTTGAGACGGTTGAAGGTTATCTGCTCTAGGTCGGTGGCTTTGGCTGCCACATTGGCCACATCTTCTAGGGCGGCAACTTGTTTTAGCAGCCGCCGTCTTTCTTGAGGTTCTATCCCCACTAGATGTAGACAGCGCCTGCAAGCCGCTTTGAGGTAGCGGTTCTCCAAAATGTCGGCTGTGTGATCATCAAAGCGACATGGCATTGGCAACTGTATGCCTGGTTGTTTGAAAATTTCTTTGAAGTGGATTTGCCCACGCAGGGTTGCAAGCTTCTCTTGCTGGATACGGTAGGAGTGCAGTAGCCCTCGGGCCAGGGTGGTTTCTAAGGTACGAGCGTAAAAGGCTGCAAATGCGGGCAGAAGGTCGGCGCTGGCCTCATAGGCAAAGGCTTGTTGTCGCCAGGCTTTTTCGTTGAGCCCTACCTCAAGCATTAAGAACAGATTTTTCAGGTTGATTTTGGGGCGTATGAGTATCTTTTTGTCGCCCAACACAATGGTGCCAACAAAGTTGCTAGCCGTTACCGGGTAGTTGCGCTTGTTGGGCAGACCAACCTCTAAAACACCTTTGGCAGCTGTTTGGAGCCGTCGGGCTTCATCAGGATGCAGAGTAACTTCGGTGGTTTCGTATTCTGTTAGTTGGATTGTTCGCTGGTTCATAGCTGTAGTGCTTTTCTATGATTTAGATTTAGTTGCTTGCGTAACTGTCGCTGCTCGTTTGTTGAGCAGCGCACTGGCAGTGCTTTTCTATGATTTAGATTTAGTTGCCCATCTCATTTGTGGGTTCTTGATTATTCTTGATTATGTAGTCCAGCTTCAGGAGCATCGGGATTGATGGTTTGTGCTATTTGTGGTGTTGGTTCTGTTGGTTCTGGTACCTCTAACGGTTTAGGCGGCTCGGCTAGCTTGGCTGTGTCGGTTGCTAGCTGTGCTGTGTCGGTTGCTGGCGGTGGTGTTTCTGTAGCTGCAGTTGCCATGGGCGCAGCAACATAACGCCGGTACACGCTGTCAAAGCTGAAGTGGTTGATTTGTGATGGGTCGCCAAAAAACTGATCTTCTATGAATGGCTCAATGTTGTATTCCCAGATACGACGCACTGTGGTTTCAGTGAGGTTGGGTTTCATAAAGTGGCTTGGTCCAATCTGCAGGTGTGGTCCACCTAGTTCTTTTTCTAGCTCTTCGTTCACGTTGGCTACTAGGTTGGCTACCCATTCGGGTTCGCCGTGTTTTTGCAGCCATTTGTGCAGCAGCCCTTCCATAGGCCCGTAATTGGGGAAGAAGGGCACAAAGTGAAAGCGACGCCGCAAAGCAGCATCCACTAAGGCAATAGAACGATCAGCAGTGTTCATGGTGCCGATAAACCAAAGGTTTTCTGGTAGCGCAAACTTGTCTTCTGCTCGGTATAGCGTAGACACGCTCTCAGCGCGGTACTCCAGCAAAAACAGCAGTTCGCCTAGAACTTTTGAAAGGTTGGCACGGTTGATCTCGTCGATAATCATCACATGACGCTGTTGTGGTGCTTCGTCTGCTTTTTCAGCGAGCAGCGCAAGCGGCCCAGAGGTTAGCTCATACGCCAGCGAGCCATCGGTGCGAGTAAGCGGTCTGTAGCCTTCAAAGAAGTCTTCGTAAGAAGAAGAAGGATGAAACTGCACCAGCTTGCGCTGCTCGGGATTGCGTGCTAGCACTTCTGCGAGTTTTCTAGCTAAGTAGGTTTTACCAGTACCAGGAGGTCCATAAAACACTACCTGACCTTTATCTTCCAACAACGCCACAATATCGTCTAAAAACTCCCGCTCTATAAGCAGTTCTTCTGCTAGTTCTTCTAGAAGTTCATCTTCGGATTGGATGCCCCCCAATTCGCTGTCAATGTTATTTGGGTCTTGTTCTGTTAGATAGTAGCCATCAAAATCAAACCAGGAGATTGCCAAAGTATCTGTTTGCAGGCCGATCTCATCTCCTGGAAAATATGGTGCAAAGTATTCAATTAGCAGGCGGTTTGCTTCTACTTGTTGGTTTCCCAGCGTGCCTTGAGGCAGTTCTATGCCTAGAGTTTGCAAACGTGTTATCTTCCAATTGAGAGGATAAAGTGCAGTAAACTCATTAGGGTGAGTTATGGCTAGCAACTTCATCATTAAGGTTACGCCAAATCCATAGACGTATAAATCGTTTTTATCTAAAAGACGGTCAATCCTAACTGAGGTAGGATCATCGCCCCAGCATAAATATTTTATTTTGTCTAAAAATTCAAGATACTCAAGTTCATCGCTTTCTTGTAGCATTTGGCCAAGTTGAGGCTTTACACCACAACTCCCATAGGTGCCTCCTTTTCTTTTTGTCCAAATTTGTTTAAGTTCTTGAGGTTCAACAGTCATTATTGTTTCAAGAGCTAACATTGCTGCCCATTCTGCATGTTGCTGCCTATGTTCAGCACACCAATTTGGATAGCCTGCTTTTTCTTTCCATTGTGCGATGTATGCTGCTAGCTGTTCGTCGTATTTTTTGTCGTAGTTTTTGTCATAGTTTGCAGAACCAGTTGAGGTTATTTTAGGGCTTCTAGATGGTGCAGATGTAGAGCTTGCCAGTGAAGATATTTCGTCAAATAATGGCTTTAGTTGCTCAGCTGCTTGATGTGCAGTTCCTTTTAGATCAGAGTTAGGAAATTGTGTACGTTCTATCCATATTCCATATACAAACTCTGATTCTGTGCCCTTAAAACCAACATCAGTAATTAAAGTATTGGTCGCATTGGCGGGTCCTCCAAAAAATCTGAAGTTGTTTGGCTGGTTATTGCTGCTGTTGGAATCTAAAAGCTTGATTCCATCTTCGTGCCACTTGCGTTTATCCGGGCCAAAACTTAAACCTATAGCTAAACCGCGGTGGTTCAGCCATACCCGAAACGATATGTGTGATTGTTTATCTCTTAGTGCTACCTTAATATCGGTTCGAGGTTGATTGTCCAAATCATACTTAGAGAGTTTTACTGGTTTTAGTTGCCTCTGAAGTATGTTAGAATCAAGTGTTTTAGCAATATCTTCATGCAGTATGTTTGCCCAGTGTTTGCTTATTTTAGCTAACACAGCTGCGTTTACTTCAATATCTTCAGCAGACACTCCATCGCCTGCTAGCCCACGTTCTGCTCTTTCGGCTAGTATTTCGTTTAGCAGCAGAACATTTTCTGAGTCCCACGAACTAGCAGTTACTTCAAACTCCTTAAGGTTATTTGTGAGCTGTAGAACACCTTCGTAGAAGTCTTCGTACTGCTGTGCGGGTTCTTTTGCTCGTTCAGTGCCATGGCAGTGTCTTGCGAACTTCGCCGCGCTTGCCCACCTAATCGGCCAGCGCTCTGGTTCAGCCAAACTCCAGAAATAAGAGCATAAGAAGGGCACATGAGCAGCTTGTCGCATTCCACGTTCCTGTATGCTACTTATGTAGTTTGTCATCTTTTGGATTTTGGATACTGCATCATTTATGGAAGTAGGTATGGCCAAACAGCTGGCAAGTATGTCGGCTAGTTCTTGTGGGTTGGTTGCCTTTTTGGCTAACTGGTTCAATAATGCCTGACCGCTAAAACCGTTGAATGCTAATGTGTCTGGTTTCACAGCCCAAATCTGCATGGCTTGTATAAAGTCATCCACATTGCCCGTGGCCTTTAGGCGGGCGTGTAGTTCCAAAGCCTCGGGTGCGCTTTTGATAAACCCATCCACAGCGGCTTGGCGCTCTTGAAGTTCCTCGGCATTAGCCCAGAGGTGGTTGCGGTGCGCTGTATACCAACGCCGTCTTAGCGTAAGTTCTGTGTCTGATACGTTTTCTAAAATTGTCATAGTGGGATGCTCCCCGCTGATTGTTGTGTCTTATTTTGTTAAGGTCTTATTATGTTAAGTAGGTATAGCCATCGCCTACAACAGGTACCTGCAACAGTACTGACAATACAGACCCCCTGTGACACTTACTCGCATTGCCTTAGTGTTCTTGAGTGTTCTTGCTGTCTGTTTCGCTATTTAGCGCTGCAATCGTGGTGTTTGTGTCTCAGCAATGAGCGCAACAATGGTTATCGTTTGCTAGCTATATCACCTTCCACCACGGGGCTGCTAGCACGTCGGGAGCTACCCATTCCACAGTAGTGCCCGTGTGGAGTAGCAGCCCCGGGGTGGTTTGGTTGTCGTATTTTGAGTTGTTGTATTCCGCGCGGAAAGCACGTAGATGATAAGTATCGCTAATGCGGGGTAGGCTGGTTGCCTTAACCTCAATCGGCAGCAGCTGCTCGCCAGCCTCGATTACTAAGTCTACTTCTTCTCCAGTGCGCGTGCGCCAGTAGAAAATATCGGCTTGGGCAGTGCGTGCATCTCGCCAAGCCAAGATGTCGCACAGCACCAAGTTTTCTAGGTGGGCGCCCTCGGGATTGCTGTTTTGGGCTAAATGCATGGCGAGCCCAGTGTCTCCCCAGAACAGCTTGGGAGATTTTATGAGTCTTTTTGTGCGGTTTATAGCGTAAGCAGGCAAGCGCACCAGCAGGTATGAGGTTTCTAATAAGTTGAGATAGCGGTGGGTGGTGGACTGAGGTAGAGCTACATCTCGGCCCAACTCTACTTGGTTTAGTATTTGGCCAAGCCGGTGAGCAGCAGCCCGCATTAAGCGGCGGAAGTCGGGTAGCGAAGCTATTGATGACAGGTTTTGCAGGTCGCGTTCTAAGTAAGTTCTTACATATCCGTCGAACCAGATTGTGCGTTCTTCGGCAGTGGCCATGTGTACAGCAGGCTGAGGCAAGCCACCCCGAAGACATATAGCACGCCAATCATCATTGGAATCAGGCATTGCAGCAACTAAATCGAGCCATTGGGTTGCTGGAGTGGTTAGCAGTTCCTCCCAAATACCGCCACAGCCGAGTCCAAGTTGTTCTTTGCGGGTCATCGGAAACAGCGTCAGATAGCTAGCTCGACCGGCTAGCGACTCTGATATTTGATTCATCAGCAGCAGGTTGGCCGAACCTGTTAGCAGGAAATGTCCTGGCTGGCGGTTCTTGTCGATTGCTCGTTTTATCTCATGAAGCAACTGTGGTACACGCTGGATTTCAGCAATCGTTATTGGCTGCTGGCCTGTTATGAGGACAGCGGGATCTTTGTGAGCCGCATCTAGTGCATCAAGATCATCCATGGTGATGTAGCGACGCACACCCGATACGAGTTCCTGCGTTAGGGTGCTTTTGCCTGTTTGTCGGGCACCGGTAACTACTACTGCAGGCATAGTCTTTAGCCTTGTTGCCAAGCTTGATTCGACAAGTCTAGAAAGAGTGCTGCTTTTTATGCTGTAAATTATATCTATTCACAGCATGGGTAAAAATTATTCATAGCGTGAATAGATTGGCTGTTACTTTGTGTGACTACTACAATTTAGCTGTTGTCATTGCTCTCAGCCTCAGCAACAGAACATTTAGCAGCGTACTGCAATTTAGCTATTGCAATTTAACTGTCGTAATGCTGCTCACAGTTAGTTGTAGTAGCATACTTGTTGCATATGTGAAGCAAAGCATTTTGCATGACATGTTGTAATGCTGCTCGCAGCTAGTGGCATACTTGCTTGTTGGCTTATTGTTGGGTTATCAAACTGTAATGTAACTGTTGCAATGCTGCGTAAAATGGGAGCATGAAGCACGTTTAGCCTGTGAGATCAACTTGTTTAGTTTGTGCATCTCATATCTCACATAACCGTTATGCGGGCAGCAGACCACCAAACACTCAGATTCCCCCGTAAAGTTTGTGTACTTAACATAGTTTTTATGTATACAGTTTATATTCAGTTTATATTTAGTTTATGTCTCTACATTTGGTGAAATCACAGACAGATTGAAGGTGCCACTTGGGTTATGGTGACAGGTTATAAACGCAAAGGTGGTGAAATAGTTGTTTTGAGTGTGGGTGGTTCTTGCTATGGGGGTTTTAGGTAGCGGCGGCCGCTGTCGGGGTGTTTTTCAACTGTCCAGTTTCGGTGATGCACTTTGTGATGGCAGCTGTGGCACAACAGCACCAGGTTGTCTGGCTGGGTAGGGCCACCGTCTTGCCATTCAACAATATGATGGGCAACACACCATTCGGGATCTTTCGCACAGCCGATGCAGCCTTGATCGCGGGCTTCAAGGGCGGCTCGTAGCGCATAGTTAGGATGTCGGTGGCTTGTTCCTAGCCAGATTGGTTCGCTGTCTACTTCGCGGAACAATCCTGTCAAGATGTTGGCTTCGCAGGCTAGCCGGTGGAACTCGTTTGGTGGTAGGGGAGTACCGTTAGCGAGGCGTGGGTTGTTGAGCTGGTTGTCTACAAGGTTGTAGTTGGCCATTAGTAAAAGTGTTGTGCCTTGAGGCTGCTCGGTACCTTTACTAGAGATAGTACGAGTGATAAGTCGCTCTAAGGCATCGGCTCTACGGTGCCGATCGGCAATATGTTCGCGACGGTTGTCGGTACGCCAGTTGTCGTCGGTAGCTTTATTCAATGCTCTGCGAATGCGAGCCGCAGCAGTGGGGTCAAATAAGGCAAATAGTTGCCACATGCCATCATCTCGCTCTGAGAAGCTAGCCATGCGTGCCTTCTTCTGGCGTTCCAAGCGTTTGGTGCCATTATCGCCTGCAAGTTCATTTTGATGGTCACGCACTGTTTTGCGAAGTTGTTCGGGTGTTTGCGTTTCTGCTGCGGCTAGCATCTTGTCTTCGTTTAGCGGGCCATTTTCAGCAGCTGTACCGAGAATACGTGCATGTTCTGAATTGATACGGTTATTTATGAGCGCGTCGCGTGTTGCTTCTAATCGGTTGAGTTGATCTGCACCACGCATAGTGTTTTTTGCTTGATGCCCGGATTGACGCAACTTATCTTTGAGGATGTTGACGGTATCGTATGAACTGCTGCGCCGATTTTTCTCCGCTACTGCCTCAGCTAAGAATCCATCTAGACGGTTGCGGCCCTGGCTAATTTGTTGCAGCCGGGCATCTAAGCCAGCATCATCTAACAAGGCAACGTTTGCTGCGGGCACATGAACGCCGCTGCTGGCGTTTTCGCTGTGTATAGCTCTACAATCTGTAGCTCTACAATCCATGCTGGCACTTTATCAATAGCTTGTGACAGTTTCCCCGCACATCTGTATCTTGCCTTTAGTTGAATTGTGCTGAGTTATGGTGATTTTTAAGCCAGTTTTGGCTACAATCGTGTCAGTGATTCAGTGAGAACTTGAGCGTATCGAAGCACCAGAACTGTTGGGGATGGTTTTCGCTTACATTTAAGATGCTGAGGCTAATGGTGATTTATTGCCGCGGGTTCCACTATTGATGTCGATTCGCGACAAGCTAGCTAAAGAATTAAAGGAGCAGCCATGAGCTATAGCGAAGCAGAAGTGTTAGCTGCTATTGGGCGGATGGATAAGTACCGAAATGGTCAAGCAGATGAGGTTGGCGCTGCGCTGGCTGTGGTGGGTTTGAGTTCTGAGCGGGTTGACAAGGAGATGGCTATTCGTGATGACATGATACGCGTAGCCCATCGTGTCGGTGCTTCTCAGCGTCAAATCGCCACAGTTTCTGGCCTCAACCGCAAAACTGTCAGCAATATCATTGAATCTGACAAACCAAACCCTTCTTAGCAGAGCATGCTTTCACCAAAACAGGAAATCTCACGTGGAGGTGGTCTTGGTGTAGAGCGAGGCAGCCAAGTCGAGCAACTTGTCTAGGGGAGTAAGTCTGAGATCTTTGCTGTTGAGATGTTCAAGCACCAGCGAGCAACCAGCTCCTGCAAAGCAGTTTGCGACCTCAATGATCTGAGCTGGGTTGTCAATCTCTTCATGTTCAGCGCCAAGGTGGTGGAAAGCGACGATAGCTAAGAGATCGCACAAAGTGTCAGGCATCTCTACGTCTCTAGTATCTACAAATTTTTTGCCCCAGTTCTTTGATGGGCTGTCTAGTGGTTTGAGATCTTCCGCGAGGGCAGCAGCGAGGCTGAATGCCCAAAAGTTGAGCTGACGGCGAAATGGTGCTCGCTCCAAACCGGCCGATTGATGCATTTGAACAAAGCGCTGAATTTGGTTGTGTGAGTTATTGGGAAACTTCAATGCATGTGATTTTTGCGTGATTATTTGGGAAAAGTAGCTCATGTCAGTGCATCTTTCAGCTTGTTCGCTCTTGCCAGCCGGGCGCGCCAGCTTGCCCAGAGCGCTCGCAGACATTGCAGTATTGACGGGGCCCGCAGGAACAAAGAAGAGACACTTGACGCTGTTCTTGCCAGTTCACCACATCACCGCCACTGCCGGCGTCGATAGCATCCCATTGTCCTGTTAATGTGTAGGTGGCACCACCGTATTGTGTTACAGTCTCGACTTCCGTCAAAGCTTCGAGGTCGGCGTTGGTAAGTAGGAGAATAGGCTGTTTTGAGTACTCACTGGTAACTCGCAAGGTATTGCTTCGCACGGTCCCCGACATGAAGTTCAACAAGGAGTCGGCAATGAGCGGGGCATGGGTTTGAGACTCATAACAAAGTGCTAGAACGAAAGCAAGAGCTATTACACGGCGGGATGCTCCGTTTATCTCTACCGCTGGCATTGAGCGGTTGCGGCTGTTAAGCGCAAATATTTCAAACGTGTCAGAACTTCCTTCGATGGCGCGGATGCCGACTTCAGCAATCATCCGTAGAGTAGCTTTGTTAGGTTGCGTGTCGGCGAAGTCAGCGTCGGAGACGTTTGCTGCCATTTGGTGGAATAGCCGATCTACCCTTTCGGATAGTTCACTTACCTGCCGTTGCTCTATAGTAGAATAAGCATTATCAAGTATAGCCACAACGCATTTGGCAATCTCTTCAGCAGCTCTATGGTCGTCTGCTTCTCTTTCATTGCGTTGCCTTTGACTAATTTTTCTCTCGAGAGAAGTGATGAAGTTGTCAAATTGAGGTAGATCTTCCTGGGCGAGTCTAAGCTTTACTCTACAGTCTTGCAGCTGCTGCTCTACGGTTTCTTTCTCATCCCGAAGTATCTGTATTTTATCTTCGTCAATATTTTCTAGCTTCTTTTTTAAATCTTTCTCTTCGGCTAACAAGTCAGATATTTCATCTTCAAGCACAGACAGATTATTTATATTGTTTGTTCGTTTAATATTCCAAGGAGATGTTGCAGCTATATGCGCTAAGGATTCAGCAGCATTGTGGAGGTTGTTTAAGAAATCAGCTCTACTAGCTTTGTCGGAAGTTACGTCGATTAGTTGTTGTACATTCTGGCCATATTTGCCATCGGAAAGAAGTTCTTGTCCGCATACACAGATGCCAGATTCCATTAGTCCTTTGACGAAGGGAAGATGAGCTAAGGGTATCTCTCCTTTCTCATGCATAGGCTTAAGTATCTTGTAGGTTGTATCTATGGCAACCGATGCCAGGGGTGCTAGCAGTTCATTTGATTCTAGGTTATCGGTAAGATGTGCTAAGCAGTCTTGAAGCTCTTTGATTGCTTTGTTGTGTTGAGCTTTATTTGTACTGAGTCGTTGGGCGAGATCTTCGTGAGAGCCTGATTTGCGGAGTTCTTGTTCGAGATCGTGGGTTAGCTGATCCTGTCTGTCGGTGAGTTCTGTTTCTTTCTTTATTTCTTCGTCTATCTTTTCGCTAAGTTCTACGCGTTCAGAACGTGCCTCTTCTAGTTCTTTTTGCATTATATCAAGGTTATGATCTCCAATAGCTTTAGTGGCTTGTTTGCTGAAATTGTGAGCAATATTTTCTACCCGGTTTCTGGCTTTTTTGAATATATCAATACCGAGTAAGCTAGTGATTGCTTTGGTTGTTTTGTGTTGTACTTCTTGTCTACTGACATGTTTGTTTTCGCTACCTCCAACAAAATCAGCAGCCTCGTCAGTATCCATCACGAAGAAGTCACGAAGGCTCCATGGCAGCAGTTCTTCGATAACAGCGTCTGCACCTTGTTCATGTGGGCACCATATACCGTCGAGTCCTCTGACCATTAGCGTGGAGCTTTCTTCTATACGCTGAAAGTCTGGCTCATTGTCTTTGCTTGTACTCTTTCCGATAGTTTTGACTGTTCGGTCTAGTCTGTAAAGAGCATTGCCATTGTTAGTTGCTGTGTGGTGTCGACTTGAGCCATCAGCTAGGAACTCAATTGATACTCTAGTTTTTATTCCTTCCTCATTTGGCTGCCACCATGCTGGATGCAGGCTAAAGCGCGAGGTCTGTGCGCCTGGCAATCCCTTTTCTCCATATATGCCCCATCGCAGGGCACGTAGAAGAGTTGTTTTACCGGAACCATTTTCAGCTCGTATGACAGTTAATGGATGCTCAGGGTCGGTAGATGGTTCAATTTCAATTTTGTCAAAGCAGACGAAGTTCTTAATTTCAATTCTTTGTAATAACAACATGACGGTTTCTTAGCTGTGCTTTAGTGTTCTAGCAGCGGTTGTGATGATGTTTTCTACGTTCTTATTAATTGAAAACTGTTTGATACGATTTTGGTCTTCGGTATTTACGATCTCCATTACCAATTCGATTAGCGGTTCGGTTTGTAGATTTTTTTCGTAGCCGATGCGGTTAGCTTCAGCAGTGATCTCTTCAAAAATTCGGTTGTAATTGCTTACCATGGTTCTCCTTTTGGTGTTGCGGGTGCGATTAGGTAGTCTCCTGCGGTTTCTAGAACAGGTTTGGAAGCTCCGGTTGGCCAATAGGCATTCTTGATGAGATCAAGATGTGCTAATACACCATTAGCACCGGTGGCGTTTTGTGCATGAGCTGCAAATGTCAAAGCTCGTGAGAGCTCTGTTTGCACGATCTTCTTTAGGTCCTTATCTGCTTCCCCTTCATTCCAAAACACATCGGTGGGAGGTAGTGCGATAAAGTCGTGAAGGATTGCGCTAGGTTTGTTGGGGTGGCGACGGAGCACGCGTCCACGACGTTGTACCCACTCTCGTTCCACTGTGGATGAGGCGACCAAGAAGGCTTCTCGTATCCCGGGAATATCTACCCCCTCGTCAAGCACTTTTTTAGCTAGAAGCACTTGATAGCCGCCCGTGGAGAATGTTTGCAGCGTATTTTTTAAGAGCTTAGCCTTGGCAGTTGTTTCCTGGGTAACAGGCGCCCAACGCACATTGTGACTGATCAGTATGTTGGCGATGTCGTTAAACTGTTCTGGATTCTTAGCTGAAGCATAGACTAGAGCAGACTTCAGTGAACGAATGTTGCGATGGCTGAGTACAGCTGAGACAAGTGGAATCTTGGATGCTGCGGTCTCGATAATCCGGCGACGCTTGATTAGTAGTTTGGTAAGATTTTGTTCTTTGGTGTCTACATCAGCTGTTTTGTCGTCAGCAATGGTTTTGTAGAAAATCATTCGCCTTATTCTGTCGGTTAACTCTTTGAACTCGTCAAGTTCTTCGCCGTCTAGAGTTGTGGCGTGTACGTAGTAGTCGTAGGGGACGAGGCAGAAGCCGATTGCTTTTTCGAGGCCGAATTCATATACAGGTGGTCCGAAAAATTCAAAAATTTCTTCTGTACCATCGGGGTCGTATTGGCGCTCTGGCGTTGCTGATAATGCGAGGCGTCGTTCGAAGAACTTAGGCTTGTGGGAAATGAAGCTTTCAGCTCCCAATGTGTGGGCTTCATCGCCAATAAGCATCGTGCTGATCGGCGATGAAGAGTGTTTTATGTGGTTAGTCAGTGTGTTTTGAAACGCTCGTTTGCACAAGAGATTGTTAGTCACCACCGCGATGTGAGTACCACCGGCGCTGATAGGCCGCAAGAATCTGGAGACGGCGGTGTTCGTGTCAGAGGATAGAGTGGGGGTGGCAGCCTTAATGCCAAACTTCTCTATTTCTGTTTTCCACTGATCTATGAGGGGTTTGGATGGAGCGGACACCACGATCATAAGGGGAGCATCGCCAAGTCGATTTTGAACTCTTGTGGCGCAGATCAGGGCGGTGAGGGTTTTGCCGGCCCCGGTTGCCATAGCGATGGTACCCCGCTCGGGATCAGGCTCTGATTCCCAGGCATCTACGGCTTCCCCCTGATGGGCGTATATACCGGTTCGCCATTCAAGCCAATCGGGAATTATCAGTTGCGGTTGCTGAGGTAAGTATCGGGGCGAGAATCGCTTTTGTGGTATTTCAAGTGACTTGTAAGAATCTGCAGTCTGCAATTTAGCTGGGGATTCTGTAGCGGCATTTAAATAATGTTCTGGCGTAGGAGCTGAACTAGGAGCCGTTTTTATGATGTCCTCTCGAAGTGCATCGGGCAGGTCTACGGTGCATTCGATACCCAAGCTCCGCCCGTTTTCCCAGTCATCAAGGATGTCAATGCCAGCAGCAACGCGCTTTTGACTCTCCGCATCCCAAGAAACATCCACATCCATGTGTTCAATGCCCGCTGTCAAACCTCGTCCTGTGGCATTGGCAGAACCCCTTACCAGTACTTGGTCTGTACCGTCACCAAAGAGCCATATTTTTGGGTGGTAGTTTGAGTGGGGTTTTGGGACAACAACACGAATCTGTAGCTGTTCGGTGGCAACCATCCAAGCTAAGCAATCCAAAGCATGACGTCCGAGGGCAGAGGCATCCACGCGACCATCAGTGAAGATTTTTGCTATCTGCTTTGTTGCTTCTTCAACGGACATAGACGATGCTTCTTGTAGTGTCTGCTTCTCTTTTGGGTATAAAACAGGGGCAACGGTGAAACGAATCGGAGTATGATCTGGGCGGTTCAAGTATTCAGCTAAGCCAGGAGCAAGCCGTTCAATCCATCCAGCAGTAAACCAGCCGAAAGCCCCTTTTACTAGCGTGGCTTTTTGAAAACCGGGAATAAGAACTTGCGATCCGATGGGATCTTCAGGAAGACGGTAAAGGCCAGGTTGAATACAATTTTTGATGGCGAGCTTACTCATAGCGTTCTCTGCCGGTTTTTCATGCGCTCGAGTAGGTCTTTAGCTCTATCTGGATTAGAACCGTTTGCTTCTTGCATAGCCAGCATTGGCGAGATTGGATTTTTTAGTGGTAATTGTTTAAGTGAAACGCCAGAAGTTTCGAGAATGAGTTGGATGGTCTGGCCTTCCTTAGCATCAAGCAACCTTAAGGGTTCCGCAAGGTAGCCGAGCGATGCTCCGGTTAACGAAGCAAGTGGCCAGCGCACCGACACTGAGTCACAGTCTTTAGGCGTGATTACTGGCACGCGGTTACTGTTGTCAGGCTTGCAGCCCAAAGCTTTGGCTATTTCTACTGGTAGACCAGCGAGGCTGTAGCCGTCAAAGTAGCGTCTTTCAACTTTGAAGCTCCAAAACGGTAGTCCATCATCTGTTCGTCCGTGTATGACATCTTCAAGCGACCGGAGTTTGATTGTAGATGGATCCGCGATGCTGACATAGCCGTCTCTGATATGGAATTGAGCTGATTTCGCATAAGCTTCGACGCTGCCCGCAGTAACCCCGAACATTCGGGGGAGTTCTTCGAGTAACCTGTTTAGACGCGTGGAACCGCCATCTTCGTTGATGCGTTGGATGATCTCTGCAGGAATGCCTTCATATTCATCGTCAACCCATTCGGTGAGTCCCCAGCGGTACTTGTCGGCGCGCACTACACCTGTAAGCAATGAGAGTTGTGCTCCTGCTCGGTCGGGTTTTAGGTTGCATAACTCGCCGATCTCTTCTTTGGTTGCAGGGTGACCAATAGATAGCAGTGCTGCTTTAACTCGTGCCTTTGAGGTGTCTCGCAGGGCAAGATGGTTGCTTAGGCGGTGCAGACCTGCTTGTTTCAAGAGAGCGTCCCAGTATGTAAGCCATGTTTCGTTTGGTAAACAGGCTTCTTGGAGAGCAACTTCGTCTAGTAGTCCGAGATCGTCTGCTAATGCTTTGCTCTGACTATCGAGCTGTCTGGTCACAGTGGTAACTTCTGGGCTCAAACAGAAATCACCAGCAGATGAGTAGCCCAACTCTTGTTGAAGGAGATACCGTGCCATTTCAGCAATGGGGCGGTCGTGTTCTGTAGGATTGTCTGGGACTGGGAACGTTGCTGAAACTTGAGTGTCCAAATCGTGTGGGTTTGTGATTGGCCCCAGTTTGTGTCGCAGCAGTATGGCTAGCATTCCGATCCAACATTTGACAGCCGGGCCGGTGATTGCTGGATGATGCAGGCGGCTTTCTATGCGCTTTTCTACCTGGCGAATTCGCTCTCGAGTGAGGTTAGCGGTTTCGCCCAGTTCTTCAAGAGTCAGTGGATTGTGATTAAGCATGCGCTTGTGAAGGATGGTTTGCTCAACCTCAGACAGAGATTCCCAGAACTCGTTCAGAGCGGCCAGTGATTCTTTGGCGAGTTGTGGGTTGCCAGTGAGGTCTGCAAGGGATATTTTGTTGAGGTAGTCGGTCATTCCTAGTGTGGCGGCTAGTTCTCCTAGGGCGCCGTTCAGAGTCTCGAGCAGTGTGTGGGATTTATTTATCTCTACAGCGGCTTTTAGCAGTCGTTTCAGCAAGATAATGGTTGATTCCCAAGCAACGTCTACGGGATCGGGTGGCTCTGGTGGCTCTTGCGTGGCCAACATTGAGTGTGTAGTACCGGCTATTGGCGATTGGGTATAGGGATAGGTCAGCGTTGGTTCTTGGAAATACCCGATGTTTTGAGCGGCTTCGACAACGCACATCAAATCCAGAAGAGAGGTTAGGCCAAAATTGGGAATCCTGAGCAGATCGCCAACAGATAATTCTTCTAATACGGTCATTTCAATTAGTGAGGATGAACTGTTATGCGCGAGTAGTTTTTGCAGGCAATTTAGAGTACGGACTGTGAATGGGCATGTAAGCAAGCGACTGACACTTAACCCTTTAGGTATTACCACATGAGTGTCATGTGGAGGACCGATTCGATTTATCATCGTGACCAGTGCCTGCTGTTCCTGCTTGGTCAAAGGTTGGTTTCGGTGTTCCCACAGGTTTGCCAAATCACCCAGAGTGTGCAGTCGTGGTCTTAAAGAGGCGAGAGCTTGCAGTGTTGTAGAAAGAGGAATCGAAGACTGCATCTCGAAATACCATTGAGGCAAAACCGGCGTTGGCGGACTACTCCAAAGTGCAAGCGAGGTCATAGGATCAGAAGAACCTGTTGGATCGTTAGTACTAGCTCTTGCACTGATTCGCTTAGTTGTTTATGAGTGGTTCAGCTAATTTGCCTACCCCACCTTGGTTCTTAAACTTTTCCTGAAGGTCGTTTATGTGCTTTTCCTCAAGATTATCTCCTAACCAGTATGCAATAACTTGTGATGCATAACGTACTGCAGTACTTCCGGCGACAACTTTATTTCCTTTCAACAGGATTCCTTGCCATCTCGGATCTTCATTTGACCAATTAAGGTCATTTATGCGGGTACAAGAATCGATCAGACCGATACGTTCTCCTGTTGTATTGTTTTCTTTGCAAAGACGAACTATTGCTTGCAAGGCAGAAAGTTGAGCAACTGGTTTTCCAAGAAGAAAATCTTTTCTGATTTCCTTTCTATTTTTATCTCCTTGGTCACTTGAGTCATGTAACGCAGCATTGAATAGCTTAATTTGAGAGCATGCAATTTCCCAAAATTCTATTGAATGCGATTTCATTAATTTTTGGTCAGCTTCGCTGGGAAGATGCTCAGTATTGATTTTAGTAAAAATATCTTCAAGATAGAACTTTGTCGCTTCGTATAGAGTTGAAAGCGTTGTAAACTCATGCGCTCTTGGAGACAGAGTATTGCTTGAAGTATGCACTAGTCTTTCAGGAATCAGTCGATCAGCGCCAACGATATGCTCACGAACTATAACAGCAATAATGTCATCATCAGCGGTAATAAGATTCTCAGCTTTAGTAGTCTTTTTTGCGTAGCGATTTACTTTGTTGAAGATTTTACGAGATTTCTGTGAATGATGCTCGATTAGCATAACTGTACAATCATCTTTTCCAATCTCTGTATTAGCTTCAATATTGTCAATTGGTTGTTGTTTCTCATCTTTTCCAGTTATAGCAAATTGTAGTGAGGCTAATCGATGCTGACCATCTAGAGGTACTAGAACTTCACTTCCCTGTAGAGTTAAAAATCCAAAAGCTTGTCCAGCAGTTTTGTAGAGCTGGGGTACATTGCCTTTATAAATATCATTTAATGGTTCAAAGGCTATGTTATCCGCATTTTGCATGCTTACAATGAATGAACCAAAGAATCTGTCCTCATCTTCAAGCAGATATGGTACAATTTGACGTTTTACACGCATGAAATTGATATCACGTTGGTACCGTTCTTCTAATGATAGATCATCCCAATTTTTAACATCTTTTGGAAAAACTAGTCGTTCTGTTAATTCCTTGGCGGGCATAGTAACAATATAATATTTGTTTGAGCCAAAAACGCCACACATTGCTGGAAGTACTGATGCCATGAGACCTAGTTATCCTTTCAACATTTTATTTGTTAAGGGTTGAAATCGTTTGATACAATGTTTTTCAAAGTTATCAATTCTGTCTAAATCTTTTATTTTGCTATAAGCTACGAGTAGGTTCGATCCTTTAGAACTAATCCATGCTGCTAGAAGCAGATTGTGAGATCCTTTCCAGTGTTGCTCGAGTCGTCTAGGAATTGGTTGCTCCTTTGCCTTTCCGATATATATACATTTCTGTTGGAACCATAAGCCATAGACACCAAACGCGTCAGGTGGAATTTTGTCAAAGTCTTTTACTCTAAATCGGAGCCGACTTTGGTATGGTTGACAGAGTGTTGTTTGTTTTGTAGTCATACTCATAGCGTGCATATTGTGCAGGGGGTGGTGTTGTCGTCTTCGTCTAAGGTGTCGGCGAGGGCTTCGATTAGGGGGAGGTTAGGACGAGACTTAGTAGTGCGGGTTAAAGCGGCTTCGTGGCGTTCGAGGATTTCGTCTCGCCTCGCTCGAAGTTGCACAAGGGTTTCTCCACCCGTCCAGGTGTATTGACGACCTTTCATGGCTTGATCGCTGAAATCAGCATCACCAGACACACCCGCATCTTGGAGAACTTTTTGCTCGATAGCTACAGCTCGCTCAAACAGCTCTGGATGGCGGTCGGCAAGGCCGATCCACTCGGCTTTACGTTGGTAGAAACAGAAGTAACACCCCGATCTTGTCCTCCACTCGTAATAGTCGGGTAGCCCGATGCCAGCATCTGCAAGAATTCGCATCACGCCGTCATGGTCGATTCCATCTTCTACAAACGGGAAACGGCTCTCAATGTTAGGTTTGGTAGACACGTACCCCTTGCGGTTAGCTTCGTCAGCTCGTATCGCCACATAAGACACCGCTGGGTCGTCACCGATCCAGTACTCCAGTGGCTTAATCTTCATATTTGTGGTACACCAGCGCATTTGCGGCGATGGCAGAGCCCCTCTGAATATCTCAAACCAATGATCAAAACCACGCTCTGAATTCAACCGGGCGATGGGCCGGCCTAAGATAACCTCTAGCCGCGCTAAGAACTCGTAAGTTTCCGGCAACTCAGCCCCAGTATCGCAGAAAAAATACTCCATATCCGGCACCTCATGCTTGAGGTAAACCGCTAGCGCACTGGAATCTTTACCACCCGAGATACCGCAGATGTGGCGCACTTTGTTAGTTTGATTCAGCTCATCCATCAGCACCTACCGGGTGTATGTGTTTTGAAGTATCTTGTGCCAAAACTTGTTGGCCAAGCATTGCCATAGCTGTGAGTTGTGCCTGTTGCACAGACCCCACCAGACCTTCTGCTTGCGACAGAAACTGTTGCAAAGCATCACTTAGCTCAGCACTCTTAGAAGGTTCCACAGCTACAAGACGGGCATGTTCTTGCCCATCAGATTGGGTGAAGGTGATACGCAAGCTGTTATGAGTGCCGTTTTGAAGACAGCTTTGGCTGCCAGCTTGCCCATATCCAGCTTGCCCATATAAAGCAACTAATCGCTCAAAAGCTGCCATACGTTCTGGCAACTCTCGGAAAAACCGGCGCTTATCGTCATCGTTCCATTCATATGGAGACTTCTTGGACACCACAGTGGCGATAGTTAACATCCACTCAAAATCTGCGTTGGTTCCATCATTAGCTAGAGCAAGCACAAAGGGGCGCGTATCTGCACTTAAAGCATCGGCATCAATGGCTGCTGCACGGCTGATTGCTGCTTGGCGACTGTTAGCGCCACTGCAAGATAACAACACCGCTTGAGCTTGTGCCATCAAACGTGTAGACACATTTTCTAACTCAGATATAGCAGCAGCAACGCCTGCAGCTAAAGGTTCAGCATCAGGGTAAGAAGCCCTATCAGAAGCTGGAACTTCTTTGAACCCCAGTGCCGAAGGCAGGTCACTAAACAACAACTCGTCAGGTTCGACAGCATTTAGCAGCACATCTCGCACTGCCAGAAATGCGGGTGCTAGTTCTTTGGTGCGTTGGGTGTAGTTGTCTAGACCTCGAACTTTTGACACAAGATGTTTTGCTACGCTCAACACATCACCACCGCGTCCGCTAGCTCCTGGTTGCGTTTTCATTGGAGCTTGCACGCCTAGATGCTTCAGCAATGCAGCTACTACCTTGCGGCGGGGGCCAGTTGCTGCGGAGAAATGTTTGATTTCAAAAAACCCCGGATTACGCACCAGCCGTTCAGCCATATCCACAGTGAACGACGGCTTAAAGGTGCCATGCTCGTACAAGGCGATTTCTGTAGGATGGGCTAGCAGCGCAGCAATCACTAGTACTGGAATGACACCGTCTTTCATGCCGATAGGAGGTGAGCGCAGCGCAGCGGTGATATCGCTAAGGCTCACACGGCGTGTGCGAGCTCGCTGAAGTTCGACTTCTAGTAGATTCCATGCTGGCACAAGCGATTGCGCTGTGCTGGCTTTGGCTCCGCTAGGAGCACCAAAAATCATCTGCTGGTTTAACCTTGGCTTTTGCTTAGACGCTGCGTGACGGTGAATCTGGGTGTGCGCTAGCAGGGCTTTATACATAGCTACTTCTGGCCCGTAACCTGTTAAATCCAAGTTGGCTTCATGGCCGCTAGTGAGCATTGCTTCGATGAGTTGGCGGCGGGCTTTGGAGCCCTGCGTGGTGAGGCTGTTGCGGTTCAGCATCTCATTGGGCACTATTGGAGATTGATGGTAGGCACGGTCAGCAGCTTGCGAAATCGCTGAACTAGCGTTTGTAGCGTGGAGCGGGACGGGCTCCTCGTCACATAGCAGCAGCCAACGGCACGATTCATGTCTGAAAGCAGCAAAATTGGTTTGTTCCAGATGGTTTTTGGCTAGGGCTATACGTTCGCTCAACTCTTGGCGAGCTACCCAGTCCAAGTTGAGTTGAGGATTGTCTAAAATATTGACGAGCGCACCAAGTTCTTGTGCTTGCGTCTGCAGATGCTCTAAACGTTGCGGATTAGGAATAGCAACAACTACTGGTTTGGCACCATCAGCAGGCGAGCCAACTAGCAACGGTGTTTGGTTACCTTCTACAAGCCAGAGAACCTCGCCGTCATAAGGCGAAAAGGCATCCGGCGCTTCGGCTTTGTCGTTGCTAGTTGCGTAGCGAGATGAGAAAACCCGCAAGCAGTCGTGTTGGGCACTGTGGCGGGCAGCCACGATGGGCTGTGGCTCATTTATATTAGACAGCATCTCAGCTAGGGGTTTTTGTGCGATTTGTTGTCGGGCATCTTCTATAAGCCGTTTGATGTCAATGTCGGTGCCTTGCCAGATGCGGTATTCATCTGCGAAGCCACGGTGAGTGATAAGGCCAGTTTCGCAGAGTTCAGTTAGGACATCTGCTGCATCTTTTTGAACGAGGTTTAAAACCTGCTTGGAAGCTCGGATAGGCCCTGATGTTGATATCAAGTTGAGCACAGCTACAGCTTTTGCCAGTTTGTTTTGAGTTTGAGATAAGCCATGAGCGTCTCTTAGCCGGGTGGTGATTTCAATCCAACGGCTGTTAGCAGCAGTTAATGAGGACAACCCTGCGGTGCCTACGAAGTAGTCGTATAGAGCATCTAGCCCTAAGGTGGGTAAGGCTCCGCGGCTAGGCAACTGCGTGGTGGTTAGATATCCGTTCGGGCCAGTCATTTCTACGCCGGCTAAAAAGGAGAACAGTGTGCGCTCATGTTGTCCGTAGCGTTGACACAGCTCAGATAGCACCACTGCGGTTAGGGGATGTAAAGGCCAGCAAGAAGCTATTGCGCTGGCAGAACCAAGATCGCCTGTACCAAGTGATTGCATGGTTTGGGCTAAGGGTTTAGCCCAGCGTTTGATGCGGCCTTGTAGCTTGTTATCAGTTACAGCAAACACCGAGCTGATTAGAGCCCGTGTTTGTGCGGGCGATTCCACATAGGCCACATCTTCAAAGCGTCCCTGTACTTTGGCCCACTCTCTACTTTGTGTGCCAGTTATTTTGCTGAGGTAGTCGTCAAAAGACTGGTGTTGCAGCGTTAAGAGAAATATGGGTAGACCCGCTCCTTGCCCAGCTTCTGCTAACTGCTGCAATAAGTATGGGTCGGTGCTGGTTTCGTTGGGGGTGTTGTGAGCGCTGTTTAGTGTTGCGTTTTCGCTTAGGGCTTCTAAGTTTTTACCGAACTCGTCGATTATCAACAGCAAAGGTGCGTCGGTAGCTAAACAGCGCGCGATTTCCAGCAAAGCAGCGGGGGAGGGACCTTTGCGGCGACGATCTTGGGATGCGGCATCTTCTAAAGCGTTGTGCAGCGCTGGAGCGGCGCCAAAGATGCGTGCTGAAGGTATTGTGCCAAAGCTGCGTAGCACTGCTGCGTGTAGTGCCCGTAAAACAGTGAAGGTAAGCGGTTCGCGTTCTGCGGTGACTAACCCGCGGTGAAAGCCTCGTTCTGCAGTGTTATATCTGAGGTGAGAGCGCTCTACTCTCTCTCTCTCTCTCTCTCTCTCTCTCTCGGTTTGCGCTGGTGTTTTGAGCTTGCGACAAGCTAGGTGTTGCATCTAGCAGATCTAATGCAGCGTTACGGTTTGAGCCTGAGGGTCCAAATAAGGCATCTAGTAGCAGTGCTAAAGAAGATTTACCAGATCCGTATGGGCCAGTAATAGACCAAGCCCCTCCCGCTTTACCGCTGTCGGCAACAGTTGCTACCCGCTGCACAACATCGCGTGTTCGGGCTGTCACCACGTATCCTTGCAGTGGTTCAACTAGCGAGGCATCGCGCTCTAAATTGGCTGAGCGGGCAAAGCGGCCTGCAACTTGCACGTAGTCCGCTAATGTTGCCATCACGCTACCCCAACGCCTGCGGTTGCTAACTCTGACTGGTGCATGTCAGAAATGTCCAAGCTGTTTTTTACAGCTTCATTGTTGAGGTTGATAGGAAAATCAGCTACGCATTCTTGCGTGAAGTAATTGTTAAGCATACTAAGCCCTAGCTTTGCAGGGTCGCCCTTCCACGATAGCTGAGACGCACCTGCAGGGGCTGTAACAGCCAACATGTTATGTGAATTTTCTGCAGCTATGCGTAAAGTGTCGGCAAGCTCATCTTCTGTGATTTTGAAGATTTGCCCTGGTGAGCCCGCTTCGTTGGCCAAGCGACTGCACAACGCTGTTTGGCTTGTGGTTTTGTTTTTGCCAGAGTTGTTTTTGGTTGACTTGCTGCTCTCAATGTTGGTTCTTACGAAATTAGTTGCAGACATATTTGAGCGTGCCACAAAATCTAAGGCTGCATAGGCCACAACCACAGGGGTTAGTGATGGTTTAAGTCCCATAGCAAAACGATATTTTCTGGTTGCTTGTGATTTTTGAAGAAGGTTTAACTCCCGAAACGGACAGTTTAGTAGGTCGTCAAGGCTGCTGCGGGATGAGCGCTCTATTGGAGCGTAGGTTCTGAGCAGTGCGGTTACATCTTTGTGTATTGATGATTGGTGCGGCGTTTTCCATTCACTGGCAGATTCAAGCGCTATTTTGCAAGCTGCTTCAAGTTCGTCTGCAGCAAACTCCACAGCTTGAAACTGGTTAAAAGCCACCCACCAAACTGGCAGATGACATGGTGGCGCTAATAGTTGCCAGTGCAACAACCAGAGAGTGGCTGGGTGTTCCATAAACGGATCCCAACCAGTTTGAGGGTTGAAGAGCTGTTTACCTAGTTCAGATGGACACACACCTGAGGTACGTTTGCCTGAACTGTCGGATTTGTCGGCGATGAGTTTGGCTGCTGTGCCCCAAAAGCGAATTGCTTTTACCATGTTTTTGCCCACGCCTAGCTCCACAGCTGCGTCTGGGGCCGCAAAGGTGTCAACACAATGCGCTGCAGCCTCATATGCTTTGCGAAACCAGCCGTAGCGGGGGTGGAAGGTTTCGTGACGTGCGAACATAGGCAAAGCTGCTGTTGATAGTCGCATTAGTTAAGCGCCTTGGTCATTTCACGAACATACCGCACTGCTGTGACAGTTTGGAGAATAGCCCTATCAATTTCGGTTTTGGTGGTGAAGCGTCCCAAGCTAAAACGCACGGTTTCAAAGGCTGCTTGATGTGAGAGCCCCATAGCTAGCAGCACTTGGGATGGCTCGATCGACCCTGAACTGCAAGCACTTCCCGTAGATACTGCAACAGGATCCATGTTGTGCATCACGGCTTCCGCGTCGGCTTCTGCAAAGCGCAGGCTTGCCGTGTTAGGTAGCAGACAGCTGCTGTCACCGTTTTGGGTGGTACCTGCAAGCACATTTTGCAGCTCACACACTAGATAGTCGCGCAGTTTAGCTACGGCTACAGCTTCAGTGCTGCGTTCTTGGGTGCAGATTGCAGCGGCTGTGCCTAGTCCAACGATGCCAGCCACATTCAGCGAACCAGACCGTAAACCTTGTTCATGCCCACCGCCATGGAGTAAGGGTTTTAGTTGTTGTAGTGCTGCATGAGTGCCTATGAGCGCCCCAACACCACCTGGGCCATATATTTTGTGGCTACTCAAAGACACTAAGTCGGCACCTAATGCGGACATATCAAATGACAGACGTCCCACCATTTGGGTGGCATCGCAGTGCAGCAGCGCTCCAACGCAGTGAGCTTTTTCGGCAACAGCAGCAATAGGGTTGCACACACCAGTTTCGCTGTTAGCGGCCATAACAGATACGGCTAACACATCTGGGCTCAACAGAACGTCAAGCTCGGCTAGGTCTACTAATCCCCCTGACGTTACCCCGACCACATCCAACTTGGCTTGACCTTGTGAATGAAGCCATTGAGCAACTTGTCGCACCGAGGCATGCTCGGTTGCCGATATCACGATGCGGTTTCGTTCTGCTGGAGCGTTTTGTGCCAGCCCAATCAGCGCTAAATTGTTGGCTTCGGTAGCTCCAGAGCTGAAGATAACACCTGCAGGTTGGCCGCTAACTAAAGCTGCTATATGCTCTCGCGCTTTGTCAACAGCAGCTTTGCGGCGCATTCCAAAACGATGCGCTGACGATGCGTTGCCCGTGCTAGCAGATACGCCACCGCGCAGTTCAGGCAGCATGGCCTCGGCCACACGCGGATCTAGCGGTGTTGATGCATTGTAGTCAAGGTAAACCTCGTCCATGTCACCTCCTTAGGGGGATCGGTTAGCTTTTGCATCGCTGTAGCTAACAGTAGTTCTGTTAGAGCTAGAGATAATGTCATTAACGTGTGACAGTTTCTTATTTAGCGCCTGCGCCCAGGTGTGTACAGATGGCACTTTGTACACAACGACCAACAGGGCACAAACACACGCACGCTGTGGTAGCTTGGTGACCTAGCAGGCAACTACCGACTCGACCGGCTAGCTAAGTGGGTGCGCACGCACAACCTACCTTACTTGAGGGCTTATTCACCAGCGGCCAAGTGTGCGCCACCAGCAGCTTCCACCGCCCCGCTAACCCCACATTCACCGTTGAGCGGATGGGGGGTTACACGATGACACCGCAGCACTTTGGCCTGTTTGCAGCAGGCCAGCATTATGGCGCAGCAGGTGATGGTGTGTGTACAGGCGCAGTGCAAGTGTTGGTGGCCAACACAGGCCACGACCACAGCGCAGGACCACTGCGTTACACGCTAGTTCTTGAGCGTATAGCAGCACCGTAACCACCACAGCAGCAGCGCACAGGCACAGGAACACCTTTGAGGTTCAAATAGGGCTGTTTAGCCGACTTCAGTAAAAAAGTTTTCGGCTGCTGCAACGCCTTGAGCAGGGCTTTTGCAACGTTCTTGGCCGCACCGTAAAAATAGAGTTGTCAACACTGTTTACATCCACCATTGCGGATGCTTGGGTTGTTGCCTGATGAAGAGGCGGTAGCGGCAGATCTGGTGCTTGCACGCCTAGTAGAAGAAACTATGATGCTTCCATGGATGTTTTGTGATGAAAAGGCTGGTGAGGTTGAAAGTGTGTAGGTTGGCAATACGTGCGAAACCGCTGGAGAGTAGAATGGATAGGAGAAGTTCGGAGCTGTGGTGTGGTGGACGCTAAACTCACAGGGGTGTTGGGATGTGTAGGTGTTGGGTGAGCATATACCAGTTCTGCTAGATGGCAGTGATGACCGCCGGTTGCGTTTGGAGTTGTTGCGCTGGCTGATCAATCCTGAGATCGACCAGATTGACATGGCTGTGTCGTTCATCATGAAGAGCGGCATGAACGTGATTGCTGGTCACCTGGATGCCGCTTTGCAAAGAGGGGCGCATATCCGCATCCTCACCACTGATTACCTAGACAAACCGACCCTGATGCTATTGCTACCTTACTTGATCTTGCAGATTTGCCGGCAGTGGAAGCAGCCCGCAGCGTAGGCAAGCTGGAGATAAAGGTTTTTCACGACCCCGCAGTTTCTTTTCACCCAAAAGCCTATTTATTCAGGTCTTCATATAGCGCAACGTCTAGTGGTTTTGTGGGCAGTTCTAACTTAAGCCTGTCAGGAATTGACGGGGGAGTGGAATGGAATGTAGGAGTGAGTGGTGCGGCTCCGCTGTTTGAGAGCTTTGAGCGCTTGTGGAACGATCGTCGCTGCGTATCGGTGAACGCTCGCTGGTTAGCTGCGTATCGTCTGCGTCGACCACCTACTAGCACCCCTCGGCAGCCACCTCCAGAAGCACCTGTTCCAGTGGAGCCACCACTCCAGCCCATCACCCCATGGCCTGTGCAAGCCGAGGCGCTTGGCGCTCTAGAGCAGAGCCGCATTGCAGGTTTTCGCCGTGCAATGGTGGTTATGGCAACCGGTTTAGGCAAAACTCTCTTAGCAGCGTTTGACAGCAATCGCCCCGACTTTCGCCGGGTGCTCTTTATAGCTCATCGTGAGGAGATTTTGCGGCAGAGCCGAGATGCATTTCGCAAAGTGCGCCCCGACGGTCGCTTCGGGTTCTTTTTAGGGGCCGACAAAGACCCCGATGCCGATGTGTTGTTTGCCAGCATTCAAACGCTGCAACGTAACCTTCACCATTTTTCGCCAGACAGGTTTGACTATGTTGTGGTAGATGAGTTTCACCATGCTGTTGCTCCAACATATCGCCATGCAATAGAGCACCTTCGCCCGAAGTTTCTGCTCGGCCTTACCGCCACTCCTAACCGGCTTGACGGCGCAGATTTGCTTACGTTGTGCGGCAATAATCTGGTGTTTGAATGTGACATTGTGGAAGGCATCAGACAGGGGCGGTTAGCATCCTTTCACTATTGGGGCATCAAGGACGTGGTCGATTACGCCCAGATACCATGGCGCAGTGGTCGTTTCGACCCCGACAAGCTAGCTGAGGCTATTGAAACTAAACATCGGGCCGATCAAGCATTAGAGCAGTGGCGCAAAAGAGCAACCGGCCCAACTCTCGCGTTTTGTACAACCATTACCCACGCCGAGTTTATGGCAAAGTTCTTCAATGAACGAGGCGTGAAATCGGCAGCCGTTCACAGTGGCCCACATTCGGCTCCCCGCCAAGGCGCGGTCGCAGACTTACAAAGCGGGGCAATCCAAGTGCTGTTCGCTGTAGATGTTTTCAACGAAGGCGTTGATGTTCCTGAAATTGCCACCGTACTTATGCTGCGCCCAACTGATTCACCGGTAATCTTCCTACAACAGCTTGGGCGGGGGCTCCGCACCTTTGCAGGTAAGGATGCGTTGCAGGTGATCGACTTCGTGGGCAACCACCATAGCTTTTTGATGAAGCCCCGAGTATTAGCGCAGATGGGGTCGTCAGCAGGCGTGTTTGGTGGCAGTAAAGCTCTGGATATAGCTGAGTTTGGCGAGTTTGAGTTGCCACCGGGTTGCTCGGTTACCTTTGAGCTAGAAGCAGTGGAGTTGTTGCGCTACATGCTGGCTCAACAGTCACGTAGGCGGGGTGGGGCTGACAGCGATGATTCTGCTGTGCTGGCTGAATACTGCCTAAACTACGCTGAAGAGCACAATATGAGACCTACCGCAGCGCAGGTGTCTTGCTCGGTGGGTATCAAACCTAGTAGTAGGTCGATTAAACGAGCTGGAGGCTGGCATCGCTACCTAGACAGCTTGGGTTTATTGTCACAAGCACACAAGAGCGCCCTCACAGAGACAGGCGCGGTGTTGAGGAGGTTTGAGATTGAGCCAACCACCAAGTCTTATAAGTGGGTAGCGCTAGAGGCATTGCTGGAGTTGGGTGCAGCGTTTGAGCCGGTTTCGGTTGCACAGGTAGCAGAATGGTCGCTGCGAGCTATTCGCGCAGATCAAAGGCTTCAGGCAGATATTCAGATTAAAGAGGTGCCCAACTTAGACGAAGTGTCGCAAGAGAAGTGGCGCTCCTACTGGTTTAAGTGGCCGCTCAAACACCTGTCTGACAAGCCGGGCAAGTCCTTGTTTAGCCATACACCTGGTGACCATGGTGGAATGATGGAACCCGCGTTTACGGTGTCTGATAAAACACGCGAAGCCTTTGGCGAGATGGCCTTAGAGATCGTAGCTTGGCAACTTCAAGATTATCTTGTATCCAAGCCAGTGGTGCCGACACCTTCAACTTTGCCGCAACCCAGCACATTGCACACTCCAGCATCTGATTTTCTTGAGCAGTCAGGCTAGACACCTGACGGTCTATTTACTTGGGCCAGATATGTATATGCGGGGTTTGGGGGCTGAGGTGAGATGTGAGTGCGAAAAAGTCGGAGGCGTCGGTGGTGAGGATGCTGTCGTGCAGTCTGATGGCAACAACTATAATGTGGGCGTCTACGACATCTGCGGTTTGAGATTTTCGCAATAGGGCTCCCACAATCAGGGCATCGCAAATCGTATATCTCTACTGATTTAAGGAACTTAGCGAGTCTGGCTTGTCGACTGCCATTACGCCATACTTGCGCCATGACAGGCGCGGTGGTGCGTAACCGAGTTTCTTTTTGTAATGCGGCGGTTAGGAAAGATTGAGCGGCAGACTCACCGCGGTCAATTGCTATGAGAAATCCTGCGTCAAGAATCACGCAGAGAAGTAGTAGCGGCGCATAGCGGCTACATCATCTGGGTCTGGCTGGCCTGTTTTGTTAGCCCAGTCTTCTAGGAATGAGCGAAGGGCTTCGCGCTGGCGCTTTTGTCGAGAGAGGAGGTGAATGCCCTCTCGGATAGCACTGGATTGGCTTCCGTATTCTTCGGCAAGTTCGGCAAGCAATGTCTGCTCTTGATCGCTGAGCCTGATGGTGGTTGTAGCGCTCATAATATTGAGTGTAGCACAAACGTATTGCTAGCTAATCAGCATCTGATTTTCTCAAGCTGTCAGGCTAGGTACCCGACAGCTTGAGGTTGTGTTGTCGGCTTTGTTGTTTAGGAATTTGTTGAGGTCGCGCGGCGGCGGGCAACCGTTAGGATGTGGGGAACTCCAGTTAAGGCAAGGCCAGCTAACATGAGGGTGGCAGCGATTACGAACAGCAGGCGGTTGTCGGTGCCAGTGGCGGGGAGTTCTTCTGTGCCCATATCGTCCATTTCTTCGCTCATGTTGCCGTCGCCCGTGCCAGTACCGTCGCCCGTGCCAGTACCGTCGCCCACATCGGCAGTGGTGTCTGTACTTGTGTCAGCATCTTCTATGCTGTCTTCGGTGGCACCGTCGCCCATATCGGCAGTGGTGTCTTCTGCTTCTGAGATGTCTTCAGCTATGTCCTCAGATGCAACCGCGGTGATACGTCCGACACCGCCCTCAGGGTAGCGTTCTGCGGTTATGGTTCCTTCAAGCCCCTCGCTGATGTAGCTAGCTAGCGACTGCTGATCGGTCAGACCCAACAGGGTGCGAGTGCCATTTCCGAAGAGGTATTGGTCGCCCCCGTTAGCCAAGAAGTTAAGCGTGATGAGGGTAATCGAGGGTGCCCCTTCAACCACGCTACCTTCACTGACTAACTCAGTTCCGTCGTCTAGCACGATAGATTGCACTCGGGTGCCAGCCACCGTAACAGTGTTGTTATTGCCGATCTCTTGGGGTGTGCCAGCGGGGTTGTAGGCTAAGGTCATTCCAGCGATCTGAGCGAAGCGGCCGCTGGCATCTTCCACCCTTGATACTGCGTTTTCGAAAAGCACCTTTACTTGCGATGGTGATACGTCTTCGATCACGGTCGCTATGTTGCCGAATGGTGAGATGTTGAAGGTTTCAAGCTGGCTGATTGGCCCTTGAGGGATAACCGAGTCGTTGCGTATACCACCACCGTTTTGGATGGCTACTACAGGCTGGGAAACCCCGAAATCTAACGCTAAGCGTCTTCCGTTCCATAATAGAGCGTCGGCTAGCAAGTTGCCGAGGTTGGTTTCAGCTGTGCGTATGCCCGGCGAGCGGCGGCCGTCAAGCGGCACTTCGGTAGTACCCACAGGGTTAGATGCCAACTCGGCGAGTGCCGCAGCCACAGGCTCGGTCACTTGGGTAACCACGTCGGGATGTGGTACCACAGCATCGGCTTCGCTGCCACCAGCCACGCGCCGCAACCCGCTGGTGTCAGCGATGTTGGTGACGTTACCTTCAGCATCAATAGATAAAACAAGCCGTCCTACATAGGTGTAGTCGCCCGGAGTGGTAACAATCGCCACGTTGGATCCATCGGCCAAGGTGGCCGATAGGGGATAGGCTCCGTCTGGGTCGCCGTCACCGGGTAATAACAAGGTGCTGTCGTCTGCTAGCAGCGCGCCGCTGCCGCCAGCCACAATGGCATCCACCCCAGTTAGGTTGCTGGCTAGCGCATTTTCAGCGCTGAGAGCTTGTAAATGAGTGGACAAAATAATGATGTCCACACCGTCTGCGGTGAGACGATCTATCTCAGTTTGCAGCAAACTTTCTATGTTGGACAGCACCTTTACATTGCGGGGGCTGGAAATAAACGACAGCTCTGGAGTGGTGGCACCAATGATACCGATGCGCCTGCCCTGTTTTTCTACTACCACAGATGCAGCGATTCGACCTTGTTCTTGTAGTGCGGCTAGGGCGGGTTCGCCTGAAACATCAAGGTTGGCGCTGATGAACGGGGCGGTGGTGGTTGCGGTGATGAATCTGGCTAGGAGGTCGGGGCCTAGGTCAAACTCGTGATTGCCGATGGTTAGGGCGTCGTAGTCGATGAGATTAAGAGCTAATGCGTCGTAGAAAGGGCTGTTACCGTTGAGGCTTACCGAAAGTTCTGGGCCACTTAGGAAGTTATCACCCGAAGAGATGGTAAGCACCGCAGCACCATCTTTTGTTGCTTGGGAGCGGAGTTCATGTACCAGAGAAGCGAAACGGGCCGCCCCTCCGTAATTCGGCAAATCTGCTGAAGCCTGGACTAGCTGTGATTCGCCATCGTTGTGGTGCAAGATCACTAGTTGCAGCTCATCGCTGTTTGTCTCTGTGGTGTTGCTATTTGCCTCTGTGTCACTTACGTCTTGTGCATTAGCTGTAGTTACGCTGATTAGGACAGCAATTAGAAACAGCGTGATTAATGCTCCCACAAACCGTCGGCTGCGCATGAGTTGTCTCCTTATATATTGGTAGATTCTTTTTTGATTCTCTCAATTGAAAAGACTACTACATAATGAATGCAAAACTTTGTTACTCACAGGTGTGTTATTAATGACGCAGAGGCGAATTAGGGTTGTGCCTCTCTATGCGATCACCAGCAAGGACTTGTTGCAAGAGCGCTTTGTCTTATGTTTGTGCTAGTAGATAGCCTCATTTGAGATGCTATGGCCAAAGTAAGTGGCATTAACCCTGCTTCTAATTCGGGGATTTTCGCGTCGCTTGCCAACAAGGAATACGCCCTGTTGTGGAGTTCGGGGCTTGTGGCTTTTTTGGCTGTGGGCATGCAGATACTGGCTAGGGGTTGGCTGGCCATTCAACTCACCGACAGCAACACTAGTTTTGCTTTAGTTTTGGTGGCTTTTGGATTAGGCATGGTGACGCTCACCCCGTTTGGAGGTGTGGCTGCCGATAGGTTTCCCCGCAGAGGCCTGATTTTAGGATCGCACTATTTGCTTCTTCTAAGTGCTTTATGGCTGGGCATAGCGGTTTTGTTAGGTGCAGAGCGGTTCTGGATGTTGCTTGCTGTGTCGTTTCTGCAAGGTGGATTGTTTGCATTTATGGGACCTGCACGTTTAGCCATGATAAGCGAACTAGTAGGCCCTGAGCTGGTTTCCAACGCTATCTCCCTCACACAGCTGACCGTGGCTAGCACCCAAACTTTTGGGCCTGCAGTAGCAGGGATTTTGGTAGACGTGCCCAACTTTGGTTTAGCAGGGGTGTACTTGCTAAGCGCGGGGCTTACAGCGCTCAGCGTCATCCCCGTGTGGATGTTACCCAAAGTGGCAGTTAAGGCCCGGCAAACAGCTAGCCCTCTTAGAGAACTTGCAGAAGCTTTGGCATATGTGGCCGCTAAACCGTTGTTACGGGTGGTGGTGTTCTCAACTACTTTAGGCTTGCTGGTGTCTTTACCGTATGTGGCTTTTTTGCCCGCGTATGCAGAAAGTGTTTTTGGGGTGGGAGCTTTGTGGCTGGGGATTTTCCAAGCAGCCAATGCTTTTGGCGGCACGATTGCTGCTTTACGAGTAGCCAAAATGCGCGATAATGCTCGACTTTGGCGCTTGCGGGTATTCAGCTTGTCTATGGTCGCTTTGGGTTTGGCTGCGTTAGCCATAACTCCTAATCAATACTTTGCGTTACCTGTATTAGTTGTGTTGGGTGGAGCTTCCATTGGTTTTCAAACGGCCAATATGTCGATGCCATTGCTGCTATCTGAGCCGGTGTATCATGGAAGAGTGCAAAGCTTAATAATGGTAGCTTTTAGCTTGCAGGCTTTGATAACGCTGCCTTTAGGTGCTTTAGCCGATCAGCTAGGTTTACGAGCAATGTTAGCCATCATGGCTGCAAGTGTGGTGCTGGTGCTGGGGTATTCTGTGGTTGCGGGCAACGCGGCTCGCCAGCAATCGTAAATGCAGTGCAGATATGCACCTAAGGTTTGCTACGGCTATGGTCATTTGCGATGAAACCAGCTTCGTTTAAATACCACGCTCCCGAAACGGTGAGTGATGTGGTGGGATTGCTGGCAACCTACGGGGATGACGCCAAGCCGCTAGCAGGTGGACAGAGCTTGGTGCCGATGCTGTCTATGCGTTTAACCCGCTTTGAGCATCTTGTAGACCTCAACAAGGCACAAGAGTTGTTTGGGGTGGCCGCTGATGGCGATGAGGTGCGTATTGGAGCTATGACCCGCCAAGCTGAAGTGGAAACTAACAAAACAGTGGCACAAAAAGTACCTCTGCTTAATTTAGCCACGCCTTATATTGGCCATTTTCAGATTCGCAATCGCGGTACCATTGGCGGTTCGGTGGCACATGGCGATCCAGCTTCGGAATATCCAGCGGTGATGTTAGCTCTAGAAGGTGTTGCAGAGGTGGCCTCGGCAGCAACAACGCGTAAGGTTCCTGCACAAGAGTTCTTTCAGTCTACGTTTATGACAGCGCTAGCTCCTGATGAGCTGTTGTTAGCGTTGCGGTTTAAGTCTTGGCCCCAACCTTGCGGCTTCGCATTTGGAGAACTTGCTCGTCGCAGTGGGGACTATGCCTTAGTTGGTGTTGCTGTGGCTCTTAGCAGCGACACTAGCCACAAGATTAACCGCGCCTCGGTAGCAATGCTGGGGGTAGGGCCTACACCTGTTCGTGCAAGCCAACTAGAAGCCGCATTGTTAGGTCAATCGGCTAGCCAGGTGCAGTCTTTAGAGGTAGCCAAGTTAGCTGCTAGCGATATGGATCCTCTTAGCGATGTGCATGCTAGTGCTGAATATCGCCGGAGTGCGGGTACTACTTTAGTAGCGAGGGTGCTTAATGATGCGCTAACGCAGCTAAACGGGAAGGCACAAAATGGCTGATCAAATGGTGACAGAATCTCAGATTGCTAATTCGCTGGCAGTATCTGTCACGGTTAATGGTCGTTTGCGTAAAGAGCTTGTAGAGCCCAGAATGACGTTGGCTGATTTTTTACGCACACAGACCCACTGCACAGGTGTACATCTAGGATGTGAGCATGGGGTGTGTGGTACTTGCACAGTATTTATGAATGGGCAAGCAGTGCGTTCATGTTTGTTGTTTGCGGTTCAAGCCGAAGGTGCAGAGATAGTAACTATAGAAGGTCTCGCTGTAGACGAAGACACATTGCATCCTGTTCAGCAAGCTTTTAGCGATTGCCATGGTTTGCAGTGCGGCTTTTGTACCCCCGGGTTTATCATCTCTGTGACTGCTTTTTTGGAGGCTAACCCTAATCCCACAGACGAAGAGATACGCCATGGCATAGCAGGCAACCTGTGCCGTTGCACTGGCTATCAAGGAATTGTGGCAGCTACTCGCCAAGCTGCTCATGTGATGCAGGAACAGGACAGTTGATGAGCACTCCCACAGCGGCTCGCTATGTTGGTCAGTCGGTTAAGCGTTTAGAAGATCCGCGTTTGGTTACTGGACACGGGCGTTATGTAGACGATGTTGTGTTACCGGCAATGTTGCATGTGGCTTTTGGACGCAGCGATTTGGCTCGAGCAACGATTACTCATCTAGACACCGCAGCAGCTGCAGCACTTGAAGGTGTGCGCGCTGTTTTTACCGGCGCTGAGCTAAACCCGCATAACTCATCACTTTTAGGCTCCATGTTTTCACCCAAACGCAAAGCACCTGAGGCTCATATGTTGGCAGAAGGCGATGTGCGTTTTGTGGGCGACCCGTATGTGATGGTTGTAGCTGAGAGCCGCTACATCGCCGAGGATGCTCTTGAGTTAGTTGAAGTAGAGTTTGAGCCGCTTGAGCCTTTAGTCAACTATGAGACCGCGGTTAATTCTGAGGTTTATGTGCATCCTGAGTTAGCTAGCAACATCAGCGGCGAGGTGTTTGCGGATAATCCAAAACAACCAGAAATCTTTGCTGAGGCAGATCATGTCTTCACCGAAACATGGCATCAGCATCGTCAAACAAACGTGCCGCTGGAAACTCGGGGCATTGTGGCCTCGTGGCAGCCTCATGGTGGGGTGATGGAGGTGTGGGCTTGCAGCCAGAGTCCGCATGAGATGCAATCGGTTGGGGCTAGGGTGTTAGGCATTGGTGAGCACAAGATGGTTGTGCATTTTGGTGATGTGGGTGGTGCTTTTGGGCAAAAGATATTTGTAAGCCGTGAGGAAATGGCGGTGCTGATTGCTGCCAAACTGATTGCTAGTCCCCTGAAGTGGATAGAAGACCGTCGCGAGAACCTTCTAGCATCTAACCATGCTCGCATTGAGCAAATGACCGTATCTTTGGCAGTAGATACAGATGGCAACTTTTTAGCGGCCAACTTAGATCACCTACACGATGACGGTGCGTATCCACTAGGTGGTGCTGGTGGTGCTGGGGGTTTGGCTACCATGTTGTTTCCCGGCCCGTATCGAATGGGCCCGGTGAGTTGGCGGGCACGTTCAGTGCATACCAACACCTGTGGGCGGGGAGCTTATAGAGGGCCATGGCAGATGGAAAGCGTAGCCCGCGAGCAGATGGTAGACGTGGTGGCTCGCGCTATCAATGTAGACCCACTAGAGTTGCGCCGCCGCAACGTGTTGAAACCTGAAGATCTGCCGTATGAGGTTTCTACTGGACTGCATTTTGAAGACACAATCTCTCCAGCACAGACTTTAGAGCAGGCCGCAGAGATGATTGGCTATGACGATTTTAGGGCAGAACAAGCAATAGCTCGTCAACAGGGACGCTATTTAGGCTTGGGGATTGCTCTTTATATTGAGCCTACGTCTATGGGAATGGGCCCTTTGGGCACTGAATCAGCAATGTTGCGGGTGGAAGTAGATGGTCATGTGAACTTGTTTATGGGAACCGGCTCGCATGGTCAGAGCTTGGAAACCACTATGGCGCAAGTGGTAGCAGATGAGCTTGGTGTGCGACCTCAAGATATTACCTTGCATCAAGGTTATGGTTCGGGATACGGGTTTGGTACTGGTGGTAGCCGTTCAGCGGTTATTGCAAGCGGTGCTGCTCGGGCAGCGGCGGTGGGTATGCGTGACAAGGTTGTAACTATTGCCGCGCATTTGCTGGAGGCTGCAGCCGAAGATTTAGAAGTAGCAGACGGTGTGATTTCGGTGAAAGGCACACCAACAGCTTCGCTGACGTTAGCGCAGGTAGCAGCTACCGCCTACCAGAAATCTGATGCACTGCCCAAGGGCATAGAGGCAGGTCTTGAATACACCGAGCGCTATAAGGTAGGGCCTACTACCCACTCTAACGCCTGCCACATCTGTGTATGTGAGCTAGATTCGGACACTGGGAAGATCACTTTGTTGCGTTACGTGGTGAGTGAGGATTGTGGCAACCTGATTAATCCAATGGTTGTGGATGGGCAGATTGCTGGGGGAGTAGCACAAGGTATTGGCGGGGTGCTTTATGAGCATTTGGTGTACGACGACAGTGCTAACCCGTTGACTTCTACTTTTTTGGATTACTTAATTCCCACCGCCGCAGAGATACCAGCGATCGAGTGTGGTCATGTGGTTGTGCCTTCAAATACTCCCGGTGGGCATAAGGGAACTGGTGAGGGCGGAGCTATTGGAGCACCGCCTGCAGTGTTTAACGCAGTAGCCGATGCTTTAGTGCCGTTTGGCGTGTATCCAACTCGTCAGCCTTTGAATCCAAATGCAGTGTTGAGTTTGATTGCATCGGCTAAAAAATAATGGACGAAAATCGCTGTAAATAGAAAATAGATGAGTTACCGTCAAATAAGGGGAGTAAACTCACAAATCTATCCGGGGTAGCTCAATAGGCAGAGCAAGCGGCTGTTAACCGCTAGGTTGTGAGTTCGAGTCTCACCCCCGGAGCAGGTAAAGACCAACAAATGAGTTCTGCGTTAAGCGCTGAGTTTTGTAGGCTGTAGTTGGGCCCGTAGCTCAGTGGTCAGAGCAGGCGACTCATAATCGCTTGGTCGCGGGTTCGATCCCCGCCGGGCCCACATCTGCAACTTTTGCAGTAGCATCTGCCAAAGTGATGCTAGGAATCTCTTGGTTGCCGCTGTTGGTGCTATTGCTGTTGCTATTATTGTCTTTCCAACGCCGTGTCAAACGACCGAAGCGGTGAGCTAAGAAAAGCCCAATCATCACAAGCGCTGTGCCTGCGAAGCCGTCGATAACCCAGTGGTTGCCAGTTAGCACCACCGCTGCCGACATCAACAACGGGGATGCCACCGCTAAGGTACGGATAGGGATGGACTTGGTGCTGCGAAAGATAACTATTCCTGCTAGCACATTCCAGCCCACATGAAAGCTGGGCATGGCAGCATATTTGTTGACTATAGAAGGCGGTTGCAGGTACCTGTAGGAAGTAGATAATTCTGTGACAGTGTCGGTGAAACCAGCAAAGAACCGCGGTGGAGCTACTGGAAAGAAAATAAAGAAAACCAATCCCAAAGCCCCCGAAATCATCATGGCGTTTCGCATAAGCGTGTACCGCTGCCGGTTGAAGTGGTAAAGCAACAGCAGCGTCCCAAAAAGCACCGGCCAGTGCAACCAGATGTATACCCAGTTGAAGAAGGTAACCAGCCAGCGGTAATCCAAAATCGCAGACTGCGCCCAAGACTCAAAGTTTAAGCCCAGCCATGATTGAAAGGTAATAAGATCATAGGCATTGCGAAAAGCAGCGGTCTCAGCGCCTTTAGTTATCATGCGCACGCCGAGGTATATGAATGCTGCTAGGGTGACTAGCAGTACTTGTCCGGGAAAAGTATGCCAACTTCGCCAGCTACGCGTGGAATGGGCAATTTCTGGCGCAACCATGAGCTTGAGTTGACGAAGCATCAGACATTCAGCTTACAACCGTTTCGCTCATCTCGCAGCAGTTGAGCTAAAACTCTGCGATTGACGCGTATAGGGCTGTTACAACGGCTAACTTTTTTGTAAATGGTAAGTCGTTTAGTAGATGAAAAGATTTTGGTAGTTCTTGATGAGGCTGCTGAGCGCGTATCTACGATTGCAGCTGCTATTGCTGGCCCAGAACTAACCGGTGCGCGCGACGATCAATACGCCTTTGATGTGGCTGCTGATGAGGCCGCTAGGGAAGTTTTTTTGCGTGCAGGTTTGGGAGTGTTCAGTGAGGAATCAGGGCCTCAAGAAGTTCACAGGCAAGCAGTGGTGGTACTAGACCCAATAGACGGTTCTTCTAATGCAGCACGCGGGTTGCCGTGGTTTTCTACCAGCATGTGTGTATTAGACAAAGATGGTATGGCAGCAGCATTGGTAAAAAATCTAGTGAATCACAGGACTTACCGGGCTGTTCGCGGTCAAGGTGCAACCGTAGACGGCCAGCAGTTGCTGCCAGCAGCTAAGAGACAAACCGGCTCTCGGTTGGGGCCATCAGCAGCTACTGCGCTTAGTGCATCTTTGGTAGGTCTTACAGACTTGCCACCGCATCGGCTGGGGTGGAAGCAGTATCGGTCGATGGGTTCCAGCGCTTTGGATATGTGTGCTGTGGCTGAAGGCATTACAGATGCATATATAGATTGCACCCCAGAGGGTCATTGCACTTGGGATTATTTGGGGGCAGCACTGATATGCATAGAAGCGGGGGCTGCGGTAGCAGAAGCTTGGGGTCGTCTAATTGTGCCTGAAGATTTAAATGAAAAACGCAACCCAGTGGTAGCTGCTACCCAAGCGTTGTTACAAGAAGCGCTTATTCAGCGGCGCAGCTTTGGTGCTGATACTCTAAACTGAGCATTATCTTTTTGCGCGTTATCGATTTAAAGAAGTCGATAAAAAGTGCGCTTATAGATATATAAAAATACAGACGCGGGCGCGTAGCTCAGATGGCAAGAGCGCTTCCCTTACAAGGAAGAGGCCGGGGGTTCAAGTCCCTCCGCGCCCACCTCAACATAGCTAGATACCTGTAGCAAAACTTTTTACATTTTTGCTATGGTCTCAGGTGGCAGCTGCCATGAGCCAGTTATGCGTCTTAGCAGCCCTAAGCCCAATAGTACTGCTGCCATAGAAGTAATTGCACCCAATAGGTTGGCCCACATCCCGCCGTAGGCATCACCAACAAAGCCAGTGATAGGCCCGCCGATGGGGGTGGAACCTACGATTATCACTACTTGTAGGGCTAGCACCCGGCTACGCATCTGCGCTGGTGTGCGTTGTTGCAAGATCATGCCAGATGAGTTTAAAAACACCGTTAAAGCCCAGCCTAAGAACACTGCTAGAACCAATGTAGCCCAACGATGTGTGCTTAATGACACTACCGTTAGCAACAAAGCTGCTGTTGTTGCCCCACCATATTGCCAGCGCTGACTCACCACTTGAAGGCGGGCTATTGTCAAAGAGCCCACTAAGTTGCCGATGCTTAGCGCTGACAGCAGCCATCCAAAAAACGACTCTGGTGCCTTGAGTTGATCGGAAACAAGCAGTGGGAAAGAGACCACATAGTTGTAGGCAAATGCAGATACTAATGTGAACACCAGCATTGAAACCCGCAGCACTGGATCTGACCAAACTTGGACTAGTCCCTCGCGTACAGGCTTAGCGGTAGCTGAAGCCCTTGTTACTGGAAACAGTCGTTGGTGATCAACCTTTAGCATCGCTAGCAAAAAGGCTAAAAAGCTAAAACCGTTCAACAAAAACACCCAGGCGGTGCCGATGATCCCCACTAGCAACGAAGCAACAGCAGGACCTACTATGCGCCCTGCTGTTACCACCGAGGTACTTAAAGACAAGATGTTTGTCAGCCTGTTAGGTGGCACCATTTCAGTTGCAAACCCACGCCGTGCTGGGTTATCAAACGCTCCTAGAATCCCGATGCAGACCGTCAGCGCATACACTACGGGCAGGCTTTCTAGGTTAGCGAGGTCGATAAACCCCAACGTTAGAGCTTGTATCCCCATCAGCGTTTGGGTGATTAGGGTCATGCGGTGGCGGTTCACCCGGTCGGCCACTGAACCGGCGTACATGCTTAAAAGCAGCATTGGCGCGAACTGACTTGCGGTAAGGATTCCTAACTCCACGCCGCCGCCACCTAATTCTTGTACTAAGAACACAGCAGCGGTTATGTGCGCCCAACTTCCAACGAATGAGATTGTTAGCCCACCCAAAAATATTTGCACATTGCGCTCTTCAAGTGAGCGCAGTGGGTTGGTTTCTTTCACTGCCGCCTTCTCATAGGTTCAACCTACAGGGAGTTCCTTTTAGTCTTATTACCCTAGAAGGTTCTTTGCAGGCTCTTTGGGGGCTTCAGCAGGTTGGGTGTAGGTTTAGATCAAGTTATTAGTTCTGTTGATGAAGTAATATCACAGCAGTTAAAAAAATATGGTTAAACAGATGGCTGATATAGATCTGATTAACTAAGCCTCAAACAAGGCTATATCCATTAGTGGAGGAAACGTGAAACAGCTTCGAGGTCTGCCTGCGGTATTGCTAGCGCTGGTTTTGTTCATGGCCGCTTGTGGAGGAAGTAGCAATGATGATGTCGTTAGCAGCGCGACCCAGCCAAGCTCTTCTAGTCAGGGTGAAGATGATGGTAATAACTCCGATGATTCTTTAGACGATCCGCCAGCTACACCGACAGAAGAGTCGCTAGACGATCCGCCAGCCGATAACTCACCTGAGCTAGACGATCCACCCGCAGCTGCTGACCCAACGTCTGCCGCTGAGCCTGGTCCATGCGACAATGTGGAACTAACTGCAACCGACATTGGAGTTACTGCAGACACCATCACTGTGTTGGCTATGGCTGATGTGGGGTCGGCTGCGGTAGGTGATACCTTCCAACCTTCTTTAGACGCTGTACAGGCATGGGCACGGCATATCAACGATGAAGGCGGTTTAGCCTGCCGTCAGATTGAGGTGCTTGAGCACGAGTCAGCGATAAATCCCAACCTCACTACCAACGGTTTTTTGATGGCGTGTAACAGTGCCTTAGCACTAGTGGGTACTCAGGTTTTGTTTGCTTTTGACACTGTCGATTTGCAGACATGTCCAGATGCCGAAGGTAACGAAATTGGTGTGCCTGATTTTGCTTACATTACCTCTGAGGTTCCACATCAGTGTTCGGAGGTAACATTTGCCGCTTATAGCCAAGGTAGCGAATGCCCTTATTCTGGTAGTGGCCTTCGCAGGACTAAAACACAAGTAGGCCATGTTCGCTGGTTTTTAGAAAACATTAACCCAGACTTGCGTGGGCTTTACTATGTGCCTTCAGATCTGCCCTCGGTTGGTGCGCTGTCAATACCGCCAGCAGTGGGTTATGCCGAGGTTGGTGTGGAATTTGATGACAGGCCACTTATTACCTCCGCAACTGCACAATCTGAGTTTGGTCCGTCTTTGCAGCTTTTGAAAGAAAACAACGGCAATTTTGTTTTTGCCGATCCTGATTTCAACATGCTTAAGGTGCGTAGTGAAGCCGAGGCGCAAGGGCTTGACACCGATAACATAATTTGGATATGTGCGCTTGCTTGCTACACACCTGGGCTAGTGGAAGCAGGTGATTTGGCAGAGGGCACGTACTCGTGGCTGTTCCACTTACCTTATGACGAGGTAGAATACAACCAAGAGTTAGCCGATTTTATAAGGTACATGGGCCTAGATTTTCCATCGGCTTGGGCAGCTGGCTCATGGGTTAGCGGAGTGTTTTTTGAACAGGTTGTAAATGAGATTGTGGCTGAGAGCGGCCCGAATGCTGTAACTCGTCAAGCGATTTTAGATACGGCTCGCAACGTCACTGCTTTTGATGCAAATGGCTGGTGGGGGCTTAGAGACACCACTAGCACCTATAGTTTTCCACCCTGTTTTGTGCTAGTGCAGCTACAAGATAGTGAGTTTGTGCGAGTGCATCCAAGCGAACCCGGCGAGATGGATTGCACCGATTCTAATGTTATCGAACTCACTGGAGATTGGCTAGAGGAGTACAGGCGTTAACCACCCATCAAGCACACACAACAGCGAAAGCTGTCTTAGCATAGACTGCTTGAAAATGTTGCGAGTATATGTTGTTTTAGAGCTGTAATGGTTTTGGCAATCCGGCCTCGTGTAGTGCTGGTGGGCTTGCTGGCGTTAGCTGCAGTGGTGGCAATGGTTGCAGCTAACTGGCAGGGTGCTACTGTTAGCAGCGAGACCTTTTTGCTTGCCACTTATATTGGTTTGTTCTTGGGTGCGTTGTGGGCGTTGTATGCCACCGGTTTGGTGGTGGTGTACACATCTACTGGTATATTCAACTTTGCTCAGGGTGCCATAGGGGTTTTTGCTGCTCACTTATATTGGGAACTGCACGTTAATCGTGGTGTGTTTTCTTTGTTGGCGCTGGTGATAGTAGTAGGAGTGGCTGCCCCGGGTTTTGGTGTGTTGTTAGATGTGCTCATAATGCGGCGCTTGCGAACTGTGTCGTTGGTGTTGCAATTGATGGTAACCGTGGCCATCATGGTGTTGTTGCTTGCTGTTGTAGGTGACATTTGGCAAGACGACAGGTTGCGTCGTGTGCCTTATTTTTTTGGAGTAAGCAGCGGCATCAACTTAGGCCCGGCACAACTTCCATGGCATCGCTTTATTGTGTTTGTGTTAGCTGTGGTTGTAGCCGTGTTGTTGCGCATATTGTTGCGCCGCACTCGTATCGGCACTGCTATGCGAGCTGTTGTAGACAACAGAGATTTAGCTGCTTTAAACGGAGCGCAACCTAACAGGGTTACTTCAACAGCATGGGCGCTGAGTTCTATGTTAGGAGCTTTGGGCGGTATTTTGATTGCCCCCGAGTTAGGTTTAGAAGCCATCACATTAAACAACGTGGTGATCATCGCTTTTGCTGCTGCGGCTTGTGGGGCGATGCGTAACCTACCGTTGGCTGTGTTAGGTGCGGTGTTGTTGGGGCTCATGCAAGCACATAGCGATGCTTGGCTAGATTTTGGTAACGATTTCCCTATTGCCCATCGGGCAATAGCTCCATTGCTTTTGTTTTTTGTGGTGGTAGCGCTTCCTCAGTCTCGCTTAGAGGTGGGTCGAGTGGTTACTAACCTGCGTCGTCAGCAGCGCTACACAACCTGGTGGGAGGGGCTTTTAGGTTGTGGTGTTTTAATCTTGGGTGCTGTGGCCTTGTCGGGAGGATGGCTCAACTTTGGTTTTTGGAACCCGGGAGCTTGGGGTAATAGCGAACTGAACTTAGCTAATGAGGCAATGGCTTTGGCTCTTATTGGCACATCGCTTATTCCACTTATTGGCTGGGCAGGTCAAATCAACTTTGCACCGTTAGCTTTTGCGGGGTTTGGAGCTTTTATGTACCTAAAGCTAGCTGGCGATAGTGGTAACGGCTGGTGGATACCTCTAGTAGGGCTAGCGTGTGCTCCGTTAGGGGCATTGGTGGCACTGCCAGCAGCACGGCTACAAGGCTTGTACTTGGCGCTGATGTCGGTGGCGTTCGCACAGGTTATGGCGCTTGTTTTTTTCCCACACCCCTGGGTATTTCCGCCCATTGGTTCGGGTCGACTTTTCCCTCACATAGATTTATTTGGTACCAGCTTGGATAACAGACGCAGTTTTTTTGTGTTTTTGGTGTGTGTGTTTGCAGTGATTGTTTTTGTGCTAGTTGTTTTACGCAACTCCCGTTATGGGCGTCGTTGGATGGCTCTTAACGATTCTCAAGCAGCAGCAGCCACTCTGGGTGTAGGTGTGGTGTGGACTAAAGTAGTGGTTTATGCTTTTTCGGCTGCCATAGCCGGTGTTGCTGGTGTGTTTTGGGCTACTGTCTCAGGCAACATAGAAAGTGCGAGCGCTTTTAACCTGTTTATCAGCCTTAACATTGTGTTGTTGGTAGCAGTAGCAGGAGCATCCATTCCTGTAGCAGGTTTGTTTTTGGTGTTCGTTCCGCTTACGTCGGCACTTAGCAGCCGCTTAGAAGATGCAGGCAACTTGGATGTGTTGGTGACCTTTTTGGAGTTTGTGATTGCTTATGGGCCTGGTCTTTTGGTGTTAGCAATGGTGTTCAATCCTCGGGGGTTGTTTTTTAGTTTTGGAAAGACCTTTGCACCGTTGCTGCCGTGGCGCAGTGATGCCCGTGCTGAGGTTCGATCTGAGATGGCTAGTCGTCGCGAACCTGAGATTGGAGAACTTGGCTTAGAGCGACCTTTCACCGCTGACGATGTTATAGCTATAGACGCGAAGTTGGGTATTTTAGAAGAGGTTGTGCCTAAGGAGGGTTATGGCATTGCTCGAAGCTAAAGACATTTCAATTCGCTTTGGAGGTTTATTAGCTTTAGATGGAGCCAGCGTTGAAGCCCATGTTGGTCAAGTTAATGGTCTTATTGGGCCCAACGGGGCGGGTAAAACCACTTTGTTTAACATAATCACCGGTTTGTTGACTCCAGCTAGCGGCACGGTGCGCCTAGGTGGTTTAGATGTGACCGATGCTGGGGTGTCTAAGCGTTCACGACTTGGTATTGCCCGCACTTTTCAGAAGCTAGAAGCGTTTAACTCTTTAAGTGCGCTAGACAACGTGCGGGTAGCAGTGGAACAAAACCAGCGCCGCAAATGGCCAAAACGCCAAGTGGACGACGTAGCTTATGAGATGCTTGGGCTTGTTGGTCTAACAGATATGGCTGATGTCACCGTAGGTACCTTGCCCACTGGTAGTGCGCGTTTAGTGGAACTAGCGCGAGCGTTAGCATGTCGGCCGCGCGCGCTGCTTTTAGACGAGCCGTCTTCTGGGTTGAGCGATCAAGAAACGTCTGCTATTGGTGAGGTTTTAGCCAAGTTGGTGGCTGATCCACAAAATGAACTGGCTGTTTTGCTGGTAGAACACGACATGAACTTTGTGATGGGTTTGTGTGCTCAGATTCATGTGCTGGAGTTCGGCAAGGTAATCGCTGTGGGTTCGGCTTTTGAGGTACAGGCCGATCCCGCTGTGCAAGCTGCTTATTTGGGTAGCCAGCAGTGGCGTGGTGTTTATGCTGAGGAGCACAGTTGAGTTTGTTGGCAAAAAGTGTGATTTCGGCTGCTAAGCCGGTGTTAGAACTAGCAGGTATTCGCGCCGGGTACGGAAGCATTGATGTGCTTCAAGGTGTGGATTTGCGTGTTACCCCAGGACAAGTGATGGCGTTGTTAGGGCCTAACGGTTCGGGTAAGACCACCGTTTTGGGTGTGGCTAGCGGGCAGATTCAACCATCTGCTGGTTCTTTATTGTTGGCAGGCCATGAGGTTACTGGTGTTAGCGCAGATCGGTTAGCACGTGCTGGCGTGTGCTTAATTCCTGAGGGTAGGGGAGTGTTTCCCAACCTTACCGTGGCCGAAAATCTGTGGATGTGTACTTACGCGGGTGTGACTTTTGAGCTTGTTCAAGAGCGAGCTTTTGAGCAGTTTCCACGTTTGGGGGAGCGTCGCAGCCAGCTAGCGGGCACGATGTCAGGCGGTGAGCAACAAATGTTAGCTTTAGCTCGCGCTTTAGTGGTAGACCCTGCCATTTTGATGCTAGATGAGCTATCAGCGGGTTTAGCGCCAATTATTGTAGAAGAGCTATATGAGCAGGTTGCTGCGTTGGCTAGGCAAGGGTTGTCCATCTTGATTGTAGAGCAGTTTGCTGAAGCTGTTTTGGGGGTGGCCGATCAAGCCGCCATTATGTTGCATGGTCAGATATCACGCACTGGGGCTCCCGCTGAGATTGCCAACGATCTAACAGCGGCGTATCTGGGAATGGACTAAGCAAAATTGTTCGCAAATCATAAGGAGAGACTATGAACGACACAAGGTTGGAAGAGTTCAACACCGAGGTAGCCAAGCTAGGCGGTTCAGGTGGCTTAGCTAACCCAGATCGCTGGGTGTTTCGCGTAGGCGTTTTCTTGACAGGTTTGGGGCTGGCCATAACTTTGACGTCTTTCATTTTGACTGCAAGCGCGCCTAATGCCGTTAACCACCTAGACCTTGTGGTGTCGGCTATTTTAGGGGTGTGTACCAGCCTGGTGGGTGTGATGATGGTGCTGATCAGCACGTTTCGTCGCTTTATGCGTTACTGGTTGGTGCGGTTAGTGTATGAACACCGTGCTCAAACCGATCGTGTGGTGGAATCTGAGTTGCAGTGATGTTTGTTTGTTGTGTGGTGAGGTGTTGTTGATGGGGTTGTTTGTGATTTGATGGCTGGTTCACAGTGGCAGATGATAGGAGTTGGGGTAGCTAGCGGCTTTTTGTCTGGGTTGTTTGGGGTTGGTGGAGGCATCTTGATGGTGCCAGGTTTGGTTCTTTGGTTAGGCATGGCACAGCGTCAGGCTGTTGGTACCTCTTTGGGTGCCATGGTATTGATTTCAGCAGCAGGTCTAGGTGGTTTTGTGCTAAGCGACTCTGTGGTATGGCTAGCGGGGTTGTTGATTTTTTTGGGTGCTGCTATTGGGGTGACAGCAGGTACTTGGCTGTTAAATCGTTTGCCGGTGCATTTGCTGCGGGTGGGTTTTGCTGGTTTGATGCTGCTTGTTGCTGTGCGGTTTTTGATTTCTGTTCCCGAAGCTGACGGCCATAGTGCGATCACTGTATGGTTAGCGTTTGGTTATGTGACTTGCGGGTTATTAACGGGGCTGTTAGCGGGCACTATGGGTATTGGTGGGGGTATAATCATGGTTCCAGTAATGATTTTGTTATTCGGCTTTACACCCGCTACCGCGAAAGGAACCTCGCTTATGGTGATATTTTCCACCTCGATAGTTGGTACTGTGCGTAACCGCCGTTTGGGTAACATAGCTTCACATACTGCTTTGTTGGTGGGAGTCGCTGGTGTAGCTTCGGCTTTTGTGGGAGCGCTAGGAGCTAATCAGCTAAGCCCTCGCATAGCTGCTAGTTTGTTTGCTATCTTATTAGGCGTAGTGGCGGTGCAGATGCTGCGACAAGATAAAGACAAGGAAATAAGATAAAGTTGAGTGCTATGAGTAATTTTGAAAATGTTTCTACAGATGTAAATCAGGCCGTTGCGGATGATCAATCAGCAGATGTTGTCCCAACTAGGACTGAGATTGTCTGGCTAAATACAGAAACAGCCGCGCAGAGGTTAGGGATCACAACCCGCACTCTTTACCGGTTCATCAATGAAGGAGGCTTGCCTGCTTATCGGATGGGTCGGGTAATTAGGGTGAAACAATCTGATGTGGATGTTTTTATTGATGCCAGCCGGATCCAACCGGGCTCATTGAGCCATCTGTATCCTGAACCTTTATCTTCCTCTAAAGCAGAGCAAGAATCGGACGATGTCTCTGAAGATGATGTCTCTGAAGACCATGTCTCTCAAGGCTATGTCTCTGGCGAAAGTGAAGCGGGGCCCGCTTACTAAATGTCCGCACAATAAATGACCACTGCGGCATCGGTCACTATAGATATTCCTCTCAACGGGCTGATGCCAGCTTTGTTGGGAGAACAAGATCAGAATCTTCGTTTGATTCAACGCTCTTTTCCTAGTGCCGATATCTTTGTGCGTGGCAACCGCATAACAGTTTCAGGGTCTTCAGCCGAGCGGGTAGCTAGCCTGTTTGATGAGATGATCTTGTTGTTGCGGGCAGGTCAGCAGCTAGATGAGCCCATGATTGCTCGTGCCATTGATATGGTGCAAGCTAACGAGAGCCCGTCTTCGGTGATGGACACCGATGTGTTGCATTCTGGGCGTGGTAGGGTAATCCGCCCGCAATCAGCAGGTCAGCGTCGCTATGTGGATGCTATAGGAGCAAACATTATTACCTTTGGCATTGGCCCTGCAGGAACCGGCAAAAGTTGGTTAGCAGTGGCCATGGCAGTGCGGGAACTGAAGGCAAATAATGTGGAGCGCATCATTTTGACCCGTCCGGCAGTGGAAGCGGGAGAGCGGCTAGGGTTTTTGCCTGGGGACATGATTGCTAAGGTAGACCCTTATTTACGTCCTTTGTACGATGCTTTGTATGACATGATGGACGTTACTGAAGTGCAGTCTTTGGTGGAGCGAGGGGTGATTGAGATTGCACCGTTAGCATTTATGCGGGGGCGCACCTTGAATGACAGCTTTATCATCTTAGATGAAGCTCAAAACACTACCCCTGAGCAGATGAAGATGTTTTTAACCCGCATTGGTTTTGGTTCTAAAGCAGTGGTTACCGGCGATGTCACTCAGGTTGATGTGGCACGGGGTCGCAGTGGACTGGATTCTTTAGAGAAGGTATTGGCTAGCATTGATGGCTTGTCGTTTGTGCATCTCACAGCACGCGATGTGGTACGCCATCGTATAGTGGCCGACATTGTTACTGCTTATGAGCGGGCTCAGCCGTGAACGCTGATTTCGACCCTGAGCCTGATCTTGATGAGCATGAGCTTTTATCTGAGGGTTTAGTTGTAACAGATAACCGTCAATGTAAGTGTTTGGTGGAGCCCGGCCGCTGGGCTGAGCTTATGGAGTTGGTGTTGTGTGAGCAAGGTTTATCTCAGCCATGGGAAGCAGGCCTGTGTTTTGTGGGCGTTGTTGAGATGACAGAACTCAATGAATCGCAGCGTGGTTTTGCTAAGCCTACAGATGTGTTGGCTTTAGGCACCGATGATGGCAGCGCGTTGCGAGCAGCTGGGGAGCCCCGTTTGATAGGTGATGTGGTTATTTGCCCAGCAATAGCAGCAGTTAATGCTAAAGATCGGCAAAAAACGCTAGACGAAGAACTAGCTTTGTTGGTGGTTCACGGAACCTTGCATTTGTTGGGATATGACCATCAAACCGATGTTGAGGCTGCACACATGCAGCAGCGTGAACAAGAGCTTTTGGCTCAAGTGTTTGCAGGTGGGGAGTTAGCGGCTGTTGCTGAGATGGCGAGATGAGCTTGTTTAGTTGGCTTAGGCAACTAGGTAGGTTTGGTCCGCTGGGTCGGCTGGTGCGAGCTAGCCAGCGCCGCAAGTCGCCTCAGGTATCAGAAGAAGCTTTGTTAGCTGTGGCTGAAGCTGCCGAAGCTTCTGATTCTATTGAACCTGCAGAGCGTGAGTTGATAGGTCAAATAATCGAGTTTGGTGACACTGTGGCGCGCGAAGTGATGGTACCTCGCACAGACATGGTAGCTGTTAGCGATCAACAAACCACAGAAGAGGTGATTGAGGTGGTTATAGAGCACGGTTATAGCCGAGTGCCGGTTTACAGAGAAGACATAGATGATGTGGTTGGTGTTGTGCATGCTAAAGATTTGATGCGTGCCGAACGGACACTAGGTGGCGAGTCTTTAGCAGCAGCAGTAGCCCGCAAACCGCATTTTGTTCCTGAAACTAAACGGATATCGCTGCTGTTGCAAGAGATGCAGGCTGAGCAGTTTCATATCGCCATTGTGGTAGATGAGTACGGTGGTACTGCAGGTGTAGTGACCTTAGAAGACTTAATTGAAGAGTTGGTAGGCGAAATAGTAGACGAGTTTGATGTGGAAGAACCTATGATTGAACGGCTGGGGCCTAGCACGGTAAGGGTGAACGGTCGGGTACCTATTGATGAGCTAGGTGAGGTTTTGGGTGCTCCGTTGCCCACTGGTAACTGGGATACGGTGGGTGGGCTTATTTTCAATACTTTGGGACATGTACCGGCCGAAGGCGAAACTTTAGTTTTGGATGGTTGGGAGCTAGCTGTAGAGCGGGTAACTGGTCGCCGCATAGCCCGGGTGATGGTGAAACCAGATATACATGGTAGCTAGAGGTGATGTCTGTTAGTGAAGTTGTCACAGGTAGCAACTAGAGTGTTGGGCTTGTGGAGAACTTCTTAATAGATCACGATCCAACTACATGGCAAGCACCGGCCGGTTTCCCGCCGTCGTTGATACCTGCGGGGGTGTTCGTCCAGGGCGCACCTAGTGGGCTTGAGGTTACGCTAGTTCGTGCTTTGGGCAAGCCGCGCAATGCCGATCTGCGCGCTGGGTGGCTAAAGAGGCGGGCTGGTAGGGCTAGCCCGGTGCTGTTGATGGCTTTTTATCCTGCTGATAAGGGCTTGGGGGTGTCCCAAAGAGTGTCCCAAAGAGTGTCACTGTGTGGGCCGGTGGGGGATCAGCCGATGGTGTATCACGATGTGGAAGTTTCACAAGCCGAACGTGTTGTTGAGGTTGCGTTAGGCGAGCCTAGCCATCATGGGGCTACAAGGTTTTTGCTGGCGGCGTTACCAGAGCTGGATTCTCCTTTTCCGGGGCTGCGAAATCTTGGTTTGCTGGCTAGCCAAGAACTTAAACAGGGTGTGCCGCAACGTAAAGATTGGGCGGATGCTACTCGTAAGGCACTTCCTTTATTGGGCAAACGTGGTCGCCGTTTAGTAGAGGATTTAGGTTTTGAGGTTACTCAGCTGGCCACCAACGCTTCTATGTTGACTATTGGCGGTCGCAACCACGCGGTGGCTGTGTTTTGTGATGAAGATGAGCCTTTTGAAGCCCCTTCTAGCCGGTTTGCGAACACCTCACCGGTGTCTCGTGCTCTAGCTTTGGCCGATCAGCAGAGGGTGGATTGGGTTGTGCTAACGCGCTCAGCAGAGATTCGCCTTTATGCTGCCCGTGCCGACACCGGCGTAGGACGCACAGGTAGAGCCGAGACTTTTGTAGAGTTGAACTTGTCGCTAGTTCCTGCCGAAATGGCGGGCTACCTTAGCTTGTTGTTTTCGGCCACAGCTTTGGCAGAGAATGGAACTTTAGAAGACATTTTAGAAAAGTCTCAAGATTTTGTTGCCGAGTTGGCGGTGCGCCTGCGCGATCGGGTGTACAACGATACTGTACCTGCGCTGGCTCGGGCTGTGGCTGCCCGGCTGTCGGAGCATAAAGCTAGCAAAGAACTTAGCGAGGCAGACTTGACCGCCGCTTACGAGCAGGTGATGGTGATTTTGTTCCGCCTGTTGTTTGTGGCTTACGCGGAGGATAAAGACTTGCTGCCTTACCGCAGCAACGGCAGTTATGCTAGGCATTCACTTTCACAAAAGGCTCGTGAGCTAGCAAAAGAAAAGCGCGCAGGCAAGACAGCTTACGATGCTCGTGCCACCGACATGTGGGACGATGTGACACAGCTTTGGAATGCGGTGAATCATGGCAACTCCGATTGGGGTGTGCCTTTGTATAACGGTGGGTTGGCAACTGTTGAGTTTGGGGTAGAATGATGTGTATGAAGGTTGTTGGTAAGTGTATGCGTTTGACTGATTGGGGTCGTCAGTTTGGGTTGTCTACGCGTGCTTTTTGGCAGATGTATCGGGATGGTCGTTTGCCTGAGGGGTTGGTGGTTGAGAAGGTGGGGAAGTTGTTGTATGTGAGGGTGCTTGATGATGAGTTGCCTGCTGATCGGGTGGTGTTGTATGCGTGTGTGTTTTCTTCGGATCAGGCTTTTGATTTGGTGTGTCAGTCGGAGCGTTTGCAGGTTTTCGCGCGTAAGCAGGGGTGGTCTGATTTTGAGGTGGTGATGGAGACGGGTTCTGGTTTGAATGGTAAACGCTCGAAGTTGTTGAGGGTGTTGCGTTTGCCGGGGAGGACTCGGATTGTGGTTGAGCATCGGGAGCGTTTGACGGGTTTTGGGTTTGAGTTGTTGGAGGCTTCGTTGGTGGGTCGTGGTGGTGGGGTTGTGGTGATGGATGATGAGGAACTTGAGGATGATCTTGTGAGGGATGTGACTGAGGTGTTGACTTTGTTGTGTGCGCGTTTGTATGGTCGTCGGTCTGCTGCTCGTAGAGCGCAGAGAGCGTTAGCGGCTGCTGGTGAGGGTGCGTCGTGACTCGCTGGCGGTTGGAGGATCCGTTTGTGGTGCCTGCCCCGTCGGGTGCGACTGTTCGTACAAAGGTTCATGCTTTTGGTGATGATGCCAGCGTGTTGAGGCAGGTCAGCGAGTTTTTGGGTTCGTATTTCCGGCAGGATTTGGCTGCCCGCTGCAAGCTGGGTTTGGGTTTGGAACATGCAGATCGGAATGAACGCAAAAAAGAGTTGACACCGGCGGTGTCGTCGCGTTGGGCGAATCCGATCACTCTTCGTGTGGGTGATCAGTTCGCTTTAGCGGTTCGTAATATGCAAGCTTCGATTGATCGTTATCGGACAGAGATCAACAGGATCGAGAAACGTCTTCGAGTGCCGGTCGGGCAGAAACAAGGTCGTGTGCGAGGGTTCGCGTCTGTAGGTGAACGTTGGCAAAAGCAACGCCGGTTGCAGAGCCTGAAAGCGCGTGAAGCTCAAACATCTGCTGATCTGCAAGCTGGTCGGGTGTCGGTGTGTAAGGGCGGTAAAGAGCTGGCTAACAACCGTCATCATCTACAAGAATGTGGTCTAACGCTTCAGCAATGGCGTGAACAGTGGGATGCTGCTAGAGGGTATTTGACTTGTGACGGGCGCACCGGTGAACCGTACGGCAACGAAATGATTCAGGTGATCCCTACCGCAGCAGGCTACAAGAACTGTGTGGTGCAGATCCGGTTACCGAAAGGTTTAGCGCATTTATCGAACACCCCAGACAGGAAAGCACCTTTTTACCGGTTAGAAGGGACCGTTACCTGGAATCATCGAGCGACCGAATGGTTACACCGATGTTTAACTAGTTCAAAGATCTCATACACCTTCTCTTATGATCCTGATAAACAAGCCTGGTATCTGTCGGCTAGCTGGACGTTCCCTAAACCTTCTGAACCCGCTGAGATACCCACCACCGCGAAAACGGTGGGCATCGATTTGAACTCCGATCATCTAGCAGCGTTCATCGTGGATGAGCACGGCAACCCAACCGGTCGCCCTCAAACGTTTGAGCTGTTAGAAGAAGGCACCAGCGAGCAACGGCGAGGCAGGCTACGAGAATCAGTAGACGCGGCACTGAAATGGGCGGTCTCCCAAGGCGCACAAGTGATCGCTACCGAGAAACTCGATTTCAGTCGCAGTAAAGCTTTGGGCAAACAGATATACCGACGCGGGCAAGCAGGAAAAACCACTCGCCGTAAAGTCGCTGGACTACCCACAGCACAAGTTTTTGAGGCTGTAGCAGCTAACACCAAAAAACATGGGATCACTCACGTAGCAGTCGATCCTGCGTACACCAGCAAATGGGGAACCAGATACTGGAAACCCGCACTCAACAAATCACGCCGACAACAAAGTAGTGGTCATCACGCTGCTGCTGTCGTAATCGGCAGAAGAAGTCAGGGCCACGCGGCCAAGCGAAAGAACCCAGAACCAGCAACGACCAGAGGATCGTCAAGGACAATCTCGGTTCCAGCCCAACCACGAACAACTGACATGCCCCCTACAAACAGAAAAAGACAACAGCGAGCCGCCCCCGGCAACGACCTGTTAGCCAAACCTGGGACTAGACAGGACAGACGCTCAAGGTCGTTCGGAGCGTCGACAATAGAACAACCTTCTATTGTTTAAGGAACGGCGTGTGAAGCAGGTTGGGCTAGGAAGTTTGTTGAGCCGGGCGTCAAGCCGGGCGCGGGCAAGATTTGTATTTTCCATTGTTTTAGTATACAGTCTGTGACTTGTTATAACAAGATTATTTTACAGGTTATAACTTGTAAAATGTATTGGTGTTATTGTCTAAAGATGGGTTTCATTAGGTTGAGTTGCTCGCTGCTAAGGAACGGCTGGATGTCAAACTGTGAGTGGCAGTTTACTTAAATTGTAAAAATGATTGCAGTGCAATCATTTAGCGGGATAGGCTTGTGGCGAGTTAGCAGGAGATGCAATGGCGAGTATCACTATTCGTAATCTTGATGATGAGATTACGGCTAAGCTTCGCATGCGCGTTGCTAGTTATGGGCGGTCAATGGAAGAAGAGGCTCGGTGTATTTTACGTGACGCTGTGCGACAGGATGTGATTGTAGCTGATCTTGCAGCTGTAATTCGCGAACGCTTTGTTCGTCTTGGAGGGGTGGAGTTAGCGGAGTTGGCATTGCCGCACAGAGAGATTATCCCTGAGCCTCTACATTTTCAGTGAGACAGGAGCGATGATTGTTGCAACTCGCAATACCCAGCATTTTGAAGGCATGTTGGTTGAGGTTATAGATCCTTGGGTGGGAGTTTGAACGCTTTAAGGGGCTGGTGCTGGTGTTGGCAGTGAGGGTGGGAGGCTGTTGACGATTCGTGTGGTTGATAGATTCTCCTGTTAATCACTCTCAGAGTTACATAAAGTTTTTTTTGCTTAGTTGGCTATTGTTGCGGTAGCAGTGTGAAGTGTGAGGCATGAGCAGGACGAACTGTGGAAAAGTCTCGTAAGTTGAGAGTTGCGATCCGTGTAGTCTGCAAGCGCTCCGCTATGCACACACATCATGATGTTGTTCGCTTTGGTTTGCAGCAGCAAGCAACACGTTTGTGTCTATTATTATCATGTTGACAATCTATTGACTTTACGCACCCCCCTAATACGGTTGGTTCTGTGCTCAGTTAGAGTCAAACGCTAATTCATTTGCTTCTGCAGTATCTTGGCTGAAATCTGCGTTTAGGGTTTTATGGTCTGCTAGGAGGGTGTCAGCCATTTCTGCCCTGGCATGATCAATATCGAAAGGTTGTGGGTTAGGAGCATCAATACATCCGATGAATGTTTCTAAGGCTTGTTGTTTGGCTGAGAATTGAGCTAATTCGCAAATCACATCAAGAATGGTAATACCTCGCTGTGTGGCGCTTTTCTCGAGTTGTCTAGCAACATCATCAGGTAGATGCACAACAGTGGTCATATGGTAACCATACTCTAACCTGTTTCGAATTCGCACTAAATTGCGGGAGAGGAAGGCAGTGAGGGTGGGAGGCTGTTGACGATTCGGGTGGTTTCTACGGATATGTGGATGAGGCGGCGGAGGTGGCGGATGAGGTTGAAAGGCTCATCAGCCCAAACATGCCAGCCGTTGGGGTCGTCGGTGAGGCCGCTGTCTTTGTCGAGTTTGTGGCGGAGGCTGTCGATGGCCCAAGCGAGTGGGCTGCGTCCTGATACGGTGTATTGGTGAGCCTCGTCTGGAATACCGATGAGTTTGCAGCGTTGGTTGATCTCCAGGATTGATTTATCCTCTTGCTTGCCGGTTTTGCCCCAGCGCATCTTTTTCTCGATGAGGTAGGCGGAGGTGTCGGATTGGCCTTCGTCGGGCTGGCCGTCTACTAGGCAGGTCACTGGGTATTCATCTACGGTCTCGTAGTCGATGTGCAAGTTAATGAGTGCTCGACCGGCGGCTCGGAAGGCCTCAAAGTCGTCGGCGAGGGGGATGCGGGGCAGGTTGCGTTGGAGGTCGTGTTTGTATCGCTCCCGCCAGTCGGGGGCGTGCATCACCCCGTAGAGGTATTCCCAGATGTCATCTTTGGTTATGTGAGTGCCGTAGCGGTTATGAAACTGCTGTAGGCACCAGTCGGTGATGTTGTCGGTGTCGGTAGGGCTTGAGATATCGAGTCCGAGCTCCAGGGTGTTGTTCATCAGGGGCCTCCTCGGGTGGGGCTACTGGCGGTAGCGGGGAAGTGTTCGTGTTGGACGGCCTGCCACATGTAAGTCCGTTATCGTGTTCGTGGCCATCACCGCGAAGGGGAGTTGTAAATCTCGCATAGTCAGTATTGCTTTCTGGGTACGGCCCGGGTCTGCTGTCCCGGGCCCATCAGGTGCAAATCGGGCAGCCACCCGGTGGCTAGCACTCCGAAGATCGCCATGTTCGACGGCCCCGCCATTACGATGGCTTCTGTCGTGTGACGGCTCGGGTTTGGCGTCCGGTTGCGCATAGGTCGAAGAGTTGGTTGGCGGCGATGATCCCGAAGGGGAGTTGTTGGGTGAGGTTGAAGAGCATTGCTTCGGGGGGGGGGGGGGTCATCGCTGCTGACGAGGGAGTGCCCTCGTAGAGCCGTGAGTCCCTTTCACGGTGGCTAAGTCGGGAAGAGTCGTGGTGGCCATGACCGTGAATACGTTCGACATCCCCGAGATCAAGATTGCTTCTGCCGGGGGATAGCTCGGCTGGGTTGGTTGGTTCCATTGGCGCTGAGGTCGCAGAGTGCTGTTGTTGCCAGAGCTGAGAAGATTGCTCGGTTGTTCGGAGCGGAGATGGATACTCTCTCTCTCTCTCTCGGGAACATGGCTGCCACTGTTTTCACTGATGACAGTATGCGATGGTCTTCGTATAACCAGAGTTTCGTGAACGGGCGGTATAACACTTCTCTGATGCGTGTTTCGTCGAACTCGATGACTTCTTTTTTGCGGAGAGACGCTTTCAAAGTGTCCGTCCATTTGATCGAGTCGAGTTCAACATTTTCGGTGATATCAGCTAGAGATTCGCCTAACTCATACAGCATTCGAGCCTCTTCGTAGGCATCGATGAGGCGTCTTACACGGTTAATCAGCGCTTGTCTAGTGAAAGAGTAAACGTAAGTGTCCAGACTGGTGGCGAGCCCACGAGCGTGGGAGGTGACTGCGGTTTCGGTGGATCGGCCTTTAACACCGATCTCGCACACGGGCATCATTTGGTCGAAAGTACCGTCGGTGAGGTTTACCCAATCGTGAGTTTCATTCACGGGCACGGTCTCAAACTGGTTGCTGGTAACATCGCCGAGGTTGAAAAGCCAGTCAAACTTTTGGGGGAGTTTGCTATATTCAGGCACAGTGGCGTAGTGCAGCGTGGCCGGTTGGGCAAGGTCCTTCTGAGGATTACGCACAAGCAAGGTGATTTGCACTCCGTTGCGAGAGCCAGCACCGAATATCTTGTCGCCCTCGCGTCGGAACTCATCTCCAGATTTCATAGCATCACCGCGGAGGTTCACCACATAAATATCGGTGAACTCATCGCGCAAGGTAGCCCTCATTCCAGCCAGGGAGGTGGCGTTAGACAAAGAATTAGGATGGATGAAAGCCAGTACCTTTCCAGAGCTTTGCGGATTGGCTGCGTTGGCTAGGCGATCTGAAGCCCAGCGGATGGCCTCTACATAGAGATTGCCGGCACTGTTTCCTCCTGATGCTTTTCCGGTTACTTGACGGTGCCGCTTTCCGTAGGTAGCGCGTACGCGATCCTCAATGTGGCTGTAGCCAAGATTCGGATTATCGTCACCAGCGCTTTTCTGGCCGGCAGACCAAGGAGGGTTGCCCACAATCACTTGGATAGGCACTTTGGTTTGGCGTTTAGCTCGGTCGGAGTTCTCGGCCATGTAGGGGTCGAGGCCAAGCTGCTGATGCATTTGCTCGTCATCCATGCGGAAAGTGTCGGTAAGCACGATTCCCTCAAACGGCTGATAGCCCCAGGCAGCATCGAATGCGCCCCGTTCGTTAGCAGCTTCCTCAACTTTCAAAGCGGCTATGTAGTAGGCCAGCAAAACGATCTCGTTAGCATGCAACTCGCTGGCATATTTGCGGTACACATCCTCATGGCGGATCAGATATTCGCCATCGGCACCTTTTAGGGTGAGTAGGCGGTTGATGAAAGTACCGGTACCGGTAAAAGGGTCGAGTATATGAACGCCTTCTGCCGTGAGGCCCTGGCCGAACTCTTGGCGACACACTGCGTCCACCGAGCGCAGCACGAAATCCACTAACTCCACGGGGGTGTACACGATGCCAAGTCGCTTTACGGTGTCGGACATGGCTGCATTGAAGAACCCGTCGTACACCTCGCGCAGCACATCTAGCTTCTGAGCGCCGCTTAGCGCCCCTTCAAAAGCATCGGCCATGCGGGCGTAGGCTCGGGTGAGGGGTCGCCGTTCGTGCTCAAAGGCGATGTCCTTAGCAGCGAATTCTGCTAGAAGCTGGTTTATCTGCTGCGAGACCGGGTTGGAGTCTACAAACTGAGAGCCTCTAAAGAAAGCATCGAACACTGGGATGGTCACCACATGTTGGGCAACCATCTCTTGGGCGTCGGCAGCGGTGATCTGCGGTCCCACCGTGCGCTTCATCGAGGCAGCGAAGCGGTCGAATGCAGCGGCAAGATCGGGAAACTCCATTAGCACGGCCCGCAAGCGGCGCTGAACCTTCGCACAAACACCAGCAGCCATGTAGCCCCAATGAGGCCACATTTGGCGGTCTCCGCAGACTTCCACCAGCTTAGAGGCGATCTTGTCGTCCAGAGCCAGCTGCAGCTGGACAGCCTCGCCTACTTTGGTGACAGCTTCGGTTTCGTCATCGGCTTCTGCCGGGCTTGTGCCTTTGGTACGATCAAGCACCCGTATCGGGGCTTTCTTCGTAGCTACCTCTACGTTGTTCACCCAAAAGTTAACCCGCTCGTCATGCGAACGCAGCGCCTTCACCACATCCCACACCACCTTGAAATCGCTTCCGTTCAACACCGATTCAGCAGAGATGGTCTCGTCGTCGGCAACAACCACCGGAATAACCACGTAGCCGCGTGTTTTGCCGGGTGCGGTGCGCATTACACGGCCCACCGCCTGGGTGATGTCAATTTTAGAGGTACGCCGATCTAAGAAGATCACCGCATCCAGCGCGGGAACATCCACACCCTCGGTCAGCACACGGGCGTTGGTGATCACACGGCATAAGCGGGAGTCGGCGTTCGGGTCGCTGCGATGGTCTCTGAGCGCGCTGATATGCATGTGGCGGGTAACCGCCGCAGTGGAGCCGTCCACATGCTGAACATCGAGCCGGAGGTACTCGCGGCTGTGATCGTCCCCGCTCACCTCGCTCACATTCTCGACCACTTTTGGCCACATCTGTGCGGTAAGCTGCGACGCCTTAACCCTGTTAGTAAATGCAATAGCAGTGCGAGCGTGGGTATCGTTTGCTGTGTCTATCTGGCCGGTGTGGCGGTTGCCGCCTGCGCTAACGGTGAGCGGGTCGGCTAAAGCATCCCAGCAGCCGGCCAGCTTTACATAGTCGTCAAAAGCAAGGCCGGTGTCGGCGTGGCTGATCTCAGCGTTGGATTCGTATTTGCGGCGCAGATCGCTGTCGGAAACGGCGATTACTACTACCTCATAGTCGGAGAGCCACTCGCTATCTATTGCTTCGGCAAACTCCATTTTGTAAAGCACAGGGCCGTACACCTGTTCGTCATCCATAGAGAAGCTGTCTATATCGTTTTCCTCGGCCTTCTGCTTGGCTTTGTCGGTAAATACCCGGGGCGTGGCGGTCATGTAGAACCGCCGGTGACCCTTCACCCGATTGTCATCATGGACCAAGCGGAACCCGGATTTGTCTTCGCCGGTGTCCTTCTCAGACTTGTTAGCCTCGACACCTGTTGTGCGATGGGCTTCGTCGCAGATGATGAGATCGAACGCAGCAGCGCCTTGGCTTTGGATTTCGGCAATTTTGGGCAGCGACTGATAGGTGCAAAACACCACGGCCATAGCATCAGGGTCGACAATGCGTTCGAGTTTTGGGCCGAGCCGGGTGGTATCGGTTGTAACCGGCATGGCTAGCTCGGTAAGGTCGTCGGCGAGGTCGGACTTCTTGGCCGAGCGGTGCCCCGAGGTGGGATCAGAACAAACCCCGAGATAGCGGTGACGCAGCGACCTCTGTGCAGCCCACTCTCGCATAGTCTGGCCCATCAAGGCGATGGAAGGCACTACATACAAAACCCGCCCGCCTTTGCCGGCTAGCTGCTCGGCCGCCCATAGCGCCACCACAGATTTGCCGGTACCGCAAGGCAGTATCATCTGCCCGCGACTATCGACACCAGACAGACCCGCAACAACCGCCCTTACCGCATCTTGTTGATAGGGGCGCGGTGTGTACCGCTTAGCATTGAACTCAAGTGCTGTGGGCCGGTCGAGGTAGTCCTCCCAGCGGACGTCCCAACCGTTGATGATGCTTCGGTCGAGTACTTCGCAGCGCGGCGTAGCCTTCTCGATCTTGCGCCATGCGTTGTCGGTGAGCGCGCCGGTGGCTACTAGCAAGCGGGCAGTAAAGTCGTTGGTGCCTGACTCTGCTAAAAAGGAGTCCACCGCGCTGGTGGGGACGGTGAAAGTGTCCTCATACGCTTTGCACTGGATGGCACAAAGCCCGCCACCAAAGTCGTCGCTTTGTTGTGCAACCAGGTCGATACCGCAGTCTGGGCCGAATCCTCGTTTGCGGCGATCTGGCCATTCCGACCACCGCCATACCTTCTCAAAGCGAGATTCCCCGTACTCTCCGGGGTGTTTGCTTAGCGCCTCAGCAATCAGGCGTTCAAAGAGTTGTCCTCGAAGTTGCGGCTTGTCTGGACCGCGCTCTTTCAAAAGGGCGATTACATCTTGGCTACTATCTTGCGGGGGGGGGGGGGGGGGTCATTGCCCGTTTATTTTAGGCACATTGGCTTTATATATTGTAATTGTTTGCAAGTAAGTCAAGCGCGGGTACCGCCCCAGCTACTAGCCCCCACAGAACTTCGTTTACTTCTGCTAACAAGTTTTGTGTATCTGCGCGCGTCAAATGAGCTTTTAGCAATGCAACAAACTAACCTGACTGCATTCTTATATCTTTTGACATTGACGGCACGCTTGAGTGCGGTGATCCGCCGGGACCAATTTTGTTGGATGCTATGCGTCAGGCTAAAGCTAAGGGCTATGTGGTTGGCAGCGGTTCGGACAGGATTCGCTCGTATCAGCAGCAGCTTTGGGATACCCACGGCATCGAGGTGGATTTTGTGGGCGGTAAACACCACCTAGCTGAGTTACGAAACCAGTTCAAGGCCAATCGTTACATTCACATTGGCGACAGCGATATGGATCGCTACTATGCCGAGGCTGCTGGATTCGAGTTTTTGGATGTAAAAGACATAGCAGCCAGCCACGATGCACTATCTGGAGAGGATTTTTTCAACTGGCTGGGCTAGCAGCTAGCAGCGAGGTCTGCTTCAACCTGGTTGATGACACGTAATAGTTTAGCTGTTGCGTCTCGGTTAATGTCTTTGAAATGGTTGACAAGCGCGGCAGCGGTTGCAGTTGCTATGTGTGCTAATTCAATGGCTGTTTGTTCGATTTCTTTTAATGTGAGTGCTGGTCGAATATCTGAGTACGGTCCAGCGGTGTTCCATAATGTGATGCCGCTGGGTTTAATTTGGTTCGTTTTAGAGGTGGCTGGGCCGGTGACATCGTTGTATTGGTCGGGTATAGCATCGGCTAGTTTTTGGATTGAGTGAACACGCTCGGCTTTGACACCGGCTAGACATGCTGCAGCTTTGAAAGCGCATTCAATAGTTAGCTGAGAATCGCTGCACACGTTAGCCATACGCTCATACCGGGCATCCTCTAAATCCGCCACACTGGCTTGGGTTACCGCTAGACGTTCTCTTGCGCTTTCATACAGTCCGTTAAGCACTTCACCTAAAGCGTGGTCCGTGTCACGTAGTCTTTCTAGGGCTTCATCATAATTGTTTGCGGGCATTCCAATCTCCTTGTCCCAATCAATAAGACCTTGCACTGGACGATCGCATAACACGATGGCATCACTTATAACTGCTGCTTCAAACGATGAGGAAACTTTAGTAGTACGATGCTGCCATTCAGGTCGGTCTGTGACCCACACATCAACAGGCGTTTTAGTTACTTCATCAATACCGTGTTGAAGACGACCTCTAACACTTTGACGGCATGAGTAATCGCCTAAATCGTCAAACACAGCGACCATATCAATATCACTGTTTCGGTTAGCAGTACCTTTAGCAACCGACCCGAACACTAAAACCAAGCCAGCACCATGCTCAGCTAGCACATCACACACACGACGAGCATCTTGCAACGAAGGAACCGTCACCGCAGATGCTGTTATAGTCATTGTTGTAACTATAACTGTTTAGTGGTAAGGCAACCACCACTAGAGCTTACCTTTCATTAGAAAATATTTCTAATTTTTCTATAAAATATTACTATTTTCAGTGTTTATTGTCACACTATGCTGATATACTTGTATGTATGAGTTTAGTTGATAGTTTTCAAGCTGATTTAGGTGTTTCAAATAGGCTGTCTGCTGAAAATGCTACTGACGGTTTTGGTTTCACAGATTTTTCTGGTTGTGATGCTGGTGAGCTTGTGCAACTAGCTTTACAAGCTAACGATATGCGTCAACGCGCTGAGAGCTTTTTGAGTGCGGTGTTGGTTAGGCTAGGCGAGTTGGAAGGTGATGATGCTGTTAGGTCGGTGTGTGAACAGTTTGCTCTTCCCGCTTATAAGACTCGTCGTTGTGTTCATACTGTGAAAGGTTTATCGGCTTTGCCGGATGTGGTGCGTGCAGCTAAAGATGGTTGGATCACTCAAGACCACGCTGAACTAATAGCTGCGTCGCATCGCAGAGCACCTATGAGCACAGAAGAACAACTAGATTTATTAGCTTTGGGTGTGCAACAAGACTGCGACGAGTTCAAAAACACAGTATTGAAATTAGAAACACAACGTTTAGCTGCTGAAGGGTTAAACCCTACAGAACAACAACACAAACGTCGCAGCGCGAAAATATTTGATGGCGACAACGACATGGTTGTTTTGCATGCTGAGCTAGACCAGCTAGCAGGAGAAAAAATAAAAACCGCTATAGACGCTATGACAACATGAATGTTCAAACAAGACTACCGTAGCGGCAAAGAACGGTCTTTTGAACAACGCAACGCAGACGCGCTAGTACACCTCATCACCCACACCACCAACAACAAACACCACAACACCAACCCTGCAACAACAAACACAACCCCCACAGACACAACCCCAGCAGCAGATGAAGCAGCAGAACTAATACCGCAGCAAACCACTATTATCCTCACCGCAGATTACGACACACTTACCGGTCAACTAAAGAGCGCAGGGCTCATCGACGAAACCCCAATCAGCATAGACACAATCCGCCGTCTAGCGTGTGAAGCTAACATTTTGCCAGCAATCTTCAACAACAAAGCCCAACCCTTATATTTAGGGCGCAGCCGCCGTAAACACACCAAAACACAACTACTAGCCTTATACAAACGCGACAAACACTGCACATCGTGTGGTATAAGAGCTAGCAGCTGTGAAGTCCACCACAAAATACCCTGGGAACACGGAGGCACAACCAACATCTGTAACCTCACCCTGCTATGCCCAAAATGCCACCACCAAACCCACAAACACACACACCCCAAAACACAACACAATCACGGCCCCTAACCAAAACAAACCAATCACTATCGGTAGAACATAAACCCAAAGCCGAAACGCTATAACATAGCAAAACCCTCCATCGGGAAGTTGCGGATAGTTCAAACCGACCCTAACAGTCGACCTGTTGCAACTACCGATTGAGTTCGCCTAATTACAAGTCAAACAAACAGGGCTGGTTATAGGTTTGGTTACTAGCTGAGCGGGGTGTGTATTCAAGTACACCTAGCCCGTAGGATCGTGGTGGGGGGCAAGCAGTTTATAGCGCTCAACAGCATCTTTAGCTACAGCTACAGCTAGGTTGCCTTCAGCAGCTAAGGCGCTCAGCACAGCACTGATCACGCTGTTAGCATCGGTCTCAAAAAATCGTCGCAAAGCCTCACGGGTGTCAGAACGTCCATAGCCGTCTGTGCCTAGCGGGATGAAAGGTCTTGGTACCCAGCGGGCTATTTGGTCTGGCACCATAGTCATGTAGTCGCTCACTGCTACCACCGGCCCTTTACTATTACCTAGCCGTTGGGTAACAAGCGGCACTCGGGCAGGCTCATCAGGATGCAGACGGTTATGTCGTTCGGTTTCTAGGGCTTCTTCACGAACAGCTTTATAGGAAGGTGCGCTAAACAGATCCACCCCAATGTTGTAGTGCTCAGCTAGCTCTGCTTGGGCATCTCTAGCTGCTTGATGCGCCACCCCAGAAAAAATAATAGAGGCTTGCTGCTCGGTTCCCTCTAGAGCATGGTTCCATTGGTACAGCCCCGACAAAATCTGTTCGTTGCTAATGAAATCAGCCCGTTTGGGTTGTGTGTAGTTCTCATTATAAATAGTGATGTAATAAAACTCGTCTACACCATCATTGCCGTACATGCGGTTAAGCCCAGAATGCACAATAGAACCTAGCTCGTACGCAAAAGCTGGGTCGTAAGCACGACAAGCTGGCACCGTGGACGCAAGCAATAGGCTGTGACCATCTTGGTGCTGCAAGCCTTCACCCAACAAAGTGGTGCGCCCGGCAGTAGCCCCCATCAAAAATCCACGGGCCCGCGAATCTGCTGCTGACCAGATCAAATCACCAACCCGCTGGAAACCAAACATAGAGTAGAAGGTATAAAACGGCACCATCGGAACACCCATAGTGGCATAACTAGTAGCTGCTGCTGTCCAAGACGCTAAAGAGCCAGCCTCGGTGATGCCCTCCTCTAGCAGCTGACCTGTTTGCCCTTCGGCATATGACAACAACAAATCATGGTCGACAGGTTCGTACAGCTGGCCCTGAGAGGCATATATTTTGAACTCGCGAAACAGTGAGTCCATTCCAAAAGTACGGGCCTCATCAGGAACAATAGGTACCACTCTGGGCCCAAAATGTTCATCGCGCATCATGTTGCGTAACATTTGGGTGAACACCATGGTGGTGGACACCTCACGTCCATCCGATCCCTCATCGTAGTTGCTAAACAGTTTTTCTGCGGGTAGTTTCAACTCACGGCGTACAGTAACGATGCGTGTGGGTAGGGGGCCATCTAGTTCTGTGCGACGCGCCATCAGATAGCGATGTTCTGCAGAGTCGGTTGGGGGCTTGTAGTAGGGCGGGTTGGCATCGTCGCCAAGAGCTTCGACAGGGATTTCTTCTTCTAAATGAAGACGAGAACGCAGCTCTATAAGCTGCTTGCTGGTCATCTTTTTAGCTTGATGTGTGGCATTGCGCGCTTCTAGACCTTCGCCTAGTGTCCAGCCTTTGATGGTTTTTGCCAAAATCACTGTTGGTCTTTGGGTCATTTCTACTGCGGCTTTATAGGCGGCATATAACTTGAGATAGTCATGGCCACCGCGGGGCAGTTCTTGAAGCTGACGATCTGTAAGGTGAGCGGCCATTTTGCGTAAGCGAGGGTCGGGGCCAAAGAAGTTCTCACGAATGTAAGCACCAGTTTCGGTGGCGTAACGTTGATATTCTCCGTCTACTGTAGAACCCATCTTCTCCAACAAAACGCCATCTACATCGGCGGCTAGCAGTTCGTCCCAACGCGAGCCCCAGATTACCTTGATCACATTCCACCCCGAGCCTCGGAAGTTACCTTCTAGTTCTTGGATGATGCTGCCGTTGCCTCGCACTGGGCCGTCTAGACGTTGCAAGTTGCAGTTCACCACCCAGATTAGGTTGCTCAGCTTGGCACGCCCCGCAAGTGAGATTGAACCTAGCGTTTCAGGTTCATCACACTCCCCATCGCCTACAAAACACCATATTTTAGATTCGCTGGTGTCCTCTATGCGCCGATCATGTAAGTAACGGTAGAAGCGGGCTTGGTAAATTGAATTAATCGGCCCAAGTCCCATAGATACTGTGGGATATTCCCAAAAATCAGGCATGAGTCGGGGATGGGGATAGCTGGACAGACCGTTGCCACCAATTTCCATGCGGAAGTTGTCTAGTTGTTCCTCGCTAAGGCGTCCTTCTAAGTAAGCGCGGGCATATATGCCTGGTGCTGCGTGGCCTTGAATGTAGATAGCGTCACCGGGGAGCCCATCTTCTTTACCTTTGAAGAAGTGGTTGAACCCCACTTCATACAGTGCTGCTGAGGAAGCAAAAGTGGATAAGTGTCCGCCTATGCCTTCAGCTTGCTTGTTGGCTTTCACCACCATCACCGCCGCGTTCCAGCGGATATAAGCTCTAATGCGGCGCTCAATGTGCTCGTCACCTGAAAAGAAAGGTTGTTCTGAGGTGGGAATGGTGTTCACATAAGGGGTTTGCACTGTGCCTGATATGCCGGTTCCTAGTTCCTCGCCACGGTCAAGCAAGCGGCGCAGTAAGTAGCGGCCTCGCTGCCCGCCCGAAGAGCGCACTACAGCATCTAAGCTGTCAATCCATTCTTGCGTTTCGTTGGGATCGGTATCTGGCAGCTGTTGTGAGAAGTAAACGGACACGTATTAACTCACTTCTATGTTTTGGGTACGGGTAGTTTTTGGGATTGCAACATCTTTGATTATTTTAGTCAGCGTATTTCAGGCTTGCGGGTTTGCGTGGCATCATTAGGATGAACAGTAAAAATAGTCGGTAAAAACTAAGGATTAATGTATGGCTGAACAATGTATGGCAGAACAAGCTGCGGCTGCACAGACAGTCACGATGGTATATACCGATGGTGCTTGTCGGGGAAATCCCGGAAAGGGCGGTTGGGGTTGGATAGTGCCAGACGGACCAAGTGCTGGACAACATGCTGGAAAAAGCGGCAGTGGCGGTGATCCGCAAACAACCAACCAACGCATGGAGCTAAAAGCGGTTTTAGAAGCTGTGCAGACTTTAGATGGCCCGCTGGAGATATACAGCGACTCCAGTTACGTAACCACATGTTTTCGAGATGGCTGGTGGCAAGGGTGGGTGCGACGTGAATGGCGTAACAGTGAAAAAAAACTTGTAGCCAATCGCGACTTGTGGGAGCCTTTGATTGAACAGGTGCAAATGAGAGATATCAACTTTGAGTGGGTAAAAGCACACTCTGGAGATAAGTGGAACGATGTGGCCGATCTGCTAGCAACAGAGGCAGCCGATAGTCAACCTGATGTGGAAGACCCTGAGCAGACTTTGTTTTGATTTTTTGTAATTTAATCGGCTTTCTTGCCTAAAGCCCGCTGCAGGGTGGCTTTTAAGTTTTCGTTAGAGAAGGTGAACCCAGCGTTGCGGAGCACCTCAGGCATAGCTCTAGTGCTAGCAAACAGCAGCTCATCGGCCAGTTCGCTGCCAAGTAAAAGTTTCGGCCCGAAGCTTGGCACAGGCATAAAAGCTGGACGTTTCAGCACAGATGCGAGCGTGCGTGTAAAATCACGGTTGGTCACAGGGTTAGGCGCACATAAGTTGGCTGGCCCAGATATGTCGTTGGTCAACAGGAAAGCTAAGGCGCTTACCTCGTCTTCTATGTCTATCCACGGCCACCATTGTGAGCCTTTACCAAGCGAGCCGCCCAAACCTAGTCTAAACAGTGGCAACATTTTGGTAAGAAACGGAGCATTGTGAGCTACTACAAGACCTGTGCGAGCTAAAGCCACACGGGTGCCTGTGTCTTTAGCTTTTAAAGCAGCAGCTTCCCAGTCAGCGGTTAGAGTGGCTAAAAAACCGCTGCCAACTTCAGAATCCTCGTTTAGCACCTCATCGCCGCGACTGCCGTAGAACCCCACCGCTGAACCAGCTATAAAAACCCCTGGAGGATTAGCAGCCGCGTTCATAGCTTCTACTAAAAGCTCGGTAGCAGCCACACGGCTGTGGCGTATATCCCGTTTGCGGTTTTCGCTCCAGCGCCGATCCCCAATGCCAGCTCCCGCTAAGTTGACAACGGCATCTACTCCGTCAAATGCGTTATCGTCTATATCACCTGTAGCGGGGTTCCAGTAATGTGTGTTGTCATCTGTAATAGTACGATCTCTGATGATTTGAACCACTTCGTGCCCTGAGGTGCGCAAGAACTCTGTGAGGGCTGTACCAATTAAGCCTGATGATCCTGTGATAGCAACTTTCATATGTTCAGCGTAGCGGAGTTGCGCGCGGCTAGCGTGGTGGTATGACACAGACACCGCCTAACGTTCCGTTCGATCAACAAGATGAGCAGAGTTCTGCTCCGCAACGCCGCTCGCTGCTAGCACTGCTGCGTGAGATTAATGCTCGCATGGTGGTAGGAGTGGTTGCGGCTTTAGCGTTGATTGTATTCATTGCTCAAAATATCAGCGAAACGCGGGTGAGCTTCTTGGGTTGGGAGTGGGATCTGCCACTGTTTTTGCTGTTGCTGATCACCGTTGGGTTGAGCGTAGTGTGTGCTGAGATATTGCGTTGGTATTTGCGCCGCCGACCAAAGCGCCAATCAGCCGCTAAATGAGTACTCGTAAACTAATTTTGTTAGCGCTGCTGTGTGGGGTTGCTATTTTGGTGGCTTTTACGGTGCAAGCAATCTTGATACTCAACTCTTGAGCGCCAAGCTCTTTTTGCTGTTCTTACATTAAAACGAAACTAACGACCTTTATGGACACTACAGCTAGAGCTGCTTGACAGAATTTGGCAGGGGGGTTTTTGTTGTTGGTTGGGGTGTGGGGGTTGTTTTTTGTTAATTGTTGATTAATGGTTTGTTTTTGTGTTAGCCTGCCAATGATGTTTTTCGATAGTTTTAAATGGGTGGCGCGTGTTGCTGCGGCTGGTGTGGGTGGTGGTGTTGTTTTTGCTGGGGGGGGGGGGGGGTTGATGTGTTGGCGTCGTCGGCTAGTGGCGGCGTTGGTGGTAGCGGTGTTGGCTGTGGGGTTGGCGCCGGTCGGCGTGCTGGCTCCTGCGCCGGCTGAAGCGCAGACAGCGCCGGGGAAGCCGACAGGTTTGTCGGCTTCCCCGGGTTTCAAAAGTGTGACTTTATCTTGGAATAATCCGTCTAATAGTAATATTACTCAATATCAGTTTCAGCAAAGAATTGCTGGCAGCAGCTGGGGTAGTGTTTGGGATCCTATTCCTGGTAGTGGTGCTAATTCTACTTCCTATGTGGTTGCTGGGTTGACTAATGATGTTACCTATGATTTCCGAATCCGCGCTGTAGCTGGAGTTAGGAACAGCGCAGCATCAGACGTTGTGTCTGCCACTCCGTTCGATAGTCCGGCGGCGCCGTCTAATTTGGTTGCTAGTGCTGGTGATGGTCGTGTGGCGTTGAGTTGGGATAATCCGTTTAATAGCAACATTGTTGGTTATCTGTTTAGGTATGCTTCGGGTACGTTATCATCTTCGGATGCTTGGAGGTCGGTTGTTGGTTCTGATGCTAGTACTACAAGTCATTTGGTTACAGGGTTGACTAATGGCACGCAGTACACTTTCCAAATAAGACCCAGTGGCAGAAACTTTGTTCGTGGTTTAGAATCGGTGATGGTGACAGCGACTCCTGAGGCGGGTTTGGTGTTGGCGCCGTATGGTTTCGGGTTGGCTGGTTATGGGTCTAACAGCTTGACAGTGTCTTGGGATGATCCGTCTAATAATGCGATCACTGGTTATCAGTATCGTATAGGTTCAGGGGTGCCTTATAGCTGGGGTAACTGGACTGAGATAAATAACAGTTCGGCTTCTACTGTTACTGCTGCGTTTAGTTCGCTTACCAGCGGTGTGCGTTATGGTGTGCAAGTGCGAGCAGTTTTGGGAACTAAGTTAAGCCCGCCGTCGCGTGAGGTGTATGGTTACCCTGTTGCTGGTGTGTCTGGGTTGGCTGCTCGGCGGGGGGACACGCGGGTTACGTTGGAGTGGACTCGGGTGAACAATGTTGGTGTTACGGGTTTTGAATATCAGATTATTGAGGGTCAAACAAGCGGTGAATGGACAGCGGTACCTGACAGTGATGGTACTACCCGCAGTTTCACGGTGTTGGGTTTAACGAATGGCACTGCTTATAAGTTTAAGGTGAGAACAACTCAGGACGGGTTCAGTGCTGGTGCTGCAGAGGTGGGACCAGTTACCCCAGCTGCAGGCACTACGGCGATACCAGCCGTGCCAACTAATTTTAGGGTGACTCGCTGGTTTAACACTGGTTTTGAAGTGCAGTGGGATGAGCCTGATAATGCTGCGGTTACTGGGTATCAGTATCGTACAAGCAGAACAAGTGATCCTGAGGGTGGTTGGTATGGTTGGGCTGTTATACCTGGGGGTAAGAAGACAACTACGTTTCAGCGTTCTAGCGGTTTTGCGAATAAAACTGCTGTATATATTCAGATACGCGCAGTTGTTGGCTCTACACCAGGTATCGCGTCGCGGCCTGTTCTGATAGTGCCTAACGCGCCTGTTGTCTTGTCACCAAATGCGGGTGACAAGCAGGTAACATTGTCTTGGCCTGACCCTGAAAACAGCTATATTGTTGGTTGGGAGTACAGCGCATTACAGAGTTCGGGTACTATCAACCTTGCTAGCGGGTGGACGTTGATTCCAAACAGTGATGCTACTACTACATCGCACACAGTTGACAATGTTAACGGTACGTTATTAAACGACGTTACTTTCTACCAGTTTAGAGTTAGACCGGTGTTCGGTGCAGGGTTAACAGGCGCTTTATCAAATACAGTTCAGGCTGTACCTACTGCGGCTCGTAAAGCTAAACCCGCTGCGCCGCGAAACTTTAGGGTTACTTCTTTTACATATGACACTTCAACATCAAAACTAGATGCAGTTTTTTCTTCTGCTGACCTGAGCAACCCGAACATAACTAATTACAAATGGACTCTTCGTAGAGTCTCAGCTGAGAACCCGCATGTAAATCACACGTCCACGGGTCGTACTTTGCGGATAGCTCAGATAGATGCTGATATTGCCCATGAGGCGTGTGTTCGAGCGGCAATTAAAATCTCTGAAGGCAATTTCGTAGACGGGTTTCCTTCTTGTATTCGCTTCACCCCTTACTCACCCCCGTCCGGGTTAACTACTCAAGCTAGCACCAGTCAAGTGAAACTATCTTGGACCGATCCCAACGTTGATGCTATAGCTTGGTACCAGTATCGAGTCGGCACCGGCGAAATTGGTTCAATCAAATGGCAAGACTGGAACGGTGTTCCAAACAGTAATGCTGACACCACAACCCACACAGTAGGTGGTTTAACGACCGGCACACAATACCGCTTCCAACTTAGAGCAGGCGTAACAGGCCAACCCCCCACCCCACCATCAACCATCGTCACAGCCACACCGTTGTTGCCTGATCCGCCTGCGAAGTTGGCTAATGTTTCTGTTACGGTTGGTAATCAGTCGGTAACATTAGGTTGGGATAATCCTAATAGTGATGTTGTGGATGGTTACGAGTACCGTCAGGGTACTGGTGATCCGCTGTCGTGGGGTGAGTGGACAGCGTTTAGTGGCCGTTTTATTGCTTTGGGGGGGAAGATTCAACGGGTGGTTGTTGGGTTGACTAATGGCACTACATATAGTTTTCAGGTGCGAGCAACAGCCGGTACTGTGAAAGGTGTTGCGTCTGATACTGTGACAGCCACTCCTGTTGCGCCGCCTGCGAAACCGACCGGTCTGTCAGCTACCGCGGGTGTGTTGCAGGTAACGTTGTCTTGGTCTGATCCGTCTAACAGTAACATTACCCACTATGAGTTCCGGCAGCGTGTAACTGGTAGTAACACGTGGGATAGCTGGACTGAGATTTCTAATAGTGATGCGGATACTACCAGCCACACGGTTTCTGGGTTGACTGGCGGTACTGCATATGATTTCCAAATACAAGCACTAGCCGGCATAGCGGTAGGCACCAGATCAGATGTTGTGTCGGCTACACCGTTGTTGCCTGATCCGCCTGCGAAGTTGGCTAATGTGTCTGTTACGGTTGGTAATCAGTCGGTGACGTTGAGTTGGGATAATCCTAATAGTGATGTTGTGGATGGTTACGAGTATCGCCAGGGTACTGGTGATCCGCTGTCGTGGGGTGAGTGGACAGCGTTTAGCGGCCGTTTTATTGCTTTGGGGGGGAAGATTCAACGGGTGGTTGTTGGGTTGACTAATGGCACTACATATAGTTTTCAGGTGCGAGCAACAGCCGGTACTGTGAAAGGTGTTGCGTCTGATACTGTGACAGCCACTCCTGTTGCGCCGCCTGCGAAACCGACCGGTCTGTCAGCTACCGCAGGTGTGTTGCAGGTAACGTTGTCTTGGTCTGATCCGTCTAACAGTAACATTACCCACTATGAGTTCCGGCAGCGTGTAACTGGTAGTAACACGTGGGACAGCTGGACTGAGATTTCTAATAGTGATGCGGATACTACCAGCCACACGGTTACTGGGTTAACTGGCGGTACTACATATGATTTCCAAATACAAGCACTAGCCGGCATAGCGGTAGGCACCAGATCAGATGTTGTGTCGGCTACTACTTTGTTGCCTGATCCGCCTGCGAAGTTGGCTAATGTGAGGGTTAAGCCGGCGCCTACAAGGGTGACTGTGTTTTTTGATGAGCCCTCTAATAGTGCGATTACTGGTTATCAGTATCGTCAGCGTGTTGGTACTTCTGGTGTTTGGAGTGGTTGGAACAATGTTGCGGAAGCCGATAGGGGTATAGGACAAATTTTCATTGCCTCATTAACGAATGGTGTTACCTATGATTTTCAGGTACGCGCTGTGATTGGAAACGTTAAGGGTGTTGCGTCTGATGTTGTGTCTGGCACACCGTTCCCGCCACCGGCGAAGCCTACGGGTTTGTCGGCTACCGGAGGTGTCAACCAGGTAACGTTGTCTTGGTCTGATCCGTCTAACAGTAACATTACTGCCTATCAGTTCCGCCAGCGTGTAAATGGTACTAGCACGTGGGGTAGCTGGACTACTATTTCTAATAGTGATGCGGATACTACCAGCCACACGGTTTCTGGGTTGACTGGCGGTACTGCATATGATTTCCAAATACGACCACGCGTCGACCTTGTATTAGGCACTGCTTCTGACACCGTGTCGGCTACACCTTCGGATTTTGCGGTTTCTGTTGTTGCTGCTGATTTGGTGGAGTCTGAATCGACTGGTACGCGTAGCGGTGTTTTTCGTGTGAATGTGACCCCTTCAAGGTCTGTGGCTGTTGCGTTGCGGTTTTGTTTTGAGAGTTCTTTTACGACTCCTAGTTTCGCGGTTGCCGTTGCTGGTAGCCAGGTGTCTTTGGATAGTAATGGGTGTGTTGATCGCACAGGGTCGGGGGGTTCTGTAAATCAAATTACTTTTACTGTTAATGGAACGAATGATTCTGTTGATGAGCCTGATGAGGTAGTAACAGTAACGGTGTTGGAGGATCCTGATAATACGTTGCCTGTTGGTGTGGTGATTGATTCTGATAATGATGAGGCGTCGATTAAGATTCGTGATGATGATGCGACTGTAGTGTCGTTGGCTCGTGTGGGTTCGGGTGCGATACGTGAGGGTGCGACAGCCGAGTTTACTGTTAGTTTGGGTCGTGCGTTGGTTGCGGGTGAGACGGTTGATGTGCCGTTAGCGGTTGGGGGGACGAATGTGGGTGTTGCTGATTGGTCGTTGGCGTTGAAAACAGGGCAGAGTATCAACACTGGTGTGACTTTGTCGGATGAAACTACTGTGACACCTAAGGTAAGTTTCTCAGGTGCTGCAGCGCAAACAGCTACGCTTGTGTTGTCCGCGTTAATAGATGATGATACGAGTGTTGAAACGTTTACTGTCGCGTTAGGCCCTGATGGGACTGGTGCGAACGGGTTTGACGTGGCGACGTTAGCTACGAATGTGGGTGGTGGTGCTGATCCGCATGCTAGTAATAAAACTTTTGATTTAACAGTAAACAACCCTAGTCCTGCAGCAGCACCCTCAGGATTGACTGCTGTTGCGGGTAACACTCAAGTCACACTAAGTTGGGATGATCCGTCTAACAGTGATATTGCTAGCTACGAGTACCGCCAAGGAACAGGTGACACAGTATCTTGGAACAACTGGACTGCGATTCCTAACAGTGACGCGGACACCACAAGCCACACGGTAACCGGGTTAACAAACGGCACACAATACAGCTTCCAAATCAGAGCCGTATGGAGCGGTGTAAAAGGCACCGCATCAACCACCGTCACAGCTACTCCGGTTGGTTTTGCGGTTTCTGTTGTTGCTGCTGATTTGGTGGAGTCTGAATCGTCTGGTACGCGTAGCGGTGTTTTTCGTGTGAGTGTGAGTCCTTCAAGGTCTGTGGCTGTTGCGTTGCGGTTTTGTTTTGAGAGTTCTTTTACGACTCCTAGTTTCGCGGTTGCCGTTGCTGGTAGCCAGGTGTCTTTGGATAGTAATGGGTGTGTTGATCGCACAGGGTCGGGGGGTTCTGTAAATCAAATTACTTTTACTGTTAATGGAACGAATGATTCTGTTGATGAGCCTGATGAGGTAGTTACTGTAACTGTGTTGGAGGATCCTGATAACCCGTTGCCTGTTGGTGTGGTGATTGATTCTGATAATGATGAGGCGTCGATTAAGATTCGTGATGATGATGCGACTGTAGTGTCGTTGGCTCGTGTGGGTTCGGGTGCGATACGTGAGGGTGCGACAGCCGAGTTTACTGTTAGTTTGGGTCGTGCGTTGGTTGCGGGTGAGACGGTTGATGTGCCGTTAGCGGTTGGGGGGACGAATGTGGGTGTTGCTGATTGGTCGTTGGCGTTGAAAACAGGGCAGAGTATCAACACTGGTGTGACTTTGTCGGATGAAACTACTGTGACACCTAAGGTAAGTTTCTCAGGTGCTGCAGCGCAAACAGCTACGCTTGTGTTGTCCGCGTTGATAGATGATGATACGAGTGTTGAAACGTTTACTGTCGCGTTAGGCCCTGATGGGACTGGTGCGAACGGGTTTGACGTGGCGACGTTAGCTACGAATGTGGGTGGTGGTGCTGATCCGCATGCTAGTAATAAAACTTTTGATTTAACAGTAAACAACCCTAGTCCTGCAGCAGCACCCTCAGGATTGACTGCTGTTGCGGGTAACACTCAAGTCACACTAAGTTGGGATGATCCGTCTAACAGTGATATTGCTAGCTACGAGTACCGCCAAGGAACAGGTGACACAGTATCTTGGAACAACTGGACTGCGATTCCTAACAGTGACGCGGACACCACAAGCCACACGGTAACCGGGTTAACAAACGGCACACAATACAGCTTCCAAATCAGAGCCGTATGGAGCGGTGTAAAAGGCACCGCATCAACCACCGTCACAGCTACTCCGGTTGGTTTTGCGGTTTCTGTTGTTGCTGCTGATTTGGTGGAGTCTGAATCGTCTGGTACGCGTAGCGGTGTTTTTCGTGTGAGTGTGAGTCCTTCAAGGTCTGTGGCTGTTGCGTTGCGGTTTTGTTTTGAGAGTTCTTTTACGACTCCTAGTTTCGCGGTTGCCGTTGCTGGTAGCCAGGTGTCTTTGGATAGTAATGGGTGTGTTGATCGCACAGGGTCGGGGGGTTCTGTAAATCAAATTACTTTTACTGTTAATGGAACGAATGATTCTGTTGATGAGCCTGATGAGGTAGTTACTGTAACTGTGTTGGAGGATCCTGATAACCCGTTGCCTGTTGGTGTGGTGGTTGATGGTGATAATGATGAGGCGTCGATTAAGATTCGCGATGATGATGCGACTGTAGTGTCGTTGGTTCGTGTGGGTTCGGGTGCGATCGGTGAGGGTGCGACAGCCGAGTTTACTGTTAGTTTGGGTCGTGCGTTGGTTGCGGGTGAGACGGTTGATGTGCCGTTAGCGGTTGGGGGGACGAATGTGGGTGTTGCTGATTGGTCGTTGGCGTTGAAAACAGGGCAGAGTATCAACACTGGTGTGACTTTGTCGGATGAAACTACTGTGACACCTAAGGTAAGTTTCTCAGGTGCTGCAGCGCAAACAGCTACGCTTGTGTTGTCCGCGTTAATAGATGATGATACGAGTGTTGAAACGTTTACTGTCGCGTTAGGCCCTGATGGGACTGGTGCGAACGGGTTTGACGTGGCGACGTTAGCTACGAATGTGGGTGGTGGTGCTGATCCGCATGCTAGTAATAAAACTTTTGATTTAACAGTAAACAACCCTAGTCCTGCAGCAGCACCCTCAGGATTGACTGCTGTTGCGGGTAACACTCAAGTCACACTAAGTTGGGATGATCCGTCTAACAGTGATATTGCTAGCTACGAGTACCGCCAAGGAACAGGTGACACAGTATCTTGGAACAACTGGACTGCGATTCCTAACAGTGACGCGGACACCACCAGTCACACGGTAACCGGGTTAACAAACGGCACACAATACAGCTTCCAAATCAGAGCCGTATGGAGCGGTGTAAAAGGCACCGCATCAACCACTGTAACAGCCACACCTGAGGTGTTGATTGCTATCACCCCGGTCGGTCTCAAACTTGATGCTGCGTCGGTGGTTGAGGGTGAGTTGTTGGCGATCATGGTTGAGCGTCAAAGCGTTGGTGAGGCTGTTGATGTTCCGATTAGACTTGTTATTGATGGTGTTGGTACTGTTGCGTCTTCGCCGGTAAGAATATCTGCTGGGAAACGTATTGCTGGGGCGAGCCTGAAAGCTCCTAACGATCGGGTTGATGAGCCTACCGGTGAGGCGTGGCGTGTTGAACTTGGCACGTTGCCTACTGTTTACACACCTGCTCCTACCACTCCTGACACCACACCTGGTGCGCCGCCGGTCTATGAGCAGCTACTCGCAACTCAACATTTCATAGTGTTAGACAATGATCCGACCACTGTTACACTTGCTGGTTTTGAAAACGACAACAATAGTGGTGATGTGGTTGAGGGTGGTAGTAAACAGTTTACGATCACTCTCGGTCGTGGTCTTGTTGCTGGTGAAATCCTGCCTGTACCATTAGTGTTTGGGGGTACTGCGACGCGTAACAGTGATTACGTTATCGTTTGCCCTGACCTGGTGCTTGTTGGGGTGGCTTGTGATAGTGATAGTCTTAATGAGAGTGATAACCCGCAAGTGACGTTCACTGGTCCCCCTCAGGGTGTTACAGCTACCACAGTTACGTTAACACTTGATGTTGCTGAAGATGATTATTTAGAAACTGATATTGCTACTGAGATTAATAATAATATTCGCACTGGCACTGAAACCGTACATGTCACTCTCGGTGCTCTTGATGACACGTCTGGTAGCGGTCTTGGTGGCGGTGCGGTAGGGGTTAATAACTTTTCAGCGTTCAATATTGTTGACACCACCGATCCTGTGAACGCTATCCCACCACCAACACCCGAAGACACTGCCACACCCGACCCTGAACCTGAACTAGCTCCACCGGTTATTTACACTGTGCCTATCAGTCTTGTAGCTGATGTGCGCCGTTGGGCGGCTGAAACTTTCAACGGTGTCGCACACGTTACCCGTTGGCAACAAGTGTTGTTAGCGTTCGGTGACACTGTCCCAGGGTTCACCGGTACCCCCATCACGCTCAGCGAGGCGCAAATTTATGCGCGACAGTTCTGGAGTGTCCGCTGGGACCCGGTGGTAGAAGCGTTACAACAACTCGCCAACAACCCGTCACCCCAACCTAACACTCCGCCGCCTAACAATCCGCCAGTTGATCCCCAACCAGAACCTGTGCTACCCAGAATCGGTGTCACCACACACACTACTGACATCACCGAAGGCCAAAACGCCCAGTTCACCTTCACCGCCGTACCCGCACCCACAACCCCGCTCACCATCACCACCAACATCACCACCACCGGCAACTACAACATCACCGCCAGCACACAAACCGTAACCATACCCACCACCGGCACCGCCACCCTCACACTCGCCACCACTGATGACAACACAGACGAACCAAACGGCACTATCACCCTCACAATCACCACCAACAACACCTATGACATAGACCCTGCTGCTGCGACCGCGACCATCAACATCGCAGACAACGACGCACCCACACAAAACACTGGCACACCCATCATCAACATAGCCGACCACACCATCACAGAAGGTACCTCCTGTCGCACCCCCGCCCCCTGGTCCTGCCTCAACCTATACCCTGTCACTATCACCTTGAACCGGCCCCACCACCAAAGCGTATGGGTATCATTCACCATCACCAAACTCGGCGACGGACCAGGTTATGCCACACCAAACCAAGACTTCACCGCACGCGAACGAAGAAGCCTCATCATCGCCGCAGGCACCACCACCAAAAACATATACGTCAACATCAAAAACGACAACACCAAAGAACCCGACGAAACCTTCCAAATCACCCTACACAACCCCCTCCGCGGACAAATCGGCGACGGACAAGCCACCATCACCATCAAAGACAACAACTAATTGTTCTGCCCACAGAGAGCGTTTTGGTTGACGTTCATAAACATATTGTGTAATGTTCAAGAACGTAAACAATATAAGGAACGGTGGTTTATGAGACCTACTTTGGTTGCTAGCGCGTCTCGCATTGGTCGCTATTTGGGGGCCGTGCGATCTGCTGCTGGGCTCACTCAGGCAGAATTAGCAGAGATTGCTGGGGTGTCGCGCACCTGGCTGATTCATTTTGAAGCTGGTAAAAAACGCCGCGCTCAGATGGATGTTGTGTTCAAAGTGATTAGCGCTCTTGATTGTGAGTTGGTTATTCAGCCGAAACGTGTCTCAGCTTTTAATATTTCATAATATCTCAGTAAATATCAACTTATGATACAAAATAATGAGCTGGGTGTCTTGATCGCTGGCGAAACTGCTGGTGTGTTGCAGCGGCGTGGTGATGTGATTACCTTCGCTTATGACAGCCATTATGTGCGGGACTATGAAGCAACACCTTTGTCTACTGCTATATCAATCGATCAGCGTTTACATTCTGGTGAGCATATTGCTGCTTGGATTGATGGGCTGTTGCCTGATAATGAGAGGGTAAGATTTTTATGGGGAAAAGAGTCTGGGGTTGGCAACTGTTGAGTTTGGGGTAGAATGATGTGTATGAAGGTTGTTGGTAAGCGTATGCGTTTGACTGATTGGGGTCGTCAGTTTGGGTTGTCTACGCGTGCTTCTTGGCAGATGTATCGGGATGGTCGTTTGCCTGAGGGGTTGGTGGTTGAGAAGGTGGGGAAGTTGTTGTATGTGAGGGTGCCTGATGATGAGTTGCCTGCTGATCGGGTGGTGTTGTATGCGTGTGTGTCTTCTTCGGATCAGGCTTTTGATTTGGTGTGTCAGTCGGAGCGTTTGCAGGTTTTCGCGCGTAAGCAGGGGTGGTCTGATTTTGAGGTGGTGATGGAGACGGGTTCTGGTTTGAACGGTAAACGCTCGAAGTTGTTGAGGGTGTTGCGTTTGCCGGGGAGGACTCGGATTGTGGTTGAGCATCGGGAGCGTTTGACGCGTTTTGGGTTTGAGTTGTTGGAGGCTTCGTTGGTGGGTCGTGGTGGTGGGGTTGTGGTGATGGATGATGAGGAATTTGAGGATGATCTTGTGAGGGATGTGACTGAGGTGTTGACTTTGTTGTGTGCGCGTTTGTATGGTCGTCGGTCTGCTGCTCGTAGAGCGCAGAGAGCGTTAGCGGCTGCTGGTGAGGGTGCGTCGTGACTCGCTGGCGGTCGGAGGATCCGTTTGTGGTGCCTGCCCCGTCGGGTGCGACTGTTCGTACAAAGGTTCATGCTTTTGGTGATGATGCCAGCGTGTTGAGGCAGGTCAGCGAGTTTTTGGGTTCGTATTTCCGGCAGGATTTGGCTGCCCGCTGCAAGCTGGGTTTGGAACATGCAGATCGGAATGAACGCAAAAAAGAGTTGACACCGGCGGTGTCGTCGCGTTGGGCGAATCCGATCACTCTTGGTGTGGGTGATCAGTTCGCTTTAGCGGTTCGTAATATGCAAGCTTCGATTGATCGTTATCGGACAGAGATCAACAGGATCGAGAAACGTCTTCGAGTGCCGGTCGGGCAGAAACAAGGTCGTGTGCGAGGGTTCGCGTCTGTAGGTGAACGTTGGCAGAAGCAACGCCGGTTGCAGAGCCTGAAAGCGCGTGAAGCTCAAACATCTGCTGATCTGCAAGCTGGTCGGGTGTCGGTGTGTAAGGGCGGTAAAGAGCTGGCTAACAACCGTCATCATCTACAAGAATGTGGTCTAACGCTTCAGCAATGGCGTGAACAGTGGGATGCTGCTAGAGGGTATTTGACTTGTGACGGGCGCACCGGTGAACCGTACGGCAACGAAATGATTCAGGTGATCCCTACCGCAGCAGGCTACAAGAACTGTGTGGTGCAGATCCGGTTACCGAAAGGTTTAGCGCATTTATCGAACACCCCAGACAGGAAAGCACCTTTTTACCGGTTAGAAGGGACCGTTACCTGGAATCATCGAGCGACCGAATGGTTACACCGATGTTTAACTAGTTCAAAGATCTCATACACCTTCTCTTATGATCCTGATAAACAAGCCTGGTATCTGTCGGCTAGCTGGACGTTCCCTAAACCTTCTGAACCCGCTGAGATACCCACCACCGCGAAAACGGTGGGCATCGATTTGAACTCCGATCATCTAGCAGCGTTCATCGTGGATGAGCACGGCAACCCAACCGGTCGCCCTCAAACGTTTGAGCTGTTAGAAGAAGGCACCAGCGAGCAACGGCGAGGCAGGCTACGAGAATCAGTAGACGCGGCACTGAAATGGGCGGTCTCCCAAGGCGCACAAGTGGTCGCTACCGAGAAACTCGATTTCAGTCGCAGTAAAGCTTTGGGCAAACAGATATACCGACGCGGGCAAGCAGGAAAAACCACTCGCCGTAAAGTCGCTGGACTACCCACAGCACAAGTTTTTGAGGCTGTAGCAGCTAACGCCAAAAAACATGGGATCACTCACGTAGCAGTCGATCCTGCGTACACCAGCAAATGGGGAACCAGATACTGGAAACCCGCACTCAACAAATCACGCCGACAACAAAGTAGTGGTCATCACGCTGCTGCTGTCGTAATCGGCAGAAGAAGTCAGGGCCACGCGGCCAAGCGAAAGAACCCAGAACCAGCAACGACCAGAGGATCGTCAAGGACAATCTCGGTTCCAGCCCAACCACGAACAACTGACATGCCCCCTACAAACAGAAAAGGACAACAGCGAGCCGCCCCCGGCAACGACCTGTTAGCCAAACCTGGGACTAGACGGGACAGACGCTCAAGGTCGTTCGGAGCGTCGACAATAGAACAACCTTCTATTGTTTAAGGAACGGTGGACCATCGTCTGTGCAGATAGCAGATCATCTTTGGGAGTGGTCAAGCGATCCTACCAATGATGTAGAGAGGTTTTTGGATGCGGTTTTTTACAATTGGCTTATTGTTGGGCCTGATGCGCATGCCAAGAACTATTCGATTTTTTTGCGTGGCGAGGAGGTGACGTTGTCTCCACTTTATGATGTGTGTTCTGATTTACCATGTTTATCAAATGAGCAAGCGATTGAAGGCGAGCCGTTGTCGATGAGTGTTGGTGATGGTTTCAAAGTAGGCGATGCTGATGCTTCACACATTTGGGAGGGAGCTGCGGTGCGGATGGACTTAGACCCCAGAGCATTTTGTAACCGAGTTGTTGAAATGGCTGAAGGCTTGGAAAAAGCCGTTGCAGATTCGGTGGATGCTCTTTCTTCGGCAATAAGCATTACTCCTAGGATTGCTGCATTGCAGACGTGGGCTGCTAAACGATCCCAGCGCTCTTGGAATGCTGACACGCGAACTACAGCTCCGGTGAACTCCGTCGGTGGTCGCGACGGGTTGGCCATTATGGTCGGTTTGATGTTTCAGCGGCCAGCCGGTGGAGGGTTTTACCGCTCAAAATGAGGCTGATGGGAAAGCGTTACGACCGAGGCTGTGTAAACTGGTTGTAGATGGTGAACTTGTTTAACAGGTGAAAGATCGGCTTGGTGAGCGTTTATCGCTTCACGCTATTGCAACAAGAGTTAGCTGAGTTGGGTTATCGGATTTGTGGGGAGACGATTTACCGGGCTTGTTATGATGCTTCTAACCGTAGCGGTTTACCATCAAACAAAATGTTGGGTTTTGTTGCCTTGTGCTCGGCGGCGTAAACCACCTAGCCGCAGTTCGCAGGGTAGGTGCAGTGTTTTAGGTGATTGGTGTCGTATATGTGAGCGTCCTATCGAAGCTGATAGCTGGGTTGAGCCTGGTCATTAGCAAGGTGATCTGGTTATCACCCAAACACCATCGCTCAGCTATAGCTACTTTAGCAGAACGCAAAAACCGTCAAACCTTAGTTGTCGGTTTGGGTGACAGCTACGATGCTGTTAACACTGCTAACACCTGTCACCCAAGCATTCAAACGGCAACCTTCACATATGGTGAAAACCCTCACCTGAGACCACCGCAGAGAAATGACACGGTGCGCAGACATTGAGAAAAACCTCAACATCAAAAAACCACATCTAGCAACCATCGAAGACCGTATCAAAAACATGTCCAGAAAACTCCACCACCCGAACACAGCCCAAACCATATACAATCAACTATGTTGTAACCACCACTAGAGCTTGCATGGTTACGGCAGTGTTGATAGCAGTTTTTTGGCAATTTAGATGTCGGGTAGGTATCGGATGTGGCGTAACCGATTATAGGTTGCGTATACAAATTAAAAACAGCGGCTAAGTCATATTGGGCTTTTGAATGTTTTGACAAGTCCCCGCACCATTTCTGGTTTATGCCGTCAGCACAAAAAATCGCGTTTTAGCAGTTTGGTGGAGGCTGTAACAGCAGAGTTTCAGCTGCTCAAACCCTTCTTTTTCTTGAGTCGAGTGCATAATTTTTGCCGAGTGTCATTGATGTTTCCACTGTTTTTTTTCAACACTAAAACATCGTCACAGCAGAAGCTGCGCGCTTAGTTCTCGGTGACCTACAAGTGCTTTAAGACTGGGTAAACACTTCCCGTACAATTTTCCATTAACGCTTGATAGCTAGGTTTATTTAACCTCTATTTTGTGCCAACTCACGCCTTCTGCTTCAAGAACTTTGGGAAGGATACCCGCAGAAGCCTGTACTGACAGCAACACCGTAGCATTTAGCACAAGTCCTGTAGCAGCGGCCTCAAGGTTTAGGAGGTTGAGACGCGTATGACGTTCGGATAGTGCTGCCATCACTGCAATGGTCAACCTAGGGTTAGCAAGCTCAATAGTGTCAGGTAGGAACAAGAGGCTACTGATAGCGGCGTTTTGGTGGTTTTTGCTGAGGTTTGTAAATGGACCAGATAGATGACCGCCGGCTCCGTGAACTGCGGCTCGGCAGGCTCTGTAATACCAGTAAAGCGTTGTATAAAGTTGGCCGTGTAAGTTAAGACCGCTAAGAAGTTCTTCGATTAGCAGTCGATCGTCAAGCACTAATCGTTGTTGAAATTTGTTCAACTATTGGTCGCTCAAGTCGGGATCATCAATGTTTGCAACACCAATATCGTATCGTTCGCGTAGAACTCGGTGGAGTTCAGTACGAGCTGCTTCGATGCCCCCGGGCACAATTAGCGCTACGTTTCCAAGATCGATGATGCCGATTTCACCTCCCTGTTCGATACCCCATTGGTGGCGGAGTTTGGACGGTATGGTGGTCTGGCCTCTGTGGGAAACTTTAGCTGTTGAAGCGCTTGACATATAAATGCATTGTAACTTTTAAGCATTTACAAAGCAAATGTCAGCACATTAGCAAACTTCGGCGAGCAGGACACGCGCGCTTATTTCTGCGACACATCACTAGACACACCACTAGATGACACGCTCTTAGACATTTTAAGGGATCATAATCCAGACGGCAGTTCGCATCTTCGGGAGTATCTAGGCTCTCCCCTTTTCGTGGGTATAGGTAAGGTCGCTACCTCGCACCCGATTTACAACGTTGACAGCCAGTTGGCCGTAAACGCAACCTCCTTTTATGGCATCTCTCCGGTGTATGTAGTAGGGGCGGCGTCCCCGGTGGTGTCGGTGTCGTACTCGGGTGCTGCTTCGATTATCGAGGGCGGTTCCGCGCAATTCACGGTGTCGGCATCGCCGGCGCCCGAGGAAGATATTCGGATAGGACTGCACTTGCTAAAAGATCAGCCGTTCGGGCAACACATCACCGGTAGCCCCTCGGTGTTGTTGACCCCGTCGCAGTCGTCGGCAACGGTGACGGTGGGTACGCGCCAAGCTTCGTGGCATCACCCTGATGGTTCGTTCACGTTGGTGTTGTTAGAAGGCGATGGGTACCAGTTTGATCATAGCGACGCAGCACCGTCTGCTAAACGGGTGTTGGTAACCAACAACGACCAGAAACCAGCGAATAGGCGTTGTCGTTTAGATCAAAATTTGAGTTGCGTCTCTCCGCTACCTGAGTATTCGTCCGCAAACAAAGAAGTTGACTTCACTTTGAGCAAGTCAGAGTTCGCGCTAGCTGAGGGTGAGTCGCGCGAGGTGGTGGTCACGTTCAGTCGGGTTCCCCTCCAAGGACGGCTTTCGAGTTCGCCGTTTCGTGGTCCGGATGTGTCGCGGGTGTTTAGAGCAGCGTTACGGTCGGACCCACCGCAAAGTCAGCCAGGTTGCAAAAACTTCCCACTCACAACAGATTGAACAGTCCCGGAAGTTGAATTCTGCTTTGAAGCCCATGACCAAATTTGGTGGGATATGCGGCCGTTCTTAAATGTGGCGGTGCTTGACGATCAAAGGCTGAACTCCCATAACCAGCTGCGGGTGCGCGTGACGGTACGGGGAAACCGACACCGAGATCAGTGGTCGTATTGAGGGGTTGGTGCGGCCCCGTATAGGTGATGCTCGTCCGTGGCCTGGCGTGGCGCCACCTGTGGGGTGGGATGAGTCGGACTGGGATGCACATTTGGAAGATGTGGTCGCATATGCGGATTTCTCGCTCTACCAAATTCGCCCAGGGACGGCGGGTGACAGGGTTGGCAACTGTTGAGTTTGGGGTAGAATGATGTGTATGAAGGTTGTTGGTAAGCGTATGCGTTTGACTGATTGGGGTTGTCAGTTTGGGTTGTCTACGCGTGCTTCTTGGCAGATGTATCGGGATGGTCGTTTGCCTGAGGGGTTGGTGGTTGAGATGGTGGGGAAGTTGTTGTATGTGAGGGTGCCTGATGATGAGTTGCCTGCTGATCGGGTGGTGTTGTATGCGTGTGTGTCTTCTTCGGATCAGGCTTTTGATTTGGTGTGTCAGTCGGAGCGTTTGCAGGTTTTCGCGCGTAAGCAGGGGTGGTCTGATTTTGAGGTGGTGATGGAGACGGGTTCTGGTTTGAACGGTAAACGCTCGAAGTTGTTGAGGGTGTTGCGTTTGCCGGGGAGGACTCGGATTGTGGTTGAGCATCGGGAGCGTTTGACGCGTTTTGGGTTTGAGTTGTTGGAGGCTTCGTTGGTGGGTCGTGGTGGTGAGGTTGTGGTGATGGATGATGAGGAACTTGAGGATGATCTTGTGAGGGATGTGACTGAGGTGTTGACTTTGTTGTGTGCGCGTTTGTATGGTCGTCGGTCTGCTGCTCGTAGAGCGCAGAGAGCGTTAGCGGCTGCTGGTGAGGGTGCGTCGTGACTCGCTGGCGGTCGGAGGATCCGTTTGTGGTGCCTGCCCCGTCGGGTGCGACTGTTCGTACAAAGGTTCATGCTTTTGGTGATGATGCCAGCGTGTTGAGGCAGGTCAGCGAGTTTTTGGGTTCGTATTTCCGGCAGGATTTGGCTGCCCGCTGCAAGCTGGGTTTGAAACATGCAGATCGGAATGAACGCAAAAAAGAGTTGACACCGGCGGTGTCGTCGCGTTGGGCGAATCCGATCACTCTTCGTGTGGGTGATCAGTTCGCTTTAGCGGTTCGTAATATGGAAGCTTCGATTGATCGTTATCGGACAGAGATCAACAGGATCGAGAAACGTCTTCGAGTGCCGGTCGGGCAGAAACAAGGTCGTGTGCGAGGGTTCGCGTCTGTAGGTGAACGTTGGCAGAAGCAACGCCGGTTGCAGAGCCTGAAAGCGCGTGAAGCTCAAACATCTGCTGATCTGCAAGCTGGTCGGGTGTCGGTGTGTAAGGGCGGTAAAGAGCTGGCTAACAACCGTCATCATCTACAAGAATGTGGTCTAACGCTTCAGCAATGGCGTGAACAGTGGGATGCTGCTAGAGGGTATTTGACTTGTGACGGGCGCACCGGTGAACCGTACGGCAACGAAATGATTCAGGTGATCCCTACCGCAGCAGGCTACAAGAACTGTGTGGTGCAGATCCGGTTACCGAAAGGTTTAGCGCATTTATCGAACACCCCAGACAGGAAAGCACCTTTTTACCGGTTAGAAGGGACCGTTACCTGGAATCATCGAGCGACCGAATGGTTACACCGATGTTTAACTAGTTCAAAGATCTCATACACCTTCTCTTATGATCCTGATAAACAAGCCTGGTATCTGTCGGCTAGCTGGACGTTCCCTAAACCTTCTGAACCCGCTGAGATACCCACCACCGCGAAAACGGTGGGCATCGATTTGAACTCCGATCATCTAGCAGCGTTCATCGTGGATGAGCACGGCAACCCAACCGGTCGCCCTCAAACGTTTGAGCTGTTAGAAGAAGGCACCAGCGAGCAACGGCGAGGCAGGCTACGAGAATCAGTAGACGCGGCACTGAAATGGGCGGTCTCCCAAGGCGCACAAGTGGTCGCTACCGAGAAACTCGATTTCAGTCGCAGTAAAGCTTTGGGCAAACAGATATACCGACGCGGGCAAGCAGGAAAAACCACTCGCCGTAAAGTCGCTGGACTACCCACAGCACAAGTTTTTGAGGCTGTAGCAGCTAACGCCAAAAAACATGGGATCACTCACGTAGCAGTCGATCCTGCGTACACCAGCAAATGGGGAACCAGATACTGGAAACCCGCACTCAACAAATCACGCCGACAACAAAGTAGTGGTCATCACGCTGCTGCTGTCGTAATCGGCAGAAGAAGTCAGGGCCACGCGGCCAAGCGAAAGAACCCAGAACCAGCAACGACCAGAGGATCGTCAAGGACAATCTCGGTTCCAGCCCAACCACGAACAACTGACATGCCCCCTACAAACAGAAAAGGACAACAGCGAGCCGCCCCCGGCAACAACCTGTTAGCCAAACCTGGGACTAGACGGGACAGACGCTCAAGGTCGTTCGGAGCGTCGACAATAGAACAACCTTCTATTGTTTAAGGAACGGTTCGGGTAGTTAGTTAGGGAGTTTTGTATGCAAGTTAATCTTGTTTAGATTTGCCTTTAGCTTTTTGAGCTTTTTTCCATGCTCTAACTTGGGCTAAGGCTTCGGGACTGTCAATGTCGGCCACGGTGCGGGGGGTATCATCTGCAAACGGGGCAGCTGCTTGTTGCCAGCCTTGTGGTTTGATGTTGAAACGTTTAGCAAGGAGGGCTAAAAAGATTTTGGCTTTCTCGTCGCCGTAGCCGGGTAGAGCCTTGAGGCGTGTTAGCAACTCTTGCCCCGTGGAAGCATCGGCCCAAACGTTTGCAGCGTTGCCGTTGTAATTATCTACGATATGACGGGACAACTCTTGAGCACGGCGTGCCATAGAACCTGGAAACCGGTGCAAAGCGGGTTTTTCTTTGAAAGCTGCTTCCGCCGCATCAGGGTGCAGAGCAGCAAGGCCTTCGGCAGAGAAATCTTTTCCTATGCGTTCTTTAAGCCGCAAGGGTGACATAAACGCCCATTCCATGGGTATCTGCTGGTCTAACATCATGGCTAGCAGCAGGGCAAAAGGATCGTCTAGAAGGAGTTGATCGGCATTTTGGTCGCCGGTGACAGCAAGTGTTCCCATGTGCTTTATCGTAATTGTTTAGTACGCTGTTTGGTGACTTGAGCATCTATTCTGAAGATATGATCAGCAAATTACCCAAAGAAACTAAATTGCCCAAAGGAATGTTTGCTGTGCTTGTGCGTTATCCAAGTTTGTGGTACACCGCGCTATGCCTTAGCAAGCGGCTCGGCTGGGTGCCTGCTTCTGATTATATAAGGTTCCGCATGGTGACCATGTACGGGGATTCTGATGCTCAACTACAGCCCACAGACTTAGTTGCGTATCTACGTTGGTGTCGGTCTTACTACAAGAGTGCTAATAAACCATTCCAAGTGGGCAGGCAGTTTTACTAAAGTTGTACCTATGAGCAGAGCATTAGTGCTAAATGCAAGCTATGAGCCCCTAAGCGTAGTAGCACCGCGTCGTGCTTTGGTATTGGTGTTAGCAAAGAAGGCCGAGACGTTGTTGGAGTCTGCAGACAGGTTTCATTCTGAGCACCTAGATCTAGCAGTGCCTTCGGTGGTGCGCCTGATGTATTTCGTGAAGGTACCGTTTTTTCGTAGTGGTGGTTTGAGCCGGCGAGGCGTGTTTGCACGCGATGAGTATCGCTGCCAGTACTGCGGCTGTCATGCTGATTCTATTGATCATGTGCATCCTAAGAGCCGCGGTGGAACACATTCTTGGGAGAATGTGGTAGCAGCGTGTAGGCGTTGCAATATTGCTAAACGAGATCGGCTTTTGTCGGAAACTCATATGCGCTTGCTGCGCCCACCTGCTGCGCCACCTCGCTCGGCATGGGTGGCATCAGCTGTGGGCTATGTGCCCAAAGACTGGTTGCCATATTTGGGTTCTGCACCTGAGTCTGTAGCGCAAACTGCTTGAGAGCATTGTTGTGGGTTTGCAGCCTGTGGGTTGGAACCTTAGGCAGATGCAAGGAACCGTGGGGGAACTGCATGCTCTGCTGCCCGACCCCTCAGCGCAACGCGAGGTTTGGGTGCTAACTCCTAGCAACACAGCGTTGGTACTAGGCTCTACACAGTCTTTTGATGCCGTGGGCGCTGAAGTGGTGAGTACATCTGGGGTGGGTACTCTCCCTCAGCCTGTTTTTCAGGCTGCTGAGAGGCTGAGCACACGGGTAGACGAGGTAGTTAAGCGCCGCAGCGGTGGTACAGCTGTGCTGTTGTCGCCGCACAACTCGCTTTGGGTAGATGTTGTGATTGGTCGTGACGATCTGTTGTGGGAAGACGATGTAAATGTGGCAGCTATATGGTTAGGGCATGTTTGGGCGAAGGCACTTTGTATGTTAGGTGCTACAGATGTTCAGGTGTGCGATAGCTATGTGCCAGGCCGTTGGGGGCATCTGGTGTGTTTTGCGAGCCGCGGCCCTGGGGAAGTAGTGGTAGAGGATGCTAAAGCGGTAGGTATTAGCCAACGCCGCACCCGTTACAATGCTCGGTTTCAATGTTTGCTATACCGGCAGTGGTCGCCAGAACAGTTATTACAACATCTCATACTATCGCCTGCAGAGGTCACAGAACTGCAAGCTAGCTTGAACTCTTCGGTGTGGGTTGTAGACAACGCGCCTGCAGAAGTAGTTAGAACCTTTTTGGCTTGTTTACCTACTTAGGGTAAAACAGTTCTAGGTGCTTGCTAGCAACGTGCATAAATAGCAGGTTGTTGAGGTATTTGTAACTGCGTGTCACCTTAGAAATTGACCTTAGAAGTTGATCTTTTGCTTTTTGGTGTTGCATAGTGGGTCTTAAGGGGATTATTGTGGGGCATCGTGGGAGAAAAAGGGATAACTCTTAGTATGATTTGGGGAGAATGTGCTCACCGGTGAGCACCGACGCTCTTTGGATGACAAGGGACGGCTTTCGTTGCCGCCTTCTTTTCGTTCCGCGCTTGCACAGGGTGCTTTTGTGGGTATTTACAAGGACTGCTTGGGTATCTGGACCAAAGAAGAAGCAAACAAGGCGTTGGAGCGTTTGGATGCGGCGGTTCGTGCTGGCGAGGCAAGCAGCGACGATCAGCGCTGGTTTGCATCGAATCTGGATTTTGCAACTTTGGATGCACAAGGTCGCTTGGCTTTGCCCGCCCCGAAACGCGATAAGTTGGATATCGGAAAGCAGGTGGCGCTCATTGGGGTGTTCAATCGTGCCGAGGTTTGGGATGTTGAGCAATGGGAGTCGCTTCAGAACAGGATGGGCAATGCTGAGATGGGTCGGTGGTTGTGATGTGGTTGATCATGGAGGTAGCTGTTTTGCACTGAGATTAGGTATCGCTGATGGGCAGTCCTTCGCTCGACGAGATGGAAGCCCCCTACTCCACTCGCTTGCCATTGACATTGCTAGGGAAAAATCCTGCAATGCGGTCGTCGGGCGAAGGACTGCCGATCAGCGAAATTCTTATCGATCAAAGCAACCAAATGCAAAGGAGGAAGGGGGAATTTAATGTGTGGGAGGATGGCTGTGGATTCAGCAGTTGAGCATAATAGCTGCTTTAACCATGCTCCTGTGATGCTAGAAGAAGTGCTGGACATATTTAAGCGTGCGCCAGCCGGAACAATCTTGGACGCCACTGTTGGAGGCGCAGGACATGCCAAAGCCATATTGCAGACTAGGTCTGATATTTCTTTAGTTGGCTTTGACCGAGATGAGGTTGCACTAGCTGCGGCGTCTTTGGTTTTGAATGCTGCAGCAGGTGAGAGAGCACAAGTAGTAAAAACTAGCTTCGCAAATCTTCAAGAGGCACTAGATGTTTTAGAAATAGGGGAACTAGCAGGTTGTTTGTTTGACCTTGGGGTGAGTTCCCCTCAGTTAGACAACCCCGCACGAGGCTTTAGTTATCGACAAGACGGCCCCCTAGATATGAGGATGGATTGCAGCCAGCAAGTTGTTGCCGATGAGGTTGTGAACGGTTGGTTATTAGAAGATTTAGCTAAGGTCATCAAAAGCTATGGGGATGAGCGTTACGCTAAGCGTATCGCCCGTGCTATTGGTGCTGCTAGGCCCATTAGCGGCACCGCAGCGCTAGCAGAGGTGATCAAAACAGCTATTCCTGCACCAGCACGACGCAAAGGCGGACATCCCGCTAAGCGCACATTTCAGGCTATTCGAATAGCTGTGAATGAAGAGCTAGCTCAGGTGCAACGTGGACTGCAAGCAGGGGTTGCCCGTTTAATGCCTGAGGGCATAGGAGTAGTGATTAGCTACCACAGCGGAGAAGACCGCATCGTTAAAAGAACTTTGCATGGCCTAGCAGGGTTGAACGATCCAGCTCGTTTTCGTGGGTTGCCGCAAACAGATGAAAAACAAGCACCAACCGTAGAGCTTTTGCAACGCAGCAGCCTGCAGCCTAGCGCTGCTGAAATAAGCCGTAATCCTCGAGCTTCCAGCGCACGTTTGCGGGCATTTCGCAAGCTCCCGTACCCAGAACTTGTTACGCAAATAGAATCTATAGGAACAACATAATGGCTGCTTCAACAAGCCAAGCCCGCCAGCAAGCCATACAGCAACCTCACGATGTAGGAGCAAAGCACACGTCCGCGCAACAACGCAAGCAGCCTTCAGATTACGTACGCGAAGACACGAACTTTACAGCCAACAGCACAGGCCGGCACCTGCGTGTGGCCACTGTAGCTAAGCGGCGTCTTTTACCTACTTTGGGTTGGGTAGCTGCGATAACCGCAGTGGTGGCTTTGTTTGCATTGGCTACTTTGCAAGCTTTGATTGTGGAGGGTCAAACACGTCTAGATGGCATCAACGCTGAGCTTGAGCAGGTGCGTGCGGCAAACGACAGGTTGCGGCTGAATGTTGCTAGAGCAGAGGCACCCGAGCGGGTAGTTGCTGTGGCAATCAATGTTTTAGGGATGGTGGAACCAGAGCGCAGGGTTTATTTGACACCAGTGGAACGAGATTAGCTAATGACCCCCAGTAGTGATCGGTCGTGGCACCGGCGGGGGTTGGTTATGATTATCTTTTTCACTTGTGTAGCCGGTGCTTTAACTTATCGTTTAGCAGACCTGCAACTTTTTCCCTCTGATGCTTATGTAGCTTATGGCGAACAGCAGCGCATTCGTACAGTGAAGTTGCCAGCACAACGTGGGCAGATTTTAGATGCTAACGGGGTTGCTTTGGCGATGTCTGTACCGCAGTGGACTATCTGGACAGATCCAAGTCATGTACAAGACCCTCAAGGGGTTGCTGTTGCGCTTGCTGGAGTTTTAGAAAAAGATGAGGAGCACTTGTTTGGTTTGCTCACCGAAGCCGACCAACACGCTTATTTGGCTAGAACTGTCTCCGACAAGATTGCTCATGAGGTAGCCGAGCTTGACATTGCAGGCGTTTACTTATTGGAGGAGCCAGCTCGTTTTAATCCATCAGGCACACAACTGGGGCGGGCGGTGATTGGGTCGGTTGATACCGATCAGGTTGGTGTTAGCGGTTTAGAGTATCAGTACAACGCCTTGCTACAAGGTGTAGCAGGGGAGAAGGTGCAAGAAAGTGGTCAAGACGGGCGTACCATTCCTCGGGGTGCTGTCCACATTAAGCCAGCGAAGCCCGGTATGGATTTGCAGCTTACTATCAACCGTTCTTTGCAGTTTGAAACGGAGCGAGCGCTTAAACGTCAAATCCAACAAGTAGAGGCTGCAGGTGGGACAGCCATAATTATGGTACCCGATACTGGAGAGATTTTAGCTATGGCTTCGGTGGGCAGAGACCAAGCTGGCAATCCTGTGCAGCTGGGCGATAATCGTGGGGTTACCTGGTCTTATGAGCCTGGTTCGGCTATGAAACCGGTGGTGTTTTCGGGGGTAATCGAAGAAGGGCTTGGCCAACCAAATGATTACCTGGAGGTGACACATTCGCTCACTTTGTACGATCAAACCTTTACCGACCATACCGAGTACGGCACGGCGGTATACTTCATGGAGGAGATACTGGCGCGTTCTTCTAACACTGGCACGGTGAAATGGGCTTTAGACTTAGGGTCGGCTCGTTTGGCGGGTTACATGGCTAGTTTTGGGTTGGGTGTACCCACTGGGTTGGGATTTAAAGGTGAGTCGCCTGGTTTGGTGCCTGAAATAGCTAAGTGGAGTGGAACCGATGTGGGGAGCTTTGCTTTAGGTCAGGGGTATTTAGCAACCCCGCTTCAGGTGTTGCTGATTTACAACACCTTAGCTAACGGGGGAGTGCAGGTACCTCCGCGGCTGGTCGATTCGGTAATTGATGCAGACGGTACGAGGATTCCTCTAGAGCGGGCTGCGCCAGTGCGTGTGGTGTCTGCGGCTACAGCCGACAAGCTTACCCAGATGTTGCTAACTGTGGTGCGCGAGGGCACTGGACGTAAAGCTCAAGTAGAGGGTTATAGTGTGGCCGGCAAAACTGGAACCGGACTCAAAGCCTCACAGCAAGGGAACTACGAAGATTTAGACGGTCGGCGAAGGTATACTGCTACTTTCGCAGGGTTTTTCCCGGCTGAAGATCCGCAACTTTCCATGATTGTGGTTATAGACGAGCCGCAAACTAACTACTATGCAAGCCAAGCTGCTGCGCCACTTTTTGCGGAGTTAGCAAAGTATTCGCTGCAACGGTTGCGTATAGCACCACCAGTGCATTATGTAACGACACCCCCCAAACTAGGGCCAGCACCCACTTCTGCACCAGCACCAGCGCCTCCTACACCTGTGCTAACACCAGTACCTACTCCAGAGCCAACCCTAGTGTCTACGTCTTCACCCACCCCAGAAACAGCTTCAGCATCGACTACAGCAGTGCCAGCTACAGCAGCACTTGAGCCATGACATATCCAGCAATGAGTCTGCGAAACCTAGTTTTCGTTGCGGGTGATTCTATGCAGCTCCGCGGTGACGATGTTTCTATAAGTGGTTTGGCGTATGACTCTCGTGTTGTGCAACCGGGCGATCTCTTTTTTTGCATTCCAGGCAACCAACAAGATGGCCATGATTTTGCAGCAGAAGCCCTTAACCGAGGAGCAAAAGCGTTGCTTGTAGAGCGCTGGTTACCTTTTGAATGTCCGCAAGTTTTAAGTGAGTCGGTTCGCCAAGACATGGGACATATCAGCGCAACATATTTCGCGCTGCCGTTAGATAATATGTCTAGCAAAGATATAACCATGGTGGGAGTTACTGGCACTAACGGTAAGACCACGGTTTGTTGGTTGTTGCACAGCATATTAACTGCCGCTGGGCAAAACACAAAGGTACTAGGAACCCTCAGCGGTGCGCTCACAACGCCAGAATCAGTTGACTTGCACCGCCAACTAGCCCAGTGGCGTTACGAAGGGGTTCAGGCAGTGGTAATGGAAGTGTCTAGTCATGCGTTACAACAACATCGAGTAGCCGGCATTTGCTACGACCTTGCAATTTTCACGAACTTAAGCGTTGATCATTTAGATTATCACGGCAACCTTCACAACTATTTTTCTGCTAAAGCGCGTCTGTTTACGCCTAAGATGTCTAAGCGTGCATTGGTTAACTCCGCAGATCGGTATGGGCAACGTTTAGCCGTTCAATCAGCTACTACTTCGGTATATACCCCTGACACCGTTGATGCACAAACAACCTTGCAAGGCATAACCATGTGGTGGCGAGGGCATGAGGTTTCAGTAACCTTGTTAGGACGTTTCAACTGTGCCAACATCTTAGCTGCTGCAGAAGCTGCTTTGTTGCTGGGTGTAAAAGAGCGCAAAGTTGTTGCTGCCTTAGAATCTGTAAAGCCAGTGCCCGGGCGTTTTGAGCTGGTACCAACAACGCTTCCTATAACCGTGATAGTAGATTATGCCCACACACCTGATGCTTTGGCGAAGGTACTTGTAAGCGCACGTGAACTGCTAGGCGGTCGGGGGAAGTTGCGGGTGGTGTTTGGCTGCGGTGGCGAACGAGACACAGCTAAACGGCCGGAGATGGGCAGGATTGCCAGCGAGCTAAGCGACCATATGATTGTTACTTCCGATAATCCCCGCAGCGAAGACCCCGAAGCCATTATTGCAGCAATTCTTGCAGGAGCTAGCGGCAGCGCAGTTGTAGAAAAAGAAGTGGATCGTTGTGTTGGTATTGCTCGGTGCTTACAAAAAGCCAGCCACACATCCACTAGAAGAGATAGCAGCGGGCCCAGCGGTAGTTCTGAGGCGGATTTCAGCAACGGTGATCTAGTAATAATCGCTGGTAAAGGGCATGAAACCACACAGATTATTGGTAACAAAGTTCTGCCGTTTGACGACCGTTTAGTAGCTAAAGAGGTTTTAGCAGAACTAGAGGCTCAGCAATGATTCGGCTGCTCTTTGCTTTTGCTATTGCTGGCACAGCCACGCTGGGGGGCACATGGTTTTTAATTACGTTTCTGCAAAAACGTTCCATTGGCCAACCCATACGTTTAGAAGGACCACAGGGCCATGTCAGCAAAGCAGGCACTCCAACTATGGGGGGAGTGGCTATTGTGGGCGGCGCGCTAGCTGGCTATGTTATCAGCGATCTTTACAACGGGATATTTACCCGCACAGGGCTAATCGTAATGTTTACCATCGTGGCTGCCGCCGCCGTGGGGTTTGTAGATGACTGGCTAAAAGTATCTAGAGAACGCAATCTGGGTCTTAACAAGACAACCAAGATATTAGGTTTGATAACTGTTGCGGTTACCTATGTTTTGTTGATGCTCAACTTAACCAATGTACGCACTGAGCTGTCATTTACTCGCTATGACTCTTTGAACTTTGATTTGGGGCCTTGGGGCTGGGGTGTGTGGGTGGTTGTGTTGATCTTGGCAACAAGCAACGCTGTGAACTTAACCGACGGGTTAGATAGTCTGGCCGCAGGCTCCTCGGTGTTTGCGTATACAGCCTTTGTTGTGATCTGCTTTTGGGCTTTTCGGCACGAAGACATTTATGGGGTACCCCACGCTTTGGACTTAGCTATTATTGCTGCGGCTATGGTAGGTGCTGTAGCAGGGTTTATGTGGTGGAACGCTGCACCAGCCAGAATCTTTATGGGAGACACTGGCTCGCTAGCTTTAGGCACTGGGCTAGCAATCTTCGCACTGTCGGTTAACACCCACCTGCTTTTACCCATCATTGGTGGCTTGTTTGTGTTGGAAACTATGTCGGTGATTATTCAGGTATTTAGCTTCAAAGTGTTTGGAAAACGTGTGTTTCGCATGGCACCCATTCACCATCATTTTGAGTTGTGGGGATGGCCAGAGACAACGGTGATCATTCGCTTATGGATTGTGGCCGGTTTGCTTACCGCTGTAGCGCTGGGGCTTTTCTACGCTGATTTTGTATCAGTAGGAGGAGCAGAATGAGGCCAAGTGCGTTTTTGCTTGCAGGCTATGCTACAACCAACCAAGCAGTTGCCAAGCAACTGCTTGAGCGAGGCCACCGGGTGTTAGTTGCTGATGATGGGGCTCAGCAGTGGGGTAACAGTGAGGCCACTCAGCGCGCCCGTAAACATGCAGCTAGTTTAGGGTTGGAGTTGTTTGAGCAGCCCTCTGCTACGCAATGGGCAGAACTGGTCGCAAACGCAGACGTGGTGGTGCCTACCCCCGGGTTGCCTGAAGCTCATCTTGTGTTTTTGGCAGCTACCGAAGCTGGTGTGAGCGTGATTTCAGAGTTTGATTTAGCTCAGCAGTGGGATGACCGCCCTCATTTAGCGGTAACTGGTACCAATGGCAAAACCACAGTAACCCTTATGGTTGCTGCCATGTTGGAAGCTGCTGGGATTGCTACCTGCGTAGCCGGCAACACTGATATGCCCTTAGTAGAAGCTATCAATAATGTGCAGCCGCAAGTTTTTGTGGTGGAGGCATCTTCGTTTCGTTTAGGGTACAGCAGCTGTTATAGGCCACAGGTTGGGGCATGGCTAAACTTTGCTGCTGATCACTTGGATTCGCATAGCAGCATGGATAGTTATCGCTCTGCTAAGGCAGCAATCTGGCGGGGTGCTGGTGCTGAGACAACAGCGGTGGTGAACCTAGACGATCCTGTAGTGGTGGATTGTGTGCCTCAAGGTAGTGAGATGGTGACGTTCGGACATAACAAAGGCGATTTTCGCCTTGTCGATGGTGCTTTGTGGGCTGGTTCAGAGCAGTTAGCTGAGTTAGCGGAGCTTCAAAACCCGTTAACTCACGAGGTATCCAATTTGCTGGCTGCTGCTGCTGTAGCAACAACTGGAGGCGTTACTGCTGAGGCGGTACGTCAAGCTATGTTGGATTGGAAAGGTTTAGAACATCGGGTACAGCATGTGGGAACTCACGCTGGTGTGCGTTACTACAACGACTCAAAGGCCACATCGCCTCACGCTGTGTGTGCTGCGGTGCGCGCGCAAGCAAGCACCGCAGCACAAGTAGTGCTCATAGCTGGCGGACGCAACAAAGGATTAGACCTAAAGCCCCTAGCTGAGGTAGCAGATGCGCTGCGAGTTGTTATAGCCATTGGCGAGGCTGCTAGTGAGGTAGAACAAGCTTTTTCGGGACGCTGTCTCACTGTTGTGGCTAGTTCTATGTCAGCCGCTGTACGGCTAGCTGCAGAAAATGCCCGCTCTGGTGAGGTGGTGCTTTTATCACCTGGCTGTGCTTCTTTTGACTGGTACGGCTCCTATGTTGAGCGAGGCAAACACTTTTGCCGCCTAGTAGATGAGTTGATTGCAGGCACGCTATGACCGCTATAAGCACGCAACCTTCAAGACCAGCCCGCTCGCGCAAGTTGTCGGGTTTGTTAGCGGCACCGGCGGGCCGTGCTACTGCCCCGTTTTATGTGCTATTTGGGCTTGTTGCTACATTAATTGCAGTGGGGCTGGTGATGGTGCTGTCTGTGTCATCTGTGACGAGCTTGTACGCAGGTCAGTCCACTTTTTTTACTTTTCAACGTCAGCTGGTGTGGACTTTGGTGGGGTTGTTGGCGTTGATCACCATGATGCGCTTTGATTATCGCCAAATAAAGAAGTACGCGCTGGGTTTGGTAAGCCTTTCGCTGGTGCTTTTAGTGTTAGTGCTAATTCCCGGTGTTGGAACATCGGTGAACGGAGCTACTCGCTGGATTTATGTTGGCCCAATCAGCTTTCAACCCTCGGAGTTAGCCAAGCTGGCGATGGTTGTTTTTGCTGGCTATTGGCTAGCCGACAAAGTGGGCAGTGAGCGCAACGCCCGAGTCACCATTCACCCGGTTTTGGTGGTGTGTACTGCTATGTGTACTTTGATTTTGGTGCAGCGCAGCTTAGCCACACCGGTTTTGATAGTTGTTATAGCGTTTGCATGCCTTTACATTGCTGGGGCACCGCTGCTACCACTTACGTGCTGGTCGCTTTTGAGCGGTGCTGCTGCGGTTTTAGTTGCTTGGGTTACTGGTTATAGGCGCACACGAATCCAAACCATGTTAGACCCATGGTCTGATCCTTTAGATGCAGGTTGGCAGACTATTCAAGCTCGGGTGGGGGTGTCGTCGGGGGGTGTTTCAGGTTTAGGTTTAGGTGAGAGCCGTATTAAGTGGGGATTTTTGCCAGAAGCTCAAACTGATTTCATCTACGCAGTGCTAGCCGAAGAGATGGGATGGGTGGGAGCTATGTTTGTGTTGTTGTTGTTTGTAGGTTTCATTTATTGTGGTATTTGGGTGGCTATCAAAAGCGGCGACCGCTTCGGACAGGTGCTAGCTACCGGTATCACCGCATGGGTAGGTACTCAAGCGTTGTTGAACATTGCTGCGGTGTTGGGATGGGTGCCAGTAACTGGTGTGCCTTTACCGTTTTTGTCGGTAGGTGGTTCTTCTTTAATTACTAGCATGGCTGCTGCCGGTATTTTGTTGAACATTGCCCGTCACCAGCGAGCGGTTTGATGTCAGAATTACAGTTACAATCCAACAAATCTGTGTGGGCTGTGATTGCTGGTGGTGGAACTGCAGGCCATGTGCATCCCGGTTTAGCCGTGGCCCGAGCTTTGGTGGAACGTGGATATGGCCCTGAGATGATCCATTTCGTAGGGTCTGCAAGAGGAGCAGAGCGCGAGCTAGTGCCAGCAGCAGGGTTTGAGTTAACCTTGTTGCCAGGGCGTGGCATTCAAAGACAAATAAGCTTACAAAACGCTAAATCTGTTTGGGGACTAGCACAGGCGATACGTCAAGCCGTTGGTTTACTACGGCGTTTGAATCCGTCTGTGGTGCTAGGAGTTGGCGGTTATGCCAGCGTTGCCTGCGTGCTAGCAGCGAGACATCTGAACATACCGCTAGTAATCGCCGAACAGAACGCAGTAGCAGGTTTAGCTAACCGGTTGGCTGGACGTTGGGCACAAGCCGCGGCGGTAGCGTTTCCTGACACCGGTTTGCCTTCAGCAGTGTTTACCGGCAATCCAGTACGCCCTGAGATCAAAACAGTCAACCCACAAGCGCAGAGAAGCAGCGCTCGCACCGCCCTTGGGGTAGACCCACAACGTGTACTGATAGCCGTGGTGAGCGGATCTTTGGGAGCAGCTCAAATCAACAAGATTGTTTTTGCAGCAGCGCGCGCCTTAGCTGAGCGTGCAGATATCAGCATTTACCATGTTGTTGGCAAGCGGGATTGGAACGACCTAGCAGCGTTGCGCCCTGCTATGGGAAACGCAGCGTTGGAGTATCAGGCTGTGGCGTATTGCGATCAAATGGCTGATGTGTACGCAGCAGCCGATCTGATAGTGGGAAGAGCTGGGGCTTCAAGTTTGGCTGAGCTGTGTGCTGTGGGTGTTGCCTCGTTGCTAGTTCCTTTGCCGAAAGCACCAAGAGATCACCAAACGCTTAACGCTAAGCACTTGGCTTCGCAAGGAGCAGCCGTTCATATTGCCGACACAGACTTCAGCTTAGAACGACTCCTAGCGGAGGTAGATGCGCTGCTAGTAGACCCGCAGAAGTTGCGAGCAATGGCAGATAGCGCCCGTAGTTTAGGCCATACAGATGCCGATGATCGGGTAGCTGATCTACTAGAGCATCATGGCCGTGCTAACAACATTTCGCTGCCGAATGCTGATGATTCCCACAAAGATGTCTGAGGTAAAAAGCAGCGGCTTAGATGTAGGTTTAGTGGAGGTTGATACAGCCAAGCTGCTTTTTCTAAAAAAGGTGTCACGGGTGCATTTGCTTGGAATAGGCGGAGCAGGAATGTCGGCTTTAGCAGTGTTGCTGCAACAGATGGGCAAGGTAGTTAGTGGGAGCGACATAGCAGCTTCGGCGATTGTTGAGCAGCTGCGTGCTGGCGGTATAAGGGTTTTTGTGGGCCATGATGCAGCTCAAATAAACGGCGCTGAGCTGGTGGTACGCTCCACAGCAGTTAGCGACAATAATCCTGAAGTTCGTGCTGCTGCGACAGCCGCTGTAGCAGTATGGCGTAGGACCGATCTGCTTGCAGCGATTTCTGGGTTATGTTCTACGGTGGCAGTGGCAGGCACTCATGGTAAAACAACCACTACGGCTTTGTTGGCACACATTTTGAGCGTCTGTGATCATAACCCCAGCTATTTGGTGGGGGCAGCCATGGCTGACGGCAGTATCGGGGCTCGTTGGGGTGGTGCTGGCTGCTTTATCGCAGAAGCCGATGAGAGCGATAGTACGTTTGTATGTTTGCAGGCAAGCCATGGGTTGGTAACTAACGTGGAACCAGATCATTTGCGTGCCGATCGTAACAGCGCTGACTTGCGGGCAGAGTTTAGGCGGTTTTGCGTTGCTGTTAGCGACACCTTAGTCGTGTGTGCTGACGATCCTGGAGCACTGGCAGCTTCTGATGGGTGTCAGAGATCGCTGTATGGCACAGGTTCAAAGGCCGATTACCGTTGGCAAACGATTAGCCATAACAGCACATCTGTCACAGGTGAGGTGTGTGTAAAAGACGAACAGATGGTGCCGCTGATGGTGCCAATGGCTGGTATGCACAACGCTTTGAATGCTGTTGGTGCGCTAGCCATGGCGTTGGAGCTAGGCGTAGATGTGTCAAACGGAGCTGCAGCCGTTGGCAGCTTTGCGGGAGTAGCTAGGCGCTTTGAGCGGCGCGGTGTGGTTGCCGATGTTGAGTTCATAGATGACTACGCACATTTGCCAACTGAAGTGAGTTGTACGCTTAGAGCAGTTCGTGCTGGTGTATGGGAACGTGTTGTTTGTGCGTTTCAACCACATCGTTACACACGCACTTTTCATCTTTGGCAAGATTTTGCTAACAGCTTTGAGCTAGCTGATGTGATGATCTTTACAGATATTTATTCTGCGGGTGAACAGGAGATACCCGGCGTATCAGGCAAAATAATTTGGCAGGCGGTCATAGAGCAGCACCCTAAGAGTGATGCAACCTATTTGGCTTCGCTAGATGAGGTGATAGAGCATTTGACAGAGGTGTTACGTCCGGGCGATTTGTGCCTCACCTTAGGAGCAGGGGACATTACAGAAGTTCCAACTCAGGTTATGGCTGCACTAAAGCGCAGGCGGTGACAGTGCCTAACTGGGAGAAGTTAGCCCAGGATTTAGCAGCGGTTTTAGGGCCAGCATGCGTGACACGCGAGCCTAGTCTGGGAGCTGAAACCACCTATCGGGTGGGTGGAACCGCACGAGTTGGGGTGAGGCTGTCTGCCGATGCTGATTTTGGCGCGCTAGCTGCTGTTTTAGCATCCCAAAACGGCTGTCTAGTAGAAGTCTTAGTGGTAGGCAAAGGTTCCAACATGTTGGTTGCTGATACAGGTTTTGATGGCGTAGCCATATGGTTGGAGCATGGTTTTAACCATATAAACATTGCCGATATTCAGCTGCGTGCTGGAGGCTCAACAAGCCTAGCTGTGCTAGCTCGCCAAAGTGCTGCAGCTAGCTTAACTGGCTTGGAGTGGGCAGTGGGTGTGCCCGGTTCATTAGGAGGCGGGGTACGTATGAATGCGGGTGGTCATGGGCTTGATATAGCTGCATCTTTGATTTCTGCACAGGTTGCAGATCTGTTTTGCGGCAGGGTTGAACGCTGGGACAAAGCGCGCTTGAATCTGAGCTACCGTAGCTCTGCGCTTGAGTCACATCATTTGGTTATGAGCGCTGAGCTTATGTTAGATCATGGTGACGCGGCGCAAGCTCAGGCGCAGATTGCTGAGATTGTTGCTTGGCGTAGAAAGCATCAACCTGGAGGGCAAAACGCTGGTTCGGTTTTTGCTAACCCCAGTGGGGATAACGCTGGCCGGCTTATTCAAGCAGCTGGCTTAAAGGGGTTTCGCTGTGGATCTGCAGAGGTATCTCAAAAGCACGCTAATTTTATTGTTGCTGATCGCAACGGTTCTGCCGATGATGTTTATGCGCTTATGTGCGAAGTTTTTCACCAAGTTCAAGCTAAGTGTGCGGTAGCGCTAATACCAGAAACCAAGCTGGTTGGTTTTAAACAAGGCCCCTGGGTGGATCAAACCCATTAGTTATGCTGACTGAAGAGCCGCGTATAGCTGAGCGACGCCGTGACGTTATAACGCGTCGCCGGCTACGCATCTGGATTACTGCAGGCGCAGTAGTGGTGGTTGTGGCTTTGGGTTGGGGGTTTACTCAGAGTTCGTTTTTGGATGTGGATGAAGTTCGGGTAATAGGCGCGCAGCGCACTGGGTCTCAAGCTGTTATTGAGGCTGCTGGCATAGAGCTAGGAACTCCGCTGTTAGGTTTAGATTTGGAAGCGCCACGCAGTGCTGTTGCAGCTTTACCCTGGGTTGATTTGGTGCGCTCTAGCAAAACTTGGGGTGGCATAATCACATTAGATGTTTCAGAACGAACCGCAGTAGCGCAAGTTTTTGTAAATAATCGCTGGGCTTTAGTAGATGTGCATGGCAGGGTTTTAGCGGTAGTTGCTAGCAAGCAACAACTGCCCGTTGTTGCAGTTAGTAATGTGGCAAAACCAGGGGGGTGGCTTGCACCTGAGGCAATTCCTTTAGTGGAAGCTAGTCAGGCTCTGATGCCTTTAGCAGGGACAGAAATAGGAGCAATATCTTGGCAAGATGATCAGGTAGTGGTGGCTTTACCTGCTGACCGCCAGGTTTTGTGGGGGGGTTCTGAGAACACTCAAGCCAAAGCCATTGCTCTCGCAACGTTTTTGGAAAAAGTAGATTCAAATTGTTATGAGCAGATTGATTTAAGTGTGCCTGAGTTTCCTGTCTTGACTAGCAACAACATTTGCCCATAAACTATTTCTACCTCAAGTAGAGGGATAGATAATAAAGTCTCAACCTAATCTTGATATCAACCATTGGTAGAGGGTGAAGGTTTCAGCAATCGGCAATAGTTAGCCGAAAATAATTAGAATGAGGCAGCTCATGGTTGAACCCCAAAACTATCTGGCAGTCATAAAAGTAGTTGGTGTAGGTGGAGGTGGTGTTAACGCTGTAGACCGGATGATCGAGGCTGGTTTACGTGGCGTGGAGTTCATCGCCATCAACACCGATGCACAGGCTTTGATGATGAGTTCAGCAGAAGTGAAGTTAGACATTGGGCGAGATTTGACCCGCGGGCTAGGTGCTGGCAGTAACCCAGAGGTGGGTGAGGAGGCTGCAGCAGATCATCGCAAAGACATAGAAGAAGCTCTCAGCGGTGCTGACATGGTGTTTGTAACCGCCGGCGAAGGTGGTGGAACCGGTACAGGGGCGGCTCCAGTTATTGCTGAGATAGCTAAAGGTCTTGGAGCGCTTACAATCGCAGTGGTAACCCGTCCTTTTAGTTTTGAAGGTCGGCGTCGTTCCGTGCAGGCCGAGAACGGCATTTTGAACTTGAAAGACAAAGTGGACACACAAATTGTTATCCCCAACGATCGCTTGCTACATATTGCAGATGATCGCACTTCAGTTGTGGATGCTTTTCGTATGGCAGATGAGGTGCTGCTGCAAGGGGTGCAAGGCATTACCGACCTCATCACCACACCAGGTTTGATAAACACCGATTTTGCAGATGTTCGCACAGTGATGCACGATGCAGGTTCAGCTCTGCTAGGAGTTGGAGTTTCATCTGGTGAAGGTCGGGCAGCGAGTGCCGCTCGTAAAGCAATCTCAAGCCCGTTGTTAGAGGCTTCTATTGAGGGCGCTCGTGGCATCTTGTTGAGTGTGGCTGGAGGCCCAGAGCTTGGAATGTTGGAAGTCAACGAAGCTGCCGAAATAGTTCAAGGTGTGGCACATCCCGATGCCAATATCATTTTTGGCACTGTGGTGGATGAAGCTATGGGCGACTCGATTCGAGTGATTGTTGTTGCTGCCGGTTTTGACCGTTGGGAAGGAGAACGAGCCACCCGCATGTCGGCTGCTGCCATAGGCTCCACAGATGTGCCTGACATTTTCAGCACCGAGACAACTACCTCAGAATTAGAAGACGAGTTTGAAGTCCCATCTTTTTTGCGGTAAAGGTTTTTAGTTAGTGAACCAATCAGTAATCCCACTCCACTAGGAATCCTGCGTTATCAATTCTCAAACACTTAACACTGCAAACCTAAGTTTTGATGAGGTAGCCCACCGGTTAGGCGTGGTGCGTGAGCGTTTGTTGGCTGCAGGAGGAGACAGGGTAAAAATTGTGGCAATCACCAAAGGATTTGGCCCACAAGCCATTAGCGCAGCGTTGTCTTTAGGTTTAGAAGATGTGGGCGAAAACTTTGCCCAAGAGCTGTTAGCTAAAGCTGAGCATTTTCAACCACAGAACTTCAACGTTAAACCCCGCTGGCATTTTGTGGGACAGCTACAGCGCAACAAGGTACGTAAGCTTGCCGGTGTTGTAGATATTTGGCAAAGTGTAGATCGCACAGAGCTAGCGACTGAGATTGCGCGCCGTGCTGCAGGCGCCAAAGTGTTAGTGCAGGTGGATATAGCTGGTGATGTTGGCACAAGCGGTGCCAAACGTGGCGGTTGTGCGCCACACAAGACAGCATCGTTAGTTGAGCACTGTCAAACACTTGGCTTAGAAGTCTTAGGACTGATGGGCATAGGCGACCCTACCTCGCTAGCAGATGCGCGTGGGGGGTTTCGGCGTTTAGCTTTTTTGGCAAATAAACTAGGCTTAGATGAGTTATCAATGGGCATGAGCGGCGACTTGGAGGTAGCTGTAAGCGAAGGTGCTTCTATGGTGCGAGTTGGGACAGCATTGTTTGGTTCCCGTCCTGTACTATCAAAGCCTGTAATGTAAATGTTAGCGATTAGGGGTAACATCAGTTGTGGTGTGTATCACAAGTAGTTGAGAACAACCTGCCAAAGGAAGGATAAAAAAATGTCGTCCGTGTGGCAGAAAACTAAATATTGGCTTGGTTTTGGAACTGAAGAGGAGTTTGGGCAGCAGTTGTCGCCCGAGTACGACAACGATATGCATCTCGTGTCGTCAACACCTCAAAGCTTCGATTCTTTGGATTCAGAATCGGGTGCAGTGCGACCTTTGCATGGCGGTTACACCGCTAGTGATGTGGGTGGTGGCTCAGAGTCGCCGCGTCCTAGCTTAGTAAGACCTGTACCGGTTACTACTAAAAAACCGTCGGTGGTAAGCCCAATGTCGTTTGATGATGCTAAAGATGTGGGTGACTGCTTTCGTAGCGGTTTAGCAGTAATACTAAACCTGCAACACAGCACACGCGAGGTGGCACGGCGTTTAATCGACTTTTCAAGCGGACTTTGTTACGGGTTAGATGGGCGCATGGAACGCGTAGCCGATCATGTATATTTGTTGACCCCCTCCAATGTGGAGGTATCAGCCGAAGAGCGTCGCTTAATGGAACAAGGCGACTATCAGGAGACTTGGACACAGTAGCCTTAGTGCTTCACCACGCCGTGAGCACAAAATTTTAGCTGGCTACTGCTATTTCCACGATGAGCGTTCCCGCATCGATAGCGATGCAGGAACGGTTGGCCGGTTGTTGTGAGGTAAGTGCTTGCAGTTTGATCTCTCCTACAGATAAAACTTGTTCGCTCACATACTTTTTGTGATCAGCTAATGCTTCGATGATTGCAGGAGTGGCCGTGATACAAAGATGTATTCGGTCGGTTACCTGTAGGTCTAGTTCTTTGCGTTCGGATTGAACGACTCGCACTACGTCGCGTGCGATCCCTTCTGCTGCCAACTCTGGGGTGATTGTAGTATTTAGCGACACCAACGCATCGTTGCTCCGCAGAGCTGCCGCCGCAGTTCCCTCTACAGGGTTGAGGGCAAGTTCAAACTCATCTTCAACTAGAGTATGTCCAGCTATAGCGATGCTGTTGTCGCTGTTAGTTGTCCATTGCCCAACTTTGGCTGCAGCAAACACTTTTTGAACTTCTTTACCTAAGCGAGGGCCTAGCACTTGTCCGTTAGGTCGTAACGTGAACTGTCCAAAAGCAGCTAGCTCCTCGCTGAAACACACTTCTTTCACATTCACTTCCTCGGCTATGAGAGAAGCAAAATCTGTGATAGCAGCGGTGCGTTGGCCAGCCACGGTCAAACTCAGTAGGGGTTGGCGAACGCGTATGCTTGTGTCTTCACGTACCCGTAAGCCAGCAGAACAAACATCGCGCACCGTATCCATAACCTCAACTAGTTCAGGGTCGCCATAGATGTGATCAGGGTTGGGCCAGTCGCATAAATGTACGCTGGTTTCTGAGGTGAGGCCCCGATAAATCTCTTCGGCTATTAATGGTAAAAAGGGCGCTAGCAACCTGCTGAGGCAGGTTAAAACTGTATACAGGGTGTCGTAGGCGTTTTGTTTGTCTTGAGCTGATGCAGGTTTGGCTGGTGCCCAGAAGCGGTCGCGGCTGCGGCGGATGTACCAGTTGTTTAGCGAGTCCACAAAACCTTCCAACAACGCGGTAGCTCCAGGCAAGTCGTATGCATCCATACGGGCAGTAACAGCTTCAATGAGCAGCCGTGTCTTAGCTAGGATGTAGCGATCTAATAGGTCTGTGGGGGCTACGGGCCCGGCTTGTTCTTGAGTTTTGGCAGTGATGTTATCTGCGTTGGCGTAGAGGGTGAAGAAGTAATAAGCGTTCCAGATTGGGATCATTACCTGACGTAGAACCTCTTCGATGCTTGCGTCGTTGAGACGTAAATCCCCACCTCGCACGATGGGGGAACTCATTAAGTACCAGCGCAGGGCATCGGCACCTTGTGTGGCAAACACTTCGGCAGGTTCAGTGTAGTTTTTTAGTTTTTTGGATAGCTTGCGGCCTTTTTTGTCTAACACAATGCCGTGGCAGATGACATTGTTGAAGGCTGCTTTGTCGAACAGGGCAGTAGCTAGCACATGCAGGGTATAAAACCAGCCGCGAGTTTGGTTGATGTATTCCACGATGAAATCAGCTGGAAAGTGATTATCAAACCACTCTTTATTGTCAAAGGGGTAATGGATTTGCGCAAAGGGCATGGAACCCGACTCAAACCAGCAGTCCAGCACCTCGGGCACCCGTCGCATCATAGACTTGCCGCTAGGATCATCAGGGTTTGGGCGGGTGAGCTGGTCGATAAAAGGTCGGTGCAGGTCTTTGGGACGTTCCCCAAAGTCTTGCGCAATCTCATCTAAGCTGCCGTATACATCAATACGCGGGTAGTCAGGGTTGTCGCTGCGCCACACCGGTATGGGAGATCCCCAAAAACGGTTGCGGCTGATTGACCAGTCACGGGCGCCTGTAAGCCAGGTGCCAAAACGGCCATCTTGAACATGGTTAGGCACCCAGTTGATCTGCTGGTTTAGTTCTAACATGCGGTTGCGTATTTCGGATACTCGCACGTACCACGAGCTAAGAGCGCGGTAGATGATTGGTGTATCAGTGCGCCAGCAGTGCGGATAGTTGTGCTCATAGGTGGCATGACGGAGTATTCGTCTTTGAGTTTTAAGGTAGGCGATGATGTCTGCGTTGGCTTCGAGCACGTTTATCCCTGCCCAGTTTGGTACCGCAGATGTGAAGCAGCCCCGATCGTCTACTGGCACTACAAGCGGTACACCGTTTGCCTCACCTACTTGTTGGTCGTCTTCACCAAAACCAGGGGCAGCGTGAACGATACCTGTTCCTTCGCTAGTGTCCACAAAGTCGGCACCCACTATTCGAAACGCAGGCTCATGTGGTGGTTCGGGGTTGGACAGATGGGCGAAATAATCAAACAAGGGTTTGTAGCTGCGCCCAATCAGGTTGCGGCCAGCTACCGTGCCTACAACACGGGCTTCATCTAGTTCAGGGCTATAGTTTTTTAAGGTATCTGTGGCTAGTACAAAATAATTTGGCTGGTTGTTTGGGTTGCTTTGCTGGTTGTTTTTGTGGTGGTTATTGGGGTGCTGTTCCACAATCACATAATCCACATCAGGAGCTACTATGAGCAGCAGATTTGAAGGAAGAGTCCACGGTGTGGTGGTCCAAGCAAGCATTTGCATTGGTCCGGGGTCGCCTTTTTGAGGCTCTAGCGTAAACGCAACGGTGATGGCAGGGTCTTGGCGGGGTCTTGTAGCGTCGTCCAAGCGGATTTCAAAGTTGGAAAGCGGCGTTTCTGCAGCCCACGAGTAGGGCATCACACGGTTTGCTTCGTAGATGAGACCTTTGTCCCAGAGGGTTTTAAAAGCCCACATGACCGATTCCATGTACGACAAGTCCATAGTTTTGTAATCAGCAGCAAAGTCCACCCAGCGGGCTTGGCGGGTGACGGTGTTTTCCCATTCTTGGGTGTAGCGCAGCACTGATTGGCGGCAGTATGCGTTGAAATTATCGATACCGAAGTTGCTAATAGCGGCTCGCCCAGACACCTTTAGTTCTTGTTCAGCTTCCATTTCGGCGGGCAGACCATGGCAATCCCAACCAAACCTACGTTCCACACGACGTCCCCGCATGGTGTGATAGCGGGGGATGACATCTTTGACATAGCCGGTGAGCAGGTGGCCGTGATGAGGTAAACCGTTAGCAAACGGGGGGCCGTCATAGAACACGTATTCGTTTTCACCGTGGGCGCCGCTGCGACGGTTCTCCACAGACTGCTTGAAGGTGTTTTGGGTAGCCCATAACTTGAGCACATTTTGCTCAATATCGGGGAAGTGGGGTTTGGGATCAACCTTAGGGTAAGGGTTGGCAAAGTTTGGCAACGGGCCTCCCAGCGCAGCGTCAACTCATTAAAATACCTTGCAGAAAAGATATTTTTGGCATTATTTGGACGATGTGGTGGCTGATGCCAACACTTTTTGGTTATTGCGGGTAAACTTTGCGACCTGATGCCTGCTACAAAGTCAAATACCAAAAAATCTGTTGCAAAAAAGCCTGCGGCTAAGCCCACTGCGAAAAAGCCTGCTGCGGCGAAGGCAACGACGGTCAAAAAGACTACTGCGAAGAAGCCTGTTGCTGCTAAGAAACCTGCTGCAGCGAAAGCTACTATGAAGAGACCTGCTGCAGCATCTGCTAAGGCTTCGGCTAGTAAGGCTACTGCGAAAAAATCTGTCGCTACTTCTAAGACTGCGGCTAAGACTGCGAAGAAGCCTGCTGCGGCGAAGAAGCCTGTTGCAAGGAAACCTGCTGCGGCATCTGCTGAGGCTTCGGCTAGTAAGGCTACTGCGAAAAAGTCTGTCGCTACTTCTAAGCCTGCGGCTAAGTCCACTGCGAAAAAGTCTGCGGCAATGAAGGCAACGACGGCTAAAAAGACCACAGCGAAAAAGTCTGCGGCTACTACTAAACCTGCGGCTGAGACGGCGACAGCTAAAAAGGCTACTACAAAGAAGCCTGTTGCGGCCAAAAAGACCACAGCGAAAAAGTCTGCGGCTACTACTAAGACTACGGCTAAAGAGCCTGCGGCAATGAAGGCAACGACGGCCAAAAAGACTGTTGCGAAAAAGCCTGCGGCTACTACTAAGACTACGGCTAAAAAGACTACGGCTAAAAAGACTACGGCTAAAGAGCCTGCGGCAACGAAGGCAACGACGGCTAAAAAGACCACAGCGAAAAAGTCTGCGGCTACTACTAAACCTGCGGCTGAGACCACGGCTAAGAAAACTGCGGCTAAGAAACCTGCTGCAGCATCTGCTAAGGCTTCAGCTAACAAGACCGCTGTGAAAAAGCCTGCCGCGGCTAAGACAACGACGGCCAAAAAGGCTACTGCCAAAAGGACTACAGCTAAGACCACTGCTAGAAAACCGGCAGCTAAAGCCACTACAAAAAAGACTGCTGCTGTCAAGCCTTTGTTTGATGCGAAGTATTTAGAAAAGCAGCGCAAACTGCTATTAGAAGAGCGGGGTCGCTACATCACATCGGCTACCCGTCTCAAAGCAGAAGCAGATTCTTTAGTAGAAGAGCGAGAACCAGGCGATGTGCAGTTTGATGAAGAATCTGGTGAGGGCGATACCTTAGCTGTTGAGCGTGAGCGAGATTTAGCCTTAAGCGCCCAAGCGCGCGATGCAGTAGAGCAGATAGATGCTGCACTGCGGCGCATAGATGAAGGCACCTACGGGGTGTGTATAGCATCAGGCAAGCCAATCCCACGTCAGCGGCTCAATGCTATTCCTTGGGCAACCGAGCGGGTTGAATATAAAGCCGGTGGGTTTTAGCCAAACACACCTCGAGCACAAAGCTCGCCGCCACAACTTGATTTTGTTGGGGGTGGCAACCTTCGTGGTAGCTACAGACCAGCTTTCTAAGTGGTGGGCGCTTGAAACGTTAGCCGACCGCAACATAAACCTATTTTGGACACTACGCTTTAACTTGGTTCGCAATACCGGTGCCGCTTTTGGTTTAGGGCAAAGTTTAGATACCTATATCGCGGTTTTAGCTTTGCTGTTTGTTGTAGGTGTGACGTGGGCTAGCTGGGGAGGTCGGCGTTTGCCTGTGTCTCCGCTTTTTTCGGGCATGATTTTAGGCGGGGCAATAGGCAACTTAGTGGATCGGGCTTTTCGGTCTGGAGATGGTTTTTTGGGTGGTGCGGTAGTGGACTTTATCGACTTGCAGTGGTGGCCGGTTTTTAATGTTGCTGATGCGGCCATAGTGATTGCTGCTGTTGCTTTGGTTGTAACAGCTAGGCGTCAGCCTGCAGCAGGGACAAAAAGTGCTTGACACCTGGTCTGCGCAAGTTGTTGTGCCAGCTGCATTAGAGGGTGAACGTTTAGACCGTGCAGTTGCGTTGTTATGGGAGTGCAGTAGAGCCGAAGCGTCACGTTTGATTACTAACGGCAAAGTGACGTTGAACGGGGTGACAGCGCAGACACGCTCACAGCGCGTCTGCATAAACGATCAGGTGAGGTTAGCAGAGCTTCCTGTTGTGCTTAGCTGTGATCTTTTGCCTGATGAGTCGGTTAGCTTGGAACTGTTATACGAAGATGAGCACTTAGTGGTGGTTAACAAGCCTGCTGATATGGTGGTTCACCCGGGTTCTGGCAACCGCACTGGCACCATGCTCAACGGTTTGTTGCACCGCTACCCTGAGATTGCACAGGTAGGCGACCCTGATCGGCCAGGCATCGTGCATCGCTTGGATAAAGGCACTTCTGGAGTGCTCATGGCAGCTCGCACCCAGCTGGCGTATGAGATATTAACCGCTGCGTTGAGTAGGCGAGAGGTTCAGCGGCGCTACATAGCCCTCACGAAAGGTTGGTTGAGCGATGACAAGGGGGTGATTGATGCTCCTATAGGACGCTCACCACGGCACCGCACCAAGATGGCGGTAGTAGCATCTGGGCGAGAAGCCCGCACACATTATGAGGTGCTGGCGCGTTTATCGGTGGGAACATCAGCCAAAATCATGAGCGAGGTGCGTGATGCGACTCAGCTAGAGTTGCATTTAGAAACCGGTCGTACACATCAGATCAGAGTTCATTTAGCAGCGATTGGGCATCCTTTAGTGAGCGATGAATTGTATGGAGGCCCCACAGTGGCTTTGTTGAACAGACCAGCGCTACATGCTCAGACTCTCAGCTTCAACCATCCCAGCAGTGGTAAGCATGTCAGCTTTTCTGCCCCTTTGCCTGAAGATATGACAAACTTGCTTAGCTATTGTCACGGCTAAAGCCACCAAGTAATAGCTGACGTAGGGTAGGAGTAGAGTATTTTCGTGGAAACTCTTACAAACACTAACCCTGCTCAGATATTCCCCGTGCTGCCCGACTATCAAGGGGCATGTCTAAGCAACGTTGTGCCTGCTTTGCTGGGGCCACCAGGAATTTGCGATTGGTTGCCCACTCCAGTTCAACAAGCCAAGCAGGTTGTTTTATTCTTGGTAGATGGTATGGGCTGGGAACATCTTCAAAAGCGCATACATCTCACCCCAACGCTGGCTGCAATGCAGGGTGGACCCATTACAACGGTAGCTCCAACCACCACCACTACAGCTCTTACCTCATTAGTTACAGGTGCTACCCCGGGTACACATGGGCTTATTGGCTATCAGGTTTACATGCAAGGAGAGGTTGTCAACACGCTTCGTTGGACAACAGCCAAAAATGGTGCTGATGCTTGCAAGCGCATCGCGCCAGAGGAGATACAAACTGTGCCTGCTTTCATGGGACGGCGAGTATCAGTGGTTGGGCGTAACGATTACAAAAATAGTGGTTTTACGCGCGCGTATTTAGATGGAGTGGCTTACATTGGCTATGAGCTAAACAGCGTTATTTTTGTTGAAGTGAAACATTTGGTAGACAAAGGCGAGCCACTGCTATACCTGTATTACGACGGCCCAGATCGTATTGCACATGAGTACGGGTTAGCCGAACACTTAGATGCAGAGTATCAAGCAGTAGATCAAATAGCAGCGCAACTACTTAGTATTTTGCCACCAGAAGCAGCGTTGTTGCTGGTAGCTGATCATGGTCAAGTACATGTTGGCGACAATAAAATTACGCTGTCTCGTGAGTTGAATGGGCTTACAGCGTTTACTTCTGGAGAGGCTCGCTTTCGCTGGCTGCACGCTCGTTCAGGGCGCCAACAGGCCTTGTTGGAGACGGCTCAGGCTCAGTACGCACAATACGGGGCTGTGATAACAAAGCAGCAGCTAATAGACGAAGGCTGGTTTGGCCATTATGTGAGCCCGCAAGCACGCCAGCGGATGGGCGATGTTGCCTTAGTGCCTTACGAAGCAGTTGCTTTTGTGGCGCAAGACCGTAGAAAAAACAAAAAATCAAACGAAACCAAGCGTTTCAAGCTGATTGGCCGACACGGATCGCTAACATCTGCAGAGGTTTTAGTGCCTTGCCTTGGCGCGTTTGGCACTCGTTTCTAAGATGCTTGCTTGAGTTGCCTATTAGTGGGGTAGATTGCCAAATATGTCTAAAGAATCAAACCTGTCAAACCCCGAAGCCGCTGAGGTAGTTGCAGAAGCCTCAGCTGGCGAAACCACACCTGAAAAATTGCCTACAGGCGCTGAAACCCCTGCAGGCGCTGAGACCATCGAACAGCCTGCCAAAGTGATGCGCGTTGGCACCATGATGAAACAGCTCTTAGATGAGGTGCGTCAGTCTTCGTTAGATGAATCCAGCCGCGACCGGCTACGTGACATCTACACCACCTCTATAGCAGAGTTAGGCTCAGCATTATCACCTGAGTTGCAAGAAGAGTTAGATCGCCTCATCTCGCCTTTCCCCGACGATAATTTACCCACGCAAGCAGAACTACAGGTAGCTAAAGCGCAGCTTGTGGGCTGGTTAGAAGGTTTAGTGCAGGGCATTCAGGCCACCTTGTTTGCCCAGCAAATCTCAGCGCAAAAGCAGCTAGCCAATATGCGTGCTGAACTACCACCGGGAGCAGGAGCTACAAGAGACCGGGCTATGGGAACATATCTCTAGCGGATAACGATGCCTAGTTCCTTTGCTCACCTGCATGTACACACCGAATATTCAATTTTAGACGGAGCTTCGCGGGTTGGGGATTTGGTAGCCGCAGCCGCAGCCGACGGCCAATCTGCTTTAGGCATTACAGATCATGGCAACATGTATGGGGTTGTGGACTTTTATAAGGCCTGTCGAGCTGAGGGGGTAAAGCCCATCATTGGGTTTGAGGCTTATATGGCTCACGAGGATCGTCGCAGCCGTCCGCCTCGCCATGGCAGGGTAGACGACAGCGGCGGTAGCACTGCTGAAGGGCAAAAGATTTATTATCATCTCACCCTGCTCGCTGAAAACAACACTGGATATAAGAACTTAATTCAGCTATCTAGCAGAGCTTTTCTGGAGGGTTACTACTATAAGCCGAGGTTGGATTGGGAGTTGTTAGCCGACCACAGCGACGGGCTTATAGCCACAACCGGTTGTTTAGGAGGCCATGTGCTGCAGTCCTTGCTGCGTGAGGACTATAAAGGGGCACGAGCTAAAGCCGCTCGTTTGCAAGAAATTTTCGGCAAAGACAACTTGTTTGTAGAGATACAAGACCATGGCATCGCCGATCAGATACGCACTAACCCTGATCTGATTCGGATTGCCAAAGAAATTGATGCGCCTCTTTTAGCCACCAACGACAGTCATTACACGCACCGCGGCGATGCTGAAGCCCATGATTGCTTGCTGTGTGTGCAGACAGGCTCGCTAGTGACAGATGCTAAGCGGTTCAAGTTTGATGGTAACGACCACTATCTAAAAACAGCAGCTGAGATGCGTAAGGTGTTTGCAGATGTAGAACCGGCTTGTGACAACACGCTGCTAGTAGCAGAGCGGGCCAATGTAGAGATTGAGTTTGGCAAACCTCAGTTGCCAGATTTTCCAATACCAGATGCTTATGAAGGCTCAGATGCGTATCTGCGAGACCTTACCTTGCAAGGCGCAAAACAACGTTGGGGTGATGAGCTAACTGAGGAGATGTCGGACCGTTTAGTTTACGAACTACAGGTGATTTCCGACATGGGTTTTTCTTCTTATTTTTTGATTATTTGGGACATAATTCGCTATGCCCGTGAAAAGGGCATTCGCGTGGGACCTGGCAGAGGTAGTGCTGCTGGTTGCGCGGTGGCGTATTGCTTGTGGATCACCGATTTAGATCCAATTCGCTACGACCTGTTGTTTGAACGCTTTTTGAACCCATCACGAGTCTCTATGCCGGACATAGACATGGACTTTGACTCCCGCTGTCGGGAGGAGATTATTCGCTACGCATCTCAAAAGTATGGCGAGGATCATGTTGCGCAGATCATTACTTTTTCCACGATAAAAGCTCGGGCCGCAGTACGTGATAGCGCCCGTGTGTTGGCTTTACCTTATGCGCTGGGCGACAAGCTGGCTAAGGCAATGCCACCGCTGGTTTTAGGTCGTGACACACCGTTGTGGGCTTGCATGGACAAAAGCGAAGATTATGCAGATGGCTACATGGCCGCTGCTGACCTGCGTCGTATGTACGAAGAAGATGATGATGCTCGCAAGGTTATAGATATGGCTAGGGGACTAGAGGGTTTGCGTCGCCAAGACAGCATCCACGCAGCAGCCGTGGTGATCACCAAAGAGCCTTTAACAGAGTATGTGCCTATCCAGCGTAAGCCATCTCAGGGAGTTAAGGCCGAAGATGCTCCCATTGTCACACAGTATGAAATGCATGCTGTGGAGGAGTTGGGCTTGCTGAAGATGGACTTTTTGGGGCTACGCAATCTAGATGTGATAGAAGATGCCTTAGATTTAATTGAGCAGTCGCAAAACCATCGACCAGATATCGACAACCTGCCGTTAGACGATACAGCTACCTATGAGCTTTTATCTCGAGGCGACACTGTGGGAGTGTTTCAGCTAGAGAGCCCGCCTATGCGCTCGTTGATTAAGTCGCTTAAGCCCAACTGTTTTGATGATGTAGCCGCTTTAGTTGCCCTATATCGCCCTGGGCCTATGGCAGCCAACATGCATATCGATTATGCCGACCGCAAAAACAAACGGCAGCCAGTCACCATGTTTCACGAAGACGCCACAGACATCTTGGACGATACCTACGGTTTGATGATCTATCAAGAAAACGTAATGCGTGTAGCACAGCGTTTCGCGGGTTACTCTCTGGCCGAAGCCGATAATCTCCGCAAAGCTTGCGGAAAAAAAGACCGTGCGTTAATGGCTAAAGAGCGTGACACTTTTGTGGCTGGTTGTGCCCAAAGCGGCTATGGAGCTGCGCTAGGCACCGATTTATTTAACATCATCGAGCAGTTTGCCGACTATGCCTTCAACAAAAGCCATTCTTACGGGTACGGGTTGATTGCATATCAGTGCGCATATCTGAAGGCTCAGTACGCCGCAGAGTACATGGCTGCTTTGTTGAGCAGTGTTAAAAATAAGTTGGACAGAGCAGCAACGTATTTAGCTGAGTGCCGGCAAATGAAGCTGCAAGTACTCGCGCCAGATATTAACAAGTCGGAGTCGGGTTTTGCCGTAGTAGAAATTGCTGATGGCAAAAGAGCCATTTCGTTTGGTTTGTCTGCCATTCGCCATGTAGGGGAAACAACAGCCGCAATGATCCTACAAGAACGCAGTGACAGTGGGCCGTATACAGATTTTTACGATTTTTGCGATCGTGTAGACCCACAGGTGCTTAACAAAGGTGTTGTAGAGGCTCTAATTAAGGGTGGCTGCTTTGATCAGCTAAAGCATCCGCGCCAGGGCTTGTTGCTTTCTTTTGAGGACATTGTGCAAAGAGGTATTCTGCGGCAAAAAGAACGCAGCGCTGGCGTGATGAGCTTGTTTGAGCAAGGCGCAGAGGATTCCGCGAATACGCGTATCCCAATTTCGGATGAAGAGTTCGAAAAGAGCCGTTTGCTGGCTATAGAAAAAGAAATGTTGGGGCTTTACGTGTCAGACCACCCTTTGATGGGTATGGAAGAGTATTTCTTACGCAAAGGTTGCCAACGCCTAGATCATTTAGAAGGAGCGAATGAGGAAATCTCAGTGCGGGTAGGCGGGGTGGTAAGCAATTTGCGGAAACGTTGGACACGCAAAGGTGACCTGATGGCCTCGTTTGATTTAGAAGATTTGTATGGGTCTATAGAGGTAACCGTTTTTCCTAAATCTATGGCTGAGCATGGTGACAAGCTCAGAGATGATCGGGTGGTGATAGTAAACGGCCGTTTAGAGAGCAGAGACCAAGCTACTAAGGTTATTTGCTTTGGCATTGAGGTTGTAGATTCAAAAGCTGCTGTAGGTATGGCACCGGTCACACTTCGGTTTGGGTCTAAAGGTTTGGGAGAAGAGGGTTTAGAAAAACTAAAAGATTTGATTGACGAGCACCCCGGCAACTCGGAGGTGTTTTTGTTGGTCGGCGAATCCCAAGCTGTCAAGTTGCCCGCAGCGTATAAGCTAAATGCCTCTAGCAGCGTGGTGGGTGTGTTACGGGAAATGTTTGGCGATGCTGTGGTAGCTGCTTAGTTCATAGCAGGTTGGTTGTGATTGTAAGTTTTACGTCAAAAACTTAGGGCGATGCTGTGGTAGCTGCTTAGTTCATAGCAGGTTGGTTGTGATTGTAAGTTTTACGTCAAAAACTTAGGGCGATGCTGTGGTAGCTGCTTAGTTCATAGCAGGTTGGTTGTGATTGTAAGTTTTACGTCAAAAACTTAGGGCGATGCTGTGGTAGCTGCTTAGTTCATAGCAGGTTGGTTGTGATTGTAAGTTTTACGTCAAAAACTTAGGGCGATGCTGTGGTAGCTGTTTAGTTCATAGCAGGTTGGTTGTGATTGTAAGTTTTACGTCAAAAACTTAGGGCGATGCTGTGGTAGCTGTTTAGTTCATAGCAGGTTGGTTGTGATTGTAAGTTTTACGTCAAAAACTTAGGGCGATGCTGTGGTAGCTGTTTAGTTCATAGCAGGTTGGTTGTGATTGTAAGTTTTACGTCAAAAACTTAGGGCGATGCTGTGGTAGCTGCTTAGGTGTAGTGTCCGTAGGGGTTGTTTATGCGTGGTGCGGGTGTGTCGCTGGTGGTGGTGTGGTGTTGGTGGGGGGTTGTGGTGGTGTGTTCATGTTTGGTGTCGATGTTTGTGGTCGGGTTGTCGTTTTGGGTTTGTAGTTGTGTAGGAATTCTTTTGTGAGGGTGCGGTTGAACCGTTTGGTGTTTGGTGTTGGTTTGGGGTTGGTAGGGTTTGGTGAAAGATTTTACCTACTTTTTTGATGTCCAATATGTATCAGATCACCAGGTTCAGCTCGTTCGTAGCGGCGTATCACCTTACCAGTAGACCGGTCTAACCCTGAAAGGCATCTCAAACCGTTACACACCAAAACACGGTGAACTGTAGACGCTCACATTTTCAGTCGGACTGCTATACGAACAGGCCTCCAACGCTTCCAACAACACAACCCGCACACCCTAACCTCAACCGCAGCACTAATACGCCTCAGAGACCGGTGAGGCTTTGACAACCGATCCACCAAACCAACTTCACCTTCAGTTTGCCACCACTTGGCCACAACAGCCCGCGAAACACCCATCTACGCAGCCACATGAGCCTGCGGCATCCCAACTTGAATCCGCGCAACAACCAACAACCTACCCACAGGAGTCAAACGTGCATTAAAATGTGACATTAAGCCTCCTTAGCTCAAAGCAACAGTTAATAACCACCACACTGACACAACAGGCTCACCCAAAAACGGAGCTAACAACCTCTACGGACACTACAACTAGGGTGACGCTGTGGTAGTAGCTGCTTAGTTCATAGCAGGGTCGTTTTTGAGGGGTTGTGGTTGCAAAATCCCTGCATTAGGGAATGGGTTTGCGCTGAAGTAGCTTGACTTGGTGGACTATAGAGGGGGCAGCGGGCAAAGTCCGCAGAATAGTAAATAGCTAGGAGGACTAGCAGCGCAATGTCAATGGATGTTGAAACCAAGGACTGTACAGCAGCTACCGACGCTGAGTTGGCTGAAATGGCCGACATTTGCGCTGACGGACCTAACCCTTTTTCTGTCGGGCTGTTGTCTAAACAAACTGAGAAGTGGGTGCTTATTACTACCGTTCGTGAAAGCGGCAAGCTGCGCGGGTTTGCGTTTTCTACTTTGGAACGTATCGGTGGCACGCCTTGCGTATTACTGGCTTTGGCGTCAGTAGCTCGCACATCTAAACGTACTGCAGTGCTGCGCCATCTTGTAGATGCACAACTGCACCGGGCGTTGATGGCTTTTCCAGACGAGGATGTTTTGATAGGCACACAGTTTGACAATCCAAGTGGCTTTGAGGCTTTCAAACCGTTGGTAGATATTGTGCCGCGACCGGGTCACAAGGCATCAGGCGAGGAAAGAGCTTGGGGGCGGCGTTTGGTGAAACGTTTTGGAATCAGTGAAGGCCGTTATCAGGATAGAGATTTTCATTTAGTCGGCGACGACAATCAGGGTTGTTTGTTGGACTATGAATCACTTAAGCCTGAGGGCGTTGCTGCATCTGTGGTGGCCTTGTTTGACAACCTAGATCGCGCTAACGGCGATACTTTAGTAGCTTTTGGCTGGATTATGGCCGAAGACCTACTCAAATACAGTTAGCTGCTCAAATACAGTTAGCCAACGCTAGATAGACCAGCATTATGTGTTGCCTGTAAAACCAGTTCCTAAAAGGCGGCCTATGTGCCGTGATTTTTTAGCAGATGCTTTGCCTCAAGGCTTGCTAGCTGAACTGTTAGACCAAGCTCGGCGGGCACCGTCTGCAGGCAATACACAAGCGGTGGAGTTCTTTGTGGTTACCAACCCTACAGAGTATTGGGACACAACCATGACCCCGCAACGCCGTGTAGATTTTAGCTACCCTGGGTTGCTGCAAGCACCAGTGCTGGTGCTGATTCTTACCGATCCTAAACGTTATTTGCGGCGCTACAGCGAACCTAACAAAGCTTATACTGAACTAGGAACAAGCCTAGCTGCGTGGGATGTGCCTTATTGGTGGGTAGATGCTGGCATGGTTATACAGAACCTGCTTTTGGGAGCATCAGCTAATGAGCTAGGAGCCTGCTTTTTTGGGGTTTTTTCTTATGAAGAAGCCGTAAAAGCAAGGTTTCATATTCCCAAACAGTACGCCGTAGTGGGGACCATTGCTCTTGGCTACCCCAACCCAAACGGTAATCCAGACGGTAATACAGCAAGGCGGAGCGCATCAGCTAGGCGCCCGTGGCGGCCTTTGCACGAAGTTGTTCATTACGACCCCATTAAGTGATGTCAGTCGATAATGTGAGCTTGTACGGTTTTAGCTTGATGCTGGGCTATGGGTTAGGGTACTGATTATGCAGATACCATTGGTGAATTATCTTGTACTGGGCTCTGAGCCTTACCTACAAGCTCATGAGTGTACGAACTGTGGGGCGCGTTATTTTGGACGGCGCAACGCATGTGCTCACTGTGGGGCCCAGGAGTTTAGAGAGGTCCGGGTGAGCAATACTGGTACTCTCAGAACTTTTAGCATTGTTCATCGTGCTGCCCCTTCTGTGCCTACACCTTATGTGTCGGCCATCGTGTTGACAGATGACGGTGTTTCGGTGCGCTCTAACCTTCTTAATGTTGAACCCGATCCAGATAAGGTGGTGCTGGGCATGAAAGTTCAGCTAGAAACCTATGTGGCGGGCACAGATGACGAAGGAAAAGAAGCGGTGGCTTTTGGCTACGCTCCTGTCTAAGGGCAAGCAACAAGCTACACAAACAAATACACACACACTTACCAACAACAAACTTAAGTTAGGAGCTAGCTATGCCACAAGATGTTTGGGTTTTAGGAACTTACATGACCCCGTTTGGACGCTACGCAGATCAAGACGCAGTTGATTTAGCTTCCACAGCGGCTCTAGGTGCGCTAGAAGACGGTGGCGTAAGCATTACAGACATGGAGATACTGGCTTGTGGGGCTTTGCTGCAGGCTGGTGCCGGTATGGGTCAGCAAGTGCAAAAGCAGATTGGGCAAACTGGTATTCCCGTTTACAACGTGGCCAATGCTTGTGCTACAGGTGCTACAGCTATTCGCACTGTGGTGATGGCCATTCGCGCCGGTGAGGTTGACATGGGTTTAGCTCTCGGCGTAGAGAAAATGGGCAAGATGGGATTGTTGGCGGGAGGTGAACGTGCCGAAAAAAATGTGTATGAGCCTTCTGGTCGTTACGGGGCGGTAATGCCTATAGACGGCATATTAGGCACTGACACAATGCCTGGAGTGTTCGCACAAGCAGGCATGGAGTATGCCAACGACAACGACGGTGTGGGGTTTGAGCAGTTTGCGAAGGTAGCGCAAAAGAATCATTCCCACTCCACATTGAATCCTCTAGCTCAATATCAAAAAGAGTTCAGCTTGCAAGAGGTGATGGAATCACCCATGCAGTCGTATCCTAATACTTTGTTGATGTGCTGTCCTACTGGTGACGGCGCAGCAGCTTGTGTACTAGTAGGCGAAGAACGGTTAGCTTCGCTTAGCGCAAGCCAGCGAGCCCGTGCAGTAAAGATATCTGCTTCGGTGCTCACTAGCGACCCTTACGTGGAGTCTAACGCTATGCAGCCCGATGTGAACACCTTAACCCGCAACGCTGTGCAAGCTGCTTATGAAGAGTCTGGTGTGGCACCGGGCGATTTAAGCCTAGTGGAGTTGCATGACTGCTTTGCTACAGCAGAGTTAATTCACTACGACAACCTGGGTTTGTGCGAGCCGGGCGGTGCAGGAGACTTTATCGACCGAGGCGGCCCGTGGCGCGATGGCGAAACGCCTGTCAACGTTTCTGGCGGTTTGATATCTAAGGGGCATCCGATTGGCGCTACTGGTGTAGCTAATGTTTATGAGGTGGCTACACACTTGCGCGGTGAGGCTGGTGATCGTCAAATTGAGGGTGCCAATGTAGGGCTAGCGCATGTAATTGGTTTAGGTTCAAGCTGTGGTATCCACATCCTAGAAAAAAGCGCTAGCTAAAGCTATAAAATAGCCCTAGCTAGACAGCTCATTTGATATAGAAAACTTTGATATAGAAAACCTGTTCGGCTAGCTAGGACAACTCGGTCAGTGTGATCGTGTCGTCGGTGCGGTCCCTAGCTGTATCGTTATCGTCGATTTCCACAAGGTATTTAGGAGACTCTGCATAAGCCCCGTTGCCACCAGCAGAGGAGGCACCGTTAGCTCTAACCCTAGCTTGGTAGTAGATATCATCTCGCAGTGAGCTTCTAAAAGCTGAAGCAGCATCGTTGGTCTCGTCTGCATCGGTAGTTCTGCTGCTGCTCCAACTACCGCAGCTACCACCAGTGGCACCACAAGTACGCCATTGCACTGTGTAGTTGTTGACGGTCAAAGAGCTACTAGGGGGACTCCATGAAGCTGTAATGGTGACATTGTCGTTGGACAGGGTACCTTGTGACAGGATTACGCTACTGGGGATGAACGAACTGCCAGGTGTTGCTTTAACAGGTTCCGACCATTGGCCGTCACCGTAGTTGTTGCGTGCCAACACGCGCACCTCATATTCCACCCCGCTAGTAAGGCCAGTAAGCGTGTAGGCACCTGCCGTATCGCCTTCAGGAGCATCATAGTCAGCTTGAGCCAGTGAAACACTTCGGCTGCTCCAGCTGCTTGACGCAACTCTGCGGTATTGAATTCTAAAGCCAGTAGCTGCTGGCTTGCCGGTTTCTGTGGCATAAGTCCAAGTGATGTCTAATTGCCGGATATTGTCAGCATCTTCAGCTGCGGCAACGCCTGTGGGAGGTACTGGAGTGCCAGTTTCAATTGATGCTGCCTGCGACCATGCACTAGGACCGTTTTGATTGGAAGTGCGTAGCCGCACATAATAACGGGTGTCGCTTCTCAGCCCGCTGATGGCGTAACTAGTTGCTGATGCTGCTAAAGACGTTTCTTGGCATGATGTATCTGTAGCGCAATTCTGTGCAAAGGAACTGTTGGTATCCCACTGAATACGAATACTTGCAGCAGGTGGCACACTAGTGGGAGTAACCCAGTTAGCAGTAATGCTACGGGCACCCGGTAGCAATGTGATGCTATGCGGTATTCCTGCGACACCTAAGGTGGTGCGCTGAGTGGCAGACCACGGCCCAGCCGAATACAAGTTCACTGCTAGCACCCGAACTTCATAGCGATCTAGAGGCGCCAAGTTAGGTATTGTGTAGGTAGTGGTTCCAGCGTTCAGCACTTCTTGGCGAGTTTGAGCTGACCAATTTTGGTTTCTGCTTGTATTGCGCCATTGCAAGTGGTATTCGGTTGGAGCAGGGTCATTGTCGGTTACCACAGGAGCAGTCCAGCTGACTTGCAGGCCAGTGCCTTGCGATACGGTGCTAAGCACTAAGTTCGTGGGTCTACCAGGATTTGGCAGGCTTCTTGCGCTTAGCCTGAGAGATTCTGTCCAAGTCCAAGTGCCCGGCCCGTTGCGTGAATAGGCCTGAACCCTCACATAGTAGGTGCGATTGTTGGAGAGACCTTCAATGGTATGTGATGTGGTGTTTGTGTTGAAGGACTGTTGTTCGCAGCTGCTGCTGTTGTTGCAATTACTAGCGAGGCTGCTAGAGGTTCCCCATTGAAGCCTGTAGTTTAAGACGGTATTGACACCTTCAACTGGGGGTCCCCAAGCAACTGTGATTCGTCCAAAGCCTGGGCTATACAGAGGTTGAACACCGTCTTTGTTGCTGTCGGCATCTCCCCATATAGGCGGGCCGGCAATTCCCGGAGTGATAGACAGGGTTGGTGTGTAATAATCGCGAGTAGAACTGGTGCCTGTTCCACTTGAATTGGACAAGCCACGGTTGGCTTCAATTCTTACGTAGTACCTGGTGTTGTTGGTGAGCTGCGATAATGTGCATTGGTACTCTTTTCCACCAGTGCCTGCTTGGCAGACACCAGCAGGATTGCTAGTACCTACTGCACCTGTTTGTCTGACAACCTGTAGTACTGCTTGCCTGGCGTTACTTAGAGAACTGCTGGTGCTGTACTGCACCACATATTCAAAGACATCATTGGCATCGTAAGGGTCATTATCGTTGTCATTGGGGTTATCATCTGCTGCGACACGGTCCCACCTAACCACAATTTGCCCATCACCCGATGCCAATGTGACACCCTGTGCAGCCCGTTTGCTATAGGCACCTGGTCTGGTTGCTTGTGGGAAGCTAATGCTGGTGCCACCTCTGTTGCTGTTACTGCCACTGTTGTTGCTGGAATTGTTATTTGAAGTGCCACTGTTGTTATTGCTGTTAGTGCCACTGGAGTTGTCGGAGTCAGGCAGTGAGGTTCCGCTGCCTCTAGCACATTCATCTACTCTTAGGTCGCTGGCTTTGTCTCCAGCAAAGGTTTGCCCTTCTAATGCTTTGCATTCTCTCTCTAAGAGTTTCTGGAAAGAACCTCCACCTGCAGAGACTGGTCTTCTGATTACTTCTAGTTGAAACCTCTCAAGAGCTGTTTGGCGGGCAATGGTAGCGCGGCGTGTGGTGGGTAACGAACAAATATCGGCGATACCATCACCATTGGTGTCAAGGCCGTAAGTTGTGGGCCCGCCGAGGCTTCGGTTGGCACAAAATGTTGCACTTGTAATCACTGGCCCCGAATAGAAGCGAGCAGACCGTTGGCCTACGCTTGGGAAGAGTCTATCGGAGGCTACTGGCGGTATTCTCTCTCCACGCGCTACTGCACTGCGAGGTGCTTCACATTCATCGCTAGGCTCTTTAGCGGGTTCGCCGTAGCTTTGCGCTACTTGGGTGCATTCAAAACCAAAAATCTGCGCGAAACGACCACGGTTTGCTTGCTCCATGGCCAACAATTCGCGGGCATTTTGGATGGCAATAGTAGCACGGCGTGTGGTGCGCAGAGAACAAACATCGGCTACACCGTCACGGTCGCTGTCGTGAGCATACGTGGTGGGCCCGCCGAGGCTTCGGTTTTCGCAAAACGTTGGGCTTGTGATGACTGGCCCAGAATAAAATAACTCACTTTGGCTATTTTGGGCGTTTGTCACCACAGTGACACTACTTAACAGCCCCAAGGTTGCCACGAACACGAGAATTGCCCTCAATGGCTTGCTAGTGACTTTGGACATGTTGTCCTCCAATTCAGCGCTGTCAGTTTTATGCAGCCGAAGAGACTTACTTCTAAATTTTAACTTTATAGTATCTGAGCTTAGATTTGGTGGACTTATCTAAGTTAGCTAGCAGATCGGCGCAGTTATCTGCGGGTGCAGCGCAAGCGTAGTTGTGACATACATAGGCTTGACCCGTTTTGTTGCTGCTGTTAGCGCCGCTGTTGTTAGCGGCGTTGCGACCCTCCCAGAGCGGAGAGTCGTAGGGGGTTCCCCAAGCTAAAACAGTATTAGGCCGATACTGTGCCCAGATAGCTTCTAGCAGGTCAGGGCGATCACCGGTTACTACTACTTCGGTTATGTTGCTTTTAGCAATATCTACAGCTTCTAGCAAGCGGCCAAAACCGTTGGGATGCTGCGCGGCTGTTTCTCCTAACAACGCTAGAATATCGTGGGCTCTGTCAAAGTAGGTCTGCTTGCCGCTGAGTGCTGCCAGCCTAAGCAACGCAAAAGCAGTGGCGCTATTAGCTGAGGGAACAGCGTTGTCGGTCACTTCTTTGGGGCGACAGATTAGCTCCTCAGCATCTTGGCCGGTGCTAAACACCCCACCGCGTTCGTGATCCCAGAACAGTTCTAACAGCTCATCAGCAGTTTGGATAGCCTCAAGTATCCAACGACTTTGTCCTGATGCTTCGCTAAGACGTGTGAAAGCATCAATAACCGCTGCATAATCCGCGCCATAAGCTAAGTGGCGCGCTTGGGCGGGCCTGTTATGGTCGCCTTGCTGCCAAGACCGTAGCCAGCGTCCATCGCTGCGGCGCATCTGATCTAACAAGAAACCCCCGGTTTTTATAGCAGCCTCTAACCACTGCTGATTAGCAGTAGCGGCAGCGGCTTCGGCTAAAGCGCTGAGCATGAGACCGTTCCATTCCAACAGCACCTTGTCGTCTAGTCCCGGAGCAATACGCAGGTTGCGGGCAGCTAGCAGACGTTCGCGGCATTGTTCTATGACGGGGGGGCGTGCCAGGTCGCCACGCACAGGGCGCCACAAGATGTTTTGGCCTTCAAAATTGCCCTCTTTTGTTACACCATACCAATCCATAAACTCTTGTGCCTCAGCGCCTAGTACAGAGGCAATTTGGTCGGGAGTCCAAACGTAGAATTTGCCTTCTTCACCTTCAGAGTCGGCATCTAAGGCCGAGTAAAAGCCACCGCTTGGGTGACGGAGGTCTCGTAGTACAAAGCCCACGGTTTCTTCTAGAACCTGTCGAAAACGCGGCCTGCCGGTTATTTGCCAAGCGTGCAGGTAAAGGCGCGCAAACAGGGCGTTGTCGTAAAGCATCTTCTCAAAGTGAGGGATAATCCACTCAGCATCTACTGCATAGCGGCTAAAGCCGCCGCCTAGATGATCGTAGATACCGCCTGAGGCCATGGCATCTGCAGAGTTGATAACCATGTTGAGCACATCTTGGTCGCCACTGTGAAGATAGCAGCGCAACAACACTTCATGATTCATGGTTTGTGGAAACTTGGGTGCCGTGCCGAAGCCTCCCCACGCTGCATCGTATTGTTTGCGTAGCGCTGCGGCTGCGGTGGTTATAGCTGACGTTTCGCTACTTGTGGTCTGCGGGCTGTTGTTAGCTTGGAGCAGTGCGGTTTGGTTTAGCGAAGAGGTGATTTGATTTGCTTGGGTAAACACGTCACTGCGTTGTGTAGTCCACACATCGTGGATACGACGCATGACCTCGGTGAACGAAGGCATTTGCGGTCGGTGAACCTTAGGGTAGTAGGTGCCACCGAAAAAAGGTTTTCCATCGGGGGTCATAAAAACCGTCATAGGCCATCCACCACGGCCGGTAAGGGCTTGCACAGCTTCCATGTAAATAGTGTCCACATCGGGGCGTTCTTCGCGATCTACCTTGACGTTAATAAACAGTTCGTTCATTATTTGGGCTGTTGCGGGATCCTCAAAAGATTCATGTGCCATCACATGACACCAGTGGCAAGCCGAATATCCCACAGACAACAAGATTGGTTTATCTTCGCTGCGAGCTGCCGCGAAGGCTTGTGTACCCCATGGGTACCAGTCAACCGGGTTTTTAGCGTGCTGACGTAAGTAGGGGCTAGTTTCGTTTCCAAGTCGATTCACTGCCGTTAGGCTAATCTGCTGACAAAGCAGAGACGACCTAAATAGAAAGATTTGTTGCATAACCATGACTGTGTGGTTGAAGGGAGCTAGGCCACAAACTTGGCCTGTTTCAGTGGTGCCGGTTGCGGTGGGTACTGCTGCGATAGCATCAGATGTGATTTGGTGGCGCGCTTTGCTGGCTTTAGTGGTGGCACTGGGGCTGCAAATAGGGGTGAACTATGCCAACGATTATTCAGATGGAATACGTGGCACAGATGCCGACAGGGTTGGCCCCGCTCGTTTGGTGGGTGATGGCCTAGCAACTCCTCACCAAGTGCGGTTAGCGGCTGTAGTGGCCTTTGGGGTGGCTGCGGTAGTTGGTTTGGTGCTAGTTGTGGTTGTGGCTTGGTGGTTGGTGTTGGTAGGGGTGGTGTGCATCTTAGCTGGCTGGTTTTATACGGGAGGTAAACACCCTTACGGCTATTTTGGGTTTGGAGAGCTGTTTGTTTTTTTGTTCTTTGGAATGGTTGCAACCGTAGGTACTGCTTTTGTGCAGATTGAAGATATTAGCGGTTTGGCGGTGGCCGCAGCGGTACCGGTAGGGCTGATGTGCTGCGCTATCTTGATGGCCAACAACTTGCGTGATCTTGCTACAGATCAGCAATCTAACAAGCTAACCTTAGCCGTGCGTTTGGGTAGCAAGCGGGCTGTGTGGGCTTATGTGGGCATGGTGGTAGGGGCTTTGGGTTCAGCAGCTATGTTGGTGCTGGTTCGCCCGTGGGCACTGTTAACGCTGCTTGGCATTGCGCCTGTTTTGCATGTGGTGCGCGTAGCGCTGACAGATGATACTAAGGCGCCAGGTAGTAAAGCCTCGTTGTTGCGACACACGGCTCGCTTGCATGTTGTTTTAGGGGGCTTGTTAGTTTTGGCTTTAGTGCTTTAGAGAGGAGTTCGGGTGGCAGTAATAAGTTGGGTGATGCCACCAGAGAGTTGGGTGTGTGCAACTTCAACAAAGCCATGTGTTCTAAGCAGCTGCAGGAGGTCGCTAGTGGGTGGAAGGTATGCCAAAGATTCCGGCAGATACTTATAGGCAGCACGATCTGAGAGCAAGCCCCCAATCTTGGGCACAACTTTGCCAAAGTAGATTTGGTGCCCACCACGTAACAATGAGTTGGTGGGTTCGCTAACGTCTAGCAGCGATATCCGTCCGCTAGGGCGCAGCACTCTAGCTACTTCGGAAAAGAGTTGGTCTAAAGCAACCACGTTGCGCAGAGCGAACCCGCAGGTGATGCCAGCGGTGCTTTGGTCTGGCATTGGTAAACATAAAGCATCAGCCAATACCAGTGGTGCTTGCAGTTTGTTAGCTGTTTGGCGTTTTTGTGCCCCTTGTAGCATTCCGGTTGAAAAGTCCATGCCTATGGCAATTAGCCCAGCGGCTTCTATGTCTTGGCAGAAATCGCCAGTGCCGCATGCTAGGTCTAAAACAAGCGTTTTTTGCGGCAAATGCAGTGCTTGCACTGCTTGGCGTCGCCAACGCCGGTCTAAGCCGAAGGTGAGCAGCCGGTTCAAAAGGTCGTAGCGGGGTGCGATGGCATCAAACATTTTGCGCACAACTAAGCGTTTAGTTTGGCCTTGCGGTAGCGGGTTGTTTGGGTTCATAGAGTTTTTTTCATAGAGTTTTGCGGTAAGCCCTGTTAGTGGAGTGATGTGTAAAGCCCAGGTTTTGGTAGGTGGTTATTGCCGCTTTGTTGTCGGACTCTACGTACAGAAATCCTATGGTTAGTCCGCTTTGGTGTAGGTGGTGGAGTCCTGCTGCGGTTAGCGGTTGACCAAGGCCCTGGCCGTGATAGTTGGGATCTACTGCAATAGCGTAGATCTCGCCTGCCGGAGGGGTTTTTTGAGAATGTACTTTTGTCCAGCAAAAGCCAGCTATGTGACTATTTTGTTCGTACAGCAAGAAACCATGGGGGTCGAACCAATCTTCGCGCATGCGTTTGGCTAATTCTTGTGTTGTCATGTTGGACTGTTCGGGATGCCACGCAAAAGCGCGGTTGTTTACTTCCAAAAAAGCGGCTTCGTCGCGCTCAGGCACAAAAGCTCTGGTGGGTAAACCAACATGTTCAACAGGCAGAGGGATTTGCATGCACCAGAGGTCTCGGTACGCGCTGAATCCTAGAGTATGGGCGAACTGATCAGCGGTGTTGCTGGCGTGTTCAATCCAGAGCTGTACCGTGCCAACAGGTGCGGCCTTGCGGATGTGCCCGGTGATCTTGCGGGCAGTGTCGTTATCGCGGTGCTGTGTTTGGCTGACGGTAATAGACAGGGCAAACTCGCCTCTGTCAGGTTTAGTTACGGTTAGTGCCACTTAGCTTACGCTAGCGTCAGAAGTTGCTTGACAAGTAGGACTAGTATTTTTACGATGGCTAAACCGCGGACCCCTAAAGGTCGTGCTAGGAGAACTCATGAACTGTTAGGGAAAGAGTACCCTGAGGCGGTTTGTGAGCTTGACCACGCAAACGCCTTTCAGCTGCTTGTTGCTACTATTTTGTCGGCCCAATGTACCGATAAGCGGGTTAACATGGTTACCCCAGATTTGTTTGCAAGTTATCCTACTCCAGAGGCTTTAGCGCAGGCATCTCTGAGCCATGTTGAGGAGTTAGTTCACACAACTGGGTTTTATGCCAACAAGGCCCGCAATATAGTGGGTATGTCCCAAGAACTCCTAGCTAGATTTGGTGGTGAGGTGCCTAATAAGATGGCCGATTTGGTGAGCTTGCCGGGGGTAGGCCGCAAAACTGCCAACGTGGTGCGTAGCGTGGCGTTGGGTTTGCCCGGGTTGCCGGTAGATACTCACGTAAGCAGGCTTAGCAATCTTTTGGGTATTACCGAACAAAAAGACCCGGTCAAAATCGAAATGGAGTTAAACCCCATGGTGCCAGCTGCTGAACGGGGTGACTTCTCCTTGCGGCTTATTTTTCATGGGCGCCGGGTATGTGTTGCGCGTCGCCCTCTCTGCCCCGAATGCGTTTTAGCAGATTTTTGCCCCTCTTCTACGGTGTAAGCATTAGCGCAGTGTCAGCTGACAAGATGGGTGTATGTTGTTTTAGTGAGACGGCTTAGGATTAGGGCAACGAAGAAAAGCGCCACGGCGCCAAGAGCCATGGTTGCGCTAGCAGCAGTATCGTGGTGATAGCTGATTAGCAATCCCGCTATCACGGACAGGGCGCCTAAGCCCACAGCAGTAACCATGATTGTTGAGACGCGTTTGGCTAGCAAGGTGGCAGCAGATGGTGGAGCTATTAAAAAAGCGAATACTAAAAGGTTGCCTACAGCTTGAAACGATGCCACGATTGCTAGTGCTAGTAGCCCTAGCAAAGCGGCATGCACTAGCTGCGGCCGAAAGCCCAACAAACGGGCGTGTACTTCGCTAAAGGTTGTAAGCAAAATCGCGCGATGCAGCACAATCACAGCACACAAGGTGAAGGCGGCGATGATGATCTGGCGTAACAGATCGCTATCGGTTACGCCAGTGATGGAACCAAACAAAAACCTAGTGAGATCGCCTGAATAAGAACCTGAACTGCTCGACATGATGACTACTGCTAAGGCTAAGAAACCTACGAAAAGCAAGCCGATTGAGCTGTCTTCAGGTAGCGGTGAAAAGTGACGCACTAGGTTGATGCCAGCAATCATGATTGCTGCTGCTACCAAAGCACCAAACGTGGTGTTGCCCCCGATGATGAAGGCTACTGCTATGCCTGGCAGTACTCCGTGAGCTAAGGCATCGCTAAAAAAGCTCATACCTCGTAGCACTAGCCATGTTCCGACCGGCGCGGTGGTGAGCGTAACTAGCAGCCCCGACCACAGGGCTTGACGCATAAAAGCGTTTGTGATGAATGGGTCTACCCACCAGTCCCAGGGACTGGTTAAGAAATCCAAACTAGCTAGCCGAGCCCGTCAGCTATGGCTTGGGCATTAGTCCGCAGAAAGCCGATGTAGGTATCGGCACCGCTACCGCTTGGCCCCAGCGAACCTGTATAGAGGTTCACTACTTTCGCACCGGTTTCGCGGCCTAGAGCTTGAGCATCTTGAGAACTGTGAGTGGTTTCTGAGAAGATGGCTGCCACACCTGTGTCTTGGACAACCTCAACTAATTCTTGCAGGGCTGCAGGGCTGGTTGCGGCCAGAGTGCTTACGCTAGGAATAACGGTGCCTAGCACATCAAACTCATAGCGGTTAGCAAAATAGCCCAGAGCATCGTGATTGGTTACCAACAAACGTTTGTCATCTTGCACTGTGGACAATATTTCTACAACTTCTGCATCTATTGCTCGTAGCTGTGCGAGATATTCGTTGGTGCATTCGTTGAGTTCTGCTTGGGGGATCTCAGTGTTGTTGGCCAATGCTTGGCTTAGCTCTGGTACAACAGCAAGAAGGCGGACAGGGTCAAACCAGATGTGAGGATCTTCTGATCCGTGGTCATGGCCGTGGTGGTCGTGACCCTCGTGTTTGTCTTCGTGTGCATGCTCATCGTGTTCTTCGTCTTTGTGCTCGTCTTCATGTTTGTGCTCGTGCTCATCGTGTTCTTCATGCTCATGTTCGTCATGGCCGTGGTGGTCGTGACCCTCGTGTTTGTCTTCGTGTGCATGCTCATCGTGTTCTTCGTCTTTGTGCTCGTGCTCATCATGTTCGTGACCCTCGTGTTCGTCATGGCCGTGTTCGTCTTCGTGGTCATGTTCGTCTTCGTGGTTGTGCTCATCATGTTTTTCCTCTTCATGCTCTTCATGTGTATCGTGGTCGTCGTGGTGACCTGCCGCAGAGCCGTACTCAATTGTTTCTACATGGTCGGAAATATAAAAAACTGGTGTTCCTGCATCGGCTACAGCTTCAATCGTGTCGGTTAAACCCTCCTCTAAGTTGAGGCCATTGGCCACAATTAATGCTGCAGACTCCATGCGCCTCCTATCTTGCAGGGAAGGCTCAAAAGCATGCGGGTCGCCTCCAGTAGGGATGATGGTTTGCACATCAGCGAGACCATCACAAGCCACGTTCGACACAAAGTCGGCCCAGATTGAGGTGGTGGCGATAACTACAGGAGTTGGGCTGGTCTCGCCGCTGGCTTCGTTAGCGTCATCGTTGTTGCTGCAACCAGTAGCAACAAGGGCGATAATTGCCAGCGCGGTAATGGTTTGAGTTGCCCAAGATTTACCTAGACATACGTTTTTTTGCTTAGCAGGTGTGACAGGACGATTAAAGAGGCTTTTGATAATCATTCTCATTTGGTTCAGGATAAGAGGCCAAAGACGTTGTTTGCAAAGTGTTTGGCAATATCATCAAAGCTGATGTCGCAAAGCAGGATAGGCAAGCGTCTAACAGACATTAGTGAACGGCTTCAGCGTTTGCGTGCCGACTTAGCCTTAGCAGAAGAACAATGTTTATATTTTACCGAGGTAGCAGATGACGCTCGAATTAGAGCACTCGTATCAGAAACCCCTTCTGCAGCCCATCAGCATCGCCAAGCAGCGCGTCAAGCAGAAACAATGACTCGACACAAAGTGCGTTTGCGAGATGAAATTCAACGTTTAGAGCAGCAACAAGACCATCTTTTAGATAGGTATTCTTCTGATGGTTGACACAGAGCTGGCAGATTTTCAACAATCAGAGCCAATCAAAATCGTGTTGGCTGAAGATGAGGCTATTATCCGCTTAGATCTGCGCGAAACCCTAGAAGAAGAAGGCTATGAAGTGGTTGGCGAAACCAGTCGTGGCGATCAGGTGTTGGATTTGGTGCGTCACAAGCAGCCCGATGTGGCCATATTAGATGTTAAGATGCCCGGAACAGACGGCATCACCGCAGCAGGTCAAATTCGTGACGAAAAACTGTGTGCTGTGTTATTGCTCACAGCGTTTAGTCAAAGAGACCTAATAGCCAGAGCAGCAGATTCAGGGGCATTAGCGTATCTGGTGAAGCCCTTTGAGCGGTCTGAGCTTGTGCCAGCTGTTGAGTTGGCATTAGCGCGCTTTGGGGATTTTGTGGCTCTCAATAAACAAGTAGCCGAGGCCGAATCCCGTCTTGTAGCACGCAAAGCCCTAGATCGAGCTAAGGGACGTCTCATGGACTTATGCGCTATGTCCGAATCTGATTCTTACCGTTATATTCAGCAGCAAGCTATGAGCCAACGTCGCCCCATGTCAGAGGTAGCCGAAGAGATCCTCCAAATGAGCTTCGAGCAGGTAAAGACTTTACTTGGTTCTAGCCAATGTGAAGTTGTAGATCCCCCACATGTTGTTGAAGTTAGTGCAAAGGAGCCAGAAGATGGCTGAGCAGGGTTTGTTGATTTTGGTGGACGGCAACTCTTTAGTGTATCGAGCTTTTTTTGCAGTACCTGATGACATGGTCACCTCTAGCGGGCAGCCCACCAACGCAGTGTATGGGTTTACTCGAATGTTGCTGAACTTGGTGCGTGACCATAAGCCTAGTGCTATGGCAGTGGCTTTTGACCGTGCCGAACCTACTTTTCGTCACCAGCGTTTAGACAGCTATAAGGCAACGCGTGATGCAATGCCCGAGGCGCTGAGCCAGCAGATGGATTTGGTACGTCACATGATCCAGACGTTAGGTATTGCTGCTGTCGACCATTTTGAGGTAGAGGCCGACGACATCATTGCTACTTTGGCTACACAGGCCAGCAACAGCGGTCAAGATGTGATTGTTGTCACCGGCGACAGAGACGCATATCAGCTAGTACAAGACCCGCACATTCGGGTTCTTTACAACAAGCGAGGCGTTTCAGACTATGTGCTTTACGATGAAGCAAGCATAAAAGAACGCACCGGGGTAAGCCCGCGCGACTATGTGGCTTACGCAGCTTTGCGAGGTGACGCTTCCGACAACCTGCCCGGCGTTGACGGGGTAGGAGAGAAAACAGCTGCCAAGCTGATCAACTCTTACGGTGGGCTGCAAGGCATTTATGCCAACGTTGATGCCCAAACACCTAAACTTCGTCAAAACTTGGCTGAAGCTCAGCAGCGGGTTGAGTTGAATGTAGAGCTTATGACACTTATACGAGATGTGCCGTTAGAAGTGGGGCTGGCCGATCTAGGTTTCGCAGCACCCGATGTTGGCGAGGTAGCGGATATTTTCAATCTTTTGGAGTCTAAAAACCTGCGAGATTTTGCCGCTGAAGTGCTTAACCTAGATTTAGGATTAACTGACCAACCTGCGCAAACTTTGCAAGCATCCATTCAACCCTTAAGTACGTCACAAGCCGTTTTAGAATTGCTTAGCTCATTAAGCTCAGAGCCAGTGGCGCTAGCAACAAGCTGGGGTGAGCCAACAGATGCCCGTCAACCGGATCGCCGGGAGATGCTGGGTTTAGCTGTGGTAAGCGATTTAAGTGCGAGTGAGGTTGCTTGGATACCGAGCAGTTTGTTTACAGAAATGCTGGAATCTGCTAGCTGCAAAAAAACCATTAAAGATTTTTTTGGTAGTGGGCGCCTGATAACTCACAATGCTAAGCAGTTACTTTATTGGTTAACCGCACAAGGTGTAGATGCAAAAGGTTTGCAACTAGACACACAAATTGCGGGTTATCTGTTAGATCCGGTGAGCGGCCACTATGAACTGCAAGATTTGCTTGTGGCTCACACCTCGCTACGTATGCCTAAACAAGCTTTGGCGCCATCTGGGCAGTTAGAGTTAGAACCTTTCACCGAAGAACTAGCCGCACACCAAGTGGCTTGTGTAGAAGCATTAGCGATCGGACATCTGCTGGAACCTCTGCAAGATGTGTTGGAATTATCTGGGCTTAGCGATCTAAACGCAAAGATAGAAGTACCGTTGGTGCGGGTGCTAGCTCGCATGGAACACGCTGGCATTGAGGTGGATGTAGCTGCTCTTAGGGCAATGCGTGATCAGCTCGCAGCCGATGCTGAACAGCTCCGCAACACAGTGCTAGCAGCAGCAGACGGTGACAGCTTCAACGTTAATTCTTCCAAACAAGTAGGAGAGCTACTTTTTGACAAGCTGGGCTTACCACCACAAAAGAAAACCCGCACAGGTGCCCCTAGTACTGATGCTGCAACGTTAGAGAAACTGCGTGGAACTCATACAGTTGTTGATGCTTTATTAGATTATCGGGAGGTGGAGAAGCTGCGTTCCACATATGGTGAGGGTTTGCTAGCAGCGGTTGCTGTTGAACCTGACAACCGCATTCGAGCTTCCTTTAAGCAAACAGTGGCACGCACAGGCAGGCTTAGTTCTGATGCTCCAAACCTTCACAATATTCCAGTCAGAACTAAAGCTGGACGGATGTTTCGTAAGGTTTTTGTAGCTAGACAAGGTTGCAAATTGCTAGTAGCAGATTACAACCAAGTTGAATTGCGCTGCATTGCCCATCTAGCAAACGATCCAGGTTTGATTGCTGCTTTTGAATCTGGTGAAGATGTTCACACCTCTGTAGCAGCACAGGTGTTTGGTATTCAACCTAATGCTGTGGAGAGTGAGCAGCGTGCTACAGCCAAGATGGTTGCTTATGGCCTGATATATGGCATGGAGGCTTACGGTTTAGGCCAGCGTCTTAACATCGGCACTAGAGAAGCAGCTGCAATTTTGGAGGCATTTTTTAGAGCTTTTCCCGCGCTGCGTAAATATATGGATAAAGCGGTGATAGATGCACGCGAAAAAGGTTACACAGAAACCTTATTTGGGCGCAGGCGCAACATTGCTGAAATCAACTCGCCTAATCCTCGTTTGCGGCAAGCTGCTGAACGTCAAGCTATGAACTCAGGGATACAAGGCTTAGCAGCAGACATCTTCAAGATGGCGTTGGTGCGACTAGATAGTGTGCTTGCAGAACAGGGTTTAGAGACCAAGATTGTCTTGCAGGTGCATGATGAAGTGATCTTAGAAGTACCGTGGGTTGAACACGAACAAGTGTCTCAGCTAACCCGCACGATAATGACTAGCGCGTGCGAGTTGAAGGTGCCTTTGGAGGTGCATTTGTCTTCAGGAAATACTTGGGCTGAAGCCAAGTAGTCTTTTAGAGGCAAAGGCTGCTAGCATAACATCGCTGCTACCTACCATAGTAGCTTAGAGTTGGCTGTTGCGCTGCTCTTTTTATCCTCTACCTCAAGTGAGGCTTATTTCAACGTGTCCGAAACCACAACCGAATCGTCAGCTGTGCCTTCTGAAAGGCTAGCAATAGAGCCGTCAGCAGGGACGGCAACTGTTGAATACTCAGAACCTGCTGAGGTATTTGGCAAACCCAACAATATGGGCACTTTTGATGCTGAGGGTAACTATATCCCTCGCCAAATTACTGCTTTAGATGTAGCAAACGAGCATTTAGAGGATGCTTATGCCGCAACCATGGTGTACGTAGAAGACGGCCAAATCGTTACCGGCAAGATCGTCAAGATAGATCGGGACGAAGTGCTTTTAGACATTGGCTACAAGTCTGAGGGTGTTATACCCATCCCTGAGTTATCTATTCGCAATGTGGCAGACCCTAACGAGATTGTTTCTATTGGGGAGCATATAGAGGCCTTAGTACTACAAAAAGAAGACAAAGATGGTCACCTCATCTTGTCTAAAAAGCGGGCTCAGTATGAACGGGCTTGGGGCAACGTTGAAGACATCAAAGCTAAAGAAGGTACCGTATCAGGCCCGGTGATTGAGGTTGTTAAAGGCGGGTTAATTATTGACATTGGTTTGAGAGGGTTTCTGCCTGCTTCTCTAGTGGAGTTACGCCGTGTACGCGATCTTCAGCCTTACATTGGGCAAACGTTAGAGGCTAAGATAATCGAGTTAGACAAGAACCGTAACAACGTTGTGCTGTCGCGTAGGGCTTGGTTGGAAGAGACTGAAAAAGAACAACGCGAAGCATTCTTGTTTAACCTCAAGCCTGGTGAGCGCCGCACTGGGATGGTGTCTTCTGTGGTTAACTTCGGGGCATTCGTAGACCTTGGCGGTATGGACGGTTTGGTGCATGTTTCAGAGCTGTCGTGGAAGCATGTGGATCATCCTGGGGCCGTGGTGAAGGTTGGCGATGAGATAGAAGTTGAGGTTATAGAGGTAGATTTAGACCGCGAGCGTATTAGCTTGTCTTTGAAAGCTACCCAGCAAGATCCTTGGCAAGAGTTTGCTACTAGCCACCAGGTAGGAGAGCTAGTTTATGGACGGGTTACTAAGCTGGTGCCTTTTGGAGCATTTGTGCAGGTGGGTGAGAGCATTGAAGGTCTGGTACACATTTCAGAGATTGCATCCAACCATATTGAGTTGCCCGAACAAGTAGTCACGCCCGGTGAGGAACTTTGGGTGAAGATTATCGATTTAGATTTGGATAGGCGCCGTATCAGCTTGTCTATTAAGCAGGCTGCTGAGGGTGGAGTAGTGGCAGCCGAATTCCAAGAGCATTTTGGGGAACACGCTTATGATGAGGAAGGTAACTACATCGGCTCGGTTAGTGAGGAGCCTGTAGCAGAGCCTGTTTCTGAAGCTGTGGCTGCTGACGAGGACGAAGCGTGGGCGCAGTATCACCAAGAAGCTGGCGAAGCTGTGCTTGTTGAAGCTACAGCACCGCTAGAGGTGCCACAAGATTCAGAAGTGCCAGCTGAGTTTGTGGTTGACCAAAACGTACAAGAAGATTTGCTAGAAGACGCAGAAGACCCAACGCAAGCATCACCAGAACTCCCACAAGACCAAGCGCCAGATTTGGAAACAGAGCCAACACCAGATCCAGAACAAGAATTAGACGCTCCAGCACCTGCTATTACACCATCTGTCTAAGATCTCGCTTAAGGTCTTTGATCTCGTCGCGCAAACGCGCAGCGTACTCAAACTTCAAATCGGCGGCAGCTTCTTGCATTTCCTCAGTCAGAGTGTGAATTAGGCGTTCGATACCACCCGAATCTAAGTCGATCACCTCATCTGAGCGTCGCTGCCTATCTAAGCCTTTCGAGCGGGAGTAACCCCCCGGCATAGGCACGCCATCTTCGGAGGGGCGCAGTTCGGCCAAAATATCGCTGATAGCTTTGCGGATGGTCTGCGGGTTTATCCCGTGTTTAGCGTTGTGGGTTTGTTGCAAGCCTCTGCGACGGTGTGTTTCAGAGATGGCTCGGCGCATTGAGTCTGTCATCATGTCGGCATACATTATGACCTGCCCATCTACATTGCGGGCAGCTCTGCCGATGGTTTGAATTAGCGAAGTTTCACTGCGCAAAAAGCCTTCTTTGTCGGCATCTAAAATAGCTACTAAGGAGACTTCGGGTAAGTCCAGACCTTCGCGCAGCAGGTTGATTCCCACCAGCACATCAAACTCGCCGAGGCGCAAATCTCGCAATATTTCAATCCGCTCGATGGTATCCACCTCGCTGTGCAGGTAGCGTACCCGCACGCCCATCTCTAGCAGGTATTCGGTTAGGTCTTCGGCCATTTTTTTGGTGAGCGTGGTTACTAGCACTCGTTGTGCTTTTTCGGTGCGCTCTTCGATTAGCTTGAGCAGATCATCAATTTGGCCTTTAGTGGGGCGCACCAACACCTCAGGGTCTACTAGCCCTGTGGGGCGCACGATCTGTTCTACAATTTGATTGGATACTTGCAGCTCATAGTTGCCGGGGGTGGCCGACAAAAACAGCACTTGGCCTACACGTTCCATCACCTCTTCAAACCTCAGCGGCCGATTGTCCACAGCAGACGGTAAACGAAAGCCGTGCTCTACTAACACGTTTTTGCGGCTGCGGTCTCCTTCGTATTGTCCGTGTAGTTGCGGAACGGCTACGTGCGATTCGTCTACCACTGTGATGAAGTCTTCAGGAAAGTAGTCCAGCAAAGTAAAGGGGCGCTCTCCGGGTGCTCTGCCATCAATATGACGGGAGTAGTTTTCTATACCATTACAAAAGCCGATTTCTTGCATCATCTCTAAGTCGTAGGTGGTGCGCATACGCAAACGCTGCGCTTCTAGCAGCTTGCCTTGCTTTTCGAAGCGAGCAAGTTGTTCTTGCAGTTCTGTTTCAATGCCAGCGATTGCTTGGCGCATCCGTTCTTCACCAGCCACATAGTGGGTTGCGGGGAAAACGGCTACCTCGTTTAGGGTGCGAAGTCGTTCGCCGGTAACAGGGTCTATGGCTGTGATTTGTTCCACCTCATCACCAAACAGTCCGATGCGAACGATGTATTCCTCATAAGCCGGATGCACTTCAATGACATCGCCGCGTACTCTAAAACGCCCGCGAACAAGGTTGGTATCGTTGCGTTCATATTGCATGTCTACTAAACGCCGCAACAGGTCTTTGTGGTCATAGCTTTGTCCGACTTTTGCGATGCATAGCAGGTTTTTGTACTCCTCAGGCCCGCCGAGGCCGTAGATGCACGAAACCGATGCAACCACTATTACATCTCTGCGGGTGAGCAAGGCTTCGGTGGTGGAATGGCGTAAGCGGTCAATCTCATCGTTTACCGAAGAGTCTTTTTCAATGTAGGTGTCGGAAGCAGCCATGTAGGCTTCAGGCTGGTAGTAGTCGTAGTAAGAAACGAAGTATTCCACCCTGTTGTCGGGGAAGAACTCTCGCATCTCGTTGGCGAGTTGTGCAGCTAAGGATTTGTTTGGGGCAAGTACCAAAGTGGGGCGTTGCACTTGTTCGATTGTCCAAGCAACAGTGGCGCTTTTCCCTGAGCCGGTAATACCTAGAAGTGTTTGGAAGCGGTCGCCTTGTTGCAGACCTTTGGTGAGGGCAGCGATGGCTTTAGGCTGATCTCCCGCAGGCTTAAAAGACGAAACTACCCGAAAAGCTGCATCTGCTGCATCTAAATTGTTGTTCACATAGGTCACATAGGTGATATTACTTGTGTTATCTAGGGGCCGTATTGTCCGACCAGTATGGTAAGCCTGTAAGTTCACGGAGTGGCCGATGAGATAGTCATTCAAGGAGCGCGCGAACACAATCTGCAAGATGTGAGCCTTACCATTCCCCGCGACAAGCTCATTGTTTTTACGGGTTTATCGGGGTCGGGCAAGTCTTCTTTAGCATTCGACACTATTTATGCTGAGGGTCAGCGTCGTTATGTGGAGTCGCTGTCGGCTTATGCACGGCAGTTTTTGGGGCAGATGGACAAGCCTGATGTGGACTTTATTGATGGTTTGTCGCCAGCTATATCCATCGACCAAAAGAGTGCTTCACGCAACCCTCGCTCTACTGTGGGAACTATTACCGAGGTTTACGACTATCTGCGTTTGTTGTTTGCGCGAATTGGTGTGCCTCACGACCCTGAAACCGGTGAGCGTTTAGTGCGGCAAACACCGCAACAGATTGTGGACAGGGTGATGGAGATGCCTGAGGGCACACGCTTTCAGGTGTTAGCACCTGTGGTGCGGGGACGCAAGGGTACTTACGACACTTTGCTGGGTGATCTGGCATCGCAGGGTTTTGCGCGGGCCATTGTAGATGGTGAGTTGGTGACCTTAGACAGCGGTGTGGAAGGTTTAGATCTGGCCCGTTACGAGATGCATAGCATTTCAGTGGTTGTAGATAGGCTGGTTATGCGGGAAGGCATTGAGCGGCGTCTGACTGAGTCTATGGAAACGGCGCTGGGTCTAGCTGAGGGCGTTGCAGAGTTGATGGTGATGCCAGCCGGTGCTGGGTTGTTGCAGGGTTCGGATGAGGGAGGGTCTGGTTTAGTTACCGAGGTACCTGCTGAGCCTGAGACGATTGTTTTCTCACAGCATTTGTCACGGCCTTCTGATGGTAAGTCTTTTGAGGAGCTGGCACCGCGCAATTTCTCTTTCAATTCTCCTTATGGGGCTTGTTCTTATTGTGATGGGTTGGGGTCAGTGTTTGAGGTGGATCCTCGTTTGGTAATACCCGACCCTGATCTCAGCTTGGCTGATGGTGCTATAGCGCCCTGGGCTGGTGGGCATAACCAGTATTTCAAGCGGCTAGTGGAGTCGGTGGCCGAAGCGCAGGATATTCCTATGGATCAGCGGTGGGGTAGTTTGACGCGTGCACAGCAGGATTTGATGCTGTATGCCAGAGGTATTGCTAATGAGCGAACCGAGGTGCGTTTTCGTAATCGTTATGGGCGTTTACGCCGTTATAACGCCCGCTATGAGGGGGTGATTCCGTATCTGCAACGCCGTCACAGCGAGTCTGAGTCGGATTCAGCTCGTATGCAGATTGAGGGATACATGCGTCAAGTGCCTTGTTCGGGGTGTGACGGGGCACGGCTTAATGCCCTGTCGCGGGCGGTTACCTTAGATGGGCGCAGCATCGCCGAGGTTTGTGATCTGCCTATTCGCGATGCTGCTGAGTTTCTGGCTTCTTTGCAGCTTTCAGAACGAGACCAAGCTATTGCTGCACAAGTGCTGAAAGAGATCAACGCGCGGTTGCGGTTTTTGTTGGACGTGGGTTTGGAGTACCTCTCTTTAGGGCGGTCAGCGAGCACTTTAAGTGGGGGAGAAGCCCAGCGAATTCGTCTGGCTTCACAGATTGGTAGCGGTCTTGTAGGGGTTTTGTATGTGTTGGATGAACCTTCTATTGGGTTGCATCAACGTGACAATCGGCGCTTGATTGACACGTTGGAGCGGATGCGCGATTTGGGTAACACAGTTTTGGTTGTAGAGCACGATGAGGAGACCGTGCGCGTAGCCGATCATGTTGTGGACATTGGCCCTGGTGCTGGCGAATACGGTGGTACTGTGGTGCATTCAGGCACGGTGGGCGCTTTGTTGCAGAATAAGGCATCTTTGACTGGGCAGTACTTGGCAGGCAGCAAGGTTATTCCAGTGCCTCAAAAGCGTCGTGTGCCTAACGATAATTGGCTTGGTGTGCGTGGAGCGCGTGAGCACAATTTGGCTGATATTGATGTTGATTTGCCTTTGGGTTGTTTTGTTGCTGTGACTGGGGTGTCGGGTTCGGGCAAATCTACTTTGGTACATGACATTTTGTATCGCTGCCTGATGCAGCGTATATATAAATCTAAGCAACCCCCAGGCTTGCATAAGGGCATTGACGGTATTGAAGCTTTAGACAAGGTAATTAATATTGATCAGCAGCCGATTGGCCGCACCCCGCGCTCTAATCCAGCTACTTACACAGGTGTGTTTGATCATATTCGCAAGCTGTTTGCTCAAACACCAGAGGCGCGTGTGCGCGGGTATATGCCCGGACGGTTTTCTTTTAATGTGAAGGGTGGACGTTGTGAGGCTTGTTCGGGTGATGGCAACATCAAAATTGAGATGCACTTTTTGCCAGATGTGTATGTACCCTGTGAGGTTTGCAAGGGTGCGCGTTATAACCGTGATACACTAGAAGTGCAGTTTAAGGGGCACAACATTTCTGAGGTGCTGAACATGTCTTGTGCTGATGCTTTGGAGTTTTTTGCTAATCAGCCTGCCATTGTGCGCCACATGCAAACTTTGGTGGATGTTGGCCTTAGCTATATTCGCCTTGGACAGCCTGCACCCACGTTGAGCGGGGGAGAGGCTCAGCGGGTAAAGCTGGCTTCGGAGCTGGCCAAGCGGTCTACTGGCCACACTATTTATATTTTGGATGAACCTACCACCGGGTTGCATTTTGATGATGTTCGCAAATTGTTAGTGGTGCTTGGTCGTTTGGTAGACCAAGGCAACACTGTGTTGGTGATCGAACATAACCTAGATGTTATTAAGACGGCTGATTGGATTGTAGACCTCGGCCCCGAAGGGGGAGACAAAGGCGGCACCCTAGTAGCCGAAGGACCACCTGAGCTCCTAGCACGCTGCGAGCACAGCCACACTGGTAAGTTTCTTCGCCCCGTGTTAGGTCTTTGAGTAGCGTTTTGAGTAAGTGCGCCACGTAGCACATCTATGCGATCTGCCACGTGAAGGTTGGTCCCTGCCACGCGAAGGTCCACCGTAGAGCCACCATTGATCGTGAGCGCCCCACAGCACATCTGTAACCCATATCTACACAATTAATTTAATTGCGCAGTTTAATTACGCAGTTAAACCGCGTTGATACACAGCGTGCATGCTGCTAGCTATTTTGCACCTAATTTTGCTCGCTCAGTTGAGCAAGTTTGCGGATCGTGATCAGGGCATTGTGGTTTATGCATCCTGGTTTTGGTCGCTCAGTTGAGCACTGCTCAGCAATTATAGCGGCATCACTGTGGTTTATGCACCCCGGTTTTGGTCGCTCAGTTGAGCAACCCAATGCACTAATGCACCAATGCGCTAGGTTTATGCACCCCGGTTTTGGTCGCTCAGTTGAGCTATGGGCAAGCTATAGGGTACTGTTATACCGGTTTATGCACCCCGGTTTTGGTCGCTCAGTTGAGCTGTGTATGAAGATAGTACTGAAGCCAATACGGTTTATGCACCCCGGTTTTGGTCGCTCAGTTGAGCTGTACGGCATGCGCTAATGTTCGGGCGTAGGTTTATGCACCCCGGTTTTGGTCGCTTAGTTGAGCAGGATTGGGTTGTGCTGCTGTGAGTAATTTGCCTCTGTTTTTTTAGCTGGTTTTGTATTGGGCACGGGTTTAGGTGGGGGAGTGATTTTGAAGCGTTTTGTTGTGGTGTTTTGGGTGACTTGCCAATGTTCGTCGTGGATGTTGTGGTGGCATTTGTTGCATACCAGCACTAGGTTGGACATATTGGTTAGCCCGCCGTGTTGCCAAAAACGGATATGGTGGGCAAAGCTGCGGTGAGCGCTAGCGCCACAGCCGATGCATTCTTTGTCACGGTATATTAGTGCGGCTCGCTGGGTTTGAGATGCGGTGCGTCTTTTGCGTCCCAAGTTCATTTCTTGGGTTGCACGCCTAAACACGCCTGGTAACAAGTCTGCGTTGCAGGCCAGTCGAATTAGCTCAGATGTTGGGATTGGTGTGCCGTCGGCCAAGCGAGCATTAACAAGTTCTTGGTTGAGAACGTCATAGTCTGCCACCACCATGAGAGCAGTTCCTTTGGCTTTACCTTTTCCGGGTTCACAGATTAGTTCTGCTAGTGCATCTGCCATCCGTTGTTGCGGGGTGCGCCGTTTTTTAGGATTTTCTTTGTTCCAAAGCTCGCGTTCTTTGGCCGCTAAGACAGTGTCGATATGAGCCCCAGTAGTTGGGTCAAACTCGCCTGATAATACGAACATGCCGTTTTCGCGGCTAAAGAATGCTCTAGCTGAGCGCTTGTCACGTTGGCGTTCAAAGATTGATTGTCCATTATCTTTAGACATCTCTATTTGATGGCGGCGAACGATTTTGGCAAATCTGTCGTAGTTCTCTTGCTGAGCAGCTTTTGTTAGCAGTGCCTCATCAATAGTGCCTTCCGAAGCTGCTTTAGCAATAAGCCGTGCATGGCCTGAAGGGATGATCCCTGCTTCTAGCGCTTTTGAAGCTGTCGGCACTTCTTGCAGTTGAGTTGATGTTTCTACATCGCGTGATGCTTGTTGCCGAGAAGCTTGCAGCTTGTTACGCAAAACCTGCTTGGCTACTTCCTCGCCGCTTTGTTTACGCTCGGCACGTATCAAACAAGCTTTCCAAGCAGCCAGCTGAGCTTCAGCTTTTCCAACCGCAGCCAGCGCCTCCCTGCGTTGCACCACGGACATCCACACAGGATCAACGCGCGGCACCTGCACGACAGCCTTGCAATCCTCTACAGTAAAACCCCTGCTCAAAGCCTTATTAGCCATATTCAGACTATAGCAACCACCTGTGACAGCTTGTTTTAGAGTATGTTTGTTGAAACCTAAAGTTGAACTAATCTTAGCTAATACCCATTTAGTTGGCCAACGGCATATCGCAGGACAAGGCAGGGGTATCCTGTGGTGCGGGAAGTTCTACATCATTGGCTTCTAAGATATTGATTGCGGCTTGCAGTACTTGGTCGACATCATAATCAGACCAATATACGTGCTTTTTGATATCCCGCAGAACTGCTTGCGGGTTACGGTAACCGTGAACCCATGCATCATCAAGCGTGGTCACGCCCAAAGACCGGACTGCATCTAGGCTGTCGTAAATTGCGTTTCGCAGAGTCTCTTCGGTAGGAGGATGCAGAGAGAAGTCGTAGAGTATGAGGCTGCTATAGAACCATGCTGCAGCATTTTGGGGGCTAACAACGCCAATTCTCATGTTGCAGTTATTCATTTTTTCGGCAAGCGCAGCGATTTTAGGGTTAGAGCTAGTGTTGATGGCGTCTATCAACGTATCTTCAGAAGACCTAGAACTTAGGTCAAATACATCTTGCACCACGTGGCTGTCAAAGAAGGAAACGTTTGGCAGAGGGTCTTGGCGGTCTGAATGAATTTTGAGTATGCATTGTTTGAATTTCTCATACTCTTCGTGTAAGGCGTATCTGCCGCATTTGTTCCCGTAAGTTAGGTTGAAGGCACGGTATTCGGTGTCAATCTCAGCGATGGCAGCAGCAATTTTGTTGTCAACACTTGATGTTAGGCATCGGTCGGTTCCTTCTTGTGCGAGATCCAATGTAAGCGTGCAGTCTGTAAAAGCGTGGGGGAGGGGGGAGGGCAGCTGCTGGTTCCCTGTAATGGTCGCAACAAGTTCTCGTTGCAACTCCCGTGCGAAACTTTTCCTTTGTGTTTCAAAGGTCGTGTAGCTTTGGATGGCTACCACTGTATCTCTTACAGCGGCCATAGCTGGGTCTAGCGGGCAGCCGTTTGGTACGACTTGGGTGTCGATGTTGAATTGGCAGCGGTAGGTGTTTAGCAGGCTTTCTTGGTTGGCGATAAGCTGATCGCGCATAGATATCTCGTCGGCTAAAGACGGTGTTTCGCTATGAGGCTGCGCACCCACTGCGGTAAGCAAGCCGTTCCTTAAACAATAGAAGGTTGTTCTATTGTCGACGCTCCGAACGACCTTGAGCGTCTGTCCCGTCTAGTCCCAGGTTTGGCTAACAGGTCGTTGCCGGGGGCGGCTCGCTGTTGTCCTTTTCTGTTTGTAGGGGGCATGTCAGTTGTTCGTGGTTGGGCTGGAACCGAGATTGTCCTTGACGATCCTCTGGTCGTTGCTGGTTCTGGGTTCTTTCGCTTGGCCGCGTGGCCCTGACTTCTTCTGCCGATTACGACAGCAGCAGCGTGATGACCACTACTTTGTTGTCGGCGTGATTTGTTGAGTGCGGGTTTCCAGTATCTGGTTCCCCATTTGCTGGTGTACGCAGGATCGACTGCTACGTGAGTGATCCCATGTTTTTTGGCGTTAGCTGCTACAGCCTCAAAAACTTGTGCTGTGGGTAGTCCAGCGACTTTACGGCGAGTGGTTTTTCCTGCTTGCCCGCGTCGGTATATCTGTTTGCCCAAAGCTTTACTGCGACTGAAATCGAGTTTCTCGGTAGCGACCACTTGTGCGCCTTGGGAGACCGCCCATTTCAGTGCCGCGTCTACTGATTCTCGTAGCCTGCCTCGCCGTTGCTCGCTGGTGCCTTCTTCTAACAGCTCAAACGTTTGAGGGCGACCGGTTGGGTTGCCGTGCTCATCCACGATGAACGCTGCTAGATGATCGGAGTTCAAATCGATGCCCACCGTTTTCGCGGTGGTGGGTATCTCAGCGGGTTCAGAAGGTTTAGGGAACGTCCAGCTAGCCGACAGATACCAGGCTTGTTTATCAGGATCATAAGAGAAGGTGTATGAGATCTTTGAACTAGTTAAACATCGGTGTAACCATTCGGTCGCTCGATGATTCCAGGTAACGGTCCCTTCTAACCGGTAAAAAGGTGCTTTCCTGTCTGGGGTGTTCGATAAATGCGCTAAACCTTTCGGTAACCGGATCTGCACCACACAGTTCTTGTAGCCTGCTGCGGTAGGGATCACCTGAATCATTTCGTTGCCGTACGGTTCACCGGTGCGCCCGTCACAAGTCAAATACCCTCTAGCAGCATCCCACTGTTCACGCCATTGCTGAAGCGTTAGACCACATTCTTGTAGATGATGACGGTTGTTAGCCAGCTCTTTACCGCCCTTACACACCGACACCCGACCAGCTTGCAGATCAGCAGATGTTTGAGCTTCACGCGCTTTCAGGCTCTGCAACCGGCGTTGCTTCTGCCAACGTTCACCTACAGACGCGAACCCTCGCACACGACCTTGTTTCTGCCCGACCGGCACTCGAAGACGTTTCTCGATCCTGTTGATCTCTGTCCGATAACGATCAATCGAAGCTTGCATATTACGAACCGCTAAAGCGAACTAATCACCCACACCAAGAGTGATCGGATTCGCCCAACGCGACGACACCGCCGGTGTCAACTCTTTTTTGCGTTCATTCCGATCTGCATGTTCCAAACCCAGCTTGCAGCGGGCAGCCAAATCCTGCCGGAAATACGAACCCAAAAACTCGCTGACCTGCCTCAACACGCTAGCATCATCACCAAAAGCATGAACCTTTGTACGAACAGTCGCACCCGACGGGGCAGGCACCACAAACGGATCCTCCAACCGCCAGCGAGTCACGACACACCCTCACCAGCAGCCGCTAACGCTCTCTGCGCTCTACGAGCAGCAGACCGACGACCATACAAACGCGCACACAACAAAGTCAACACCTCAGTCACATCCCTCACAAGATCATCCTCAAGTTCCTCATCATCCATCACCACAACCCCACCACCACGACCCACCAACGAAGCCTCCAACAACTCAAACCCAAAACGCGTCAAACGCTCCCGATGCTCAACCACAATCCGAGTCCTCCCCGGCAAACGCAACACCCTCAACAACTTCGAGCGTTTACCGTTCAAACCAGAACCCGTCTCCATCACCACCTCAAAATCAGACCACCCCTGCTTACGCGCGAAAACCTGCAAACGCTCCGACTGACGCACCAAATCAAAAGCCTGATCCGAAGAAGACACACACGCATACAACACCACCCGATCAGCAGGCAACTCATCATCAGGCACCCTCACATACAACAACTTCCCCACCTTCTCAACCACCAACCCCTCAGGCAAACGACCATCCCGATACATCTGCCAAAAAGCACGCGTAGACAACCCAAACTGACGACCCCAATCAGTCAAACGCATACGCTTACCAACAACCTTCATACACATCATTCTACCCCAAACTCAACAGTTGCCAGCCCAGCATCACGACAATAGTTGCTACAATCGACAGTGCAGGCAACCAAACCTTTGCCTTTAATACTTTGTCTAGCCGGTTTCTCATAAAGTCAGCTTGCTTGCACGTTGTCACACTGGATGTGGCTCTGCTTCGCTAACGCCGCTCATAAGTAAGCCGATGCGTTCCACAGTGGCTTCTTGTTGAGGCATTTGGCCCATGATGGCACCCTCATACATCACTATTAGTCGATCTGACAAAGCCATAACCTCATCTAAGTCTTCGCTGATCAACAAGATGGCTTTGCCTGTTGCGCGTTGTTTGAGGAGTTGCTGGTGAATATATTCGGCTGCTCCGATGTCCACACCTCTAGTGGGCTGGGCCACTAACAACACCGCAGCATCACTGCTGAACTCTCGAGCTAGAACCACTTTTTGAATGTTTCCACCTGAAAGATTGCGGGTAAGCGTTTGAGTGTTGGGAGTGCGTATCGAATAATCTTCCACTAACTTTTTGCTGGCTTTAGCAATTGAGTTGAGGTTCAAAAACCCTCTGCGCACATAAGGCGGACGATCGTGATCTGTGAGCACTAAGTTTTCTGCCACCGTGAACTCGCCAATGCTGCCATACTTCATACGTTCCTCAGGTACATAAGCCAACCCCAACGCCCTCACCCGTTTAGGGGTGGGGCTGTTAACCTGCTGAGAGTTAATGGATACTTCCCCCGATTCAATTTCGCGAAGCCCCATGATGGCTTCGGCCAACTCCCGCTGCCCATTACCTGAAACTCCCACAATGCCCACAATCTCGCCAGCTCGCACTTGCAGGCACACATCGTTTACAGCCAACTCGTCACGATCACCTCTTACCGCTAGATTCTGCAACTCCAGTTTAGGCATTCCAGGGGTTTGAGCTTCTAAAGTACGGGTAAACTCCACCGGGCGACCCACCATCATGGTAGCAAGTGATTCCCGAGTACAGTTTGCAGGTGAGGTGCGTCCAGAGACCTTGCCGTCACGCAACACAGTAATCTCATCGGAGATTTCCAACACCTCGTTCAGTTTGTGAGATATGAACACCAGCCCGCGACCATCAGCAGTGAGCTGTCTTAGAGTAGCAAACAGGTCGGTTACCTCTGGTGGAGTGAGCACAGCAGTAGGCTCATCTAGCACCAGCAGACGCACATTACGATACAACGCTTTGACAATCTCAGCACGCTGTCTTTCCCCCACTGCCATCTGCCAAATGTAGGCATCTGGATTAACTTCAAGTCCGAACTCTGAAGATACTTCTCTGATTCGCTGTCGTATAGGCTTCAAGTTGGTCAAACTCAGATGTTTACCAAGCCCTAAAGCAACATTTTCAGCCACCGTTAACGTATCCACCAACATAAAGTGCTGGTGGATCATGCCAATCCCCATGTTGATCGCAACTGCTGGCGAGTCAATTTGCACTGCTGAACCCTCAAAAGAGATCGTACCCTCATCGGGTTGATACAGCCCGTAAAGGATTTTTACCAGCGTGCTTTTACCCGCGCCGTTTTCACCCAAAAGGGTATGAACCTGACCTGGCAGGACTGCAAAATCTACATCTGAGTTGGCCACAACACCCGGAAAACGCTTGGTGATGCCGCGCATTTCCAGCATCAGCGCATCGCCTTGTGCGCTGGGCATCTGTGTGGCCAACTCAGAACTCACTGTAGACAGCTAGCCGTTTAAGTCAGAGAACCTTGTGTTACTGTCCTGTAGAAATAGACCCGTCTTTTAGACCATCAATGGTGGTTTGAGCTGATTCTGAAACTCCAGCGGGCAAGTTTATTGCATCATTGAACTGAACCTCCAGACCGCCGTCCGCAAAGGTCATGATGAAAGTTTCTCCACCAAGTTCGCCAGCTTTCACACGCTCTATTGCTTCTTCTAGCACAACCTCCCAGCGGTAAACCTGTGAAGCAACAACTATGTCTTCACCAAGCGGAGTTTGATTAGACTGAGTGCCGAACCACAACACATCGTTTTCCTGGGCCACGCCAGTGGCACCCACCACCATCTGCGCTGAACCGGTTAGCACATCAGCACCTGCAGCAATGTGAGATTGAGCAGCTTCAGCAGCTAACGCTACATCTGAGAATGAACCGGTGTACACGATGTTAACATCCACATCAGGGTTTTGTGCTTGAGCGCCAGCCGCAAAACCGTCTACATACAACTTGGCATCACCTACCTCAACAGGGCCAATCACGCCAATTATGTTGGTCTCGGTAAGCTGAGCTGCCACCACCCCGTTCACATAGCCGCCCAAATCGGAGCGCACCGAGTAGGAGTAAACGTTGTCCAAGCCAAACGTGTCAACCGCAGTGCCCCAAATAAAAGATGTGTTGGGAAAGTCGGGAGCGATTTCTTGCAAAGGACCACCATATTGCGAGCCGTGAGCTACGACTAGGTCGTAGCCGTCTTCGGCGTAGCCGCGAATGGCCGCTCCTGCGTCTTCAACAATGAAAGTACCGTCTGTTATAGCTAGTTCATCTATATGACCTGCGTCTTCTAAGATATTCACCGCATCAACGATGCTTTGAGTAAATGCAAGGTCGTTGCTAGCACTAGGGGCTACAACCGCCACTCGAAACGGAGCCTCAGGTGCGGCAGTGGCAGTGGAGGTTTGCTGTGTGGCTGTTGTAGGTGCAGGTGTCGCTGCGGGTTCATCATCGTCGTTGCCGCACCCAGCTAGCACTAACGCAAACACTCCTAGCAGCGCTAAGAGTAATTGCAGAATTCGGTGATTTTTCATTTTTCCTCCTCAGGACGATATGTCTACAGAATGTCTACAGACATGTTGCAATAGAGTTTTTAGATTTCTTGGTAGAGCATATCGCCTAGTAATACTGTGACTTTAGACCGCTTTACCATGTGGTTTCTCAATTAATTGCGTTACAGCAATGTTAAAGATTTGCATCTCATGTTCTGCGGCTTTAAAGGTTCTATACGACATTGAGCAGAATCTTATGTGCTGCGCTAGGTATCTCGGGCGAATGGTTTGGTAAGAGCAGCTGGTTGGCCGATGCGACGGCTCACTACGACTAGAACGATCACAGTTAGCACAGCAGGTGCCATGTTGGCGATGGACGACACAGAACCTGAGATCACATCTTGGATTTGGAGCTGCAACACTGTAGAAGACACTATGCCAAATAGCAGCGCACCAGCCATCACCCCTAAGGGTCGCCAAGCCCCAAAATACACTAAGGCAATAGCAATGAAACCTCTGCCTGCTGTGAGGTTTTGCTGAAAGTTTTTGATAACGTCCAGCGCTAGAACTGCTCCAGCTAGCCCAGCCATAGTGTTGCTAAACACGATGGCCGCGGTGCGTATGGCGTTCACATTCACCCCTAATGTGTCTGCTGCTTGAGGGTTTTCGCCCACAGCCCGCACATTAAGACCAAAAGTAGTTCGGGTGATAAGCCAATACACCGCAGGCACCAGCAAAAATGCCACATAGGTTAAGATGGTGTGGCTAAAAAGAAGTTCCCCAACCCTACCAGTATCTTCTGCCAACCAATTCAAAGGCTTAATGCTTATGCTGTTTACCGGTCTAGGAGTACCAACGAGTTTTTGGAACAACAAATCGGTAAAACCCAAACCGAACAGGTAAATCCCAATGCCGCTGATACCTTGTTCGGCTTTCATCACCACGGTAATAAAAGCGTAAATAAGCCCCATAGCCATACCAGCGACAAGCCCCATTAGCAGGCCAAACGCAGCACTTTGAGTTTCCAAAGTGGCGTAGTAAGCGGCAAACGCACCAATCAACATCACCCCTTCTACTCCTAAATTAAGCACACCTGCTCGTTGCCCCACGGCTTCACCCAATGCGGCTAAAAGAAACGGCACAGCTTGGCGAATACCCGATGCCAATGTGGCTGTAATAATAGCTACGGTAAAGAAATCGCTCACGCGCGATCCTCCGTCTCAACATCGCCTTCAACCCAGCGTCGCACACGGTTTTGTAATAGCAGGCTGCCAACCACAAACACAACCACCACACCGTTGAGGGCAATCACAAGGGCTTGGGGCACCTGAACTGCCCTTTGCAGGGATATACCCCCAGACAGCATCCCCCCAAACAAAAATGATGAGATCACAGTAAACAGGGGATGCAGCCCTCCAAAAAGAGCGGTGACAATACCGTTGAAACCTGCGCTTTGCGTGAAAGCCAGTGGGCCACCTTCGCCGATGAGACGATGCGACTCGCTGCCAAACACCAGTATCGCACCAGCTACACCAGCGCAAGCACCACTAAAAGCAAGTGCTTGCGTGATGCTAAGTTCTACTTTCATACCTGCAGCTCGCGAAGCGTGCTGGTTATGTCCCACTGCCCGCAACCGCAAGCCTAAGCCACTGCGAAACAGCAATAAGTAAGCTAAAATAGCCACAACAACGGCTATTACGATTCCAAGATGCAGGCGTGTGCCGCCCGGCAGGATAGGAAGGTCGGCGTTTTCTGTTAAGCGCTTTGTTTGCTGAATCCTGATAGCACCGGGTTCAATCAGCCAGTCTTCTAATAAAAAGCTCATGAAGAACCCAGCAATAATGTTCATCATGATTGTGCTAAGAATTTCGTTCACACCGCTGTAAGCTTTCAGCGCACCTGGTATGGCACCCCAAATGCCCCCGCCCACTGCACCAGCAATCATAACTAACGGCACTAGCATGGGGCGCGGCACATCTGGCAGTGCCAGCGCTACTGTTGTGGCCAAGATGGCCCCCATGATTATCTGGCCTTCACCTCCGATGTTGATTACCCCAGTTCGAAAGGCAATGCATATGCCAACTCCTACCAACATGAGGGGAATCGATTTCAATGCGGTGGCAGCTAGTTCGTCTGTGCCGCCGAATGCGCCAGTAAACAAAGCCCGATAGCCGGTAATCGGATTAGCTCCGAACACCCCTAAAAGAATCACGCCCACAACCAAAGCAGCGGTTACCGCTGCTAAAGGTACAGCCAACCCTGCAAAAGGTCGCAACAACCAGCGCATGTCAACTTTAGGTTGAGTTAGTGGTTTAGATGTCATCTCTGTTTAAGCGTCATCGTAGGTGACACGAGTTTAGCTGTTGGTTTGTGTCGGTTTTAAGGCGGCGCAGATTGGCTAGGGCATCTATTAGAGCATCGGCAGCGGCAGCAATGTTGGCATGGGTGGTGTTCCAACCCACTGACAGGCGCAAGGAGTGGTGTGCATCTACTCCCATTGCTGTTAACACCAGCGAAGGCTCAAAGGATTCTGCTGCACAAGAATTCCCCGAATGTGCGGCCACACCTGCGTTATCTAACGCAATTAGGACTGCTTGCGGCTCCACATCGCTGATCCCCAAACATACAACATGCGCTAAGCGCTCGCTAGGGTGACCGTATAGTTCTATGCCCTCTATGTTTGCTAACGCATCTAGTAGCTGTTGGGTTTGAGACATAGCTTGAGCTGTTTCTTGTTGCAAAGCCTCACCGCTTAGTACAGCACAGGCAGCGCCAAAACCTGCTATGGCAGGGCCGTTTTCTAATCCGGCTCGCCGCGCTCGCTCCTGGTCGCCACCTTCTAGCAATGGCAGCAAACGCAGCCCGCGACGCACAAACAGAGCGCCAATGCCTGGTGGTCCACCAAACTTATGAGCACTCACAGACATAAGATCTGCTCCGCTATCGGAAAAGCTAACAGGCACCCGTCCAGCAGCTGTAGCAGCATCTATATGCACTAAAACATTGGGGGATTTTTGTTTGCAGGCTGCTACAACGTCAGCTACTGCTTGAATGGTTCCAACTTCGTGGTTAGCCCACTGACAATGCACTACCGCTGTGTCTTGTTGTATGGCAGCTGCCATATCTTGAGGATTGACACAACCAAAGCCATCTACGGCCACAACTGTTGCGCGGCTATTGGATCCCGGCAATGTTGTTAGGCGTTGCACGTTGTGTCGTACTGCGGAGTGTTCTACAGCGCTGAGCACTTGGTGTGAGCCGCGCGCTGATACTCCCCAAATAGCAGCAGCGATTGCTTCGGTAGCGCCGCTTGTAAACACCACTTCTCGTGCTCGCGCACCGAAGAAATCAGCTACTTGCTGGCGGGCTTGTTCAATTTCGTAGCGCGCCGCAAGCGCTTCGGTATGGGTTCGCGACGGGTCGCCATGATTAGCTTGGAGCCAACGACGCATTGCATTAATCACCTCAGGGCGAATAGGTGATGTTGAAGCGTGGTCTAAATAGTGGCGGATGCCATAATCTACCTTTATGGCTTCTTCTGATAACAGCCCTAGTAATAGTTCTACACCACCAAAGCGTGCTGTGCCCTTTGCAGACCCAAGTTCCACCACTCGTGTCATGCTTATTGCTTCTGGCAAAGGTGGTGTGGGGAAGTCTTCGGTTACTGTCAATTTAGGGGTTGCTTTAGCAGCTCAAGGGCATAGCACAGCCGTTGTAGATGCTGATGTTTGGGGGTTTTCAATCCCACGCATGCTTGGCATCCAACAAGAGCCACAGATGCAAGGGGAGAAGATTGTGCCTCCCGAAGCTTACGGTGTGCGTTGTATTTCTATGGGGTTTTTCGCCGAAGAGGATCAGGCTGTGATTTGGCGAGGGCCTATGCTTCACAAGGCACTTGAGCAGTTTCTAACCGATGTGGAATGGAACAATCCCGACTTTTTGCTAGTAGACCTACCACCTGGCACAGGTGATATCTCTATTTCTTTAGCGCAGTTTTTGCCTCGTTCTGAAGTGTATGTGGTAACAACTCCTCAGCCAGCGGCACAAAGGGTGGCGCAACGAGCCGCGTTTATGGCTGACAAGGTTAACCTGTCTGTGAGAGGTGTGATTGAGAACATGAGTTGGTTTAGCGGAGATGATGGGAAACGCTATGAGCTTTTTGGTGCTGGAGGTGGTCAAGAACTAGCTAACCGCCTGAATGTACCGCTGGTAGGGCAGGTGCCCTTGTTACCAGCACTCAGAGAGGGTGCTGATAACGGGAAACCCATCGCTGCTACTGCATCTGAGTCTGAAGCTGGGCAAGCATTTTCAGCGATGGCCACCCATGTTGTAGCTAATCGGCCACCTAGGCGGATATACAACTCTGAACTTAAGATCAACTAGCCCTTCAGAATTGAAAAGTAAGCCAGCTAGAAAACAAGGAGATATCTAATGCATGTGCGTATTGGTGTGATTCAAAGTCAAAAAGAAATTGAGGTAGAACTTGGTCCCAAATCCAACATTAAAACAGTCAAAAAATCCATTAGCACTGATCTTGCTGAAGGCAAGATGCTCTGGCTCACAGACAGCAAAGGCCGCGAAGTGGGTGTGTTAGCTGCCAGCGTGGCTTACGTGGAACTTGACCCTTCAACATCTGGTAGGTCTATCGGGTTCAGCGGCTGAGCAACTATTCATGACAAGTTTGGAGGAGTTAGCTAGCGGTTTTGCTAAATCGCGGTTGAACTACCTGCAGCGGCTCATGCGTACATGGGCACCATTGTCGGATATTTCTTTTGCAGACTTGTTGCTTTATGTGCCGAAGCAACCTGCGGGGCTAACTGTTTTGCCCACTGTGCCTAAGGGTTATGTGGTAGCAGGCCAAATTCGTCCCACAACTGCCCGTTCGGTGCATCGGCGCGACTTGCTGGGCACTGTTTATACCCCCCAAGAGCGGCCTTTAGTAGATGTTGCTTACCGTGAGGGACGCATTACTGATGGTGGGCGTATTGGGCACAAGGATCAATCCCGGCTACGCACCTTAACTGTGCCTGTGAACTGCCATGGGGAGGTTATTGCTGTTATGGCCCGGGAGTTTGACCCTGACATTCAGCGCAATCCTGGCGAACTGGAGTTGAGCTATTTTAAGCTTTTCCGACGTTTAGCAGTCATGATTTGTGAAGGAGAGTATCCATTTCCTGTAGATGATATAGAAACTGAAGAGTCACCTCGGGTAGGCGATGGGCTGATGTTGCTAGATGCTGCAGCCCGAGTTCAGCTTATCTCCCCTAACGCTGCTTCAGCTTTGCACCGCATTGGGCTGCACGGCGATGTTGAGGGGCGACGTTTGGTGGAGATCGGTTTAGAACAGCGTGCTATTCGAGCTGCGTATGCTTCGCGTTTACCGCAAACAGAAGAAATCCAACACGGTGAGATGGGAACAGTGGTGTTACGGTGCTTGCCCCTTATTGGGAACTCAGAGTTAACCGGTGCTTTGGTGTTGATGCGCGATATATCTGAGTTGCGGCGGCGTGATCGTCTTTTGATGTCTAAAGATGCCACCATTGCCGAGATTCATCACAGAGTCAAGAACAACCTGCAAACAGTGTCTTCGCTTTTACGGTTGCAAGGTCGAAGGGCGAAGGCATCTGAGGCTAGAGATGCTATTGAGGAGTCAGTGCGCCGGATTCGTGCTATAGCAATAGTGCATGAGATTTTATCGCGTGACGGCACCGGGGATGTGCCGTTTGTAGAGATTGTTAGACCCCTAGTGAGGCTAGTGGAAGAAGGACTAACTGCTCCCGAACAACCCGTAGAGTTTACAGTAACTGGCGATGCCGGCGAGCTAGGAGCCGATGTTGCTACTCCTTTGGCAGTGGTGCTAAATGAGTGCCTGCAAAATGTGATGGATCACGCATATGAGGATCTACCTGGCGGACAGGTGGAGATTCAGCTTGCTAACGACGGCGAACAAGTGCGTGTCACAGTTACCGATGATGGAGTTGGTTTGCCTGTTGGGTTTCAGGTAGACAATGCAGATGGGTTGGGCTTAGCAATCGTGCGGAACCTGGTTAACGCAGATCTGCGTGGAACAATTACCATGTGGAGTTGTAGAAGTGGTGTTGTGCGCCGTGGCACCGTGGTTGAGGTAATCATTCCGTTGCTGGGAGCTGGTTCAGCAGCTTAAGATGTGACTAGATGTACTTGAGGTTTGTTGGCTTTTTGGGTTTTTTGGGAGCGGATTCTGCGTAGATGGCGCCTTTCTTCTTCGGAGGTGCCTCCCCAAACCCCCGAATCCTGGTTTGTGGTCAGGGCGAACTCTAGGCAGTCGGCTTGTGCTGGACAGTCCTTACAAACCACTTTAGCGGCTGCTACTTGTTCAACAGCCATGCCAGTTCTGCCTACAGGAAAAAACAGTGACGGATCGCTGTCTCTGCAAGCGGCAAGATGTCGCCACTCCGCATCAGCGTCGTCAAGCCTTAGTCGTAAGTTTTTAGAAGTCATGAAGGTATAACAATAGATGGTGTGTTGCTGCTGTGGCAAGAGAGATTTTTGTTGTAGATGAGTATTAGTGTTGTTAACGTTGCAAAATGTGGTGAATGTGGACAGTGTGCATCTTGAGTTGTATAGCTGCATTAGAACCGTAGTGCTAGAAAATTGTTAAGAAATATTGACAAAATATGCCTGTGTCAACATCGTCACCATCTGCTCTGCCATTATTAAAAAAGTGAAAGTGATCGCACATAGGGGGGCAGCGGCGGTTGCGCGTGAGAACACCTTAGATGCTTTTCGTGAGGCGATTCGCTTAGACGCAGATGGCGTGGAGCTAGATGTAAGGCGTACTGCTAATGAGGTGCTTGTGGCACATCACGATGCTCATTTACCAGACGGTCGGGTGATTGTGGAGTTATCCGATAATGAACTGCCTGAGTGGGTGCCGACTTTGGCAGAGGTTATGGAAGTGTGTCGTGAGGCTGCTTGTGAAAAGCAGTTCACCATCAACGTAGAGATCAAGAGCACACCGGGCGATCCTGATTATGATGCTAAACAGCAAGTATCAGCGGCGGTAGCAGGTGTGGTGCTGGGCTGGGGAGTGCCCAATTTTGGTGGTGAAGATACTTTGGTTAGAAATAGCGCATCTGGAGATTTTCAAGCAACCAGATCTGGCCTCGAGATAGTGGTTTCTTCTTTTGATATGGAGGCTCTGAATCGAATTAAAGCTATAGACCCAGCTATTCCTACCGCTTATTTAACCTTTGAGGTTTTGGCGCCTGAGTTGCTTGTAAGCAGGGTATCTGGCGGTGGACATAACGCTGTTAACCCGTATGTGGCATCTACTAGCGCTGAGTTGGTGCAAGCAGCTCATGGCGCTGGCTTGGCAGTTAATGTTTGGACTGTGAACGACCCCGACCAAATAGCTCAACTTGCTAGCATGGGTGTTGATGCGGTAATCACGGATGTGCCCGATGTGGCTAAAGCTGTTTTAAGCGAATTTAAGCGAACAACCTGAAAACCTGTAGCCGCTACCTATGGCATAGATGTTGCTGGCATTGCTAGAGATAGCATGTCGGGAACATATTGAAACTCTAGGTGTGTGGTTTCACCTAAGTAGTCGCCGTCTAGCTGATAGGGAAACGCTGTGTCGCTGCTTACAGTTGCGCTGGTTATTGCGTCATAGCTATGCACATGGCGGTGATCGGCTACCTCTCGGCCAAATCCTAAAGCACTAGCAGCGGCACGTAGAAACTTTATAGGTCTTAGTGAGCGGAGGCTCACCCCCGCCAAAGCTGTATTGAGCGTGGCAGACGGTGCCACGTTGAAAGGACGTGTTCCCAAATAGGTGTAAGGGTTTTGGTTTAAGAAAATAGAAAACATGGACTCTACTGTTTCCCCGTCGGGGTAATGCACAACAAAACGGGGGTTGGAATGGTCGTAGCGGAGCAACCAAGTATCAAGTGCTGCGAAAAAATAAAGAGCATGATTAGCATAGCGTTTCAAACTTGCTCGCCTTTCTACTTGGGCTACCACTGCAGCGTCATAGCCCACACCAGTGTGAAACAAAAAGTATCTTCCGTTTACTTGTCCGAGCCCGATGCGAGTGGTCTTAGCATCTGTCAGCGTCTCCAGCAAGATGGCTGCTGCTTCCACTGGATCTTCGGAGAGACCAATCGAACGGGCAAAAACGTTAGTAGAGCCACCCGGCAACGGCGCTAGTGCTACTGAAGAACCCGCTAAACCATTGGCTGCCTCATTTAAGGTTCCGTCACCTCCTAATACTGCTACAACCTCATAACCGTCTGCTACTGCTTGGGAGGCAAGTCGAGATGCATGTCCTCTACGATTAGTAGAAGCAAGTGCCAGGTGATTATCGGCAGCCAAAGCTTTTTCGATTACCACTTGGGTTCGAGGGGTAACCGAGGAGGCATGCGGGTTAACAAGCAGGAGTATCTTCAGAGCATTTAGGCTAGCGTTTTGCGTGTTGGTTTTTCACCACTGTGGCTGGGCTGAAAAACTAGAGGGCATGGATATTGTGGTATGCGTAAAGCAAATTCCCGATCCTGCCGATCCTGGAGAGTTGGATCCTGCTACGAACACACTAAAGCGAGATATGAAGCTCATCATGGATGAGTCAGACTCCTATGGTGTAGAAATGGCACTGCAACTACGAGATGCGGCTGGTGAGGGCGAAGTGACTTTAGTTTCAATGGCCCCGCATGACGAGGTTAATGGACTACGGTCTGCTCTGGCGATGGGTGCAGATAAAGCCATCCTGGTGAGCGATGAAGCATTAGCAGGTACTGATGCTTTAGGTACAGCCAAGGTGTTGGCAGCAGCTATCAGCAGGACGCAAGCTGATTTAGTGCTTACAGCCACCGAATCTTCTGATGGCTATACAGGCACTGTGCCAGCACAGTTAGCTGAGCTGTTGGGACTGCCTTCGGTAACGTTCGCTAAAGAGATTCAAACCGAAGATGGTGAGGTGCTGGTCAAGCGTCAAACCGAAGCAGGCTATGATCAGGTGCGCTGTCAGTTACCGGCGGTGATTTCGGTTACTGCTGGGGTTGTGGAACCGCGCTTCCCATCTTTCAAAGGCATCATGGCTGCCAAGTCCAAGCCAATGGATCAACTCAAAATCAGCGACCTAGATATTGCTGCTACACAGGTTGGTTGGAGTGGTGCTGGTCAGGAGATTACCGCTGTAAGCCCTGCTCCTGAACGTGAAGCGGGGGAGATCATCACCGACGAGGGTGAGGGACACCAAAACATTGTGGCTCTCCTTGAAGAGTTGCGGATCGTTTAGGAGACAAAAATGGACACTATTTGGGTTTATGTAGAGGCCACAGACGGCAAAGTTGCATCGGTGAGCTTGGAGTTATTAAGCCATGCTCGCAAGCTTGCAGGTACGGTGGAAGCTGTTGTGGGCGGTGACGGGGAGCCTCTAGCTGTCGAGTTGGGGGCTTACGGTGCTAAAGCTGTGCATGCCACCGGGGACTTAGAAGGCGGGTTAGCTGGGCCAGCCGTTGCTGCAGCCATGGCTGCAGCAATAGCAGGTGGTGCTGCACCTGATGCCATATTGTTTGGTACCACTTATGATGGGCGCGACGTGGCTGGACGGTTGTCGGTAAGGTTGGATACTTCGGTTATAACCAACATTGTGGAACTAGAACAGTCAAACGGCTCATTCGTGGGCACTGAACCTGTATTTGGTGGAACCGTCAACGTATGCACTCGCTTTAGCGGCGCTGGAGTAAACCTATTTTTGGTGCGGCCTAAGTCTTTTTCTGCCGAAGAATCTGGTGGCGATCCAGCGGTGGTGACACCGCTTGCCGTGCCCGATTTAGGAAGCACTGGCACGGCTAGGGTGGTGGATCGTTTCGCTGAGGAATCAACTGGCCCAAAACTAGATGAAGCCAATGTAGTTGTGTCTGGAGGCAGAGGTCTCGGTGCAGCAGAGAAGTTTGCCATGATTGAGGACTTAGCTAAGTTGTTAGGCGGTGCTGCGGGAGCTTCGCGGGCTATTGTGGACGCTGGCTGGGTGCCTTACTCTCATCAGGTAGGTCAAACCGGCAAAGTAGTAAAGCCCGATATTTACGTGGCATGCGGCATATCTGGTGCTACGCAACACATGGTGGGGATGAAGGGTTCTAAAACAATCATCGCTATCAATAAAGATGCTGAAGCACCTATTTTTGGAGTAGCCGATTTAGGCATTGTGGGCGATGTTCATAATGTGTTGCCCAAGCTGATCGAGGTTCTGCAAGCTCGTAGCTAAGTTCGCAGCCGCGCGCTTATACAAGTGGCCAGGGGTGACGCTGCCCGCTTGGATCTTCGGGGAAGTGTCCATCATCTAATAACACTTTGCTGCGATGCAGCAAGGCTTCGCATTCTGCGGGTGATAGCAACTCTGTTACATCGCTAGGTAAATCTTTGTCTAAGAGTTCAGAGATGTCTTTAGTTAGTTCTGCAGGTAAAGGTTGGCCAGCCCAATCCCAGATCACAGTGCGGAGCTTGAACTCTGTGTGAAAGCTCAGCCCGTTATCTATGGCATAGAGTTTACCGTTGTTGCTTAATAGGATATGGCCGGCTTTACGGTCGGTGCTGTTGATGATGAAGTCATAAACGCATAGACGCTGAAACCACTTTTCGTAGGCAGTGTTCTCAAACAAGGTGAAGTAGTGCTCTTCGTAGCGAGCGGGCACAAAAAGTTGTAATGAACCCTCTCCAAAAGGCCCATCTCGCAAGACCGTAGGCGGTACCAGATTCCAACCTAACGTTTGCGATAGGTGAAAGGCTGCGGTTTCACGTTTATGAAGTCCAGCGGGGAAATCCCAAAGCGGGCGTTCACCTCTTAACGGTTTGTAAATGCCTTGCAGCTGACCGCCAGCATCATGGTCAGAATGCACCTCACCTTGAGGAGCGCTAAGAGTTTGGTTATTTTCACTGTGGAGGATATCTACTAAAAAGGTCATGTTAGAACTCCACGGCATGCGCCCTAACACTTCTAGGTTACCGCTGCTTAGCTGTTCTACAGCAACGTTGACATCGTTGCAGTTGCCTAAGGCGTGCTCAGGCACATTCTGAGTAGCCATAAAAGTTTGCTAGTTAAAACAGGCACACCATGAGCCGTCACCGTTGAGAGGCGCGCCACAATAGCGACAAGGTGGCCTACCCGAAGACACAACCTGGCGGGCTCTTGAAATGAAACCGGCTACCTGGTTACGGGTAACGAATAAGCGAGCTGAAGCTGGGTCTGAAGGGTCGTCAGCATCTTGCATCTCGGCGATGAACAAGTGCATCCGATCGTTTTTGCGGTCGTAACCGATACCTATATCTCCTACCGTAAACTGCACTTCTTCAGGTTCTATTAAGCCGATGTCGCCTTCAGGTACGATGGAATCAGGGTTGTCAGTCATATCACGTAACGCAGTAGCTAGGTATTCGGCTAGTGCTGCAACCTGTTGTTTTTCTATTTTCATTGATACCAGCGTGCCAGCAATCCCAGCTTGTAGGTAGAAAACACGTTCTCCCGGTGGCCCGACTGTTCCCACCGTGAAATGTTCGGGATCGCTTAGCTCAAATGATTTGCTCATGACGGTACTAACGCTTGCAAATCACCTGTGCTATTTACAGCTAACACCATAGGACCGTTTGCAGTGTACATGATGGCCGTAACCGAACAGGGTGAAATGACTATACGTTGGAACATGTCTAGATGGGCTCCTGAAGCATGTGACACAGCAGCCTTTATAGTATCGGCATGCGATACAGCTACCACAGTAGCTCCAGGGTGTTTGTTGGTTAGCCAGCGTGCTGCAGAATTAATGCGGCCTTGCATGTCAATAAACGATTCCCCGCTTGGAAAGCAAAACGTGCTCGGGCTTTGCTGCACTTGTTGCCAGTCACGCCTTCGCCGCAGATCGACTAGACGGCGTCCAGTCCAGCTGCCAAAGTCGCATTCGTTTAGATCATCTAGAACTTTGACTTTACGTTTGACAGCTTCAGCTATTGGCGTAGCGGTTTGTTGAGCCCGCTCCATTGGCGAGGCATACACAGCTTTTACACGGTTTGCGCCGAGCGCTGCTATTCGTGTTGCAGTTTGTTCAGCTTGTTGTTGACCTAGCTCACTGAGATGCAGCCCTGGGGCTCGTCCCGGCAAAATTGCTCCAGTCGTGGGGGTTTGTCCGTGTCGTACGAAGAGTATGGTTGTAGGCTTATGGGGTTTTGTAGGCATCTTCATCTACTATCTTGCCTTTAATGGACTCCTTAGAAAAACTTGCTAGCCAAGTAATTAAGTGCAGGGCGTGTCCGCGTTTGGTGGCTTGGCGTGAACAAGTGGCTGCAACCAAACGGGCCTCATTTCAGCAGTGGACATACTGGGGAAGGCCAGTGCCTGGGTTTGGTGATCCGCAAGCACGCATTGTGGTGGTGGGTCTTGCGCCTGCAGCTCATGGGGCGAACCGCACTGGGCGTATCTTTACAGGCGACCGTTCGGGCGATTTTTTGTATGCCTCGCTTTATCGAATAGGTTTAGCTAACCAACCCGATTCCACCCATATTGAGGATGGTTTAGAGTTGCGTGGGGCTTACGTAACCACACCGGTTAGATGTGCGCCGCCGCAAAATACGCCAACATCTGCCGAACGGGATGCTTGTCGTGCGTTTTTGATGCGAGAGCTTGAGTTACTCACGCAAGCCCGGGTTTTCGTAGCGTTAGGGGCAATAGGCTATGGGGCTATAGCTCATGAACTAAATGTAAAACCTCGCCCCAAGTTTGCTCATGGCTTAGAGGTGACAACCCCCAGCGGGCACATTGTGATCTGCTCTTATCATGTAAGCCAGCAAAATACTTTTACCCGCAGGCTCACTGCTGAGATGTTAGATGCGATTTTTGCTCGTGCGGTAGACATTGCTGATGATGTCAGATGAGATGTTTAGTGATGTTGCGAGCGGTACGGCAGGTGTTTCAGTACCGAAGCACGGTAGCGTTAGTAGCTGTGTTCAAGACTCGTTTGTTGGCCGTAGCAGCAGTGCTGCCATTGCTGTTAGCAGCGTGCGCAAACTCTGGTGCTCCAACCTCATATACAGATCAGCTGGCCGAATATCAAGGAGAACCCAACGTGAGTTTGGCTGAACGTAACTATCGAGATGGTTGTGAGCAATCGGGTGACGATGATATTGAGCCGCAGATTCAAGAAAACATAGTTGCAGTGTGTAAGTGCGCTTACGATGGGATACGCGAAAACCTTACTTTTGAGGAGTTCAAGAGCATCGACGACGACCTGCGTAGCGATATTAACTCTGATCTCAGCAACGAGGTAACACAAATCACAAGGGAATGCATCGTAAAAGAAGCAGGGCTCGGCTAAAGACGGGGCTCGGTTAGCTTAGTTTGCTAGCAGTTTGCTTCCGTTACACTGCTAAGCGCACAGTGGTTTCAGCCCATTCAGGCCAGCGCTGTCGGCTTTTAGCAGCTAGCTTGTGCATAAGAGCTATTGCATCTAGGTCGTCGTCACCAGGGCGGGCTTGAATCACGCCTTCTTGAAGCATGGCCGTAATTATGGCTCTGCCTAGTTCGGTGCGAACTACTGTGAGTGTCCAGTCGGTGACATTGCCAATGCCGCCGGTAGAGATGTCGGCATGTTCGGCTGCGAAGTCTGGGCAGTGATTACAGCCTTCGCGTGTCCAAGCGTGGCATTCTTTAAGGTTGATTTCGTGGTAGTCACCATTTTTCATCCACACTTGGAACACACCTTTAATGTTCATTTTGGCGATCTGATCGGTAGCCAACCCATACTTAACCCAGAAAAGTTCTTCAAACATAGAATCGTCAAAGCTTTTTGAGCACAAAAGCCCAATGTTGAGTTTGATGGGACGGCCAACTTTGCCTACTTTGCGGTTCCACATGACCGGGCCGATAGAGGTTTGGCAGCTCATTCCAACCAGGGCTAGCTGCGATAGTCCTTTTTCTATGGCTTGTGGATAGGCCAGTGTGTTGGCCGAGTAGGTGTAGCGGCTGCCTGCGCCGCGCAGCACTTCTTGCTGGTTGGTAGCAAGACCAGGAACTGCTTTCCACCCATCGGTATCGCCACCTTCTAGATAGGAGGTGAGAGCACCATCAATAATGTTGTTTTCTAAGCACCAGATCAAGATGGCCGACACCAGCCCCCCATCTTGGCCTACATCGTAAATAAAATCTTCGCTAGCACGCACCAACAAGATGTCGCTGTAAATACCTGCTACCTCTTTTGAGGAGCGGGTGCGTCCAAACAGGTGCTCGTCTGCTTCGGTTTCCCAAGTGCGAAACCGCGGACACGCCCGCGTGCAGGAGGTACAACCTTTTTGGCCATGGATGCAGTCTGAGATACCAAGTTCGTCTTCTAGGTGGAAAGGCTTGTACTGGCCGGGTTCATGTTTGTAACCGATTACATCGTGAGGACAAGCAATCACACAGCCCGCGCAACCAGTACAAAGACCTGAGTTGATTACTTCTTCGTAAAGTTCTTTCCACTGATGCGTCCAGCGTACTTTTGCCCCAGAAGATGTGGTTTTCGTTGTTGGGGTAGCAGTTGAGGTTGCTACCTCAACAGTTGACGAGTCAGGTGCTGTTGTTGTCATATGTCTAAATGAAGATACTACTCAATCTTTAAGTCCACCTCACCAATACGCATTGCACCCACTTGTTTCGTAAGTATTTGCCTGCAGCAAACAACATAACGAGCATCGTTTATGGGGTTTCTGCTGTTAGTTGTTGACAAGGCCGTGGTAGCCGGTAGCTTTGCGATAGGAGGTGCGGGATGAACAGGAACTTGACCGCGATTGTCGAATCCGAGGGTGACGGTTATGTCGCCTTCTGTCCAGAGGTGGATTTGGCGGGTCAGGGAGAAACGGTCTCTGAGGCACGCGAGAACCTTACCGAAGCGCTCACGTTGTTTTTCGAGAGCGCATCTGCTGGTGAGATTGAGCGACGGCTGCGCGAAGAGGTCTATGTGACTCAAATAGAGGTCGCGGTTGGCTAGCTTGCGCGTTCTCTCTGGGTGGGAGATTTGCCGCATCCTCGCTGCTCACGGTTTTTCTGTAGTGCGACGACGGGGCAGCCATATTGTCATGCAGAGGACGAGGCCGGATGGTGCCGATGGCCTGGCTAGCCTGGCTGGCTGCCAGAGTTGGGGTGTTAGCTCCATGTCCAGCCACATTGTTCGGTTATGGGCACAACATGGGGTCTGGCGTTGACCGATCTGAAAATAAAGGAACCGAATTGGTTGCCGTCAGCGTTTGTGACCCAGAGGTATATGTAGCGGTCTTTGAGAGCTACGATGCTATTGATGAAGGTCTCATGCAGACTAGAAGGCATGAAAGCTCCTCTCTTGCCGGTGGACTCCGACCATAAGTTTTGAACGCTTTTGGTGTTGATTACCGTTGTGCGGTGCTGTGTGTCGTGGTGTTCTTCTTCGGTTAGCACCACATGGCTTACGGGGATGCGCCCATTATGTAGAGATTGCCCATTCAAACGTCCACCAACATCGCGCTCTACTAGCAAATACACTTGTAATTTGTCTGCGTTGCATTGCACATGCAACCAAGCGTTGGCGCTTTGGTAAGGTTCTGGCCTGTTTTGGTAATCCACGCGAGTCCAAGCGTAAGAGCCATAGTCGCCTTGTGCTGTGTCCCAAGTTGTTTCGGTTCCCTTTGTACCTGCTGGGGTCCATGTCCAGTCGCATGACTCAGTAACAGGACGGATTTGGCGCTTTGCATCTGAACTGATGAATCGAAACGTTCCGAATATTTCATCCTCGCTGTCCCAGACCACGACTGCCACGCCTCCCTGCCCGGAACGAGTCAATGTATTGATGAAATCCTCCTCGTACCCGTCGGGCATGAAAGCTGTCATGCGATTTGAGGATACTTCCCAGTTGTAAAAAGTAGCCCGGTCACTGAAATCGGCTGGCCAATCGTTGGAACGCAACTCGGCAGGTGTCAAGAACACATGGGCAACCCGCACGCGGCCTTGCAGGTTGGATCGTCCTGCAAAGACTCCTTCGCCTATGTCCAAGTACACATCTAAATCGGTGTTTGTGCATTGCGCTCCGAGATACGCTTTGGAATCTTCATATGGCTGAGGTCTAGTGTGGAAATCTGCTTCAACGCTGGTGAAAAGATGCCCTGAGGAGCTTTGCCTCCAAACGTTCCACCCCTCTTTGCTGATTGTGGTGGGGCGTTGAGACCGCAGGGTGGTACCGCACACGCCCGCAGGTTCAACCCCTGCGTACCTCTGATACAGGTAGTCTGTCACACAGCGGAAAAGATCGTGGTGGCTACAGATTGTGTCCTCCACCTCATCATCAATATTGCCATCGTGAGTGTGGTCACAAGAGCGCGAGAGCGACGAATCCCTAACCAGTGCGTGAGCGGTTTCATGCAGTACCGTCTGCAAATCTCCCTCGATGCGGTGAATGTGGTGTTCAGATGGGTCATAACAACTAGTCGGTGTGTTTTCTAGAGTGCAGAAAGTGTCTTTAGGGTCCAGTTGGTTAGTGGGTGGACGGCTGCGCTTACCCGCTACTGACACCTCTCGCCATATCAGTTCGATGAGGTGTTGCGCAGTTGCCTCAGACATTTGAGGGTTGCAAGCTTCATCTAACTCACAACCCCGCCAAGCACAGCGCTCCCAATCATACACTCCGTCGGCTAGCAGATCGGCGCATCGTCCACTGGGAGCTGAGGAAGGCAGGCTTATTGTTACTGTTTTTGTTGGCGCTTGACCGCTTTTGCTGCATCCTACGGGCACTATCTGAGTGTCAATCCCGAAGCGGCAGCGTATTGTGTTTAGCAACGCTTCTTGAGCACCGATCAGTTGTTGACGTGCCATTGCCTCTTGGTTTGTTGGTGTGCCCTGAAATGAGCCGGGTTGGGTAGCTGCCTGGAGTGGCTTGCCGCTATCACATCCTCTGGGAACCACCTTGACATCTATCCAGAACATGCATCGGTACACGTTCAGTAGCGCTTCTTGTGCAGCAATCAAGCGATCTTGAGCTTCAATATCTGCATGTGTGGGCGATATCGCCTGATCTGATTGGGGTTGGGTTTGAGCGGCAGCTGGTGCTGGGAGAACTGTGGCGAGCATGGCTATCGTCACTGCAAGCAAAACCGCGAAACGGGTTTTGCTTGGATTTTGTTTGTTTTTTTGGGGCATCTTAGTTCTCATTGTTTGTCTCTAGTATCTTTATCTCACCGGGCGTGCATTGTTGTAGCTATTGAAAAACACTTTTCGCGTATTGATGCTGCAGAGCGTTTGTTGGCTGCAGTTTTTGCTCTTCGGCATAGTTACGTGGCAGTCGGCTGAGGGTCAAGATACTCATAAAACGCTAGAACAGGAAGAAGCAACCTCCAACTTTCAGCTGTGTTTTAGACACTACGTAGCAAAAAAGAGGGTAAGGTGAACTTGGATGCAGCAAGGGGACTATCAACAAGATGTCGAAACGGTAACCTTTCTTGTTGATTATCTTTCTTGGGATTATATTGAAGCGACTCAGCAACAAGTTTTTTGGCACAATTTTGAATGGACCAGAAAAGGTGCTCTCCTGACATTGCGCCATAGTCAAGTAGCTGCCTGGGTACAGATCTTTAGCGAAATATCTAATTGGGCAATACGAGACAATATGCAGGCTGCCGTGAAGCGAATCCCAGCTAGTGCTACCAAATCTCTTGAGCGTTTGCTAGCTGTCTATGCTGATGCTGTTCTAGACAAGTCTGAAAATATTTAGTTGTGCCAGCGAGCTTGGAGGAAGTTTGAGTAATGATAGGTTCTGCTTGAGAGGGTGAAGTAGGAAAAATGCCTATCAAACGCTATCCATGATAGGGCCCTTCGGGCAATTTCTATAGCATATCGGCTCATTATAGGTCTAAGGTGCTTTTGGCTTCATCCCAGGGCAAGTAATCATTGTCCAATCGAGCGGCTTCAAGTTCGCGGCGATCTTCAGTTTCTTCTATAGAATCAATGAGTCGATCGAAGACATTTGAATCTAAAATTACAGCGACCCGCTGTCCCTCAAGCATCACAGAGATTGGTTCGCTCGACAGCGAGCATTGTTCAATCACTTCAGCTAGCCGGCTTTGAGCTTCGCTTATCGCTACTTCATTCATGTATGAATTGTACACTTTGCCATAGGATTGTTGCTTTGGTTAGAAATCTGTGGTGAGAGCGGATCAGTGTTGCGTTGGTGTATGGCATGAACGAATATTGATATTGATGATGGGTGCTGATGTTTTGACCATCATTTCGCTTATGCAAGATGGAGTTGAGCATAGAATCAAGTTGCGATTGAAGGCGGGAAAGTCTGAGGGCAATTTATTTGTTATTTTGGATACTCCTCCTGAAAGGGTTATGAGGTTGTTTGAGCGGAATCCAAAGATTGATCTGTCTGCTTATGAGCGCAGTCGCCAGATCGACAAAATATTCGCCGACATGGGGATTAAACTGAGAGGTTATCGTTTGACACCGCCTTTTGGTGGGTCGCCCATTCATCTCCGTAGTGTTTTCGGACAGAGATTAAGATGATTAGTTGAGGTCACAGTACTCAGTTGGCAGGAGCCCAAAGAAGCGACATGGGGGCTATCCAGAGACGGTCATCAATTTTACGTATGGGTGCCTCACCGCAGATTAAGACAATTCCGCATGTGAACCTCGTCGGCGGAACTGGGCTTTGCGGCGGGTGTCTGCGAGTTTTTTCGTCTAGGGCATCTCGTAATGAAGCCATTCTCTGGGAGTAACGGGGGTCGGCTTTGTTGCCGGTTTTTATTTCTATGGCTGCCAATGCTGATCCATCTGACGATTCCAGCAAGAAGTCAATTTCCCCTTCTGGATAGCGGATTTCTTGTTTAGACCTAGGGTGGTGATTGTATGTTAGCAGCGAATGGTTAGTAGACGCAGCAAACTGCTGGCCCCAGAACTGCGCCGCCACGAATGTCTCCATCAAACCGCCGAGCAGCACTGGTGTGGTAAGTAGACGCTTACGGTCCAGTCCAGCCATGACTGCCATCATTGCGGGGTCGCATACCATCCGCTTAGGGTGTTTGGCTGGAGACGAGTCGGCTGACGGACGCCAAACCTCTACATTTTCAAGCAGGTAACAGGCTGCGAACAAGGCATAGTAACTTGCCGCTGTCCGATCGGATATTCGTGCATTGTCGGCAATGGTATGAAGTGAGGCGATCTGTCCAGAGTGCAAAGCAAATGACCGTAGAAATCCAAGCATTGCCTGTCTAAACTGTTCGCCACCGCGCTTGCGCCCCGCTGCTGTTATGTCATGCTGCAATGCAGTCCCAACAACGCCCTGCAAATAGCGTTTGGTTTCGGCAAGACTCATGTCAGAGCATGCGGGGTAGCCGCTTTCTGAAGCTATGCCTACGTAGTCTCGCTGCGACATTTTTTCGGGCACCGGCCACTCAGTTTTTTCTGTCAGAACTAAATCCGCTAGCGGAACAGCTGAGGTACCTAATCGCTCTGATTTGCACATGGAACGTAACTCTCGAATTATTGCCCGTCCAGTTAGAGGGAACTGCCCTAACCTACTCTCGTCATCTGTTGGAGAAGCCGATCCGGCGATGATAAAGCCACTGGCCCCTTCATCGTCAACGAGTGATTTTACCGCCCAAAGGCAGTCTGGCTCGATCTGCCACTCGTCTAGCAGTACCGGCTTTGCAGCTTCACGCAGTGCCGCTTTTGGATCGGATGTAAAAAAGCTGCGTTGTGTACTGTCAGCAAGGTTGATTTCGCAAGCAGCTAGAGAGCGGGCCAGTGTTGTTTTACCAATGGCACGCGCTCCTTGCAGAACTACTGCTGGAAAGTCTTTGAGGTCGCGTTCTAGCTGTGGGGCTAACATGCGGGGCAGTATCTGCTTGGCAGTCACCGAAGAATTGCTCACTTCAATAGCTTACATGTTGCTTGCGAGGAGTCTTACATGTTGCTTGCGAGGAGTCTTACATGTTGCTTGCGAAGTTAGACTGTGCTGCGGTTGGGTTTACAAAGATAGTGGGGATGCAGGGGTTCCTGTGTATATCTGATAATATATAGCAAAGATTGTTGTTGTATTATACATACTTCTATTTTTTCAGTATTTTATTATATATTTGGTAGATATTATCGTAGTTTATTGCTATGCTAGTATGTATGAGTTTAGATAATATGGGTTTAAATAATAGTTTTCAGACTGGTTTGAATGTTTTGGATAGGTTACCTGCGGGTGCTGATAGTAATACTGGTGTTGGCGGGTTTGGTTTTGGGGATTTTTCTGGTTGTGATGCTGGTGAGCTTGTGAAGTTAGCTTTGCGGGTGAATGCTTTACGTCAACAAGCTGAAAGTTATTTGAGTGCTGTGTTGGTTAGGTTAGGGGATTTGGAGGGGGATGATGCTGTTGTGTCGGTTTGTGAACAGTTTGATCTTCCTGCTTATAGAACCCGCCGTCAGGTGCGTACTGTTAAGGGGTTGTCTGCTATGGGTGATGTGGTGCGGGCAGCTAGAGATGGTTGGATCACCCAAGACTATGCTGAGTTGTTGGCTGCTTCGCATAACCGAGCACCAATGAGCAGCGAAGAACAGCTAGATTTGTTGGCTGTTGGTGTGCAACAAAGTTGCGATGATTTCAAAAACACTGTGCAACAAGCAGAAACGAAACGCCTTGCAGCACAAGGATTAAACCCTACAGAACAACAACATAAGCGACGCAGCGCCAAAATATTTGATGGCGATAACGACATGGTTGTTTTGCATGCTGAGCTAGATCAACTTGCAGGTGAAAGAGTGAAAACCGCTATGGACACTATGGCTACGCGGATGTTGAAACAAGATTTTCGTAGTGGCAAAGAACGTAGTTTTGAACAACGCAACGCCGACGCGCTAGTACACCTCATCACCAACACTATCAGCCACCACCAAACCGCAAACAACGAACTAGCATCAGGTGAAACCTCAGAACCAACACCACAGCAAACCACTATTGTTCTCACAGCAGACTACGACACCATCACAGGTCAGCTTCAAAGCGCCAGTCTTATAGACGGCACTCCAATCGGTATAGACGAGATCCGCCGTCTAGCGTGTGAAGCTAACATTTTGCCAGCTATTTTCAACAATAAAAAACAGCCCCTCTATCTCGGTCGTAGTAGAAGAACACACACCAAAGCACAGTTACTAGCTCTTTACAAACGCGATAAACGTTGCACCAAATGCGGTATTCGTGCTACTAGCTGTGAAGTTCACCACAAAATACCCTGGCAACAAGGCGGCACAACCAACATTGATAACTTAACCCTGCTCTGCCCAACTTGTCACCGCCAAGCTCACAAATACCACCACAACCACAGCCCCTAAAAACACCAGGGGCAACACCCCCACCAACCACGGCAACTAGACAAGAAGTCAACCCCTCCTCCAACCCCTCCTTTAAGAGAGCGAATATCTTGTTTAGACCGAGGATGGTAGTTGGATGTCAGCAACGAATGGGTGATGGGGGGGGGGGGGGGTTGATGCTGCGTTGGTGTATAGTTAGTGCATGGCACGAACAAATATTGATATTGATGATGAGGCTTGTGAGTTGGTGATGCGCCAACGTGGGCTTAAGACCAAGCGTGAGGCAGTGAATTTTGCATTACGCATGGCAGCCATAAAGCCGATGAGCTTGGAGGAAGCTCGAGCGATGGAAGGGTCTGGTTGGGACGGTGACTTAGAAAAAATGCGTACCAAACGCTATCCACGATTTTAGCTGATACTTCAGCTTGGGTTGAGTATGTGCGCGACACCAAAAGCCCTACTTGTAATTTTCTTGATGAGTCTTTGGACGATGAAATCGCTACTTGTGATTGTTGTAAAAATGGAATTGTTTGCTGGAGCCCGCAGTGAAGAGCATCAGAATGATTTGGAGAGGTTGCTGGCGCGGGCGCACGTTTTAGGGACTTTTTCTGTGGATTACGATACCGCTGCGGCAATTTATCGCTCGTGTCGGCGCGGCGGTGAAACTCCTCGCTCGCTCATTGACTGTTTTCATCGACTGTTTGATTTCTGCCATAGCCATTCGCGCAGGGGCGGTACTTTTGCATGCTGACCGTGATTTTGATGTGCTCAGTCGTTATAGCCAATTAGAAACAATCACTGCGCTCTAACACATTTATATGTTCTAACGCATTGCTATAACAGCTTTTGGCTATTTGGCTGCTGTGTCGTATGCCTGTGTTAGGGTTTCAAGCAGTTCTTTGCCGATATTTTGAGTTGTGTTGCCTTGCCCAATCCTTATTCCTGCTAACTTTTCAACCTGTTCAATGTAGTCGGGGGCTCTTTTTTCAAAGACGCTTCGCCAGAACGAAATGCAAGCACCATTGTAATCAAGCCAAATCGTAACTAATCCAGCATTGCCAGTTTTTAGCCGAGGTAAAAGAGTGTATCTTTTCTTATCAATGCCTTCATAAGTTGTGAGCCTGATAGCACCTCGGGCTTCAAGATCTTTAGCCCATTGTAAAAGCTGCTGCAGCAGCTGTTGGTGTTCTTGTGGGGCTTGGTTAATTGCAGCTGCGAATTTGGCGCTTCCAGGATAGTTTGTCCCAGATTTCTGGTTTCGGGAGTTCTTGATAGCTACCTCATGACGTTCAGGAGTCACACGTTGGGGAACTAGCAAGGGCGTGTTGTGAATGTTGAAGGAGTTAATGGCGACAAGATCGATGACTAATTTGTCCGTGACATGTTCTAAGTAAGCTACCAGTCTGCTCAATTCTGTTGGTACATCATCTAGCACAAAAACTAATCGGAAGCGACCTTGTTGTAAGTGACTGTCGAGCGCTTCTAGAAACTCTTTTGCTTCAGATGTCTCTTCTTGTAGTGAGCGCACCGCATCTATGAGTGATTCGTGGTCACGGTTTCGCAGATTTTCGCTGACAAGGTTCTCGAATTGCTCCCGTGTAGTACCATGCAAGCAAGCAGCATAGGCAAGAATTTGAGCTACTACGGCGCGACGGGCATCAGGGTTTTTAGCAAGTTTGATCTCAATGATTACTACTTGCCCAGTTGCTTCTAACCCTATAAGGTCTGCATAACCTGACCCTAGAGGCACTTCCCGTCCCAGGATTATTAGTGCAGGCTTCCCAGATAGGGGAAGCATTTCTGGGTGTTGTTCGATTAGATTTTGCAAAGTTGCTTCGTCTTGAAACGTGTTTGATTGAGTTAGTGTCCAACCATTGCTATCTTGAGTCCAAATGCTTGATGTTGCCATGTGATGCTTTTAGTGTCTCCAAAGATTTAACTACTCTAAAACAAACTAAACGAAACTATTCGCATATATTAAAAATGGTGGATAATAGTAGGTGGCGTATCCTAGTTGTGTGGGTGCAACCAACACCAACCTTGCTGCTGAAATCGCTGAAGAGCTCCAAGCCGCATTAACAGACATCTTTGCACTCACCGACAACCTGAATGCTAATAAATCGGATGTGAACTTCCCACCCTCCTAACTATGGCGGGTGTAGCCGTTAGCTTTGTGGGTATGTTCGTGGGTTGGTTGTGGTGTGGTGGGGGTTTATAGGGCAGAATTAGCAGATGCCAACGATTACTACTAACGACCTCAAGACCAACATGACCCTAAGCCTAGATGATGGGCTCTTCAATGTTGTGGAGTTTCAGCATGTGAAGCCTGGTAAAGGAGGTGCGTTTGTTCGTACAACCCTCAAAAACGCTCGTACCGGCTCGGTGGTGGATCGCACATTTCGGGCTGGTGAGAAGGTGGAGCGAGCTAACATTGATCGGCGCGCTATGCAGTATCTGTATGCCGATGGTGATGGCTATGTGTTTATGGACAGCGAAACCTACGAACAAATACATGTAACCGCTGAGGTGCTAGACGATGCAGTGAACTACCTAGTAGAAAATAACTCAGTAATCTTAGGTATGTTTGGTAGCGAGATTGTGGGCACAGACCTTCCCGCAGCAGTGGAATTGGAAATAACCCAAACTGAACCTGGTGTGCAAGGCGACAGAGTTTCTGGTGCCACCAAACCTGCAACTTGTCAGACCGGTTTGATAGTACAAGTCCCACTGTTTTTGAATCCAGGTGAACACATCAAAGTAGACACCCGAACCGGCGAATACATCAGCCGCGCCTAACCAACCTCACCTATAGAAATCTATAGAAACTTGAATAAATGGCGTTGCGCAACAAAGCAGATCGCTTGGTAGACCGCCCCCAACGTCATCAAGTGCGAGAGCGGGCGATGGGTTTATTATATGAAGCCGAAATAAAAGACATCGCAATGACTGAGCTAGTGGCATCCTTACAGCTACCACTAGATACCTATGCCCACGCCTTAGTTTTTGGTGTTACTAACAACCAAAAAGAGATCGATGCTCGCTTAGAGGAGTTAGCGCAAGATTGGAGCGTTGAACGGATGCCAGCGCTAGACCGTGCCATTTTACGGATGGCTAGCTTTGAGCTTATGCACATCGAAGATCTGCCTGTAGCGGTAATTATAAACGAAGCAGTAGAGCTAGCTAAGGCTTATTCCACTAAGGCTTCTAGCGGATTTGTGAACGGTGTTTTAGCGAAAGTGGCTAACGCTGTGCGCCAATGACCGACACGGCGCGAACACAACGCTATAGTAGAACAACAACCGTGAAGCGGGTTCAGCGAGACCTGCACGGACATGGAGGAACTTCAGTTTGGCTGAACGCGAGCGTCAGAGAACGCCCCCATATGGGGGCGTTTTTGTTGCCCGTAAACGAGTGTTAGAACACACAGACATCAAAAGAGCTATATGGCGTATGTCCCATGAGATAGTCGAACACAATCATGGGACTGCAAGTTTGGTTATAGTGGGTTTGCAAACAGGTGGGGTGTGGCTAGCTCAAGATATTGTTGCAACCATAGGGCAGATAGTTTCTGCAGAAATAGCAGAAATAGTTGCTACAGAAGAGGTTACAAACATTACCGAGAGCCCGGTTCACACGGTTACCAACAGCGCAGTTACCGATGCTTCAGCCAAAACCAATGTTTTTGCTGACAAAACCAGCCGGCAGCCTCCATGTGGCACTTTAGATGTTGCTTTTCACCGTGACGACATTGGGTTGCGTCCGCTTTTACCTGAAGCTCCTACTGAGATACCCGTTAATCTAGACAACCAAACTGTGGTGCTTGTTGACGATGTGTTGTATACCGGTAGAACTATCCGTGCTGGCTTAGACGCTCTTAACCATTATGGGCGACCTCGCAAAGTGAAACTAGCAGTAATGGTGGATCGCGGTCACAGAGAACTACCCATACGCCCTGATTATGTGGGCAAGAACCTTCCCACTCGTTCAGATGAGGTAGTACACGTCAGCCGCCAAGGGGTAGATATTGGAGAAATTCGCAAATGAAACACCTGTTGAGCGTGGACGATTTAGGTGCTGAAGGCATTGAGCAGATTTGCAGTTTGGCCGATAGCTGCGCCGAAGTATCACAGCGTTCAATTCCTAAGGTTCCAGCACTGAGGGGCAAAACAGTAGCAATGCTATTTTTTGAGGACTCCACTCGCACCAGGTTGTCTTTTGAAGTAGCTGCTAAGCGACTTTCTGCTGATGTGATGGGCTTTAGCGTGTCGCAGTCGTCTGTGAATAAAGGTGAATCTCTGCGCGACACGGTTGCCACCATTTCAGCTATGGGCACCCATGCCATGGTGGTACGGCATCGCTCTGCAGGTGTGCCAACACAGGTGGCCACATGGAGCGATGCCAGCGTAATCAACGCTGGCGATGGCTGGCACGAACATCCCACTCAAGCGTTGCTGGACTGTTACACTATTCGCAAACGTTTAGGCTCAGTAGCGGGTAAACGTATTGTGCTGCTAGGAGACATAAAGCACTCTCGGGTGGCTCGTTCGTGTGTGAAGGCTTTCAACGCCTTAGGTGCCAAAGTCACCCTTGTAGCACCCGCCACTTTGTTGCCGCCAGCGGTTGAGTTGTGGCCGGTAGATGTGAGCTTTGAGCTTGACCCTGTTTTAAGCGATTGCGATGTGCTTTACGGACTGCGAGTGCAGCTAGAACGCCAAGGCGAGGCGTTGCTGCCGTCTTTGCGTGAGTACACCGCTCAGTGGGGTTTAACGGTAAAACGAGCTAATCGGCTGCCTGCAAAATCGCTGGTTATGCATCCTGGCCCTGTGAACAGAGGCGTAGAAATAGCCTCGGAGGTGTTAGACAGACCTAACGCCACCCTCAACGACCAAGTTCGCCATGGTGTTTGGGTGCGTATGGCTGTGTTGTATTTGTTGTTGGCCGCCGATCCGCAATCGCAGGTGGCCACAAATAAAGATTTACCAACATGAACAGTTCTAATATCACTAGTGCTAACCCCACAGGTTCTAACCGCAAAAGCATTGTGATAAAGGGTGGTTTGATTGTAGATCAAACCGGTGAGCGCGCAAACGATGTTGTAGTAGAAGGTGGGCTTATCGTTGGTGTGGGGCCTGATTTGTCTGCCGCTGAGGTACTAGATGCTCAGGGATGCATTGTGGCTCCCGGGTTTGTGGACTTACACACACATTTACGCCAACCAGGTTTAGAAGAAGCAGAAACCATTGAATCTGGAAGCTGGGCTGCGGTGCGCGGTGGGTTTAGCGCTGTTGTAGCTATGCCAAACACAAATCCACCTATTGACTGTGCTGGCGTAGTACAAGAGGTGTTGACTTTAGGAAACCAAGCCCCCTGTGATGTGTATAGCTCGGGTGCTATAACTGTGGGGCGCAAAGGTGAACAACTAGCACCAATAGCTGAGATGGCCGAGTTGGGAGTGCGGCTGTTTACCGATGATGGGACTGGCATTCAATCAGCCGGGTTAATGCGTCGCGCTATGGAATATGCCGCCGGGTTGGGCGTACTGTTGGCGCAACACTGCGAGGTCACATCTTTAGCTCAAGGTGGTCACATGCATGAAGGCGAGTGGTCAAGTCGTCTAGGCATTGCTGGGATACCGGCTGAAGCTGAAGAATTGATGGTGATGCGTGACATTGCCCTCAGCCGTCTCACAGGGGCAGCAGTTCATTTTCAGCATCTCTCCACTAGGGGTTCGGTAGCTATGGTGCGTGCTGCTCGCCAAAATGGTGTGAAAGTAACCGCAGAAGCTGCCACTCATCACTTCACATTGACAGATGAGGCGTGCAAAGATTACAACCCCGTGTATAAAGTGAACCCGCCGCTGCGTCCCGCTGATGATGTGGCAGCAGTGCGTGAAGGGCTTGGTGATGGGGCGGTGGATGCTATAGCAACCGACCATGCTCCTCACACTGCAGAATCTAAAGAACGCCCTTTCGATCAAGCACCACCGGGAATGTTGGGCTTAGAAACTGCTTTGGCTTTAGGTCTGAGCGAATTGAATTTGCCTGTAGCACAAGTAGTGGGATTGTTGAGCTGGCAGCCAGCAGCTATAGCTGGAGTTCAAGACGTACACGGTGGTCCGATAGCTGTAGGCAGACCAGCTAACCTGTGTGTGTTTGATCCAACCGAAACTTGGACTGTGTATCGGGATCAACTAGCAAGCCTCGCACGTAATACACCTTACGCAGGTAGACAACTACGCGGTCGGGTACGTCATACTGTGGTAGCAGGTAAAGCGGTAGTGGTAGATCAGGAGATGAGGCAATGATTCGTTCTGCTGCATTGGTGCTAAGCGACGGGGAAGTGTTTGAAGGTGAAGCTATTGGGGCTGAGCCCAAAGGCGGGATTACTGCTGGTGAGGTGGTTTTTAACACCGTGTTGACTGGCTATCAAGAGGTGATAACCGACCCATCCTATGCGGGGCAAATTATTACCTTTACCTATCCCCATATCGGCAACTACGGTGTCACCGCAGCCGACCACGAAAGCCGCAGACCTTTTTGCCGCGGGGTGATCGTACGGGAGATGGCCCGTCGCCGCTCAAGTTGGCGAGCTTCAGGCGATTTACAAGCGTTTCTCCAAGAACAACAAATAGCCGGGCTAGCTGGTGTAGATACCCGCCGGCTTACCAACCACATTCGTGAAGCCGGGGCTATGTGTGGAGCTTTTGGTGTTGCTGCTGAAGCGGATTTGCGGGCTGCGGCTTTAGCCGAACCAGGTACAAACGGTATTGATTTGGTAGCTACGGTAACTAGATCTAAACCAGAGCATTTTTCAAGCACTCGAGCTGATGGCCGCGCACCCCATCGGGTAGTAGCGTTAGATTTTGGTCTTAAGGCAACAATCTTGTACCACTTACGTTCTATTGCAACCGTAGAAGTGGTACCAGCTAACACTTCAGCCTCTGACATCTTAGAGCGCGCAGCTGATGGGGTGTTTTTATCTAACGGACCCGGCGATCCCACTGCGGTAGAAGGTGCCACAGCTACTATCGCCAACCTTTTAGGTGAAGTGCCTATATTTGGCATTTGTCTAGGCCATCAGCTTTTAGCGGCAGCGTTGGGCGCAGAAACTTTCAAACTGCCTTTTGGCCATCACGGAGGCAACCATCCAGTGCGTAACATGGCAACCGGTATGGTAGAGATCACCAGTCAAAACCATAATTTTTGCATAAGCGACAGCGGTATGGACGGGGTAGACATCACCCACATCAACCTTAACGACCACACTGTAGAGGGTTTGCAGTGCAAAGATGTTGCAGCTTTTAGCGTTCAGTACCACCCTGAGGCTGGGCCAGGGCCGCACGATTCGCGTTACTTGTTCGCACAGTTTGATCAGCTAATGGGTGGCAACGGTGCCTAAACGCACCGACATTTCTTCGGTGCTGGTGATTGGATCTGGCCCTATTGTGATTGGCCAAGCCTGTGAGTTTGACTATTCAGGCACTCAAGCTTGTCGGGTGCTGCGTGAAGAGGGTTACCGGGTGGTTTTAGCTAACTCTAATCCTGCCACGATTATGACCGACCCAGAATTTGCTGATGCCACATACATAGAACCGCTCAGCGTGGAGGTGTTAACAAAGATCATTGCCCGCGAGCAGCCCGATGCGTTATTGCCTACTTTGGGAGGGCAAACAGCGCTGAACTTAGCTATGGAACTGATTGAAGCGAAAGTAGTGCAAGCACACGGTGTGGAGGTGATTGGTGCAGATCAGCAGGCCATATCTACTGCAGAAGATAGGGCTAAGTTTCGTCAAGCTATGATCGACATCGGTTTGGCTGTGCCTCCCTCGGCTACCGCTCACACTTTAGATGAGGCTTTGCGCATAATCGACAGCATTGGGCTACCAGTCATTATTAGACCTGCGTACATACTTGGGGGCACTGGGACTGGCATCGCCCACACCCCTGAACAAGGTCGGGAAATGGCCGCAAGAGGCTTAGCAGCTAGCCCCATTAGCGAGATACTCATCGAACAATCCATTGAGGGCTGGAAAGAATACGAGTTAGAAGTTATGCGCGACCGCAATGATAACTGTGTAGTGGTTTGCGCGATTGAGAACTTAGATCCAATGGGGGTACACACCGGTGATTCCATCACCGTAGCCCCTACTCAAACCCTATCCGATGTAGAGTACCAGAGGCTGCGGGACGCGGCGTTTGCTTGCATTCGCCGGGTGGGGGTGGAGACCGGTGGTTCCAATATTCAGTTTGCGGTAAACCCTGAAAACGGTGAATACGTAGTGATTGAAATGAACCCGCGGGTGTCTAGATCTTCAGCGTTGGCATCTAAGGCAACCGGTTTTCCTATTGCCAAGATTGCTGCGCGTTTAGCGGTGGGTTACACCCTAGATGAGATTGCTAATGACATCACAGAGAAGACGCCAGCATGTTTTGAACCAACTATTGATTATGTTGTTACCAAAGTGCCGCGGTGGGCATTTGAGAAGTTTGCTGGTGTGCCCAGCGTGCTAAACACACAGATGCAATCGGTTGGGGAGGTGATGGCGATTGGTCGCACGTTTACTGAGTCGTTACAAAAAGCGTTGCGCTCATTAGAATTAGGACGCTACGGGCTAAATGCTGATCCCGCAGAATTAGCTTATGTTGCTCTGAGCGATTCTGAGTTACTAGCCGCAGCTAGTGTAGCCACTCCAGAGCGTATCTTTCAGATTGAAGCACTGTTACGGCGGGGGCACAGCACGCAAGAACTGCACAAAGCAACCAAAGTAGACCCCTGGTTTTGTGATCAGATTTTGCAGATCACCGAGGAACGAGCAAAGTTAGCTGAAACAAGTATTTCTAAGATGACACCTCAAGAGTGGAAACGAGCCAAACAGTTTGGGTTTTCCGATGCACAGCTTGGGTATTTGTGGGACATTCCAGCAGCTGAGGTGCGTGCAGCCCGCTTAGCCGCAAAAGTAGTGCCTACTTACAAAACCGTAGACACGTGCGCAGCAGAATTTGAAGCAGAAACGCCCTATCACTATTCCACTTATGAAGATGTAAGTGAGGTTGTGCCCTCTGATCGTGCCAAAGTGATTATTTTAGGGTCGGGTCCTAATCGCATAGGCCAAGGTGTTGAGTTTGATTACTGCTGCGTCCATGCAGCTTTTGCGCTTTCAGATGTGGGTTATGAAACCATCATGGTGAACTGCAATCCCGAGACAGTTTCTACCGACTATGACACCAGCGATCGCTTGTATTTTGAACCACTTACACAAGAGGATGTATGCAACGTTATTGATGCAGAGATGGAGTCTTCTAGTGCCGCAGATGGCCCTGGTATTGCTGGGATAATTGTGTCTTTAGGTGGGCAGACCCCGCTTAAGCTAGCAAGTGTACTGCCTGAGGGTCTAGTGGTGGGCACTAGCCCAGACAGCATCGACCTAGCTGAAGACAGAGAGCGTTGGAACGCTTTGTGCGCGCAACTAGATATTCCACAGCCAGCAGGCGGCACTGCAACCAACGTGGCTCAGGCTCTAGCAGTAGCACACCGAATTGGTTATCCAGTGCTGGTGCGACCTTCTTATGTGCTTGGCGGACGGGCCATGGTTATTGTCTACACCGATGCAGATTTGCAGTCTGCCATGGCGCAGTTAACTGCTTCTGGAACTTTAGGACGAGAAGGCGGTTTGTCAGCAGAACGTCCAGTGCTAATCGACCGTTTTTTGGAAGACGCTGTCGAGGTGGATGTAGATGCCATTAGAGACATGTCTGGGGAAGTGTTGATTGGTGGGGTGATGGAGCATGTCGAACAAGCAGGCGTTCACTCAGGCGACAGTGCCTGCACGTTGCCACCGGTACGCCTCGCGGAGGCCACGATAGGGTTATTAGAACGCCACGTGAAAGACATTGCTCACGCTTTAGATGTAGTCGGGCTAATTAACGTGCAGTTCGCAGTGAAACAACTTGAGGTTGGTGCCGCTGATCAGGTATTTGTGCTAGAGGCGAACCCTCGTGCTTCTCGTACGGTGCCGTTTGTGGCTAAAGCCACAGGAGTCCCGTTGGTGAAGATAGCTACGCGGGTGATGATGGGTTCTAGCCTTGAGCAACTCCGTCACGAAGGCTTGTTAGGTACTCAATCTTTGGGAGATCACATCTCTGTAAAAGAAGCTGTTTTGCCGTTTGGCCGCTTTCCGGAAGCTGATGCCATTTTAGGTCCAGAGATGAAGTCCACTGGGGAGGTTATGGGTATTGATCTGCGCCCCGGGTTGGCTTTTGCAAAAAGTCAGATTGCTGCGGGTGCGCCTTTACCTGATACCGGTAGGGTGCTGATGAGCTTGGCTGACCAAGATAAGCCTGCTGGTATAGCTATAGCCAGAGTTTTTGGCGGACTTGGTTTGGGGATTTTGGCTACACCGGGCACGGCTGAAGCGCTAAGTGCAGCTGGGGTGACAGTGGAGTCTGTTGTGGCTAAGGTTGGAGAGGGTATTCCCGATGTGGTTGAAATGATTGAAACAGGGCAAGTGCAGCTAGTAGTGAACACTCCAAAAGGGCAGGGGTCTAGAGCAGATGGTGAGCACATCCGCCGTGCCGCTAGCCGTAATCGGGTGCCATTGTTAACCACTGCAGCAGCTGGTGTAGCTGCTGCAGATGGCATGGCAGACTGGTCTCGCCACAGGCTTGAAGTGCGGTCTTTGCAGGAGTATCACCGTGGTGTAGGTAGCGATCAGCTGACCTTAGAGCTTTAGGAGACGAAGAGGACATTGCGCGTGGACTTAACCACCGCAGTAGGTTCGGTGCAACTACCGAACCCTGTTATGACTGCTTCGGGAACGGCTGGTCATGGCTTAGAGCTAGCTCGTTATCTGGATTACTCACAATTAGGAGCAATAGTGGTGAAGTCATTGGCTGCTTACTCATGGGCAGGCAACCCGCCACCGCGACTTCAACCTGTTACTGCGGGGATGCTCAACAGCGTTGGACTACAGGGCCCGGGCTTGGCTTGCTGGCTGGAACATGACTTGCCGCAGCTTGCAGAAGCGGGAGCAAGGGTGGTGGTCTCGGTTTGGGGGCGTACAGTGCAAGATTATGCTGCTGTTTGCGAGATGCTTGGTAGTGCAGACAGCGAAGCTTTACGTTCTGTAGTTGCAGTGGAGGTTAACGTATCGTGTCCTAACTTAGAGGATCGAGGGCAGATGTTTTCTCACAGTGCTGCTGCTACTGCTGAGGTTTTAGCAGCGACCGAAGCTTGTGGACTAGACCGCTGGGCCAAGCTCAGCGCTACTGGTAATCTTGTTGAGATTGCTAGTGCTGCAGTTGCAGGCGGGGCTGTGGCTTTAACATTAATCAATACCGTGTCAGCGTTAGTGATAGACATAAACAAGCGCAGTTTGGTGTTAGGTGGTGGCGGTGGAGGGTTATCAGGAGCAGCTATTGCCCCAATAGCGTTGCGTGCTGTTTATGATATTCATGCAGCGATGCCTGATGTGGCAGTTGTGGGAGTAGGTGGTATCACATCGGGTGCTGATGCGGTAGCTATGTTGATGGCTGGCGCTAGTGCAGTACAAATAGGTACTGCTATTTTTTTGGATCCCCGGGCCCCCTATAACGTGCTAGCAGGTTTAGCCAGTTGGTGCGAAGAGCACGGTTTAACCAGTGTGCAAGAGATTATTGGGGTAGCGCATGGATGAAGCAGCAGATCCGAGGTTAGCTATAGCGCTAGATGTTGCAAACCTAGATCTAGCATGTCAGATGGCTAATGCTGTGCAACCGTGGATGGGGGTAGCCAAAGTTGGTTTAGAACTTTTTGCGGCTGCTGGTCCTACAGCAGTAACTGCTATGACGCAGCGAGGTTTTGAAGTGTTCTTAGACCTCAAGTTGCATGACATCCCTACTACTGTGGGACGCGCGGCATTGCAAGCAGGTCGCACAGGAGCCCGCTGGCTTACTGTTCACACCTGCGCTGGAGCACAGATGTTGGGTGCTGCAGTGGAAGGATTAGCGCAAGGAAGCAGCAACCAAGCTCGAGTGTTGGGGGTGACCATCTTAACTAGTCAGACGAACCGCTCTTCAGGTTTGTTGCAAGAACGGGTTGGTGTAGCTCAACAAACAGGTTGTGGGGGTGTGATTTGCGCCGCAGCCGATATTGCTGCCATAAAAGCAATGGCCCCAGAACTTTTGTTGGTAGTACCGGGCATTCGTCTTACAGATTCGGCGCATAACGACCAAGCAGCAGTAGCTACACCTCAACAAGCTCTTGTGGCTGGTGCTTCGATGTTGGTGATTGGCCGCACGGTGACTAATAGCGTGCAAGAAATTTTGACAAGTCTGGCTGTTAACAAATTGCCACCTAGTTCTGTGCAAATGTCTGAAGCTTTAGCTGATGTAGCAGACAGGGCTGCTCAGCTAGCTGCAAGCGTTAGAGGAGTTACTACAGAGCGCTCTTAAGAGCACTTCATTCATACAATAAAGCTGCTAAAGCTGAAGATGAGTGAAGATATAGAGAATCCAAACAAAACCAGAATGCATATACTAAGATAAGTCTATGCCAGCTCCTCCTGAACTAACTCCCGAACAACGTCAAGCTGCTTTGGCTAAAGCAAGCGAGGTGCGCCGTGTTCGCGCTGAGTTAAAGGCCAAGCTAAAGATGCGGACAATCACCTTGTCTGAGTTGTTTGTGTTGGCTAACAATGATGACATTGTGGCTGGAACTAAAGTGTTAGCCGTTTTAGAATCGCTTCCCGGCATGGGCAAGGTGAGAGCACGCAGGCTAATGGAAGAGGTTGGGATTGCAGATAGCCGTCGTATTCGCGGCTTAGGTCAACAACAGCGCACAGCTTTGTTGGCACAATGCGATGCCTAGCTGCCATATTTAGTACTAGACGTTTTGCTCATCTGAACCAATACTTGTAGCCCTGTCAGCCACACCCCTTATTGTTGTTTTGTCTGGCCCGGGCGGGGTTGGCAAAGGCACTCTTGCGGCTGCTTTGTTAGCAGCAGATGGCAATCTGTGGCTGAGTCGTTCGTGGACGACTAGACGGCGTCGTCTAAATGAGCCACAAGATGCTTATGTGTTTGTGAGCGATGCTGAATTTCGTCAAAAGATCGCTGCTGATGGCTTTGTGGAGTGGGCCGAGGTGGCAGGACATCTTTACGGCACACCTCATCCTAAACCTCCTGAAGGTAAGGATGTTTTGTTAGAGATTGATGTGCAAGGCGCAGTACAGGTGCGTCAAAAGTATCCAGAAGCTTTGTGTATTTTTTTAGAAGCTCCATCTGTTGCAGAACAAGAGTCGCGTTTGCGGGGGAGGGGAGATTCCGAAGACCATATTAAAAAAAGGCTGGCACTAGCAAACTCAGAACGTGTCGGTGCCACTGCTGTGAATGCTATTTTTGTAGTCAACGACAAGCTAGAAGACACTGTGAGTGAAATTACTGAAATCTTGTTGCAGGCTAGGTATGGATTAGCCTTGCGCCCAAGATAGCCTAGAGGTTCGTGGTAAGACTTTCTGGAGCTCGTAAGGTTGCGCGCGCTGCCTCCATGGGTGGAGACGGCACGCGGCGTCGTGTATTTGGTTTTCCGGGAGTTGTAGTTTTCATCATGATTCTCGGCTCTTTTACAGTTTTCTATGCTTGGCAACAACGTGAAGCTGAATCGCGGCCAACCCTAAGCGACCATTGGCATTCGGCTTACACAGTGTGGGATTGCACAGATACAGACAGCGCTGAAGGTGGGCATCAACCCATCTTTGAAGGCCGTCGCAACTCTCAGGGCTACCCGTACGACCCTGAGGGCATTCACTCACACTCTGATGGGATTATTCACATACACCCTTTTACGGCTAACGCTGCCGGTGAAGACGCCACAATGTCTAAGTTTTTTGAGTCTATGTTTGTGACTATGGATCAAAACGCCATCACAGCTGCTGAGTTTGGGGTGATTAGTGCTGTGAATGCTGAATGCGATGATGAGCCTGCTGTTATGCAGATAGTCCGTTGGTCTAACGCGGTAACAGCAGTAGCTGCTGAGCCTGATGAACGTATTTACGAAGATTTCGGAGATATTCATTTCCAAAAAGATGGCGAAGCCTTCACCATTGCATTAGCACCTCGTGAAGCAGAGGTTCCGTTACCTCCAAGCGTTAATGAGTTGTTGGCGGTGTCACCATCTTTAGTGGAGGATCTCACCCAGCCAGAGGGCCCGGTAGAGTTTGAAGAGGATATAGATCCCGAAGCTCCTAGTGTTAGATTGGAAGAAGACGGTTAAAAGAAGACGGTTAAGCAGTGCTTACTGCTGAGCTGTAAGGCCTGGCATGGATGCAGTAATATTAGTAGGCGGCTTTGGCACCCGCTTACGACCCCTCACCTGTAGCAGACCTAAGCAGATGTTGCCGTTATTAGACCGGCCCATGATTGAACATGTCGTTGGTCATCTCAAAAAGCAAGGTATTACCCGTGCGGTTCTATCGTTGGGCTATCGTCCCGACGCTTTTGAGGCTGCTTACCCATTAAAACGTTGTTGCGGGGTGGAATTGTTTTATGCTGTTGAACCAGAACCGCTAGACACTGCGGGCGCAATAGCTTTTGCAGCTCGTCAAGCTGATATTCAAGGCACTTTTGTGGCTATGAACGGCGATGTGATCAACAGCTTTCCAACAGGGGAGCTGTTGGGGTTGCACACCCATGTTGGTGCTAAAGCCACTATTGCTTTAGCACCGGTGGTAGATCCCTCTCGTTATGGAGTGGTGGTATGTGATGTGCATGGCAAGGTGACGGATTTTGTGGAAAAACCTAAAGCTGATGCTGCTTTGAGTCAACAGATCAGCGTGGGGATTTATGTTTTAGAACCGGAAGCGTTGGATTCAGTGCCTGCAGGTGGTAGAGCTTCAATTGAGCGGGAAGTATTCCCCATGCTTGTGGAACAAGGTGTGATGTATGGGTTAGCTCGTGATGAGTTCTGGGTGGATGCAGGCACGCCTGCAGCGTATTTGGATGTTCAGTTAGCGTTATCAGGTGGAGGGTGGGCGCATCAGCAGGCGCAGATATCATCACAAGCAGTTGTGGACGGCTCTATCGTGATGGAAGGCGTAAAAGTAGCTGCTGAAGCGCAAGTTGTTGGCTCGCTGTTGTTGCCGGGAGCACAGATAGGTCATGGGGCTGTGCTGCACCGCTCTATTGTGGGTTACGGTGCTCAGATTGGCGCTGCTGCTCATTTAGCTAATCTCACTGTGGTAGGTGATGGGGCTGTGGTGTCGCCTAAAGCTGTGTTAAATGCTCAGCGTTTTAGCGAAACAAATCTTCGCTAGGAGCGCGTAGCAAATCTTTTTTAATGCTCCCTGTTCCTAACCAGTCGGGTTTAATGCCACGGATTATAGCAACGGGGATGTTGGCGGCTTTGCCCATAACAAGCTCGGCAGCTGCAGCTAGCTCATCTGCGATAGCTACTTCGGTCACTTGCAGCTGTCTTTGGTTAGCATCAGTGCTGTTGCGTAGATCCAGTATGGGATAAATGCCTGCACATCCAATGGCCACATCGGTAACACCTCTACGCCATGGACGGCCGAAAGTATCAGAGATGATCACCGCTACTGTGAGCCCTGTTTGAGCTTTAATGCTGCTACACAAGCGTCTAGCTGAGCGGTCAGAGTCTTCAGGTAGTAGTGCAGCTTGGTCGGGTTTTAGGTTGGAGCGGTCTACACCAGCGTTGGCGCAAACAAACCCATGCTTAGTTTCGCTAATGATGAGGTCGCCTCTGCGGCGCAGCACCCGCACTGATTCTTGTTCCACGATGGGTTTGTGGGCAAGCGGGTCTTGTGGATCAACCGTGACAATAGCCCCTTCAGCTTTGGAGATGATCTTCTGGGTGACGACCACTACATCGCTTTCAGCTAGTACCGCTGCTTGAGTAATAAGGGTAGCGATATCGTCGCCAGTTTGAATTTCAGGCAAACCACTTACAGGTAATATCTGCAGTGCCATCAGCAAGCTAAGTCTTGTGGGTTTATGTGTCCTGCAAACATTGCAGCACAATTTTGGCTAAAGACGAGGCTTTATGTATGTCATCCATGATGGTTGGTGTTACAACACAGGTCATGCCAGCTGCTTGAACCGCTGGAGCTAGATGAGCATCGGCTACATCAATTACTAGTGTGCTCGCTACATCTGCGTAGAGCTTCGCTACCCCGACCACAGAGCATTCGTACCCTAGCTCACGCAGCAGCCGATCGGCAGGCCCTTTAAGCGCTTTGCCTCCTATGATGGGTGACACCGCTACCACCTTGTGTCGTTGTGTCGCTAATGTAGGGCGCACTTTGGGAACAGCTAGCAGGGGTGCAATCGACACAATTGGGTTAGATGGGGCAATAACAATGGTTTGGGCAGCGCTGAGAGCATCTAATATCCCCGGACAAGGGTTGGCTTGTTCGGCGCCTTCTATACGAACTTTTGTTGTAGTTACGTTGTGGCGGCGGCGTACGAAGTAGTCTTGAAAGCTAATTTCGCCTTCGTCTATGGTAGTGACTTTAGTTTGGATCAGATTATTAGTTACAGGTATTACAGCAAGCTCTAAACCCCATGCTGCAGCAATTTCTGCTGTTACGGTTGCTAAGTCGCAGCCTTGGTGAAGGCGATGTGTGCGATACATGTGGGTTGCTAGGTCATGGTCGCCTAAGCGGAACCAACTAAGGTCACCATAACGCTCTAATGCTTCCATGGCATGCCAAGTTTCGCCCGCTAGCCCCCAGCCGGTTTCAGGGTTAACCACACCAGCTAAGGTGTAAATAACTGTGTCAATGTCAGGGCTGATGTGTAGACCATGTAGCTGCGTATCATCGGCAGTGTTCACAACGGCCAGCATTGTTTTTGGTGACTGAACTTGCACCAGCCCCCTAAGCAGCTTGGCAGCTCCCACCCCACCAGCTAGAACTACTGTGCTGATATCGCTAAAGCATATTTGCGACACATTTTCTGCAGGCTTTGTTGCGGTCAAGATAGACCCTTCAACTTATTTCGCAGAAGCTCCAAATCGGCATCTACCATCATGGCGACTAGATCTGCAAAACCTACTTGCGGCTGCCAACCTAAAGATTTTTGAGCTTTGCTTAGATCACCTACTAATAGGTCTACTTCTGCAGGTCGGAAAAAAGCTTCATCAATTACTACATGGTCGTTGTAATCCATGTTGAGATACCCAAAAGCTAATTCACAGAAATCTCGCACCGAATGAGTCTCGCCAGTACACACCACGTAATCACCAGGGTCGTCTTGTTGCAGCATTAGCCACATTGCTTGCACATAATCACCAGCAAAACCCCAGTCGCGTTTAGAATCCAGGTTGCCTAAGCGCAACTCACTTTGGTGTCCCAAATAAATGGCAGCTACCGCGTGAGTTATTTTGCGGGTTACAAACTCTAAACCGCGCCGTGGAGATTCGTGGTTAAACAAAATACCCGAACTAGCATGCAAACCATAGCTTTCACGGTAGTTGACAGTGATCCAATGACCGTAAACTTTGGCAACTCCATAAGGGCTGCGCGGATAAAAAGGTGTGCTTTCAGATTGAGGCACTGCTTGTACTTTGCCAAACATCTCACTGCTAGAAGCCTGGTAGAAGCGGATTTTTGGGTCTACGATGCGTATGGCATCTAGCAGCCTGGTAACTCCTAACGCAGTGGTTTCACCGGTTAGCACCGGTTGCCCAAAAGAGGTCTGCACAAAGGATTGGGCAGCTAAGTTGTACACCTCATTAGGACGATGCACGCTGAGCGCTTCAATGAGCGAAACCTCATCTAAGAGGTCACCGCTTACAATTTCCACGCTATCTTGTAGGTGGGCGATGCGCTCAAAGCTGACCATGCTGGAGCGGCGCACTAAGCCAACAACTTCGTAGCCTTTTTCCAACAAGAACTCTGCTAGGTAAGAACCATCTTGACCGGTGATACCGGTTATGAGAGCTTTAGGAGAAACTGTTTGGGTCATATCAGATTACTAGTTTGGTGCTTGAGGCGTAAGCGGGCATCACTCAAGACATCAGTTAAGGTTTGCAACAGAGGTATTGCAGATGTCCAGCCGGTAGCTTGGGTGATTTTAGAGTTATCGCCCCGCAGCGTAGGTACCTCCACAGGGCGCAGTAGGTTTGCATCTTGTTGCAAGGTCATTTTTGTTTTAGCTAATCCTAGAAGCGTGTCGGCAATTTCAGCGGCAGTAATGCTATGCCCCGAACACACGTTGTAAGCCTCACCAGCTATTCCGTGTAAAGCTAAAAGCCGGTAAGCCCGCACAACGTCGCGCACATCGGTAAAGTCACGGCTAGGGGTGAGGTCTCCTACTAATACTGTAGATTCGCCGCTTGTTTCGTTGCGGGCTATGCGGGCTGCGATGGCCGCAGCCAAGAAATGTTCGCTTTGGCCGGGACCAAGATGGTTGAAAGCTCGTGCGCGGATTACTTCTAGTTGATACCCTAAATAGCTTTGAATACACAACATTTCAGCAGCAGCTTTGCTAGCAGCATAAGGGCTAACAGGACGCAGAGGGGCTTGTTCTGTGATGGGCAGCTCTTTTAGAGTTAGCAGACCGTAGATATCACTGCTACTAACCGCTATCAACCGCTTAACTTGGGCATCTATACACGCACGCAAGATGTTCAGGGTTCCTACAGTGTTAGCTTGAAAAGTGCCTAGCGGATCGGCCCATGATGCTGCTACTTGACTTTGTCCTGCTAGGTGGTAAACCACATCTGGCTGTGCCACAGCAATTTGGTGGGTAAGATTTAGTGCATCTTCAACAGCAGGGCTCCCGATCAGCCTATCCATCTCGATTACATGATCCCCACAACTCGTGAGATGCTTTACCAGATGCGTGCCAACAAAGCCCCGCGCACCGGTTACTAATGCCCTCATATTATTGTTTTGGGCAGGAGCAAGGGGCTGGCAACTAAAACGAGCTTCACGCGTTGTTCATTATGTCATCGATTTAGCGGGTACGGTTGTTCCTGTGAGCAATAGTGAGCAGGATCCTCTAGAAGAAGCAATTCGTGATGCTATCTACACGGCAGTGGGTATAGGGTTGTTGGTATTCAATCGTGTGCAGGCTGCCCGCCGGGAAGTATCTGTGCAGCTTGCAGATGACATTCGAGGCGCTTGGGCAGATTTAGCAGCACAAGTTCCCGAAGATGTTCTTCATGTGTTAGGTGACTTGTCGGCACAGTTACCGGGTGCGTTGCAAAAATTGCTGAGAGATCTTGTAGACCAAGCTCCTGTTATAGCTGACGTTTTGCGAGAGTTTGTGTACAGCAAAGACAAGCAGTAGCTAAAAGATGTGCCCTAAGACGTGTTAGCTGCTACCACTTAACAAAGCATGGAACGGATGCCTTCAGTACATGTGGTCTTAGTAAGCCACGAGCCGGGTCTTTGGTTAGAAGAGGTGTTGGAATCTGTTGCAGCGCAAGACCTTGTACCTGCAGCTGTGACCGTGGTGGATGCTGACAACGAATCGAATCTTGCCGACAGGGTGCAGAGCGTATTGCCTCAAGCTGAGGTGCGTCAGATGGATTCTGCTACTGGTTTTGGCCAAGCAGTTAACTCGGCAATTCTAGGACCTGCATCTGCAAATAAAACAGCCGCTGAAATTAGTTTGATTCCAGATTTTTACGTGTTTTGCCATGATGATGTGTCACTGTCGCCAAGTACTTTACGGGTACTCGTATCAGAGGCGGTTACTTCCAATGTTGGGGTTGTAGGGCCCAAGTATGTGGATTGGGATGACCCGGCGCGTATTCGTCATCTTGGATTTGTGGTTGACAAGACCGGTGCGTTTATACCCGCAGTAGAACCGGGTGAGTACGACCAAGAACAACACGACCATGTACAAGAAGTGTTTGCTGTAGGTGGAGGGTGCGTTTTGGTGCGAGGCGATTTGTTTCATGCAGCCGAGGGCTTCGACTCAGAGATAGTGCATAGCTATGAGCACATTGACCTGTGCTGGAGAGCCCGCACTATGGGAGCGCGGGTGGTGGTCGCTCCTGCTGCGATTGTGAGACACCGCCAACAGCGAGCGCAGCGGCTTAATTATAATCAGATTGAGCGACTCAACCGCCGGTATCAGCTGCGCACTGTGCTTTCGGCGTATGGATTGTGGCACGCGTGGCGGATTGTGCCTCAAGTTATCTTGATATGGCTGATAGAAGGTGCTGTGGCTTTAGGCAGCGGGCGTTTTCACAAGGTATACAACATGACGGCAGCTTGGGGGCATACTCTTTGGCATTTAAGTTCTATACGTCAAAAGCGGCAACTGCTTGCACGCAATCGCAATGTTAGTGATGCCGTAGTACGGACTGCACAGCATCACAGGAGTATTGCTGTTGAGACTGTGCTAAGAGATCGCAGGCTTGGTGGTACTAGCGCAGTGGTAGCGCGGGTGAGCCAATCGCAGCTGGCCATAATGGTGACTTTAGCAACATTGTTGTTTGTAGCAATAGGAGCGCGCAACCTTTTTAGCGATGGGATTGCTGCTGTCGGAGGATTAGCTGAGTTTGGGAGCAGTGCTGATTTGCTGGACAGCTGGTGGAGTCGTGAGCGTGCAGTAGGTCTTGGCCAAGAAGGTTTCGCCCCGTCGGGGCTTGGTTTGTTAACCGTTTTGAGTTGGCTATTTTTTGGGCAGACAGGGTTGCTGCGCACGGTTTTGATTGTGGGCATGGTGCCGCTTGGCGCAGCGGGGATGTGGCGGTGTACACGTTCGTTTGGTTCGCATTGGGTTCAAGGGTTGTCAGTGGCGGTTTATTTAGCCAACCCAGTTCCCTACAATGCCCTAGCCAATGGGGTGTGGGGGGGCTTATTATTATACGGCGCAGCACCCTGGCTGCTAGCAGTAATGTTTCAACCTAACAGAAATTGGTTGCGGTGTGTGTTGACGTTTGGAGTATTGCTGGGGTTGGTTGGAGCATTAGCAGCCGATGCAGTGGTGGGAGTTGGGTTGCTGCTAATTGGTGTGTTGGTAGGCTCACTTTTGGCTGCTAACACGCAAGGCACAGGCCGAATGTTGGCGATTGCACTAGCAGGTGCAGCCGTAGCTGTAGTGTTGAACTTGCCGTGGCTTTTTGAGGGTGTGCCGCAGCTGTTAACAGCAAGCAGCACCGGTGGCTGGGGTTATTCATGGGCTGAAATCTTGCGCTTCGACACGGGTCCTTTTGGCGGTAACCGTGTGGGTTGGGCGTTACCAGTGGCGGCTACCTTACCGCTTTTACTTGCCGAGGAGTCACGGCTGGCGTGGGCTGTGCGGGGCTGGGTGCTCTATCTGGGCACTGCCGCTTTAGCCCTAATCGCAGAACACCAATGGCTGTCTATACCGTTACCTCGTCTGGAGGTGATACAGGCGCCTGGAGCTGTCGGGCTTGCCTTAGCAGCAGCAATGGGTTTAGCAGCTTTTCAAATAGATTTACGTCAGCATCGTTTTGGTTGGCGGCAACTTGTTCTGTTATCCGCAGTAGCAGCTTTGGTAATGGCGATGTTGCCTGCTGTAGGGATGGTTGCTGCGGGTACCTGGAATGCTACTGAGGAGGCCTATGAAAATACCTATCCCTTTAGCGAAGCGAACCAGCTAGCAAGTGAGGGTAACCAGCGGGTGCTGTGGCTAGGACACCCTGATTTGTTGCCTTTAGGAAGCTGGGAGTTGACAGATGGTTTGTGGTTTGCAGTTTCGGATAGTGATGAGTTTCCCACAGTAGAGCAGCGTTGGGTGGGAGGGTTAGATGATGTCACCAGACAAGTTGGCAAGGTGCTATTGGCCGCACCCTCAGATGGGAGCAAACGGCTTGGAGCAGTGTTGGCCGACTGGGACATAGACACGGTGCTCGTAATCGAGCGATTAGCTCCTGCGCCGTATGGGCATTTGTATCGTGCAGCCCCTGCATGGCTTATTGCCACCTTAGACGGGCAGTTAGACTTAATTCCGATCAGCTTAACATCTAAAACAATTACTTACAGAAATATCGCATATTCGGATGCTGCCACAACACTAGGGCCCACAACACTACAGCAGGGTATAGATGCAGGTTAAAGTGTTGCGTTTCCCCTTAGTGGCAGCAGCGGTAATTGCAATGGTGGGCTTAGCCATTGTCGACAGCATGGTTTCGGAACCCGTGCTTAGAGGCATTTCGTTGAGCCAAGAGATGATCAGCGTAGCTCCAGGTACCGAAGCTAAAGGGGGCGTGTGGTATTGCTCAGACGGAACATCTTTACCAGGCGAGTTTGCAGAGCATTCATTGGTGGTAGCTAATCCTTCTTTAGAAGTGATTACTGCTCAAGTAACGGTATTTGCGGCCTCAGAACTTACCGCAGTGTTGCATGACCCGGTAGCTGTCTTGTTGCAAATAGCACCAAGATCTGAATCTTTTTTGAACCTCAGCCATGTTCTGCAAGCTCAATACACAGCAGCTTTGGTAGAAGTAAACTCGGGAGTAGCGGTGGTCACCCAACGGGTGCAGGGGCCAACCGGCTTTGATGTTGTGCCGTGTGCCACACGATCCTCACGCAGCTGGTATTTCCCAGCAGGGTCAACAAGACGAGATGCCCGTTTAGTTTTTTCCTTGTTTAACCCGTTTCCAACAAGAGCTGTAGCACAGTTTAGTTTTGCAACAGATGAGGGTGTTCGTGAGCCACAGACATTGCGCGGGGTGCTGGTACCAGCTCAGTCGCTAGTGGTAGTGGATGTTACCGATGATTTGCCACGTTTTGACTCGGTAGCTACCAGCATTAACCTGTTAGCAGGACAGATCGTGGCTGGACGTCTACAGCTTTTTGATGGCAGAGATGGTTTAGAAGGGCTAACAGCAGGCCCGGGAGTGCCTAGAACCCATACTCAGTGGGTCTTTACAAATGGATCCAACGCCACAGGCATAACCGGGCACCTAATGCTGTACAACCCTAACGAACAAGAAGCGCTACTAGATATTGCTATACGTTTTGATGGTTTAGGAACTGCTAGCGTGCATCCACCTTTTGAAGTTACCGTTCCAGCGCTACAACGCGTCGCGTTGCTGTTTGATACACAAAGTAACTATCCAATGCCCGAAGCACCTTATGTTTACAATATGGCAGCATTGCGTCCTGATGATGGTGGTTTTTGGGTGGAAGTTTTAGCCTACAACGAAGTACCTATTGCCGCAGAAAGGGTGGGGGCAGCTACAGCAGTTGCTTCGCCGGCAGGTATTGCTATAGCAGCTGGAGCCGTGGCACAAGCATCTCACTATGTCATTGCCGGCAATCGTGCTGATGACACTTCAGTGGAGTTGGTGGTGGTAAACCCGTCTTCTGATTCTATCGCGCTTATCACAGTATCGTCTTTAGCTGGCGGTGAACTAGCACCTGTTGAGCAGCTGATTTCTCAAGAGGTAGCTCCTTGGGGACGAGTTGTGGTGCCAGTAGCTGAGTTAATTCGCAGTGAAGTTTTTGGCATGGTGGTGGAATCTAGTTTGCCGGTAGTGGTTTCTAAGTCGTTGCTAGCACTTAGCGGCACTGGTTTATCTTCAGCAGCGGCAGTGCCCTATGACCCTGAACCGTTGTAGCGTTAATGGCATTGTGAAATACGCTGTTCGGCTGCGTGCCGCAGTAACGCTTCTAGGACGCTTTCCCGCTTTAGCAGGGGTGGATTTAGATATTTCTGCTGGTGAGGTTGTGCTACTCAAAGGGCCAAATGGCGCAGGCAAGACCACCTTGTTGAGGTTATGTGCAGGCTTGTCGTCATTATCTTCAGGTGAGGGATGGGTATTAGGCCACAATCTAGCTACACAACGTCGCCAAGTGCGTAGACATGTAGCTCTCATGGGGCATAACACAGGGCTTTATGATGAGCTATCTGTGTTAGAAAACGTGAACTTTTGGGGCCGAGCAGCTGGGGCTACGGTTGAAGATACAAATCGGGCTTTAGGGCTGTTGAACCTTACTGGCCGCTTAGCGCAAACCAGAGCAGGGCAACTTTCAGCCGGTCAGCGGCGCCGTGCATCTATCGCTTCTTTGCTGGTGCGCCGTCCAGATTTATGGCTTTTAGACGAGCCGCATGCGGGTTTAGATCAGCATTCACGCGACACTGTGGATAGTTTGGTACGCAATGCATCCCAAGCTGGTGCCACCGTTGTGATGGCATCTCATGAGTTAGAGCGAATCCACAAACTACAACCGCGGGTAATCACCATAAGCGGCGGGATGGTTATGACAGAAGCGGCTTGTGATGTTGCGTGATATGTGGCTTATAGCAGGTAAAGATTTGCGGATTGAACTGCGCGCTAGGGTTGGTCTTAACCAGATCGTTCCGTTTGCGCTTACAGTATTGGTTTTGTTTGCATTTGCTTTAGACACTGATCAGGCAGCATTGCGGACTTATGCCCCTGGTTTGTTTTGGGTTACGGTGTTGTTGGCATCGCTTTTGGCTATTGGACGGTCTTTTGCTGTTGATTTAGCTGACGGTAACTCAGACCGGCTGTTGCTGTCAGGTATTGAACCCTGGGCTGCATTTGCGGGCAAGGCCATTGCAATCGCTGTGCAACTTATATTGCTGGAAGTCCTACTGGGGCTAGGTGTGGTTTTGTTGTTTGATGTGACTGTGCAGCGTTTTGATCTTTTGATTATTGCTGGGGTAGTTGCTGCATTAGGGGTAGCTACAGCGGGCACACTTTATGGGGCTTTAGTGGCAGGGCTTGGAGTGCGAGAGTCGCTTTTACCAGTATTGCTATTGCCGGTAATGTCTCCTGTGTTGATAGGAGCTACTAGAGCATTTCAAGATGCTTTTGGATACGCTGGCGCCCAAGGTTGGGCTTGGGTGGGCTTGCTCGTAGGCTTTGCAGCAACTTATGGGGTGTTTGGAGCACTCAGCTATAGCACCTTGTTGGAGGAAGCTTGAGCGCAACAACCATCATGTCGCTTGACACCGAGGTTCAGGGTGCAGGTAGCACCTCTTCGAAAGCTACCAAAGTTTTAGGGTGGTCGGCTTTAGTTGGGTTTGCAGTGTTAGTTGTGCTGGCTTTTGCGTGGGTGCCTCAAGACACTCGGGTTACAGATCAAGGTGATGTAATAGGACAGTTTGATGCAGTACGGCTTATGTTTGTGCATGTACCAGCAGCGATATTGGCTTACGTTGGCTTTGGGATCACCATTTTAGCCAGCTTGGGCTACTTGCGTTGGCGGACGGATTGGTGGGACATAATGGCCGCATCTTCAGCAGAAATTGGCGTAGTATTCGGAGCGCTCACTTTGGTGACTGGTTCTATATGGGGGCGACCTACCTGGCAAACCTGGTGGGAGTGGGGTGATGTGCGTTTAGTAACAACTTTGGTGATGGTTTTGGTATTCGTAGGATATTTGGCGGTACGTCGTATCCCTGCTGACACTAAAGTACAGGCCCGTCGTTGTGCTTTGATTGCATTGGTGGGTGCTGTGAACATTGTCATCGTGAATCGTTCGGTGGATTGGTGGGAAAACCGTACTCTGCATCAGCAGTCCACACTTTTAGCTCGCAAAATTCGCGATGAAACACTTTTTACCTTGACTTTTTCTTTTGTAGTGGGCGCCGCGCTGTTTGGATGGCTACTTTTGCATCGCTTTCGGATGGCATATTTAGAACGTCAAATAGAAGACCTAGACACACAACAAGCTCTTAGCGAGCGTCGTGCTGAATCGCAAACATACGATGATCAGCTTCGCAAATCTTACGAACATGGGAGTCAGCAATGACCCATGTTGGTTACCTAATAGCCGGTTGGGGGGTAACCGTAACTGCTGTTGTGAGCTATGCGGTATGGGTTTTGTGGCGGGCGCGTGTGCTTAGCCGACGTGTGCCAGCCAATCGGCAACGTTGGATGATGCCTGATGAGTGAGCGCTATGAGTGAAACTAGCAGCCATCACAGCGCTGATGTGTGTTTGGATGATGATACGGGTGAACTAGATTTAAGCCCGCGCCCTGCTAGACCTGTTCGCAGCGGCGCGCGTCGTTGGTTGCCAGTTTCAGCAGCAATTTTGGTTTTATTGGTGATTGGGGTTGTGCTGTGGCGAGCTTTAGCTGATGCTACCTTGGTGTTTCGCGAAGTGGATGACGCTGTAGAACGTCGATTGGATTTGGGCGATGATCGTTTCCGAATGCTTGGCTCACCGCTAAGTGGATCTGTCCAAGAGGTGACTTTGGCCGACGGTCGGCCTGCTGTGGCATTTTCAGTGGCGCTAGATGGGGTTGTGGCTGATGTAGTTCACACAGGTGGGGTTTCAGATCAATTTCAGCCCGAAGTGCCGGTTGTAATCGATGGTAGCTGGGTGCAAAGCAGCGATTTTGCGAACGTAGCTGCTGATGGCTGGTATTTTGCTAGCGACCGCATGCTGGTCAAGCATGATAATGAGTACCGGGTAGACAATCAAGACCGTATCAACGAGGTTGAAGAGCGCGGGCAATACCGATGAACATAACCCTCGGGGTGTTAGGGATTGCTCTAGCAATGTCTTGTTCTGGATTGGGTGTAGCGATGGTGGCTTTGCGTTACACAAACCGCGTCAAGTTATGTGCTTGGTTAGTGTTGGGCGGGGCTGCTTTGTCCGTTTTTGCCATGGAGCGGGCTTTAATTACTCGTGACTTTTCAGTGTCTTATGTAGCTCAAAACGGCAGTCACTCAACACCTGCGTTGTTTAATGTAGCTACCTTGTGGGCAGCATTAGAGGGCTCTATTTTGTTATGGGCCTTTATTTTGGCTGGCTACTTAGTTTTGGTGGTGATGAGGTTTCGCGATCGCTTAAGCGATCCTTTAGTGGGGTGGGCGATGGCTGTGTTGTTTTTGGTGTGTCTGTTCTTTTTTGTTTTAATGTTTAACTGGCCTAACTTAGATTTAGCGCAGCCCTTTCGAAGGGTACAAGTGCCCGCAGGTTTTGAAGGCCCTGGCCCTAATCCCTTGCTGCAAAATCATTGGCTAATGGCCGTACACCCCCCAATGCTTTATTTGGGATATGTTGGCTTTACGGTGCCTTTTGCTTTTGCTATAGCAGCATTAGCAACTGGTCGTTTGGGAGAGGGCTGGTTACTGGAAACCCGTCGCTGGACATTGTTTGCGTGGGCATTTCTTACAGCCGGCATCATTTTGGGAGCTTGGTGGTCTTGGGATGTGCTGGGCTGGGGTGGCTATTGGGGGTGGGATCCAGTAGAGAACGCTTCGCTATTACCGTGGCTTACAGGTACTGCCTATCTGCACTCGGTGATGGTGCAAGAGCGCCGTGGCATGTTACGAGTATGGAATCTATCGTTAGTGTGCGCCACCTTTGCGCTAACTATTTTGGGAACTTTTTTAACCCGTTCAGGTCTAGTTGATTCGGTGCATGCGTTTTCAGCAGACGCTGTGGGCCCAGCGTTGCTGGTGTTTTTTGCTTTGGTAACTGTTGTAACAGTAGGGCTTATCGCTTGGCGAGGTGACAAGCTGCGTTCACCCGGGCAGATCGACTCGGCGCTTTCGCGCGAAGCCTCCTTTTTGCTGAACAATCTATTATTCGGGGTGTTTGCTTTTGTAGTTTTGTTGGGCACTGTATTTCCTTTGATAGTGGAAGCTCTTCGCAACGATCGCATAAGCGTAGGCACACCTTTTTTTGATCGCATGACCATGCCCATAGGTTTGCTGTTGTTGTTTTTGATGGCTGTTGCACCGGTTTTACCGTGGCGCAAAACAACTGCTCAAAGGCTTTCTGACCGCCTCATGTGGCCGGGGTGGGCAGGTGCAGGGAGCCTGTTTGTAGCCTTGATATTAGGGGCAAGAGGCTTAGCGCCCTTGTTGGCTTTTGGGCTAGCAGGGTTTGCTGGTGGAGCTGCACTGCGGCAACTGGTTTTAGCTGCTCGCCGCCAAGGCTGGCGTGGTCTTGTAGGTCGAACTAATGGGGGGATGGTAGTTCATTTGGGTGTGGTGGTTGTAGCAGTTGCTCTGGCTGCTAGCAACAGCTACCTGCATCAAAGCGAGTTTACGGTGACACCCGGTGAGCTTGCTTATGTCAATGGGCATGAGATTGTCTATGTGGGCACTCAAGACAAGGTGTTTGCTAATAAAGCCACAGCTGAGGTGTTGGTGTTAGTAGACGGTGAGGCTGTACGTGCCGGGGTGAGTCGTTTTAACAACGGCGGTGTGGTTCGTACTCCCGGCACGAAATCTTCACCTGTGCGAGATATTCAGGTGGCAGTTTTGGACTTACCAGATGGGGCGCAAGACACAGTCGGTTTACGGGTAACCGTGCAACCTCTCACTTTGTGGTTGTGGATTGGCGGGGCAATTATGTTAGTTGGTGCGGCGTTGTCGGCTTTTCCGGGGCGGCGACGTGTACCTACGCAGCCTGTTTCAGCGCCATTACCAGATATACCCTTACGACACGCTGACCGCAGAAGCAAACTAGCTAGCAGCCAAGGCGTGACAGTTGGTTAGCGAAGTGCCATCCGATAGCCAGCCTGATGCAACTTCGCAAACACGGCCGCGTTCGCGCACGGTTCGCTGGGTAGTGCTAGCAATAGGAGCAGTGGTAGCTGCATTGGTTGTAGTGTTAGCGATTTCAGAGCGGGGGAGAGGAGATCCACCGTTACCTGAGTTTGCTGGCGAGTTTGGTGGTTACACGCTTGCAGGAGATCGTTTTGAGATGGCAAGCTGGCGGGGCCGCTGGGTGGTGGTAAATTTTTTTGCTACTTGGTGTGTGGAGTGCAGGGTGGAGCACCCCGAATTAGTTGCGTTTGCCAATCAGTATCGCAGCGATCCCAATATTCGTCTGGTGAGCGTTGTTTTTCGTGATGATGTGGAGATGATTAGAAGTTTTTTTGCTACACACGGTGGTAGCTGGCCAGTGGTTACATCTAATACTGGTAAAGCAGCTATTGATTTTGGGGTCACTGCAGTACCAGAAACATATTTGGTGGATCCCTCAGGACGTGTAGTTGCGCGCTTCACCGGCGGGGTAACGCTGCGAGGCATTGAGGCACAGCTACGAAAAGCAGGTGCTCTAACGTGAGCCAAAGTACAAATATGAGGCGGCGTTGGGTTGTTTTGTCTTGGATGCTGGTTGGTATTTCGGTGATAACCATGTTGGTGTTCGGCACAGTTGCTGGCAAAGATAACCGTAGCAACGCTGATCGTGCATATGATGTTGGTGCAACCATAGCTTGTCCACAGTGTGTGGGGCAGTCGGTTGTTCAGTCGGATGTGGCGATAGCTAGAGAGATCCGAGCTGAGATTGGCCAATTAGTAGTAGCAGGCTACAGCGACGACCAAATTCGTAACAGGTTTGCAGAGCGCTATGGCGAATGGGTTGTACTCACCCCAGCTGCTGGGGGGCTAAGTGGGCTTATCTGGCTAATTCCTGTAGTGGGTCTGGTGGTAGGTGGCGGGCTTTTAGCGGTTACTTTGAGTCGCTGGAGACGAGCTTCGCTAAATTATACAGAGGTTACCGCTAAAGAACGTGATCTGGTTGCTGCTGCCCGCCAAAAAATGCGAGCTAACCACACCGCAAAAGCAGCTGATGCTGAGGCGGAACAACATTGAACAACAAAGATGCGAACAACAAAGATGCACAGGAGTTTTGGCTCTCATCTTTAGATGATTTAGATGCAGAACTAGCTGCTGGCGATCTTGACCCGCAAGACTACGAAGCTTTAACTCGTAGCTATACCTGTCAAGCTGCGCAAGTGCTCAAAAGCGTTGAGGGTGATAGTGCAGAGTTAGATGATGGCGGCGCCACCTCGGAGCTTGTTGTTACCAAAAGGCGTAAACAAGTTGTGGTAGTGCTAGGTCTTTTAGTGGTTGGTGTTGTTGCCGGTTTGCTTTTAGCAAATGCTTTAGGGTCACGACATTCGGGTGACACCATTACCGGTAATGATGCGGTTGTCAGTGTGCCGGGGCTGCTTAGAAATGCTGAGGAGTCTTTTGCAGCAGGCAACTATAGCGAAGCTATCGCAATTTACGATCAAGTATTGGAGCGGTCGCCAGTGCAACCTACGGCGCTTGCGTATAAGGGCTGGTTGTTGAGCTTGCAAGGCGATGATCGTGCAGCTGTCGATGTGCTGGCTGATGCTGTGGCAGCCGCACCTTCATATCCAGATGCGCGAGCCTTTAGATCAATCGTGTTGTTTCGTGCTGGTGACTGTGCAGGTGCTGCACAGGAGTTAGCCAATTTTGATGCTACAGAGCCGCCCGATTTTTTAACAGAGCTGTTGGCAACCCAAGGGCTGCGTAGCAATGTGGCACGATGTCAGATTTTGTTGCAAGCAGATAGCGGTTTTAGTTCTTTGAGAGATCTTGGGCTTACTGCTGCTGATGCTGTTGCTGGTGCAGCTGCTGTTTATGATCCAACAAATCCAACAGCTGGTGAGCCCGCTTTAGCGTTACGCGCGTATCAGGTGGTTCTGGCAGATTATCCTGATCATCCTGAAGCTCTTGTCTACAGTGGAGTGCTGCTGGCGCAAACTGGCTTACAAGATCAAACTGCTGAAGGTGCTCGTCGTATCAACGAGGCAGTAGCGGTTGCCCCTGACAATCCCGAGGCTCGCTTGTGGAGAGCTTGGTTGTCTATTGGGCTTGGTGAAATCAACCAAGCTCATGTGGATTTAGACTATCTTGACACTCTCAATCCAACACCAGAAGTCATCCGTCTTGCCGCTGACCTTCGCTCCCGAATGTGAGCCGGGTGCTGCAAAATGTAGTGTAAAACTGCTGCAAAATGTAGTCTGAAACTACTGCAAAATGTAGTTTAAAATCGCTGTAAACTATAGTTTAGAGTTATTATTGTTTGACTGTCCTTACGGGAGTAAGAATGTCCGATCTCCGCAACCCTCGTTACAGGGAGCGAGTAGTAGACGGTGAGGTGCTCGAAGCTCTAGCTTCATCACCTGCGGTACTTATTGAGGGACCGCGAGGATGTGGCAAAACTTGGACAGGCCAGAGTTTTGCTAACAGCGAGGTATTTCTAGATGGTTCTGAAGCTCTACAGATCGCCGCAGAGTTAGACCCAGATTCAATTCTTGAGGGAGCTGAACCTCGCTTGCTTGATGAGTGGCAGCTAATTCGAGGTATCTGGAATCCGATGCGTCACGCCTGCGATCAGCGAGGTGGGTTCGGTCATTTCCTGCTTACAGGGTCGCAGAATCCACCTGACGACATCACTGAGCACTCTGGTGCAGGACGTGTCGCACGGGTGCGGATGAGACCGATGTCGTTGTGGGAGTCTGGCGATTCCAGTGGGGAAATATCTTTGGCCGCGCTTTTAGCTGGTGAACGGTGCTCTGCAAAAGATGTCAAACAAACTTATAGTGGCGTTGCCTCTTTGATTTGCCGCGGAGGGTGGCCACGTATGGTCAACATGAAACCGACTACAGCTCAAGCTCGCTTACGCGACTACTTAAATGACATAACTCGCATTGACATTTCTCGTGTATCTGGCATCAAGCGCGACCCGCAGCTGGCGAGTAGTTTGCTTGCATCTTTGGCGCGTAATGAAGCTACAGCCGCTTCGGGTGCAACGTTGCTGAGAGATATAGAAGCGCAAGCTGCAAATGCACCGGCGCGATCTACGATTCAAGCTTATTTAGATGAGTTAACCCGCTTATTCGTGTTGGAGCCACTGCCAGCATGGAGCCCTCACCTGCGGTCGCCAGCACGTTTGCGAAAATCTGTAAAGCGATTTTTTTCCGACCCTGCGCTAGCTATTGCGGCTTTGGGGGCGTCGGTAGGAACCGTCATGCAAGACAAAAAAGCTCTGGGTTTGTTATTTGAGTCGTTGGCAATTCGCGATTTGCGTGTATACGCGCAGTCATTTGGTGCTCAACTCTATTACTACGGTGATTCCAACAACCTTGAGGCTGATGCAGTTATCGAGGGTTTAGATGGCCAATGGGCTGCGGTAGAAATCAAGCTCGGCAGTGGGGCAGGTATTACTCAAGCTATGGAATCGCTTAAATCTATTCGTGCTCAGATCGACACTACTCGCCGCAAACAAGCAGCCCGGCTTATCGTGCTCACAGCGTTTGGACATGGCTATCAAACAGAAGACGGCATTGCCGTGGTGCCCCTCACCGCCCTCAAACCGTGATGCCGCGCTCCCACACTGTCGCCATTGAAGAGTCTAACTTTCATTTGGGTTGGCACAGGTGAGCGATTCGACAGCGGTGCATTGGTGGCAGTTTGCGTCCCAAGCTCCTAAGCTGGCCGAGCGGGTTCGTTTGCGGTTCGAGAGTCACATTCATGTGGTGCTGGCTACACTGCGCCGAGATGGCTCACCTAGGCTGTCAGGAATAGAAGCACCGATCCGCGAAGGGCATTTGTGGTTGGGGATGATGCCAGATTCGTTGAAGGAGGCAGATTTACACCGAGACCCGAGGTTCTCGGTGCATAGCTCACCAGATACCGAGGAGTTGATATTTGGCGATGCCCGCATCGACGGCCGAGCAGTGGTTGCCACCCCCGAAGAAGTTGACCTGTTCGTTGCCAGTCATCGAATGCCTATTGAAGACCCCAGCGCTATGGCACTGTTTACTGCTCAGCTCTTGCGCGCCACACTCACCCGTGTCGAAGGCCAGCAACTGGTTATCGACATTTGGACCCCGCATGGCGGCATTTATGAGATTCGCCGCCGTTAGACAGATTGGCGATGATTGCGGCATTGCAGGACTGGAGTTCAAAAACATGAGGCTAACAGGTAATGCCACACTCGCTGTTGCCTGCTAGTAAACCCTGCTGTTAAACATAGCAGGGGAGTAAGGGAACAACAGGGGCTGCAAGGAATTCTCTAGGTATTTTTAGTGCTCAATGTCCTCCGGTCAGCGGTGTTCAAGTGGTGCTTTTCTTTGCATACGCGGTAACCCGTAGCAGCAAGATGTTGCTGAGATGAGTGCTAAAATTAGGTTTTTTGAGATTGCCTATTGACTGCACCAAAATGACTCTGTAAAGTACTTCAAATACTATGCTAGCAAATACCAAAGTATTTCAAGTAAAACTATCTCTAATGATTTCTAAAAATAGTATTGCAGTAAGTTCAAGAAAGGAATATTGTAATGAGTGCATTTTATTCTATCATAATGTATAGTAGTTTATTAATGATGGGGTTCGCTATAGGGTTAGCGTATCCGATCTTTCGGAACCGGTGGTATCGCCGCAAGCTCCAACAAGCTAGAGAACTAAAGGCAAATCAGATGTCTTCTAAAGATCAGATTGTGAGCAGAGATGATATCCGCCACGAGTTGATGCGTGATCCGTTTGTTGCGGACATGTTTGGCGACGACGATACCCCAGATGATGTGGCACGTTATTTGTATTTGGAAGCTGAGCGGCGTGCTCTCATGCGTAAACGCAAGGAACTTCTTGAGGACGAAAACGATTTTTTCGCCCCACCCCGTCGCCAAATATCTGAAAACTAAAGTTGTGCTAACTCAAGCCGACGATTTGGCCGTATTCGTCTAAATCTATGTTCGTAGCAGCCGGTTTGCTGCCTAGCCCTGGCATAGTACGCATATCACCGCAAATAGGGTAGACAAATCCTGCACCCACTGAAGCTCGCACTTCTCTTACAGGCAGAGTCCAGCCTGTTGGGGCGCCTTTCAGGGAAGGGTCGGAGGAGATAGAAAGATGCGTTTTAGCTATACAAACAGGCAAATTTCCAAAGCCAGCCGACTCATATGTTGCTAGCTGACGATTAGCAGCAGCGGAGTACTCCACACTTTCAGCACCGTATACGTTGGTGGCCACAGCTGCGATCTTGTCTTTTAGAGGTAGCGCATCTTCGTATAGAACTTTGAAAGAGCTAGGCTCCTCACAGGCTTCGGCTACAGCTTCTGCTAATTCTGTAGCACCTGCTCCACCATCTGCAAAATGTGTAGTGATAGCACACCGCGCATTGCACTCTTGCGCTATTTCTGCAACAGCAGCTAAATCGGCCGGATGATCGTCAGGAAAAGCGTTGATAGCCACAACTGGGGTAACCCCGTGCAGATGCATGTTGGCTAGCTGCTTGCGGAGGTTCTCACCGCCAGCGTGTACTTCGTTGGGGTTTTCTTGCAGTAGAGCTTCTGGCAACGCACGGCCAGCCACTATTCGGTGATTACCTGAGTGTGCTTTGAGTCCTCGCACTGTGGCAACCATCACAGCAGCATCAGGGGCTAAGCCTGAGTAGCGGCATTTGATGTTGAAAAAACGTTCAGCACCCATATCAGCACCAAAGCCTGCCTCTGTAATCAGGTAGTCACCGGTGCCGATACCAATACGGTCGGCCACGATAGAAGAGTTGCCGGTGGCGATGTTGCCGAAAGGCCCGGTATGCACCAGCGCAGGGCCACCTTCGAGGGTTTGCATCAAGTTGGGCTTAAGTGCATCTTTCAACAACACAGCCATAGCTCCTGCTACTTGCAGGTCTTCGGCGGTTACTGGTGTCTGTTCTTTGGTGTAACCCACCACGATGCGACCCAAGCGAGCCCGTAAATCTGCTAATGAGGTAGCTAAAGCTAAAGTAGCCATCACCTCAGATGCAGCAGTGATGTCGAAACCGCTTTCACGGGGGACACCATCTAGACGACCACCTAGCCCCAGCACAATGTTACGTAGGGCTCTGTCGTTGATATCCAGCACGCGTCGCCATGTGATGTTATGCAAATCCAGCTCTAGTGTATTGCCATGAAATAAATGGGCATCTAACATGGCTGAGCACATGTTGTGGGCAGCAGTCACAGCATGCATGTCGCCTGTTAGGTGCAAGTTGAACAGTTCCATAGGCACAACTTGGCTGTAACCACCTCCAGCAGCTCCTCCTTTTATTCCAAAGGTGGGCCCAAGCGAAGGCTGGCGGATCGCGATAGTTGCCTTCTTGTTGATGTGGTGAAATCCTTGCCCCAGACCCACCGTGGTGGTGGTTTTACCCTCACCTAAAGGAGTAGGGGTAATAGCTGTTACCACCACGTAGCGAGCTTTTGGACGGTCAGCTAGGGCCTCGGTAGCATCCAAGCTGATTTTAGCGGCACCGGTTCCGTAGGGTTCCAACATGTCAGATGGAATACCAGCTTCGCTAGCCACTTCAGCTAAGGGTCTTAGCTTGGCTCCTCGTGCAATATCTAAGTCAGATGGAATACTCATGTTTTCTAGCTTAGCTGTAGGCAGAGACACTATGCCTTAACAACCACCGATGGAGTTCATCATTTCAGGTCTTCGGCTTGTAAATATCGAAACCAGTGCCGCATACGCCACACCAGTCAAAAATATTAACTGATATCCGAGTCTTGATTCAAAACAACCTTCGAAAACTACATTGCTAAAATTGACTACCCCAATTGCTAAACAATATAAAAATAAGTGTTCCGATTTATTTATAGTGTTACCAGCAATAATAGAAACTGGCAAAGAAGCTGTTACCGTAAATAAGATACTTATAACTATCTCTCCTAAAAAAATTTCAAACAAACGCTCCTCATAGAGTTTGAATACTTTTATAGGAGTAGCAACCACAGCTCCACATGCTGTTACAATGATTAAGTACATTGTTTTACGTATTGAAAGTAAGAAATTGCTATTAGCATATTTTTTATTTGCATCATTAAGCATAGTTGTATAAGTAATTTTTGATTGTGGAATAATATGTAGTAGAGTAACAATACTCAGTCCTAAAGCAAAAATAAGAAAAATATGAGCAGCACTTTCAAAAGGATCATTTGTATTGCGGAATAAAAATTGCAGTGTTGCTACACCTGTAAAAAATGCTAGTGCAATACAGAAGAGATTTACTATGGATATCTTTAGATATAGTAGCCTCAGTAGAATTAAGCAAGCACCAAGTTGGATACTCCAAGTTCCGCGATGTATATAGTAATCTGTAAGATATAAGTTGCCTGAGAATAACTCAACAATGATTACTGCTAAAATCCCGACAAAATAAATGCTTGTAATTTTATCCTCAGGTGTAGTTTCAAATGTTAAAATATTACTAATCATATTTTAGAAGATAGAATAAGCGTTTTTTTATTTTTCATATAATTCTCTTATCTTATTATATCTCTATAGCTATCGAAATGAAAAAGCGAACTCCATCGGTAAGTCGCTGCTAATCAACCGACCATAACAGTCGATCTGCTGCGACCACCGATGGAGTTCGCCTTCTATTTCACCGCTTACTCGTTGTTAGGAGAGGGGTGCGAGAAACCAACGAGTGGAGGTGAAGTCAGTGTCTTGTTGTACATCTGAGTAGGAAGTGAGCGTTGCTATAGCAAAGTCGTTACCTACTGCAATGTTTACATCTGTATCTTCTGATGTAGTGCTGAGTGCAAAAGCTTTGCTAACGGTTTGCCAGCCCCAGCTGTTGCCATCTTTAGACCACCCAAGCCACTGCTCTGAATTGAGTTCTGCTCCTAGCTCTTTAGCTGTATTTTCCAAGGAGGCATAGGCACTGTCTACAGCAGCATCCAAGTCTGCATCTGTAAATGTAACCAGTACTTCTTTGGTAGCAGGGTTCTCAAAGACGATATCATTAGATTGATCATTACGGATCCGGATATCTAGCTGTTCGGTAGATGCTGGCACCTGATTAGTCCCTGTGGGGAGCCGCTCAAGTAGGAACAGCAGTTCATCAGTGGCAGCATCCCACAAAGACAAACCGCCTACAGGTTCCATGTAACGTAACTCGTAGCCATTTTTTTCTACCCGAAACTGGGTTAGTTCAGTTTCTTGGAGCATGGCATTGACGTCATACGGATCAGCCAACACTGCAATTCCTTTAGGACCAACCGAAAAACTCGCAATGCTCGTAACTCCCTCAGGAATTTCAGCAGTAAGTGGCGGGGCAAAAGCGCCAGAGAAACGCTCAACACGGTAGTCGCCAACAGTGTTTCCAGATGTCCACACCGTGCCGCCGTTGTGTAGGGAGTATTGCGTATTTAGGTCCCAAGCTGGGATTGTGCCGCTATCAATCAGTTGCTCAATCTTCCATGTTTGACCATTTGCAGAAGACAGCTTGAGATGTTCTGATTGTCCGAGTACTAACAACTCAAAGCCACTAGCGGTACCGTAGCCTTCTGCTGTTCTACCAGCGTATTCAGCTACTTGCTGAAATTGTCCACCATTGCTCCAAAAGAGGCGCACAGTTCTTTGGCGTCCTGAATCAATCGCCTCTTGTTCTTCGGGGGTCAAGACAAAGGATTCATACGAGTCATCTGAGGGCAAACCTTCAGACGAATCAGCGTTGCCAAAGGTAGTGAGCGCATCTGCACTTAAGGCGTAGCTTAAAGTATTACCTTGCAGGCTAATAGGGCCTTGAATGGCTTCTTTGTCGGGCGCTAAGCCACGAGCCACAATCAATTCGGCCAAGTCTAAATCTTTAGCGATGCTGGCAGAAACCACCATGTTTTGGCCTGAAACTATTGCGTCAATGACAGAAACCCGTTCGGTAGGTGTACCGATGTTGAGTTGTAGTTCATTCCAGCTGTTACCCGCATTGTCCGAATAAAAGGCTTTAGCCGCATTAGTGTCAGAAAATGGGTCGGTGGCTGGGCCTGCAAGTAGCCAGCGGCTACCTGCTAAATCCCATGTATCATCGAAGTAGAAGCCAGTGGGTACATTGATTTTTTCCCAATCGCTACCATTAGCAGATAGCAAATACTCTGCTCCGCTATTAGTGTCCGCTCTTACAAGCACTTTTCCATCACCGACGGAACCAATGATGCTGTAAGCGTTAGCTTGCTGCGAGTCGGTTCCAAAAAATGTGGCAGGGTTGATTGCTGTCCAAGAGAGTGTTGGGCCAGTAGATACTTCTGCTGGTGATGGCACTGAGCTAGCTGCTTGAGTTAGTTCGGTAGACGAGGTGGGGCTGGCTACCACAACCAACTCCTCGGTTGGGGAATCTTCTGATGTGGCATTCCAGACGGCAACACCGCCCACTGCCAAAGCAAAAGATGCCGCCACACCTACAACCGTACGACGAGCGGTGCGGGCTCTAGCTCGAGCTTTAGCCCCTTCAGCAATACGAGCAACTGGAGGTGGGTTCACCGAGTGGTGGACATTTTGGCCAACAGCTTTGCTGATGGCTTCACCTAGTTCACGATTGCTGTTTGCGTGACCTTCCCCATTGGCGGCTAAAGCTTGAGCATCTGCTGGGTGAAACTCGGGATCATGGGATTGGGGATTTTGGTTTTGGTTGTTCATTGTGGGATTACCTTTCTTAGATTATCTAAGCCTCGAGAAGTGGCGCTTTTTACTGTTCCAAGGCGCACACCCATGGCCTCGGCTATTTCTTGTTCGGTCATGTCGGCATAAAACTTGAGCACAAGGGCTGTTTTTTGGCGGCTAGACAGCTGCGCTAGAGCATCGAGCAAGTAGTCCTGTTCGGTTACTATGGGTGCTTGCGACCCCTTCAGCCCTAACTTGCGTTGCACCCTGCGTTTGCGCTGTTCGTTACGACATCCGTTAATCACCGTAACGCGTAGGTAGCCACCAAGATTTTCTATTTTCTGCCAACGATCCAAGATTTTGATGAACGCATCTTGCACGATCTCTTCGGCGATCTCGGTGCTATCAACTAGCCCACGGGCTAGACGCACCATAGGCGCGTACTCTCTTTGGTAAAAGCTATTAAACTCGTTTGTAGAGAGTGTTGGTTGCAATATGGTCGTTTCGTGGTGGGCTTGCCACTCAGAGTTACCTGGCACAAGCTTAGTTATAGTATTCATTGCCCCCTACGATGGTTCAAGTTCCTAAAAGGTTCCCGTGTTAGAAAAAAAAATACATTTTTTCGCAGCACAGCGACTGCCGCCAGATTGCGCTAGTTTTGATCTAATGGCATCTCAATCAGGCATCGTAGAAGGGGAGTGGGAACACCAACCCCGTAACTGGAGAACATTTTTTAGGCGGTGGCGACGCAGCCAAGAGCAGTTTCGTTTTGAGGTTATACGCACCGAATCTATGTCTGCTAAAGATTTTTTTGTTATTGGCCGCACCACTTCTGGCAGCATCAAAGCAGGCAGCAAAGTACGTATTCAGTTAGGCGAAGAGTCGGTGCTGAGCCAGGTTATATCGATCGACCAAACTGTTCAGGGGCAAGGTGGAACTGATGGAGAAGATTTTCATATGCTATTAGCCCTCAAGTTAGCTGATGTTGGCCCTGACTCAGGAATAGAGCCGGGCATGATTATTCAACAAGCCGAGTAGGTATCTGTAGGGTTAGCAGGACACTTGACGGCGGGTGCGCTCTTCAGCTTCGTCCAGTATTCGGTTGTGCTCCGCGGAATTTATAAAGGTTAGCAACACTCCCCGGTTGCCAAAATAATCTTGCAACTCAAAGAAAAACTGTGTTGGGCTTTCTGCAGGTTCTGACTCTTGGTCAACGTATTCTTGTCGCAAGGCAAAACGGGTTGTGCCATCATCAAAATGTTGGGAGATATTGGCTCGTACAGTTCTCACATCTTGTGGAGTTGTCTGCTCCCAATAACGTATTCGCCCAGGCAAAGAGAGTTTTCGGGCATCCCAGCGATTAGTCCAAAGAGCTAGGTTGTAGAAATCCTTCCCGCAAGGTATTTCATAGATGAGCGATCCGTTACCTAGCGTGTCTAGATAGCCCACGTACCAGAGATAGTCACTACCATCTTGATAGGTATCCTGCTGCCACTCTCCAAGAGCTGGTGATCCTTCCCCAATTTTAGGCTTAGGTTGCGGGGGTGGAGCCGGGGATTGTTCTGGGTTGGCTTGCGCTTCAGCTAGAGCGTTTGCGAGTTTAGGTTCAATCACCGAGTAGTTGATACCCTCGCTGCCAGCCGCTGCGGCCTTACTAACCACCATGCCTAGCACCTGCCCGCAGGCATTAAGCATCGGACCACCGCTGTTGCCAGGGTTAACAGCAGCATCTGTTTGCAACACTTGACCGGTCTGCGGGTCGTCTAACAGCCGTGAGACAATGCCTCGGGAAACAGAGGGCGTAGAAGCCACAAATAGCGGGTAGCCAACTGCAAAAATGTTGCTTCCAGGTTTTGCAGTGCTCAGCCCCCCAAGTTGCAGGTGTGCAGCTGTGGAGGTAGGTGTTGACAATACAGCGATGTCTTTGGCGCGGTCGGCTGTAACAACTCGTGCGGACAAGCTACGGTTATCGTTGGTGAGTCTTATGGATTCGGAGCCACGAATCACGTGCTCAGCAGTAAGCCACCAGGAGCGTTCGCTGCTATGACCGAGGTGAAATGCTGTGCCTAAGGATTGCTCGGCACGCACTTGCCAAACAGCATCTATAGCAGCGGTGGCGTAATTGGCGAAGTCACATGTGGTAGGGTTTGCCGCAGATGATGTTGGCAGTGTAGGTGATGCTGGAGAACCATCAGAACCTGATACCCCTGCTGGAACATTGTTTATGCATCCTCCTGGCACCACAATAGTGTCTATGTTGAAGCGACAGCGGTAGGCGTTTAGCAGAGCTTCTTGTGCTAACACGGTACTGTCGCGCAGCGCGATTTCTGCTGAGGTGGGATTGCCAGCAAAAGGTGGTGATGTGAGCAGCGGTAAGCGGGGAGTTCCATCATTGCATCCCCCTGGCACCACAATAGTGTCTATGTCGAAGCGACAGCGGTAGGCGTTTAGCAGAATTTCTTGTTGATAGATCAGCCCGTCACGCAGGAGTACTTGTTGAAGCGACGGTTGAGTTGATTGTGCTGATATGAAGTTTGCGGGTACTACTAATGTCATTACTAAGGCCAAAATCAACCCGACGATCAAAAAGTTGCGTTGAGCTAGAAGGCGTTGCATTGCAGCAGGCAATTTATTGTGACGATATTGTCGCATTTATTTTGTAAAGTTTTTCATGGGATTAGCAGCTGACCAAGGCGGCGGCTAGTGATATAGGCACCAATGGTAGCGAGGCTAAGTAGGTAGACCACATGCCCTATCATACCTAGACTTACATCGCCTGAAATGAACCCTCGTTCTAGTGCCACTCCATGGTATAAAGGGGTTGCCTGCACGATGAACTGCACAGCTCGAGGGTAGGTGTCTAACGGGAAAAAAGTAGCTGAAAACAAAAACTGCACTATCAAGGGCACAGTTATAAGTTCTAAATCATTCCAGCTACGCATATAACTAGTTGCGGCCATACCCAAAGCAGCAAAGCTGATGCCGATAAGTGCAGCACCAGGTAAAGCAGCAATCGCCCAATAGGAATCCACTAGTCCTAAACCAGCCATAATGCCCAAGAAACCGCCTGAATATAAGGTAGCTCTAAGCACTGACCAACCCATTTCGCCAAAGGCCAGATCAGTTACTCCAACTGGCGTGGAGAGCACAGCGTCGTACACTTTGGCCCAAGTTAGCTTGTAATAAACGTTCAGAGTGCTATCAAAATAAGTGCCGTTCATGGCAGAGGTAGCTAACAGCCCTGGTGCCACAAAGGTTCGATAGTCTATCTGCTGGCCTGCCACGGTGACATCGCCAACCAACTCGCCGATACCAATGCCAATAGATAACAAGTAGAAAACCGGTTCAAAAAAGCCTGAAAGCAGGTTTACCCAGTTGCGTTTATAAACCGTGTAGTTGCGTTCAACCACCCGCGCAAATCTGTAAGAAGGCAAAAAGTTGAGCTTGTTGCGTGCTTCACTCATACAAACGTGTGGAAAAACTGCGGCGAGCTGCAAGGCTGCCGATAGCTATCATTACCAGCAAATACGTCAAATGGCCTGCGAGAGCCCAGCTGATGTCATTGCCTGTACAAAGTGCTCTGCAAAGTTGCACCCCATGCCAGACCGGCGTTAACCAAGCAATTTGTTCTAAAACGATCGGCAGCTGCGATATCGGGTAAAACGTGCCTGAAAACAAAAACATAGGCATGATCACAAAGCGGGTGTAAGTGCTAAAGTTATCGGCTTGAGTGCAGGTGGCCACGACTGCAGCAGTTGGGGTTGCAAAGGCCATGCCGCATAACACCGCACATAGTGGCGCAAGCAGAGCCAACGGTGATCCAACCGAACCAAATACAGCCATCACACCTAAAAATACGAAGCTAGCTAAAGTTACGCGCAGTCCCATGTACGCGAAGTGCCCTAGAAGGATGTGATGGCCTTGTAGCGGCGAGGCAGCCATGGCTGTATAAGTGCGGTACCATTTAAACCCACCAAGTACGGGGTAAGTGGATTCGTTCACAGCTAGCAACATGGCGTTTCCTGCTAAAAGCCCTGGTGCTAAAAACTCCAAATAGCTAAGATTGCCTAAGTCTTGGGATGAACCCGCTTGCGCATTGATCAGCGATCCCAAACCCAAACCCATTGCCGCCAAAAATAATATTGGACTTAGAAAACTAGTGAGGATGGAGCCCTTCCAGTTACGGCTGTAGCTCATTAGCCAGTACTCAAGTGCTTGTTGTACCCCGGGATTTTTTAGCTTATGGCGCGCTTTTGATGTTGGGCTGTGAGTATTGATTGCAGCTATTAATCGGTTAGGCATCAGTCGGTCAAGGTGCGGCCTGTAAGCCGTAAAAAAACATCTTCTAGAGTGCTGCGACGTATTAACACGCTGGCAGGCTTGATGTCTTCTAGCAGCGATACCACTTGTTCACCGTGGTCGGTATACACCAACACTCGGTCGGGCAGCTCTTCAATGCGCTCATATAGTGGGTTAGCAGAGCTGCTGGTGTGTTGTTGTTGCCAGCTGGCAAGCACATCAGTTAATGAATGAGACAGCGTAGAGGTAGCTTCATTGGTTCGTAGTTCCACAACCTCACGAGAGCTGTATTGCTTAATCAAATCTTGCGGGGAACCTTCGGCCACGATTTTACCTTTGTCCATGATCACCAAGCGGTCGCAAAGTTGTTCGGCTTCGTCCATATAGTGGGTGGTTAGTACTTGCGTAACTCCTTGACGTTTGAGAGTGTTCAGCCGTTCCCACAATACATGGCGAGCTTGCGGGTCAAGTCCTGTGGTGGGTTCGTCTAGCAAGACCACCTCTGGTTCGCTAATTAGCGCACGGGCGATAGTCAAGCGCCGCTTCATGCCACCTGATAATGGCTCAACCCGGTCGTTAGCCCGTTCCGACAGCTGCACAAACTCCAACAACTCAGCAATACGAAGGCGTAAGGTAGATCTGCCAATATCAAAATATCGTCCGTACACAAACAAGTTCTGAGCTACTGAGAGTTCCTCATCTAAGTTGTCTTGTTGAGGGATTACCCCCAAGCGGGCACGTATTGCCGGGCCGTGATGGGCAGGGTCCATGTCTAAGATGCGAAGTTCACCTGCGCTGAGATGTGACATGCAGCCAATCATCCGCATTGTTGATGACTTGCCCGCGCCGTTAGGCCCTAAAAACCCAAACACTTCTCCTTTGTGTACTTCAAAGTCTATGCCAGCTACTGCTGTGAAGTTCCCAAAACGTTTGGTGAGACCGGTAGCTGAAATCAATGACACTGCTAAGAGGCTACGGTGTGTTTTGTTGAAATGGCTAACAGATCAGACTTGGAGGCTGTAGCGTGGTTTACTTCATAAGATGGTGATAACAAAATGTTAACAAGCACAATAGATGGCCCTTGGTTTGAAGACTTTGTAACCGGTGAGCAGCTAGAACCTGCCCCGGCTATTACAATAGGTACTGCTGAAGCAGCGGTTTATCAAAGTATTTGCGGCGATCCTCTAGCTATTAGCTTAAGTCGCCCGTTAGCAGAGGCAATAACAGGCCAACCTGGAGCAGTGGTGAACCCTGCTTTAGTGCTGCAAGTAGCTATAGGTCAATCCACGGTTGCTACACGCAAAGTGATTGCTAACTTGTTTTATCGCGGCGTGCGCCAACTTGCACCAGTTTGGGTTGGCGAAACCTTGACAACGATTGTAACGGTGCGAGGTTTACGAGAAGCTAAACCTCGCCCCGACCGCGAGCCCAGAGGAATGGTGCTTTTAGGCATTCAAACAACAGATTCGCAGGGAAAGTTGATATTAGATTTTGAGCGTTGTGCGTTAGTGCGCCGCAACAGCGCACAGCCTACTGGTGCTGCTGACGATCTAGGAGGTGTGTCAGAAACCCTAGATATTACACCTTTTGCCCAAATCGCACCTTCGGGTTGGGACTTAACGGCTTTAGGCGCACCCCAAGATTGGGCTGTCGGAGAAACCCGAACAGATATGTTACGCGACACCGTTACTGATGCTTTAGCGTTGGTGCGCCTCACTCAGAACTTAGCCCCACCCCACAGGGATGCCTCATTAGGACAAGGTGGCAAGCGGCTGGTTTACGGCGGACACACCATTGGTTTAGCTCAAGCAGGCTTGATGCGCCTGCTCCCCTCAGCAGCAACTGTGGTGGGTTGGCACATGTGCGATCACACTGGGCCGGTGTTTGAAGAAGATGTTGTGGAGGTAGCAGCTACTCTAGATGCCATACACCCGGTTGCTAATGGCAGGCTCTTGGCGTTCACAGTTACAGTGCAAGCAGAACGAGAACAAGCTAACGCCGTGCCTGTGTTGAGCTGGCGACCAGTTGTTTTAGCACCATGAACTCAACAGATAGTGTAAGCGATGACGAGTTGGCTAAGCATTTGGCCACACGAGCCGCAGAACAACTTCAACAACTACGAGATGAGGTGCAAGGCACGCTTGTTAGCTTCTTGGACAGGCAATTTGCTGGGGACAGGCTTAGTCACCGTTACTTAAGCGCAGCTTTTGCGCAGCTGCGTCCCGCAGACAAATTTGTTTCTGAAGAAGGGCGCGATGATATAACGCGGCTCAGCGCTGAGAGAGTGTGGATTGTAGACCCTTTAGATGGTTCATCTGATTTCGCTGATGAGCGAAGCAACACATGGGCTGTGCATGTTGGTTTGGCAATTAACGGTAAACCGCATGCCGGTGCAGTTGCAGTGCCAATGTTGGGAAACACATTTAGCACTTTAGAACCTTTAGAGTTGCCCGCTGAGGTTAGACGGCAACGCCCTATAGTGGTGATGTCTCGTTTGCGGGTTCACAGGGATGCTTACTGGCTTGCCCGCTATATGGACGCTGAGATTTATGCGATGGGTTCAGCAGGGGTAAAAGCAATGTCTGTGGTAACAGGAGATGCTGATGCGTGGATTCACGCTGGCAATTTATATGAGTGGGATAGTTGTGGGCCAGCTGCAGTAGCGCTAGCCGCGGGTTTACACGTATCGCATTTAGATGGTTCGCCAATTCTTTACAACCGCCAAGACCTCTCTCAGTCAAATATTTTTATATCTCGTTTAGAGCTAGCTGCCGACATTCAAAAAGCGTTTGCTAACCGCTGAACAGATGAGAGTCACAGCAGGGGTTAGCAGCTATTTTCGCTGCCCCATAGTATGACTCCTATGCAGACAGAAAACTTGGAACTCACCACCGCCGATGGGCCGATGCGCTTGCATGTAGCTCATCCCGCTAATGCTCCCACAGCAGGTGTGATCGTGCTCATGGAAGCCTTTGGACTCAATAACCATATAGAAGGGCTTGTGGATCGGTTGGCTGCTGAAGGGTTTTTAGCGGTGGCACCAGATTTGTATCACCGTTATGAGAAAAAGGTAGCGGGTTATAAGGAGATGGATGAGATTATAGAGATGATGAGCAAAATGTCAGATTCTCAAATCCTCAGCGACGTGGATGCTGCAATTAAGTATTTAGCTAACCATGAAATTGCTGCTGATAAAGTAGGTGTTACTGGGTTTTGCATGGGTGGACGAGTCGCGTTTTTAACTGCCATAAGCCGTGTGGTGGGTGCCGCCGTGACCTTTTATGGGGCTGGCATTGCCACCAAAGGGTATTTTCCAGGTATGGGAAAGTTAGCAGACAGCCATAATGACCTGAGTTGTCCTTGGCTAGGTTTATTTGGCGACCTAGATACCATGATCCCCATAGATGCTTTAGAGGAAATGCGTTTGCAGCTACAAAACAACACTCAGACTACTGAGATAGTGCGTTATGGCGATGCCGATCATGGGTTTTGCTGCGAAGAACGTCCTTTCTACAATGCCGAAGCTGCCGTAGATGCTTGGAAGCGTATGGTGGGTTGGTTTAACACCTATTTATACAAAAGCTGAGGCTTATACAAAAGCTGAGGCGAAGACCAGCGATACGATGGTCATCACTTTAATAAGAATGTTCATGGCAGGCCCTGAGGTGTCTTTAAAAGGGTCACCTACGGTGTCGCCTACTACTGCAGCTTTGTGCGGGTCGGAGCCTTTGCCGCCATGATTACCAGCTTCAATATACTTTTTAGCATTATCCCAAGCGCCACCCGCATTTGCCATGAAGATGGCCAGTGCGAAGCCTGTTACCAAAGCCCCAGCTAAAAAGCCACCTAAGGTATCTACATCAATGAAACCGAGGATTAGCGGCACTGCCACGGCTAAAGCTCCAGGAGCCAACATTTCCCGCAAAGAGGCTCGAGTAGAAATCGCCACACAGCGGGCAGAATCTGGTTTTACCTCAGCAGCTCCTTCGCGTAGTCCAGGGATTTCGCGAAACTGTCTGCGCACCTCTTCAATCATCTTGTTGGCTGCTCGGCCTACTGCGTCGATCGTCAATGCTGCGAACAGGAATGGCAACATAGCACCTAAAAACAACCCAATAAACACATCCACCTCACCCACGTTTAAAGAGAGCGAAAAGTTGGGATCTTCTAATTTGAGTGCGACCTCAAAAGTTTTAAAAAGTGCTAGCGCTGTAAGCGCTGCTGAGCCTACCGCAAAACCTTTAGCCACAGCAGCGGTGGTGTTGCCTAAGGAGTCCAAAGCATCGGTTACCTCACGTACTTTAGGATCGAGTTCAGACATCTCAGCAATGCCACCAGCATTGTCGGCTATAGGACCATAGGCATCCACAGACACCACTACGCCGGTGGTTGCCAGCATACCGATAGCGGCCACGGCAATACCGTAAATCCCAGAACCTGCAGTATCGCCAAGTGTTTGCTGTCCACCCCAGTAGGCCACCAAAACACCTGCACCTATCAGCACTACCGAAGCCGCTACCGACACCATTCCTGCGCTTACCCCAGATAACACGGTGGTTGCGGGGCCAGTTTCTGACTGCTGAGCAATTTTGCGTACAGGGGCGTAATGGTCACTAGTCCAGACTTCGGCAACCTTGCCGATGCCCCAGCCAACTACAAGGCCGCCAATTACCGATATGGGGAGCCCCCACCAGTTCTCAAACCCATCGCCAGTAAAAAACCAGAGGCCTACCAACAAAGTGCCAATAGCTGTAAGTCCCATAGCTACATTGGTGCCCATGTGCAACTGACGCGACAGGCTTTTAGCATCAGCGCTAGCGCTGCCGCGCACCGCGAAAGACCCCAAAATGGCTGCCAGCATTCCGACGAAGGCCACCGCTAAGGGAAACATAAGCTGAGCTATACCAACATCGTTGCTCGTAGCTTCGTTGCCAGCTACAGCAAACGAAAAAGCTGTAAGCGCTATGGGTGCGATGATCGAGCCGCTGTAGCTCTCGAACAGGTCGGCGCCCATGCCAGCCACATCTCCCACATTGTCGCCCACGTTGTCGGCAATGGTGGCCGGGTTGCGAGGGTCGTCTTCGGGAATACCTGCTTCTACTTTGCCCACTAGATCGGCGCCCACATCAGCGGCTTTGGTGTAGATGCCGCCGCCTACTCTTGAGAACAGCGCTATGGTGCTAGCTCCCAAACCAAAAGCAGTGAAAATTTCAAATGGGTCATCCACATTCACCCACTCCACGAACAATAAGTAGGTAAAGGCCAGCCCTAGCAGGCTTAGCCCAGCAACTGAAAAGCCCATAACAGCGCCACCGCGAAATGCTAGAGGTAAAGCTTGCGCGGGCCCTTCGGTGGCTGCTTGCGTAGTGCGGGCATTTGCCATGGTGGCTACTGTCATACCTACATAGCCGGCTCCTGCAGACAGTACTGCTCCCAAGATGTAGCTAACAAAGCTAAGCGTCACACCGGTTAGCAGCGGGATCAAGATAGCCATGATCACCACAAAGCCTGCTACCCATGTGTACTCCTGTTTTAGGAAAGCCCTAGCGCCAGACTGGATTTCTTGCATCAGTTGAACCATACGGTGGTTGCCCGGGGGGGCCGACCTTACCACTCTGAAAAAGAAGAAAGCCAAAAACAACGCCAACACTGCGCTGAGTCCAGCAAGATACGGTACCGCGTCCACATTTACTCCCTAAATTGGTGACTGAGCGAAGCCAAGCTATGCCCAACTAAAGCTGCTATCTTAGAACCTGTAAACAGGTAATATGGTACTTAAGCGCAATCGCGCTAATATTAACTAGTGACAAGCATGAGCCGCATGCGGGTGCAAGCTCGTAAAGCCCGCAAGTCCCATCCCGATCCTCAAGCTGCCGCGCAAGCCGTGGCTACTGCTATTAACTCTTTAGGATGGTTAGAAGGTGTTACAAAAATAGCAGCCACGATTTGTGATGACGGCGAGCTGGATCCTGCACCGTTGGTGCGGGCTTGTGAGTTGAAGGGTATAGGGGTGTATTTGCCAGTATTGCGCGATCCAAGCCCGATGATGTTTGCTCCTGTTGATGCTGATGCTACTTTTTCACCCAACCGCTTTGGGATTGTTGAGCCAGCTGTAACATCCGATTTATTGTTATCTGCTAAGAGCTTAGACGTGGTTTTTGCGCCGGTGGTGCTGTTTGATGCAGTAGGTAATCGTGCTGGTCGGGGGGTGGGGAACTATGACAGAGCGCTAGCGTTTTTGCTAAACGGTTCGCGCCCTGCCAAGCCGCTTGTTATTGGCTTAGCTTATGAATGCCAGCTTGTAGATGGAGTATCTACACACCCTGGAGATGTACGCATGGATGCTGTGGTAACTGAAGAACAGGTACGAGTGTTTACAAAAGGATTGTCTAGGCGAAATCGTTGCTGAGTATTGCTGTGAGGTATTGCTGTGAGATTGAAAAGATTACTGCAAGTTTTATAATTACCAGCTTTGGTGTTCGCAACTTGGCGCGTAATCAGTAAAAATATAGTTAGTGCGAATAGTGGTTGTGGGCGCCGGCGAGGTGGGCTCTTATGTTGCTCAGATTTTGAGCGAGGAGGGCAACACCGTTGCGGTAGTAGAGGTGGACGATAAAAAGCTCTACAGCATTTCTGAAGAACTAGATGTGCTAGCAGTCCACGGCAGTGGTTCACATCCTCACGTTTTGCGCGAAGCTGGTGTTGCTAAAGCAGACCTGTTAGTAGCGGTAACAGCTAGTGATGAGGTGAATTTGGTGGCTTGTTTGCTCGCTCGTCAGCATGGGGTGGAACGCACCATTGCGAGGATTCAGGCCCGCAATCTCCGCGAAAAGAACGCTCGTGAACTACGAGATGCCATGCAAGTGGATACCACTATTGATCCCGATGAGGAAACTGCTAGAGAGATAATAGATTTGTTGTCTAACCCTGGTGCTACCGATGTGACTGTTATGGCCGAAGGGGAGGTAATCGTGGTAGGCGCGAAGCTAGCCGAAGATGCGCCTTTGGTAAACCGCAGTCTTAGTGAAATTGGCGAGGAGTTAGAACCTGATTGGGATTTTTTAGTGGCCGTTTTAACCAGAGAAGGCAAAACTCAAATACCTAGAGCCGACACTACGCTGGCTGCCGGAGATCTTTTGCGGGTGGTATGCAAAAAGCGCGCTAGAGCTACTTTGTTGCCGCTTTTAGGTCTTGATGCTGGTACTCACCGTAGGGTCATGTTGTTGGGAGGCGGGCGCACCGCAGAGATACTGGCGCGTCGTCTAAGCGCACAACATGCTGAGGTTGTGTTGGTGGAAAAGAACCTAGCGCGCGCGCAAACGCTTAGCGAAGAGCTAGATGCTGTGCTGGTGTTAGAAGGCGACATCACCGATGCTGAACTGTTGGCATCTGAAGAGGTAGGCAAGTTTGATGCGGTTATTGCCCTCACTGGCAAAGACGATGCCAACATTTTGGCTTGTCTATACGCAAAATCGTTGGGGGCTAGTGAAACTATCGCAGTTTTGCATAACCTAGCGCTACGCACTTTGCTACGCGACGTAGGCATCGACGTAGCGCTATCACCTCGCACAGCTAGCGCTAATGGTGTTTTGCGTTACGTAAGAGGTGGAGTAACGCAGGTGGCTACTAATTTGTCGGGCGACTTTGAGATAATGGAAGTAGAAGTGCAAAACGGGTCGCCCGCAGATGAAGCTACGGTAAACAAGCTAGGTCTTCCAAAAGATGTGCTTATAGGCGCTTATGTGCGTGATGGGAAAGCTCAGATTTGCCGCGGACGCAGTCAGCTACGCAGTCGTGATCATATTATTATTTTTGCTCGCCCCGACACTATGGATGAAGTGAGACACTTCTTCAGATGAGCGAACCTTCCCGGGTTCGCTTAGGTAGGCAACGCTCGCCTGTTAGGGTGCTCACAGCTGTTGTGGTTGCTGCTGTTTGTGCTGTAGTGCTTTGTGCTGTGGTTTATTTAGTTTCAGGGCAAGTCACTAGGGTTGACGATGCTTTGTTTGAAGCTACTGCTGGGATAACGACAACATCGTTCACGGTGCTAAATCCCGAGGAACTTGCTAGCTGGTTGCTGATTTGGCGAGGTTTTACGCAGTGGGCAGGTGGAGCTGGCGCACTGTTATTGGCATTGTTTTTGGCACCTACCTTTGGGGGACAGCGTCGCTTGAGCCAAGTTGCGGAGGGGCGCAATCGTCAAGCAGTTTTGTTCAATCACCTGCCACAAACCGCTTTGAGAGTGCTTTTGATTTATGCAGGGTTCACGTTGGCAGTAATAGTGGCTTATGGGTTGGCTGGCATGGACACATTAGATGCGTTTACTTTTGGGCTTACCACAGCATCGACAGGTGGTTTTTCCAACTACAGGGATTCCGTTGCGCATTTTGACTCTGCGGCTATTGAATGGGTGGCAGCATTTTCAATGTGTTTAGCAGGCACTTCTTTAGCTGTTTTAGTGTGGTTAGTGCGGGGGCAGGTGCAAACATTGTGGCGGTCTGGTGAGGTGAAGGTTTATGGTTTTTTAGTGGTTGCATCTACAGCTTTGTTAGTGATGTGGACGTGGAACGACACTGGTGGGGGATTCCAAGCATTGCGTCAATCTTTTTTTATTACAGCATCTTCACTGAGCACTACTGGATATCGGATAGCTGATTGGGGTACTTGGGATGCTTCAGCGCAAACGTTAGTGTTGCTGCTCATTGGGGTTGGGGCTATGGCAGGGTCAGCAGGTGGAGGGTTTCGGGTATTGCGTGTGCTTGAGATCTTAGGAATTGTGCGACGCGAACTGGTTTTGCAGCTTCACCCCCAAGCAGTTGTACCAGTTAAAGTTTCGGGGGTAGCGGTACCAGAAGACTCACTTACGCGTGTACATATTTTTCAAATCTTGTGGGTGTTAGCGGCTGCTTTAGGCGTGTTTGGCATTTCTGTGCTGGGAGAAGATTTGCTCACAGCGATTTCTGGGTCTATTTCAGCTTTAGCTACAGCTGGTCCAGGGTTAGGTGATTTAGCAGGCTTTGCAGATGCCACCATATTTGCTGCGCCAGCTAGAGCAGTGGTGATGATCCTTATGTTTGTGGGGTGGTTAGCAATATATCCAGTTGTGGTGGTGTTAGGTTGGGGTGTAGGTGAGTTGCAACGGCTAAGGCTGAAACGTTGAACGAGCGGAGCTTAAAGCTTCAGAGTTCAGCTTTGAGAGCTTTGTTCTCAGAGCACCCGTGGCAGATTACTAGCAGCGTAGGCTTTGTCGTGGGGTTAGGGCTCTTGTTTTTAGTGCCCGGAATGCTGCTAGCAATGTTAGTGGAGTGGGGGTCTGCGACTTCTGGCAATGAAGTTGCTTTAGCTATGGGAGCGCTAGCAACTCTTTTGGCTGGTGGGTTGTTGGTGGTATTTACTCGTGTAGATCAAGACTTATCTCCCGCTACAGTTTTTCTAACAGTGGCTTGGACTTGGATTGGCTCGTCTGTGTTTGGATCTTTGCCGCTTTGGTTTTCAGGTGAGTTTGGCAGCTTTGATAACGCTTTGTTTGAGTCGGTGTCAGGTTACACGGCAACTGGCTCCACAATTCTTAGCCCCATTGAAGGAACAGGACGGGGGGTGTTGATGTGGCGGCAGATTATCCAATGGTACGGTGGCATGGGCATGGTGGTGTTGGCTGTGACCATTTTGCCGTTTTTGGGAGTAGGTGGCCTGAGCCTTATTTCTGCAGAAGCTCCTGGGCCTACTTCTGATCGGTTGGCACCACAGGTTAGCTCTACTGCCCGAAGGCTTTGGGCCTTATATGGCGGAGCTACGTTAGCGATAGCAGTAGCGTTGCTGCTGAGTGGTTTGAGTTTTTATGATGCTGTAGCACACGCCTTCACTACTGCTAGCACTGGAGGGTTTTCGCCCTATGATGCTTCTATTGGACACTTTGACAGCATCGTTGTGGAAATGATCATCATAGTTGCCATGTTGGGATGTGGGGTGAGTTTCATTTTGCATTGGCAAGCTGTTACTGGGAGTTATGGTGTTTATGCAAAGTCGTCAGAGTTTCGCTTATATATTCTGGTGATTTTGTTGGCTGCATTAGGTGCGGCAAGTTTGAATTGGTTGAATGATATTTCTGATTTTGCTGCGAGCTTGCGTAACGGTTTTTTCAATGCTGTCACGTTAGGTACCAGCACCGGCTTTGGCAATGCTTCAGAAGCTAACCCAGGGGGAGATTTTGCTGTTTGGGCTGCTGGAGCGCAGTCTTTGTTATTGCCTCTAATGGTTATGGGTGGGATGACTGGCAGCACTGCTGGAGGGCTCAAAGTGTTGCGAGCGCAAGTTATGGCCAAGTATATGCGGGTGGGTTTATTACGGGTTAAGCACCCTAATGTCGTGGCTCGAGTTAAGTTGGGTTCTAAAGCGTTACCTGAGCCTGTGCTGCAACGGGTAGCTGGTTTGGTTGCGCTGTATGCTCTTACTGCTTTTGCAGGCACTTTGGTTTTGTCGATGTTAGGGCAGGATCTTATTACTGCTTCTTCAGGGGCTATTAGTGCGTTGGGCAATATGGGCCCGGCTTTGGGGGAAGCTGGTCCGACCTCCAATTTTTTGGTGTTCAGTAGACCGTCTAGAGCTGTTTTGATGTTGCTGATGTTGATAGGCAGATTGGAGTTTTTTGCTATCTTGGTGGTGATAGTGGCCGCTTATGAGCGGGCTCGCCGGGTTACGCGCGTTAGGCTGCGGCATTAAAGTTAGAGCTGCGCGCGTGTTCTAGGTGACCCGTAAGTCCCCTTAGACTGGGTGGTGAACTCCATCGGCGGTTGCAACAGGTCGACTGTTGGGTTGAGCAGATGTAGTGTCCGTAGAGGTTGTTAGCTTCGTTTTTGGGTGAGCCTGTTGTGTCAGTGTGGTGGTTATTAACTATTACTTTGAGCTAAGGAGGCTCAATGTCACGTTCTAATGCTTGTTTGTTTGACTCCTGTTGGGGGGTTGTTGGTTGTTCAGCGGATTCAAGCTGGGATGCCGCAAGTTTATGTGGCTAAACAGATGGGTTTGTCACGGGCTGTGGTGGGTAAGTGGTGGCATCGTTTTTGTGAGCACGGTGAAGTTAACACCGTATCTCGTGGAACCCACCGGCGACCCAGTACCTGGGTTACAGCTACCTGCATGTAGCAATAAACGGATCATAGCCGTGTTGTTTACATTGAAGCTTTAGACAAACGTCGACTCTAAACATAGACCCAGCACTACACTCCCCACAAACACCATACCCCCGTCACACGTAAACAACCTCTGTGAACACTACAGTTAGTAGCTGATGCCAAGTTTATGTCGATCCGCAGTTGCGCTTGTCAAATACAAATCTAGTAATTTGCTATTCCTGTAATAGTTATTCGCCCAAGATCAAAATATACTCCACTTAACAAATGTAATGGTGCAACCAATATAGCAATAAAAATGAGTATCTTTTGACCCATTATTTTTGCAAGTATAATAGGAATGAGCATTGACATTAAACCTAATCCTAGCATATATAATAGCCATAATAATATAGGAATAGGCAAAGTTGCATCTTGCTGAAGCACTTGATTCTTTATATTATCCCAGTATTCACCATCTGGTCCAACCACAATACCTGAAAGAAATACAATCAAGAAAGTTATAATTGATAAAAAAAACCATAAAGCATATTTTTCGAATAGATCAAACTCCAATATAACCTGTGACCATTTTAGATTCACAAAATTAGTATTTTTATCTGAACAATCCATGTATCTATTAATATAAAAATTAATTATAAAACACACTAAACAAAAAATTAAATATATTAAAGAGAAGAAAATGTGACCAAATATTATGCTAAAAAAATGTAAGATAAGAAAAACTATAATAGAAAATTTTATAAATATGGCTAATGTTTGCATAATATTGCTAACAGTACTGTATATTTTTTTGAACACATAAGTTATAGGTTTACCCTAAAAGAGTGAAATGATCGCTATAGAATAATTTTTACCAATTACACTGGTGGGAACTTGGATTGACTAGCCACAACTCGTTTGAGTCACGATAGCCTTCAAGATCCCAAGTAGAACCTCCACCAACTAGTTGCCCCAACAAATGACAAAGAAATTGCTGCTTAATCGAATCCCAACTTCTAACATTAACTTTAAGATTATACTTATTCATACATTTGTGAATATCTGTATACATAGTTAGAGCAAATGCAGATAGTCGTCCCCATCGTGTTGGCACTACATGAATTGTATCATAGCGTGTCCCAGCAGCCCTGTAAGTTATCCCGACTTGGTTCAGGAGATATCCTCCGCACTTCTTGTAACCGGTATCTGTTGGAGGTTTGGGATCGTTGCTGCCACAAAATCCAACACCCCAAATACATATTGCACCAAATTGAATATCTTTAGGTTGCTCATCACCCTTAGGAATATCGTTGTTCTGATGACCTTCCTTTTTACTGTCTTCGGGGTTTTCGTCTTGCGGCTCTTCAACTTCATTCTCTGAGTTACTGTTGCTGCTATTTTCTTGACGCTCCTCATACTCAGGATTATCCTTCTTACGCTCTTCCTCTTGCGAATTAGCTGACCTTGGACCAGCTGACACTGCCCCCGCAAAACCAACTGTTACTACTGCAAACACCAAAAGAATTGCCAAAGCTATTTAAGGTTGAAGTAAATGCTTATTGTATCCCATAAATGGACAAGCTAACCTATGTTGGCTCACTAATCAACAAATTAGGCAAGCTCTAGTGGTGGTTGTGACATGGTTGGTTGTGTGTGGTTTGGGTTGTGTTCGGGTTGTTGTGAGGGTGAGCGGGGTTCACAGAAGTAGACTTTGATACCGACGGTTTTTTCTATGTCAGCTAACCGTGTCATTTCTCTGCGGTGGTCTCAGATGAAGGGTTTTTATCATATGTGAAGGTTGCCGGGCTAGTGCTTGGGTGACAGGTGTTAGCAGTGTTAACAGCATCGTAGCTGTCACCTAAGCTGACACTGAAGGTTTGACGGCTTTTGTGTTCTGCTAAAGTGGCTATAGCTGAGCGATGGTTTTTGGGGGATAATCAGATCGCCTTGCTAATGACCAGGCTCAACCAGCTATCAGCTTCGCTGGGACGCTCACATATACGACACCAATCACCTAAAACACTGCACCTACCCTGCGAACTGCGGCTAGGTGGTTTACACCGCCGCCGAGCGCGAGGCAACAAAACCCAACTTTTTGGTGGTAAACCGCTACGGTTAAAAACATCATAACAAGCCCGGTAAATCGTCTCGGCACAAATCCGGTAACCCAGCTCAGCTAACTTTTGTTGCAATAGCGTGAAGCGACAGGCGCTCTTTGAGTCGATCACTCACCAGCTAAACAAGTTCACCATCTACAACCAACTTACACGGCCACAGACGCAACGCATTCGTCTCAGCCTCATTTTGAGCGGTTTCAGCATGATACGCACCCTGAGCGCAACGTTTCTTTTCCCTTGCAAACTGTCGCCCGACTCCTACCCAAACACAAAGCAACCTCAGCGTTACATAACCCCTGCTGTAACAACACCCCAAAACATGCGCGCCCCCACACACCCAAACGCTATGCCACAACAAAACCCTCCACCGGTTGGCCGCTGAAACATCAAACCGACCATAATGGCCGACCCTTCGCGACCACCACTAGAGCTTGCCTTATTTGAGCTTTCGCGTTTGTGTGGGATTGATGATTTCGTCTACGGCAATACCAACAGAGCGGAATCATAGGCAGGCTCGTTCAAAGAATCCGCAAAGTGTGATAGCGGTTTCGTTGTCTAGGGCTTCAACGTAAACAACACGACTGTGATCCGTTTATTGCTACATGTAGGTAGCTGTAACCTAGTCTGGGTCGCCGGCAGGTTACACGATTCGTTGTGTTAGCCCGCCCGTGGACTTTCCATCCGCCTCCTGGTGGGATTTTACCTTATTTTTTTGATGTCCAATATGTATCAGATCACCAGGTTCGGAACGTTCGTAGCAGCGTATCACCCGTCTAGCAGGCCGGTCTAACCATGCTAGACACCTCAAACCGTTACACACCAAAATACGATGCACCGTAGATGCTGGTAGGTCTAACCGGGCTGCTATCGGAGCGGGCCCACCGTTTCTGACAGCGCAACTCACATACCCGTTCCTCAGTCTTAGGGTCGGTGCGTTTCGGCGACCGATGAGGTTTGCAAGACCGATCCACCAAACCAGCTTTGCCGTGCTCACAGAAACGGTGCTACCACTTACCCATCGCAGCCCGCGACAAACCTATCTGTGCAGCCATATGAGCTTGAGGCATCCCAGCTTGAATCCGCTGAACAACCAACAACCTCCCAACAGAAATCAAACAAGCATTAAAATGTGACATCTAAGCCTCCTTTGCTCAAAGCAATAGTTAATAACCACCACACTGGCACAACAGGCCCACCCAAAAACGGAGCTAACAACCCCTATAGACACTACGCCTAGGCGCGCGATTGGAATGATCCGGCAGTGGTTTTCGCATTTGAGTCGAGCATGTCTTTTGTTTTGAGACGGCGCATGGCTTTACGGTAGTCTTTGTAGGGGGTCACAGCACGTCACCTTTACGGCTGTCATCTGTGTATCGGGCTGTTGATATGCCCATTTTTTTTATGTCAGCAGCCATTACGGTCACAGAGCACGTCCACGATTTGGCCGGTGTTGGCATCGACTGTCGTGGACACGAACCGGCAGCGTCGGCGTCTTCGCGTTGGTAGACGACATGACGATCTCATCAAACCCTACCTGAGCCTCAACAGTGACCCTTCTAGCATCGTCCATTGTTTGCTGTGCGATCGGTGCGATCACAAACCCACAAGGTCTGCCAACCCACTCCCAGCGGGCGAGCCGGCGGCGCTACAGACCCCTCAACATCACCCAACCATCTCACAACCCACTCAACTTCAACGCCACATCAACACCTAACGGGGACCAGCTAAACCCGACTTCTCAGCCCACGTCTTAACCTCACATATAGAACCAGAGCACACCCAAACCCGCTTATTCCACAACACCCCCACCAGAACCGACCCTGCAATTTCAACATCAAGTAACACCATCCACCGCCTCCCCCTTACACCAAGTCCTAACCCCGCAACTAACACAAAACACCTCCTGCCCGTCAGGTGATTTCACCTCCACCACCAACTCGCCTACCTCAACACGCTCAAGAGCAACCAGCAAATCTGAACACACAAAAAACCAAATCCCAGCTTAATAGAAAAGAGCCACAAAAAGAGAGAAGTCTTATATGCCTGAAATATATCTATTTTTTTCTGTATATTTGGTAGGTATTATTACACTATGTTGATATACTTATATATATGAGTTTAGTTGACAGTTTTCAAATTAATTTAAATACTACTAATACTGTTTTAAATTATTCTAATGTTAGCAGTTTTGGTTTTACAGATTTTTCTGGTTGTGATGCTGGTGAGCTTGTGAAACTAGCTTTGCAAGCTAACGATGTGCGTCGACGTGTTGAGAGCTTTTTGAGTGCGGTGTTGGTTAGGCTTGGCGAGTTGGAAGGCGATGATGCTGTAATGTCAGTGTGTGAACAGTTTGATTTGCCCGCTTATAAAACTCGTCGTCAGGTGCGTGCTGCTAAGGGGCTGTCTGCTTTGACGGATGTGGTGCGTGCAGCTAAAGATGGTTGGATAACTCAAGACCACGCAGAGCTAATAGCCGCGTCGCATCGCAGAGCACCAATGAACACAGAAGAACAATTAGATTTATTAGCTTTAGGCGTGCAACAAGACTGCGATGTTTTCAAAAACACAGTATTGAAATTAGAAACACAACGCCTAGCAGCATAAGGCTTAAACCCAACTGAACAACAACATGCGCGTCGCACCGCCAAAATATTTAATGGCGACAATGACATGGTTGTTTTACACGCAGAGCTTGATCAACTAGCAGGAGAAAGAGTGAAAACCGCTGTAGACGCTATGAATACACGAATGTTCAAACAAGATTACCGTAGTGGCAACAAACGGTCTTTTGAACAACGCAACGCCGAAGCGCTAGTACACCTCATCACCCACACAAACAACAACAAACAACACACCACAGACGCAGGTACAGCAGCCGAAACTCCAACAGAGGCAACCCCAGCAGACGCAGCCTCATCAGATGAAACACCAGAACTAATACCGCAGCAAACAACTATTATCCTCACCGCAGATTACGACACACTCACCGGTCAACTAAAAAGCGCTGGGCTTATTGACGGAACACCAATCGGAATAGACGCAATTCGTTGTCTAGCCTGTGAAGCAAACATTCTGCCAGCAATCTTCAACAACAAAGCCCAACCCTTATATTTAGGGCGCAGCAGACGTAAACACACCAAAACACAACTACTAGCCCTATACAAACGCGACAAACACTGCACCAAATGCGGTATTCGTGCCACAAGCTGCGAAGTCCACCACAAAACGCCCTGGGAACACGGTGGCACAACAGATATTGGTAACCTCACTCTGCTATGCCCAAAATGTCACCGTCAAACACACAAACACAAACACCAGTAACCACCCCAACCACGGCCCCTAACCAAAACAAACCAGCCGCACAGCAAACTTCGCATCATTGAACTCTTGCTGCGACAACACCTCAATAAGAACGCGTATCTTCGCGTCTAAACGCTGTGCCATAATAAAAACTTCCATCTGTAGATTGCTGATATCTCAGAGCAACCCTAACAGTCGACCTGTTGCAACCACCGATGGAGTTCACCCAACTATCATTCACCCAAATATCAGTAGAGCTTGGCGCACTACATTTAGCGAGCGCCAGTTAGGAATGCTGTGAGAGTTTTTGCAAAATCGCTTGGGTCTTGCGCGCCACACATCTCGCGTGCCGAATGCATAGATAGTTGTGCTACACCCACATCTATTGTGGATATGCCAGTGGTGGCTGCGGTGAATGGACCGATGGTGCTGCCGCATGCCATGTCGTTGCGATGAGAGTAGATTTGATGGCTTACTCCAGCATTGTTGCAAGCAGCTACAAAAGCAGCTTCTCCTAGAGCATCGGTGGCATAACGCTGATTAGCGTTACGTTTGATGACTGGGCCGTTGCCAAGAGCAATGTGATGGTTAGGTTCGTGGCGTTCTAAGTAGTTGGGATGGGTAGCATGGGCGCCGTCTGCGGAGACGCATATTGATCGGGCTAGTGCAACAAGCAGCGCTTGGCGGCTGCCAGCTATACGTTCCAACACGTTCGCAAGCAGTGTTGATGCAGCTCCTTGAGCAGAGGTGCTGCCCACCTCTTCATGGTCAAACAAGCACAGTACCACAGAGTGTGCGCTCTCTTTATTACAGATAGACAGCATTGCTTGCAGCCCTGCCCAACATGATACTTGGTTATCAATGCGGGGGGCGAAGATGAACTCGTTGTCAAGTCCAGCAACAGTGGCAGGGGTGAGATCGTGAAGCATGGCATCCCAAGCCAGTACCTCATCAGGATCAATATCAGCTGCTTTGGCAGCTACAGAAGCAAAATCGCCTGCTGTGGGTAGTCCTAGCCCCCAGATCGGCACCAGATGGGTTTGAGGATTTAGAAGAAGCCCTTTTTGGTTCACCTCACGATTTAAGTGAATGGCCAGCTGAGGTATTCGCAAGATGGGTTTATCAATCCGAAACAGCTTTGGGCCTGAAGGTGTAGCTAGTCGGCCAGCGACTCCCAGATCACGGTCAAGCCAACTGTTTATTAGTGGACTTCCGTAAACTTCCACTCCGAGTTGACGATACCCAGCACCTCCAGTGTCAGGTTGTGGGGTGATGCGTAGGTTAGGGCTATCGGTATGGGCACCGATAATACGAAAACCTGCCTCACAGGTCTGATGCCGCCAAGCCACCAGGCTGCCACCCCGACACACAAAATGGCTCCCACAAGTATCAGGCCAATCATCAGCCTCATTTAGTTGGGTGAAACCTGCTTCCTCTAATTCGCTAGACACCCGCTGCACCACATGAAAAGGTGTTGGGCAGGCATCAATAAAGCTCAGCAGCTCGCTAGTTGTCATGTCTTTGTTTCTAGCATTTTCTACCGGCTTAGATGTTATTGCTATTCTCATGGTTTTGCAGCAAACAGGGAGCAGAACAGTATGGTCGAAGCCAGTGGGGGACAAGCCCAAAACTGGCTGAGCCGAGTTAGTGGCTTAAAACAGTGGAGTAAAGGCGGTGAGCGTGTTCCTAATAAGCCGTTGTTGTTGCTTTACGCTCTAGGCAAACTTCACAACGATGGGAACTCTCGGGTACTGTACGAAACAGATGAGGATCGTCTCAAGCAGCTGCTGAAGGATTTTGGGCCTCCGCGCCTGCGGTCACCCCACAGACCTGAGTTTGCATTTAGCCGTATGGCAGGAGATGGTATTTGGCAGCTTAAGACCTCTACCAGGACTGTACCTAAGGTTGATAGTCGCCGTGCTTTAGTTACAGCAGAAGCGGTTGGCAGTTTACTCGAAGAAGACGAACGCCTTTTGCAAGCTCATCCAGAGTTGTTGGCGCAAACCGTGCAACAGCTTTTGCAAGCGAACTGGCCTGAGAGCTTGCATGCCGATATCTGTGAGCGCATGGGGCTTAGCAAGGCTGGCTTGTTTAGCGTAGATGACAGTTCTATTGCTGATACTGCGTCGCACAACAGCGGGTCGAAACAAAAACGTGATCCTGATTTTCGTAACAAAGTTTTGCGGGCTTATGAGTATCAGTGTGCAATGTGTGGCTGGGATGCCAGATTAATGCAACAAACTGTGGGTTTAGAGGCCGCACACATTCGCTGGTGGGCACACGAAGGCCCTGATGAGTTGAATAACGGCATATCGTTATGCGTGCTTCACCATCGGTTGTTTGATTGCGGTGTCATTGGCCTCTCACCCGATCTTAAGGTCATGGTCTCACAAGACTTCAACGGTCGCGGTGATTCAGCCAAGCTGGTTATCGAACTCGCCAACCAACAGATCATCCCACCACAAAATGTCAAGCAACAGCCCGACGAACAGCATATACACTGGCACGAACAGCAAGTTTTCCAATCCCCCGCTCGATAACCACTTTTTTGGAATTTGGTGTGCAAAGATATTGCTAAGTCAGTTAGGTAGGAAAACATAAGTGAACCTGTCAGTTCAAAAAAGACAAATATGACGAATATGAATATATTGTCCGCATTGGCGCATAAGATAAGTTGTGTTGATGTTCATGCGCAAGACTGATTGCACCGATTCGTTGCTCTACCGGCAACCTCAGCATGAGTTTTTACCGCATGTTGTGCGTTTTTCTGGTGGGCGTAGTTCAGCTTTAATGCTGTTGAAGCTGGCAACCGACGGGTTGCTAAAGCCTGAACGTGGAGATTTGGTGCTGTTCGCGAACACCACTGCGGAACATCCAGGAACTTATGATTTTGCGTGCAGTGTATGTGATGAGGTTGAGGATCGATTTGGGCTACCGTGCTTATGGTATGAAGGGTGTGCCGTAGAAGTTGCGACACGGTTTGGTTACACACGTTTGCGGACATTCAAGTTAGTCAAGCGCGTGCCTGCTGTTGCTGATGATGAGCCGCACTTGCCTGGTTATCGATCAAACGGGGAAGCCTTTGAGGAGATGGTTTCGTGGACACGGCTGCCATCAAGATGGCGGCGGATGTGTACTACAGAACTGAAAGTACGTCCGGGGCATGACTTGTTTGCGGAATGGATGTATGGGGGCCCAGGGCCAGCACGACAAGGGCATTACCGAAATAAATCTTTAGCACCAGCAGAGATTGTTGCTGCCCGCTATCACGGGTCTTTGGATCGTGGCGAGCGGGAAGAACGAGTGCGTATGGCTTGCAGCGAACCTTGGGCACGTCCGCAACAAAATTGGCAGGACTTCACTACAGTAGATTTGCAGCGTTCAACAAGCGGCCCGAGAGGATGTGCAGATATTTGGGGTCGGTTCGGGCCTGCTCAGAAGTTTGTGTCTCTTCTGGGGCTTAGGGCTGATGAGCCAGAACGGGTGGAGACTGCGATGTGGCGGTCTCTTCTCGCAGAGGGTGCTCAAGGCACACATTGTCGTGACAGAATTCAACCGCCGGGTGAGATGGTTTACTGCCCTCTAAATGATAGTGGCAGCACTGAAGCAGACGTAAGGTCATTTTGGGCTGACCGAGCTTATGACCTAAATATTCCTCAAGGGGCTGGCAATTGCGTGTATTGTTTCCTAAAAGGTCCAGCAGCACTGGCGCGTCTAGCGTCGGCAAATAATCACTCTGTTGATGCAAGTGACACGCCGGTTGATATACGCTGGTGGTCGGGTCTTGAGAAAAAATATGGAAGGCCATCTACAAAGAGTGAGGGGCGTATTGGAATGTTTCATGATACAAATTATGCAAATATTATGAATCGTGCCTCAGGTTTGGGTATCAAAGAAGCAAATAACAGCGCATCAAACGATGCTGATTTCAGAGTGCCGTGTTCATGCACGGACTAGGCAAAGTGAGGATAGCGTGAGTACCCCCCCCATAATTCGCGACTAGTTTTTGTAGAGAGTTGGGATGTAGCTAAGGGTTTTAGTTCAGGTGAGGGTGTCAATGATGAGATTGTTATACGTGAGCTTGTACAAAACGCGCTTGACGCAGGCGCCACCAAAATCGACTTCTCAGGTGTGCAAGTGCCAGTGGCGCAGATACCCGACATTGACGGTTACCGAGAAGCAGTAGAGGCAATATACCCAGACTTACAAAAGACCGCAGTAGCAAAAGGCATCTTAGATCGCATTGCGAGTGCCCTAAGCCAAGAGCAGATTTTTTGCCTACTGTGTACAGACAACGGTAGCGGTCTCAATCTCAAGGAGTACCGGAGTCTGCTAGCTGAAGCGATGTCTGCCAAAGTTGATGATGCTGGTTCCGGCAAGCTGGGATCGGTAGGCGTTGGTCACTTGACTGCAATTGACGCGTCAAACTTGCGTTATGTGCTTTATGCATCACGCGGATCAGGAGGCCTCCTATTTGGTGGGCAAGCTCTGCTTGCAAGTCAGCTTCGTGTGAATGATGGATCTGAAATGCTCAGTGAGGGGAGAGGCTGCTTGACATCTGCCGATCAGGTTGCTGATTTCCGCGGTTTCAAGGCATTTCCCGCAGATCCTACAGATACACCAGAGTGGTTGAATGTTCCCGCCACGCAGGGCACCACTGTTGCTATTTTGGCTTATAGCTCATTGGATGAAGACTCTGTTGCGGTCAGTGCCGAAGATCTCGTTTCTGATTCGCAGCAAGACAGAATATTTGATGCCGTTGCTAAGCATTTTATGGTGGCATTGCGCGAGCACAAGCTGCAAGTAACTTATAGCTCAAACGTTAGAAATAACGTTGAGCTTGACGAAAATGAGATTCGCAGGTGCTTGCAGGCCAAGCACAATCAGCTTAAGACGGGTAAAGGAAGACGGGGGTACGGTTCAGGTGCTAGTGCTTGGGCTTCTTGGGAAACACTCACCTCAGGCACCAAACTGCCATGCGAACAAGGATCCCTGTGGTATCAACTGACCCCGGACAAAACCACTAAAGTGGTGGTGTTTCGCAACGGAATGCGCATAACTGACGACGCACCAAAGCTCAGAAGCAGGGATTTCAGAACCGTAAAGGCTTTTACCGCTGTCTTCAACGCAGAAGGTGAACTCGCAGATGCGATCAAAGACTGTGAGACTGACTCGCATCTAGAGATCAAAATCTCCCAAGCACCGCGCAGCGTTCGTGGTTTAGTACAACAAGGGCTTCAAGCTGTGCAAGATGTTCTGAAGCAAGCTGCGGGTGAAATCGAAACCGAGCATTGGTCGCCTGATGTTCTTCGCATCTTTGACGCCGAGAACGTGCCTAGCAAAGTTGAACCAGCGCCACCGCGCCCTCGCCCACCGCAGCCAGACTCCGAGCAGCAGCCATTGCCTGTGCCTGATGCAGAAAATGGGCCAGCACCAGATGGCCCTTCTCCACCTAACGGTGGGCCAGTAAATCCCTCCAACAATCCTCAACCAAAACCTGTGAAGCCACAAGCATGGCGCCCCGGCAACATAGAGGGTGTGCGGCGGTCTTTTGTGCCGTTGACTGCCTCTGAAGCAGTAGTCCAATGGGACTTTACCAGCGATATCCGTGAGCCTGCAGCAGTTGGAGTAGCGGTTGTGGTGGGATCAGGATCACAACCATCAGATCGCAGACCTGAACCCGATCGCGCTTTACACATTCGTCCTGTAGGTGGTAATGCAGACGAGTGGGCTGAGGAGTTGCGGGTACCTGCAGATCGGTGCTCCATTAGGGTTGAAGTCCGCAATGCTCCTTTTGAATGGGAAGCGGTTACGTCAATCGTTAGCCGTCGTTCATGAGTATTTTGCCTGTTTTAGACTCCCGGGTTGACTCTTTGTCTTGTGATTATCCCGCTGCTCACTATGAGTGCAAGTTCACAAACGTGCCTAGCAAACCTGCGATTAGCGCACATCACATTATTTCAGGAGCTGACGCACTAAGCGATTTGTTCACAAGCGGGAAAGCGCAATTTGCAGTTGAGGTAGTGTCGCCGCGCACTTTTACAAGTACTTTGGAGGTTGCCGTTCCTTAAACAATAGAAGGTTGTTCTATTGTCGACGCTCCGAATGACCTTGAGCGTCTGTCCCGTCTAGTCCCAGGTTTGGCTAACAGGTCGTTGCCGGGGGCGGCTTGCTGTTGTCCTTTTCTGTTTGTAGGGGGCATGTCAGTTGTTCGTGGTTGGGCTGGAACCGAGATTGTCCTTGACGATCCTCTGGTCGTTGCTGGTTCTGGGTTCTTTCGCTTGGCCGCGTGGCCCTGACTTCTTCTGCCGATTACGACAGCAGCAGCGTGATGACCACTACTTTGTTGTCGGCGTGATTTGTTGAGTGCGGGTTTCCAGTATCTGGTTCCCCATTTGCTGGTGTACGCAGGATCGACTGCTACGTGAGTGATCCCATGTTTTTTGGCGTTAGCTGCTACAGCCTCAAAAACTTGTGCTGTGGGTAGTCCAGCGACTTTACGGCGAGTGGTTTTTCCTGCTTGCCCGCGTCGGTATATCTGTTTGCCCAAAGCTTTACTGCGACTGAAATCGAGTTTCTCGGTAGCGACCACTTGTGCGCCTTGGGAGACCGCCCATTTCAGTGCCGCGTCTACTGATTCTCGTAGCCTGCCTCGCCGTTGCTCGCTGGTGCCTTCTTCTAACAGCTCAAACGTTTGAGGGCGACCGGTTGGGTTGCCGTGCTCATCCACGATGAACGCTGCTAGATGATCGGAGTTCAAATCGATGCCCACCGTTTTCGCGGTGGTGGGTATCTCAGCGGGTTCAGAAGGTTTAGGGAACGTCCAGCTAGCCGACAGATACCAGGCTTGTTTATCAGGATCATAAGAGAAGGTGTATGAGATCTTTGAACTAGTTAAACATCGGTGTAACCATTCGTTCGCTCGATGATTCCAGGTAACGGTCCCTTCTAACCGGTAAAAAGGTGCTTTCCTGTCTGGGGTGTTCGATAAATGCGCTAAACCTTTCGGTAACCGGATCTGCACCACACAGTTCTTGTAGTCTGCTGCGGTAGGGATCACCTGAATCATTTCGTTGCCGTACGGTTCACCGGTGCGCCCGTCACAAGTCAAATACCCTCTAGCAGCATCCCACTGTTCACGCCATTGCTGAAGCGTTAGACCACATTCTTGTAGATGATGACGGTTGTTAGCCAGCTCTTTACCGCCCTTACACACCGACACCCGACCAGCTTGCAGATCAGCAGATGTTTGAGCTTCACGCGCTTTCAGGCTCTGCAACCGGCGTTGCTTTTGCCAACGTTCACCTACAGACGCGAACCCTCGCACACGACCTTGTTTCTGCCCGACCGGCACTCGAAGACGTTTCTCGATCCTGTTGATCTCTGTCCGATAACGATCAATCGAAGCTTGCATATTACGAACCGCTAAAGCGAACTGATCACCCACACCAAGAGTGATCGGATTCGCCCAACGCGACGACACCGCCGGTGTCAACTCTTTTTTGCGTTCATTCCGATCTGCATGTTCCAAACCCAGCTTGCAGCGGGCAGCCAAATCCTGCCGGAAATACGAACCCAAAAACTCGCTGACCTGCCTCAACACGCTAGCATCATCACCAAAAGCATGAACCTTTGTACGAACAGTCGCACCCGACGGGGCAGGCACCACAAACGGATCCTCCGACCGCCAGCGAGTCACGACACACCCTCACCAGCAGCCGCTAACGCTCTCTGCGCTCTACGAGCAGCAGACCGACGACCATACAAACGCGCACACAACAAAGTCAACACCTCAGTCACATCCCTCACAAGATCATCCTCAAGTTCCTCATCATCCATCACCACAACCCCACCACCACGACCCACCAACGAAGCCTCCAACAACTCAAACCCAAAACGCGTCAAACGCTCCCGATGCTCAACCACAATCCGAGTCCTCCCCGGCAAACGCAACACCCTCAACAACTTCGAGCGTTTACCGTTCAAACCAGAACCCGTCTCCATCACCACCTCAAAATCAGACCACCCCTGCTTACGCGCGAAAACCTGCAAACGCTCCGACTGACACACCAAATCAAAAGCCTGATCCGAAGAAGACACACACGCATACAACACCACCCGATCAGCAGGCAACTCATCATCAGGCACCCTCACATACAACAACTTCCCCACCTTCTCAACCACCAACCCCTCAGGCAAACGACCATCCCGATACATCTGCCAAGAAGCACGCGTAGACAACCCAAACTGACGACCCCAATCAGTCAAACCCATACGCTTACCAACAACCTTCATACACATCATTCTACCCCAAACTCAACAGTTGCCAACCCCTTCAGGCTCTGATACTCATATTATTGACCTTGACCCCTCCAAGCTTGCGAAGGATGGGGCACAAGCAAAACCAGGTTTTATTGCTGTGGAAGACTGCACGCTGCCAACTGCTTTATTAAGTGCAGCATGGCATGATTTTGGTGCATATGTCGCCGTGAAGGCTGGGTCTTGGCTTGCGCGCGGGCAACATTCCGAGTTGTCTTCTCCGAAAATGAGTTTGTTGCAATTTTCGGCAGATGACCAATTGCGCACTTACGAAATGCGTTGTTTATATGTTTCGCCTGGTTACGAAATCTTTATGCATCCTGATCTTTTAGCTGAATGTTCACAAAACGAAGGCTCACCTGCTGCTAAGGCAACCATACTTGCTGGGTTTGTTGCTGCGTTGGCTGATGCAAATACGCAAAGTGCTTTTGGTGGGGGCCAAGACGCGGATGAGTCGGACAAAGAACTTATTGGGTACCAACTTGAACAGACAATTAAAGCTATTGACCCAGAGTGTCCAGCACCTGGTGAAGAAGGTTACGATCCTCTTCGAGCAGCCACCATACTTCTGCAAGAAGAAATGAGTGTCTTTGTTTCTCTGGAGGAGGAGTAATAGTGGTTGCTTATTCTTCGGTGGTTACTCAACAAGTAGAACGCAATTTCACTCAATGGCAGCAATCGCTTGTTGAGAACAAAAGGACTGCCAATCCGCCAGCTCAGATGATTGCTAAACAGCAAAGGTTTGTTGCTGCAGCCGGTTCTTCAGACAAACTAGCTGCGTATCTTAGGCACGAGCTTGGCGTGGACTCTGTTGATGGTGCTGAGGTTCCAGCACTTGAGCGTGTTACTGCTGATGAGATGCTCAACTTCCCGTTTGAATGGGAACACCATGTGGCTTCACAACTCCAGCACATAGACACTCAAAGAGCGCGCTCCAGTGTCTGGTGGTACATTTGCCACATTGTTTGGCTTGAACAAGGAGTTTTTCCTAACCCGCCAGATACGGCATTTGGCGCAAGAGTAAACCCCCGCATCTTGCAATCTGATCCTGAATCTATGCAAAGCAAAGCATCTGAGAAACTTGATGCTGCCACACGAAATCTGCTCCGTCGCTTAGGTGGACTGACACATATTCGTCGCCAAAATCGTATAGCAGAAGATCCTCCTATTCCTCGTGCTTACTGGAGGCATCGCCTAGCGCTAGAGGCAAGCAACAGTGCTGGCGGTTCAAAACTTACTGCTCAGCAATGTCACCAAATCTTGCGAGTTAGTCCATGGGGTCGCTTTATTGAGCGTTCGTCAAATATGTATAGCTCACTGTTAGCACCAAGAGCCCTTTTAGCTGTGTGTTCAATAGCTCAGTCCAATAAGAAAGGTGTGGAGAAAGAGCACTTGCAAGCAATAGCGCGGAGATGTTTACAAGCTCATCCTGCACTAATGGACTGGGAAACGCTGGCGCGTCCTTACGAAGCAAAGAGTTAGACGTATTGTCTTTAAGGGTTGTTCACACGAGTAACGGTTGTTGGTTGTGAGTGGTTGGTTTGTTTTGGTTAGGGGTTGTGGTGGTTGGGGTAGGTGTGTTTGTGGGTGTGGTGGTGGCATTTTGGGCATAGGAGGGTGAGGTTGTCTATGTTGGTTGTGCCGCCGTGTTCCCATGGCATGATGTGGTGGACTTCGCAGCTGCTAGCTCGTATACCACATGATGTGCAGCGCTTGTCGCGTTTGTGTAGGGCTAGTAGTTGTGCTTTGGTGTGTGTCCGTCTGCTGCGCCCTAAATATAAGGGTTGTTTTTGGTTGTTGAAAATTGCTGGCAAAATGTTAGCTTCACACGCTAGACGGCGGATTTCATCTATGCTGATTGGAGTTCCGTCTATGAGCCCAGCGCTCTTTAGTTGACCGGTGAGTGTGTCATAGTCGGTTGTGAGGATAATAGTGGTTTGCTGCGGTATTGGTTCTACGGTTGCGTCTGCTGGGGTTTCGTCTGTTGGGGTTGTGTTGGTTGTGTGGTGTTTGTTGTTGGTTGTGTGGGTGATGAGGTGTACTAGTGCGTCTGCGTTGCGTTGCTCAAAAGATCGTTTGTTGCCATTATGGTGGTCTTGTTTGAACATTCGTGTTGTCAGAGCGTCTATAGCGGTTTTTACTTTTTCTCCTGCTAGTCGATCTAACTCAGCGTGCAACACAACCATGTCATCATCACCAGCAAAGATTTTCGCTTTGCGACGTTTATGTTGTTGTTCTGTAGGGTTTAATCCTTCAGCAGCTAGACGTTGTGTTTCTGATTGCAGTACTGTGTTTTTGAACTCGTCGCAGTCTTGTTGCACACCTAAAGCCAACAAATCCAATTGTTCTTCTGTGCTCATTGGTGCTCGGCGATGCGACGCGGCTATTAGCTCCGCGTGGTCTTGGGTTAGCCAACCGTCTTTAGCTGCACGCACCACATCCGGTAAAGCAGATAAACCTTTAACAATGCGAACATGACGACGTGTTTTATATGCGGGAAGATCGAATTGTTTACACACCGACATCACAGCATCATCACCTTCTAACTCGCCAAGCCTAACCAACACCGCACTCAAATAGCACTCAACACGGCGACGCACATCATTAGCCTGCAAAGCCAGCTTCACAAGCTCACCAGCATCACAACCAGAAAAATCTTCCAAACCAAAACTGCCAACAGCAGCAGTTTCAGAAAAACCCGGCGCTGTGCTTTGAGAATCTAAATTGCTTTGAAAACTAGTATTTATACTCATACATATAAGCATATCAGCATAGTGTGACAATAAACACCAAAAATAGTGGTATTTAATAGAAAAAATTAGAAAAATATTACAATTAAAAGGTGAACTCCATCGGTAGGTTGCAACAGGTCGACTGTTAAGGTCGACTAGATGTACCTTTGACCTGTCGATGGAGGGTTTGACTATGGCACAGCGTTTAGACATGCAGATGCGCGTTTTGTTTGAGGCTTTGTAAACTGACCTTCAATGTTGAGCTTGCCCAGCAGGTGAGCAATCTGTTTGGTGAGCGTCTACCGCCTCATGCCATTTCAGCGGAGTTAACCGAGCTGGGTTATCAGATTTGTGCTGAAACGATTTACCGGGCTTGTTACGACGTGTCTAACAGCAGCGGTTTGCCACCAAAGTGTTGGCAATTGTTGCCTCATGCTCGGCGGCGGCGTAAACCTCGGGGACGCTGTTCGCAGGGTAGGTGCAGTGTTTTAGGTGATTGGCGGCGTATATGTGAGCGTCCGTTGTGTGTGCAAGATCGTCAAGAGCCTGGTTATTAGCAAGGCGATCTGATTATCACCCAAACACCATCGCTCAGCTATAGCTACTTTGGTGGAACGCAAAAGCCATCAAATCCTTGTAGTCGGTTTAGGTGACGGCTACGACGCTGTTAACACTGCTAAAGCCGTCGCCCAAGCGCTCAGACGGTAACCTTAACATATGGTGAAAACCCTCACCTGGGACCACCGCAGAGACATGACCCGGTGGGCAGATATAGAAAAAACCTTAACATCAAAATTTATTTTTGTGAACCCCGCTCACCCTGGCAACAACCAACAAACGAACAAACCAACTCCCATCCTACACCGCCCGCTACCTAAACACACTAACCTCAACATCGCCAAACCCCTACTAGCAACCATCAAAGACTCAAATCAACAACATGCCCAGAAAACCCCATAACCCCAACACATCTCAAACTATATACAATCAACTATGTTGCAACCACAACTAGAGCTTGCCCACCTACAAGCAACGTGTGGCAGATGCTCTAACAGAACTCATCTTGCATCCCGAAAAAGGCAAGTCGACAGATGTCTCAGATAACAGACTTTGAAGGGGACTAGGTTTCGGCAGTAAATTAAAGCTTGCCGCTGGTCAACTTTGTCTGTGCGCGCAATGTAACACGCTGGAAAGGACGCAATGAGAAATTGGCCACAGCTGCCTGAAGCTCAAGGTCTTTATGACCCTCGAAACGAGCACGATAGCTGCGGTGTGGGTTTTTTGGTGGATCTAAAAGGCCGCGCTAGCCATGACATCGTGTCGGGTGGGTTTGGAGCATTGTGCAATCTGCAACACCGTGGCGCTCTTGGTGCCGAACCTAACACTGGCGATGGCGCTGGGCTGCTAATTCAAATCCCAGATGAGTTTTATCGTCAGGTGTGCGGCTTTGAGTTGCCGTCTGCTGGCAGCTATCTCACAGGAATTGCTTTTTTGCCTGATAATGCAGATGTGGCTAGCAACGCACGTGCAACAATGGATGCCATTGCTGTTGACGAAGGGCTTACTCCTTTGGGTTGGCGAGAGGTACCAACTTGTGCTGATAGTCTCGGCAGTCAAGCTTTAGCAACAATGCCGTCTTTTTGGCAACCCTTTTACTCTGCAGCGGAGCTAGATGCAGATGCACTCACCCGCAGAGGCTACATAGTCCGAACCCGTATTCGTCACGAGGTTCGTTACGAAACAGACGACCATCTAGACAGCACCGCACTAGGTGCCACAACTCGCAAATTGAGCTTTGGCTATTGTGCCAGCTTGTCTAATCGCACCATTGTTTACAAAGGCATGCTAACTACTCCGCAGCTAGGCGAGTTTTACAGTGATTTGTCTGATACCAGAGTAAAAAGCGCGCTCGCGATGATTCATTCGCGTTTTTCAACTAACACCTTCCCGTCTTGGCCGTTAGCCCACCCTTATCGTTTCATATCTCACAATGGAGAAATTAACACCGTGCAGGGCAACCGCAACTGGATGCGTACCCGAGAAGCACTTTTACAAACACCGCTTTTGCCTGGAGATCTAAGCCGCTTATTTCCAGTGTGTCCTGATGGAGTGAGCGATACCGCCAGCTTTGATCAGGTATTAGAACTGCTTTACATGGGCGGTTACTCACTACCTCAAGCTGTGCTTATGATGATCCCCGAACCCTGGGAAAATCATGAGTCCATGTCGCCTGAGTTGCGAGCTTTCTATCGCTACCACGCATCGCTAATGGAACCGTGGGATGGCCCAGCCGACATAGTATTTAGCGATGGCACATTAATTGGAGCCGTTCTAGACCGCAACGGTCTGCGACCTTCTCGGTATTGGGTAACCGATGATGATTTGGTAATCATGGCCTCTGAGGTGGGAGTGATGGACGTAGCCCCTGAAGCCATAGTAGAAAAAGGTCGTTTGCAACCTGGACGTATGTTTTTAATTGATACCTCACAGGGTCGCATAGTGCGAGATGCAGAGATTAAAACCAAACTGGCTTCGGCACGTCCTTACGGCAAATGGCTTGCAGAGAACCAAATCAATTTAGACGATCTTACAGATCGCCAGTTGCCTGAACCTGATGAAACTGATTTAGTAGTGCGCCAGCAAGTGTTTGGTTACACCCATGAAGAACTAAAGATGTTGCTGGCACCAATGGCTCGCGATGCCAAAGAAGCGCTGGGCTCAATGGGCACCGATACACCTGTCGCTGTTTTATCCAACAGATCCCGTTTGCTGTTTGACTACTTCCAACAGTTATTCGCCCAGGTTACAAACCCACCTTTAGACGCCATCAGAGAGGAGATCATCACCGCTACCTGCGGTTGGCTAGGACCCGAAGGTAACTTGTTAGATCCTCAACCCGAATCCTGTAGACAAATCTTCACCGAGCATCCAGTCATCACAGATCAACAGTTAGCCAACCTCATAGAAGTTGATGGCCCAAACGGCCACAGCCACTGGTCTAGTGAGGTGGTGCCTTGCCTGTATAACGTGGATGAAGGTGGTGCAGGGCTGCGCTCGGCTATTCAAAGAATTTGCAAGCAAGCCAGCGAAGCTATTGAACGCCAAAAGAACATAATCGTGTTATCCGATAAAGGCTCCGATGCTAAAACCGCTCCTGTGCCTTCACTATTAGCCACTGCTGCTGTTCATCATCACCTGATTGCTGAAAAAAAACGCACCCGCGCAGGTTTGGTGGTGGAAGCTGGGGACGCGCGCGAGGTGCATCACATTTGTTTGTTATTGGCTTACGGTGCCACCGCGATACACCCGTATATTGCTTTTGAAACAATCGATCAGATGGTAGATGAAGAGTTGTGTGGCTTTAGCCACGCTGACAACAAACAAACAGCGCGCCGCAACTATATAACTGCTTGTGATAAAGGTGTGCTCAAGGTGATGTCCAAGATGGGCATTTCTACAGTGAAATCTTATGTAGGGTCGCAAATCTTTGAAGCCATCGGCTTAGGACAAGCATTGGTAGATCAGTGCTTTAGCGGTACCGTCAGCCGCCTAGGCGGTGTGGGTTATGCTCAGTTAGCAGAAGAAGTACGGTTGCGGCACCGCATTGCTTTTCCCACCAACCCTGATGAACGTGCTCACCGCACATTAGAGGGAGGTGGGGAGTACCAGTGGCGTCGTGAAGGGGAATATCACCTATTCAATCCTGAAACAGTGTTCAAACTCCAACACGCCACCAAAGAGAAGCGCTACGACATCTTCAAACAGTACACCAACAAGGTAGACGCTCAGTCAGAGCGACTAGCTACTTTGCGGGGCATGTTTACAATTCGCACCGATCTCAAAGAACCTGTGCCCATTGAAGAAGTAGAACCGGTCTCGGCAATAGTGGCGCGTTTTTCTACTGGAGCTATGTCTTACGGCTCTATTTCATCTGAAGCTCATGAGACGTTAGCCATTGCGATGAACCGTATAGGTGGCAAATCTAACACTGGTGAAGGTGGAGAAGACCCGCGTCGTTATGTGCCCGATGCAAATGGCGATTTACGTCGTTCAGCAATCAAACAAGCTGCCTCAGGGCGATTTGGGGTAACTAGCGAATACTTAGTTAACAGCGATGACATTCAAATCAAAATGGCTCAGGGTGCTAAGCCTGGGGAAGGAGGGCAGCTTCCTGGGCATAAGGTTTGGCCGTGGATTGCTGAGGTTAGATATTCCACACCTGGAGTGGGGCTTATCTCGCCACCGCCGCATCATGACATTTACTCCATAGAAGACCTAGCACAACTCATTCACGACCTTAAAAATGCCAACCCTAAAGCTCGCATCCATGTAAAACTAGTATCAGAGCTAGGCGTGGGGACTGTTGCCGCAGGGGTAGCAAAAGCTCATGCCGATGTAGTGCTAATTTCAGGTCACGATGGAGGCACTGGTGCTTCACCCCTTACCTCTATCAAGCACGCTGGCACACCCTGGGAGTTAGGTTTAGCCGAAACTCAGCAGACCTTGTTGCTTAACAAGCTTAGAGACAGGATTGTGGTGCAAACAGATGGACAGCTAAAAACTGGCAGAGATGTGATGATTGCAGCTTTATTGGGAGCAGAAGAGTTTGGTTTTGCCACTGCTCCGCTAGTGGTTATGGGCTGCGTGATGATGCGGGTTTGCCACCTAGACACCTGTCCTGTTGGGGTAGCCACACAAAATCCTGAACTTCGCAAGAAGTTCACTGGTCAGCCTGAGTTTGTGATCAACTTTATGGAGTTTATAGCAACAGAAGTGCGCGAACTGTTAGCTATGCTTGGCTTTCGCACTCTAGCCGAGGCTGTTGGCAGGTCAGAATGTTTAGATGTAAGCGATGCTGTGGAGCATTGGAAAGCCTCAGGTTTGAACCTGTCACCCATTTTGTATACCCCTAGCGTTTCACCTGAAGCTGATCGTCATTGCACGCAAGCTCAAGATCACGGGTTAGACAAAGCTTTAGATCGGCAACTCATCAAGCTCGCGGAACCTGCGCTGCAAGACGGCCATAGCGTTACCATAGACTTACCTATAAGCAACGTGAATCGCACTGTGGGCACCATGCTGGGCTCCGAACTCACAGCTAAATGGGGGTCAAAGGGCTTAGCGCAAGACACTATTTGCATTAATTTCACAGGTTCAGCAGGTAATAGTTTTGGGGCTTTTTTGCCCCAAGGTATCACCCTAAAGTTAGAAGGTGATGCTAACGATTATGTGGGTAAAGGATTATCTGGGGGCAAAATTATCGTTACGATTCACCCTCAAGCCCGATTTGTAGCTGAAACTAACGTTATTGCTGGCAACGTTATTGCTTACGGTGCGACTGGGGGAGAGTTGTTTTTGCGGGGGCTTGTGGGAGAGCGGTTTTGTGTGCGTAACTCTGGTGCCATCGCTGTTGTAGAAGGGGTGGGGGATCACGGTTGTGAATACATGACAGGAGGTCGGGTAGTGGTGCTCGGCCCAACAGGGCGCAATTTTGGGGCGGGCATGTCGGGAGGTATTGCCTATGTGTACGACCCTGACGGGGTTTTTCCGGGCAAAGTTAACTTTGAGATGGTGGATTTGGAAGCACCAGATTTTCAAGATACACAGTGGCTACAAGAGCGTATTACCCAGCACATGGTTCACACTGGATCTGCGTTGGCCGAAAGAGTTTTGGCTAACTGGGATAGCGCAGCGGAATGTTTTGTAAAGGTTATGCCCGGCGACTATAAGCGGGTTTTGGCTGCTATAGCCGAAGCTGAACAAACTGGTGCTAGCTCGCAATCAGCCATCATGGCGGCTGCACATGGGTGATGTTCGTGGTTTCCTAAAACATGGGCGGGAGCTGCCGTTGCGTCGTGCTGTGCCGGTGCGAATCAAAGACTGGAAAGAGGTTTACAAAGACTTTAACGCCGAATCGGTGCAAACGCAGGCTTCGCGTTGTATGGATTGCGGCATTCCGTTTTGCAACAACGGTTGTCCTTTAGGGAACTTGATCCCCGATTGGAACGATTTGGTTTATCGCAATAATTGGCGCGATGCCATAGAGCGGCTGCATGCTACAAACAATTTTCCAGAGTTCACGGGCAGGCTATGCCCTGCGCCTTGCGAAGCAGCGTGTGTTTTGGGCATTAACGAAGACCCAGTAACTATCAAACAAGTAGAAGTTGAGATAGTAGATAGGGCTTGGGAGCAAGGCTGGATTAAACCTGTATTGAGCCAACATCAAACAGGCCATTCGGTAGCAGTGGTAGGTTCGGGGCCTGCGGGTTTAGCAGCAGCTCAGCAGCTTACCCGAGCAGGCCACAATGTGGTTGTGTATGAACGGGCCGACCGTGTTGGCGGTTTGCTGCGCTACGGGATTCCTGAGTTTAAGATGGAAAAACGTCATTTAGATCGCCGTTTAGAGCAAATGGTTGCCGAGGGCACGGTGTTTAAAACCAGCGTGAATGTTGGGGTGGACATAACCGCTAGCGAGCTAACCGACAAGTTTGCTGCGGTGGTGTTAGCAGGTGGAGCTACTCAGTGGCGTGATTTGCCAATTGCAGGGCGCGAGTTAGCCGGTGTCTATCAAGCCATGGAGTATTTGCCTCCTGCTAACCGCGTGCAAGAAGGTGATTTGGCAGATCATCCGTTCTCGGCTGCTGGTAAACATGTGATCATTATTGGTGGGGGAGATACCGGTGCTGATTGTTTGGGCACAGCCCACCGTCACGGTGCTGCTTCGATCCATCAGTTTGAGATTATGGCTCGCCCACCTGATGCGCGAGCCGATTCAACGCCTTGGCCTACTTGGCCGCTCATGTATCGGTCGTCTTCAGCGCATGAGGAAGGAGGCACGCAGGTTTATGCCATCAACACAGTGGAGTTTGTCGGCTCAAATGGCCAGCTAGAAGCACTGTGTACCGTAGAGGTAGAGCAGACTTTTGCCGATGGTCGCATGAGCTTTACGCCTGTACCGGGAACGGAGAGAGAGTTTCCAGCCGATCTGGTGTTGTTGGCTATGGGGTTTGTGGGACCAGAAAAAGATGGTTTGTTGGCAGAACTAGGCGTAGAGTTCACCGAGCGCAACAACGTGGCTCGCAACGATAGTTGGATGAGCAACGTACCCGGAGTGTTTGTAGCCGGTGATATGGGGCGCGGGCAAAGCCTTATTGTTTGGGCTATAGCTGAGGGTAGGGCTTGTGCTGCTGCTGTGGACCGCTTCCTCACCGGCGAGACCTTGTTGCCTTTCCCGCTATTACCCACAGACGAACAACTTCGCTAGCTTTACGTAGGTCATTTGTTCAAGAGCTAGATACTTAGTTGCCATCAAACTGTCGCAGCAGTTCTCTAATATAGCGCTATGAGTGAAAAGCAGAACCTTTTGGGAGGAGAGTGATGGTAACAGATTTTGATTTTCGCGCAGAAGCAGTTGAGCTGTATAACACAGACAGCTTGAGGTGGATGCAGGAAAAGTCCGCAGAAAACCCTAATGGGTTGTTTGAAATGATTTTTGCTGATCCTCCATATTTCTTGTCTAATGGGGGCATCACCTGTCATGCGGGGAATATGGTTAGTGTTCATAAGGGAGATTGGGATCAATCGCAAGGTCCAGAAGCAAACCACCAGTTCAATGTTGAATGGATTGGGTTATGTCAGAAGCTCCTCAAGCCTGACGGCACGCTTTGGGTATCAGGCACTCACCATGTCATTCACTCTGTTGGATACGCCATGCAATGTCTTAACATGAAAATTTTGAACAGCATCACCTGGGAGAAGCCAAATCCACCTCCCAACTTATCGTGCCGATACTTTACGCACTCCACCGAGACAGTGCTGTGGGCAGCAAAAACAGAGAGTTCAAAGCATCTATTTAATTATGCAGAGATGCGCGCTGCCAATAGTGGTAAACAGATGAAAACTGTGTGGCAGTTCACTGCTCCCACAAAATCTGAGAAGGCTTTCGGTAAACATCCAACTCAAAAACCTGTTGAGTTGTTAGATCGGATTATTCTTGCATCTACCAAGCCTACAGACACAGTATTTGACCCGTTTGCTGGTTCAGCAACTACAGGAGTATCCGCTATTGCAAACGGTCGTTGCTTTGTAGGTTGCGAATCAGATCCCGAACACTTTGCACTTGCTGTAAAGCGTCTCTCAAGCATCACTCCAGCTCTGGGAGTGGCATGAAACAAGGTGGTACTTTTGGTTCTAACACGATAACTGGCCTTATTTTTGAAAGCAAAGCCGATTTGCTGAGTTTATTTGCTGCTACGCCAAATTATAATGTGCAACCTTTGTCTTCAGGGCAAGGAGCAGATATTTTCTATGACAGCAAACTAGTAGCTCGCTGTTTCAAGAAACATGAATTTTATAAATATCTTACAGCAAAAGGTATTGTATGGAAAGAAGTGCTATCAAAGAAACTTCTACCTGATAACACTGTATTAGTAATATCCAAAGATACTTTATATATTATTGAGATAAAATATCAACAAGTAGAAGGATCGGTTGATGAAAAATTGCAAACATGCGACTTCAAACGTAAGCAATACATGAAATTAGTTGCTCCACTTAACCTAACTGTAGAGTATGTGTATGTCTTAAGTGACTGGTTTAAGCAAACTAAATATCAAGACACTCTTGATTATATCAAGAGTGTTGGATGTCACTATTGGTTTGGTGAGATTCCTTTATCTTGGTTGGGTTTACCTACTCCAGAGTTCACTTAACTTAGGTACTTGGATTGAGAAAGCTGCAAAGTTAGCCGGCAAGTAGCATGTAGGAGAATACTTCACAACACCTAGAGAAGCGCAGGTGTCCTAAACAGGGTGGGCGCCTAGGAATGCGAGGGCTGCATCTATGAATTCAAAGGATTTGGGTGTAGCGAAGTGATCGACGCCCTTAAGCACTGTTAGCTGCGCGTTGGGTAGGGCATCAAGCAGCTGATCGGCAGGCCAAGCAAAGTCTTGATCTCCTATAAAAATCAAAGTCTCACAAGTGATAAGGCTCAGGCAACTAGGGTCAAAAGGCTGATGCGCTGTCATCATGGCAATTATGGCTTTAGCGTCCACATCTGGCGCTTTTGTTAAAGCGGCAAAATACTGTAAAAGAGGGTTTTGAGGGTCGGGCTCACCGTTGATGGCTTTCATTACTGCGTCCGCAAAAGCCTTGTCAGCGTTAAAAAGATTCTGCCCCGCCCCAGCAACAACTAGCTTATGAAATCTGTTGGGAAACTGCGAAGCAATCCGCAATAAGGTGTTAGCTCCCAAAGAAAAACCAATAGCATCTACAGGCCCATCAGGCAGCTGCTGCAGCACATGTTCATTAAAGTTCGCATATGCTTCGGGTTCATGTGGCTTTGGAGATGTGCCGTGGCCTAACAGATCTATGCCAATAGGTTGACGGCCAGCGTCGGCTAGCAGGTCGTACCAACCATTGTCTTGCCATGTTCGCTTTGCCGAACCTGCTAAACCATGCAAAAGAGCAACATGCGGAACGTTCATGCTGTCAGATTAGTAGCTAAATAGCAGTAGTTAAATGTTGCATCAGCTGTCCCACGTTCCTCTAGCTATTAGCACCTCCCGCAGTACGCTAGGCCGATCGGTCATGATGCCATCTACACCCATGTCTAATAGCGCATGCATTTCTTTAGGATCATCGATAGTCCAAACAAACACCGCTAACCCGCACGCATGGGCAGCATCCACAAAGCGGCGCGTTATGACCTTCGCTCCCCGCACGTTAGGAGGCACCTGCGCGCACCCACCAGAGACAGAGCGTATCGGCAAACCCGCGCTCAAAGCCTGTAATTGAGCTACCTCAAATGGGCTTATCCCCGTACACAGTTTTGCCCCTCCTAAACGTCTAGCTAGCCGCAACCGACGCTGTGAGAACGAACCCACACAAGCCCTTTCAATGGCGTTAGCTTTTTGCAGAGCTGCCACAAGAGGTGCAGTAGCCGCATAATGTTTAGGGTCAACAGCAATTTTGATCTCAGGCCAAGCTTCAAGTACTTCTTCAAATCTTGGAATGCTATGTTCGCCCATAACTCGAAGAGTTTTTAGGTCTCGCCACGCCAACTTGTGAATATCTATATTCCGACCACACAGGCGCTGCAAACTCTTGTCATGATACACCACCAAAACTCCATCGCTGCTCAGATGCACATCGGTCTCCAAATAGCGGTACCCCATGTTCACCGCAGCTGTGAACGCTGCCATAGTATTTTCGGTAGCTTCAGCGCTTCCACCGCGGTGGGCAACAGCTATGGGGCCTTCATTATCTAAGTAGGCCCAGCAACTCACTGTCGCAACAATAGGTTGTGCAGCTTCGCTAACCAAACCCTGCTATTTACCTAAATCTGTCCATTGCCAATTTGTCTATTGGCTTCACATTCAGGTGCTATCCACTTACTAGACCCAACAGAGCTGTAGCTTTATAAGTTGTGTCGCGTCGTACCAAAATAATTGCCACAATCGGGCCAGCCTCAGAATCTGAAAAGGTTCTGCGCGACATGGTAGATGCAGGCATGGATGTTGCGCGTATCGGGTTAGCACACGGCACGTTGCAAGAAGCTTTAGAGCGAATGCGCAAAGTGCGTCAAGTTTCTGAAGAAGCTAATCGCCGAGTTGGGGTACTAGTAGATCTACCTGGCCCAAAAGTACGTACCGCTAGCTTTGGGACCGCAGGCGTAAAGTTGTTACCTAACACCGAAGTTAAGATACAAGTAGGAAGCAGCCATGCCAGCGCCGAACTAATTCAGGTGGACTATGAGAATGTACTCAACGACATAGCTCCAGGCGATCACGTGGCACTAGGCGATGGTCAGGTGCTGCTAGAAATATGTGATGTGACTAACACAGAGGCTAAAGCCCGTGTACTAAACGGTGATGTGATACACGGCAGACCTGGTTTTCGTATTCCCTCTGACCGGCTCAGCATTTCTACCCCAACTGCTGAGGATCTGCGTTGCTTAGAAGCCTTCACCGACAAAGGCGTAGATATGGTGGCTATTTCTTTTGTTCGCAACGGTGACGAAATTAGAAACGTGCAACTAGACCCTCACCCACATGGTCCCTTAGTCATTGCTAAAATTGAAACACAAGCTGCGATAGACAACTTGGAAGACATTATTGATGCTTCCGCAGGGATCATGGTGGCAAGAGGTGATTTAGGAACCGAATGCCTGATTGAAGAAACCCCGCACTTGCAAAAGCGCATTATTCGTGACTGCATTGCTGGCGGATTGCCGGTCATCACAGCTACTCAAATGTTGGATTCAATGGTGCAGGCTTCTGCGCCTACACGAGCTGAAGCATCAGACGTGGTCAATGCCGTGTTTGACGGAACTAGCGCTGTAATGTTGTCGGCAGAAACTGCAATTGGTGCTCATCCTGCACACACGGTGGCAACAATGGCCCGCATAGCCGAGCGAGCTGATGAAGAGTTTGACTATGTTCGCTGGGCAGAAAATATCCGCGCTATTCGTATGACTAATGCGGATGCACCGTCTTCTGTTACAGATGCTATGACCAGCTCCGCAGCAGCAGCAGCTAACGAGCTAAACTTGGCGGCTATTATTTGTATATCAGCCTCAGGTTTTACAGTGAGGTCGATGGCTCGATTTCGTCCACAAACAGCTATTTTGGGTTTCAGCACTCTACGGCGCACGGTGCAGCAGCTCACCTTGAGTTGGGGAGTAACTCCTATCGTGGCCAGTGATATTGGAAGCTACGAAAATCGTGTGGTCGAAGCTGTGGATTTAGCTAAACAAGCTGGCCATGTAGCCTCTGGCGATTTGGTGGCAGTTTTAGCGGGGATGACAGAAGCTACAGATGTGCTTCGCTTGGTGAGAGTGCGTTGATTGTAAATCTGTGACCATAAATTGGCTTTAACTAAGTTTCAAACAAAAGCTTGTAAACAAAAAAGGATGATCAAGATGAGTGATGCCCCCATTAATCTCCAAACCTCGGGTCCGTCAGAAACCGTGCTAGACCCAGAACCTGTTGAAGCTACAGCAGCACTGCAAAACGCGCTGGCACAACCTGCGGATTTGCAACGCAATGCTGTAGCCGCAGTGGTGGCACGCTTTCCACGTTTTTTAGACGGATGGGCGCGTCTCGGGCAGCTAGCAGGTGATGACATCGAAGCCTATGCAGCGTACAGAGTGGGTTATCATCGGGGTTTAGATAGATTGCGCCAAAACGGCTGGCGAGGTTCAGGGTATGTGCGCTGGGAACACACTGAGAACAGAGGATTTCTGCGAGCACTAGCAGGTTTAGAGACGACAGCAGCTGCAATAGGCGAACACGATGAACAACAGCGCTGTTTGCATTTTCTGCAGCAACTTGACCCCACCTGGCCACCTGCTGATTTGCAATAAGGATAATTTATGGCAGCCCCCGGAGGTACAGGGCCGATTGGCCCGTTCCCTACAGAAGTAGGCAACAACCCGCAAGCTCAAGAAACATATGACCGCTTACGTAGGCGTGTGCTTTGGAGCTTGCCATATGGGTTATATGTGGTGGGTTCAAGGCACAAAGAGCGGCGCAACGCTATGACCTTAAACTGGGCCACACAATTAGCTTTTGAGCCAAAGCTGATTGGTATCGGAGTAGAAAACACTGCCTACACCCATGAACTTATTTTGCAAGGCAAGGTGTTCAGCTTATGTACTGTTGCTCGTAAAGATCGCGCTATTGTTCGCAAGTTCACCAAACCAGTAGAGGTGAACTTAGTGGAGATGACCTTAAACGGTTTTGGCTTTCATGAAGGGGTTAGTGGAGCGCCGATTTTGGATTGTGCTGTAGCTTATTTGGATTGCCATCTTCAACAAACAGTGCCAACTGGGGCTCATACTTTGTTTATAGGTGAGATCATCGACTGCGGATTCCAAGCTGATGAGAATACTGAGGTTTTGCGTATGGAAGATACGCGTATGAACTATGGAGGCTAGCTATCGCCACTGACATGTCGTTCATCAACTCTGAGCGCGATTTACACATTGTATTGCGTGAAGCTACTCAAGCAGCGTGCTACGCCATAGACACAGAGTTTCACCGCGAAGGTACTTACTTTCCGCGCTTAGGTTTAGTACAGATTGCATGGGCAGAACGTCTAGTGCTTGTTGATCCCCTAGCGGTCAGCATTGCTCGGTTAGGTGAATTATTACAAGGTGATGGGGTAGCGGTGTTACATGCTGGCGAACAAGACTTAGAAGCGCTGCAAAGCGAATGTGGTTGTTTGCCCAAGCAAATCTTTGATACGCAGATTGCATCTGGGTTTGTTGGCTATTGCAGTCCATCTCTGGCTACCCTCCACGAACACTTTTTAGGTGTGGAGTTACCTAAACACGCACGCTTATCAGACTGGTTGCAGCGACCACTACCAGCAGACATGTTGCATTATGCTGCTGGTGATGTAGCTCGTTTGTTAGAACTCAAAGATCTGTTGACCAAAGAGCTAGACATGCGTGGACGGCTAGGTTGGGCTGAACAGGAATTTGGATTATTACTGCAACGATCTAGCCGCTTACGTAACCCTGAGAATGCTTGGCTTAAGGTAAAGGAAATACGCCGCATGCAAGGCCAAACCCGAGCGGTGGCGCAAGCACTTGCACGCTGGCGTCAAGAATACGCTGCTCGCACCAATCAACCAGTTCGCCATGTACTGTCAGATTTGGGAGTAGCTGTGCTTGCCGAGAAAATGCCCAAGTCACTGAAAGAGTTGCGAGAGTTACGAGGCGTTGAGCCGCGTAATCTGCGTAAAGGAGCTGATGAAGAACTGCTAAAAGAGTTAGCCCGGTTACGCTATGCCAAGCTACCCACACAAACTGATATGAAGCACTCCAAGTTGCCACACGCCTTGAAGCCTGCTGTCAATCTTATTGCTGCTTGGGCTTCGCAGTATGCATCTGAACTTGAGCTAGATCCGGCTTTGTTAGCTACTCGCAACGATATTGAAGGTTTACTAACTGGTGATCCTAACTGTCGGGCTGCTAGCGGCTGGCGAGCTGAGATGCTGGCAATCCCGGTGCAGCGTTTGCTGGAGGGACAAGTTGCTGTAGCGTTTGATCCACAAGGCAAGCTCACTTTAGAAGAGCGTTCTGGTTGCTCAATAGAAACGATCTGTCAGGATTAGCGGTCAAACAGATTTGCTAGGTATAACAAAAACGATGTCTGCAATTACTGAACGAGAATGGTTGGACTGGTCTGGGTACGGAGCAGCGGTTCGAGAGTTAGCTGCACTAGTAGCTAACGATGATTATCGACCCGAGATGATCTTATCCATAGCTAGAGGTGGTTTGTTTTGTGCTGGGTCGTTGGGTTATGCATTGTCGATTAAAAACATTTATGTAATGAACTGTGAGTATTACACCGGAGTGGACGAAAGACTGCCAGTGCCGGTGATGTTGCCACCAGCAGTGGATTTGGTTGATCATCGTAAATCTACAATCCTCATTGTTGATGATGTCGCAGACACCGGCCACACTCTCAAAATGGTTTACGACTACTGCGTGGAACGGGTGGGTGATGTGCGTTCTGCTGTGCTTTATGAGAAGTCACATTCTTTAGTGAAATGCGACTACGTGTGGAAGCGAACTGATTTGTGGATTAACTTTCCGTGGTCTAGTGAAGAACCTTTAGTTAGCGCTGAACAAGCCCGCCACAAAGCTAGAGACGTTTAGTGGGTTTCAGCATAAAGACCCATAAAGACCTTGGTATGGTATGCATTTTTCCCTGCTAAGTTGGCTAGACTAACGCTTATGAGATTCTAGGGGGCTAACCCCCTGTTGCCGGGTACAGATTGCTCCCGGCTTGATATAGCGGAGCCGCCCATGAAAAAGGGACGCCACCGTCGTTATGAAGAGGCCCGCGCGCTGAAACATACAAGCGACGATTTTGACATTAGATTTCAGGAAAACGAAGAACCCTGTGTGGAGTGCGGTGCCATTCCCGGTGAGGAGTGTCGCCTGGTAAAGGTAGGAGCGAAGCCATGGTGCGAATATCGCGACCCGCCTAAATCAGATGAGGTAAACGACCTGTTCCCTAGTTGAGCTTACCCAATCTGCTCTATAGCTTCTTTCACGCACTTTCAGTTTCGTTGAGGATTTCATCTAAGCGCAAAATATCATCAGCGCGCACTAGGCCAATAAAGGTGTTCTTGTCATCGGTTACAGCTAGCTGATCGGTATCAAAAGCCTCCATCTGCGCAATAGCATCTCGCAATGTCCAAGAGGGCTGGGCTGTAGGTAGCTTCGTATTAGCTATGGAACCCACTAAAGTGTCGTTCCATTGCTCTCTGTTGAGGTCGCTGATCTGTCCTAAGCCGCACATGCCAACGTAGGTGCTGCCTTCTACTACTGGGACTTCACGTTCTCGTCTCCCTAAGAGGTGTATGTACACAAGCTCACTGGCAGTGGCATCTGGCGGTACTGTCAATGTGTCTGTAGTCAGCGCCGAGGTGAGTGGCAAAGCCATGCGGCGTTCAACTAGCCCTTCGCGTTTTTCTAGTTGATAGGAGGTAACTGAGCTAGGACCTGCAACTAACTGCGATACAGCTGCAGCAATTAAAGCAGGCACTACAAACGCTGATGTACCGGTACTTTCAGCTACAAACATGACCGCTGTTATTGGCGCTCTGTAACCAGCAGCTAAAAAAGCTGCTAAACCCAAAGTTCGGTACAAGCTAATGTCTGCAACCCCTAATGTTTGCCCCACTAGGCTTCCCACAATCACGCCCTGCACTGCTAAGGGAATAAAAACTCCGCCGGTACCACCCGCGCTAACTGTGGTTAACGTGGCGATCACCCTAAAAGCCAGCAATGCTGCAATGAGCCCAAGAGTATGGTTGCCATCTCGTAACCACTCGGTAGCAGCAACACCGGGACCTAAGCTGAGAGGCTGATCGAAAAGGGCATCAGTAGCTAAAACTAAACCAGCAAGAATCACCCCGGCTACTAAAAGCCTTATAGCAAAATGGTAGCGCTGTTCTAAGTTCTTAGCTTGACGAACTAACCAAGCAAAGCCTCTGCCTCCAAGCCCTGCGATCAAGCCTAAAAGAGCACCACCCCCCAAATGAATGATGCTTAAATCGGTGTCATGGCTACCCAAGTTAATAACCGGGTCTGTACCTAAAAGCGCGACGTACACTAAATATCCCGCAGCCGATGCTAAAAGAGCAGGCAGAAGAGCGCGCCGCGCCACATCATCGCGATAAGGAGCTTCTAAAGCGAAGATAACCCCAGTAGCAGGAGTTTTGAAAACAGCTGCGATACCAGCTGCAGCTCCTGCTGTGAGCAACATTTTTGTTTCTTCGCGACTCAGCCAGCGGGCAAATATGTTTTGCGTGTTGTGCCCAACAGTAGCGCCAGCATAAACCGAGGGGCCTTCTAACCCGACTGATCCACCAAAACCGATAGTAGCCATGCCTGCCAAAAGTTTGGCTGGAAGGTGTGCTAAAGGTAATCGCGGATGGCGTTCATGAAAAGCACGCACGTACTCATCCGACGTGGAGGAGTTTGCGCCATTGCCAATGTAAGCCAAGATGGCGAGCGCTAAAGCGAGCCCCACTACTGGAGCTACAGCCTGCCACCAAAGCGGTCCTTCTAAAAGACGTTCAAGCAACAACTCCACTGTTAGTTGCTCGAATACTGCTACCAAAAGCCCTACTAAGGCACCAGTTGCTACTGACAGCAACAGCATTGCAGGAACTATGCGACGCGGTAAAAAAGAACTAAATAACTCTAACCCTGATCGTGTGATCCGTGCCCTGCGAACTGCTCGAATTGCTTGCATTCCGTTGCAGCATTCTACAACCTAAAACGTCTTCTGCCTAAAAAGATGTTTTAGACCTGCCCTTCTACGAAGTTTTGCAAATATACCGGTTAGGGTTGCTGAGGCAAAAGCACTCATAGAAGAAGTGGATGTAATGAGCCCTGAGGCAATCAAAAGTCAGCTAGAAAATGTAGTTGCACAGATTGACGATCTTATTACTAATATTTTGCGCGCTGCGGTAGCTGAAGGGGCAAGCGAACGTCCTGAAGCAGAACGTCAACTTACCCGTGTCCGTCGCTCGGTTGAAAAAGCTATTTTGCAACTTGAGCGTGTTGGTGCTGCTGATGAGAGTATGTTTTAAGCGAAATGCCTTATCTGTGTGAGGGATTTGCTACTAGGCAGCTACGGTATCGTACAGCGTGTTGCGCTGCCGCAACGGTCGGTTGAGAGGATCACACACAGAACGCAGGTCGTGCATGGTCACTGCTTCGCCATGTGCTGCTCCAGCAGCCCTTGAGATGTTCTCGTTCATGAGGGTTCCGCCTAAATCGTTAGCGCCGGCACTTAGCATTTGTGCTGTGCCCGCTAAGCCCAACTTGACCCAAGATGCCTGAATGTTGTTTATCCAACCGTGATAGGTAATACGTCCTATTGCGTGCATCAGCAGGGCTTCTCGGAATGTAGGACCCCGTCGAGCACGTTTTTGCAAATAAATCGGAGCTGCCATATGCACAAAAGGCAAGGGCACTAACTCGGTAAAACCAGCAGTTTCTTTTTGCAATGCCCTAGTCGCAAGAAGATGACGAGCCCAACTGTGTGGCTGTTCCACCGAGCCAAACATGATAGTAACGTTGGAACGCAAACCCAGACTATGAGCTATTCGATGAGCTTCAAGCCACTCTTCGGTGTTGATTTTATCGGGACACAAAACAGCACGGATGTCATCATCTAATATCTCTGCAGCAGTACCTGGAAGCGAACGCAAACCTGCATCCATCAGACGTTGCAGATACCTGCTAAGCGGTTCTTGGAGTCTTTTAGCACCTTCGGTTACTTCTAAAGCTGTAAACCCGTGAACGTGGATATCAGGAGCAGCTTGCTTGACTGCTCTGGTAACTTCAATATAGTAATCCCCGTCAAAGTTAGGGTGAATACCGCCCTGCAAACACACCTCCGTAGCACCAGAGGCAGCTGCTTGGGCTGTGCGCTGTGCTATCTCATCTAAGCTCAGCAAGTAAGGCTCGCCTCGTAAGTTTAGCGACAGTGGCCCTTTAGAAAAACCGCAAAAACGGCATTTGAAAGTACAAACGTTGGTGTAATTAATATTGCGATTAAAAACCCACGTCACATCATCACCTACTGTTTTTTGGCGGAGTTCGTTTGCAATTTGAGCTACAGCATTAACCTCACTACCACGCGCCTCAAACAAAGATACAATCTCATCAAACCCTACCTCTTGACCTGACTGAACTCCGCGCAGCACTTCTCCAACATGACTGTTTACATTGGCATGGTTGGCGTAGATATTGCTGGGCAAACAGGTGAGCAATTCGGGAGGTTCAGCACTAGCTCCCGCATACCAACCCCTGTCGTTCTCACGAGCTAAGCCTTCAGCATCACTGCGGTCTAGTACAGCAAAATGCAAAGACTCTGATACCCAGCGCTGCTTGTTTAGCACATATTCGGGATACGCAGTGAGACGCGGAGCCAACACAAACCCTCGAGCCTCGCTTACCTGGCCTAAACGCTGTAAATCTGGCCAGGGTCGTTCAGGGTTAACATGATCAACAGTTACTGGTGAAATACCACCCCAATCGTCTATGCCAGCGTCCAAAAGCATCCCAAAATCTTCCGACAAGTTGGGCGGAGCTTGGAGATGTACGTCTGGCGGCAAAATGAGCCGCGCTAAAGCGATTGTTTCCAAGTATTCGGTCGGGGCACATGGCTTGCTGGCGTGCATTTTTGTGCCTGGCTTTGGTAGAAAGTTTTGCACAATTACTTCTTGAATGTGCCCCCAGCGTTTGTGCGACGCAGCTATAGCTTGCAAGGCTTCTACACGTTGCAACCTGCTTTCACCTATCCCCACTAAGATGCCGGTAGTAAATGCAATAGCTAGTTTTCCTGCTGCGGTTAGAGTAGCAAGGCGTCTTTGCGGAGTTTTGTCGGGGGAACCTCGATGGCAATCCAACTCAGCCAAACTTTCTAACATCATGCCCTGCGAAACTGCCACAGAACGCAACATGGCTAGCTCAAAGTCATAAAGCGCCCCAGCATTAGCATGAGGTAACAAACCTGTTTCTTGTTGGACTCTTTGACACATATGCGCCAGATACTCCACCGTAGAGCAAAAGCCATGTTCTGTTAGCCACTGCGCTGCTGCTTTGTAGCGCAATTCTGGTCTTTCACCTAATGTAAATAAGGCTTCATGGCACCCAGCGGCAGCACCAGCCTGAGCGATAGCTAGCACTTCGGATTCAGGGAGAAAAGGCGCTGGCATCCGAGCTGGTGGTTGAGCAAATGTGCAGTAACCGCATTTATCTTGGCAAAGCATTGTAAGCGGGATGAAAACCTTAGGGGAATAGGTGACGCGCGTGCCATAGGTTTGATCACGTACTGCTGCAGCAGCAGCGAGTAGGTCTTCTAAAGGTTGTTGCAACAAATCATGCCCAACATCTACATCCGATATAGGTGTCACTGTGATGTTTTTGTTAAGGACTTTGCCGAAAGGTGTTTTGCAACAACGTGCAAGCTTGCTAATAAATCGTCAAAAGATTTCATAAAAGCTGCTAGGCCCTCATGCTCGAGCTGTTTCGCCACGTCATCTAGGTCGACACCAACATTTGTCACCCGATCTAAGATTGCCTGAGCGGCGTCTAAGTCGGCATCCACAGTGCGAGCTACGGTGCCATGATCTAAGAAAGCCTTTAATGTGGCATCTGGTAAGGTGTTTACTGTTTGTGGTCCAATGAGACTATCCACGTATAAGGTGTCAGCATAAGCAGGGTTTTTAGTAGAGGTAGAGGCCCATAAAGGTTTTTGAACATTGGCACCACGCGCGCTCAACGCTTCCCAACGTGGACCCGAAAACTTGGTTTTGAAAATTTGGTAGGCCAACTGCCCTTGTGCCACCGCTGTGAGTCCGTGTAGTGCAAAAGCTTCTGTGGTTCCGATCTCTGCTAAGCGTTGATCTATTTTTGTGTCGGTGCGGCTAATAAAAAAAGAAGCCACACCAGTTATATGTGAAAGATCTCCCGGATGTGCCTCTAAACCTTGCAGATACGCCTCAATAACCTCGCTGTAACGTGTTAGCGAAAACAACAAGGTCACGTTTACGCTATGACCTTGAGCAGTCATAGCTTGAATAGCAGCTAGCCCTTCTTTTGTGCCTGGAATCTTAACAAGCAAGTTTGGGCGTGCTATTCGGTTGCAAATCTCCAAAGCTGCTTTTAGTGTGCTCTCAGCGTTATGAGCTAGTTTGGGATCTACCTCTACTGAGACATAGCCATCTGTGCCACCGCTTTGAGCATAAACAGGCGCGAACACATCTAAAGCACCGTTGATGTCACTGTAAACCAGCTCCCAATAAGCTTCAGCTACGCTCAACCCAGCGGCTAATAAGTTAGAAAATTGCAATTCATAAGCAGTGCCGTTAGTCATTGCTTGCTGGAAAATGCTGGGATTAGAAGTTAGTCCTCTAATACCATTTTGCACCCAGCTTGCAAGCGTACCGTCGTGTAGCCATTCTCTACGCAAGTTGTCTAACCACGGGCTTTGTCCATAGCTTTCATAAAGATTGTGCAGCTTAGTCATCAGCTATTTCTCAGGTTCGCGTTTTGAAAGCTGTGCTAGCAGCTTGTTAGCTGCGTTGGCTAGGTTACTAGCAGCAATGCCTAGTTCTTCCATTACAATTTTTCCTGGAGCTGACGCACCAAACCGATTAATCCCCACAGGCTCATCCACCCAACGGTGCCACCCTAATGTGACACCTGCTTCTAACGACAGTTTAGGCAATTTCGGGTTCAGCACTTGCGTCTGATAGCTATGATTTTGTGCTTCAAACAACTCCCAGCAAGGCATAGATACCACCTTGGCTGAAATATTGCTGCCTGCTAGCATCTCAGCAGCATCTAGGCACACCGCAACCTCGCTTCCGGTTCCTACTAAAATCACATCGGCTGAAGCGGGTTCGTATAAGGTGTAAGCACCTTTGCTAACACCTTTGCTTTTAGCGGTGCCTTCTAAGGTGGGCACATTTTGCCGGCTCAGCACCAGCGCACTGGGGCCATCTAGATCGATAGCTAGTTGCCATGCTTGAGCCACCTCATTAGCATCAGCTGGCCTAAACACTCGCAAACCTGGAATAGCTCTTAGAGACATAATCTGCTCAATTGGCTGATGCGTGGGACCGTCTTCACCTACACCAACAGAATCGTGGCTCCACACAAAAATACTATGAGCTTGCGACAGTGCTGCTAGACGCACAGCAGGGCGCATATAGTCGCTAAAAACTAAAAAAGTTCCGCCTACTGGAATCACCCCACCGTGCAGCGCAGCCCCGTTTAGTACAGCTCCCATAGCGTGTTCTCGCACTCCAAAATAAAGTTGACGACCATCAGGGTGTAATGCACTGAGCGGTTTTTGGGTTGCAAGATCGGTGCCAGTGTTGCTGGTTAGGTCGGCACCTCCAGCAATCAGTCCAGGCACCATCTCTAAAATAGCGTTTAAGCACGTGGAGCTAGCTTTACGGGTGGCAAGCGCTTCGGGGGCTTGCCATTGCGGCAAATTTTCGTGCCAGCCCGCCAGGCCTTTACCAGCTAAACAAGCCTCATAGATTGCTCGTTCAGAGCCCAAGTCAGCTACACACCGATCCCACCTGTTACGTTCGCTAGAGCTACGTTGTCCACACATTCGATAAGCATTGAGAACTTCGTTAGACACATAGAAGGTTTTGTCGGCGGGTAGCCCCAGCACTTCTTTTGTGGCAGCAATTTCATTATCAAATAATGCGTAACCATGAGCTTGAGGGTTGTCGGTGAGGTTTGGGGAAGGAAACCCCAAATGGCTTCGTAAAATTACCAAACAAGGCGCTTGTTCGTTAGCCACTGCAGCGCGTAGCCCAGCTTCTATGGCTTCAACGTCGTTAGCAGTTTCACCAAGATCTAAAACCTGCCATCCATAAGCCTCAAAACGCCTTGCAGTGTTATCTGACAGCGCTAAATCGGTGTTGCCATCAATGGTTATTCGGTTGTCGTCGTAAATGCAGATCAAGCGGTCAAGTTTTTGATGTCCAGCCAGCGAAGCAGCCTCATGGCTAATGCCTTCGCTTAGGTCGCCGTCGCTGCACAGTGCGAATATCCGATGATTACACACTTGTTCACCAAAACGGTTGCGCAGCCAACGTTCTGTCAGAGCCATGCCCACTGCATTAGCCATGCCTTGTCCTAAAGGCCCGGTTGTTACCTCAACCCCAGCAGTATGGCCTGTTTCAGGGTGCCCAGGAGTGCAGCTACCCCACTGTCGGAACTCACGGAGGTCTTCTAAGCTGAGACCGTGGCCGGTTAGGTACAGCATCGTATACAACAAGATGGAGGCATGACCTGCACTAAGAACGAAGCGATCACGATCTGGCCAAGTTGGGCATTCAGCATCGTAGCGTAAAATGCGGGTCCACAATACGTGGGCTAAAGGTGCTAATGCCATAGCTGTGCCCTGATGCCCTGAGCGAGCCTGATGAGGGGCATCCATAGCTAACCCACGGATGACAGCAATAGCTTGGGTTTCTAGGTTTGTCGGAAAATTGGCTTTGGCAATTTGTGAGGGTTGATTAGTAGTACTCACCGAAACAACACCACCGATGCAGTAAAGCCATGCAAAAAATTCTGATCAGCTACTGGGCCGATTTCACCCCCACAAAACATACCTGCAACCTTTGCATCTGTGAGCGCGTTACAAACCACCGTGGCATCGTGATTAGGCTCTGCAAACAGATGAGTGCCTCTGCCATTGCAGGTAAAAACCAGTGCTGCACTGCCCTGAGCTGAAGCCATGAGAGCTTGGAAATCTTCATGGGCAGAAGCTGCATCGCGCACTTGAAACTGTACTGTGGTGCCAATTTCTACCGTATCGCCTACTGCTAATACGCCTGCTTTTTCATCTGCTCCAATTAAGCTACGGATTAAAAAATCACCGCGGTCAAATCTGGACTTATGCTCATCTATCACAATACCCATGTGCAATCCTTTGCCTACTAAGGCACGTTCTGAGGGTTCTAAGCTAAGCAAAGTTTCGCGTAACCGCTGCACTGCCGATCTTCCCCCCATTTCAAAGATCAGATTGTCTTGCGATTTGGTGACTGTAAACGGCACGCCTATTGGACGACAACCTTGCGACACTACGGTGCTAATGCGCGTAGATAAACCAAGCAACGCTCCTACAGCTCCATCATGATACACAGAACTATTTAGCAGCAAACGGTTATCACCCGGAAGTCCTCCAGCCGAAGCTAAGCCTCCCACTATTGTTAAATGCGGATTGTTTTTGAGTAAAACGTGACATGGGAAACCTGGATCAGATAGCAATAACAAGGTACCTTCGGCATCGGTATCTAAACCGTGTATTGCCCAGCCATCAGAAGATTTTTCAGCTTCGATGCGCATAGGGCTAACAGGGCAACTAGAGGTAGTCCATAAAGCGATAGCCGGTTGGTTTTCAGCTTCAATTGAGCCGCAAAGCACAGAGCTTGCCGAAGCGCCCAGCAGTACAGCTGGTTGTAGTATCTCGTTGATAGAATGCAGAATTTCTTTTGAGTTCTCAAGATGTGATTTGGTGAAAAAGACAACTGCTAGATCTGGCGATGCACCCACTGTAGCTAGGCTTTCTGCGAGCACCTCGCCTATAGCGCGTGCCGAATCAGGATGCTTAGAAAGTGCAGCCCCGTATTTAGTCACGTCTTAGACGCTACTTCGCAAATACAACAGTTGAAGGCAACCTCAGAATAAAATGCACAAACCACTAAGTAGCTAAGTCACTTTTTCCATCTCAAATTGCGGGGTTTGCTTAGCAGCTAAAGTATCTACACTTTGGTGGCGGACTTTAGCTAAGTGCAACAGCCGTAAAGCTCGGATAACCCACCAGCCTAAATCAAAGTTGTACCACCGGCGGGCAAATCTAGCCGATGTAGGTGCAGCATGGTGATTGTTGTGATAACCCTCTCCACAAGTTAGCCAAGCAAGCCAAGTAACGTTAGTAGCGCTGTTATCGAAAGGACGACGTCCAAAAGTGTGAGCCACACTGTTGACCGACCCGCCAAGGCCGATATAGCCCACCGTATGCACGACAATGGCAATAATTCCACCTAGCCACCCTAACCAAAGCATTAAGGCTGCAATTCCTAACGCCAGTCCGATACCACCACGGTTCAACACAATGCGGTCTGGCAATGTGATTGGAATGTCTTTGGCATATTTTTCAGTGGTACGAGGATCACGCGCAGAGCGTCGGTATAAAACAGCGTTGGTTAGCTGCACCCTTAGCCAACCTAGGCGAGCGGGGGAGTGGGGATCGTCCACGCTATCTGTGAAAGCATGGTGCTTGCGATGCACAGCTGCCCACTGACGAGCATTAATCCCAGTGGAGAGCCATAAGTAAACTTTAGAGATGCTGCGAAGTGCAGGGTGAAGTTTTACTGCTCGATGAGCGAGGTCACGATGTAAGTAAACGGTGGTAGCGAGATTAGCTAGTTGAGTCAATCCTAAACCGATTGCTATGGCGATAAGGAACTGCACGGGTTGAACTCCCCTGTATCTTGTCGAGTAGTTAAGCTAGCTGTTAATGCTTCTGCATAGCATTTTGTACCAATGGTTTGGATCAAAATGAAAGACTGATAATTTAATCTTGTATCGGTGTGACTTTAGACCAAACAGAAGGGTTACATGAGGTCGCAGCAGATATATATTTGTAGCTTTACAGTACGAGTTGGTATGTCACCTGTGGTAGTAGGCATCTAGGCTGAGATATGGTGAGTCGCATAATAGTGCCCTTAGTGTTGCTAGCTTGTGCTATTGGCGCGCTTGTGAGTTCGTGCGTATTGAGCAGCCAACTACATGAGGGACTTGGCACATTAGCTACAGAAGATAGCCAGCCTAATGGGGTGCAAACCCCACTTATTTCAACTCGTCGCCTCACTAGCTTGTTGGTACCTTCGTTGGCCACACCTGAGTTGACTGCTTCTTTGGACGATTTGATGGCTGAAGCAGCAGATAATGCTTGCTTGAGTGTTAGCGTCACCGAACGCCCTGAAGCACTATATACAAGCGGTGCCAATCTAGTTTTGTACCCTTCAGATGCGCTGCTGCTAGTAACCTTGTATACCGCTCATCGCCAGCTTGGGCCCGATCACACCTTTACTACTTCTGTAGTATCGCTTACAGAGCCCACAGATGGAGTGATCAACGGTGACATCTATCTTGTTGGTGGAGGCGATCCGCTTCTGTTGACGCAAACGTATCTAGAAGCAATCCCACTTAGCGCCGATCAGGTATACACACCGATCGAGGATCTAGCTCAACAACTAGTTGATAATGGCTTACGCCTCGTAACTGGCAGCGTTATCGGAGATGCTTCTTACTTTGACGACCTGCGTTATGTACCAACGTGGCCCGAAGGCTTAGCGCAAACAGCAGAGATTGGGACCCTGTTGGGCTTGCAATTTGATGATGGCTGGGTGCGATTTCCCGGTGTTGCAAACACCTCGATTGCCGATGCCGATCCAGCAGCAGAGTCTGGGCCTCTAGCGGCAGAAGACCCACCTTTTTATGCTGCAGCATTGTTTGATGACATGCTAGAGGCTCGTGCTGTGGTAATTAGACGTAGTCCTCGTGCAGAGGCACTGCCCACAAGCGAACCAATCATTACCTTAAGCTCTATCGAGTCGGCTTCTGTGCGAGAATATTCGCAATACATATTAGAAAGTCGCGATGTGGAAGCTGCAGAGATGCTGCTCAAAGAAATCGGTAAAAACGGTAACGGTCAAGGTACAACTCGCTCTGGTTTAAATGTGGTAGAAACTACTTTGAACCAGCTGGGCATGAACATTGAACAAATACAGATGGTTGATTTAGATGGCTCAGGCCTAGACCCTGGCAGTCAAACAACTTGTCAAACTTTTGCTACTTTGTTAGATAACGAAGAGTTGCGTTCTTTTTTTACCGAAGTGCTGCCCACTGCAGCCGAACTTGGCCCTCTCCAAGACAAGCTATCTAGCGTGGCTAGCTCCGTTGCTGATCTGGATCGAATCAGGGGATTTGCAGGTGGCCGCTCTGATGCAGATGTGATGATGGGTTACATCGACATCGGCCTCGGCCAAGAACTCACGTTTGTGTTTATAGCCAATCAGGTAGGAACGCAAGACAATGAAGATTTGGAGCGTTTGCAAGCACAGATTGTTGCCTACCTTACAACCTTGAGAGGCAAACCCACATTAGACGACATTTCTCCGCTACCAATCCGTAGCAGCTGATTAGAAGGCATTTAGGCTGCACTTATAGCTAGTATTGCCTAAATGCCACTCCAAGATGGACTAAACATGACCACAAAGAAGGTAGGCTGTCATCGTGTTGGAAGACCTTAAAAAATTAATTGTGGCTTATGCTCGCCAAGAGCTTGTCACTCCTTTGCAGCAACTTGGAAAGACCATAAAGTTCGGCATACTAGGTGCTCTCAGCCTCGGTATAGGGGTAGTTTTTTTGGCTCTTGGCAGTTTGCGATTGATCCAAACTACAGCTGCAGGTGTCTTTGATGGCAACTTAAGCCCACTGCCATACGTTGTTGTGCTAGTTGGGTTACTGATAGCTAGTGGGGCACTATTGCTAGGTCGCCAACTAATTGCTAACCGCTCACAAAAAGCTAAAGGAGAAAACTGATGAGCAGCACAGAAAGTGTTGCAGAGCCAATCACGCGTGAGACCATTCGCAATAAATTTGCTGAGTTAACAGGCAACATTGACAGCACAGCTAGCGCTGCGCAAGTACCTTTGCTGGGCGCTGGAGCTGTGCTGGTTGTTATTTTGACAGTGTTGGCATACTGGTTAGGCAAACGCAAGGGTCGTGCTTCTCGCACTGTAGTAGAAGTACGCAGGGTATGAAATGTGCCTTGCTCTAATATCTCAGCACTGCACAAGCGTAAAAACACCTGGTAGCCATATTGCTCATGGTTAATCTTTTAGATTATTTACGTAGCCAAGCCATCAACAAAGTGCTACGCGGCGGCAGCCGTATTTGGTTGTTGTTGGGTGCTGTCGCTTGGGTTATTCGCATTGTCGGGCGTGCTAGCAACACCAAATCACTGCGGCCGGTGCTAACCGAAGAACTCGCTAGCGGTGAAAGTTTGGTAATTTCCCACATACCCAATCAAAACGGGTGACACAAACCTTGCGAGCATCAGATTTGGTGCTACTTTGCGACCGTAAAGGTCGCAAATACATATTTAGGCTGATTACCGGAGAGTTATTTCATACCCACGCAGGTTCAATAGCTCATGACAAGCTGATAGGTAGCAACGAGGGTACACGGGTGCGTACCACCCGAAATGCTGAACTCACCGTGTGGAAACCCACACTTGAAGACTATGTGCTAAAAATGCCCCGTGGAGCGCAAGTAATCTACCCTAAAGATAGCGCTGCTATTGTCATGTTGGCTGACATCTTTTGCGGTGCAAAAGTGCTGGAATCAGGAGTTGGATCAGGTGCCATGTCGCTTAGCTTGCTACGTGCTGGGGCAGAAGTGTTGGGCTATGAGATTCGTGAAGATTTTGCCGAACAAGCCCGCCAAAATGTAGCTGGTTTCACAGACCAAGAAACCCAAAAACGGTTTGAAGTACAAGTACGAGATTGCTATTTGGGTATTGAAGCCGAAGATTTAGACCGAATAGTTTTGGACTTGCCAGAACCATGGCAAGTCCTGCCACACGCTGTGAAGGCTCTCAAACCCGGAGGCATTTTAGTGGCTTATACGCCTAGCATCTTGCAAGCCAAGCAGCTGCGCTCAGCTTGTAGCTACAAAAACTGGGCTAATGCAGCTACCACAGAAATCTTGCATCGTGGTTGGCACATCGATGGCGATGCTGTTCGTCCTGAGCATCGCATGGTGGGACACACAGGCTTTGTGACCACAATGCGGCATTTAGGGTATGACGGTGGCTAGGGAACGTGGCTAGCGCACGAAAGTGTCGATTGAGGAAAGTTTAAACCTCAATAAAAATGCACTCTCCAGGGCATTCCTCAGCTGACTCAATCGTGGCTTCTTCTTGGCCTTCGGGAACAATTGCAAGCCCTTCTACACCGCCAGGCTCGCTAAAAACCTTGTCGCCCTCTTTTACATAAGCCAAACCGTCGTCAAGCAAGGTGAAAACGTCTGGGGCTATCTCTTCGCACAGTCCATCCCCTGTGCAGAGATCTTGGTCGATCCATACCTTCATTTGCATCGGAGTTTTGGCCCTTCCATGTTGCCAGATATTTATATTTACGGCATTGGGGTCTGTAACATTATAACCAATAAACCGGTCAACTAAACATACCGGGGGGAATACTCTTTAAGTCGTGTAAAGTCATCTTGAATGTCAGATCAGCAGATTCCGCCAACAAATAAACTCAGCCAAGATGCTCTTGAAGCTAGCGACCATGTGGCAGCTCTAGCAGATGAGGTGGCTATATTGCGCCAGCGTCTTCAAGAAGCACCGCAGCGTGTCAAGGTTTTAGAAGAGAAGCTCTTAGAGACTAAAGGGCAACTTGCTAAAGCTGTTTCCCAAAATGAAAAGCTGAGTTACACCTTGCGAGAAGCCCGTGAGCAGGTTGCAGCGTTACGCGCAGAGGTAGACAAGCTCACACGACCACCCTCTGCGTACGGCACCTTTTTAACCCACAACGATGATAATACAGTGGATGTTTTTGTAAACGGGCGCAAGATGCGTGTGGAGTTGCATCCCGAAATTGCTGCTGACACCCTTACCCGCGGTCAAGAAGTAGTGCTAAACGACTCTTTAAACGTAGTTTTGAACCGCGCAGGAAACAGCACAGGCGAGGTAGTAACCGTCAAAGAGGTTTTAGAGTGCGGGTTACGTGCCATCATCGTGGCACATTCCGATGAAGAACGAGTGGTTGACCTAGCGAACGATTTAGCGCGGCAACCGCCACGCAGTGGTGATACTGCTTTGTTCGATCCAAGTTCGGAGATGCTGCTAGAGCATTTGCCGTCACCTGAAGTTCAAGACCTCGTGTTAGAGGAAGTGCCAGATATTACCTATGAACAGGTAGGCGGTTTAGACAGCCAGATCACACAGATTACCGATGCTGTGGAGTTACCCTTCGTGCATCAAAACCTCTTTGCGGAGTACCAACTACCAGCGCCTAAGGGCATTTTGCTGTACGGCCCACCTGGATGTGGCAAAACTTTGATTGCTAAAGCAGTGGCCAACTCACTAGCACAAAAAGTAGCAGAAATGAACCCCGAAAAAGAGGCTCGTTCTTATTTTTTCAACATCAAAGGTCCAGAGCTGCTCAATAAATATGTAGGTGAAACAGAGCGTCAGATTCGTTTGGTGTTTCAGCGGGCGAGAGAAAAATCAGCAGAAGGTTGGCCTGTCATCGTTTTTTTTGACGAGATGGAATCACTCTTTCGAACCCGCGGTACTGGTATTAGCTCTGATATGGAATCAACTGTTGTACCACAACTTCTAGCCGAAATTGACGGCGTAGAGGCCTTGCGTAATGTAATCGTAATTGGTGCCTCTAACCGTGAGGATCTTATTGACCCAGCTATCTTGCGGCCTGGCCGTTTAGATGTGAAGATCAAAATTCAGCGCCCTGATGAAGAAGCTGCAGGAATAATCTTTGCGCGCTACCTTACATCTGATCTACCCATAGCTCTAGACGCAGTTGAGACCCTCGGCGGTGGTGATCCCGACAAAGCTGTACAGGCAATGATTGAACATACAACTCAAGAAATGTTTCTAGAAGATGAACGTAATGAGTTTTTAGAGGTCACCTACCAAAACGGCGATAAGGAGATTATGTACTTCAAGGACTTCACGTCTGGAGCCATGATTGAAAATGTGGTACGGCGCGCAAAAACCATTGCGATTAAGCGCTTTTTGCAAGGTGGCACACGCGGGATCCAACTACAAGATATGTTGGATTCTGTGCATCAAGAGTACCGTGAACACGAAGACCTCCCCAACACCACTAATCCCGATGATTGGGCCAAAATCTCAGGCAAAAAAGGTGAGCGTATCGTCTTTGTGCGCACTTTGTTGGCTACCGAGGATGCTAGCGAAGGTGGTCGTTCAATAGAAGGTGTGAGTCCAGGGCAGTATCTCTAGTAGCGTGCCAGCAATGGCGGTAGCAAAAATTTGTGGGATTGAAACCGAGTATGGGATTGCTCAAAGTGGGATTGCAGATCCCAATCCAACGCTTGCTGCGTCTTTGTTGATCAATTCTTACTTAAATCAAATTAGCGGCGTAGGAGCACAAAACGCTGGCGCCGGTGTGTGTTGGGACTTTACAGATGAGATGCCACACAATGACATTCGCGGGGCTAACCCGCTAAGTGCGTTAGCCCCTGAGGTTGAAACTCACTTGTTGAACTCTGTTTTAACAAATGGAGCACGCTACTACGTGGATCACGCCCATCCTGAACTTGCTACACCCGAATGCAGCAACGCTTTGGATATCACTGTGTACGACAAAGCCGCTGAGCTGATCTTGATTCGTTCAATGGAAGCTGCTGCTGCTGCGCTTGCAGATGGCCAAGAAATTATTGTTTATAAGAACAATTCTGATGGTAAGGGTCACAGCTACGGCTGTCATGAAAATTATCTGTTGTCTCGCGAAACCCCGTTTTCGCAGATTGTGGTACACGCCACTGCACATCTTGTCACCCGCCAAATATTTTCTGGCTCTGGCAAGGTGGGCACAGAAGCACCAGGACTTAGCTCAGCCGAAATACCATTCCAAATTTCTCAAAGAGCAGATTTTTTTGAAGAAGAGGTTGGCTTAGAAACAACTCTGCGCCGTCCGATTATCAACACCCGAGACGAACCCCACGCAGACATGTCGCAGTATAGACGGCTACATGTGATCACCGGAGATGCCAACATGTCGGAGGTAGCTACTTTTTTGAAGGTTGGTAGCACCGCGATTGTTTTAGCGATGGTTGAAGACGAAGTGCTAGCTAACGAACATCGGTTTGCCATGCCAGTTCAAGCTATGCGACAAGTTTCCTATGATGTGGGGCTGCAGCAACCGCTAGAGATGGCAGACGGCAGCACAGCTACAGCTTTAGAAATTCAATGGGATTTGTTGGATCATGCTCGTAAGTACGCTGTCAGCCATGGCGTGCAAGATATCGGAGGCGAGGTGGCCGATATGGTGCTTGAACGCTGGGAGCAGGTACTAACGCTGCTAGAAACTGACCCTACGTCTCTAGCAGACCAGCTGGATTGGGTGGCCAAAAAGCGTCTGTTAGAAGGTTTAGCTGAACGCCATAGCTTGAACCCAACCGATGATCGCTTACGAGCACTCGACATTCAATACCACGACCTGCGCCCTCATAAGTCGGTTGCGGCACGAGTCGGCTTGCAAACCTTGGTTACTTCAGAACAAGCGCAAGCAGCCATGGTTTATCCACCTTATGACACTAGAGCGTATTTTCGAGGTCAGTGCCTTATGCGCTGGGCTAATAACATTGTGTCGGCCAACTGGGACTCTTTAGTTTTTGATTTGGGCGATGATTTCTTGCGCCGGGTACCCTTAGCTGAACCCAGCCGAGGTACAGCGGCGCACGTGGATGACCTTTTTGAAAACTGCGAGTCTGCATCTGAGTTGCTGCAACGTTTAAATGCCAAAAAATAACGCTCACAAATCGCAACAGCCACCAAACAGTATGGCTGCACGCGCTATTGTGCTTACTAGAGCATTAACTATCTATTGTGGGGAAAGCTGCCATGAGCGAACAATCGAAGATCAACAAATCACAATCCTCTAAACCTCACACAGAGGCATCGGAAGAGTCCACTGATTGTGAACAAGGTACTGAACTGAAGGCTGAGTTAGATGATTTGCTAGATGAAATTGATGAGGTGCTAGAGGCTAATGCTGAAGACTTTGTGAAGTCTTATATTCAAAAGGGTGGCCAGTGACGCTACCTATGTTTGCCTCTGGAGGTGATCCAGGTCCTAACTTCGCAGCTTTATTGCGCGCAGCAGGTCTAGAACCCCCAATCCCAGAGTCTGCGGCTGACGCATTGAAAATCACCCACGCCACAACGGTAGTAGCAATCCGTTGTGTTGAAGGCGTGGTTATGGCTGGCGATAGGCGCGCCACTGCTGGCAACTTCATCAGCCACCGGTCGATAGAGAAGGTATTTGCTGCAGACACCCACAGTGGTGTGGCTATTGCTGGTGCCGCAGGGCCTGCTATGGAGATGGTAAGGCTGTTTCAGATGCAACTAGAGCACTACGAAAAAGTTGAAGGCAGAACTCTTAGTTTGGATGGCAAAGCTAATCAACTTGGCATAATGGTGCGTAATAATCTGCCTGCGGCTCTGCAAGGGTTTGCGGTGGTTCCTTTGTTTGCAGGTTACGACACCACCGCGGCGCTGGGTAGGTTGTTTCAATACGACGTTACAGGAGGCCGTTATGAAGAACGGGAATATGCGGTTACAGGCTCCGGCAGCTTGCATGCTGGCACTGTTATTAAGTTGGGCTATCGTCCCGAAGCATCTAGCGATGAGATGATTGATTTAGCGGTATCGGCTCTTTATCGCACTGCTGAAGAGGATGCTGCTACCGGTGGACCAGATTTAGTAAGAGGGATTTATCCAGTAGTGGCACTTTTAACGGAAGACGGTTTTGAACGGATAGCAGATACAGAGGTGGAGCGTCGTTTCCGCGATTTGTTGTTTAGTTTGAGCAACACCTGAAAGGGGGATGGGCGATGAGCATGCCTTTTTATGTATCTCCTGAGCAGATGATGAAAGATCGCGCCGATTTTGCGCGCAAAGGCATCTCTCGAGGTCGCACCCTAGCGGCTTTAAGCATTCAAGAAGGTGTTTTGATCTGTGCTGAAAACCGTTCGCGAACCTTACGCAAAGTAAGCGAGATATACGACCGTGTAGCTTTTGCGGGAGTGGGCCGCTACAACGAGTTTGATCAGCTACGCATCGCTGGGGTTCGTCATGCTGATCTTAAGGGTTACACTTTTAGTCGCCAAGATGTAGATGCGCGCAGCTTGGCTAACCAATACGCTCAGCTATTAGGTCAAACTTTTACTCACGAAATGAAACCTATGGAAGTGGAAATACTGGTTGCAGAGGTTGCCGACGACCTTAACGAGGATCAAATGTTTCATATTCTTTACGATGGAACAGTCAACGATGAGTCTGGGGTGACAGTGCTAGGGGGCAAAGCCGCTATCGTAGCCGACAAACTCACAGACAGCTACAAGCCAACTTGGAGCCTTAAAGAAGCTCTTAGCGTTGCGTCGCAAGCTTTGTCTCAAGATGTTGCAGATGCAGATGATAGCAGCCAAGTGGTTTTAGGAGCAGAGGAGCTAGAAGTAGCGCTGCTATCTAGAAACAGTACCCGAAGAGCTTTTCGAAGGATTGAAGGCCACGCCCTCGCGGAGTATTTGAGCTAATGATATTAGCCGGTTACCTAGCACATATGCTGTGAAACCATAAACGTGGACAAACGTATTTTTGGCATCGAAAACGAGTATGGAGTGACTTGTGCGTTGCGCGGGCACCGGCGGCTTAGTCCAGACGAGGTGGCTCGGTATTTGTTTAGGCGAGTTGTGTCTTGGGGGCGTAGTAGCAATGTTTTTTTAGTCAACGGAGCACGGCTCTATTTAGATGTAGGTTCACATCCTGAATATGCAACCCCAGAGTGCGATTCTACATATGACCTCGTAGCACATGATAAAGCTGGTGAGCGCATCTTGGAGAACTTAGTGGCAAGCGCAGAATCTCGCTTGCACACCGAAGGTATTCAAGGCGATATTTATTTATACAAGAACAACACAGATTCAGCGGGAAACAGCTACGGCTGCCACGAAAATTATCTCACTCACAGGCAAGATAATGTATCTGAATACACATCGGTGCTTATTCCATTTTTGGTGAGTCGGCAGATTTATGCGGGAGCTGGCAAGGTGTTTCAAACTCCTCGTGGGGCAACTTTTTGTTTAAGCCAACGTGCAGAACACATTTGGGAAGGGGTGTCTAGCGCTACTACAAGGTCTCGTCCCATCATTAACACCCGTGATGAACCTCACGCTGATGCCGAACGCTATCGCCGTCTGCATGTGATTGTAGGCGATTCCAACATGAGTGAGTACGCAACTTTTTTGAAGGTTGGTGCTACCGCAATCTTGTTAAGGATGTTGGAGGATCCTTCAGTTGTTTTACGGGACATGACTTTAGAGAATCCGGTAAGAGCTATTCGTGAAATCAGCCACGACCCTACATGCAAGCGCCGCGTGCGTTTAGTGAACGGTCGAGAAGCTAGTGCTTGGGAGATTCAAGCCGAATACTTAAATCGGGCATTGAACTACGCAGATAGTCGTGAGTTGGACATTCAAGAAAAACAAGCCTTGCACATGTGGCAGCATTGCCTTACACAAATTGCTGACGACCCTTTGAAGCTGACCAAAGAGTGCGACTGGGTTATGAAGCATCGCATCATTGAGGCTTATCGCGCACGCCATGGCCTAGCTTTAAACGATGCCCGAGTCGCATTAGTAGATTTGCAATACCATGATGTCAATCGCGCTAGGAGCTTGTACTACCGTATGCAAGCCCATTGCATACCTGAGCGCATGTGTTTGGATGAAGACATTAATCATGCTGTTGAGAATCCTCCAGCAACAACGCGTGCTCGTTTGCGTGGTGAGTTCATCAAGCGGGCTCAGGAACGTAAACGGGACTATACCGTGGACTGGGTACATTTAAAGTTGAATGATCAAGCCCAACGCACTGTGCTTTGCAAAGACCCGTTTCGTGCTTACGATGAACGGGTTGAAAAGCTGATTGAAACTATCTGAGGACAAGCCTCCTATGCCTAGCAAATCTAAACTTAAGCCTGAGCAAGTTCGCCTAGAGCGTTTGCTGCGCTTAATTGCCGCGCTGATCAACTCACCCAGATTTATGTCTATTGAGGAGTTACAAACCAAAGTTGGTTTAGCTAAAAACGAAGATAATGCTAGCTACCCGAGGGATTTTAGTGCAGCCAGACGAGCTTTTCATCGCGATATAAACGAGCTAAAAGCTCTAGGGGTGCCAGTGATATCTGGCCGCGTGCGTGAGTTAGAAAAAGACGCTTGGGGATATCGTATCCGCAAGCAGGACTATTCTTTGCCAGAAATGGATTTTGATGCTGAAGAGTTAGCTGCGCTACATCGGGCTGCTACCGCAGTGCGTTTTCATGGAATCTCAGGTGCTGAAGCTCTGTGGAAGCTAGGCGGCCAGGTAGGTGAAGCAACTTCTGTTGAGCTAGCAGCAGTGCCGATGCATCCCATTTTAGCGGAGCTATTTACTGCAGTTACTGAACAGCGTATTGTTTGCTTTCACTATAGGAATCAGCTTCGCTCTGTAGAGCCGTGGACTTTAGCTTACGACCAAGGACATTGGTACTTGATGGGTTACGACCGTACCCGCCAAAACAAACGCACCTTTCGGGTAGATCGCATAGAAACGCAAGACAGTAATAACTTGGAATTGGGTCATCCTGGAGGCTTTGAGCAGCCCACAAATGCTCCTAGCTGGTCACCCATTCAGCCATGGAAGCTAGGAAATCAAGCGGTGGTTACAGCACGCTTGTGGGTTAGCGCACAGCATGCCAATGTCGCTGGTCGTCGTTTAGGTCAAGAGCCAGCAGTCCGCAAAAAAGACGGTTCGGTTATCTTTGAAGTATCAGTTCGCAATCCCAGCGCATTTCGCATGGTGGTGTTGGAGTTCTTAGAACAAGCAGAGATACTAAGCCCTCCCGAACTACGTGCTGACATGGTGGTCTGGTTAGAACAGATTGCTAACAAGCAGGTTTAGATGGGCAGATTAAGTGCTGGAGATCGTTTAGGCAGAATGCTTGAGCTAGTGCCCTGGGTGATGTCGCAAGACGGAGCGGAAATTAGCGAAATATCGCGGCGGTTTGATTATCCTAAAGCAGAGCTACAAGAAGACTTGATCAAAGTCTTGTTTATGGTTGGGCTATATCCTTTTACCCCCGATCAGCTAATCAACGTAATGGGTTTAGACGTTTTAGAAGAAGATGCTGAAACCATCAACCCTGCAACAGATACAGGCTTGCACGCTTACAACTCAACAACACAGCAAGGTTGGGTTGCTATCTCCAACGCTGATTACTTCTCGCGGCCACTGCGTTTAACCTCAGCGCAAGCATTAAGCCTGATTGGGGCAGCTAAAGCTTTACTTACAGAAACCGATAAAGATGGCCCGCTCACTAGAGGCATCGACAAACTCGCTGCGGGTCTAGAAATAAGTTTGTCAGAAGATGTAGAAATCAACCTTGGCGACGCACCCCAAGAATGGTTGCAACCCTTGCAACAAGCTGTCCAACAACAACAAAAAGTGCAGATTACTTATTACAGCTACGGCCGGCGCCAAGAAAACAATCGTGTAATCCAACCTCATCGGGTCTTTGCAGAAGGAGGCAATTTGTATGTTAAGGCTCACTGCGAGGCGGCTGGCGGGGTGCGGGTATTTCTAATCGGCCGAATACGAGATTTACAGCTATTGAATGAACGGTTCGAACCACCTGATGAAGCTGCTCCACCACTAGCTTTTCAACCACGCGCAGAAGATCCGCTAGTTGTTATCAACCTAACCCAGCAAGGCAGCTGGGTTTTAGAAAAATACCCTGTTGAGTCCCATGAACAACTCTCCAACAACAAGATTGCGGTCACACTGCGCGTGAGTGAAATCAGCTTTTTAGAAACATTGCTCCTACAGTTAGGAGAACACGCTGACCTCCAAAGCGTAGAGGGCAATTTGGCTATGCAGATTCCCCAACAGGCCGCTAAGCGCGTGTTGCAAAGATACCAGTAGCTAGCAATGAACAATCAAGAAGCTGCCTTATCGTACGCGCAAGAAGCGATGACAGAAGATACCCCCATTTTAGAAGCTCCTAACGAGCAAACTTCGCCGGCGAAATCTCCTATGAGGACGATTCTGGAGTGGGTGGTGGTGCTAGCTGCCGCTTTAGTTTTGGCATTGATTTTGCGAACATTGCTGTTTCAGGCTTACTACATTCGCTTTACTTCCATGGAACCTACTTTAGAAAACGGTGATCGAGTGCTGGTGCAAAAAGTAGCAAATACCTATAGCAGAGGTGATTTGGTGGTGTTTGAGCGTCCAAGTGGGGTAGGGGGACCACAAAATGACGATCTCATCAAACGTGTAATAGCGTTGTCAGGGGAGACAATCCAACTTGTAGATGGTTTTGTGTACATCAATCAACAGCGCTTGCATGAGCCCTACCTACCGGCTGTTGGTATTACTCATGGCAATCTATCATTAGGGTGTGCACAAATGACCGCTCAAGGATGTTTGGTGGGCGATGACGAGGTATTTGTAATGGGGGACAATCGCACCAACTCTACGGACAGTCGCTCATTTGGCCCTATCCCTAAAAATCTTATTGTGGGTCAAGCGATCTTACGACTTTGGCCTATTACTCAATTCGGACGCATTTAACATTTAATGGGCATCAAAAAAGGGCATAAACTGACTAGACCCGCTGTTGTCATGCAACGCGCAATCCTCATCGGCACCTAAGATAGTTCTAACGCCAAAGGCTTGTCGAAGATTGGCTTTATTAAGAACCTCACAAGGTGTACCTACTGCCACTAAGCGGTTAGCTAAAAGTAACACCTGATCGCACACTTCGGCTTCATCCATATGATGTGTTGAAATGACTACAATGCGTCCACGATTGCGTTCTTCTTTAATGACCTGCAAGATTGTTTCTTGGCTAGGTAGGTCTAATCCAGTGATAGGTTCATCTAGCAACAGCACCTCGGCGTCTTGTGCTAGTGCATGGGCTACTAACACGCGTTGACGTTGACCCCCTGAAAGCTCTCCAAATTGTTGAGACAGCAAGCTTGTAATACCTAAGCGCCGGGCGGAATCGTTGATCTCATGTGCATCTTTAGCCTTTAACCTCTTTATAAGACCGCGTTCTCGATAACGAGACATTCGCAACACGTTGGCAACAGAGATTGGTAGCCACATGTGTTGCCGGTGTTGCTGGGCTAGCAAAGCGACTTTTTTGCAACCTAACTCAGGACTGATATGACCACTTTGTGGTTCATGCATACCGCACAGAATTCGCAATAAGGTGGTTTTTCCGCAACCGTTAGGCCCCATCAAAGCGGTGGAAGTACCGGGTTTGAATTGACAGGTGATGTTGGTGAGTACTGGCAGATCGCGCTTGTAACCAGCAGTAACATCGACCAAATCAATAGCACTTTGCAGTTCGGTGTCATATCTGCTGTGTTCTGCAACCGTGTTTGTCATCGCTGCCATCTTAACCGGTTAATCTGCAATAATCGTTAGTGCCAGTTAGTTGGGATACCAGCGGGTAATAGCTGCCATCATACGATCCGTATGGTCGCTGTAAACAGCGTCTATGCCCATATCCAACAATTCGTTGAGAACTCTGGGGTGTTGTGCATCCCAGCCAAAGCAAAATAACCCAAAGCGATGAAACAAAGTAACAAGACCGCCTGTCCAGTCGCTTTGGTGCATGTTGAGCGCCCCAATACCGGCCTCTGTGAGTTCGCAAGCTCGGCGTTCAGGCCCATTAGTCAAACGTTTCAAACGTGTCGAGTTGCACAACTGCACATTGGTGTAGCGGACTTTTAGAGATGTCAGCACTGCAAGATCAGGGTGGCAAAGCCAAACATTAGGCCGTAAATCTGTACCAGCTGCATCCGAAGCTACATCAATAGCTCTTATAACAGCATCGGCAGCATTAGGATCTTTAAGGTCTAGGGAGAGTTGAAAATCGCTCCCACAGGTTGCAAATAACTCTTTCAAGCTAGGGACGTGTTTGGGCATCTCACTGAGGTTGCAGTCAACAAATCTTTTGCGGCGACCCCAGCGGCTGCTGCGCATCCATCCATCATGATCTAGTACAACCTCACCGTCGGCTGTTAACCATGCATCGCTTTCTAGCCCTGTGGCACCTAGTTCTAATGCCATACTAAATGCGTTTAATGTGTTCTCGCGTGCGTGAGCTTTTGCACCGCGGTGCGCAAATCCCACTGGGGGGTCTGCTAGCGCTGTAAGCCGTGGAGAAATCCGCTGAGTACTCACTGTTTAATTGTTGACTGCTAGCGTGACTTGGGGCAATATCAACAGCCAATCTGTAGCGATTAGTAGCCCCATTTGGCGTGTAATCTAGCCGAGCAATCTGTCTGTCTTGTAGTCTGTAAACGTGGGTAACCTCGGGTGGGCTGAAATTGCGGTGATAGTAGTAGTCGCCTTAGTTGTGCTCGGCCCCGACAAACTACCCCAAGCAGCTCAGCAAGTGGGACGAATCTTGCGACAGTTTCGTAAGATTTCTACAGGATTTCGCCAAGAACTCCAAAACGCTTTAGACGAACCTATTGAACAAGCTGCTCGCCAACGTGGCGAACAAGTAGTTGCTCACCATCAGCAATCTACATCGTCACAAGCTGTCAATCCTGACACACCGGCAACTTCGCCAACACAACCTTTAGAACCTGAACCTGCTCCTAGTGAATCCCCGCTAGACAGCTCGTGAGCGAACCTATTTCTAAACGTCTGCGTTTTGGCAGACGTAAGACAAACTCTGCTGCATTCTCAGCCGGGGACGAAAACATGCCCCTTTTAGACCACCTCACCGAGTTGCGCTCCAGGCTCATCAAATGCATCGTGGCAGTTCTGACAGGAGCCATTGCCTGTTGGATTTTGTATCCCCAAATTTTGGACTTTTTAGTAGACCCATACTGTGATGTGATTTCCACAGATACTGTGGCTGAAGAAGCTGCTCGTCAGAACCTTTTAGGCGGTTGTGAGCTTTTGGTGTTAGACCCCTTAGAGCCATTCTCGGTGCGCTTAACTGTTGCAGGCTACGGCGGTTTGACGCTGGCAATTCCTGTGGTGCTATGGCAGCTTTGGCGATTTGTGCAGCCAGGACTTTTCCCACGTGAGCGTCGCTTGGCAGTAGCCTTCACTGGGGCTGGTGCGTTGTTGTTCTTTTTAGGTGCAGGGCTGGCTTACTGGAGCATTCCTCGGGCTTTAGGATTTTTAGCCAACATAGGCGGAGAGGATTTGATTACAGGCTTTTCTCCCGCCAAGTACTTGTCGTTTGTGATTAAGATGATGGTGGCCTTTGGAATTGGTTTTGAGTTTCCCATTGTGTTGGTGTTTTTACAGATGGCAGGCATCATCACCTACCGCCAACTTATTCGCGGTCGCCGCTTTGCTATAGTGGGCATAGTTGCTTTAGTAGCTGTAATCACACCTAGTGGAGATCCTTTTACATTGGCGGTTCTTTCTGTACCAATGTACATCTTCTATGAGTTAGCCATCGTGATTGGTTGGCTGCGCAGCAGAACACAACGACGCCGTGAAGCAATAAATGCCAATACATAAAGCACAAGATTGGGGAGACACGGGTGGCCTAGCAGCCAACGGAATCACCGTAGACAACGACAGCGCTGCTCATCTGTGTATCCAACAAGCCCGCAGGAATAATAAGCCTTTACCAGAATTGGGGTTGTTGGGAGGTGACCTGTGTCGAACTTTAGGGGGGCGCGGTAACGCAAGTACTTTGCACAACTTAGATGCTTACCGTTTTGCTGTGGACTTAGGTGCGGTATTGTTAGACGGACGCTTGTTCTGGTTTTGCGCTCATCTGGTAGCTAAACAACTTGGCTGGGGCGGAGAAGTGGTGGTGGCTATGAACGCGGCTTGGCTTGGAAGATGGAACCTAGGCCCTAAAGCTCACCCTGGCGATGGGCTTTTAGATATCACGCAAGGGCACCTCTGCGTGAGCGACCGTTTCAAAGCCAGCAAAAGAGCTAAAACAGGCGATCATCTGCCGCACCCTCATATGTCTTATAAACGCATAGCTGCTCTGCAAATCGAACTAACTCGGCCCACTAAAGTTTTCTTAGATGGGGTGAGTGTGGGTAAGGCTCGCAACGTATCTTTGCGGGTAGAGCCAGCGGCCTTGACGGTCGTGGTGTGAGTTTCTAGCTGACATACCACTTAAACGCATTCGGCTACTACTAGCATTTTGGCAATGACCCTCATATCAGCTAAACAACAGTTACAGGCGCAGGTAGATGCTTTGTCTGAGTGTTTGTTTGATGTATCGCATCAGATACACCAAACACCAGAGCTGTGCTATGAGGAGTATCACGCGCACAATTTGTTATGTGACACACTTGTGGGTGCTGGCTTGCAGGTGCAGCGCTCTGCGTTTGGTTTAGACACCGCGTTCATAGCCCACGCTGGTAGCAGTGGGCCCAACATTGCAGTGATTTGTGAGTATGATGCTCTACCTGAAATAGGCCATGCCTGTGGGCATAACATCATTGCTGCTGCAGGGTTAGGAGCTGGTTTAGCAACCGCAACAATGGCAGAAGAGCTAGGAGGCCGCGTCAGCATCATTGGTACCCCAGCAGAAGAAGGAGGTGGAGGGAAATGCCTTATGCTGCAAAGAGGTGCTTTTGGTGGAGTAGATGCGGCCATGATGATTCACCCGGCTAACCATGAACTAACACGCATTAACGCTATTGCTGTGGAGCAAATCTTAGCTACCTATACCGGTCGTGCAGCTCATGCTGCTGCTTCACCGCACATGGGACGTAACGCCTTAGACGGCGCAGTGTTGGGATACATGAACGTGGCTGCTTTACGTCAACATATTCACCCTGATGAGCGCGTGCATGGTGTTTTCTCACATGGCGGTGACAAACCTAATGTGGTGCCCAAAGATGCTGCATCTGAGTGGTATGTACGTGCCCCTCAAATTGAAGGTCTTGAGCGGCTACGTGAGCGGGTAGTAGCTTGTTTAGAAGCTGGTGCCCAAGCTGCAGGTGTGGAAATAAACTGCCAAACCACTGCACCTATATACGCTGACATGATTGATAACGGTGTTTTGCTGCAACGCTACATTGCCAATGCCGATGAAGTGAATCGGGTCGTTCGTACACCTGAGCTTGATGCAGTTGTTGTAGGTAGCACCGATATGGGCAACGTGAGCTATGCGGTACCTTCTATTCACCCTATGATTAAGGTTGCGCCGTCAGAGGTAGCCATTCATAGCCCTGAATTCGCTGATTATGCCTGCTCACACAGTGGGGATCAAGCAGTGTTGGATGGTGCCAAAATTATGGCCATGACTATTGCCGACTTGTGGATGGATGCAAATACGCTTACCCAAGCTCAAGATGAACTAGCGCGCAGCTTATCATGACCCCTTACACTGCTGAGCAGTTCACATCCGCTGAAGCAGACATTCTGCGACGTTATTTCACGAATCTAGATCAGCCAGTATTTGCTTTGGTGAACTTGCCAGAAGTAGTCAAGGGTGCTTTGTTTGCTCGTTACAGCCGTTCTGCTAAATCTTTGCGCAGATTGTTTCTAGATGAGTTTGTAGGAGAGTTAGATATCAGCGGGGATGTCAATATTGACGCTACTGTTGGTTTGCGCCGCGCCGAGGAGCTTTACGATCGTATTTTTTTTGAATATGGTGATGACTCAGTTGCACAACTAGGCGGTGTCCATTTGGCCTGTGAGCAAGCTTCAAACATCTTAACTAAGGTGCTGGAGTGGGGTCGGCTCATGTCTTACCTAGAACAATCCACACGTTATATCGACTATCTAAACCGTATTGGTGGTCGATATCGCTATTACCGTGACCCGGATGTGGGGAACTCGCCTTTATCGGGTCGTTATGTGAGTGATATGGATCGCATGTTTGAAGCTTATGGGAAGCTACTGCCTGCGATGACGGACTTTTTCCGCCAACATACTGCTAAAAATCCTGAAGATTCTGATTTTGTCTATCGCCAAGCTACTCGTGCTAAGGCTTTAGACACTGTAAGAGGGCTGCTACCTGCAGCAACAGTTTCCAACGTAGGCATGTATGGTACTGGGCAGTCCTATGAGCTGCTGCTAATGCGTATGCGTTCGCATCCTCTACCCGAAGTGCAAAGCTATGCCAAGTTAATGCTGACAGAGTTGCGCAAGGTAATTCCCTCATTCCTAAAACGAGTTGATCTCACAGATCGGGGTGTGCAGTGGAGCGAGTATATAGGTGACACACGGGAGTCGATGCAAAGCGTTGCGAGCCACTTACTGCCAAACGATCTGTCTGTTGATGAAGCGCCTACAGTGCGTTTGGTGGATTTTGATCCCGCTGCAGAAGTCAAGATGGTGGCTGCCATGTTATATCCCTATTCACATCTACCATCTGAACAAATTCAACGAGAGGTTGCAGCTATGAGCACCGCCGACCGCCTCTCGGTTGTGCGGGCCTATGTGGGAGATCGAGCTAACCGGCGCCACAAACCAGGACGTGCTTTAGAAAGATCTGTGTATCAGTTCGATGTTTTAGCTGACTATGGGGCATTTCGGGATTTACAACGTCATCGCATGCTTACCTTAGAGTGGCAAGCGCTAAGCCCTCATCATGGTTATACCCGTCCTGCTGCTTTGAGTGCAGCAGGTTATGAGGCAGTATTTGACGAGGTCATGATTCGCTCGGCTGCATTGTATGATTTACTAGCTCATGACTACCCTGAACAAGCGGCTTATGCAGTTAGCTTGGCATATAAGGTGCGTTTTTCTATAGGACTGAACGCTAGAGCTGCCATGCATCTAATAGAATTACGTACCACACCTCAAGGGCACCCGGTTTACCGAAAGATTGGCCAAGAGATGTGGCGGTTAATTCGTGACGAAGCAGGCCACGTTGCTATAGCAGAAATGATGCGATTTGTAGACTTTACTGAAGAAACTGAACTAGGACGTTTAACTGCCGAACGCCGGGTTGAAAAACAACGGCAAAAGCGTGACTACGTACCTGAGACCTTGCAAATATGAGAAAAATATATTGCCGCGTGTTCATAAACAAGCGGCGCAGTGTCTATGATGCGCGCTAACTATAAAGATGCAGGAGATAAGAGAGGATCATGCCTAACCCTGATGACTTTGATGAAATGCCAGAAGACGGTTTCTCCGCGGGTGATATTGAAACCTTGGAGGAAGATTTTGACACTGACCTAGGCGACGAGGATTTCAGCGATGACCCTCTAGCTAACAGCCTTGACAGTGACGATGATGGCGATAGTTACGACGAAAACTCAAGCGATGACGAAGAAGATGCTAAACCTACCCCGGTTGTTGCTCGCAGTTCCAACATGGCTGATGATGATGATAACGAAGCCGAAGATATCGACCCAGACAATGTTGAAGCAGATCTCGGCACAATCTTGCAGGATCGCTTAGCAGCAAGCGAAGACGAAGATGAAGATGAAGATGAAGTACCAGAACCAAGTGTTGAAGCTGCCGGCCAGGTTAAGCCGAAAAAAGATAACGAATGGACTTGTCAAGGATGCTTTTTTATTGTTAGCTCAGCGCAGTTTGGCTCCCGCGACAACCCAAGATGCCCGTCAGGTGAGGATCCTTGCCCGTCGTTGGAACTCTTGTAACTTTTACGGGCTAGCCTGTGTGCTCTAAGTCTGCAAACCACTCGAATAATCTCAAAAACAGCGAGATGATTAAGAGTTTGTTAGATATGTTGTTCTACGCACCTGTGGCTGTACTGCTAGCAGATAGTAAAGAAATTCAGAATCTAGCTGCACAAGGACGTAAACACCTAGCAGCAGCGCGCTTTTTAGGGCGCATGGCTTTGGGGCACACAACACCAACCCACAATGCTTCAGACCTTGATTTAGATTGAGACTAGAGTTGGAGTTATCCGCACAACAGCGGCCTAAAGATGGTATTGCTAGAAAAGCTACCGAAGCTGACATAGAGGTAATAGTTGAGTTAGCGCGCAAAGCGCGCCAAGAGATGTTGCAGTATCGCGGGGGGCAACGTTGGTTAAATACTGAAGCGCAACAAGAACCTTTAAAAGCTTTTTTTATAAACGCACTTGCAGAATCTACCACCACACAAGTACTTGCTGGCATCTGGGCTGACGCGATAGTTGGATACGCTTGGGCGCGCTCAGAGCAGCGTCAAGATAACAAACTTTTAGTACGAATTGGCGAGCTGTATGTAATGCCTGATGCGCGTTCTGTGGGGGTCGGAGAGTCGCTTTTTAATGCTCTAAGAAACTGGGCACATCAACAAAATGCTCATGCTATTGAAGCTTTTGTTTTACCAGGGCACCGATCAGCAAAGAACTTTTTTGAAACATTCAAGCTGACAGCTCACGCGCTGACTGTTTACACAGAACTGCGGTAGCGGCAACAAACAAAATGCCCGGCTTTTTGCATAACAGGGCTTTATTGTTTGGCAGCTTGAGATTTTTGGTTACGTTTAGAGCGTTTAGGCGGGGGTGTTGGGTCTATGCCAAACAGGGCTGCAATGTGCGGTACTCGCTCAGATAGTTTCTTAACTTCGGCAAGCAGTTCTTGATCAGGTTTGTCGGGTATCCCGTGAGGTTGCACTGTGCGGCGCACGGGCGAAAACGCAACTGCCCCCAATACCATCATCCAACGTTTAGAGGGGGTCTCATTGTTAAGCGCAGCGCTGGCAGCCTCGGTTAGTCGTGTGACGATATCTTGAGGCAGCGGTACTCCTGCTTTGGGAGGTCTGGTGCTCAGTCTAAGAGCTCGTATCATCCTGCCGTCAGCTAGAGTTGCTGCCACCTCTGCTAGCCACTCAGAATGTTCTTTATCTACCCTAGCGGTTAGCTGGCTACGTAGTTGCTCTGCTAGTGCTTTCGCTACTTCATCAACCGCACCTAGATCTGCTGCCCCTACCACTGAGCGCAGATCTCGTAAATCTAGCTCAGCAAATCCCGCTAAAGCAGCATCTGCCCGGTCACGCCATTCTGCTGCTCGCATAGGTACAAGCAGGTTGCGAATCATGTCTAGTTCGCTATTAGTATCAGCTTTGTCCACTTGAGCAGTGTTGTTATTAGAATCTTGCATTTGACGCTGTTTTTTGCGCTCTAGGCGCAGGGTTTGTTCCGTAGCGCTAATGCCGTCACGCATTATTTTTGCCGCAACCGCTTTTTGATCTTCAGGTAATTCTTTGATAAGAGCTTCTCTGTGAATGCGGTTCGGACGTAAGCGCTTAAATTTGGGTTCAGCGTCTCGTTCACGATTATGCTGGCGCCTGTTTTCTGCTTTTTTGTTACGTTTTTGGCTATCTTTAGAACGCCTGTCGTTGCTCTTATCGTTAGACACAAGCTTTGTAGTCACCAAAGGCTGATCGCTTTTAGAGCCAAGTATTTCAAGTGTCTCTGGTAGGGGAGTGTTTTTAGGCTGTTGTTGAAATGCCCCAACAATCTCAATGCCATCCATATTGAACTCAGCCTCTAATGTGAGCAAATCGCCCACCTTGGCATCAAAAGCGAGCATCGCATTTGCTAATAGCCCTTTAGGTTCACGGGCACCTAAGGCGCGCCAAGTCCAGTAACCATCGTTTCGTTGGCTGGTTAATTCGATTTCAATTTTACGAGGCACCGTCGCTAACGCTACTTGATTTAACTAGCATCGTGGCAAAACAGCGGCTGCTGAAGCTGCAAAACTTGTGATATCTACAACGGTGATAGCTGTAGCAGGAGTCAAACCCACCAGCACACGAGGCTTCCACGGCATGTCTGCTTGTACCGTCAGCGTTGTAGATTTACTGTTACTTTGTATACAGCCTCTCAAGCGAGTGGTGCTGCGTAACACTTGTGACACCTGCTGACAGCCATCGCTGCTGCACCCTTGGATAAAAGCTTGAGTAGCCCGTTCGGCTCGCTGCGCTGCTAGATTGCGGTTGGTTATCAACTCTGCATGATCACTCAAAGACCCGGCTAGTAATGCTGTAGCCATACCTAATGCTAACAACAAGATTGCAGTGTGCATAAGATAATTGCTACCAAATCTACTGACTACTTAAGAGTTGCCAAGCTAGCAGTCAGCACATGATTGCTAGTAAAAAGTCGCCCCAATTCCACTGGACAGCTAACAACCACAGCCACTTGTTGAGTGTTAGGATGCTGGCCTTGCGCTAGCAAACCCACATGAAATCGAGGGTCGGTTTGCTTGCAAACCCCAGCAGTAGCTGCAAGCCCAGATTGTTCCACCATGTGAGACATCTCAGCCCAACGGGCTCTTGTCGCAGCAGTCCCCGCTGAAGGCCCTGAACGTGATATCACCTCTGCAGATAAGCTGGCAACGTTCTCAGCAAAAGTCGTGCTGCGATATTTTGCAGTACCCAATGTACCAGCAGCATCTAGCACTACTACTGCCAACACTATGGTTGGCAGTATCAACAAAAACCCAAGTGCTTCGCTCATACTCTTAACCTGCGCTTCTTTTTGCTCAGCATGGCCCTGGCACGTTAAGCGTTACCGTTCTAGCAACTGAACGACACGCTGCAGCGGTTACTGCTAAGGTTCCTAAACGAATATTGAGTGGAGTGGTTGTTACACTTGCGGTGAGATTGCAAGCATCGGCATAAACAGTTAAGCCGACTGGCTGTACTGCTAGATGTTCAATTTGTGAAAGCAACGCATGAGCTGCTGCTTTTTGAGCTTGTTGCGGTACTTGTGCTTCACAGTCCCAGCCCGCTGCTGTAGCTGCTTGCACAGCAGCATCAGCAGCAGACTGAGCAGCTGCATCAGTTGCTAAGCGACTGACGTGTAGCACATAAAAACTGCTAAGCAATATGAGCAAAAACATGATTAGCACGCAAGTGCGTACAACAACCAGCGAAGCGCTCATAGCTCCACTACGAGCATTTGCTGCTGCTCCAAGTACCGCCTACTGCTTTGCACAGACTTTCGCTGGTAATGCGTTGTTTGTCAATGTTGTTGTCGTTAGTTGCATCAGGTGCATTGTTGCTGAGTTGCGCGTAGACGATGATGCTCACAATCGCAGCAGCAGCGATGGCTACCACGATTAAAATCATTTGCACTATGGCAGATTGCATTGGAATTGTTCTCCTAGTAGATATTGGGGTGTTGGATACGGGGCAAGTTGCCCAAAAGCCTTTGTAGAAATTAAAAATCAAGTGTTAAAGCACAAAGATCACCGCAGCCATAACAGCTAAACCAGCTAATGTGGACACTAAAGTCACCGTGAGCCCGATAGCTCGGCTCATCTTGTCAATAGTTGCGCGGCGTTCTGATTCCAATGTGCGTACAGCCCGTGCTAGAGATCGATCCAACAAATCCGAAGAAGCAGCGCCGGCGCGTTCGGCAGCTACAACCGAAGCTAGTAGGGGTTCGGCAGGTGAACCAACAATAGCTTTGCGAACAGCAGGTAGAGGATCTTTTCCGGCTTCTAATGCTGTACCAATAGCGCCATGTGCTACCGCAAAGGCTCGTCCCGAAACGGTTAATGCCGAGTTAACGGCCGCAGCGTTTATAGGTTGACCTGCTGAAGTCAACAAACGCAGCTTGCGCATCCATTCCAACAGCTTGTGGTCGCGCTGATTACAGTATGCTCCCGCAGCAAATGAACGAATAGCTGTCGGCATCAAACACGGCAACCAAGTACCTGCTACTGTAGCTGCAGCTACACTGTTTCCCCACCCACCAAGACTGCCCCCAAGCAAGTACCCAATCACCACCCCAAACCCTGTTATTAGCCACGCTGCTATAGCAATGCGGTGGGGCGCCCAGCCCATAGCTGCAGCTTGCGTAGCTGTTTGATTACTAGGTTTTGGTGTGGTCAATAATAAAACAGCTATTGCTGCAATACCCGAAAGCCCGCTAAACAGCGCAATCATTTGCTAGCTCTCCAAGCTGGAAGCAATATGCGTCCGCACAAAGCCGCCGCAAACAAAGCCATGACTAACATAAGCTGCTGTCCAGATGTAGACACCAGCCACGCACCCACGTCTTTTGCAGCAAAACCGGTTATTCCTAACATTGCCGCTGCTAGCACAACGGTTACCGCTATCTGCGGCATGAGAGCTGCCACATGGCGATAAAAATGGCGTGCAGTGTCTGCAAATGCGCTGGCTTCTTCAGCCAACACGTTTGCGAGGCTGATCCACTGCGAGCCTCCCCGAAAAGCTTCAATAAGCACTGTTGATAACATCTCAGCAATAGGTCTGTTAACGGTGTTTGCAAAACGTGTGGAGGCTTCAACTAAACCGCCTGTTTCGCATTCTGCGGCCATTTGCTTGGCAGCTATTCCTATTCGACCCTCAACTAAAGGTGCCGAACGCTGTATAGCTTGTACTACGGTGGGCGCAACCATGGCTTGGTTTGCAAGACTGTTGGTGAACTGTGCTAGCTGATCTGCTTCTTGCAAACTACGGCGCGCTCTAAGCTGCACTTTTATCGCCCCAACACAGATGGCAGTTAACACTAAAATAGCGAATGCTGTTATCGGCCCGTATAACAGCACTCCAATCAAACCGCTGCTGCACAACAACAAAGCAGCTACAAAGTTGCTTATTGATAGTTGACGCGGTGGTGCCAAAATCACACTGTTGATCAACAAATCTGAAGGGCTGCTGCTGTTAGTAGGCCACCAAATCGGTACCAATAAAAACAGTGCTGCTACCACCACAACTACCACTTGTGCATTCATGTGCTGCTCACAGTGGCTTTGTTTGCCGATTTGTTTACAACCGACTCATAAAGACGTTCAATCAATCCTTGAGGATGGCCTACAGGCATTGCCCAACGCTGCCCGGGCTGTAGTGCCCACAAACATTGAGTGTCTATGGAGTCGTTGCGGTCGTCGTAACTAACAATTTGCGATACATCGGAGATTACACGTTCACCTAGTTCGTTACGCCCCATCCACACCAGCAGGTGAACCGCCATCGCAATTTGTTGACGGGCAAAGCGAGCATCAGCTCCTTCGCTGCACGCATATGAAAGCAGCTTGGCTAATACTCCTGGACCTGGCTGGCTGTGCAAAGTAACTAAGCAACCATTAAGCCCGCTGCTCATAGCATCTAGCAAAGCTAAAGTGCCCTCGCCTCTTGTTTCGCCAATTACCAGTTTGGAAGAATTGGCTCGCTTGGCATCGCGAATGTGGTCGCTCATGGAAAGCTTGCCAACACCATCATTGTTGGCATCGCGGGTTAAGCGTTCAAAGGTGTTGGGGTGAATGTCGTATTGGGCGAGCCGCAGTTCGGGTGTGTCCTCTATAGTATCAATTCTTTCTGAGGTATCTACGTTGGCTAACAACGCTTGACACAGCGTGGTTTTGCCTCCCCCCATTGCAGCAGCAACCACCACGTTGGCTCGAACTTTCCCAGCTACCGCACCTATGAGGATCTGTTGCAACGGGGGGCTAGCTACGTTGAGATCAGATAAGGTGACCTTGCCTGCCATATTGGAGCGCAAAACCATGGTAGGTGGTTGACACATAAAAGCTTCAGCATGTAAACGCCATCTATCACCTAAACGGATGTCTAAACGGCTGTCAAGCACATCAAAACGTTGCGGTAACCCACCAGAGAAACTAGCTAAATGTCGTACTGTTTCAATTAATTCTTCATTACTGCTAAACGGAGATTTACGTTTTTCGCGCTGCCCTTCAGCGTGATGCACAATCATGCATTCACCACCTCTGATTTGAAACTCTTCTACTCCAGTTTCTTTCAGCAGTTCTAAAAGCCGACTTTGGGCTGCGTGAGAAGCTGACCAAAGGTGTGTTTCACGGTCTAGTGGGTCGAGACGCCGTGGAGCAACTGCTGTCCACGCTAAGCGCCGCCCGAGACGTTGTAAGCGACGTCGATCGCTTTTCCCTACTGCCGACGATACCCACAATGTCACTACCCTTTGACGACCTATGCGTTGCGATTCGGGTTGATCATCTGAGACAACTATTGACACGATAGGTGTGGCGCGTCTGCTCCCAGAGTCTAAGCGCAGCTGTGAACGTACATCGGTGCTTTCTACGGTGGTTATGCGTAACACTGTTGCAGCAGAGGCAACCGCTGCTTCTAAGCGAACCTCGGGTTGATCATCTCGCATCAACAAAACGGTGGGATGTCCAGCCGCTGATGCACTGTCTACTTCGGCAGGGGAGAGTGCCAATACTGCTCCCGATGCGGTAGATGCAATACCTTGCATCACAACATCTACGAGATGTTGCGTAGTTGACTGATTCAAGTGGCGATCTACAACTATTAACAGCATTACTGGACAGTTTCGTCTTTGGAGATGTTGCCAAGCTGTCCTAGCTGAAGTAATTCTTGAAGCGAGTCTGTTTGAGCGCCCGCACTAGGTGCATCGGTTGTTGTTGGAACAGTGTTGTTCGTATTACTGCTGAGACATTGTGGCCAACCCCCGGGAGGGGATTCCCAAATCCACCATTCATAGTCGCTCAATGTGGCTGCTAACGTTGGGGTTGCTTCTACAGTCACTTTTACTTCAGACGTCTCCATCTCCACTGCGGCAAGGCGTTCTATAGCGACTGCACAGCCCCCAGGAGCAGATGCAAACACCGCAGGGTCACCAGCAGTTGGCCCAGGGGTAGGCCACAAGCTGGCACTAACCGAAAAAGCCATTAAGGTTGTTGTGCGATTCTTATCACTCGGCTTTTCAGGTCGTAGCATCTCAGCCGACACAACGGTACCTTCGGGAACATCTACGCTTGCAGTCTTTCCTTTTAGATCGTCTGGTGTAACAAACAAAGGTGCTAGATCTGCAGGAACAGCAATCACAGCGTGTTGACCTACTAGATAACCTTCAGTCCAGCGTTCAGTAGCAGCAACAACCAAGATTTCATCTGGTTTATCTTTACCTAATGAAAGTAGCCACAAAGATGTAATGGTTGCTGCCAGTATCAACAAAACTGCTAATAGCCGCCACCGCAAGCTAACGGGCCAAGCGGTTACAAAACGCTGCGGGGTGTTTTTAGCGACTACCACAGTGTTACTTGCTGAGTTAAATATCCGTCTGCTTCACGGAACCAAGAAAGGTCTTCATCTACAACGTGTGTGTATGTATCTCCTTTTTCAGAGGTGTATTTAATGAGCAGCTGCCATTTCCAGAAACCTTGGCGGGGTATAAACCAACGGCAACGGTCGTGCTTAGCGGTCCATCTGCTATCTAAAGACAGCGTCTTTAGCGAAGGTTGTGTCCAGTTTGGTAACGAGTTGGGTTTACACCAAACGGTGGCTGGGTCATTTCTAGAAAAAGCGTTACGGTACCACTGTTTATGTTGTGGACTCAGGCTGAGCCAGAGCGAGGCTGCTTGCTGGGCGTAGGCAGCAGCAGCCACATTGCCTGGATTTTGCAGCTTGCGTAGGTCTGGGTATTGATGGGGGAGTAGCTCCCGCAAGCTAACTCCTACATGTGTTGCTTGCCATAAACATCCGTTGCTTGAAGCATCTACTATGTTCAGGTTGGCTCCAGACCGAAGTGCTACCCAATGTCGTGCTACCTTTGATGGGCTTGACGCTGCAGTAAGAAACTGGCGCCCACCTGGCACCTCAGGATGATGAGGTGACGTTAGGGTACTCTGATAGGGAACGATTGACTCCCAGCGCAATGCTTGTTGTAGATTTTGGGTTTTTGAGCTATTCCAAGAGGTTGTGCAAACCTTGATGGGCGCTTTTGGGGTGTGAGGAGTATTTGGTGGGTTGACTACATGAGGATTTTTTGGGCGCTTTTCCCAAGGGCAGTTGTTAGGTATGGTATCGGCTAAACAAGATGGCACACACCTGCCGTTGGCACATGGGTTAAAAGTTTTCCAATCAATCTTAGGCGGTTTGGGTTTTGGGCTAGGTTTTGGACTAGGCGGCAGAACCACACTTGGTGAAGTGGGGGTGGAAGTAGGTTGTGGCACAGGCTTGGTTTGAGGTTTTGGAGTGGAAGTTGCCGTGGGCAGGTGTAGGTGGAATACCTTGACACCCTTTGTGCCACGCCAGCGATAGTTGATGTTGCGGTGCCCCTTCCAAATAGTCCAGCTGCCCGGTCCGAGTGATTTTGGAGTGCTGCTGTGAGGCCCGTGACCGCAATTGTTGCTGCTACGACACGAACTGGTAGACGAACGCGAGGTAATAACAATCCCACACAAGTCTAAGAGCATGATAGTGCAGTGGGCAGGTATTCGCGCTGTGTAATGAGTCCAGTAGTTGATATGCGTCCAACTAACTGAGCAGTTCAACACATTCGCAGGACACGATTTGCCTGTTCCGCTAACCGATACGAGCTTAATTTTGGTGTGAGCTATAGCCTCATGTGCTGTTGGGGCTACCACTGCTAACCCAACTACTGGTATTGTCACAATTAACAAAGCAATGGCTAGGCGTACCGCTGCTGGTTTCAACCACGCACTCATGGCTGTGCCTCAAAAGCCCTGTAGTCGCAGCCAACTGCGAGATGGTCAGGGGGTCGGGTGTCTAAGCCAACTTGACGGGCCCACACATAACCCAAAAACGCATGAAAGCAAGCATGTGGACTATCTGGCAGGTCTAGTTCTAAGTTTTCTTGTGCGTGTGCTTGGATTATTTCTAGTAGAGGTTCCCAGCAAGACGGTAGAGAGGCGTTAACTTCTACACTGTTAGATGAAGCATCAGCCATGGCTTGTGGGTAAGCTGCGTTGGGGTTGTTCGCAACTAGCTCTAAGCACTGTAACTTAAGCCAACCAGAGGTGTGTACGCGGGCAGGGTCATACCCGCGAGAGGCACAAATGGCTAAAGGTCTTGCAGCGTCATCTGCATGTAATGAATGATGCATAACAGAGTTTGCGATGCAAGCCAAGCCTGCATCGCTCCACCAGTATCTAGCCACAAGTTCGGTTAGATGCGCTAAACCGCCTAAGCATGAGTACAACCCCTGAGCTGCTAAAAATCCTTTGAGTGCATCAGAAGGTTCCACGGCGACACTCAGGTGGTAGCGGATGCATTCTTGAAGCCATAAACGGCTGCTAGCAGTATCTTCTATGGTGCCATCTTGATGTCCAAGCTGCTGGCGCAGGGTTTCTAGTGCTCTGTGGCTTGCAGGAACTTTGCGGACAACAGGTAGGGCTTGGTTATCCCAAGCCAGCACATCATTGCCAAACATAAAGAAAGGACTATCTTGGGTTGCTTGTTGAACTTCGGCGATGTCAGGCTTGGTGGTTTTTGTTATAGGTGAAGAGGTTACAACTGCGTTTTGTGAAACTTTGACTGCTTGATCTTTAGGATTATCAAGTTCTAGTGCTGTTTCGTGTGTGACAGGTGGTTCATCCGGCAGAAGCTCTAAGCGATCTTGTTGTGCATTGATTAGCAGGGGCGTAGAGGTTTGCGTAACCGTCTCGGCAGTTAACTTAACAGCGGCTGATTGAGTGGAGCCGCACCCCGTAGCACAAGCAGACAAGATCGCAAACAAGCACACAAAAATGCGGGTAATGCCCATGAGTCCCTCTTGGCGTGATTCTAAACAGGGGCCTCAAGGCCGATACGCATGGCTTAAGCCAGCAATTTCACTTTACAAGATTAGTTTTCAGGTGTCAATAGATTATTTTAAGATATTTTGAGTTTTATAAAATATGTGTCATGCATCAGATTTTAATGTCAACCCAATTTCAGGTTATCTGGCTTACACGCCCACTGTGACCATGCCTCTTGTTCTGTGACATCCTCGTAATAGCGGATGAATTTAGCGGCGCGCAGGTTGGTAGCAGGGTCGTGTAAATCTACGGGTTGCCCATTGTGGCCTGGAAACCGCCATTTTTCAACATCCCAGCCTGTTAGCCACCCCTCATTGATCTGCATCAAACCAATCGATTCCTGACCCCATTCTTCCATGTTACGCTGAGAAGGGTCACCATAAGATTCACACTGTATAACAGCAAGAACATCGTTTACTTCACCTGCGGGAAAGGTCTCCTCCACGAGCGCCCGCCACCGCTCCACCGAGGGGGCGAAGATGCTTTGGGAAGAAGCTCCAATAAGGGTGAAGGAACTCAACAGTAGTGCTGAGATGCTAAACAGTGTTAAAAAGATCTTTCTTAATGGCATAAAGATAGATGAGCTATTTAGGGAGAGGGCTTTCAAGATGCACCTTGCAGCACCCTGTGCGTTGCTTCATCCCAAACAAACTCCACATCAGTATAGCTTGCCAAGAGAAAAATTGCTAACAAAGGGAACTAAACGGGTGGCCAAAGACTCGTAGACAAAAAATAGAACCCCTTTATTAGGAACAAAAGCGCAATGCAAAATAAACCTGCCATCTATCGCATCTCAGACTACTCGCCACCACCAGCGCTAACACCTTGGAGGCAATGGGCAACTGGATTAGCTTACCTAGTAGGTATCGCTATTTGTACAACAGTGTTTATTGGCGTATTAGCAGGCTGGGTGTGATATCTAACCTCTCACACACCACACCGTCTCCCCCATAAATCTCGAAACCAACCCCACTGAACAAAGAGCGGCAAGTGATCAGTTACCCCTTGCTTGTGGGTCTTCAACGTCTGTTTCAGACGGCAAAGGGCAAAGCGCCTGCCGCGCGCTAGCAGCAGAACCGTTGTACTTGGAAGGCCAGTATGCAACCCATTTCCCGTTAGGGGTGTTGCGGTGTTCATCACATTCTAAGTAGCTCAGGTTTTCCCAACCTTGCTCATCAATTGGGATGGGATGGTCACCGCTAGTACTCAATTGCCCGCCTACGCCGAGGCGCGACACCGAACCAGCACCACAACCGGTAACACATAGCAACACCAACAAGCACACAAGACCACCTATACGGTACTTGTTATGTGAAATCACCACACCTCCCCGCAGCGCACAAACAAACGTCGCAAGTTCTCAGCACCGCTCTTTTTACCTAAATGAAACTTTATGGTAATAGGTGGGCTTGAGTTTTCGGGGAAAGTGATTATTGCATCTACAGTAGCGGAATCTGACAAAGCATGTCGTTTAAGTTCAGTGCTGAACCTGTTTAGCGCGTACAAGTTGCCTGCTTGCGTTTCAATGCTTCTTCCAATAAAAGGCCAGATACCGCCTTCGCTATCTTTATCTACCACCATAGGGATGGGGCGAGATTGTTCTTTCTCATCCTTGCTGAATACTAATTCAACTGCTTCCCATCTAATTGGAGGCCATGCCTTTAGGATGAGATTTGATGGTACTAAAGTCACTTCTATTTCCCCATCACCATCATTGTTCCTATCTCTGCAAATAACATCTAAACGGCTTGGCACCCACAGATTGTTATGCTGTTCATCTGCTAACCTGCGTTCCTGCCAGTTGAAAGCGTAATTGTGTGCCGCATAATACACTCCGCCTTCTGCCACATCATCACCATCAATAGTAGGGAAGCTCATAATAGGAGCAGAACGTAACTGCCAGTTATTGTGGTCGGGAACAGCCTCAGGCCAATCGCTAGCACACCCTGTGGCTAACAAAGCTAAACAGGTAAACATTCGCAATATTTTGGGCAATCTCATACGTAATCTATTTCTTCAGCAAAATTACTAAATTGTTCTTGATTGGAGTGAGGCTGCAGGTGATATGTAGCTAAAGATTGCGGTGCCACAACATTGGTAATATGCAGTTCCCATTGAAACATGGTTAGCATCTCACCGTCAGCGCTTTCAGCTGATTGTGTATCTACAGAGACAGTGGCAGCAAGACCAGGCCGTGCAGCTGTTGGCACTGTGATTCTGCTTAGATCAAATGAATGATCTACCACACGTGAATTCAAAAGAACCTCAGCATTTGGCCACCAGCCCATACGTCCTCCATATGGGGTTACAGAGGTTAGGTTTTTGGTGTGTGCTGCCATAGCATCTGTTGCAACTTCTTTTAAGCGTTTTTCCACCCAATCTTGTGCAACCGTAACACCATGTTCGTTGCTTTCCACAAATTTAACCCAATCAGTGCGAGCACCAAAAACGGTGCCTTTTCCTTGTCGGTGACGGTGCTGTACTGTTTCGTAGGCAGAGGTGTCTTGTTCGGGTAATTCAAAACCTGAAACTATTTTATATTGGTAGGCACTTTTCCATGCTTTTTTAATTTCGTGATGTAGTTCGGTTAGCCACCCTGTAGTAAAAATTTGCGCGAGTTTTTCTCGATCTTCTTCTGAAACTTCGTTGGTCAGAGATGCTGATCCAAGCAACATGCCAGCAGGCAGAGTAACACTGTCAATCCAGCTCAAGTCAGGTTCTTTGCTTGTAGCGTCTTTTGTTAAATCTCCAAATGGTTCGTGAAGTAGGCGCGCGATTACTCTTTGATGATCAGCAAACTGTCTAACTAACACAGCCATACGCAAAAACTCACTAGCGTAATGTAGTAATTGAGCGTCATTATTTTTGCGCTGATAGTTAGCTAGTTCAAGGGCATCCACAGCAGTAATAAAGTTCTTGTAGATTGATGTGATTTGCAGGAGTGCTATTGCTACTAAGATCAGCACACCGAAAACCACAAGCGGTACTAATGGGAAAGATGTAGGAGGATACAACCTTAAAGGTGCATTACCTCCAAACAGTGTCTGCCAAATAGTGTTAATAATAGAAAACCGCTGATCTAAAATAAAAAATAAACCTATAAGCAAACTAGCGGCTGTGATAACAGCAAAACGGCGAGCATCTCTTTGTGCTTTGATTGCTACATCATATTTTTCTGCTTCATCGTTTTTAAGACAAGCATGCTTGCAGAAATTATCAATCACCTCTGCAACTGCATCTTGCAAAGTTTGCTGAAGCCGTAGCACAAACTGTCCGCTTTGGGTGTTTGCGGTTTGAAACTCCTTGTGCTCCGTTTTAGGTTCTTGGTCTGCAGGTTTAGTTTCTTGTTTGTCAGCGCTTTTTGGGGTCTCAGAGCTTGTAGCATCAGGTGGAGGAAATCTAGAGGTTTTAGGCACATCATTGGGTATAGACTTTTTAGGTTGTTCTTCGTTTATAGTCTGTTCGCTAGAAGCGGAGGCTTCCGTGCTTGCAGGTGCGAGAGATTTAGGTTTATTGATTGGGAATTTGAATCTATATGCATAGCTTTTGGGGGCTTTTTCATTGCTGTTTGTGAGGGAGCTTGCAGTATTTGGAGGAATAATTTTGTGGGTATCTAGCCAAACAAGCTGAGAACTATTTTGACCTTGAGGTCGTTCAACGCCGTGAGGCAGTTGCCCGCCATCTACCAAGCTAAAACATGTTTGATACAAAGCTTCCCACGATTTAGGTGTTGGTTTCTCGGCTTCTGCAGCCACATCCCCGTGTATATCCACACCGCTTTCAATTAAAGCAGCTTCCATCGCTTCTATGCCGCCTGTTTCGATGAGGTAGCGAATATGTGCTTGCATTGCTTGTTCTCTGGCTACGTAATCAACAGATATATCTTCGGTTTCCGTGTTGGGATCTTGGAACCCTGTGGCAGTTAATAAACCCCACATAGCCTTCTCGGTATCTGATTGAACAGCAGCAGTAGGCACCGGTTCCCAAAATTTGATGTTGGCAGATTTAAATGGTGGTGAGGGTTTAGGCGCGTGACAAATAAGCTCCATAACATGAGCGGTTTCAACAGCAACCTGTTTTGGCGGGACTGAGGTAAATGTTGCTGCTTCTGAATTACCTCCATGTGGAAGAGGCCATGGTGTTGACTGGGGGATAACACCACTTCTTGCTCCGTAGTCTGTGTGTGTTGAACAAATTACCCGCATAGACGCATGGCAAAACCTCACCCCCATAATTCCGGCATCATGAGGGGTGATTTCCGTGAACCCTTCTGAAGGGCAATTCCAACCTCCAACAGCGCTCAGCCCTGCTAACAACGCTTGTGCTAGTGCTGCATCTGATTTCGCATCAAGTGTTTGCGACTGCTGCGAACCAGAGGAGGCAGCACGCCCATCACACACCAAATGAAAATCCCAATACGAACTAAAAGGTGCATCTCCAGCAGAACCTTCAGGTAGCGCTGGTGCCACCGTAGCTAGACGTAAAGAGTTGCGTAAGCCGGTTGGAAGGACGTTTTGAATAGCCTGCAATGCGTAGTCTTCATCTGCGTACTGCTCAGCGGTCATCCCGTAAGGGCGCAGGGACAGCACTGACATTGCTGTAACTTCTTGCTCATTGAATACGGTGCTCAGTGATTGAGTGTGATCACTTTTGCAATGCCATGCTTGAGCTTCGCCTTGTTGCTCACTAGCCTTTCTAAAATCAGTGATAGCGGTGCGTTGCAAAATACCTAACTTGGCGCACACTCGCAAAAAATCTACTGCTGCTTGAGTGGTTTCTGGCAAAGTAAGCACAAGAACAAACCTGCCAGCGCGCTCAGGCGACATACTCATACTTCGTCTGCTTCTATGTAGTCAGACTTAAGTGATTCAATGAGTTGTTCGTAAACGGGGATATATAAAACTGCTAGCTCACCTGTCAGCACACCTTTTTCAGGTGAACCGGTTCTGTCGCGTGGTATGAGTTTTGACGAAATTTGATCGCCACATCGCTTGAAACGATCAATCTGTTCTTTTAGATATTGCTCAGCAGATGCGATGCGGTCATCTTTGTTGGTACCAGCAATTTTAGGGTCACATAACGGTTGAAACGAATTGTGATGGCCAGCTTCAAGGTTTTTGCGAAGCACATCAGATACCGGGTTGGTGATATGCGTGGAACCTATATTGTGGAGAATCTTATATGAGTGTAAGCGGCGTTCTTGTTCCTCGCTGTTTGCGGCACCGTAACACAAAGCCAAACTTTCAAGTAGTGCGGCTAAGATGTCGGCAGGAATAGGTGGTTGGGTTAGCAACGGCCACGGAAACTCGGCTGTAGAGCGCCCATCAGGTGAAACAATTTTGCAAGCCCGATCAACCTCAGCGGTCATCAAACCACATAACCGTGCTATAGCAAAGCCACGGATAATGTTCTCTAGGGGTTCACGGGGTAACGGCACAAAAGCATCCAAGGGTCGCGAACGTCGCCACTGCCAGAAAACCGATGATAGTGTGTCCCCGCTATTTAACACCTCATCTGCTATAGGTTCAGTTAGCGAACGTACTGTGAGTGGATGCACGGGCACTTCAAAATAACTAGTCAACATTACCGATGGCATGTCTTTGAGCGCAGGTGACCACTGTTTTCCCATTTCCCCAATCACATCATTTACAACACCAGCAGCAGGATCACCGTCTTTGAAGGGAAAGGCTTGTTTAATAAAATTGATACGTGGGGGATGGTTGTCAGCTAGGCACATCATTGGACTGCTTTTCTGCTTAGCCATATACAGATTCTGACGGAACCTTCGCAGCCTTTCTGTGTAATCTACACGATTTTGCTGAGTATGTGGGTCGACCTGTGATAGGTAGGCAGCAAGCCCCTCTCCCACATATCTGCGATAACTACTACCAGCCCTGTTAGCCCACATCCTAAAGGATTCCAACCATCGCTCTGCGCTAGCATCGCATTCCAAGGTGGCATATTGCCCTGGTGACCAACTAGAACCACTCTTAGGGCGTAACAATGAGGGTATTTCATCTAAAAGCCCATTTGGGTGTCCCGCCACCATCAAATATCTGACAGGATCAATTGGCAGATTACCGCATTGCACCCCAGGCTCATTGGCTTCATTGCATAGCTCCGCTAGCTGTTCCATCCACTGGTCGTGACTCTCTAATGGCAGTTCTATAGCTGATGGATGATATTTCACTGATATTCCAGACTCGCTAGGTTCAGGCCATTCAGACACAGGTTCTGTATCTAACTCTTCTAGAAGTGCCTTACCAGTGCTGTTCAACAAACGAAATATCTCCTCCAAAACCTCTTTTTGAGCGTGTTTGACAAGGTCGGCAGCAATATTGAGTTGATTAGCTCCCCAGTTGTAAGCTAGCCCCACTGACATTTTGTCTAGTGCATCATCTAAAGATGCATTACCTGGTGCTAGGTTGCCAGAGGCATATCCAATTTGTTGCAATCCACCATCTACATTGTCATTATACTCGTGCATGTATCTTCTAGCTTTTTCTGCTAAGTTATTCACGTGCTTTTGTGCTATAGACATAGCACCTTCTATAGCGCTTACAGCGACTGGTAAAGATGACCATGCTGCTATTTCAGAAACAGCACGACAAGTGTCGAAAACTAGTTTTTTACGCCATTCGGTGGCTTCTTGAGCATCAAACAAACGGGCAAAATCGTCTTTGATTTTAGTGGCCTTGTTTTTGACCTGATCTCGCATTGCTGAAGCGGGCATCGCCTGACTACCAACACCTTCTTTAAGCTGCCCTAATGCTTCAGCACGACGATCCGCCAAGTCCTTCTTACTAGCAAAAAAATCTTCAACAGCAGCTAAACCACCCCCAGAATCGTTTGCGCGTACTTCAGCTGAAAACACTGCTTGCGCCCGTTCTGAACCTAACTGCTCAACCCAATCTTCATCTGTGAGTTTAGGGTCCCGTGTCACGCTGAGCCGCAAATGCCCGTTAAGCAACATGCCCATAGCTGTGCGCGCTAATTTATGTTCTGCCCATCGGTTGAAACGGTCTCGGCCAACAGAAACCTTAGATACCCCAAATGAAGACAAAACACCGTCTTGACTGTCTTCAGCAAACGGATACCCACCACCAAGCGAGGTAGCTTTTTGGCTGGAGGCAGCCTGCCAGTTAGCAACAAGAAAGTTGGTAATCTCTTCTTGCACCACATCAGACGTAACCCAAGTTGATAGTGCATCACCTACTGCTAAATACACTTCAGAAGTTGACTGAAAGCTGGACCCGCCTTGTTGTTCTCGTCCGATCAAAAAAATTGAATGCGGGCCTGTGCCGCGGGTGTTCACAGTGCGCGGCACCAAAGGTAAATCGTTAAATTGTCCTTCGCGACTCCAGTAAGCAGCGAGCATCTCGCTAATAAATGCAAGCGAGTTAGCAGCCAAACCACTCTTATTGTCCATCTCAAATATGTCATTAGACAACAACGCCAGCACGGGATGAGCGCCTGCTGGGTCGATTGCTCGCAACAAAGTGACCACATCAAGCGCCACTCCTGCCCCTGTCCCACCGCCGATGGATGAACACACTAGCACTAAAGGTTCTTGCAATCCACGTTCCGAATCTGCTGCCACTGCACAGCCAAGATGGCGTGCCACCGCGTCTAAGCTGTGCTGTGCGCCACGTATTGTTTGAAAAGCGTTACGCAACATATCGTCCACAGAACTGTGAAAAGTATTTAACGCTGCAGCCCTACCAATAGCACGGCTTGAGCCGGCACCTTTAGCTAAAGGCACTCTGGCACGTTCAGGATCGGGTATCCACCCGCTGAGATCGCTAGCACGAATCTTGCCTCCAGCATCTTGTTGTGCCTCTAGCGACCTATACAAATCAGGGTAAGTGCGGTGTTTGCTGCTTATCGATATGTAGTCGTCAGCAGGTAGTGGTGGGATTTCAGAAGCGGCTTCTTGTGTAATAGGGGTGTCTATCCCCAAAAAACGCCAGCATTCAGGAATACCAAGCTCCCACTCAACTTCTAGCAAACGCTTATGTACAGCTTCGCGTATGTGACGTACTACTTTGGTGCCACTTCCGCCGCACCCCACCATTAGGACTGGCTGCATTCGGATATCTGCCTTTCTCCTACTTAAAACAGGATTAATCTGCTAAAGGATCGTTGGACCACGGATCGTAGTCTGCTAAAGCGTCATTGCTAAACGGATCTGTGGTTGTAGGCGCGGGCTCTGAAAGGGTTTCTGCTAAAGGATCAGAATCCGTGCCCTTGGGTTCTGCCTGGCTGCTATTGCTACCGCTATTGCTATTGCTGGCGCTAGCATTTTCGGTGTTTTCAGCTTGGATAGCGTCATATATTAACACAGCCCTATTTTTGGCATCAGCAATATAGTCGGCACGGTCATTTGCTGCTTCTTCAGGCGGTATATCCCAAATAACTACTTTTGGAATATCGTCTTTATCCGACACGGCTACCCACTTGTCTGATAGCCGATCTCCAAGCACGGCTACAAGCCTGCCACCTCGCTTTACACGTCTGCCTTCAGACCAGCAGTCGCCTGTTTGCGATGTTGCGGTAGCAACAATGTTAGGAGCGATTCCTGCTAGAGGGCGTAGCCATGAGGTACGTAAACGAACTAAGCCCATGTGAGCTTGAGTAGCGCGTTTCACCAACGCGGCGCAAACACCTGGTTCTGCTGCTTGAGGTGAGTCAACAAGCGGCACCACAACATACTCTGGTAAACCTATAGGTACCCATCGTCTCCGCCAAACCCCTAAAGCAGCCACCGTGAGCAACAGAACCCCAAGCAACACTAAAAATAACGGCCAAGGGTTACCAGGGAATGGGATTACTACAGATGCCTGACCTGAAGTTAACGGTGCTGTTTGGTTATTAGCTAGCAAGCGCTCTAGCTGATCGCGGTGATCTTGTGAAGCTTCTTCATGCCATCGAATATCGTCTAAATGCTTGCGTAAAGCAGTGAAATCAGCATTAACTGTAACCGTCGCGGCTACAGATATATCTTCAACACCTTGTGATTCGATCTCTAAAGAATCGCAACCCAAGCGCCCTTGCCCCACTGGAGTAGGTGGCCAACCACCCTGTGATGAGCACTCCCACCTATCTTCTCCTAATACGATGAGAGATGACCCTTTTTGAGGAATGGTTATAATGCCATTAGCAAGATGCGCAGACCAATCACCGCCACCTGCTCCGCCTGATAAACGCAAACGCACATCTACATTACGTGTAGCACCGTTGGGAGGCTGTAAACCTGTGACTATTTCTAACTTATTGGGTAGCAGCCGTCCACCACTAGCTTCTACATTTTTCATCCACTCAACTACTTTTTGGCGGCCTTGACACGCGCTCACATCTTTTCCGAACTTGTTGGCATCTGATCGATCTCTAGCATTTTTAAAAGCTGATGTGATTGGCACCGGAGGAGATATAGGTCTGCGCCATTGTCTTAGTTCTGGACTTGGACCGTAACTAAATGATTGAATGATTGTGGGTTGAAGCACCACATCTTGCCCGTTGTCTATAATTTGACTGATATTACCGCCCCCTTGAACACTGCAATCTGGGCTGGTGGGTTTTGTTCGTGGTTTGAGTTCAGCGTCTCTACGAATAAGCGTCCCTATCATATCTTTAACAGAAAAATCTCCATTTTCTGTGTTAACAGGGATTGGGTCAACAGATATGTCCCCTGTATCGTTTGACCATGTTGGATAGATTAGTTCAGCTTTTTCTGTCGTCGGTTCAAAAATAGCAGGCGCGAAATGTAAAGAATCACCCTTATTAGAGATTGCAGCGCTCACACTTTTGGGAACATCCACATAGCCCACGAGATCGCCCTCACTGTTGATTTCTGCATCCCGAAGCTTAGGTGACTCAGATGATACACGCTTCACCGCAGCAGCTATCTGAGATGCTTCTTGGCGCCCACGCGAGGTTGTGCCCCAAAACACTACTTTCCATGTTCCCTCCCATTGTGCAGTGTCTGGAAAAGCTGCGCGATGTCCAATCACTTCTTGGCGACTGTCATAGGGGCGGAAAACCCAAAAGTTGAAAGGCTGCACATTAACCCATCCCGACTCGTCGGCGTCGGCTGAGCGCACTTGCTCCGATCTTTGCCCATCAGGAGAGATAAGTTCAAACCCGATCTCTTTGGGATACAAAATACCGCGCCTTAACTCGGTTTTGTCTATGTACAAGCGAAAAGCATCCACACCTTCATCTAAAGAAAACGAGTAAATGCATTCATCCGCTACTTGATTAACCTCACACATTGTATATTCTTGCTCGGGCGGTGCAGCGTCTGTTCCGCACTTCTCGCCTGGCAACTGCCCCTCACAAACCGAAGATGCGATGTGTTCGCCAATAATCTCGTCTAGCTGGCCAGCTAAATCGCTAATGTTTTCATAAGGCTTGTAGCTACCGCGCAATGGAACAGGACATGGGTTTGTGCTATCTGCGCCATACAGTCGCTGTAAATGCTCTAACACAATTGCACCAGGTTGGCTTAGCACTGCAGATAAAACTATGACATTAGCATCTACTGTCATCTGGCTAACTTCAGGGTTACCTCCATCTGCGCCACACAGCTGATTAAGCACCAAGTTTTCAGCAGGCGTTAGCTCGCCCGGTTCTTCTGTGTCGTGCTCGCCATCTGTAAACCAAACCAACACATTGCAACTAGAGCGTTGTGATTGTTGAAACCTTTGAGCTGCACCTTCTAAAGCACGCTCATAATCAGTCCATGTAATAGTTGCCCCAATCTTGTCGCGTATTGCAGCGCTAGCAAGACTTCTATTTGCCTCTTCGGTGGTTGACCAGTTGATGTGTTGGAGGTACTCATCGCTGAACCCGTCTACAGCTACACGAATATCCACGTTGTCCCCATAATTTGTCGATAAGGTTAACAAAGTGGCCACAGATCGCACAACCCCTGTAACCCTATGTTTATTGGGGTCGTTCCTTTGAAGACTTGAAGAAGCATCCACCAAAAAGAGTACGTTTACCGCAAACTCTCCATTTGCCAGAGCCTGACATTGTGAGGCTAAAACAGAGTTTTCGTTATCTTGAGGTTGGGCCACAGACACGCCAGCAAAGCAGGTAGATAAAACTGCGATGCCCAAAACTGAGCACACCAAACGAGATAACACTGTAATCAAACTGCCACCAGCAAACTAGCAGCAGACCATGCCAGCAATCCTGCTGCTAGCAACGTTGCCCAACTATATATAAGCCTAAGAACATGCGGAGAAGAAGCGTTGTGCTGTCTTTTACCTTGTATCTGAGCTGTAGCAGCGGTTACATGCAGCCCCCAGCACACACAAAAACAAGCTAGCACCACGCCAAAACTGTTAGACATCAAACCAACGATCACAGCAACAATGAGACTCCCGCCAAGTATCACTTTGCCAAATCCCCGCAAAGAAACACGGCTAGGCTTTATTGGCGCTGAAGATGTGTGTGCCTGCGCCCACCGATCACCTGAAGATTGTGCTAGAGGATCAGGCATCGATCAATCACTACTTTTGCTTTCTCCTAGTACCTTTTGTTTTTCGTCCATATCTTCTCCTTTCACACTTATGAGACCGCTCACCAGCTGTGGCTGCAAGGGGTGAGCATAATAACAGCTATGTTATATAAAAAACAAATTATATTCAGCAAGCAAGCAAACACAGCAGGCGGGCAACATAGCGTAGAAGAGTTGCGTGATTACTTCCCATAACCACATCGCTTAGCGGGTTAGTAGCTCTGCCACTTGGTCTTCGCAGCGTTGTCTAGAGTCGGGCCGGGTTTGGGTTAGTCGTTGTCTTTGATGGTGATGATGGCCTGCCCGTCGCCGATCTCCACACTCTTAGGATCTGACAACATGATCTGGAACTTCTCATTGGACTCTTTAATAAAATCATCCCTCACATAAACACCCAAATGCGCCCTAGTGAAGCCCGGACGGAACCTTAACGTCCCACCTCGCCCACCAAAATCATCGCCAATAGAGGCAAACTCAGTCCCACTGCCAATAGCTTTAGTCACCCATCTCACGGTCACTAAATGATCCACCGGCTTGCTTAGCACAGCAACAAAATTATGCCAACCACCCCAACCATCACCCTCACCGACAACCTGATCAGCGATCACCACTGTCGCCGCATCCACAGCTGGTGTTGGCGGGTTGTCGTCGTCTGTGATGTTTACGGTTGCGGAGGCTGCGGTGGAGTCTACGTCGTAGGTTGCGCCGTCGGTGATTGTTGTGGTGACTGAACCGTCGGTTTCGTCGGTGGTGTCACCGGTGGTTGATACTGTGAGGGTGGCTGTGCCGCTGGTGGGAATGGTGACGGTGCGGTTGCCGGTGGTGACGCCGAAGCTACCTGATGCGGTTACGTTCACTGTTACAGTAAGTGAACTTAACGGCGTAGGACTCGCGGTGAGAGTGAACGACGCCGCACTGCCTTCAGTCACATCGCTGCCTGCAGTGATACTCACCACCGGTGTTGGCGGGTTGTCGTCGTCTGTGATGTTGACGGTTGCTGAGGCTGCGGTGGAGTCTACGTCGTAGGTTGCGCCGTCGGTGATTGTTGTGGTGACTGAACCGTCGGTTTCGTCGGTGGTGTCACCGGTGGTTGATACTGTGAGGGTGGCTGTGCCGCTGGTGGGAATGGTGACGGTGCGGTTGCCGGTGGTGACGCCGAAGCTACCTGATGCGGTTACGTTCACTGTTACAGTAAGTGAACTTGACGGCGTAGGACTCGCGGTGAGAGTGAACGACGCCGCACTGCCTTCAGTCACATCGCTGCCTGCAGTGATACTCACCACCGGTGTTGGCGGGTTGTCGTCGTCTGTGATGTTGACGGTTGCTGAGGCTGCGGTGGAGTCTACGTCGTAGGTTGCGCCGTCGGTGATTGTTGCGGTGACTGAACCGTCGGTTTCGTCGGTGGTGTCACCGGTGGTTGATACTGTGAGGGTGGCTGTGCCGCTGGTGGGAATGGTGACTGTACGGTTGCCGGTGGTGACGCCGAAGCTGCCGGATGCGGTTACGTTCACTGTTACAGTAAGTGAACTTGACGGCGTAGGACTCGCGGTGAGAGTGAACGACGCCGCACTGCCTTCAGTCACATCGCTGCCTGCAGTGATACTCACCACCGGTGTTGGCGGGTTGTCGTCGTCTGTGATGTTGACGGTTGCTGAGGCTGCGGTGGAGTCTACGTCGTAGGTTGCGCCGTCGGTGATTGTTGCGGTGACTGAACCGTCGGTTTCGTCGGTGGTGTCACCGGTGGTTGATACTGTGAGGGTGGCTGTGCCGCTGGTGGGAATGGTGACTGTACGGTTGCCGGTGGTGACGCCGAAGCTGCCGGATGCGGTTACGTTCACTGTTACAGTAAGTGAACTTGACGGCGTAGGACTCGCGGTGAGAGTGAACGACGCCGCACTGCCTTCAGTCACATCGCTGCCTGCAGTGATACTCACCACCGGTGTTGTGGGGGAAGCACATAGCGCTTTTTCTTGTTCGATGCGTTCGAGTTCTTGGCGGACTGCTTGCCAGCCGTTCCAGATCTGTTCGGCTGCGGTTGCTTCTGTGGCTGTGAAGGGTTCAAGTGTGTCGGAGGTTTCGACCCCGAAAGCGATGAGGACGCGTAGCCAGTTATGGCTGTAGTCGGATCTGGTGCGGTTGGTTTCGTGGTAGCTTCTCACCAGGTCGACTAGATCGGTGCTGGTTGGAGTGACCGTGCAAACCGGTGGCGGTGTGGTGAGCGGAACGCGATCAGCGGACGGTATCAGCGTCAACGCTGTGATACCTGGATGATCTGCGGCGTATTTGTAAGCGCGGTACACCCAAGTGTCGCTGGAGTTAGCGGGAGAGTCGCCTTTGGGTACAATCTCAGTTCCTCTGGCGAGTGGGGAAATGTAGTGCCAGACCACCGTCCCGTCAGATGTCACTTCGCTGATTCTGGCGTGGTTGCCCTCGGTGATGAGCGTATTGCCGTTGGGCAGTCGCTGAGCGTTCGACATGATCCAAGTGTGCTCAGCAAGGCGATGAGTCCACAAAAGAGTCGGCAGCATGAACCCCTTACCAGCCCGCAAGTAGGCATGGCCTGAGGAGGGGAAGGCCAGCTCATCTGCCGATGCGTAGTTGCGCAGGAACCCGGGATGCTCATGGCCATTGTTATAGATCAACACGTTCCCTGCGCCCTGCAACCCGCTGGGTATCCAATGGGCGTTGTGTGGGAAGAACAATCGCTGATCGATTTTGCTCCCGTTATCGTGGGTACGCGGGTTGCCGTAGCGGTAAAGCAGATTTCCGCCTTGGTTGCTATTGCCACCGGAACCGGTCGCCGCCTCCGTTGTGGTCGTGCTGTGGTCGATCACCCAGGCTTCGCTGAAGTGACGGGAGGTGATCAAAATCTGATCCAGAGAAGCATTGTAATCTATGGAGTTAAGGTGCGTCAGATGGTGCGGATTTTGTAAAAATCCGTTGCTGCCGTCGCGTATCTGACATATCCCATAGTTGATATCGATAAGTTCGGGATGATCAGCGATCGTGCCATAGTTGTCTTTGGTGGAGTCATGATCTTGAATCAGATGATCCCAGACGTTCCACTTCCAGACAACGGTCCCGCCGTTCGAGCCAGTGGGTTTGATCTCGATGATCGAGTCTACTTCCAACCCCTTAGTGCCGAGGCAGGAAGGGTCCGCGCCAGCGGCGATAGATTGTGCTCTTGTGTAATATTCTGATTTGATGAATAAAAAGTTACCGTTGGCTAGCTTGGCAACATCGTGATGGAGTTCAGCGGCTGTGTACTGATATACCGCTGTTCCGTCAGAGCCGATTTCGCTGACACTTAAGCCGATGTTTCCCGTTACCAGGTTGCCGCTGTCTAGAAGCTTCACTAAACGATCGGGAATGTCCCAGCTATAGGCTTTTCGACCTTCATTGTCAATCAGATAAACGCTGTTGTGCCACACGCCGGTCAGCAGCGTGTAGCCGTCAAGCGCTCCAGTCTCATTGACGTGCAATCCGACCCCGCTGTAGGCAGCGGACGTTCCCACAGCAACGGTTGCCGCGCTCGGATTGGCGATGGTGTATGTGCTGTCGGCTACTAAAGCCACCGTCACCGATGTAGTATCGGCCGTATAGTAAATATGTTCTGCTTCAGATGCTTGAGAGGTGACCAGACTTTGCGAATAGTCAAGGGTTTGGTTGCCAACACCAGCAACTGAATACTGGATCGTCAGCGACCCTGTTGGCGCTGGCGCGACAGTGAATGTGCATACCACTGCGCCGGGTGTCACGGCATTTTGTGCCACCGCAGCCGCCGAGGCCGGACACGACACCGAAACCGTAGGCAAGTTCTGCGCCTGTGCCGAACGCTGAGCACCCACGGCAACCTCGACAAGTGACACAACCAATAGTGTCACTCCAGCTAGCAGGGCCAAAAAGAAGAAAAAAAGTGAAACTCGTACCGTGGCAAAGCGCATGACCAACTCCTTGCGATTGTGCTGAATCTGCAATCAATCTTACATGGTCTCTACCCTTTTTTGTGCGAATTGTTCGTGTAAACAGCTTGCCACAGGGGAGGGGAGTGGCGGTTACAGTGTCACCACATGCACGCTATGCTCTCTGTTTCCTACCATATATGAGATGGACAAATTCTTGTTAGAGTCACCTCAGTAGATCATCACAGTGTTAGATATTGAGGCTACCTGCTGGAATGATGGCAACCACAAACGCTCTGAGATGGAAACCATAGAAATCGGAGCGATGCAAATAGCCTACGACATGTCGCTTCAAGATAGTTTTCAGGCATACATCAAACCTGTGGTACACCCCAAACTAAGCGATTTTTGCGTAAAGGTTGTTTACGCGTGATGCGGGTGTGTCGCTGATGGTGGTGTGGTGTTGGTGGAGATTGTAGTGGTGTGTTCATGTTTGGAGTCGACGTCTGCGGTCGGGTTGTCGTTTTGAGTTTGTAGTTGTATAAGAATTCTTCTGTGAGGGTACGGTTGCACCGTTCAGCTTTAGCTGTTGATTTGGGGTTGGTAGGGTTTGGTGAAGGTATGTGTGATGGCTTGGTAAGCGAGTTGTTCAACGAATTTTTTGGATTTGAAGTTAGCTCCGTTGTCTGTGATGATTTCGTCTACAGTCACTCCAATGGAGCGGAACCATAGACGGGCTCACCCAAAGAACTCGCAAAGTGTGACAGCGGTTTCGTTGTCGAGTGCCTCCACGTAAGCCAAGCGGCTGTGACCTGTTTATTGCTACATGTGAGTAGCTGTAACCCAGTCTTAGTCGCCGGCAGGTTCCACAAGATACGGTGTTCCCTTTGCCATGAACTTTCCATCCGCCTCTAGGAGAGGATTTTACCTACTTTTTTGATGTCCAATATGTATCAGATCACCAGGTTCAGCTCGTTCATAACGGCGTATCACCTTACCAGCAGACCGATCAATCCCTGACAGACATCTCAAACCGTTACACACCAAAACACGATGCACCGTAGACGCTCACATTTTCAGTCAGACTGCTATAGGAGCGGGCCCCCAACGCTTCCAACAACGCAACCCACATACTCTAACCTCAACCCCAGCACTGATACGCCTCGGTGACCGGTGAGGCTTTGACAACCGATCCACCAAACCAGCATCACCTTCAACTTGCCAGCAATGCCACCACTTAGCCACCGCAACCCGCGAAACACCCATCTGCGCAACCACATGAGCCTGAGGCATCTCAACTTGAATCCGCGCAACAACCACCAACCTGCCCACAAAAGTCAAAGGTACACTAGAATGTGATATTGAGCCTCCTTAGCTCAGTGCAATAGTCAATAACCACCACACTGATACAACAGGCTCACCCAATAGTGGAGCTAACAACTTCCATGGACACTACACCTAGCAGACGAGACAGATATGAAGCTTGAGGTGGATAAAGAAACACACCAAAAGCTGATAGCAGAACAAGATGCTTGTGAAATGCATCTGGTGAAGATGCATAGACTGGCTGGCCAGTGGAAATTCCTGGCGCTTATTTGCGAAAAACGCGCTGCCACCGAAGGTATATCTGAGCCGCATAAAAGAGCCCTTCTAGACAATGCTCGCATCTACAAAGAAGCGGCAGAAGAAGTATCACCTAGTGCTGATATGGATATAGAGAAGTTATTCAAATAGTACATAGGAAACGGTTCAGATGGCAGTGTTAGGCGAATATCGCTGCCGCCTTGTACCGTCATTTACCGCGTTAGCTACTTTTACCCTCTGAAACCACTGCATCCCTAAGCGAGTATTATCCGATCATGTCTGTCTGGTACACATCCGATCATCATTTTGGGCATAGCAATATCATCCGTTACTGTGAGCGTCCTTTCAGTTTTGTAGGTGAGATGAACGAGGCGATGGTAGAGCGTTGGAATGAGCGTATCTCCGCTGACGATGAGGTGTGGGTATTAGGCGATGTGGTTATGGGAAGTAATCACGCAACTCTTCGACGCCATGTGGCACGCCTGCGAGGACATAAAATTCTTGTGCCAGGCAACCATGATCGCTGCTGGGCGCACAAAGGCAACCATGTGAAAGCACGAGATGCTTATTACAAGCTGGGAGGTTTCGAAGACATCGTAGACAATCCCGATCCGCACACAATCGGTTCTCATAGCGTCAAACTAGATCATTTCCCTTACAGGTTAGACCCTAAATATGATCAGAAATACCAGCATTTACGACCTGTAGACGATGGGAGCTGGTTATTGCACGGGCATATCCACGAAAAATGGCGGCAAAAAGGAAGACAGATCAACGTTGGTGTAGACGTATGGGATTACGCGCCTGTGTCTTCTGATGAAATAGCGAATCTGATAGCAGCAGGACCAAATAATCTCTGCAGGCATGGGGAACGACTAGAAGAGGTGCCGCTGAGTTCTAACTAAGCTCATTAGCGAAACAATTTTAGCAGCAATATGGTAGACTGGTGTTCGTGGGAACTCTGGTATCGCCTCGCGATTTACGAGACATGATGGTAGAAGAAGGTATACAGTTTGCTTCTTCCACTGAGATTGGTGAATGGATTGGATGCAGTCCAGCTCAAGTGTCTACACGACTACGAGGAGCACGTCAAGCTAACGAAATGCTGTGCGTTACCAATGGCGGCTGGGTGCCAGTCGTATCACCAAAACGTCTCAATGTTAAGACTTTTATAGACCCTATGATGCGGCACTTGGGATATGAGTATTACATAACCGGCATGTCAGGTGCAGCCGCTTTTGGAGCTGCACATCAAGCAGTCTTTGCCACGCACATAGCTACTAGTGGACATGTCCGAAGCCGCGTTTTTGGTGGAGTATCTCGTCTAAGGGTGTTTCGTAAAGAAGATGCTTCGATAATACCTACGCAACAAAAATCTATTCAAAGTTGGACAGGGCATTTATGTTCTATAACAGTCGGCACACCTGAGGTGATTTTATTCGATCTGTTCTCAACCTGTAATCGCTTGTTTATAGATTCTCAACTAAACGCTTTTTGCGAGTTCCTAGACCCAGGTCTAAAGCAACCCTCGCTAATAGATGCAGACAGAATTGCTGCAACAGGGCTTTTATATTCGCTTCAAACAAGACAACGTGTAGGGTTTCTTTTAGAGAAAATATCTAATTATGTGAAGCGTGACTTCGATTTAGACCCTTTACGCTCCACGATGCCATCCCATTTACGCATGGTGGAGTTGGAAAAATGTCCTGATAAGTATGACCCACCAGTAGCAGTGAGTGGGCTGTGGGGCGTTAGGCAGTGGGACGATTTACACCCTGATATTACATGTTAGATCGAGTAACTATTGAACAATGGGAGTTGACTCACCCATGGACTGAATATGAACAAGTTGAGCAGGATTTGCTGTTAGAAGGCATATTACACAAACTCTCTGAAATCCCTCTTGCGAAGTCTCTTGTGTTTATTGGTGGGACTTGTCTTCATAAAATGCATGCCGGAAACCCTGCACGGTATTCGGAAGATTTAGATTTTTCTTGGACAAGTGACGACACTGTGGATGGTTTATTGTATGCAACTAAAGAGGCGTGCAGCGATATCGGTTTTTCGGACACTGAGGTAGTCCCATCCAGTGAGGCGCGTTTCCCTAAAGTACTGTTCTTTTATCAAGGCTTCGATGGTGAGCGAAGGAAAATCAAATTTGAAGCCGATACAGTGCGAAGCTCCTATCTTGAAGGCAAAACAGTGGTGTTGCCTTTAGAAACTCGCAGCCCATGGCTTACCGCTACATCAGAGATTCCTTGCGCTTCATTAGAGGCTTTAGCAGGGATGAAAATTGTTGCTGGCACTTCACGCCGCAAAGCACGCGACTGGTACGACTTCAACTACCTGCGAAACACATTGAACGTGTCGCTAGATGATGCTGTTGCTTGCGCTGATGAACTGAAACCAAGCGGCTGAAAACCTGTGAGGCGACATAGGTTCGTGCAGAGAATAGCTCGATCACCTAAACAGTCTCACGATTTTTGGGAAGCACTGGAAGACTACCTGCCTACAGGTCAGACAATCACCTCAGCAGAGCGCAGTCGGATCACAGATACGATGTTAGACACTCTCAACGCTTTTGCTAAGACTCAACAACCCACAGCTTAAAAATGTTGAGAATACTCATTATGTAATGTTAGGGGTTGAGAATATATAAGATATGATAGTTTTTGGTGTTGTGTGTGGTGGTTTTATGTTTGTTTTTAGATTTCAATGTCTAGGTTAGGGTGGTCTCGTGGTTTTGGTGGGAATAGTGAACGTGGAGTGTTTTGACCAATATCGCAGGCTGTTAGTGCTGTTTCGGTTTGGGTAACAATGTGGGCTAGGTCGCTAACAGCTTCTGTGTGGCTGGCGAAATGGGTGGTCAGCGCAGCAGCAGTTGTGTGAGCCATGTGTGCTAGTTCGATGGCTGTGTCTTCGATTTCTTCTAATGTGAGCGCTGGTCGGGCTTTTGAGTACGGTCCAGCGGTGTGCCACAGTGTGATAGCACTGGGTTTGATCCGGTTCAACCGAGACATCGCCGGGGCGGTGACGTTGTTGTATCGGTCAGGGATAGCTTCTGCTAGGTCTGCTATGGAGTGGGTGCGCGCAGCTTTAGTTCCTATAAGGCATATAACAGCTTTGAAAGCGCATTCAATAGTTTTTTGGGAATCAGCACACAAGCTAGCCATACGCTCATAACGAGCATCAGCCCACAGTCTGGTGTCTTGCCGTTGTTTTTCTAAACGCTCCCGTGCGCTCTCATACAATCCGTTCAATACTTGGCTTAACGCATTTTTTGTGTCGTGCAGCCTTTCTAGGGCTTCATCATAATTGTTTGCGGGCATTGCGATCTCCTTGTCCCAGTTAACATCGCTGCTTGCTGGATGGTCGTATAACACGATGGCATCACTTATAACTGCTGCTTCAAACGATGAGGAAACTTTAGTAGTACGATGCTGCCATTCAGGTCGGTCTGTGACCCACACATCAACAGGCGTTTTAGTCACTTCATCAATACCATGTTGAAGACGACCTCTAACACTTTGACGACATGAGTAATCGCCTAAATCGTCAAACACAGCGACCATATCAATATCACTGTTTTGATCAGCAGTACCTTTAGCAACCGACCCGAACACTAAAACCAAACCAGCACCATGTCTAACAAGCACATCACACACACGACGAGCATCATGCAACGAAGGAACCACCACCGCAGATGCTGCCACTAAAACCATCACCCCACTCTAATTTCCTACACAACAGCTATCAATCAACAAACTGTCACATTTGCCACACTTCAACGATTACGTGTACCGTTTTAGAGGTTTTACACGCTTTGCGCGCAACGCGTCTTCTCCCTCCACACCGTTACACGGTTCCTACCCAAACGCTTTCCAATCTCAGCATCACTCAAACCCTGCTGCGACAACACCTCAAACAAGAACGCGCGTCCTCGCGTCTAAACGCTGTGCCATAATAAAACCCTCCATCGGTAGGTTGCAGATACTTCAGATCGACCCTAACAGTCAACCTGTTGCAACCACCGATGGAGCTAACTATCGTGTTCGTATCTGTTCTTACGAGCAAATGTTTTACCAGACAGCGAAAGTCGAAAGGTAGTACATCACCACGGGGGTACACGCTTGCAATAAATTGCTTTTACCGCTGTGAGGTCGGTGAAACTGTCCGCCGGTGTTCGGTTGATGTGACATTGTCGGGGTCATGTTCGCAGCGGAAATGTGTGAAGCTCAAACACTTGTTGAGAGGTTGATGGTGGGGTTGTGGTGTGAGCTGTTTGTTGTTGTTGGGGGTGGTTTGCAGTGTTGAATATTGCGAAAATTGATGTTGGGCATGCTAATTATTATGCGCCTCGAAATGGTGAAGGTCGTGAGAGTGCGTCGCTTTACGGTTCGGGCGGTTCGGGCGGTGGGAGTGTGGGTGGTGCTGCGAGGTATTACGCGGATGGTAAGGCAAATTCGGTCGACCACCGAAACAGTATCGGCTCGCTAAATGGCCGGTCGCGGGTCCTTACGATTGGAAAAACCCGTCGCCCGGGGTGCTGTTAGGCCGTGACAAACACAAACACGCAGTCGCTGCAGACGGTTTACCAGTACTGGTGTTAGGCCCAACCGGTGCTGGTAAAACCCGGCATTTCATCCCACCCAACATCGCCCGCTGGCCAGGTCCTGTGACCGCCACATCAGTGAAAACAGATTTGATCAACCTGACTGCACCAGCACGGCGCAGCAAAGGGCGGGTGTACGGGTTCGAACCGTCAGGACGTTTATGCGATGAGATGATCGGGAAAGGAATAACACCAGTCGTGTGGGATCCAGTGCGCCTCCTCGCTGGCGGTCACACCAGCGGCGGTGTGTCTGAATGGAAACAATTACAACTCTCAGCAGCAGCAGCCCGCGCCGCTGGTGACCGTGCTAAAGCAGCTCAACACGCTCGCCTCGCCGCTGCGAAACGGGCAGCAACCCTCAAAGAAGACTCCGACCTGTTAGGCCAATTTTTAGCATCGCAATCTTCATCTCACGGCGGCGGGTCGCAAGGATTATGGGCGCACCAAGCTGGTCGCACTATTTCTGACGCTTTGTTAGTCGCTGTGCTAGCCAAACGGCAGCTAAAAGACGTGCTGCAATGGTTACTATCACTGCAAGTGTTCTTTCAAAAAGAATATGAAACGTTACAACTGCAAGCCAAAACGTGGAGCACCGAAGGCAACGACGCGTTAGTACGGTTAGCTAACAAAGGATCAATGGACCCCAAACTAGCGGGCAGCATCGACATCAGCGTCGCTGAAGTGGTGGAAGCATTGGACTGGACAGCGCATCGCACAGACTTAGACCTGCTACCAGTAGGCGTGATGTTAGGTTCTGCAACGCAGCGGACAACAGACGTTGACACCCTATACCTTGTCGCCGACCATCTAAGCCAAACCACGCATAAAAGCTTGTTCGCTGCTAGTCTCAGACATTTGTTTCACGTCACTGAAACCGGTGAAAAAAATGTTACCCTCCCCCCACTTTTTGCTTTAGACGAATTAGCGAACCTCGCTGCGTTACCCGATTTCCCGAACATTATCTCCACAATCAGATCGTCAGCGCAAGTGTTAACCGGTGTGCAAGAACTATCACAAATGTCCGCTCGGTGGGGTCAAGACTCAGCGGTAACCATAGTCGGTAATCATCTCACCAAAGTCGTGTTAGGCGGCTCAGCAGACGCGGGTGCTATGCGAGCATGGGAAACGTTAGCCACCACCCGTGAACACAACAAAAAAGACGACGACAACAACATCGCAGCATCCGATTTCCGTACCATCCCTGACAAACAAGCTGTGATAATCGCCCGCAACGCTGACCCGTTCGACGTGCGGCTAGCTGACCCGCAACAATGGTTACAACCCAACACTAAAACCGCTACCACCCAAACAGCGAACCCAGACGACCTGCCACCTGAGCCCATAGCAGAAAACAACTCTGACAATCCCCCACCAAACCTCGACCCGTCACACCAACCCAAACCCACTCTCAGCATCCTCACCCCAAATCCAGAAGCCAACGACACAATCCAAATCAACGGTGAAGGACTACAGCACATACAAACCCTCCTCAACAACCCCCCAACAACAAACCAACCCGGCAACGTCAACACACAGCACACCAGCAAAGTTCCTACCACCACCACCTGAAAACATTTCAAACCGTCAACCTGTTCCACCACCACCTGAACGCGAACTCAGAATCACTCGCCAACCCCCCACACCACCGTCACAACACCACTCACAACACTCAACCGCGGCGTGGAGTCTCACAATCCCCGGTGATGAAGCACATGTCGAAATCGACCCGCCAGGTGTAAACCGGGGAATATTCACCGGTGACGGATGGACCGCAGGCCGCGACAGTTTAGGCGACTGGTACACAGGTGAAGCAGGTTTCATGATCGCAGCCGCCACCGCAACTAGTTACGAACCCGTTCACGAACCCGCACCCACAATGACACCCGCAACAACACCGCCACAACAAGAAAGAAAAAACCAAAATGGGTGACATCGCAGCTCGCAGAGAAACATCGCTGACAGCGTTAGCCGCAGTGTTAGGCAACGATATGCGATCAGAAAAACTGTGGATGCGCCGCTGGCAAACTTTCGGTATCACACACCCGCACAACCCTTGCCAAAAAACAATGATCAGCGGCCTAGACGGGTTAATGGCTCAAGCAGCCCGACGGTACGCCCAATACGAGTCCGCAGGGTGGGCTACCGCCGCTGAATGGGCTAGCGTAGGCGGTGAAACCGACGACACTGCTCTAGGATTAGTACTCGTCGCTAACACTCACCGCTGCTGCGACGATTACTACTGTGAAAACAACAGTTGCGGTCAACCCAAACAACTACACCTATCACACCGCACCGTCATAAACCGTAGCCAGCTTACCAACACCATCGACCTAGCAGAACCACCCGACCGTATTCCGAACTGGACAACCGAAAAAATCATCAACCTGTACGACGGTTTAGCAGATGATTGGATGTTCACAACAAACGCTTGCATGTCTAACGGGAAAACCGTGCACAGCCCATCTCTCAAACACTGCGAAAACACCGCCGAGTTCAACAGTAACGCAACCCGAGCGCACATCATGTGGTGCCTGCCACGCTGTCAACAAACCAACAAACCAACCGTCGGTCGAACAGGTTTAGAATACGAACTCGCCTGCGAACTCGCAACCCTGTTCACAGCCAACAAACTAGGCTTCGAATGCGTTCCCGCAGGCTGGCCGACGTTCAGGCAATGGCCCAACGCGTTACAATCCCCCACCGGTTGGACGATACTAGCATCAACAGCAACAGTCGCTTTAGCAGCCGCTTCGTACCTCACCCAAACAATCACTGGTAAAAACATATGAAACTCGAAGGCAAACCCCTCGCCGCGGTCACCATCACCGCAACAGCAACCATCCTCACTCAACCCGAAACAGAACACGTTCACATCACCGTGGTACGCCGCCGAAACCGCTGGCTCGCTCAAACCCCGCCGCAACCAGCGCCAACACTCACCACACCAACCCCACCCCAACTCACCGGAATACCACCCAAAGCGCAAACCGATGAACGCTGGCTCACAGCCGTCGGTTTCCTACAAGCATGGCTACAAGCAGCTGACACCAGCCGGTGGACAACCACCCGATACACACCAACCCCACCCGCTCACACGTACACCAACATCCAAATCACAACAGGATCAACACCCACCCAAGCACCAAACACACCCGATACACAAATATTCGCAATCCAATACACTGCCACCCGCACAATCGAAACAAACACACCAAACCCAAACCCACGCTCATACAGAATCTGGTTAGCCCTCCAAAAAGACCCGACAGGACGCTGGGCAGTAACACAAATCACACACCGCCCACCCCCACCAACCACCTAAACCAATACCCACACAACAAACAACAAACCACAGCACTAAACAAACTTAAAGGCTAAAACATGTACACAACACTATCAAACACATCAAAATAATGCGGAATGAAGTTCACCCTGTTTACAGCTACGACCCGTTCCGAATTCTTATTGTAGATTGATCTCTGAACTTGGTGATGTTTGATTTTCGCGTTGATTATGTTGATCGCTGCTGTTTGGACGGTGCCATGTGTGCTGAAGTGTTTCGATATGTTGTGTGGTTTTCCACACGAGTTGTCCCGTATCATTTGCGATTGCTTGTAATGGGCTGTTAGCTATGTGCTGGTCAATTCGTTGAGCTGCGGTTGTTATCACTTGGAGGTCTTTTTTGATTTTGTTCAATTTAGCGGTTGTAGTGTGAAGCGTGGGATGAACGAAATCTTCAAGGTTGAACTCGTTAGGTTGAGTAGCAATTGTGGTCTCTGTGAGAGGTAGAGCTGCTTGGGAAGGTCTACGAGACGCTAGCATGGCAGACCAATTACGATGGGATTTGAGGACGTACAGTTCAGCTACTAGTTCAATATTGTGAATGAGTTGCCAAGCTGCCGCAATGTCGTAAAGATCGCGTACTAATCGCCGTGTTTGCCAACGACTAAGTTTTTCTGCGATATTTTCTTCAAGCCGCATAGTTGGTATAAACGTTTGAGTATCCCACATTTCTGGATGTAGTATCGGAGAAGTTGCTAAGCTCAACCGTTCAGATTCCAACCAAATCCCACGCTGAGAAAAATCTAATTTAACATTAATATTACTGTTAGGTAAAAGGTCTGAAGTAACGCTTATATGTTGATGCCCACGCCTGTCGTTAACCTCAAAGACGAAACTTGTTGACACAAACCCGTCGATTGTATCCGCGATGATTGTTTCACAACCGGGTTCAACGTCGAAATCTAAATCGAAAGAAAACCTTCCTTTATGACCAAACCGAAGCTTGCGTAACGCAGTTCCACCTTTCAACACAACGTTAAACTCTTCAAACAATCCCTGTCGATGCATCTCTTGCAGTAAAACGTCGAAAGCAATATCTAAAACAGCAGCTTCCAGTACTCGTTTTGAACGAGCCGCACCAGGAAAAACTCGGAAAACGTTGTTTCGTGTTATAGGTGTGCTAGACATGTTGTTTATTTATCCCAGTCGTAAGACCAGTTACGTTCAAGAGTGTAATCAACGATTTGAAACTCTGTAGACCGTACTGGCAGCCACCACAACGCGTCGTCTACGATAATTCTGGGTTGCCCGAAATAATAGGGGCCGCTGTTTAACGGTGGACCTTGTGTTACAAGTCGAGCAGCTTTTTCAGGTTCATTGCCTCGCTTCAGCAGGTAAGCGGTACGCGCCCATGCTGGGGCGGGGCGATCTCGCAATTCTGTTGCCACTAGGTTAAGGTCGACTTCTGAGGTTAAATCTTCAAGCCATTCAGCGATATCTGACCACGGAAACTGGTTTGGGCGAGTACCCATATACGCTAAAAGAGTTTCAGGTTTCCAAACTGGTAACCCATGAAACAAGTCGGTACCCACCCGGGGTGACCAGCGGTACACCGAATAAGAAGCTAAACAAGACGGCAAAAACGCATGCTGCGGCCAGCTAATCGTGTCTGTGGTCGGACGACGCAACCAGCCACGTATTTCAGCAGCCGATTTCCCTGCGACACAACAAGCAGTAGATGGGTTAGCTAACAAATATGCGCGCAATACCACGAAACCTCCCGTGTGCGCAGCGGGAAAACTAGTAGTAACCCCCCACGCGTCTTTCACCGGTAAAGGGTAAAGCCAACCGCGTTCTGTGAGCACTCGCGCTGTTCGCTGGGGAGTGCAACCATTGCTAAACAAAGCTAAATCTTTTAACGTCACCACCTCCACGTTTTGTTGAACCAACGCGTTCACCGCCCCAACCAAATCCGACGGCGGCATACAAGCCCCAACAACATCCGATAAACACTCCATAGCTTTAGTATCAATATCCACCATTTCACCTCACAACCATGACCTTACCCCTCCCGAAAAGAAAAGTCAGGTCACACATACAAACATCCACTCGATTTAATCTCTCTGATAGTTGTTATTTGAAAAGGTCTGCTTGCAGCACGGCTGCTACGATTTCTGAACGGTTCATACCAAGCCTGTCAGCGGTGCGGTCCAACGCTTGATGCGCTTCATACGGCAGTGTGATCGACAGTTTCTCACGGTCGCGTACAGGACCGAGAACAGCAGGGGTGATACCTAACCGAACCAGCGGATCGGTTTCATGCTGTGAAACTACTTTATCAACGTGTGTAATGTACGCTCGCATGATCGTTTCCTCACATGTTTGCCCGGTTAGACGGCTGCGAACCCGTAAATGTGATGTGAGCACTGCGGGCAACAAAATACTAGTACGAAACACTTCCCGCCTGCTGCTAAGAAACTGGGTTGTGTCATGATTGTCGTGAGGCATTGCTGTGGAAGTGTTTTGTGGTTGACCGGTGGATTCGACTTGTTGCAATGCTGTAGTGATATTAGTTTTCAGTTTCGGTTTAGTAACCATTGTCATCCTTTTTGACGTGAAGCAATTAAACTTTCGATTTCATTTGCCGCAGCGGTGTAATCAGCAGCGAGCAGCGCTGCGTTAGCAGGCTGTTTGTGATTAGCAGCGTATTCGCCGGCTGTTAAACCGAGGTTCAACGCTTTACCATGCGCGCGTTCAGCGGTTCGCACCGTGGTGTTCAACACTCGTAAATTATTATCACCCAACAAGCTAGCCAGCTCAGCTTGTGTAGCTTCTAAAAACCGTGTGGCACGCGGGTTAACAGCGAACAAACAAATAGCCAACGGCATAGCCATTGTGTAACCCTCCAACCCAACACAACCAGCTTGTTGAATCAACGTGACCAACCCGTCCATACTATGCGAATCGCAGCGCATCGGCACCAACAACCACTCACACACAGCTAAAGCTGCTCGAGCTTCCAAAGAATTCGACGCTGGCGGAGTGTCCACAACCACCACAGCCACACCCATACTACGAACACCCTCAGCCAACTCTACAACAGCTCTTTTAGGATCATCAGACAACTTCCAGCTCGCATACAACAAATTCCGGCGACCCCCACTAACCACACCCTCACCAACCGGGGTAGGCTCTAAAACCCCTAACCCCAAAGCCGACGCTAAATTACGTTGCACATCCAAATCAACAATCAGCACGCCTCTTATTACGATTCAACACATCACCGCTAAAAACAACATTCGCAGCAGCATAAATGTCTTTCACCCGCCGTTCCTTAAACAATAGAAGGTTGTTCTATTGTCGACGCTCCGAACGACCTTGAGCGTCTGTCCCGTCTAGTCCCAGGTTTGGCTAACAGGTTGTTGCCGGGGGCGGCTCGCTGTTGTCCTTTTCTGTTTGTAGGGGGCATGTCAGTTGTTCGTGGTTGGGCTGGAACCGAGATTGTCCTTGACGATCCTCTGGTCGTTGCTGGTTCTGGGTTCTTTCGCTTGGCCGCGTGGCCCTGACTTCTTCTGCCGATTACGACAGCAGCAGCGTGATGACCACTACTTTGTTGTCGGCGTGATTTGTTGAGTGCGGGTTTCCAGTATCTGGTTCCCCATTTGCTGGTGTACGCAGGATCGACTGCTACGTGAGTGATCCCATGTTTTTTGGTGTTAGCTGCTACAGCCTCAAAAACTTGTGCTGTGGGTAGTCCAGCGACTTTACGGCGAGTGGTTTTTCCTGCTTGCCCGCGTCGGTATATCTGTTTGCCCAAAGCTTTACTGCGACTGAAATCGAGTTTCTCGGTAGCGACCACTTGTGCGCCTTGGGAGACCGCCCATTTCAGTGCCGCGTCTACTGATTCTCGTAGCCTGCCTCGCCGTTGCTCGCTGGTGCCTTCTTCTAACAGCTCAAACGTTTGAGGGCGACCGGTTGGGTTGCCGTGCTCATCCACGATGAACGCTGCTAGATGATCGGAGTTCAAATCGATGCCCACCGTTTTCGCGGTGGTGGGTATCTCAGCGGGTTCAGAAGGTTTAGGGAACGTCCAGCTAGCCGACAGATACCAGGCTTGTTTATCAGGATCATAAGAGAAGGTGTATGAGATCTTTGAACTAGTTAAACATCGGTGTAACCATTCGTTCGCTCGATGATTCCAGGTAACGGTCCCTTCTAACCGGTAAAAAGGTGCTTTCCTGTCTGGGGTGTTCGATAAATGCGCTAAACCTTTCGGTAACCGGATCTGCACCACACAGTTCTTGTAGCCTGCTGCGGTAGGGATCACCTGAATCATTTCGTTGCCGTACGGTTCACCGGTGCGCCCGTCACAAGTCAAATACCCTCTAGCAGCATCCCACTGTTCACGCCATTGCTGAAGCGTTAGACCACATTCTTGTAGATGATGACGGTTGTTAGCCAGCTCTTTACCGCCCTTACACACCGACACCCGACCAGCTTGCAGATCAGCAGATGTTTGAGCTTCACGCGCTTTCAGGCTCTGCAACCGGCGTTGCTTCTGCCAACGTTCACCTACAGACGCGAACCCTCGCACACGACCCTGCCGCTGCCCGACCGGCACTCGAAGACGTTTCTCGATCCTGTTGATCTCTGTCCGATAACGATCAATCGAAGCTTGCATATTACGAACCGCTAAAGCGAACTGATCACCCACACGAAGAGTGATCGGATTCGCCCAACGCGACGACACCGCCGGTGTCAACTCTTTTTTGCGTTCATTCCGATCTGCATGTTCCAAACCCAGCTTGCAGCGGGCAGCCAAATCCTGCCGGAAATACGAACCCAAAAACTCGCTGACCTGCCTCAACACGCTGGCATCATCACCAAAAGCATGAACCTTTGTACGAACAGTCGCACCCGACGGGGCAGGCACCACAAACGGACCCTCCGACCGCCAGCGAGTCACGACACACCCTCACCAGCAGCCGCTAACGCTCTCTGCGCTCTACGAGCAGCAGACCGACGACCATACAAACGCGCACACAACAAAGTCAACACCTCAGTCACATCCCTCACAAGATCATCCTCAAGTTCCTCATCATCCATCACCACAACCCCACCACCACGACCCACCAACGAAGCCTCCAACAACTCAAACCCAAAACCCGTCAAACGCTCCCGATGCTCAACCACAATCCGAGTCCTCCCCGGCAAACGCAACACCCTCAACAACTTCGAGCGTTTACCGTTCAAACCAGAACCCGTCTCCATCACCACCTCAAAATCAGACCACCCCTGCTTACGCGCGAAAACCTGCAAACGCTCCGACTGACACACCAAATCAAAAGCCTGATCCGAAGAAAACACACACGCATCGCCCCGACACCCCACATGAGATAAAGGAAGTTTACCACCACCGAATACAAGATTGGCTGACTATGCTGTAATTTAGTAGTAGACACGATTTAGTAACCAATATAGGAATAAGCCGCATGCCAGAACAAACATTAGAAGAATGGATTACAGAGAAACCTGAAGCGACCCTGTTTACCCTCGCTGAAGCACAGGCTGCATTCCCAGAGAAATCGACTGCAGCAGTCAAAATGGCGTTATCAAGGTTATGCAAGCAAGAACTGGCACCTGCGCGAAGAGCTGTGCGTGGTATTTACTGTCGCGTTGAAGAGGGCTATCAGATAGAACGAGGGCTACCGCAAGATGCTGGTGATACTCTGGTGTGGCTGTTAGCAGGACCTGGGGCGGGTTACACGGAGTTTTGCATTATGAACAGATTATCGTGGACCACTCAAGTGCCAATGCGTACTGTTATTGCCATGGTGGGCAACCTTCCAAGCATCAATCTTGAGGGTGTCGTTTACAGATCGCGCTCAAACAGTCAACGTTTACCCTTGAACGCTTTGGAAGCTTCTTTATTAGAAGCAGTTAGATGCTTTGATGAATGGGCAGAAGTGTCTTGGCAAGAAGCATTGGACACTTATGCGTGCTACAAAAGCAGAGGGGCTATTGGTGGGACTGTGCGTAAAAATTTGTGCTGGCAAGCTGCGTTACACGAACCACAACGTTATTTCAACAAGAACATGTTCAAAGAATTATTAGACATCGCAGCAAATTAGATGAATGCAAGGCAGTAACTGTACATGTCGCAACGAAGATGCAAGGGAATGGTACACCTAAACAGCTTTCTGCTGGTTCCCTCAAGTTGAAGTGTCTGCTTGGCAGCCATGTGTGAGAGGTTATTTCGTGGCGTATGCGGTCTTGTTCTAGCTGGTTAATGTCGAAACGTCCCCAGCAGACGACTTGCTCTGAATGTTCAGCCCATTGCATGAACTCCGCGAAAACCGCTGAAAACGGACGGGCGTTGTCAACTTGTTGTTGTGTGATGTGAGTGAGTTTTACGCAAAAATCGCTTAGTTTGGGGTGTACCACAGGTTTGATGTATGCCTGAAAACTATCTTGAAGCGACATGTCGTAGGCTATTTGCACCGCTCCGATTTCTATGGTTTCCATCTCAGAGCGTTTATGGCTGCCATCATTCCAGCAGGTAGCCTCAATATCTAACACAGTAACGATCTGCTGAGATGACCCTAATTGCGGTTTCTCCATTCCCATAGATTAGAGAATTGCTGGCACCGCGTGTAATGCGGTTACATCAACAAGTGCAGGAAATAGGTGGAATTAGTCGTCCTGTAATCTTAAAACGCGTGGGATGTAACACTTGTTATAATGGTGTTGTGATAATAACACCATATACTTTCACACTTGCTGAAGCCGCAGACATTCTGTCAGTAAGCACAGAACAAGTAAGACGATACGTGTATCAAGGTATTTTGCCAGCGATGAAACGAGCAGGGGTTTGGTTCGTATCAGGGATACACGTGAAGGCTGTGCTGCTGGGGCGGAAACCGACTGGTGGACGTCCATTGTCCCATGCGCGCGTGTGGAAAGATATTTTCGCTGGGAAGTTTGACAGATTAGAGCTAGTCCACGATTTAGACCCTTACACTTGTCGCAATCGCAGCACGATTACGCGGTGGAATGGTACTACAGAAGTTGTGCAAGAGATGCTAGGCCATCCGAATATTGTGATTGGTGGCATCCATGCTGGTGAACTGTATGGAGCGTCACTCCCTCCGCTACCAAATGAAGCCCAAATTTACCTGTCACACACAACTGCATCAGAGGAATCAAACGATCATCCATGCAGTGCTTTGACCCTTGACCCTCTAGGAGAGGTTGTAACCCATGTGGTCTCTGATGATATTTGGGCAAAGCTGGTCCAAGTATCTGTGCATAGCGATCAGGTGGCAGCAAGTTATTGGATTGGGCAAGAAGGATTGTACGCACCTATATCGTTGACAGTGCTTGACTTGTTAGAGTCCCCGCATACCCGTGAACGATCTGCTGTACACGATTTGTGTGTAGCTAGATCGTGAAAGGCCATAAAGGAGCCTGCCGGTCAAAGCGTTGACTGCGAGGTAATTCACCGTTATTTATGAAGTATCATCTTCAAAGAAGTTGTAACACTTGAGATGATTTGCTGCGGTTAGGAGTGCATCGGGTCCTCCTAAATTGGTGTCATGACAAAAGTAAAACCGCTTCCCTCTTTTGAAGGTACTATCCCCGACCACATCACGTTCACAGCGGGAGGGTCGATCACCGAAGTCGACGATCAACCTGACGGCTGCCCGACAATCGGTGAATGGCTAACACTTGAATGCACAGCACAAGTTGTAGGGGTAAACCACACTATCAACAACGATGGTGAACTCACCAGAGCTGTGAAAGTCAAAATGGACACGATGAGAACACTGACAACACCTGTTACTAGCACAGAAGAAACTGAATAATACTCTCAGACGAATTTCAAGGCTTCACACTTCAACTAACCTCAGGTATATCTGAGTGCATCAGCAATCCTCAACTGTTGTCTGCATTCTGCGAAGCGTTAGCAGCTTTCCTAGTACAAGACTGGGGACAAGTCGACGCTGAAACAGCCGAAGCCAATACTGAAGCGTACGAAGCGGATGAAGGGCTTGTAACTGTTAGTTGCTTTTTGGGTTTATGGTTGTTATTATGTTGTTATGGTTGAGGTGCAGCCAAGACGTGGAGACGATATAAGTCCTGTCCGTGGCAACGGTCAGGCAACCGTCAACGAAGCGTGAACTAGAATCATGCAAAGACAGATCAACACAGATCACAACACCTTAGCACAGATTCTAGACACCGGCCAATAGTCGCAGCATACCTAGTGGCAGACATTGCCTCTGTTGAAGAAATATGGATCATCCAAGAACACGCTAACCGCTCAATCCTGCAAGCCTTGCTACCTACAGAATTCAAAGCACCACAACCTGCTACTGATCACTGACCGCTCAGTAGAGCTTGTTCGCTCTCAATCAATGCAATTTCTTCTACCTTGTAGGGAAGAAAAGTTAGGTGATATCCAAGCACTGTATGTGGGGGCATCCTCTCAAGCATGGCACAGACTAAAGAACAAAAACTCAGCAGCCACGCTAAAACGCAACCTCGTCGTAAAGGCAAATTCGCTGAACGTCCCAGCAGGCAAGCCTCAGTGCCTCCAGCGTCTCCAGTCAATCTGGCAGGCGGCCAACAAGCTAAACCGTTGCCTGCCAACAAAATCGCATCGCTGATAACGGGTTTTCCTGATGCTGAGGAACTTCGCATTAAACGCACTGCGGAAGGCACTGAATATTCGGTTGCTACAAGCCAAATGTGTCTCACAATTTTAGACCCCGCTAACCCCACAAACCCTCAGAAACATCAAACAGACATAGATATCGTGGTAGACAAGAAAGCGTTCACGAAAGCTGCTAGAGCCCATAAATCAGTGTTGGAATGGGACGACCAACAAGAAGCTACAGCGTTGTATTTAGGCGCTGATACACACATCCCCCATCAAGACACGCCTGAATACATCAAAAACAAATCTGATCCAAACCTAGTCACCGAATCTTGCTGGGCGGCTCAACCACCTACATTAGAGCAGTGGGAGAATTGGATTACGCCAATACAGTTCGCCAGCAAAAGCAAAACTGCTTATCTACCTCTCCTGCAATCTGCGATTATCACCTCAGACGACAACGAGCCGCAAGGTAAAATGATGGTCACCGATTCTTATAGTGCTGGCATCTCAACTTCGCCAGTGCCGCTAACAGATGTTAGAGCAATCATTCCAACTCCAGCGTTAGCGTCGTTCACGAAAGCGGCTAGACGTTTAGTGGGGTCTAAAAATCAACCTGTCGTAGAGTTCGGTGCTGCAACGCGCGAAAAAACCATTGAAGAACTGACAGAATCGGAAAAAGAATGGCGTGAGAAGTATCCGAAACCGCCGCATCTGCAAGGTAACCCTGGTGTGGTGAGCCTCAAATGCGGCAACGTCACACTGCAAGCAGTCGCTATGAAAGCCGATTTTCCTAATATTGACAATTTGATACGCGGAGAATATTTAGAAGCATGCAGTATGAACCCTGAAGCGGCTGCGTGGGTCGCTGAATCCCCTGCAATAAAGCAGCATAATATAGGAATAATAGCATTACAAAAAGATGACAGCGGAGCTTTCAAACTTGTAAGCAGATACCAAAATCCGCCTATACCTTACCAGCCAGACTCATACGCTAAGCAAACCACAAGCGAAGGTATATCTACCACGCAGTCAGAGCATGACACCACTATGTGCTGTCTGGATGCTCAACGATTCCAGCAAGGCTTAAAAGCTTTCCCTAAAAACACTGAAATAGCATTTCACTTTCCCTCCGAAGCTCAAACAAACTTGTCCGCAAGGTCGCACGCTCCTGGGCAGCTGATGAAACCACTTGTAATCACTGAAAAGGGTAAAGGCATCAACGATCATGGATTCAGGCTGATCCAAATGCCTACGAGAGTAGACCGGTTCTAACCAACCTCTGTTCTGCAAGTTAGGAATACTGCTATTGTTGAACTGCCTCAGGTGAGAACGCCTCTAAACTGCCGATCAGCCTAGAGAAAAACGTTGCTCCGATACACCTAACGCTGCCATAGCCCGACCACCTTCTTCTCTGACCTGCTCATCATCGCTTAAAGACGCTACAAACGCATCTTTGTAAGCCAGTTCATCAGCTCCGCCCTCTAAACAGTTAGAAGGAAGCACAGTGATAGCTGCATCTCCTGTCACTGGGTTAGATGGTAAAGAAATTGTCTTTTCTGAAGGTTGTTGTTTTTTACGAAATAAAGCCATAATCATAGGCTAGCGCAAAAACGTTCTTCACAGGAAACATCATCAAAACACGTGGTCTATTTGCTGCAAGCTTGCCTGTGTCCATAGTATCGCCAACGAACTGGTACACTAACTGAGGTAGGTGATGTTCAGTTGCCTATTTCCAAGTAGTAATCCCACCGAGCTTTATGCGTCCACATCGGTGGGATTACGCTTTTTAGCGGTTTCAACTCAGCGTCTAAAACTCGTGCTCCAGTTCACGCAGTCCCAGCACTGTTTCATCGACAAGAAAATCGCTATGGCACGTACAGTGTGGTATGAAAACTGGTATAAAATCGCAGGCTCTAATCCCTCCACTGGCCTAATGTCAACAGTCCCCTCGAATCAATAACTCCGCTGTACTATGTGAACCACCCGGCGTCAAAATGCACTCACTTCACCTAGCGCCGGGTCTACATTTCTTCATCCGCTTAGAAATCACTAAAATCCGATAAACAAGCGCTCTCAGCTCAGAAAACTCCTTAAATAACACTTAAACGCTCTAAGACTGCACTTTTAAGCAGTTTTCAGTAGCATCAACCGACTTAATCTTGATATCAGCTCAGGCATCTCTAGTAAGGTGCTGCCAGATTATGTGATTTGAGATGGTCTTTTGTTGGCGAGTCTGTTGAGAAAAGCAGTGTTAGCACTTTCCCCATCTCGGTCATAGAACTCCAGCACGAGGTCTTGATTCCATCTAATACCAGCAACATGGCAAGCTAACCACAACCGCACGCATTTGTTTTCTATGCTGCCATGTACTAGAAGCCAATATCCGTTAGGCATTTGAACCGTGTTGCGATAGTCCTTGCCAAGTGTCACTTCGTCTTGTTTGAGGCTTAGAAATCTCCTGCTATCCCGAGAATATGCTTCAGGATGCGCCGCCAATTTCTCGCAAAATAGAGGTGAGCGTTCCGCTAGACGTTGGATAACTGTGCAGTAAGCATCATTGAAAGAGTCAAACTCCAGCGATTCTCCGAAGAGAATAACCTTTTTTAAACGCCAACTATCCTTCCTCTTCCGCTTACTGCTCGCAACGCCGTTAGTCTTAGCGTTGCTACTATTTTCAAGCAATGCAGCTTCACGAATTTGAACTAGATGCTCTGAAAAGAAAGCGCTCACATCCTCAATATCAGGTCTCTGATAGCCGAGCCTCTCCACTTCCTCAGATACTAGCTCTACCAGCAAATCGTTGACAGGATTGCTAGTTAAAGTCTCCCACGCATTAACAATTTGAGTGCGCGACATTTCTTTAGCCACAATAGCTTGATGAGCTTCTTCTGCTGCCCTAGCACTGCTCCCATCCGCTAGACTTGTTCTGCTAAGAAATTTTTGCAATACATTAGCCGATTTATCGTAGGCATCGTTTATCAGATTAATATGCGCAAAACATCTGTCAGAGTATTCAGATGCTGAAGGTTTAGTCAAATAAAAATCCCAATACCCTCCATCTGTTACCACCAAAAAAGCAGCGTTATTACTAACAGCAGCATCCATCAACTTGAGATCATCCTTGCCGCCTAGAGCACCTGATCGTTTCACATCGATAAACACCATGGGCTCATCGAATGCCAAAGCATAATCCACACGCTTGCCGTCCACCGCAAAGTCGGTTAAGACTCTAAGCGGATCAAAAGTATCCCATCCCAACTTATTGATAATAAGCGACACCACACCTTGTTTTACAAGTGGCACAGTATTGCATTCACCCATTATCCAACGTCGCGATGCTATGGAAATGATGTCTCGTAACTCCATGTTTTCTGATGCTAACAGAAGCCAAAACACTCATGTGTTAGCTGCAAAAAGAGTCTAATCACGCGGCACCGAACCTTAGGTAATGTCTTAGTAAATAACCCGCAATCAGGAGGCCAGATGACTGGTGTTATCGTACGTGAAACAGGTCGATTGACCATCAACCATACTTGGGTTGAGAACCTAGAGGAATGGCTAACACATTATCCCTCAGGGGCTGTATGGAAGAAAGTGGTTCAAACTGATGAAGATGAGCAACCTGCATGGCTGATAGGTAAATGGGATATTGTGAAATGGAACGATAAACCAGTTGCAGCAGTCGCATACCTTCTATACGAATCGGGGGAAAGCGTTTACCACATTGTGGATGATGTGATTTGCGCTGTGAAAGTGATAGCAATAAACAATTAAAATTGGTTTTATCTCAAGAGTTCAACCTGCATTTAGCTAAATCCACATACTCACTTTTCACCTCGTAACCAATGCTTCTTCTCTTAGTGTTTTGTGCTGCTAACAAACTGCTTCCCGAGCCCATAAAAGGGTCTAACACCCAGTCGTTTTCAAAGGTGTACAATTCGATTAGCCGCTCAGGGAGAGACACTGGGAACGGCGCTGGATGACCAATGCGAGTGGCGCTTTCAGCGGGTAGTTCCCACACATCGAGAGTAGCCGCTAAAAACTCGTCTTTGCTGATAGTCGGCTTGTGAGGTAAACCTTCAGATGCTCGCTGTGCAACTGTTTTAGCTCTATCAAACCTGCCTTTAGACGCTATTATCACTCTCTCAGTTGTGTCTCTAAGCACAGGATTAGACGGGCTGCACCAAGACCCCCAAGCGCAACTACCACTAGCACCAGCGCTTTTGCGCCACACAATTTCACCTCGCAACAACAACCCCAAATTGTCTTGCAAAATTGCTACAACATCGCAAGCAAGAGACCTGTAAGGTTTGCGGCCAAGATTAGCCACATTAACTGCTATGCGCCCTCCAGGTTCTAACACTCGCACACATTCTGAGAACACCGCGGCGAGCATATCTAAGTACTCAATGTAAGTTTCAGGAGCGGTTTGGTTCTGAGCGTGCAATTCATATTCTTTGCCTACGAAATATGGTGGAGAAGTGACCACTAGCCCAACACTGTTAGAAGGCACCACATTCATATCTCTGCTGTCACCTTCCACAATGTGCGGTGATAACAATTCGGTGATTACGTGAATTTCTGTGCTTTCAGAAATCTGTGGGACAGGAAAACGACTGTAAAAATCGCTAGCATCATGGTTCTGCCTCGATCCTGACCCAAAATTGCGTGTCGATGTCCCCGCACTCACCTAGCCAATTCTACTATCGCACTGGTGCCGCGTAATCAGTATTAACTCTCTTTGAACTGCTGCAAATCCAACAGCAGCCCGCCTTCAACACGAACACTGTCTATTGCTTCTTCTTTGCTATCGGTAAAGAAACCACGCGACAGCTGGTGGTTCAATGGCACAACAAAATAGCGATGGTAAAAACCTGCGTACACAAGATCGGCGATCAGCCACGCAGCGTCCACTCTGTAACCACTGTTGATAAGCCAAACCGCTAAACGTGCTTCTTGTCTAGCTTTCCAATCCCACCATTGTCGTGTGCCTTGACCATGCTTCGCACTAAAAGTCCCATTTCTGGACCTGTATTTCGGATTGCCATATCCAGCGACAACCCAACTATGCAACTGCTTAGGCGTAACACCAAGTTCAGCCGCCAACGTTTTCGTATCCACACTGCCATCCTATTCTGATGCTTCACACTGTTTAGAGCGCACGCAGTAGACCGCGTTACTCAGCTCACACACAGTGTGAGTATGGTTTAATAGAGGTGTATGGAAATCTCTAATCAAATGCTAACCCCCTCTAATTTTGCTCAAACAATTGCTGCATGTTTCCACGAACTGCTACTTACTCGTGATAACAGAGAAATACCTGGTTTCCTAGAATCTGTAACCGCATATTTAGTTACCGCAAGCAATGTAGCTGATGAAGACCAAGATCAAAATTTAGCGTTAGCCTGCGCTTATGGTGCTAAAGCAGTGCTCAAAGCGCAAAAAGCTGTGAAAGAAGATTTGAGATTGCTCACTGAAGTAAGCAATGCGTAATATCACCAAAGCAGAGGCATGGTGGGAGGTTGAAAAGTTGAGGAGCGGTTATCGTGATGATCCTCTAATTTGTTGGCAAATAATAGAACCTGGCTGGTATGAGAAACACGATTGGATTTTAAAAAGAATCAAAAGAGGAGTCTGGGAGTTGACCAACGAGGGGGAAAATGTGTGTAAAAGATTTCCTCGTTTACGCGAAGCACAAGATGCAGCTGATTTATACGACTGCGGCTACGAAGCAAATGCTGCTTGCAGCTTTGAAAGCGGGCAAATATGAGCAACATAGATTTGGTTAACGATGCGATAACAAACGCAAGCAACTCGTTAACCGAAGATGAGCGTTTTGTCGCCGCGTTCTGGTTGCGTCTAGCAGGTGCCACAGACGAAGAAATAGCCGAAATTATCGGAATGGAAGACGTGTAATAATGAGCGAAGCTGCTGACGTTTTGAAACTTGAAACGTTGAAAAACTGTCTCAACGCGGTGTGGGATCATTTAATCATTGTGGAAATGAAAGGTTTGGAAATCGGTTTTGAATATGAAGCTCAAGCCTCTGAGATTGTTGCAAATGTGATACTCGCACGAGAACACATTTACGAAGCCCAAAAAACGTTAGCAAGTGGAAGATGAGTGAAATGTCTAAAGGTTTACTATTGCAAGCCGAAGAAGAATGTTATGCCTAATGCTTGACCCAGTAGCTTGGATGGTGCGGCGCTGCGAACTGGACGGCGGTGCGATACCGGATGCCAACTACTATTTAGCCCGCTATCCGATGAGAACACTAGCGGAGTACGAAAAACACCGTGCCGAAGCTAAACGGCGGTTACTGGAAGCAGTGAGGATTGCAGATCAAATCTAACCGAAAGACAAGTTAGGTTTGATCGGTTTACGCTGCGTGGTTTTTCTTAGCTCGTTCTTTGCGTTTAGCAATAGCTCTAGCATCCCATGAAAGCTCTTCAGGCCATATCGCTTTGTTGTTACGCCCGCGAACCATACCTATTTCTCCTTGATCCCAAACAGCGAAAGTAGCTGAGCGGTTATTGTAATACCTTTGATGAGCGTTTCGTAAAGCGGCAGCCATTTTGCACATAGGCGTACCTTTTTTGCGGTGCATTTCGTAAGGTTTAAGCGAGCGTTTCATAGTATCAAAAAAGACGTGGCAACCTAGAGGGCAGGTTTGCGACCAATCGGCTGGATCGTCTTGAGCGATTTTGTCTGCGTATCTTTGCCCAGTCATATGTTTCAATCAGACTGTTGCAACGATCCGAGGTTTTGAGGTTTTGCTAGCGAACCGACTACCTGCCATATTCTCAAGGATGCCACAACAAGGCAACCTTCCAAGCAGACGTAGTTCAAAGTGACTTCTCCCCGCCCTGAAGGACGGGGTTTCTTCAAGCTGCCGCTTGGAAGATTTCTGCGTGTTCCCGACACGGCACCTCCACATCATCAAACAATACATCCAAAACCAACAAACCCCCCGCCGCTAACCCCGCCGTAAACGACGGGGCTTGCGCGGCCAAAAACGGTCATGCGAATAGCGGATGAGCGTAAAAACGTGGAACACCGCTTAGACCGGGCTTTCACACCTAACCATCTAAACAGTTAAGAGAATGCTCAATGCCATAGCACCTGCGAACAGTGTGCTCTCACAGAACCGACTGAGATGCGACCTCACAGGTTTCATCGGCCACCACACTGCGATGTTTTCTCGATTCAATCCTCCGCTGAACACATCACACTGAAGAACGCTGCTAGCAGGCGGGCTCAACGTGTTCGTAGAACTGTTATGCTCACAGGTTTGGTGACACCTATTTTGTGTGTTCCCACTAAACCGCGGGGCAGCCGAAGCGGTGGCGGTTTCATCTGGTTTGCGTGACCGCAGCACTGCGGAGGTGAGTGGAAATGTGGAGTGCAGCAATCTCAGCGAAATCTGCGAACCTTTTACTGCTAGCCAAATTGATGATGAGATGAGAGTAGCGGAAACATTGATCTGAGACAGCATCAGAGAGGTTGCGAACTGTTAGCGAGCACCTTTATGGAGATTCACTTTCCGACTGACCATTCGAAGGTTCTCGTATGATGTTTCACCGCCTTCACTCCATGGGATGATATGGTCTGCGTGCATTTCCCTGAGAGGTAATTCCTCCCCTGTCTCGGCGCATCGCTTTTGTTGTTCTTCGTATTTGCGTTCTTTGTCTTGTTTGCGGAAGTTCCGCACGTGTAACGCTGTTTCATCTTTCTCACCTGACAGGACGTATTCGTAGACGCCTTCTCGCCTACTGATCGCAGGCAAAGTGAGCAGATGCGCTATTTTTTCTTCAAGCTCATCTCTGTTACGGGGATCATCTTTATGGTTAGAGTACAGTTCTCCCCATTTACGTCCCACAGATTGCAGTAGCGGACGAGGTTTGAATGTGTCTTCTATCCATTCGATCACCGCTTTGAAATGCTGCCATAAAGATGTTGCATCACTATCTTGTCTGTGTGCGGCCATGTGTTTTCTGATGCGCTCATCTGATGTGCTGCCACAAGCCCAGCCGATAGCGACCTCTAACAGTTCTTGGCGCTCAGCGGCAGCTTTCACATAGTCAGACGACATACTGGCAGCAGCACTGTTCTTATTGAAATATCGTTTAGCATCAACCACCCAAGCCCCAACGTAAACAGCGTTTCGCACCTCTTGAGCGCTTAAAGGTTTACTGCCCACATTGATGCGTTCAAACCATTTCAGCCTGTCCTCCCGCTCACCTTTACAAACATAGACACTTAGCTGATGTTCTTGGAACTCACACTGAGACGATTCTGGTAGGTTGTGAAAATACTTAGGAGTCCCATCGACTGGTATTGAGAATTGGCTGTTAACATACCGAACCAGAGTTAGCACTCTCTGCTGCCCGTCTACAATCTCATAGCGAGGCACTTCATCGGTGTGAACCTCGTTATCAGCCCAGTACAAAACGCCTATCGGATAACCTCGTAACACCGAATCTATTAGCGCTTCTCGTTCTTTCTCTTCGTAAATATACTCCCGCTGATACGCAGGACGAATATTCAACTGCCCTGCGTAGCCAACCACACGATCTGTTTCAGGGTCCTCAGAAAACCCATCAACAAGGTCACCTATAGTCACAGTTTTAGGTTCAATCTGCATACAATCACATCTTTCTAATATGGTGTTTTAGTTAGTATCGTTTCTCGCTAAGCACAACCCGGAACAGTTTGAGATAGTGGGCATCGCCAACTCCGCTAGATGGATTGGATATGAATGCTTTACTCTCATAGAAGGACGCAAAATATATAACCGCATCCTTATCAAAAAAAGACAGCGATGAAGCACCTAGTCTCACCTACCTATTCTCCTGATAGCAATTCGGGCATAAAGTTCCTCGCCCCGCAAACGGAAACGGCTCACCTTTCCAGTGAGAGCATAAAGCAGTGGCCTGTCTAAGCCTACTATCTCAAACTGTTCCGGGTTGTGCTTGTCAAGAAACGAAATCGGCACACCCATAACTCCATCAAAACCTTCAGGGATGTTTGCTACTTTGTCTACGTTGATAGCATCGTAGTTGTCGTAATACTCGTATTCGTGTTCGTGCCGTGACCAGTGTTTAGTCAAGATCAAAGGTTGGTGGCGTTTCTTATGATCAAGATTGGTAAACCAGTTTATACTTCCCTTACTGAAGTATTGAATACCATCAACGATTTTCTTGCGTGATTTAGTGTTTATATTATAATTATCAGGTACTTGGAACCATTTTTTGCCGCCATTTTCAACGCCTAACCAAACCAATCCTTTTTTTATAAGGGGAAATACGTCTTTGTACGTGAGATTATTCTGATCCCCCATTATCAAAAATTTTTTGTGATACTTAACTAATTGTGACAAGTATTGCCGAAATAAAGAAAATGGTGGGTTAGTAACAACAATATCTGCTTGTTTTAATAGTTCAACACATTCAGCGCTTCGAAAGTCTCCACCCTCTTCTAATTCTTTGACCGAGTTAGGGTCGTTTTCTAGCAGGTGTCTTACGTCGTCTATGTCTATCGCACCATCTTTATTGAAATCATCTACGCTGTGTATGTCAGCGTAGTAGGCTACTCTCTCTCTCTCTCTCTCTCTCTCTGCTAGCCCTTTGATACCAGCGAAGGGAAGCTCTTGAGCTGCGACTGATGAACCTGCATAACTGGTGGCTATCAAACGTTTCAAACCGAGATGGTTGAAATTGGACGCGAAGTATTTGAAAAAGTTGCTTTCATAAGGATCATCACAATTGCAGTAAACCGTTTTACCAGCGAAATGAGGTTTATAATGCTGCAACTCGTTTTCAATGTCGACAAGCTGGGTGTACCACTCGTCTTGTTTCGCTTCTTTAGCGGCGTGAAGGTTAGTGTTTTGGCTCATACCACCATTATCCTGCGAGGTGTCACAGATAGCATAGGTAGCGGTTTGAGCAGAGTGCCAAATTGTGGTGGTTCTGCTACTACCTTGGCAGTGTGAACGCTGCTATTGCAGCGTCATCATCCAACCCTTTAATGCGTATCTTATGCATCAAAGTTTCTACAAGACTGTGCGTGTTCCCTCCACAGTGTTGATGTGTGGAGGTGAGTGCATCGAGGATTGTTTCTATATCATCGCCTAAAAGCGGATAAGCGCCGTCGCTCATACCTATCACAGTCCAACCATCAGCGTCTGGAGCTGCACCATAATAAGGTCGCGGATTAGCAACACCCAAACAGCCGCCACTGTACATTCTCAAATCAGATTCTTCTAAACAAACTGCTCGACCATCTGGGGCGACAGCGAAAAGCCAACTATCACCACAAACAGCCCATCTAAGCCCTGAGCGTTCATCCCATACTGCTGCTGCCATAGTAGTAGCAGGGTCCCAGCATCCACCACTGTGGTTATCTCTAATGTGCCTATGCTCATCATGGAACACACATGAGGCGGCTAACAGCATGTTAGAGTCGTCTTCTTCAACCTTATTACAAGTCTCATAGCTATCCACGCCTCCGCTCAGCACTTCTTTCTCCCAATCCAAGCGCGAGTGAATGCTAGGAATTGAAAGCACCGCTTGATGTGCTGCTTCGAACATTTGTGTTAGCAGCGGATCAGGATAAGCGTTGTCTACTGCAGCGATAGAAGCAGAATCCCACACCTGCCACGCTCCGAGCACTGCCATAGCTGCGGCTGCACCGAGATCGCTCCCCCCACCACATCCATCAGCGACAACTAGCATCATCCGATCAGGATCGTGGCGTTCAAACACGACAGCACGGTCTTCTAACAAATCACAGGACGGGCCTTTTTCAGCCAAATAATGTGTGTTCGTAGACATGTCTTTCAAATGTTTAGCCTGCCAACTTGCTTTACCTCAGCCATCACCGAAGGCAGCTTACCTAGGAAGCTTTGGAGGATAACCTGCTAATGTTCTTTCCCACTCCGTTTCGCCGCCCCAAAACCCGTTTTCCCTACAAACTCTAGCCCATTCTCTGCAAGGTTTTATCACAGCACAATCAGCGCATATCTCTCGTGCTACCTTCTTTGCCCTCTGCCGTTCGCGTGGATTCATATCATTCCAATAGAAAAGTGATATATCGCAGCCTTTACAGTTAGCTTGATCCATCCAATCACATGAAGACAACAAAAAAGTAGGCTTAGGTTTTACTGCAATTTGTTCAATAGAAGAGCATTGCTTTTCGTGAGCTTGTTTAGGAACAGAATCCTCGTACAAATCCTCGTAAGCATATTCTTCAGGATGAAGTTGTAATTCCATATAAATAGCTTATAGTAACCTCTGAGACTTATTAGTTATATCCACGCGGTCGATAAACATATTTAAGACCAATCTTCAACCTAGCCACCATCTTGCAAATATCATCCAGCATATTCTTTATTAATCACATCTGAAAAAGTAAACTTTAGTTCTAACTGTTACACGCTTTTATAGGCTCAGCGAATCTCTTATCACGCGGCACGAGTGTTTGAGTAGGTTTATATGTGTGCGAAAAATGTGGTGCGAGTAAATGTTAGTAGTTCTACCTTGAGGTCAGAATCTGTCTGGTATTCAGAATTTCATCCTCCCGCAGCCGCATGGTTGCGTGAACTCGCGGAACGCGGTCTAATCCCATTAGGCGTAGTAGACGACCGCGATATGCGTGAAGTCTCACCCGCTGATTTACAAGGCATAACACAAGCACACTGGTTCGCAGGTATCGGAGGTTGGGCTCATGCTTTGCGGTTAGCAGAATGGCCTGGCAATCGGCCTGTGTGGACAGCTTCGCTGCCCTGCCAACCATTTTCCCTAGCAGGGTCTCGCGACGCATTTGAAGACGATAGACATTTATGGCCTCATTTCCTGCCGCTAGTAGCCCGCTGTTTACCATCCACGATTGTCGGAGAACAAGTGGCTGGCACCATAGGAAAGCAATGGTTCGAAGGTGTGAGTTTTGATTTGCGGCATATCGTGTACTGGCGGTCGTTGGAAAAAGTGATAGCAGAAATTCGTGCAGCGGATTCAACTGAACACATAGCAGAAATAGTCAGCTCTGCTATAGGTAAAGTCGAACTCGTCTTATCAGAAAAGCCATCTTGTTTCACAGACACTATGAAACTGTTAGAACCCGACAGATGTGCGACTTCACCTCTGCTTGAAAGCTGGGAGCATCCCAAGCAGAGGCAGTGGACACTCAAAACTGTTTCAGATACCGCAAGTTATGTGGGACTAGACACAGAAGCGTTTCAATCAGATTTTATGCTCGCCACATTAGGTGATAACGGGGTAATAGGTGGTGATGGGATACGTCGCGATTGCTACCGTGTTTTAGGTGAAAAGGAAGTGACCAATGAGCGCTCGTTTTCAGAAACATTTAGAACAATCATTGCACGCTCTAGTAGACGTCTCCGCCTCACAGGAATACCAAATGATGTGGAAGCAGCAGGATATGAGGTCGCTGCAACCGATCTGCCAGCTTGCAGTGTCCAAGCGCCCCACTGGAGAAGCCGACTGTACTGGGCGGCTTACATCAGAGACGCAAGTAAGCCTATTCAGTGCGCTCACACCGAAAACGCTCAAACCAGTTATCTCAATACCGCAAAGCTGGCCGACACCGACCTCCAACACGAAACAACAACCAAACAGCAGGCGAGGCAGAAAAACGTTGAACGGCACCGCGAGGCTAGCGACAGGTCTGGTGAAAGGCTGGCCAACACCAACAGTTTGGGATGCGAAGCTGCTGCCTCAAACACAAACAGCGAAACTGGGCGAACAAGCAGTTTCAGCTTCCAATGGGCGCACGCCAAACCACACATCTGGGCAGACGGAAAATCCCGTCGCATTGTCCGCAGATTTTGTTGGATGGCTAATGGGATTTCCCCCGAGTTGGACATCAGCGGGAATAGCAGCGCAGATGAAAATGAGGAAATCGTAGAACTAACCAACTTCTTATCAGCCACTTTCGCAGCTCCCACATGGGTTGACGATTTTGAAGTGTTAGAAGAATCGCATCAACTTTTACAAGAGCTGCAACAAACAGAAACAGGATTTAACACACCTTCAGAAGCCGCTCAAACATGGTTGAAGTTCCCCGAAGAAACTCGCCTAAATCTTGCCTCTATGTTGCACAGCAAAGGTGCGAGACTGCTGCCGCTAAGCCCAATGGCTAAAAAAGATGTTTATCGGAAACAGCTTCTCAAAGGCTACGGCAACGCTATCGTCCCACAAGTTGCAGCCATGTTCTTGGTTGCTGTGATGCGGGCGATAGATAATGCCGAAAAAGAGATGCCCTCGGACAGCACAGCCACGTATTAGTGCTAGTCGTACATATATGCGTGAAACAATTTTCCCTGCGTCTAATACGTCTCCCTGCGTCTAATACGTCCACCACAGAAACATCTCAGTATTTCGCTCAGCAGCGCGGCAGCGGTTATTGCTAACATCAACACAAATCACAAGCAGCGTAGAAAGGCGTATCTAGAGAAATGGGGACTGACAGTACGCTTGCGATCTCTGAGCTGCGAGATCGGATTGTAAACCTCCAACCTTTCGTCTATTTCCAAACCAACGAAGTCTCAGATGACGCTGAGATCGCTCAAACACTGTTATCAGAGTTGTTGTCTGCGAGCCTGCCTATTATTGGTGCTACAGAAATAGAAGGCTTGTATTACAGGCAGCCTCCGCTCCGAAGAGTAGTTATGCCGATATTGCTCGCATCGCTGGAGCATCAGAGAGTTATACAGCTCAAGTTCTTCGTAAATGGCGTAAACGCAAATAAACAGTATGAGCGCTTACCATCAACAATCGTTTCAAGCTGCTAAACCTACAATTTCACCTTGATCTGTGGATATTTTGTTGATAATAAAATCAGCGGCTTTCCCTGCTTGTTGCATAGCTTGTTCTAGTTCTTCAACACCATTCTCCGCTCCAAGACTTTTAGCCCAGCTCGCTAGATACGCTTCATGGTCGGATCGACTGCGATAAGGGATACCTAAGCGACCGCACACAAGCACAGCACCTAATTCTGCGACTAGCTCTTCACGCGCATAATCTGGGCTAGCTAATAAACCTGGGATAGCATTAGATGAAAGCTTTCTGTTGCATCGCTCTTTATTACCTGTCCAGTGAACTAGCTCATGTGCCATAACTGCTGCGAACTGCTCAGGGCTGTCGAACTGTTCTATTGTGGGCATTTGCACATAATCCTGTGTATACACGTACTTCGCTTGATCACCTTCAAACCGAATATCAGCACCTAGCGGGGCGAACATAGACACAATTTTCTCGGACACGTTCACATCCTCGGAGTCCATCGGCTGGTAATCCTTCAGCAGAGGATGCACAGGCGCATCGCCTTTTACCTGCGAGGCATTATAAACATCTACTGCTTTGAAAAAAACCCCTTTTTCCGCAGCACAGGTAGCACCATGCGAACAACGTTTACCTTTACTTGGAAGCCGTGAACACCAAGAAGCATCACAAGATTTCCAGTATGTGACAGGCACTATCATTGGGGTGCCTTTACACCCTTTTTTGACTTGGCAATCTATTGCTTGCCACTGCTTATACGTCCCCCACACACCTGTCGGTGATTCACCGTGTTCTGCTAGTGCCATAGAAAAACGATTGTAACCACCCGTATAAAAACCTGATTTGATACTGAAAGGCTGTGCGGAACAGCCAAGTTCTTGCCATCCTCTTTCCCACTCGCCTAAATCCCCGTTTTCCAGCATTACCAAAACCCGATCTCGGATAGCTTCCGCCCCCTTCTGCGCCTTCAGTTTATTTCTCTGCCGTCTAGCAGCTTGCTGAGCGGACGACAGTTGGCGTTTCTTAGCAGGCTTTGCGCTAGTAGATGCAATAGCACCAACCCCAGCACTCAAATCAACAGCGGACACATTCGCTGTCGGTGTCACCGCACTATTAGACCTTTGCTTTTTACCTGGTCGTATATCGTATTTACGAAGCGTGCTCTCAGACAAGCTTGTCAAACGTTCCAACTCACTCCAAGTGTGAGCTTTCGGAGCTACAGAACGTGCTTTAGCGATTTTCTGTTGCGTTGATTTGAGCGCCATAACTCTAAGGATGCCACGTGCCGCGAACAGCAGCGTGCAGCTTCAATTGGAGTGCTACAGTGTGAGGTTATGACAAACCTAACTCCCCCACACAACCCCGATTCTCCTCGCAATGGAGACGATGAGCCTCTATTGACCACACATGAAGAGCTTTGGAACGCTTGTATGAATGGGCCTGATTCGTATGAAACAGAGGAAGATGCAAGAGCATACACCTTAGCGGATGTCACCAAAATACAGCTTCCAGACATGGAAAAACAAGTGTGGCTCTGCGGAGTACATCCACTCTTGATCGGGGACAATCTACTAGACTCAAAGTTAGAAGATGTAGCAGTAGAAGAAGGACTGGTGAGCATCAACCGGACATCAGACATCTGGCCTTTTCATGATTCCACAGGGGAATACGTACCATCAGACGAACCGTATATTGATGTTGAAAAAATACGTATCCCTGAAGGCACCATAATCAAAGCGTGGACTGACACTGAGAAACTGCGATGAATAACATTTTGCTGCTACTTTGCCGACCAGTGTTCCAGTCATTCTGTAACTCGAGTGCTTAGGTAGGTACAGCAATGCTAATGAGGGCTCGAAACCTATAGATTATAGAAAATGCTTCCTTTTTATAACCGCTCGTAAATCTTTGCAAACCAGCAGGTCAAAGCAAAGATTTTAGTCGAGCAGTTCGGCGGGTTTATAAACCCGCCCTTCATTGAAGCTGCTTGAGAAGGCATCACGCTAGCAATAGGTTATTGGGATGCCAGTTCGGATTACAGTTGAGCCCGCTTTGCTGGCATGGGCACGCGAGCGCTCTGGCCTTGACGCGGACTTGCTAATTCAAAAGTTTCCTAAGTTGTATCAGTGGGAGTCTGGTGAGGTGAACCCAACTTTGAAGCAGCTGGAAAACTTTGCAAGGGCAACACGCACGCCGGTTGGCTACCTCTTCTTGGCAGTACCACCAAAAGAAGACATACCCATTCCCGACTTTCGTACCATCGGCGACCGCTCAGCTGTTCGTCCGAGCCCGGACCTCCTAGACACTATTTACCAATGTCAACAACGACAGGACTGGTACCGGGATTACGCTCGTACTATCGGGCTCAATGAGGTGTCTCAAGTTGGTTCACTTACTACTGAAGTTGATCCCGTTGCAGCAGGTGCAGAGATTACAGAAGCACTTTCTTTTGGATCGGAAAAGCGAGAAGCAGGTTGGGCGGGTACATTTACCTACCTACGTGATCAAGCTGAGGCAATCGGTGTGCTAGTCATGGTGAGTGGTGTTGTTGGCAGCAACACCCACCGCAAGTTGAATCCTGAAGAGTTTAGAGGTTTTGCACTAGTAGACTCAGTGGCACCGCTGGTATTTATCAACAGAGCGGACACGCAGGCAGCACAAACATTCACTCTTGTACATGAACTAGCCCATATCTGGCTTGGCCAAAGCGCTCTTTCGGATACAGATAGCGTAGGACAAACCACAAACTCTATAGAGCGATGGTGCAATAGCGTTGCCGCAGAAGTTCTAGTGCCATTACAAGAATTGCACGCTGTTTTTGATGTTAATGCTGACCTAACCAGTGAGCTGGAGCGACTAGCACATCATTTCAAATCAAGCACTCTTGTAGTGTTACATCAAGTGCATGAAGCGAAATATCTTGACTGGAATAGCTACCAAAACACATATCAAACTGAACTAGCGCGAGTGATGGACTTGTTACCCACAAAAAATAGCGGAGGCAACTTCTACAACACACTGCTTACAAGAGTCTCCAAACAATTCGCACGTTCAGTGATCGCTAACACCCTTGAAGGGCAAACACTCTACACAGATGCCTTCAATATGCTTGGACTCAAAAAACAATCCACTTTCGACAAGCTCTGTAAGCAGCTTGAAATAGTATGACCCTTTTTTGCAGCGCAAGCCTCACCCTTTAGTGCGAAGTTAGCGGCTTATGAAGCTGAAATATAGTGTTTGCTATCTGTCTGTTTGCTATCTGTCGTGAGATTAGTGTTATGCTCTGTGTCCTAACAGCAACCTCTAACAGAGGGACAGTATGGCAGCATCAAGCCAAGCATCACTAAACGCAGTGGGCTTATCCTAACTTTGCGCACATGCTATGCGACTAACCTTGCAACGCTTGATGCTAGCTTCTCTCACTTTTCACAATCTACGTCTCGTACAGGCTGATAAGAGACCACTGTGAACATCCCCCCCCCCCAGCATCCTTACAACCGTCACCTGTTCGTCTCAGATAATTATGAGCTGCTCAAAGGATTAGAAACCGAGTCTGTAGACCTCATCACCACAGACCCGCCATTCGCCAAAAACGCGACATTCGTAGGCAACCTGAAACCTGCGCTATCTGATAAAGAACTAGCATTAGAAAAAGACACTCTTAGCAAATGGGGTATTCACAGTCCTAAAGCTGCTGTCAAAGCGGGGATTGAGTGGACTACTGGTAGGCAGACTTCAGAGTTTGATGATATCTTCACTTTTGAAAAAGACGTTCATGAAGATTGGATGATTAGTATTGCTGAAGAACATCCTGCGATTAAAGAAGTCATTGAAGCCGCACAATACGCTCACTCAGCGAACGTAGCAGCTTACATCTGTTATATGTCGGTCAGGCTTATCGAGTGCCACCGTGTGCTCAAACCCACGGGCAGCCTCTTCTTGCATTGCGATTGGACTGCTAACAGTTATCTAAGAGCTGCACTAGATGCCATCTTTGGGAGTAATAATTTTGGTAACGAAATCATCTGGCAAAGAGCTTCTGGGAGAGCTAAAGGCAGTCAGCATGACGAGAAAAAACTAGGCGCAGATACCGACACGATTCTTAGATACACGAAAACAGAAGCATTAGCGGTTTGGAATCCTGTATATGCACAGTTAGACAAAGCGCAGCTGTCTAAGAAGTTCCCTCTAGACGACAAGGATGGGCGAGGTGGATACAATTTAGGAACACCGCTTTTTTGCTCCCCTTCAATGGGGGCTCGCCCTAATCTGTGTTATACATACGAAGGACCGTATGGTGCTGTAACTAATCCGCACCCTTCGGGCTGGCGAGTGTCTAAAGAACGTCTAACTGAAATGGATCAGCGGGGAGATATTGTGTGGTCGCCGTCAGGCGGTCGACCTAAGCGGAAAGCGTTTCTTCAAGACTATCATGGTAAACCAGTTGGGTCTTTGTGGTTGGATATCCCAAACGTGGTTGGCTCTGAAGGAACCGGCTATCCGACTCAGAAGCCGTGGGCGCTTGCCAAACGCATCATCGAAGCATCTACCAATGAAGGCGATGTGGTGTTTGATCCTTTTGCAGGTTGCGCTTACACAGCGGTAGCGGCTGAGGAGCTGGGTCGCCAGTGGATTGCCTGCGACATTTCTCCTAGAGCTTTGACAGTACTACGCCGTCAGTTCGCTAAGAAGGGTTGGTCGATTGATGGCAAGGTGGTAGCGGACGAAGCTGGAGTGGTTCGTCTTGAAGACGTTGCGGGAATGGATCGATTCGCTGAGGTGGATGTGTCTGTGAAAGGTCCCCGTGACGTTCCTGAGCGTGCCGCTGATGATGTGGTAGCCATCCCGTCGGTGAAGCCTTTACCTGAACGCAAATACAAGCGCCGCTCTTCTGATATGCCTCGCTCAGAGATGGTGGAGTTGTTAGCTCGCTTATCAGAATGGATGTGCTGGGGTTGCGGTTTCGCTGTACGAGGACCTGACGGTGAAGTGGTCGAAACCGCTGCTCATTTCCATCTAGATCACATCGAACCCAAAGCCGAAGGCGGCAGCAACCTTCTCCACAACCGTGCTGTGTTGTGCTCACCGTGCAACACTGAGAAAGGTAAACGCACTGTGCGTCTCAAAGATTTCCGGCGTGACTGGTCAGTCGTCGCCCGCAGGACTGCTTACGGTGTTTCAGAAACCGATCTCTGCGATCTTGACTCAGCACAGGAACAAGCGATGCTGGAATGGTCGCAATGGCGTGCTAACAAAGGACTCGACCATCCGACCATACCGCTCGGCTAACAACATTCTTATCTGCACCTCTGAGACCATTTCAGAGTGTCGCAATTGTTGTTTCGACATGGCTCTCCAGTAGCTGTGGGTGCATCGCATCGGTGCGCCGCCTTTTCACCATTCAATCCAGTATGGGTCTTTGAATCTGTAGAAGCATTCACTGATGGCCGGTGTCTAGATGATCGTTCATGTTGTTAGTGCTCCGTGTTCTCGCATCAGACCAGCCATTAAATCTAACGCTTCCCATTTCGCTTTCACCGCTCGTTCAACATGCCCACCGACCGATAATCTGACCTTGACGTCCTTATGTATGGGCAATTTCAAATCCAACCACCTGCTCCCAATGTTCGGCAGCGTCGTCTCGATCAACACTTTATTCGGTATCTGCATCTGAACCAGACTGTGTGACAGCAGCCAAAGCAAATAGTATGACGTTATTCCCTGCCACTTTCCTTCTCTCTCGGTTCGCAGTACCAGTATCTCTCTAGTCAGCAAGCATTCGTCGTCATACGGTGACGCTATCGCTACGCTGCCGATCCTGTAGCTTCCACGTCTCACGAATAGCACGTCCCCTTCAGCAATCCGCTTCTTATTGGACACCATATCGTTGTAAACGTGGTCAGGGACTCTTGCAGTCGGGTCTTTGTAAATTTCCCAATTTACAATATCTTTGACTCTCACATAAGGCTTCTCTCCTCTGCCCTTGTGCTCCGCTGCTGGCGATCCATGTCCGTCGAAATATGTGACTGCATTAGCTTGAACCATTTCCCTGAGAGTCACCATCTCCAAGCCCTGGTTTAAGGCTTCTTCCTCGATCTTTGCATCCACGGCTTCCCAATAATAGCGGGGAACATAAACATGCTTGTCTGCTAACTGCTTTGCCGACTTCGTAAACGTGTACTTTTCCCTCCTTGCAGCATTCACTTCTTCTAAGATTATGGGGATGTCGTCCCACAGTCGAGATTTGTCAATCCTTTGCTCTTTCATGTTGTAGCGGAACATGTCCTTCCCTGTGTGGTCATGCCCCATCTGTTCAGCGACTGCAAGATTGATGACTGGTTTTTGCTCCACGTTCTTCTGAACGATTAGAGCTATGCACTTAGCATTGTTATGTGGGCGAAATGTGTTGTGCGGTAAATCGACAATCCATTGGATGTTATGTTGTTTGATGAAGTCCATGATGTGTTTTGATTTGGGGGCGTGAAAAAAAGTTTCTGGCAGGACAATTCCCATAACACCGCCCTTTTTCAGGAATTGTAAACTGCGTTCGATGAACAGCACTTCGGGTCGCACAGATGACTTCAGTTTGTCCCGCATAACAGACTTGCTGCCGGACTTATGCCAGTCGTGCGCCAGATCGTATTGCACAAGCTTCTCATCCCCAGTTATCTGAATCTCTTTACCGAACGGGGGATTGGTGAGCAATACGTCATATTTCTCCAAATGGACGTGGCTTCTCGCTTCGGCACTCCAAGACGAAGGAACTGCCAAACTGTCCTCGCAGAAGATGCCTCCCTTGCCGTCTCCTAAAAGCGTCATATATGCTTTAGCCACTTTGCTGAGAAACCTGTCTTTGTCCAAGCCAAACATGTTCTTCATAGCGAACGCTGCCTTGTCCTCGTGTAAAGACATTTCAGACCATCCGAATTCTTTCGCTTTTTTATCGAGTTTTTCCCACACATAACGAAGACACTCGACTAGGAAGCCCCCAGAACCGCAGGCAGGGTCAATAATCAGATCGGAGGGCGAAGGATCAGCAAGGGTAACCATCAGTTTTACGACATTGCGCGGTGTGAAGAACTGTCCTTGCCCACCCTTCAACGCATGATCAATGAATGTCTCAAACGCTTCTGCGATTACATCCCTCTCGGAGTCCACTAAGCAGAACGCCTGAAGCTCACCCACGATATATGCTAGTGTTTTATGATCTAGATCAAGATTGTCGCTGTCGTCTAGCACTTCGGAATACTTTGATTTGACGATATCAAACAACACTCTCAAGCGTGCGGACACTTCGCTGGGGTGTTCGTTGATACCTGCGCGAAATTGCACCATGTCTTCTTGCTTCGTAAATCGCTCGTCATACAGTTTGCAAAAGATGATATTGATTATCTGTTGTGCGAAAACTTCGTCTCGTGTCGCACCAACAGCGTTACCTGCCAGGTAATTTCTAATAGTGCGGAAAGCAACCTTTAAGTTCTTAGGGGCTATAAGGTCTCTACGTAGATAAAGCCCTATGTCTTCTAAACGCTCGCCATGCCGAGGAATGTTAGGTATTTCAGAGAACAGCGTTTGCCCGTCGCGTTCAGTCTTATGTCTGTACACCCGCTCGTCGCCGTTGAACCACACACCCATCGTGGCACGTGAGAAGTTAAGATAGTTTTCTAGCTGGTCAATGCCGTCTTTGCGGTCTCTCTGCTTACACTCAACAATGATTTTGATAGATGCTTCGTCTCTGTTTTCAGAGTCGAATACAGCGATATCCACCGGATATGACTTGCGCTTATCTGACGGGGCTCTCTTCACCCTATATTGAGGATGAGTTTGGATGTGCTCTTTCGGATATCCGTACTCCTCAACAAGGAGCCTCGCCATCGGCTGCACAGCTTCAACTTCCTCCGGTGTGGCGTTGACTTCCAACCCGGAAATGTAATCGATGATCTTCTCAGCCATAGTCAAACCGCCTCTGAAGTCATTTGTTTGTAGGAGAGCAGCTTGTTTGTTACTACGGCGACCGTCCCAGCCATCTGCTTCAAAATGTCCAAATCGCGCTGATTATGCCTTACTGCGAACCTTGAGAGGTGCCAATCTAGATGCTTCACGCTCAACATATGGTAGATGTCGACATAGACGTGCTTCAGCATCAAACCGAATACCTCCATACAATTCATGTGTGTCATCCCGCGAACGTACTCCACCACTCCTGTGCGCCACAGACTCGTGATCTCAACTCCTTTCTCTAAAAGGAGCTGCACAGTCTTGGCATTCCCAACAAGCACCACAAACTCTCCCTTCGATAAAAGAAACCACACGCCTAGCTTGCCACAATGAGCGCCACCGGATGCACTTCATTTGCAACCTTGAGATCATTTCAGAGTGTCGCACGCGTTGTTTCCATGTTCGCGGCAACTGTTGCTGGTAACTGGTAAAATGTGAAACCATGTTTTCTGAAAACGTTTCTCAACCGCGCATTCCTGCTTGTTTGTTGAATCGCAAACAGCGGGTGAGTGCTGTAACAGCAGTGGTTTTCGTCGTTTTCACGCTGCTAGCCGCAGGTTGTGGGAGTGATTCTAATGATTCTGCGACTACCACTGAACCAGTTCAAATCGAGGTAGACAGCAGCGCTGAACCTGCTCCTCCTACCACAGATTTGGGTACACCCGATGATGAAGAAACTGTTAGCGCATCTGACACTGCTTCTACTGTGGGGTCACCTGGTGTGACAGTCGGAGGCGAAACTACTGCCACAGCAACACCGTCGGCTGCGCCTTCAGTAACACTGACAGCTACTCCCTCACCTGTAGAAAAAGCGGGGGACGATATCGTTGAGACTGCTAGCACCACCACCGCTGCTTCTCAGCCACAAGACGTATGCGAACACACCCATGATGATGGCAGTACTCATTCCCATGATGACGTTGAATGCGACCGCGACCATCAACACAGTGTGAAAGTGGAATGCGATGAAGGCATGATCCCTGTTGATTCAGACTACAACGGGGTTCCTGACACTTGCGGTGCGACCACACCGCCACCTGGAATTGAAACAACAAGCACACAACAACCCTCAACAACCTCTACCCCCACTCCTGCTGCCACCAAGCCGCCTCTTGTCACTCGCGAAGAGCTTGCAGAAATCGAAAAACAAGTTGGAGGGGGCGTAGAAGTAGTAGAAATTGTGGACATAGTAGAAGTTGAAGAAGACGTAGAAGACGTTGAAAACGGACTTGTTGGGGACACAAAGCCCGTAGAAGCGGAGGGATGGTACGCTGACCCGACTTGCCGCGCTCTGTATCGTTATTGGGACGGGTGGGATTGGACGTCTAACACAGCGTGGCCTAACCATGATTTAGCAGACGATGACGGGCAATGGGACGATCCGCTTCCCAGCAAGAAACAGGCTTTGCTGCGACCTCCTGGTAACGGCTTTCACTGCATAGCCGCTCAAGCGGAGATAGACGCGTTTCCTTGCGCTAATCCTACACCTTCAGATGAGGTGGGGGTTGGTATCGGTGGTGATGGGCTGCCTTGTGCCACACAGATTTTAACTTTCAGGGAACTCAAAAACCGGGGTGTGAAAGTAAAAAACCGGGGTGTGAAAGTAACAGAGGGAAGCAGCAGTATCAAAGAAGAATGGGCGGATTACGATTTACCTTTCGTGGCTAATGATGCTCAAGCATTAGGTTTGATAACAGCGTGTATGAGAGCAGAACCTGAATGGGGGTACAAAGCGCTTACAGCATCTGATGATGCTTTGTATGGCAGATCGGTTTATGAGGGTTGCAGCCACATGTGGGCTTGGTCTGTGATGCCGATCAACGCTGGTGGCATGTTCCAAAATCAGCGGTGCGTATACCAGACAATAATAAGATGGGGTTTGCATCGTTGGTTCTACGATGGGGGAATAACAGGCTGGGCTGAGGAATGTAGGACGTGGATGGACCCTGTGCCTGAACGAACAACCCGCGAAAAATGTCACTGGCTGATGAGAAGATATTTAGGGGAAGCAAAAACACAATCACGCATAAAAATAGGTGATCATGCATGCAGACAAGATCAACAAGTCGTTGACGAATTTGCGAGGCTTGGGCATTCCTATGAGTATGCAGTTTTAGCAATGACCGCCCGGCAATTGCAAAGAGAAGCATGGGAATTAGGCTTCAACCCTAATAATCCTGAAGAGAACGGCTTCTCGGATGGTTTGAACGATTTCTACCCAATCTTCTTAGACCCAGGTACTAAAGCTGCTCCAATGATTTGGTGATACACAGGTTTTTGGCTAAGCAATAACATTGAGATTGTTCAGTTCTATAATCAGAGGATTATCAGAAAGTTTCACCGCTTTGCCTGTGTGAGAGTCTAAATACACTAAATCAACCTGCTCAGAACGCCACTCCCCCATCACATCTAAGCAATCCCCATAATACAAAGAACACTTGCTCAATTTCCGAAGAGATTCTTAGAGCAGCAGTACTCTCCCTCTCTTTCTCAGCGTTCATTCTGCACCTTCCAAACTGTAGGAAAACCACCTTGTCTAATCTGCTTCTAGCTTCCCACAAACCTGCTAACAAGGTGAACTTCGTCTAAGGTGTGAACTTCGTCTGTTATACTAAAATCACAACATAATCAGGGGACACTTTCACACACAACCGAAAGCGTCGTATGCACAAACAACAATTCCAAACAAATCGCAGTATAAGCGTTCTAGCAGTTCTACTAGTTTTTGCATCAACACTGATCATCGCACAAACAGTTGACGTTGAGAGCGCTGACGCACACCCCCCTAAAGCAATCTATGAACTCGTGACGTATCGAGTAATAAAAACACGAATAGTGATTGTCAAGCATTGCGGTTTCCCTGCGCCACCCGGTAAGTGTCTGATCGGTCCGAAAACAAAGATATACTTTGAGAATAGGACGGCACGCAGATTCAAAGCATGGAACCCGCCATCAGGGCACACACACCCTCAACCACCACCACCACCACCCAAACCGACACCAGCACCGTCTGAACAACCAACCTCGCCAACCCCCTTTGCTCCTAATTGCCATGAAGCGCGGAAATGGGATTCAGGATCGGAATGTATTAAAGGCAGCAAAAAAACCAGTGACGGCGAGTATGAGGCGATAATCGGAATTACTGAATGCACTGAGTTCGCTAAAAACTGGCCGAACTGCGATGAGCCCACTGAGGAGAGTAAGAAAACAGTTAAACGAGCAGGGGTGACCTGTTGGAGTTGGACTCCTGTTCAGCATAATGGTCACGCTCATAGGTGGTTTGGGCATGATAGCGATAAAGATGGGGTGAATGATGTTTGCACTTATCCTCACGAGTGTGGTTGCACAGGAATAAACTGTCATAAGCCTTGCAGAGGGTCAACAGGTATAAGGTCTCGCACCACAACCACATCTAACGGGGGTAACAACAACAACCAGAACAATAACGGGGGTAACAACAACAACCAGAACAACAACCCTCCGGCGAAACCGACTGTTGGTGTGCGTGTTAGTGTTAGTACTCAGAGTCCTATAGCTGAGGGTCAGACTGCTTGGTTTGATATTGACCTTAACAATGCTAACCCGTCGCGTACTTCTAGTGTGTATGTGAATATCACTGTTACTGCTACAGGTGATTACCTTGACCGAACTTTTCGGGCGGCTGGTAACCATCAGCTGGCTTTCAGGGTTGGTACTAACAGTCGTAGTTTTAGTTTGCGGACTGTGAACGACCGTGTTGAAGAAGCTAAAGGCAGGTTGACTGTTACAGTGCGACCAGGTTCTGGGTACACTGTGAATGGTTCTGCTAAAAGCGCTTCTGTAGACGTGTTAGACGACGATGCCACACCTAAAGTGTCTATAACCGCTGGCAGCGATGTGAATGAAGGTGTTCCAGCAGGGTTCACGTTGCGAACCACACCTTCAGGGGAATGCGATGTGAACGTGATGGTAAGCGGTGCAACCGGATTTCACGCTCATGCTGGCAGGAAACGAGTAACTGTTTTCCCATCAGGCGTGAAAAATTTTTCTATACCGACTATTGACGATAAAACCGATGAACCTGACGGGGTGATAACCGCTCAGCTTCAAACTGCCACAAAAATAAGTGGCAGCAGTGTTGTCCCCTGTTTGATTGACAGCAACAAATCGTCTGCCAGTCTCACTATCAGAGACAACGATGTGATCCCAGTACCTGTGACGCTCGCTGTGGCTCAAGAGCGAAGAACAGTTACTGAAGGCGATTCGGACGATCCGGTGGTTGTAAAAGCTACTTTAGCGTCACCTGCGACACGAGACATTGAAGTGCCTGTAATAGTGAAAGACGGTACCGCAAAGAAAGGCGCAGACTACGACCTGCCTGAAGGGGCTGTGCATATCAGCATTACCCGCGGTTCAAGTTACGGAGAGTTCATTTTCGAAACTGTAGACGACAAGATGCACGAAACCGATGAGACTTTGACTGTAGCGTTAGGCGCTTTAGAAAGCCCCTACAGTAGAAGCGGTCCATCTGAAGTGACTATAACCATCAAAGATAATGATGCTAAACCCACTGAAGCTCAGATAAGCATTGAAGGCTCTCCAGTGGTAACCGAACCTAAGGCAGGGTCGCAGACAAGACAACAGATGACCGCTAAAGTCACCCTCAAAGGTGACACCACGTTCTCACATGCCGTGGCGGTCAAGGTGCAAATAGGTGCAACAGGCACTGCTGAAAAGAATAAAGACTATTCCCATAGGGTGAGGGACGACAGTTTTCAGGTGCTCATTGACCCAGGTAAACAGTCTGGTAGCAAAACCTTTGATCTGACACTGAAACACAACCCTAGTCTTTCCGATAAAACAATTTTACTGACCGAAGATAGAAGGGGGTCAAACCCACAGGACAGCCTCACCACAGTGTCACCAGCAACGATCACAATCAAAGACTCCACCCAACCTTACATCAAACTAACAATAGCCTCTGGGTATTACTGGTGGTGTGAAAACCTGATAGATAAAGACGGCCAAGAGCAAAGCGGCATACGTAGCCTCGCTCACATCCGCGCCGAGCTGTACAAACAACAAGAAAACGGTCCAGAAGCCCTCCACCCAGCCGACGAGGAAATTGAAGTGAAAGTGACAGTTGGGCGCACAAGTGACACTGCCAAACAAAACATCCACTACCAGTCGACAACTATCGTACCTTCTGCCACATTGACCATTCGAAAAGGCAAAAACACCTCAAATACCGGAACGTGGTCATTCAGACTCCCAACCCTAAACACTCCACCTGATATCACTAGCGATATCACCATCACAGTTCACGGCGATTCCAGCCTTCAGGTGATCCCTACCGAACTCCGGATTTACGATGATAAAAACAAGCGGTGCCAAAACCGCACATCTGAAGGTGATGGCAACACACCCGAAGAAACTCCCTCAAACCAGCCGAAATCAAATCTGATACCAGTTTAACACAAACAGCTATTTTTCCTGCTACAACAATTGCTCATATCACCTGCTAACAACCTCTCTAAACCAACGCTGTTTTCTACACAGTTACGGGCTTTCGAACTTAAACCCGATTGTATCGTCTTTATAGGTTTAGCTACTGAACGTGGCACACGTCTTTCTGAAGCGGTGATTGCAGCGGCTAAGACTTTATGGGATGCCACCAGCAGTTCAGGTGAAGCAGCGATAATCCCACCGATTCAAAGTGTCACACTCATGTGAGATAATAGAAATATAACTACTACTGGTTATCCGAAACAGGAGCTGGCAATGCCATCAAATGTGTTTATAAACGACTTCGTTGATGTTGATCAACACATCAACGTCAGGCGCGAAAAAGAAGTGTTAGAAAAACGATTTGCAGGCCATACGACCTGTCCGCACACCTTACGAATCCTGTCGAAAACGACTCGCAGCATGGCCGAAAACCTTGAAATGTCGTACCACTTAAACTCCGATCAGCGAGAGGTCTTAGACGACTGGCTTTACGAGTTTGTTGACACAATCATCCTAGAAAAACAAGAGGTATCATGAAATCTAAAAGAGAAAGACAGCGACTAGACGATTGGCGCAACGAACCAGGAGGCTACGAGATGTATAGCCTCGATCACGTAGGTGAACTGTTAGACGCATTACTCGCTAGTAAACCTCCTAAACCGCTTTCACCCCAAGAAGCGCAGCGGCAACACTATGAGAATTACCGCTCCCATTACGAGGGCATCAGAACTCATTTCGGTGAAGTTCGGGACTGGTTACGTTCACAAGGTAGCTACCAAGACCTCAACAAATATCCTTACGTCAGATAATGAAACAACCAAAACCTTCCAAGACATTAGGAGCAACAATGACCACAAGACTTCAAGAAGAAGTGGAACGTTTACTGCGAGACAGAAACAATTACCAAACCATAGAAATGGTAACAATTTACGCTAACGCTAAAGCAAAAATGAGTTTGCTAGCACACTGGACCGATCTTCGCTCACAGTTCCAAGAACAGGGCCTCACAAAAGCTGTTAACATCATCTCAGAGGCAGCAAACCAACTAGCAAAAACCCCTATCTACAGTCCCGACGATTTCAGCGAACTAGCCAACAATCTCCCTTCAAGCGAACTCAAAGATAACCTCACCATCGATTTGCTTGCCTGGAAAACAGTCTTAGAAACAAACACGAAACTCAAGGAAGACACGAATCGTGACGATCAGCTTAAAGTTCTGCAAGCGTGAGATGCGGTGAGACTGTGAGCTGAGCGGATTCATGGACGAATCCTAGCGATGAGATGTCCGCTAGCAAGCAGCTTATGCTAACCACAATTTGAAGCATCAACCCCCCGCTATCTCTCCCCTGATTATAACTAACGACACTACGTCTAAGCTCCCCACAACAGCGGACAAGCTGACATTCGCAGGCGGATAATAGGTGTATGCGAAACACAAAACACCCTTATATTGCACCTATCACACAACCGCATCCTCTACGTCCCGGCTACACACAAACCTTACAAGGAGTGCGATGCTGGAATTGCCACAATCCGATACCTGACTGGTCTATAGCCGCAGGTATGGAACCTATCTTTTACGCGGACGGGACGATTATGGGCTACACCACTCGACCAGCAGGTGACTACCTTGGAACACATTGCAACAGATGCAGCGAAACAGTGTTGCTGCAAGCTGCAGAACTCACAGTATGAGGGCGGCGCTTCAACTACCAGCAACAGATTTCGAGTTGGTGGGGTCGCATCTTGCTGGCGTATCGTCGTTGCCTGATTCCAAGCGTTCACCTTTGCGGTATCCGGGGGGCAAGTCGAAGGCTGTGAAAATCATCCGCGAATACTTGCCAGCAGGTCTTGATAAGCTCGTATCCCCGTTTCTTGGAGGTGGCAGCATCGAGTTAGCGTGCGCCGCTGACGGTGTGCGAGTGTTCGGAACCGATGCGTTTGACCCGCTGGTCACGTTCTGGCAACATGCGAAAGAATCACCTATGCTTTTGGCAGAACGTGCGCGCGATTACCACCCATTGACTAAAACAAAATTCTACAATCTGCAAAAACAGATCACGCTCTTCAACGATGGGTTTGAACAGGCCGCTGTCTATTTTGTGTTGAATCGATGCTCTTTTTCCGGGGCGACCCTTTCGGGCGGCATGTCTTTAGGTCATCCGAGATTTACGCTAAGCGCGATAGACAGGCTGCGCGACTTTCGGGCAAGCAATCTGCATGTGTCGTGCGCTGATTGGAGCGAGACGCTTGCTAGACATGAGGACGATTACCTGTATCTTGATCCGCCTTACCTTAATGGTCAAAAGCTGTACGGAGATCGAGGTGATATGCACGAAAGTTTCGACCATGAAGCACTCGCGGACGCGCTGCGCAGTCGTAAAGGTTGGTTGCTGAGCTACAACGATTGCGACGACGTGCGCAGAATGTACGACGGCTACGATTTTCGTACTCCGCAATGGAAGTATGGAATGTCCAGCGACAAGAGATCAAACGAAGTCTTAATCATATGTGAATGAAGGTGAAAATACGAGGGGAACTCGCGCAAGGCTGAACTGCTGGAATTGGGGAGGTTATGAGCACACGGCATCCTCAAAAACATGCCTACATCTACCAATCAACAATTCGATCAGAAACTAGCGAAAGCTCGCCAAGACGCTTACAAATATAAGACTTGGAAAACTCTAGTCAAAGAAACTGGACTGTCTGAGAGCACTCTACGCAAATACAAAATCGCACCTGGTGGCGCTAACAGCAAGAATGGTAGCAGCGGTGTTACAGCGACCACACCACAAGTTGATTTGAGTAGCGCAGCTTCTGCGGCCACACAAACAGTTACTTCTTCAGAGTACGTTCCAGCGCCTATACCTGCGAGCAAAATAGCCGACATTTTACTGGTAGGCACAAAAGGCTATTTTCCGATCAAAATATCGCGTGACGCTGACGGAATGCTGTATGAAGCTCTATGCGAGAGCACAGGCGACCGGATTTCGGTTAGAGATGCGACCGCTAGCGGTGAAGCTTTTGAAGCGTATATGGCTCGCAGGGATTTCAAAGACCTAGCTAAAAGCACAGACAAAAACACAACATTCACAGTTCATGGCACTGGACTAACAGTTAAAGGAAATCCTGTAGGTCAACCTTACAGTCGCACAAAGTATGGCTGGGGTGGCTTAAAGGAAAGTGATTTCGAGGAAGACACAACATCTTTATGGGCAGGAGATGCGCCAACATTACCTGTGTTTGAAGACTGGGCAAACAGCATTACCGCTAGCAACGACGAGCGTAACAGAAGCTATCCAGAATCTAAACTCAACAATCTGCGTGGCGTACATTTTCCAAGCGAAGAAGAAGATTTTGCTGGCAAAACTGTTAGCTGTGATAGTTACAGAGGCACTATTACCGACCCGCCAGTCGACTTGAAAACACTAAACAGAACTGGAGGTGTCACAGTGCCTGGCAGCATGTTGAAAAAGCTAGTAAAAGCATCAGCACGATTAGGCTTGCGCGGCACCAGAACCCAAGCTCCCGCAGCAGTAGAAACACGCATACACGGTGAAGATAATTCTACTATCACCATGAGTTGTGGGCCAGTAACAGTGCAAAATCAACTTATACCGGGTGAATATCCCCCGCTCAAACCATTTCTTCCAAAACAAACAGTCTGCCATTCAGTGTTCACAGACCCCATAGGAGCGAGTAAATGGCTGCAAGACATAAAGAAAAAAGCAGATAAAAACGATTTTATGATTGTGGTAGAAAGCGGAAAAATGGTAGCAAGTCTCAAGGATTTTGATAGGACAAAATTCGGAGAATACAAGTTAGAAGGCAATCCCTCTACACAAGGTGTAGAAACAGCTATCAATCCTAGCTACCTGTCAGATGCGTTGCTTGCTGTATCTGAAGGCGATTCTCGCGATACTGTTTCGCTGAGCCTAGCAGTCAATGAGAAAACCGATGCCGACCAAAAAGAAGGCACTCCAAACGTTCGGAACTGCTTGACTATCACCGCTGGCGATCAAAGGTCAGTACGCTCGCTGCCCAACCCAGAAGGTGAAGGTGTGACAACAGTGTTCGTCATGCCTATTCGTTTGCAGTGATCATGCTTGCTTAAAAACGCTATTCAATAACAGTGTGTTTCAGACCGATCATAAGCATCAGAACACGCGGTCTTCACATAGTTATACGCTTGCAATTGCCTATTATTTCTAGTGATTGCGAGCCAAATTGACTGTAAAAACATCCCTATTCCCAACCACAGATACAACCACCACTCCTACTAGCAACATCACAGACTGGTGTTTGAAAGAGTTCCAAAACCATTATGGGGAACTTATGACAGACGACGATGTGTGGGAATACATGTATGGTGTGATGCACGCCCCTGACTGGCGGGAACGCTACAAACACGACCTGCAACGCAACCTTCCTCGCATCCCTTTCGCAGACAATTTTGAAGCGTTTAGAAGCGCAGGCAGAGAGCTAATGGATTTGCATATCGGCTACGAAACATGTGCTGAACACGATGTGCAATGCTTAGTGGATGGACAACCCGATGAAGGCAGCCACGAAGCTGAGGCTTACAGGATTAGTAAAAAAATGTGGTGGGAGAAGACTGGAGAAGTTGCTGCCGAAGAAGACCGAAGCGTGCTCCACATCAACGACCGCTGCAAACTAGTAGGCATACCTCAACAAGCCCACCTGTACACAGTGTCAGGCCGTTCACCTTTGGAATGGGCGATTGACAGTCTGCGCCGCAAACGTGACAGCAGCTCTGAAATCGTTGACGACCCTAACGGGTGGTATCAATGGGATGAAGAACCTTTTGAACTCATCCGCCATTTACGAAGGCTCATCCACATTTCGGTTCGGACAGCCGAAATCGTAGCTGCACTACCACCTTCTCTAAGCGCACTACCAGAGACGAGGTAAACGACTGTGTCAGACTCAAACCTAGAACCTGAACGAGCAATAGCTATCGCAGAGGCATTATGTGAAGTACTAATGACCACTTTGCGTGATGCCACTTCAGCGATACTTCAACAAATGGTGGTAGAAAAAATGCAGATAAACTATGCAGCAGATGCTATGCGACAGCTGGGAAACATAGAAACAGCTATAGAAACAGCAAGTGCGAATTTGCGAATTTGGAAGACAGAATTACCGGTTGGCTACATAAGCACTGAAGAACGATCTACCAGATAATGACCCCTAAGAACTCGCCTAGTGAAAAACATCAGCTTCAAGCAGTAGAACAAGCATTAGAAAGCTTTCTAGAAGCGTTAGCAAGTATTCAAGGTGTTCCTGTTGAAGAGTTACGACAAAATCCTACTGCATTATCTGTGGACAGTCAGAATAATCCTGAAGAGTTAGTGCTATTTCTCCAAGCCGCCGCAGCAATCACAGGAGACAAAAAACTGGCATTAGATTTGCTAGCAGCTATCGGCCACATCTACTTCAACATGGCTATAACCGGTAAACTGATAGCCGATGGATGGATAGGAAATGAAACAGATCAACAGTTCTAAGCATCCCTTCATTTTGCGGTTATCACCATCTACTGATAACTGCCAGTGGGGATTCTCGCTTTATGAGAACATCGGAGAAAACAGTCTGCGAATAGTGCAAATCAAACCTGAGCAAACATACTTGTACAAAAGGACAGTGTTGCAAGCAACGACAGCTTCAGGTCATCAACCTCACACACTATCGACCCGCAGACGTGCCCCACTCCCCCTCACTCAGCCTGCTGGCACACGCCTAGCACTAACAATGCTTGCGTCCCATCCTGTTTCAAAGCCTTCACGCAAGCAACGAATAGCAGACGCTATAAGCAGTTTCAGCGAAGAGGAAACCTTGTACTGGTACGCACTCGCAACAAGTTCAAACAAGAAACAAGCGCTCAAAGCGCTACGACTACTTCTCGTAGACACTGAAGCCGCATAGTTAGTGTCAAACAGTCTTCTAACATAAACCTATGGTAATAGACGTGTTGGTAGGCGTTATTTGGGTGTTAGTTGCGTTAACAGTGTGCAGCTTGATTTTACTGATAGCTATACAAGCCATCTACAAATTTCGTGCTTGGAAAAAATTGCGTGCCTCAACAACCAGACATGGCCGCCGCAACTTCCTACGAAAATTCGGTAACGAAACACCGTTCAATGTCTAGACCAAAATAAGACTTGCTCAACTGATTGGTGGAAGGTCTGCCTCAGTGAGAATACTGCTCCAAATAAGCCAAAGATCACGCAACAGCGGATTGTCTAAACGATCCTCTTTGCCAAGCCCAGTAATCAGCGTTGTAGCGCAGCATCGCAACAACATTTTCTCTAGGCACTTTCTGATTAACGTTCATAAACCTGCTATCACATCAAGAGAAAAGTGAGTAGCTGCCTAGAGAAAAGTACAAGAGTCACACACATTAAAATCGCAAGAATACCAACAGATAAATCGCCTGCATATTTTCTAAAGCGCAACTTCATATTCCCATCTTAGACGAAGACTAAGACCGCATATCACGCTCCATTTTTCAGGTAAATGACATTGATAAACCTATCAACAAACCTTCATATCAGCCACGAAGCTAAGCCATCGGCAACACTAAATCCAAGATAATATATGAGACCCACAGACCACACCGACCGAATAGCTGTCCACCAGCCTTCCGATTCAACTGTTGCCCACCAGCCTATAGGCTGCGTGTCGACTGCTGCGTTATGTGTGTCCGACAAGAAATCCTGTTGTTCAGCCATAAAACGAGTCTACACAGCTCACGCCTCACGAGGAGCACACACGTCACAATCTGACCATTTCAAGCGCCGCGAACTTCAAATCAGAAGGTAGGAACAGTTTAGTAACCTCACCATATGCGCGGTTTAGAAGCACTAATCGGATTTGGACATCAAATGAGAGTTGGTAAAGACACAGCAGGCAATATTCTTGTGAAAGAACTAGGTTTCAAGCGGTTTGCCTACGCTGATGTGGTGCGAGAATATGCTTACAGCATCAATCCTCTAGTGCTCTTATCTGCAACCGATTATGACCTGTTAGATACAACAGATTTTCGGCTTGACAGCGTTGAAATAATGCATCGCTCTCACACACCTCAGCACCTCTCAAAGGTGGTTGACGCGCTGGGATGGGAGCAAGCTAAAACCATTCAGAGTGTGCGTACACTGCTACAAGATTTAGGGCAACAAGGTCGAGTTGTAATCGGTGAAAATGTGTGGGTCAATGCACTATTTCAGCGTATTGACGCTTCAGATGCTGAACGTGTAGTGATAACAGATGTGAGGCATAACAATGAGGCCGCTCGTATCAGAGAAGCAGGCGGTGTAACTGTACACATCAGGAGAAACTACACACCTATTTCACCTAACGCCAAGCATCTATCAGAACAAGGTTTATCTGACGGCTGGGCTGATTACGTGATAGATAATAACACCACACTATCAACATTCGAAGAGAATGTGCTGACAATGGTTTACGCCGCGTTTCCCTAACGCTACAAACATCGTATGTGGTAGTGGTCTGCACCTGGACTACCATGTGTATTCGCTGAAATCTAACTTGGAGACCATAATGTTCGAGAAACCATTCGCACCGTGTTTAGCAGTGATATGCGCTTGTTTAGGGCTCGTTTTAGCAGGCTGTGCCAGCAACTCTAACGACACACCAGGTGAAGCTGCGCCCACAAGCGTTGCCACTACAGTTCCCACTGCAAACGTGCAAACAAGCCCAACACCCACTCCCACATCCACCCCTAATGAACCTGATCCGCTGCCTGAACCAACAGATGATTTCTTTAACGACGCTACAGAAGTGCCTGATAGTTGCCACATGTTTGTTGCTCAAGCTACAGCTAGTTTGGATAAAGCGTTAGCCAGCTTAGAGGAACGCAGAGAAAACATGTGGCAACTATCAGACACAGTGATAGCAGATTACGACAAACGCATAGCCTCAGTAGACCCAGGCAGCATGGAGCATTCCATTTTGACCGCTGCTAAAGATGACTTCCAGTGGGCTTTGCTAGCGGAAAACGCTGCGCTGGAAGCTGAAAGCACTGAACTCAACCTGGCTAGAGCCCAGATGCTAACCAACCTCCCCAGATGCTAACCAACCTCGCTGAAAGCGTTTTAGGACGCAACCCGACGGCAGATATTTGTGGCTTCGCGTTGGAATAGTCTAGGAGTTGCATTTGAACCGCATAGGAGCACGACATGGAAAGCAAACTTGAAGGTCTAGTTGTTCAAACTCACACTTTCGCTGGGAGTGTGCTCGACATATTAGAAGAAGAAAGCAAAAGCAGTAGAAGAAAATTGGGCAAAGCAAAAAAACGCAAAATTGTTGCTTGAAATGGTTAGCAAAACAGTAGGCTTGTACTTCGTGAATCAAACATCCTTCCTAAAAAAAGCTTTAGCGCGGGTAGCGATTTTTAGCCGCCAGTCATCGCTGCACCCACGCTCACACCACATGCCTGTTCTTGTTAGAGACGAAGTAGACAAGCAACTTTCTCGCATCTACATCAAACGTTAACGTCACCAGTGATTAGAGTGAAAAATGTACAGGCTAACACCTGAAGACATGTTCTGGGACTGCGAAGAACCTGGCAGGTGGTCATGCGGTGAATGGTTAGGCATACGACAGCCCTCAGGGGAGTGGTTGCTGCAACATGGGGACGATCCTGATTACAAGGTCGAGTCACGCACTTTGCGTGGATGCATGATACACGCTTTAGACGAAGAGAACGAGGTGCATCCTTTACATCAAGATAACAGTGAATAGGAAAATTGGTCGACTGAAACGCAGCGACTAACGCACGTTTTCAATGCCTTCAGGAAGAAGGTGACCGAAATTGCGGGAACCAGCGATCAGCCCATTCTCTAACTCTTCCACACATGCAGCGGTTTCATCGGATAACTGACGTGGTTGATGCATAACCACTCTAACAGCGGGCGTGCCATCATCATCTCTGCCAAACGCTATGAGCATAGAACCATCAGCGAACTTGTGGCGCTGATATGTCTCAGGATCGTCCCATTGCACCGATTTCTCACTGTCAGATGAGTCGTAAGGCTTACCTCCACACATGCTGGCTTGAACGCCTAAAATGAAACCATCCTTAGAGCTGACATTAATATCATCTGTCGTGATGGCATCGCCCTTTTCCAAGCGACTGAAAGACCCACCTTCTTGTTGAAAAACTGTCCGTTCACCTATCTCAGGTTTGAGGGTTCTCTCAATATCCTCAGCTACTTGTATCACAGCATCCTCTAACGCTTGAACCCCATCATCCTCTAAAGCCTGGTAAGCCTCATACCAGCCGTATGTACTGCTTTCCTTGATAGCTTTCTCAAGATTTTCAGTGGCGTGACGATGCAAAGATTTTTCGATAGCTTTCATATTCAAATCCACAGCAACATCTAAGTGCTGCAACCGCTCAAATGCAGCAATCAGGTTGCGACGCGTTTCAAATGGGTCTGTAAGCAACTCTTCAGGATGTCGGGTTACAACATAGTCGGCTAGCGCAACTCTCCCACGTTTAGACATAATGTGGCTGCACGCAGCATAATCATACAGAGTCAAATCAGACAAAGGATCAATAGACCTTGCTTGAGCTTCTTGCGACAGATCAACCTTAGATGCAGCAGATGTCACATGCGAAGTGGTGGTTATGGTTGGGAAAATATTGTGTTTCCGCAGAGTTGTCTCAGAAATCCCTGCAACCTTCTCCAACTCTTTCCACGAAGACGTGCGAGCCGCAGCTTTGCGGGCTTTATTCAATTCGTTGTTACCGATTTTTTTAGCCATGCTGGTGAGGATGCCAAGCAAACCAAACAGCGTTGATAATGCTGAGATTTATGGTTTCCCCTGCTCTTCACCACACCATCTAAGCAAATTGGCTAGTCGCAGACATTTCAAAGCTTGTGCCTGTTGTGCTGTTTTCTCAAGAGCTGGCTGATTAGGAGTTTTGTGGTGCTTCTCAACCTCGGCAACAGCCATTTTGGTTAGCTGACTTATAGCGTTATCACCACCACGATCTGAACCTGTCAAAACGTCTAACAGTTCTTGTTCTGTTTGAGCGATCTTGATACTAGCCCTAACAAAACTAGGGTCAGGTGGAGCGTCTGGAACATAGTCTTTCTGATACTCTAAAACCAGACCGAAGCGTGCCTGCTCACCGAATTGCGACACATGCTTTATATCCGCTGAACCTATTTCATCTAAGCCCAGTTCGCGCAACTGTTCAATATAAGACTCGTCTGATGTAAGCGTTCTGCGAGGTGCGTATCCCACAAACTGGCCGCCTGTTAGTCGCACATTTGGAGTTGGGGCGGTAACACTGTTACTGCTGCTTTTGCGTGGTGCAATCTGATAATGCCTCAAAGTCGTTTCAGATAAACCTGAAAGTGAAGCTAGTTGTTTATAAGTGTTGCAACGAGACGCCACCTTTTTTGCTTGCGACAGTTTCTTCCTAACACCAGGTGAAGGTCTGCGTGTGGACATGCAAGAAAGGATGCCAAGCACACAATCTCAACCGCTGAGAAGTGGAACTTCTACAACGCTACAAACATCGTATGTGGTAGTGGTCTGCACCTGGACTACCATGTGTATTCGCTGAAATCTAACTTGGAGACCATAATGTTCAAGAAACCATTCGCACCGTGTTTAGCAGTGATATGCGCTTGTTTAGGGCTCGTTTTAGCAGGCTGTGCCAGCAACTCTAACGACACACCAGGTGAAGCTGCGCCCACAAGCGTTGCCACTACAGTTCCCACTGCAAACGTGCAAACAAGCCCAACACCCACTCCCACATCCACCCCTAATGAACCTGATCCGCTGCCTGAACCAACAGATGATTTCTTTAACGACGCTACAGAAGTGCCTGATGAGGATGAAAGGTTTTTAGAACTCCCAGCAGGTGTCAGCCTTGACGATCCTGAGTCCCTTGATGAATTTATTCCTATCCTCCGCGACTTCTTAGTAACAGCAATGATAGAAGAAAACGGGATATCAGAATCCAGTGCTCAATGCGTGGAGGACGGATTATCAGACGAGCTGCTCAGTCAATATCTTGCTTTAGACGATCCAGACGCATCAGAACCTCCAGCAGAACTTGAAGGCGTGTTCGCTGAAATGTTTGCTGTACAAGAAAGCTGTCTCACCCCAGAAGAACAAGAACGAATGGGTCTTACTCAATAATGATATTCCCCTGTTAAAGGCCACTATGTTCAACAACTCATTAACAATACGCATAGCAGGGACCTGTGCATGCGTTGGGCTTTTACTAGCGGCCTGCGACACCGATTCTGGTAGCACTGCAAGTGAAGTTGTAGTAGAGGGCGCAAGCACAGTAGCACCTACTTCAAAGGCGCAGCAGGCACTCAGCGACGCTAGCGCCACAGCCGATGAAATTAGCAGCACATACGCTGAAAACAATCCACCGACAGCAACCCTCACATCAACATCTACGCCCACGCCTACGCCCGCTGTAGTTGCTTTGGACATACAATCAGCTTTAACGGACAACCTTGGACCAGAAACGCTAGACGATACCTCATCACTTGAAGCAGTAGATGTGAGCGCGGCAGGAACACTAGAGTTCTGCGGACCGCATCAAAGCCTATTAGACGACTCTGATGTGGCCGCTGAAACCGCAGCAGGCTCATCGGCTGCTAAAAAGAACATCACCAGCACCGAAACTAACGACCCTGTGCCATGCGACACTGAAGAAAAGGACCAAATCAGTTTCGGCCAGTAATTACTGCCAGCGCATAGCGCTCCTCCAACAATGGTCGGTAGGTAGGAGCGCAAAAAACAGGTTCATGGCATCCTCAGAAACATGCCTCAAACCAGTAAAGCTATTTTTGAACAGAAACTAGCTAACGCACGCAAAACCGCTTACCGCTATCAGACATGGCGTGGACTGGCTAAAGGCACAGGACTATCAGAAACTGCTCTACGCAAACACAAAATCACACCCGGAGCTAAAACTAGGCAAAGCAGCATAACCGCAACGCCCACACCTAAAATCGATCTAAGCTCTGGAACAGGTCAAAGCACAGAACAACCTGCGCGTGTCGGCAATCTTCCTTATATTCACGGGTAAAGAAAACCAGATAGGATACGATGCCACTCCCCCAGCAGAACCGCAAACATGCCCCTACACTGCGAACAACCCCACAGCACACTTCCAAATTGGCATAAACCCACAATACTTAAGCGAAGCGCTGGACATTGTTTCTGAAAACAATCCCACCAAACCCATCACTCTCAGAGTAGGAGTAGAAGATCAGAATCTGCCTGACGGCCCAAAAGTCATGGTTTACCAGCATCTCAAACCTATTGCAGTCCTGCCAGAAGGCGTGTCTAAAATTGGCGGTGAAGGCACCACAGCCGGTGTAATGCCTATAAAACTATAGAGTCAGTGGAAATCACGAGTTAGCAGTATTTCCCTGCGTCTAAACGAGGTGTTATGCAGTCCGCTTTTCCAAAGCTCGACACGCTTGCAAATATAGACTAGTGTTTACCGCTTCGCTTTTGATGCGTTCCAAGATGAGGCTAGGGACACGTTCGTTTTGTACCAACATGCCCATCGCAGCAACCAGCTTGTTGTCTACAATTTCGCCCGCTAAACCATAGCTCAAACTAGGATTTTTAGCGACCGAAGCGAGCACAATACCAGCCTCAGAGTATTCACCTTCGCTGCAAGCACGCTCCAGCACGCGGCGCATATCACTTCTAGCGAGGTGAGGATTCTCTGCGGCTTTGCAAGCAGTACCTATCCCATACTCTCCTGCTACGAAGACGCTGAGAACATTAGGCGGAGTCGCAGAGTTAGCAGCGAGTTCCATCCAAAGCGTCTCAGAATAAACCGAATACTTATCAAGCAACAGCGCTTCTGCATCCACAGCGCTGTGAGCGCATGCTTTCGCTCTCACACTCTCAGGCAGCTCTCGGTCAGCAGCAACCGAAGTAACATCAGCGTTCGTAGAATTAGGATCAGAGAGAACGCTTTCTGCGTCTGCGATAAGCGCTTGCAACTCTGAGGTGATCGGATTTGTTTGCTTCTCAGAATAATTGAGATGTGCCAATCCATCAGATTCCGCGACACTAAATCTGCTGTCATGCGTGTTTGCAACACCTTGATTTTTCAAATCAATCGAAGGGATAACAGCGGTAACGTTTTTGTGTTTGATTCCACGCATCGGATGTATCCCATACTTCCTCAGAGTAGACTCAGACAAACCTGCTTTCCTGCATAACTCTTTCCACGTCTTAGATGTTTGTGCCATAAGGCGAGCTTTTCGCAAGTAGTGCAGTTCTGTTTGCGCCATGCTAGAGAGGATGCCTTGATAAATGTTCGTATCTGATCAGACAAAATCTGATGCCACCACATGTGGAGACACAGCTTCACTGCCGTCGATATACCGCATCCATTTGAACAGCTTGTCCCACATTTCTTCAGTACCATAACCTCGCACTTGAGGCTCTAAAAACACTTCATCAACCAGCGTCTTATTGTAAAACAAGCCAGCAGTAATCCCCACTTCAGAATGAGACCCCATTTCCACCTCAACAGACAGTTCACCTTCAGCGTTCGCAATCTGGCAAGGCATATGCCACTCCATCTGTAACCTGCCATCAGCGACAGGGACTATCTCAGGTGGAGGTCCTTCAGGCGCAAGCCAAGACAGAAAAACAGCGCAACGAATAGCAGAAACACGATCAACAGGTTGCTCACCGTAGCCATTCCAATTCGAAGGCAATTCCAGCAAATCTGCTAAACGTTCCTCGACTTGAGGGAACCATTTCTCTCTAATCACACCACCTCTGCTCATCGCTAATCATTCTCACTTTTCTCTGCTTCAGCGAGACGCTGCATGCGCTGCCCTAAATCTCTACGCAAAACATGCAGCTGCTCATCTATGGACTGCTTTGCAGCTCTCAGTGAGCGGAACGACCCCAGTGAACTCATCTGCCCATCCCAACTATCTTCAATGACCCGCCAAACACTTTGAGTGCCATCACTGCCATCGCTTCTAATCAACACACAGCCTCTATACATACAAAACCGCTGCTTTCGCCTGCCTATCACATAATCAAACGCATGTTTAAGCATGGATTAGTTCTCGCATTTTCGTGATAGCAGTTTCTAAACACTGATCCCCAGACCCATCGTGATCGTTATCGTAATTGGCCTGTGCGGTTTCTAATAGCGACAACACTTCTTGAAGAACACTACCAAGAGAGTTTGGGTTATTTTCTACAGGCACCATTGTTCTAAGACTACCTACAAAACATCAAACGATTATGCTCAATCGCGGTCTTAGAGAGAACGTTGAATCGCTGGAAACATCTTGATTTCTTCTTCAGCGGTTATGTCACTGCCGAGGAAGTTTCTGCCGCATAAAAGAGCTGCTTTCATCACACTGAAACTGCCAGCAGCGGGATCAAGCACAATGTCATTAGGATGAGTCACAGCTTCAATCAGTTGACACTGCAAAATAACTGGTTTACTGTGAATGTGCTTGCTGGTATCAGTTTTTTCGCTCCAAACATCAGGAATCGTGCGACTGCGCCATAGACCTTTAGCTCTGCGCGGTGCTTTTTGTAATACCACGAGATGTTCGCTAGTTCGTCTCGTCCGATATCCCATACCTATCTGCTGCTTATGCCAAGTCACAAGGTCGACTGTTTCTAAAATAGTGCCATCAAGCCATCCCCTGTAACCTTCACATAAATGAAACTTGTCGACCCAAAGAAATAGATGGCCGCTGGGAACAAGCACGCGGCACAACTCCCTCGCAATCCCCGAAATCATTTCAGAAGTCATCTGCGGTAAATCGCAACGCTCTTTACCGCGAGCTTTGCCTTCATTACCATAAGCCATTTTGTCCAGAACACCACGATATTGAGGATCGAAAAAAGCAGCAGGTATCACATCATCTGGTACACCTGCTAAAAGCTGTAACGCGTCCATACTCAACCGGTCGTTTAACTTATGAGTAACAGGTAAATCAACATCAGGCACACCGCTAAGCTGTTGTGTACTGCCAAACAAGTTCATATCAGTAACAAAAGTCTCGCAGTAAACATCTCAAGTCCAACACGACCCAGAGCATTCACCTGCCCTAGCAAACAAGTTGCCTTGCGTGTCTCTCGCTTCTCTGTCTTTGTCCACAGCTTCCGCTAAAGGTATGCGTCTGTGATGCAAAAACGCCAGCATATACCCATATCCACGCTCTTTTTGGTGGGCATTGTAATCTGCTTCTAATGTGCATGCCTCTGCGAACATGTCAGGGTGGTCATCTTGTAAGCTCAACCATTCTTCAGATGACCTGTAAGGGCATATAGCGCACGCAGAGCGGGCTAAAGGAGGAGCTGTTTTAGGTGCGTTTAAACGCCACCATTCTTTGCAATCACGTCTACTCATATTTGCTTCGATCAATGGATAACGGTTCACTATCCAAGCAGTCTGAGAAGGTTTGACTCGCTCAATTTCATCAACAGAAATACCAAGCCACTGTTCAACACTGATACCGCTATTCTTAGTGATTCTTGATGCTCCCAGCTGGCGGCGTAACTCTGTTTCAATAGGGCGAATTTTCCACTCGCTAGTACACATTCTGCGTGCCATACCTTGTTTACTGTTACGAGTGTTCAAAGTGAAAAAAGGTACACCTAGCCCAGTAATTTTGCCTGTAGAATCAATCCCATGTCGCAAAGCTTCCACGATTGGAATTTGCGCTGACACTGTTCTCACATCACAGCCGCTGTTCTCACTCAACCAGCCAATCATGTCGTAAACCTCTGAAGGTTCATTGCCAGTATCGGCAAAAATAGCCAAATCTGGGGGGGCACCAAACTCACCACGCATACTCATTAGCAGCATCACAGTCGACTGAACACCGCCCCCTAAAGAAATGGTTCGCAGTGTAGGTTGCGCTTCTTCTGTTTCACTGTTTGTTGACCTTAAAAAAGCTAGTTCATCCTTAACATTGACAGCCTTTTTGGTAATAACCATGCGCTCAGATTAGGCCACTCTATACCACTCCTAATTCGAGCGAATGTTAGTCTGCTGCGCGGTTCAAATCAGCTTGTAACATGGTGTGTGATGGAACAATCAGCACAACCATTGCCAAGAGAAATCATGGGCTATCAGCAGAATAAAAACAGTAAGCCTACTACTTTTCCCACAGGTGAAATGCGCGACACTATGCTGGCTCTGCTGCGAGAAGTTATTGACGCTTATAAAAACTTAGCAATCACCGAAAAAGGTAACGTACAGTTACCTCTAGACAACCAAAAACTGTCCGAATTCTTAGATTTGATATCAAATTTGAGTATGAATGCTCTGCTATGGCAGACAACCTGCCAAGAAATTTTAGAATCGGAAATCAAAAACGGACGTTTCTACACTCAAGGAGACCGCAGGTTGAACTAACAGCTCGACTGCACTCCTCAAAGACCACTGAAGCTCCTTATTTTTACCACGCGCTTTTGCCACTGAGAGCTGCGGCCTCGTCTAGTAACTCTGCTATATGCCAGTGAGGATACATATTCCACTGGTGGTATGCGGTTAGATATGAGTTCTCAGCGTCTTCGCCTGCTGTAGGGGGACTAATGGCGTAAGTCCCTCGTGGTGCCCATCAGTGTGCCTTTCTGCGGCTTTCAGTGATTGTATAAGAGAGGATAGAGGATGCTACAAACACTTGTTTCAAGCTGAAAACCACTGCTAGCTCCGCAGCATTTTTATATTTATAACTGTCACTGATGTCCGCATAATTGATAGTAGACATTCAGATGCCAAGGAGGTGCTGCAATGTTGCAACTATTCACATTCATTATCGATCATGCAGAGCTACTGTTTTCCATCGCGTTTTACGGTGCTATCGCATGGCTCATTTTGAGCTAAGTGTGCGACAGATGAATCCTGACAGGAAGGTACAACTATGACCACCACCGATGCTCCAAACTCAAAAGCGTGGGCGCAAATTGCAGCAGATCAGGTTGCCGCCTACGATGGTGACCAGATGGCAGCGGCGAATGCTGTGCAAACGCTTGCTGCTACTAATGGTGTGCTCTGGGCTGACGAAGTACGCGACATTATAGGCCAGTTACGTAGCGGCACTTTTGCCGCACGCTAGAGGAAGTAACCGCCTGAATTATGACTAAAGAGGCCATTGAAAACATTATTACTGTGGATGTGACACAGTGTTGGTGGGATGACGCTATTAGCCGCGACTTGGACTGTGGAGAAGAGGTTAGCCGCACCGCCAAACTGGTAACAGTGCGCATGACCAGCGCTCAACATGCAGAGGCTCTTAGCGATGCCGAATACTATGCTGGCGCAAGCCCTGCATGGTTTAGCGAATCCCGCGAATTTTTAGGACTACTTGCTAGCGCCAAAGCTTCTGCGCGGCGACTACGAGCCGCTCTATAGGACAAAGCGAAAGATAATCACAACATCTACACACCAACCTAATTGCTAACTGGCGCAGCGTTGATGCCATGAGCCGCATTAGCAGCGTGCTCATCCACCAACCGATGCAGGTGTGTAATAAGTTGTTTGATGACCTTCATGAGGACATCGGCAAAATTGCGGCTGAGCAGTCCATTGAGGCAATATGCACGTTACTCGAGGCTATCGCTAGCGTAACCGAACACGCTAGCACTATGCAGAGCTAGAAGAGCAAAACTCCTGTGGCATTGCTTGTTCTCAGATCACCAACTCGCAACAGCGATAGTAGCGTTATCCCTAAGACCCACATGTTCTGCTTCACCCAGAATAAGTGAGCATACTCTATCGGCGTTGAGCTGATATTCTCCTTCCGCCTGTTCTAACGTTTTGAATGGCACTTTGAAATAGCGATCGGCGTATCTTTTCGGAGTAATACTTGCTAAAGGCTCCCACACGCCGTCGCTGCACACTGCTACACCAAATATGTCTGCTACATCCACGGTCACAGTGTCGAAATAAGCCCCGAAACCTAAACAATGGGAAATAGTGCCATCAGCATTATTATGAGTTTGCCCAATACGCTCTGCAACGATCACATCATCTGATATCCGCAACCTGTATGCCATAGTGTCACCTGACCATCCGATCAGCACGCTGTCAGGTTGAACAGGTTGAAAAGCCGCTACACACAAAGTGCTCATAGGTATCAAACGCCAATTAATAAAACCGTTCCCATCATCTTCAGCAAGTTTCTCGACTTCAGCATTAGCGGATGTGAACAAATCAGCCAACGCTGATTCACCTAACATTTCAGGTTGCAACAAGTTGATGGCAGCTTCCGCAGCTTTGTCCCCGCGTATGTGCCCGCCTAAGCCATCCGCTACACCAATAACCCACGTTCCACTTTCAGATGCATCTGCGTAACCTCTATCTTGGTTCTCCTCGCGCGGACCCAGCATTGTTCGGCACGCCACAGTTACGTTCTTCATCGGTTTACCATCTTTCACAGATTGCCACTTTACAATTTCCTTCATGCAGCAACGCCACGCACTCGCTAAAGCAACGCTATTAAACGCCAGATGACTGCTAGCGCTGCGATCGCTCCGAAAGCCAAACACCAACTAATAACGATCTCAGTAGCAGAAGGTTTAGTTGGAATACGATCATCTAGCACTGTTTGCTCCAACACCATAAGCTTCTCCCAAAGCCATGTACATAACACCTTTGAGCTGCGACCAGCTTTGCGTGCCGATATGCGTGTGCAAAGAATCTGGCATCGCTGAAATCCTGTCAACAAACACCGAATCTGCTTCACATGTGTGACCTCGCTGGCTTTGTCTTTCCAATAGAACTTCAGCAATATGTGTACCTAAGATTTTACTGCAAACGCGGTCATCATAATCAGATAAGCGCAACTGCTGCTCACCATCGTGGAAGTCGTTGTGATACTTGATTGCTAGTTGTTTGATCTTTTCAACATTCGCTATGTTGACGGCAAAGCCATCAACATCAGCCCACAACCAGCCTGAGTAACAGTGGTCTCCTAAACGTGAAAAATGTAAGCTCAAAGGTCGGCTCATAAATAGTTATTTTAGTGTGTCCCGCTGATACAGAGACGCCTTTAGCGCGGCACTAAAAGTTAAGTATCGAATTGCTGTTTTTTCAGTTCAACTAAACCCTCAACCTGCCTAAACTTTGAGTTGAGGGTTTAGTTGATTTTTGATAACTGAGTAACAGGCTTCTAAGTAGCTCGAACGATGCTATTTTGAAGGCGGTTTTCGTCGCGGCAATTGCAAAACCTGCGCGCAGAGTTACGGATTTTTATTACTAACTAGAACTTTCAGTACATTAGCTTTTTTGATGCAACGTAGAAATTTCTACAAAAACCCCCTAAAATGTAGCTTGTAGGTTACATTTTAGGCAGTTTTCGTAACCTTGCGCGCAGGTCTGCAATTGCCGCGACGAGCATAAGCCCAGCTTAAGTAGGGTGGTCCGGACCACACGGTTTTGAAGACTCCCAGAGGGCGTAGATTGATCAATCTACGGCTCTGGGGAGTCTTGGAAAGTGTCCGGTCCGCCCCCTAGTCCGGACCGCCCCCCCTTAATAAGACATTTGATACTTTTTTCCACTAATCCCAACCCTCAACCAAAAATGCCAATAAACATGTTTTAGAACACATGGCAACGTTCGGTGCAGTGGTTTACATGTGCGTCCAAAGCGCTCTCACAGGTATGTGAAAAGAGATAATTACTATCTGTTTACGATCCGTTGAATCGACCGTCTAGTCGTCTGTAACAACATTGCCATTTCCCTATTAGATTTCCCTCTCTGGTGGCCTTCTAAAACAAGCGAGTCTCTGTGTTTGATGATCTCAGAGTGTTGCTCGCGTAATTCGCGTAACGAGATGACTAAGGCTTGCATGTTGCCATCAATGTCTTCGTACAACTCTGCTTTCCCCATTCCTTCTACATGTGGCTGAGAAGCAGCTTTGCTGACCGCAGGTCTACTGATGTTCAGTGCTTCGGCTATGTCAGTTAGTGTCCAACCTTCGTTTTGAGCGCGGTGGATGATATGCACGCGTTCACGCATCAACTGCTTCTGCTGAGATTCGTTTGAGCGCAACTCGTTCGCGACATCCCGAAAATCCCTATTCATGTCAGTATGTTCAGGTGGTGGTTCTCTTTCTGCGGCTGCTTGTTCTAAGCGACGGTATTCCCTCATCTTCTGCACCCCGAAACATCCTCGGCACAGGTCACTGAGTTCTAAAGGCAAGTATCTACCACAGCTGACACATAACCCTTCGGCTTTGTTTAGTTCACGCTGATACAGTATTTTTGTCTTGATTTCAGACCGAAGGTCCTTTCTTTGTTGCGAGCAGGTAGCGCAATAGTAACTCTTTGAAGGGTTGCTACAGGTAGCGCAAATGCCTTGCTGTCTGCGCTGTTTCCTCCAAGCACGTTTACGCAAACGCTCATTGACTGTGTGCGCAGATTCCCGCATAGAGATTTATTACCTATTTGGTTGAATTGTTGTAAGCGTTCTCACATAAACGCGCTGCTCGCAAACAAACCTCTTTGGATGGGAAGTATTTATTTTTACCTGCAGCAGAGACCCTTGAGCGTCTACGCCACCATTGTGCCGCTTTTTGCCCACAAGTGCTGCTTGTTTCATGTACTAATTCTTGGGGTGGCATATCGAAATCGATGGGGTGCAAATTTTTCATGTCTGGTGTTCCAGTGGCACGCAGATAGGCGAATAAGGCTTCTGCGGTGAGCGCTAGCTCTAAATCTTCTATCACTTCTTCGTGTGACGTGATTTTTGTGCTGAGTGCTGTGACATCACTCAAATCGTCTGCTGGTTCTTCAGGGTCGTTATGAGTGTACGATGCGTAAGGAAAACGACTTTGAGGCATGATGCTCCTAATATCGAAGAAACGTTCAAAGTTTCAATCTGATTTTAGTTGCCATCGAAAGCCGCGAGTCACAGTGGGAGCTGATGTGATTGAGCAGTATGGACACCTCGCACTCCCGCTGTCTTTCTAAACAACAAAATCCCCCCTACTGGAGAAAAGCGCAAAGCTTCAGGGGGGATTTTGAAGGTAAGCACGTTAGAGGAATGCTTAAGATAAGCGTAATTGTTGGTTTGACACTCCTCATAGTGTGTTGCTGTGCTCAGTGAGAGTGGAATCTCAAGTCAGCGGGAGTGTGTCTAGTGTGGCTTTGGTTAGGTGGTAGCAGAGTTTTCTAGCATCTGGTTATTTCAGGGACTGACCAGTCTCCCCATTGTGCTGTGTCGATTCTTTGGCTGATCCTGAACTCTGTAGCCAAACCGTCGTGTGCAGGGTCAGGCAAGGGGATTGCAATCCACTCAGATTCACCTGGTGGCACCTCTACAGCGACGATAGTGTCAGCAGACCATCGTTCGCCTTCTAATCGGTTTTGCCTGCGAAATAAGTGAGTTTTGTATCCTTCTAGGCTTTGACCGAGTTCCCATTTTTCTTCAATCACATAACCGCCACCTGCAAAGGAGAAGTTGCATCGTACTTGGTAAAAGTTGATAGGGGTTTCAGGGAGAGGTTCAGGCGGTTCCTCGTCTCCGCAGCGTTTAGATAGCCGCTGCAATTCGGGGTTGTCTTCGTGGAGTGGGAACTCCCATTCGCTGTCCCATTTTTCAGCGTCAGCTCCAACTTTGAACAGTAAATCTCCATCTAAATCTTCTAGAAGAATAGTGATTAGAGCGTTGTCGTCAGCACCGAATGCTGACACTTCTACTTCGTTGCCAATGTTCTTCACGCTCCACTTGCTCCAACGTTGAGAGTCAAAGTTTTCTGCGGTATCAAAAGCCACGTAAACCTGCTTTTCGTCAGCCCATGTTTGAGGTGTAGGGGCAAACAAACTGGCTCTCAAAGTAGCGCCATAACTGCAATCTATTTTGAGATAAGCACCGCTACTGTCCACAGCGTCAACTTCTAACCAGAAACCTGATCCGCCCCTGTATTTACCGCTCCACCATGTGTCCAACAAACTGCGGTTGATTGAAGTGTCAGATTCGTATTCAATCTGTTCTTCTTCGTTGCTAGCACTCTCATTGTCGCTAGGAACACACGAAGTTACGAGCAGTGTGCAACAGAGGATTGCCGCCAAGATTTTACAGTTCATGACCACTAGATTAGATGCCAACACTGCACCTATGATTTGAGGATAATCCATTGTACGCTGCGCGAGTTTTCTGGTGATAGTAGTGTCGTTGATCTGCTAAGATGGTGACGCTAAACACAAGTACAATCCGTCAGTTTGACTCCCCGGTTTCGGACTGACGGATTTTTTAGTTGCTCACATTTTCCACGCTTCTACGCTACGATGCACGCAACCTCTGTATGTGTGTGCTTTGAGATTCTGTGACCTAGGTGAGAGTGCAGCCATTCAGCTAAGCTGCTGTCAGATAAGGGATAGCGAAGTTTAAGTGACGCTGCGAAAGTATTGAATTAAGACAACATCAGTGCGGTGTAAAATTGTCACAGCCCAGCGGATAATAGTGGTAGAGGCGTTGTTGTGTTTGCTGCTTGTAATGCCTTCAAACTGTGAACCCTTCAACCGATCAGTTTCAAACTGTTTGAGCGTTCAAGTGCTTACATGTGGCGCTTAAACAGTTTGAAAAAGCTATTGGGCTAACATATAGAAAGGTTGTGTTGAAAATGAAACATTGGGCTTATCAGTTCAAGTCAAAGTACTACTACATCAACACTGCGCGGCCAAACCAAACTCATCGCTATATGTGGGGCGCTTTGAAAGCGACACCAGCAGAAGCGGACACAGCGGACATTCAACGTATTGAGTTCAACAGCACAAATGTTGTTGACACCACACGTTACTACAGAGACGCTACACAACCTGGCAACTGGACAACTGACCCGCCACAAGTAGTCGTAGCAGCTGTTAGGGTAACAGACTGACAACACGACAGCGCAGCCCCTCCCCTCGCCTCAATGTTTCCGCTGATTTTGTTGAGTTTTCTCGTTTCTCTGACACCTGTTTCCCACCATATTCGTAGGCCTCCTACTATTCACCGACTCGCTTCTAACTCCGCGAACCTGCTCACACGCATCCCGCTGCTATCACAGTTTCACCTTCCCCCATAAACACCCTCACTTCGCACACGCATCGTTGCCCAACGTTCTCAGCATCGTAAACCGTTTTGCACACATTTCACCGACAGGCACACCAGAGTTGTGAGAATTCGTGTAGCGCAGCGGAGTCATTGATTTGAGGAAGTTTCAAACCTGAGGGTCGTTGATTTGAGGAAGTTTCAAACCTGAGGGTCAGCGTGCTGTGTTGTTTCACGTGGAGTTCGCAGGGTCGTTGATTCGAGGAAGTCTCCAGTAGGGATATGGTTTTATGTCAAGCGATGTTTGAAGTATCTAAAGCAATGGTGCGCCGTCGAGTTTCTTGTGCTGCCAGCGAGCCCAGTCGCTGTGATCGCTCAAATACATCATCTCAGAGATTGCTTCAGCCGCAACTTCTAACGCTTCTTCTTCTGAGTTGAAAGTGCCATCTAAATAGTCTGCTTCAAAATCATCGTGGTAGCGGTCGCATTTGACCATCCAACCAGAAGATGTGTTTTCTGTGTGAACCGCGAATTCCACATCAGCACCGAATGCTGATGAGACTTCAATGAGACGCACGTTAGCGTGGTCGCCATCAGCATCAGCGTCTGCGAGCAGTTTGTTTAGCACATCAAAATAGGTGTGTTTAGCACGCTCTGATTTAATCTGCTCACCTGTCTTTTTCACAGTTTTTTTCAACTGCTCCTTAAATGTGTGTTTGAGTATTTTGACTTTGAAATCCACTGAACTGCGTTTATCAACAGGGGGGTTGGGGTTGCCATGTGGCTTTCCCTATCTTATTCTTGGTTTTGCTCGGGCTTATGCCCGAGTCGTCCGCGCTACAGTATCACTCATAATTCGTTGTATATCTTTCCGTAGTAGCTGGCCGCTTTACGGGCGTGTTCTATTTTTGTTATTGTTGAAACGTTTTCGAAGATGCTATCAAGCGCAGCGTTAACAGCGTCTTCTGCGTCTTTCCAATAGCCGGTGAAAGACACGTCAGGGTTGTCAATGTGTGTGCGGGCTTTATCGTCTAACTCCGAAGCTCGTAACAAAGTTTTTTCAGCGTCAACAAACCGGTTGAGATGCATTTCGTTTGCTGCGAAATCGCACGCTTCCTGAGCTTCTAGTAGTAGTAGTCGAGCTTTCTCGCTCATACTTTCTCTTTCTTCTTTGTTTAGACCAGAAACCTTACTGTCTGTTTGCGCTTGTGGTGTTTGTGGGGCTGTCCCGCTGCCTTCTGTGAGATTGATTTTAGGTATCTGTGGGGTGTCTGCTTGCACGCTGGGTTTTGTTTTGAAACGACCTTTAGTGTCTCGTTTGTGCTGAGCTTCAAACTTAGGATTTTTCATACTTCTTAGGATGCCACACTGATGGCAAACCCTCGCCAATTAGTAAGCACATACCTCCCGTGTGCCGCGCATAATCGGCGATGCTCAAACAACCTCACCTGCGTACTCGGCTAAGTTCAGTTCCTCTAAACAGCTTTAGGATTCATCAAGTCGTCAAATCTTTGATAGCAGCGTTAGTAGCGTCTAAAGCTGATTTCAAAGCGCTTTCAGCAGATGCTCTAAAATTCTTGTTTAGGAAAGTAACCGCCTGATCACACGATGTTTGCGCTTGCAGAATACTGTGATGCGCTCCAGGGTCCTCTGTCTCATCATACGCGTTGGTAAGCATGACGCTAGCAATTTTAGCTGAACTTTCAGCGTGATCATTCGGGCATTCACTGTCCAACAAGCAAGCGCCAGCGTCTTCGATGTCTGTTTTTACTTTAGCCAAGATAGCCAACGCTGGGGTTTGCTTAACAGTGCGTGTGGGCGTGACAGGCGTGTTAGTGCTATGTGGTGTCACTATCTCGGCAAAGTGGTCCCAGTCATCGAAAGTAGGAAAATTCGTAAAGCTGATAAGCCACTGCTCATTGTTTTTATCTGTGACCACTGTATTGTCTTTAGCGCCTGTGTTGCGAGCATAGTTGGCGCACGCTTCTAAAGCATCGTCACCTGGTGCTGTGATGTGGTATCCATAATGAAAGATATACGCTGTGTTGCCAATCACAGGCACAACCGCGTAACCGGTGTGGCTATCTTTGTAACGATGAATGGCTTTTAAAGACATATGTTTCTCCTAATCGCTGATTTCGTTATCCTGCGCTGATACCTCAGTGATTGCTTGTCCGATTGTTACTTGTGCGGCAAGAGTGAACCTGTTTGCACGTTGTAAACGCTCATTTGGTGGTAATTGGTTAATAAAATTTCGAGCTTCGTTGCAGCGTTCTTTGATTAATTCTAACTGTTGCAGTATGAATTTGGTGTCTCTATCATTCATTGTCAGCTATTTGCGGTGGATGTTTTTGTGCGTACTTACCGGCTACTGCAAATCTGTCAGCTAATCGTAGTTCACCGCCTAGCCGAGTCCACAAATGTCGGGCAGCTTCTAAGCTGAGTTGAATTTGCAGCGGGGTTCGGTCTTCTTTTTCGGATGTAAACTGCATCACAATTGTAGTGTCATCTACTGTTCCTGTTTGCAGGTTAGCTTTATCAATAATGTGTTCAAACAGAATGTAATCGCTCATAACACGTAGTATCCTTTCGTGTAGTTGCTGGCTGCACTATTTCAGATGTAGCGGTTGTGACCGGGCGAGCACGATCCACTATCCGCAAATATATTAAAGACTTCCAAGCCCACCCTCACAACTTAAACCACATCACAAAAACAATCCAACAATAGAGCAAACGGAACACGTCCGTGACGCTGCAGTAAACTATGGAGGAGCGTACTACGCATTACCCGAAGCCCTTGGACCAACAAGAGCCACTGCTGGCAATTCAGCCAGAAAAACAGCAATAAGCGGATCGACTAAGCAGTCTCTATAAATGCCCACCAACCCATAGTACCGATTTTTGACACCTCAGACTACAAGTTTTCGACACTCTTGGATGCTGGTTTTCGACACACCATGCAGTTACTTAGCCTAAATGACACTGGTGAAGTACTAAATACTACTAATTTATGTCAAATTAGTAGTATTTAGTACTGTGAACTTCGTAAAATACACGCATGACCAAAGTGCTCACTCCGCCTGATTGGAGCAAGCTATTTGCTCAAATGTCCCACGCAAACCACCAAAGAGCACTTGAAGTATTGGCGTCTGGAAAGCCAATAGATAGCAAAGGCCGCTATCTGCACTGGGATGAAATGCGGCATCGCAATCCGCCCAACGGCCTCACCCTTGACGAATGGTGGATGGGGACTGCTTACAGTCGATCTGCTACTGCCCGCCCATTACCTTTAACCAGCGTGAAGAAAGAGCCATTTCACTTCTCAAACATTGTCGGCATTTTTACATTTGTCATCTGCAACCTACTATATCAGCTAAGCATAAAGCCCCAGCCAAACGGCTGGGGCTTTAGCGAGCCGCCCCCGGCAACGCAGTTGTATGGCTCCGTATCAGTATAGCAGATTACCGTACGGTTTGCCTTAGCAGCTTTACGCTTTGGTGGTGTTCGGCTGTTTTATAGTTGTTCCTCTACTCGTCTATCAACGATAAAGGGGTTACGGTTAATTCGATAGGTTGAGGGGGAGTCTGATTACGGTATAAAGGTAACTCCTCACCGTGTTCGTCTACCAAGACGGTTTCCGCTGAACCGTCCTCGTACCTCGTCCACTCACCGATAACAGCGTCACCGAGGTACTGGTCATCGTTGTCATACCGTTCGAACCATAGGGTACCGGTTGGGAATTCTGTGATGAACTCGTCAACTGTCTCGGGATGATCAGATGCGTAACCTTGAGCTGGTCCTGATACTCGGATTAGATTAGTCATTGTAAGGTCTCCTTGTTTTTGGTTTTGCTCGGGCTTATGCTCCGAGTCGTCCGCGTTGCAGTCTCGCTCTGCTTGGGGTCTTATCCTGCGCGGGGCTAGCTGCTGCAAGCGCTTCTAACAGTAGTTGTTTAGCAGTGTCGCTCATACTTCGTAATACGCTCCCCCATACTTTATGGCAGCGTTACGTGCGAATTCTGTTTGCAGCATCACTATCTCATCATAGTTGATGCATTCAATCGCATTGGTAACGGCTTTTGTAGCGTCCTTCAAATTGTTCAAAGCAATTACATTAGCGCTGTCGATGTTTTCTCGGGCTTCAGCACCTAGTTTTCGAGCCTTTTTCAAGTACCCGTTTGCCTGCTCCCCCATACGACGGTGAGCGTTTGAAACAGCGTGATCGCACGCTTCCTGAGCTTCTAGTAGTAGTAGTCGAGCTTTCTCGCTCATACTTTCTCTTTCTTCTTCTGTTCTGGTGGTGGTGGTCTCTGACATTAGGTGCTCTTTTCTGTGAGTAGTTGTTGTTCTTACTATCTATTATCCACTGGGGTGTGACACATAGGAACTTTTCACGCTTGGTGATCGTTCAAATATCCGCACCACTGGTAACGTTTGAGCGCTCTTTGGTAGCGCTTCAACTCTTGTTGGTAGCGTTGACGTTCTTCAGCGCTTAGCGGCAAGTCTAAGGTGTTGCGTAGAGTTGTTACGATTGATTATTAGGCATCAACAGTTTCAGTGTTGGGTTGCGGTAGTTGATTGATTTGTAGTGGTCCTGCCATTGCCTATAAACCTTCTTGTATCTGCATTATATAGAACTTTGTGGCATCTGTTAGCTCTGTAAGTTGTTCTACTGTTGCACCTGCTTTCAGGGCTCTTCGAACCGCTTTATCGCTGCGGTTGCACGCATGTTCCCATTCACTAGCTGTCCCAGTCATTTCAAGTTCTGTTTCTGCTTTCACAGCGTGCTTTACTGTGTCAATGTAGGCTGCCAAGTCAGCTTCAAAATTCACATACATAATGTCGATGCTCATTGTTTTCTTCCTTGCAATTATTATTGACTGTCTATTATCTACTGGAGTGTGACATTATTTGTATACTCAAATCTGTTATTTTGAAGACTATGAGCCGAACACCTTCGCATACTGCAAATGTATTGCAATTAGCTGATTACAAAATGCGTCGAGATAAGGAATATCTAGAAGCGTTAGAAGCTGCCTGCATGAACTTTGATAGCGAAGAACGTAGCCGCATGATGCATCCATCAAACATGCGATCCAGCTATCACCTTACGCTTGTAAGCAGTCGCAAACCTCGGCTAAGGCTTATCTCACTTACAAAATCGGAAGAAGAAGCATCCGACAGGTAAGTCTGTAACCTGCTATTGATGTTCTGTGCCACCTTTTCGCACTAGGTAAGAGGGCGACACAGATTTGAGGATGACACGTCCTAATCTGGCGCCTGTGATGGGGTTCTCTTTGTCGCTGCGACGTTCCACAGCAGGGCGTATAACACAGCCTTCACGAATGTTGCCTGAAAACGTTGTGTCGCCTTCACGATGTTCTTCTGCCACTGTTTGACGCCACGCTCCTTCGTACAGGACTGGCACTGTTGCTAGTCCGAACCGAGCGCATAATTTCTGCATCTCCGCTGGAGATAAAAATTCGTGTCCAATCTTGATGTCAAACACTCTGAACTGTGGTTCTTTGAAGCCATAATGCAAATCTTGTATTTTCGGGCCAAACACTTCACCTAACACGTACACAGGTGATGGTGACACCTCTTCTGCGATGCTTTTCACTGCTGTTTCGTGTGCAAACCAAGTTTTCACATACAGGTTGTCAGGGTTGTCTGCCACTATGAAGCAGAGCCCTTTATCTGAGTAGCCTTTACTGCTCACCACAGCACCATGATCTGGATGCCAGCCCAGACAGCAGAACGTACCATGTAACTTCTCTGTCACAAACACTGCTTCACCATCTTCAAACACTCCAGGATGGTTAGCAATGTTCTCAATGTCGTATTTGATGGTAGGGCCAGGTTCTACAACTCCATTCATCTGTGTAGGAATGGGTGGCACATATTTTTCACAACCTAAAACATCTGCTAAATCAGCGCCGACAGGTTGCCCATCCAGTTCGGGGCCTCTATACAGTAAACCTTCAGATACGATCCCTCGTATTCTCGCTGCGCGTACTCTGTTTTTGTTTTTGCCACCCAAATAGTTCTTTGTGGCATCGTCTAAGCGCTCTAACATTTTGGGCAGTAGAAGGCTGTTAGCGGGGATGAAAACTGCTAGATCGTCTGAGCTGTAACTGCCTTTACCTACCACGCACACGTTGCCTGCTGCTTTAGCTAATTCAAGCTTGTCAGCGTCAGGATGAGGTTCTATTTCTAGTTCCACAATAGGGCATCTGTAATCGGACATAATCTGTTGATCCTTTTTGTTTTCCTTACTTTATTATCCTCGTACGAGTGACAGCTGCAGTAGCAGTGTAAGCCTCGCTCTTTACTGCAGTGTTAGCTGCATTTTAGAAGCGAATATCTGCTATAAAACGATTATGTGTGGCACTCCGAATTGCTGTCATCAGCGGAGTAAAGGTCGCTAACAATGCGTCTAGCACATGGCAAGCATACAGGTTCTCCTAACAGCAAGAATGGTTTGAAATCGTGACTATAGTTGATTTTTGTTGATACGCGACCAGCGGAGACCGATTTGTGGAATACTTTGGAGCCGCGATGTGTTTTCACAGCGCGACCAGCGGGGACTGATTTACACTGCGAGCAGTTAGGCCAGTCTTCAGGTGGTGTGAACTTTTTATTTGTGGTCATTAGCTGGTAACACTAAAATTGTCTCTCACACCACTTATTGGTTGCCAATGTTTAGGCAACCAGCTCGCCGTTCCTTACCTTGCGACGATCTGGCCAAATAGCTTTGAGCACTAAGCCTTGAACCATTCCAAGAAAGTCTCGATCCATTGCAGGGAAAAATGTGGGACGATTCAAGCGGCTACGGTGGTATGGGAAGTTCAAAGCTATTGCCATCATAGAGGGCGATATACCTGCCCTGAGGTTCCTGTAGCGAGGTGCTGTCGACATGGCTAGAGTGTCGGAAACGTAGTGGCATCCAAGAGGGCAGGTTTCGTCCCAGTCCGCAGGATCGCCTTGCTGTTTAGGTCTCATATTCTGCTATTTTAGCGAACTTTTTAACCGCGATATTGTAATGTTTAATGCGATGCTTGGGCTATGATAATATGTGGTTGGTGCCCGAGCTGCTCAAGGAATTGTGAACTCCTCTGTGCCTCGGTTTCGCTGGTAGTAGTGAGCAGAGCTGCCAGCGGTGTTCTCAGCGCAATGATTAGCAGTCTGTGAAGAACTGGCGTTACAACGAATCTGTTTAATCGCAGGTTTTTTTGTGTTAGTGGTGCGCATGGTGATGGCAATATAAACGTCTTGTCGGCACAGCGGAAATCTTATATGGGGGGGGGGAAAGTTATCTATCATTTGATACTGCTCCGCTGGTTATGTGTGCAGCAGTACTGTTTTATGCTCCTATACCACTTCTACTTGCGTTTGCCTCAGAAAGCATCGACATAGTCGTAGCTGCTGCTTTGATGTACTTGGTTCAACTGCCTATTTTTGCCGGCTACCATTGGGCATCTCACTATTTCAAGCGTGTTCCTTTTGGCACAGTCCAGCCATTAGAGGTTATACATCTATGGTCTGCAACGAAATGGCGCTACCGATTGCCGAGCATGGTGTTCGCTGTGGACTGGTTGTTATATGCGTTTGCTTTGAGCTTGCTTGAGCCTGCTGTGGTGGTTGTTGTCTATGAGTTTTGGCCTGTCTTTTTTCTAGTAATAGCCATAGTAGTTGATCGGATTACAGGTGAAAGAAACTGTGAAACTAGCAGTAATGCTAGAACTGTTTCTCTAATGTTGTTAGGGGCTGTGGGAGTTGGATTAGCGGTAGTCAGCGAGGGGGGAGTATGGGCGTTTTCTAGTTTTCTAAACTTTGGAGTTACTGTGGCGCTGACTAGTTCACTGTTTGGTGCTTTAGTCAATTTTATACAGAAACGTGGCGGTGAAATCCGAAACCTGCGTGCCAATGCAAGTGTCCTGCGTGTGGAAGAGTCAGCAAAATTTGAAGCTGCCATAAGTTGTTCTCTCTCAGTGGTATCTAAGTTTGTAGTTGGTGGATGTATGTTATTGTTCATCGCAATTTCAAGAGGTCTGCTAGTAACAGGATTTACAAGTGTGTTGTTTGCTGTCAGTGCTGGGATATTGAATGTTGCTGGAAACGTGTTGTTCAATACTGCGCTGCATTTAGACGATGATGGGAAGCGCGGTCGTAGACATGCGATTGTAAGCCTGTATTACGCTGTACCTGTGCTATCGCTCATATGGTTCTGGGGATTCGGTGAGCTGAATGTGGCGAGATCGGAGTTGTTGATAGTAGGTGTGTTTGTGGTGGTTACAGTGAATGTGATTATGCACTTGCCAAGCATTAGATACCGCTCGCGAGAGATCGTAAATGTCTAAACGTTTAGCTGCTGGGCAACAGGTTGAAGCTGCTATGAGCGAAGCCGAGTTGTGCGCTGCGTTAGAAGAAGCGTTAGCGTTAGGCGGCTGGCTATTTGCGCATCATCCTGATAGCCGCAAACTGCATGGCGATCCTGGTTTACCTGATTATGTTGCAGTGAACAAATCGGGTGTTGTTCAGTTTATTGAAGCGAAAACTCGCAGCGGTAAAGTGAGCAAAGATCAGGTTGCGTGGATTGATCGTTTAGACAGAAATGAAGGCAATGTTTATGCCGCGATAGTGCGTCCCGCTGAGCTTGGTAATGTATGTAGAATGCTAGTAGCAGGACAGCCTATACGCTCAGTTTGAGTGGTGTTGTGTTTGTGAGCTTAAGGAGAAAATTATGCATGTTTTGAACATCACAACTGTGAGCAAAGAAGATGATGATACTGTTGTGGATGTGCTTGTTGGCGATAAGCCAGGTTTCGTTTCGCTGGAAATTTCGGCTGGAACAGCGGAACAATACTTGGTTCAAGTGCAACTGCCTGTTGAAACTGCTCGGAAAGTGATAGCGGAGTTGAGTGATGTTATTCGAAGTTTAGATAATCCGAAGGTATCATCAGAGCCACCTCAGATGGATCAGCCTGTAACATGTTTTAGCACCACACATGGGTTTTGGTTGTTTTGAGCGTCCAATACCTAACTCGTTGGCTACGACCCGCAGTGAAAACTATGAGGCAGCTGAGCAGAGTATTCGTCTGGCTATTGCTGCTCTTGAGCATGCAGAGGAAAGTGCTAAGGTCGCTAAAATTGCTTCATTCTCCTAAACCTATAGTGTGTTCGCAGATTTCAATTCCAACTGGGATGTGGTTCATCTTAGATTATGACATTTTGGCTATAGGGTAGTCGTTTCATACAGTTTTCAATCCAGTCCCAGTCAACAAGTCCAGCATCATTAACCGGTAAGAGTATGTTTTCTTTTTGGAGTCGTTTTTGCGCTCTTTTTCTTCCATATCCATAGCGTGGCATTTCTAGGTCGCATACTGTGATTAAAAATAGTGCTGTCCAAGGGTTGAGTCGCGTTGTTTTACGCGGCTGTAGGATTTCTACATGATCTGACCCAACGAAATCAAAGGGCTGGTAGAACATTTTGCCGTTTGTTGCAGAGTCGACTGTAAGCACATCACGTTGTGCTTTTGGGGCGTTGCACAAGCCTGAGACACCATTATTTTTGTTGCTGGTTGTGATCCACAGAGTGTCTCCGGTGCCGAGTTCTTCAATATCTTGGTTTCTGTATTTGAACTTCACTCCTTCAACGTCAAAAAGTGCTTGGGGGTTCGCTGGATCGCAGAGCGAGAATGGTTGCCATGTTTCGGTGTTTATCTGTGGTGCGCTACCAGTGGTGTATGCATCGGATAGTACATAGTCGGACACTAAGTCGATCCACTCACTATCGGAGAGGTTGACACAAAGTTTGTCTGCGTGTACGCGGGCAAGAAAAATTGTATATTGCTTGATGGTGTGTACGAAAGCAGCGATACTGAGGGCGCTGTAATCAGCTGAGGTGTGAGCTTGTACAAGCCATTCGTCGCTTGCTTTGAGCTGTGTTTTCACGCAACTACCAGCTGATGTTATACTTCCTGTATTAAGCGCATCACGTAATGATGGCAGCACATCGCAGGCCCAGCGGTTGAACAGATCGATACGGCCTTTTGTTTTTGTCAGTACGAAACCATCATCTACCAGATCAAGTAAAATTGTGTCTTGCCCTGAGCGGTGTGGAACATTGGTTTTGAATACACATATTGTGCTACAAGTTGACGCGTTGGGTTGGAAGAGTTGTAAAGGCATGTTGATTGAGTAGATGAGGTTGTGTCTGCTGAGGATGCGTTCGCGGATATGCTCGTCACCGATGAACGTTGACCATGGAGCGATAATGACACCGTAGCGGCTGCAATGCTTGAGCATCCGTTCGCAGAATTCAATTTCTTTTTTAGTCGGAGATTTAGTTGAACTGCGTCCGCCATACGGCGGGTTGATAAAACCAATGGTTGGTTGCATTTCTTCTAGTAGACTGTCGGCTTCTGGTGAGAAAAAATCGGTGTTGTACACACGGGATTTTCCATCACCTCTGAACAACATGTTAGATACTGAGAGTGCGTACATTGTGCTGTTGACTTCAAAGCCAAGCAACTGGTTTTGCTTTACACCGCTGAGACGTTCCGTTATATCATGAGACCCTGATATTCGGATGAGATCATTTAACTTGTTCATTGCTGTTATCAAAAATGAGCCTGTACCACAAGCTGGATCTAAGAACACATCGTTGTCGCGAACATCGACTAATTCTACGAACAAATCACACACATGTTTGGGCGTGAGAACAATACCGTTTTTGACATTGGTTATACCTGCGTAAGTTAAAAAGTCGTGGTAAAACTTGCCTAGCATGTCGTAGTTGCTTTGACGCGCAAATAGAGGGATCACGTTTTCGGCTAGTTCTTGCAAAATGCGCTTAAGCGTTTCAGCGCGACTAAAAGTCAGGTCTGTTTGGAGGAATTGCAGCTCGCTCAGCAGGACTTGTATTTTACTGTTGGAAATACCTTCTTCTTCTAGAACTGCTTCAACAGTGTCAAACACGTTGTTAACCAGCGCATGTCCAGACGTAAAATCACGATACATATTTCGAAAGTCTGCATTAGCCGATCGACCATCAAATAAGCAGATCATGAGAGCACTCAACAGTACTGGACGCTTTTGTGAATCTAAACTACGCAGCCATTCATTAAGTGATTTTGAGGCGCTGTCAATGTCCTCTACGAGTGCGCTTGTCTCTAAATTGTTGTAGAGAGAGATGTACTCGGTCTCATCTAAGAAACCACTGTAATTTACATCAGTGATAACATGACCATTTGGGTCTAACAGATGCGTTGATGCCCTGTAGTGTTCTTTACTCAAATCGCCAGCAAACGCTATACCAAAGATACGCCAACCGCGAAACGACTGCGACAGGCCAACGCGGGTCTTTTCAAGTTCTTCGGGATAGAAGTAGCGCATGTAGTGAAGCACGCCATCTAGGGCGTATTGATCTGCTTTGTCCCCAGTGGCGGAACGATACTGCTTGATATCTGCTTTTACTTCACCGAGTATCAGCAAACGCTCTCTACTGTTGATGTATAAGAGATCAGGCTTGCCAACATTGCCTGCATCTCGTTTGCTGGCACAACTTAATGCCGTTTTTAGTTCTTCATCGGCGGGGATATCTATGTGCCACTTTTCGGCAAAAACCTGAGCATCGGATAGATGCCGAAAGATTTGGGCTGTTATCGTTTGCTCTGACATATCCAACCTCCACGTCGGGTACATAGCCAGAGTTGCATGTAGCTGTGACAGTTTGCGCTTGATATGAAGACTGTCATAACCATTCGGTTATATCCTAATTGTAGTGTCCATAGAGGCTGTGCATACGTCATGCGGGTGTGCTGCCGATGACGATCTGGTGTCCAAGCAACGAAGGTGATCGTCTCTTTGCCGTCGTCCCAAACACACAGCCCGCAGCTACTGTCAGAAAACCCCTACTCAACATCACCGAAGACTCAAATCAACAATGTGCCCCGCAAACTCCATAACCTGAACACAGCCCAAACCATATACAATCAGCTATGTCGCACCCACCCCTTAGAGCTTGCCGCCTTTAGCAATCCAACCCCAGGCAAGACAACAGCACCGAACCAGACACGATATTGCGGGCACGGCAACCCAGCCTGCAAAAGACGCGTAGCTTCCGGCAATGTCTGCCCGATCCACGAGCAGCCTCCTCGCGGGAAGCGGGTTTAGGTGGTCATGTAGCCGTGTTTTTTGTTTTCGCGTCGTAACCCTGACAAAGTGAACGTGTTGCTTTTGAGCCGGTTACAAGGCCCGCATAACAAAACACGATTAGAGATGTGATTGATGCCACCATCTGAGCGTGGCGTGTTGTGATCAAGTTCTAGATAACGGGGATCATCGAATGCACGGTCACAGCCCATGCAACGCGAGCCGTGCTGGGCAAGTAGATGCTCATACATCTCCTCGCGTGTCCATTTCGGTCCGGCAGGCTCTTTGACACGTTCAGTGACTTGCAGGTATGGTGCGGCTGTGTCACCGTCATCAGTCCGGGTAGGCGGCGCAGCGCTATATGTGACATCCCCGAACGTGAACAATCGAGAGTTTGCTGCTTCAGCGTCAGGAACGGCCATCCCTTCGTGTTGCATCCGGTCGAGTACTGCTTGATGCGCCTTCTCCCAGATATCAATACCAACCCATTGACGACCCAGCCGTTCAGCAGCCACAGCAGTCGTAGCGCAGCCACAAAACGGATCTAGCACAATGTCGCCTGGATCACTAGACGCAGCGATAATACGCTCATACAACGGCAACGGCTTCTGAGTCGGATACCCGTAACGTTCCGGCGACCAAGTTTGTAAAGAATTAATGTCCGTCCACCAGTCCGGCATAGCCGCGCCGCGATCTAAGTCACGCTCGCGACCGTCAATACTTACACCACCGCGTCCATGCACAAGTGTCTGCGATGCCTCTGAATACGGAACGAACTGGCGATGGAATCTGTTACCGCTGCTCGCCGCATAGAACAGCAGCAAATCATGCTTCCGCGCGAAGGCATTGCGCGGAACTCCCCCACCGCGATAACACCACACGATCTCGTTACGGAACTGTTTACGACCGAACACGGCATCCATTAGCTGTTTGAGGTAATGGCTCGCAGTCGGATCGCAATGCAAATAAATCGAACCGGTCTTTTTGAGGATGCGACGCATCTCTACAAGCCGCACAGCCATGAAACACAAAAACGCTCCAAGGTCGTCACCCCAGCTACACCGAGCCGCTCCGATCACCTGCCAAACATCAGGCCAGTCATCTTTGAGCTGGTCAACCCAGTCGCCTTCCACGTCATCAGCCCACGACCAACGATCCTGAAACTTCGCGCCAGCCGCCAACGAATCTGGGGTGGCATGAAAGTCTTTGCCTTTATTGAACGGCGGATCAGTAGCAATCAAATCCACAGTGCCACTGTTCATGCCTCGCATCACCGCGAGATTGTCAGCATGAAACAAAGTCCGGTTCAACCAGTTCGGGCTACCCCCCCCGCTGGAGGAGACGGCTAGGGCTGTCGACGGGCGGGTCACAGTCCTGACAATAGCTGTCGGTGCTTGGGTTGTCTAATCCCGTCGCGCTCCCCTCCCCTGAGGTGGGCTGGGGTGCTGTTGTGTGCGGGTGTCGATCATTGAGCCTGCTGTTGAGCATACTTTGATCTAACACACAGGTTTTCGGGATTGTAGATGCTAACCTGATCTGCGAAAAGCAAAGCCTTGATGAAGGTCTTGTGCGCGCTGATGCCATGAACAGCGCCTACCAGCATCTACCGTATGCATCGCATCCCCAACGAAAGGAACAGTGATGCACACACTCCCCAACCCCACCTCCCGTATATCTCGGGTCCGGCATCGGTTCGCAGTGTTCGCTGCGGTAGTCGTGTTCGCGATGCTCGCCGCAGCGTGCGGCAGCACGGACGATGATGGCACTGCTGTAGGCACCATTGAAATCCCAGACACCACCACCAGCGCACCCATCACCACCACTACCGCTGCTGTTCCTACTGAAACCGCTCCAGAACCCGAAACCGAGCCGGAACCTGAGCCGGTAGTTGAGGTTGAGGAACCCGCTGTTGAACCCGAACCGGAACCTGAGGTTGAAGTCGTCACAATCACCCCCGAACCCGAGCCTGTGATAGAGCCTGAGATTGAAGCGGCACCTGAACCCGAGGTTGAGTCTGAGATTGAAACGGAATCGGTAGTTGAAGCAACACCAGAACCCGAACACAACCCCCGCCGCTAACCCCGCCGTAAACGACGGGGCTTGCGCGGCCAAAAACGGTCACTGGTAGCAACACCAAATAAACATTCCTAGCCGCCTAAACTGCGTGATGCTAGGCGATAGACACTTGAAGCAACGACACATAATGCAATGCCGGTCACTTCTCCATCACCTTGCACAATAGTGTCACTACCGACGGTAGGTGACATTCGCTGGCTAGTCGACACACGGCAAGCATGGCAGGACTGGCAGGACTGGCATACCGCTCACGGCAACGCCAACTATTACACCGGCCCGCACTTCCGGCGCTACAACTCACTAGAAGCTCAACAGGCGAGAGGTTCTGAAATACGGGAATACCTAAAGCGGAGCATTGCGGAACGGCAGGCCGAGGTTCGGCGGCATCAGCGGCAGTGAACTGTCACCACCACCTGCACCTACCGTCGCCCGCCGCACTTCGAGCGCTAGCAGAGCTACGGCTTCAATACCGCAGGTGGTGCCAATATCTGGATGGACAAGAGACCCGCGCCCAGCATGGATTTCAGCCACTTACTGAAACGCAAGAACAGCTCAAAAATCTGGACAAGAACACCTACGACATTTTCAAGGTGCGGCTAAGACGAGCAGCGTGGAATGCCAGACACACAGGAATCGAACCGAGCCACTAATCGTCTAGCGATGCCACCAACATGCTCGGTCACCGTTTCGACCGGCAAGAACCTTGATGGCCTTTAGGTAGAACACAACGCCGTTTAGCTATCGGCATCATACGACCGCAAGCAAGGAGCTGGGCAGGTTGTTTCACTACGGGCGCTGACTTTCTTTGGCGTGGTGTGAATGCGAGTTTCCGGCCGATATGTTGTGGTAATGTGACTTCAGGTGTGGTGTCAGCTGTGGTGTCAGCACAGTCCTGAAGTGTGCGATCAATTTCTTCGCACACTTCGGTGACATCTGGGATGTAACGATCGATTCGAACATGAACTTGTTCATGTCCATGCTTGCTGCCTTTCCCACGATGATCGGAGACTCGAACTTCGACTGTGGAATCAAGTTTCGGGTCGGTGATCTCTAAGTACTGTGACAGCGACACGCCTGTGTCTGAGAAGTGGATTTCCCTGTGGGCAGGTTGAGCGACTGTAATCTGCTCTATGAGATTGCCTATTATTATTTCTTTATCAAGTCGAGGAAACGTCTCGTGTTGACGGCGAAGCTGACGAATCGTGTCGCTGAATGCATGTTCTGCATCGATTTCTGTTGCTGTGCGCTGGATGATATCGGCTATCTCATCATCATTGTATTCTTCTAATTCTAACTCTGTAATCATTATTTTGGCGACATCATCCCAATCAATATTATTCCAATCAACTCGAAGCACATCATCGTCATTTTCACAGCCTAAATGCTCGTATGCGAACAATTCTTGAGCTTCAGTAAGTTGAGTTTCGGTGGGTTGAGTTTCGGTGGGTTGAGTTTCGGTGGGTTGAGTTTCGGTGGGTTGAGTTTCGGTCATTATTATCCTTTCAGAGTTTTTGTAATTCTTATCAGCATAAGTTTCATTTGTGTGTTGGTCGGCGGTTAGGTGTTAGAGGCTCCAGAGGGTTTGTTGGACGGGGTTGTAGCTGGGTTGTTGGCGTGATTGAGAAGAAGAATCTCGAAGATGGGTTTCTTGCTTCAGGAACCTCTCTAACCTCGCAATACCCGCTTCATGCACAGATGCCATCGAAGTTAACGGGCGACGATGCACCACCTTCCGAAGAAGCGCTCTTTCTTTGCGGGAAAGTGATGCTGTACGAACATCATGATCGGTCAGCAAAGAGGCAAGCAAAAACACATCTTTCAGGTCTCGCGACTGTCTTCGACCACCCGGACCGACCTGCTCACTCACAGCCGACTTCATCAGCATCGCCCCAACCAAGTTCGGGCGATAGATGACGCTGGATGATTCCTCGTAGCGAACGGTCACCGCCTCAGTTCTTTTGAGCGCTTTCCCTGAGCCGACCGCTTGCAAGGTTCGTCCATGACCGAGTTTCGGAAAATGAGCGCCAAGATTGTCCGGTGCCAAGACATCAAATATCAACCTGCTTGTCGGAAGGAGATAACGGTGAGAACCGTCGCCTGGCAGTTGCTCGAATCCGTATCTCGTTATTGTTTTGTGAACGTGCGACATCCAGAGACGACTAACTCGAATATTCACTACCACGTCTATATCCATACTGATTCGGAAATCACTGCGTTCTACTAGTTGTTGAGGAGACCGTGAACGTTCAACTTGATGGAGCATCACCATCTGCCCGCCCACCAAAGTCCAAGCATCTCCCAGGTGAGGTGCCAGCTCCAGCAGCACCTGCCACGCATTCGCTTGCACAGGTTCCTTGAGCAGGTCGGATGGCAGAACTATTTCTTGCAAAGGTGCCGCCGCCTGTTGAGTTGCATGTCGTGAATGGCTGTGCGTTCACGCGTGTGAGGCGACTCCATCAAGTCAAGCACCGCCAAAGCGAACGGCGCATATTGACCTGAGGGCATTTCCAGCCCGTCTGGGGCTTGATCGCTTGATACGGATGAGGCAAGCAGATGCGGCCACAACACATCAGGGACAACCCGTGCCATTATCCCGCCTAGTGGATTGCTTACAAGCCCTGCACACGGACGTTCATAGTCGGGTTCGCTCACAGTGGTAGCGGCAGAAAGGTATATCTGCGCTTCATCCACTAGTGGGGACAGTAGAGCGCCATGCAACAGTCCAGCGTGGATGCCCCCTATAACAATGTCTGGATGTCGAAGCATTTCTTGGACTTGAGTGCCTGAGCTGCTCCAACGGCTAACAGTGCTGCGGTTGCGATAAAGATGCGGATCGGTGATTTCGTCGGGGTCACCGAAGTCATTATCAAGGATCGCTTCCCAGGCAGCCGAGCACGATAAGGGACGCCCACCGGTTGGTGGATGATGCATCAGCATTTCGACGTGCCCGCCTGACACCAGCCATACGCCAGCGATCTTCACGGAGGGCAGTAGCCCTGACCGTGCGTATCGGCGGATTTGCTCGTCGCTGACTTCTAACGCTTCGGCGGCTTCAGCGACGGTGAGTAGATGCGAGGCATTGAGGGACATAACCGCATTATAACGCGTGGGCAAAAGCGCGGGATTTTGTCACTGTGCAGCAGTGCCACTTCACGGATATGCAACACCATGCGGATACGGACGGCTCACAGGCGTATCCTTTGACGGTCCCGGATCGAGACTCACCGCTAGCTCCACATGTAGGCACGAAGACGATGCCGGAGCAGTCACAGGAGAGAACCGAGCCCGCCGCGCTCAAGTTCAACATCAACGTCGGGTTGAAGATCAAAGTCGCTTACCCCAGCACATTCCTTCCGATCATTCAGCACACTTCTCATCAATTTCAATCTCCAAGAATCCCGATCATTTTTCCAACTAACATCATTTGCATCGCAAAACTCAGCCCAACGTTTCAAATGTTTTTGGTAAGCATCCCACAACGCTTCCTTCGCGATTGCCTCGCTAACATTTTCTTCCAAGTAAAACCGCGACGCAGCATCATGGAAATTAAACCGCTCAACTAACAACTCATCCGCCGCCGCGTCCACGCTTATTTTACAATAATCAAAATTCACTCTGCACGCTCCTCAAGTTCTTCTGCTCAAGTTCTTCTGCCCAACGCTGTAAACACGCTTCACACCACTTACTTCGCAGCATCCACGTGTCATAGTGTTCATTGTGTTGTCCCTTTCTGTAGCAGTGTTCTTACTATCTATTATCCACTGAGGAGTGACAGTTTGATTCTTCACTGAAATCCGATCTGTTTGATAACGCCTTTATTCCACCGTTAGCTGTAGTGTCCATAAAGTCGGCATCCTAGAGTCGGCATCCTTTCCAGTATGGCTTGCAGTCGTTCTTATACAAAGTTTCCCGACCCTCAGCAACATACTTTGTATGCTGCGGAAAAACGTTTTATGAATGATCCGCCTCCTGGCGAAATGATGTTCAAAACACGCAGTGAAGTGAAAAACTGGCTATCAACGTTGACTGGAAAGACTGATTTCCAGGATGCTTATCCAATATCTGCAAGAGCGCTGATAAGCAAACCTATAGACATCAAAATAACTTCTGGACGGAAACATGTAGGCGCAGCGGATTTGTCTAAACGTGTGATGCGTCTGTCTAAAGCGGAAGGAGGTTTAGGTATGACTTTGCCTGTTGTGTTGCACGAGTTCGCTCATTTTGTGCATCAGACGAGAAGCAATCTTGATATTTACACACTGGAAGAACCACATGGCCCTGAGTTTGCTGCAGTTTACTTGGATGTGGTGGCTTTAGTGTGTGGTGATGATGAAGCTGATCGTTTGGCTCAAGATTTCGCGCTTAAATCTCTTGATGTGAGGCATAAAGGGCGGAAAGTGGAAAATCGTCATCCCCCTAGGCTAGGTTTGATAGCGGATAAAAGAATCCCTAGACCTTCAGGTAGTCGCACCGCTGAAGATGTGTTTGCAGCAGCTTTAGCAGCTAATAACAAGCAATATGATCGCGCATGGAAACTCTCGGTGAAAAACGCTGAATCTTGGAGAGGCGAGGACCCGAATAAACCTGAAGCGTTGCTAAGACAATTCGCTTCAGATAACAGACAAATATTTGAGAAACACCATGCGAGAGGCGGTACGTTGCCACCGCAGCTTCTTGAATTTTTAGGTTTGCAACCTCATGGTCTTGATCCTGTTCCAGCAGTAGTATCAAAATTTGATCAGCAGATCGCAGCTACCAGAAGGCAAGGTGCTACTCTTCCAAGCGGTAAAAACAGTGGTGTAGCGACCAGATGCGGTGATTGGATGCCTCGCGCTCGTCGTAGGTGCAACAGACCAAAGCATCATAAAGGTGCTTGCAAATAATTTTTAGCTTAGTCGCATTTGTTTTTGCTGGAATCATCATTGATCTCACACAAAAACTAGCCCATGAAATACCTTTGTTTTAGAGGTGCAGGTATGCCAAATACGCTGTGTTACTACGATGACTGATGTGATGAATTTGACGTTAGCTCAGCAGTGGGGTTCAAGCGCTCAACACCGCAAACTAGAACCCTGCGACGAGATATACACGAAACCTGCTATTCTTAAAGTAGCACGCAAATTGATGGGCTGCATTGACCTTGATGTCGCGTCAAGTGCGACCGCTAATCGGATGGTGCAAGCTGCTCGTTATTTCACAGAATTTGAGGATGGATTACAGCAGCGGTGGGAAGGAAATGTGTGGTGTAATCCGCCTTTTTCTCAGAAAGCAGAATGGATTGCAAGACTGCTAGATTATGAAGGGTTATGGTGTTCTATTTTCTATTGTGATTTGAGTACTAAATCTATTCGCACGCTTATAGAACGTTCCCCCGCATCATATTTGGTGGGCACAAAACAACCTTTTTACAGGTCTGATGGGACGAACCCTAGTTTAGGGATGGTGATGCCTGTGTTTTCTACGAATGTTGCGGAACGATGTGGGGTGCCTGAAAGCTGGGCAACGCTTAGTCTCACTTATCCCCCATCATCGCAAGCCAAGTTACTATCTATAGGAAGATCAATATGAGTGACGACGTGTCTTTGCTGGACAGGTTAGTGGTCGACGAGAGCGGCAATACTAACGATCCTTTTTCATCTGGCGACTGGTCTGATTGGATATCAGCTACAGCGCTTTCAGGATTCGTGTTAGAGAATCCTTTGATTGATTGGTTGCGGTACCACGGTGAAGCAGCAGGGTTTTCACCGAAGCGGTCATCTTTTGATCATTTCATTGCTTCTAAAGGCGAAGCATTCGAGGCGGCGGTAGTACAAGCGTTAGCGAAGAAAGCTGATGTTGAATTGTCGATTGTTGGTGGAGGGGTAGGGTCTTTCGCTCGGAGCCTTAAGGATGCTCGTGAAACAGTGCAGATGCTGTTAGATGGGGCGCCTCTTATTTGGCAAGGTGTGCTGCGAAATCCTGATGAGCTTTGCTATGGGCAACCTGATCTGCTTATCAGAAGTGACGTGCTGGCATCACTGTTTCCTGATGCTATTAGCGATGCAGAAGTAGCAGATGCTGCTACTGGTTTAGACATGTCGCGGTTCCATTACAGGGTGATCGATGTGAAGTTGAAAAAGTTGCAGCTTTTAGTCGCTGGCGGCCTTTCTTCAGGTGGTTCTTGGACTGCATATCAAGCCCAGCTGCACGTTTACAACGCTGCTTTAGCACGTCTTCAAGGTCACGATCCTGGAATTGCGTATCTGCTAGGACGTGGATGGGAAATTAAGAATAAAGGCAAATCTGACGATCCTTTAGATCGTCTCGCAGTGGTAAGCACTACTGAAATGACAGACACTGTGACAGACGCGGTTTCTTGGGTTAGGAGAGTGCGTTCTGAAGGCCATAATTGGCATCCCTATTCATCTGATATGGCAGAACTGCTACCTCGTTTAGATAAGCCAAACTATGCTTGGTCTGATGCTGTTTCTGAGATAGCGGAGCATCAAAAAGATGTCACTTTGCTATGGCGAGTCTCAGCTAAACATAGAGCAGCCGCGTCTGCTGCGGGTATCGCAAGGTGGGACGATCAGCGTCTCACCAGTGAAGTGTTAGAGCTGACCTCAAAAACAGGTCGTGTGGTGGACAGAATTTTGGAAGCTAACAGAAGCCCCCATCCTGTTTTGCTGCCAGAACGCATAGAAGCGGCTAGAGACAGGTGGCAGCCAGAACCTCCGCTCGAGTTTTATGTGGATTTTGAGACCACAGAGTTGCCTGCGGATTTCTCCAAAATAGAAACAGGGACATCAGGTGACTTGGGAAGCATTATTTTTATGATTGGCTGCGGCCATGTGGAAAATGGTCAATGGGTGTTTACTTGTTTTACTGTGGACAGGTTGAATGCGGCTGAGGAGAACAGGATTATTAGAAACTGGGATGCACATATGAAGCAGGTAACAGATAGATTGTCTCCCGGTTTTCGCCCAGCAGTTGTTCATTACCATTTAGCAGAACCTCAAGGTGTGTCGAAAGCGGTTCAAAGAGCAGAAGCAGAAGGTTTGCAGTCTCTCTCTGCGGCACAAGAAATCAACTGGTTAGATTTATGTAAAGAAGTGATTCAGCGAGAACCTGTGACTGTGACTGGTAGCTTCGGTTTTGGTTTGAAATCGGTGGCTAAAGCCATGTATCAGGCTGGGATGATTGAAACAGTGTGGGACGAGTCGAGCGAAGTTGCAGATGGTATGGCAGCTATGGTTTCCATTGCAGAAGCATATGCTCAGATAGAAGATGATCCTTCTGCGAAGCTGTCCCACCATTCAGATTTGAAAGTTGTGGAACGTTACAATGAGGTTGATTGTAAAACCATGTTAGATATTCTCAGCTATTTGAGGTTATACCACTGAACGTGTTGAATCCGCCTAATAGTTGGCGATGATCAGCTCAGCCGCACAACCACGTCCTGATGCGTTGGCGTTGATCGGTCGAGGGGCTGTTGCTTCGTTCAAAATCCATTTCCTCTCCCCTCTCTCCCAAACACGTCTTATCAAAACAGTGTCCGCGTTGCTCACCATCACGTTCGCTCCTGCTAACGCCCAAACATCGCAAGCATTTCGCAGACGTTGCTGGTCGTCAGCAGAAAACCCTCCAGGTTGATAGCTTGTGAAACAGCTATCGTAAGGCGGATCGCAGTAAATGAAATCGCCGTTTTTTGGATTGATTGTTTTCTCAAAATCACCTACTCGGAGAGTGGCTTTTTCTAATGCCTTGTTTGCGGCTCTCAGACGCTTTTCGTTGCAAATATCAGGCTTTTTGTAGCGTCCTTTAGGAACGTTGAATTTGCCTGATCGGTTTACTCGATATAAACCGTTGAAACATGTTTTGTTGATGTATATAAATCGTGCTGCTATTTCTAAAGCCACGCTAGGTGTTTGCTCTCTGATTTTGTAGTAGTAGTCATCATCTTGGAAATGTTTCTGCTGATGTTCTCTAAGCACTTCTATCAGGTCATCAACCTCGGATTTGACGACCTGATAGGTGACGATTAGGGCTTCGTTAGCATCTGAGAGGAACACCTTATCTACTCTGTCGGATATAGCGAAAAAAACAGCTCCACCACCGACAAAAGGCTCCCAGTAAGTGTTTATGCGGTAGGGAAAATGTTTGCTAATATGAGGGATTAGAGCTCGTTTACCTCCAGCCCATTTGATGAAAGGAGCTGGTTGATCTGCGTTCTCTGCTGTTGCTGGCACTCAAAAAGATTTTCGCAAACCACCAGCACCTTCTAATGAGCCGAACGCAGAGCATTGAGCTTCTTGCTGCACATGCGGTTTCAGCGCAACAACTCGGCTTTGAAAGACATCACAGGTTGCTCTAGGTTGAGAGATTAAGGGTGTTATAAGAGGAGCTGGACGCGTGGCATCCTTGCCTATGTGGGTGAACATCAACCGACGGGGACACATAGCTTGAAAGCTGCTAGCAGCACAGATTGCGTTTGTATCCACTCTTGGTGTGCGCCCAAGCATTCAGCCCTTTCCGCAAATATGGAGGAAACCTTATGTGGAACAACGATCTGACGTCAGCCCCTCTCAGTAAGATAGAAGCTGAAGCAGTTCAACTGTCCAACAAGCCTGCATCTGAGAGAGTGGCTGCCGCTAATGTCCTCGTAGCAGCGATGAGTAAGATGGACGAGCAAAGAGCCCGTTCTGTGGGTTTCATAGCGAGAGGTTTATCAGGATCAGCGTATCCACCTCACACAAAGCAATATTTAGCACAGCGGTATACATGATTCTTGCATTGCGCCCAACATTTTGAACCTGATGTAGAGATGCGTGGCGCGCGGGTGAGCGTTGCACCTCAACAGCCCATGTCAAGCAGCGTAGCACTCCCCTAAATATGGTAGCCACGCTTCGTTTGTTTGGTGTTTGTGTGCTGTTGTTGCTGCAACAAGGTAAGTGCTTTTTGGCGTTTTAGGAGTTTTCTTTAGCCGCCATCTAAGTTCTTGCAAGGTTTTATCCGCTTTAGCTTGATTGTGAGCAGGGCACATTAGGACTAGGTTCTCCCATTCACGTTTACCGCCGCGTGCTTGCGGGACAACATGGTCTACTGTCGTGCCTCTAGCATGACAGCCTGCTACTTGGCATTCACCATTATCTCTAGAGGTGAGAGTGTGTTTGTTCAAAGGCGCTTTAGAAGCAAAAGGCAGTTTCACGAAGTAGCGCAGACGTATCACTAGAGGAACTGGGAACACTGTCGTAGCTGAACGTAGCTCACCGTCTCCTGTTTCTACGAGATCGGCTTTCCCCGCTAAAATCAGTCCGATAGCACGCCGTGTTGCCACAACATGCATCGGTTCGTATGTGGCGTTTAGCAGCAGCACTGGCACTGGTTTCAGTCTCCTTTATTTGTTGTGTATGCCTCAGCGTGCGCCCCCAGGGAATCGAACCCTGAACCTTCAGATTAAAAGTCTGTTGCTCTACCTGATTGAGCTAGAGGCGCTTAGTTTTAGTTGTATTCAGTTTTTTGTGCCCTCGACAGGACTTGAACCTGCAACCTCCTGCTTAGAAGGCAGGCACTCTAATCCTTTTGAGCTACGAAGGCGTTGTGCGGGCGGAGAGATTCGAACTCTCATAAGGTTGCCCTCACCAGGGTCTAAGCCTGGCGTGTATTCCAATTCCACCACACCCGCTTGATGCGGCTTGGACAGGATTCGAACCTGTGACCCCTTGTTTTTCAAACAAGTGCTCTTCCACCTGAGCTACCAAACCAGAATATGTAAAGAAGATCGCTTTGATGTGAGGTTCAGAGTCCCCAGCATTTAATGGTGTTGTCGATGGTTATACCACATGTGCTGTCTTCTTTGGATGCGAGTTGTTTGAACTCATCTGCGGGTGGTGTGGCTTGTTTGGCGTAGTTGTTGCCCCAGCATTTCACAGTGTTTGAGACAGTGATACCGCAGGTGTGTTCTCCTCCAGCGGCGAGGGAGCGGAAAGTGTCAGCGGGCGGGGATGCTTGTTGGTGAGTGTTATCTCCCCAGCAAACAGCTTTGTTGTTCCATGTTAAAGCGCAGACGTGGTACCAGCCTGAGGAAACCTGTTTGTGGTAACCGTTTGGTGCTATGAGCTGGTTTGAGTTGTTTTGTCCCCAGCATGAGATGTCCCCTTTTACGCTAAGCCCGCAAGCGTGGTAGCCGCCTAAGGTGATCTGTTTGAAAAGGGTGTCAGGTGGCTGGTGAATATCTGAGTAAAGCCCCCAGCATTTTGCAGCGCCGTTCAGCAGTAAAGCGCAACTGTGTTTAGCACCTAACGCCACAGATTTGTACGTACCTAAAGGAGGTGTAGCTTGGCCATATGCGTTTGCTCCCCAACACACTAAACGAAGCGATATACGAACACCGCAACTGTGAGCCCCTCCAGCCCCAACATCAATAAATCCTGTTTTGATGGGAGGTGCTGCTTGCCCAGCGAAGTTGCTTCCTTCACACGTCAAAGCCCACTGATACGAAACAGAGCAGATATGGTGGCTGTGCTGCCCTCCGACCGATATTTTCGTAGGCCAAAGTGTAGATTTGTTTGCATCTGATACAGGGTTGTGGTTGTTTTGCTTGTCAGCCGCCCACAGCACCGCTGCTGATTTTTGATCTAATGTTAGGTAGCACACACGCAGCGAAGGTGAGTATCCCCAGAACACATATGCGATAGGCTTATTTTTGCTGGATAGAACTGGTGTGGGAGCTGTGATTAGCTCAAGTTGTGAAGCACATCTTTTAGCAGCAGCAGGATCGCTTAGTTTTGAGGGGGCATGGTTTGATGCTTCTAATATGGCGTACGAGGTGGTATCAATGGCCACACATGTTGAGTTGTGTCGTGTTGTTAGCGTGTCAAGGGCAGCTAACACTCGTTTATTGTCAAGAGATTTAAGTAATCCCACAGGCTCATCTAAAACACCTTCATACACACACCGAGCTTCTGTTGTGTCTGTGGCGGCATTGAAACTTTCAACAGGATTAGAAACACACGCTGATAACACGCTTACAAGCAGGCACACAACGACTAAACGCAGGTCAACAAGCTCATATGCTATTTTTGTCTGTGTTTTACGTTTTACTGGCATAACACGATTGTATAAAAACATTTTTGCCGCGAACTGTTCAAACCGCTTCCCAACAGACCAGCAGGTCGGATTTGAACCGACGAAAACCTGTTTTGCAGACAGGTGCTTTAGACCGCTCAGCCACTGCTGGATATGTGAGGAGACTCGGATTCGAACCGAGGAAGCCCGAGGGCATCAGATTTACAGTCTGACGGATTTGTCCGCTCTCCCACCTCCCCTAAAACTGCTACTATCAGAAAGTAGCGACACTTGGATTCGAACCAAGGACCTACGCATTATGAGTACGCCGCTCTGACCTCTGAGCTATGCCGCCTACGCGGAGAGGGCGGGATTTGAACCCGCGGGCACCCACATAGATGCCAGTAGATAGTGTAATCATCTTACAGGTCTGTATAACACCACATAGCTGCAATAAACGTCTAAGCTATTTGTCACACCTATGTGGGAAGATGAGTATATGAAGAATAGCCCTACATCACAAAGGGATTGCGCTCAGCTTCAGACACTAAGTCCAAGCAGCACTGATCCCGCATGGGCTGTTATTGAAGGGAATGCCTTAGACATATTAAAAACTCTACCTAGTAACAGCGCTCATATGGTCTTGACAGACCCTCCGTATTTCATTGATGGTATGGGGTCTGATTGGAATTTGGGCGCTTTGAGAAAAAGGGTTAAACCAGGTGTGGTAGGCGGAATCCCTTGTGGGCAAAAATTTGATACTAGACAAGGCGCTAACCTGCAAGCATTCATTGAACCTATAGCTAAGGAAGCGTTGCGCGTTTTGACGCCAGGTGCCTTTTTTTTATGCTTTTCACAAGCTCGACTTACACACCGTATGGCTATAGGAATCGAAGACGCAGGTTTTGAGATACGCGACCTACTCGCTTGGCAATACGAAGGTCAAGCGAAAGCGTTTACGCAAAACCATTTTGTGGAAGCTCGATCTGACTTGTCTCAGGCAGAAAAACAGGCAATTATTGCTGATATGGATGGGAGAAAAACCCCTCAGCTTAAACCGCAAATGGAAACAATCATCATGGCTCAAGCTCCGCGTGAGGGCACATATGTTGACAACTGGTGCAAATGGGGCGTAGGGTTAGTTGATTTTTCTAAACCAGTTTTAGGTGATAAATTTCCTGGCACTGTTATTCCTTGCAGAAAACCTCGTGAGAGATACAATCATATGACAGTAAAACCAGTAGACGTATGTCGTCATCTGATAAGGTTGTTTGCGCCCAAAGAAGGTCTGGTTTTAGACATGTTTTCAGGTACAGGCACTACAGGTATAGCAGCTTTGGCAGAAAATAAACGATTTCTGGGAATCGAAATAGACCCTGAAATGGTAGTTGTATCTCAGCAGAGGATCAAGCAATTTAGTGCTACCATTACTTACTCGAACTGAACTAGATAAAGCTTGGAATGAAGCATGTGAGGTTCATAGGCAATATCTTGAGCCGCATGGAGTGAAACTGCCTAAAGAATCATCGATAAAATGGGTTTGGGTGGCTGTTTTATTTCATTTTAAGGGCCAATGTGTACATAAAGACTATGTATCTAAAATGGTGCAAACGATTTTCCCAGACGCTGCACAAGATCAGCAGGTACGACACTTGAAGAGGGATGGCTGGTATATAGACAGCACTTCATGTAGTTCTGGAGAGCATAAACTCGATCCTTACCAGCCTAGTCCTGTTTTCCGTCAAGAACAGATGCGGAGATCAGCGAGTATAAATGCAACAGATTGGGCTGACTATTTATCTAAAACAGGACATATGTGTTTTACATGCGGAGCGAAAGAAGGGCAACCCGATCCTCGTTACCTTGATGACGCAATTATATTGCAACAAGGACATAAAGACCCGGATAAGCCTATAAATAGTTTTGACGACGTAGTTCCTCAATGCCAATTTTGTAACCGAAGTTACCAAAATGATTTCACGTTTGATGACAAGGGGCGAATTAGTGCTGTGGCGTCAGTCAAGCCAATAAATAGAGCATCTGAAAAAGTACAAAAAGAGATTTACCAAACGCTGAAAGCTAAATACTCTAATTCCGAGTAGTGGTTCAAGCACTCTGCCACCTCTCCCGATTGGTGGAGCTGGGGGGATTTGAACCCCCGTCCTGCGTGGATGTTTTTGTTGCTGATACGACCATTCCAGTTATTGCTGTTGCGGTTCAGCGGTGACTGGTCACCATAGCCGTCAAGTCTTTGTCCTTGAAGTCAAGCAGTCTTTCCTACTGTCAGCCGTCTGTCCGTGCTGTCATCAACGCTTCTGTTGCCGTGTTGCGCTGATCAGACACCGCGTGCCATTACTGGTCGCTGTGGCTCTCAAAAGTCTTCCCAAAAGGGTCAGGCTGCGAGAGCGAGATCGGCGTTGCCGTCTCTTTTTGTGCCCTGTTTAAAGAGTCTGAGCAACTCTGGTCGCAGCTAACAAAAACGGTTCCCACAGTCGAAACCTGTCAGCCCCGAAATTGGAGGAAGCGGTGGGATTTGAACCCACGGAGCCGTGAAGCTCGTCTGTTTTCAAAACAGGTGCCTTAGTCCACTCAGCCACGCTTCCTCGCAGTTGCCGCGGCAGGATTCGAACCTGCGACCTCTCCCTTATCAGGGGAGCGCTCTCACCATCTGAGCTACACGGCCATTTTTTTTTAGTACGGGCGGCAGGATTCGAACCTGCGACCTGCTCGGTGTAAACGAGATGCTCTACCTGCCTGAGCTACACCCGCATAAGCGATGCCGAGGGGATTCGAACCCCCACCTACCGCCGTGACAGGGCGGGGCTCTACCAAATTAAGCTACGACATCACAAACTAGTGGGCGATCAAGGATTTGAACCTTGTACATCTCGGTTAAGAGCCGAGCGCTCTACCATCTGAGCTAATCGCCCGCACAGCACCCCAGATCGGATTCGAACCGACATCCTCTTGCTTGAAAGGCAAGTATCCACAACCATTTAGACCGCTGGGGCTTATTGTTCAGCGCTCTGAGGGTGAGATTCGAACTCACAACATCTTGGTTAACAGCCAAGCGCTCTGCCAGTTGAGCTACCTCAGAATGGGCTTGTAACTGTTCGTTGCTTTTTGGGTTTATGGTTGTTATTATATTGTTATGGAGAAGCGATTGGTGAAGATCGGTGAAGCGGCTAGATCGTGACCTGAACGCTGCAAGAAATCTACTGGCTGAGGTGCAGCCAAAACGTGGAGACGATATAAGTCCTGTCCGTGGCAACGGTCAGGCAACCGTCAACGAAGCGTGAACTAGAATCATGCAAAGACAGATCAACACAGATCACAACACCTTAGCACAGATTCTAGACACCGGAAGGGACTAGAGGGCTCGAACCTCTAACTCAAGGACCAAAACCTTGCGCGTTACCAGTTACGCCAAATCCCCGCAAAGTGGGGCTGGAGAGGCTCGAACTCTCAACCTCATGGACCAGAACCATGCGCTCTACCAGTTGAGCTACAGCCCTCAGAAATGGTCGGGACGGCGAGATTTGAACTCACGACCCCCTGCTCCCAAAGCAGGTGCTCTGCCAAGCTGAGCTACGTCCCGGTTACCTCAACAATCACCATCTACGCCTCCCACGTTTACCGCTCAACACTTGCGCCACATAGCTTGAAGAAGTCCCAACTGCACGCGCTATTTGATCGTTAGTAGCTTTAGGATGACTAGCCGCTATAGCGAGAATACGTTTCTTTTTATTTTCACTAACGTTAGATTTCGATTAAACCGCAGACCTGTCTGCCAAGCGTGGACTCATAGACCCACCCAAGATTTTTCCCAACTTGTCGGAACCAGTTCTTTGTGTAGAACGTTTTTTGAGTTCAACATTCACAGACTGTGCTATTTCCAAATAAGAGCGGCTAGCTACTTCCAGATCGTAATCGTTCGGCAAAAATGCTTGCTCTTGCTCTGCGTCTACTATCTTGCAGTATTCTTGACTGGAGTGGTGATCTGCGGTTTTTTGTGCTAAGTCTAAATTCCAATTTGCATGCATATGAGATTCAATAAAACGATCAATAATATCTATCTCAATCATCAAGCGTTTCAGCATCATATCTTGTGCCCCTTCTTTTTCGTCTAAAAAAACAGGGCTAGCTTCTACCCAATCAGTGATTGCTTCATTAGGCGTAGCAGACATGTCAGCTCACATTTCTGGGGATAATAAACCATTTACCGTCACATGCCACACTTTATGTTTAGGTAAGGGATCAGGCACAATGTGAGATGCGGGAAACCATGTTTTAAATCCTTCAAACAAAGGCACATATTTACGCCGCGATGGCAACGTGTCTTGTAAAGGTGCTAAGTCGAATTGAAGCCCCATATGCTGCATGGATGTTTCCAGTATCACCCCAGCTCGTTGCCGAACTACCGCAGGATAATTCATCGCTTCAGCGGCCAAAACATCAGGCGAAATGCTTTCCCACAGTAAAAATCCACAGGCAATGTTAGACACGTTGTCTAATCCCATAGACAATTCTGGCCGCTCTACAGCATCTAAAAAAGTCACTTCTGGCGTTGAGTAGATTACCTTCGCACCTCGTCTGTGCATGAATGGTTCTTTGTGTATGTGGGTACGCGTGCTTTTAGCTTCAATAGTACTATCAAAGACATATCTCATTCGCACTACCCCAGACAGCAGGGCTTCTGGATACGTCTTCTGTATTTCCTGATCAGTTCTATGCTTGGCTCTTGCAGTGCTTACCACGCTCACTACATACGATCTGCGATGCCCTCCACCCCACAATGAAGCCGCGCGAGCGAAACCCACGTAGTAGGGGTGTCGTAAATGTTTCATCATTGCATCTACATACCAGCATGGGTGGGGAAGCGGGTATGCGCTTTTCCCTTTCATTAATGCTGGCGCTATAACCCACCCTTCAGGGCATATGTTGATGATTTCTTCGTGTTCTTGAACCCTCCGCAGCGCTCCGTGTAAAGAGGTGGGTTTTGTTTTCAGTAATTCGCATAGTTCACTTGATGAAACGAAGTACTGCCCTTGTTCTTCTAAGTAATCTCGCAAGTCCGCGGGTTTCAGCACTGAAGACATACAACAAGCGTACCTGCCTTTGAAAACCGCGTGCCATGCAACAGTTTTTCAAGCAGTCATTGTTATTGACGAATTGGAGCCTCAGAGCGGGTTCGAACCGCTAACCTGCCGCTTACAAGGCGGCTGCTCTACCAGTTGAGCTACCGAGGCTTGAACGCTCAGAGGTTAATGTGTGCAGCGGTTTACTCCGTGTTTTGCTGCAAGTTCAGCGTAAACGGTTTTCCAGTTCTCGTCGTATTCAATGTTGTGATTGTCTAAGAAATCTAGTATTTCGGGTATCCAAGCATCAGGCATTTTGTCACCCGAATCGCACCATTCAATGGTTCGCAATATCTCGTATAAATCTGAGGCTAGGAAACTAGCTAACGCAACTCGCAGCGGATGTTTCTGTAGCACAGCTTTAGCAACGTAGTCTGCGTGTTCTTCTTCGCTGCCAGGCCGTCCCGCGTCGTTCACCCAGCCTTCACGATCTTCGATTTCAATGTCTTCGTAATCACCGAAATCGCTAGCCATAAACGCTATCGTTGTGCAAGCGTAATCATGTGAACCGCCACTCATAGCAGTCTCTTTTCTGTTGTTTATTGTTGTTGTGAGCCGAAGGCGGGATTTGAACCCGCAACCACCGCCTTACCATGGCGGTGCTCTACCTGTTTGAGCTACCCCGGCTTAGTGGAGGTGGGCGGATTTGAACCGCCGACCCTCTGCTTGCAAAGCAGACGCTCTGGCCGTACTGAGCTACACCCCCAATAGAAACAGCAAGCTCGCCTGGCGGGATTTGAACCCGCAACCCCCAGTTTAGGAAACTGATGCTCTAATCCGTTGAGCTACAGGCGACAGCAGTGGCAATGAATGGCGTGCCTGCACGCTGTGAAACTCCGAGACGATTTATGGTACAGCAGACAACAATGAGTCTTGCCGTCCTCGACTCCACCTCACACATTTCAGGCACGCCATAGTTTGCGTGAAAGGATTTGAACCTCTGACCTCCAGTTCCGCAAACTGGCGCTCTATCCATCTGAGCTACACGCAATCAAGCAGGAGTGGGAGGACTCGAACCTCCAACCCTCGGTTTTGGAGACCGATACTCTAACCAAATTGAGCTACACTCCCATACCGAATTGAGCTACAACCGCTTGAGCACGCCTGAAGGGATTCGAACCTCCAACCTCATGGTCCGAAGCCATGCGCTCTGATCCAGTTGAGCTACAGACGTGTGAGGGACACCGAAGAGAATCGAACTCTCACCTCATGGGACACAACCATGCATTCTGCCGTTGAACTACGGTATCCAAGTCTGCTATGACATTGATGTGACCGAAGCGATGGCTGCGGTCATTCTGCTATGTGCGGATAGATGCGGGGGTGAGAATTGAACTCACATAACCGTGGTTATGAGCCACAGTGAGGCACCAGCCTTCCCCGCACTGATATGAGCAGCAGGCAGGCTTCGAACCTGCATCTACGCTAGCTGTGCTAACGGCTCTACCATTTGAGTTACTGCTGCTTGAACTCTGAGAATCGGGTGGTCTCAGAGTTCACGATCTTCTCTACCCAAAACAGCTGACCTCTTCGGAGCGACATTCGCGGGATCGGTCTCACGCTCTCCATGCACCATCTTGGTATGTGCTGCCCATCATCTCAGTCGCGTTCTGTTGCAGATGATAAGGCCACGCTTTCGCAGCGCGAAGCGTCGTAGTTGAACTATAAAAGCCCAAACTGTTTACCCTTGTTATACAGCCGAATTACGCCTTTCTAGTTGGGTTACCAAGCTCTTTTTAGAACCTAAACACAGGATACCGAAAGGTGTGACACTTTCTATAACGATTTATTTAGGATCACTAAAAACCCAGTCGATCAACACCCAAAACACTAGGTGTCACATGTTTCACCTCAGCCGTCACCGAATTAAGTCGTCACGGCATCCTTACAGGTATGGCAAAAAGCACTAACCAAGATTTTGAAGCTAAACACAAACGTGACAGCAAAGGTCGTTTCCGCGAACAACCTTCCAAACAAGCGGCACCTGCGGTGTTACCCAAAGTGGATTTGACCAGTCCAGTCTCAGTCGGTGCTAACCAAAAATTGTGGAGCAACAAGGACACTGCTGTTGTGGATGAACTGATGGAAAAATCCGAGGACTGCGAAAGGGCTATGTCTAATGCGAGTAGAGCTTTGTACGACTACCACAATAATTTGTCCTCGTACTATGGTAACACTCAGCTACTGGTGGACGACTTTGAGAGGCTAGTCGATCAGTGGAACGACTATGTTAACGCGCATAATGAAGCACTCGAAGATAGGGAAACCCCCTTACCTAGTTTGCAAGTATGCGAGGTTGAACCGTCCTAGCTATCGCCAGCGTTCGGGTTTGGTTAGTTAGTGTGATCTGGTAGCAGTATTCTTACTCGCTGATCTATTTCATGGAGAATACCTGCGCTGGTGAGGTGCTGCCTGATTTGTTTAGACGCTGCGATTTGTCCTGTTTGAGGGGGGATATTCATTACTGCAACAGTTTGTTCTGCTTGTGCTGCTAACGCTGCGAGCTGTGTATGAACCGTGTTTGAGTGGCTGTATAAAGGTATTGGTATGGAGCGCCACGGATTTTTATGGAAATCACGCCCGCTTGTTCTGCTTTGTCTGAATGCTTCTTCTAAACAAGGGGCATTGAGTATGGCTATCAGATAGTGGGCTTCAGCTGCGCTACTAACTGTGCGTCTATATATTTTGGCATCCATTACCGCTGTTCGCGCTTTGAACCGTGCCGCCCGCATGATGTCCCCTGAAGCAGGATAAACCACAGCCCAACTTTTCGATGCTGGTCGAAGAGGGAGCTGCACGGATAGGTTATTGATATGGTTGATCCGTGCTAACAATGTTTGTGGAGTACTCTGGCCTTCACCGCGTCCTTCTTCATATAAATCTTCAAGTTGAACCCAAAACTCTTCTTCGCGGGCTCGCTCCAATGTTAGAAGCCGCCCTCTAATATCACATGGCACGATTGCTTGAATTCGTGGTGCAGCGGAGAAAGGACGTAACTGTTGAGATTGCAGTAGCGGTAGTAGCCAGTGGTCAGGTACTTCACCTGTTTGCGGGGGCATACTTTGCCATGGTTGCCTATCAGATGGAACTGTTGTCACAAGAGAACGCCCAGAAGTCTTAGCAGCGACAATTTGCTCTGCAATGCTCAATACTTTAGGAGTGATTGTCGCCCCTTGCCGCCATGTGTCAGCATGATAAGCCGATTCGCTTTGAGGGAACAAAACCTCAAACTCCCATTGCAGCAATGCCTGCGCTTCCGCCCAAGTTATATGCGCTTGCGGTTTGTTATCACCAATACATGACATAATCAGCACTTTGTTAGCGCTCGTTTTCTTTGATGTCGCAGTAGTCGCAGGTTGCGGCAGATCAAGTGGTTTGCGGATTTCGTAGAGAACACAGCTGCGCCGCGCATCACCTCCACCAAACACTTCCACATCCGAGAAATCTAATGCTTGAGCAAAAACCGTGTTATGGTAATCACGGAACTTTTGCCAGTTGCCACCTCTGATAGCAGACGCTTTCGTCACCCACGCCGCAGGGTCTTTGCCTAAATTGGCTAGATACTTGGAGCGAGCTTGGTGTATGAACAGTTGCGCGATATCAAAATGCGGTGCTTGTTTACCTCCAGTCCATAAATCGAGACCGATTAGTCGCTTGTTTTTGCCTGCTAAGGCTTCCAACGCCTTTTTGCGGTCGCCCCGAATGTCGGAGATTTTTACCCACGGTGGATTAGCAACGATACGATTTACTTTGCGTCTTGAAAGCTGTTCAGCCCCAATCAAGTTGGTAATAAACCATGTCCACACAGAGTTCCCTTCCGCTTCTATCACCTTTGTGAGCGCTTGGTGGCAGGCGTCTACTGCTTCTAAATCGTTCGCGGCTACTTGGTGTGCGATGTCTGTTGGTAAAGACTGTTTAGCAGCAGCTGCTTCTACAATCCTTGCGAGCATTCCTTGAAAATCTTTGTGCTCAGTGAAAGCTCTGGGAATCCGAATCTCACGTTGACCAGGAGAGCGTATTAGTAATTCCCCATGTGTAGGTTGAAAAAGTGTGTTTTCATCAGTTTGGCGTTGCATCAGAGAATCACCTTGGTACACACGCAACGCCTGCCTACCTGATGTTGGGGGCGAAGGTAAAGCTCTCAGCAATGTGGCTCGACTGAACTCTACTGCCACAGGGTGAATGTCAATACCGTTGACCAGCAGGCACACGACCTCTGCTTTTTGATGTGAGGAGAGGCTGTCCATAGCTTGACTAGTGAGAAGCCTTTGAGCGCTGTGATAGAGAAACGTGCCTGACCCGCAAGTTGGGTCTAATACACCCACCCCTTCGAGAGGTGTTTCCCTGTTATGAATGTGGGCTAGCGCTGCATTTACACTTGACTGGCACCAAGCATCATCTAACACTTCTTCGACCATCATTTCTGCTAACCAGTCAGGTGTGTAAACCTCCCCAAAATCTTTACGATCTTGAGCATCCACAAACTGTTCATATAACGGTCGAAGCACATCCCCTGGTGTGAGCCGCCATTCAAAACTGTGAACGCGCTCAAGCAGTCGCTGCGCCCATTGTCTGCCTTGAGCACTGTTAAGCACCCAGCCCATAAAACCGCTACCGACACACTTTTGGGCGTCAGGAGGCGTGTCTTGGCTGGTGAGAGTATGCTCAACACCTCGCGCTAAAGTCACTAAGAAACAGTGCGCCACAAACAAGCGGGTCTCGTTGGCAGCGTTAGGTGTCATACCTGACCCGCGCAGCATGTCAAGCCACAACTGTTTTTTAGTTTCAGTGGTATAACTGCTGTGCTGACTACTGGCGATTGATACGTGAATGTCGAATAGTTCTGTCAGGTAATCTTTGAAAATATCTACAGGGTTTTGAGGAATATGGGGTTTACCGATTGGTTCGTTTGTGAGTAGTGGAAAGATCAGCTGGTAAAGCTCGGCTTCGGTCGAGGGGGTAACACTGTCAATGACAGTTGAATGTGGAAGTGCAGCAACTTCGTGAGGAAACGCCCATGCATGCCAGATTTGTCCGTCTGTGACAATCCCAAACCAAGACCGCTCAGGTGATAGGTCTGGTAATCGGGCTAGCTCATAATCTTTTTCGGCTGACACGTAGCGTTGCACCTGTTCGAAAGGCGAATCCGAATCCTCTCCGCTTCTGCTATGAGGATTGCTAGCGCCACCTACTCTCTTCACTTCAATAAACACCCGCCTTCGCGGGAGGTAGATATCAGCAAATCCTGCATTTCGTGAGTGATCCTGCTTGATCTCGCCAATGCCCCATTTTCGTAGCAGTCTTACCAGCATTGTTTCTATTTCGCGTTCAGCGCGGCTACTGTCACTTGACAGTAGGTCAGCAAATACAGATGACACATTCTTTTCGTTTTTTGCTTGCGAAGGCTGCTTGCCCATCATTTACCTCATTATTTGTAATCCTAAAATAACTGTAACCGAAACTAGAAGACGCGAACTTCTTTCTTGGTGCATCTGGTAGGTTGAGGCAACTTTAACTAAAAGTGGTTTAAATGTTGCATATTCTTTACTTGTGAATAGCCCATTGGTAAAAACATCAAGTATTTCTTAGGTTTGTTGGAAGCGTCCCACGAAAGCTGTTAGATGTTCCCCAAATCCTGCACAAATCTTGGGGTGCAAGGGTGTACGCAGCGTGTGAAGTAAATGCTCAGGCAATCTGAGCAGGGAGTTTGCAAAACTCTGCAAAGATTTAGGTTTTTAGACGCCACCAAAAGATGTGTCTCGTCTGATGGTGCATAGACAATATGGTGAATGCAGGTTTTATGGTGCTGCTATGCGCTCCAGGACAAGTGTGTAACGAAGGGGCCCGCTGCTTGATTCGTGTGCGGTGTTTACGAGCATCACTGACACATCACCAGTACACACACCATCACCGGGTGCGCCGTAATGCTGGCCTGCAACAAACAGTCCACTGTTAGGCGCTGGTATCGAAGACTGCAAAGAAAGCGAAAAGGGAATGTACCATAAATCGGCGAAGTCGTTAGTGGCGCACACATGCGCTGCAAGTGGTCCATCTCGATCAGTGAGAGGCTTGAAGTTGCCCGCTAGGTTGCCTAGCCACCACTTAGTCGCATGCCATGGTGTTTGAAGACCTTTGTTGCTGTCGGTGCTAACAAAGTGCCACCTGTACACACCTGCACGCAGGCGCAGGTTGTGTGTACCTACATACCACGTGTCGTATGGGTGTGCTGATGGGAGCGTGCCAGTGATGGTGTAAGTGAGATCACCCGCAGGCTGCCCTGCACGCTGTGTGCTGCGCTGATGTGCAGCAGTGGTGACAGTGACAGTGGCAGCTATTACTCCTAGTAGCACTGCTGCTGTGGTAACTAAGCGTTTAGCGCGCACTGTGAGCCTCCTTCGGTGCTGGTTAGCAGCCTGTAGCTTAGCAACAGCATCTGCGGCCGATAGATGCCGGGGAACGGTTTTAAGCTGTTTTGCGAAGGTTATTGTCTCTTGTGTTTTGCTCTATGAGTGCTATTTGCCTCCACAGATCGCCATGTTCAGCGCATAGCGGTATCCATATTTGAGTGACAGTGTCCGCTTCGTATTGAGTGGGAGGCAGTTTGCATTGTTTGCCGTCTTCATGCCAGTAGCACATTCTTAATGATGCCACTGCATATGCTGTTATGTCTGTATTATTTGTTGTGCCGAGCTTTTTCATCTTCAATGGTTGTTGCTATGAACTCTGTTATGAGTTTCCACTCTTTCGTGGTTGCTTCCATGAGCAGGTAATCGCCTTCTTCACCGTTGAGTGTTGAAAACAAGATTGGCAGCGTCTGGCCTTCAGCACCTGTGTAAAACGTTGTCTACGCGGTGATATCGTCACAGTCAAACTCTTCGTTATGTTCCACGATATTGTCAACCACAAACTCGATACGCATGACGTTTTCTTCCATTGCATAGTCATATCTGTGACCAAGGCTATTGTGAAGTAATAGCCGCGTGTTCAGACACTACAGTTAATAAGTAGGTAAATATCAGAAGGTTTCGCTTACCTGTACTTATGCTGTCCACGATGGTTGGTGAGGCGGATACATTGCTTTTTAGACACGATTCCGACGTGCCTGCATCTGGCAAGAGGCAGAGTGTGTTTAGAGTTATCTGGTGATGTGGTAGAATTAGCCGAGTTCTTTCGTTTAGCTTTCTTTTCTTTACGTTTCCCTTGTTTGATTTGGTGTTTATATTCTCTGACTCGGGCTTTAATGAAGGCTTTTTGGGCGGATGTCGGTTTCCATTCTTTGCCTATGGATATGCTCACTTGTGCAGCTATATTGTGTAGGTCTTTAGCTGTGTCGATTTTGGTATCAAATATGAGCCATTGAACATCCTCGATATCATCGGCTCTGGCCGCGTGCAGTTTCATTCCTAGCAAGTATTTGTTGCTAGGAGATTTCACAGTTATGTACTGACCTTTGTATATGAACACAGAGGCAACGTGCTGGCTGTAATCTGCAAACTGAGCTGGACCGTCGTTAAGCCAATCGTTCTCTAGACCTCTTCTGGTTGCAATAGTTTTCGCTGCTTGACGTAGTTCTGGCGTTATTGGAGGGAACATGATGTCTACATCACCTGTTCCTCTCTCTAGGATTTGATAGCACATAGCTGCACCACCGCATACTGAGATGTTGATAGGTTCAGAATTGGGCGGTAGAAGCAAACCTAGTTGCCAATCAAGTTGCCTGAACAAGTCTTGCTGCCGGTCAGCATCAAGTCTGTGTGATAGGCTTTGCCAGCCAGCCATTATTTGCGGTTCAGAAGGTCAGGTTCAAACCAGACTTTATGTTTGCGTGCGAGACGTGGTGTCCTGCGTTTTAGTAGGCGTATTTCTTTGGTGAGAAATCCCCATCGGTTGCAAAGCCTCGCTTCGCGTGTTAGCGACACTCCCCCTCGCTGTTGTGCGACTACACCTTGAACCCAGTCTGGTATCAAAAACCCGTCGCGAGCACAGAGACAATGAACAACCGCAGCGATGCGCGCCCTCTGGTCATTAGGCATAGATTGTGATGGTTCTCCGTCGAGCATCGCATACCTATCAAAAGTGCTGGGCCAGTTGTTCCAGTTCATCACGAATTGGATCATTGATCTGTACTGACCGCGTGCAGCCCATCCAGGGTCGTTGAACTCTCGTTCTAATGTGGTGACTGTGAGACCACCACGTGTCCAACACGTTGGAGGGTCTAAAGTGTTGGAGTCAAACTGCGCTGAAAGCCTTTCCAGAGCAGCAGCCCGCTCAGCTGATAGCACAACATAAATATCTGAACCAGGAAACGCTTGCACAAGGACTTCATCTGGTTTAGAACTTTGAAGTTGGTTTGAACTCTCAGATTGCATTATTAGTGCTTTCTATAACAGCAACTTTAGGCACAGACCGCGAGTCCTGCTGTTAGACGATCATTTTACAGGTTTAGGCGCGTCTATTGGATTGGGGTGTGCCGCGCGGCTTGGGTTGTTGAGCTGCATGGCAGGGTATATTTGTGACCATGAAAATTGTGTTTTGTGTTGTTCCTGGTCTTTTGACAGTAGCAGCTGTTGTATCACCTGTTGCTGCGACTGAGCGGGCATCTGGGAATTTGGTTGATGTTTTTTTGGAAGCCGAAGTTTTACCGAACACCGATATGCAGGTGTCGTCTTTGCGTTTGTTTTACAACAAACCTGACACCGGGGTTCGTTTGAGTTACTGCTGGGGTTTGGAGGCTTACGACCCTGAGCATGGTTGGGGGTTTGATAATAAATTAGGGGGATGCCCGTTCTGGGGGGACCGTGGATGGTTCTCACTAGGTTGTATCACGAGTGGCAGTTGTCCTTACCATGACAGAGTGCCTCACTCGGGATTCCGTTCTCCACCTCCCTCAGGTGAACCGCATATAGCTAATGAAAGCGTGCGGGTGCCATGGGCGTTTAAACGTTCGTTGAACTGCACTATTACTTTTAGCTCGTGTTACGGGGAATCCCCTGAAGATGTGCCACCCGGTTCTGAGGCTTCATTGAACGAGTTCGGCACTTTGTTATTGTTTGTAACCCCCATAAAACTGAAGCTAACCCCTTCAGGCTATCAACCCGATGGAGTGCAAGACTATTGTATTGTTGCTATCCCGATTACTAGGACAGGTGAGGTAGGACAAGAAGTAGCGAACGCTAAACCTTGCAACCCTCATTTGTTCCCAGACAGCCCAAAACCAACACAGCAAGTATTAGACGAAACCTTAGACGACAAACGAGATGCGCTGATAGCAGAGCTGGTGAAACGAGACGAACTAGTAGCAGCACAAGAAAACCTGCTGAACGATTACCGGTGCTTATACAACGTGGACACTCAAATAGTAGCAGGTGGATGCGGTGACAGCAGGCAACCTCATCAACAACCAGGCGACGCCCCGAACACTGCCACACAAACAGACATCAACACTAGAGACCTGCTCATCCAAAACCAAGAAAACCTTCTCAACGTTTACAGATGCCGCTTCGGGGTGGACACACAACTAGTGCAAAACGGATGTACATAGCAGCACATTTAAGGTTGAAGCCACAAAGTCAGCGTGCCGCGTGCTAGCACTCCGCCTGATAGAGCAACTTATAACCTTGCGTTGAGAAGTCACACTGTTTGGAATTTGCTATGGCTAAAAAAGAACAATTCAATCAGGTGCTTTCTCGTTTGTCTGATGTGCAAACACTAGATGTGCGAATGGCGTTAAAAGATATGTGGGATTTGCCTCGCAAACAGTCCGCGAAAGCGAAAGACTGGCTTGTATCGGAAACTTTGCGTTTAGCTATCTACGATGTTCAGAGTATGGATTCTTTAGAGCAGATGGTAGAACATTGGAAACAGATACCTGGTCTCACTGCCGAAGCTGTGGTCAATGATATTCAAAAAACGATAAAGCAACACACAAAGCGAGGGAGTTGATGTCTGAGAGGTTTGTTTATGCTAGATCACTGTTTGAAGGGCTTGAGTTCTCCGCGAGTGGGGTGATGGCCGAGATGGAGTGGGAGAAGATCGACAGCGGGTATTGGCGTTGTGGTGACTGGGTGGCTTGCGAGAGGGGAGATGGCGAGTGGTTGTTAACTCGTGATGGTTGGAGTATGTTTGCAGATGATTGCGACAGTTTGGAAGAGTGCATGGATCGTGCCCGCGATTTGGAGCACGATTAGGTGGAGGTACCGATGAGACGACATGCAGATAACTCGTATCGGATCAAAGTTGATGAAACAGAATACAAGATCGATGTGTTGCCCGAATTAGGTACTATGACGTGTTGCGCTGTTATTTATGTGAAGCGTGGCTCGTTGTGGACGCATTTTTGTCACACAACAGACTATGAGTACCACGATGACGCTAAAGCTGAAGCGTTAAGGATAATCAAATGTCGCCATCACGTTTATCCTGACGATGATTTTCACCGAGCACTACAAAAAATGGTGGATAAGTGGACTGAAAAATGGTCGAGGATTTTGAGCGAAGATGATGGACCATGGGCGAATGTTATCCCCCCCCCCTTAATGAAACGCTAATAGAGCACACGATTCCGACTGTTAGCGTAAAACCCCTGTTCACAGGCTTATCTTGTTCTATTAGACCCCCTATCAATAAGACAGCAATAAGACATTTGCAGGATGTTTCAGCTCACATTCGTTTTGTGAGCGCTGAACCTCTTCTCGGCGCTTTAGGAGCGCTTAATCTTGCTGGTGTTGATTGGTTGATTGCTGGTGGTGAAAGCGGAGTTGGATGTCGATCTATGGACGTTGAATGGGTAACCGATCTGCGTGACCGTTGTGTGCAAGCTGGAGTGCCTTTTTTCTTCAAACAATGGGGTGGACGCTCTCCTAAAGCTGGTGGACGTGAACTAGACGGTCGCACGTGGGATGAATACCCAGATACTCAGGTGACAATGAAAAATAATGCGACATAGGAATGATCACAAACAGCAGCGTGAAAAGAGAAACCTCACTCTTCAGGGCGGGGAGAAGTCATGATTTCGTAAAGAGCTTGCCTGCTGTTAGTAAAGCCCCAAACATCGTCGCCATAAGAGTAATGCCACCACTCGAGGGGATAAGAGATAAATCCTGCCTCTTTCATAGTTTGAAAAAGGATTCTGCGTAGCGTTCGGATTTTTTCATCCGAACTTGTTTCTGCGTTTACTTCATACCAATTAGTACTCGCCTCGACACCGAAAGAATCGAATTCAGTGCCTAACGCTAAAGGCTCACCATGATATGCCAAAGTCACATCCACAGCCCCACCAGTAGTGTGAGGTGGGCGCATTTTATTATCATCAATAGAGGCGACAAACCCGCCTGCAACTGCTTGAACACTGTAATAGTCGATCAGTATTTCTTGCTCTGTAATAGACCGCCAAGCGTCTAACACTAAAAGGTTGAAACCTTCAGGCAAGTTGTTGTCCGCAATTTGCAGCCTTGTTAGCAGTCCTGAGCGGATTAAGGGTTTGCGTGCTGGGAGTATGTCTAGTGCAAAATAAGCGTCTAGATACGCTATATCTACGATTTCGGCTAACTTTTCATCAAGGTTCTCACAAGGCTGGCGAGTCTCAGGGATGGAATGTTTTATCTCCACAGGTTTTAATGCCCATTTCAATTTCCGCACATCATCTAGCATCACATGATCTGGATTTGAAAGCAGTTTCACTGTTGTATCCTTTCCTATTTTCTTTAGGCGGCTAATTCCCAACAGTAAAACAAGGCGCTGCACCTCTTATCCGCGTGTGTGGCGTTGCAGTCTAAACTTAGAGTTGAGGTTCACTGTTTAGACGCTGGGATGGTTTAGTTGCAATCAACTATGTCGCGATCATCTTTAGATAAAGTGTGCTGCGAACTGTGACACTCTGCCTCAAACTATCAAGCATCTGTTTTTTGGGAGTCTAAAAACGCTGTGAACACTGTCAGAAAGCGGACTAGCACCATGTAAGCGCAGCAACCATGCTCGCAGAGCAACTGTCACTGCTACCAGGATAATAGGAGTAGCCCATACAACCGAACTTAGGAGCTTTCAATGACCACCAACGCTTCAACGACCCCGAAGCCAACCGGCGTTCTCAGCAACGGTAGCATCGCATACGATCCTGAAACATGGTTAGTAGAGGCAGTGCAATGGCTAACAGATGATAACAGTTTCCTTTTAGCAGCAGCTTTAGTGAACGCTACACACAATGAGGTGATCTCCTCACAGTTAGCTAACGCTGCGTTCAAAGCATACGTGGAATCGTCTGGTGTGAATCGTAAACTGTTGATAGGTACTATACGCAGGCTGCGTAACACTGTGGAAGCCTGCAACCGTCCCCTCACGATAGGCAGCATCTGGTTTCAAGCTGAAAAAAACGGATGGCTTGTAAACGCAGACCCGCTGTTGGACATGGATGTGCTGGTAGCTGAAATGTACGAAGACCTTATGGCCGATGATACTTTGATGGAAGCTGCTTGAAACTAAACGAATAGCAAGGTTTCTGCATTTTACGGTGTTGCTATAATTTAGTGTGTATGGGCTTGCCTTCTTGTTTCATTGCGGTGGATATTCAGTCTGGTTTTATTGGGGAACACACTGCTGAAATTCCTATAGCAATCCGACAGTTTTGCAGTGATATGCCAGTTACGCATCGGATATTCACTCGGTTTATTAATCCAGGTGAAGGTGGGTCGTTCATAGAAATTTTAGGTTGGTCTAAGCTGCAAGAAATTAGAGAGATTGTTTTAGCACCTGAGGTTGAGAGTTGTGCAACAATGGTGCTTGATAAGTGGTCTTACTCGCCTTTCGTGAAAACTGGATTAGAACAGAACGTATTCTAAGACGTTTAGAAATCACAGAAGTTCTAGTTTTCGGCATTGATACTGATGTTTGCGTTCTCAGCACCGCTGCTGGACTGTTTGATAGAGGTTTTCATCCCATAGTTGTCAGCGACCTATCGGCTAGCACAGGCGGGGTTAAATGTCATAACGCTGCGCTGTCAATGCTTCCCCGATACATTGGTGCTAACAACATTGTCACAACCGCTGACCTCAACTCTGGTTTTTGAGTGTTTCACTCTTTCCACTGTCCACGTGCTAAACCTCTCACTCTAGGCTCTGTGAAAAGTAAGCAGGTGGTGCGGTTTGTTTACCGCCATGCACTGTGGGTTCGCTGCACCATTGTTCACGCACATCGGATAACGGTTTAAGAATATTCGTGTTGAGTTTCAACAGACCTGTAAGAACTTTGGAATCTAGTTCTTGGCGTACATTGTCGTTCCACGCTTCGTTGATAGGTTTCAAGTCGTAGGCTGCAAACTCGTCAAATATGGTTTCACCTTCATCTAACTGTGGGACTGTTAGCTGTGTGACATCGAGAACTGTGAGGTTTGGTAGCCTTGTGACAGTCAATCTGGCTCTGCCTTGCTGCTGACGTGAGCCTATCCACCAAAACGCTATTGCGCCTAACGTGCTGTTAGCCCATAGTGCTAACGCTTTTTCCATAGCTCGTAGATGTTCACCACTAGAGCTTGCCCCATTATCAAAAGCGTTGAGATCGTTGACAGTCCCATCCAGCAAAAAACCAGGCCACGCTGTACCACCAAGACAACGCTCTGCGGTGATGCATGCAGTTAAAGGCTGCGAGTTCAATCGGTAATCAAGGGTGAAATGCAAGTTTGAAGCTGCTCTATTCCACATTTCATTCGCAGCTTCACGTTGGTTGTTGTAAATTTTGCCCTCAGAGTCTGGGGATAGCAGCATGCGCGTCTCACGTTTAGCGTCGTGTGACCACAAACAAGGATAAGAAGGACGAGTTCCTTCTAAAAGTGCTTCTATGATGAAAGGCCCTGAAGGTTGACGCGTCCAGCCACTCTCAGATTGAGCGGTCACGCTTTCCGCTTTCATACCGATTGAACGATGAACCGGTCCTACAGTCCCTAGCGCCCTGAGAGCTGTTAAGGGTAAATCTACAAGTTCCAGTCTGGGTAAACGTAAACGATAACGACGTGTTAGGTCTATGCACAGCTCGGCTAAATCTAGATTGTTGATCTGAGCGCAGCCGCTGTCCTCTATGCTAGCTGTAATACATGACCCTAAAACATTACCGCCTTGAGCTATTTGCTTTACTTTAGTCCCAGCATTAGAGAGAAATAGCAGTTTATGAACTTGTTGAGCTATATTAGCAGCTTCAACGTGGCTTTTAGGGCTATTTTTTAGGTTGACATATAAACAATTATCAGCTTCTATAACACTGCTTTCGTTGGGTTGTTTCCTTGTAGCTATAAGCAAACATTCAGCCATATGTGTATCATCAGAAAATGATCGTTCAACGCTTCCATGGGCAGCAATAGAAAAGATAATAATGTCTTTGTATTTTTGAGTTAAAAGTTGCCTAGCTTTATTCCAAGATTTACCTGACAGAAAAATAGCAGGCAGCACAAACGCTATAACCCCATTTTTTTTGACTTTTCTATGTGCAAGCTGTAAAAAATGTGATGCTAAACCAGCGTGCCCATCACCGACAATATCAATGCTAGATTTTGAAGTAAGTATTTTTAGTTGATTTGAAAGCTGTTTTTGAACTTCATCAGTGTTCCCTAAGCCTGCAAAAGAAGGGACTGGGACGTTAGCAATCTCATGGTTGGTGGGACGCACGTAGGGTGGATTCATGATAACAAGATCGTAATCATTGTGCGGGACAGATTTCTCACCTTGCGTTTCCTCACCTCTGCTGGTCACACGTGTCGCTGTTGCTTTGTAGTCGCCAAAAAGTAGGTTAGGTTGGCTTTCGCTGTCTAGTAGCTCTAACGAGCCTAAAGACAGTGAGGCGTTATTTTCTTGTCCTTCTGATGCTTTACCATAAGGAAACAGGAGCACACTAGAATCCTGATATGGTTCGCCTGGGTAATGTGATGAAAGCGCAGAAGCTGTGAGATGAACTGCTGCTGGCATAATATCCGCACCTAAAATCACGTTTCCCATCATGTGGGAATGGAAACTTTTATCATCCCCACCTGCTCTTCGTACTTTAGCGGAGACAGCACGGTAGGAAGCAGTCAGCAATGAACCTGTTCCACAAGCAAAATCGGCTAAACGTAGCTTTTTCACTGCATGCGCATTCGACCAATCTATAGGAAATCTTGCTACCGCCAGTTCTGCTAGTAAAGTAGCTGAACTGGGTTTAGTGTAATAGGTAGCTAAAAACTTGCGATCTGCTATAAGTTGTCCAAAAACTTGACCCGATAAATCTTGTATACGGTCAAGACCTGCGGCGCGAAGATTGCGACTAGATTCAAGTAAAAGTGCTGCTACTTGTTGGTTGTAATCTGTTATATGCAGAAGTAGTATTAGTTTTGATGCGATACTGAATATAGGGTAATAGTTGATTTCTAAGATTTCTTGCCACAACCTATAAATTTCTTCAGTGTCTAACTTTCTGCCAGAGTTTATTTCGCGTTCTAAGAATGTGTCAACACCATGTTTTTTAGCTATTGAATCGTGGAATACAACCGCGTTGACAAGAATACAGATTGCCATACGTGTTGTTTGCTCGCCTGCTTCTTGATGCAATTCCACAGCTAAGGCTTCTAACGTTTCAATGTTCACACCTTTATTAGCTATATCTTGTGGGTGTGAAATTAGTACATCAGCAATTTTTTGTACAGAGTCTTGCATGATCTCAGCGGCTTGAGCGATCTCAACATGCGACACCTCAGATAGCTCTAAGGTTCTCACCAGATCATCGCAGGAACCTACTAGCCACCCTTCTGTTGGATACCGTTCTTCACTAGAAGTGTAAACACAGTATTCCATGTCAACCCCAGCATCGATTTGCTGCTTGCTTTCTTGTTCAGACAGGTTACGCCATTCTCGCGGTAGTCGCACAGCGATAACCGCTTTCAGGTTGGTTGCCTGTTTGACTTGCGTGAATCGTGCTGTAGCGTCATCGTCCACAGTGGATGCGGGCATGAACTCTGTTTCAACAATAATGCTGTTGCCACTCCGTTCCGCGACAATATCGGGTTGAAGCCCGGCTCTGTTTAAAACACCGGTTCGTTCCGCTTCAAGTTTCCAGCCAGGCATGCGAACGTCAAGTGCATGTGCTAATACGCTGGAGTTGAATTGTACTTCTGTCTGTGTGCTTGCCATATTGCTATTCCCGGTTACTTGGCTAGCACATACCTCATATAAGCAGCCGCTTCTTGGAGCAGCGATATGACCTCACTGTTATCGGTTGGGCTCAACTGTGAGGTGTCCGTCATAGCATCTCTCTTTAAAATAGGCAGGTAAACGTCTGGCAGTGCGTGTCAGACGTGTGGAAGAGAATAATCAAAAAATGTAGCAGTTACACAAACGCGAATATGTGATGGCACGCGGTCTACTGCCAGAAAGTTGAAAGCTAACCGTCTAAAGGCAGCGTCAGCAAGTGCAAGCAGCTGCATCTGTTAGTGTGATTTGTTGTGATATGGGTTTCTGGCGTGATGCTGATTATAGGGGCTTTGAGTTTCATGGGCGGTGGTTGTCAATTGTGGTTGCAAGAGGATTGTGAACGCGTATCGTTTGGGGAGGATGGCACAACAGGTGGGGGGCGGGCTCGTGCTGTGGTAATCACGTACACCTGCCACAACAACTCTGATAAGGGAATGCCTAAAGACGCTGCGGGGGCTCTCATGTTTTTCGGACCACCCGTGCTTCTAACAGGTATTGGCTACATAGGATATTTGCGGTTTCAGAGAAAAGCTTTATCCACTTAAATAACGAACAACAGATATAAGCCTTGCAAAGCGTGGGAGTGGCACCCCAAATCAGCTAAGAGAAAGTAGGAGGTTGTGTTTTGTGTATAGTCTTATCTGCATGTTGAAGATGATTGCAGCGGTTTGTGTTTATTTTAGCGTTGTAGCTGTAGGTGTTGTTCCTGTGGTTGACGCTTACGCTGCTACTAACAGCAAGCGTTTACACATCAGCAGAAGATAGCAGGTCATTTTTCTTTTAGTTGTACGTCTATCCAAGCTAGTGCTTCTTCCCACGCGAGGGCTTTGCCTTTGTAAAACATTTCTTCATCATCGCCGCTACGCACAAGGTAGTGATGTGCCGCTTCATCGTACTGCAAATGAAATGCTTCACGTAGCTCGGTTAATGCTTGCTGGACAGTTTTGTCTTGTCGGTTCTCCGCAGAACTATGAATAGTAGAACTCAAATCTGGGATTCTCACTGACGCTGCTTGAGCTTGTTGTGATGGTTTGGCTTGGAAACGACCTGAGCGGTCACGTTTATGTTTAGCTTCGAAATCGCGGTTTCGCATGTTTTGGAGGATGCCGCGCTCATCCTATGTTCAGTGTTTTCTCGCAAGCACCAGATGCTCTCAACCGCGCTGTCAAACAGTTAGACTGTGAGCATCGCCAAGTGATACGCAAATAATTGCTCTATCTGAATAATTGCTCTATCTGCAAACACGATTCTCTTCACGCTGTAAGTTGTTTGAAAAAATGCTTTAGAGAACATTTGGTAGGCATAGCAAACAAGTTTCGCTGCTAAAACAGGTCAAGTAAACAATTGTCGGAATAGTAGGTTGAGATTCGACCTGTGGTTGTGAATAGGATTCCTCTGAGCGAGTTTGGAGCGCGTGCTGTGTGAAGGCTGACGTGCTTTAGTTTTCGGTAGTACAGTGAAGGCATGACAGCTTCGACTGTAGAGACAATCGTTCCTGCTCAACCGCGTCTCACCTCCGATCCTGACAGTGTAGGTGCGCGTCTCGCGGTGTCACTATCTGACTGCGAACGCAGTGTAGTGAACGCTTTAAGGCATCGACCGCGTGGCACAACTGTTCAAGAAGTAGCAGCGCTCAGCGAAGTTTCACTCAGCCACACTCGTCGTTGCCTCACCAAGTTCACACAAGCAGGCGTGGTTGTCAACGAGAAACGTTCTTTGTGCTGGGGTTATGGGACTATCGAACGCATCATCTGGCAGCTCACCTATCGTGGTGTATGCGCTGATATGATCGGCTTTTTGACGTTTGAAGAACCTGCTGAAATTCCAAGCCGATTCCCTGATATGGTGCCTCCACAGTTTTGGAGTGTTTTCTGGTCAACACCAGCCCAGAACTTACGAATCAGCCAGCACGGGTTGTTTATAGCTCAAACCTTACTGTCAGGGCCAGATAACGCAGCGGCTTTGTGGGCTCTCGCCGCGCTGCCGGTCGAAACGCTAAAAGAATGCAGGCAACTGCGTGGCTGCGACACGGGAGATATCGCAGCTCAACTTGATACTTGGATTTCGCTGCGCTGTGAAACCAATTGACGCTTACGCAGACGTGCTCGGCGCTCCTCAGCAGCAGGTATGGGAGCGAATAGCGGCAGTCGCCACTTCAATCGGGGGAGAATTGATGGGTGGCACTGGTGTTGCTGTTCAATTGCTGCATCGAGTTTCTGTCGATCTGGATGTGATGACACCAGCACCGCTCTCTGGAAGCGACATGTTCAAGGTGTTAGAGAAAGAGTTTGGTTCCAGTGTGGAAGTGCTAAATCTCAGTTCCCACGTTTGCCAAGCGAAGGTGAACGAAGTTCATGTAGACTTGATCAGCGAAGCCCCTGGTAGCCCTTTCGCTCCAGATGGTGTAGAGCGAATCGGTGCTGGCAGCTTTGTGTGTGATATGCCTGTCGCTTCGATACCTGATTTATTGGCAGCGAAACTATCAGCTCTCACTCGAAGAGACATGCTGCGCGACTATCTCGACATCGCAGCCATAGACAATCGCACTTCATACAAATTGCAAGACGGTATTAGTTCCTACATCCACCGTTACAAACTACCGCAGAACACATCTATGGTGAATGTGCTGTTGCTCTGCCTTACAGAAAGTGCTGCGGCACCTGTTGATCCTCTAATGGAATCTTTTCGTCCGTCTGTTGTGTCTCATCTCAACCTTCGTGTGCAGTCACTGAGCGTGCCCAATAATCATCGCACCTTCGCTGAGCGTGGAACTGGGAAGCCTGTGATTCTTGAAACTCAACCAAAGATTCTGAAGCCTCCAGTAATCAACACTGTTCCAAAGTCTAATGCCACGAAACGTGGGCACCGAAGACGGTGCAACAAGCTAATGCCTTTAGCGCGCCGCCGCTGTCAGAGACCAAGAGGCCATCAAGGGAGCTGCCGGTAATATGGCCTCAGTGGACCACACTTGAGCCCTATTGCTCACAGCAGCAGCGATGGCCTCAGCTTGCGCTTGAGGATTCATAGGATGGTCTCGCTTAACACCGCAAACCGAGATATTCATAATTTCGTTTACACGCAGGGATGCTTAAGGTAATGCTTTCATCTATCAATCGACGCAGCTCTTGTAGGTCAGCCGCATCTGTGGCCGTGAGAAACCGGTCGCATTGAGCCTCGACCTCTGCGTCGGCGGCCTCTGAAGCAATAAAGGAAGTGGATTTTTGACGGTCGTAAGCTCGTTGAATTAATGGAAGGTTCGCTTGCCACACAGAAAGCGAGGACGTACTAGCTTCTACTAGCTCCCTAAACCGATCGAACGCATCATAAGATATATTAAGCGCTCGTAAAGTAGCGTTGTGAAGCTGTTCGCACTCTGCGAAGGTTGGGAGAGCAACGGGTTGAGGTGTAGCCTTTGGTGTCGGTGTCGCGGTTGGTTGAGGGGTAGCCGTTGGTGTCGCGGCTGGTTGAGGTGGTGGAGTGAGACGGTTGAAAGGCTTACCATCCGAGCAACCACCTGAGACAACAGAAGTGTCTACATTGAAGCGGCAGCGGTAGTCGTTGAGTAGGTTTTCTTGCGCAATGATGAGGTTGTCACGCTCCCAAAGTTGCCTCTCAAGAGAAGCGGGTTGAGCTGTGACAGCAGAGGTGGCTACAAGGATGATGGCGAGGGCAAGGGCGAGACGGCTCAGAGTAGTGTTCATAGGATGGTCTTCTCTTGGGTTGGGGTTTAGAGTTGGTGTTTGATGAACTCAAAGAGGCTAAAAAGTGCATTTGAGTGGCTCTGAGAGCAATCTGAGAGGATATCAAGGAAGCTGTCGGTGATCAAAGCGGAACTGGATAACCACCCATGTTGCAACCACCACTAGTGCTTGCGCTGTTTAGAAGCGGCTACGGTGGTTTCCTTTATGCCCTGCTGGGAGAACGCAGCGAGTTTTAGCAATAGGCATCGGTTCTCCGCAAATTAGTTTTGAGTGTTTCTCTGTCAGCTGGTCTTGTGTGTTAGCGCCTTCGTCTTTGTTGACTAATTTGGCTTGAATTGTCGTGATATCGTGTTCTTCAGCTGCTCTGTCGTGTATCGCTTCGCTAGCAAAACGTAATTTGACGCCTTCCTCTATAATTGCCCCTTGTTGAAGAAGCCGATTTTTGTATGCGTGTGGATTACTCAAAGACGCTCCTAATCGTTTTGACACTGCTGCAAGGGTCGTTGATTCCTTGTCGGGGAGCATGGCCACAAGAAACCGCTTGTCAAGTGTTGAGAGACGATTCCAAATCGGAGATGCCACATGCATATCCACGTCTGCTTGCATGGCATCAACCGCATTAGAGACATCTATAAGAGTCACCTTAGAGGGCGCTGGGCTTGCAATCTCCCACAGATAGTAGCCAACAGATTGAACTGCATAGGCCAGTCCTCTTGTGGATTGAGCAACAGACCTCAAGTGTTGATCTGATATTTCGATACCACTGTCCCGTAAAGGTGTACCTATAGCTTGCATCGCATCTTCGAGCAAAAGATGCTTGACTCGCTTTCTTTCTCCTCTCTGGAAAAAAGTAAAACCTTCTTCCCGTAAAAGAGTGTGTTCGATATGAGGCAGTGCTGCACCAATACAAGCTAATCTGCGTTCTCCTATTTTAGTAATCTGCTGAATAGCGCCTGCTATTTGACTAGCTTCTGATGGTGTCATGTTATGAAACTCATCTAAAGCAAGCAGTACACCTGCCCCACCGCTTTTATCTGTGGATTTCACTAGGTCTCTTAAAAGTTTTTTTATTGTCGGTGGGCGAGATTTCTTGTTCTCCCAGCTAATCCCTCCGCCAAATAAAGGCAAACTAAAACCCGCAAATCTGCGTCGCCGAGCAGGGCATATATCTTCTAAATGCTCATACACTAGCTCCGATATCTCAGCTAGCACCCCCGATTCTGGGGGCGCTGCAAAAGGCGTGTCTAGTTGTATTACACGCCACCCGATTGCTCTGGCTTCCTCTGCAATGTTGGACATCATTGTTGTCTTACCAGCGCCTTTCGGCCCAAGAAGCAGTGTTGCATATTCTTTACGCGTAGGCGGCCCGTTAGTAAGAGCATCAAGTATCTCTTCGGTGTGTTGGGAGCGCCCCACGAAAGCTGGTGGATGTTCACCAAAGCCTGGAGTGAAAGGGTTTCCACTGCTCATATAAATAGTTTACAACATGCAAAAAGTAAATACTTGCAGCAAAGATTTAGACAGATTTAGGCACTCTGAGCAGGGAGTTTGCAAAACACAGCAAAGATTTAGGTTTTCAGACGACATCAACTCGCATAGTGTGCTGCGTGTTGATGTTCCGCCGTTCCTTATGCAATAGAAGGTTGTTCTATTGCCGGCGTTCAACTATGACCATGCTATGAGGTTGCTTCGCAGTGAAGCATTGCATCGTACTTGGCCTGAGTTGCGGTAAACCATCTGAGGACTGCAGACGGTCACTTGAGACACGCACTAGGTGAGGAGGAGAGCAAGTTGCGATGATTGAGTGTTCTCTAATCGTTTGCAGCTGTTCTATTGTCAGGTAATGAAAGCGTGCGTGGCGCTACATCTATGGTTTTTAGGGCAGCTAATTCTTTTTTCGTTTTAGCGCCTGCTTTTTCTAGCCTTTCCATAGAAGGACGAACCTTGTGGTTCCATGAGCCTACGCTTTCGTTGTATGTGTTGAGAGTGCTGTTGAGCTGGTTGCCCATTTTCGCTATATGCCCTAGATATGTACACATCCGGTCATACAACTCGCCCATCTCTTTAACTGTTTCTTGAAATTCTTCTTGCAAAGCTGTTTTATCCCACGCCACAGCCAGCGTTTTCAATAAAGCTATCAACAGCCCTGGTGTGGCGATAAGGACGTTGTGTTTAGTGTAAGCGTTTTCCCATAAGTCAGGTTCTGCTTCCATCGCTTCATCTAGGATGGGATCGAGTGGTAGGTACATGACAGTGAAATCTATGTTTGTATCAATTTTTCTGCCATAATCTCTTTTGCCTAACTCTTTGATATGATTGTTGAGTTTAGATGCATACGTTTTTTGGCGTTCCTTTTTCGGAGTGTCAGGTGTGATGTCTGAGATAAGTGGAAACTTAGCGTCAATAACCATTTTCCCGCCTTTCGGTATGTTCACAATCACGTCAGGTTGCAACGATTTATCCATACCTTCGATTCTCACTTGAGATTGATAGTCTACGTGCTTGCTCATTCCTGTTAGCTTCAACACGTTTTCTAAATGCGTTTCACCCCATGTACCTCTTTTCTTTGTGGAATGAAGCACGTCGCGTAACTGCTGGGTGGTGTCACATAAGGCTTTGATCTCGCTGGACACTTGTTCTTTATTCCCCGTGTTCAATTCTCGTAAATTGCTGATCTGCTTTTTGACGTTCGCTAGTTCCTCTCCGACTGGTTTCACGATACTTTCAATAGACTTAGCTTGGCTGTCCCTCTCTGAGGCGTTGAGCTTAGTTTGGTGGTCAAACTGCTCTTTTACACGTTTGAGGATGTTCTCCCCATTCTGTTTCATCACCTCAGCTGCGAGGGCTTGAACCTTCTCCCCTGTCTGTGCGTGCTGTGCCTCTACAAATTTGAGCTGGTCTTTATATCGGGTGGCTTCTTTTTCGTGATGGTTGGCTTGGTCTTTAGCAGCACCTAACTGTTTGTTCAATGCTTGTGCTTGTTCTGCGTACTCACGTGTCGCTTTGGCTAAGTTCCATTTCGCTCGTTGCATAGCCCCAGCGGTCACCACTAAGACACCAGACAATACGATCACCACTACTAACATCATGTCAATCTCCTACAATCAGCGGGATAATAGCTAAACGCTAGCCTAAACAAATTGCACAGTTAGCATAAGGCCACTGAGAACCGCAATTACACGGACATTCTCAGTGCTGAACAGACAGTCGGGCATCTGTCACACTCCTGTGGATAATGGTTGTAGTGGCTGTTGCGGATCGTATGAAAAGTGCGATCCGCAACACGAACTTCAGGAAAGGTTGTATGCAATGAAAAATAAAGTCGCTAAAAATAAACTTTTATTACAACTGCCAAAAGTAACGGCGCGAGGATCATCTGAGGGATTCTGGCTTTTCTGGCTGGTCGCTATTTTCGTTGGGGCAATCATTGTGCGGGCTACTGCTCTACATGACACCGTGATTGACGGGATAAGTTGGAACACAGAATTGATAGCTGGCTTCGTATTTATAGGACTCACAATAGGAGTGGCTATTATCAATCGACTTAATGTTGTGATAGTAGAACTTAAAAAGTTGAATGCCACCACACAGGAGCCAAAACCTACTAAACTATGACGCTCTCAGCGTCTAAAACTCTCATATGCTTTAGCGGCCACCACATGTGTAAAGCACCGCCTCTGAACTCGTGACTCGTAGATTGCATTAATCACACCTTCTCATCGACAGGCCATCTAGCGAAACAGAAGAACAGCAACATTACCGCTGCGATGAACACAGCGCAGATCATGTAGAGGTTTGCTGTTAGGCTATGGCTGGTTCCCCGCAAGCTGTTTTGTAACTGTCTATGGCTTGGCGTATGTGTGTTAGAAGTTGGTTTGCATACTCAGCTTTTTGTGTCCAATAGTCAACACTGCGTTGATGGTTACCAACCTCTTCAGCCCACTGAGCGTAAACTAATGAAACTTCTCTGTCTAGAGTGAATTGCTCTTGTTCTAGGAGGTGTGCCCTATACACTGCGTCGGCTAAAGGTTTACCGTGTCGGATCAATCCAGCGTCAATATCTGTAGCTAATTCATCTGCTACATCGTTTACAGCTTTGTATAACTCTTTTACTTCATCTTGCAACAGTTCAACCTCATACCTTTTGTCTAGAACAGCTCGGATGTCTTCTTGACTTGCAGACGGAGGGATAGGCTGGCTGTTAGCCCCATCGCTTGAGTCTGGAGGTTGTAATTCTCCTAATTCTGCTCTTAGTATCTCGTAAATCGCGTTGACTTGTTCCACCCTGCAAGTCTCTAGCAGTCCTGTATCTTCTGAAGTGGTGTCTGTAGTGTTAGTGTCAGCAGCTGAATTGTCTGACTGATCGATACCACCCTCTAGGTCATTGACGCTCTCATCATTGCTATTTCGCTCCGCGCTGTCAGTCATGTTGTCTGACATGTCGGCGGGCACTGATGTTTCAGTGTCTTGCGGGGAACACCCGTTTGGTACTAGTTCTGTGTCCACATTGAATTGGCATCGGTAAACGTTGAGAAGGTTTTCTTGATTTTGGATGAGCTGGTCTCTTTCAGCTAAGTCGGCTTGCGTGGGGGTATCAGGTGTGGGTCCTGGCTGCAAATCGGGTTCTCGGCCTTCACCGCACCCACCTGGCACTATCTCTGTATCCACATCATAAAGGCATCTGTAAGCATTCAAAAGGTTTTCTTGCGCTGCTATCAGTTCATCTCGTTTAACTAGCTCTGTAGCAGGCACATTTCCTGATGGCTGACCAGACACCGCCATGAATGACATCATCATTGCAACCGCTAACAGTAGAACAAGAGTTTTAAGCATAATTTTCATGAGCAGAAACATAGCACACGATTCGCTTGAGGTTGTAAACGCATCAATCACCTCAGCGTGTTCTGTTTAGGTGCTGGGCTGCTGTGGCGGTGGGTTGGCAACTGTTGAGTTTGGAGAATTGGCAGAAAACGTTCTTGATACTATTGTGTTGCTTGGATGGCTGCTTTAGACGATCTTGTTTCGTTAGTAGACGATGAGACGTTGCGTGGGCGGTTGCGTGGCGAGGTGGCACGGTTACGTGGTAGCCGCAGGTTTGGTTTAGTGTTTGAGGAGCATCTTCCTGAGGTTGTCGCAGTGCCGGGGCGAAGTTTAACTCCGGGTTGTATTGCGGTACGTGATGATGCTGACCCGTCGCGACGGGTCGTTGTGGTGCGTAAAGTTGATGATGATGTTGCGACAGTTGATTTAGTTGGAACACATAATTCGTCCCGCGTGAACAAAACAAATAGTGGAAGTAGTGCTTACGCTGGGGGGGGCAATGAGTTTTGTGTGCCTGTTGGGGAACTGGTGGCAGCCAATGACCTTGATAACACATCGTTGGTACCAATACTTGAACCAATTGAAGAATGCTCTGGTGTCGACGCTAATTTAAGTGGTGCGCGGCATTTATTGATTGAAGCCGAAAATTACCATGCGTTGAGATTATTGAGTTTCACGCATGCGCAAAAAATAGATTGTATTTACATAGACCCGCCTTACAACACTGGTGCTACTGATTGGGTGTATAACAACAGGTTTGTTGACAACAATGATGGGTACAAGCATTCGAAATGGTTGTCGATGATGCAACGACGGTTGCGGTTAGCACGTCGATTGTTGCGCTCAGATGGGGTGCTAATCGTTGCTATTGACGAATGTGAAGTGCATCGGCTGGGATTGTTGTTGCAGCAAATGTTCGGTGACGCTGTGCAGCAGATGGTGACAGTAATGATTCTTCCTCAAGGTAATTCGCGTGCCACGTTTACGCGTGTTGACGAATATTTGTTGTTTTGTTTTTTCGGTGATCCTGCAACATCTGAGTGGGGTGTGTGCGAGTGGGGAGATGATCACCTCACAGGGCAAAACGCAGATGGCAACAAACCACCACGACCGGAAACAGTTCGTTGGTCCGGATTACTGCGCTCTGGTAATAATAGTCGCCCGCAAGATCGACCTGGGTTGTGTTATCCGTTGCTCGTCTGTGATGTCACACATAAAACAGCGATCACAAAAAACATTACAGATGATGTGGGTGAGCCTATCAAAATGGTTGTTGGCACTGGGCGTACGCTTAAACAACGTTCAGATGCTGGTGAAATGGACGCTACTAACAGTGCTTACGATGGTTACGAACCTTGTTTTGAAGGTGTGATAGCCGATATTGCTGCGATGATACGAAACGATGGTGAAATAGTTTGGGGGGAAGGGTTTTCGCTGAACAACGCAGGCGCTGTGAAATGGGTGGAAGGTGTTGTGCGTGAAGGATCATTACAGGTGCTGTGGCCGCGCGACAGCCGTGGGCGGCTGTCGTGCTGGGGCCTTGGCCCCAGCACGACATTGAAACGCTCGGCTGAGCGGCGTGTGAAAGTAAACGAAAGCAGCGGTCGCAACAAATTATCAGTAACCACGTTGACAGACACTCAAGCCGATCAGATTGAAACTAGAGAACTAACTGTTGCGGCAGACGACCCTGGGTGGGGTCCGGTTCAATTAAATTCTGTTATCAAAACTAAAAAACCGATGACAATGTGGAACCGTTCCCGCCATGTCGCTGGCGGTCCATATGGTACGAAACTGTTAGAAAATTTGTTGGGTGAAAAACGGTTTGATTTCCCAAAATCGTTGTATTCAACACTTGACGCTATAGGCGCGGTGGTAGCAGATCGGCCTGACGCTGTGGTACTCGATTTTTTCGCAGGGTCAGGTACCACAGCACACGCTGTGGCGTTGTTGAACCTCGCAGACAACGGACGGCGCCAGTGTATTACTGTCACCAACAACGAAGTGGGGCGTCGCGAAGATACCGAGATGCGACAGCAAGGTTTACACCATGGAGAAGATGAATGGGAAGCAAAAGGTGTGTGCCGCAGAGTGACTTGGCCGCGCATACAAGCAGCAGTAACAGGGCGAAACGTTGCTGGGGAACCTATCCCTGGTCGTTATCTGCCAGTACCTTTCGGCCCGCAACTAAACCCTGATTATCAACCTAAAGTTCATGAACACGAAATTGCTGGCGGGCTACCACAAAACGCTGTTTATACGCGACTAAAATTTTTGGATCCTTCACAGATGCGTTGGAACAGCACCGCTTGTTGGACGCAAGGACTTGCAACCATGTGGCTTATGTCAGGCTGCCAAGGTCCGTTACCAACACCGCATATCAAGACTCTTACCGCACACGCAACTAACCCTGGCTGGTTACTCCCAAAACAAGGTTCACCATTAAATGAGCATTGCTGCTTCGCTGTGCTCATACGACCTTCAAAAGCAATCTCTATTGCTGCTGAACTGAAAAAACCAGCTTATACACACATCACGCATATCTGGATAGTCTCAAATTGTGAAGAAGACTATACAGATGCGCGTGAAATAGTTATTGCAGCTAAACCCGGTTTGATTGTGAAAGATTGGCGCTCAGACATGATCGCTCACTTTAAAGCTGCATCGACACATAGCACTATAGGGAACACACCATGAAAGTTGAACTCATCGATTATCAAAAAAAAGCCGCTCAATGGATGTTAGAACGTTTAAATACTGCTTGCGACCTAGCTAGCTTGCATGCGGATAAGACACGTGAAACGCTGTCGCTTTCAGCACCAACAGGCGCAGGCAAAACTGTAATAATGGCAGCAGTAGTAGAAGCGGTACTTACAGGCAGTTTTGATGGTAGAGACAGTCCGCATTCTGATCGTAAAGCACGGTTTTTGTGGCTGACCGACAGCCCGGACCTGAATCGGCAGACACTGAAACGTTTCGAAGTTGACTCTAACTTGCATGCGCGCCAACTTGTAGTGATCAACGAAGCAACGTTCACAGAGGAGAGGCTTCCAGAGGGCACGTTATGTTTTTTGAACACTCAAAAGCTAAGCGAGCAAGGCAAGTTGTCGCAGCAAAGCGATCACCGCCAGCACACTTTCTGGCAAGTGATGGATGCTACTTTAGAACAAGCACCAGGGTCTACGATTGTGTTGATAGACGAAGCACACAGGGGGATGACAGGTAACAAAACCACCCATACAAAAGCCCGCAAGTCGGCCACTACAATCACAGCACGATTTCTAGAAGGATACACCGGTCAATATGAGCAAGCGCTGATGCGTGCCCCCCACATTGTTGTAGGCATATCAGCTACACCAATCCGATTCCGCACTAGGGTTAGCGAAGTTGGACGGTCGTTGCATCCTTACGATGTGAAACCTGAGCAGGTGAGACGATCAGGGTTACTGAAACAACAGGTACGAGTGAGACACACTCCAGGTGAGGAACTAGTCACTGCGACTTTAGCTAAACAAGCGACTCTTAGACGCCGTGAATTCGCAGAGAAATGGCAACAAACTGCTCCTAGCACAGGTAGTGCCTCGATTATCCGCCCAGCTTTGCTTATCCAAGTCGAAGATGGTAAAGAAAGCTCATCTGATGAACATGAAAAGTTATCTGCCACCGACCTTGATGAGGTTATTCGCGCTGTAGATAAAGCAAACGAAGAAATCGGTGAACGCTGGGCTGACAGCCATTTCGCCCACTGTTTTGGAGATCATAAGCCGATTAGAGCAGCGGGACGCGATATCCGCTATCTCGAACCTGAAGCGATTTCAGAAGACCCTAATGTTGATGTTGTGTTATTTAAAACAGCTTTAACGACAGGCTGGGACTGCCCACGTGCCGAGGTGCTGATTTCATATCGCGTAGCCGAGGATAAAACTCATATAGCGCAACTCATCGGACGAATGGTACGCGCCCCTCTGCGGAGAGCAATCGAGCCGGGTCCACATTCTGACCTGCTAAACGGTGTTGACTTGTACCTTCCACGGTTCAACGATCAAGCGCTAGATGAGGTTGTCAGCTGGCTTACTAGCAGTGATATAGACGATTCTACGTCTGGTTTGATAACCGAAGTTATTCGCACTGTCGACCTTAAGCTCACCAACCAGATTGCTGATTATCCTGAGTTACGCCATCAAGTGGAAAAAGCGCTTGCATCTTTGCCTTCTTTTGATCCTCCCCCACGCAATGTTGGCGGACCAGTCAAACGGTTGCGCAGTTTAACAGGGATGCTTGAACGAAATGTTAGTGGAGGTAATCCTGTGCTTGATTCCGCTACTGAAGAAGCTCGCAAAAAAATAACAGAAAGACTTGCCGCCTTAATCAACGAAACGAAATCAAACCCTAAATGGGACACTGCCAGAGATAAGGTCAGCACCACCGAAATATCTACACGTTTCCATGATGTAATCGAAGCAAAAGCCGCAGATAAAACGCAAAGCGAGAAAGTCATAGTTTCCACTGAGGACATAGTAAATTTAGTTGAGCGTCTGGATAAAGAAATCGGCATGGGCATCATAAATACTTGGATGGAAAACCGATTGTACAACGACGAGCAGCCTGAAATGCCTATAACCAGTGTAAATGTGCGTGAGTGTTGTATAGAGCTGCTAACTGCTTTTGAGGTTGCCCCAGAGATTCGAGATCATATTGACATAGCAGCAGACCGTCTTACACAGGATTTTTACGAGCACTACAAAACGGAGATAAACGACTTACCATCGCAAGAACGTAAGCCTATTGAAAGTCTCATATCACCTCCGCTGAAAGCGACATTGCGTCAACACGCGGAGGTGCTGCCAGAAAGAATTGTTATGCGATTACCTACTAAGCAAGCACCTGAAATGGCGAAGCATCTTTATGTGTATGCCACTGAAGATAATCCTCTTATGACGCGTGTAGCTTTGAATAGATGGGAGCGTGAAGCAGTCGCTAAGTTCACAGACAGCACGGACGTAATCGCGTGGTTTCGTAACACTCGTTCTGCCAGTCAGTGGCATCTTGCTATTCCGTATTGCAATGATCCTGAAAAATCGGAACGATTGATGTTCCCCGACATTATTGTGCTGCGGCGCACACAGACAGGTGATGTGGCTGTGCAAATCATCGATCCTCACAGTCTGCACCTCTCAGACGCCGCTTCGAAACTGCGTGGACTCGCTCAATGGGCTGGCAAAGCCGATAATGATCCGACCGTGCTTGTTGATAGCGTCCTCGCAGTCGCTGGCATAGACGGTAAGCTTTTTTACCAAGATTTAATGAACCCAGATATTCGCGATGAAGCCTTGAAATGCCGCGACAGTTCAAATATGAAACGATGGTTCAGAAGCGGACAAAGCCAGCAAGTAGCCGAGGAACCTAAAGTATCAGCAGAACGCGAACGCAATGATGACAACAATATGCCACCACGACCCAGCCGAAGTGCAGGAGCATGATTAACAGCGAGGGAGTTGCACCTCTAGATCGGCTCATTCAAATCCTGATTAACACTTGGCATGAACTGCGGATCGCAACGCTGGCTAAAAATGTTGCACACGTCTCTCCTGCAGAGTCATTGTACCTTAGCTTTGTGATCGACGACCTGATCAACGATTTACGCTCTACTGGAAACCCACGAGAGTTGCTAATCCCGCCAAGCAGTAGTTGTGAAGATTTATTGGAACTCGGAGAAGATGGAGCTGCAATGCCTGCGCTTCACGCACTACGTGATTGTATTCAAAATAAAACATCGCTTGCAGAATGGGATGCAACAGTTGCGGTTGCAATTATCGCCACTCATTGCGCTCTCCTCGACCGCAACTTCAAAGCAATCGGTGAAATCAAAGACTGGTTCAATGTGCTAGCACCCACAGGTGAGACACCTGATAAACACGCAACGCTAGCTGCTGCAAGTGCTATTAGTTACCTTGAGCATAGCGGCAACGAACCGCAGCTTGTAAAGAAGTTCCGCTATGCCACAGATTTGGCTGAGCGGAACACGCAAGATTTGTCATCTATCCTCTCAGAGGAACACAAAGCGGACGCACACGCAGCTCGTAAACGACTGATCCTGCATCTAGTGCAAGCATCAACTTCATTGCCAGCTAGGGAATGGCGTGAGCAATCTAATAGTCGTGATGAAATCTACACCTGGAGTAAATGGATTGATGAGATTGACAGCGAAACGTTAGGACTATTTGAGAGTTCCGATTCGCGTTTTCAAGCTGCTATGGCGCACATATTTCTTGCACGTAATCGGCTTGGAGACGCTGAAAAACGAGTTAAAATGGCACTTGAAAGTGCTAAACCTCATATGACTTGGCATATTGAGCGTTGCGATCAGCTTTTGTTTACTATTCAAATTGAAGAGGCAGCCCGGAGTGATATCACTCAAGAAGTAGTTTCGGCAGCAAAAAGTCAAATTGATAGCAAAATGGAATCGGCGAAAGAAGATTTCAACGATCTCGTGGAAAAAAAGACCGCAGATTTCGATCAGAAAAATCGCGCGGACACTGCCGAACAAATCAATGCCGCTGTTTTACGCATAGTCGAAATACTCGGCATTTTCGTAGCTATTTCGTTCGTGCTTTTCACAGGTGTCGAGGGATTTGTAACAGCCGATACCATCGGTAAAGCGCTTGCTATCTACGGGATCGGTTTTGGCAGTGTTACTGTCCTAATGTGGCTCATTTACCTTATGGTGTTGAAACTGCAACACCGCACACAACCTCACAGGATAGAACGAAACATTACACAGCACTCTGAATAATCCGACTGTTGAGGAGCCTCGCTTCTAATCTCACAACAGGCAGCGGAGCGTGCGATTCTGACGACGACGGTGATTGAAAGCTGCGATTAGCTGTAATGTTCATAGAGGTTGTTAGAGCTAACTTAATTAGCAATCACTGTTTCACAGCCTTGAGGTACGATTTGGGTGTCTACGTTGAATAGGCATCTGTAGGAGTTTAGAAGGTTCTCTTGGGCGACGATCAGTGTTTGTTGTTGTTGAACGATTGTTCTAAGACGGCTGATTTCTTGTGTGATTTGTGCTGTTGTTTGCGTGTTTGAAGGTTGTTGTGGTGTGTCTGCAGGGTTTATTGTAGGTGTAGGTGTAGGTGTTGGTGCTGGAATGGGAGCTGGTTGCGGAGTTTGCGTGGGCGCTGGTGTGGGGTTCACTTTAGGCGCGGTGGTAGACGTGGGTGCTGGTTGCGGCTGCGGGGTGCTTGCAGGTGTAATACTAGAAGGATCGATTCTGACGATCACAGTAGCAGTATCTGATGCTATACCAAGTGTTGCTGTCAAGGTAACCTCAACAACTAAGGATGGCGTACCATCACTGCCACTGATGTCTGCTATGAAGGCACTGTTAGGTATCACAAAACTGGCCTGAGGTGTACGCAGATTATCCTTACTGAAAAGCCTGTTTTCAGTGATAGTTATCCAAGAATATGAATCTGTTTTGATTGTCCATTGATATCTGAGGTCTGGATGCTTTACAGGCAGCGTTATTACTGAGGCGTCAAGAAACACGCGGCTGTTAGGTTGAGCTGTAACAGAAGAATAAACAACGTCGTCCCATTGGTTACCAACCGAAGCGGATGCAGACACTATTTCATATTCAGGATCATAATTGGGTGGGGGTTCCCCAGTAGGGCTAAGAATGTTTACAGTCACTGAAGCTGTTTTTTGTGCATCCCCCTGCGTGGCAGTCAAAGTCAGGATCATCTTGTATTTACCAGGGTCGCTGTCACTTATACCATCTATAAAAGCTTGGTTAGGCACTTTGAACTGCCCTGTAGCGTTTCCAGCATTAAACGAATATTTGTCATCTTGAGACACATATATCCAGCTGTATGGACCTTCTTTTACTTTCCACCCAAAAAAAAGTCTATCTTTTCCCTCTGTTATAGCTCCACCACTCAAATAGACAGTCGCACCAGGGCGCACGTAAACCATGCTGGTTGCGGAGGAGTGAGAATGCGCGGTAGTGGCAACTTTCGCTTCTAGTATCTCTATTACATTGGTTTGCGCCACAGTAGAAGCCGCGCCCACCAACGCAAGGAAGCCAGTCAATAGGATGAAAACCAAAGCAGTGAACATAGATTTCATGTGCAGGAACTTATAGCATGGCCGAAAAACTATCAATTCATAGCATCAGATGCACTCAAAACATCTGAATATTCCCGTTTTCTACCTTTGAAAACAGGTTAGAAAACCCTGCTCACAGGCCATATATGGCCGCCAGCGCGGTGGCGTATCAAATCGGCTGGGACAGGGCCGAGCTGTCTTGAATCCACGCTGTGAGCCCTGTTGTCTCCTAACACGAAAAACTGGCTGTCACCTAGTTGGCAGCCTGTGGTGATAATACCGGGGCAGAACGACAGTGCTCCTATAAACCCATCATGAAACGTGGTAGAACCACCGGGTAGATAAGATTCGTTTAGAAGCTGCCCGTTCACTGAAACAACACCTTCACGCTGAGGATCGACAGAATCGTCTAACAGGATTACGTCACCAGGAACAGCTACCACACGTTTCAGAAATCCTTGCCCTGCTTCAAACCTAGGACAGAACCCGAAACGCTGTTTGTAGTTGTAACACCACCAACCACCTTCACAAACTCTCTATTCAACCATCCTTCAACCTCAACAAACTTCACCATCCACCGACACGCAGACAACCCAACATCAACCCCTCAAACCTTCACCCACTAAAACCCTGTCACCCTCAAATTACATGTTTGTTGTCTAAAAAACATGCGACCTGATAACATAAGGAGTGCGTAAGCAGGGGACACAATACAACAAAGAAAAGTTCAATCAACGAAAGGTTGATACTGTGTCCCAAATAACCCGCTTTTCCAAACACACAGAACAAGCATCCCCAGAACCTGATAGAAGGAAAGGGATGGTAGGGAGGTCGCTGCTCCCACGAATGCGAATCAGGAAAAGAAGCTGCTCTGATAAAGGTTTATCGCTAATAGAAATAGGCGGGATTCTCGCTGTGCTTGGGATTCTCACTGGTATCAGTGTGGTAGCTATTTCTCGCTTAACAGACAGTGCGGATAACACTGTTGTGGAGTCTCGGATAAACAGTGTGGCTAACATTATTTTAGGTTTAGGCACTGAAAGGCAAAGCGACGGGTCGTACAACCTTGCAGGGGCGTTAAATCCTGATCCTGATGCTGCCGATGCCAAGCCTACTACTAAAGAGTTAGTCGAAAGTTTGAATGGTGAACTTACAGGCACAACATTTATAGGGTTTGCTAGTGGACTGAGTGTTGATAAGGATGGCGCCTTCAAAGCTGACCTGCCAGAATTGCAAGATGGCGTAGAAGGTAGCCCGAACACTGTGTCTGTGTGGCTCAACGATATGCCAATTAAGATTTATGGGAGCACTATTGGTAAAGGACAGTTAGCTTTAGCTGTTATTTCTGTGAATGCTGACACGCAGCATTGCGCTATTGTCGTTAGAAGCGGGTTACACGCAGGGCGAGGGTTTGATTCTTGGGTGAAAAAAGGTAATGCGAAGTCACCTGATAGTAGACAAGCGTTTTGTATTCCACCTTCTAATGGCGCGGCATTAGAAGATGGGGATGTAGCGGTAACAGCTCCAGGTTGCATCAGTGAAAGTGACAGAGAGTCTGGAGACGAAACAGGACTATTAGTTAACGGAACTCCTAGTAGTAGTAAGTGTGTAGGATTAGGAGATGGCAAAAATGGTAGAAGTATTATGAGTTTGTATTTCCCTGAACCGCCAGACGCTGACCGCAGTACTACTGAGTTGCAACCTGCTTCTTCTAAATCACCATCGTAATCATTAGTGAAACGTTTCGTTGCTCCAGCGGTGGTAGTACTGTTTAGTATCACCGCGCTGCTGTTCACAGCGTTCTTGTCTGTGGACAGAGTGAAAGTGGGTGACGTTGAGGCTTCGGTGATTGTACCTTCTAATCCTAATCTGTTTGGTGAGCCTGAAGGTTTAGCGGTTACTGCGGATTATCAAACCCGCATCGCTCCTTCCCCAGGGTCTCGTCTAGCTTTAACAGCAACATGGGATGCTGTGCCTAATGCAGGCTGGTACGAGTATCAGTCGGCTGTGTTTGAAAACGGGGAAACGTGGCCTATCCCGTGGAGTCCTATACTGCGCACCACTATCCAACCTGAAGCTGAGAAGTTTCAAGCTAAAGGCTGGACTGGCGGTATCAGTGTTATTACTGGTGTTAAACCTTTACGATGGGCTTTCAGAGTGCGAGCTTGCTCTCCTAAAGGCTGCGGAGAATGGAACTGGCAGCTAGGAATAGCTGAACAAGGAATGTGTGTGACACCGGGTGAAACCGGTCCGATCTCACAGTTAGGCAACTGCTAATAGCAGTCCAGATGAAAACTATCGTGCAGGTGCTCACATGTGTCCTGCTAGTAAAGTTTGTAGGTTGGTAGCCGACAGTTGAAAGGTGAATACCACCATAATTGAAAGCACCTAAACCTATGCACCACCGACATAATCCGATATTTTTGAGGTGTGCAACCACCAGCATCAAACACCGGTGTAAACGAAACACCGCATCACACGTAAACAACCTCTATGGACACTACGCTTAGGCACAACCTCTAAAAGCGGCTACCTTGCGTTTCATGTATCCGCTGATGATTCTCTAAAGTTTCTGTAACGCTATGCAGACACTTTCCGCTATTTCTGAATATTTGAAATCTATTCGTGGGACGCACAGCACAGGGCAGGCGACAGAGCACAGTTACCGTGCAGCGTTTCAGCATCTGATGGAAAACTTCGGCCGCAACGGCACACATGCAATCAACGAGCCGACACAGGCAGAGTACGGTGCGCCTGATTTCATTGTTGAACTGCACGGTGTCCCTGTTGGACATGTTGAGTGCAAAGACATTGGCACCAACTTGAACGCGGCAGAGGTGAGCGAGCAGCTCAAACGCTACCGCAATGCTTTGCCTAATCTTATTCTCACCGATTACTTGACATTTCGTTGGTATGTGGACGGAGAACAGCAATCAGAGATAACTCTTGGGCGTTTTGACAGCACAGAACGCTTTATGGCTGCAAAGAATGGAAAACAAAAAGTAGCAGAGTTGCTAGACGGATTCTACAACGCTCAAACTCAGATTATAGCAAAACCAGCTGATCTCGCCAGACGTATGGCATCGAAAACGCGTCTACTGCGAAACGCTATAGAGCGGGTCTTGGCCGACGATGCGGGCAATGCTCCAGCACTGGAAGGGCTGCTCGCTAGCTACAGAGAAGTACTTATCCACGACCTGACTGTCGCTGATTTCGCTAATATGCAAGCACAGACAGCTGCGTATGGCCTTTTCGCTGCGAGATGTTTACACAAAGGTAGTGCTGAGACTTTCAACCGCCAGTCAGCGAACTTCACGGACACAACCCCTTTTCTGCGTGACATGCTGGGACAGATAGCAGGACCGAATGCTGACCGTCGCATCGCGTGGATAATCGACGATTTAGCGTTGCTGCTCGCTCGTACTGACATGCCCGCTGTTCTTGAAGGTTTCGGTGATACCGCACGGAGGGATGACCCGATAGTTCATTTCTACGAAGATTTTCTCGCTGCTTACGATCCGAAGCAGCGAGAAATGCGGGGTGTTTATTACACACCTGAACCGGTCGTTTCATATATTGTTCGCAGCGTCGACTGGGTGCTGCGCGAAAGGTTTGAGCTGTCGAACGGACTCGCCGACACTGCCACCTGCGTTACAGCTAATGCAGACGGGACGAGTCCCCCGCGTGTGCAGATACTTGATCCCGCAGCAGGCACTGGCACGTTCCTGCGTGAGGTTATATCGCATATCCGCGATGACCTGACAAAGAGAGGGCTTGCAGGCGTGTGGGACGCATATGTGTCTGATCATTTACTGCCTCGCTTGTTCGGATTTGAGTTGCTTATGGCGGCCTACACGATTTGCCATCTCAAACTCGCCATGGAGATCAGCGACAACTCTGGGCTGTACACGTTGGGAGACGACGAGCGGTTAAACGTCTTTTTAACTAACTCTCTGACTGAACCCAGTGAGGGCGAGCACGGTCTTACGTTGCACACTGAGATGGTACGAGAAGCCCGTGAAGCTGGAGCTGTTAAACGTGATTATCCCGTGATGGTCGTGATCGGTAATCCGCCGTATTCGGGGCACTCCGCTAACAAAGGCAAATGGATACACGATCTGATGCGCGGGCGGATCGAAGACGATCCGCATAGTTACTTCCATGTGGACGGTGAGCCGCTCGAAGAGCGTAACACTAAATGGCTGAACGATGATTACGTGAAGTTCATACGGTTCGCTCAATGGCGGATAAACCAGACAGGCGAAGGTGTGTTAGCTTTCGTAACCAATCACAGCTATCTAGACAATCCCACCTTCAAAGGAATGAGGAAGTCGCTTCTGAATACGTTCGACGAGATATGGCTGCTTGATATGCACGGCAACGCAAAACGCAAAGAACGCTCGCCTGACGGCAGCAATGATCAGAACGTTTTCGACATTCAACAAGGCGTTGCCATTGGTATTTTTGTGAAGTACCGCAATGAGCCACCTTCCCACGTATGCAGAGACGATAATGTTGTACCTCTAGCGGCGGTACAACATGCAGACCTTTGGGGTGAACGCGGGGATGCGACCTCAGGTAAATACGCATGGCTCGCAGAAAACAGTGTTGCGACAACTGATTGGAACGAGGTCGTGCCTCAGGCTCCCAACTACTTCTTCGTCCCACGCGACTACACCTTGCTCGCTGAGTACGAGAAAGGTTGGAAACTCACAGACATTTCGCCTGTGAACTCTGTAGGGATCGTCACAGCTAAAGACAAGATCGCTGTTCAATGGACGAAAGCGGATATGCAAAAATTCGTTGATGAATTCGTGAAACTCCCTGTAGACGCTGCCCGCGAGAAGTGGCGCCTCGATTCCGATTCGCATGACTGGAAAGTCGCTACAGCGCAAGAAGACCTGCAGGTTCACGCAGACGCTGAACAGCACATCAAGCCAATCCTCTACAGGCCGTTCGACACGAGAGCAACCTATTTCACTGGCAAGGCAGGAGGATTCATTTGCCGACCCAGAACCAAAGTGATGCGACACATGCTCGCTGCCACTGATACATCCCCAAATCTTGGACTGAGCGTAGGCCGCGCAGGAAAGGTGATTGGCTCCGAGGACTGGGACATTGTGATAGCGACGAACGTGCCGACCGATCTCAACCTCTTCCGTAGAGGCGGCAATTGCCTATTCCCCCTCTACCTCTACCCCACGGATGGTGATGATGCATTAAGACTCAACATCGCAGAACGGTCACCGAATCTGGCATCAGGATTCATTAATACTATTGCTGAGCAGTCAGCGCTGGAGTTCACCACTGACGGGAACGGCAACCTAATCTCTACGTTCGGGCCTGAAGACGTTTACCACTACATCTACGCAGTGCTTCACAGCCCCCAGTACCGGCGCAGATACGCAGATTTCCTGCGCTCCGATTTTCCTCGCATCCCGGTTCCTGCCAGCCAAGCATTGTTCGCTGAGCTTACACAGATCGGAGAGCGACTCGTCTCACTGCACTTGATGACTGTTACCAGCAAAGACAAGCCAACATTCCCAATCGGTGGATCGCATAAAGTAGAGCAAGTCTGTTATAGCGAACCGTCAGATAACACTCCCGGTCAAGTTTGGATTAATAGCGACCAGTATTTCGGGGGGATAACACCACAAACTTGGCAGTTCACCATAGGCGGTTATCAGCCAGCTAAGAAATGGCTTGCTGACCGCAAAGAGCGGACGCTTTCCTTCTCCGACATCGAAACCTATCAACGTATCTGCGCCGCTCTCGTTGAAACATCACGCCGCATGGCTGAAATAGACGACACTATTCAAAACCACGGTGGATGGCCCATCGGCACACATCGTAGCGGATGAGCTTCTAAGGCAGGTTAACGGTCTGAAAGGCTGTCTCTGAACAACGATCCAGCGATCCCGCTGCCATCTGCGACCGCCAACACGGTTTTTAGGCTCACAATGGCACAAAGCCTAATCCGCTGAGTAACGGGGCGGGCTTTACTTTGCGTCTAAGGCGTCTAGAACGCTTTCTAAGCGCTTACAGTGCTATTGCCAGCCTTGTCCTGGGGTGATTGATGCGGTTTAGTCCTTGTCTGATCTTTCAGTTGTAGCTTTTGGCAGTTCTAAAACCCAAACAAGAGTTGCTAGCCCCAACAAGCCTACTGTGAACACACCACCTACAATAGTTAGCACGTCTACCGCAGTTGCATACTGGCTATTATGCTCTGGCGCTGCTACGCCTGATATTAATGCCAGACAGAAGATTGAAGCCAAGCTAGCTAAAATAAATGCGATCGATCCGATAGCAGCTAGCAGGTCTATCGCATCTGCGTGTTGACTGTTACGCTTTTCCAGCATTGCGCCTGGTCTTAATGCTAAATACAGGATTGAAGCCAGGCTAGCTAAAATAAATGCGATAGATGCAATAGGCAGTATTTCCATTAGTTTTCTTCTTTCGTGATTGAAATTGTGTAGAACGGTTTTACGCTCTACAACTAGTATCCACTGGGCTGTGACAGTTTGTCTGTTGCAAAACTGTTGCTCAGGTTTACAGTATGGTGTTAGACATTAAAACAAGGAGTGGGATAATGTTCGGTGAGGAAACGTTGTGGAGAGAACTTCTGGTTGCAGCAGATGCTGTTGCAGGCGGTTAGTGCTCATTAGCTAGAAGTCTAGACCGTGACGTGCGGGCAATTCGGCAGCTATGCCACCGCTACTGGCGGGCTACCTAGCTAGCCGTTCAAAGACCACGACCCATGGATGCTTGACTGGCACTAGGTTTAGTTGGTTTGATGGTTGCCCGTCACAAAGTTCGTGGTGTGTTTTGGGGTGTGCCGGACCGAATCCAGTATATTTGTAGCGGCAATCGTATTGCTCAGGTATGCCTCTGGGTATGGTCAAAGTTAGCGGGTTTGTAGCTTGGCATTGTCCGCCTACCGCATAGCCAATCAGTAGCAGCACTACGCTGTCATCGAACATAGTACTACTACCGTTTGGCCCTGGTATGCACGGGTTACCGTGTGCATCATTAAGTGTTACTCCGGAACTAGTTATGCCTGACAGCCGATTGTGTGCTATCGACATATCAGTTTGTCCTTTCTCATAGCGCAGCCAAATAACTGCGCTAGTGAGCTTAGAGGAGTGTTAGCGGTGACAGTAAAATTGCGGTTGTGATATAGGTGTACTGGTGTGAGGTACATACCAGCACGATTTGCGTATATCAGAAAGTATGAGCGTGGCAGCAGATATGAATAGATACGATGTTTCGTGTAGACCTAAAAGAGTGTTACTAGCCGCCTGTATTCAGGTTGTTTGCGTGCTGCTCGTAGCAGGATGCGCTGGTGAGAGTGATGAAGACGATGCGATCACAGCATCAAAGGTTGATACTGCTGTTTCGGTTGGGAGCGAGTCTCAGCGTTGCGGGGAGACGCAAAGCAAAGCTGATGATTGGATAAGCGAATTTGTGTGGCCGACAGAACACTCTGTTTCAATATGGGATGAACTAGATGCTGCGTACGACACATTAGATGAGGAAGGTTGGTCTTGGAAAGAGGATGTTTCGGACACAGAAATAGAGCGTATAGATACAAATACTGAAGTAGCAGCAAACGCTTACGAAGAAGCATCAGACGAGTTTTATGAGTGGATAGCTGAGAAACTTTTTGATGGCGATAAACAGTTCGCAGACATAATCGCACGTTTTTTAGATGCGATAGCAGCTGACGCTGCTGCGACTATCAACGATTTTGAAGCCAGCCAAAGTGACACTGATAAAGGTGATCAAATAATCGTCGAGCAAATAGAAATCTGGAGTAATATAGAAACCGAAGCGGAAGGTCACGCTAAAGAGCTGCGAGCAGCTTGCGGACTGTAATCCTCACATTCTCTACGACCTGCCTTAGGCGGATTTCGCCTTTTCTATACCGTGAAGTGTTTACAGATCGTTCTCAAAAATGATCTTGAAATCTGCTGTGACATTTTGGTTGTGTACTGTGACAATTGCCTGACTGTTGAACCTCTTTTCAAGGCATTTCAACAATCTCTGCTTGTAGTGGGTATCTTCGTTAGCTGATCGATCTTTGCCTTTAGGTTCGTGAATAAAGATTTTGTCACCTGTTTCAATCGCGACGAAATCTGGGTACACAAAGTCTTTACGCCATCCCTGCAATCTGTACTCACCAGGTTGTCTCGCAGCCACACGATGCCACCATTTGATTGCTGGGTTACTGTCTAATATTCCAGCATATTTCTTCTCTAGTGTGTTCATACCATAATTGTACATAGGGGCGAATAAAGATTTTTGATAGTTGATCCCAAGTTCTGCTGCAGGTGCTTGAAGCTCGTACCATTCCTCATATTCAAATGGCAGTTCTAGATCGAAGGTGATTTCCCCGCATTGCAGTTTCTTTATAAACACTTTTTCTGCCTGCTGGTCCACTTGATTTCCCACATAATGTTCTATGGCTCTAATAAATGCAGAACGTCTCTCTGATATCCACTCATCACCATGTCCTTCGCTTTGCAAGTTCTCAACTGCCTCTTGAACGATCCTCGCTGCTTGCCAAGCGTTAGGGATAGCGGTTCGTAACTGCATTACATACCAAGCAAGGTCAATTTCGCTACTAGGTTTCTTGTTGACATATTTTTTATTGGTAGAGCTTATTCCTTCTGTGTCGAAATCCACTGTTTGCGTTCCACCTACATTGGGGGATTTTGGTAAATCCCACTCGCTTGGAGATTTGATAATGTTCCAGTCGATGGTTGCGAGAATATGCTGCTGATAATCGATTTCTTTACCCTCATAAAGGACTTGAGGCAGTCTGGTCATTTCTTGAGTGATGTGGTTGCGTCTTGTTGATGTCTTCTGCGTCACAGCATCTGCTGTGGAACGTATGTGCTGTGAGCAGTCACCAAAGCCTTCTGCTTGGAGTTCTCTTTTGACGACTTCTACTGCTTCATCTACTGATGCGTTGTTGCAGTGGACATAACAAGAATCTAATTCAGCTATTTCTGTGCGCTGCGCTTGAGGTTGGCGGAGTACTCTGCCCATCATCTGTGTGACAGTGGTTTTAGCTTTAGTGTTGTCTAAAAGAATGAGGATGTAAGCATAAGAGCAATCCCAGCCTTCTTTCAGAGCATCTTTGGTGATGATCCATCGCACACAACAATTCTCGGACAATATGTCTTCGCCTTCTAATTCTTTTGTATCGCTAGACTGTACCCTGACTTGATCTGCTGGTACTCCCATTGACGACACCAAAAATGCCCTCACATCTTCAGCATGCAAGTATTCGGGTTTCCGCTGATTTCTGCCTGTGCGATCTACACGCACCACAGCCATAGGTCTGATGTAACTGCCTGTGTTCTCGTAAAGCTGATCTGCCTGTTCTGATAATATCTCTAGTTGTTCTCCAGCGTCTCTTAGAATATTCTGCCAAGACGAATCGCTGTGACCTGTAACCTCGATTGGGAGTTTGATCATCTCCTCTTCTTTAAGTTCTTGCCCACCAATGTTTACTAGCACATTGCTTTTAGAACTGTCTGGTGTAGCAGATAATTCTAAAATGAAGCTAGGATCAAACTTGTTGAACTGATTCTCATCAAAACTAGAGCCGTAGGCTTTATGCGCTTCATCCAATATGATGACGGGGCGACAAATCTTGAAAACATTTGCTAAAGTCCGAAGCACACGTCCGTCTGACGTTTTCTCTAAACCAGGGTGATCTTTCACAATCTGAGCTATTGCATGATCGTCGTCAATGTCAGGGAAAAATGATGAGTACTTACCAGTTTCTTGAAACATTTTTAAGAACTCTTTATTGTTCCTGCGGTTTGCGGCCTGCAACGATAGCAACAGGACGCACAAATAATTTTCCACATCACCACAGGATAGGTTCTCATCCTTCTCCATAACCTTAACCCGCCTACCGCTGGCACGTTCCAAAGCGATTCTGTAAGGATGGTTGCGATCCCAGAGAGCTTGCTTCGTCTGCGTATAGATAGCTTTGTTGGGTACAGCCCACAACACTAGTCCCGTTGGCCTGTTGCATTTCACTAAAGTTTCAGCGGCTAGAAGCGTTTTGCCTCCACCTGTCGGCACTTTCAAACATATATGCGGTATTTGCCTATTAGCACTGTCTTTTCGTGATTTGTGCTCATCTTTGTCCATTGCTTCCCACGCGGCAGCAGGAGAGTTATCTTTCAAATCTAAACACTCAAACCACTCGCCCAGCTTCTCTAGTGTCCGTTCTTGATACCGTTTCAACTCCATGTCAAAGAACATCCCCATAAGGCAACTGACAGAACACGATTCTCATATCAGACAGATGCCGCTGCGACATATGCTTGTGTGAAGCAAACACCACTGAATGTGCGCTCACATCTGCGATATGTTCAGCTACAGTCACACTCAAAGCAGATGACGGGCTCCGCAGCCACTCTATGTCGGGTTCATAAAGCAACCAGAAATCTTTGTCTTCATACTGATAAAACGGGCTACTCGTAGACTCTGTGATATCAGCAGGGTTAATAGCTTTCCCAGTGGCAGTGTGATATGCCCAAACAGCCATGTCATGAAAAGAAGGCAACAACTCTCCGCTGAGAATCGCAGACACACTCACAGGTTCACCTAAAGTGCAAAAAGTAAATGACCCTCCTAACCCTTCCCTCAACTGTTCATCCCTAGCAGTGGGCACACCAGAAATTACACGGCGGACACGCTCAGCAGTAATCGTGTCCGCATACTCCTCACATTCCACTAAAATAAACTTGCGACTACCCCCCTCCCCCCGATTTCCAGCAGCATTTAAAGCTAAAACAGCGTGAGCAGTAGTCCCCGAACCTGCAAAAGAATCCAAAACAATACTATCTCCACTTGTAGCAATTTTTATAATTCTTTTCAATAAACTAACAGGCTTAGCAGTCTCAAAAACTCTCTTTTTACCAAAAATATCTAACAATTCTTTTGCGCTGTGAGTGGTTGTTGCAATGTCATATAAAATTGATCTCTCTTTAATTGTTTTATCTTTTATTTGCTCATCAAAATATTGCACTTCACATGGCTGCCACCTACCAATCCTAGAAGCATGTATATTTGATCTAGCAGCAATTTTTCTCCAGTAGATATGGCTACTATCAAGATTTTCGGGCTTAGTTCTCCAACACCCTGGTTGTCCATCAGTGGCTATAGGGTAAAAATCATTGCCATCAGGGTCTTTGATTGAATAATACGATTTAGGTCGATCTTCTTTATATTGATTTGACCCCCATTTTTCTATTGGAACAAGTTTACATTTTCGTCCATCTATATCATGCTTGTATTCAGATGAATCAATTGAAGAAGTTCTATGAATTATTTTGAATGATTGAGATTTCTTATAAACAAGAATATAGTCATGTTCAACAGCAATATAACCTGAATCTTGACCTCCACCGGCTTTTTTACGCCAAATAAATGTAGACACAAAGTTATCTGCCCCAAATATCTCATCAAGAAGAAGTTTGAGCGAGGCTTGTTCGTTGTCATCAATTGTTATGAAAATGACACCATCTTCTGAAAGTAATTCGCGCAGTAAATGTAAGCGTGGCCACATCATGCACGCCCACTTGTCGTGACGGTCCATATCTTCACCATCTACTGGCTTGTTGTCATCCAACCATTTTTGCAATAAAGGACTGTTCACATTGTCGTTGTACACCCAGCCTTCGTTACCAGTGTTGTAAGGAGGATCAATAAACACGCATTTCACTTTTCCTGCGTACCTCGGCATTAGCGCTTTCAAGGCTCTTAGGTTGTCGCCGTGAATAATCAGGTTTTCATCGTCGTATTCACCGTTGGCATAAGGAACTGATTCGTCGTAATCAGGTATGAGGGGTGAAATAGGAACTGTTAAATGGTGGCCATACACCTGCTGCTTGCCATCAAACTCTAACCTCATAGCAGTGTCCCCTTTCCTTACTCAGCTTACTGTATTGCAGCCTTGTGGGACGATTTGGGTGTCTATGTTGAATAGGCATCTGTAGGAGTTTAGAAGGTTTTCTTGGGTGACTATTAGTGTTTGTTGTTGTTGAACGATTGTTCTAAGACGGCTGATTTCTGCTGCCATTTGTGTTGTTGTCGGGGTTTCTGTGGGTTGCGGTAAAGGTGCTGGCACTGCGGGTGTGGCGGTGGGTATGGGAGCTGGTGTAGGGGTTGCTTGAGGTGCGGCTGCTGGTGTGGCAGTTACCACAGGTATGGGAGCAGGCGCAGGGGTTTCCGAAAAGCCATTTGCATATTGAGAACAATACAAATGTTTATCCTACGACAACAAGACGACAACCTGCTTGGCCGCATCCGGTGATACAAATTGCTACGAATCAGCCTTCACACGCATGCTCAGATGTCAAGCATCGTATGCGTGGCACCGAGTTCTTAGAAAACGAATCGCCCTGTTTAGCTTCGCGGTTTTTCATGGTTGCTACTATGGCTGTCATAGTTGTACGATGCCTGCCTTAGTGTGGCCGGTTGACAAATTGAGGTGCTATGCCATCTACTGCGACCACTGAACACATAAAAAAGTACTTACAGGCAGAAGATTTTGATCACCTGTTCATCGATGTAATGGGCTGGGACGACGTAGACCGCTCAAAACCTGTGCTGGTGGAAGACAGCGACCTGGTAGCAGAACAAGTGTCTGATAAAAAAGGGGTGGGAGTGTGGAAAATCGTAACAGAAAAAGAAGGTGCTTATGAAGACGTAGTTTCAGGTGTGATAGCAGAATTGAACCAGAAACGTATGACATCTCAGTACAAAGAAGAAATCCGCTTTATACTTTTAAGGTTGGAAGCGGATGGTGTTATAGAAGAGAGTGGCAGAATATACCGCAAAGTATAACTGTATAACAATGCGCGGACGACCGTTTACCAACCTCATAAACGCATTGAAGCAATGATCCGCTGCGCTCAAAACTGCTGCATCAGAAACGCTTTTGCTGCACGCCAAGCGGATAGAACTGCCAATAACACCAATATCCCAGCAGCACTCTTCGGAGAGGTTGGAGCCGTGTGACGTCACCGCAGCAGATATTTTATAAACACATCGAAAGGAACATTTTGAGAACAGCGACCCTTCTCATCTGTTACCTTGGCTCATGATTCCGCTGAACTGGTCGCATTGTTGTGCCGCTAGTTGAAGGATGTGTTGTTTTTCGAGTGTTCGCAGTATTGCTGGTGCTTTGTGAACACCGTCAACGATGTTTCGTGTGTTTGTTCAATGGAAACAGTCTGCGAGTTCTGTGAACGCTGCGATATCTCAGCTGCAGCGTTTTTTAGAATAGGGAAACTGTGACACGCGGAACACGTTGAACTGCTAGCCACTTGTCCGATGGCAGCCTGTGAGCGTAGCGGATCATTGAGCCAAGATAACATATGAGGACAGATTGGTGAGGTTCAAAGGATATTTACGACACTGCGTTTAGTTGAGCGGTGAGCTGATGAGTTGTTTGTTGTTTCTAAAATCTTCAAGTTCTTCCGAATATCGCGCACCAGACGCCCCACCCACAGAATATGTCACACCTCTGTGCGATAATAGAAGAGTGAACTCCATCGGTGGTTGCCAAATATGAGCATCAACCGATTTGAAATCTCATAAGCAAACATAAAACTTTGTGAACAGTCGCTGGCCTCGCAACGTTGAATAAACGTCACCGCCCAGTTCTGAAAGCGCAGGTAGTGCGAGGAACCTGCACTTTCATTCATGTAAAACGTTTCATGGCAGTTGTGGGAGTATATTGCCGGCACGTTTTACTTTTAGTCTGATTTCCCAAGATCATGTAGCGGAACGGGAAAAGCACACGTCACTGTGGTGTGGATAATAGTGGTAGCGTCGTTGCTAGATTCTCTGCTTGTAATGCCATTCAAAACGCAGTAGAGAAGCCCGCGAGATTGTGATGCTGTTTTTGCGCTGAGAGTGACGTAGAGTGCGCCGTATCTCTGCGCGAATAGTCGGCAAAATGCCCATCCCTAAGGTAAGCGCTCATAGTGCCTGCGAGCGCGCTCAAAGCTCCAAACAACGCCCCTACCATCTCATTGAGCTTCGCAACTCACGAAACAGGTTTCTCTGGCATCCTTGTAGTTATGGTGAACAGAGATTTTGAGTCTAAACATCAACGAGGTAAGGATGGCAGGTTTCGTAGGAAACCTAAGCGGCAAGCTAAAGCTGCCCCTGTTAGAGGTGTTGTGTTAGATGGTCGCGGGTTTGAAACCACTGAAGAGCAGACAAGCTTCGATGTAAGAGCTAAATTATGGGATCGATTTCAAGGTATTCCCGCAAAAGTGGGAGAAGAAAGCGTGCAAAGAGTGCAACAGCACGGCACTTACTTCGATGTTGCGTTGAGATGTGACTTCGTACAAGATTTCAGCGTCACGCTTAAAGCTGTGCAACGCGACAACGAATTCCGAAGCGACGGCACATTCGGTGCTCCTACTAATCCAATAGTGTGGGATGTGGACGTAGAGATCGCTAGGGATCATCATCAGGCTAGATGCACTAAGAAATGGAGACGTGATATCTCTGATTTATTCAAATCCAAAGAAGATGCGTTAGCGCACGCTGCCAACCACATCGCTAGCGTATGCCACTCACCTCAAACTCATCATGGCTGGGACGAATGGTCGCTCAATGGGAAACCTGTTAGACCACCAGACCTTCAGCGAAACTAGCAAGTTGTTTATTTGATTCGTTCTAGTGTCGATGTCCTGCCGCGCATGTTTTGCCTGCTCCTGGATGCGGATGACCGCAAACTCCTGGTTTGGATTTATTAGGTTTACCACATTGTTTGATGTTACTGGGATGCGAGGTGGCTGTAGAGGCAGGTTGTTTTGCTGTTTTCAAACGAGCAAACACTGTGGTCATCCATCGGCGTAACCTGCGTAGTCGATGCCATTTGTGGGCTGCTGTGAACCATTCTCGGGCACGGTATTCATGTTGCGGTGTTAGGCAGCGTATCCCAGCAGCGGTTTCCATGAGGTCAAGTAACTCTTCAACATTAGACACACCTATTTCGCGTATGAGGTGGATACAGTCGTCTTCGTCTCCTTCGCGGCCTGCTAGCAGTTTCATTGCTAGCAGATATATCGTGGTCCAGCAGAGTCCACTACCAAACATTGGCCTGTGAAAAGTCTTTGCGGTTCAAGATCAATAGCTACTGCGAAGCCTTTAGCGCCGTCGTTGAGCCAATCAGAGGCTAACCCGTGTTTCTCAGCGACTGCTGCACACACACTTCTCAGTTCAGCGTTCATGCCTTCAGAAATAATGTCTATATCTCCTGTTAGCCTGCTAGAAATACGAGACAACATTGAGGCACCACCCGCAGCCACCAGATGCGCGCCAGGTCAACTTCGCTCAACAGCATCATCATCTGATCAGCAGAGAATCGGTTGACTTTCCTGTGATGTGATGAAGGTATATCAGCCAACTTGAGTGAACCCGTGTATGCGATGATCTTCGATGCTCGCAGGATCAAACCACACTCTGTGGTAAGCGCAAGCAGCTGGAGCGTCTGGGTGCTCTGCCCACAGGTTTGACACTCGCCTTAGCGAGGAACTTAACCGCAAGTCACGGCGGCTGCGATACTGCCACACCCAGTCAGGCACATCAACAGCGTCACGGTCGCATAAAGCGTGAACGACAGCAGCAATTCGTGTCAGATCGTGGCGACGACGTGTGAAACGATGCCACCAGCGGCACCGCTGAGGTGGTTCTAACACCATAGCCGCTCGGTGAGCGTGGTTTGTGTGCGCCCATTGCTTGCACAGTTCACGAAGGTCAACCACTCGGCCACGCATGTCATTATCACACATCAGCTCAGGAATATCTGCTGCTGTGATAGTAGGCACAAACATCACACAAAGGCTACCACTCACAGATATCTAACTGTGGTGTCTATTCTGCACCTGATCGTAGGTAGCTTTGCTCTGTTAGTTTAGCGGCCATGAATGCTTTTGCTGATTACGCTAAGGCTCTACGCCAGCTCGACCGCTGCAGTCCAACACCCAACCCTGCTCATTGGTTGATCCTTTCGTTGTTGAACTTGGCTGCCTGGTTCACATCTGAAAGGCATTACAAGCTGTGAACCAGGCAACACCTGTACTTCTATTATCCGCTGGGCTGTGACACATTGGTCAGGCGGCTTTTTCAGCTCAACGACCCTACGAACTGTTCGAATCTGTGATCGTCAAAAGTCGTGTTCACAGTTTCGCAGCCAGTCAAGAAACGCAACGATTTCTCCTCACAACGAAATTTTTTACCGCGTGTTCTATGCGCAATCGGAAAAGTAAGAGCGCAATGAACTCCGCTATTACACAAACATGTGGACTATCAGACGTCTAAACCAGATAAAAATTCGTACAGTCGCAGAACCCAATTTCAGGCGGTAGCGGAGTTCATGGAGAAAGTAGTATCGTTGATTAGAAAAGTTTTCTCACCTGCTTTCAAACACGTCTTCGCCCGCTGGTTTCCACTCTGCTTCTACTACCTCTGCTGTGAAGTCGCGTAGGTGAAGTTACAGGTGCTTCGGTTTTGTTACACTCATAGCAGCAAACTAAAAATTGGTTTGCCTCCATAACATACAGCATAAATCCCCTTTGCATCGGTATGTGATCTGTACTGATGTAGAGGGGATTTACGTTTCACGAGGCGAGAGAAAAGCAGTTTTTCTCCCTTCAAATAAGGTTGAAAATTGTCTTGGCATCCTTACAAGTATGGCAGCGACACAATTCAAAGAAGCCGAGCATCCTCGTGGTCGTGGTGGGCGGTTTGTTCAAAAACCAAGCAGCCAAGCGCAAGTGCCTCCTGCCACGAAAGTTAACCTAGGAGCGCCCCCGAAAATGATGCCGATATACTCCCCATACCTAAGCGATGTGGCTAAAGAGATTTTAAATCATCTCATTAACAGATGGGAGCACGATTCTGAGCGTATCGAATACGCATATTGGGGCAAAGATCGAAAAGGCGATGAATTCGGAGTGTTATACGCAGTCTGTTTAGAAGAAACAGTGGAAGGTAAATATAAGGCCAGCGTAGAAGTGTCATGCGAAGAGCCTGACACAGAAACATGTGAAGTCGGCTACGACTCTTGGGAGGATTTGTGGAGATACGAACCTTCAGCTTGGGATGATCCTATTGACGCTTACGAAGAAGCAGCAGAATACGTCACAAACGATATTCAAGTACTCTCAGAGTGAACTCGCGAAACACAGTGTTAGAGGTGTTAGCGTATCAGGTTTTAGTGGCCAACCATTCTCTAACCCACTAAACTACCAGAACCTCAACGAGCTCGGTGCTGAAAGTTTTAGTGGCCAACCATTCTCTAACCCACTAAACTAGACTACTCATTCCTCATCATCACAAGAATGTTTTAGTGGCCAACCATTCTCTAACCCACTAAACTAGATACGGTTATTTGCTGCACAGTATCTGATCTGATAAGATGCTGGTAGTGACTGTATTCACTTTCATTTTCCTAGGACTATTCACAGTTGTATTTGTGTATTTATGGTTTGGTTTGCTAGTAGGTCCGCGTAATCAGCGCGAAGCAACAAAGCAAACACCGCAAGATGATCGTTGGCACGATTTAGAAGGCTTTGATCGGTAACAACTGGCAATTGGTAGGGAACCTCTTGAAACATTTTCACTCTGTTTTTTGTAGGTTAAAACTGCTGTTTTTTGTAGTCTAAGAACATTGAAAATGATACATTGAACGCACTGGATTTGATACATCGACTTTCGCTAATCGTCATTTCGGACCCTCGCTAATCGTCATTTCGGATACTCAAGGAAAGTTGTGGCAGCATAAGGCATCCTCTCAACTATGAGACGAAAAATTACTGCTAAACGACTTCAAGCAGCTCGCAGGAAAGCGGTCAACGCTGGCACATGGAAGAAGCTTGTACTCGATTCTGGTATGTCTGAAACGACTTTGAGGAAGCACGGCATAAACCCAAGTGGGGCTGATAGCGGTGGCGGGGTGACTGCGGCGACACGTGCTGTCAACTTGAGTGCCTCTGCATCTGAGGTGATAGCACCGGCTACTAGCGTTGCAGTAGAAGACGAGGTGGATGCTTTAGAACGATATGGCAGTGTTGACGCTTTGTGGAGTGATGTCATGTCGCAGGTTAGATCGAATCCTAAACATATAGAAAGCCTTTTGAATGGCGAATGCGAGTTCACTGATGAAGGGCAGCTAATGCATTCAGAGACGAAAACGATTATCGCAGGTGAACCACTGCGAAATTCGGGAGTGCAAATGTCGGATGAAGCGACCGCGATAATTGTTCAGCAGTTCAATGAGTCTTTAGTGTTGCTGGAACATGGCTACGACTGTGACGACCATAAAACTCTCACCGATTGCGCTGAAGATGACTACTTCTGGGAACTCTGAACACCTTTTTCCTGATATTTATTGAATACCACATGGCTTTGAAGCGCCGCGTTATTAGACTATCCACACTACTCGTTAGCAAGCAGTATTGCGCTTGCATCTGAAGCGTGTGGAGATCATCCAGGAGTCCACGAGTTCTCTAAAGCTGTTTGGTAAACAACTCACAGCGTGAAGAGAATCGTGTTTGCAAGCAGCGTAACTCTTTGCGTATTCCTTGTCGATGTTCACTGCCTAACTGTTTGATAGCACTGCTGAGAGCATCTGGTGCTTGCGAGAAAACATTTGCTGCTTGCTGGCGCATTTCTTCTGCTTTTACGCCTGCGGCTTCTGAGAGCCAGTCGAAGGTAGAATGCAAACACGAATCTAATGTCCCGATGTTGCTTTTCTCCTGACATGGCATAGCTAAACTTAAATCTTCTACGCGTTGTTTTTTGAATGAAAGAGAAGTGTTTCTGTCGTATAAAGGTGCCATTGTTGGTGCGCGATCCTGTTTCCACAGCACAGCGTAGTTTCTCGCATGAGCATCAATATCTGCGGTCAACCAAGCCCATAACAATCCTAACACGAACTGCAGCAACGAGTTTTCAGGATCGCATGTGGAGGCTTCCAACAAAGCGCATATTTCTTCTACACCAGGCCCACCAGCACTGTAAGCACGCTTCTCAGGTGGCATTCCTAACGCTTGCCCAAAATCTTCTTGATGCAACCTTACCCAGTGTTCCCCGATTTGCTTTCGGTCGTAACGTTCAACGACTAGCACAAACAATTCTCCATAAGATTCTAACCATGCATGTGACACCTCAAGTCCGACAGCAGCCGCTGTTTTGAGCATCAAAAACTCTGTTACAGGAGTCACTTTTTCGTGTGCAAAACGTGGTTTCAGAATATGGGTGCTCGGTTCTCTGCCTATTGGTCTAGCCCATCTACCGCTGATACCTGTTTTCCTCAAAGCTAATTTCGGATGAAACCCAGGCAGCGAACAGTACAGATCAGACATAAAACGCTCAGGCATACCTTTGAGTACCCAAGCCAGTTCTTCTGTTAGTTCCTGATCGCCCATTTCATACAGAGAACCGCCTACATCGTCAGGGTCAATTCCTTCTGCCCCAAATCTGGTAGCCCCTACACAGTCCAACCCAAGCGGTGTGGAAAGCAAAGAGAGAACATCAGAGCTTCCTGCAATACTCCCCCACCTGCGGATCAGACTGGGTTTGTCTGGTAGATGCGAACGCAGCCACCATTCCACATGTGCTCCCACATAAGGTCGTTCAGCACATGGCATAGACAAAGAAAGCGGGCGGCCATGTTTCACACCTTCATCAGTGTAAGCCAATGCTAGTTTCTGGCCTTCCCGTTTCACTGTGGCCACACGCAAAGAATCGAACCAGACATCTAGTACTTGGATCATGTGATATCTGTGGCTGTTTGGTCTATACGCATTTCAGTGTTGAGAGCGCGTACTACAGACATGAGTTTGCCTAGTTCTGCTCTAGAATGTCCGTTTTCCAGTTTGATAATCCACGCACGCGTAACGTGTGCTGCTTCGGCTAACTCTGCTTGAGTTAGGTTCGCAGCGTGTCGGAGCCTCCGAACCTCGTTGCCTACCATGCTTGGTGTGATAAGTGGTAAAGCTGGGATAGGTTTCATAGTCCATGTCAGCGTACCGCGACATCACACCCATGTCAGCGTACGGTGACATCGGGCAGCCCATCGGCGGTATATGGACATTACAAGCAGGGAGTGTATCCTCACAGCTACACAGAACTATTGTGTAGTGGTGGTCGCGATGATTAAGCAGATAAATGAACCCAACCACCAGTTAGGTGCCGCGACTCTGCTAAGCATCACCGCTGAAGACCCCACCACTAGCCTCTTAAAGGAGTGTCGCAGCATAACTGATTTCAGAGTACAAGATAGGTAGACACTCCTAACCGCTGTTCAGTTTGCAATAAAGAAGCATGCGAAAGTGGTTGCAAGTCTGTTAACGGCAATGAATCTCGGTAATCTTGCACCACAGAACGAGATATCATACTTCTGGTGCCAATATGGTGTTGACGATAGTTCCCCATTTTTTGTTGACATAAATTGATTCTTGGGGGTCCCATGATGGGGCGAAATAATGTTCACACTCAGGCATAATTCGTGTTAGTTTCGGGTTTTTAGGCAATGTGTCACGAAGCGGTGCAGTGTCAAAAGCGATTTCTTCGTGCTCTGCGGATATGTCTAAAGCAGTTCCGAGTCTTTGCCTGACAGCCAAAGGATATAACAGCGCAGTTTCCGCTAATTTATCTGGGTCTAAAGAACCCGATCTGATCATACGAGGAAGTATGTTCATAATGTTTGCCCAGCCCACTGCTTTACGTGGATGTAATACGCAATCCAACGCTGTGACTTCAGGCACAGAATAATTGACAAGCGGAGGTGGCTCATTAAAGTGCCATTTTTGACGTGAAACACCCCTCTGGGAGGGATTGAAGCGGTAAACCCACATCAATCTACTAATAAATTTGTTTCTTGTATCCTCTCTATTCAGGGGTCTGAGTCCTATTGTTATCTGACCCATTCTCGCTGCTGTCAACACACGCACAGTAGAAGGTATGCGATATGTGGCACCGTACCGTACAGCCGCAGCAGCGAAACCTACCTGATAGTCATGGCCTAAATAATTCATCATGTCGTCTAAAAAAGTGGCAGGGGAAAGGCTTCTGTGCTTTTGCTGATCTGGTTCCACCGCAGCCCATCCTCCACGACACACTCTCGCGATCTCACCTCTATTTCGGATAGCTCGTAAAGCGTCGGGCAGCTTGTCTCTGCGCACCTCAATCCGTTCGCACAGTTCTTCGCTGCTAATAAAAGCGCGTCCTTGTTCTAGTAGCCAATCTCTGATTTCACATGCCGCTAGTTTGTCTACCATGCCTATACCACAAGCATACCAGTAAGCGTGATTGGTGGCAGCAGAATATTCGGGTCGCGCGGGATGAGTTGAAAAATAATGCTACACAGGAATGCGAACTACACGCGAAACATCAGGTTTAACTTCTAACTCAAACTATCAAGCATCTGGTTTCAAGCTGAAAAAAGAGGCAGAACTCAATTCGACTGCTTGAACACTCACAACCGACATTATACTTCACCAAACATGAAGGGCATCGCACATCATGTGCGAGCCGCGAATCAAATGCGTGGAACGGGTCTCATTTTTAAGTGCTGCTGAACAATGGCAACAATTCAGGACGATCTGTCTCTGCAATGCGTCGACCGTATTCGTACATCCAGTTGACATCGCCTTTGTGTGGACCCCATGGAACAGGGATTCGTAAAAGAGCTAACGCTATAGGCATTTCCAACTTTTCTTCAGCCCAGTATTTATGCGTAAAAGCGTTTCTAGCATTAGCAGGCAGCGCTTCCCAAACTTCTTCACTGAAATGCAGCCCCCCGCCACCTTCTGTATTCACCGCCCAAATCCCTTTGCCCATAGGTTCTGGCCCACGCATGCTTTCGATCACTCGACCCCAAGGCGATTCTCTTGGTGGAAAGTTCGCTAATCCCCACGAGATAAGCTCTTCATCAGGTAAATAAAACTGGCCATATTCGCCAACCTGAAACGAAGCAGCAGCGGGAGACAAGTTCACTGTAGACGCAGGTGGCACTGAGGCTTGTGTAGAAGGTTTAGTCTTGAAACGACCTGCTTTACTTCTAGGATGTTGTTCTTCAAACCGAAGATTAACCATGCTGGAAAGGATGCCACACGACGTGGTGGAGGGCACGAAGATGGTGTTTGGACTTAGCAATAATGACCGCATTAGCAATAATGACCACATTGGTACAAAATATGAAAATCAGACCAGTACGCGCGAACTGCAAAGCCTTCCAATTCCTATATCAAAGCATCAACACATCACAACATCAAGGGATGGGGTCGAGGGTGGTTGCCAGTTCTATGGCTTCGTCTAAACCGATTTTTTCGCCCCACACCATTTCTTCTAATACTGTCTCATAGCCTGCTTTCAATGCTTCATACTGTGAGCTTCCTCGCTTGAAGGAGGCTATAGAGCTGAAACCATTTTTTGGGCGGACAGCGCCATCCGCTCTGCTGCGTATTCGTTCAGCGGCGGCTAACAAGCTCAAAGAGTCACGACCGATGTGGCCTTCAAACTTGTGAGCATTCGCAGAGACCATCGCTAGGTCATACACGTCCCTAGCGCGACTACTTATGCCACTCACATCGCAAACATCCGACAAATGAGTTTGTGCCAATAATTTGTCCATCGCAGTCGAGCAAGGGCCTAAACAAGGAACTATCCAACTCGCTCCGTTTGGGCTGGTGTCTATGTGGCCGCCTAACTCTGTGTAGCAGTTTCTTTCTTCAACACTAGATACACGACCCACCAGAGATATAGGTTGTTTTTGTTCTATGTGTACAGGGCTATCTTTGAAGTCACGAACTGTTACATCCACAGATATATTGATTCCGCCTTTTAGTTGTAAAGTAAAAAAACTTTGCTTAGCTTTATGCCCATCATTCCTGTCTTTGATTAATACAGAGTATGGAATTAGTTTGGCGGCCATATTTCTAAAAAATTGTAAGCCATTTCTTAGGTGTTTAGACTTTGCGTTTGGTGCTGGAATTAGTACAAGGTCTATATCTTCAGAATAGCGTGGCACAATATCCCAAGCAGCAGATAAAGAAGTTCCTCCACCAAATACGATATTCCCTATTTCTGTTTTAGAACCATACAGTGGTGGGATGCGCCCATTTGCACCTAGCATCCTATATATTCTCTGCAACGTAGCGATCAACCAATAGTCTTTGATTATCCGATCAGGGCTGATACCGAATTGTTGTTGACTTTTTTTCACCAGGCTTTGCATTGACGCTTGGTTGTCTGACAGCCAAACACGTGCGGCTCGTGTGTTTGTGTTTTGAAGTCCTAAATTGCTGGTAGTAACAGTGGAAGTTTGAGTTGACGAAAAGGGCTCTTCTTTTCTTGCTTCTAATTCTTGATGGTGAGGGCAAGTGTCGTGGTAGTTACGGCATTTGTTGCCTCCACCAATGTCAGCCCCACATAATTTTCGCTTATAGCGTCTACGTGCCATAACCTACGAATTTCCCGTCCCACTGTTTACTCATATTTTTGGGCAACCATTTCTTCACTTTGCGCGTCACCTTTTTGAAACCTTTAGGTTGGCTGCTTCTGAGCTGGTATTTATGCGTGGACAGGTTTTCTGTTTCTGCGGCCCAAACAACTTTCTTACGACACACTTCCATGTCATGTCCCGCTCGTTCAGGGAAAACGTTTAATAACGCCCATTTAGCGTATTTCCAGTTGCAGTCAGATAGCGGGTATCTCAACATGGCTTCCAGCAAGGTCACTTCATGCCACGACAATTCCAGTCTGCGCTGATTCGTGTTCACCTCAACCCCGGCTATACCAGGTGGAGGGAAATTGGGCATCACGAAACCAGGATCACAGGTCACGAACTTGTAGCTGACAGGAATTTGAGTTGTCCATCCAGCAGACCACAACGCTGCGTACCCTGAAAGCCCTGACCCTGGTGGCATAACCGCTTTAGCCATCGACGCTACATCGTGTATGTGAGAGCCATAATGAAAATGCGTTGATGGGGGCTGCCTGAAATAGAGACCTTCTACTTCTGTGCGCCCAATGGTCGGATACTCTAAACCGAGGAAATGGTCAGCTACTTCTTTAGCGACCTTCAAACTGCACGGCAGGTCTTCTAAACGAAAATAAGCGAACTGTTGCATATACCGCAGATAATTCACCGCAGCACCGTTTTCAAGGTTCTCCGTGATGGCATCTAATCCTTTAGGCACCTGCATGTATTCAGATTACTCTAAGCAGCTCAGCCGCGTTGTGGAGAAATGAATGTCTGGTTTCAAACAAGATTTAGTGTTTCGGCAATACACGTGCCTGCTGGCCTGCACCTACAGTGTGCAAATCTGAGAGTACGCTAGCTGCTAATACTGCGAACACTGCCATGTTGGATGGTGCTGATATCAGGATCGTTTCTGCTTGAGTATTATCCTGCAAGGAGGCAAAGTTCCCATCAGGTGCAAATCCACGATTTGTGTAACTGAGAGTATGCCCATCTCCCCTGTTGTTGGTGGACCTGTGATCGCTATGGCCTGTGTTGTGGGATGCATCTGGTTTGCCTTCCTGTAGCGCACAGGTCGAAGAGCGTGTTGCTGGCGATGATCCCGAAGGGGAGTTGTTGGGTGAGGTTGGTGAGGATTGCCTGTGGTGTGTGTGTGTGTGTGTGTGTGTGTGGTTAGCGACCGATTCGCGGTATCACCCTTGTCTGCCGCGATCCCGCGATCATCGCTAAATCGGTCAGCGTGTTCGTTGCTAACGCTTGAAACGTCATATTCGCTGTCCCTGATATCAGAATTGCCTGCGAGGAATGTGTCGTGCTGGCTGACTGGTCCCTGTAGCGCATAAGTCGGGGATTGTTGTGGTTGCGAGAACTGCGAACAACGCCCGTCCGTTTGTCGCTGAGATGACATACCCCCCCCCGCCTCGGTTAGGTTAGTGGTATCACTCTGCATGCTGGGTACACTGTGTGCTGATCGGGCAGGATCGCTGTTGCCAGCGCCGCGAACACTGTCCGATTTGACGGGCTTGTCATCAGTATTGCTTCCGTCTGGGGATTGCTCTTGCTCCACCTTGGTTTGATCCGAGGAAATTGAGGTCTGTGAGTGTACTGACTGCCAAGATGCTGAAGGTGTCTCGGTTGTTTTGAGTTGGGATAGCGAGCTGCCTGCGCTCTGCTGCGCTCTGCTGCGCTCTGCTCGTGGGAACATGGCTGCCACTGTTTTCACTGATGACAGTATGCGATGGTCTTCGTATAACCAGAGTTTCGTGAACGGGCGGTATAACACTTCTCTGATGCGTGTTTCGTCGAACTCGATGACTTCTTTTTTGCGGAGAGACGCTTTCAAAGTGTCCGTCCATTTGATGACACCGAGATTGTTGTTTGCTGTTAACAGTTTCAAATCGGCAGGGTCGCAGCCTTCAGCTTCCCAGATTTCTAATGTGTCAGAGTATTCATCTATTAACGCGCGCATTTTGGTTGCTAACACGGTTTTGGAAAATGAGTAGACGTACGCGTCGCAGTTAGTCTTCACGCCAGAGGCGTTACGACAACATGCGACGCGTACGTCTGTTTGATCGGTTGAGCACACTGGCAGTAACTCTTTGAAAGACCCATCGGTGAGGTTAACCCAGTCGTGAGCATCATCTACAGGTACTGTTTCAAACTTGTCGCTCAAAACGTCACCTAAACCGCGCAGCCACTCAAACTTGGTTTCCAAACTGGAGTACTCAGGCACTTCAGCGTAACGCAGCACAGCAGGTTCTGTGAGAGGTTTATCCATGTTGCGGACAAGCAAAGTGATTTGAACACCGCTGCGGGAGCCCCCAGAGAAAACATTATCGCCCTCTCTTCGCCTCTCTTCGCCACTCTTCATAGCATCACCGCGGAGGTTCACCACATAAATATCGGTGAACTCGTCCCTCAAACAAGCTCTCACACCTGCCAACGAGACGCCTGTAGTCAGCGAACTGGGATGTATAAACGATATGAGCCCAGGTTTGTTCTCAGGTAGACGGTCTGAAGCCCAGCGGATTGCTTGCACATACAAATTCCCTGCACTTTTACCACCAGAACTTTTACCTGCGACTTCTTTGTGGCGTTTCCCATAAGTCTCTCTCACACGTTCGGCTATATCAGGATATTGGTTATTCGGATTATCATCACCGGACGATTTCTGCCCTGCAGACCAAGGCGGGTTACCAACAATAACTGTGATATCCTGATCGTTTTGCCGCTCAGCTCTGCGACTGTTACGTCTCATACCTTTCATCGATTGCTGGTTGCCAACGTTTTGACGGTTCAAAAACGTGTCACACCAGACAAGCCCTTGAAACGCTTGATACCCTGTATTGGGAAACCGCGATGTGTAGCCTTCCTCTGTTTTGATGGCCGCTAAATAGTAGGCGAGTAACACTAATTCGTTGGCGTGCAACTCAGGCGGTGTGTCATCACCTGAGCCTACAAACTTGCGAAACAAGTCTTTGTCTTCTATTAGAGGCTCCCCTGTTGAGCGGGTGCCTGTGATAAGTCTGTTGATGAACGTGCCTGTACCTGTGAAAGGGTCAAGAATATGCACACCTTCGTCTGTGAGCCCTTTCCCGAACTCGTGGCGGGCAACAGCATCAGCAGAGCGCAACACAAAATCTACGAGTTCAACAGGTGTGTAAACGATGCCGAGTTTGTCCGCGACGTCTGGCATCGCAGCATCAAAAAACGATTCGTACACTTCTAACAGCACACCGAGACGAGCTTCGCTGGTGTCAGCACCTTCAAGGCGTTCACTGAAAGACTTATAAAACCCTTCTAGCGGAACGCAATGCTCAGCCACATTCAAACCATGTGTTTCAAAGTGTTCTAACACTCCTGTCAAAGCGAGGCACATAGGGTTTTTCTGGGTGAACTGCGAATCAGTGAACAACGCTTCAAACACAGGCTGGGTGATCGCATGTTGAGCGAGCATTTGTTCTAACTCTGCATCTGTGGGAGAAGCTTCTGCGCCTGCACTTGACACGCCTATTTGCGAGCGAATATCAGCAGCAAACGATTGCCACACAGATTTCAACCCGTTCTTACCTCGCAGGTTTCTTATTTCGCTTTCCACGCTTCCAGCGATTTGAGCTGTTCTACGCCCCCACTTTTTCCAATACTGCTTATCCCCTACCTTGTCCACCAGAATGGAAGCAACCTTGTTATGCAGTTCAAACAATATGCTCTGAATAGGTGTGTGTAAATCGCCGTCTACAACTCCATCCTCACTTTGTTTTCTAGCCTTAGAAGTCACGTCTAACACCTTCACAGGCAGTTTGGATGTGCCACCAAGATCGGCAGAGTTGACTATCACATCAAGGCGTTCATCGTGGGATCGTAAAGCTCGTAACACTGACCAAACTTCGTTGAAAGCAGATGTGTCTAACGCGTCAACCGCTGATTGGCCTGGTTGTACTTGAACAGGCACAATCACATATCCCACATCTTTACCTTCAGCTTTACGCATCACCCTTCCTACTGCTTGCACCACGTCTATCTGCGATTTACGAGGCGAACAGAAAACCACAGCGTCTAAAGCAGGAACATCCACCCCTTCAGTGAGGCAACGGGCGTTGGTTAGCATCAAACAACCTGTGTCAGATGTTACGCCTTCTCGCAGCCACTGGATACTTTGAGAACGTGTTAAAGCATCAGATTTACCATCAATATGGCGAACCTCTAAGTCAATCAAATTATCTTCACGAAACTGAGGGTCAGCTTGTGAAAACAGTCGGTCAGCTACTCTCGGCAAATACTCAGCTACTTGTTGTGACTGTTTGATGGTGTTATTGAAAGCGATAGCTCTTTTAGCCCGACAATGAATGTTAATGGTGCCTGTGGCACGCTTCACTAAACGATCTATCCCTTCTGTTTCAGGATCGGCTAACGCGTCTAAAACCCCTGCGAATTGGATTGCATCATTAACATCCAAACCAGTGTTACCGAAAGCTGTTTTATCCCGTTGAAACGTAACAGCATTATCAACCGCAATAGCAATCACCTGATAATCGGACAGTAAGTCTTGTTCTATGGCTTCTCCGAAGCTAAGTCGGTAAAACTCTGGTCCGTACTGCTCCTCATCATCCATCGTGTAAACACCGAAATCCTGACTTGAGGCTTGCTCTTTCACTCTGTCTGTGTACACCTTCGGAGTAGCAGTCATATACAAACGTTTAGACGCTCGCAGTTGGGCAGCATCGTGGACTAGCAGAAACCCTGAATCTGTGTTCTTATCCACACCTGTCGTGCGATGCGCTTCATCGCATACCACTAAATCAAACTGTCCTTCGCCTAAGAGTTTCTGAGCTTCCACTATTTGCGGCAACGACTGATATGTGCAGAACACGACTGACAGGCTGCCCTTATCGGGTATTAGCTGCTCTGTTATACGTTGAACATCGGTTGTTACTGGCATTGTTAATTCAGCGAGGCTCTGGTCTTCAGCAATTTTCCCTGCTCTACTATCAGAGCACACGCCAACGTAGCGGTGGGACATCCCACGATTCCTCGCCCACTCCCTCATTGATTGCCCCATCAAAGCGATGGAAGGAACTAGATACAGCACGCTTCCACCGAGTCCTGCTAACTGTTCTGCAATCCACATAGCGGTAACAGATTTGCCAGTACCACAGGGCATAATCATTTTCCCTCGGTTAGTTTTCTCAAATCCTTCAAGCACTCTGTCTATGGCTTCTTGTTGATGTGAATAAGGTGTGTACGCTTTGTGATCCCATACGAGTGAGCCTTCTTCATCCAAACAACCCGCCCAGTCGGCAACAGGCCATAAACGCATATCTTCAAGCAGAATCAGCTCAACATGAGGTGTTACTTCGCTCATCAACTTGGCTGCGGCAGGTGTGAAAGCATCACCTGTGTTAATCAAAATTCGGGCTGTGAAATGCTTCGTATTAGACCGCGCTATAAACCCATCTATATGTTCTTTTTTAACTTTAGAACCAGCCCCATAAAACTTGCATTGAATGGCTGCTAGCCCACCATCACGCTGATAACCAACTAAATCTATACCAGTGTCAGGTTGACCGTCAGCGCCTTCCCATTCAGTCCATGGGATGATCCGCTCGAAACGTAATGATCCGAACTCGCCTGGATGTGTCATCATCGCTTTACGAGCTAAACGTTCAAAAGCGACACCTTTGTCGCGCTCAGATTTAGACCTGTTTCGTATTTCTGCTAAGCAGTCGTCTAAAGATAAAGCAAGTGTTTTTTTGCTGCTGTTACTGTCAACCATGCTACCAGAATAGGCATGTGTCAGGACCGCGTGATTCGAAGGAACTAGCGGCTTACACCGCCAAACAGAATGGACTCACACTAGTGTGAGGTTACGATTTTGATGCGCTAAAACAGTCCCAGTAATGGAATATCTGCCTACCTACATATCTTACTGAAATTTGGTTAAGTAGAATTGACAGGAACAACCATCTTAGGCATCCTTTCAAACATGGGATGCTTGATAGTTAGTTTAATTCGTAGTGTAAGCGCTTTTCGGTATGGATAAAAAGAAAAGCGAGAACGCTAGAAAACAGCCTCGCCGCAAGGATGGGCGTTTTGCTTCTAAACCGAAATCTGAAAAAAACGTTTGACTGCCATTTCCTTGTGTACCTAAATCGTCTGGAGTAACACGAGTACTAGCTGGCGTTATATTTGGTTTTAAACTGCGATTTCGTTTCTTATGTCCTTGATGTTTGATTGAGCAGCTTTTAGCCGGATTTCTGCAAGGTTTCCCGTCCACGGTGTTAGTGGAACCGCATATTTTACTCATTTGATTGAGATTGTTCAGTGAACACGTTTGCAGCTTCTTGTATCATGTGCTGTTTCTCAGCAGTCATTTCACTTTCAGTTTCAGCCGCCCAGACGAGTTTGTCAGGGTGTATAGTGTCTATTGAAGGCAGATGATATTGCGATAATCCTCTTCTGCTGGCACTAAGGCACTCGTGCCATGGCTCTTCGGACCATTCAAACATATGTACGCCTTCCAAGATTGTGACTTCATTCCAATTCAATTCTTTTCGCCTCTGATTGCGATTGACAGTGAAACGCACTGAAGATGGAAGACGTGAATGCGGTTTGCGTAGGGTGGTAAGAAGCGATACGACTGGTGATTGTGTAGTCCACCGAAGTGCGTGCAATGCGCTCCAGCTGCCTAATCCCGCGCCTGGCCCTGCTAGTAGTAACCCGGCGATTTGGTATTTAGGCGTTCTCCAGTGCTGCGGATTGCTTGAAGGCCATCCGCGCCAATACAACCCTTTAGCGACACGCTTGACCCCAGTATTTTTGTCTTTACACAAACGTGAAAGCACAGGATAAACAATCTGCGGTGCGCCGGGCACTTCATGGGTATAAAACCATCTTCCATAATCTAACCCTAAAACCCAATCCACAGCTCGCGCATTTTGCGATTTACACATAACAAGAATTTAACCGATTACAAGAATACTCACCACTAAAGGGAGGAAAGACTAAAAACCTTGCAAGTTAGTGTCTTGGGACGTAGTCAGCGCGGATTTCGATACCGACTGGAATGCGATTCATTTTTTGGCAACACGGAAAGTTGTTCCGCGTTCCACCTTGTGCCTCCTGTTTTCGCTTTGTTCAACACTCTAGAATACGCGTGGGGATGACAACGACACACCACACCACCATCAGCGGCACACCCGCATCACACGTAAACAACCTCTACGGACACTACAGCTAGACACAATCCTTTACTGCGCGATCTTTGGTTGATTTGGGGTGATCTTTTATTTGAGAAAGACCTCCTAGCTGCGTTACCTCCAAGGTGAGCGTTTGACCCGCATTGAAGCAACTTTGAACGCTGAGCTTCAAGGTTACATAGAGCTACTTCAACCGCACCTTTTGCAAAGCGTTCAGTAGGCAGCTTCTGTGGATGGGGTTTTTGCGCCCAACCCTCAAGAGCTTGACGTATGGCTGCCAAATTGCTCTCCGGCCAGTTAGGTAAACACATGGCCTCACCCCAGCCGTGGTGTGTGCCGTCGCGTATAAACAGGGCAATGCCATCTCTTTGGGTAATCAGTCCTTTGCTTGTTGCAATCGGGCACCGCAGCTTGAGGGCTATGTCAAACAGCTGCACATCCATAACGCTATTAATGTTCAATGTTTTAAGGTTGGTTACGACAGTTCGGCAAGCAGCAGTTCATGGTTGGAGATCGACTTCATTTGCGTCCTCTTGACACACTGTGGCAGTAAAAATTTGGAGTGGATCTCAGCGTCACCATGAAGGTTTCGGTACACATGCTTGTAATTTGAAATCTATTCATCATAACATAGCGAATAATAATAGTTATTTTATGCTAGATTGTTAGATACAATTCCCCTTATGATCTATGACGCTCCCAAACTGAACAAGACAGATGCCGAGATTATCGACCAGATCAACCAAATTCGTACAGAATTACGACCATATGTGCGGCTAAGGCGTCGTTGGCATGGCACATTGTATCGCGCTCTGTTTGCACGCGCTGTACAGGTATTTGAATAGCAAAAATCCTAAGAAAAGTGATTCTGGTGAGCTTGTTAAGGTTTTAGTAGTATTAACCTGTTATATTTAGCTGTATACGCTGCAAGTTGGCCTCTCACTGAAGCTCTTGCAGTAGACCCTCTACTGAGCTAGCGCTGGCAAAATGTAGGGCGCTTAGGTTGATTCTTCGGAGTCAACCTTTTTGCGTTAACAAGCGCAACCGCTTCGACCATTAATTAGTGGTGCCTCGTCGGTTTAGTGGTAGATATTTCACTGCGTGGCATCCTTGCCACATGTGACTAGTAGAGCCCAGAAACTAAGCGAGCACGCTAAAACCCAACCGAGAAGCAAAGGCAAGTTCGCTCACCGTCCTTCGCGTCAAGCAAAAGCTGCACCTATCCCGCGAGTTGATTTAGCTAATAACAGTTCACATCAGCCTGCTTCCACTTTTAGCGCACGTTTGCTAGATGCAGCCTCGCAGGTTTCTCTCTCAGATGTGTTAGGTGGGGAGCAGTGGCGAGGGCAGTTCGCAACGAAAAATAAAGTTGCAGCAGAGTTGATAGAACAGCGGTTAAAAGGTAACGACGAGGGTGCTAATCATCGTATCAACGATTTAGCAGAAGGAGCTGCACGCCTGCTGATAAGCGCTGTGAAAGAGCTGCAAACTAACAATCCTGCAAAAGTGGAAGATTGTCAGCTGAAAATGCGGGCAGCATTCAACTATGCGGCAGGGTATGCAGGTGGCAAATCCAGTGTGTTCGCTCGGCACATGGTAAAACCAAAGTCGCCTTGGAGTGCTGTGGAAGAAGAAGACTGGAAACCCCCATATCTTGACGAAGAAAAACTAGCCGATTTTGATTTGGCCGCAGTGTTGCAACGAGAACAAATAGATATCACCAGTTTCAACGACTGGGGCGAAGTGTTAGACCATTTCAACGCGGTGGGTAAAGCTGAAAAAACAGAAATGGCAGCCTTGCCTCATATATATGGACACACAGTTATCCCTGACACCCACGTTTGTGCTGAAACATTGAGAGATTGTCTAGCTATCTTGGAAAACAAACCTTACGATGGGCCAGCCGCAGTGAACTTTCAAGTCACATTGTTAGGCGCTATCAGATCGGCGCTGATAGCTGAAGCTGCTAGAAACGAAGAACCGAACTAAATCAAGGTACAAGACCACACATTACCGCTGAGCATCAGAGGAATACTGTTTTTTAGTTACACTAACCAACAATGCAGCGAAACACATTGCCACCGCCTCCTCCACCTACACTGCCCCCGCGCAAGCGAAACGGTAAATCCAGACTAATGAGACCACTAAAATCGGTTATTGCTGGCCTAATAGCCTTCCTGCTGGTGCTTATTCTGATTGGATACCTCGTAGACGATGATGGCACTGAAAACACGTCCAATGTTGTAGTTGCAGGTTCAGCCACAACCACAGTTACCGAATCACCAACTCCAGCATCCACATCTACTGTTGCGATAGCAGATAGCAAACCTACAACAGTAGAAACCTCTATCGCAACAGCGACTTCATCTCCAACAGTAATCCTCTCAACACCTTCAGCCGCCCCCACAGCAACACTGGCTGCCCCTACCCCAGCATCCACATCGGCTGCCATACCTACTCCCACCCCTACGCAGATAACCACCCCCACACCAACACCAACTTCACCTACACAAGGATGGACAGTACAGATAGCTCAAGAACGAACCGCAGGCTATAGCCGTCCTAGCGGCAACCATGGCGGTCGATGCGGTAGCGGCCAAGACCTCGACCATGTAGTTCCTCTACTTGAAGCGTGGGAATCGGGAATCAACAACTTGTCCAGTTTCAACAGGTACACCGCTAACCATTTGTGTATGCCCTCATCTGCTAACCGCAGCAAGGGATCGTCTGAACCTCACGAATGGCACTCAAAACCGAAGTTCGCTGCATGGTTGAACGCTAATCCTAAGGTGGAATGCCAGATGATCAGGCAGTGGGCGCATGTGAAACAGCAGCAGAATATGACCGCTGATAGTACAGAATATAGGTACGTGACTACAGCGTTGCAACGCTGCGGGCAGGGCAGCGCATTACCAGCACCACCAGCAGTATCAGCCTCACAAGTTGAGGAACCAAGCGATACGTGCATTCACTGGCATGCAGGCAATCCGAAACACGAGCATCCTAATCCTAACATTAGCCATTCACACCAATCAGGCAAATGCGCTGGTTATTAGCCACAGTAAGACAGCAGTTCAGAATAACCATAGACTAGCTGCACTAAACTAAAAACCCAGAGTACACTGTCCAGCAACTAACATAAGTTCTATGCAAACAAAATACTTGTTCTACACAATCTCTTCAGCCGTGATTGTTGCAGCAGCGGTCTTATGGTTTTGGAAACGTAACTCTAGATGCGATAAGACCGACATTCAACGATGGTTGGAAGAAGGGAAACCTAGCATTGAACCTGACGCGGAAAATAGTGAAGAAAACGAGCTGAACGCTGCACCAGTACAACAGCAGAACCAGCATAAACCTGCGTTACATTTTATTGATTTAGAAAACTTGAGTCACAGGGATGCGGATCAGGCTTATAAATGTTTAGAACAGTATTGCCGTTCTGCTGTATGGGCTAACGGTGATATAGCAATCATTGCTTGTAATCCAAACATCAGAAAGCACTGCGAAGATTTGATAGGACATACCGATAGTTTCAAATGGTTAGACAGCAACTCTAGCGCTAACAGCGCTGATAATTTGTTAATTCTGGAAGCGCGAGAGCGGGATTTAGAAGAATACTCTGAGATATACATTGGTTCTGGTGATAGCGACTTAAAGCCACTTTTAGAAGAAGCAGAAGAACATGGGCTGTGCTCTACCATAGTATACTCAAACAAATCTGCTTTATCCACAGAATACATAGAAGCAGATCATATACGTTGCCGACATCTGTGGTCTAACTAGTTGTTTGATGCATAAATTAGCGAATTTTAGAACACTTTTTAAGATGTAAACGCCCACTAAATTGAAGTGAAAACTGCCTTTAGACAAGCTTCAACTTCTAGGATGCGACTGTCTATATGCTTGTTCTACGAGTCGCATAGACATCCGAGCGTAAATGGTTGTTGTTTTCAACGTTTTATGACCTAACAATTCTTTCAAATCCAACAGTCCCACCCCTTTTTCAAGTAGATGAACTGCAATACTGTGACGCAACATATGAGGTGTGACTTTCAAACCTGCCTTCGCACCTACTTTTGCCACTACACGTACCACAGTTTTACGATCAATCGGCATGCCTGTTCTACTTACCCACAGAAAATTATGATCCTGGCTGGAACTGCCCAGCAAATATGGTCTGCTTTCTGCCACATATTCTTCAATGGCTTGCAAAAACGTTCCTAGTAAAGGCAAAATACGAGGTGAACCACCTTTACCTGAAATGAGCACTTCTTCGTTTTCCAAATTGAGCGCAGTGAGAGTCATAGTCGCTAACTCTTCTTGCCTCACACCTGTGCCATATAAAGTTTCACAGATTGCTTTATCGCGCAGCGCTAAAGCACCTCGCCCTTCTGCTGCTGCTTCCAAAAACGATCTGACCTCTCGTTCCGACAAGATTTTGGGTAACGGTGAGGATGCTCTTGGCTTCTCTAAAAACTCGCTGGGATCATCTGCAACTTCACCTTGTTCTATTAAAAACCTGTAAAACTGTTTGATAGACACATGTGCTCGCTGCCTCGTAGCGCTAGATAATCCTTCTTTTTGAAGTCGCGTAGCGTGGGCCGATAAATCCTCCCAACTAGCTTCGGCTAAAGATTTACCTGCCAGCGTTTTAGATAGAGAGCGTAAATCCGACAGATACGCTGTGATTGTGTGCGGTGAACTAGCTCGCAGACCTTTATGCCACACCTCAAACTCGGCTAACAGCACAGGGTCGCTTTTGGTAGGGTTTGGCGCTGCTGGTGAGGCTAAGCGTGTTGAGTTTGCCACTATTTCAGTAATCTAGACTATCCATAGACACTAAAGCACTGTTATTGACAATGTAATCTTTGCGCGCGGACACATCAGACCCCATTAGCACTTCAAACATCTCATCTGCTTGTTGCCCATCGGCTAATGTCATCCGCTTCAAAGTTCTAGTTTCAGGGTTCAAAGCGCATTCCGCTAACTCATCCACACCCATCTCGCCTAACCCTTTAAACCGAGACCAGATGGGCGGTGGAGTTTTTTTGCTGCGGCTAAGACGTTTAGCGATCTTGTCACGTTCAGTATCAGTCCAAGCTCTATAAGTTTTAGACCCTACCTTCGTGGTGTACAGCGGAGGCATCGCAGCATAAACGCAGCCTTCTTCTAACATGGGTCGCATAAACCTGTAAATCAAAGTGAGCAGCAAACATCTGATATGGCTGCCGTCTACGTCGGCGTCACACAAAATCACAACCCTCCCGTAACGGGCTTTAGACAAGTCAAACGAAGCTCCTGACCCTGCCCCTACCGCTGTGAACAATGCCTGCGCTTCAGCATTGTCTAGCACCTGTTTTACAGTCGCTTTACCAGCGTTCACAACTTTGCCACGCAACGGGAGTATCGCCATTGTCTCTGAATCTCGTCCTGCTTTAGCAGGTCCAGCAGCAGAATCGCCTTCCACTAGTAGCAACTCAGAATCGGTGCCGTGCGTTCTGCAATCTGCTAGTTTGTCAGGCATTCTCGCTGACCCTAGAGAAGCTGCTTTGCGTTTGTTTTCTAAGGTTTGCCGAGCGGAAACTCTGCCAATAATCGCATCAGCGATTTTAGAGGTTAAAGCGTTCACCTGTGATTTAGGCGCTGACCGCATCCAGCTTTCGAACCCGTTTTTCACAGTGTCGTACACAATGGTTTGAACAGCGGGCGTGCCTAATTCTTGTTTTGTTTGCCCCCGAAATTGAGGCTCAGGAACAGTGACTTTCACTGCTGCCACTAAACCTTCGTGCGTGTCCTCTTTCTGAGCTTTAGCTTTACCTTGCTTAGCTAGTTTGGCGAGCTTCTTCGAATCTGGCAGCAAATAATCGTTGACTGCTTTGTTCAAGGCCCTCTCAAAACCTGTTACGTGGGTGCCACCTAAAGGAGTGGGAATAGTGTTCACAAACGACAAGACACGAGCCTCATAAGTTTTAGCCCACTGCAACGCCACATCCACCTCACAATGGCGGCTCACTTCCACCATTTTCCCTTCAGAGCTGACCTTTTCCACGAACTCGCCTTGCCCTTTGAAAACAAGCGTGTTAGTCACTTTGCTGCCATCAATCACAGACTCCACCAGATCGGACAACCCGCCTTTAGAAGTGAATTTAGCGGATTTCCCTGACTGCTTGTCCGCAATAGTGATGGTCAACCCTGGTACTAGAAAACAAGACTGTTGCGCTCGTTCGCTGATCGCATCAAAGTCTATGACAGCATCAGAAGTGAACAGCTGGTAGTCAGGCCAGAAACGCACAGATGTCCCTGTTTTTTTAGAGCCTTTGACTCGCTGCAATCCATGTCCTGGAACAAACTTTTTACCTGTGAAATGTCCTGCTTTTCTCTCCGAAAACCACAGCCTCCGCTTAGCCCCATCGCGGTCAACTTCCACGCACAGTTTCTCCGACATAGCGTTCACCACTGAAGCTCCAACCCCATGCAACCCACCTGAAGCGTTGTAAGCCCCACCACCGAACTTGCCTCCAGCGTGCAACTCTGTGAACACAACTTCTAAAGCAGAAACCTTTTTAGTGGGATGCTTAGCAGTAGGAATGCCGCGCCCATTATCTGTGACTTCCACGGACCCATCCTCATGTAAGGTCACAGTAATAGCATTCGCAAAACCAGCGCTAGCTTCATCAATACCATTGTCTATCAACTCCCACACAAGATGCATCAACCCACCAGCATCCACACTGCCGATATACATGCCAGGACGTGTCCGAACCGCTTCAAGCCCTTCTAAAGCGATAATCGAAGAAGCATCATATGCGTCATCTGTTTGGATTATTGCGCTTTTGATTGTTTGCTTGCCCATCAAAGACAATTTTAGGCAAATAGTCGAGCCGCGTGAATAGTGCATAACACAGCAAGTGTGATACAGATACCTGTATTTGTTATAGCAGCACTTCAATTTCAATACAGATATGATCCCGCATGCAAATGTCTCTTATTCTGAACAAGTAGCGAGCCGATTCCGGTGTCTAGAATCTGTGCTAAGGTGTTGTGATCTGTGTTGATCTGTCTTTGCATGATTCTAGTTCACGCTTCGTTGACGGTTGCCTGACCGTTGCCACGGACAGGACTTATATCGTCTCCACGTTTTGGCTGCACCTCAGCCAGTAGATTTCTTGCAGCGTTCAGGTCACGATCTATGGTGTGACCACAACTGTGGCATCTGTAGGTGCGTTCCGACAGTTGTAATACCGCTTTTTTGTGTCCGCAGGCGCTGCACGTTTTTGATGACGGCAGCCAACAGTCTGCGCGCTTGAACTCTCTTTGATGCCATTGGGCTTTATGTTCAATCGTGCTCGACCCCAACAAATCCGCAACCGAATAATACCTCGTCCCCCCACGCGTTCGCCTAGTCGCAGGCAACTCACCCGACGCATCCCACTTACGCATGATCTCCGGACTAGTGCCCATCAACCTAGCCGCTTCACCGATCTTCACCAATCGCTTCCCCATAACAATATAATAACAACCATAAACCCAAAAAGTAACGAACAGTTACAAGCCCTGAACGCGCTACCGGCTGAACGGCTAATCTGTAAGACATGTCCGATGCCGCTCTCAAACAGATCACCATGTTTCAGCCAGACACGTATTTTCGGCCTGACGCTCTTCGCGGCGATCCGGCGGAAGTGGATGCCTTGCTGGAAGATTTACTGAAGGCGGAGTATCCGATCATCGGCAAGATAGTGCCTGGTCTTTACTATCGAGAACCTGATCGCATCTCTAGACGGTACGGCAATACGGCTCTAAACCATGAACGTATGGCAAGAACTCTACTGCCGCCTGGGTCAGGGCTGGCGGGCTACTCGGCTCTCTGGGCGACGGGATGGAGCACACAGTGGACTGTTCGTCACACATTCGCATCGGTGACCTCTTGCGCCCTTACGTCACCACGGTAAAGCGGTAGCAGATTTCTCGCAAGTGATGCGAAAACTCCGCTGGCGCCTACCCCGCGAGTTCAAAGACCCATACTGGATTGGGTTGGTGAAAAGATTGAACAGCCAACTCTGAGTGAAGATGCCGATGGGATTGCATCCCCTGGCGCGCAACCTTAGCTCGCACTAAATCTGCGGACTGTGAGAGCGCTTGGCCTGCTATGTGCTGATATGAAGCACCAAGCGCTATTGTGTTGTGGAAACTGAAACTGCGCGGCAAGCGTGGTTTAGTATTCTTTGCCTATGGTGGCTGAACCTACAGCGGACATTGAGAAGTGGATTGAATGGCTTCCCAACATGGCGTACTTTACTCTCGCGGAACTGCCTTGCGAGCGAGAAGAAGCTGAAGCGGTAATCGCTGAAATGCTTATCGCAGACCTGCCTGCGATTAGGAAAACACCGATCCCTGAGTTGTACTACAGAGATTTACCTCCCATATGCAACGACTATGGAAAGCCTTCTTGGGATTTCATCGCTATGGCACAAAAAATCATGCCACCAGGGTCTGGATTAGCTGGTGGCACAGCTTTATGGGTTGCTGGTTGGTCTACGCAAATGCCATTTCGTTATAGATTCACAACAAGTAATGATGAGTATGAGTTGCCAACATTTCCCCGCCCTGGCATCTCAGCAGTTGAGGTTGCCTCTAATCCGCGCAGGTTAGATTTGAGTTGGCATGAGGTCAGCTTGTTGGAAGCAATTCTCAATTTTCCTATTTCAGGTTGCCGTAATCTGAAAATTGCTAAAACCATGCTTTTACGACACTTCGCTGAACGAGCAGGCAGGAATGCGCTGATCCGAACAAAGAAAATCGTGTGGGCCGCAGAAACAGAAGACATCACTCGTCAAGCGGTGTGGGAATTGCCTAAACGATCTAAGGTTGCTTTTCCAGCGATGGTCAAACAAGTAGCTAAATGGCTACCGAAAGTCACGACTACAAGCTGGGACGGTAGGTTGGATTGGCGTGTACATTAGACGTGCCAAACGAGAACTATGCGGGGTTGAACTTGCAGGGGGAAGTTCGTGTAAAAACTACAGAGATACTTGCCCACATCATAAAGATAAAAGAACCGCTGATGCTACAAGCGTTACCGCTAAAGAGCATACTATTGATCTCTCTGGTTCCACTGCGCAAGCTCGTTTGTCTAAACCACTACTCACTAGTAACAGCGTCAGAATGGGCATACTAGTTGAACAATGCAGCGATATTTTAGGTTTTAAAAAAGAGTATATAATCCATGATTATTGGCTGATTACTGCTGTACATAAAGCAGCCACATTTCTTGGTGCTAGAGGACGCATCATGCATCCGTATCACCACAACCAACAAACCGGGCACATGGCCTTTGGGGGAGGCACTTCCTTATCAGCAGTATGGGATATAGCACAACGCTATTCTGAAGATATAGATATTGCATTTATACCTGAAGATGACGTTAGTGCAAGTGCAAGAAAAAAAACTATGAAATGGTTTGCAACTACTTTAAGTAGGTATATGGGTTGTGCTGCTGATATCAAAGAAAGCACATCTTCCCACTGCTTTTTTTCTTTAGACATTAGGCAAGGACCTACTATTTCAGTTGATGTTGTGTCGCGTGACTCTGGTGGCTTTCCAGTACTGATACAACAAAAACAACCACAATCTTTATTGTCGCGTTTTGCATCATTAGAAGATAAAGCGAAACATCCCGAAATCGGAGGACATAATCCATCCGATCCGTCCTCTCCGAGCTGGTTATTCCCCGCACTTGGGCCTGCGTCAATTGCTATGGACAAACTGCTTGCTCAAACACACTTAGCTGATACACATAATTTGCTTGCTATAGAACAACGAGCACGAGATGTATACGACCTTGCTATGCTAGCACTCAACAAAAAAGCATTGTCAGGGCATTTAGGCCGAGACTCGATTGCTTTATTGAGAGCATCAGAAAATGTGCGCCGCAACAGAGATGAAGCTACACGCCCTGATGCTGGTTTCGCGTCTCTCTCTACATTCAAAGAAGGAACTTCAGAATATCACGCGTTAGAACGTGGATATAACGCAGTTCTTAATGATTACGTGTGGGGAGAAAAGATACCTTTGAATGATGCTATACGATTAGCGTTATCCCTAGACCCATATGAAAAAAAATAACGATTCTGTGAAATGAAAAACAAAATAATACAGAATTGGTAATCAAGCATCTCTGTCTACAGCACCAAACCTACTTGCTCAACTGCTTCTAACCTTTTAGGAACTTGAGAGGGAACCCGGATATTCCCTGTTTCTGTGCCTATTAACAGATCGGTAGGTGCTGCTATTGCGGCTGTGGTAAGAGTTTGTTTCGTACCGACACTCACGCCTACACCATTTCTGCCTTTGAGAGACACTTCTGATAGTTCTGTGATGACAGCATGCCCGCTTTGTTCCACAGCGATCACCACTTCGCTGCCTATCACACGATTAGCGTGTAACACGTTCCCATCTTTCAACTTGATCACACCTACCCCAGCGGACGCGAGCCCTTGCACAGGCAGCGTGTCAGCAGAGAATTTGAGCACTTTCCCAGCGTCCGACACAACCGCCACATGGTCGCTATCAAACGCGTGAAACGCTGCTATCAGCCTGTCCCCTGCTCCTAGCTTGAATACCTGCTTAGTAGCGTGTTTCTTCTTACTTTCCTCTAACACGACACGTTTACCTCTGCCTTTCGCAGTAATGATAGCTACAGGAGTATCTGAAGGAGTGAACACTGCGACCACAGTTTCATCACCTGCTGTGCAGAAAACTTGAGCAGCAGCACTCCCACGACTCCTACCAACAGCTTCAGGAATAGTCACAGCGTCCACGCTTAGCAGCCTGCCCGCAGATGTGAGAGCAAGCACACTGTCTCCAGCCGACACCTCTGCCGATGAGATAAGGAAATCGTGTTTACCTAGCGAGGAGCGTTTTTGTGTTTTATCGCACCGCCCGACTAACCCTGTAGTTGAGAGTGTAACAATCTGTGTACCTCTTACAGTGGCAGGTTCAAAACTGTCAGCAACACTGAAATCGTCTTCTGCGGTGGCTATCTCTGTGCGGCGCGCATACCCATAATCAGCGACCACAGCGTTCAACTCTTTTCTCAGCAAATTACGTTGCTTAGTTGTTGAACGAAGCAGTTCTTTTAGAGCGGCAATCTTGGCTACCAACTTTTGTTTCTCAGTGCTCAGCTTCGATATTTCCAAAGCAGTCAAACGACGCAGCTGCATATCAAGAATATGAGCCGCCTGTTCATCAGACAGTTTCAGTTTCTTTTTCAAAGCGACAGCAGCGGCTGTCACATCAGATGATTTACGAATAATCGCTACCACTTCATCTATGTTGTCTAAAGCGATAAGCAGCCCTTCAACTATGTGCAACCTTGCTTCTGCTTTGTCTAAGCGATGCTGGCTGCGTCGCACAATCACTTCTAAACGATGCTCAACGTAAACCTTGCATAGCTCATATAAACCAACTGTTCTAGGTTCACCTTTGATGAGTACCACATTGTTGATAGAAAAAGTTTCTTCCAACGCTGTCTGCTTGTATAACTCTTTGTACACGCTTTCAGCAGGCACATTCGGCTGGCATTCGATGAGCAGTTTCAACCCTGAACGATCAGACAGGTTTCGGGCGCTGTGAACCCCAGCGAGTTTCCCTTCGTCAGCGAGTTCATTGATGCGTTTGACTACTTTCTCAGGGCCAACGTTGTAAGGCAGCTCAGTGACTTCCACGCCCATCCTGCTGCGAGTCAGTTTGACAGGCGACATGCGTGCTTGCACACGAAACGCACCTCGCCCTGTTTCATACGCTTCTTTGATACCACCCTCAGTGTCCACAATCCGCCCGCCTGAAGGAAAATCAGGGCCTGGTATTACTGCCATCAAATCCTCTACAGGCAGTTTTTTCTTACCCTTGTGCTGCAACACCAGTTTGATGGCTTCCACCACTTCTACAAGGTTATGAGGCGCCATATTGGTAGCCATACCCACAGCGATGCCTGTGCCACCATTGACTAGCAGATTAGGCAGACGAGCGGGCAGGCAAACAGGTTCTTCGCTTTCACCATCATAGGTTTGCGTCATGTCCACTGTGTTTTCGTTTATCTCGTCTAACATCTCCATAGCTGCACCCGACAGTTTGCATTCGGTGTAGCGAGACGCAGCAGGAGGATCGTCTAAAGTGCCGAAATTGCCTTGAGGGTCGACAAGGGTGATGGGACGGGAGAAACTTTGAGCGAGTTTCACTAACGCATCGTAAATAGCAGCATCACCATGAGGGTGATATCTGCCCATAGTGTCACCCACCACACGAGCGCTTTTACGATGCGGTTTATCAGGGCGCACACCCATTCCCAGCATTGAATACAAAATACGTCTTTGCACTGGTTTAAGTCCGTCACGGGCATCAGGGATAGCCCTTGACGTGATAACCGATAAGGAATACGCCAGAAACGATTCTGACATTTCTTCGTGGACAGGAACGTCTACGATGTTTTTAGCGAACTGGGCTGGCAATGCTGAGGTAGAAGATATGTTTTTGGGCACATCACAAGATTACGACATTCCGCAAGCCGCGTTAGCAGACACTATTTTTGAGACCTCTAAGACATAGAGTGCTGCAACCATGCGCCTCTTCTAGAACACCTATCAGCCGCACGTACCACTTCTTTGCGGTTTGCGATTTGGACAGGTAGGGCTTGGCGAGCATCACTGGCAGCATCAACCATTTTGGTGGCTATGTCTTTCAGCACCTCTGGTATCTGGTCTTGTGGCAAACCGCAATCCGCTGATAATGCTTGCCACGCTTGGCGGTTATCAGATGTTCCTATCCACCTGCTAGAGCCGACGATCATAGGAAACTCACACTCAGATTCGGCAGTATCAATCCATCCAAGCAATGAACAAGAATCGTAAAGAGGTGATATGGCTAGGTTTTCTAAAGGGCCTACGACAGCATAGTTTTTTAGGTGAGCATCAGAATTGATAATGGCATAGTTGAAAGCTACTTGTGTAAGAAATTCTGTAACCACACTTTCGGGATCAGGAGCATAAGACCAGAAGAGTTGAACGATCTCAGCGGGTGATTCTGCTATTTCTGATGCGTATTTATCCGCAGGCGACACTCCAGATGCTTGGCACAGGTCTTCAGCCCAAAGTCTTACTGTTTTACGCTCATCACTATCCGCACTATCCATCCTGTCCCATCTCTCCGCTAATAAACATTCCATGCCTTCTAAATCGTAAAACTCTGTTTTAGAAACATTCAGACCGCAAAGCGAAGCCATATTCAAACACATAGCTTCAATGGCAGCGTGAGAAGGGATTCGTGGATGCCCAGCTTTGAGGATATGAGTGGTAGGCAATTCGCCTTCGGTGGTTTGCCAGATACCTTCAGAAACACATCGTAAACCTATTTTCGCTCTACCGCCTGCTAGAGAGAAAGCTCCAACATTGTTTGAACCGAAAGGCGCTCGATCATCTACCGCTGCTGATATGCGGCACAACCATCTCCCAGCCTCATTTTGGGATATTATTTCAGGGCGTTCTGTGCGCTTCTGAGCGTACTCTGATTTGGTTTCTGGGGAGATGAAATAGAACGCACCTGGTGCGTCCCAGCCTAATTTGGATGATAACAAGTCGAAAGGACGTGAACTAGCTGCGCCTGCTACTCTAGCCCAGTATCTAGCCAATCTCTCAGAATCTGGCACTAATCCTGCTAGCCAGTTTGCTATTAGATGTGTGCTGCTACGTTTCCTAACTGGCAGACTAAGAGATAGCGGGATTGTGATACCTGCATCAGCGTATTCCAATGTGAAAGTACGATTACTGTTTAGGGTGATAGTCGCACAGACTTGTTCCTCACGCATGACGTGCAAATAGCGTGAATCCATTATTTAGGTATTCCGCTAGGCGTAGTCTCTACGATTTCACCTACAGTCCCTAAAGGCAGCACTGCTAGCTTATGCTCAAGGCAATGCAGGACGACCATTGTTTTGCCAATCTCAGCGGTACGTTTACCTGTTTCAAGCTGTGATATCCAACAACGACTAACACGTGCTTTTTCTGCTAACTCTGTTTGAGTGAGATTCGCTGCTTTGCGTAGCTGTCGGATGGTATCCCCTAAATATGTGGGTGTTACCACATCTGTGGCGTAAGACGTAGATTCTGTGATAGACATACGCTGATCGTAGCGTTTGTTAGAGTTCCCTAATATCGTGCTTTGCAAGCGCACGCATACAAGCAGTGAAGGTGTAGCTGGGGCGCATTGCCACTACAACGGAACATTTTGCGGGATAACAATGGTACTTTTTGCTGGATGCACCTTACCGCTTATCTCCAGCAGCGATCATGGTTGCCTGGCACAAGATTTTTATGTCCTCGCAGGCGTGCCACATGGCGTCGAAGAGTTGCGTGATTACTTCCCATAACCACATCGCCTAATACCCACACCTCATCGTCAGCGGAGATACGCTCATTCCAACGCTCTACCATCGCCTCGTTCATCTCACCTACAAAACTGAAAGGACGCTCACAGTAACGGATGATATTGCTATGCCCAAAATGATGATCGGATGTGTACCAGACAGACATGATCGGATAATACTCGCTTAGGGATGCAGTGGTTTCAGAGGTACAAGTAGCTAACGCGGTAAATGACTGTACAAGGCGGCAGCGATATTCGCTCTAACACTGCCATCTGAACCGTTTCCTATGTACTGTTTGAATAACTTCTCTATATCCATATCAGCACTAGGTGATATTTCTTCTGCCGCTTCTTTGTAGATGCGAGCATTGTCTAGAAGGGCTCTTTTATGCGGCTCAGATATACCTTCGGTGGCAGCGCGTTTTTCGCAAATAAGCGCCAGGAATTTCCACTGGCCAGCCAGTCTGTGCATCTTCACCAGATGCATTTCACGAGCATCTTGTTCTGCTATCAGCTTTTGGTGTGTTTCTTCATCCACCTCAAGCTTCATATCTGTCTCGTCTGCTAGTTTGTGTCTTTCATCAGAAACCATGTCTGGATTACCTCCTGTTTGCTTTTTATGAATCTAGATCATTCCCAGACCGCGTGTTCTCTGCGGCTGCTTCACATGCGGTAGCGTTAGCAGTTTCGATAGAAAGGGTTGCTGTGGCAATAGCTGATACGCAAAAGAAAACAAGCGTTTTGAATAAACCCCACGACCCGTTCCCACTGCCAATGATGAGCGCTGAAGAAATATACGTGGCCGCCCCAAAAGATAGAAGAATCGCAGAAGGCCAAAACAGGTTTTTCGCTTCACCATTTGCATCGGACCCTGCCGCAGTAATCATGTCTTGCAACGAATAGTTTCTTGCGAGAGGCACAGTTAGCCCAACCCATATGGCTATTACCCCTAGTATTTGTAAAGGCCAAATCCCAGGCATAGTGGAAGGGCCAAATAGGGGCACTCCAGCAGTTGAGAATATGGCTGCTCCTAGCAACAACGCTATTATTACACCTCGTTTCGGTTGCGAACGGACACCTGCTAGCACTCGATCTATAGTGTCCACAGATGCGTTTCGCCACGTGCGATACCCAAGAGCAGATAAACCATTTGAGGCACGCGAGGTGCAGCTTCGGATGCCTCTACTTGTGGTATCTATTATCTGCCCGCAGGTTGTGCGTAGAACTGTTATGAGTTTTGCTGAACGTGACAGTTTCGTTGCTGCTTGAACGCTCCCAGCGCCCGATGTCTCACCTACTGGTTCAGTTAGAAAATCGTATGGCTCTTGCGGTGCTGTGTTATTCACTTCAGCAGCCAAATCTGTGCTTGCTCAAACAATTTACCGTTCTCAAGATCGGTTGTTGAGGCGGCATGTACTGTAGCAGTTTGATTGTTGGTAGCGCTGTTAGGCACAGTGCCTCCTAGAAAAAACCTTTGTTACAACGGTAAAAGCTCAGGCCATACCAACAGTGGCAACAGCGGCTTTTAACACTGATGCTGGAGGGCTTGGCATTACGATCACAACTGCTGCACGCACCCAAAGGTTACTGTCTTCGGCTAAACCCCAGCTGCTACTCCCATCACCCCAAAGAGCATATGGGGGGCAGTGAGGGTTATTAGCAGCAGCGAATCGAATCCAATCGTGTTTCGATGAAATGAAAGCTGTTAGCTTTGACTGGTCAAGGGTTCTCACAGCTTCCGCCATATGTTCTAAACCTTTATGCCCATCATGAATAGAACATCCTTTCTCCACCCATTTCCAAAACAGATCGACTAATGGTGCATCAAACCTGTTCAATTCGTATGCTTGAGCTAGTATCTGTGTTTCCTCACGGTTTAGGTTCTTGTTTTGGCGGTTTTTAGAACGACCAAACAAACCTAGAAAAGCACCTTTTCGGCTCATAGCGGATTAGCTTGATCGTTGAAATTGAACACTTTTTCAACCCTAGCGAGAAGCGATGTTGTTGTTGATGGTTGTACTCCAGCTGAAGCTGCTTGTTCTACCATTTCAGGGGTCAAATCTCCATACACAACTGGATGATAGTTGAGCGCCCTTTCTGCGATTTCTTCAGGGCAATTCCAAGCCCAGATAACAACATCATGTTTTTGAGATAATTCTCTCGCGGCGTTAAGCATGTACGTATTCGACATAACTACTAGTAAGGGTTCGTTCGGTTCAGGTAGAGCATCGACAATGGAGAAATCCGTTGGATGTTTTTGTAATGCAATCGTTACGGCTTCTTTTAGTGCCTCAACTTTGTGAGGTGCGGTGCCTGGAACAAAAACTCTACGACTCACACTCTCAAATTGACAGCAGCGGCAGCCGCAAGTGAAGCTGAGAAGCCTTTAGCGCATAAGGCTTGCACGCGAGCTGACATACTCAAATCTGATGGTAGTTGTTCTGCTGCTTGAAGCGCTGCATCAATGTTAGGCAAAGCCTCCCTTTGAGAGCGTCTAGCTTCAGCGAGGATCGTTGCTTCGCTCACGTTTGGCCAACCTTCAATCGCACTCAATCGTGTTTTGAAAGGTAAATCTGTTGATAATTGCACAGTCACTTGAGGTAAGTCGGCTTGAGGTGACGACTGTTTAGTCCACTTACCGCAATCGTCGCGTGGTTGTTCTTGACCGTTATTAGAGTTATTAGATGAGCGTAAACGGCACATAGTCATATCTTAGAGGATGCCTCGCCACCTAAAACGTTGCTTGCCCGTTTGTGCAGCTGTGATTTGCAATTTTCTTGCACGATCCCGCCAACCTGAAACCCACAGTGGTGTTGGTAATCCTAACCTCAAATCTTCCATTCTCTTATTATGTACTAGAGCATCAATCGCAGGGTATGCGCGTTCCCACGACCACAATAGATGATCAGCTTCTTTACCTATTTTTCCTCCAGCAAGAGAGAGCCTGTTCAAACCTTTCACTGTCTGCTGGCAGGCTTGTAGTCTGCGAGCCCATATCTCTGCTCCGACTACTGCTGGTTTTCCACATCCGCAAGCGCATAAACGATATTTACTAGCGATTTCCTCTGTCTCATACTGAGATAACAGTGCTGTTGATGGCATTAAAAAATAATCTAACCACACCACCCACCCTTCTTATACAAACTTTGCACATCGGAAGGCGTAAAACAGTGTCTATCATGCAGGTTATGTGCACACTAGGCGAAAATGTTACATAAAAAATCACTGCACGATTGCGGGTTAGGGGCTATGGAAATCTTTCTAGCAGTCACAATTCTGTCGTTAGCAGCAAGCGTGCTCGCAGTAGGGGTTGTCGCTAGAGCTAGAACAAGCGAAACACAGGAAATCACCAGATCAGTGCGAGAAGCAGCCACTAACGCTATAGGCAAAGCTGAAACTGTGAACTGTGCTGGATGGGGGTTATGGGGTTACGACACAGATTTTCCTATGTCGACTGGTACAGACGACACATTCCCACGGACAGAGTCTATGATTGCAGATGTAATGCATACGAGCTTGCATTACATCGAAGATTGCTCTGTTTACAGCCTACCCAATTCACCATCACCACACGAGCCATGCGATTACTCACAGCCTAAATCCACACCTGAAATATGGTGTCATAGCCAAGGAAACGTAAACACAGCTGACACTTCTTTCTCCGACCTGATCGGTGTGCATTGGCGAATACTTTCCAGCGGTGAATGGTCTCCTATCGTGGTTGGAGTCACAGATTATTACCAGATAGGTGATGATCGGCATTCCCTGCCTACCACCAATACCAAGAAATGCACAGTAAACCCAAATGACAGTATCAGACCTGTGCGTAGGATTGTTGCAGCAGGCCGTAAAGGTGGGCTGCCTTCAGGTCTGTTGGGCAGCAGCGCTTTGAAACCTGATGAACAAACTAGAATTATTGCTGACAGTATGAACACTGAAGACGATCAGTGGATTGTTTACACGCTTTATGTTGATGGACCAGCGTTACCTCGCACAGCGGGATGGGTTGTGAAACAGGGGAATAACTTCCACTGGGAGAACGCCATCAAATGGAAGCCGTTTGCCGCTAACCTCGCTGACCGCTACCAGCTGCAATACCACGATCAGCTGGACGCCTCACATAAGGATATAAACATCAGGGTGCAAGGTCGCACCGATCCTCGTCGCACCGATCCTCGTAGCCCTATCTGCAATGTGTTGGCAGTTCCAGCGGGTTGTGTTGAGATTGCCAATGTATGGGTAGCAGTACCCCCAAGAGAAATTATCGATGTGTCGTCGCCCCCAAAACTAACAGCAGAAGAATGCGATTACGATAATGTGCAGTTGCAGCCACAAAAAACAGATTTGGATATGCAACTTGGAAGTGAGAGGCTAGTTGCTTACCACAACGTTGCAGATCCAAACACGCGATCCAGTGTTCCACCCGAAAATAAGGTTATTCGCCCTACCTGCCCACAAAACGGTGATTTGCGGCTAGAACTCTACAAACAGTTTGAGGTGGTGTGTTGAGATGGTGAAGCGAATACTGCGGTCTGCTTCTGATGAAGGGTTGACTACCGCTGAAATCGTTGCCACTATCATCATGCTGGGTTTCCTCACCACAATGATAGCGCTTATAGGGGCTTCAACTTTCACATCGATTGTCGACTGGCGCAACAATGTGGATAACACTTTTGGGGAAGTCGTGTTCATCGTAGATACGAGCGCTGCTAGCGCTGAACAGTCCCGAAGATGCGTAGCACCTGTTGGTGTTGGTGTGAAAGAATTAGGGGACTGCAAGATTTTTGAGAGAGATGTAGGCGTATTCTTATCTCCAAACATCTTCAGCAATCCACCTAATGGTTGGGATGATGCTGTGTGCGTGGAAACTTCAGGCACAGCAAGCTTTACCGAAGCGGCGGCAGGTAACACAGCGTTGCAATGCTGGTGGCATGAACCAAGCTGTCCTTCTTTGCGGATTGTGGAAATCCCTAAGGAAGGGCTATCAAGACAATTTGATGATAAGGGGCGTTTCAGCCCTGCCCCTGCCTATCAACCCACTCCTCAACCCACTCCTTTGACTGTTCATCAATCTGATGGCTGCTCCACTTGGGATTGCCCTAGCGGCAACAATCAATGCCCTAAAGTTGTGGCATCTGCGGGTAACAAAAGTGCTGGTATAAAAAAGTTGCAATGGTTATGTGGCGACACGCCTTGCAAACCTGATCCTCCACCCGAAAATGTTGTCTCACTTGTATTCATTCCTACTAACATTGTCACAGTTCAATTGACATTAGAGTGCCCAACCACGACAGATGAAGAAGACTGTCAAAGCGCAAATAATACAGAAGAAGCGGCAGAGTTTTTGCAACGTTCCGCCACTTTTTTTATCGGGCGTCGCACTGTTAGTAGTCTTGATTTTTCCAACTCTGATCGGCTGATACAAGCAATAGACAACGCTGCGACACCAACACCATTCCCAGAACCTAATGTGCTCAGCATTCGAGCTGTCAAACAGATGATCAGGGAAGGTGATCCTGCAGAGTTCAACGTGTTTTCAAGCATCCCAATCCCAGCAGACACCTCAATCAACGCTGAGATAAAGATTACTACCTCTAATTGTGAAGGTCGTGTGACGCTTACATCGGATACTGAAACCATATCCCTGCCAATCATGGGTGATGAAGCAGATTTCGATAAAAAAACAAAAAGGAATAATACAAGAGACGATCCAAACAAGATATGTGAGGTAACCGCGACACTACAACCACCAAAAGGCGCAGATTATGAACTAGCTCCAGAAAAGACCTACAAAGAGGCAGTAGTGAGGGTAGAAGACCCAGACAGAGATGATCTTCTAAAAGACACGATAGATTCTATTGATTGCTACTCAACGTACCTGTTCTTAAGGTTGCCTAGTAATCTTCGTCCCGAACATTTGAGGAAGAACAGCTGGTCGGATGACGAGTTTCAGTCATGTCATGATATGAACAACCTTCCCCCACCTACCCCACCACCTACCATAGCATCTGACTGTACAGGTACGTCTGAGGGGCCAGAATGCAACAAAATCAAAAACAGTATCAATCGGTTGCAGAGAGCATTAAAGACTTTATGCTATGCGCCTGAAATGTTTACCAATCCACTAGATACTAGACCAATCACTTTAGCCGAAGCTAAAGGTTTCTTAGGCTCTGAAATAATACCCGCTAATGAGCAACCTATTTGGAACAACCTTGTCGAGGAGTTGGAATACAGGAGCGACAACCCTCCTGAAGTGAGGATAGAACCTGGATCGGAGAGTGTAGTCGAAGGTGAACCCGCCACGTTTTTCTTGTTTTCTAGCAGTCCGTTTCCGTCGCAAGGCGTTTTCTACAGTAGTGGAACCACATTAGCCGATGCACAGCCTGGCGTTTCCTATCACAAAGTAGAAGATCGCGACGTAGCTAAGGTGGATGTGGTGGTCAAAGTGGAAGTTGAAGGTAATTTCAATGCAACCTTCGGATCAACCTCTGTGCCTGCTGATGTGAAAGTTAGTTTTGATGGGTGCGGTCTAATCGCTACTCTCATTGTTTCTACTACAGATGACACAAACGATGAGCTTGACGGTTCAATCACAGCCACAATCCTAGAAAGCACAATTGCAAAACCTTTATACGCTGTTCACTCCACTAAACAAAGCAAAATCACTGTCAAAGACAACGACCTGCCTCCACCTACTCTCAGCATTACTAGAACTGATGACAGCGTAGAAGAAGGTGAACAAGCTGAGTTTCTTGTAGTCGCTGTTCCACCCCCTACAAGACAAATGACAGCTACACTAGATATCTCGGCTATAGGTAATTACGGGGTTTCTATAGGCAACAAAACTGTTGATATAGGCACGGAAGGTTCCGCAACTTACAGAGTGGATACCACTGACGATGATGTGGACGAAGCTGATGGTTCTGTGACTGTCAGATTACTCGCTAGTGAGGGTTACGTTGTTTCCACTACTGAAACCGAAGCCGCAATGACAGTAGCTGACAACGATAAACCAGTGATTAGAGTTACAGCAGGCTCCTCTATTGTTGAAGGCCAAAACGCTGTTTTCACTTTCACAGCAGACGCATCACCAAGTCGCACTATTGATGTGCCTTTAACAGTGAATGTCACCGCAACAGGTGATTACGGTATCACAACAGGTAGTAGAACTGTAAACCTGCCTGCGACAGGCACCGCTACGTTAGAAGTGGCAACAGACGACGATGATGATGAAGAAGATACGGATGGTTCTGTGACTGTAACCCTTGTAGGTGGTAGTGACGTTTACGACATAAAAACAGAGCAGTCAGAGGCCACTGTGAGCGTGTCCGATAACGATGGTGACCCTTATGTGAGTATCACCGCTGGTTCTGCTATCACAGAGGGCGGCCAAGCTAGTTTCACGTTGACAAGCGTGCCAGCACCTTCCTCACCTTTGAGCGTGTCTGTGAGAGTAGCTAACACTGCTGGTGAAGGCGACTGGGGTGTGAAAGCGAGCACTATAACAGTGCCAATTTCCACGAGTTCTGGTACAGCAAGGTTCATTCTCACGACTGTGGATGATGCGGTTGACGAAGCTGATGGTTCTGTGCAAGCCACAATACAACCAGGGGCTGGTTATCGTATTGTTAATTCGGCTCGCCTAGCGAAAGTAGCTGTAGCGGACAACGATAAACCTCGTATCAGCATTGTTGTTGCCAGTGAAGGTGAGGAAGGTGAAGCAGTTACTTTCAGGTTGCAAGCTACACCTAAGCCTTACACTAATACGACAGTGCAAGTGGCTATCACCGCAACAGGTGATTATGGTGTCACAACAGGTAGTAGAACAGTTGTTGTTGGCACCTCAGGCCAAGCTACTTTCTCAGTGTCAACAACAGACGATGATGTCAACGAACCTAATGGCACTGTTACAGCCACAATAAATGCTGATAATGCTTACGATATTGACAGTTCAGTAAACACTGCGACAGCCACAATCAGTGACAACGACGGGCCACCGCCTATCACGATTTCTATAGCAGATCACAGCGTGAAAGAATCAGATGGTGGCTTCGGAGGTACTAATCTATATGAGATATCTCTCAGTCGTCCAGTTGGCGAAGACGACAATCCGGTTAGCGTCAAATGGGAAAATCGAAGCAATGGTAACGGCAGTGGTTTTGCTGCTCATGGCACAGATTATACCGGCAGAAGTGGCACCTTAGAATTTGGGAAAGATGAACAAAAAAAGACTATAAATCTGAGTGTACGACATGATACAAGGGATGAACCCAATGAGACGTTTTTACTCGTACTCTCAGAGCCAAATGGGCTAGTGATATTTGATAATGAAGCAGTCATAACTATCATAGATGATGACTGATTCGCAGGCTTCCAACCTCAGCTAAGACCGCGTACACCCAGCCAAGCTATCAATCTGCCATGCTACGCTCTGTTTGGTTCTGAAGAAGCCTATTCAAAGTCGTAGGGTCTGTCAGGTGGCTGTCAGAACCACGGTGACAACCTGTGCTGTCCTTCTAACCTGATAGGCGCATATAATTGGCGGCTGGGGAAGTGTAGGCGGCGGGGCAAGTTGGGGTAGCTGAACGAGAAGTAGCTAATCAAGTTCAGCTATCAAACACCATTCTCTTTCTTCTCTACCCACGTTGAATAGAGAAAAAATATCTTTCCAATATAAGCAGGAACATATGCAATTTTTTTCTATCACTTTCAAAAATTTGTGTTGTAAAAAATCTGTGAAAACGAATTTTGTGTTACTAACACTCTTCCTATAATTTGAAATCTCATGGCAGACAACGATCTAGCTCAGTGGCGTATCGCGGATTTCAAAGATGCTCTTGAAGCCGCGACACTAGCACCTCGAACAAGGCAACGTTATGTTCGGGGTGTAGCTGAGTTCGCTAAATGGTGTGCTTCACAAGGCATCGATGACCCCTCTGAAGTGACGAGTAAAACTATCAGAACTTGGCTATCAGGTTTGCTAACAGATTTAGCTAGAAGCACAGTTACCATATCGTTAGCAGCGCTGAAACGCTGGTCAAAATGGGCGAAACGTGAAGGGATCATAGAGGAAAACATTGCAGATATCGTCAAAATGAGAAACTCCTACAACAAGCTGCCAAGATATGTGGATAATGAAGTCTTAGAAATGCTGTTAGCTCACAGGGAAGATGCTGTAGATGTCGCGAGAGAATACAGAGATCGAGCGATTATTGAACTTATTTACGGGAGTGGGCTGCGGGCTTCCGAAGTGTGCAAACTGCATGTCGGCGACCTTGATTTGACTAACAAGCAAGTGGGTTTACTGCGTACTGATAGAGGTAGAACTAGTCGGGTTTGGCTGCCGCTATCTGAACCTGCTGTAAAAGTTTTGAAACGTTATCTAGTAGAAAACCTTGCTACTAGAACACCAGGTGATACAGCGTTGTTTCTAAGCGTTAGAGGAGGGCCATTATCATGTCAGATAATCTACAATATGCTTCAAAAACGTTCAGGCGGATTAGTCACAGCTCATAAGCTGCGAGCAACGTGTGCTGTCCACATGCTGAAAGGCGGTTCAGATTTGCGTGCCACCCAAATCATGATGGGCTTTCAAACACCTGAAACCGCTGAACGATATGCGCGCTCTAGCGGTTTCAAACTGAAAAAAGCGTTAGAGCAACACCATCCTAGAGGGTAATTTTATCTCCTCAACCATTGCGACAGTTTGTTACGCTTTTTTTGCGGGTCAGTAGTATCTAGCGGAGATAAGTCCACGTTGCATAGTTTCCCTACGAATTCTCGGATACTAGCTTTAGCTTCAGGTGGGCATTGCCATGTGCCTTGATTGGATGCTGGTAGTACTGAATCGACTTTGGGTATTTCAGCGATGATTTCTAATTGCAAACGGCGTAGAGCGTCTCGTAAGCGAGGCACATCCATTCCAGCATTACTGTCAGCACGGTTGAGGACTGCAATGCATTGATCGCTGGGATATCCTTTGCCGCCTTTGATTACAGGAGCGGTGATGTCCCTCACCCACGAACCTGTATCGTGAGCGGTCGTGTTATGAGGGTTGACGACTAGCACAATGATCTCTGATAGAGGCCGATTAGTTTCATCGGTTGTGAGCAGTAAAGAATTGAACATGTTTTCGTACATGCTGGCGACAGGCGAATCAACGATCACGAAGTCATGTCTTTCAGCTAAGCGCATAATCGCATTACGAAGAGTGGGTAACGCTATGTCAAACGACACTAAATTAGGTTTGATCAGCCCAGGCAGCAAAGTGCCTAACTCATCGACTTGCACACAAGCAGCGGCCAACTCTTCGTCTGTGATACGCGCACGGTCTGGGATAGCCAACAGTTCTTGCAAACCGCAACCTTGCCTCCACACTCCAACCATTTTCGCTAAATCAGCTTGAGCAAGATTCGCATCCACAACAGCAACTTTTTTGCCTGCCCATTTAAGTGCTTGAGCTGCCCAGAGTGTGAGCGTTGATTTCCCTGCTCCACCTTTCGCAGCAGCGATAGTAATAACAGTTCCCCTTTTTTGGTTTAGCGATTGAGCTGAAGCACTCCAAGGAGAATTGTCAAAGCCGAAAACATCGGCTTCAGTTGCTTGTGGAGTAAATGAGGGTTCAGTGTAGTCAGTCTGCGATGGCATAGGAGATGGTGCTGGCTGTGGGGGTACAAGCGGTTCTGACACCTCAGAGGTTAAAGGTGCTAGCGGTGCAGGTGCCACAGGTGGAAGTACTGGTTCTACTCCAATTGGGGATTCAGATGGTTGCGGTGCGACGTGCTGAGGTGGAGTTGGGTGTACTGCTACTGGCGGTGGAGGAGGTGGCGCTGCTAAAGGATTGTGTTGTGGTACCTCAGCTGCGGGCGCGGGTGTTTGAGGTGGTTGTGTTGGTAATGGGTTTTGAAGTTCTGGTGTGACTATTGGCGCAGGTGTGGGATCAGGGGCAACAGGTGGTGTGTGCTGCGTAACTGGATCAGGTGCAATAATAGGAGCAGGTGCAAGTTTTTGTACCGGTGCTGGTGGTACAGACGCGGGAGCAGGCTCAGAGGGAACAATAGGGTTAGCGGGTGTTGTTGAAGTTGAAAAGTCCTGCACTTGAACTGGTTGAGGAGGTGCAGGCATCGGCTCAGGTACTGCAAGAGGATCAAACGCGGGAGCGAGATCGGGTGCAGAATCCATTATAGGTTTAGATACAGGATTAGGTACAGGGTTGGGTGTTAGATCGGGGGTAGGAGTAAGAATATCGCGAGGAACATTCTGTGAAGGCATGGGAGGTGGCTGAATAGAAGCGTTAGGTTTCAACAGTTCAGGTGGCACAGTACCTGGCTGTTGCATCGTTTGAGGTTGATGAGGTGCTTCATGTACTGCATCGGGCGCAAGCTGGCTTGTAACAGTCTGTGGAGGCATTTCTAAGCGTTCCCCTACCATCAGCTCAGGTGCCACATCAGGTTCGCTGTATGTTTGACTAGGAGATGTTACAGGTTGGGGTACAGCAGATGCTGGTGACTGCGCCTGTGGTTGTTCTACTACTGGTTGCGGTGCGGTTGGGGCTAGTGGTGCTGTGGTATCTGGCATGCCACGACTCAAAGCGAAAGCAAGCACAGTGTTCGTGTCAGCAGGTGCTGGAATCCCAATCATCTGATCTTGAGGGACACTTTGAGGGTCAGCGCACACAAGAATCGGATACTGAGAGACAGTGTGTATCCGCTCAGCAATGCCACGAGAAGAAACCCCATCATCCCAGATCACTACTTGAACTGCAAAAGGATCGCCCATCTGCATTAAAGCGCTAGCACAGTGTGTCATCGATGAACCCACAGGAGTTGTTGACACCTCATGTTGAGCTGCTAACAACTGGTCGCGCACCCGATTCTCTGGCTCACCGATCAGTAAAAATTTCATCTACTCACCGCCTCGACTTGCGAATTTCCTCTCAACTCCCGATCTAAAGCGTTAGTCGAAAAAAGTTGTGCAATTTCGGGCGACACTGGCCCAATCAACATAGCTGAACACTGTCCTTTCAGGTCTCTGTGTAATGCTAAAGCACTGTCACGCACTCCTCGCTTAGGACCAGCATTAGCAAGCCAAGCTCGACGTTCAGGTGTGGGTTCTAACCCGCACAATGTGAGAGCAGCATCAGCTTCTACTGGGTCTGCTATCTGCATAATCGTTGATCGACCTAAATAAGAACCCATATCAGCGCCTTTCGCGATCACATCGGCTATACGCTGGGTGGCGAGCACAGGGAGAATACGCTGTGAACGACCTTCGCGTCCTAAACGTTGCAACACTGATCGACCTTCTTCTGAACCCATAAACACATGAGCTTCATCCACTATCAAAACACCACCACCTAAAGTGAACATTTGCTCAAGCGAGGAACGAATCACAAGCCTTATCGCAGCCACAGAAATACGAGTTTGCCGCCCATACTCCGACATAGGTGCAACAGTCGCAGGCAGGTCTAAAGGACGATCAAATTCTATGAGCGTCAAAGCTCCTTGAACGATTTTCTGTGTTTCTACTGGAGACATAGAAATGCCAAGAGCAAAAAGTGAACTGCTTTCAACTTGCGCGTAAATCAGTTCACGGGCGCTCTCAGGCATATCAGGATGCTGCAAAGTGTCTCCTACACATCTCGCCCCTGCGACTGCTGCGCGTTGTATCGCAGCCCCCATACGTACCTCATCAGTTTCAGGTAAATCTGTTAGAACAGCTGTGATATGTGAGATCGCTATGTCCGCTGCTACAGTTGGATCACCGCAATATCGAAACGGGTCTAAACGTCCACCCTCACGTTCCATAGCCGAAATTTTGACTACCTCACCGTTGATAGCAGTAGCGAAACCATCTAACGAATCAGCAGGCTTCGGGTTGATGAAAACAGTTGTTCGCCCCAGCAGCGATGCTTGAGTGGCGATTAGTTGCAGAAAAAAAGTTTTCCCCGCCCCAGGTTCACCTATCACACACATCGCTGGTGGACGATCCGCTTTAGACGACCCTAAAGGATCAAGCCACACAGGCCCCATATCTGGCACTGTCAACCCGATCCAAGCACCCTCAGAATCTCCTAAACGTGCGAACGCGGATATCCCGGATTCTGCTAGAAACCCGACTGTTGTGTCGTGGCAAAAAGGTTTCTGTCGACCTATTAGCTGACGAGAGCAAGGCAACATTTCTTCTAGCACCGGCACCTGACGCATCTCAACAGGTTTGACACGCAACCCCCAAGCGCCGTCTAAATGATCTGCAAACGTTTCATCAGCTGCGCTGGCTTGTCGAGCAAAAAACACTGAACAGTTACGTACTAAAGGTTGACCTTCTTTAGCGAAAACAGATTCCATCATCGTAGCCATATCGTCCATTTCAAAATCTTCTTCACGTTCCAAATCCCCTGTAGCAGCTTGCTCGGACTGCCTAGATTTGCTTTTACGACGGCTAGTTCGCATCAAATCTCTCGCTGCGTTTGCAGGCACCAACTCACCGCGAATGCTCATAGCTACACAACCATCAGCGTGTCCAAACCCTTCAGCAGCCCACATACCATCACGCGGGTCGAGGACAGCTTTCTCATAATCTACGAGAGCAGAAATTTCTATACCTTCTGGCCAAGCATCACAAGAGATTGATTTACCATCAGGCTCTGCTGTGACCATAGTGTTCTCAGCGCGACCACCGTTCCACCAATGCTCTAACTGTCGCAGTTCATTTTCAGTTGGAGGTCTCCCACCTGCTTTACCGAGAATAGCCGCTACTCTAGACCTGTCCGCAGCGTAAAGCATCGCGTCGGGCGCAGAGTTCATCGCATCGTGTATAAAAGTTTTGAGACTCCCAATAAGCCCACCACGTTGGATAGGAGAAGAACGGCGTAACGGTACTCCCACAGCGAACACAGATTCATAACCCCCATACCTGCTAAAAGTGGGGGTCAACCACTCCGACAAAGCGTCAGTCGCGGAATCGGGGACAACAATTTTTTTATCCCACCAAATAGAAACCATGTGAAATGCTCTTGAGAAAGACCCGATTTTGGTGCCAGGAATAACACCTCCACGACTGGTCCTCCCCAAATCAGTAAACAATTCACTCAAAGTTCGTGCCACCGCTTGTCGTGCTGGCAGGTCTTCCCAATGCAAAGCTTGCTGCGGTAAAACACGCCACAGCCAAGCATCCCCGTTGTGTCCCACAAGAAGCCCGCTGCTGTCAGCGAAAGCGACTGGGGTGACATGCGACCCTGCTTCACCGCGTGCGCTTCTAAGCAGTTTGCCTATCACTTATCTACCACTCCACACACGATTCCCAACCGCAGGCAAACTACTATCAGGATTGCCTGAACCACCTCTGCCAGTAGGTGAACTACTTTCCACTCGGACAACTTGCCCTTCTTTAGCGACCATTTGAATGTCCGCAGATATCCATACAGGTTTCAAACATTGCGGCAGGCTGTTAGGTGTCACATCGGTTGCAGAAGAGCTGATGCAACCCCTTTCACTGACAGGCGGTTTGACTTGCAAGCGAACTGTCGCCACTCGCCGTCCGCTATCACCAATGAAATCCACCCAATCCACAATTTGAATTGTGTTTGGCACATATTCTAATCCGACCGGAGGTAACCAGAAATCCACTAAATCTTCTAACCCTGACAACCTTTGAAGTCCGTCAGTGTCCCTGTTCACCCAGCTCACAGCCCATTTTTCTAGTTCAGCTGCAACACTGGTGGGGTTAGGTAAATCGGTTTTAGTGACACCCTCGGAAGCCGACCAAGTGTCAACATTGATTTCTCCATTTGTTGCTGCTAACCCGCTGCCCTCATTCTGTGAAGGCGGCTCCCACACAAGCGGATATGGGTAGGCTATTACAGAACCGTCGCTAGGGTGGATAAGCACTTCTACTGTTATGTTTGAACCCTCTGATAGGTGTACCCCAACCTGATGACGTTCGCAGGGCACACCATCGCAAACCAAATCTGAAGCTGCGGCATTCAAAGAACCCACCCAATCAACTACTCCCCCAGCGTTTTCAGCCCAAAGCTGAACAGCTTGTTCTGCTTGAATGTGTCTAACCGCTTCCCAAGGCGGCTGGTAAGGTTCTACTAACTCAGCATCATCCCCACCAGTCGCAGCAGACAATGCCACAACACACGAACCAACAGACACAGGCAGCGACACCATGATTAGTCCAAGCACTATTTTGGCGATTTTTTGCTGTCTTGTAGCTTCCAGTTCAGGATTACGGACTGCCGCCCACCCTTCGTTGCTGGCGTATTCTTCAGCCCAATCAAAATCCACCCCTTTTGCAGATTTTTTCCCACGTTTCACCATTCCGCTCACCTGAAACGCCTCGCCCCTCGTTTTCTCGCTATCTCTTGTATGTTTGAAATAGCTGATAACGAATTTATAGTATCAATGCTGTCACTGGAATCTTCGTCTGTTTCAGATTTTACAACCTCTTCTGTGCCAGAAACACTTTGAACATTACTATCTTGAAGTCCAGTTTTGTTCTTAACTTTAGAACGGTTTCGAAGTGGAATAACAGAACACAGGTTGTCCACGTCTGTTTCTTTTTCAGAGGATGTCATCAACAGTCAATATAGGCTAACTCCTAGCCCTCCTAATAGGGTTTTAGGTTATTTGATGGTGGTGGTATTGCCGCTCTAATAATTGAATTGTGAGTCACAAAATCAACATCTAAATAGTCATTTTTATACACCCAAATTCGTATCGTTCTGCCGTTACATCCACCTTTCATAACAGCAGCTATCGGGTACCATTTCTGTGTGATATCAAACCTATAAAGCCAGCCCACACGAATATCCTTAATTGTCATAGCTTGCACAGTCCAACCTGGAGGTGGTGAATGCACTCCCGCCTTCACATCACAAACCGTTAATTGACCAGTGCCAAGGTTCTGTGCCTATCAACAAGTTCTGTAACAAATCGGATGGCATGTTTTTCTGCAACCATCTGAAGCAGAGACTGTCAAAAGTGCGACAGTTAGCGAAATCAACTGCTAATCCTGTGTTATGCATAGATAAACCTGGTGGTGCTGTGTCGGGCTCGCAACTCGGAGGAGGATCAGTGACTAGCCAGTGTCTGTCGCAATGCTGATCCCATAATTCTTTTTGTTTATCGTACGATCTCCACCCTGAAGCAATGATTAGAGGCCGATCTAAAACCCGTTTCGACCAAACAAGGAGTTCAGATAATGGTTGCTGTAAACACACGTGTACAAACACTTCTCCACCACCTGACTTTATGGTCGTTAGCCTCGGATCGTCGGAGTCTTTGATGATCGCAGAAGAGTGATCGTCGAGCACAACTAGTTTTCGTCCGACTTGTGACACTTGAGGGCAATCCGCTCCGAGTAGGTTTACGCGCGAGCTTGAATAACCGAATACTGCTAACAAACCATCAGACGCATCTGAGTTTTCTTGCACACATGAGCCACGCACATTCCCTAAATGCCACCTTGCCAACCACGGGCATCGCACCGCCTCACTGACATCACCGCTACTACTCAGACGATCACGCCACGCTGTTTGAAAATGATCGCTGTCTCGTGCCAAGAGTTCTTCAACGTTCCTAGGAGCGCCGTCTTCGCAACGCTCGATATTATTCGAGTATTCAGCATCAGGACATGTGATCGCATACAACGATTTAGCTATCCGAACATCTTGCGCCTCATTAAATAACACGAAATCATCGTCTCCACCATCTAGTTCTTCTAACGCAGCGCCTATAACCAGCAACGCTTCATATCGTGGCAAACCACCTTGATACAACAGACCGCCAAGCAAGGGTGGCGCTTGGCTTTGAGTTCTCAAATCTTCTATTAGCGCTTGTTCTTGTTCCGCAGCGGCTTCTCGTAGAGAGTCCATTTCTGCCTGTAAAACCTCAATTTCAGCGTCACAATCTTCACTCACTTCGCTGCTTCCTAATCCGAGATGATTCAACGTCAAACACCTCTCTATTGTGACTGCAAGTCTGCAAGCAGGCGAAGAAATTGGTTCTACAGAATCGTCTATCTCAATCCCTTCATCTAGCACAGGCACCCCTTCTGGTTCAGGGGTGCGGGCTTCAAGATCATCCGCTTCAGAAACGCACACAGTATGATCAACAGTTTTTGGAGGGCAAGAATGCAGCAGAGCAGTAGCCCCATTCCAAGTCGTATCTTCGTCCCACGTCTCAATCTGATTACCTAAAGCACAAGGCTCAAGCCCAGACGGATTGTCCGTTGTAGGTTTCACAGCGGTCGCGTAAACATGTCGCCAATGCCCCGCAGACGATATCCACAACGACAAAAACCTGTACCCTACATCTGTGAACCCGCCCACATTGTTGTCCAGCATCCTCAAATAAGCTTTCACTCCATCTCCAGCGTCATCTGGCACACTGTTTTCACCTATCGCACCTTCCCATTCGACAAGTCGTTCAAACGCTCCTAGAACTGTTGCCGCAGTGTGACAGATTCCAAGCCTTCGAGTTTCCCAAGCCAAAGCAACTTCACTGTCTTGCACCTCAGAAGCTGGTGGTGGAACATCACCAGGATTATCAAGCCATTCCGCAAGTTCAGGTGACCATCGGGGAAACAGGAAATGTTCTGCTGTGTTCTCGTCAAAGTCTGCGGCATCGTCTCTATCTACTCGCTCGAAATAAGTGTTGCGCAAAAGTAATGCGCTACTAGCAGCTTGCTGGCAAGGTGTCTGCGAAAGCACACGTACCCCTTGTGTGGCATTGAAATCATTTACAGTGTCCACATTGCTTGTACCCCTGTTTTGACCGCCTCGCGCCCACCAATCTATTACCCAGCTGCTCAAATTGTTACCTATCACTAAAGACCCATCACGACCTAAAAGGTCAACTACATGCGCCCATTCCAAATAATTGTTGCCTGCAAACACTTCGCCGCGTTCAACTGCTGCTGCGAACTCTAACTGCGAGTCGCGGCTTAAATCTGCACGGTCACCTATTTGATCTTCACCCCCTCCTAAAGACAATATGATCACTGACAATAGGAACACCATAAAAAGCAACGCAGCTATCACAGCGGGACACCACGCAGTCGCTAGACACGCTTGAATACCTTTTTTGACCGATTCTTTAGCTAGCTTTTTTGCTGCTTTACTTACAAACTTAACTGTTGTTTTTGTGATGCTTTTCGTAGCACCTTTTGTACCTTGTTTGATACTGCCAGCTATACCGTTCTGTTTGACTGACGTTGCAGTTTTTTTGATTCCTTTGAACGCAGACCCTAACTTGCGGAACTGTGGAGGAACAGCTTTACTAAATTCTTTTTTAGCCGCAGAACCAGCGGCTTTCGCTCCTTTTTTAGATGTAGAGGCTGTTGCCTTTCCTGCTTTGTCAGGAAACAGATCGCCAGTGTTTAGCTTCGGTACAGAAGGAGCACTAGGGGCAACAGGTTTCTTTGAAATGGCTTTACCCGCAGCCTTGCCCATGCCTGGTGGTTTCCATGGGATATTGCTTGGTGGCATAGCAAAGCTAAACAGCTCTTACAAATAGTTGAGAAGCGGATGTGTGCCTAATGCTTCTAAAAAACCTTCCTCACCGTCTATCGCTCGATGTTCTTCCAAACTTGCTGCGGTAATGCGTAGCTGCCAGTACTGAAGCGGGTAATGAGCCGCAAAAGGTTTCCACCAAGTCTGGTCTGGGCATGGCTGCGCTTGCTGCCACATTTGCATCAAAGAGTTCAAACGAGCATGTCCTGCAATCCAATCCCATCCGACCGATTCAATTGTGTCACCTTCAGCGATAGCTGAAATTGTCCAAACGTGTTGCGCGCGGTACAAGATTGTGAGCGCAACATCTCGTAAATTGATTGAAGCAGCCCACATTGCCATTCGCCTCTCTGCTGTCCCTGGTTGCGCCATATGAAAGCGTTCCACAGATTCGATGGCTTTAGTGTCTGCTATGCTTTCAACCTCAAACAGGTCTTCGCATTGAGCTGTAGCACTGTCAGAATGAAGTTGTAGCAGGGTTTCTAGGTTTTCTAAATCCAGTTGGGTGCCTAGCATCTGAGCGTGACGATAAGAACGCTCATTAGCTTTTTTAGCGATCTTGTCTTGAATCTCCTGCCACTGCTTCTCATCGTCAAGGTTTACATTGGCAGAAAAAGCTGTCAGATCGGCTTTATTCGTGTTTATCGGAGGGCCAGCGGGTGACCATATCCACCCCCCAGAATTTTTTAGAACATCAATATCGCCCGCATGGTAGATAAGCTCGAAAAGCATCTCCCATGGCATCCGCAAAGTCGCAGTGCCAGAATTCCTGTCACTTTCAGTGAGCTGCGCTGAACATTTTGCGGCTTCTTTAGTGATCCAGTTAGATACGAATTCGGTCTCATATGCAGCATCCCAAACTAGAGGCCCACCGTTATCAGGGTCAGGGAGAAAAGCGGTTACAAGTTCTAGAAGCTGCGTGGGGTTAGCTGGAGGGTGCTCTTTGTAATACTCTGCTACATCTTCGCTGTCATATTGCACCGCATCTGCTATCGCATCTGATACAAACTCAGCGCAATCAGACTCAACGCTCATCACTATCCCAATTCATTGCCTATTGTTTACCGCACGCGCAGGCACTCATTAGCTGAGAAAGTGTCATATCCCAATGATTACAACAATAATCGCGCAACATCTACTTCAAACCTTTGCGGGGAGATGAGGGTGGTGCAGTGGAAGGTGTCCAACTCGACTTATATGCTTCCCACAAGTCTTGTTCGGCAGGTGTTAGGGGTTGAACATTCCTAGGCCTACTTTCTACCAGTTTTCTGCTTGAAGGGGTACGAGATGTGGGCTCAGCCGACCTGCTGCGCTGGGTTGGTTGTTCAGTTCTCTGCTCTGGTGCAGGGTTCTGCGGTTGTCCAGTCCTCCTCATAGGTTGTATTGGCTCAGTGCGCCCTTTACTCGCGGTAACAGGGGATTCATTCTCAGCTCGTACAACAGGTGACTGCTCAACAGTTGGGGGTATAAAAACAGTCTGTGACTGATGATTGCTGCTAGTACCTAGAGGATCATTTGCTGCACTCTGCGCTGATGGTCTCTCACGCGGCTCCAAGTCAGCTTTAACCCCATCATTGCCACGCACGTGAAAACTATTATCAGGTGGCTTTGATTCTTCTCTTGAAACTGGGTCGTCTGCATCTTGATCGTAGAGATCGTTACTAACAGACTGCTCTGTGTGGGATGGCGCAGTTCGGGTGCTCAACACATCTTGTTGAGGTGTCGCTGTCACATACCTTTGTCCTTGAGTAGCAGATGCAGCAGAGTTTCCAGAATCATCATCGAGTAACTGGTCCTGCGGAAGTGTGATTTGAGGCTGATTATCCTTTACATCAGGATGATCTGCTGCCCCATTCCCTGATCTACCCGATCTACGTTCTTGATCTTTTTGGGTAAGGTCTTCTATCTTGTTGTTCAAACGCTCTTTCCGCATCGCTTGCAGTTGCTGCCTGTTCCGTGCTCTCACATGTCGAGGAGTGACTGTGCGATAAGCAATATGTCCTGCTGCCATGCCACCTAAAACGAGAGGAGCAGTGCCTGTGGCAAGCCCCGCACCGAAAGCAGCTAGTTTGATTTTCTTGTTATGCCTGCGTTTGAAATCATGCGCTGCACGCGCTTTAGTCCCTAACCACCTCTTTGACTGGTTATAAGCTTTGCGGCTTTTTGTGACAGAATCACCAAAACCTTTCGCAACTCCTATCGGATCGACTTTCCCACTCTCCCCACTAAACCCTTCCCAATTAAACGAAGACTTATCATCGCTATTTGCGGCTTCAAACCCTCCGTCGCCGCTCCATCCTTTATTCTTGCGAGCTGTGCTCATAAGCCCACCACCTGGAGTCGCAGCAGCCCCACCAAGAGCAGCAGCGCCAGCACCGACACCTAACCCAGCTCCTCCAGCGGCAGCAAGAGCAGTGTTAGGTTGTGAACGCATATTCAAGTTCCCATACTTCGCTGATTGTTCCTGAGCCCACCCTTGCCCCCTACGCAAAGCATTACGCCCATACTGTTCTGCTCGCGCTAAACCTGCAGGTGCCATAGCAGCCATAGCCATGCCCGAGGTCGTAGCTAAAGCACCTTTGAAGCCTGTGATATTCAACCCTGCTTGCTTCAGCAACCACGCCACTGCTTTGATAGAAATGATCGGTACAAGCGCCACGCCTAAAGCGCGTGTCCAACTGCCAGGATCAGCAGCAGCGGCTACTACATCAGCTAATACCAGTGTGACCACTAAAACTAAGGTTAATACGAGGTAAAAAACAGAATAAGTGAGCAAAGCCCCTAAAAATAATTTCACTAGTCTTGGGGCGATCTGTTTCGTAGACGCGAAAGGCATTGCCACGACCAGCAGCACGACTGGTAAAAGAATGACAATAATGGCGATGATAAATTGAGAAAGCACTGTGCCTGCGGCTAAACCAATCAGCGAAAACATGTAGGCCGCAGCAGTGATCAGCGCCATCAAAGCCAAAATCGCTCTAGCAATAACAGTGTTACGACCGTGCAATCTTTCTAACCCGTTCAAAGCACGATCTAATTCTGTGCCTGTAGGGTAAGCAGGTACATTCCCGAACGTTCTCTCAGCAAGACTCCCTGTTAGCACTGCTTGTAATGCGTCTTCCTCCCATTCGGTTTTAGCCTGCAAACTGTAATCAGCTTCATGCTTCAAGTCACGTGTCAAACCTACAGAATCTGGGGAAAACAAAGCAGTTTTCCCTTCTGAAGTACCCAAAAAGCCATTCGCAGCAGCCTGAAACTGCCCTCTCAAGCTGTTGCACGCAGCAACAAGTGTAGGATCGTTGCCTAAATTAGTTGGTGGAACTACAAGCCGCCCCCCACTCAAACTTCCACTCTGTGTAGCTAGATAGTAACCTCCTAACAGCCTTGTTCGTGCAGCACGATCAACGTCGCCGCTTCTACCTGTCCTAACAAATGTGGTGCATTGATAAAACCCTCCATCAATTCCTCCGCCTAGAAGAAACTTGACGCAGTCTCGATCACTCCAACCAGTAAAACCAACACCATTGAGCATTCGATTCCACTCATCTCGACCAGTCTGGCTACCGCAATAGGCAGTGTACTTATCATTCAGAGACACAGAACCACTGATAGTGCTGGTTTGTATACCCCCAAAAGTAGGTTCTTTTGTCTCTACGCTTTCCCCTGAACCTTCTTCAGGTAAACCTATTATCAGCCCTGCACACACTTCCGCTGATAAATAGTTCTGAAAGTCTTTCTGCCCTCCTTTATCTAAACCACCTAAATTACGAAAATCAGTATTAATCCAAGCCCATTGATGACTGCCCCCAAGTCTCACAGCCCACCGATATTTATAATTAATATCTGTTTCTTGCTTCGCTTCACCATTGTCGCCCTCATCACCCCAAGGAGTCAGTACCTTTATCCAGTCAGCAGGGTTTGTAGCGGCAGGGCTGTTGTAATCAGCTAGCAAATGTTGAATAGTGCGAGGATGAATAATATTGGGGTTGTCAACATAGTCGTTCCAAGCGCCACGCGGGTCCGAATAATCACACACAGAAATGAGAGTTAAAAAAGCTCTGGTATACCCGTCGTCTTGATCGACTTTCGGCGGGTCAAATACAAGCCGAGAAGTCGCTTCGCTCACTGCACTATACTGTCTACTAGATTCGCAACCCAACAAAGGGCGCATCACAGACCACTTCACACCACCAGCCTTGTCACCAAACAACCCTGTTCCTTGTCCTTGCGGAATTTCTTCCCATTTCCCATTTCTGAAACTCCCATATTGCGCACCATGACAGGTTGTGTCCCACACAGCAAGCGTGTTATGAGGGTTTTGGGTTTGACGTTCCATCCACAAACAACCTCCACGGCGGCCTAAAGCACCGTCACCGAATTGTGCTTGAGAATAATTAGTCATGTGAGTTGACATCCACAATCTCGATAATTGCACTGGCACTTCAAGTTTCGCAGCGCCAATATCTGTTTGCGCTTGGTATATTCGGCCAGCCCTGTAATTGTTCTCTAAAGCTGCGATAAACGAATCGCAGTAAGTAGAAGAATCGATTTCCACACCATTTACTAGTTGATCTCCAGCATCAACAATCAAATCCCCCAGTGATTCTGTTACTATCTTACTTTTGTCAAGAATCCACACAGGTGAACCAGCTCTAGTTCCCCAGGTGTTTTCACCATTTCCCTGCTCTGCTAAAGAAGCACTAGCCATAGCTGCGATCATTCCTAAAGGAATAAAAGTGCTTAAAATCGTGCGTATAGCTCTAGAACCGCTATCTCTGAAAAGCCTCCACGCTGCCAATATGAAACCAAGCACACCAATCCCAAACCACAGCACAGCAGCATTACCTTCCCCAAACCCGATACCCCTCAAAACATTATTCGACTGCTCTCCTATAGTCGCTACGATCCCGTTCCAAAAATCCGCAGATAAAGTAAGATAAAGCACGCTTGAAGTGATCTCCCACAGTAGCGATGCCAAGGTGAACAAAAGTTCTAAAACCGCACTCCATGTTGCATTCAAAATTTTCCGGCCAAACGAAAACAGTCCTCCACCTTCCCAATCAGTCCAGATATCGCTGACCCATGTCCAGCGCCACATTGGTAGAAAATCGAAAGCATTTCCATCAACTAATTTCTCTTCAATCGGGCTACTGCTCCTTCGCAAACCCTCTACATATTCTCTAACAGCCTGTATGCCTTCTACAGTTCTGCTTTGTACTAGTTTGGGATCACCTTGTGATAGCAGCGTGAAAATGGACTGTCCGATCATGATTTCACGCAGCTCGCTTTACTGGGTTGCCCATGATGGTGAGGATGCCAGAGAATTTAGAGATGACAGCAAATGCCAGTCTCCTTCCACTCTGTCAGCAGGCACAGTGTCAGCATCGCATTCTTCCCATTCTTCCCCCACCCTTCTAGCAGCACGCAAACTGCCTGCGGTGCTTGCTACTTGCCCAATATCAGGGGCGTAATCAGGCCACCATCCGACAAGAATAGAACGAGCAGCATGAGGCGAAACGTGCTCCACAATCATCTGTTTGATACCTTGAGCGACTGTAGACCCTAGCAAATCTCTTCCAGCGGCTACAAACAGCACTAAACCTGAAAAAGCGCCTTCGTCTAACAGGTTCGCCCAGCGGCGTATTTTTTCTTCAGTATTACCTGCGTTCATGTTCGCTTGAATTTCTATGAACACTCTGACCCCATCAATACGCACTAAACACGCATCAGCACGCATTTTCGTTGTTTTGTTCTCACGCCCAATATGGTTGATCGGGCAAAAAGCGGTGGGCACACAAAAAAGCTCAGGCAACCATCCAACCCAACGCTGCCCTATTTCCATTGCTCGCAAAGCCAATTCAATAGCTAAAGTTTGGTGTCGTGCGTGGGATCGTCCAGCCCCTAAAGAACTAAGAGGATGGCTAGCAGGAAACAGCTCATCCACTAAGCCATTCAGAACACAATGAGCTGCAAACTGTTTCCAATGATCAGATTTATTGCGTAAACGCCACATTTGTAGACGCGGGTAAGGTCTTCCAGGGAAATGATGCCACGAATACTCCACCAGCCCGCTTGCTAACAGTTCACCTCGAATAAACGCAGGATCAGCTCCTGTTAGCGCTTGTAAATGTTCTGTGCTAGCAATCCCTGTAGCAAACAGTATTGACACCAACGAATACAAATAAGCGAGATCGTCCGTGTCATCGGGCAAGTTCAAACTGCGCCCTAAATGGGTTGCTGGGCTGTTAGCAGAATCCAAGTAAATCGTGGTTGTTCCCGCTGATTTATACATGCCTTCAGCTTTAAACATTGTTGACCACGCAATATGCGAATCAAACAGTCCATCATTCCAGTAAGGATCGACTCGTTTCCACCAAGGTCGATACGGACAGCGCGAAGTCGCTGGTATCGTCACCACATCACGAACACCTGTGCCTAACACAGCGTCAGGGATTCTGTGAACAACCCCACCCACAGGGGTCAGGTCTGTTTCCCCCATACCATCCACATCGACTGCATTCTTTGCGTTAGCATCTACAGCAACATCTACCACAACAGCCGCCTACAAATTATCTGGTCTGAGAGTAAACGCAGGCCGAGGTTTAGAATTGCAAGACAAACGAGCTGCACCCATACCAGTTTCTAATGCACTGATTTCGTCCGCGGAATACACTTCTCTTAGCAAATCAGAAGCAGTGCGAGCTACTTCGACGTCAGCTATGCGGAACACAACAAGAGACCCGAAATTGCGTATTGCTTCTTGTGTTTTAGGTCGCAATTGGTTGAAGTATTGAGTGCCGAAAACAGGCAGCACACCGCGACTGCGTCCTTGCACTGCTAACGATTCCACTACTTCTAGAGAAAAATCACCGAACCCCGCCACATCATGAAGCTCATCGGAATACACAGCCACCGATCTGTCTTGCGCTTGCCAGTCATGGCAAATCCGTTTAATGGTGTCCCACAAACAAAACATGGCAATCGCAGCGGTTTGCTGCGCTGTTGTTTCGGTGTAAGCCCCACCATAGGCAGGAGACAAATCCAGTACCACTGCCCAGTGTTGATCGACAATCTGATCTAACGAAGCCCACTGCCTGTCGTATCCTGCGAACAAACCCACACATGCACTCAAAGCTGCAACCTTGTTGCGTGGAGCCATTGTCACTTGCTCTGAATCTCGTTTAGAAATATGAGGAGGCAAATAATCTGCAAGTGAATTGTAAGTATTAGGCGCATATTTTTCAGCTATCGCTCTGGCTTGCTGAGGTAGCCTGTTCTGCTGACCTCCGCCTAGCAGCCTCCACGCTGCTTGCATCACATCAGGTCTGCCGCTAGAGAAACCCATCTCACGTACTGCTTGTGGAGGTAAGGTCAGTACACACCGAAAAGCCGCTGTCAACACGTCTACAGAACGATCTTGGATAGCGTCTGCTTCGAACGCATACCGCATCGAATCGACTAGCAATTTGGCCGAACGTTCAGGATCGTCCCAGTCGATCAACTCTAAGCGTGGGCCTTCAGATGCTGCTGCTTTCAACACAACAGGGTGACCACCCGCATCTTGAATAACTTGCTGCGCCCGCTGAGCACCTTCACCTTTAGTTTCTATCCACACTGCCCCAATTTTTTTGCCTGCCTGCTGCGCTAACACGTCTCCTCGTAACAGGTTTAGGAGCATCGTAGTTTTACCTGATCCTGGTGTTCCCACACAGAAAAACCCGTACTGTCTATCGTGATCGGACAAATAGCAATCTCTACCCTGCTCGTCTGCTCCCACTCTCACACCTGAAGGGACAATTAAATCGTCGTCGGCTGAACGAGTATGAGCTTGCACCGTTGTTGATTCACCACCACTGACCCACCCTGCGACAAGACCTGAAGGCACCGATGACCATTCACGACCTTTGCGTGACCTTTTTCTGCCAACAGGTAAATGCCAAAACTGTTCTATCCGCTTAGCAGAGCGAGACCTGAAAATACTTATCCAGCATCCAGTCAACCCAACAGCGCAAACCATGCAACCAATCACAGCAGCCGCACTACTGTTCACCCCAGGCACAGAAACAAGGTTCAAGCCTGCTAGAAATAGTATCAACCCCCCAGCACCCGATACACCAGCTAACACTGCTAGCAGAGATGGCCACGAATACACCCACATTTCCTGTGAACCACCAGCCCACGCTTCACCAAGCTCAGGGTTAGTGCTCATCGCTTTAGCAGCACACAAAGACCCTTTATGAGGTGCGAAAGAAACAACCCAAGCGTCACCCCCGCACAGCACAGAATCAACTTGTTCAGGAAATGTGGCACAAAACGTAGCTACTAATTCTCGCTGCTGAACTGGTGATATTTGCATAAGCATTTTGTCGTGCCATTCAGCATCAACTACTTCCGGCACTGCACTCCACCACCTGCGTTTACCAGTAGGCAACCGTGGCGGTTTAGCGGAATCTCCGAGCTTGCAACAACCAGCCTCAGCTATGCGTTTAGCAAGCACTGCTGCCTGATCTTTGCGAGGAGCGGACACTCCTAACCATAATTCTGGCCGCCCACCATCGTGACCTATACGAGCGAGAGTAGCCACAGCTTTGCGCCTACGAGCGCCCATCCCTTTCACAGCTAATTCCGCTGCTTCAGGATCGCAATTTGGGGCTATAGGCTCTAATGGCCACCATCTCGCGGCTCTAAGCGGTTTTCTAGCTGGGATGAGTGATAGAGCAAAAGCGCTGCAAGCCGTTACCAGCAGAATAAGCGCTATTTGCATTATCGGTTTGTTTGGCTACGTTCTACCAATCGGCTGCCTGGCCTGAAATGTACTGCACCTGTGATAGGCGCGCTAACAGGCATCATGCCCACGTAGAACTGACGTTTCCAATCATGGACTAAAGCCATGCCTTCTTCGGTATCAACTAAAACACGGCATACTGCGCACACAGTCCCACCGAAATCAGGATCGTAGTTAGGTGCTTCTCCAGAGCCTGGGCAAGTCAATTTATTAGCGTTTCTGCGAGCTTGCCTAGACACTCTCAAAACAGTGGCCACAGACTCACCTTGCCAAGGCTTCCAACGCACTAAACCAACACCTAACACAGCGCCTAAAATCAGTGAAACCATAACCGCTAAAACGTTGACTGCGCCTACGATAACGCCTAACAGTAACCCGAACAGCAAACCGAACAATCCTCCAGCTATTCCTGCCACTAAATCAAAAACAGGGATAGTACGTGGCAACACAAAATTTTCGGTTAGCTGACCGATACGAGGCGCACCGGGGCGGAGCACTTTAGTCAACAAAACCATTCTCATAACAGATAAATATCAGAACAAAAGATCGCCAATTGAACGGAAGAATCGTCCAACAAGATCGGCAGACCATGTCAACAATTGTGCGGTGAAAGCTAAATTAAGTAGCAAACCTGCCGCCAAAAATGCGATCAATGCTGGTGTAGCAGCCCGACCTAACCCTCCACCTGCTTGGTTGCGGGAGAAAAATGCTAATCCAAACTTGATGATCGCAAACACGCCTAAAGCAACCGCCATCAGTCGTGCCACTTGCACCATCAAACGGCCAATATCAGTATCAAAAAACTTTTCCGCAGTATCTGCCGCCTGATCTCCGCCGCCATCTTCTTGACATTTTTTGAGAGCATCACCTGTTAAACGATTCCCATCTTTATCCACACATGCGCCTCGTATACTGTCGTTGACGTTGTTCTCGTTCTGTGCTGATAAAGATTGTGCTGGTAGCAATAGAAAAGCAAGCATCGTCGAGATCAAAACAGTTGCTACTACGTTCCAAGCAGCATTAATCCCATTTGAATGAGCGGTGCAGTTCTGAGTGTAACAATTGATGTCCATGCTGCAATACTTACCCAAAAGCAGACACTCCTAACACATGTTGTCCGTGCTTCTAGCATCAAAATGGTGAATCTGTGACTGCTTGGACACCTCAACGCAAACTGTTAATATTCCTTTTTTGCGTTTTAGCAGTTGGTTTGCTTGGATTCGCTGTAGTCCCACTTGGTTTCTGTGTGTGGCTAGCTGTAACAGGTGCGGCATGGGCTGCCCCATCTCCTCTCATGATGAATGAAGATGACACTGGAATAGGTTTTGCTCGCTGGGGACGTGGCCATCGCAAACCTTTACTGGGTTTCTTATCAGATATATGGCGGTTAGGGCCGCCTAAAGTCGCGCAAGACCCAAACGAACCTGAAGGTTTGCAACCCCCCGCAGGATTGTTGCGCCCAGTCACCTACCAATCGCTAGCAGGCATATTGTTAGCTATCGCGTTTGTATTCGCAGACCTTTCTATCAGCACCATGCTAAGCCATTTACAGATTCAAACTCTCCCCCCATTCGACCCAACCAACAGAACTCTGTTCGCTGCGCTGCTCAGCGGAATTTTCGGATGGGTCATCGTCACTGAGGAACTTGCAGCTAAACGCATCATGACTATAGGTGAACGAGAATGTTTAGCCCCTCCAGCAATAGTCGCAGAACCATGGGGTTCATTTTTCAAACGACTCCTAAAATGGCCTGTTCTTGCAGTGTTGTTTGGTGTTGCCGCAGCCGCTGTAGCAGATTATATCTATGCAGTCGCACATCCTTTTGCAGGGTGGTGGTTTTTTGGGGTGATTGGCACAACAGGATTAGTGGTCGCAAGCTGGCGAGTGCTGCAAAACGATATAGACGATCAAAAAGCAGGCTGGTTATATCGGCAGGAACAAATCGCTCAATGGCGACTGCGATGGCTATCGATCATGCGTCTCAAAAACCAAGAAGAAAGCATTCCCGCTTACATAGTCGAAAATGATCTGCCCGAAGACGATCCGACACACCGTATTGTAGCTTTTCAAATTCAAGCTGGACATGACCGCACAGAGTACTCGGATTTAGGTGAAAAACTGTCGTCAGCATTAGGTCAAGCACGAGTGGTTTGCGATGCCTATCAAAGCAGTCCTGGAGTAGCGGATTGGGGTGTTTTCACAGTTTCATATGAGCTGCAAGATTTAGGGCCTACCCCACACATCACTCCAAGCACCGATACTCTCACAGGAGCCTTCGCTTGCCGCGCTGCGGTTATTTCCGCTTTCGCAAAACTGAAACTCTGCCGACCTATTCAAGTGTCAACTCAGATTATTACTACCCCCACTTCAGCTTCCTGCATCCGAGAAAGCGCCTGGGTATTAACAGATGGTGTGACAGTCGACCAGGTTGCAGCGAAAATAGATCAGATCGCTGAAAAATTGGGCTGCGAATGGGCACGCACGCACACAATCCCAGGGCAAAGCCACCTGATCCTGTACTTCGGAGGGCACCCTAAACACGCCAAATTCATCAATGATTACCTGAAATCGGATGTGCATGAAGCTGATTGGGCTGCATATTTGGCTTCAGCAAAACTTTTAGGTTCAGACCGCAGACCCCCAAGATTAGAAAGAATCGCTTCAACTAAATTTGGTTTAGATGAGTTGCATTTCAGTCTGCCACCTGGCCTTGACTATGGGGCAATCGCCTCGTACAACACGATCAATAAACTGGCATCCACTTCGGCTTATCCGTACATTTTGCCTAAAGAAAACCATAAAAATCCTTCACAGTTCGCGCTTGTAATTGGTGAACAAGACCCGCTTGACGGGCTGTTTATGTTCACCGATTACCTGCAAGAAACGATACGCACACCTCAACTGGGCAGCCCTGATCCTTCATGGATAGTCGGGATGGGATCGGATGGTGAACTTATCAAATATGCGTGGGACCATGAAGAACCCCATTTGCTGATAGCAGGCGGTTCAGGTTCAGGTAAATCGGGAATTATCAACTCGTGCCTAGTCCAAATCTTCAACAATAATCATCCTGACGATGTGCAAATGTGGATGTGTGAACCAAAAAACGAACTACAGGCATATCAGCATTTAGCGCATGTCAAAAGGTTTATAGATGGAACTGTTACTCCTGCTTCACCGTGGGAATCCGCAGCAGCAATGTTCAGCGAAGCGGTCGATGAAATGACTTACAGATATGCCGCTATGTCATCTCATCCTCTTGCCCCACAAAAACTTTCTGAGGCAAGAGAAATAGCACGTAAAGACCCCGAAGGTAGCAGTTCAATCAACTTCCCATACCTCTTTTTAGTGGTAGAAGAATGCGCCTCATATTTCGCTTCCCCACCCTTGAAAGACGATAAACCGCATTGGGAAGAATTGAACGGGCACATAGCAGAGTTAGCTCGCAAAAGTCGTGGTGCGGGCATATACATTATCGTCGCGACGCAGTATCCAACCAATAAATCAATCCCTCAAGTCGTCAAACAGCAATGCCGCCGCTTAGGTTTGAAAACCGCTGATGATGTGGCATCACGAGTGATTATCGACCAAAACGGTTTAGAACGTATCCGCGCGAAAGGGCGGGGAATGATTAGCGGTGATTTCGGCTACGAGTCTTTTAGAGGACTGCTAATGGATCGCCCTGACCATAACAGACCTAACATACCCGATGATCGCAGGGAACTGATGAAAAACCTGCCTACAGATGCTTACTGGCCGAAACTGCCTGCCGCTTTAGAAGCTGGGCCTAACCAGCATGGCCGCGTGATAGGACTTCCTGATGGTAGCCGAGTTCAATCCACTCCAATGCCGAAAACGTCTCGTATACCCACACAGATTCAATCACAACAACCATCAGCTCCTTCGACTCCCCCGCCAACACCTGACACGCCTGCTACTGTGGCACCTCAAATGCAACCTGCTGCACTTGCTCCAGCTCCAACACCACAGATACCATTAGACATTTCTACGCTCAACGACGCAGAACGAGAAGATTTACTGTTCGGATAATACGTTGAGGTCGCTCAAAGTTCCTCGTTTAGCTGCTTTATATATATCTATTTCTGCTTTTGTGTTAGTCTCTAAATAATCAAACACATCATCGTGGATATTCGTATCATGTCGTTCTCGTAATGCGCTTCTCCAACCCATGTCACGCAGCACATATTCATAGATACGCAATGATGCTTCAGCGTCTTGCAAAGCATCATGAGCGTCTAAATCAAGATCGCTACAGTCAACCCCTAAATACTCGATAACCCCTTGCAAATAGGCTTTATACCCGTCTGTCGCAACGTGTCCTAGCAGTCGCGTGCAAAGCCCAGCTCTCAAAGGCGGTTTGCGACCAGCTCTGCGACATTCAGCAGCCCAAAATTGTACTTCAAAAGGCAAACGATGAGCCACAATCAAAGCATTCGCAGTTCGTTTTTCGAGTTCATCCGCTAAATCAGCGAATTTGAAAGGTTGCAACGCTAACTGCTCATCAGTAAACCCATTTATATCAGCCGCTTTACGGGTTAGCGGACGACCTTCAGGATTCACTAGCACACTCCACCTATCAATAACACTGAACCGCTTGCTTACGACTAGTCCTATTTGAACGATCCTCTCGTCCTCAGCATCTAATCCTGTCGTCTCGAAATCGAGTGCAGCAACAAGTCCGCCAGGCGGACGGTGAGTGGTTACCCACTTCATCTGATAATGAAAACGGTGGGGCTCCCGTGGTAGATGAACATAGACTGCAAGTATAAATCAACAAGCGTGCCGCGGCGAATACCTGAAACGTGGTTGAAGAATGCGCGTCTAAAACACTTCATCAGGACCAACAGTCCTCTGCGGTGGAGGTGCCGCTGGTTGCTGTTCGTTTACTGTTTCAGAAGAAGAAGTGGTGTTAGCAACCTCATTAATGACATTCGTAGGAGTTTCCTCAACCTTGTCTTTCTTGGCAGACCCAAGAACGAAATATCGGCCCCTGTATCCTTGCCCTGATCTCTCACGCACACGCTCACAACCAACATTCTGCAACGCCTTCGTGCATCGAGCATTGTCAAGACGACCTGTATATTGAGCTTTGCTGTCTAACCACTGCATGAAATCGCGGATAGTGAACTTTTCACCTTTCTGATCAAGAGCAAACTCATGAGCTAAGAGTTCTAAAGCTTCATCTGCGTACCGATGCGATTCCGCTGCCGCAGCAGCTGCTCTAGTCAATGCACCTTCAGTGAAGATAGACTCGCTGCGTCTCGCCCACGCCTCAGCCCATAGCTGCTCACGGCAACCATCCATCCAACCCTTAATTTCTTTAGGTTCTTTGATCTCTGATTGGTTCACTGATACAAGGTCTATCGGCACGAACCTTCTCAAACCTGTCGGATCGTTGGGTAAATCACCTGAACCGTTTGAAGTACCAACCCGCACATGTCGTCGCACAAAACGCTCAGCATTGCGCCTGTAAGAGAGGCGTATCTTGTCTACAGTACGCGCCATGTCCTGTTTGATCTCGGCAGCTTCCCGCCTAGTGCTACCAGCCATCTCCCCAACTTCTACAATGACAGTGCCCAATGTGGCTTCAACGCGTTTCTGCTCATCTAGTAGAAAGCTGAAAGAATCTGTAAACCACTCACCATGTTGAGGTGGCAATAAATGAGCTAAACACTGGCTTTTCCCAATCCCCTGCGGCCCCGCTAAAACGACCATCTGATCCATTTTCGCACCTGGATGCTCAGCACGCTTACATGCTGCAATCAAAATCTGTTTAGAAGCCCAGCGAACCAAATCAAGGTTTTGGCCTTCTTGGACTTCAAACACAGTTTCAATCCAAAAATCCAGCCTTGGGGTATTATCCCACTGTAAAGTTTTCACCCATTCTAGAAACGGGTCAACACGCATAAAATCAGCGAGAGCATAAAGCGAAGTAGTCCACCGCTCTTTGTTCCACATAGCTGGCTGCCCTGTATCAAACATAAACATGTCGCGGATAGCTTCACGAACACGCGAATCGATCAGGTCGCTTTGTGGAACCCATTCATTGTCAGTATTGACATGCCAGAGCTGAGGTATTTCAGTGTCAACAAACGACCACTCAATATCACCTGCCCGCTCGTTGTAACGAATTCCTATACCTAGCAGGGCTAAAGCTATTTCCAATCCACCAGCGCTTTGAGGGATCAAAGAGCCTGCAATTTTTTCTTTGCGGATATCCCAGTCTGCGTTATGAACTTCTTCAGCGAGCTCTACATAGAAATCTTTAGGTTGCTCCTCTGCTTGTTTACGCTCTGTTTCTTTAGCTTCCTTATCAGCAAGAATGCGATCATAATATCCAGCGTTTAATTTTTCTAACATGCGATTGGCCTCAACAAACAACGTGGTTTACGCCCACACCAAACCCAGTCTTGGTTTTTACCAGCACTAGCAGGTAAGGCTTCTAACGCTTCGACAGTGCGGTTAGCCAGAGCCTCCCGCCCATGTGCTCTCAACAAATCAGTGATATCAGTTTTCCCTCGTGCGTGTCCCTCTTCAGTTGGTGTGGACAGGATCACAGAACGAGAGATATCTTTTTTTAGATCGGAGTCGCCATACTCCTGCCAAGCAATAACAGCTCTACTAGCAGCATCAATCGAAGCTTTATCATGATCTGCGAAAACGACCAGCCGATAAGCTAATTTCTCTTGGCCTAACAATCCTGCCAATGTAGGCATTGCTGATGTCCCATTTGCGCCTAATACTGGGATTTTACCACCTGCTATCACATCTGACAGTGTGAGCCCTGTCAACCAGTCGCTATGGCCTTCTACCAGCCAAACCTCAGGCCACACATACTCGTCTTCGTTGTCAGGCGCCGATAAACGCTCCGCACCCACACATCGCACCGACAAGCCTTGCGAGTACAACCATCTGCGTTCAGCGTTTTGATGCAGCACACGATCACTCCAACCTGCGGGAACGCCCATCTGATCGTAAATAGGAATGCGTGCAACAGGTAGTCGTTGAGACCCCCATTGACGCGTAGTAGCAGCAATATGAGCTTCGTTAACGATTTTCTCAGGCCAAGTTTCTACCCATTTCTCAAACATTACATACTGGTGGCCTGACAAAGAATTAACGAACACTTTACCAGCATCAATCATCTCAGTTTCAGGTGGACGGACAATCACACCTTCACGCTGCGGTGGCTGTGAAGAGCGCATACTGCCCCTAGTTTGTGAGGTTTCTTGATGTTTCCCACTCAAAATTTCTTCTGCTGTGTGTGAGCCTAACCTGTACGCCCTCTTTGAGGTTCGTTTCGGGCGAGTAGTTGCAGTGCCCTTTTTCAAAACTTGCGATAAATCGGTGCCCATCAAAACATTGTGTCTAGATTCGGTTTGTTTCGCTTTACCTTCGTCCCGCTTGTTTGCAGACCGGGAGTTATTTGCGACGCTCCGAATGCCCCTCTGTTGTTGACCAGTACCCTCAGGGTGGCGACTGTAGGTGCGATCATCCACAGTGTCAGCAGGGTGAGGCGCATCATCGTAAACCCAAGCGGGCGGTATATCAGTATCTGGTTGGTTTGGAACCGTCCGAGTAGTCCCCTTACAGGTTTGAGCAGGTCGTTTTTGAGTTTGTTTGCGCCTGCGAGGTGGCTCTGGGGTTTCTTCTATGATCCCCGCAGAAACCAGAGCTTCTTTGCGGCTTGCTCCTGCTATTTCTAACAAGTCCACAAGATCGCCGCTCGCACCACAAGAAAAACATTTCCACCCTGTCCGCCCGTCTCGCCTTACAAACGTAGAACATGACGGGTTTTCATCAGCATGTTCAGGTGTGGGGCAACTCCAACGATTGCCACGCCTACCCCCACCCAACATGTCTAGCAATTCTTCTACTCTGTCAGCATCGTGTCCCCTACGCAGCATCTCCTCTGTCCCCTTTTACTCTCCGTGCTGCTCGTCAGCAGCAGAGTTCTTAGGAGCCGCAGATGAAGGCTCAGGGCCAAACAATATGTCAGCTTGAGGTGAATTAGAGTCGTTAGCTGTATCTGAGGTTTCTTCCTCAAAATTGACCCCTAATGCCAACATTCCGAATACGTGGTTATTCAAGACTTCATCAACAAGTTGCAAACCTGCATCGTCTAGATTTCTGACTATGCTTACTGTGACTTTTGGAAACTGAGTGTCCCAATCCGAAGCAGATAACGACAGAACAGTGGTGCCTAAAACTTCGCGTGTGTGCTGCCGTAAAAAGACACGCCACCCACGCGCAGCGTAGTGCGGCAAGCGGATTCGTATAGGCGAAGAATGATGCTGTCGTGTCAACGCCCAAATAATTTGCTGCGACTTGCAAGCCTCAGGGCCTTTTCGGCTAGCCGCTGGGCATTCAACGCACCGCCTCTTCTCCCCCACTTCACCAGGAACCCGCAGAGCGGTTGCAGCTTCAGCTTCTAACACAGTACCGAGGATGCCGTCGTTTGATCTGCAAACAGCGAACCCACCTCCAGCTTCACCACCCCATAAAGTGCGATTGATTTGAGCTGCTAAGGGGATTACTTCTAGTTCAGAGGCAGCACCACTACCATTCTCACTTACTGGCTGCCAGCCATGAATGTCATCGTTGGGACCTGGCCATCGCCAAGCGATTGGATACAGTTCTGCTGCTTCGGTGATATCCACTGGAGCCGCAACTATGCGTTGGTTGAAAGCCCACTATTGAAGATTTTGGCAGTCGTGGCGAAACGCGAATATTCTCGTCTCGCCACGACTGCCGGGGTGTAGCGACTCTTGCTGACGGGCTTAGTTAGGATGCCCGCTTTTTTTGCATCCAAACTTTTTGTTTTTGCACGCACAGATCGAATGTCCCAATAATGAGTATTCTCAACATTTTTAAGCTGTGGGTTGTTGAGTCTTAGCAAAAGCGTTGAGAGTGTCTAACATCGTATCTGTGATCCGACTGCGCTCTGCTGAGGTGATTGTCTGACCTGTAGGCAGGTAGTCTTCCAGTGCTTCCCAAAAATCGTGAGACTGTTTAGGTGATCGAGCTATTCTCTGCACGAACCTATGTCGCCTCACAGGTTTTCAGCCGCTTGGTTTCAGTTCATCAGCGCAAGCAACAGCATCATCTAGCGACACGTTCAATGTGTTTCGCAGGTAGTTGAAGTCGTACCAGTCGCGTGCTTTGCGGCGTGAAGTGCCAGCAACAATTTTCATCCCTGCTAAAGCCTCTAATGAAGCGCAAGGAATCTCTGATGTAGCGGTAAGCCATGGGCTGCGAGTTTCTAAAGGCAACACCACTGTTTTGCCTTCAAGATAGGAGCTTCGCACTGTATCGGCTTCAAATTTGATTTTCCTTCGCTCACCATCGAAGCCTTGATAAAAGAACAGTACTTTAGGGAAACGCGCCTCACTGGATGGGACTACCTCAGTGTCCGAAAAACCGATATCGCTGCACGCCTCTTTAGTTGCATACAATAAACCATCCACAGTGTCGTCACTTGTCCAAGAAAAATCTAAATCTTCCGAATACCGTGCAGGGTTTCCGGCATGCATTTTATGAAGACAAGTCCCACCAATAAACACAAGAGACTTCGCAAGAGGGATTTCAGAGAGTTTGTGTAATATGCCTTCTAACAGCAAATCCTGCTCAACTTGTTCATATTCAGTCCATGGGTGAGTCAACTCCCATTGTTCAATAGTTACTCGATCTAACATGTAATATCAGGGTGTAAATCGTCCCACTGCCTAACGCCCCACAGCCCACTCACTGCTACTGGTGGGTCATACTTATCAGGACATTTTTCCAACTCCACCATGCGTAAATGGGATGGCATCGTGGAGCGTAAAGGGTCTAAATCGAAGTCACGCTTCACATAATTAGATATTTTCTCTAAAAGAAACCCTACACGTTGTCTTGTTTGAAGCGAATATAAAAGCCCTGTTGCAGCAATTCTGTCTGCATCTATTAGCGAGGGTTGCTTTAGACCTGGGTCTAGGAACTCGCAAAAAGCGTTTAGTTGAGAATCTATAAACAAGCGATTACAGGTTGAGAACAGATCGAATAAAATCACCTCAGGTGTGCCGACTGTTATAGAACATAAATGCCCTGTCCAACTTTGAATAGATTTTTGTTGCGTAGGTATTATCGAAGCATCTTCTTTACGAAACACCCTTAGACGAGATACTCCACCAAAAACGCGGCTTCGGACATGTCCACTAGTAGCTATGTGCGTGGCAAAGACTGCTTGATGTGCAGCTCCAAAAGCGGCTGCACCTGACATGCCGGTTATGTAATACTCATATCCCAAGTGCCGCATCATAGGGTCTATAAAAGTCTTAACATTGAGACGTTTTGGTGATACGACTGGCACCCAGCCGCCATTGGTAACGCACAGCATTTCGTTAGCTTGACGTGCTCCTCGTAGTCGTGTAGACACTTGAGCTGGACTGCATCCAATCCATTCACCAATCTCAGTGGAAGAAGCAAACTGTATACCTTCTTCTACCATCATGTCTCGTAAATCGCGAGGCGATACCAGAGTTCCCACGAACACCAGTCTACCATATTGCTGCTAAAATTGTTTCGCTAATGAGCTTAGTTAGAACTCAGCGGCACCTCTTCTAGTCGTTCCCCATGCCTGCAGAGATTATTTGGTCCTGCTGCTATCAGATTCGCTATTTCATCAGAAGACACAGGCGCGTAATCCCATACGTCTACACCAACGTTGATCTGTCTTCCTTTTTGCCGCCATTTTTCGTGGATATGCCCGTGCAATAACCAGCTCCCATCGTCTACAGGTCGTAAATGCTGGTATTTCTGATCATATTTAGGGTCTAACCTGTAAGGGAAATGATCTAGTTTGACGCTATGAGAACCGATTGTGTGCGGATCGGGATTGTCTACGATGTCTTCGAAACCTCCCAGCTTGTAATAAGCATCTCGTGCTTTCACATGGTTGCCTTTGTGCGCCCAGCAGCGATCATGGTTGCCTGGCACAAGAATTTTATGTCCTCGCAGGCGTGCCACATGGCGTCGAAGAGTTGCGTGATTACTTCCCATAACCACATCGCCTAATACCCACACCTCATCGTCAGCGGAGATACGCTCATTCCAACGCTCTACCATCGCCTCGTTCATCTCACCTACAAAACTGAAAGGACGCTCACAGTAACGGATGATATTGCTATGCCCAAAATGATGATCGGATGTGTACCAGACAGACATGATCGGATAATACTCGCTTAGGGATGCAGTGGTTTCAGAGGGTAAAAGTAGCTAACGCGGTAAATGACGGTACAAGGCGGCAGCGATATTCGCCTAACACTGCCATCTGAACCGTTTCCTATGTACTATTTGAATAACTTCTCTATATCCATATCAGCACTAGGTGATACTTCTTCTGCCGCTTCTTTGTAGATGCGAGCATTGTCTAGAAGGGCTCTTTTATGCGGCTCAGATATACCTTCGGTGGCAGCGCGTTTTTCGCAAATAAGCGCCAGGAATTTCCACTGGCCAGCCAGTCTATGCATCTTCACCAGATGCATTTCACAAGCATCTTGTTCTGCTATCAGCTTTTGGTGTGTTTCTTTATCCACCTCAAGCTTCATATCTGTCTCGTCTGCTAGGTGTAGTGTCCATGGAAGTTGTTAGCTCCACTATTGGGTGAGCCTGTTGTATCAGTGTGGTGGTTATTGACTATTGCACTGAGCTAAGGAGGCTCAATATCACATTCTAGTGTACCTTTGACTTTTGTGGGCAGGTTGGTGGTTGTTGCGCGGATTCAAGTTGAGATGCCTCAGGCTCATGTGGTTGCGCAGATGGGTGTTTCGCGGGTTGCGGTGGCTAAGTGGTGGCATTGCTGGCAAGTTGAAGGTGATGCTGGTTTGGTGGATCGGTTGTCAAAGCCTCACCGGTCACCGAGGCGTATCAGTGCTGGGGTTGAGGTTAGAGTATGTGGGTTGCGTTGTTGGAAGCGTTGGGGGCCCGCTCCTATAGCAGTCTGACTGAAAATGTGAGCGTCTACGGTGCATCGTGTTTTGGTGTGTAACGGTTTGAGATGTCTGTCAGGGATTGATCGGTCTGCTGGTAAGGTGATACGCCGTTATGAACGAGCTGAACCTGGTGATCTGATACATATTGGACATCAAAAAAGTAGGTAAAATCCTCTCCTAGAGGCGGATGGAAAGTTCATGGCAAAGGGAACACCGTATCTTGTGGAACCTGCCGGCGACTAAGACTGGGTTACAGCTACTCACATGTAGCAATAAACAGGTCACAGCCGCTTGGCTTACGTGGAGGCACTCGACAACGAAACCGCTGTCACACTTTGCGAGTTCTTTGGGTGAGCCCGTCTATGGTTCCGCTCCATTGGAGTGACTGTAGACGAAATCATCACAGACAACGGAGCTAACTTCAAATCCAAAAAATTCGTTGAACAACTCGCTTACCAAGCCATCACACATACCTTCACCAAACCCTACCAACCCCAAATCAACAGCTAAAGCTGAACGGTGCAACCGTACCCTCACAGAAGAATTCTTATACAACTACAAACTCAAAACGACAACCCGACCGCAGACGTCGACTCCAAACATGAACACACCACTACAATCTCCACCAACACCACACCACCATCAGCGACACACCCGCATCACGCGTAAACAACCTTTACGCAAAAATCGCTTAGTTTGGGGTGTACCACAGGTTTGATGTATGCCTGAAAACTATCTTGAAGCGACATGTCGTAGGCTATTTGCATCGCTCCGATTTCTATGGTTTCCATCTCAGAGCGTTTGTGGTTGCCATCATTCCAGCAGGTAGCCTCAATATCTAACACTGTGATGATCTACTGAGGTGACTCTAACAAGAATTTGTCCATCTCATATATGGTAGGAAACAGAGAGCATAGCGTGCATGTGGTGACACTGTAACCGCCACTCCCCTCCCCTGTGGCAAGCTGTTTACACGAACAATTCGCACAAAAAAGGGTAGAGACCATGTAAGATTGATTGCAGATTCAGCACAATCGCAAGGAGTTGGTCATGCGCTTTGCCACGGTACGAGTTTCACTTTTTTTCTTCTTTTTGGCCCTGCTAGCTGGAGTGACACTATTGGTTGTGTCACTTGTCGAGGTTGCCGTGGGTGCTCAGCGTTCGGCACAGGCGCAGAACTTGCCTACGGTTTCGGTGTCGTGTCCGGCCTCGGCGGCTGCGGTGGCACAAAATGCCGTGACACCCGGCGCAGTGGTATGCACATTCACTGTCGCGCCAGCGCCAACAGGGTCGCTGACGATCCAGTATTCAGTTGCTGGTGTTGGCAACCAAACCCTTGACTATTCGCAAAGTCTGGTCACCTCTCAAGCATCTGAAGCAGAACATATTTACTATACGGCCGATACTACATCGGTGACGGTGGCTTTAGTAGCCGACAGCACATACACCATCGCCAATCCGAGCGCGGCAACCGTTGCTGTGGGAACGTCCGCTGCCTACAGCGGGGTCGGATTGCACGTCAATGAGACTGGAGCGCTTGACGGCTACACGCTGCTGACCGGCGTGTGGCACAACAGCGTTTATCTGATTGACAATGAAGGTCGAAAAGCCTATAGCTGGGACATTCCCGATCGTTTAGTGAAGCTTCTAGACAGCGGCAACCTGGTAACGGGAAACATCGGCTTAAGTGTCAGCGAAATCGGCTCTGACGGAACAGCGGTATATCAGTACACAGCCGCTGAACTCCATCACGATGTTGCCAAGCTAGCCAACGGTAACTTTTTATTCATCAAATCAGAATATTACACAAGAGCACAATCTATCGCCGCTGGCGCGGACCCTTCCTGCCTCGGCACTAAGGGGTTGGAAGTAGACTCGATCATCGAGATCAAACCCACTGGCTCGAACGGCGGGACCGTTGTCTGGAAGTGGAACGTCTGGGATCATCTGATTCAAGATCATGACTCCACCAAAGACAACTATGGCACGATCGCTGATCATCCCGAACTTATCGATATCAACTATGGGATATGTCAGATACGCGACGGCAGCAACGGATTTTTACAAAATCCGCACCATCTGACGCACCTTAACTCCATAGATTACAATGCTTCTCTGGATCAGATTTTGATCACCTCCCGTCACTTCAGCGAAGCCTGGGTGATCGACCACAGCACGACCACAACGGAGGCGGCGACCGGTTCCGGTGGCAATAGCAACCAAGGCGGAAATCTGCTTTACCGCTACGGCAACCCGCGTACCCACGATAACGGGAGCAAAATCGATCAGCGATTGTTCTTCCCACACAACGCCCATTGGATACCCAGCGGGTTGCAGGGCGCAGGGAACGTGTTGATCTATAACAATGGCCATGAGCATCCCGGGTTCCTGCGCAACTACGCATCGGCAGATGAGCTGGCCTTCCCCTCCTCAGGCCATGCCTACTTGCGGGCTGGTAAGGGGTTCATGCTGCCGACTCTTTTGTGGACTCATCGCCTTGCTGAGCACACTTGGATCATGTCGAACGCTCAGCGACTGCCCAACGGCAATACGCTCATCACCGAGGGCAACCACGCCAGAATCAGCGAAGTGACATCTGACGGGACGGTGGTCTGGCACTACATTTCCCCACTCGCCAGAGGAACTGAGATTGTACCCAAAGGCGACTCTCCCGCTAACTCCAGCGACACTTGGGTGTACCGCGCTTACAAATACGCCGCAGATCATCCAGGTATCACAGCGTTGACGCTGATACCGTCCGCTGATCGCGTTCCGCTCACCACACCGCCACCGGTTTGCACGGTCACTCCAACCAGCACCGATCTAGTCGACCTGGTGAGAAGCTACCACGAAACCAACCGCACCAGATCCGACTACAGCCATAACTGGCTACGCGTCCTCATCGCTTTCGGGGTCGAAACCTCCGACACACTTGAACCCTTCACAGCCACAGAAGCAACCGCAGCCGAACAGATCTGGAACGGCTGGCAAGCAGTCCGCCAAGAACTCGAACGCATCGAACAAGAAAAAGCGCTATGTGCTTCCCCCACAACACCGGTGGTGAGTATCACTGCAGGCAGCGATGTGACTGAAGGCAGTGCGGCGTCGTTCACTCTCACCGCGAGTCCTACGCCGTCAAGTTCACTTACTGTAACAGTGAACGTAACCGCATCCGGCAGCTTCGGCGTCACCACCGGCAACCGTACAGTCACCATTCCCACCAGCGGCACAGCCACCCTCACAGTATCAACCACCGGTGACACCACCGACGAAACCGACGGTTCAGTCACCGCAACAATCACCGACGGCGCAACCTACGACGTAGACTCCACCGCAGCCTCAGCAACCGTCAACATCACAGACGACGACAACCCGCCAACACCGGTGGTGAGTATCACTGCAGGCAGCGATGTGACTGAAGGCAGTGCGGCGTCGTTCACTCTCACCGCGAGTCCTACGCCGTCAAGTTCACTTACTGTAACAGTGAACGTAACCGCATCCGGCAGCTTCGGCGTCACCACCGGCAACCGTACAGTCACCATTCCCACCAGCGGCACAGCCACCCTCACAGTATCAACCACCGGTGACACCACCGACGAAACCGACGGTTCAGTCACCGCAACAATCACCGACGGCGCAACCTACGACGTAGACTCCACCGCAGCCTCAGCAACCGTCAACATCACAGACGACGACAACCCGCCAACACCGGTGGTGAGTATCACTGCAGGCAGCGATGTGACTGAAGGCAGTGCGGCGTCGTTCACTCTCACCGCGAGTCCTACGCCGTCAAGTTCACTTACTGTAACAGTGAACGTAACCGCATCAGGTAGCTTCGGCGTCACCACCGGCAACCGCACCGTCACCATTCCCACCAGCGGCACAGCCACCCTCACAGTATCAACCACCGGTGACACCACCGACGAAACCGACGGTTCAGTCACCACAACAATCACCGACGGCGCAACCTACGACGTAGACTCCACCGCAGCCTCAGCAACCGTCAACATCACAGACGACGACAACCCGCCAACACCGGTGGTGAGTATCACTGCAGGCAGCGATGTGACTGAAGGCAGTGCGGCGTCGTTCACTCTCACCGCGAGTCCTACGCCGTTAAGTTCACTTACTGTAACAGTGAACGTAACCGCATCAGGTAGCTTCGGCGTCACCACCGGCAACCGCACCGTCACCATTCCCACCAGCGGCACAGCCACCCTCACAGTATCAACCACCGGTGACACCACCGACGAAACCGACGGTTCAGTCACCACAACAATCACCGACGGCGCAACCTACGACGTAGACTCCACCGCAGCCTCCGCAACCGTAAACATCACAGACGACGACAACCCGCCAACACCAGCTGTGGATGCGGCGACAGTGGTGATCGCTGATCAGGTTGTCGGTGAGGGTGATGGTTGGGGTGGTTGGCATAATTTTGTTGCTGTGCTAAGCAAGCCGGTGGATCATTTAGTGACCGTGAGATGGGTGACTAAAGCTATTGGCAGTGGGACTGAGTTTGCCTCTATTGGCGATGATTTTGGTGGGCGAGGTGGGACGTTAAGGTTCCGTCCGGGCTTCACTAGGGCGCATTTGGGTGTTTATGTGAGGGATGATTTTATTAAAGAGTCCAATGAGAAGTTCCAGATCATGTTGTCAGATCCTAAGAGTGTGGAGATCGGCGACGGGCAGGCCATCATCACCATCAAAGACAACGACTAACCCAAACCCGGCCCGACTCTAGACAACGCTGCGAAGACCAAGTGGCAGAGCTACTAACCCGCTAAGCGATGTGGTTATGGGAAGTAATCACGCAACTCTTCTACGCTATGTTGCCCGCCTGCTGTGTTTGCTTGCTTGCTGAATATAATTTGTTTTTTATATAACATAGCTGTTATTATGCTCACCCCTTGCAGCCACAGCTGGTGAGCGGTCTCATAAGTGTGAAAGGAGAAGATATGGACGAAAAACAAAAGGTACTAGGAGAAAGCAAAAGTAGTGATTGATCGATGCCTGATCCTCTAGCACAATCTTCAGGTGATCGGTGGGCGCAGGCACACACATCTTCAGCGCCAATAAAGCCTAGCCGTGTTTCTTTGCGGGGATTTGGCAAAGTGATACTTGGCGGGAGTCTCATTGTTGCTGTGATCGTTGGTTTGATGTCTAACAGTTTTGGCGTGGTGCTAGCTTGTTTTTGTGTGTGCTGGGGGCTGCATGTAACCGCTGCTACAGCTCAGATACAAGGTAAAAGACAGCACAACGCTTCTTCTCCGCATGTTCTTAGGCTTATATATAGTTGGGCAACGTTGCTAGCAGCAGGATTGCTGGCATGGTCTGCTGCTAGTTTGCTGGTGGCAGTTTGATTACAGTGTTATCTCGTTTGGTGTGCTCAGTTTTGGGCATCGCAGTTTTATCTACCTGCTTTGCTGGCGTGTCTGTGGCCCAACCTCAAGATAACGAAAAACTCTGTTTTAGCCTCACAATGTCAGGCTCTGGCAAATGGAGAGTTTGCGGTAAACGTACTCTTTTTGGTGGATGCTTCTTCAAGTCTTCAAAGGAACGACCCCAATAAACATAGGGTTACAGGGGTTGTGCGATCTGTGGCCACTTTGTTAACCTTATCGACAGAATTATGGGGACAACGTGGATATTCGTGTAGCTGTAGACGGGTTCAGCGATGAGTACCTCCAACACATCAACTGGTCAACCACCGAAGAGGCAAATAGAAGTCTTGCTAGCGCTGGCAATACGCGACAAGATTGGGGCAACTATTACATGGACTGATTATGAGCGTGCTTTAGAAGGTGCAAGCTCAAAGGTTTCAACAATCACAACGCTCTAGTTGCAATGTGTTGGTTTGGTTTACAGATGGCGGAGCACGACACAGAAGAACCGGGCGAGCTAACGCCTGCTGAAAACTTGGTGCTTAATCAGCTGTGTGGCGCAGATGGAGGTAACCCTGAAGTTAGCCAGATGACAGTAGATGCTAATGTCATAGTTTTATCTGCAGTGCTAAGCCAACCTGGTGCAATTGTGTTAGAGCATTTACAGCGACTGTATGGCGCAGATAGCACAAACCCATGTCCTGTTCCATTGCGCGGTAGCTACAAGCCTTATGAAAACATTAGCGATTTAGCTGGCCAGCT